>OY759785.1:0-3880647 GCA_963662605.1 Ignavibacteriaceae bacterium
ATCGTCTTATTCTCTTTCTGTCCGTTTTCTAAAGCAGGAGCGCATTCGGAGAATCTTTCGTACCGGAGTATGTCTCCTCCAAAATCCGAAATACGAATAGGAAAAAGATGGCAGGATACGGGTTTTCTGAAACTGCTTTTCCCCTCAAAATACGCGCGCTCAAGTGAACACTTGGCTACGTCTCCCTCATAAAAAACGAGAACGCATGCTTTGTTCTGTATGCTTCTCGTTACCAATTCACCGTCTTTCGACTCGTAAAACCCTTTTTTCTTGATTTCTTCCACATGCGCCCCGGGTAGATACTCCATTGCCGCGGGAAGGTTCTTTTTCATTTCCGTAATTTCATCTGCCTGAAGCGGAGCGCCGTATTCGCTTTCCAGCGTACAACACGCGCCTTTGCATTTTGAAAGGTCGCAGGCAAATTTAACTTGCAAAACTTCACTATTTACAAGTACTGAATCTATTTCGATAAGCTCGTTTTTCAATTGGAATAATTTTTGTTGTAAAAATAATTACTGACTTATGGAAAATAATGAGTTGGATTTGAATTGAAAAATTGATTTTTTTAAATATTAACAAATCGGATTTTAATTTTATGGATTTTTCAGGAAAAACCATCCTTTTAACAGGGGCAAGCAGTGGAATCGGTAAAGCGATATTGGTGGAACTAAGCAAATACGACTGCACCGTCATTACACTCGCGCGAAGATTAGATGTTCTGCTTGCGCTAAAAAACGAATCCCGGAATAATCCGGCACGAATATACGCATTTCAATGTGATGTATCCGATAAAATAAATGTTACAACCGTTTTTGGGGAAATTCTCAAACAGTTCCCCCGCATAGATGCTGCCATTCTGGACGCGGGAGTTGCATTCCGAAACCCGATTGAAGAATTTGATATTACCATCGCCGAGAAAACAATTAATACAAACGTGCTCGGACTTATTTACTGCGTCAGCCAGCTTCTACCGATGTTCATGTCACAAAAATCCGGTTTGCTTATAGGGGTTTCGAGTCTTGCCGACGAGCGTGGATTCCCGAAAAGCGGACTTTATAACGCCAGCAAAGCCGCGGCGACAAAATTTCTTGAAGGGATACGGATTGAATTAATGTCATACGGTGTAAAAGTATTGACGGTAAAACCGGGATTTGTTGAAACACCTATGACTGCCCAAAATGAATCTAAGATGCCGCTGTTATGGAGTCCCGAAAAAGCCGCGAAGTATATTTGCGCAAAAATTCAAAAAGAGAAACGGATAATCGCCTTTCCGTTTTTAATGCACATGAGCATTCTTCTGCTGCGCATCATGCCGCCGAAATTATTCGACATCCTGGCGGGCGGGCATTACAAGGAAATCTCAAAATAAAAATTTTAGTTTAGTTACATATTCAGGGGATTACGTTGAAAACCACATACACGCTTTGCGTCGCCTTTATTATTCTGCTTTCACCATTAGCATTCTGTCAATCCGACACCATGCTCACAATTTCGGAAATTCTTTTTTCGGACACCGACCCGCTCAATACCTTTATTGAACTTTACAACACGGGGACAACTAATATCAGTCTGGACTCAACTGCCATTCTGTATCGTGACCGTACTACGGATGCAATTATATATAGGGATAGTATTAAAAAAGTTGACTCTGCTTTGGTACTTCATCCAAAACAATATGCTGTTATACTGAATCATGATTATAAACTCGCCAAAGAGCCGATATATAAAAATATTCATTCTAATGCCCTTTTAGCTATTGTCAGCACCAACTTTTGCAAAGAAACCGGATTAAAGAATGCGCTCGGCAAAAACACCAGTGTCTTTAAGTCCAAAACCAAATTGATTTTAGAATCTTATACTTGCCCGAGTGATACTCCGGCAAAGGGAAGTTCTATTGAGAAAATTAAACTTACAAAAGACAACTCTGCTTCAAACTGGAGCACATCGCAATATTACCGCGGCACACCGGGAAGAATAAACTCCGTCACCCCGAAAAATATTGATGCGAGGCTGACACTGTTTAACGTATCTCCTGCAATTGTTTTCAAGGACTCACTCGCGAGCCTCCGGATAGGTATATACAACAACGGTTCGGCTGTCCTCAATAAAACAATACTCAACGTATATAAAACCGCTGTAAGGGATTCAATTTCGATCAAGGATTCCGTAGTGCTTAGCACCGCACTTTTGCCCATCCAATCCGGCGATACCGTATTTCAGGAAATCAACATTACTTGCAAGGATACCGGACTTTACAATTTTATCGCAAAAATCTCAACCGCCGGTGATGAAGATTCGTGGAATGATACGCTTTCGATTTCATTCCATGTTTATCAGAAAACAAGAAATTATAATGATGCTGTATTAAACGAACTGATGTATGCACCAACCGGCGATATGCCTGAATGGGTTGAAATTTATAACCGGTGTCCCGACACGATTAATCTGAAGAAATGGAAACTATGTGACCCGGTGAAACAAACAACGATAACAACAGCTAATACTTGCGTCGCGCCCAACTCATTTTTCATAATTGCGAGGGATTCCCTGCCGCCAAAAACATATCCCGCAGACACCAGAATTTTGTTTGTCTCATTGCCGGTTATGAACAATGATGGCGACTATATTGCCTTAAGGGATTCATTCGGCCTTGTTATAGATAGCATCGCCTATACTCCGCATTGGGGCGGCAGCAACGGTGTGTCGCTGGAACGAATGTATTATGATTCTCCAAGTAATGACTCAACTAACTGGGGATCATCATTTAATCCGAGATTATGTACACCGGGATTTGTCAATAGTATAACTCCCAAAGAATATGATATTGCCATTACATCCTTCTCTCCCGTGGCAACGTATTATTCAGAGGCCGACAGCGTGACGTTGCAACTTAAAATTACAAATCGCGGAAGGTACACAAGCGACTTACTTACCATACAACTATATAAAGACACGAACAAGGACTCCACCGCCGCGGAGAATGAAATACTGTATGCAACCCGGCGGGCTCCCCTTGCCCCCGGCCAATCAGATTCACTAATGATACAAACCTCAACTTTCCCCGTTGGTAAAAACTATTTTATCGCAAGTGTTACATGCGGAGCGGATAACGATACCTCAAACAATTACCGTATCACGACAGCCTCAGTTCTGCGCGGCGGCAATCCGAGAAATGAAATTGTCATCAATGAAATAATGTACGCTCCTCTAACCGGAGAACCGGAATGGGTTGAACTATATAACCGTTCAACAGACCCGGTCAATCTGAAAAAATTCCACATCGCAGACGATGCCGATACATCAATCATCGCAAAGAGTGATGTAATTCTTAATCCCGGCGGCTATTGTGTTGTGTCGCGGGATAGCAGCATCCTGAAAAAATATCCCTGCATGGGTCAACTGATCGTTAGCAGCTTTCCGACGCTTAACAATGACGGTGATAAGGTTATCCTCCTCGATTCTCTTTTCCGCGTCATTGATTCGCTCGGTTATTCCCCGGCGTGGAGCAAAACCACCGGAGCGTCGCTTGAGCGAATTGCGGCAGAAAGTACTTCAACGGATTCATCAAGTTGGAGAAATGCCACGACAAGATACCGCGCAACACCCGGCTACTGCAACTCGGTCACCCCGAAAACAAATGATATTTCCATTTCATCATTATCTGTTTCGCCACGCTATCCTGCAAGAGGCGACAAGGTTTTACCAAGCGCTGTTATATATAATAACGGCACTGCCGCCGTGCTAAATATCCGGGCAGCTTTTTCTTACGTGAACGAAAATAAAAGTGTAAAGCCGTTGATGGATACTATTATCGCAAGTTTACCGGCAAAGGATTCTGTTCTTATTACATCATCGCTGCCCACGTCGGCAGTTAATGATAGTTTGATGATTCATGTACAAGCCTCTATCAACGCCGATGAAGACACATCCAACAATTACAGCGATGTAACGGTGAAATCCGGAAACAGAACCGGCTCAATTGTTATCAATGAAATCATGTTTAATCCCCGCGCGGGATATTCCGAATGGATCGAATTATACAATACAACAAAAGATACGATACGCTTGAACGGCTGGCGCATTTCGGACGTATTGACAACTCCCACTGAAGATACCATAAAAACTTCCGCGGCACTCATCTTGCCTTTCGGATACTTCGCCATTAGCCGCGACACCCTGCCCGTACAAGGAATAACAAATAGTAATTATATCATATGCCGCTTCGGGACGCTGAATAATTCCGCTGACGGCGTTGTGCTGAGGGATTCCCGCGGTTCGGCTATTGATTCGGTCTTCTATAATTCCAACTGGAGTGCGCGTACCGGAAAATCGCTTGAGCGGCTTTCCGCGTCGGCAAACTCATGCGATAGCCTTAACTGGCTGTTCTCATACAATGCACAAGGCGGCACACCGGGCGTGAAAAATTCGGTTGATTCAATACAGGCGGCATCACCGGGAGCGTTGGCGATTAACGAAATAATGTATGAGCCCGGAGGCGATAACGCCGAGTTTATCGAACTGTATAATACATCTTCCGATGCCTTACTGTTGAACGCGTGGAAACTAACGACTGCCGGTAAAAACGAGTACTATATTACCGATAGCGTTGTCACACTTCCACAGCGGAGTTATTTTGTTGTATGCAGCGACAGCATCATCCTGAAAAAATATCCGCCGCTTCAGAATTACCAATATAAATGTATTCTGCAATCGAATAGTCTTGGACTACTTAACAACAATACATCCGTTGTGTTACGCGATGCCTATAAAAATGTTATTGATTCCGTTTATTACAAAAAGACGTGGCACAACCCGAATTTTACCAGTACCAACAACCGCTCACTCGAACGAGTCAATCCCATTCTCTCATCAAACGATGCAAGAAACTGGAGCAGCTCGGCAAATAAGAACGGAGCAACTCCGGGAGAAACGAACAGCATTTTTATCGGCAGTGTTTCAACATCTTCGCAGATGACAATCAGTCCAAATCCATTTTCACCCGACAACGACGGTCACGAGGATTTTACATCCATATCTTTTCAAACACCGTTTCCAATGACGCAAGTCTCGATAAAAATCTTTGATGACAAAGGCAGACTCATGCGCGAATTAACAAACAACGAGACCTTCGGCTCAAGCGGCACGATCATCTACGACGGCAGAAATAAAAACGGCAACCCGCTGCGACTTGGAATGTACATAGTATTATTTGAAGCCGTCAATCCACAAACCGGCGCGAAGCAAGTGCATAAAAAAGTGCTGGTCTCGGCAAGGAAGCTATAAAAAGTCATCTCGATACGGCCGCCGTTTGCCGAGTGTCGCGACGGCGTCGCGATGTATCGAGGCAAGGCGGCCTACTCGATGACCCACTTGTGCTATGTTTTTTAAAATATACTTTGCGTCTCTGGGTCTCTGCGGTTAATTTCTTTTTTCGATTAAATAATGCCAATCACAGAAAAACGTACCGCAAAGACACAGAGGCGCCAAGTTTTTATTGAAAAAAACAACAGGAGCATCGGTGAAAACACGAATCGGAACATTCTACACGAGCTCCAAACATAAAATGTTTTTGCGTCTTGGCGGCTTGGCGAGAGTTAGTTGCTTTGCCCGGAGTCATCTCGATACGGCCGCCGTTTGCCGAGCGTCGCGATGTATCGAGGCAAGGCGGCCTACTCGATGACCCACTTGTGTTATGCTTTTTAAAAATGATTTTTGCGGCTTAGCGTCTTTGCGAGAATTTTTTCTTCGATTTCTTTCCCGTTTCGTTTGCACCCAATTTTTAATATATTTGCCTTACTATTCTCTATATATTAAGGGTGCAGGTGCTTAAAGAACAAGCAAAACAAGCTATTGCTGATTTGGTTGCCCGGTTTGCCGAACAAATTGATTCATACAAACACGGCGACTACAACGAGACACAAACGAGGCGTGATTTCATTGATCCGTTTTTTAAAGCCCTCGGATGGGATGTTGACAACCAGAACGCCTACGCCGAAGCATACCGCGAAGTAATCCACGAAGACAAAATCAAAATCGGTTCCGCCACAAAAGCGCCGGACTATTCATTCCGTCTGGCGGGTGGCAAGCGGCTGTTCTTTGTTGAAGCGAAAAAACCCAGCGTCGCGGTTAAAGACGACATCCAGCCCGCCTATCAGGTACGCCGTTACGGGTGGAGCGCAAAAATGCCCATCAG
Source organism: Ignavibacteriaceae bacterium (assembly GCA_963662605.1). GTDB lineage: Bacteria > Bacteroidota > Ignavibacteria > Ignavibacteriales > Ignavibacteriaceae. Next base: position 6,194 of record OY759785.1, read on the forward strand.
CATTATCACCGACTTTGAAGAATTTTCCGTGTACGACTGTACCAAACGTCCGCATCCCGGCGATAAAGCATCCGTCGCGCGAGTAAAATATCTCACCTATAATGAATACAGCAACGAATTTGATTTTCTGTGGGATACCTTCAGCAAAGAGCGTGTACTCAAAGGCAGCTTTGATAAATTCGTCCAAAGCGACACGCAGAAAAAAGGCACCACCACCGTTGATAAAGAGTTTCTTTTATCACTCGACTCATGGCGCACCGACCTTGCCGTTAATCTCAGCAAGAACAATCAGCAGCTTGACGAAGACGAACTTAACTTTGCCGTGCAGCAGACCATTGACCGTATTATCTTTCTGCGCATTGCGGAAGACAGGAACATCGAACCCTACGGCTCGTTAAAGGACGCGGTCAAGCAAGGCGATTTTTACAAAAACCTCTATCATCTTTTTACGCGGGCAGATGAAAAATACAACTCCGGCTTGTTCGATTTACAGAAAGACAAGATAAGCCGTCAGCTGGCAATTGAGAACAAGACATTAAAAAAGATTATCCACGAATTATACTATCCCGAATCGCCTTATGAATTTTCCGTTCTTTCCGTTGAAATACTCGGCAGCGCGTACGAACAGTTTCTCGGCAAGACCATTCACGTTGAAGCGGGCAAGCGTGCAAAAATTGAAGAGAAGCCGGAAGTGCGCAAAGCGGGCGGCGTGTATTACACTCCCCAGTATATTGTAGATTACATCGTGCAGAACACCGTCGGCAAAATGATTGAAGGCAAATCGCCGAAAGAGATTGAGAAAATAAAAATCGTTGACCCCGCCTGCGGCAGCGGCAGCTTTCTTATCGGCGCGTATCAGTACCTGCTCGATTATCATAAAGACTATTACACAAAATCCGGCGTAAAGACCGGAAAGAAAGAAAGTCCCCTTACACCCGAAGGCATGCTGACGGCATCCGAAAAGAAACGAATCCTCCTCAACAACATTTTCGGCGTGGATATTGACACCAACGCCGTTGAAGTGACAAAACTCAGTTTGCTGCTAAAGTGTATGGAAGGCGAAAGCAAAAACAGCATCGAACAGCAATATAAATTGTGGAACGAGCGCGTACTGCCGACACTTGACGATAACATCAAATCCGGCAACTCGCTAATTGATATCGACTATTACGACACCCAGCTCGATTTCGGCTTTGAAAGAAAAATAAAACCCTTCAACTGGCAAAAGGCATTCCCAAAAGTATTTGACAACAGTCATTCCCGCGGAGAGCTTGCCCCGGCAAGTCGGGGCGGGAATCCATCCGAAAATAAAAGTGGTTTCGATATTATTATCGGCAATCCGCCATATGGCTTTATGATTCCAAAGGAACAAATAGCGTATTTTGACCTAAAGTATATTCATCAGGATTATCAAAAAGATTTGTATCTGCTATTTCTGGAAAGGTATGAGCATATTCTTAGAATCAATGGGTTGCTTGGAGTAATAATATCAAATACATGGCTACAATCAATAAAGCTAAAGAAAATCCGTAAATATTTAGCCAACCATTTTACATGGCAAAGAATATTATTGTTGCCGAATAAGGTTTTCAAGGCAGTAGTTGACACCCATGTTATCGTTTTAGAACGCGGGATCCCATCAAAATCTTCAACATTTGAAGTTGAACTGTGGGTTGATAAAATGCCGCAGTCTTCACATTTCATGGAACAATACCAATTGGATAATACTGGTGGCGTGATAAATGTAAATTCAAATGCTTCGTCAATGCTACTTTACAACAAAATTTTAGGTTGCTCCAAACCATTATCTGATTTTTGTAGTGTTTTCAATGGTGTAAAGCCCTTTGAGAAAGGCAAGGGCAAGCCACCTCAAACAAAAAAAACGATGGAAGAAAAACCATTCGTCCAAGAGGGAACTAAGCCTGGACCGGATTGGAAGCCGTTGCTGCGCGGAAGTTTAATAAACAGGTACATTACGAAATGGGATAATAACTATTGGATTTTGTATGGTGAATGGTTGGCGGCACCGCGTGATCCGGCAATATTTAATGAAGATGAAATGATTTTTGTTCGGCAAACCGGAGATAGTATAGTCGCAACGTATATTGCCGGGGGGTTTATTGCCAGGGATAATTTGCATATTATTATATCAAAAAAATTAAACACAAAATTAATTCTTGGTATAATAAACTCGGCTTTAATGGATTTTGTCTATGGTGTTATTAATCCAGAGAAAGGTGAAGCCCTTGCACAAGTAAAAAAACAGCATGTGGAAGTACTTCCCATAAAGGGCGATCTAATGAATTCTAATAATAGTCATTGTGGTGAAATTCTAAAAAATGTCGAAGCCCTTTTGCAGTTAAACAAAGAGAAGCAGTCGGCGACATTGCAGACGAAGACAGAGCAGATACAAACGCGGATAGATTATCACGAGGACAAAATAAACCAGGCGGTATATCAGCTGTACGGCCTGACAGACGAAGAAATAAAAATCATCGAAGACGCAGTTAAGAAATAACGGGCGCGGTCATCTCGATACTCCCGACTCCGTCGGGAACTCGATGACCTTTTCGTAGAGACAGCTGTTCGCAGAATCCTGTGGAGCAGCTGTCTCCCCTGGAATAACGCAAACGAAATATTCGCGGCAAAACATAAAAGGTTTTCGGCTTGTACGAGATTAGCATTGATTATACGTGAGACGCGTGCCATGAGTCTCTACACGGATACGGATTTCTCGTAGAGACGGACCTGCCCGTCCGGTCAGGCGGGTTGCATGCGTCTCCTCTGGAATAAGGCAAACGAAATATACGCCACAAGCCATAAAAGGCTTTCGGGTTGCGCGAGGTTAGCATTGATTATTCGTGAGACGCATGCCAGGTGTCTCTACACGGATACGGATTTCTCGTAGAGACGGATGGCATCCGTCTCCCCTGGAATAACGCAAACGAAATATACGCCACAAGCCATAAAAGGCTTTCGGGTTGTTCATAATTTTAATGGATTACACGTGAGACGTGCACCGCACGTCTCTACATCAGAAAAATTCTTATAAAGGTACATACACATGAAAACGAAATCGGAAAACACATCGGCAACACGACAGGTCGCAATAAAAACGACATATGCTACATTGCAAATATTAAAAGAAGCGGGCGGGCATCTTTCCAGCCGCGAGATTATCAACAGGATGCGTGAGCAGGTGCAATTTACCGAATGGGAACGTGGTACGTATGAAAAAACCAATTATGTACGGTGGGAATCCATTCTCAGTTTTTATTCTATCGGTCTCGATAAATCCGGCTTTATAAAAAAGCAAAAAGGCATCTGGTATATAACCCCCGAAGGAGAGCAGGCACTGAAACTTTCACCGGAGGAACTGTTAAATACGGCAAACCGCTTGTATAAAGAATGGTCCGTGGCGCATGCAGAAACCGAAAAAGGGCCGGATGATGTTGGAACAGTTTCGGCAACACCAAAGGAAATTATTGATGGGCTTGAATCTCAGGCAAAAGAAGGAATAAAAGAATTTATCTTGAAGAAGAATCCTTATGAGTTTCAGGATTTGGTGGCGGCTCTGCTGCACGCGATGGGATATTATACTCCTTTTGTTGCGCCGAAGGGTCCGGACGGCGGTGTTGATATTGTTGCATATAAAGATCCGCTCGGAACGGAAACTCCGCGTATTAAAGTGCAGGTAAAACACAGACCGAACACGAGCGTGCCCATAACCGATGTTAAAAACTTAGTCGGCTCGTTAAATAAAGACGGCGATATCGGATTGTTTGTTACATCGGGAAGTTTTACAAGCGAGTCCGATAAGTTTGCACGCACATCACACATCCATGTAAAGCTGATTGATTTAAATCAGTTCATTGATTTGTGGCAGGAGTATTACCCGAAGTTTACCGACGAGGAAAAAAATCTGCTGCCGCTGCATCCGATTTATTTTCTCGGCAGTAACGAATAGTAATTGCACCGGGAATGGGCGGGTAGCAAACCCGACCTACATATATCGTTCCTACGGAACTTAATTTATTCTTATTGCCTCATACCACGGATTGAAATCCGTGGCTACAATTATTCTGTTCCTACGGAACTTAATCGCAAATATGTCCGGAGTCATCTCGACCCGCCTGGCTTGCGCCGTCGGGCAGGTACGGCCGCCGTTTGCCGAGTGTCGCGACGGCGTCGCGATGTATCGAGGCAAGGCGGCCTACTCGATGACCCACCTTTTCATCGTCCTATTAAATCTACTTTGCGCCTTTGGGTCTTTGCGGTTAATTTCTTCTGCCGTTGTTGTGATTTGTAGATCGAAACATCTCTACAGCGTCGACCTACCACACCGTCCGCAACACACATTCGTTTTGTCTGTAAAAAAAATACCCCTGACAATTATCAGGGGTATAGAGGTGTGAGTCGTTATATCGTTGCTATGTCGTCTTCAGCTCAGGCATTGTGCGGCAATGCAGATTCTAAGGACTTTGAACGATGAGAGAATTTTACACGGATTTTTTCTCTGATGTTTTCAACGCTCACGTAAACAACCGGAACAAGTATAAGTGTTAAAATCAGCGAACTGGTCAAACCGCCTATAATAACCCAGGCTAATCCGTTTTTGGTTTCGGATGATGTACCTGTTGATATTGCCAGCGGAAGCATACCGAAAACCATCGCGATGGTAGTCATTAAAATAGGACGCAGCCTTTCCTTACCCGCTTCCAGCAGCGCTTCTATCATTGCCGTGCCGTTTTCACGCAGTTTATTGGTAAAGTCCACAATCAGAATCGCATTTTTCGCCACCAGACCCATCAACATAATCATACCGATAAGCGCGTACATGGATATGTTGTTTCCGCTTAACGCCAAAGCAAGAAGCGCACCGATAACCGCGACCGGTAATGAAAAGAGAACCACAAACGGATAGACGTATGAGTTGTACAACATAACCATAACAAAGTAAACCAGAAGAATGCCCGCCGCCAACGCGAAAAAGAGGCTGCTGAACGCGTCCGACTGCCGTTCCATCTGACCTTTATACTCTATCGTTACGTTTTTCGAATGCACGTTCTCACCGATTTTTTTCTGAATCTCCGATCCTACTGTTCCGACAGGTCTTCCGTATACTTCGGCTTTAACCGTAATTGAAGATATTCTGTCATAGCGCTCTAATCTGTTAGGACCGAGTGATTGAAATATAGTCGCAAATTGTTTTAACTCGATACTCTCTCCGGTTGCGGAGCGAAAGTTGATAATGCCGATGTCTTCAACTTTTTGACGGTCAAAAGCGTCGAGCTGGATATTGATGTCATAGTCGGTTCCGTCTTCGGAATATTGCAAATCCGAATTACCGGCAAGAGCATATTGTAAAGTGTTTCCAACGTCGGATATCGAAAGTCCGAGTGCGGACATTTTATCACGGTCAATTTGAATGTGCATTTCCGGTTTGCTTTTTTCGACTGAAAGACGAACGTCGTTAATACCGGGAACATCCTTTATTGTCGCCATTACCTGATCCGCGGTTTTGTAGATTTCGTTCATATCAGCTCCGCGGAGCAGCACCTGAATAGGCGCTTCGCTGGAGCCGAATGTTGAACTTGGAGTAGAGGTAACTTTCAATCCGGGGACAGCAGATAATATTTCTTTTTTAATCATCGCAGCATATTGTTCAACTGTCTGCTTTCTTTTTTTCTTATCAATAATTGCCACGGTAATTTCAGCTTTATAGCTTTCGCTGCTCGTCCCGAGCATACTGCTTGAATAACCGATGCTGGAAAAGACTTTTTGCACTTCCGGATGTGCATATAAAAGTTTCTCGACTTTTTCAGTCAACTGATTAGTTTGCAGCAGCGTGTTTTGCGAATCACCTTCAAGCTGTACAACAAACTCTCCTTTATCGGCACTCGGCATAAATTCCGTTCCGATAAAATTCATACCGACCAATAAAAACGAGGCAAAGAACAGAGCCATCACCGAAGCAAATACTTTCTTTCGGTTCTGCAATGCTTTTTTCAACATGGATTGATAAAACGCTGTCAGCTTGTTGTAGAAGCTCTCGAATGACAGTGCAATTTTGCCGAGAAAAGTATCCCGCGTTAATTTTTCAATTCTGCTGAACCGTGAAGCAAGCAGCGGAGTAACGGTAAATGAAACGATAAGACTCATGAGGGTTGAAAAAACAACAACGAGAGCAAATTCTTTCAGGATGTTGCCTATCATTCCCGAGACAAGCGCCATCGGAACAAATACAACCACGTCAACAAATGTTATTGCAACAGCGGTGAATCCTATTTCCGCTCTGCCGTCAATTGCCGCCTGCTTCTTATCCTTCCCCATATGCAAATGCCGGTGAATATTTTCCAGCACAACAATGGAGTCATCCACCAGAATTCCTATGATGAGCGAAAGCGCCATTAATGTCATCATATTTAATGAGAAGTTGAAGATATACATTGCCGTAAAAACCGATACAATCGAAACCGGAATTGAAACAAGCACGATGAGTGAATTCCGGAAACTATGCAGGAATAAAAACATAACGATAGATACAAGGGCAATCGCGATAATAAGATCTTCCATAACCGAGTTAGCGGAAGCAAGCGTATACAGTGAATTGTCCGTTCCGATAACAAACTTCAAACCGGCCGATTCATACTGTTTTTCAAGTTTCGCCATTTCCTCTTTAACAAGCTGCGTTACCTTTACGGAGTTGGCATCCGACTGCTTTTGTATCTGCATACCGATTGAGTTTTCACCGTTGATTCTGCTCAGCGTGGTATAGTCGGCAATACCGTCAACAATTTCCGCGATGTCGCCTAATTTCACTTCGCTGCCGTCGGTTTTATGAGTAACCACGATGTTCCGCATTTGATCCAGCGAAGTAAACTTTCCGGATAAGCGCACAGTATATTGACTCTTGCTGCCTTCAATTTTTCCGGTCGCAAACTGCTGATTGGCGTTATTAACTATACCATACAACTGGCTGATCGTAATATTATAGGCAGCCAGCTTGTTCCGGTCAACATTAATGCGTATCTGGCGCTCATCTCCACCGATGAGGGTAACTTGAGCCACGCCGTTAATTTTTGATATTTGCGACTTTATCTGATCCTTGACTAATTGATATAATTTTGGTGCATCCATTTTCGCCTTAACACCGAGTTTTAAGATCGGGATTTGATCCGTCGAAAATTTTTGCAGCGCCGGAGTTTTTGCACCAACGGGCAGCTGGTAAAGTATGGCATTCACTTTGCGCTGGGCATCTTGTATCGCCACATCCGTGTTGGTATTGGCAACTAATTCAATTGATATTGCCGAATACCCCTCCTGCGAGGAAGAACTCATATATTTTACATTTTCAAGTGCCGAAAGGGCATCTTCTATTTTCTTGGTTACCGAACTCTCAACCTCATCGGCCGAGGCTCCGGGATACTGCGTTGCTACAACCATGAACGGCATATCTATTTTGGGAATCAACTCATAATTGAGTTTACTATAGCAAAATATGCCAACCAGTGTTAAAGCAGTAAATGCAATCACTACAAGTGTCGAGCGTTTTATCGCTAATTCTGTAATTGTCATGTTCGTGTCTTAGTTATTATTTATAATTTTAATTGATTTTCCATCGGACAAATTCACCTGTCCGCTTATAACCACCGTTTCATTCTCTGTTATTCCGGAAAGAACTTCAAGATAACCGCCGCTTTCTCTTCCGATAACCACGTTTTTCAAGTGAGCTTTACCGCCTTCGGCAGCATAAACTTTTGCTTCTTTAATGCTTCCCTGCAAGGCTTCACGCGGAATGCACAGCCCCATCTTTTCGGCGCCTATTTCAAATTTGGCATTAACGAATGTCCCGCCTTTCAGCTGATTCTTTCCACTGTTTTCCAATTCAATTTCAACCGGATAATTATGAGCATCGTCTCCGCGCGGACTTACAAAACTGACCTTTCCGGTTAATATCACTCCCGGATAAATATCAGTTGTAATTTGAACCTTGTTTCCGGCTTTCACATAGTACGCGTTGCTTTCCGACAAATTGACTTTGACTTTTAACTTTGATATGTCAACAATAGATGCAACCGCGGTGCCGGGATTGACGTACGTTCCGGTTTCAACCAATTTTTTCGAAATCGTTCCTGAAATCGGAGCGGTAATCTTGGTATACGAAAGCTGTTTGGCGGCATCGGCTGCTTTGTTCTTCGCAGTTTCATATGCAAATCTTGCATTATCAAATTCCTGCTGACTCGTTGTTCCGCCGTTTAACAAATTCTTCAATCTGTTAAAATCCTTCTCAGCTTTTTCCGCGTCAATCTTTGCCGATTCGTAGGATAATTTTTTCAACTCGTCATCAATCACTGCTATTACCGAACCCGCCTTTACACTTTGTCCGAGAGTATAATTCAATGATCTGATTTTTCCCTGTGTTTCAGCCGGAATATCCAATTCTTTAACCGGATAAACGGTACCGGTAACATTGAGTACGGGCGAAATATCCCTTTGACTTACCGAGGCAACCGTAACGCTAACCTCGTTCGCGAATAAATTTTCATTTTGCGCGGTTATCTTGTTCCGGTTACTTATTAATTTAAACACCGAAAGTACAACCAACAGTGCTATGACAACTATTCCAATAATTCTTTTCATGTTCTTCACTTTATGTTATGTATAAAATTGTTTAATGTACCCTGTGCTTTTTCTAGGTCAAGCCGGGCTATGTACAAACTCTGCAAGCGGGTATAGTAATTATTTTGCGCCTCAACTAAGGAGCGCTCTGCCTGTGTTAAATCCAATGACGAACTTGCTCCTTGTCCAAATTCCTGCTGTGTGTTCTTGTAAACATTTTCGGCAAGCGCCATATTATCTTTTTCTATTTGAATATTGCTCGCGGCATTATTGTATTCATGCGTCTTGTTGGAAATATCCAGATAAATGCTCTGCTCATTTTGGCGCAGGTTTTCTTTTTCCTTTTCAACATTTAGAGTTGATTGTTCAACTTTAGCATATCTTGAAAATCCTGAGAAAATCGGAATTTTTAACTCAAGGCCGATAGCCGAACTATTGTACCAGTTTTGATCTTTATTGAATAGATTGAACTGATTTCTCATTGCCTGATAATTGTAATTGGCATAGAAGGACAACGTCGGCAGATAAGCGCTCAGATTATTTTCCCTATCCGCCTCATAAAGCGAGATAGTAGACTTTTGCAATTTATAATCGCTGCGTTTTTCAAGATAGCCGCTATACTCATCCGGGGATGGGGTTTCGGGATGCGAAATTGTTTCGTCGAGTACTTCGGTCAGTGTAAGTTCGTTTTGAACCGGCATACCCATCTCATATTTAAGATTATTAAGTGCCTCTTTATATTGCAATTCTGTTTGCTGCAACTGTGAATATGTATTGTTATAGCTTACCTGCACTTTGTCTACATCAATCTTTTTTCCGATACCGTTTGCAAACTTTAATCGTGTTGCGGTAAGTGACACCTGTGAGGCTTCGAGAACTTTTTTGAGATTCTCCATCTGCTTTTGCATAATGACTGCCTTGTAATATGCCGTACCGACACTGTACAAAACCTGTTCAGTTGTTTTTTGCCGCGTAAGCTGCGACATATCTTCGCTGATCTTCGCCGCTTTCAGTCCAACCCAAAATGACGGACTGAAAATCTTTTGATTAAGCGTCAAACCGGCGGAGAGGTTATACTTTGTACCCATTTGCAGCGCGAGTGTGGTTCCCGGTTTTCCCATTAACTCACCGGGCATTACGGTGGTGGAAAGTTTGAGTTTATCTTCAAGGGTTCCGCTGAAATCAATCTGCGGAAGTGCCGACCCGATTTGCTCGTTGACTTTTTGCGTGCTCAAATCGTAGTCGAGATTTGATATTTTGATACTGCTGTTTTTTTGCTCAGCGTAGTTTATGCAATCCTTCAACGAAAAGGTCTGCCCGAAAACCGAAGCCTGCACAAGCAGCAGCAAGGCGGTGATAATTATGTTTCTTTTCATGTTTGTATTTTTTATTTAGTTATAAAATCTTACTTAGTTAGATTTTTAGATAAAAAAATATATCAGAACAATCCGATATTATATTCGACGATCTTTTTGTATAATTCTCGCGGTGAAACGTCTCCTAAGTGCGGCGGCAGTGGACTCATTAGCAGAGTAGAAACTGCTCCACGGGTTAAACAAATCCAGCTCAAAATTAAATTTTCCAGATTTCCGAATTTTCCCGTATCCACTTTCCGGAAAGTTTCTTTAATGACATCCATAACCTTTATCATTTCATCATTCGGCACCGGTTTTTCAATGCTGAACATCAACTGGTACAAATCCGGATTATTTGCCGCAAAATCCCACGCCTGCATGGATAAATACATTATCAATTCCTTGGGATTTGTTTCGGCCGCCATGACCGTTTCAAAGTCCCGGTGCATCAATCGGAAGCCGACATAGACGAGCTCTCTAAACAAAGCTTCCTTATTCTCGAAGTACTCATAAACAATCGGAGGCGTGTATTCGATTTTATCAGCGATTTTGCGGATAGTGACCGAAGTCCAGCCTTCTTCAATTGCGATGGCTCTTGCTGCATCAAGAATGCTTTGCCGTATTTCTTCTTTTTCGCGCTGTCTGCGCTGTAAGTGACTCATAATAAAATAATTTTTCTAACGTTGTTAGATAAATTAACACTCGTAATATAAATAAGCAAGTAAAAAATTAAAGAGGCCCGCATTCGTGTGATTCTCGGCACATTTTCAGCCTCTCTGTGGCAAAATTTGAAAACTGCTGATTCGTTTAAATTTGAAGCAGCTGAACAATCATCTAGGACAGAGATAAATAAGAAAATCTTTAGCAGCTGAGGATGTATATCGTTTTATTTGAAGCCGTCAATTCACAATCTGGAGCAAGGCAGGCGTAATAAAAGTGTGGGTATCGGCGAGAAAATTATTGCGAATATTTTCAAATTCTACAAGAATATGAAAGCCGTGAGGTTTAATAAACAAAAAACTGTGATAATCTTTTTTTTGCTACCTGAATGTGATAGGGAGTAAATAATTTTTGCTTTCGCTTAGTCCAATTTTTAAGTTCATCAAAAATTTCTTCACTATCCATATCTTTTTTGCATTCACGCAACATAAAATCAACTGTGCCTAAAAGTTCCATACCAAACGGCGTTTCAAAATCTCTGACTAAATCTAAAGTTTTCTTTAATCGCTCTGTTTGTTCGATAGTAAGATTACAATTAATAAAAGAATCTATATCATTGATTTTACTTCGATTAAGATTTATAATGGCAGATGGCTTCGAAATGCTTGTATCACTTATGCTTATGAAACCTTTTTGCAACTCTTTCAAAACCGGCACTAAATTATTTGCATATGGCCCATAATGACCTTTTTCGAATCGTAACCTTAGCGGCTCTCCCAAGAGCTGCAAAAAATATGCTAATTTTTGAGCTACGAGTAATGTAACCTCATAGCCTAAAACGCGATATTTATTCATTAAAAAAATAAGCATCGCACGAGCCGGTGTCAATTTCGCTTCCAACGACTGAATATCCAAATTAACGGTGTTTATTTCCATCGGCTCAATTATGTAAATATCCACTTCGGTCTCAAACCTGTTAAGATATTTTATAATCATCGGCTTGACACGTTTCCAATCAAGCTTCCCGTTGCCACTGCCCAAAGGAGGAATAGCAATTGATTTAATTTTATTTGCAGACATCCAACCGGCCAGATCAATTAATCCAGCCTCAATCCACTCATATTTTGAGGGATAACGCCAGTGATTTTTTGTCGGGAAGTTCACAATGAAACGAGGGAAAAACTGTCCGGTTTCGGTTACAAAAATTTTCCCAATACCAATTTGCTTCGTTTCGCAGGCGGCTTTATACAGCTTAAAATTTGCCGGGAAGGCCTCCTTGAAAGCCAGCGCAACACCTTTGCCCATAACGCCGGCTAAATTTACAGAGTTTACAAGCACCTCGGCTTTTGAGTCTAATATGTTAATCTTTTGATAAAAGATCATATTAATAATACCATTCAGGTTTAATGTTTATTGGCAAGGATGATAAATTTTGTTGAGAATTGCTTACAATATAAGCAGAACTGACGGAATTATAAACACCAATGGCAATCAGGGCCTCAATGGGAACTTGTTTTTTTACCAAGCACTCAGCCGATTTTCGGCGTTTACGATCTGGATCTGAAGAAGTACTATTCCATCTTTTGGACAGCACCGTTGGCCAGTCAATTTTTGATAAATCGCTCAGATCATTAAAATATTCCGTAAAAGCCGCATAAGCATGACCATCAGTAAACACAAATTTACAATCACTTTCCACCAGATTTTCAATTGAGCTTACAAGGTAAATAATTTTTTCCGGAGATAATCGTGGAACATCGTAACCATTTTGTATGCAAAATAACATGGGTGAGCGAGGTCCAAAATAGAACGAGACATAATCCTTAAAAGTACCAAAAGGCTCAATGTTTATCTGTTTATCGCCCCGCTGCAATATAAGCGATGTTTCCCCTATCGGAATATAGGCGGCATCCGTAGATGAATTTGGAGCATTTATATAGCCTTCTGCTAATATTCTCGCGAGATTATCAATGTGAATCATTCGATAAATATATGTCGGAACAGGTATGTCCATACTCTATTTAGATTATTTGTTTTTTCGATACATTGAATTATTAACACATTGATATTATAATAATCAAAATATGACAAAATTCAATCAAAATGAATTATAAATGCAAATAATGTCGTAATATTAAAGTGAAAAATATTTCGCAATAGTATTAAATTAACCACAAAATCAAACAAAAGATCAACTTGTTGAATGAAAATCAATTCTCTAGTCTCTTCCATTACTCATGAATTATATAGGCCAGCAGCAATGGACACACCTAACCAAAGTGTTAAATTTTGCTGAAAGATAATCAATCACTCCATTAGCCACTTCCATACAGGAAGTACTGTTATGGTTTTACCGTCTATTTGTAAAGCATCTTCCTGCTTAAGCGTTAATATTAAGCCGGAAGATATTTTTAAATATTGCATGGCCTCAAGCAGTCCGTTTATTTCACGGGATTTATTCTCTTCGTTCAAATCCAGACAGACCTGAAAGGCGTGATACTTATTTTTTCTGTCTCTCACGACAAAGTCACATTCCCTTTCTTGTCTAAAATAGTAGATGCTGTTATCTCTTCTTCGTAATTCCTGAAAAACCAGATTTTCCAGCAGCCGTCCTTCATCGCGCGAAAACGAAACAGAATTTGCCCTGACAAATCCCGTATCCACGGAGTAGATTTTTTTTGGATTTCTAATTTGTTTCTTCAATGAAAAGTCAAATCTGGGTACCGAATAAAAAAGGTAGCTGTTTTCGAAATAATTTATCAGCGAAATTATCGTATTGGTTGAACCCATGCCATGCAATTTAGCAAGCTGGGTAAAAGAAAACTCTTTAGCCACATTAGATATTAGATACAGTGCAATGTCTTTGACAACTTTCTCATTCCGCAAACTATGCCGGACTATTATGTCTCTGGTAATTATATCATTGAACAATTCCTGCGGCACACGTATATTTTTATACATTAAGTATTCAGGGAATCCGCCTTCTTCAAAATACTTTTCAAAGGAGGATATTCCCGGCTTCATATTCCGGAATTTGAGATACTCCATATATGAGAACGGAAATAGTTCGTAGCGTATATGTCTGCCGGTTAACCTTGTGCCCAACTCTCTGCTTAACATTGAGGCATTGGATCCGGTAATAAATATCTTTGTTTTTTTACGATCAATAAGGGTTCGTACAAAAATTTCCCAATTCGGAATATTTTGAATTTCATCAAAAAAGTAGTAGTCAGAGATACACTCTTCGTCAAATACCGCCTCCAAACGTTTAAAATCTTCTACGTTAAAACCGAATATGCGCACATCTTCAAAATTTAGATAGTGAAACGTTTTCTGCTGATTGATAATTTGCCGCAACACAGTACTTTTACCAGATCTGCGTATTCCTGAAACAACCACGGCGAGGCCTATGTCTGTTGCAATTTCTTCTGATTTCTTACGACTTATGCCCAGCGGGGTTTGTAATAACTCGGCCTTTTGAGCCTTAACAACTTCTTTAAGGGTTTCTTTGAGTATCATTTTTCGTTCATTACTAATGCACAATATCGTTCATTACTAATGCACAATATAATACAATTTTATTTAAAATGAACAAGTTTTTATAAACCACATGTCAGTATGTTGTCATTTTGCTAAAATATTTTGAAAATCCCTTATTTTGAGGCATTTTTGAGGTTTATATTATTGAGAATTATGCTTCCAGATATTAAACTTTTGGTTTTTGACTTAGACGGCACGCTTGTAGATTCCGAAACCACAATTTTCGAGGCGACGACATCATCATTAAGAAGAATGAACGTCCCGCACAACTTCACCAAGGAAGAATTCCGGACAATGATCGGCCACCACTTCCTTACCGTTTTCAATAAATTCGATGTTCATGTAACCGACATTGAATCGTACCTGAATATTTATAAACCGTTCTATAATTCGCTGCTGGATAAATCAACACTGTACGCAGATGTTGAAGAAACATTAAAGGTGCTTAAAGCAGCCGGTTATGAAATTGCGCTGTTGACGACAAAGTCGCAGGAGCAGGCAAACAATGTTCTCCGGCATTTTAATCTGTTAAAATATTTTTCCATAGTTAACGGCAGGACTCCCGAAAGCGAAGTAAAGCCTTCCCCTGCTCCCCTTCTCAGTATTTGCCAGACTCTCGGCTATGCAACTTCGGAATCTTTGATGATCGGCGACTCCGAGCTTGACATCCAGTGCGGCATCAACGCCAAAGCAAAAACATGCGCGGTGACTTACGGATTCCGCACTCCGGAACAATTAGTGTTAGAAAAACCGGATTTTATAGTAAATTCACTTAAAGAATTGCAACAACTTTTATGTTGATTTACGAATTAACCACAAGTTATTTATGAAATCAAAAAATTCCCCCTTACTCTGCCTGCTTGACGGCGGCGGCCTCTCATTTTCTGATGTTATCCGCGTCGCCTTTGATAAAAATCAGACGTATAAAATTGAAATAAAAAAATCCGCGTTGAAGCAGATACGTGCTTCGCGCGATTATATTGACGGTATTGTCGCCGATACGGGTGTAAAAGAGACTCCGTTTATATACGGCGTAAATACCGGCTTCGGAGCAAACAAGCATAAACTTGTTGAGCAGGACATTACAACAATAAAAGAGAAGCTCTCGCGCATCGCTTATAACCTTATCGCCAGCCATGCTATCGGTGTCGGTGAACGCATGCCGAGAGAGGTTGTCCGCGCGGCAATGTTATTACGAGCGAACACCCTCATTAAGGGATACTCCGGTGTACGTGTTGAGGTAATTCAAAAAATTCTTGACTTGATAAATGCCGATATTACTCCCGTTGTGCCGGGACAGGGTTCTGTCGGTGGCAGCGGTGATTTAGCTCCGCTTTCACATATGGCGCTGGTGTTTTTACTTAATCCATACGCCAACGGCAGCAAAAAAATTTCCGGCAAAGTTGAACGAAAGAAAAAGGGTTCTGCCGGAGAATATGAAATTGTTGATGCCGAGACCGGCATTAAGGAAGTCGGCGGTGGTATTGTTATAAAAGACAAAGAAGGTCTCGCGCTTAATAACGGTACGCAGTTTTTAACCGGTATTACGACTATTGCGGCACACCATGCCGCATCACTCGCGAAGATAAGCCAGATTTCTTCGGCAATGATTGCCGAGTCATTCCTTAGCACGATAGATGCTTATGATCCATTGATTCATAAGCTGCGTCCCCATTCGGGACAAATGGAAGCCGCTAAAACAATTCGCGACCTGCTTAAAGGAAGCACGTTCTTGTTCGACCCGACGCGTGATCTGGATGTGCGCTTTTATAAAGACGACATTGCAATTCAGCATCTTGAAAAAGAACTGGGACTGAGAAAAAAATATCAGCCGGTCAAAGAGCCTATCCAGGATTTTTATTCCGTACGCTGCACACCGCAGGTTATCGGCGCTTGTCTCGATACTATTAATTATGTTAAGACAATTCTCACCACTGAATTTAATTCGGTTAATGATAATCCTATTGTAAATCCTGCCTTCGGAAAAGAGCGAAAAACCGGGAAAGCAATCTCCGGCGGTAATTTCCACGGCGAACCAATTGCCTTTGCCGCGGACTTTCTCAAGATAGCCATTGCAGAATTAGGAAGCGTTTCAGAGCGCCGCGTTGCTGCTATCGTTGATCCCGATTTCAGCCGGGGACTCCCTGCATTCCTTACTCCCGAAATCGTTATTGAAAATAAAGTTGAAGTAAAAGAAGAAGGTATGCACAGCGGACTCATGGTAGCACAATATCTTGCCGCCGCACTCGTTTCGGAAAATAAAGTTCTTGCTCATCCTGCAAGTGTTGACTCCATTACCACCAGCGCGGGCGTTGAAGACCACGTAAGCATGGGTACGCACGGCGCACGTCAGGCGTTAATGATCGCTAAAAATGTTTATCATGTTATAGCGGTTGAACTACTCGCCGCCGCACAAGCTATCGCACTCCGCAAAAAGCAGACGCTCCATTCATTATATAATATAGATGTGCGTATCAATGATGCAAAAGGCCATCTCCTGCTTCTCGAAAACTTGCCGAATGCAAGAGCCAAAACAAAAGCACAAATTGCACAGTGCAAAAAGCTGATTGAAAAACTCCTCGCTTTCAAAAAACTGCTCGACGCAAAAGCCAAGCCGTTCCAAAACGGCAAAGGCACAGCAGTGGCGGTAAAATATATTTCCGATATTCTTCATAAGAACGGATTGGATTTCCCTCTCTCGCATGACGTTGTTCTGCATCACTACATAGATGTTATCGCAGATAGTTTGATGAGCGGAGAATTTTTGCTAAAAGTAATAAAGTAAATGTTTTATAAGCCGGACAGGGAAAGAACAAACTCACCCCGGCCGAAATAAATTTCACGATACCTGCAATTAAAGGCTCTCCCCTCTCTTGTCAAGCAATGCTGTCAAGAGAGGGGTCGGGGGTGAGTTCAGTTTTTTGATGCGAGTGCGCATCGTTTTTATTCTGCCTCCTTTTTGCAATCGTATTCTCTGGATTCAGCAACAATATAGAAGTTTAAATGAAAAACACCTGCGTTAAACTATCAATGCGGCTGTTTTGTCTAAATAGTAAAACATATTGGTGGTTATGAAACAGCTTTCTTTTATTATACTACTCCTTATCCTCACATCCGGGATTTTTGCTCAAGGAATTTCACTAAAAGGTGTCGTCCGCGACAGTACTGATAATTCCAGATTGGTAAGCGCGGTAGTAGCACTTAAAGACATACACGGCAAATTAAAAACTCATTTTACAACAACAGACGGCAACGGCTCTTTCCGCTTAAATAGTGTCCCCTCGGGTGTATGGGTTATGGAGATATCCTACATGGGATACCGGGATCATAAAGACACCCTCCGCATTCTCAGTCAGGATGTGAACCTTGGAAGTGTTCTCATGAAGACGGAGACTCTTGCACTTCCTACCCAGATTGAAGTTATCGGCAATGTTGTTCCCGCTCAGCAAAAAGCAGACACCGTAGAATACACCGCAAAGGCTTTTAAAACAGAAGCCGATGCCAACGCGGAAGCCTTGGTAACGAAAATTCCCGGTGTGCAAAATGACAACGGCACCATCAAAGCGCAGGGCGAACAAGTGCAACAAGTGCTCGTGGACGGTAAACCATTCTTTGGTGAAGACCCTACCGTTACATTGCGCAACCTTCCTGCCGAGATAATTGACAAGGTGCAGGTATTCGATAAAATGAGCGATCAGGCTCAGTTCACCGGGTTCGATGACGGAAACTCCACCAAGGCAATAAACATCATTACAAAAAGTGATAAGCGCAACGGACAATTTGGAAAAATTTACGGCGGCTATGGATCCGACGACCGCTTTCAGGGCGGCGGCGCTTTGAACCTGTTCAGTCCCGAAAGAAAATTCTCCATTATCGGACTTGGCAATAACATCAACCAGCAGAATTTTTCCAGTCAGGATATTCTGGGTTTGACGAACAGCAGTAACAGTGGCGGCAGATTCGGTAATATGGGCGGCGTGGGTGGAAGAAGAGGCGGCGGCGGTGGAGGCGGACGGGGCGGCAGCGATGCAAGTAATTTTATGGTCGGCACACAAGACGGTAACACCAACACGTATTCAACCGGAATAAATTTCACCGATAATTCCGTCAAGGATCTTACCGTCAATCTCAGCTACTTTTTCAACAACGCAAAAAACACTACCGACCAAACACTTGAACGGCAATATTTCAGTACGCAGACATACGATGAGAACTCGGAATATACCAGCAACAATCTGAATCATCGTATCAATGGCAAAGTAGAATACGCCTTGGATACGCTCAATTCTCTTGTTTATACTCCAAAACTTTATTTTCAGAATAATAATTCAACCACTGATTTGTTCGGAATTAATTATAAGCCCGATGGCTCACGGTTGAGTTCGGCGCTGAACGACAACGCGACAAAGGTTAACGGCTACCAATTTTCCAACGATCTTTTATTGCGTCACAAGTTTTCATTTCCCGGGAGAACGCTATCGTTGGGAATTTCAGCCGGACTTAATTTCAAACGGTCAAAGGCCGATGTGCTTTCAATCAGTGATTATATAGCAAGCAGCTATACCGATACGCTCGATGAAAAAACTAACGGCGTGCTAAACGGGAGAAACATTTCCGGCAATTTAGTTTTTACAGAACCGCTGGGACAAAAAAGTCAGCTTCAAATAAATGCTACCGGCAGTTTAAAAAGAAATGTAAGTGATAAAAAGACCGACTCTCTCGATCTCTCCAATACGATTTACAATATTCTCGACACGCTCCACTCAAATGTTTATGCAAATGATTTCAAAACAATTTCCGGCGGAATTGCGTATCGCTGGAATGACAATCCGTACAGCCTGACGGTAGGTGTCGGTTATCAAAAATCAATTTTATCAGGTGACCAGACCTTCCCGTTTGAGAGTCAGGTTGATAAAACTTTTGAAAATATATTACCGAATATGCGCTTCATGTGGCGGCCATCGAGAAGTAATTTCTTCCGCTTCAATTACAATACGTCGGTTAATGCGCCGTCTATTGACCAATTACAAAACACCATTGATAACAGCAACACACTGGTGTTGAAAGGCGGCAATCCATATCTGAAAGCCGAATATAACCACCGACTCGTATCGCAGTACATCAGCACCAATGTGAATTCGGGGACAAATTTCTTTACCATGCTCGCGTTCAATTACACGAACAATAATGTTTCCAATGCGACCATCACAGCGACAAAGGACTCAGTTCTCTCTAACGGCATGGTTCTCAACAACGGCTCACAGTTTGTGTATCCCGTAAACCTCGATCATGCCTTGCAGCTCCGGTCATTTACCAATGCCGGATTCATGATTGACGATATCCGCAGTACGATGAACTTCAACGCCTCCGCTACTTACTCAACGACACCGGGCTTAATCAATAATATCGCAAACAATTCTAAAACATGGGCTCTGGGTGCCGGAGTAATGTTGACCAGTAATATCAGCGAAGATATAGATTATCGTATCGGTTATACTCCGACGTACAACCAAACACGCAATGATGTACAGAAAAGTCTGAACAACAACTACATTATTCACAATGCAAATGCGAGTTTCTACTGGATGTACTACGGTAATCTCTTCATCCGCACGGATATTACCTATTACTATAATTCCGGATTGACCGGCGGCGTGCAAAAAGATTATTATCTGTGGAATGCCGGTATCGGAAGTAAATTATTCGCGGATAAGACCGGCGAGATCAAACTTGAAGTGTTCGATATTCTCAAGCAGAATAAAAGTCTGACAAAAACTGTCTCCGATACCTACATTGAAGACCGGAACACGCAGGTTTTAAAACAGTATGTGCTGCTGACATTCACCTATAATCTGAAGAGATTCTAACGACAGCGTTTTTTAATTCCTAGCCCATGACTTAAGTCATGGGCTAAGAAATTAGAATGGTCATCCCTCCACTCATCACAACTTCTTTGTTTTCAAAATCACAAATCAGTAGTTTCAATAATTATATTTAAAACATTATGGAAAGACAAACATGAAGACAGTACGATTCGGTAATTCGGATATGGAAATAACACGCGTAGGTTTCGGAGCATGGGCAATAGGCGGCAACGGATGGGCATTCGGTTGGGGTAGTCAGGATGATAAACAATCAATCGAAGCAATTCACAAGTCATTGGAAATGGGAGTAAACTGGATTGACACCGCCGCGGTGTACGGATGCGGTCATTCGGAAGAGGTTGTTGCCGAAGCATTACGGCAATGGGACGGTGCAAGACCTTATGTATTTACCAAATGCTCTCTTACCTGGGATGATAAAGGAAACACTTTCAAAAATCATGATCCTCGGTCAATCCGCCGCGAATGCGAAAACAGTCTCCGCCGTTTAAAAGTTGATGTCATTGATTTATATCAGATACACCAGCCCCCTGTTGAGGATAATGATGCTGAAGGCGCATGGGAAATGATGGCAAAACTGAAAGAGGAAGGGAAAGTCCGCTGGATAGGAGTTTCCAATTTCAATAAAAAACTCATTCAGTCGTGCGAAGCTATTGCACCTGTCACCTCACTTCAACCGCCTTATAATTTGATTAACAGAAGTTATGAACCCGAAATACTCCCTTACTGCAAGGAAAAAAATATCGGCACCATTATATATTCACCAATGGTATCGGGATTGCTCACGGGCAAGATGACCCGCGAACGCATCGCCGCTCTCCCTGAGGATGACTGGAGAAGAAGAACGCCGAACTTCAACGAACCGAAGCTTACAAAAAATCTTGAGCTTGTTGAAAAGCTGAAAGAAGTCGGCGCAAAATATAACGCGACTCCGGGAGAAATTGCAATTGCATGGACATTGCGGAATCCTGCTGTTACCGCGGCAATTGTCGGTGCCCGGAACGCAGAACAGTCCGAAGTAGTTATGCATGACCGCATCACTCTGACGGATGAAGAAGCATTTACATTGGAAAGTGTTCTTAAATAAACTTATGGAATATCGTATGCTGCACACAGTAACAAATAAAATCCTTTTAGCCGTATCATTATTAACCGTTTTTTCCTATGCGCAAAATCAGGACTCACTCTATATTGCCCAGCACTATAATAAGCACGAGTACCGCATTGCCATGAGAGACGGCGCCAAATTGTTTACCGCCGTCTATACGCCGAAAGATACGACGCAATCAAATCCGATAATGCTTGCCCGGACACCGTATCGTGTCGCGCCCTACGGTGAAGACAAATTCCCAACTCAATTGGGGCCCTCGCTAAACTTTACGAAAGAAGGCTACATATTTGTTTATCAGGATGTGCGCGGAAGATTTATGTCGGAAGGTAATTTCGTTGATATGACTCCTTACATTCCGGCAAAAAAAGACAATACCGACGTTGACGAAAGCAGTGACGCATATGATACAATTGACTGGTTAGTAAAGAATGTCGGGCACAATAACGGGAAGGTTGGGGTATGGGGCATTTCATATCCCGGATTCTATGCCGCAATGTCCGCAATTGATGCGCATCCTAACCTTGTTGCAGTATCGCCTCAGGCACCTATAGCCAACTGGTTCATTGCAGATGATATGCACCATAACGGGGCATTGTCATTGCTGATGAACTTCAACTTCTTCACGTTCTTTGGTCCTGCCCGTCCCCAACTAACCACCGAATGGCCGGTAGGATCAAATACTCCTGTTCCCGATGCTTATACATTCTTCCTTAATATCAAGACCCTTGCCGACGTGAATAAAAACTACTACCACGGCGACATAGCATTCTGGAATGATGTCATAAAGCATCCGAACTACGATGATTTCTGGAAAGCCCGGAATACTCTTCCGCATTTCAAGAACATAAAGCCGGCAATTCTTGTAGTCGGCGGATGGTATGATTCCGAAGATTTGTACGGTACGCTTCATACATTTCAAGCGATTGAGCACAGCAAAAATCATTCGGTTAATTCGCTTGTTATGGGTCCGTGGTTTCATCACGGCTGGCCGGCGGGACCAGGAAATTCATTCGGTGATATGCAGTACGGAACGAACACCGGAGAATATTATCGCGACAGCGTAGAATTTCCGTTTTTCAATTATTATTTAAAAGGCAAAGGCATATCAAATGTGCCCAAGGCTTTACTTTTCGAAACCGGCAGTAACAAATGGAAATCGTATAATACTTATCCACCGGAAAATTTAAAGGAAGTAAATTTTTATCTCCAGCCGGAAAGCAAACTCGCAGCATCAGAGCCTGTTAGCGAAAAACCCATCTTTGATGAATATGTAAGCGACCCAAACAAACCGGTTCCATACACGGCAAAAATACAGGATGCCCGCCGCTTTTATTACAACTTCTATATGAATGAAGACCAGCGTTTTGTTGCCGGGCGCCCCGATGTAATGTCATATGTGACCGAACCTTTAACCGAAGATGTCACCATTCTCGGCGATATTAATGCCGATCTTTTTGCTGCCACCAGCGGAACAGATGCCGACTGGGTTGTAAAAGTGATAGATGTTTTCCCTGATAGCGCAAAAAATCCCGTTCCGAATCCAAACGGAATTAAAATGGGCGGCTATCAGATGCTTCTGCGCGCTGAAATCATGCGAGGAAAGTATCGCGACAGCTACGAAGAACCGAAACCGTTTGAGCCCAACAAACCGACTGAAGTGAAAGTCACATTGCAGGATGTCAGTCACACGTTCCTGAAAGGACACAAAATCATGGTACAGGTTCAAAGCAGCTGGTTTCCGTTCTACGACAGAAATCCGCAGACCTTTTGCGACATCTATAATGCCAAAGAAAGCGATTTTGTAAAGGCGACACAAAAAATCTATTTCAGCAAAAAATATCCGTCGCATGTGACGCTTAAATTAGTTAAATAACTTCTTAACTACTTCCGAACCCATGGCTTAAGCCATGGGTTCGGAATATAAGGCATATCTTCTTCTCCTCTCTATTTCTTATATTACGATAATGATTTTACCGTTTTACATAATTCGCAACCACGTTATTCCGTTCCTTTTCTCGGCGATTACGCTGATGGGAATATTTTTATTGCAGTTTCTCATGAAGGCGGCCGACCGCCTTGTGGGAAAAGGTTTGGATACATGGGTATTGGTACAACTGATTTCATATAATCTTGCATGGATGGTTGTACTCGTTATTCCGATGGCGGTACTTATAGCAACGCTCATGGCTTTTGGAACGATGTCGCAGAATAATGAAGTCACCATTATGAAATCTACCGGCGTCAGTCTATATAAAATGATGGCCGGACCGTTGATGGCGAGTGTTGTAATTGCTTATCTTTTACTGCTGTTCAATAACGACGTTCTACCGGATGCCAATCATGAAGCCAAACTTCTCATGTTCGATATATCGCAAAAGAAACCGACGTTATCATTACAACCGGGAGTATTCTCACAGGAAGTAAATAATTACTCAATCCTTGTACGGAATATGGATCAAAAATCCGGCGACCTTTATGGTGTTACTATTTATGATTACAGCAATCCTTCAAAGATTAACATTGTAACCGCAAAGCAGGGAAGAATTTATTTTTCACCCGACCTGACAAAACTTATTATGGATTTAAAGAACGGCGAGATTCACGAGTCCGAAGCAGCCGGAACAAGTATGTACCGTAAAATCCTGTTTAACCGCCATCGCATTGCAATGAACGCCGATCAATTCAGTTTTCAAAAATCAAATGATAATTCACGCGGTGACCGCGAGTTAAGCGCTTCCGCAATGATGGCGCGCGTTGACAGTTTAAAAAAGCTTCGCGCGGAGTATTTTGCCCCATACGCGAATGATGTTAAGCGGGTGTTCCTCGGTGATGCGGCATTGCCTCCCGGTGGCGGCAGATTTAATATACCGGGTTTTGTAAGACCAAAATACACTGCGGTTGTTAACCGCGTACAGACAGTAAAAAATGAGCTTTCGAGTTCCCGTACACGGGTTGATTTCACGGATAAAGAAATCCACAAATACATGGTTGAAATACATAAGAAGTATTCCATTCCGTTTGCCTGTATCATATTTATACTACTCGGCGCTCCGCTCGGAATCATGATGCGGAAGGGCGGCTTCGGTATGGCGGGCAGCATCAGTCTGTTTTTCTTTCTCATATATTGGGCATTTCTTATCGGCGGAGAAAAACTTGCCGACCGTGGCTTTGTTTCTCCATTCTTGGGTATGTGGGCAGCGAACATCATCATGGGTTCATTGGGACTGATACTCACCTATCGCTCCGCCAAAGAAACCGTAACGCTTGATTTCACTTTCCTTAAAAGATTTGTCCCGAAACACTGGCGCGCACAGGAAGAAGAGAATAATGAAACTCGTTGACCGTTATGTAATAAAACAGTTTCTGCAAACAACGCTTTTTGCCCTGCTGGCTTTTGTCATGATATTTGTCGTGGTTGACCTTATGGAAAACCTTGATGATTTCATTGATCAGACAGTGCCCAATATTGTTATTCTGAAATACTATCTTGTCTTTGCTCCCGAAATTATCAGGCTTATGCTGCCGGTATCGGTATTATTCGCGAGTCTTTTCACCACAGCAAAGATGTCAAACGTTAACGAGCTTACCGCAATAAAAGCAGGCGGTGTTAGTCTGTACCGTTTTATGGCACCGGTGTTAATCGTCACACTTTTTATATCATTTGGAGCAATATATTTCGGCGGTTACTTGGTACCGCTTGCTAATAAAAACAAAGCTAATATTGAAGTTAATTTTCTGAAGCGCGGCGGCTCGGGTTCCGGGAGTAATATTTTCTTCCAGGATACAAAGTCCAGGATAGTTGCAATAAGTTTTTATAACGAGGATCGCAATGAGGCTGTGCGCGTGAGTGTGCAGGATTTTGATCCGAACGATGCGACAAAATTACTCGTGCGTTATGATGCGCCAAAAATGATATACGATACTATTCAGCACAAATGGAGCATGATCAATGTTTCGAAACGGGAGTTTCTCGGTATATCCGAACGCATTTCAAAATTCCCAAAGCTTGATATGCCTGAATGTAAATTTGCCCCGAAAGATTTGCTCGTTAAACAGCAAAAACCCGAGCAGATGAATCTTGCCGAATTACGCGGCGCGATCAAGAATCAATCAAGTGCGGGTAACGACCCGACACCCTTAAAAATTGAATATCATTCGCGTTATGCTTTTGCCATGACGGGAATTATTGTTGTGCTGTTCGGACTCCCCTTCTCTACAAATAAAAGACGCGGCGGCATGGCTATTCAAGTCGGAATTAATATCCTGATTACCTTTATTTACCTCGTCCTTTTTAAAATCACTCAGGCCTTCGGTAAAAACGGAGCGCTTGACCCATTGCTCACCGCGTGGTTGGTGAACATTCTATTTATTATTGCCGCCGGAATAAACATCTTCCGGGTTAAGCAATAATTTTAACTCTCTTAGAAGTAAACCGATAATCCGAAGCGAACGTTGTTTCCAGTAAAGGAATAATTATAATTTCTTTGTTCGACATGATCATTATTTGGGTTTCCTTCAACTTTTGAATATGAGTAAACGTACGACAGTGCATATTCAGCGCAAAGACTCAATTTTTTTGCAAAGAACCATTCGACTCCGGCAGAGCCTTGTACACCAGCCGAAAAACTTTTGCCTGTCTGATTCCGCGAACTAAAATACCCCCCGGTATTATTATATGTAGTGCCATTTTTAGAAAATCCCAATCCTATACTGGGGCCTATTCCGTAATAAAATTTAATATTATCAGATATTACCGGATAGAAGATGTATTGAGTAATGATGTTGATTGTTTGAGAATTCGTCTGATAAGAATCATTTTCACTTGTATTTACATTGTTGTAATCTGTTTTTTTAGATTCATTACTCATTGTCGCGTTAAAATCAATACCCAGCCTTATTGCAGATTCGTTAGTAAAATGATACTTGCCTGAAATTACCGAACCCAGAAAATTGCTGAGTGTAAAGTTTTGTGAGATCTGAAATTGCAGCGCGTATTTACCGGCAAGTGAGGTCGAGTCCTGAGCTTGCAAAGATGGTGAGACAAAAAGTAAAAGGACGAATGCGGAAAAGAAAACACTTTTGTAAAACATAATACCTCCTAAGTTAATAAATACTAACAACAACCTCCCGTAATTCCCGCACGCAACAACAGAAAGCTGTAAACCTCAGGTTCTCAAACAAGAACCACTTTAAATTAGCGAATATTAATCATACCGCACAATCAAAAAAAATCCTCCCCGGATTGCTCCAGAGAGGATTTGAATTTTTATATCCGGAATTTAGCCGTTAAGCATCAATTACGGTAAAAATTACTTACCAGCGTTTGCCGAAACCTGAACCGCTATTTCTATCGGTTTTTGGACGTGCTTCACTAACTGCAATTTCTTTACCCTTGATCTCTTTTGAGTTCAATTCTTTCATTGCTTTTTGTCCGTCAGCAACAGCTGCAAATTCAACAAATCCAAAGCCCTTGGAATCCTGTGTAAAACGGTCTTTAATAACCGCTGCACTTGTTACTGTTCCATAAGCTGAGAAAATCTGTTCGAGATCCTGCTGAGTTACTGTTTTTGATAAATTTCCTACGAAAAGTTTCATAACACTTTCTTTCTATTGAGATACCATCTATTCTTTTTATTTAAAACAGAGTACTGATATAGATGATACAGTAAACCGGTAAAAAATCATCGGGGTAACTAGTTGGTGAGACGTTTCGCATTGATTTTAAATTACGTTACAAATATACGCATAAATAGCCAACCATCCTAATCTACGCGGGCCGAGATGGTGTGCCGCGTGCTTGTGCCAGGCGCAACTGTTACGCGTAACAACTTTTTTATTTCCTTGTATATGTTTGCTAAAATGCCGAACTTGCATGATTTCGTTGGGTGAATTTAACATAAATTTAACATTGAATTTCACGACCTAATAGGTTTTGGAAAAAATTTACCCATATAAATCGGTTTTTGGCTCAATTTGAAAGAGTTTGTAGTATGGAATGGATGTTCCTCATTGTTTGGTTAAGCATAATTAACGGCGCCTTAGGCGGGCAATACATTCTTAATTGGATGGGAAACCAGCAGCGCTTTGTTGGTGATAAGCCCGTGGGTGTTACACCGGGTGTTATGACCTGGTGGCGCGAAATTTCTAAGTTAGCCTGGGCTCTGGTCGCTGTTATTATTGAAAAAATCCGCGGCAAAGAGTGGAAATATTTTTGGCCGGGCATGCTCTCACTCTCGACTATTATTATTGCAGCTTTTACCGGCGTTATTGAAAATATCGGATTCTTTTATCTGCCAAAATATTATTCGCCGCATTTATATGCTCCGTATGTAAACGTGTATCTTGCGTTCCTGCCCTTTCTCGGAAAAGTTTTATTCAAAGCAACAATCCGCAAAGAGCACTGGTATGGTATTATTCTGGTTGTTCTGGGATTAGCGCTTCCCCACGTAGCTCCTCACCTGATCTTTTTTGGAGCACAGTTATTGGCAGGTATGGGTATTGTATGGGCTCAGCATTTCGTAGCCACACAAGCTTTCAAGGCAGATCCGAAAGCGATTTTGGATTTTACCGCAATTCTCTGGATCATTATCATCAATATTTGTTTGTGTTCACAGCAAATATTAAATAATAAAACCGTACAGACTGTCCTTCCGGGAGTCGGTGCCAACGCGTTGGTTTTCTGGCGTGAAATCTGGAAAATGGTTTTCATTTGCAGCGCTCTGTTTATCTTCCCGCTTATCGGCAGCGCGATGAAAGTCAACCTACCGCAAAAAGTTGATGCCTTTACGTTTGAACACAAAGTGATGACAAAACTGGCGGACATCGAGAAACGCGATCCGGCTGCTGTTGGAAAAATCGAAGCACTGAAAAAATATTATGATAGATCCGGCAATGATTATGTGATGAAGCAGAATCTTTCACCGGAAGCCAACACACAAATCGAAGCCGCGTTTAAAGCCGCGGAGTTTCACCGTTTCTTCGCTTTGTTCGATGGAACGATCATCCCTAAAAACTGGTGGCCGATATTGTTCGTCGTTCTGGCCGGTTTAACCGGATATATTTATAGTTTCGGGTTCTTCAAACTTTCGAAGTTTGCCGCCCATTTCTGGGTGCCATACACTAATGCGTATCTCGCGTTAATTCCATTCGTGATGCTGTTATTCGGAGAAAAAGTAACCGGATATCAGATTGCCGGAGCAGTAGTTGTTACTCTCGGCCTTATGATTGGTGTTTCGGACTACAGCCGCAACAAGGTTGAAGAAATAGAAAAGAAGCACAAATAAAAAGCCCCTTCGTTCTTCAAATCTAAGAACGCAATAAGCCCCACTTTATACACTTCCTAACCCATGCGTTAACACATGGGTTAGGAAGAATTATATCTTTGAATTAATACAGTCGGCTACGTTTTTGCAGGTATGAGAAAAGTGATTTATCGAAGTGTTCGGATGTGTCAATCAGGTTATAATCAATACCGTTCTGCAAACATTCTTTTTTCATGGTCGCAAGATAATCTTTCATTGATTCCTGATAAGCCTTCTGAATCTGATGCGGCTGAGTCAGGATTTCCTCATCCCCCTCCATGTCAACGAATATAGCATCCGTTCCGAATGCAAAATTTCTTTCAACCGGATCGAGTATCTGAAAAACGATGACTTCATTTTTTTTAAAGCGAAAGTGTTTCAAGCCCTTCATAATTTCCGCGGGGTTATCAAAGAAGTCAGAAAGTACAATAACTAACCCCTTGTGATTGATTTTTTCAGCACTCTCCGCAAGGCATTTTGCTGTTCTTGTCGCCTCACTGACCGAAGCGCCCGCGATTGCTTTTATTATTTCATTAATATATCCCGAAGATGCTTTCGGCGGAATATATTTTTTGATTGTGTCGGCGTAAAGCGTTAAACCCGCGGCATCCTTTTGGTGGATGCACAAATAACTAAATGCTGCTGCAAGCATTGCCGCGTAATCAAATTTAGAAATGCGTCCCTCGTGAGAAAACGCCATAGACCTGCTGCAATCTAAAAAAATTGAACAGCGGAGATTTGTTTCTTCTTCATATTGCTTAACGTAAAACTTATCGGTCTTGCCGTATGCCCGCCAGTCAATGTCCTTCGGAGAGTCGCCCGGCATGTACGCTCTGTGCTGGCTGAATTCAATGCTGAATCCATGATATGGGCTTCGATGAAGCCCAAGCAGAAAACCTTCGACAATATAGCGTGTTTTTAATTCCAGAGACGAGAGTCTTGATACAACAGCCGGATCAAGATATTTCCGGTAATCATTATTTCCGGCAGCGGCCACTATTTTTTACCCGTGTCGGTTTTTGGTATAAGTGCTTCTGGTGGAACGCCCATTAATTCAATCTCCTGCTTAGCCGCGGTAACTAAATTATGTTTGGGGAAATCACGAATGAATTTCTCATAGCTTTTTTTTGCTTCACTGAAATTCTGCAAATCATTTGCCTGAATAAAGCCGATATTGAACAAGGCAAGCGGAGCTTCTTTAGAAGCGGGATATTTCTCTACAATCTTGTTGAAATATTCAATGGCTTTTTTTAGCGAAACGGTTGGATCCAATGTTATATCCATCTTATTCTGATAGATACCGGCAAGATCATATAGCGCTTTCGGCGCAGAGGGACTCTCGGGAAATTCTTCAGCTATTTTACTATAATTTTCTATCGCACCCTTAACGTCCTGTTTGGCAAGACAAACCTTCGCGGCTGTCTGATAAACATTTTCATCTTTTTTGGTACAGCCGGCAAACACCAGAGTGAAAGCGAATAACAGAATAATAATATTGCGCATCATAAAACTCCGAATAAAAACATTCATTAAAAACCGCAGGTTGGACAGAACGAGACCCATGAAAGTACTTCATAGGTGTTAGTCAATGGAAATTTCGGCGGAGCGTAATTGAGGAATCGCATGTCGTATTTTTGAGAATACCGGTAGCCGTTTGTCGGATTTCCCGCCGAATTATACGATGCTGTCGCCTGCACATCGGCAGCAATAACACCGCCGTAAATATTCATGGTATGGATAGTTGAGTAGCTTGAATATTTTTCAACAACAAGGCCTGTGTTCTGACACATAATAGAACCCATGATCGTAATATCACCTCTTGTATTATCATAGGTAAGCGTCGTTGAAGATTCCGATACGATTCCGAGCATGTCCGTGCTATTTGGATCAATTCGAGGGTCGTTATTATAAACCATATCGTCGTCAATGTACACGTTTCCGACTCCGGTTCCACCTCCTCCGGCTAATGCGGCAACGGTAGCTCTTCCGTTCAGCGAGCCGCGCATGGTAACGTTTCCCTTTTGCGCGAGTATTACTCCATTCGGGGCAAGTGACGCAAGCGAGGTTGTGGTTGACGAACCGTATACTGCCGTGCTCAAGCCACTTGTGGTTGAAGCCGTTTTCGTTTTATAAGTTACTGTTGCATCGGCATTAAATGTTAAATCAACTCCGACATAAGGCTTCGAGGATGTCCCGGCAAATATATATCCGCCGGCCGCGTCAGCCGCAACGCCGGTAACATCAATAGTAAGTGGAATATTGATTCCGCTTTCAAACCCGCCCAAAAACTTGGGGTTCGCTGGAGACCCGGAGGCAGACAAGCCTTTTAGACAAGAAACTTTACCCAGAAACACTGGGCTTCCCGATGTGTAGCAGTACGTATTGAAATGCGTGGGACCATCAAGCGTATCGCCGGTTGCAAATCTTGCCGAGCTGGCATTATAAAAAGCTCCGTATTTGGAGTATTGTGCTGCATGTAATCTCACCCGGATACTTCGCACTGAATCAGCATAATATGCAGTGCATAGGAGAATCAATGTATCAGTGCCTTTTTGCGTAACCGTCGTGATGACACGATTTGTTGGAGAGTTAGGATAGTTTTCGTAAAAATTCGAAATATCAAATCCGGTAGTCCAAACCGTTGTCTTATTCACAACCGATGTATAAATGGCATTACAAGCGATATTAACCGCCGAGGTTGCCATATTTTCCGCCATGTTGTACTGATAATACTGAGTATAGAAATCAACCGCTTTATTAGTGGTCGAAATCATGTTTGAGGTATACACCAGAAACAAAGAACTCATCCCCATTACCATTAAAAGAGCGGCTCTGCCGAACATAATTTACCTGTTCTTTAAATTTTTTGCTGAAACACGTACCTGCCGCCAATATACTTCCGCGTACTTGGTTGTATCATAACCCAGATACCGTTTATCGTAATCGGTTGAAGTTTTATAACTATCCCAGCTTTCCAATTTTATTGATATCATGATAGATGCGATGGAACCGGTTGAGGAGGTGGGTATCGGCGTCGCAATAACCGCATCAAATGAGTCATAATAATCAAGATGGAATAATGTTACGTTGTAATTTATTTTCTGCGCGGGAAGAGCACCAACTTTTCTATATAGTATTCTATCTCGCGGATTCTTTGTCGCAGCAAGCTCTCCGATGGTCCCCAAATAATACTGAACCGACTGAACAGTACCGCTATCATCAAAATCGCCGACGATAGTGATGCTCGTATCGTTTGCCTGAGTAATTGCCTCAGCGGTGCTTTGAATCAACGAGGAATTTGTAGTATAGCCGATCCTTTTAAAATCTCTTTCTAATTGCGTTACAAGCTGGAGCAGACTTCTTTGCATAATATAATCCTGAGTAAAATACTGGAGATTATTTACCGTATTAGTGCTGATTTGCTGCATGGACAGCAGCAAGATACCCCCAACGAACAGGGCACCAAGAATATCAAGTAATACCGTGTATCCCATGTTATCTTACCTGAACTTCCAATAAGAATTGACGACAGACATACTAACAGTATCTTTCATATAAGGGCTGGTTACCGTTACTGTTAGACATTTGGACCATGTGGGTGCACTAACTGCAGTGACCGCAGCTTTTGCAGCGCCGGAAAACGGATTTACATAGAAAACCTTGCAGCTTACATTAAATAGTGCCGAAGACATTGTCGAATCTGTGTAAGAATAATTATTGTAGTCATCAAAATCATCAAACAATGCCTCTGTCGTCTCGCCGGTCTCCTTGCCTAAACTTGCAACAGGGGTTAACGAAGTAGTTACATTTACTACAGCTCCGACCGTTTTTTCGTCAAACGATTGATTTGAGGCAAGTTCGATT
Organism: Ignavibacteriaceae bacterium; assembly: GCA_963662605.1. Lineage (GTDB taxonomy): Bacteria > Bacteroidota > Ignavibacteria > Ignavibacteriales > Ignavibacteriaceae. The sequence goes on from OY759785.1 coordinate 38,529, forward strand.
TTCGATTCGGCAAGCGATATTGCAACCAACGCATACTTTGAATTTGACGTGGTCGTGTTAATATTTGTCACCTGCGTATTTACCCTTGTCGTTACCATGGTTAAAAGCATCATGGCGATAAGGGTCATTAGTGTTTGTCCGGTATTCATCGGGAACTATTCTTAAATTTCAATTGATTTAATATATCGTTTTGCGAAACAAAATGTAAGTAAAAAATCTCGCCCGGGGTGTATTGTGCGACAGGTCATTACCTTTGAGATCAACAACTTATAATAAAAAAGCCGCTCCGTGAATCCGAAGCGGCTTTGATTTTCAAACAAATCAGATTATAGTTCCCATGCGATTCCATACCGCATAGCAAAATCCGGAAATCCGAACACCATAACTCCGACATGAAGTTTATCGTAGATGGTATATTCGCGGGAAATCGCGATACCTGTCGGGAAAACAGAATCGAGCGCTTTCTTCATTGACTTTCTATCTTCCTCCTTAGCGATACCCTCGACAATTCCGTCACCGGTAACGATTCCACCTTCCATGCGGTAATGAGGATTCGAGTATTTCGTATAGTTGCCGAGCAACTGGAAAATCATCCCGTCGAAATCAAAAAACGGGAATATCCGCAGAGGGATTAAAAGCCAGCTTGCGCCCTTGACTTTGTCTGCGAGTTTTACATCCACGCTGAACTTTGTTGCAAAGTTCAGATTCTTTCCGATTTTATATTTATCAAAAGTAAAGGAGAATTCACTCAAGTATTTAACAAAATTTAATCCGAAGGTAAAGGCGCCCACTTTGGCATCCCCGCCCACAGTCAAAGACGACGGATAACTTGTTTCCGCTCGATCCGGGAAATTATTATGTGTCGCAACTGTTAAATTCGGACGTGCTAAATCAAGTGAGTCAATAACAACTTCCAGTGTATCTTCTGCGCTCAATACACTTCCTGTTAAGAATTTTGGCTGGTAGCTTTGATTAACAATGTTTGAACCGGCGAGGTTAAATTTCGGCACGATATCCAGTGCAAGTACGAAATTATACTTTTCCATTTGCTGCACCGCACTTAATCTGAAGCCCCATGCTGTTGATTTAAAGTTACCACGCGCGAGCCAATAAAAATCATTGCTCTGCCCGGCCGCGGCATCAATGTTCGGATCATCGGAGTTATTGAAATGGTATTCATTCGTCTTATTGAGTACAATCATACCGTCTACCTGTAAATTCATATTTACATATTCACGGACTTCATATCTGTTAATCGCAAAGCCGAGCAGTGTTGTTCCGTATTTGGATTGTAACACCGGTGATGCAGCGCCGAATGATATCGTGTTGACATTGAAATTAAAATTTGACGCAAAGCTCATTGTCAGGGGAAGATCAATTGATACTTCCTGATGAGAAACGGTTTTTTTCGTTTGTAGTTTTGTCCTCAGCCCGCTGAACTCAAATTCACTTGAAAACTCAAACGGATAATATACGCCGAATCCTAAAACAAGTTTGTCATTAACCGGAATGGTTAGACCAAACGCACCGAACTGTGTATTTTGTCCGAATGTAAAGGTATTTACTTTCGTATCACTTCTCGGGTTACCCTTCGAAAACAAGAAGGTACCGGTACCATCCAAGAAAGAATCAGTTCCTTTACTGATTTGTTTATTCAATTCCTTGGTCGGATCAAATCCGACGGTGTTATTGGTCAAGCCGAATTTTGTGTCAATATAAACCATCGCGGTCTTCATCAGTCCAAGTTCTGCCGGGTCGGTAAAAATACTTGCCGGCCCAAAGCTGATTCCGGGAGCAATTACTCTGCCGAAGCCTCCGCTTCCCAAACCTCCACCCATGGTGTTTACACCAAAGTTGAGGTTATAGTTGATTTCTCCACCGGACCAATACTTCATTGTCGGAGTGTCTTTTCCGGCGAACATGACCTGCGAAAGGGATAAAACTACGATAAGTGCTAATATCTTTTTCATGTTCATACTCCTTAGAATGTCAATCCGACGGTTAAGCGATTGGAATTAGCAAGCTGTTCTATAACATACGAATAGTCGAATGATAGACCGGTGCCTTTGCCTATGTTCATCTGCAAGCCGAGACCGAAAACAAATTTTTCGTCGGGCTGGTCATTAACGATGTCTTGCAGACCTGCACGTACAAAAAGATGTTTGAATAGCGTTAGTTCTGCACCGCCTCGAATCATATTGCTGACATCCTTTGATAAAGCCGGTTGATAATCAGCCGTTACCAAAAACTCGTCAAATACTTTATAAGATGTACCGACAACAATTTCCGTTGGGACGTTCTCGGTATATTTTCCCTTCGTTTTCAATGCGGGGTTATTGACGGATGAATTCCATGAAACCGGCGAGAACAAATCACGGACCATCAAACCGCAGCGGATTTTTTCATTCAGTTGATACATGATGCCCAGATCCAAACCAAAACCGTTGGCACTTCCATGTACCTGATTCGCCAGAGCGTCGTTGTATTCAATATCACTGAACACTTCGCTCCCACTCCTGTCAAGGCTGTTCTTGCCGAACGAGGCATAACGATACTTCAAATTCAAGCCGAGATCAATTCCGGCAATTCTTCTTGAGTATCCCGCCAGCAGCGTAAATTCTTTTAAGGCTTCATCGCCGGAAGAGATAACCGCGATTCCGCCACCTTGCTGAGCTTCACCCAGTTTTACCGGCATCGCAAATGAAATGATGTTATACCGGATAATTCCCAGAAGATTTGCTGTTGTAAATGCAGCCTGCTTTTCTGTAAGCTGATTAAGTCCCGCCGGATTCCAGAATAGCGCGTTTACATCATCTGCAAGCCCTGAATACGCACTTCCCATAGCAACGGGTCTTGCGCCATACCCCACGTCCACAAAAGCAGCGGGAATTGATGACGTTTGTGCAACGACATTCAAGGATCCGAAGCAAAGCAGTAACAAGCCTAATAGCATCTTCGATTTCATATTATTTGCTTTCATTTTTCAATTCCTTCTTTCTCGTTACTTAATCAGGACTACAGGTAAAATCTTGGAGACATCACCCGTCGGATCTTTTGCCTGAATACGAATAATATACCGCCCGTTCAAAGCATCATATCCGTCGTCCGTTTTTCCATCCCATGTAATCAGTTTTCTGCTATCGGGAGTCATAGATGGATCGGGTCCGTAAATTCCGGGGAATTGCGCGTCATCTTTCAGTATGGTGCGAACAATATCACCGCGAACGTTAAAGACCATTATCGTAACGTGTGCCTGAGTTTTTGTGGTGCTCAGTTTGTAACCGATTTTAACAGGAGAAACACCCGGTGAAAATGGATTTGGCAGCACCGCCGCATGCTGAATGCCAAGTGGTTCATTCGTCGTTAGAATCGAATACTCGCCGAGAATTGATAATCCGGCCTGCAGTTTATCACTGACCGGAGTTGATGTCAAGACACTCCATTCGTTAAAGTCACCGTCATAATATCCGACATTTTTTTCACCATCAAATAACCGCAGGGATTCATCCACCGGCAGTATTAATGAAGCTGTATTGTTCAACTTATTCTTAACGAGCGCTCTATCGGCACTGTACTGGAAAATATACTGTTTATCCGACGCAACGTATGAAACATCGCTGCCGACCGGTGCATAATATTTTTTACCCGGACCGAATTGCGAACGGCCTAATGTCAATTGAATCGGGAAATCAACCGAACCGGCAGTAATTGATAAAGACATACCCTGCTTGTTTGTAAGTACCGTACTCGTTGTCGAATTAATGTCGGCATACAAGAGCACATCATTTATGCCCGCCTTACCGCCAAGTTTGTCGGTTGCGGTAACCGTAACTAATCCGATGTATGTTGAATCTACAGGTACGAAAAATCCGCTTGAGTCTATCGTGCCCGCCCCTTCGGGAGAAATGCTCCACGTCAAACTCTTCCCGAGTGTAACGGTCTTTGAAGACGTGTCGGTGCCCGCGTAAGAAAATTGGATACCCTGAACTTTATTACTGACAATCGAATACGGACTGCTTACCAGAATATTTTTTAATGATATGTTGCCAACAGTTATTGTTGCGGCAGCTCTAACAATTGTTCCGTTAAGCGCCACCACTGCTGTCAGTTTATATGTTCCTGTCTTGAGAGGAATAAATCCGGCTGCGGTTTTATCTGCCGGAGAGCTGACGATCTTAAATGCTGTTGTATCACTCACTTCCCACGAAACCACGCCCGGAGAAGAACTTCCGCTGAATTTGTCGGTCAACGCTGAGTTTTTTCCATCCTTAACGATAAGCTTGAAAGAATACGTGTCGTTGAGACGGACTACAATATTATCAATTGATGGCTCGTATGAAACCGTAGTCAGCACACCAACCGCCTCGGGAATCAGCGTAACCGCTGAACTCTTATAGGTAAGAGCAGCACCGGTCAGTTCTTTGATCACTATATAATAGGTAATGCTTGCAATACTGTTAGTCGCCGGAATAACAGCGCTCAACGTCTTAGCAGAAGTGTTCTGGGTCATTGTTACTGCGACTTCCGGATTGCTTCCCTGCGTGTAATACAAGGCCGCCTGATAGCTGGAAGCGATTGCATTATAGTTAACCGTTACAGTCGCAGCCGATGCAGCGCTGATTGAACTCAACGGCGTATGTTGATATCGCAGTTCAATACTGCGGCTTATTGTTGAAGTGTCGCTGCTCAAAATAAAAGATGTTGCTGCGTCACTCGGAATTAGATATCCTTCTTTTACAACACTGAGCTTATAGATGCCGGCAGTAAGTTTGGCAGCAGTGGTAAACTTTCCTTTACCGTCTGTGATAGACTGTGTTACATTACCGTCAGGACGGACAAAGGTAAGGCCGACACCGCCGAGTGTGGTGCTGCCATCCGTTAATGTAACATCTATTTTGCCGCTCGGAATTACAAAGGAGGACATGCTTACATCTTTACCCAACTGGGAATTGGTAAACGTAACTGATTTTACTTGCGGCAGAAAATCTGCTCCGCCGATACTAATCTGATAAACCGTAGTATCACTCAATCCGGTCTTAATCGGAAGCGCTGCGAACGTAAACGAACCGTCACTTCCTGATGTTGCCGTGTAATTGCCCGATGCTACAGCCGTAACTGATACATTTGCAAGTCCGTTTGCACCATACAAAACTTTACCGGTTAGATTAGCAAATGCCGGTTGAAGCTCAAGCAGCTGATTGGTCTTGATTTCTCCGGCCTCTGAGAAAGTAGTTATTATTGTATCACTGACATATCCCGGCATGGATGCGATAATCAGAGCATTTCCCGATGGCAGGTTACTTTTGATGAAAGCGCCACCGGCGATACTTACCGTGTCGAATGCCTGGCCTGTAGCCGGATACTTACATACGACAGCAGCACCGACCAATGCTTTCGAAAGAGGCGCGGTGGATTTTACGGTTCCGCTTATCGTAGAATTGTTCTTCGACAAAACCACATTCTCTGTTGACGTAGCGCCCTTTGTTATGCTGATTGTCTTAACATAATCGCTATACCCGGTTTTGCTGACGCGGAAATAATAACTTTTCACTGGTAGATCGGTAAAACTAATCGCTCCCGCACCGGTAGTAAGTCCGCTGTACTGATAGAGAGTATCCGAACTAATTAGAGTTACCGACGCGTTAGCTAATGCAAGAGCATTCTTATCTTTAACCGAGACACTTAAATTTCCGGCATTCAATGCAGAAGTGAAATCTGCAATTTTATTTTCGGAAACACCAAGAGTAACATTCGCCGATGACGGAGTAAATGTATATCCGGCTTTTACCGGTGTTACAGTATACGTTCCGTTACTCAAATATTTCACTGCATAGCTGCCGTTTGATGCGGTGGTTGCTGTGACTTCTGCCGCCGTTGCCGTATTTCTTACATACATCGTCGCAGCAGAAACTCCTGCATTTCCTGAAATACTTGATAGATTTACCTGAACTTTCAAAGGTATCGGGCCATGAGCTATTGCCCCGACCGGTATGGTGAACACGCTATCATCATTTGTATAGCCTTCACGGAAAATTTCAGTTGATAACGTGTATGCAGTATTCGGACTAGCATTTTCGAAACTGAATTTACCCGTTGAGTCCGTCGTTGCCGTAATGATTGTTTGATCCGAAATAGCTTTAACACCAACAGCAAACCCGAGTGCACTTCCTGCCTGATTTAAAACCGTTCCGGTTAATTTAACTGCACTGGCGGCAAGTTGAATGGTGAATGGTACATCAGTAATTTGTAATGAAGACGAAGCAACATATGATGTTTTCGATACATTTACCGTATATGCTCCGGAGACAAGTTCGGTAATTGAAAAAGCACCATTCATATCGGTGGTTGTCGAACCGGCACCGCCGTCACCTTTTATTGATACTAATGCTCCTTGAATACTGACTCCCGCCGCATTTTTGATAGTTCCGCTTATTACAGCGGCATTTTTTATCAGATCGCTGATATTCGCCGTTGCATTCACCGCTGACACTATCAGTCCGGCACGCACTTGGGTCTTTGAAGTATATTTATCTTTCTGAACATATACGACAAAGCCGCTCAAAGGTAAAGGAGAAATCTGATATGCGCCTGTTGCATCAGAGATTGCAGAATATGTTTTCGAAGCAACTGTATCAATGGCGTAAACAGTCGCGGCTTGAATGGCGTTTCCGCCGGAGTCTTTTACATATCCGCTAATTTTTCCTACCAGGGCATTAATTGTTACATTCAGAGTTTTTGCGCTTCCATCCGCGATGCTGTAAGCAGAAATAATATTGCTTTCGTATCCGGATTTTTGAACCCTGACTTTATAAACGTCACCGATTAATTGTTGTATTGTATATGAACCATCCGAGCCGGTATTTGCCGTGCCTCCGGAAGAAGAACTTTCCAAAGTAACTACAGCTCCGGCAACTTTAGCCCCGTTGTTGTCAATAACAACACCGGATAATATTGCATAATTTGGATTTACGGTGAAATTAACACCGGTCAATGTTTGACCTAAAGCAACACTCACCACCGTACTATCCTTCGTATAACCGGGGTATTTTGTTTTCAGTTTTACTGTACCGGTCAACGAACCGATTGAATATTCACCACTCAGATTCGAAGTTGTACTGTCGCTCAAGGCTCCTGTAGTATTATTATAAATATATACTCGTACGTTCGGTACCGCGGTCAATTTGCTATCGGTAATCTTTCCCGAGATTATGGCTGGAACCGGATTTAGAGATACATTAACCACTTTAGTACTTTTAGCGGATAGAGTCTCGGTAGTTGATGATACGGTCGAGTAGCCGGTTGCGGCAACTGTCACACTATACGAAGCGCCGGCAGGAACCCCTGCGAAAAACTCTCCGCTTATGTTGCTTGTCGTTGAGAAGGAAACAGAGGCATCCTGTACTTGCCTTACCGTAATTGCTGCACCCGATAAAACCTGATTGCCTGAAGAAACAACGCCACTGATTGTCGCTTTATTCTCAACAAGCGAATAGTTGTGATTAGCGCTGATTTGTCCAACTCCGACATAAAAACTGTCTTTGGCAGAGCTGATGAATCCTGATTTTGATGCAACCAAAACATATGTGCCTGCCTGAACGCTGAAACCAAATGTTCCATTAGCGTCCGTTGTCGTTGTTAAGGTTTGGGTTCCTTTTGTCGCGGTAATTGTTGCATTTGCAAGAGTGAGTCCCAAGCTGCTTACAGCTCCGGTTATTGTGCTGGCATTCGGAGACAATACAAAATTTATACCTGACAAACTTTGCCCCATACTGACCACAATAGTATCAGTGGATGGAGTAACATAATTCGCTTTGGTTACCGTAAGAATATGTGTGCCTGCGGGAAGGCTGAGCAGGTAGCTTCCGGTGGCTAAAGAGGTTGTGGAAACAGTTCCGTTGCTGATAACTGCACCTTCTAATGAAGTCCCTCCGGTTGCGGTAATGACACCTGCCACCGAAGACGGATTCGGCGTGAGTGTAAAATTAATATCCGTAACTGTCTGCCCGACTGTAACGGTTACTTGTTTAATGCCTGATGAAGTGTATCCCGCCGAGGCAGTAGAGATGGTGAATGTACCACTGCTTAAGTTAAGGAGAAACTGCCCATTTGAACCGGTAACAACAGATACTGGCTGGCCGCTTGTTGGTGTGGCCGTAACTGTTACGCCTGCGAAAGTTACCAGATTGCTTTGCGTTCCCGAATAAACGACACGTGACACCGTACCAGTTACCTGATTTGCACGTGGTGTTAATATCAGGTTTTGATTCGTCTTATTGTCTCCGCTCGCGAGGATAACCTTTGTCGGGACAGGACTAACGAAACCGGATTTACTTGTCTCCAAAGTCCATGTGCCAGATGAGAGGTTAAATGAATACGAACCTGTTCCATCAGAAATGGCTTCCTGTACCACAATTCCGTTTGATACTTTAACCGAGGCAAGCTGCACCGCGCTGCCGGCATCGTTAAGCGTCTTTCCGGAAATTGTCGCAATATCTAATGTTAAAACAAACGCTTTTGATATGGTCAACTGTCCCTGATCCACCGTCACGGTGGTAACAGCCGGTGAGAGATATCCTGCCTTGCTTACGGTGATTTTGTACGTACCTTGCGGTATATTTAGACTAAAGGTACCTGAAGATGATGTTGTGGTGGTATGTACAGCATTGGTAAAAACGTTAAGTAATTGTACTGATGCGCCCGACACAGACGCCCCTTTATTATCAACCGTGCTGCCTGAAAGTGTTGACGGGTACGGACGAACATAAAGAATTACAAGTGTCGTATCCGTTCCGCCAGTTATGGAAGCAGTAAAAGTTGAATCAAAGAAATCTGATTTTTTTGCCGTAAATTGATAATTGCCTGATGGGAGACTATCGTACAGCGCTACTCCATTCGATACAATGTATGGAACAGACGGCGCATATCCTCCGGTCGTAGAACTGACCTGCACCTGATAGTTCGTCAACATATTCTGATTCAAAGAATTTAGCATTAATACTTTAAATCTGCTCATAGGAACAACATAATTAAAAATGCGGCTGACGCTGGCGTTACCCGCACCCGTTGCCGTGTTCGGTATTACAAGCCAAACATATTTACCGTTGTATAAATTAGCCTTGGCATTAAAGTCCAACTGCGTGTTTGTTGTTGACCCGCTCCACACCGGCAAATCAATAGACTGATTTGTTCCGTTAAACTGCGATACTCTGTTGAACAGGTACACCGTATAGCTATTTGCATTTGTTACGGGATCCCATTGAAAACGTATAGTGGATGCGCCTTGAATAACCGCGCTGTCAAGCGGAGTTGCCAAATTGGGGGCAGCGATTACTGCTTCACTTTTATAGGTGAAATTTACAATACCGCCGAAAGTAGAACTGGCGAAAGCAACATCTGAAGCATCATACATGTTTAGGATGGTGTAATAGTAGGTATTACCCGGAAAAAGTGGAATTGCAAATTTGGTGAAGGGTGAGCTCGGACTAAGTGTGCCGTATAGGGCCGAAGTTCCGGTTGCAATGTAATCCCAAACAATATTTGCTCCCTGAACTACCGGATTGTTTGTCACAGAATCCGTTCGAACAACAAAAGGCGTGCTGGAGCAAATGATCCAATAGGCGGGAACACCGGGAACTGCATTCCATTGAAACAATGGAGTCCCCGCGGTCGTTGTTCCTCTTGGCGATGTGGCTGAGGCCGCTGTTGGTGATTCAACTGCGAATTGTATCTCATTCGAATATCCGACAGAGGTACTCGCAGCTGCATCGGACTGAATGCCGGCAAGCGTTTTTGCAGTGGAGTTTGTTACTATTCCGTAATATTTACCCGTAGATAAGGAGGGCACGAGTGCAGATGGAGTAAAGGAGCCGCTCGTGCCGGAGACGGAAACTTCGGCAAGGTTGTAATTACCTGTGGAAGTACCAATCCGGAATTTCGTTCCGGAAAATTGCGGAGCCCATTTAAGCCGGACTGTATCGCTGGCGGCAAAAAAGAGTCTCGTGGATAGCGTAGTCTGCCCCGCGTCTTTAATCATCGTCGGCTGCAATATAATATTGGACTGCTGGGAGAATGATATTGAGGTGAGCAGAAAAATTGTAAGACAGAGGGAAAGGTATCTCGCCTTCATACAGGTCCTATTATTTTGTTTGGTATAATTTTCTAAACTATTTCAGAACGACGTTTTCCGGCCGGTTTTTTTTAGTTACCTATTCAACCGAAAAATATCACTGACATCGCATTTTTATTCGGAAGCACAAAATCAATAGATGCACTTATGTCGCGTATGATTGTCACATATAGACGACTCATTGCTCACTCAAATTATCGCCTGATTCCTGATTTGGAAATTTCACACCGATTCCCAAACCGGGGGGGATTCTAAGAATAAAATATAAAAAAAGTTTAACATTAAAAACAAATGGGAGATACGAAGCTTGTCCCCGTGCGTGAGAGCACACTATGCCAAAAGAGCGCAGAAATTTAAAATAAAAAAAGGATACGGAATTTCTCCCGTATCCTTAATTTTTAAGGAATCTCAAATGCTATTTCATCAACACCATTTTCTTCGACATCGTATAATTTTGAGATTCCATCTTATAGATGTAAATACCGCTCGCTACCTTGTTCCCGCGGGAATCGGCACCATTCCATACAACATTAAAGCTTCCTTGCTGTACGTACTGGTTGAATAATTCCTTAATCAGTGTTCCGGACGCGTCGTAAACCTTAACTTTCACCATTCCGGCTTGCGGAACAGAGAATTTAATCGTTGTGGACGGATTGAACGGATTCGGATAATTTTGTTCAAGCGAGTACTTCGTCGGCGCGAATGAAACATCTTTCTTCACGTCAACTGTTCCGCCCAAAGCTTTGATAGTTCTGGTCAGAACGTCAACCGTAAAGGCAGTATTGTGTATACCATAGCTGCCGTCATTAACAACAAGCTGGTAATTCCAATAAGCTTTTTTGAGTCTGATCGAATCGCTTGATGCCTTGATCGCACTCCAGTTAATAACAAGAGCGCTGTCCGGACCGGTATGAGGTAATAAGAGAGCTACTTGTTTCAACAGTCCCTTTACTTCAGTCTGAACCGGCTGGATCTTTCCGTTGCCGTCATAATCTGCACTGGCGAGGAAAGTATCAAAAGAGTCAATGGTATGACAGCCCTGGCAAACTTTTACGTTCTGGAAGTTTGTGGCTTCGTTACGCATGTGCCAGCTGTGACCGCCGATTTTATTATAATTGTCATGATCGGATGTATCGGCCGTTGCGGACATGTGGCATGTTACGCAAGCATCTGCTAACACATCTTTGTGCATGCCGTTTGCGTAAGCTGAATCACCGTACATAAGCGCAGCATTTTCACCAAGCAGTTCATCTGTCTGTGATGTGTGGTGCGGACCCCATGTTGATGATATCGTTGTGTTTAACATTGCGACATTGTTTTTTCTGGCCTTGTGGCAATTCATACAGATATTTCCCGTTCCACCGAGTCCACTATATGAAACACCGTTCGCCAATGTATCGCTTCCGGCTGGAGGTGTGCGGAGCTGGTGCAAGTTGCCGTTACCATGTTGATCGTGGCAGGTTGCACAAGTAATGCCGATGTGATCTTTCAATTTATAAGCCGAGAAATCTTTTGCAACGCCCTTGGTGAAGGCCACAAATCCGTTGCCGTCATGGCAGCGAATGCAGGCATCCAAGTTGTAGGTAGTGGTCGTATTGTTTTTTGCAAAACTTGATGTCCAAACTGTAGACGCATGCATTGAATTTCTGAACTGATCAGGTTCAGGATATCTTGGGGCGCTATCATGGCATTTGTCGCAAGTAGCATCATTCAAGGTTATCTGGATTGAACCCTTCCGGTCGCCTGATGTGGAGGCATGTGAACTTCCGGCGCCGTGGCAGCTTTCGCAGCCGATAGTCGCCATATTAACCAAGCCTGAATACTTTGATTTCAGAGTATCCCATTTACCGCTATTCGGCGTACCGATAGTCCAGCCTAATTTTGCGGCAATATCATCAAACCCGTTGTTGTTCACAACCAGATTTTGGTCGGAACCTGTGGTGTGGCATTTGTAACAACTTGTTCCAAAATGCGTCTGAGTTGAATCGGTGATTTTGCCTTTAAAACTTGTGGCGTGCATTGAGGAAGACCATTTGGAAAAAATGGCAGTCATACTTGCCGTAGTTCCCTGCGCATTGGTGTGGCATCCCATGCAACGCAAACCGGTACCGGAAACGCCGTCAAAATTTCCGACTCCAAGGTAAGTCGAGGCGTAAAGAGTGACCGTGTCGGTGTTTGTGCCGGATGCGGTAGTGATAGTTGCGGTAAGCTGATACTTACCGGCTGAATCAGCAAGGAACATAACACTGTTTGTGCCATAGCTGATGAGTGCTGCAGCAGAACTCGTCGGCACCGTAATCAGGTTGTAAGAAACCGAGGTAACCGGTTTCTCAGTGTGCCCGACAGAATCCACGCCTTTTACGGAGAAGTAAGCATAAGTTCCCTTGGGAACGACTTTCAATCCCTGAGAAACGGAGTTGGTAGTCATGGCCTGTTTGGTCAACTGGGTCGGACTCATTCCGTTAATCACAATGAAAGACTTCTGAGCAAAAGCAAGGTTTGCTGCCAGAATGAAAACGAACAGATAAAGTAGTCTGTGGTTCATATTGTATTGCTATTTATTTATGAATAAATGTACAGCCTTTGGGAATATAGCATCAAATATCGTTCCAAATTTAGCAACTATTTCATATTGTAATTTTTTGCGTTTTTGAAGTTTTGTGATAAGTCAATTTTGCGGATTCGAGAAATGTTTCCATGAAGCAATAAATGCTTTGTAATAACCAATACTTTGCTGTGGCAATTAATCATGGTGGCAATTGTGCCGATTGCCACTTTCGCTCATTCATCTGTTAAAAATAATTGTTCAAATATGTCGTAAATAAACTAAAGATTGTTATATTTGAGTAAATTATACTAATTCTCATATTCAAGAGCCCGCCGTTTTATCACAAAAATATGATTCGGTGGGTTATGCTGTCTGAAAGGATAAAGATGCAAAAATTATCGAAGGAATTGTCCCTGATTGGAGACATTTCTTATGTGCTGGATAAAAACTTCACCATAGTTAGCTGCCACACAGTAGATGATTTGCATACAGAGTTATTTGTGGGATTAACCTCAGGGACAAATTTTCTTCAGGCGCTTGGATTGTCAGCCAAAAAAGAGCAAATAGAATTAGAACTGAAGAACATCGGAAAAGCAAGCGAACAGATCACCTTTTCCGGCAACGATGTGTTAGTTGAAATAATCACTCTTTCAAAATCGGACTCCTCAAAATATTTTACCTACCTTAATGTTGTAAAATCAAACGCATCCGGCGAGAAACTGCACATTACATCCGAAATGTTGGACGGCTTTTTTTGGCAGTCCTCCAGTCCCATTAAAGAAACTGAAGTTGTTTATTCACCGGGCATTACTGCCCTCACCGGATATTACCCCGTAGAAATTGAAAAACTTACCGGTAAGTATTTATCTATTATATTCTATGAAGACTCGTCATATGTTTTGAGGCAAACGACAGAGTTTTTACAGGATTCTTCCATCCGGTCGTTTGAATTAATCTACCGCATCATCCATAAAGACGGAAGCATACGATGGGTTAAGGAAAATATCCGCGCAGCCGATAATATAGACAGCAAAACACCGTTGTACGTCGGTATTGTGGCGGACATAACAAAGGTTAAGGAACAGGAAATCAAAGCTATTGAGTCCGAAGCTAAACTTGTTGAAATTAATCAAGCAAAAGACCGTTTTATCAACATTCTTTCGCATGACCTCCGGGCTCCTTTTACCAGCATTCTCGGATTCGCGGAAATTCTTCTGAACGAAACCAACCTGCCCGCAAAAGAAAAAACAGAATATTTAAATTACATTTACGAGGCCTCGCAAAATCAGCTTCAGTTTATCAGCTATCTGTTGGACTGGTCAAGACTGCGTACCGGAACTTTAAAAATCGCGGCAAGGCGCATTCAGGCTCAGGCGCTGATTTATAATTGCGTTTCCATTCTTACGGGTAACGCTATCCGGAAAAATATTCAGCTTAATATTGATGCCCCGGACACGCTGTACATTCAGGCTGATGAACGCCTGACAACACAAGTGATTTTAAATCTTCTCAGCAACGCTCTGAAATTTTCCTATGAGAACAGCACGATTGAGATTAGCGCACTGAAATTTAATGACGCGCAGGTGGAAATCGTCGTGAAAGACTACGGAGCTGGAATCGCGCCCGAGGATCAGTCAAAGATATTTTCTATCGAGAAAAACTATTCAAAGGACGGCACAAAAGGCGAAAAAGGCAGCGGCTTCGGACTTGCACTCGTAAAGGAAATCATCACAAAACATGGCGGTGAAGTTTGGTTTTATTCCGATGTTGACAAAGGGAGCGAATTCCATTTTACCATTCCCCTTCCTTCAAACACGGTTTTGCTCATCGAACATGATTCTGATATGGCGGCGTACCATTCGGCAATTATCAGGGACGGATTCCCTGAGTTTAATGTTTTTGTCGCCGAAAACGGATACGAAGCACTGAGCTCTATGGCATCGCAAATGCCGAATCTGATTATTACGAATCACGAAATGCCGCTCATGAGCGGAATTCAATTTATTGAGTCACTAAAAAAAGATGATGCCGAATCGAAAATTCCACTCATTGTCTTTGCTGAAGAACCATCTTCAGAAATAGAATCACAATATTATCGCCTGGGAACAGCCGCGGTCATTAGTACAACCGCCGAGAAGTCGGAGTTTGTTGATGCGCTCAGAAAAATATTGCGATAAGTTTAACGGATTTTGAAATTTTAATTTTATGAGCACTGAACAAAAAAACTGGTATGCCCTTTATACCAAACCCCGTCAGGAATTTAAAGCCGAAGCTCAATTACGGCAAATGGAGATAGCACACTATTTCCCGACGATAACCGAAGTCCGCCAATGGAGCGACCGAAAGAAAAAAATTACCGAACCCCTTATCCGTGGATATGTATTTATTTATGCCTCGGAGCGGGAAAGACTAACTGCGCTTGAGCTTCCTTCTATTGTCCGTTGTGTTGTTGAACGCGGAAGGCCTGCGGTTATTCCGGGCTGCCAGATTGACAACCTCAAACGCTTTATTCAAGAGAATGTGCGCTATGAAATATTCGCGCATATTGTTAAAGGCTCAAAAATCAAAATTACGAATGGACCATTTAAAGACGTCGAGGGCGTTGTTGTAGAAGAGCCGACAGGCAAGTGCCTCGCTGTTACGATAGAATTACTGAACAGAACAATTGTAACGTACATTACCCAAAATGACATGATTCAGGTATTAAACGAAGATGAAGAGAATAGTAATACATAGTATCGGATTTTAATAATTTCGTGTGTTCAATTATATATATAAGGTGCAATATGAATTTCTTTCGTATGATGGTATGTTTGCTCGGCTTGATGATGATGGGGAACGCGGCTCAGGCTCAATCGGTGCAGGATTTGATTTCGCAGGGCGATAAATTAGCACTCAAAGATTTTAACGATGCTAAGGCACTTGATGCTTTTCTGCAAGCCGATAAGTTATCCCCGAACAACTGGGAAATAATGTGGCGCATCAGCCGTTCATATGTAGATATCGGAGAACACCTTCCTGCCTCTACCGACGCGCAGAAAAAAGATGTAGAAAATAAATATCAGCTTGCATTCGATTATGCAGATAAAGCCGTTAAACTTGCTCCGGAGAAATCAGTCACCTACCTTCGCCGCGCAATTGCCAACGGAAGAATTGCCTTATCGAAAGGTATTTTTTCGGTCATCGGAATTGTTAAAGATGTGAAAGCCGACGTTGAAAAAGGAATTAGACTTAATAACGGCGGCGTTGACATTCAGGCAACTCTTCACTATGTGTTGGGCAGGACACACGCCAAGGTTTGCGAAAAATCAAAATTACTCCGTGTACCGCTTGGTTTAGGCTGGGGCGACATGGATGTATCATTTGCAGAATTTCAAAAAGCAATTGATATGCGTCCCGGATTCAGAATGTACCGCCTTGATTATGCTAAAGCGTTGATTGAAGAAGATGAATATCAAAAGGCAAAAGAGCAGCTTTATAAAATCCGCTCCTGCCCTATTCTGGACGAGGATGATAATCAGGTGGCTTCCGATGCCGCGGCACTCATCGAAAAGATAAAGAACAAATAACAAAGCGGTTATCATGATACTGAGCGATGCGTTAAAGAATAAATTGAAACATGCCGGGAAAATCGTTTTCTTCACCGGCGCAGGTATATCTGCCGAAAGCGGCGTAAGTACATTCAGAGGCGAAGACGGTATCTGGAAAAAGTTCAACCCAGAAGAACTCGCAAGTTTTCAGGCTTTTATGAAAAATGCCGATATGGTTTGGGAGTGGTACCAATACAGAAGAAAAATTATTCATGAGGTCGTTCCCAACCCCGCGCATCTGGCAATAACGGAGTTTCAGAAATACTATCCGTCTGTTGTTGTCGTTACGCAGAACATAGACAATCTCCATACCCGGGCCGGCAATAAAGAAGTGTATGAGCTGCATGGTAACATCGAGCGCAACTATTGCAGCGCATGCAAAAAAAGATATGATTTTCTTGAATTCAAAGATAAAAAAGTACCGCGCTGCGATTGCGGCGGTATGATCCGTCCCGATGTTGTATGGTTCGGTGAATCGCTGCCGGGCGATCAGCTTGAAGCGGGTGAATTTGCGGCAGAGACATGTGATGTGCTTTTTTCCGTGGGCACATCGTCAATTGTTTATCCCGCCGCGTATATTCCGTTGCAGGCAAAGAAAGCCGGCAAATATGTTGTGGAAGTTAATCTGACAAAAACGGAACAAACGGAATATTTTGATGAATTGATCACCGGCAAAGCTGGAGAAGTTTTGCCGGCGATACTGGAGGAAATCAAATTGTTAAGAAAACCGCTTTAATGAAAAAACAAAAGACACAGTATATCTGCTCATCCTGCGGATATAAATCCCTCAGGTGGTTAGGCAAATGCCCCGAATGCGACAGTTGGAATAGTTTTGTTGAAGAAGTCGTAGAAAAGGAATTGCCGAAACATGCTGCTGCTCCGAAATCCACTCAGCCATACAGACTTAAAAACATAGAAGCCTCTTCATCGAACAGAATGAAAACGGGAATAAGTGAATTCGATCGCGTACTGGGCGGCGGACTTATGCCCGGCTCAATAACATTGCTTGGCGGTGACCCCGGCATCGGCAAATCAACACTCGTGCTGCAAGTCGCGGCAAATCTCACATCTAAAGTATTATATGTATCGGGTGAGGAGTCCGGCGAACAAATCAAACTTCGCGCAAACAGACTTCATGTAAAATCCGAAGAATTACTATTCCTTCCCGAAACCGAACTGCACACAATTCTCTCGGTTATCAAACAGGAATCACCTTCACTCGTTATCATTGATTCCATTCAGACCATTTACGATTCGAATTTGGAGAACTCCCCCGGTTCGTTGACGCAGCTTCGCGAAACGACATCAATGCTGATGGAAGAAACGAAGAAACGTGGATTCGCTACCATTATTATCGGACATATAACAAAAGAAGGAACACTCGCCGGACCAAAAATCCTTGAACACATTGTTGATACCGTAATCATGTTTGAAGGCGATACGAGTCACGCATTCCGCATACTACGCGCGCAGAAAAACAGATTCGGCAGCACGAATGAAATCGGTGTGTTTGAGATGCACGATTCCGGATTACGAGAAGTTACCAATCCAAGTGAATTATTTATCGGCGAAAGAAAGACAAACATATCCGGTTCGGTAATTTCCGCAAGCGTTGAAGGTACACGTCCCCTGCTGATTGAAGTACAGGCATTAGTAACACCGTCGCATTTCGGAAATCCGCAGCGTGTATCAAACGGCATTGATTACCGGCGATTATCAATACTGCTTGCAGTAATCGAAAAGCGGAACAGCAACAGACTGTCAGCGGCAAATGTTTTTCTCAATATCACCGGCGGTGTTCGCATTGAAGAACCCGCGATAGATCTTCCGGTCTGCTGTGCAATCATCTCCAACCTGCTTGATAAACCCATTGATCCAAGCATGGTTATCATAGGTGAAGTCGGACTGGGTGGAGAAATCAGAAGCGTGTCATTCCCCGAAAAGAGAGTGCAGGAAGCTGAGAAGATGGGATTTAGAAAAATCATCATGCCCGCGCAGAATGTAAAAGCGATAACCCACAAAGGCAACATGAAAATCATCGGCGTTGAATACCTCAACGAAGCCGCCGATTTGTGTTTGTTGTAATCCGGGGGATAGAACGCGGATGACACTGATGACGCAGACCTGCCCGTCCGTCAGGCGGGTTTTCACGGATTCTTTTTAATAGTAAAAATCTGAATTGCGACCTGCGTTTTTCGCGTTATATATAACAAACCGTCGCCTATTACCCGCTCAATGCCGCTTCTGCGGAGCTCACGTTTTCTATCTATATCCCTTACCACGGGTTGAAACCTTTGCCCGCCGCACGCGTGGCGTGGCTACAAATATTCCGTTCCTACGGAACTTAACCACAAACCTGGCATCACTCTGTGTTTATTGCTATGCTCGTTTCGAAGTCGCGTAGCGATGTAATATTTGCAGCCCCGGATTTCAATCCGGGGTAACCGAGTCAATAAAATATTCAGAGTCCCATCGGGACGGCATAAAATCTAAACCAATGAATATTCTGCTAAAAGTCATCTCGATACAAGGCTGTATCAAAACTCATGTTTGCAAAAATATTCCTTTTAATTCCGGTTTTGATACAGCCTCTACTCGATGACCCACTTATGCGAAATCACGCGGAAAAACAATAGTATCAATTTTCAACATCAGGAGCAGTCTTAGAGTGTGCCGGACAACTCATGGGTTAGGAAGATTAAAAACGATGAAGATACTAATTTTCAGAAGTTAAAAGGCTTATTGCTTCATCTACTGCTTGATGGGTTCCGGTGAGGACGAGGATATCTCCGTATAATAAAACTTCATCGCCTTTGGGATTGGTGATTGATTTTTCCTGCCGGACAATTGCAAGGATAGTCGCTCCTGTTTTAGCGCGCAGGTCAATTTCCTTAATGCTTTTATCTTTTACCGACGATGTTTCTTCGACAAAGAACGATTCCGTTACTCCCTGCATAAGAAGGTCGTTGAGATAATTTGCCGGAATAGATACTGCATCATTACGAAGCATTTCATATGAACCCTGCCGCAAAATATTTACCTGCCTTGCAATCATATTCATCGGGATATGATAACGCTGTAAAACCCGGCTGAACATCTGCAATGATGTTTCAAATTCTTCCGGGATAACCTCATCCGCGCCGAGCTTTATCAAATCATCTACTTCGGCAACATATCGTGTCCGTACGACGGTGTAAATTTCCGGATTTAATCTTTTAACCAATTGCAGGCTTGCTTTTGTTGATTGCGGATCAGAAATTGCATACACTATCACCTTCGCCGAATCAATACCCATTCTCATGAGAATGTCTTTGCGGGTAATATCACCGTACATGATATTCTCCCCCGCGGCTTTAGCTTTTTTAATGGTGTCGGGATTCAATTCAAGCACGCAGTATGGTATTCCGGCATCTTTCAATACAGATGAAAGATTTTTACCGTTAAGTCCGAACCCTGCAACGATAACATGATTTGAAAGTGAAATTTTTTCGTCGCTCGACTCATCGCTGATTTCGGGAAGTTTTAAAAGTTTCGCAATGGCCGGGGCAAATTCAATGAACAGCGGAGTTATAATCATTGTGCAGATTGCAACACCGAGAAACAAATTATACATGTCCGCATCAATGATATTCGTCTGAAATCCCGTTTGTGCAAGCACGAACGAAAACTCTCCGACCTGAAACAGCGATAGCGCTGTAATAATTGCAGTGCGCATCGGGAATTTTCTGATGCGAATGATAAAATAAATAATCAGTGCCTTCAGCACTAATATCATACCTGCAATAACAAGCGTCAAGGATATCTGCCCGATAAACCGGGATACATTTAGCAGCAATCCGATTGAAACAAAGAACAGACTGTTAAAAATATCTCTGAACGGAGTGATCTCTGCTTCTATTTCGTGACTGAAATCCGACTCGGCGATAATAAAACCTGCTATAAACGCGCCGATACTGAATGAGATACCGATACTGTGAGTTACATATGCAGTACCGAAGAGAATAACAACCATTGTAACGGTAAATAATTCACTCGTTCGCAGGCGTGAGATTCCATACAGTATTTTCGGAACAACAAAATAAGAAAATGTGATGATGACACCGATAAAAAGAAGCGATTTACCTATCTGCTGCATGAACTGCATCGCGCTGAATGATTCGCCACCCGCGAGCATTGGAAGTATAAGGAGCATAGGAATGATTGCAATATCCTGAAAAATGAGCGTGCTTAAAGTAATCCGTCCGTGAGGTGCATCGAGCATTCCTTTTTCACGGTATATCTTTAAAACAATTGCCGTACTGGAAAGAGAGACCAACATTCCCCAAAACACCGCCTGTTTGATCGGCACATGAACGAGATAGCAAACATACGTTATAACGCCGGTAGTGATAAGTACCTGAAGTGTTCCGAAATACAACAGCATGCTCTTCATTTTGAGCAACTTTTTTATGGACATTTCCAGACCGATAGAAAACATCAGTAGAATTACACCCAACTCCGCCATGACGTCTATCTCGGAGTTTTGCCCAATGAGGTTCAATCCCGACTGCCCGATGATAACGCCGGTCGCAAGAAAACCGATGATTGAAGAGATTTTTAATTTTTTAAAAAGGTAAATGATAGGTAGCGAAACCGAGAGGATAAGCAGAATGTCTCGAATGACGGTGAATTGTTCCATAACCCTTCAGAGTCTTTATTACAATAAACTCAAAGTACGGGAAAAAACACAAGGAATCAATGCCGCGATTTTTTTATCAGGCGCTCCCCGAGCTCAAATCCAAGTCCCAGTCCTGTACCGAGCAGGAGTCCGGCTTTTGTGTATCCGAAAATATACTTTGTGAATTCTACGGTAAATGAGCCGGAAAGAATCAGCTGAAGTGATGCCGCAAGTAAAAGCGCCGCGACGTTGGCAACCATAAGTATAACGCCGAGTCCGAATGCCTTCGCCTCGCGCAATTTTGCTGCGCGCGGAATAAAAATAGTTTTGTAGATATAAATAGCAGTCCACATACTTGCGATTAAAAACAACCAGTGGGCAATAAACATAGTAAACGTGTTTTGAGCTATGATCAGTTCAATAAGAAAAATTACTCCGGCATATAAAGCAGATTGTTTTACGCCGACATATTTGAGCGTGGCGAATATCACCGCTCCCGGCAGTCCGACAGCGATAAATTGAGAAGCAATAGGATCGCCGCTGAGAATCTCGATTTGAAAGAAAAGAAAACCGACGGCAACCGCGCCGAAAATTCCGCACGCGGCAATAGTAAAGAAGTCTTCTAACGAAAATTCTTTTTGTTTATTCTCTTCCGGTTTTCTACTTCTTTTCCGCGACATCAGGCCTCTCTTTTACTTTTCCAAGTCCGTTTATCACCTTGTGAGCTATGACCGGCTTGCCCTGATAAACGACAGTACCGATACCTGAAATGGTTACTCCCAAAGTATCCGAAACGTTTGTTTCAACTTTGCCGGATCCGGATATTTTAACTATGCAATTTTTTGTTTTCAGGTCGAAGCCATGTACTTCTGCCGCGCCCGAGATTTCAATGTACTCTTTCTTTGCTGTTCCCTGCAGTTGATACATACCCGCACCGCTGATTTTACAAACAAGCGAATCGGAATCTAACGGTTCGGTTGTTGTCAAAGTGACGGTACCGTTGCACTCAAGACGGTCAATTTGAATTATTGAAACATAGATTTTAACAATCTTTTTTGAGCGGGGTTCTTTTTTATAATCTATGGTGAGAATATTGTTCTCGATTTTTGTTTTTATCTTATTGATAACAGTGCTATCGGCCTCAATACGAATGCCGGTCGAATCGGTCGGCGTAATAATAAGGTCGGCATCGCCGTTCAGTATGACGACGGAAAAATCGCCTTTATCACGAACCGTGGTAACAATCGCACTTGGTGTAGTTTCCTGCTTTTTCTCCCCGCATCCATTTACCAGCAAAGCTGCAAACATTGCAGCACATATAAAATATATTTTCGTTTTCATATGCATAAAATTTTATTTTTTATAACGTTCAATTTACAATCTAATTTAAAGAGAAGCACGAAGAATTATCAGACTAAGAAAAAAAGGCAAAACAAGTCACAAAGGAGGTTAATTCGTGAATACGTTCTTCTCTTCCCTCATCTACCGGGCATATTAAAAGTAACATCTCCTATGAAATAAACATCCCATCAATCTCTCTCCCAAAGGGCAATGGTGTCAACTTAAGGATGAAGTACGGTGAAAACGCCCTCAACCCTAACCCTTCTCCCCGAGGGAGAAGGGAATAGAAACATTGCTTTTTCTTTCTGCTTTACTTCCCTCTCCTTTGGGAGAGGGACTGAGGGTGAGGGCTTTTTTGATTTCGCTTACTAAGTTGACACCATTGCCCAAAGGGAGAGAGAGGCCGAAAGGTTCATTCCCAATAGTGCATCATGTTTTTTACCCCTCTTCTCCCTATGGGAGAAGAGGACGGGTGATGAGGGCTCTAAAGCGACAATGAAACAGACACTACACGAATGCGAAATGCCCACCGCCCTGAAAAACTCCAATTCATCCGGATATCACTTAAATATCTTCTTGCTCTCGTTCCAATACCCATCCATCTCTTCAAGATTGGAATCGGTAACTTTTTTATTATTCTCCGCCAGTTTTTGTTCAATAAACGCGAAGCGTTTTTCGAACTTGGTTGTTGTTTTGCGGAGAGCGTTTTCCGGGTTTATGCCGATAAACCGGGCGTAATTGATGAGTGCAAACAGAACATCACCGAACTCGCTTTCCATTTTTTCAAGATCTTCATGTTTAACTTCATGTGAGAGTTCGCGAATTTCTTCTTCGACTTTTTTCCACACATCGGATTTTTTCTCCCAGTCAAATCCTACTTTTGCAGCTTTTTCCTGAATGCGGTGAGCACGGAGCAAAGCCGGCATTGCCTGCGGAATACCTTCCAAAACCGATTTTCTTCCTTCGCTCATCTTTATTGCTTCCCATGTTTGCTCTATTTCTTCCGGATTTTCCGCTTTTCCGTCTGCAAAAACATGCGGATGCCGCCTTATGAGTTTTTCCATGATAGCATGTATCACGTCTTCTATATTAAAATTTCCGTTGTCTTCCGCTATCGCCGAGTGAAATGCGACGTGGAGCAATAAGTCGCCCAGCTCTTTTTTAAGTTCGTCAGGATCTTTATCGTCTATTGCCTGAACTACTTCGTAAGCTTCTTCTATAGTATTTCCCGAAATTGATTCATGGGTCTGCACTTTGTCCCACGGACATTCATTGCGTAAACGGCGCATAATATCAACAAATTCCTTAAACGTTGCATCGACCAAAACAATACTCCATTTTTCAAGTTTTTATTGTTTCTAAAATAACTATTTTTATATTTTTAATTTGAAGTATTACGAAAAGGATGTTAATGTACGATAAAAGATTAGAAGAACTTCAAATCGAATTGCCTGAAGCGCCGAAACCGCTCGCAGCATACATTCCGGCTATTCAGGTTGGAAAATTTATCTATACTTCGGGACAATTGCCCATGAAGGACGGAACTTTAACGGCAACAGGAAAAACGGGAAAAAACGTAACTACGGAAGAAGCACAAAATGCCGCACGGATTGCAGTTATCAACTGCCTGAGTGCAATAAAATCAGTAATAGGCTCTCTTGATGCCATACAACAAATTGTTAAGATAACGGTTTTTGTTAACAGCGCGGAAGGTTATACCGATCAGCCCGTGGTTGCCAATGGTGCATCTGAACTGCTTTTACAGATATTCGGTGACGCGGGAAAACACGCGAGAAGTGCGGTCGGGGTTTGTGAGCTGCCGCGTAATGCTGCCGTAGAAGTTGAATTAATCGCTTTGATTAAGTAACAAGCATCCTGTTTTTATGACAGCACAAACAGCATTATGACTAATAGTTCTAAAAAAAACAGAGTAATCTTTCTCGATCTTATCCGCGCCTTTGCCGTTATTATGATGGTGCAGGGTCATACTATAGATGTCCTGTTGCGCGATTCATACCGGGATCTTACGTCACCGCTCTACTCGGTCTGGTGGTTTAACCGCGGAATGACCGCCCCGATATTCTTGTTCACTTCCGGCACGGTTTTCAATTATTTATTCAAACTGCGAAACGAACCCTTTTGGCAAAATCCCCGTGTATGGAAAGGCTTTAAACGTTTTGTCCTTCTGATGCTGCTCGGATATGTACTGAAGTACCCAACCAGAGAGGTATTCAATTTTACCAACGTTACTGACGACCGCTGGCAGATATTTTTTAATGTTGATGTTCTGCAGCTTATCGGATGCGGCATTCTTGGAATTATGTTTCTGAATCTAATATCCGAATGGACAAAGTTTAAGGACATTTGGGTTTTTAGTGCCGGGGCGTTGCTATGTATCGTTCTCTTTCCGCTGACAAATCATATTTATTTCGAGGATTATATGCCGCGGTATCTGGCGACATATATGAACAGCACCATTCACTACCACAACGGTGCTACGGGATCA
The DNA here is from genome assembly GCA_963662605.1 of Ignavibacteriaceae bacterium. Lineage (GTDB taxonomy): Bacteria > Bacteroidota > Ignavibacteria > Ignavibacteriales > Ignavibacteriaceae. The sequence goes on from OY759785.1 coordinate 63,297, forward strand.
AATTTCCCGCTGATCCCCTGGTTCTGTTATATGTTTTGCGGAGCAATTTTGGGGAGCTTCCTGGCGAAGAATCCGGATATATTTAAAACAACAGCATTTTCTAAAAAACTGGCTATTGCCGGATTGGGATTTATCATTGCCTCACTCATCGGCGATGTGATTGAGGTGCTTCTGATAGGAAAGAGTAATTACTGGACTACAAGCCCGAATCTTATTCTTGTCAGAATCGGTTATGTTCTGCTGCTGAACTCTCTCTTTGCCTATCTTGCCCGCAAAATGGTTACGATTCCCAAATTAATTATTTTGCTCGGTCGAAATACATTGCTAATTTATGTTGTTCACCTCCTCGTTTTGTACGGAAGCCCCTGGTTCCTCGGAGTTGAGCATTACTGGACTAAAAGGTTTGATGTTTACACGACAATATTTCTTGCGCTTGAGATGATCGGCGCGATGACATTGATGGTTGTTGTTTTAAACAAACTGAATATGCGAAATAAACCATTATAGAGTATCATTGAGAAAAAGCGAAATAGACGACTCGTTACGGGTCGAAGAAAAAGATTTTGAACAAACATTGCGCCCTGCACGGTTTGCGGATTTTATCGGTCAGAAAAAGATCACCGATAACCTCCGGGTATTTATCTCCGCGGCAAAAAAACGCGTCGAAGCGCTGGATCACGTACTGCTCACCGGGCCTCCCGGATTGGGCAAAACGACTCTGGCTCATATTATTGCAAATGAAATGCAGGTAGGATTTAAAGCAACATCCGGCCCGGTACTAGAAAAACCGGGAGACCTTGCCGGAATCCTGACCAACATGGAAGAAAATTCCGTGTTGTTTATTGATGAAATTCACCGCCTGAGTCCGGTTGTTGAAGAATTTTTGTATTCAGCAATGGAAGACTACCGCATTGATATTATGATTGACAGCGGCCCAAGCGCCCGGACAGTACAGATAAGTCTGCCTAAATACACCCTCATCGGTGCAACAACGCGCGCGGGAATGTTGACCTCGCCTCTGCGCGACCGGTTCGGTATAAAATTCCGTTTAGACTATTACGACGGTGCCCTTATCAGCAACATTATTCTGCGTTCTTCAAAAATTCTCGATGTGGTAACGGAAACTGATGCTGCTGTAGAAATTGCAAAACGTTCGCGCGGAACCCCGAGAATTGCGAACAGACTGCTGCGCAGGACTCGTGACTTTGCAGATTACGAAAACAAAAAAAGCATTGATCTTCCGGTGGCGCAAAAAGCATTAACGGCTCTTGAGGTTGATACCTTCGGCCTTGATGAAATGGATAAGGAAATCATGCTGACGATTATTGAAAAGTTTAGCGGCGGCCCGGTTGGGTTGAGCGCTTTATCCGTTGCTGTTAATGAAGATCCCGGAACTATTGAAGAAGTGTATGAGCCATTCCTTATTCAGAATGGTTTTATTAATCGTACGCCTCGCGGCAGAGAAGCCACGGCAAACGCGTATAAATACTTCGGCAAGACAAAGAAAGCAAGCAATACACCGCTTTTCGGAGAATAGAACAATTTTTATGTTTTGCTGGTTTCCTCGCACATCAAAAGAATTACGTTAAAAAAACTCATGGAGTGAAGCGTAAAATGAGAAAATTTGTTTGAGGGAGCTTGCGACCGAGTTATTTCCGAATAGCGGAACGAAATGAGTTTTTAGTAATTCTTTTGCAGTGCCTGTTCTTTTGGTACTTTTCTTGCGTCAAGAAAAGTACTACAGTTGAAGTAATTGAATTAAACGTCATATAGACATGACACAAATGAGACGCACGCAATGCGTCTCTACATAAAAAAATTATGAGTGTGATATGAGTGTAAAAGTTAACAATATTATTATCGGAGATAATCGTCCATTCGTACTTATCGCGGGGCCGTGTATTGTTGAAAATGAAAAAATGATTTACGAAACTTCGGCAGCTATTAAAGCGATTGCCGATAAGTTGGACATCCCTTTTATATTTAAATCCAGTTACAAAAAAGCAAACCGCACAAGTCTTAATTCATTTATCGGACTCGATAAAGAAGAAGCTCTGAAAATTATCGAAGGTGCTAAAAAGTCTCTCGGCGTTCCGGCAATTACGGATATCCACACCGAACAGGAAGCAGAACTCGCTGCGAAGTATGTTGACATTTTGCAGATACCGGCATTTCTCTGCCGCCAAACCGACTTATTGGTCGCCGCGGGTAAAACCGGAAAAGTTATCAATATTAAAAAAGGGCAATTCCTCGCTCCGGAAGACATGAAACACGCGGCAGATAAAGTTGCGTCAACAGGGAACGACAATATCATGCTGACCGAACGCGGTTCATTTTTCGGTTATCACAATCTTGTGGTTGATATGCGCGGTTTGATTATCATGCGTGAGCTCGGCTATCCTGTTGTCATGGATGCAACTCACTCGGTACAGATTCCTTCGCAAGGAGGTATATCCGGAGGCGAACCGAAATTTATTTTACCGCTTGCAAAAGCCGCTGCTGCCGTCGGCGTGGATGCGCTGTTTCTTGAAGTTCATCCCGATCCGAAAAATGCACTCAGCGATGCAGGCAGCCAGCTGCCGTTAGACAGATTAGAATCATTGCTCATAAAAGTTAAAGCTATTGACCGCGCAGCAAAAGCGCAATAGTGTTTTCATACATAACTGTATTTTCTCATTTCCCGGGTTAGTGACATTTCATGCTCCTACGAGATCATAAGTCCACTGCCATTGTATATGGCGACAAACAGTATTCATACGCGGAAGTTCTCAGGTATTGCGGAGTATTTGCTTCGATTCTAAAAAAATATTCGGCAAAACGCACCGCAATTATCGCAGAAAACAGGCCTGAATGGGTGTTTACCATATTCTCTGCACTGCATGTTGAAGCTGTTCCGGTACTGTTCGATTATAACGCCGAAGTTGAAGAGATAACGGCAATATTGAACGACACAAGGCCGGAAGTTATTTTTTATTCGTCTGATTATGCTGAAAAAATCCGGAACCTCGGCTCGCTTCTGCAATATACACCGCACACGGTTTTATTAGATGAAGCCGTTACTTACCCGGAAGATACAGTCATAGAGTACATTGATCCGCCGGAAGAGAACATGGGGCTTATTGTTTATACGTCCGGAACGACCGGTTCGCCAAAGGGAGTCATGCTGACCGTTTCCAATGTGGTTAATAATTTCAAACCATTTCTTGTTTTTGCCAACGAAAACGAATGTGAGCTTGCACTGCTTCCATGGTACCATTGTTTTCCGCTACAGCTTTGCATGTTTGCACCGATGTATCTGGGGGCGACCGTCGTTATTGCGCAATCGCTCAATCCGACTGAGTTAATGAATCTATTACAAAAATATAAAATAACAGTACTCACCGGTGTTCCGCGCTTGTTCGAGAAACTGCGTGAAGCGATTATGAAAAAAATAAACGAATCCTTCGCTACACGTGCAATTTTCAAGGCTGCCGAATTGTTAAACAGCATGGCGGTTTCCCGTTTACTGTTCAACACCGTGCATAAAAAATTCGGCGGCAACATTCATTATTTTATATGCGGCGGCGCTGCAATTAGCCCCGAAATAGAAAAAGATTTCAGAACGCTGGGATTCAAGTTTGTGACGGGATACGGACTCACGGAATCATCCCCCATTATTACATTTAATTTTCCGACGAAAATCCGTATCGGCTCGGCAGGTGTTACTATTCCCGGTTGTGAAGCAAAGATTATTGACGGCGAAATTGTCGCCCGCGGAAACAACATCATGGCGGGCTATTTCAATAATCAGGAAGCTACCGACGCAATTATTGTAGACGGCTGGCTGCATACCGGCGATTTGGGCTATTTTGATAAAGACGGCTTCCTTTTTATAACCGGAAGGAAAAAAGAAATCATCGTCCTTTCAAACGGGAAAAACATCAATCCCGTTGAAATCGAAAATAAGCTCGAAGCCCAATTTCCCGTTATACAGGAAGTCGCGGTTACGGATATTGACGATTCTCTGCATGCGCTCATATATCTTAACAAAGAAAATCTCAACGGTTTTACCGATGACATCCATGAATATATCAAATGGAAAGTCATCAACGCGTACAACAAAAACGCGGTTCAATACAAACGGATTTCCGGATTCACTATAATATCAACCGAACTGCCTAAAACGCCTATCGGTAAAACAAAAAGATTTAAGCTGCATGAGTTGATTGATGACAAAAAACCTGTTGCGACAGAGCCCCAGCAGCCTATGACACCGGAATATGAGAGCGTGGCGAACCACATACGCGACACAAAGAATATAGAAGTTACTCCGGGACAAAACCTTATTATGGATATAGGTCTCGATTCGCTCGATAAGGTTGTTTTGCTCGCGTATATTGAAAAAAACTTCGGCATCCGGATTACAGAACAAGAATTGACCCAATTTAAAACACTCGGGGAATTATCGGAATATATAAAGGCAGAAAAGGAAAAGTTCGAACACGAAAAAGCCGGATGGAAAGATCTGGTGACGGGTGCGGATAAGGTGCGGATTCCTTTTACGTGGATAGGAACAATATTCTCATACGTTGTATTTAAAGTGTTGGGCTGGATATGGACACCGGTTAAGGCAATAGGCACGGAGAACATTCCTTCGGAAAATTTTATTATTGCTTCCAACCACAGAACATATATTGACCCATTATATATCGCCTCAACGCTGCCTTACGGCAAGGCACGGAAAACATTCTACTATTCAAAGGCAAAATATTTTCCCGGAGCGGTTAAGTTTTTCGCCGAAGTTCACAATGTTATTCTGGTTGATATAGAGAATGATTTAAAAACTTCGATGATGAAAATTGCCGCTGCATTAAAGAGGGGAAAAAATCTCATTATCTTTCCGGAAGGCACGCGCAGTATTACCGGAGAACTGGCCGACTTCAAGAAGTTTTATTCAATACTCAGCTGTGAACTTAATATTCCGATTATCCCTGTTGTTCTCAGCGGCAGTATTGATGCTCTTCCACGAGGTGCTTTCTGGCTGCGGTTTGGGAGAAAAGTTACCGTGCAATTTTTCCCTCCGGTTTACCCCGGACATCACACGTACGATTCGTTAAATAAAGAAGTGTATAATATAATAAGCGGTAACTTATCCTCGGATAAATAAGTTACCGCATTATTAAAAATTGATTTTGTATTAAAACGCGAAAGCGAATGTGCCGCTAAGCGTACTATACTTGCCGATATTATATTCCGCCAAGAGATCCATTGCTAAAATGTGCAGCTTTACTCCCAAATTAAACTTAAATTTGTTGTCTCCGGTTAAAGAGAAATTCACGTTTGTAACCTGCTTTCCGGAGCTGGTTTGGAGCGTATCAGTATAAGTCACATCCAATTTCGATTTTTCCATCAATATTCCTCCGTACGGTGTTACGCTAAGCGGACCGAATCCGAATTGCTTTCCGACATTAACTCCGTATGACAACGTACTGAAATCAATTATGCTGCCGAGTTTCATATCCTGACTTAAGAATCCGACCGAAATATCAACCGGGAGCGGTGTTTTAAACCATAATCCGGGATTGTGCTGTAAGCCGAAGCCGAAAAATTTGAATTTTCCTGCATCTTTAATGTCATACGATGGGAGAAATCTAATAATTGCCTGTGTACCATAAACCGTACCGATTTTAATCTGCGGTGAAGCAGCGGGCATCATTGAAACATCATCTCCGAATAATCCATGAATATCGCTGAGGTCTGTTATATATGCGGGAACTACTTTGTCTCCATAGGTGGTGTGGATAGTGAAGGATTCCGAATTGATTTTTACATTTTCATTTTTGCTGCCTCGAATCGTTGGTCCCGATATCACTACACCAATATCCTGCTTAACAATCTGGTTGGCAATTTCCTGTTGTGCAAGAGGATTAATTGTTGCCTGCTGCGCCAGCACCATAGCCTGTTCTTCATTAAAGCGATATGTTCCTTTTACAGAAAAGGTCTTTGTGTCGTCGGCAAATTTTGTTCCCATACCGACAAAGCCTACTTGAAGATCGAAGCCCAGGATTTTCGCACTTGGAGGAGCACCCATCCATCCGGCATTCATACCTGCTCCGAAAGCGTGAACGGCAGGAGCCAGATAAGCAGAGCCGGCAGTAGCAGAAAGCTGCTCAATTCTGGAATCCATATTTTGAGCACTCATCGGACGAATTGAAAGAATTAGCAAAAATACGATATACAGTAAAGAACGGGACTTCATGATCAGCCTCCTTGGTTGTTTTGGTTATCAAATCAATAAGCAATGGTAAACGAGAAAGAATAAAAGAAAAAGTACGTTAATAATTCTATTTATGCAAAAATTTTTGTGTCGAGACGCACTTCATACAAAAAAGGTGAGGTAGATATTCACAAAAGCTGCTGCAAACTTCTGTAAAAGCATCCATCCTCACCTAAAACTTACATCAAGCGGTAAATACCGCCCCTAATCATCGAATCGCATTCTTAGTACCAATGCTTAACACATAATACTAAACCGTAAATAAATGAAGATGGTTCCCGTAAAATTCAAAAATAATTTTGGGCATGATAAGACTATAAAAAAGGGGTCAGCGCCAGTGATTTTGCCAGTTTTTTTGATGATTTCGCGGTTTAGGCTGTGTGGTGTCAAGATACTGCTCCCGTGTATGACGGGGAACATCATGCACGTTTGTTTTTCTTCTCTGATGATGCTCGTTTTTATCGGGAATGACAAATTGTCCCGACACGCTTCTATCCTGCTCGCCAAAAGACTGTGTGTTTTTGGTGACAGCGCGGGGTCGTTCATTTTTATGTGTAACCGGGTTTTTCTTGTCGTCGTTATTCATCAGGCTAAAGATTAGCGGAATCATAATGACCAGGACAAGAACTCCAAAAACGCCAAGAGCGCCATACAATAAAATGCTAGAAAAATCCAAAATCAACCTATCAAAAAATATTCAGTATATTCAAAATTTACAGCACTCACAACAACTGAGATCAAAACATATTCACGCAGCAATCAAATTCAAACTATGGAAGCTTTGATTTTATATTCGTATTATATTCGGTTCGATATAGATTAGTAGAAGTATTATTATAACTGATAACCGATATTCCGGCAGAGGTCAAGCGGTCATTTGTTCTGGAGATTCTTTGGGCCGGTTCCGGATGTGTGCTCAGAAATTTTTCAACATCACTTGTCGCGGCAGAAATCTTACCATCCGCCTGAAGTTTTTCAAAAAAGAACTTCACCGAACCCGCGTAATATTTTGTGTCTTTTAAGTATTTAAAAGAATAGTCATCCGACTCATCTTCATTTGCGCGGCTGTTTTGTAAAATTGTTGCCGTGGTCAATAGATTGGTTACAATCTGGGTGAGGGTTGATTGATTATCGCCAAGCACCATACTCAACAATGTAGTAATGCCGTACTCCTGAGTCATGCGAGTTGAAGCATGGCGGAGTTCAGCATGCGCAATTTCGTGTCCCAATACGCCCGCGAGAGCGGCTTCCGAATCTAAATATTTCAATAAGCCCGAATAAACATAGATTGGGCCACCCGGAAGAGCAAAAGCATTAAGAGTGTTGTCGTCGTTAATTATTTCCACACTGTATTTGTACACATCTCTCTTTTTGTTCGATGAGGAGTTAAGAATCGGATTTACGATGGTAGTCATAATATATTGCTTAATTGCGGGAGTGTTCGCCGTATTCAATAGCGGATATGTTGCCGGATCTTTTTGCATTTCAGCAACCGCCTGCTGCCCGAATGTTACATCATCCGAATCGGAAAAAATATTGACCGCGGGAAGAATGCTGGTTGGGTCGGAACAAGCCGGGACAAAAAACACGGAGAAGGCGAAGAGATATGTAAGCGCAAATATCTTTACTATTTTCATCGTATCATTCTAATTAATTGAATATGGAAATAATTATTTTTAGATTGAAAGAATAAGAAATTCCAGTTTCACTTGCAACGATAAATTAATCTATAACAAAAACTTATTACTCGTGAACGGATTCCCAAAATAATTCTAAAAGTTTGGGGATGTTTTCTCCCGTCGCGGCGGAAAATACAACAGGTGCGTGAATAAATTTTTTCGATGTTATTTTGGATAGCTTCTTTTTTGTTGCATCATCAATCAAGTCGGATTTGCTGAACGCTAAGAGCATTTTCTTTTTTGCAAGTTCATCGCTGTACGTCTTTAACTCGCGCAGCAAAATTTTAAAATCTTCTTTCGGCGTTTCAGAAGATGCGTCAATCATTACACACAGGACTTTCGTTCTTTCGATATGCCTCAGAAACTGTAGGCCAAGTCCTTTTCCTTCCGAGGCACCTTCAATAATTCCCGGTATATCGGCAACCGTGAGACTTGCATATTCTTTAAAGCGGACAATTCCCAGATTCGGCTCAAGTGTAGTGAACGGATAGTCTGCGATTTTTGGCCGTGCGGCGGATATTGTTGATATGAGGGTTGATTTACCGGCGTTGGGGAATCCAACCAGCCCGATATCGGCGATAAGTTTCAACTCCAAAGCAACATGCTTTTCTTCACCCGGTCTGCCGGGTTCTGCATAACGCGGAGCCTGATTGGTCGGCGTTGCAAAATTGCTGTTACCCTTTCCACCTTTTCCACCTTTCGCGAGGCAGAATTTCATACCGTGCTCGGTCAAGTCTACAATAATTTCGTCGGTTGAAGAATCTTTGACAATCGTTCCGACCGGAAGCTGAATGATAATATCATCTGCTTTTCTTCCGTCTTTCAACGAAGTACCGCCCTCGCCGCCGTGATCGGCGTGATATTTTTTCTTATAACGGAAATCAAGAAGTGTGTTCAGATTTTCATTAGCGACAACCCATACACTACCACCTTCTCCACCATTGCCGCCCGCGGGGCCGCCTTTAGGAACAAACTTTTCACGTCTGAACGCAACAGCGCCATTGCCACCGCGTCCGGCGTTCACATAAATTTCTGCATGATCTAAAAACATCTAATCTTTCTTTTCAATAAAATACTGTTTTACCCGTTCTTCCAAAAAGCGCCCTTCCCTGCTCTGCAAGGGGTTAATATGGTAAGAACTGAATACGGATTGAAGAATCAAAGAGGCTTGCTCAATGTTCGGACAATCCGCGATTTTTTCAATGGTATTTACAAAATCCACGCTGTCATTGCCAAAAACCACGGCAATGATACGCATTGTTTCTTTGGTTGTGAAATACGTGAAGAGTTCAACTTCCTCGTCCGTATCTTCCAGAGTCGCAGGTTCCTGCGATTCCTGATCTTCGCTTCCGGAAACAGGCTCTTGTTCTTGAGTTTCCGGCTCAACGGCTTGCTCTGTTTCCTCTTCGACCGGAGTGTTGTCCTTCTCTTCAAGCGCTTCGGTGTTTATCGAAAGGCTTTCAACAACTTCTTCCGCCGGTTCTTCAATTTTTAATTCTTCATTCGCAATACGGATTTCCTGCAACAGCGTATCAGTGCTTATCACCGTATCTGCGGCTTCCTGTTCTTCCGGTAAAACATCTTCCGCTGCTTCCTGCTTAGCTTCGATCTCTTCAACCGGCTCATCCTGCGGTAGCACAACTTCCTTGATGATCTGTTCCGCCTGCCGTGCCGCGAAGGTGTTCGCGTGCTCTTCAGCTTCATCGAATAAAGCATCTATTTCGACTTGCGCGAGTTCTTTCTTCTCTTCAACCGGAGGAGCAGCCTGCGTGTGCTCATCATCGGGCAATTCCGATTTCGGTGCGGTCGCAAGTGTCGACTGTGATTCCTCAGCCGCATCAGGTATATCAACCGTTTTAGTAACGCTGATGTTGCTCATGATTGCGAACTTAAATTCCTCAATCGTGAATTTTTGTTTCTGATCATCTGCAAGAAGCTGGCGTATCTTTAATATCTGATCGTTCAGTTCCTTATCCTTAAGAAATGTTTCAACGACGCCGATGCTCAAGCGGGTCTTATTAGCTTCGCCCATGTTGACGAATTCGGCAATAACCTGAAGACTGCTTTCAATCAGCACATCAAGCTGTGTTCTCTGTAATTCCTTGGCAAGAAGATTGATGCGCTCGGAAAACTCATTTGCCGATAGCGACAGAAGCTGCCTGCGCTCAACATACGTTAAAATATACTGCTTATAATAGTCGTAGAAGTACGTGTAGTTTAAAAACAATTGCAATTCTTCGGCGGAACGGTATTCTTCGTTGTCGTAAATGTATTTCTTTAAAGTCCAGTGGGGACGCAGTAAATAATGCACGTTAAAATTAACCGCCTGCTGCACAAGGCGGCGGATTTCTTCAAAAGGTATGAGCTTGTTCTTTTTGATTTCAGCACTGATAGCCATGAATTGTTTATTGATTTCCGTTCCGGAATAATCAAAAAGCGATTTCTGCAACAAACGCTGTCTGTCGAGATAGATAAGATAATCCAGTTCGGCAGATATATACTGCACGATTGCCGGATGCACCTTTGCCTTTTCCAAACTCTCGAGAGTAAAGAATGTACCCAGTCTTTTGATATTATTTAACGTAATATCGGTAATGAAACGTATTTCACGTTCAAACATTTCTAAGCCTCATTTATTAGGCAAATATATAAAAAAATCCCGGCATGGGGGAGCCCACAGCGCAACTAAATGCGGGACAATTAAAACTGACCTCACCCCGCCATCAACGCTATTAAAAACTTACATTTTCGGGCTTCCCCTCTCCTGTCAGGAGAGGGGTTGGGGTGAGGTCAGTTTCTCAAAACGGAGTCGACAGAGAACGAACAGAAATATACTACTGTCCTTTCCTATCAATCTGATTATACTTTATACTAAACTTGCGCGAATGAACTCTCTGTTCAGTCTTGCGATATTAGTAATTTTTATTTCTTTCGGGCATTCGGCTTCGCAGGCACCGGTATTGGTGCAAGCGCCGAAACCTTCTTTATCCATTTGCGCAACCATATTCTGGACGCGTGATTCGCGTTCCGGATGCCCCTGCGGTAATTGAGCTAAGTGCGAAACTTTTGCCGCAACAAAGAGCATTGCGGAAGCATTTTTACATGCCGCAACGCAAGCACCGCATCCGATACAAGCCGCGGCATCCATAGCGGATTCGGCAACATTATGCGGAATAAGAATTGCGTTACCATCGGGAGAAGAACCGATACGGGCAGAGATAAATCCGCCTGCCTGCATAATTCTGTCGAGTGCCGAGCGGTCAACTACTAAATCTTTAATAACCGGGAATGCTTTTGCTCTCCACGGCTCAATGTAAATCGTATCGCCGTCTTTGAATGAGCGCATGTGTAACTGGCAGACAGTCGTTCCCTGTTTTGGTCCGTGGGCGCGTCCATTAATATATAAGCTGCACATACCGCAGATACCTTCGCGGCAATCGTGATCGAATGCAATCGGTTCTCTATTTTGTTCTATTAAACGCTCATTAACGACATCAAGCATTTCGAGAAACGACATCTCTTCGCTGATATCGGCAGCCTGATAGGTTAAAAATTTTCCTTCCGACTGTGCGTCTTTTTGTGTCCATATATGCAAAGTTAAATTCATAATATCATTCCTTATTTATAGCTGCGTTGTGATGGTTTTACTATCTCGAAATTGAGTTCTTCTTTATGAAGTACGGGGGCTTTCCCGACCTCAGTGAACTCCCATGCGGCAACGTAACTGTAATTAGCATCATCGCGTTTTGCTTCGTTTTCTTCGGTCTGTGATTCCTCGCGGAAGTGACCGCCGCAGGATTCGTTTCTCTGTAACGCGTCTAAGGTCAACAATTCGGCGAGTTCCATAAAATCTGCAACTCTGCCGGCTTTTTCTAATGATTGATTCAATTGTTCGTTACCACCGAGAACCCGGACATCTTTCCAGAATTCTTCACGTAATTCCCGTATCTGCTCAATCGCTTCTTTTAAGTCTTCGGCGTTGCGGCCCATGCCAACGTTGTTCCACATGATTTTTCCCAATGCCTTATGGAAATGGTCAACCGACTTTGTTCCGTTGATGGAAAGCAATTTTTCAACTCTTGCTTTAACATCCGCTTCTGCTTTTTTGAATTCCTCATGATCGGTTGTTACTTTCTCGAATGAATTCCCTCCGAGATAGCCGCCCATGGTATAAGGAATAACAAAGTAACCATCCGCGAGGCCCTGCATCAGCGCGCTTGCACCGAGACGGTTAGCGCCGTGATCGGAGAAGTTAGCTTCACCGAGAACAAACAAACCGTCAACCGTACTCATCAGGTTGTAATCAACCCACAAGCCGCCCATTGTGTAATGGATGGCGGGATAAATACGCATCGGTGTTTTATACGGATCCTCGGCAGTGATTTGTTCATACATCTGGAACAAGTTGCCGTAACGTTCTTCAATTTTTGCTTTTCCCAAACGATTAATTGCATCGCGGAAATCAAGATAAACAGCCTGCTTCGAAGTTCCGACACCGCGGCCTTCGTCACACACCTGTTTAGCATTACGTGATGCGACATCACGGGGAACGAGATTACCGAACGAAGGGTATTTTCTTTCGAGATAATAATCGCGTTCTTCTTCGGGAATATCTTCCGGTTTGCGTGTGTCATCTTTTTTCTTCGGAACCCACACACGGCCGTCATTGCGTAAGCTTTCGCTCATCAAAGTTAATTTCGATTGATGATCGCCGCTGACAGGAATACAGGTCGGATGAATCTGTACGAAACACGGGTTAGCAAATAATGCGCCTTTTTTGTGTGCACGCCAGATAGCCGTAGTGTTACAGCCTTTGGCGTTTGTTGAAAGATAATATACGTTACCGTATCCACCGGTTGCAAGAACAACGGCATCCGCAGCAAATGATTCAACTTTTCCATTTACCATGTTACGGGTAACAATACCGCGCGCTTTGCCGTTAACAATAACGACATCAAGCATTTCGTGGCGGGGGAACATTTTTACCTGTCCCAACCCAATTTGGCGTGACAATGCGCTGTACGCGCCGAGCAATAACTGCTGTCCCGTTTGTCCTCTTGCATAAAACGTACGTGAAACCTGCGCGCCGCCGAATGAACGGTTATCGAGGTATCCGCCGTACTCGCGTGCGAAAGGAACACCGAGAGCAACGCTCTGGTCAATAATATTTACGCTCAGCTCAGCCAAACGATACACGTTTGCTTCGCGGGCTCTGAAATCGCCGCCCTTTACCGTATCATAAAACAAACGGTAAATCGAGTCACCGTCATTCTGATAATTCTTTGCCGCGTTGATACCACCCTGAGCAGCAATACTGTGCGCTCTGCGGGGGCTGTCCTGATAGCAGAAATTCATCACGTTGTAGCCAAGCTCACCGAGACTCGCCGCTGCCGAGGCACCTGCAAGACCGCTGCCTACTACAATAATATTATATTTTCTTTTATTCGCGGGATTGACAAGTTTCATATCGGCGCGATGTTTTGTCCATTTTTCAGCAATCGGACCGGCTGGGATTTTTGCATCTAATTTCATATTAATTTCCTCCGCCGCATGGGTTAATAAATCCAAAGTATATTGGCATCGTTGCAAAACCTAAAGGCACCAGTATCGAAAACAAAAATCCTAAAGCCTTAATAAGCGGTGTATATTTTTTATGGTTCAGTCCCAAAGTTTGAAATGCACTCTGGAAACCATGATTTAAATGAAATCCCAATAATATCAATGCAAGAATGTAGAAACCCGAATAATACGGATTTGCAAACGCGGAAGTTACCGCATCATACATTGATTTATGAGTGTTAAACATTCTCTGCTTAACAAAAAATGATTCGAGGTGAATGATTAAAAAGGCTAAAATCAGAAATGCAGAAAAAATCATTGTGCGGGAAAAGACCGAACTGGTTTCCGAACCCGCAGTCTTTTTATATCTGACCGGTCTTGCCATTCTGTTGGTAAACCAGAGCCATACACCATTGAACATGTGCAGTGCGAAGCCGAGTACCATGACAACTTCCATAACCCGGATAAGCGGGTTGGTACTCATAAATTCCGAATAGTGATTAAATGCTTCCCCACCGTCATGTTTGTATAAAGCGAGATTACCGGAAAGGTGAACGAGCAGAAATGTGCATAAAAACAATCCTGTCAATGCCATAATCAACTTTTTGCCCACCGAAGAAAAGATAGTGTTTGTTAACCATCCCATCAACGAACTCCTTACATTATCGTCGTGTAAATTAAATAAAGCAAGGTAAAATTACGGCTTTAACGCCGAATATGAAAGCGCCGGGCAAAAATCACAGGGATGAGCCAAAATGAGGCTGTCCTAAAAATTCGAAATGGAACGCGGATGACACAGATAACCACGCCTTCGGCGGGCAAGCACGGATTTTCACGGAATATTTTTTGTAAAAATGAAGCATGCGCCGGCCATTAATTGCTCCGTCTTTTAGGGCGGAGAGAACATGAAGCGCCCCGTGATTCCATGTAGAGATACCTGGCAGGTGTCTCTCGCAGTGTATTGCAGGGATGATATATTCCCATCCGGGAAATGGTATTGGGGTGGATACAATTTTCTACAAGGATGTATCTCCTAACGGAGAAAAGCCGCATGGATTCCCGCCTACGCGGGAATGACAAAGGAAGCCGATCTGTGGGCATGTCCGCATCTCGAAACGTCCCGATGACCGTCCACGAAAATAATAAAAATTCAATTTGAGAGGGTGTTCGAGTAGTCCGCACTATGATGTACGACTTTCCGGCATTTCCGCATATTCCTCTAATTAGCAACAACAATACACAAGTCAGGCGGACATATCGAGAACACTTCGCGTGCAAGAATGGATTCCTCCTGATGCATCGGGACGGGAATGACAAAAAATGCGAGGGTGTTCGTATCTCGATACGGTCGTCTGCGACGACATACTCGATGACCCTCTGCAGAAATGTCCATAACGCCGATTTGAATGGGTGTTCGAGTAGTCCGTTTGGATTAAACACAACTCGTCACAATCTACGACACAGAATAATAGCGCAAAAACAACGAACAAGGCACACGGACGTATCGAGAACACGCGCGGGTTGTTTATATTAATTGCCGACTTATTATATTTCCCACATGAAAAACAAAAAATTTGACATCGTAGGTATTGGAGCCGCCACAGTGGATTATTTATCACTGGTTGCGGAGTTCCCCTCGCAAGAGAGTGTGCATAAAGCAATTGCAAGTGAGGTTGACGGCGGAGGTCCGGTTGCGACCGCGCTGGTAACGGCGGCAAAACTTGGCGCGACAACGGCATTGATTGATTCCGTCGGTACGGACATCAACGGTAAATATATTTTACAGGGATTGCGCGCGGCAGGCGTCGTGACAAAGCATGTTCTCATACGAAAAGACCGCACATCTTCAAGTGCAGCGGTGCTGGTACGTGTAGAAGATGGTGCCCGCTCTATTGTGTACTCACCCGGTGGTGCCAAAGAACCTTCACCTAAGGAAGTTCCGGAGAAACTCATTGCTCAGGCAAAAATTCTTCACGTCAACGGCAGGCATTTTAAAGCAACCATGCAGGCCTGTACTTACGCGCGGAAACATCATACATTGATTTCATTCGACGGCGGCTCGCACCGTTATCGTGATGAGCTTCGTCCGCTATTACAGATGAGTAACATTGCAATTGTATCTGCAAACTTTGCCTTAGATTACACTAAGGCAGAAGATCTCAACGCTGCGGGCAAAGCGCTTCTTCTGGAAGGTCCCGCAATCGTTGTTATAACAAACGGCATTCAGGGAAGTTATTTATTTACCGAAGACGCGGTTGAATATCACCAGCCGGCATTCATCCACACCGATGTTATTGACACAACAGGGTGCGGCGACAGTTATCACGGAGCGTTTCTTTATGCTTTGTGTAATGATTATGATTTGAAAAAGGCGATGAAATTTGCCAGCGCGGTTGCATCAATAAACGCTATGACTCTCGGTGGCAGAGCCGGTTTACCTAAACTTAATGAAGTTAAGAGATTCCTTGCAAAGCTTAAGGGTTAATCCAGTTTAATCGGAGGATTGACAAAGTATTCTTTCAGCCGGACAATTTCTTTTTTGATTCGTCTTTTAAAAGCTTTGCTCAGACTACCGTCTGCAATAAGTCTTCGCGCGCTTGTCCACACTCTTGCATCATCTGAATTCAAACAGACTATCTTGCCCTGTGACATTAACGTCATTGCCATCCAGCCATCAGACCATCGGGGACGCGTTGTATTGAAGCCGCCTACTTTTCTGCCATCAGCAGTACGAAAAGCAAAATTAAATCCGAGTACGTTAAGATATTCCCTGTTCTTCCGGCGAATATCAAACAATGATTCAGCTAACAGTTCATAAAGACCAAGAATAAAGCGTCCGTTGTTTTCAGTCGGAATGAACGAGTGCCTTCCATGCGCGACGGATGTTGCCGGATTTTGCAATTCCGTTACCATTGCGTCTATCCATCCCGGTGGATAGAAACTATCGCCGTCGGAACATAAATGATAGACACCTTTTGCAACTTCCAATCCCGCCTGCCGAGCGTGACTGATGCCCTGCGTTGCGACAAATACCGATTTCACACCGCATTTGTTAATGATTTCCTGCGTCCGGTCGGTGGAGTTGTTATTCATCAACACCAATTCGACTTTTCTGATTGTTGTCTGATCGGCAAACGTCGAAAGCGTTCTTAAAAGATTTTCTTCCTCATTCCATACCGGCATCAGTACGGATACTTCGGGATCATCACACGAAAACCGCGCCAGCTTTGAGCGCAGCGATGCAAAAAGTTCTTCGGGAACTTCATCAAGAGTCTTATATGAATACTGATGTTTTTTCAACCAGTCTGGGAGTGAAAATCTCGGCATAGAATAAACTGCTATGTGTTAAACATTTTTGTTTCAATAAAATACAATTTACAATAGAACCGCATAAAATAAAAGAGCCTGCCCTGGTAAGACGAGTCTCTCGCAGAACAATTATTTCAGGGCTCATCTGAAATTCATGCGGTAAATTTTGACTGTCATTCCGGAAAATCTGTCGCAATAATCTATGTTTAAGTAGAATAATTCTCTCGACAGATTTATCCGGAATCCAGTTCAGAAATTATATCAAGGTGAATTTTTCCTCGGTGTTGTTCAAAGAATTTCATTTCAGACTTGTTAATAAATGAAATTACAAGCTTTTTTACTTGAAATGGCTTTATGTTAATAATCTCAACTAAAACTTGCTTAACTCCTTAAATTCTGGATTCCGGATAAATCTGCCGAGCTAAATCCAACCGCCATCTGCTCTTCTGCGGCAGATTTTCCGGAATGACAACCTACGTTATTACTCTTTTGTTACCAAATTTTCACGCGTGGTTATTTTATCAACAGCATCTTCTTTGTTATTACCTGATCGCTCATGCGCAGGCGGTAGAGATATACACCGCTCGCAAGTTGTGAAGCGTTGAACTTCACTTCGTGTTCACCCGCAGGTTTAAATTCATTAATGAGCGTGGCTATTTCCCTGCCCATAATATCATATACAGTCAAATTCACTAATCCGCTTTGCTTCAAATTGAATTTGACTGTGGTTGACGGGTTAAACGGATTCGGATAATTCTGTGCCAGCGAGAATGAATTGACGTGCGTGTAACTGTCTTTTATATCCGTCGTACTCACATTAATAAAGACAGTCGAATCAACCGCGTCGAAATTACTTGAAACAAATCCGCCCGCGACGAATATTTTTCCGCCCGGAAACATGGTCATGCTTCCCTGATCGTAATAATAATCCGGTGTGTTTTCAACTTTACCAATTGTCAGTTTACCCGATGAAGCATTAACGGCACACAATATATACTTTCGCACGGTTGAGGCTTTTGCTGAAAGCATATAGATTGTTCCCGTTGAGGCATCTACTATCGGACGGTTGAAAGAAATCGAATCACCGGCTGCAAGATTATAATCCGGTAATGCCGGACTTGTATTAAGGACTTCAATTGCTGCCGTTGCGGGGTTAACTGTGAAAAGTCTAAATCTCGTAATTCCCGCAGTGTCTTTGCTTGCAAGATAAACATACCTTCTGTCGCTCAACCGGATCATACTCGGATCCGTGAGGTAATAGGTATTGCGGGGAACATATCCGGCAACATCGGTAAAAAGCGAAGCGCGGACTTGCGTAAATGAATTAGTCGCAACGTTGTATTGTTCAACAGCTTCCGGACTAGTACTGCTGCCGTAGGGTTCAGTACCGCCGAACACCAGAGCTCCGCCGTCATTGAGCGGAACAACAACCGGATAAGCCCTTCCCTGAATTACCGCACCTGTTGCAGTCATGGTGTTTAATGCCGGATCATATACTTCGGCAACCGAAGCAGAGGAGGTACTATACCAGCAGCCGACCACCAAGACCTTTCCGTTTTTCAGTGTGGCTGCCTGTGCCATTGTTCTGACATAATTCATTGAAGGTCCTGCAGTAAAAGTGTTGCTCGCCGGATCAAAAATCTCAGTACTGGAGAGCTGTCCCACACCCAAGTCCGAGCTCATACCACCGGCGATAAAAATTTTCCCATTTGGCAGAGTAGCAATACCGGTAAAGTCGCGATAATCCTGCATAGTCAATTGTGTAAACGTGTTTGTCACTGGATTATAAATCTCCGCCGTGTTTGATCTCGCAAAACTATATGCGTGTCCGCCGAATACGGCAAAACGTCCATCGCCCAGCCTAACCGATGCGGCAGCCATCTTCGTGCCGTTCATTTTGGGACCATTAATGAACGCGGTATTATCACCAGACTGTTGTGGCAGCTTAATAATGAGAGAACTATCAACCGCGTTAAAATTAGTCGAAGCATAACCGCCAATGACTATGAGTGTATTTTCATCAATCAGCGAAATACTTGATTGATTATAGTAATAGTCCGGTGTGTTTTCTTCTTTACCAATAGTTAAAGCTCCGGTCAGAGAATTAACCGAGCACATAACATATTTTCTACCGGAAGCTGTTGCCTTGCTCGAAAGCATGTAAACCATATTCTTCTGGCCGATTACAATCGGACGCAGGAAGAATATTGAATCACCGGCCACGGGGTTGTAATCGGGCAGCGAAGATAGTAATGCAAAAGCGCCTGTTGAAGGATCAACGGTAAACAATCTGAATTTTGTTATTCCCGCGGTATCTTTACTCGCAAGATATACCAGCCGGCCGTCCTGCAGGGACATGTTTTTTGTATCGGTAAAAAAGTAATCGTTTCTCGGAATATATCCGCCGACATCCTCAAACAATGTTGCACGTACCTGCGAAAAAGTTTTTGTTGCAGCATCAAATTTTTCCACGGCTTCAGGATACGTGCTGCCGCCATATGAATCACTGCCGCCGAAAACGAGTGCATTGCCGTCATTCAAAGCAACAACAACAGGATATGCCCTGTTCTGCACAACCGGGCCTGTAGATGTCATTGTATTTGCTACCGGATCAAATACATCAGCTATTTGAGCGCCTTTGGTATAATACCAGCATCCGACAATAAGAACTTTTCCGCTCGCCAATGTAGCAGCCTGTGTCATCGTTCTAATGTAGCTCATCGTTGGACCTGCGGTAAAGGTATTTGTTGACGGATCGAAAATTTCAGTTGAGGATAATTGCCCGACTCCCAAATCCGAACTCATGCCTCCCGCCAGAAAAATCTTTCCGTTTGGCAAAACCGTAATCGCTGAATTATCGCGATAATCCTGCATGGTTAATTGGGAAAAAGTATTCGTTTGTGGATTATATATGTCCGCGGTATTTGATCTGGCAAATCCGCTGCTGTGCCCGCCGAATGCCGCGACGCGCCCATCCGGCAATTTAACCGAAGCGGCGGCCATTCTGGTTGAGGTCAACTTCGGACCATTCACAAATTCCACCCCTTGCGCAAAGGTTATCGCGGTAAGAAATGTACACAATACCGCATAGTACACCATAGACTTCATAGCCGTATCCCTAATTATGTTTGTAGCCTGATTTGAACACTGTTAACCGGGTATTTGCTTACTCAATAATGTGGTATTTCCACGAGAACGGGAATAACAGTTTTCCCGCCGCTTTTAGCCTTAAATAAAATCTTTGAACTTCCGTCAAATTCTATATTGCGAAAGTCTATTCCGTCGGTCTTCATAGCTTCACTAAAGCGCTGTTCCATAGTGCCTTTTCCGTTTTCTATCGAGCGGATAATATCATCTATCGGCAGCTGCTTTGTAGAGTAGAGAAAACAGTAATACGAAGCTCCGGAAGCCGAATCCAGCATCGTGTAACTGTCTTCATCCGGAATCGCCACGTCGTTTTTCTTATACGGAAGATAGGCGATCATTTTATCGTTAAAAGGAAATAGTTTTTCAACTTTAAATGTTTTATCGGTTCCGAATGCGTACACGTATGCCGGTTCATCGTTCGTAACATAGACCTGAAATAGTGTGCCGCTCGGATAGCTTTTGTCCATTACATAATATCTTCCGTTATGCGTAGCAGTCATTTCCGTCCCGTTACTTTCACGGAACAGCAGTCCGCCGTTTAAATCATATTTTTTGCCGGACTGCGCTTTTCTATCAAGTAGCTCAAATCCGTACTTGCAGAAATAATCCATGTCGTCGTATTTGATCCACATGAATCCGCCATTCCCCCAATCTGTTCCCCAACTGTTCATTACTTCAAATGCACCACCGGATTTATTGTCGTCGTATCCGATAATTGCCATACCGTGACCGCGGCCGAATTCTTTATATTCATTTGCAGCCGGTTTCCATACCTGTCTTGCATTGCTGAATGACGGAGGGCAGTCGAAAGCAATAATAACGGGGTTTCCCTCAGATAAACTCTTTTTTATATACGGAGTCTTTTTTGCAATCGAGCGGTCAACGATAACACGATACTCGATAATTTTACTGCCCGAAGCACTTTTTTTATCAATATCGGTTACCCTGCGCGCGCAGCTGAAATCGAATTCATTCAGCGATAAGGCACCCTGAATTTTCAATACATCTAAAGCACTGCCGAGTGAAACGCCGATATTACAATCATCGCCTTTTCTAAGTTGGTTATACACGTACGATGGAGAGAAAGCGTATTTGTTGATTTCTTCTTTTTTCCAATCGCGTTTCATAGCCTCAAGAATTGTTCTTCCGGCATACGTGGTTGACCATCCTGCACAGGTGCTTGTCATACCCTGATTGCCCGGCGTCGGGCAATACTGCTTCAGTGAAGCCTGCGATGGCAATACGGTATATGTTCCTCTTGTTAAGGGCGCTGCCGTCGGACAATCTTTATAAACTTCCGGATCCAGTAATGCACCCATTCCAAATTCTTGCGAATAAGCAAGTCCGTTTAATACAACCAGACAAAAAAGGAGCGGTATAGCTTTCACGTTGGTTTTTCCGTATTAATTTTTAGGTTTAACAAGTTCCGCTTTGGCGGCCAAGCCGTTTTCAGCCAGAAAAACCGCGTAATCAATCGCGTATTCTTCCGCACCACCGGAGATGGCATATGCCTTTTCGAAATAATTCATAGCGTCAACATTTATGCCCTGAGCAACAAAATACTTTGCGAACAAAAAATTGTTCAGTGCGGATGATTCGTCTGGCATCTCTTTTTTCATAATGTCTAACGTATCGCTAACGAGTTTCTTTTTTGTATTCGAAACAAGCGCGAGTGTATGCGTGCCTGAGTTAACGGCTGCATCGGCATCATTAGAAACAATCCACGTATACTGCAAGTTCGGATTAAGTTTCAGCATGTCCAGATCAACCGCAAGTGCAGTATCTTTGGTGTCTTTCATATATATGGTAATGCCGGCAGGATTTATAATGCGAAGCACGTAGCCCGAAGCATTTTTAAGTTTATACCAGCTAAATACGGTTTCGGTAGAAAATGTTACCATCGCGGGAGGTACGCCGATCTCTATCGCGTTACCAAGAGAGCGGAAGACGGCTCCGAGCATAGTCATTTTCTTGGACTTGCTCTTGCTGACCATTTCATTTGCGACATACCCGGCAAACTTTTGATTAAAAGATGCGTCTCCTTTTGCCACAGATTTAACGAGAGCCGCGGCATCATACTCCCCGGCTTTTTTTAGCTCAAGTGTTTTTCCTTTGACATGAACCAAACCGAGATAATCACCGGCCGCAAGTTTAATTTTATCGCTTATGGTGATTTTATCTCCCGAATGCACCTTTACCCAATTCCCCGCAGCAGCCTTAATTTCCACTGCCCCCCTCGCGCTCATCACGGTGAATGCCGTTTCCTGCGCGAATGTTCTGCTGCATGAAAAAATAAAGATGAACACAATTAATCGAAGCACAACAGATTTCATTTTATTTTTTACCATATTTTTCTTTGAGGTGTTGAAAAAATTTTAGTTCATAAGTTTTATAAAAATCTATAGAAGACGGCACCATGACAATTGCCGCCATCGCGAGCGTCAAATTCGTCCGGTATGCAAGAAAAGCAAAGATTGCCAAACCCATATACACCGTTCCGATGGTCTGTATAGAGAGCACCAGTTTGGTGAACGTGCCCGACAACATGCCGAATTTTCCTTGTATAGCCGAAATCAATATAACATTCAAATAGCATAATATAAACGCGAGCAGCACACCGAGCCCGAAGGACATCTGCTCAATATACCCGTCCGTAAGAAGCATGGAAACAATGTTCGCGTGAATAATGACTCCATACATATCAGGAAAGTTTCGTCCCGCGTATTGCGGATTCATCGGAGTGAAAAATATGTCGTCAAGAGATGTTCTGTCTATTGTTTCGCCCATGTACCCCATGATGACGATTTTATCCTTAATAAACGCCGGGGCAAACGTTGAATCGAACAACTCCGGTGTATCAATAAAATAAAACTTGTCATGGTTGCCGCGATAGTTTACCATTTCATATTCAACATTGCGCTTACTAAGTTTTGCGTATCTGGCGCTGTCAACTATCTGTAAAATCGCGGATGTGATAGAATTGACCCTTGTTCCCTTTGAAATTGAGAACGGACAGTATTTTCTTATCGTTCTAAAACTTCCGCCCGCATCATCCGGTAGATTCGCATAGCCGTTCTTCGCGTAGCGGTTAAAGATATCAATTGATGTCTTCACCGTATCGTAGGAATCGGTACTCTCATTGTAATTATCCAGACGGTTGACCATAACCAGATTTTTTACCTGAGAGAATTCTCCTGCCAGTGCAAAATCGGCGGAAGGGTCAGCGCCCTCGCGGGCGAAGACAATATCCAACGCGATAACTTTCGGGCTGTAGGAATTGATGACGTGTATTTGATGTGCTATTTCGGCACGCGACAGGCTGCCGATATTGACCAGCACGATATTCGTGTCGGCATCGGGCGTGGAGCGCAGTTGCGAGTAATAGAGATCGTAAACATCAAAATCGCGCAGGGCATTTACCATGGGATCGAGAAATTTAAAATTTATCGGAAGCATGGATAGTATATAACCCAGCACAAATATATTCGCGGTTATGATAAGAGCATCAAGCCGGAAAAAATGCTTTTTTATTTTAGTCTGCAGCATATAGTGATTCAGTTTATTTTGCGAAGTAAAAATCACCTTCTAAAGAAGTATTCTCCCACGGTACTTGCTCGCCATTCGATTTTTTTCGAACATTCGAGCGTACGGCTTTGAATACGTCTTCTATTTTGCTGCCGCTTGTTCTCATAGCTGTTAAAAATTCTTCTGTATACATTCCATTTTGTCCTGATCCATCAGACGCAACCGAGCCCGGTGATGTTGAGAATGCAATAAGCGTCCCTGCCGGAGCATTAACAGAGGCCAAACCACCGGCGACCGAACGTGTGCTTTTTGTGTATGGATTATTTCTACACGCGTCAAGAATAACAATGTTCATCGGATTCTTCGCAAAGTCCATTTCGGCTAAAACCTGATTAAGGTCGGTCGCTTCAAACTCAACATCTTCTTCCTTCATAATGTCGGCATCAACAGGCACTAAATAATTCACACCCTTCACCTGCAATCCGTGTCCGGAATAGTAGAACAATCCCGTACCGCCTGATTGTAATTTTTTGCCGAATTCACGAATGACGCGCTTCATATCTTTTTCGGTCGCAACATTGGTCTGCAAAATAACATCAAAGCCCATATCCTTTAATGATTTCGCCATAGCCGTTGCATCATTAACCGGATTGCGAAGCGGTGAATTTTTATATTCACTGTTGCCGATAACCAGAGCATAACGTCCGTCAGGATTTTTCGCGATGGCTGCCGGAGTTTCTTCTCCGTGATTGATAACTACGGTTTCTTCGGATACGTTGCCGCCTTTATCAATAGCTCTAACCAAAATTTTGTTCTCTCCCGGCGTCAATGCGACATCAGATGAGAATTGTCCTTTTTCGTCAATGTCGGCGGGCTTACCATTTATCATTACTTCTTTAACGCCGATGTCATTTGCCGCGATACCGCGAACCTTGACAACACTGGATTTCTTTACAATCTTTAAACCGCGTTTCATAACCGGCTCAAGAATCGCGATTGATGGCTTACCGGCATCGTTCTTACTGGTCACGGTAAACTTAAATTCTTTTGCTTCGCCCTTTTCATCAACTGCTTTGACGTTTATTGGATTCAAGCCTTCTTTCAATTTTACGTTACAATAGAATTCCTTATCGGCAACAAAAACAGCTTTTTCACCGTTAACCGTAATATCTTTGTAGGTATTCGGGAAAGGCAGACTGCCGCGAACAGTTATCATGCCTTCGGTAATCGTAACGTCACTCGACTGGGTGATATCCGGTTCAGTAATCGCGAGCTCTTTTGTTATACCTGCAGCGACCGTATTATTTTCCTTTATATCTATACTTACGATAAGCCGGTTTAAATCTTCTATTCTCTTGGCGGCTTCCGCGTAAGTGGGCGCAGCCTTGAGAGCATCACTATACATGCTGATAGCATTTTTATATGCCGCAACGGCAGCATCTTTGTTGTTTGCTTTCAGATATTGACGGCCGATATCTTCATAATCAACGCCTTTTGAAAACAGAATCGTCTGATCAATTTTTTCCGGCGTTCTTTTACTGTACATTGCCTCGCGGTCGGCATCGGTTAATTCAATATCGAACTTCTTAGGAATCTTCTGAGTCAACTCCTGAATCAAATCAAATAAATCATCAATATCTCCGGTCACCTCGTCTGCTTTTTTCGTTAAGCCGGTTTCAACCTCTACGATACGGACATCAATTCGAAGTTTTCCGTACATGTTAACAAAGCTGCCGAGCAGCATTGCACGGGCTCCGACGATCTTTCCGATTTTTGATGCAGTACCGGGATCAACTGCTCCGCTCTGCTGCAATTTCAGTTCATTCAAAACATCATTTAACCTCTGGCGTTCAACAAGTTTAAAAGCGGAAATATTTTGCAGCTCGGTAGTCAGCATTGCCGCCATTCCTTTGCTTAAGGGTTCTAATTTTTCATTGTCGGTAATACTATTGTTGTCAAAGTTCAATATGCCGAGCGTAATCTTGGTGCCTTGCGGGTACACGGCAATCAGAGAAAAAAGTATGAACAATGTAGTCAACGTCGTTTTTTTCATTTTTTTTCCGTATTAATAAGAAAATGTAGAATAAACATATAATCAATAAATTTTGCGATATGTGATGTGCGTCCCAAAAATCCGGGGAGCGAATCCAAATCACATGCTAAACCTGATTTTACATTACTAATTTGAGCCTGTTGTAAAACTCCATACTCCCGAATAATTCGAGTTCCCATGATTGTCTTTAACGACAATTTTCCAATAATAGGTTGTATTCGGCTGAACAGCACCAGTAAGCGAATATGATGCAGTTGTAATTCCCGTTGCCACAGTATAAATATCGGTCGCTGATGTTCCCAGATATATATCATATGTCAAAGGATCATTTTCATAATCCTCGCAAGTCCACGATAGCGATGCCGAAGTAGAAATTCCGGTTGCTGAGTTGGTTGGAGTAGCAAGGTTCGGCATATTCGGCGGAAAATTATCCGTCGTAGTTTCGTGATACAACGCGTCAATCTCAGTTTCAGTCAACGCTCTATTATATAATCGTACGTTATCAACCGTACCTGTAAAATAATGCTCGTATGTCGGAACCGCGTCCCACCAGCCAATACCCATTTTATGATACGTGTTGGAATATGTCATTACACCCGACGCCGCGACGCTGCTCCACAACGTATCATTCACATAATATTTAAATATCGAACCGTTATAGGTCATAACTATATGTGTGTACTTACCGAATTTTACCCGGTAAGCAGCCGGAAGCCTTTTCGTGTTGTTAACATTCACCTCCACATAAATTGCGCTGTCGGCAGTTGGAATGGACATTCCTATTCCTTCATTATCTCCCCAATCACCGCTGACATTAAATATAGAACTACCTCCTTGTGTTCCATATACATCCCAATTTGAGGGAACATTAACCCATAACGAGACACTTGCATTCGGATTGTACAAATTTGCCTTTATATCCGTGGCGTTTTCATAACTCAGAGTTGCCCGATTGCTGAAATAAACCGCACTGTTTGGCTTGCCGTCAAATCCGGTGGTGAATGTAGCACCGTTATTCAACATATCTCTCGCAAATCCGCTCGCGTCTTTTGTATTGCCGTCAAAAGGATAATATGCCAACAACCCGGCAGTAGGAATATTTGATGTTCCGACGCGCACGACATTGTCTTCGGTTTCGTTGACAATAAGTGATAAATCGCCGTAATCAACTGTTTTGCCGCTTGACCGGAAAGCATAAAACACATAGTTAAGTCCGGGATTCAGCGTAAGTGTTGTTGTAACAGTTGGGGATACCACGGGAACGGAATAATTTCCGGCATAACCGAATAATTTTCCGCTGTATCCCTTAAAAGACAGATTCACAAAATCCGCGTAATCGTTTGTTGAATCCGTCATCACTAAATTATTAAAATACGCTATCTGCCCCGAAGCATCAAGCGCTTCCCTAAAGGCATTCCAATCTTTATAGGAAGTCATATCCAAGACGACAAGCACTACTTCATCAATTCCCGCAGCCTGATTCATTGCCCGCAGAGAAGTCCTAAACTTTTCTTCAGTAATAGTCCGGGGGAAAAGATCATTCACTAATTTTGCACGGTATTTATTAGACCCGGCCTTTGACAGGTCTATCTGAATCCGTGCAGATGAGTGCATGGTCGGAGAAACTGCTTTTTCACATGCGGCAAAAAAACAGCAGAGCATGATGACCAGCAAACCAACGAACAAGCGCTTTGTCTTGGCTATCATGTACCATCCGCTATTTAAATGTAAAGAGGGGAAATGCCTGAGGCATTTCCCCGGGAACAATATTCTATTGTACCTTGCCCAAATTCGGCGTTGTTGATATACGCTTCATTGAAACGTTGCCGTAATAGAAACTCCGGCAATAGGGATAAATGCTCCAGTTACCGGAAACCGAGGTGCCTTCCGGATAGAGCGACAAGTACCCACTGTAACCGTTGCTGGCTATATATAAGCTCACATAATCTGTCCCGCTTACTTTACCACCGGCATACAAAGTATCATAGCACGAAAAGCCTTTCATTACCAAAATACCTTTTACCGAATCATTGGCGGCTTGATATATATCAAGAGTCATGGTTCCGGTAGTATCACCTTTTGAGTTTGACCACGTACCTGAATATGAGCCGGTTACGTTGGGT
Source organism: Ignavibacteriaceae bacterium (assembly GCA_963662605.1). Lineage (GTDB taxonomy): Bacteria > Bacteroidota > Ignavibacteria > Ignavibacteriales > Ignavibacteriaceae. Next base: position 90,948 of record OY759785.1, read on the forward strand.
TTTCCTACCTGAATAGTATTCTCAACATTTTCCGCCACGACCAGATGTCCTTCTCCGTCATAAAGCGTTGTATCTTTAGCGCTTGAGCGAAAAGCATAAAAATAATAATTCAATCCGGGATTTAAATAAAATGTTGCTTCTGCCGAGCCATTGTTTAGTGAATATCCATAATCACCGACATAGCTATATTCAGTGCCCGTATAACTTTTAAACACGGTGCGGTAAATATCAAAGTAATCTTTTCCTTCTCTGTACATCTTATTAAAAATCGCCGTATCCATCAGGTTGTATTGTCCTGTCGAAGACCAATTCTGTGTAAACGCGTCCCAATCATTGTATTTCGACATATCCAGAATGACCAACTTCACCTCGTCAATATTGAGTGTATCGCTATTGACACCCATTATCTTTAAGTTCTTCGCGGAGAGATGATTCCTGTTCAACAAAGCGTCCGCTAAAGGCGTATTTGAACCGCTTTGCAAATTCGATACGTTAATTTGCAACTTTGTGGTGGTTTTGCTGACAGGGCCAATGGTTTCCTGCATACACGAGGTAAGAAGCAAGGAAGCCAAAACGATAATTGCAATACCTGCATATTTCATGTTAATTTTCATAGAGGTTTTTCCTCACATAAATTCCTGTTTTTCAATACAATTGATTAATTCAAAACTTATTTCGCTTATCACATCCGGTATTTCAGAGTCAGTCCGATGTCGGTTCCCGTAATCTTTGTGGATACCTTGCTTTGCAAACTACCCTTCATTACTTTGGCAAGCAAATCAAGACTCAGTTTATCGGAAAGCATGTAAATTGCGCCTGCGCCGATACCGCCGATGATTGCTCCGTTAGTTTCCGTTTCATTCTTTGAATAGAATTTTCCTTCGAGCACACCCTTCAGCATAAATTTATCGCTAAGTGAGAACAGTCCAACACCGCCGAGGTCAATCTGATTACCGTTTGAATTTTGTTCTTCTTCTTCAAGGCTTCCGTATCCGACCTCATTTTTACCTTTGGTTCTTTCGCGAAGATAAATCATGTAGTGGTTCTTGTCGGTGTTGAGCAATAAGCGCAAGTCTGCATTTAATTTATTTCCGGATTTGAATACTTCTTTATCAGCGTATTTATCATTGCCGTATAAAGTGTATGCTACATCGAGGGTAATTTTACCATCGGCATTGCCCATAGAAACATTCGTTTCACCGCCAAGGTTAAGTGAGATTTCGGTTCCCGGAACATACTTATCACCGCTTGATTTGTATGGCACAAAACCGCTTTTATAAACAAAGCCCATTCCCGCGCCGAGTATAAATTGATTTATCTTGGCAGCAAAACTACCGGCGATGTTTGCTGATGTGCCCTGGCCATAGCTGGGGACCCGGAATCCGAACGGGTATAGCCCGATATTACCGGCCACAGACGCTTCATCGCTTTCTAATTTGGTTTTTCCGGTCGGCAGTGTAATTCCGCCTGTAACAAGAAGGTGATCATCCATCGTTACATAGGCACCCATGATACGCGTATCGGTGAGTCCGCTCAACTTGACGCTTTTTGAACCATTGTCAAAAGTTGAGGTTGCGTAATTAGTACCGACACTGATACTTAATTGCTTATCAACGGGAACGAGAACACTTATAGGAACCGTTATCTGGGATATTTTTTGATTGTCATCGGTTGTCCATGATTGAAAATACCCTCCGGCAGAGAAATCAAGATTTCTTTGAAATGATTTCGATAAACTCTGCGCCATTCCTACAGCACTTAAAAGGAGGATCGCTACTACTATACTTAACTTTTTCATGGTATTCTCCTTTCGGCTTACTTTGTTTTATAAGGATATGATGATGTAGGAACAACAAATATAATTTTTACCGGAACACCGCCTCTGATTGATGGAGTGTACGGAGTATGGTCGTCCTTTGCCTGAATCACTTCGTTAGTCAGATTTGTGTTACTGCTTGTCAGCCTGTCAATCAGTTCATTTTGAGTAAGCACCCCGGTGACGGTTGCGGCCTGTGCAACCTGCGCGATATCACCACCGCCGACAACTTGCATTTCCATGCTTTGAGCTTTTGCTGAAGCTTCCGAAAATCCAGGGTCAATGGCGGCAGCTTGCTTGTACTGTTCCGCGGCTTGCTGCATTTGACCTTTATCTTCCATGTCCAACCCTTTACTGTAAGCCTGGAACGCCAGGAAAGACTCGGTCGGAATAATCTGGATTGCTTCTCTTTCTTCGTCGCTTATCGTATAACCGAGTTTGGCAATCAAATCGAAAGTTAAATCTTTCTGTGTCTTAAAAAACTCTTTGAGCGACCCGGTCATATTTGTTGAGTTTTGCTTTGCGGCATCTTTAACACCGGTCATATTTACGTCAAAACGAAGATTCTCCTGATCCAGATCAAGGAAACTTCCGTTCATCAGAGTGCTTGCACCAAGCAGTCTGCCCACGCGCGGAGCAGTTGCCGGATCAACGATACCGCTCTGGCCGAGGTTGATTTCATCCAGCAGTTTTTGCAGTTTAACACGCTCAACAACCTTTAATTTTTTAACCTTCGAAAGATCTGTAATGATCATTTCGGTAATACCTTTTTGCAATGGATCAAGCTGCTTGTTCTTTCCGAGATTCTGGAAGTACAAAACCGCAACGGTGTTATCCGGAATTGCGGCAACATTAATATCGGCTTCATTCTTTACCGCATTTTTTACTTCCATTTCGGTTTTTTTCTTTATGACAAGTGCGATTCTTCCTTCAATCGCGTTTTTAGCGGAGCTCATACCGCTCAGCTTGGTGTAGTTCTTGTAATACTCCAGAGCACTGTCATAGTCCTGTTTGCCTTCATAACACAGCCCGATGTGTAAGATCGTTTCACCATCATCAGGCGCCAAACCGTATGCTTTTTGCAGATTTGTCAAGGCCTGGTCAAAGTCTTTCTTCTTCTCAAAGGAAACACCGATATCCCTCCACGTTTTATAATCATCCGGGTTCTGCGCCAGATTTTGCTTAAAAACGCCAATAGCTTCATCATACTTTTCTTCCGTCATCAGGGAAGCGCCCTGACGATACAACGAAGTCGCACATCCGGAAAGAAAAAGTAAGATGAAAAGAGAAATGATACCTGAAGTGAGTTTTTTCATAGCAGCATCCTTGTTGATTAGTGGAAATAATATAAAGTCCGAATCAGAAATGCGCAACATATTCAAACACCTATCAGAATGAATTAACGAATCTCAATAGTAAATAATATGTTCGGTAATAAACTAACAATCCACCCCGCAATTGTCAAGAAAAATAAGCGTTTCTACGGGGTTTCTGACAGGCGTCACAAAAGGAGTAATGTGAAATTTTTGCGACACCCGGAGGCTGACATTCCGGCAGCGCCCCCTCCCCGGTTGCCTTGCGGTCGCATAATGTGATGAACGGTAAGAATTTCTGGAACTCCCGATTTCGCCGACACATCTAAAGATTGAAACAAAAGAGCTTTTACCACCAAATAAGAGGTTACTATGAAAAACGTTGTTCCGGTTGTGCTTTGTGTTCTCGCGCTTTCCTATATGACATTACATGCGCAGTCTTCTCTTGACAAGAAGCTGAAGGATGTAAAAGGGAAAGTTGAAAAAGTTACTATTAAAACCGATGCCGGTGAGTACGTGTTCGATGGCGATGACGCGGCAAAACTTGCCAAGCGCCTGAAGGCGAAAAAGGATATTAAAAAGTGCTTCATCACCTCCGATGACGATACTATTATTGTAAACATGCCGGATTTCAAGGGCTGCTGCCCCGATTTCGGCAAATACTTTAATGATTCGACTTTCAAGCATTTCGATTTGCATATTGATGCCGACTCAATTATGAAAGCGTTCCCGAAGAATTTTCACAAGTTTTTCGACGAAAACACCGTAACAATCATAACGAATGATCTTGGTAAAGAAACCGTTGAAACGTTCACCGGAGAAGATGCGGATAAAATGATTGAAGAGATAAAGAAAAGCGATGACAATAACTGCGATAAGAAAAAATGCGTGAAGAAAACCATTATCATCAAGAAAAAAGATTCGAAAGAAGCGACTACAAATATCAAATAACTTCACACTTCGGCCTCTGCCGGATCAAACAGACGGCTCCTTGTGTTTTCCATTGACATAAGATGTTTGATTCGGCAGGGTATGCCGAAAAATGAATTTACGATTCTCTTATTCTGCGCAAAAGATTAAAATAAACCTTCACCTGAGCCAGATCATCTATCAATCCGGTTAGATTCGCGAAAGCCCTTTCCGTCTGCTCAAGAAATTTTTCGGCAAACTTTATATCTCCCTGAATATCCCGCAAAATGGCGATCAGTTTTTCAAAACTTTTCATTACATCGGCCTGTATGTCCGTCATATTGTTCACTTCGGGATTTCCGGCACCTGCCTGCATCACGCGCTTCAATCCCGCTATATATTTCGCGGTAAACGATGCTTCATGCAGTTCTTCTACCATATGCTGTTCAAAAGCTGATACAATCAGGGATTCAATATCTGTTTGAAAATTTAATTTACGGAGGCTGTTTACTAAAAGTCCGGCGATAAATTCTTCGGCTGAGTTTTTTTGTTCCATGTTTCGTTACTTTAAAATATTAATCGCAATTTAACCGCAGAGTCCCAGAGACGCAAAGAATATTTTCAATCGAACACCCATAAACCGGTAAATTACCTACTTTCGGGGATTGCCATGCAGATATATGCCTGTTAATTTTGTATACTGAATGGAAAACAACGGAACTATTTTGAAACTGGCCGTTGTTTAATTTACAACATCATAAAGGAATGTGATTTGAATTCGTTTTTCAAAAAATTGCCCGAGCAAAAATTAATTAGAATCGCGTTTGCTCTTGCGATTATAACCATTGTATATAATATTGCCGAGGGTGTGTTCTCGGTTTATTTCGGCTATGAAGACGAATCACTCAGCCTTTTCGGATTCGGCCTGGACAGCTTCATCGAAACACTCAGCGGTATCGGCATTTATCATATGCTGGTGCGCATTACAAATCACGGCAAAGACCGACGCGACGAATTTGAGCGTACTGCCCTCCGTATTACAGGTACCGCGTTTTATATTCTTTCGGGCGGACTTGTCATTGCCGCTGTTATACGCATCCTCAACAATGTTCAGCCTGAAACAACATTCTGGGGTGTTGTCATTTCACTTATTTCAATCATGTCAATGTTCGCATTGTATTTCGCAAAATTGGAAACCGGCAAGGTGCTGAAATCCGAGCCGATAATTGCCGATGCCCATTGTACAAGGGTTTGCATATACATGTCGGTGGTTTTGCTTGTCTCAAGCGGGTTGTACGAGCTATTCCGGATACCGTACATTGATGCAGTAGGCACGCTGGGATTAGTTTATTTTTCATTTAAGGAAGGCAAAGAATGCTTTTACAAGGCGAAGACTGAAGCTCAATGCGGATGTGGTCATGACTAACAAAATGATTCAGATACACACAAATAAATTGCCTGACATTAACAAGGCGTTTCAGTGTCCGTTGTATAACACAGATACTTGCAGAAACGGCAGAGCCGTGACAGCCAATTAGTAAAATTGTTACGTCCTGTCAGGGAGCTCCACCAGAAGCAGCTCATTTATATCAGAATTTGACGAAGAATTGAGCCGTATCTGCGACACTCAGTTTAATTTATTCATTGTTTTTCTACTATGCTGCCGCGTCTGCAACGCTCTTGAGTTGTGCAACAGAATTAAGCATCATTAACACGGCGTTTCAACGCCGTGAGAAGAACCACCAAAACTCTGGACTTTTAGTCCAACCAAGCTTCATAAAAAGTGGGCGCGGATTATTTTTTCTTGAGTTGATACGGTTTTGAATTTCTTTCCCAGAACACTCCATCCACGTATCCTTGAATTGAATTATCTTTTTGTGCGAGCTCAAGACGCTTTTCAGCGTAACAGCAATACAGAGGATTTGTTTCGATGCCGACGTATTTTCTGCCGAGTTTTTTTGCAACAACCGATGTTGTTCCCGAACCGAGGAACGGATCAAAAACCACATCGCCCTCATCACTGCTTGCCAGAATAATTTTTGCCAGCAGCTTTTCCGGTTTTTGCGTAGGATGATCAGTGTTTTCCGGCATTGACCAATACGGCACGCTGAGATCCGTCCATATATTCGACGGAAACGTCAGCCGGAAATTACCGTCTTCGGTTGCTTCCCAGTCTTTTGGCTTACCTTCAACGCGGTATGGCGCGATAACCTTCCGTTTTTCTTTAACACGATCAACATAAAATTTGTACTTTCCGGACATAGTACAAAACCAAATATCCTCAGAAGCATTCTTCCAGTTACTCTTTGCGCCTCTTCCCTTTTCACGCTGCCATGTTATGCGGTTCTGAACAAGAAAATATTTTTGCGCGGCCAGATGGATGGACGTTGAAGAATGATAGTCACCGCAAATATACACTGCAGCATGAGGCTTTAACAATCTCACCAATTTGCTCAGCCACGAGTCCAGATACTCGGTGTATTCATCAACTGAAGTCTTGCTGAAAGCCAAGCCATGAAACGTTTTATTTAGATTATATGGCGGGTCAATGAAAAGCAGATCTACAAATCCCGAAGGCAGTTTATCTAAAACATCAAACAAATCCTGATGGATTGTTTTATTGACAATTTTACTTGCCGCAACAGGCGAAGAAAGAGTAAGTAGTTTCTTTTTGAGGCGGAGAATTTCATCTTCGCCTAATTGTAAAGTCCGGTTTTGCGGTGAGCGCTCTTTCTTCATACTCTCGTTTGTATCCTTATAACTCTATAAGCTGATGTTTATCTTCATCAACATTGATGCCCTCAAAAAGCTTGTCGAGCAATGCGGCACCGTATTTATTATAGAAATAGAAATAGTTTAACTTCCGTTCCTGCAATGTTTCATGAGGATAAACGGAGTCGGCAAGTTTTATAAGCTGGCGGATAACGACCTCGTGTTTTCGCTTTTCGGAGTCAACCGCTTTAGATTTTAACTCAATAAGCGATGAGAGTAATTTCACCTTGTACTTTTCCGAAGCATCCGCAGTGGTTTTATCGAGCTGTCCCAGCTTGTCTTTCAGACTCTGCATCAATTTAGCAACATCACCCTCGACCTGCTTGAACAAATCGTCAAGATTAACACTCAGCAGAGAGTTCATAACTTTTTCATGAAGCGTGCTCTGATTAAGATATACATCCTGCAGCTTCAGGAAATACTTTTCGAGAATGCTCTTTATGTTTTTTTCCAGAAGCGTTACCGAGGCGCGGGGATATATGACGGGTTCGGGAATGGAGAACATTTCATACAGCGGCATGATCTGTGCAAAGTAAGAAACCTCAGCTGGACCAGCGATATAAAATCCTGTCGGGAACAGATAGTCCTGACATATCGGGCGTAAGATAACATTCGGGCTAAACCGTTCCGGATGTTCTTTCGTTAATTTCAAAAGCTCTTCATGAGTGAACTTCATTCTCTTTTTGCGCAGTCTGAATCCGCCCTCTTCGTCAGGGTCAATCGCGTAGCGGCCTTTATCCATATGATAGAATAAATTGAGCGGCCGGATTTTCACCTGAGCGTGGTAGGTTTCTTCAAGCGTTGCACTACGCGCGACTAATTTTTCAGCATGCGCAAGATAATTTGCGACTTCGTTGCTGAAAACAGGACTCAACAGTTTTTTGATTTCTATATCCTGCGGATCGAATATTATCAGTCCGTATGCATCAAACATGCTGAATATCAATTCTCTGAATGCCGCCTTGAACGTCTTACCTTCGGCGTACATGCCGTTCAGCGTTTCCAGCATCTGCTCCGTGAACTCCGTCGTTCTCAGAGCGCCTTTAAACTCCTCAAAAAATCCGTTGATGTCGGCGGTGAAAGTCAAATTGCCCACCGTGCCTTTTTCTTCATCAAAGGTTTCCTCAATCGGATAACTGATAAGCTGCAATTCGTTTGCCGCGTTGATCAATTGCAGATGGCGGACTTCCTCGTAATCGTGATCGTCTGCCTCTAACCAAAAAACGGGGACAAAGTTAAACTCGGGATATTGCCCCGATAACTTTTGCGCCAGTTTAATAGAAGTAATGGTTTTGTATATAGTATAGAGCGGTCCGCCCAAAATACCGAGCTGCTGACCGGTAACTATGGCAATAGTATTCGGATTTTTCAGTAACTGTAAATTTTCCGCGGTTCTGTCGGAAAAATAATCTCTGCCGTACTGAGCGGCAATAATATCGGAAAGCTCATCGCTGAACGCACGTTCGCGTGATACTACCTGATGGAAATGCGCGGGATATTTTTCTACGTCTTTAAAATTCTTCGGGTAAAATGATGCTACATTTTCAAACTCGTACAAATAATCTAAAAACAGATTTGGAAAGCCCGGGGCATCACAAAAATGTATTGGGTCCATATTCATCGTCTTCTTAAACAAAAAAAATTATAACTAACTAAGTAATATAATGAGAAATGCTAAATAGAATGCTCCCCTGGAAGTACCATTCCTAGCCCATGACTTAACCTGCCCGCCTTGCGGCGCTCGGGCGGGGTCATGGGCTATGAATGTAAAATTTTAAATTTCTTCCGAGAAGTTTTCGCGGAGTTTTTGGCGGTATTTGCTCAGCAGGTTGCCTCGTGAGATAAAGCCGATATATGTTCCGTTATCAACAACCGGCAGTTTCCAAGCGCCGGTTGATTCAAATTTTCCAACTATGGACTCCAGAGACTCGTTTTTCTCTATCACGGCCTGAGGCTTGCTCATTAACTCGAGTGCAAAGATTTCGGAAAAATTATTCAGATCGAATAACATATTTCGGATTTCGTCCAGTAATATGAGTCCAAGCAGTTTTTTATTTTCATCTAGAACCGGAAAAATATCATGCTTCGTGTTTTCTATCTTTTCGGTCAACTGCTGAATCGTATCCTGTACGGATACAGGCTCATAATCCGTTTCAATCAAACCAGCCGCATCCATGAGAAACAGAATATTTTTGTCTTTATCTCGTGTCAGCAGCGCGCCTTCGTTTGCCAGCTCTCTTTTATCAAGTGAGAACGGCTCAAAATGACGGACTATCATATAGGTAATTGCAGAAACGATCATTAAAGGAATCATGAGTTCGTATCCGCCGGTAATTTCCGCGATAAGAAAGATTCCCGTTAGCGGCGCGTGCATAACGCCGCAAAGGATTCCCGCCATACCCACAATAGTGAAATTACTTACGGGCAATTGAGTCCCGGTTGCCTGATTTATTAACCGGGCGAATGAGAAGCCGGCGAAAGAACCGAGGAATAGTGACGGTGCGAAATTACCGCCGTTGCCGCCGCTTCCGATGGTGAGGGATGCCGCGGCTATTTTCAGTAAACCGATGAAAAACACAACGAGCAGCAAAAGCCAGGCATTCCCGGATATACTGCTAAATATCGAATTATCGGTAATCATTTCGGGATGATTACCCGCAAGTATTTTTATACTGCTGTAACCTTCACCCAATAGCGGAGGAAAAATAATAATCAGTAAGCCGAGTAATGTTCCACCGATAAGTGCCTTTTTATAACCCCTTTCATGCAGAGGCTTGAATAAGTTTTCTATTTTTGAATAGCCCCGTATATAGAGGACAGAAACAAGCCCCGTTACTATGCCGAGTAAAATGTAAAACGGCACGTTATAATAGTTGAACGGCTGCTGTAAACTGAAGTGAAGAAGGATGCTTTCTCCGAGAAAGATTTTCGAAAGCAGCGCTCCGGCAGAAGCGGCCACAATAAGGGGAATGAATGCCGAGAACGAAATATCCGCGATAAGCACTTCTATTGCAAACATGACTCCCGCTATCGGAGCATTAAACACCGCCGCGATTCCTGCTGCTGCACCGCAGGCTATCATCAGAGTCCGGTCGCGGTAGGATAACTTGCCTGCCTGCCCGCAGTTGGAGCCGATAGCTGAACCGGTTACGACAATCGGAGACTCTAACCCTGCCGAACCGCCGAGTCCGACGGTGATAGCACTGGTTATAATGTGCGTGTACATCGTTTCTTTTTCAACGATGCTTCCCTTTTTCGCGATTGAATACAAAATATGTCCCGAACCCTTGCCGAATTTCCCTTTCAAAAAAATCTTAATGTAAGCGACTGTCAGCAGAATGCCGATAAGCGGCAGAACGACAAGAATATATTTTTGATATGGAAAGCGTGATAAGTATTCGACTGCGCGGTGAACGTAAAACACAATCGTCTTAAGAAGTATTGCCGCCGCACCTGATATAATACCGACCAATACACTAAGAAAATAGATGTATTGTGTCGGGCTGAGCAATTTTTTAAATGCTAAAATCAGGCCGCCGTGCGGTAGTTTGTTTAATTGCATATAACGTATTTTTTATTAGCTATAACAAAAATAGCGAAAAACGTTCTACACCTCAATTACTTCGCCGGGATTATTTTTGTTGGTGAGTGAAATTCTAATGCCGCCGTAGCCTGCCGATTCCAGCGCGTCTTTTGTGCAGCTATGCGCTAATTCGTGCGTGTTGCATTGACTGCTCAAATGCGCGAGCACGATGGTATGGGGACGGTTGGCAGATTTCTTTACCGCTTCGACTGCAAACAATGCACATTCTTCGTTGGATAAATGTCCCGTTGTTTTGATGCGGTGCTTAAGCCATACCGTGCGCGGCGAGTTATCTAACATTTCAATATCGTGATTGGACTCAATCATCATGACATCCGCATCAACAAATTCATCAATAATATGCGGTTCGGGAACAGCAAGGTCGGTCGCGATGGAAATTTTCTTTACACCCGCATCCGTTTTCTTGGATATGGCATAGCCGAAACATCCGCCTTCGGAATCATGCTGCACTTCAAATGCTTTTACGGTCAGTTCTCCGATGGAAAATTCATCATTCCTGAATGTGTGAAATACCCGTTTGTGCAGCTGCTTCAAAAAATGATGATGCCGCTTGAATATCGGATCAAGTACTTCTTCGTGACAGTAAACCGGAATACCGAAGCTCTCCATTTCGCGGATGAAATAAGCGTTCACATGATCAGCATGCGAGTGAGTCACTAATACGGCTTTGATGTCGGTCAGATCTTTATCTATCGCGCGCAGGTGCTTCCGCATGTACGTCGGATTGAAACCGCAGTCAACTAAAATGTTTGTTTTATCATCCCAGATCAGAGCGGAATTGCCCGAACTCGAACTTCCGAGAGAATGAAAGAACAGTTTGTTTTTATCAAGCGAGTCAAAAATATTCAATATCATGATGTAAATATAAGAATTTACGACAGCACACACATATCCTCTTCCTAACCCATGGCTTAAGCCATGGGTTAGGAATGGAGCCTCAGTAATTTGAATCCTATTCCCCCTTTGCGTAAGTTTGTATCTTATATATCGTTTATTTGTGCAGGAAATTAGCCCGTTTGAAAACCTATTACCGTTTATTGGCGTATGTAAAACCGTACTGGAAGCACCTTTCAGTCTCAATGGTATGTACCATTCTCTACGCGCTGATGAACAGTTTGAGTATTTACCTATTTATACCGCTGTTGGATTCGCTTTTTCAACAGGGAACCAAGCCCGCGTCGAACGCATCATCGGTCAAGCCGTCGGGACAAATACAGGAAATGATAAACGGGGTTTCTTCATGGTTCAATCATCTCATTTTTTCGGGCGATAAGATTGATTCCCTGATAAAAATATGCTTCATCGTCATCGCGGTATTTACGATGAAAAACGTTTTCGGTTTTCTGCAGTCGTATTTCTTTGCAACAGTAGAGCAAGGGGTGGTAAAAGATTTGCGCAATCAGGCATACCGCCGGATGCACGAACTGCCGATGAGTTATTTTAAGAATGAGCGGGTCGGTAATTTAACCAGCCGGTTTACCAACGATGTCAACGTGTTGTTGACCGGTGTGTCGCTCGCGTTTTTTAATTTTATCCGCGAACCGCTTTCCATTTTACTGTTTCTCGCGATTGCTCTTTCCATAAGCTGGCAGCTTACATTGTTTGCCGCGCTTATCCTCCCTTTTTCCATGCTCATTATCGGATGGATAGGCATCAAGCTGCGTTCGGTGAGTGCGCGCATTCAGGAAAAGATGGGCGACATTACATCGGTGATTCAGGAAACGACCTCCAACGTGAAAATCGTTAAAGCTTTCGCAATGGAAGACTACGAGAATAAGAAATTCAAAAAAGAGACCAACGCTTTGCGCAAATTGATTCTGCGCATATCGCTCGTCCGCAATACTGCCGCTCCACTTACGGAATTCCTCAGCATCAGCATTGGCGCTGTTATCATTTACCTCGGCGGCAAGCTCGTGTTGATTGACCACGCGTTAAAGCCAAGCGAGTTTCTTGTTTTCATTTTCGCCATTTTCCAGATGATGCCCCCGATAAAGGAACTCAGCAGTTCACATAACCGTATTCAGGAATCCAGTGTTGCCGGTGATAGAATTTTTGAAATCATAGATGCGGAACAGGAAATCGCCGAAGTCGAGAATCCCAAAACCATAGAGACTCTTAAAAATACTATTGTATACGATAGTGTATCATTCGCATACAACGATAATCCGTCGGAATTAATTTTACGCGATGTCAGTTTCAGCGTTAACAAAGGCGAGATCATCGCTTTCGTCGGACCGAGCGGTTCCGGTAAAAGTACGCTTGTTGATCTTCTGCCGAGATTTTTTGATCCGGTGAGCGGCTCAATATCTATTGACGGCATTAACATAAAAGAGTTATCCATTAAAAGTCTGCGAGCATTGTTCGCCATCGTAACGCAGGAAACAATTTTATTTAACGAATCCGTGCGCCATAATATTGCCTACGGCATGCACGACTACCCGCTTGAAAAAGTGATTGAAGCAGCAAAAACCGCAAATGCACACGAGTTTATTATGGAACTGCCGGAAGGTTACGATACGATTATTGGGGAACGCGGCGTACGACTATCCGGTGGCCAGCGTCAGCGTCTTTCCATCGCTCGCGCGTTATTGAAAAATCCGCAGATCATGATTTTTGATGAAGCCACTTCAGCACTTGATAACGAATCTGAGATACTCGTGCAGGAAGCTATCGAGCGCTTGATGAAAAACAGGACAACGTTCGTTATCGCGCACCGCTTGAGCACGATACGTAACGCTTCAAAAATCGTTGTTATTGAAAAGGGTTCTGTTGTTCAGACAGGAACGCATGACGAGTTAATAAAAGAAGATACCGGCCTTTATAAAAAGTTTTATGAAATGCAGTTTAGAGATTAGACTGCCTTTCCCAGCACTTTATCAATAGCCTCATTCACCATTTCGACACTCAGTAAATCCATGCACTTTGTCGGGCGAGCCGTTTCGCAGTATTTCCATTGTTCCGGTTTCGGCATAGCATGTACACATGGCGCACACGGTACATCGGCGCGGACAATTTGTGTAATATCAAGCGGATTGTAGGGACCTGTATCATCGGGATCAGATAATCCGATTAACATGACGGTCGGGACATCGAGCGCTGTCGAAATATGAACGGCACCGGTATCGGGAGCTATAACAAGCTGCGACATTTTGATAAGCGCCATCAGTTCACGGACATTGGTCTTACCTGCCATAGATATAGAAGTATTCTTCATCTTCGATTGGATAAATGCAACATTTGCCGCGTCACTTTCTATCCCTGTAAAAATAACTTCATAGTTATATTTATCTATAATGTAGTCGGCGACTTTACTGAATCTTTCTAATACCCATTGCCTGTCGGAATTCGGATTGCTTGAGCCGTAGTGAATCACCGCCATTTTTTTGCTGGGTGCGTGTCCCGACTTTTTGAGTAATGCGCTCATTGCGAGAATCTCTTCACCGGTGACGGCGATCTCCGCGCGGTCAACACAGTTGACTGTCCACTCTCTCACGGTAGCCGTTTCCGCGAGCACCATTCTCTGCTTCGGGCGTTCAACGCAATAATCGTACATACCGCTGTATTTATTGGTAAATCCCGCCATGTGTTTTCCACCGACAATTTTTCCCATAATGGTAAAGTGCGTATTGTTTTCCTGCACGAGAACAACATCATAATGATTTTTATGGAGTCCGCGGAAAAACACCAACTGCTTGAGGACGGAGAAAAAATTATAATTGAAGTTGAAGGGATAAATGTTCCGCACATTTTTAAAATTTTTCAGCACTGGCACAGCCTGCGGACCCACCACCGCATCGATAACAATTTCGGGGAATGTTTCATTTAAGCGACGAAGGACAGAAGTAATAGATACAATATCGCCGAGCAATCCGTTGCGGATAATCAATACACTTTTGACATTCGGACGTGTACGCGCGAATTTCAAAAAATCTGTCCGTCTGAAAAATCTCTGTTCTTCTGTCATTGTATATAATTGTATAGTAAACACTTTTGTCTATGCAATAATAACGAAGATTTCCGAGATATTGAAGAGTAGGAACAGCCGCAAGAGAAATTCACGCCAAGTCGCAAAACCGCCAAGATATTTTTAACAACAAAAAATAGATGGGTCATCGAGTGCCTTGACGCAGTCGAGGTGTACCTGCCCGACTGCGCCAGTCAGGCGGGTCGAGATGACTCCTGGCAGCAAGTCTCGAGAGACCAGCCGCATAAAATCACAGAAAAATTAACTGCAAAGACGCAAAGTTTATTTTTTAGAAAATAAAAAAAGTGGGTCATCGAGTAGAGGTTGTATCAAAACCCCAAACAGAGTTCAAACAACAATAACGACATTGTTTTCCGCTAATTGCTTTTATAAAACATTTTTGATACAGACTCGTATCGAGATGACTTCGAGCAGAATATTCTGATTCGTGTTTTAACTGAAGGTGTAGTTGTTCTAAAATTAAAATAACTTGGCGTCTTAACGTCTCTGCGGTACGTTCTTATACTGGATATATGGTACTATTTGCCAGCAGCGATATGCGCGGTTGTCCATGCGGCCTGAAAATTAAATCCACCAGTAATGCCGTCAATGTTTAGCACTTCCCCCGCAAAGAAAAGGTTTTTGTGCAATTTGCTTTGCATGGTTTTGAAGTCAACTTGTTTTAAATCAACACCGCCGCAGGTGACGAATTCATCTTTAAATGTTGATTTGCCGGATATTACAAATTGTCCTTGTGCTAATTCTTCAGCAAGTCTTCGCATGCCTTCTTTTGAGATACCGTTCCACATTTTTTCAGGAGCAATACCTGTATGTGCCATTAGCGACTCCCACAAACGCTGCGGTAGTTCAAACATCGCGTGTGAATCCACCTTTTTATTCGGCGACTGCCGCTTTTCGTTTGTCAGGTTTTCAAAAACCTGCTCAATCGAGTATTTCCCCGTCCAATTTATTATCAGGGTACACGAGTAATCACGTTCGGCTAATTCGCGTGTGCCCCACGCGGAAAGTTTTAATATGGCGGGACCGCTGAATCCCCAATGCGTAATCAGCACCGGACCGCTTTGTTTAAGTCTCGTATCTTTTATACTGAGCGAAGCATTCGCGACACTAATGCCGGGTAATCCGCTTATCCGTTCGTCGTTGCAATTAAAAGTAAACAATGACGGTAAGGGTGGAACGATGGTATAGCCCAGACCGGCGAGCATTTCCCAAATGTTTTCATTATTGCCTGATGCAACAATCAGTTTATCGGCTTCAAGGGCTATCTCATTATAGATAACTTCCCAATGAATCCCTTCATTTTCAACCGGTGTTATTGCTGTAATAGCTGCGTTGAGTATGACTTCAATTCCAAGCTTTTGCGCTTCGTGCATGAAGCAGTCAATTATCGTCTGTGACGAATTACTGACGGGGAACATCCTGCCATCTGCTTCCGCGCGCAATTCCACCCCGCGGTCTTTGAACCATTCGATGGTATCCTTGGGTTGAAAACGGTAAAAGCAGGAAAGTAATTCCTTTGAACCACGCGGATAATTTTTGATAAGTACTTTCGGCTCAAAGGTCGCATTGGTAACATTGCATCTGCCGCCGCCTGAAATTTTTACCTTGGACAAAACTTTCCCTGTGCGTTCAAGAATTATAACCTTCGCATCGGAATTATTTTCTGCCGCATTGATAGCGGCGAAAAATCCCGCCGCGCCGCCGCCGATAATGACAATATTCATCAGGCTATCTTCGCGTATTTGAGGTTTTCGGAATAATGTTCAAGCAGATTTTTGGCTATCAGTTTGTGTTCGGGCAAAGATAGCTTTTCATCACCACGGATTATATCAAATGCCTCTTTCTTTGCTTCAATAAGCAAGGGGCCGTCTTCAGTAATATCAGCGTATTTGAATTCCGGGAAGCCGCTCTGCTTTGTGCCGAAAATATCTCCCGGCCCGCGCAGTTTTAAATCAACCTCAGCAACTTTAAAGCCGTCGAGAAATTTTACCATAGTCTGCAAGCGTATTGAGGCTTTGTATTTTTCCAATAACGCAGGAGCGAGGTACTCAATATTATCCTTGATCTTTGCCGATGCCGCGACAACCTCATCGGGTGCAACAAGAACACAATATGATTGCTGTGTTCCCCTGCCGACCCTTCCACGCAACTGGTGTAATTGGCTTAGCCCGAAATGATGCGCATCATTGATTACCATAATATTTGCATTCGGAATATCAATACCGACCTCAATTACTGTTGTCGCGATAAGCACATCAAACTCTTTTGCAGCAAAGCGGTTCATCATTTCTTCCTTTTGCTGCCATTTCATACGTCCGTGCAAGAGGCCAACGCGCATATCTTTAAGAAATGTTGTGCTTAATTCCTCATAATGCTGCTGCGCAGCCTTCAGTTCAAGCTTTTCGGATTCCTCAACAAGCGGGTACACCACAAACGCCTGATATCCTTCATTCACTTTATCGTGAATGAATTTATATATTAATGGCAGCCGCTGTTCTCCGCGTAGATCGGTACGGATAGGAATCCTGTTCTTCGGCATTTCATCTATAACGGAAACATCAAGGTCACCGTAGAGTGTCATAGAAAGAGTACGGGGTATCGGTGTGGCCGACATAACCAGACAATCCGGCGCTTCACCTTTTTGAATAAGCCGGGCGCGTTGAATAACACCAAATCGGTGCTGCTCATCAATAACCACTAACCCAAGTTTATTGAACACGACCCCTCCCTCAAACAAGGCGTGCGTGCCGATAATAATATTCGCGCCGCTTCTCGCGATACTGTCGAGCTCAGTATTCCGCTTTGATTTTCCCTGCCCCCCGATAACCAATGCTGTTTTAATTTTGTATTGCGGAAACTTTTCAAGAAACGGTTCAAGCATTTTATTTATACTTCGAGCATGCTGATCAGCAAGTATTTCCGTAGGAGCCATAAACGCAGCCTGATAGCCGCTGTCAATCGCGATTAGTATTGCAATCAGTGCAACGATAGTCTTACCGCTTCCGACATCACCCTGCAGCAGCCGGTTCATCGGCTCACCGTTCAGCATGTCGCCACGGATCTCATGCAGCACATTTTTCTGCGCGTTTGTTAAGTCAAACGGCAGAACAGAAAGAAAATCCTTTACTAAAGAAGACTGCACTTGCAGAGAATGTCCTTTTATCTTCAGTTTATAATTGTTCTTTCGCATTGCAACTAATATTTCAAGGAAGAATAATTCTTCAAATTTCAACCGGCGTTTTGCCAGCTCAATTTCTTCCTTCGAGTTAGGATAATGCATAATGCGGACGGTTTCGCTTAACGAAAGCAGATTATGCTTTTTGACAATCTCTTCGGGAAGCGACTCTTCTATATATTGCAGATACTCATCAAGTGCGAATGTGACGATTTTACGGAAGCTCAAGTCTCCGATATTTGAATTCCGCAGTTCTTTCGGAATTCGGTAGAAAGGTATGATTTTTCCCGTACTAAAAAAGTGTTTTGATTCGTCTTCGGTAATTCTGTCGAAATCGGGATGCGCAAACTGGAGATTGCCATACTTGGAGAATGTCGGTCTTGCCGAAACCGCATAAATCTGTCCAGCTTCAAACCTGTCCTCAAAGTATTTTGCGCCCTGAAACCAGATCATTTCAAAAAATCCTTTTTCATCGCGCATATTCACGAGAAGAATTTCATTCCCTCTGGCTCGTCCCCGCACTTGTTTTTTTTCAACGCCTATCACTTTTCCGATAATGGTAATCTCGCCCTCATAACCGTTTAGCACATACTGGACTGCCTGCGTGGAAGTAAGCAACGTTGAGCGGTCAAGGTAGCGGGTTGGAAAGCAGAACAGTAAATCGCGAACCGTGCGCAGACCCGATTTTTCCATAAGCGCACCGCGCTTCGGACCCACAGTCTTAATAAACTGCACCGGACTTTGTAATTTCTGTTCAGAGGCGGTCATTGATTTACAAGTACATTGTTTCTTTTTGAATATTAAGGATTTTCACTCTGCCGCTGCATACATCAATCAGCTTAACCTGAAACTCCTCAACAACATCAAGGCGCACCAGCAGTCCGAATTCCGCGTCTTCATCAAATCCGGTGTTCAATATCTTAACGGGATATTGTGAAAACAAATGGTATAAAGCACTGGAGCGGTCATAGTCGGCACGAACCGTCATTTCGAGGTAAGCGTATTTTGCGGCCTTCTCACATTTTTCCAGAGCCGTATCCGAGGCAGTATAATATGCTTTTCCAAGCGGACCCACGCCCAATTTCACTCCACCGAAATACCGGATAACGACGACAACAACGTTGTGCATTTCATGATGTTCGATTGCCTGTAATATCCTTGCCCCGGCAGTGCCCGAGGGTTCACCGGCATCGGAATATTTCGTCGTACCGTCACTCAGCCTCAACGCGTAACAGTGATGTGCGGCATCGTATAAGTCTTTCTTGTTCTTTTCAAGCAGAAGCATCGCCTCATCAACACTCTTGACAGGATATGCCCGTGCCACAAAAAGAGATCCTCTTTCCTTATACGTGCCTTCGGCAAATGCGGTAATTGTTGTAAATGTAAGAAGCATAATCAATTAGTCACAATATAATAATCCCGTTCGGGAAACAAGAGATAGAAAGTAGTGCCTTTGCCTACTTCACTTTCCGTCCATATCTTTCCCTGGTGTTTATCCATAAATTCTTTACATAATATCAATCCCAAACCCGTTCCACTTTCTCCGGCAGTTCCGCTCTTTGAGTACATGTGCTCAATGGAGAAAATGATTTCTTTTTCCTTATCACTCAGACCGATGCCCTTATCGGCAACCGAAATAACAATTCCTTCGTTGGTTTTTTTTCCGCCGATTACCACGGAGCTGCCCGGTTGAGAAAATTTGACCGCGTTGCTAATCAGGTTTCTCAAAACCGAACCAACCATTTCTTCATCTCCGTATATCTGAATATCCGGTGGAATCATTGAAAGCAGCCTGATATGTTTCTGATCTGCCATATGGTATAATGCAATTATAGCATTGCTGGCTATCAGTTTCATATCCAGAGTTTTCGGACGAAACATGATTTTTCCGGTTCTTGATCCAGCCCATTGCAGTAAATTTTCAAGAAGCTTCAGAGTATTTTCCGAAAGTAATTTTAAGTCGGATAAAAACTTAAGCTGTCCCGCCCTATCTAAACTATTAAATTCCTCAACCAATATTTCGGTCAATCCGATGATCGCGGTAAAAGGACTTTTCAGATCGTGCGCGATTATCGAGAACAGCCTGTCCTTCGAAGCATTCTGCTCAATTAGTTCTTTTTCACTTTCCCGCATGATTTTGTCGGCTTCGACAAGCGCATTCTCATCTTTTTTTCTTTCGCTAATATCGCGCAGGCTGATGATCTTTCCCTGCTCTGCACCGGACTCGCTGACCATCACGGAAATCAGTGCGGCATATGTCGCATCATTAATCACAACTTCGCTTTCCCCAACGGAGTTCATGAAAAGATTAATGATATTCATCGGTAGTTGCGCTCTGAGTTCGTAAATATATTTTCCGAGCATTTTTTTATTACCGACCAGACGGATTGCCGCGGCATTCATATCAATAACGCGGGCTTGCGAATCAATAACAATAACTGCATCGCGCATAGATTCAAATATTCGTTCCCGCGCCGCCGGAATAATGTCTATTTTACCGCTGCGGCTTATGCCGACATAAAACAATCCGCCTGCAATTATCAGTGACAGTCCTGTAAAATCAACGTGCCCGGCGCCTTGAATAAGAAACATCATATTGGCAAACCATGGCAGTCCGATAGCTGTCACAATGCTGAATGCTTTAACTCCGAATAATTTTCCTGTTGCCACCAGATAATAAAACCAGGCAATTGCACTTGCGAGAAACATGCCATACGAATAAATCATTTGCACGTAGTACCATTCTCCGCGGACAAAACCAAGCTCCATTAGTCCATCCACGTGTATTATTCTCGCGCTCGTGAAGTAAGCGTGGTGCATACTATTGGTGCACAGTAATAAGTATGTGATACCCGGAATAATATATAAATATGCCAGACGTCTTCTTAAACGAAAAATCCGGGGTGAAAGAAGTTCAATCGCGACCGCCAATGATAAGACCGGCAGAATCGGCAGCCCCATATACTGCAGAATCACTCCGTACATCTTCCATGTAAATGTTGGGAATGTGAGCTCGATAAGATAACCCAGCACCCACATAGTCACCGCCAATTGGAACATGCCAAGCATATGGATGGCTTTTTTTTCATCACGCTTAAAACATAAAAAGCAAATAACGACAGAAAAACATAATACGACAACCATACTCCAGATGGTGATTTGCGGAGCAACTATCATGACTTGTTCCTTCCTTCCGCAATCCGGCTGGCGGCAGCAATTCCTTTTGGTATCGTGAAAGAAAAAGTTGTTCCTTCTCCGGGGATGCTGTCAACCCCAATTTGCCCGCCGTGTTTTCCAACAAATTCTTTGCAGACAATCAAGCCAAGGCCGGTTCCCGCTTCGCCGGAGGTTCCTCTTTCGGATGCTGCTTTTTCAATTCTGAACAGGCGGTCTTTAATATCAGGAGACATACCCTTTCCCTTATCCGCAACCATAAAACAGAATTCTTTTCCCCGCTCCTCGTGACTCACGACGATGTTGTTCCCTTGAAACGAATACTTTATCGCATTCGCTATCAGGTTGCGGAAGACCGTTTCGATCATATCCTCATCATATACTAAAATTGTATTTTCAGGAATGCTGCAAATGATTTGTATATTCTTGAGCTTCGCCGTCTGCGTCAGCAGCGCGCATACACTTTCGGCAGTCTTTCCGGCATCCTGCTTTTCAGGATGAAACGATATTGCTCCCGTTTGTACCCGTGACCACTGGAGTAAGTTTTCGACCAATTTTAATGTGTTCACGGAAAGTGTTTTTAGATCCGAAAGCCATTGATATATTTCCTCGCGCGAGGTAGCATCGTACTCTTCAATGATAATCTGCGTGAGGCCTATCATGGAAGAAAACGGACTTTTCAAATCATGCGCGATAATGGAAAAGAATTTATCCTTTGAAGTGTTCAGCTTAACAAGTTCCTGCTGGCTTGCTTTAAGGACATCCTGCTTTGCCTGCAATTCAAGCTGGGCTTTTTTCCTCCGGGTTATGTCCCTCATGCTGATGATTTTTCCAAACGAAATCAAATCCTCGGTGCGGAGTATTGATACCGAAGCATCATAGGTTTTTCCTTCAATACTCAATTCATACCGCCCCTCGCTTTTAAATAAAATATCCGGCAATATCACACCGGCTCCGTGTATATCAACGCCCAAAAGATCATTGCCGAATTGATTCTTTGCAGAGGTGCTCATGTCAACAATCCGGTCACCGACGTCGAGCACAATTACATAATCCTGCATGGATTCAAACACCTGTGCCCGAGCAGCCGGAAAAACGTCGAACAGCTGATATTTTAACATCGCCCAAATAATAAGGATACCCGAAAAAATAAAGCATACCGGAGTAAAATCGAGGTGTGTTGCCCCACCTAAAACATATACAATATTGCCCACCCACGGAAGGATAACGGAAATGAAAAGCACTAATGTATGAGTCCGGAATATCTGATGGTTTCGTATTAAAAATATAAACGCCATTATTGCGCCCAGCAGCAGAACGCCGTAGGAATACACAACATGCACGGCATACCACACGCCCATTTCCTTTCCTATGAAACTGAGCCCGTCGTAAGTTGCCACGCGGGGATTAACATACATGATACTATGATAATCGTTGGTCGCCAGTAATAAAAAGGTAATAGTCGGAACAATATTCGCCAGGAAAAACTGCGTTTTGGTAGGCATCTTGCCATCGGTAATAAAATACGCCATAGAGCACAGCATCATCACCGGGACAAAAGCAATCCCAAGGTATTCGATTTTTAGAATTGCAAATTTGAGGTGAAATGTAGGCATAAATATCTCGCCTAAATAGCCACCCGCCCAAATCGTACCTGTTAGAAAAAAAACAGAAAAGTATTTAGTATCAATTTGCAGCCGGTTCCGGAAAAATACAATTGTGAGCATGAGCGAAAGAACTGTTGCCAGAGCCAGACCGGTTACAAATCCTATCTGAAGTATATTCATTTTCTTTTTAGAATTTACATTAATACATTAACAAAATTATTGCACGTTTCAAAAATAAATCTCATTATATTCTCGTTGAATCTTCTAATAATTATTGAGACGTTTTATGAATGAAACCATCTACTTATTATTAATTGGACTTGCGGCAGGAGTAATGAGCGGTTTTCTGGGAATCGGCGGCGGCATCATTATTATTCCGGCGCTGACTCTGCTTTTGGGTTTCTCGCAAAAAGCCGCGCAAGGAACATCTCTTGCATTACTGCTGCCCCCCATTGGTGTATTTGCGGTTATCAATTATTATAAAGCCGGAAATGTTGATCTTCGCGCAGCAGGACTTATGGTTGTCACGTTTCTTGTCGGTAGTTATTTTGCCTCTGTTTGGGCGGTAAAGCTGCCGGATGCTATTGTTAAGAAAGTTTTTGCTTCATTCCTCCTGATCTACGCAATAAAACTCTTTATGGATAAAAATTAACCGGTATTAAAAGCGGCACCTGCCGCCTTCAATACCGGTTATTTACCAGTTAGTAAGAACCCGAATTAAATTTCCACGTGTGAAACGCTTAACACATCCGGAAGTTCATTCATCTTTTTCAGATCTTCCGCGCTAACGTCTTTCATCAGCTTCATTGTACAGCACGCTGCAACAGCGCCGTCGAAAATTACATTTTCGATTTCTTCAATGTTAATTCCGGCTTCGCGAATAACAGAGAGAATAGAAGCAAGCACGCCCGGACGGTCGTAATGCTTAACAACTAACTGCCAGTGAGCATCGGTGATCTTTGCACGGTTAACCCAATGGGCGATAACACCGCTTGTTGTAAAATCTTTGATGATACGGATTGTTTCATCAGCAACCGCCGCTTGTGCCTGTTCGGTTGAGGCCCCGATATGGTGTGTTATGTAAATATTCGGATTGCCCTGCAATTTAGAAGTAACTGCCCCGTCTTTTCCTTCGGGTTCGCCTTTAAATACATCAAGCGCGACACGGATATTTTTTTCTTTTATCGCTTCAAGCATTGCATCTTCATCAATTACATCTGCGCGCGATGTGTTGATAAGCAGCGTGTTGGGTTTCATGTACGAGAACATTTCTTTGTTGAAAAGTCCTTTTGTTTCGGGTGTCAATGGCAAGTGAATAGAAATGACATCAGCCATAGGAAGAAGCTGGCTCATTTCGGAGAAATCTTTAATCATAACGCCTTCAATGCGGGAAATATCTTTTCCGTAAACATTCATGCCGAATGCCTGTGCCCGTTTTGCTACTTCTTTCCCGATATTTCCAACGCCGACAATCGCGAGTGTTTTTCCGAATAAGCCTTCGGCTTTTGAATATTCGCCCTTATTCCAAACACCGCTCTGAAAATCTTTAACGTTGTCAGGAATTCTTCTATCCAATGAAATCATTAATCCCATTGCAAGTTCAGCCACGGCAACTGAGTTCATTCCCGGACAGTTGGCAACATACACGCCTTTTTGATTCGCGGCGGCAATATTAATATTATTAACACCGGCACCTGCACGGATAATAAGATTCAGGCGTTTACTTTTCTGTATAGCTTCGGCATTTACTTTTGTAGAACGGACAACAAGAATATCAACTTCTTCTGCCGCAGCAGGTATATCATTTTCGCCTAATTTCGGTGAATAGATAACCTCAAGATCCATCTGTTTCATCTGCTCGATGTGTTTTTCGGGAAATTTGTCTGCTATAAGAACTTTAACTTTCATGGTAAACTCCATTTCTATCTTAAAATAATATATAATTACGCCTATAGACAATCCGGCATATTAGCTACCTCAAAACTATTGAATTCGGACGTATCTCCCAAATGGAATATTTAAAATTATTGGGATTATCGGGCGGATATATTGTCTACGAGAAATGGAATGATACACACCTCAAGCTTCTACAAAGATTGAATGCCTGACAGCATATAATTGCAGCCGGCCAATTCAGGTTATTCCGGCTCCGCCCTGGAACACATAAAATCCCTATCTTTACAGCCGTTTAAGTGAAATCCGAAGCCGCCAGACAAGGGAAGACAGATGCCGGATGAACAAATTACCTAAGCCAAATTCGACAAAACCCGGATGACCGTACTTTGATAGCTTTTTTTCTT
This sequence comes from Ignavibacteriaceae bacterium, assembly GCA_963662605.1. Lineage (GTDB taxonomy): Bacteria > Bacteroidota > Ignavibacteria > Ignavibacteriales > Ignavibacteriaceae. The sequence goes on from OY759785.1 coordinate 115,603, forward strand.
TATATATTTTATTTGTTTTGGTTGAATAGTAAACCAATTTATTTTTGAATGTATTGAATGATAGTGTGTTTTCGACACTTCGTGTAAAATACATAGTATTCTCATCCGCCGAAAAAACGCAGATAATTCATTATTTGGCCTACCGGGCAGCGTATCCGTTTTAATTACTAATTTCCTTCTGGGGTCTATTACGTTAAGAGGGTTCCCATCCGTACCGAAAAGGAATAATTTGTTTCTTTTAGGGGAAAACAGAATTTGATTGGAATACTCTATATAAAACAGCGGTTTCTGCGAACGAATATCAATAATCTGATTAAACCGGCCTTCTCCGTTTACCATCCATGTTTGAGTCGCGTCATATATTATATCGGAGTAACCGTTTTTGAGAAACAATTCCTTTTGTCCTGAATTTAAATCAATCCTGAATACTTTGTATCGGTCTCTCTCTATTTTATGCCGCACCTCCTTAGTCCAAAAATAGTACGCCTGGGCAATGCCGCCGTAAACAAATAAAAGTACACACAAAGCTGTTTTTATCATTCGACTATTTATGCTTTCCACTTTAAGCTTACCGTTAAAAATTTAGACATAATTTCAACTAATTACCGTTTTGGTTTTTCGGAAGCGTTTACGACGTGAAACACCATACTGTCCGATGCTGAAGAGGAAACGCCGTCAAAATTCACCCGCACTATTGAATCACCCGTGGCGGCAACGTCAGTGTCAGATATTTTTACCTTAAGTAATGAATCCGACACGAATATCGTTTTCCCCGCAGAATCATTCCAAAATACTTTTGATGCCGGTGTAAATCCTTTGCCTGTCACATCAATGGTAAATCCACCTGTGCCGGCTTGTCGCGTTGGGGAAGAAACACCATCTATTCTTTTTGCAGCTAATAGGCTATCAGGTTTTATCCGGTAAACTTGCGGAAGCGAGTCCAAATCACATGCGTAATACACTTCATCAGGATATAACTCCGAGTACTTAACCTCTCCGTGTGAAGGAAGTGATAATACCCGAAGTAACATTCCGCTTGAAGCCTCGTAAAGAGAAATCTTTCCTGTTTTGTATTCACTAAAAGAATCCGACGAATCATAAAGTTCGTAACTGCTTTCAACTAGCACAAGGTATTTCCCATTATTAGTAAAATATGGATCCGCATAACCCACATAATGAATAAAAGCGGAGTTTGTATTCTTGTCAAAATCATGCAGACGGTAATAGCTATTTTTGTTAGCCGTATCCCTGCTGTATGAGCCAATTATTCCTAAGCCGGCTTTTCCAAAACAAAGTTCATTTATTTCCGCACCCGGATAGCCAAGTTCATATAAATATTGTTCTTTGATAATCTTATTTTTTGCTACAGAATAGGCCACCACTTTGGTTTTTTCAATCCCAATGTCACTATAAACTGTATCTACTGTGAAATAAATAATAGAATCAGTTCCCGAAAAAAACGCATCCTTAGTTTCATCACCCCACCTGAAATACGTAAACGTGGTTGCTTCTTTCCCCGATGAAAGATTTACGATATACAAATGCGCAGTATCCTTGGTAAGGTCTTTTGCAAAAATGTAAAGTTGATTATGCGCATTTATTACTTTTCCAATTTCTTCTTGCGAAAACCGTAGCGCAATGTAGTCATCGGAATCAGTTAAGTTAAAGGCTTCGGCCGGAACCTCATCCCACTGCATGACCACCCATTCGTCTTTATTGTCAACCCCATAAGATCCAGCCAATACCTCGCTGAGACATGTTATCCATCTCTTTGCTTGCAAATCAAACTTTTCCAAAGTTTCCGGGGCGTGTCTTGCATATCCGCCTTCTGTTCTATAAATAAAAGGCTGCGCCATTGATATGCCGCTTAGTAGTAAGAACATACACATACAAATCACACTAACAGCGTGCCTCATATCCAATCCTAAAAGTGATAATTTATTGATGCCGGAGTTTATAATTTCCGGTCTTTGGAGATTCTTTCGATATAACCACAACATACAGCAATGCCTGCCGACAGCAAATAAAAAATTTTATTTATGCTGAATAAATACAAAAAATAACGAAATAAACATATTGCCAATTATCCAGGTCATCCTCATTAATCAGAGCCTTCATGCCCCCTGTGTAAGACCGTGGGAACGGATCAGTGTCAAACCCTTTCTACCTCAGCCCATGCTCACTCCTTCGGCGGGTAAACTTAAGTGCAAGTTGCAGAACTCTTTGTGTTTAGTTTTCACCTTCTCTAACAACACCGAACTCACCCTCGCCAGCTGAATTTAAGCGAATTATCATCTTCGGGCTCTCCCCTCTCTTGGTAAGAGAGGGGACGGGGGTGAGTTCACTTTATTAGTAACAAATTCTATAGAATATTAAGCCTGCACGCCGGAGGAGCGGTCATGAGCCAGGAATTAAGAATTGTGGAAATTTCAACGATTCGGATTACATTTAAATATAGAATATTTCATTTTGCTTAAAAGGTAACCATATGCGTAAAGTCTGCTTATTCTTTTTATTATTGACCGTTGCCGTAATGCCGCAAGTAAAGCGCGCGTTGACAGTTGAAGACCTCTGGAACATGAAGCGTATCGGCACATTCGATCTTTCCCCTGACGGAAAGAAAATCGCTTTCACGGTAACGACGTATTCCATGGACGCCAACAAGGGCAATTCCGATATTTACATGGTCAATACAGATGGTTCGGAGTTCAAATACGTGGTTGCTTCGGAGAAAAACGAGAGCAATCCCAAATTCACACCTGACGGCAAACGCATGGCATATATAAAAGATGATCAAATCTGGACTTGCGCGCTTGACGGCACAGACGCTCAGCAAATAACCGCAATCTCGACCGGCGTTAATGATTTTATTATTTCCCCCATGGTTAATAAAATCCTTTTCTCATCCTCAGTTTATCCCGATTGCAAAGACGATGCGGCAAACAAACTGCGCGACTCCATTAAAGACGCGAGCAAAATGAAGGGTGTTATATTCGACAAGCTGATGTACCGCCATTGGAACGAATGGAGAAACGGAAAACGCGGCCATCTTTTCTTGCTTGATATGGCATCAAAAAAATCAGTAGATATTATCAGCGGCATGGAAAACGATGCCCCGCCGCTCGCACTCGGCAGCGCAAAGGATTACGCGTTCTCACCCGACGGCAGCGAATTCGCGTTCACGATGAATCCAGTATCTGTTGTTTCCAACAGCACCAATAACGAAATCTACACCGTGCAATGCAGCGACGTGAAAGAAGGCGTTGAGATTCCGCGGAAGCTCATTTCAAATAGTCCCGGCAACGATAACGAACCTGTATACTCTCCTGACGGTAAATTTATCGCGTATTGCTCAATGGCGCGCGCGGGATTTGAAGCTGACAAACAGCGCATCATCGTATTCGATCGTGCAGCCGGTACTTCCGCCTGTTTAACCGACAGCATTGATCGCTCGGCAAGCGAACTGATATGGTCGCCCGATAGCAAGACCATCTACTTCACCGCATCAAATGAGATTTACGAATCTGTTTATACTGTAACACTTTCAACAAAAGAAATTAAACAGGTAATATTCTATAACAACAATTCAGACATTTCTCTTTCTCTGGACGGCACCAAATTATATTTCAAACAGGAGCGTTCGACACTGCCATTTGAAATATTCTCGAAGGATTTAGTCAGCGGAAATATCAATCAACTTACAACGATGAATCAGGCATTGCTTGATCAGATAGAGATGAATCCCGTTGACACCTACTGGTCGCCGGGAGCTGCAGGAGCGAAAGTGCAGTCATTAATCATCAAACCACCGTTCTTTGATGCGAATAAAAAATATCCCGTTATATTTTTAGTGCATGGCGGACCTCAGGGACACTGGAATGATGATTTTCATTATCGCTGGAACACCCAATTGTTTGCCTCAAAAGGATATGTTGTTGTTGCGACGAATCCACGCGGCAGTACAGGTTACGGGCAAAAATTCACCGACGAAATCTCCGGTGATTGGGGCGGTAAAGTATATACCGACCTCATGAACGCCTTCGATTACGCGACAAAGAATTATAAATTTATTGACAGCAATAACACATTCGCTGCCGGTGCATCATACGGCGGATACATGATGAACTGGATGGCCGGACACACGAACCGTTTCAATGCTATGGTATCACATGACGGCGTATTCAACCTTGAAAGCATGTGGGGAACAACAGAGGAATTGTGGTTCCCTGAATGGGAACTCGGCGGCACACCGTGGGAGAGCAGAGCATTGTATGAAAAATTCTCACCGCACAGATATATTCACAACTGCAAAACACCAATGCTGGTGGTCACAGGAGCAAATGATTTCAGAGTATGCGAAGAGCAGGCAATGCAGTTGTTCACATCCTTGCAGCGCTTAGGTGTCGAAAGCAAATTTATGTATTTCCCGGATGAGTATCATTTTGTTACACATCCGCAAAACGCGCGTCTGTGGTGGAATACCATTTTTGATTGGTTCGAAAAACACAAAAAATAAAACGCGAGAAAATTAGAATTCACGCAAAGGCTTGCCCGCCGAAGGCGTGGCGCTAAGCCGCAAAATCCATTTATTGACTTCCGGAAAAAAATATTTGCGTTTTAGCGGCTTGGCGTGAAATTATGCTGAGATTATTTCAAGTGGATTCTTGGAACGTAATGCTAAAAGTCATCTCGATACGCCTCAACTGCGTCGAGCCACTCGATGACCCACCTTTTCATTGTTTCGATAAAAAATATTTTGCGTTTTAGGTCCCCGAGCTTGCGAAGGGTCGCGCCGGTTGTCGAGTAGTCCCGCGTCCGCGGGACGTATCGAGACATGGCGTGAATTTCTTCTTCGATTAGTTGGTTAAACTACGCATAGGAGCGGGTAATCTGCCACCGCGTAATAATAGATTTGATGAACTTAATGTACTTACCGCCATAATAGGAGCGCGGCCAAGCAATCCGCCGTAATCAACATAATCACCGACTGCTTTACCAACAGCCGGAATGATTCTCACCGCGGTTGTTTTATCGTTGATTATGCCGATTGCACTTTCATCTGCAATGATACCTGCGATAGTTGTCGCTGGTGTATCTCCCGGTACGGCAATCATATCGAGTCCGACTGAACAAACCGCAGTCATTGCTTCAAGCTTTTCGATTTTCAAGTGCCCGTTTTCAACCGCGCGAATCATACCCGCATCTTCACTTACCGGTATAAATGCTCCGCTCATGCCGCCGACCGAAGCGCTTGCCATAAGTCCGGCTTTTTTCACGCAGTCGTTAAGCATTGCCAGAGCAGCTGTTGTGCCGGGTGCGCCGACTTCTTCAACGCCCATTGCAACAAGAATGTCCGCGATGCTGTCACCGGGAACCGGAGTCGGGGCAAGTGATATGTCCACTATGCCGAAGTCAATTCCGTTTTTCTTAGCAACTTTGCGGCCGATCAATTCACCGGCGCGTGTAATTTTGAAAATAGTTCGTTTAATTACTTCGGCGAGCTCCTGAAAATTCACGTTGCCCGCGGAGCGGATTGCCTCAAGCACAACACCCGGACCGCTGATGCCGACATTTAAGACCACTTCGGGTTCGGTTACGCCGTGGAAAGCCCCCGCGACAAACGGGTTATCTTCGACCGCGTTGCAGAACACAACCAACTTCGCGCAGCCGACAGAATCCTTTTCAGCAGTAAGTTCGGCGGTTTTTTTAATTACCTCGGACATGATGTTAACCGCGTCAATGTTGATGCCCGCCTTTGTTGAGCCCACATTTACACTCGAACAGACTTTCTTTGTTCCGGCCAACGCCTGAGGTATGGAGGCAAGAAATTGACGCTCGCCATCCGTCATGCCTTTTTGAACCAGAGCGGAGTACCCGGCGATATAATCAACACCGATAGCTGAAGCCGCGCGGTCAAGAGCGTCAGCAAGCAATAAAAATTCATCCGTGCTGAACGCGTCACCGACAATGGATATGGGAGTAATTGATATTCTTTTGTTCGCAATCGCTATACCGTATTGCTTTTCAACTTCGTATGCGTTTTCAACAAGCTTTGAGCCGTGCTTCAGTATCTTCTCGTAAATTTTCTGTGCAACCACCTGCGGATTTCTATCAACACAGCTTCGCAGGCTTATACCCATTGTTGTAGTACGGATATCGAAGTGTTCGATTTCCGTCATTTTAATTGTTTCAAGAATTTCATCAAATTCGTATGGCACATGGTCTCCGAAAAAAAATTTAATCGCTGTTTAATATCTGAATATGTGTGCATGCCAAGGCAGCAGCTCAACATATAATCCGGCATCCTGAACTTCTTCAACCGTGCGATAGTATTCATCTTTATTGAATACATCCTGCAGTAAAAACTCGCCGCTCTTTACCGGTGCTTCAAACCGGACACGACACTGAGCAAAGTTAACCGAATAATTTACGATAACCAAAGCATGCTCACCCTGTAAACGCCACTCCCATGCAAGCATGTTTTCATAATGAAAGTTGCCCGCGCTGGATGGTATTGTTTCAAGCAGGCGCCACTCACCGCGATGGAATACTTCATTCTTTGTAATAGTGCGGAGAAATTCATAAAACAATTCAACGGAGGGCTGTTTGTTTTCGAGTGGTTCGCGGCCGAGTTGAACAGGAAGTTTGATTTTCTTTCCTTCCCATTGCCCATCGTGAAACAGACGCATGCCCGGAATAGTCGCCATAATAACCGCCGCAGCGAAAGACTGCTCTTTTCCGAACATAGTAACTGCGCGTTCTTCATCGTGGTTTTCAATAAAGCGAACCAGTTTATTCTGATATTTAGTTTCTGCTTTCAGGTGTGCATTAATACTTCTGACCGGTGCACTTTTCAGGCGATCGTATAAACGCTTATCGTATGTATAGGTGAATCCGAGTTGTTGCAAATCCCACTCAAGATCCCAGTATGCTTCGGCGATAAATACAAAATCAGGGTGTTTTAATTTTACCTCAGCTATTGCTTCCTGCCAAAATTCACCGTCGGGACGTTTATCCTCGTGAGAGTACAACATGCCGCCCCATGTGTTTTGAAAAATATTATTCAAAACAAGCATTGCCATATCACACCGCACACCATCACATAGCCCGGCTATTTGCAGCATCTGCTGAGTCATAAAGGTTCTGGCTTCTGAGCTGTAATAATTAATCTGAATTGTATCGGTCCATGCAGGAAAGAAGGGATCACGCCCGTGCGCAAAATATTTTCCGGGCTGTTTCGGATTCTGGAAAAACGTATGAACGTCCTGTTGATATGTAGAAGCATCACACTCTAAAAACACTTCGGGATTCGTTTGTATATAACAACTGTCTGCACTAAAATGATTCGGGATAAAATCAAGTATAAGCGCAATATTCATATCGTTCAATACTTTTTTCAGCGCAAGGATATCGCTGCTGTTTCCGACCGCTGGACTTACCTCATAGCAATCAATCGCGTACGGTGAGCCGACAACATCTTCGCGGTGCCAATTCTTTAAGCTTTTATCGTACGATTTTCGTAATCCTTCTTCAAAGCAGCATGACTCAATAACGGAGGGGCAGGTTTTCCATATGCCCATAAGCCAAACCGCGTTAACACCCTTCACGGCAAGCGATTCCCAGTACGAAACGGGAACATCTTTCAATTCCGCACGCTTTTCTTTCGTATCAAATCTTCTGAGAAACACCCTCGTGTTGATTTCATATAAAACCGGGTGATTTTTCATGTCATATCCTTTGTAAAATCATGTTACGCAACTAAGAAATATAATGAAGTATCTGCAAATACATATACGTCGTCAAAAGCAAAATTTATTAATATTTATACCCGTTCCATTTTATGCCCGATAGTATTAACGCCAACGGTATAGGCATACATCGCGGAACTCACAAAATGAATTTTTATTCCATCGTACTCAACGGAACCGGTTTTATCTATTGTTGTTACTAAAGCCGACGATAGTCCATTCTTTTTGCAAAACTGAATCAGGCTTTTTAATTCCGCCGGATTATTATAATACCGGTTGCTCCATTTAATCTCTATTGCCCAAACGGGCTTCAGATATTTCTCAGATAGTCCCACCATGTCCACCTCCCCTTTTGTTTTTCCATTTGCCCACCGGGCATAATAGGGGGTAAACCAATCGCGATGCAGCCACTGAGCGAATATTGCAGTCTCAACCATTGATCCGAAATAATCATCGCTGCTTGATATGGGAGAAAATAAAGCACTCCGCAAGCTCGGATTAGTCAGATATATTTTATAATAAACCGCGCGATGAAAACGTTTTGCGTTATCATCAATTCTATTAATTGTCCGGACTAAATATGCCGATTCAAGATATTGAATGTATTTTTTAATGAGGTTTTTGTCTATGCCGCTGCTTTGAGAAAGTGAGTCTAATGAAATTTCGCTGCCGCTATAATAAGCCAGCACACTAAAGAAAGCATTCAATTCCTGCACATCCTTTATTCCGTATAAACTCGGCAAGTCTCTTAAGAGCACTTTATCAACAATATCATTTTTGATATAGCGCGCGGGATTTGCCTGAATTTTATCGGAGAAAATCACTTCGGGATAACCACCGAAATTGATATAGTCAACAAAATGTTCATTCATTTTATTTATATCAATAGTAGTATAGAACTCGGTAAGATTGCCCTGCCAATCAAGAACTGAGGGACGAATAAGGTGATTATAGTTCTTGAGGGTTATGTACTCATGAAATGTTAGCGGCGGCAGCATAAAATCAGTAAATCTTCCGGCTCCGCTCTCAGTACTTTTAAGTCGCAATGCAGCGGCGGCTGACCCCGATACAATAAATTTGTTGCCGGGATAGCTATCAACTAAGGATTTAAGATGTACTTCCCAATCCTTCAGATACTGGATTTCGTCGAAAAAGACATACCAATCCTTTTTTGTATCCGCCTTAACAGAATCAACAATCAAATTAAAAAGCTGTTCAAGGCCTAAGTATAAATAGATAGGATTGTCTATGCTGACAAATGCTATTTTTTGTGGTTCAATGCCATCGTCGAGCAATTGCTGAATTGCATGGTGCATTAATACTGTTTTCCCCACACGTCTGGGCCCCATAAGTACGGTAGCCCGTCTTATTGCTATTTCGTTAATTAAGGGATAAAACAAAGTCAAATATTGGCGGCGGGGTAAATCATCAAAATCAGGCTCGATCTTTCGAGTTATCCACCATGGATTTTCCCAACGGAGGCGTTCTTTGATTAAATCCTCAGAAATGGGCGCTAATTTGGGCTTTTTCGACATATTGGCTTAAATAATGTATTTTAATCTATATTATTTGAACGAAATATATTAAATAATATTATTTTAGCAAAATTATATGGTTGTTCTACGACGCGAACAAATAATCTATAAAAGCCGGTAATTGGTAAAATAGAGTAGAATTAACTAAACAGAATATTGATGTCTTCTTTTGTCAGCTTCTTAAACAATCCGGTTTCCTCGGCGATAATAGTTTCTACAAGGTTCCGTTTCTTTTCCTGTAGTGAAAGTATTTTTTCTTCTACGCTATTCTTTGTGATAAATTTATAGACAAAAACATTTTTATCCTGACCGATGCGGTGTGTTCTGTCGGTTGCCTGATTTTCCACTGCCGGGTTCCACCACGGATCATAATGAAATACATAATCCGCGGCAGTGAGATTCAAACCGAATCCGCCCGCTTTCAGGCTTATCAGGAATACCTTGACTTCATCGTTGTTCTGGAAATTGTTGACACATGCCTCACGGTCTTTCGTGTTGCCGGTCAGATATTCGTATTTTATACCCTGTTCATCAAGGTGCTTTTTAATTATATCGAGCATTTTAACGAATTGCGAAAAAACCAGAACTTTGTGGCCTTCGGCAACAACCCGCTCAATCATATCTTTAAACTCTTCGAACTTACCGCTGTTGTCGGCAAAATCATCACGAACCAACGCGGGGTGATTGCATATCTGCCGTAAACGGAGCAGCCCCTCGATAATCTTCATACCGGACTGCGCCATTCCTTTTTCCTCAATCTCCCGCAATATTTCCGCACGGATAATGTCGCGTGTTGAGTTATACAGCATTTGCTGCTCTTCTTCCATTTCACAGTAATGAATGATCTCACTCTTCGGCGGCAATTCTTTTGCAACAACGGATTTTGTTCTTCGCAAAACAAACGGGTAGATTAATTTTCTTAATAATGCCGCCTCATCCGAACCCCCGTTCTTCTGAATTGGCTTCATAAAATGATCCTGAAATTTCGTCATCGTTCCCAGCATGCCGGGATTGAGAAATGTAATTTGAGACCACAGCTCAAGAAGATTGTTTTCCACGGGAGTACCCGTAAGGCACAATTTATTTTTTGTTTTAAGCTGCCGCACAATCCGGGAAGATTTTGCAAGCGGATTTTTAATTTTCTGTGATTCGTCCAGTATGATATAATTAAATGTAAATCCCTTGAGAAGTTCAATATCTCTGAGCAAGATACCGTAACTCGTCATAATAATATCATAATTGGCAAAATTATCGCCGGTTCCTTTTTCCCGCTCCGTACCGGTATGATTCAATATGGTTAATTCAGGAGCAAATTTTGCGGCTTCATTTATCCAATTGAACACCACCGATGTAGGGGCAACAACGAGTGACGTTGACTTTCCACCATTGCGCTTTTCATTGAGAAGCAGAGCGAGCACCTGAATTGTTTTCCCCAATCCCATATCGTCGGCAAGAATACCGCCGAAGCCGTATTTCTTCAAAAAATAAAACCAGTCAAAGCCGTGCATTTGGTAAGTACGCAGCACCTTCTGAAATTCTTCCGGGGGCGGGACGCTCTCAATTTTATCAAAATTCTTCAGCCGCTCAAGATGCTGTTCAAACGTCTTGTCCGCATCACCGCTGTCCGCGTTATGCAGAAGATAGTCCACCACCAGCGCCTGAGACTGCGCGAAGCGCACTCTGCCGTCCTTAACTTCACCGAGGAAAAACATCTGCTGAAATTTCTTTAACCACTCATCGGTAAGTTTTCCTATTGAGCCGTCGCCCAGCTGAATGTATGTTTTCTTTTTGCGGATTAAATTCATCAGTTCCTGAACCTGTACCGTATTACCGCCGATTTGAATATCGGTTTGAACATCAAACCAGTTAATACCGGAAACAATGCGGACGGATATATTCGGCTGCGCCTGATTGATTTTGTATTTTCTTAATTCGGCCTGGCCAAAAATTTCAAATCCCTTTTCTTCCCAGAACGGAAGTGCTTTAAAGAGAAAATCCACCGGGTTATTTCTTGGAGTAAAAATTCCGGTTGATGTTTCTTTAATATACAATTCACGCATTTCCGAAAGTGCGTCTCGCTCGGCAGTCAGACTTCTGTGCACGCGCACTATCTGGCCGTCTGTATATAACGAATAAACATCATCCTCTTCTTTTACAAAAGGAATCGTGTAGTTGCTGTAACGGAATCGCAGTTGAATAACCAGCGAGTCTTCCTCTTCAGATAAGTAAACTTGCTTTTGCGGTTCGCCCTTTAAATCGCGGATTGAATAATAATCCGAATCCACCAGCATCTCTTTTGCGAGTACCGGGAGATAATTCGTTTCAAAGTAAGAATTGAAAGCGGCCGGCACTTTTATAACGCCGTCGCTAATTGAGAAAAGCACATACTGCTGATACGATAAGTTTTTCAGCAGAAAAATAGTATCACCGGACAAACCCCAGATAGGTTCAATTAATATCGGCTGTATTCTTGTTTTCGGCTTGCTGAATGTATGGTGCTCTATTTGCAGCTGTAGTGTTTTGTTTTCCTTTTGACGGGTAATAAACACACTCGCCTTCGCATGCTCAGGGTCAACATACAATTTCGTACAATTTTATAATTATCGCCCGTGGTCTGATAAATATACTGCCCGCGAAACGTCATTAATATCTGCGCGAATAATTTACTCTTTAGTATTTCTTCCCGTGAGTACGGTGTTTCATAATTTTTCGAAATAAATATCGTTTGCTTGAATGCATCGCGTCCTAAAAACTCAAAGAGAATTTTCTTCTCGGGCGACACGTGTTCATTTTCCAGAAAATCACTTTCGCGTGCAATATTTTGTGAGACGATCGCTCCGTCTTCATTCCGTGTAATGGTCAAAGGAAGAAACCGGATTGCGTACTCGGAAATATCAACGGCAAGCGTCATTTCCTTAGTGTTCTTAGGAGGAATTTTCTGAGTTTGTTTAATCGAGAGAAGGAGGTCAAAGCGGCGTTTAAAGGTGTTCAGCAGTTCAAGTTCGTGAATTTTCTTGCGTTCCTCTTCCTTTGCAGCCAGCTCTTCCGGGGTTGGTTCCGCCTTAACAACGGGAGCTTCGGGCTGGGATTTTACCGGCGGCTCTTCGGGAGCCCCAATTGAGTCAACGTGGTTCTTCGCGTTCTCCGGAAATTCAATTGGCAAATGCAATGCTGCCCGTATCTGATCAACATAATAATGCGAAACGAAAAAACCGATATAGTTCAGATTAAACAAGACTGCCGCGATGTGTTTACACGCCATCGGCCCCAGCTTATTGCATTCGCAGTGCGTTTTTTCCGGAAACAACTCCCCGTTGAATTGCAGAGTCACTTTATAAAGCTTTGTACCCATTACACTTGCGGTCACGATGGTCTGGTCAAGCTTAACTTCGCCTACCCGTTCTTCGCGAAAATACGCATACCCCTTCGACTTACAGTCGGCGGTAAAAAGTTGTTCCGATATGGTTTTAAGAGTATGCATTATAAAAGTATTCTATCCGACAAGTATTGTTCTTCTTAAACGTTCGAAAATCCGCGAAAGTACAATGTTTAAACTAATAATTTAACGATTTCTATAATAATATTGATATTAAGAATTGATAAGAAAGCGCAATTAAGCCCTGTGAGCTAATTATAATTGAAGAAAACATGTAAATACGGAAAAAAGTCCCGTTTTTGGGGTAAATCCACCATATAAAAATTTTCAAACTATTTTCCGCATCACTCTATTCCTCTTTTATTATATCAATAAATTTTTTTAACTTTTATGTTACATTTTTATAAAATAAGAGAAAAAACGATATGGAATTAGCTAACAATATCAATGCGTTAGCCACTCAGTTGAGCGACTACACCGCTAAAAATCTTTCGCGTTTAATCAAGATCAAATCCGTCAGCCTTCAGGAAAAGGGCGTTTCGGAAGCGATTGTTGAAATGATGAAAGAAGCAGGATTTGATGATGCATATATTGACGGACTTGGAAATGCGATTGGACGAATCGGTAACGGTAAGAAGGTTTTAGCGTTTGACGGACACATTGATACTGTTGATGTTGGTAATATTAAAAACTGGACAAAAGATCCTTTTTCCGGTGAAATTGATGATGAATATGTTTACGGAAGAGGAACTACCGACCAAACGGGCGGCGTGGCTTCGTTTATCACCGCAGGTAAAATCATTAAAGAACTCGGCTTACATAATGATGCAACAATTTATTTTGTCGGTTCCGTTATCGAAGAAGATTGCGATGGCCTTTGCTGGAAATATATTGTTGAGGAAGGTAAACTTCGTCCCGACTTCGTAGTACTCACCGAGCCTACTAACTTGAACATCTATCGCGGTCACCGCGGAAGAATGGAAATAGAAGTATCGTTCGTTGGTATCTCCTGCCACGGTTCAGCTCCTGAAAGAGGCAAGAACGCAATCTATATGGCGTCACAAGCGGCGCTTGAAATCGAAAAACTTAATGAACGTTTGCAATCCGACGAATTCCTTGGCAAAGGTACGGTAACCGTAACGGAATTTGTTTCCGGAAGCCCGTCGCTTTGTGCCGTTGCCGACTTTGCTAAAATCCACCTTGACCGCCGTTTGACCTGGGGCGAAGATAAAGAACTTGCCGTAAAGCAGGTTGAAGAAATCGTCAGCAAATGGGGCGCTAAGGTTGAAGTTCTCAACTATCACGAAAAAGCATTTACCGGTCTCGAATACGGAATGGAAAAATATTACCCAACCTGGAAAATGGAAGAAAGCCATCCGCTCGTTCAATCTGGCGCAAAAGCTTTTAAAGATTTGTTCAGCAAAGATCCCGTTATAGACAAGTGGACATTCTCAACCAATGGCGTTACTATCCGCGGCGTTTACGGAATTCCGGCAATCGGATTCGGTCCGGGCAACGAAGTTATTGCCCATGCACCGAACGAAAAGGTTGAAAGAGAACATCTCGTAAAGGCATCTGCCTTTTATGCATATCTCGCACAAATCATATAATTTAGAATATTTTGTATAACGATTAATTAAAAAAGGAACGTAGTATGGTTTCAAACTTAAAAGGCAGACATTTCATTACAGAGGATACCTGGACCAAACAGGAACTCGATACGGTATTCGAGGTGGCTTTTGATTTAAAGAAAAAATTTGCTCTCGAAATACCCACACGCATTCTGAGAGACAAAACATTGTTCATGATGTTCTTTGAACAATCAACACGTACAAGAAACTCTATGGAAGCCGGCATGACTCAGCTCGGCGGACATGCTCACGACTTAACACCGGACAAAATGCAGATTTCACACGGTGAGGTTCCAAAAGATACTGCCATCATCCTCTCCCGCATGGGACACGGAATCGCAGTTCGTAACTGCTTCTATGGCGTTGGATTAAAGTATCTCGAAGAAATGGCAAAACATTCTCAGCGGCCTATCATGTCTTTGCAGGATGACGTGTATCATCCGTTCCAGGGACTTGCCGATCTTATGACTATCTTCGAACACTTTGGCAGAAACACAAGAAACCTGAAAGTAACTGTTTCCTGGGCGTATGCAAACACCCACTCGAAACCGTTATCAGTTCCACAGACACAGATTCTCCTCTTCCCACGTTACGGAATTGATGTTACTGTCGCGCACCCGAAAGAATTCCCGCTCAGCAAAAACATTGTTGAAAAAGCAAAACAGAATGCTCTCGCAGGCGGTGGAAGTTTGAAATTCACCAACGATATGGATGAAGCATTTGAAGGCGCTGATATTGTCGTTCCGAAAAACTGGGGCGGATTCGGCCACTACGATGTTGACTACTTCCTCCAGAACGAAGCTGAATGTAAAAAAGAAATGAGCAGCAATCTGGCTAAATATAAAAACTGGATTTGCGATGACAAACGCATTAAGCTTGCAAGCAAGAACGTGAAATTAATGCACGCTCTTCCTGCCGACCGCGGCAACGAAGTAACCGATGAAATTCTGGACAACCCGAATATTTCAATCGTCTTCGACGAAGCAGAAAACAGACTGCACACCGCAAAAGCAATTATGTCCTTAGTGATGTAATATTTGCACGAACTGTTCTTTTGAGGCCGCCTCCGCTTTGGGGCGGCTTTTTTATTTATAGGAGCCGCATTTCATGCCTCTTCGTGTTAGTCATTTAACTTGACTATGCAGTTTTTAATTATTAGCTTCAATTGTTGTAATTCCTATTGTTATTACCGGGCGACTGTGTGTACTTGTTCTTGTTGTAAGAGGTCTAAGAACTTATAGAGATTTACCATATGCAGATACGGTGTGCGATGTCCTTTTATTATCAACCGATTAACAGGGTGATCTATAGCCATATACAGACCGGAATTCACCACGTCTGCCATACTCAACTAATTTGCCGCCACTTTATTACCACCCGCGGATGCCGCCCATGAAGGCCACATTCCAGAAAAAAAGTTTTGCGGTCACCGCGCTTACGTTTACGGTGCTGCTTTCAACCATTGTCTTTCTGGGTGTATATATATTTCTCGTTCAGAGAAATCACTTACTCAATTTTGCTGAAGAACAGCTTGGGGCAATTGCGGATTTAAAAGTCCACCAAATTGTTTTCCGCAGAGAAGAGAGACTCGTTGATGGGTCAAATCTGTTTTATAATACTTCTTTTATAGATGAAATCAATAAATGGCAAAAGGACAGATCTGATAATATCTTAAAAAAGCGAGTAACTGAGTATTTAACAAATTTCCGCCAGCTGGTATACAAAAACTATTATCTGATTGATGACAAACTCGAAATAATGGCTACCGACAATGAAGGTTTTAATCCTATTGATTCCACCACAAAGAAAAATCTTGCGGTTGTGAAGAATGATAAGAAAGTGCTTTTATCTGATTTGTACGTAAATCAAATTTCAAGACAAGTTGAAATGGATTTAATCGTCCCGTTAATATTGAATGAGAAATGCCTCGGATATATTATTCTCAAAGTTGATCCATACCGGAAGTTATTCCCCATCATAAAAGAATGGCCCACGCCGAGCCAATCAGCCGAAACTCTTCTGGCTGAACGAGTTGACAGCACGGTAGTATTTATCAACGAACTTCGGTTAACGCATAATATCCCTTTTCAATTGTCTATTTCAATGAGGGATACGAACGTTCTGGCGGTCAAAGGATTTTCCGGGGGAACCGGCATCGTTGAGGGAGTTGACTATCGAAATGTCCGGGTTATTGGAGCAGTAGCCCGGGTTCCCGATACCAAATGGGTTGTCGTTGCCAAAATAGACAGAAATGAAATATTGGATCCTATATATCAACGGGCTATTTTGATATTCAGCGCCATGTTGCTGCTCATAATTTTCGGCATTCTCGTAATGTACTTTCAGTGGAAAAACCATCAGCGGAAGCAGAGTGCCGAACTTCTTGAAATAGAACTGTTGCGTTTAAAAACAGAGCGGGAACTATTAGAGAGTGAAGAAAAATTTCAGGCTATGTTCCAGAACATGAATGAAGGAGCCGTCCTCCATCAGTTGCTTTTTGATGAAAATCATAATCCGATAGACTACAAACTCGTTTCTCTTAATCCCGCATTTGAAAGAAACACCGGCATTAGCATCATAACTGGGGCCGGCGCTGTAGGCAGCGAGCTTTACGGTCTTATTCCCCCGCCTTATTTTGAGAAGTATTCACATGTGGCATTAACGGGAATACCTTGTTCGTTTGAAACGTTTTACCCACCACTGAGCAAATATTTCCTAATATCTGTTTTTTCTCCGAAAAAGGATTGGTTTACAACAATCTTCACGGATATAACCGAAGCAACAATTGCCGGGGCAAAAATACGGGAAAGCGAGGAGCAGTTCAGCACTCTTGCGCGGCTATCTCCTGTCGGACTTTTTCGCACAGATATAGACGGTACAATAACTTATTGGAATGAAAAACTTTTTGAAATAACAGGCATCAGCACCGAAGAAGCCATCGGACAATATTTTCTCAGCGGTGTTCTGGACGATGATAAAATAATTGTTCAGGATACATGGAATGGGCTTATTGCAAACAACTCTCCATTCAATATGCAACTCCGTTTTAAACATCGTAATGGCTCCGTCATATGGGTTATCGGACAAGCAGAAATGATATCCCGCGGCGAAAAAAAGGAAGTCCTTTGTACGGTTACCGATATAAATTCCATAAAAAAAATGGAAACGGAACTTAAAAACTCACTGACCATGCTTGAGCAATCGAACAAAGAACTCGAACAATTTGCCTACGTGGCATCGCACGATCTTCAAGAGCCGCTGCGAATGGTTTCCAGTTACACCCAGCTATTTGCAAAAAAATATAAGAATATTATTGACGGCGACGGCAGCTCATATATTAATTATGCTGTTGACGGAGCAAAGCGAATGCAAATGCTTATTAATGATCTGCTGGATTATTCGCGAATTACGAGGCAAAAACAGGCTGTCGAAAACGTCTCGCTATCAAGAGTGCTGGGTATTGTTATCTCAAATTTGCAGTGGAGGATAGAAGAAGCCGGTGCGGTAATTACGAATGATCATATGCCGGTCGTATTGGGAAATGAACAACCGTTGATCCGTGTTTTCCAGAATCTTCTGGATAACTCCTTAAAATATCGCGGCGATGAGTTTCCGGTGGTTCATATTTCAGTTAAAGAATTAGAAGATATGTATCGTTTTGGTATAACCGATAACGGCATCGGCATAGATGAAGAATACAAAGATAGAGTTTTTGAGATTTTTGAACGCCTGCATTCGGCAACCGCTTATCCCGGAACCGGCATCGGTCTGGCCATTTGTAAAAAGGTAATTGAAAAGTTAGGCGGCAAAATCTGGCTCGAATCAAACCGTAACAAAGGTGTTACTTTTTATTTTACTTTGAAGAAAGGAAGCAACTAATGCCAGTCAAAGCGACAAATATAAGCCCCATTGATATCCTGCTCGTTGAAGATAATCCCGGTGATGTGCAGCTGACCAAGGAAGCATTGCAGGAGGTTAAGGTTCTCACTAATCTTTTTGTGGTTGAAAACGGTGTTGAAGCGCTTGATTTTCTCTATAAGAGAAACAAATACGCAGCCGCTATTCGACCGGACATTATCTTCTTAGACTTGAATCTTCCCCTGAAGAACGGGAGAGAAGTACTTGAAGTAATAAAAAGCGATGATGACTTGAAGAGAATTCCCGTGGTAATCCTGACTTCATCAAAAGCAGAAGAGGACATTGTTAAGTCATATAATCTTCATGCAAACTGTTATATAACAAAACCTTTGGACTTTAATCAGTTTGCGGGCGTTGTAAAAGCAATTGAGGAATTCTGGTTTACCGTAGTAAAACTCCCCGACTAATTTGAATTTATATATAAGGTATTGGCGAAAGGATTACATAATGCCGGAGCAGAACATTTCTGTCCTTCTAATTGAGGACAACCCGGGCGATATCGGGTTGCTAAAAGAATATTTGAGGGAATCTACCGAAATCAAATTTCACCTGACATCGGCAATGACCCTTAAGGAAGGATTGGAGCTATCCAGCAAACACGGATTTGATATTATTCTCATTGATCTCTCTCTGCCCGACAGCAAAGGATTGAAAACCCTCGCGAAAGTCAGGAGCGCTTGTCCGGACAAGCCGATCATCGTATTAACCGGAAATATTGATCTGACTGTTTCCAATAAAGCAATTCAGGAAGGGGCTCAGGATTTTCTAGTTAAAAATAATCTAAACAGCGATTTGATTATTCGATCAATTATGTATGCCATTCAGAGATGTAACCTTGAAGCAAAGATTACAGAATATTCGGATCGGTTAAAGAAAGCTCAGGCGGTTGGACATACCGGCAGTTGGGAGATTGATCTCGCTACATATACGAATTGGGGTTCCGAAGAAGCTTATAAAATTTATGGGGTGCCTGTTAAGACGCATTATCCACTTGAAGAGATTCAGTCTTTAGTTCTTCCGGAATATCTGAACGCCCTGCAACAAGAAATTACTTTACAGGTTAAGGCTAATGACAAATATGATGTAATCTTTCCAATCAAGCGCGCAAGTGATGGTGAAGTACGCTGGATAAATTCAATTGCCGAAGTAATCCGCGACGCGAGCGGGAAACCGTTAAAAGCCATGGGTGTTGTCCGGGATATTACTGAATCGAAGACAGCCGAAGAGAAAATTAAAACAAGTGAACACTTATATAAATTGATAGCCAATAATTCACTTGATGTAATTTGGACAATGGATATGAATGGACATTTTACATACGTAAGTCCATCAGTCACCAAGCTTCGCGGTTATACACCCGAAGAGACATTGGCGCAGCCCATGGAGGAAATGATTTCTTCCGGTTCATTAGGCTTAGTTTTATCAGAGCATAAAAAAAGAATTCAATCAATCCAATCCAATACATACCTCCCGCCAAGCATCTTGGAAGTTGAACAACCATGCAAGGATGGAAGCAGCATCTGGACGGAGGTTGTTTCTGATAAGCTTTGCGATGAAGATGGCAACATTATCGGTATCATAGGTGTTTCGCGTGATATTACAGAACGTAGAAAAATGCAAGATGTGTTGAAAAAAAGTGAGCAGCGCTTTTGGGATATGTTCAATAACGCGCCATTCGGTTATCATGAGCTTGACAATAAGGGAGTTATTGTTCATGTAAATCAAACGGAACTTGATATGCTTGGTTACTTGCGCGTAGAAATGATGGGCTTTCCTATCTGGAGCTTCATTGAGGACGAGCAGTATTCAATGAGACGAGTTCTCGATAAGTTAAACGGAATCGTTCCCCCCGGTGAAGGAACTGAACGTCATTATCGCAAAAAGGACGGCTCTTACATTACCCTGCTTATTGAAGACAGGCTGATCCATGATTCCAAAGGAAATATTACGGGACTCCGCTCAGCGCTTCAGGATATAACCGAGCGCAAAAAAACAGAAAACGAACTAATAAAATTGTCCCTCGCGGTTGAACAAAGCCCCGCGTCAATTGTTATAACCGATATTAACGGTGATATTGAGTATGTAAACCGCACGTTCACTACAACTACCGGTTATTCCGTTGAAGAAGCACTGCATAAAAATCCGAGAGTTTTAAAATCCGGACATACGACACAGAAAGAATACGAACAGCTTTGGAAAACGATTCTTTCAGGTAAAACATGGACGGGCGAATTTCTGAATATTAAGAAAAACGGCACAAACTATTGGGAGGAAGCGATAATCTCTCCTATAAAAGATAAAACCGGAGAGATCATCAACCTTCTTGCTATTAAACGCGATGTCACTGAACTGAAAAAGATAAACGAAGAGCTGCTTGAAGCCAAAGAAACCGCTGAAGAAATGAGCCGGTTGAAATCCAGTTTCCTTGCCAATATGAGCCATGAACTCCGAACACCGATGATCGGCATTCTTGGATATTCGGAAATGCTATTGGAAGAGTACCCTGATGCTAAAGTCAGCGAGATAGGTGGTATTATTTTGCAAAGCGGCCATCGTCTCATGGATACACTAAACCTTATTCTTGACCTATCGCGCATCGAAGCAAAAAAATTAGATGTAAAACTGTCGTCCGTGGATATTGTGCCTATTGCAAAAGAAGTATCCACCTTGTTTGGTCCGGCAGCCGAAAAAAAGCACTTATATATACGTATGGAAACAGCATTTGACTCACTTGAACTTTTACTTGATGAAAAAATGTTCAGGGAAATACTTAACAATCTTATTAATAATGCAATTAAATTCACCAGTCAGGGCGGCGTAACAATTCAGATACACAAGGAAGTTTTAGGAAATGCCGATTGGGCAGTTATTCGGGTTACAGATACCGGTATCGGCATTGCACATGAAAACTTCAATTTGATTTTCGAGGAATTCCGGCAGGCAAGCGAGGGGCAGTCAAGAAGTTTCGAGGGAACCGGTCTCGGCCTGACAATTACAAAAAGGTTTGTCGAAAAATTAAACGGGGTTATTTCCGTGGATAGCGCGGTTGGCGAAGGAACGACCTTTACTATCCGCTTTCCGATTGATGCCGCGGAATTATCCAAAATTACCGGGTCTCCTGAAAAGCAGACAGGAGTGATAGACATGAAATCGCAGCAAAAACCCACGTTACCTCAGGTTCTATATGTTGAGGATGATGAAATTGCCGTTCACATTGTATCAAAAATGCTCGAAACTTATTGTGAAATAGATAACGCCAGTGATGCTGAAACCGCTTTACGCATGGCACAGGCAAAAAAATACGATGCGGTTTTTATGGACATTAATCTCGGCAAAGGAATGGACGGTGTGCAAACAACGAGATGCCTAAAGGAAATGGATATTTATAAGGATATTCCGATTGTTGCTATGACTGCCTACGCGATGGTGGGTGACAAAGAAGAATTTCTTGATGCGGGATGTACTCATTACCTTTCAAAACCGTTTACTAAATCAGAACTGCTCAAAGTAGCGAGTGAGGTTTTATCGTCAACACAATAAAAGTTGCACATGGCAACTCAGTGAATTACACCAAATAGTCTCTTCCACCTTATCGCCCTGAGAACATTCGGTTCAAATGGATCAAGCGAAAAGTAGACAAGCACTGCTTTACCGATGATATTTCCACGCGGCACCAATCCCCAGAACCGGCTGTCATAACTATCGTTGCGGTTATCTCCCATAACGAAATAGTAGTCATTTTTAAATGTGTAGGTAGTGATAATCTTGTCGTATTGATAATACCATCCGCTTCGATAGCTGATACTCTCCCCTCCGTTTTCACGGTTAATTACTTGCCGGTATAATGCAAATGTATTCCAGTTCAACGGAATAGTCATACCTTTGCGGGGCACAACGAACGGTCCGTAATTATCTTCATTCCAGGGAAACCCCTCAGGAAAAATTCTATTATCAATAAGATTTTTGTTAATGGTGGTTTCGTTGAATTGAGCCTTTTGAGGGATGGGCATCATTTGTTTGTTGACAAAAACCACGGCGGAATTGATCTGCACTGTATCACCGGGTATCCCTATCACTCGTTTAAGATAATAGGTGTCGTCTTTCGATACGAGTTCATTCCTGTCGCCGGGAAAGATAAAACATATAACGTCATTACGTTCCGGATCCGACCAGCTTATGATGTTCCAGCGGGGAAGAGGGATGCCGAGATATGGAACTCCTTTCGGTGTTTCGAGCTGGTAGCTTATTTTGTTCACTATGATAAAATCGCCCGTCAGCAAGGTTTGTTCCATTGATGATGTGGGAATCTGAAAGGCTTCGACAAAAAAGAATTTTAATAACGCGGTAATAAACACGGCCGAAATGATCAACACCAACAGATATTTAACATCCCAGGTGCTTTTTTTCTCCGGCGATTTTTGATTACGCGTAAACAACTGCATTATCGTTTAATTTTGTGAGAAATATTTACCCGCGCAAGTCCGGATACAACCACACTAATCTTCTATCTGTAAAACAGCCAGAAATGCTTCTTGAGGAATTTCAACGTTACCGACCTGCTTCATGCGCTTCTTCCCTTCCTTTTGTTTCTCGAGAAGTTTTCTCTTGCGTGAAATATCACCGCCGTAACATTTTGCCAAAACGTCTTTACGCGTCGCTTTAACAACCGACTTCGAAATAACCTTAGAGCCGATAGCAGCCTGAATACTGATTTCAAAAAGTTGTTTCGGTATCAGGTCTTTTAGTTTTGCACAAACCTTACGGCCCCAGTCATATGATTTGCTTCTGTGCACAATCATTGAAAGAGCATCAACGGGTTCACCGTTAAGAAGTATATCAAGACGCACCAAATCCGACTCCCGGTAACCGATGAGCTCGTAATCGAACGACGCGTAACCGCGCGTTGTAGATTTCAGCTTATCATAAAAATCAAAAATGATTTCGGCAAGCGGAAACTCGTATTGTAAATCGGCGCGGGTCGGATCAAGATATGTGGTGTTATTATACACGCCGCGTTTATCCATACCGAGCTTCATAATGTTACCGACATACTCACTCGGACAAACAATCTGCGCTTTAACATACGGCTCTTCAACATGGTCAATATCACCGACCGGCGGCATGGTTGCGGGATTATCTACTACTACCTGCGTGCCGTTTTTTTTGTAAACAATATACTCAACGTTAGGAAGTGTTGTTATAATTGATTGATTGAACTCACGATACAATCTTTCCTGAACGATCTCCATATGCAGCAGGCCCAGAAATCCGCAGCGAAATCCAAAACCGAGCGCGGCGGATGTTTCCGGCTGGTATACGAGCGCCGAATCATTCAGTCTGAATTTATCGAGAGCATCACGCAAGCCTTCAAACTCTTCCGTGTTGGTCGGGAATAAACCACTATAGACCATCGGCTTGACTTCCTTGTACCCGTGTATCGGTTCCGAGGCGCCGCCTCTCGCGTGCGTGATTGTATCACCGACTTTAGTATCGTGCACATCTTTAATACCCGATATAACATATCCCACATTACCGGCAGATAATTCGCCCGTGCGGATTCGTTTCATGCCGAGTATACCGACTTCTTCCGATTCATACTGATTACCATGCGCGAAGAATGTTATCTTTTCTTTTTCTTTCAAAACGCCGTTAACAATTCTGACATAAGCAACGGCACCACGATACGCATCAAAGACCGAATCGAAAATAAGCGCCTGTAACGGTTTGGAATCATCACCTGACGGGCACGGAACTTTTTTAACAATAGCTTCCAGAATATCCTGTATACCAAGGCCTGCTTTAGCGCTGGCAAGAATTATATCTTCATCTCTACAACCGATAAGATCTATGACCTGATGTTTGATGCGGTCAACTTCCGCGGAAGGTAAATCTATTTTATTTAGGACAGGAATAATTTCCAGTCCGGCATCAATCGCCAGATACAAGTTGCTTATTGTCTGAGCTTCAACACCCTGCGAGGCATCAACAATAAGCAGCGCACCCTCGCACGCGGCGAGGGAACGGGAAACTTCATAGGAAAAATCAACGTGGCCGGGAGTGTCAATTAAATTTAATGTGTAAGTCTCGTTATCCATTGCCTTATACTTCATCTGGATAGCGTGGGATTTAATTGTAATCCCGCGTTCACGTTCCAGATCCATGTCGTCTAAAACCTGACTGACTAATTCACGCTGGCTGATCGTGCCGGTGTATTCCAGCAGCCGGTCGGCAATAGTGGATTTTCCGTGATCTATGTGTGCAATAATGCAGAAATTGCGAATCGTATTCATAAAACCATAATAATTGAACCGTAAATATACGCATACCGCCCCAGTGAAAAAAGGACGTTTCACCGCCAAGTTCCACGCCTGCCGGCGGGCACGGCGCAAAGTACGCAAAGTCTTTATTTTAAAAAATGCCGCAAATCCCAAAAGTTAATTTTCAATATTATATTTCGCCTAAAAATCTTTGCGCTCTTTGCGCCGTGCCCGCCGGCAGGCGTGGAACTTAGCGGTGAAACAAAAAAAAGGGCTCCGGAGAGCCCTTTTGTATGAGATAAGTAGTCGGTTATTTTTGTTTTGCCAATTCGACGTTAGCTTCTAATTTTACTGTTTTTCCAACTACTGCACCACCCGATTCAATCATCGCATTCCATTTGAGATTATAATCAAAGCGGTTGATTGCACCTGTTAATTTAAATCCTGATTTTGTGTTACCCCACGGATCTTTTACCGTTCCTTTATACTCAACATCAAGTTTAACTTGCTTGGTTACGTCGCGGATTGTAAGATCGCCGACCAGTGCGTATTTATTGCCGCTTACTTTTTTGAATGATTTGGAAACGAATTTTAATTCCGGATATTTTTCCGCATTAAAAAAGTCATCCGACTTTAGGTGCTTGTCGCGGTCGGCATTGTCTGTGTTAATGCTGGCAACTTTAGCAACAAGACTGATAGTTGAACCTGAAAAATCATTATCATTTTTCGAGACTAAAGAACCATCGAACTCGCGGAAATAGCCGCCTACTTCGGAAATAACAAGGTGCTGAACCTTGAACATGAGATTTGAGTGTGCCGCGTCAATTTTCCATGTGGACTGCCCAAAAACGAATTGGGATGCGAATAATAGCGCAAAAACAAAGAATTTAACCGATTTCATATGTACTCCATTTATATTGTTTAAATTAAAATATTACTAACTTGAAATATTATGTTAAAAAAATAGACAAAGGAGCCTTCATCTATTTTTTTAACATGCTGACAACTCCGGAAGAATTTGGGGGTTTCTTTCCTTGCGTAGTAAATGCCGATTTCCACAACGTCACCTACAACGCGAGTTGAGCTTTTTTCATTTATATAAGAACATCATCAAAATACATAACACAATGATATTCCCGTAAGTTCCCGCATGGTAAAAAAAATTACATCAGGTTTTCGCTTATTCTCGGGCAGCTTCCCACATAAAATTCTCCGGGTTCCAGACCATATCTTCTACCGAATCCTTGAAACAGAGGGATAGGAATGTTTCTATTTTTAATACGGTAGTTGAAAAATCAACTTCCCCGGAAAACTTATTTCTTTTCAAGTATGCCTGCCACATTATTTGTAAACCATGATCAGATATAAAATCCATTGCAAATATTCTTTTATAACCGCTTAACTCTGTTTGTCTGTTTTTAAAAGTACTTTTAATTGCCTTAGTGAGATTGCTTAATATAATTGTACTGTGTGATGCAAAGGTGACTATGTCATAGTAGTCCTTCATACGGCTGGAAGCCAACCCCAAAGACACGATTGCCTCAAACTTTTCGGCTATTGCATATTCGATTGTATATATTTTTAGAAGAGGTGCTTCGTAATCCAACAAAACCGGAAATGACATCTTTCCCTTTACCGGAACCGCTATATCCCCAAATCCAACATCAATTTGAAGGCTGTTCTTTGCATATCCGAGTCTGCACGGAATATGAATTCTTATGCCCGCGTATTTCATATCTTCTGCTATTATTTCAACCCGCAAACCATCTGCCAAGTATGTCACTCCGTCATCATATGAGATCCGGGAAATTTCCTGCATTATCTTTTTGATGTCCCCGAGGTCATTGCCAATTTGAATTCCCAGCAGATCAATATCCTTAGTTGGACGATCCCGCAGAACATCATAAGCGATAAACAGCAAGCCGCCTTTAAGAATAAAATGTCCGGAGTATTGCGATTTTGATAAACGAAATAAAAATCGTTCCTGAAAATATTGTCTTAGCAGATAATTATAATCATAATTGCCTTTTTGCGCTATGTTATAAAGCCTTGCTCTGACAGAAGCGGCAACATCAACCGGATTTTTCTTAACTTTGCTCATACAATCAATGCCCTGATGAACGGCAGCATAGTTTTCTGCACTCCGCAAAGTTCAGCGCAATCCATTACCCTATTTATGTTACGGTCTTTCTTACGCATGTAATTTTTTATTGATTCAAACACAACGTCATCCCCAATCTTTTTTCTATAGCGGAAAAGATCAATAAGTGTTTTTTCCGCAGAATATATTTTAAATACCCCGCTCTTTGAGGCAATCGTAAGTATTTCCGGCTCATAAACTTTAGGAGGGAAATAATACACCTTTATCGGCGGATAAGTCAGACTAAGATGGGAATTATTAACCACTGCAACTGATATTTCAGAAGGGTTAAAAGTCGTCAGCCCGTAGTATTCGCTTGCCGACATGAGACAAATCACTGCGTTCGGATTGGCGGCATAAATATCGGCAAAACTGCTGTGTTCATTCCATGGATAATCAACAAGTTTATATATTCCCGGCTTTATTTTTTCAATAATTCCTTCTTCATATGCGCCTGCAATATCTCTTGTATGGATACCCGCCTGTTTCATATCCTTCATGCGAGCATATCCATGTTTCCGAATAAAAAACTTTTTAATGTTATTCATATTATTCTTGGTTCTTTTTATATGCAAATATAACATTTTTACATATAAAAAGAACCGGGAACCATGTTTTTTTAGATAAATCTTGATGTGCTAAAAACGAACGTTTACGTTTTATACCTTATTCGTAGTATAGCAGACCAGCTCGTATTTCCATTGTTTCTTCACGTAGGCGAAGAATTGGGCAAAGCAGGTTTTGTGATGATCGCGGGAAAATTTTGATGTGCGCTTGATAAATATCTGATAGAACCATGTTCCCCACATACCAAAGTATCCGATTGCCAACAAACGCAATACTGAAGGTCGGACTTCTTTAGTAACATCTATATAACCGGTCTTGGAAAATCCGGCATGTTGTGCTATCGTAGTTAATTGTTCTACGCTAACAGCTTCTGATATTGCCCATCCGTTGAACATAGTTTTTAAATGTATCTGTTCATCAATGGAAACATTTGAGGCATTAAATGTATCGGCAAATAACATCCTTCCCCCGGGTCGAAGTAAGCGATAGGCTTCTTTAACCATTGCCGATTTATCTACTGCCGACTGCATGCTTTCCACGGCGACAATAACATCAAATGAATTATCGGGGAATGTTGTTTGCGTGTAATCCATTACAAGAAAGTCGGCTTTATCGGCAACGCTTTGCTTTTCGGCAAAGGCAGTCGCGTTTTTTGTCTGTTTTTCACTTAATGTTATTCCGGTTACCCGGCAGCCGGTTGTTTTTGCAAAAAATATGGAGGTTCCTCCAACACCGCATCCGGCATCAAGAACTCTGTCCGTTTCTTTAATATTGCCCATTGAAATGAGCATCCGGTTGGTATTTAAAATCGAATCCGGGAGGTTTTTCGTGCCCTTAGTCCAAATTCCGTAATGAAGCCCTTTACTGTCATCGAACTTCCACCATATTTTATAATGATCTTCGGTTTGATCGTAATAATCTGCGACATCCTTGGGCGTAAATTGAACCATTAAAATCCTGACTTGTTATAAGAGTAACGAGAATGATTTCTCTTCAAAAATCTTTGTGAATTAACTATATTTTTATCTCTAATATTAGGAAAAATCCGCGTAAGAGCAAAACAACAAGCCGTTCAAGGAACAATTTGCTCTGTCGTGTTATTGAAAGGTATTTTGTTTGAATAACTATTATGACATCGTTGTGGTTGGTGCCGGACCCGCCGGTTCGACTGCCGCAAGATTTGCCGCCGAAGCAGGTGTTTCGGTTCTGCTGCTTGAAAAAGACCGCGATGTCGGCTATCCCGTTCGCTGCGGTGAAGCTGTCAGCCGTTCAGGATTAACGCCTTTCATAGAACCCGATAATAAATGGATAGCCGCCGAGATTGACACCTTCGCCCTCGTTGCTCCGAATGACCATCAGGTTGACGTTCACTATCAGGATGCCGTGTTTGTTCTTGAACGCCGCATTTTTGATTATGAACTCGCTCAAATTGCCGCCACTAAAGGCGCGGATGTTTTAACCCGCGCTTATGTAAACGGACTCATCATTGAAAACGAAACTGTCTGTGGCGTGAAATACGAATATCGCGGCGAACAAAAAGAAGTACGCTGTAAAGTTGTTATTGCCGCCGATGGCGTTGAGTCGCGCGTAGGCAGATGGGCAGGATTAAAAACTCATTCGCACTTCCGGGATATGGAAAGCTCCGTTCAATTTACCGTTGCCAATGTTGATATAGATCAGCGTACGATGTACTTTTATTTCGGCAAGGATGTTGCTCCGCACGGTTATCTTTGGGTTTTTCCAAAAGGCGGCAACAAAGCAAACATCGGTTTGGGTATCAGCGGTGAAATAGGCAAACACAAATCGGCGATTTCCTATCTTAATGATTTTATGCAGAGGCGCTTTCCAAAAGCTGCAATTCTTACACAGGTTGCCGGTGGTGTTCCGTGCGAAGTAACGTTAAAACAAATTTCAGGTAAAGGAATCTTACTTGCTGGCGACGCAGCAAAGCAAGTCAATCCCCTCAGCGGAGGCGGCATTACAAGCGGCATGATAGGTGGAAGTCTTGCTGGAAAAATTGCGGCGGAATCAATCACGCATGACAACCCGGGACATCTTTTCACCTACGATAAAGCATGGCATGAGCGCAACGGTAAACGCCATGAAACGTACAACCGCCTGAAAGAAGGCATTTACGATTTTACCGACGAGACGTTTATCAATCTCGCCAAAACAGTTGACACGGTACCCATTGAAAAAAGAACTATGGGTAGAATATTTACGCAGGCATTGATACATCAACCGTCATTATTAATTGACGTTGCGAAAGTTTTTGTAATCTAACAACACAAACCAAATATGCTGTACACCGGCACACAACCATCCGGGACATTAGCTCTGTATGTTGACCGTGTCTATTACTTGCACGACACGGAACCGAACAATGTCCGCCAGCTCATTCCCGATGGGAAGACCGATGCAGTATTTTTCCTCAACGACTACAACGGCTACGCAAAACCTTTGCGCGGTGAGCCATATCAACTGTATCGGGATGCAATCATTGGTCCGCATAAAAAATCAGTCCAATTTTATTACGAAGGCGAGTTGGAAATTATCGGCATCCGATTTTTCCCGTCATCGCTCAAACGACTTTTTAACACTCCCGCTAAAAACTTTTCCGGCCAACCGGTTCCATTCAGTTCTCTTGAAAATGTTGATGTACGAATGCTATCTAAAAACGTCAGACTCGAGCCCGACCCGAATGAAAAAATCAATCTCGTTTTCGACTGGCTTATGACTCTCCTTCCGGAAAACGCAGAAAAACCCGATACTACACACGAGTTCATTCTGCGCCTGTACGAGACGAAAGGTATTGAACCGCTTGAGACTATTTGTAATCACTCATACAACGAGTATAAAAAATTACAGCGTGCATTTTCTAATGAAATCGGCATTACTCCAAAATATTTTGCTCGCATGGTGCGTTTCGAAGCACTTCATAACGATATACTCAACTCAAAGAATGTTGATTGGATGTCGCTTGTTTCAAAATATGGATTTCATGATCAATCCCATTTAATCAAAGAATTCAAGTTTTTCACCAGCCAATCGCCCAAGGACTTTCTCGGAATCCTTCCTGACTTTATCTAACCGGAGTGTTTTTAATTAATTATTAAAAAATTCACAATTTACAATTACCTCCCCCTGTCCTGTTTTTACAATTTTCCCCATTCTGTGTTCTGTAATTTTCCAGTGTTAAAATTGGAGAATCCTTTGAATAAGTTATATAGTGTTCTTTTTGTCATAATATCCATTATTTCGCTATATCCGCAGCAAAAATATCAAACCATCCGGGGAATTGTTCTGGATGCCGATGCAAAGACTCCGCTTATCGGCGCAAACGTAGTCGTGGTAAAAACCTCTCCGTCGCTGGGTGCATCCACCAACGAAAAAGGTGAGTTTGTTATTGCCAACGTTCCTATAGGCAGACATTCCCTGCAATGCAGTTATATGGGATATAATGCAACTACAATGCCGGAAGTGCTTGTCGGTTCGGGAAAGGAAGTCTCCGTTACTTTTCATTTAAAAGAAAGTGTTGTCTCCTCTCAGGAAATCGTTGTAAAAGCGGAAACGGTAAAGAATAAGGCATCGAATCCTATGGCGGATGTCAGCGCGCGTTCGTTTTCCGTTGAAGAATCTCGCCGGTATGCCGGAGCGATGGACGATCCGTTGCGCGCGGTATCAAGTTTTGCCGGAGTTACCGGCAGCGGCGATGTTAACTCAAACGGCATTGTTGTCCGCGGCAACTCGCCAAAGGGATTGTTATGGAGACTTGAAGATGTTGATATTCCGAACCCGAATCATTTTAGTTATGTTGGTCAGTCTGGCGGCGGAGTAACCATCTTCAGCAGTCAGGTACTTGCAAACTCGGACTTTTACACCAGCGCTTTTCCGGGTGAATACGGCAACGCACTGTCCGGAGTTTTCGATATGAAGTTCCGCAATGGCAACAGCAACAAACATGAGTACACAGCACAGGCAGGCATCAGCGGCGCTGAATTCGCATCCGAAGGTCCGGCAGGATTTGCGAATTCTTCATACCTGTGTAATTACCGGTATTCCGTTTATGGTTTTCTTCAAATGATAGACCCGACCATGAAGAATAAAATTCCAAGCTATCAGGATGTGTCCTTCAAAGTTGTCATTCCAACCGACAGCTATGGAAAGTTTACCATATTCGGCATCGGCGGGTTATCGCGCTCAAAATATCTGCCCGATTATTCGCCCACGCAAACTTCCAATGAAGACCGCCAGCGTTCGGTACTGGATAATGACATGGGTGCCGCGGGATTGTCTCATACATTAGTCGCCGGTAATGCCACAATTATTAAAACAACATTATCCGCGACGACAAACCGGGTACACTACTGGTACGGATATAATGATTCCGGCACACTGTATTATCTCAACCAG
This sequence comes from Ignavibacteriaceae bacterium, assembly GCA_963662605.1. GTDB lineage: Bacteria > Bacteroidota > Ignavibacteria > Ignavibacteriales > Ignavibacteriaceae. The sequence continues at coordinate 147,188 of OY759785.1, forward strand.
TCCGAATACAGAAATAGCCGCTGGGCAGTGAACTCATATATCAATCATAAATTCAGTTCGGCCTACACCAACAAAACGGGTATCACTCTAACACGATTGTATTATCACGTGAATCTAAAAGCAACTGATGTGTTCACCGGTAGTTATAGCGGCGGCACAGATGATAATGGATACGCAAATCTGTTACAGGCATACACAGAATCGAAAATTGATTTTTCAAATTCGGTCAACATGAACATAGGTTTGTATTACCAGACTCTCTCCGTGGCCGATAAGGCGTCGCTTGAACCGCGCGCATCTCTCAGCTGGAACTTTGCAGCGGGACAATCTTTCGGTTTAGGTTACGGACTCCATAGTCAGGCAGAGGACATTTGCATTTACCGCCTACAAAAAACAATGCCCGGCGGCAGCGTATACTATCCAAACAAAAATCTTTCGTTCGGCAAGGCACATCACTTTGTCGTAAGTTACGATTACGCGTTTGATCCCGATAAACGCATCAAGGTAGAATTATACCGCCAGCAGCTTTTCGATATTCCAGTCGTAGCGAATACATATTACTCAATGCTGAATAATCCCGGCGGATACTTTAATGATCCGCTTGTCAATGTGGGAAAAGGTTACACTCAGGGAGTTGACATTACCGTTGAGAAATTCCTCACGGAGAATTTCTACTACTTAGTCACCGGCTCATATTATACTGCAAAATACAAAGGAGGTGACGGCGTCGAAAGAAACGGACGCTATAACGGCAAGTATGTTGTAAACTTTCTGTTCGGAAAAGAATTTACTACTGCAAGCGATAACATTTTTGGGATTAACCTGAAAGTATCATATACAGGTGGAGAATATTATATCCCGGTTGATGTTACAAAATCCATTGCCGCGGGCAATGAAATACTGGATGAATCGCAGATATACACGCAGCATCTGCCCGGCTTCTGTTATGTTGATCTCTCGGTATCATACAGAATCAATTATCAATCCTCTGCGCTGATACTTGCATTACAAATAAAAAATGCGCTGAACCAAAAACCGGTCATCGGATATAGCTACAACTCATACTTAAAATCAGTTGACACGAACAAACCCATGGGAATCATCCCAATGATAAACTGCAAGTATGAGTTTTAGTGAAGGGTCATTAAAAGCTAAACAGACAATCGCATAATAGTACTTTAAAACGCGCATTGGTGGGTCATCGAGTAGAGGCTGTATCAACACCCCAAATAGAGCGCCGCACAACGTCTTGCGGGAAATAACACAGATTACTTTTACAAGACGATTTTTGATACAGCCTCGTATCGAGATGACTTCTATCGGAAAAACTTACTAAAAGTCATCTCGATACGTCCCGCCACTTACCATACAAGCTTTTGTGCCAATGATGTTAATTATATCAATTCACGACTGTGTGCCCCTCAACTGGGGCGGGACACTCGATGACCCACTTTTTCATTATTTCTCTAAAAAAATTTTGCGGCTTAGGTCCCGGAGCCTGCGAGGGGTGGCGGCTTTGCGGGATTTTTTTCTGTCGCTAACTGTTATTTGTTTTTGGACGTACCACTAAAAGTCATCTCGAAACGCCCGACTGCGTCGGTCTACTCGACGACCCACCTTTTCAAGTTTTTTCATACTATATCCTTTGCGGCTTTGCGAGAATTATGAAAACGTATAGTAACGGCGAGTAACAATCCAGGCTTACTATTATCCCGCCGCTATTATTTCATGTTTTATCCGTATTTTTGAGAGCACAATTTGAAGATACTGACTAGATTTTATGAAAATAGGCATTACATGTTATCCCACGTATGGCGGCAGCGGGGTTGTTGCCAGCGAACTGGGTAAATCACTCGCCCTTGAAGGACACGAAGTACATTTTATCAGCTACGCACGGCCATTCCGGTTAAACGAGTTCGTTGATAATCTTTATTATCACGAAGTCGAAATGAGCAATTACCCGTTGTTTGAGTTTCCGCTTTACAGTCTCGCACTTGCCAGTAAGATGGTTGAAGTTGCACAATACGAAGATATTGACCTCTTTCACGTGCACTACGCCATTCCCCACGCGACAAGTGCATACCTTGCCCGCGAGATACTTAAAGGCAAAAAAGATATTAAAATAATCACCACGCTGCATGGAACGGACATTACTCTTGTCGGTCTTGAGCCTTCGTTTTTGCACTTGGTGAAATTCAGCATTGAGCAAAGTGACGGCGTTACAGCAGTATCGCGGCATTTGAAAGAAAAGACGATAACCAATTACGATATTAGCAAAGATATAGAAGTCATTCCAAACTTTATTGACACAAACTACTATAAGCCGGATGTAAGCTGCGCACTGAGAAAACGTTTTGCTCCAAACGGCGAAAAAATCATGGTGCATACTTCGAACTTCAGACAGGTTAAACGTGTATCTGATGCGATTAGAATACTGGAACATGTGAGAAAAGAAGTGAATGCAAAACTTGTACTGGTCGGTGACGGCCCCGACCGTTCTGATTGTGAACGGCTCGTTCGCGAACTCGGCCTTGATAATTTTGTAATGTTCCTCGGCAAGCAGGAAGGACTCGTTGACATTCTTAACGCGTCGGATCTTTTTGTTATTCCGTCGCAGTCCGAAAGTTTCGGGTTATCTGCTCTGGAAGCGATGGGCTGCGGACTGCCGGTCATCAGTTCCAGCGTAGGCGGACTGCCTGAATTAGTGCGCCACAACGAAACAGGTTTTATTTCGGAAATCGGCGATATAGAGCGGATGGCAAAATACTCGATTGACCTTTTCACCAACGAGCGCAAGTATAAGATGTTCTCACAAAAAGCACGTGAGCGCGCGGTGAATTCGTTCGATACGTCCGTCATTCTTCCGCAATATGAAAATTATTATAAAAAAGTTTTAGAGGGTTAAGTGACCGAAAAAGATTTCATTCTGCAATGGGCTAAGAAGAATGCCGATTCGATAAAAACTTTTCCGGATGATTTTCTTGCCGGCGGAGAGATGCTCAGCATTCCCCTCCCCGGTCAGCGGCTTAACATGGGTGAAGAGTTGTTCGGCACTTTCGGTATTATTGATAATACCGGACACACGATACACACGGCTCAATCCCTCACGGAGGCAAAATATTATATCTATGCAAACCGCTCAAACAAGAATTCACTTTCCATTCCAAAAGATGAAAAGGTTATGACAGCCTCTGTCGCTGCATTTGAAAAGTATCTTGACGAAATGATAAAACGCATCCGCAAAGATTATGTTAAGAGTTTTCCCGAAGGCATAAATCCACACGATACCGTTACCCAAATATTCTATCAATTAGATCTGGTGCGCTTTTGAAGCCGAATAAAATTCCCGTCAGCGTAAAAATTTCCGATTATCTTCAGGGCATATACGGCGAAGAATGGACAGCACGCTATTGTCAGTATGCTTTGGAAGAAACTACCGATTTTATTCGAGTAAACACACTAAAGACAACTCCGGAAAAGCTCGCCGGGGTTTTGCATTCTGAATACGGCATTGAGTCGGAACCCGTCACCGGCATTTCCGGCGCGATGAAAATTACTGATCCGAATCGTGTTGCCGGAAAAACGATGGAACATATTACGGGGCATTATTATCTGCAATCGCTTTCATCAATGCTGCCGCCTCATGTTTTAGCACCACAGCGAAATGAAATCGTGCTGGATATGTGCGCTGCCCCGGGTTCAAAAACGACTCTGCTCGCGGAGCTGATGGATAACACCGGGACACTGGTCGCAAATGAACTCACCCCTAACAGAGCAGGGATACTATCTTTTAATGTTGAGCGCCTGAACGTACTCAACTGCGGGATTCTTCAGATGAATGGTGAAGTTCTCTCTTCATACTTCCCCGAGTACTTCGACCGCATCCTTGTTGATGCACCGTGCAGCGGGCTGGGCATTGTCCACAAAAAAGGCGAAGTAAGCAACTGGTGGTCGGAAGACATGGCAGAACGTTTGGCATCATTGCAATACCGGCTGCTCGTATCGGCAATTAAAATGTTGAAACAAGGCGGCACATTGGTATACTCAACCTGCACTCTTTCAATTACGGAGAACGAAGAAGTCGTTAACCTTGCGTTACAAAAATATCCAGTTGAGCTTGAAGAGTTTACTCTGCCGATTCCAAATAATCCCGGATTTACATCATTCGGTGGAAAACAATTTTCCGATACTCTGTCACTCACAAAACGGATTACTCCGTGGGAAGCAGGCTCGGAAGGATTTTTCATCGCAAAATTCAGGAAGATAGAATCCGCGCCATACATCCCGAAAAACGCCGGCAAACTTAAAACGACATTCCGCGTCTGCAAAAAAGACGAGTTAAAACCAATTATTTTACAAGTGAGCGGACAATTCGGAATTCAACCGGAAGTATTTGAGAATTATACAATCGTCGAAAAAAGTGATGACTATTATATCCTCTCAAAAGATTGGGACGGCGGAGATTTTATATCATTCAATAAAGCAGGTTTGAAAATCGGGGCACTTGATAAGTATGGCAATTTTATTATCCATACGAACCTCGCGCAAATTCTCGAAAATCACATCACAAAAAACATTATCACACTCCAAAACGGTGATGAGATAAAAAAATATATGGATGGCGCACTGCTGAAAAATCTGAAAACGGATATTAAAGGACAAGCCGCCATTAAGTATAAAGGCCACATCATCGGCACCGGAGTAGTGCATGACGGTACTCTGAAGAGCCGCTTCCCGCGCGCCTTCCGCACCACCGCAATCACCTTTTAGCCATTTACCGCCAAGTTCGCAAAGAACGCAAAGCTAATTATTTAGATACGGATTCGCCGTTCATCGTGTTTAACAACAAACTACTAATCCGATATTATAAAGCGATGAACTTGTTTGCAAATATGCAGTAGTGGATTTTATGAGTCAATGGCAACACAAGGCGGATCATCAAGTACAATTCAAAAATATAAATATACTTTGCGTTCTTTGCGAACTTGGCGGTAAATTTTTTCTGCGTCTTTGCGTGAATTATAATAAAAAAGCGGCTCGAAAGCCGCTTTAATTTTTAGTTCACTTTTTCTTTATCTGGAAACGGTGGTGCAAATCCGAAGTGCTGGTCCTGTGACCCTTCAATTTTGATTTCACCAAATCGTGATTCATACTTTTCGATATTATCCTTTAACGCCATCAGCAACATTTTAGCATGCTGTGGAGTAGTAATGATACGTGAAAGTACGCGAGCCTTCGGAACGCCCGGAGTGATACGCGTAAAATCGAGCACAAATTCAGCAGGTGAATGGGTAATGATAGCCAAATTGGAATAAATTCCCTCGGCTTCCTTTTCGCCCAATTCGATATTGATCTGCTGTCCCGGTTGTTCTTTAGGTTGACTCATAAATTTTTCCGATATATTACATTATTTAGCAAGTGATTTTGCTTTGTTAAATGCAGCAGTTGCTTCATTCAACATACTCAGGTGGGAATAAACGATTCCCAAAGCCTGCCATGCGTTACTGTCTTCTTTTTGTTTTTCAACATACTGTTCAAGTATCTGCAAAGCAGAACGGAATTTATTTTTGACTTCAGGATCTTCCGCGTTGCCCTGATCTGCTTTTTTCTGAAGAGCATCTGCCCACTTAATGTAGGTAATGGCAAGGCTGTACTGAGCAGCCGCAAAGCCGGGGTCAATTTCAACGGCCTTCTTAAACTGTACTTCAGCTTCCGCGTATTCAGCACCGCCCTGAAGAATTACACCGTAGTTAACGTGATACAATTTATTATTCGGATCAGCATCAACGATTTCTTTAAATGTCTGTTTTGCAACTTTCAGTTTATTTGCAGCGACATAGGAGTTTGAAAGCAGCTGTAAAATATCGCCATCCTGAGGATATGCTTTTCTTGCTTTTTCAAGTAGAGAAATTGCCTCATCAAAGCTTGCATAGGCTTTTACACTATCGGCAGCATTTTTTGTGCGGGCAAAATTACTCTTTGCCTCGACACCGTTGTTATAATATATTTCGCCGAGTTTAGCATAATCGTCAACAGAGTTGCTTATTTGGAGTGATTTTTTCAGTACTACTAACGCTTCATCTGCTTTTCCGAGGTTATGCAGCGTCAAATAGAGGTTCTTGTAAGCGATTACTGAATCAGGCTCAATAATGGTAGCCTGCTTGAATGAGTTGGCCGATTTTTCAAACATTACAGCCTGAGTATCTTTTGAGGCCGCATTTGTTGCTTTTTTGAAGTAATCATAGCCCTTATTAAAACAATCGTACCAGTATTTTTTCTTTGCCTGTTTAATATCTTTTGAAAATTTTGTGCCGGCTGCATCTGCATTATTAAAAGCGTCAAGCATTGCAGCATAATCTTGTTTTTCTCCGTTAAGAGTACCTAACCAGTAGTACGCTTCTTCGTTTTTAGGATTTTTCTTTACTTCTGCCTGCAAAAATTTTGTGGCTTTATCATAGTCCTTCTGATTCATGTAAACTTTTGCACTCGTCATCTCTGAGGATGAACATTCAAATCCCGTGATCGCCATAAAAGCAAGGACGGCGAAGGATACTACAAGAGGATAGTATTTTTTCATTATTACTCCAAAATTTAATATAATATAACTGTTAAATTTATGGATATTCCGATTGAATTACAAGATGCGGGGAGTCGGAGAGTTATCTTTTCAGAGACAAGTTGACGACAATATAAATGCCGATTACCATAACAAATGCCCCTAAAATATCCGAAACGGCGATGCCGTCATCGGGATTAAAGTAGAAAATTGTCATGATTTCGGCCCATTTCGGCAGAGGTAGGAGGATTGCCAGAGCACCTATAATGGCCAGTATCAAACCGGTGCAGATTCCGGCAAGTTTGAACATTCTTAACCTGCGTTGATATAAATACACTTCTTCACTGGTAATATTCTCCCTTTCAAGCAGAAGAATAAAGCGGTCAAGTGTTGAATTTCTGTCCTTCGTCTGCCTATCCAGTTCATGGTACGGACGTAGTTTTTCGTCAATCGGCCGATTTTTGAATTCAACGGCATCCTCGCTGGAAAACTGCTCTTTTTCTAAAAGGACTATGAACTGATCCAGCTGCTTTTCCTTATCCGGAGTGTTCTCAGCAACTTCCCGGAAGGTGTCAAAGGTTTTATCCAGTTCCTGTATTTTTTTTCTTTTAAACAGCATTCGCAAGATTTGTGATTGTTCTCTTATAATATAGATATTTTTTTTATTAATGCACAACGAAAGGTAGGCACCCGGAGATCATTCTCCTTGAGCCAACTCCGGTTCTTTTGAAAACTTAGTAACAATTTTAGGATAGTTCGATAAAGAGGGGTACGTTATTCCCAAGACCACAGATTAATTGCAGAAATAAAATTGAGAATACGAGACAATAATGGCTATGCTTTTAGTTGTAACATAATTTTCGTAATAATAAAATGAACTCATATCCCCTCCCCCTTTTCTCTTAATAAGAGAAAAGGGGCAAAAACCACGTTGTACAGAGAATAATTACTGCCGTAAATGTGATTACTCCCTTCTTCTCTTGGTAAGAGAAGAAGGGTAGGGGTTGATGAGTTCCTTCGTTTTATGCATTCGTTTTCAAAATATGCTTTGACTTCCCTCGTAACTCATTCACCGTAGTAACATTCTGCCATCATGTTTTCATCTGAACCCCAACTCCTCAATTTATCTTTATGCAAGTCTCAATTAATTTTCATAGTTTAAAGGAGTTAAATAAACATCATACGAACGTGGCACAAGTGCGCTTACATAAAAGAAACCTTCGGCTGACCGGAATATTACTCTTCACGGTGGTGCTTTTTGTTTCCTACACGGGTTGTGTGGAACAGACATCATCAATCGTGCAGCCGGAATCCAATACGCCAAATACTCCTTCGCCTGCAAACAGCGCACCGGATCAACCGGTCTCACTAAAATTATCATGGAAGGCTGCCGACGCTGTAAAATATGATGTATTGTTTGATAGTCTCACTCCGCCGATATCCTATTTGGCTAAAGATATTACTTCTGATTCCCTTTCGGTAAGCGGGCTGTCATTGAATAAAACGTATTATTGGTCAGTAACAGCCAAACGGGCTGATTCATCTACCTCTGCTGGGCCCATCTGGAATTTCAGCACGCGGACACGTTTTTACAACACCGCCGGATATCAGATGATACCGTATTATTTCGGCACATCCCTACCCTGTTATGTTGACGCGATGTTTCAGGTGGCAGATCTTAGCGGCAACGGCATAGCCGATTTAACCACTGACGACTTTGTCGTGCTTGAAGATAACGCACAGGTTTCACCGACCGAATCCGGCATGATTATTAAAAAGAAATCCGCCAGTCCATATACATTTAAAACAGTTCTCATGCTTGACAACAGCGCAAGTGTCACAGCCAATCTGTCGCAAATCAAGGATGCCGCTGTTTCATTAATTAGCAACCTCACATCCGGACAGGAAGTCGCCGTGTATATTTTTTCCGATAGCACGAGCTTATTATGCGACTTTACTTCTGACAAAACAAAGTTAACGAACACCATTAACTCCATTGGAGCAGGTAAAGCTTCTACCGATCTATACGGGGCGGCAGTTATAGGTCTTAACAGATGGACGGACAATTACTCGACAAGCCTGATTGAGCAGGGCGCTCTCATACTTTTTACCGATGGCAGCGATACGCAGGGAAGTCATTCTATTGGTGAAGTCATAGCAGCTAAAGGTGAAAAGCTTGTATATTGTATTGGTCTTGGCAACGAGATAGATACGACCAAGTTGATACAGATAGGAACAAACGGGTATATAAAGGTCAGTGACATATCAACTTTAAAATCGCAATTTCTGGCGATACAGGGACAAATTGATAAATTCGCCAACAGCTTTTACTGGCTCAATTATATGAGTCCGAAGCGCGGTGATTTTCTCCACTCTTTGCAGTTGACAATAAAAGGGAATCCGTACAACTCCGCAATTTCCAATACGTTTTCGAGCAACGGATTTTATTCCGTTAAGTAGCGGTGTTCTTATTTATTCCTTTACGCAAAAAGTATAGCGCGGTACTCACACCGATCATTGCTATTCCGGAGAACATAAACATTGGTCCCGTCGAATAAAATACCAGCAGCCAGAATATAATTGATATTACAACCGGGATCGGATAGAGAAACATTTTAAATGGGAACTCCTCTTTCGGCCTGCTTTTTCTCAACATCATCAGCCCCACCGATTGTCCGACAAATTGTACGAGAATTCGCATTGCAATAATAGCTTCTATCACTTCTTTCAACCTGAAAAGCAGGCTGAATATAAACGCAACTCCCCCAAGCACCAGCAGCGAGATATGCGGAAAATGTTTTTCCGGATGGATACGTGCGAACGCTTTGAAAAAATTTCCGTCATTCGCCGCAGCGTACGGTACGCGGGAGTATCCAAGCATCACCGAGAACAGCGAGGCAAATGTTATCCATAATATAAGAAGCGTCGTAACGTTCGCCGCGTTTTTACCGTATAGAGTTTCAACAAAATTGCTGACGATGAATTTAGAGTGCATCGCATTTTCAGCCGGTACTACTCCCGCGATGCTGATGTTTAATAACAGATATAATACAGTAATACCCGCGACCGAGATGAACATGCTGCGAGGAATAGTCTTTTCCGGCGTTTTGGTTTCGCCGCCGACCTGACAAACATTATAGTATCCGAGAAAGCAGTAGATAGTTTGAACGGAGGCGTGGCCGAGCGCCGCAAAGAAAAGCGTGGAAAGCCCGCCGTCAAATTTTGCCGCCGACATAAACAATTCCGTGTTGAAATGTGTCAGTCCGCCAAAGATTAACCATACTATTGTTCCGATGACACCAACCCAAAGCAGAATAGATATTTTTCCTATATCCTGTATCTTTCTATACAGCAGAGCGGTTAAGGCAATCACAACCAAACCCGATACCGCCTTTTGCCCGTATACAGGTAAAGGAAACAGATAAGAAAAGTACTGTGAGAATCCTATCGCTCCCGAGGCAATGACTAACGGCGCCTGCACCATAATCTGGCATATGAAAAGAAACGACATGAAGCGTCCAAGTCCGCGGTCTTTATATGCTTCCCGGAGAAAATTATAGGTACCGCCTGCAAGGGGATACTTTGCACCCAGTTCTGCCCAGATGAACGAATCAAGTATCGCGATGATGGCTCCTGCCACCCATGGAAGCAGCACGTTATGACCGCCCATAATACTGAAGATAACGGGAACAACGACAAAAGGCCCGATGCCCACCATGTTTATCATATTAAGAGAAGATGCCTGCCATAACCCGAGCCTGCGTTCGAGATGCGCTTCTTTCTTCACATTCTGCTCTTTCAAATATTCCTCTATATTCAGTTACTCGCCGTAACTTTTCGATTTGAAGTGATTGATAGAAAGCGCCTGAAATACTTTTTTTGCTTCTTCTACTTTCGCGGAAGAATTAATATTGAAGCTGTAAAAATTTTCGTAATCGCCGCGATTCATAAGCAGCTGCATTGTGCCTTGTGATTTGTGCTCGGCGATAAGCCAGTTTACTAATATTTTATAATTCAGCACATTTTTAAAACCGAACGGCTGTGTTCTGTCAAACGAAAAAGCCGGCGTTGTTGTATTAACCGCAGTAATAGGATACTCTTTCAATCCCATGAATGTCAACTTATTCGTATCACCCTTTTCTGAAGTTGAAACGGCAAACACGGCGGGGCGCAAAGCTTCGGGTAGTTCAACAGTTGAAAGAAGAGCAAGCAGCGTTGCCGACTTATGATGTCCGTGGGTTTCGGGTACCGGCAGCAGGCAAAAAATATAATCGTACTTTCCCTGTGTTATGATTTTTTTCAACCGGTGTTTCACTGCGGCAGTATCCCATGCGGTGCTTAGAACTTCGGTCATGTCTAATGTGTACTTTGTATCTTTTTGATCGAAGAAATAATAATTTCGCACACCGACAATTTTACCGCCCGCCATCAATTCCTTTTTGCGAATAGTTGGCAATGCTTCCCTGCCGATTTTTTCTTCAGTCAGCTCAAGACCGTAAATATCCTCAGCAAGTGTTGAATATTTATACCCGCCTTCGCCGTTGGTTATCAGCGCGAGGTCGGCTTTTCCCTGCATATCGTGCGTTATCTTATAAACAGTCGCAGCACACGCGGCATCGTCGTCGGGATGCGCAGTAACGATAAGTACTTTCGGTCCTTCCTGCGCAAAAGCAAACCCGCCAATAAGAATACATAAAACAATTATTAGTGTCTGATTTTTCATACAGCATTACTCAAATTCTCAAAAACAACTACATCAGGGAAAACAGTATAACATATTCGGAAGTTTCACCGCGATTCCGAAATAACCACCATATAAATCACTTTCCAGATCTCCGAAATTCATTACTATTGTATAACCCGCGTTTGTAATTTCCTGACGTTTTTTCAACTTATATAAACTTGCGGGTACCTTTTCTTCTTCGGGGCTCCGGACAATGAGGGTATCATAGCCAGTGTAACCGGCGCTTTTCAGATTTTTTGTTGTTGCAGCATAATGGGCGGTGCTGCCGCGGCTTGAATCCAATCTTCCCAAGCGCTCATGTCAAATCCGAAATCATATTTTTTGATCTGGTCAAAATTATCGAGCGTGGTTTCATCAACATCAAATATGATAACGGAAGTACTATCGAGTTTTAGTTTTTCAAAATCTTTTCGCGCATTATTCAACACGGCCCCTAATTCTTTTGCATACGCGCCGCTTGTATAGTAGTTATTAACCGCCTGCTTTGCATCCGTAAGATTAACTACCGGTGAAGCACAGCTTGCGAACAGAAATATGTACGTTGTTGAAATAATAAGAATACAAAATACTTGGGCATAACATCGTGATGCCGAACAAAAGGTCATAGTTCATCCGTGAATATATAAATATATAAAGGTTACTGCTTCTTGAGAGCGGTTTGAATGAGTTCCAGCAAATCCATTTTTTTGAACGGTTTTGCCAGATAGTAATCACATCCCGCAGATAGAAATCTCTCTCTGTCTCCCGCCATTGCATATGCCGTAAGCGCGACAACCGGCACCGATTGGCAACCCTGTGCTGCCTTGATTTCCTTCAGAACGTCAAAGCCGTTCAGGCCGACACCCAGATTTATATCAAGCAGAATAAGGTCGTAGGATTTCTCCTGAATCGCCGCTATCGCCTCTTTGGCATCCTTCGCATGAATGATTGTGCATAATTTTGCCGTCATATATTTAATGACACCGAATGTTGTAAGGTCATCATCCACAAGAAGCACATGCGGAAAGACTGTCTGCCCGGATTCGTGATCCGGCTGGACGTTTTGATGTTTTGTGATATTATTTTCCATAATACATGGTAGCTTTACTGTAAAAATACTCCCTTCACCGGGTTTGCTTTTAACGCTGATTTCTCCATTTAAAATATCCACATATTTTCTGGCAATAGTCAACCCTAATCCCGTGCCCTCATAAGCACGGCCAAGACCCTCGCTTGCCTGACGGAACTCTTCAAAAATATAATTACAGGCCTCAGGCGACATACCGATACCCGTGTCACTTACCCTGATAACCGCCCATGCTTCACTTCCCTCAAACTCTTTAAAAACCTCAATCGTTATTTTCCCCTGGTTGGTAAATTTAACGGCATTGTTCACCAAGTTGTTAACAATAGAATCAAACATCTGCTTATCAATTTTTGCATGAAGCGGACAATCCTTAACGCTTAACTCAAAGCAGATGTTTTTTTTGAGCGCAATCCCCTCGAATGTTTTTACCAACTCTTTGACGGCGTTGCATAAATCAGCGCGCACATATTTCACTTCAATTTTATCGGCCTCAATCTTCGATAAATTGAGAATCAGATTTAAAGTGCCAAGCAGCCGCTTGCCGGACTCGTTAATTGCCTCGATCATTTTAAACTGTTCGTCATTACCGGCATTCTCCAGTAAAAGATCCGAGTATCCCAAAATGCCGATAAGCGGTGTCCGGAGTTCGTGACTCATATTCGCCAAAAAGTTCGATTTTGCATGGCTCATCGCCTCTGCTTTTTCTTTGGCTTCAATAAGTACGCGCTCCTGTTTCTTAGCCTCGGTTATATCAAATGCTACCGCTATGGCAATATCCTCACCAAAGTACCGCCCTTTTGAAATTCTTATGTCCTTCGGAAATATTTCTCCGTTTTTACGCATGCCCCAGAACTGTATTCTGGTCGTCTCACCGCCAAAAGCACGGGCAATTGCAGTTGATACTTCTTCAAGATCGTTCATGTCGGGAGCACTTACAGCCGCCGGTGTTTTTCCGACAAGTTCCTCCCTCGTGTATCCGTACATTTTACAGGCGCCGTCGTTGACATCTATAAAAACGCAATCTTCATTTAAAAAATATATCGCTTCGTCAACGGAATTGATTAAGCCATGATAACTTTCCGCACTTTCCCTCATTAAGATTTCGGTTTCTTTCCACTCGGAAATATCACGTGAACTTACCAAAAACCGTGGATTCCCATCACTGTTTAAATACACACAGCAATGAGATTCTATCCAAATATATCCTTTTGTTTTGTGTTTAAAGCGATACTCATGAACGATATTTGTTTTTGACGCGAGTGTAAGCCGAACTATCGCTTCTGCTTTTTCACGATCTTCAGGATGAATTTTTTCCATCGCCTTACTGCCGATGACTTCGTCGCCCCATCCGGTGATTCTGGTATAAGAAGGTGAAATAAATAAATAATGACCTTCAATATCCGTTTCGAAAATGGCGTCGCTGATATTTTCCATTAACAGACGCAGGCGCTCTTCTTTTTCCCGCAAGTCCTCAATAATTCTTTTCCGCTCGGTAATATCCCTGAATTCCGTAACCCGGACAGTTTTTCCTTTATATGGAATATTGCGCCCGCTAATTTGAAGCGGGAATACTGTGCCGTCTTTTTTAATTCCCTCAACCTCGTAAACCCCGATATATCCGCTTGCAATATTACCACGCACGAAATCTCGTAATTGGGGAGTTATCAGCTCCAGCCCGTTCATACCTATCAATTCCTCGCGGGTATACCCGGTTAGATCACTCAGCCCTTTGTTGCAATCGAGTATTAATCCCTTATCATGAATCCCTATACCACCAAACAGTCCATCGTGCAGAGCACGAAAGCGCATCTCACTTTCCGAAAGCTGCTGAACCAGCTCTTTGCGCTCATGTATATCCCGAATGGTGGAAATAATTAAACTTTCTCCCTCTATTTCGGCATATGAAGAATTAACCTCGACCCAAAACCAGTGACCGTCCTTATGGCGGGCTTTCCAGTCAATTTGCCGGATGCCTAATTCGGCAGTTTTTCTAAAATTCTCAAACGTTTCGTGGATTGACTGGGCATAATCACTATCTGCATCTCCGCTAATATGCAGCACTTCCTCCCGGGTATATCCGTAAATATCAAATATTTTCGAATTTACCCACAATAGCTTTCCCGATTCGGCATGGTGTACAAGAACAACACCATTCAACGAATTAAGAACAATCTCCGTATCATTGCTTATAAAGGTCTTTGTGTTTAGTGCAGACAATAGTAAACCCCTGTTTTTGCCGAATAACGTGTGATTAAGCCTGGTAATTTTAGAAATTGATTCCCGCCTCGCTTTGGATTCAATATTCTTATCGAATCGGGAACCGGATATAAAATCGTGTGCATATACATAATTACCGCTTTTGATCTATCACAAACTTATAAAAATGATTCCAGTTATCAATAGAAATATTTAAGGAGGGATGTATAATAAATAATAAGCTGCCCTTGCATAATGAGGAGTGCTCAGGCAGCTTATTTACCTTGGAGTAATAAAAAATTAATGCTCGATACTTTCGCCGTGCTGACTCAAGTCCAAGCCGTAAACTTCTTCTTCGTGTGTAACGCGCAGTGATTGTATCATATCGGTAAGTTTATATAATAGATATGAACCGCCGAATGCGAAAACGGAAACGATAAGCAGTCCAAGCATATGCGCGAGAAAAGTTTTCGTTTGTCCATAAGCAAGGCCGACGTCTTTTGCAAATATTCCGGTCATAATCATACCGACAATGCCGCCCAAACCGTGGCAAGGAAATACATCCAGCGTATCATCCAATTTGCTTCTGGTCCGGACGTACACAGCCAGATTGCTGATAACGCTTGCGGCAGTACCGATGAACACGCTTTGCCCTATCGTGACAAATCCTGCCGCGGGGGTGATGGCGACAAGTCCGACGACCGCACCAATGGAAGCGCCTGAAGCAGACGGTTTCCTGCCGATCATCATATCAAAAAATATCCACGCCAAAGCAGCTGAAGCTGAGGCCGTGTTAGTGGTTGCAAATGCAAGCACTGCCGAAGCGTTTGCGCCTAAAGCAGAACCGGCATTAAATCCGAACCATCCGAACCATAACAATCCGGTTCCGAGCAGCACATATGGAATATTTGCCGGAACATGAAGTTCATTTTTCAAATGGGTTTTTCTTCTTCCCAGAAAAAGTGCGCCCGCAAGAGCAGCATAGCCCGCGGACATATGCACAACTGTTCCACCCGCGAAATCGAGAACGCCTAACTTGCGTAAAAACCCATCGGGGTGCCACGTCCAATGTGCGAGCGGAGCATAAATAAACAACGAAAATAATCCGATAAAAATCACGTATGAAGAAAACCGCACACGTTCCGCGATTGCTCCCGTTATAAGCGCCGGAGTAATAATTGCAAACTTTAACTGAAAGAGCGCGTACAGAAGAAACGGAACCGTGGCCGCAAATGCCGGATTTGGGGCTTCCGATACTCCGCGCAGCATAAAATGAGAAAACGGATTTCCAATCAGTCCGTGGTAGCTTTCACCAAAAGCCAGACTGAAACCGACCACGACCCACAGTACACTTATTAAACCCATCGCGATAAAACTCTGAAACATAGTAGAAATAACATTTTTCGGACTCACCATTCCACCGTAGAAGAACGACAGACCCGGCGTCATGAGAAGAACAAGACCCGTTGCCGTTAGCATCCACGCAGTATCGCCTGCATTAATTGTTCCGGCAGCCGCGGTTGTTGCTCCAGCCGGAGCGAATAGTGCCGCGACAGCAAGTATTGCCAGAGAAATGAAGGCTATGATTCCAAACTTTGGCATAATCTTCCTTAAATATATTGATGTACGCCCAAAACTTAAAAATATTAAGGCAAATATCAAAATATATAATATTATATTATGCTGTTTTTCACTTTATCCTAATTAAATTAAGAAACCTGTCAAATTCCGCTCTTTGTTCAATATTCGACAGGTTTTATTCGTTTATTCGGCCTTTTATTTGATAACTGCAAGCATTGGACGCAAATAAAGTGCGATTTTATCACAAAATCACAGTATTTACGGTTTTGCTCCTATTGCGGCTATTTTTAACATAAACTTAATTTGAGATTGTGCGGCAAAGCGATATATTTAAATTAACTAATTAGGTTTTTTTAATTCATAAAATCAATTCGCTTGATTCTTCAAGGAACGAACTACATTGAAAACTTTTACTTGTGTGAGATCAGTTGAATAATCAAGCCGTTCTCTTCTCTTCATCAAACATCATCTACGAATTTATCTCCCGGAGAAATTAAATTTATATGGGAACAATTATTGTTGTTATTTGTCTCGCCTTAATAATTATTCTCTACTTTAAGCACAATCCATTAAAGCATGAATCCTGGTTCATGATCAGGCGGTTTATTAATTGGTTCCCCCTCGGAATGACCTATGCTTTTTTGTATATGGGGCGGTACAATCTGAATATATCCAAAAATGCGCTCGGAAGTCTTATGTCAAAAGAGGACTTTGGACTCATTTTTGCCGCTGGCACCATAACCTATGCGGTTTCATTCTTGATAAACGGACCGCTCGTTGATAAGCTTGGCGGAAAAACCGGCATTCTTATTGCTTCAATCGGTTCTTCAATTGCAAATATTTTGCTCGGATTGGTGACCTACCTTGTTTTGACCGGACAAATACACGTCAAACTGGTCACGATCTTTTCGCTCCTCTACTCAATGAATATGTACTTTCAGAGTTACGGAGCTGTTTCGATTATTAAGGTTAAAGCTTACTGGTTTCACGTTCGCGAACGCGGTGTGTTCGGAGCAATTTTCGGCACGCTCATTTCATTCGGTATGTATTTTGCTTTCGACTGGGGCCAGGGAATCGTTGAAATGACTAAAGCAAAATCAGCCGGAGCAGAAACATGGCTTACCGGTATTTTACGGCATGTTTTTGCTGTCGGCAGTCACACCAGCGATGCAACCTGGGCTGTGTTCTACATTCCGGCGGCCATTCTGCTTTTTTGGGCAGTGTTCGATTGGTTGGTTATTAAAGATACACCGGAACAAGCCGGATTTCCTCCGTTTGAGACACACGATGCATCATCAGGACACATGGATGAAGAATTTACCGCATGGCAGTTATTGAAAAGTGTTTTCACCAGTCCGATCATGCTCATCTTTGCTTTTATTGAATTGACATCCGGTGTTTTAAGAAATGGTATCATTCAATGGTATTTTATTTTCGCAAAAGAAATCAAACAACCGGGCGCTGAGTTCTTTGTTGAGAACTGGGGCTTGCTGCTATGTATCTTCGGAATCATCGGCGGATTCCTCGGTGGGTTGATTTCCGATAATTATTTCCATTCGAGAAGAGGACCACCAGTAGTTTTTCTGTGCGGATTCATGTTTATCATGACAATACTCATGGCGCTCTTCCTGACAACATCGCCTATTGTTATCGGCAGTGCAGCAGTGCTCATTTCCATGGCGGTTATTGGTGTGCATTCTCTCATGTCGGGAACAGCAGCGGCGGATTTCGGAGGAAGAAAAGCAACCGCTACTTCATCCGGTATTGTTGACGGATTTGTGTATCTCGGAACCGGCATCCAGTCTTTCAGTCTCGGTTATTTAACTACCTGGAACTGGCACTGGTGGCCGATCTTCCTGATGCCGTTCGCGCTTATCGGAATGCTTCTTGCCATTAAGATTTGGAAAGAACTTCCCGAAGCGACAAAACGCTACATCGCCGAAGTTGAGGATTTACCTTAACCATTTGTTGTGGTTTTGTACGAAATTATATAGCCCCTGAAAGGTTTTGCCCGGAAGGGGTTTTTTATTTATAATACCCGCTTTTCCCGTAATTTCATGCCTTTCATTAGTGATGAATTTGGAAGAGCTTTAAAGGAACTATGGCAGAATGCGTTCTGTTGTTACTGTTGAATTTAGTAACATACTAACGCTCATTATTTAAATTCGGTTAAACGTTAATCCCGGTACATCACAAAACAATCAACAAGGAGCACATATAATATGAAAGGACGTATATATAATTTTTTTACGGACGACCATAGAAGGCTCGAATCTGTTCTGGAAACAGCTGAGATAAACCCCGGAATTTATAATGAAGAGATGTATGCTCAGTTCCGCACGGGTCTTCTGAAACACATTAAGATGGAAGAAACAATATTGTTTCCTGCCTTGCGCGCATCACATTCCGAAAAAGCAGCTGCTTTAATTGCTCAGCTGCGGCTCGACCATGGGGCTCTGACCTCATTAATGGTGCCGCCTCCTTCATCTTCCGTAATACGAGCCGTCAAATATATTTTAGAGCGGCATAATGTACTCGAGGAGCAATCAAACGGTATGTATGATCTTTGCGAAGAGTTGAGCGATGACATAAAAGCCGGGCTTTTAAATAAACTGGAAATGACGACCGAGGTTCCGGTACTCCCCCATAGATTAGATACATATATCCTCGGAGCCGTACAGCGTGCGCTGGCCAAGGCCGGATATAACTTTCAGGACTTTGAAGACTGAAAATCGTCAGCAGCAGTACTCAGAGTTGTTGTGTCAAAATAACTTCTACCGCTTCAATGTAAAAGCGAATATTGTTCCTTGCCCCGGCATACTCGATACAGTTATTGTTCCGCCGTGTGCTTCGACAATATGTTTCACAATTGCCAAACCCAACCCCGTACCGCCTGTTTCGCGCGAACGTTCTTTATCAATACGATAGAAGCGCTCGAACAACCTGGGTAAATGCTCTTCTTCAATACCGATGCCGTTATCTTCTATATAAAATGTAACGGATTCTTCATTCTCCCTGCTGTATACCCTTATGTTTGTTCCATCGGGATTGTATTTTATAGCGTTACCGATGAGATTGGAGAACACTTGCAGTAATTTTGATTTGTCCCCATACACTTGTAGGTTTTCCGCAGATGCAATTTCCAGAGTCATGCTTCTCATGGCGCATGATGTACGGAATGACTCGCCAAGCTGGGTGAATAACTCACTCACCGGAAAATATCGAAAGCTCAATTTCAAATCTCCGGACTCTATTCGTGATATTTCAATCAAGTCGGTCAATAGAAAATTCAGACGGTCAACATGCGCGAGTGTTTTCTTCAAGTACTTTTGGTTAACTTCGGGATCGTTGATTGCTCCCTGCATAAGCGTTTCGATAAATGCCTGTATTGAGAATAACGGCGTCCGCAATTCATGCGACACATTTGCCAAAAACTGTGAGCGTATTTTCGCGAGCCGTTCAAGCTCAATCATATCACCGTTTATTTTAGCGGTCAACTTGTTAATCGAATCGCTCAATACTTTAATTTCATCGTTCGACTGAACATCAATCTTTAGATTGTAATTCCCTTGCGATACCTCGTTCACCTTTTGAATAATTTTTTTTACGGGACGTGCTATCCTCGCCGATATTGCGCTGCTTAAAAGAAAAACGAGCAGCAGCACAATAATTCCCGCCATAAAAATATTCCATCGCACATCGGCAATTTCCTGTTTCATGCTTTGCAGGGATAATGATGCCCGGATAAAGCGCAGTCCGGGAAGAGCGGAGTTATTAATTCCATCCACCTTTTTAGCGACATAGAAATATTCATGACTTGTTGACTTGCTCAGTCTAATATCTTTTCCGCTTCCGTAGATTAAAGCAAGTTGCACTTCCGGACGAGAGAGATGGTTTTCTGCCTGTGCAATTTTATCATACCGGATATCGGAATCAACAAGTACGCGGCCGGTACTGTCAATAGCCGTAACTCTTACCTGAGTCCGCTTTAAATGGTCGGCTAAACGAAGAGAGAGCTCCTCCTGAGGAATGCTGCCCGCAGCCTGAAAATAAGTACCGAGCAGGTCAATCTCCCGCATCAAATTAGTTTCGACATTCTTTTTTACAAAAGACTCCATCTCAAGGTCAATGACCAAGCCTGCTACCGCAAGAATGACTATGGCGAAGAGGATATATAATAAGGATATTTTGTTTCGTATTGTGTTTATTTTCATAGCTCAAACCACATCTATTTTTGCATTTGTTGTCGCGCATTGTTTTGGCTTCTCTGCCCAAAAAAAAACAAAGCCTTTCAATCCTTTCAAGAGAAAAATAACATTTTTAGCGCCTAAATAAATCCTTTTTTGTCAACTTAACGATTTCTTAATCCCCACATAATATTGAGTTAATCTTGGGAGCGTAATTTTTCTGCGTGGATTTTTTAACATTACATAAAAAGGTATCTATGAAATATTTTATATCAATTGTTATTTTGCTTGTGCTGCTCGGAGGCAAAGCAAGTTTTGCACAGGACACAGACACAACATCACAGGAATCAGCGGCTGCGGCTGAACCTACCATTGAAGAAAAAATCGGCGAGGTTAAGGGACAGGTGGACGGGTTGAATGAATCGTTCCTTGAAGTAAAATCCGTCGTTGACGCCCTTTCAAAAATTAAAGTATCCGGTTATATACAGACACAGTTTCAATCAGCTCAAAACGATGCTGTAAAATCCTTTGCCGGCGGAAATCTACCGACATTGACTCATAACCGTTTCGCAGTAAGACGCGGAAGAATTAAATTTAACTATAATACCACGTTTACTAATTATGTTTTGCAATTTGACGCTTCGGAAGGCGGTTTCTCAACAAAGGATGCATATGTAACCGTTCAGGAGCCCTGGCTTAAGACCGCGGAATTGTGGGCGGGTATTTTTAATCGTCCATTCGGATTTGAAATCGAATACTCCTCAAGCAGCCGCGAGACTCCCGAACGCACAAGAATGTTTCAAACATTGTTCCCCGGTGAAAGAGATCTTGGAGCAAAACTTGAAATACGCCCGCAGGTTGACTTTCTCAATCTATTCAACTTAAAATTAGGCTTGTTTAACGGCAACGGCATTGCTGCTGAAACAGATAACAACAAGGACTTTATCGGAAGATTCGGCATTTCACTTCCTTTCGTTGAAGAAAATCTGGCTATTGACGCGGGTGTTTCAGCATACATCGGCAAAGTTACACTTGATCCTTCTTCAAGCTCATCAACGACCTCATTGACAAAAGATTCGTCATGGGTAAAGACATCTCTCGGACTTGACTCGGTTAAAACTTATTCCTACGCTTTAAAGACAACAACAACTACAACTGTAAACAAAATTTATACATTAGATAATCCGAATGCCACACCAACCGCCAAAGCTGCTTCCGAACAAAAAGCAGACAGACAATATCTCGGCGGCGATATGCAAATATATTATGATCTTCCTATTCTCGGCGGATTCTCACTACGCGGTGAATACATCAGCGGTAAACAACCCGGCTCAAAATCCGACAACAAATTTTATGCACGCGGCGCAGGTGACATTTATCTGAGAAACTTTGCCGGTTACTATATCAATTATATACAGAACATCGGCAACGACAATCAGTTCGTACTTAAATATGATGTCTTCGATCCGAACACGGATGTAAAAGGCGACGATATCGGAAGAATCGGCGGCAATACAAAACTCGGATGGGCAGATATTAAATATACCACGTTAGGTCTCGGGTGGATTTATCATTGGGACTCCAATATTAAATTCGTTCTTTACTACGACATGGTAACAAATGAAAAGATCAACAGTGCCGCAACTTCATCAACTGTAGCAAACGGTAACAGTGATCTTACTTACAAGAATGATATACATGACAATGTTCTTACGTTCAGAGTTCAGTATAAGTTCTAACTTAATAAAAAGAGAAAAGAGTAAATAAAATGAAAAGATTATTAATTGTAGCAATGGCTTTGTTAGTGTCATTTGGTTTCATGGGTCCCAAATCAACGATCACAGTTAAGGGTTCAGATACTATGGTTATTCTTGCTCAGAGATGGGCAGAGCAATATATGGCAAATCATCCTGACGTTAATGTTCAGGTTACAGGCGGCGGTTCAGGTGTCGGTATCTCCGCTTTAATAAACGGAACAACCGATATTGCGGATGCATCACGGCCTATGAAAAGCAGCGAACGCGAAAAGCTGAAAATCCGCTTCAA
This sequence comes from Ignavibacteriaceae bacterium, assembly GCA_963662605.1. Lineage (GTDB taxonomy): Bacteria > Bacteroidota > Ignavibacteria > Ignavibacteriales > Ignavibacteriaceae. The sequence goes on from OY759785.1 coordinate 169,564, forward strand.
CTCACTTGGTGTTGAAATTAAATGTGCTAAAGACGGTTTGAGCGTTTACTTGAATGATTCAAATCCCGTAAAGGATTTATCTCTCGATCAGATAAAGAAAATCTACACAGGCCAAATTAAAAACTGGCACGATGTCGGCGGCCCTAATGCAAAGATTAATGTTTATGGAAGAGAAAACAGTTCCGGAACGTATGTATATCTGAAGGATTTCGTTTTAGGCGGACAGGATTATACACCTTCTATGCAGAGCCTTCCGGGTACGGCAGCCGTTGTAAATGCGGTTGCAAAGGATAAAAACGCTATTGGTTACGGCGGAGCAGCGTATGCAAAAGGCATCAAATATGCAAAGGTTAAAAAAGATGCGAACTCTCCTGCGTACGAACCGAATGCTGAGACAGTAAAATCAGGACAGTATCCTATAACCCGCTTCTTATATATGTACACCAAAAGCAGACCTACAGGCGCAATGAAAGACTACATTGACTGGATACTAAGCCCCGAAGGTCAAAAATGGGTTGTTAAAATCGGTTATTTCCCGGTTAAGTAATGAAGAATATTCAATGAAACAAAATATTTCAAAAAAAGCCGCCCGGTCCCAGCGACCGGGTGAGCTGTTTATAGAACTCGGCATAAAAGCCGTGGCATTTCTCTCATTTGCGGTTATCATCCTGATATTTGTCTTCGTCTTTCGTGAAACCCTGCCGATATTCTTCCCCGAAAAAGAAACAGCCGCGAAGCAGGAAGTCGCGCAGTCGGAAACATACGGTGACGATGGAACTACGTCGGCGAATGATAAGGCAATACAAAACCGCATTGATGCTTCACAGCAGATGGAGACATCCGGGGAAAATGGCAAAATTACCATTGAAAATCTGGCTTCAAAAAACTGGCAGCCTGTTTCGGCCAATCCGCAATATGGTTTGTGGCCGCTCTTTTTCGGAAGCCTGAAGGTAACATTGATTTCAATTATCATCGCTTCCCCGCTGGCTATTCTTGCGGCGCTTTTTTCCGCGGTATTTGCTCCGAAGAAAATGAAAGAAATAATAAAACCGTCAATTGAACTGCTTGCCAGTTTTCCGTCGGTGGTGATCGGCTTCTTTGCCCTTATGACAATAGCAACTGTTTCACAACATCTGTTCGGCACACAATTCAGATTAAACGCGTTCGTCGGGGGTGTGGCATTGGCTATTGCCGTTATTCCGATTATCTACACGGTAACGGAAGACGCAATAAACTCAGTGCCCAGAGAATATATGGAAGGGTCGCTGGCGTTAGGTGCAACAAAATGGCAGAGCGGCTTGTTCGTCATTCTTCCGGCAGTAACGCCGGGAATTTTTGCCGCTCTGCTTCTCGGCTTCGGCAGAGCTTTCGGTGAAACAATGATTGTTCTGATGGCAACCGGTAATGCGGCTTTATCCTCTATTAATATATTTGAACCTGTGCGGACGCTCTCCGCAACAATCGGCGCAGAAATGGCAGAAGTGGTTTTCGGCGAAAAGCATTACACCGTACTCTTTCTCATCGGAGCCCTTCTGTTTGTTTTCACCTTCGCACTTAATGCTATTGCAGAGTTCTGGGTTCGCAACAAACTCATGAAAAGATTCAGAGGTGAAGGATGAAAAAGAGAATAATGGGCTGGTTAGTCATCGGCTTTTCAGCCCTCAGCGTAGTACTTATTCTCGCCGCGCTTATATATATGGTTACCGACATTGTTTTGCAGGGTAGAACAGCTCTCACTTGGGAGTTTCTCACCGCGGCACCGAAAAACGGAATGATGGGCGGCGGAATTTTTCCGGCTATCGTCGGCACTGTTCTGCTGGTTATCATCATGTCGTTCGCGGGAGTTCCTATCGGTACGATAACCGCAATTTATCTGAGCGAATATTCAAACCGCAATTCGATCTTTACCAAGATGATCCGCTTTGCCGTTAATACTTTGGCGGGCGTACCTTCAATAGTATTCGGTTTGTTCGGACTCGGATTTTTTGTGCAGTTTGTCGGTTCCGGAATGGATAAGGTAGTCGGAAGCGCCTCAATGAAATGGGGACAGCCGAATATTCTTTGGGCAAGCCTTACAATGGCACTGCTCACTATTCCGGTTGTCATTGTCTCGGTTGAAGAAGCTTTGCGTGCCGTACCCGATGATTTGCGCGCAGGCGGACTAGCACTCGGAGCAACCAAATGGCAGACTATCAGAAAGATCGTACTGCCGAACGCAGTCTCCGGTATCATGACCGGGACCATTCTTGCCGTCAGCAGAGGCGCCGGAGAAGTCGCACCGATACTATTTACCGGCGTTGCTTATTTCCTCCCGAAGCTCCCTCACTCGCTATCCGATCAGTTTATGAATATCGGATATCACATCTACATCATGGCCACGCAGTCGCCCGATGTGGAGGCGACAAAGGGCATTCAATATGCTTCTGTTCTTGTCCTTCTGGCCGTTACCTTCGGCATGAATATCATTGCAATACTAATACGTTATAAACTAAGAAAAAAATCACTTGCATAAATGTATGGAAAACGAAAAATTTAAAATCGAAGTTACCGGTCTGGATCTTTACTACGGTAAAAAGCAGGCCTTAACTAAAATTAACATCAACATCAGAGAAAAGAGCGCGACGGCATTAATCGGTCCATCCGGCTGTGGAAAGTCAACATTTCTCCGCTCGATAAACAGGATGAATGATCTGATTGACAGCGTCCGCACGGAAGGTGAAATCAGAATTAACGACGAAAACATTTTCGCTCCGGAAACCGATGTGGTGAATTTGCGAAAAAAGGTCGGTATGATTTTCCAGAAATCAAATCCGTTTCCCAAATCCATTTTCGATAACATCGCTTTCGGGCCGAGAATGAACGGCATCAAGGATAAGAAGTCTCTTTCGGAAATTGTCGAGCGGACATTGCATCAGGCGGCGTTGTGGGAGGAAGTGAAAGATGATCTGCAAAAAAGCGGATTGTCGCTTTCCGGCGGCCAGCAGCAAAGGCTGTGCATCGCCCGCGCTTTAGCCGTTGATCCGGAAATATTACTCATGGATGAACCGGCAAGCGCCCTTGATCCTATTTCAACGGCAAAGATTGAAGAATTAATTTTTGACTTAAAAAAGAATTACACTATCGTTATTGTTACGCATAACATGCAGCAGGCGGCAAGAGTCAGTGATTACACTGCATTCTTTTACCTCGGCGAGTTAATCGAGTATGACGAAACGAAGAAAATATTCACTAATCCTACAAAGAAACAAACCGAAGATTATGTAACCGGAAGATTCGGATAAGAGGAAAACTATGGAAAGACATTTTATACACGAAATCGAAGATCTGAAAAAATCATTATTAAAAATGGTTTCTGTTGTTGATGAACAGGTTGAACTGGCATATAACGGCATTCTTACCGGGGATATCGGCGATTGGAAGGCGGTTAAGGAAAAAGATAATACCGTTGACGCGTTTGATAACGAGATAAAAGAACAATCAAAAAAAATTCTCGCGTTGTATCAGCCGGTAGCTTCCGACCTCAGGTTTGTTTTCACCGCTATCATGATTACTAATCAGCTTGAGCGCTGCGGCGACATCGCCGTCAACATCGCGAACAGAATACGAAAAACCGTTGATTACCATGAAACAATTCTGAGCACAGACCTTATCGAGATGATTAAGATTGCCCGCTTCATGGTGAAAGATGCAATTGATTCATTTCTTCACGAAGACAGCGCGTTGGCAAACTCCGTCCTTAACCGCGACAGTGAAGTTGACCGCCTGAATAAAGTTTCGTTTGATTATCTTGTACAAAAAATGGAAACTGACAGCAGCTTCGTCAGAGCCGGAGCTCACCTGCTCATCATGGCAAAACACATCGAGCGCTTAGCCGATCACGCGACCAACATAGCAGAAGATGTAATCTTTTTGGTTAATGATGAAATTGTTTCGCATACCATGCGAAAAAAGAAATAAGTACAGGTTTCCGTTTCCTAACCCATGGCTTAAGCCATGGGTTAGGAACTGCGAAAGCCTTTCTAAGATATATTCCCTTCTCTGAAGTATGTTCTGATGCAGTCCAGAAACGGCGACGGCTTTCTGAAAAACTGGCCGTTTTTACCGATTTCCTTATCATGTGTCGTTATATATAACCGTTTTTTCGCGCGGGTCAATGCGACATATAATAGCCGGGCATCCTCAGCAACGGCTTGCGGTGTTTTTGCAGACCACGACGGATACACATCCTGCACACATTCGGGAATAATAACATTCTCAAACTCCAGACCCTTTGCCTTATGCACGGTAACAATAACGACCTGCTCGTCGCCAAGAATCAAGTCCGATTCTTTATACAACTTGTATTCCGGCAGATATTTTTTCAAAAGCTCCTGCCGTGGCAGTTCTCCGCATTTGTTTTCCATATGCCGCAATAATCGCTGAAGCAAAAGGGCATCCTCACTATTGATACCGCCGAATCCGGCCTCATCCGTGTACGACAAAAAGCCGTTGATGATATTCGGGAATGTGGTAATTGTATTTCTCTCTTCTTTGCATTTCTGCCATAGCGGTGAGAATCCGAAACGAAAATTATCGAGCTTCTTCACGTTTTCGGCAAGGAATTTTGCGCGTGCGTCGTTCTTCTTTTCAATATCGGGAATTATCCGCACCAATAAATTAACCGTCGCACGCACATCATCAAGCGCATTATGCGTATTGTATCCTTCAAACTCAAGAGTTGTGATAAGATCGGTAAGTCTGTACGAGTTTAATGCCGGATACAGACGGCGGGTCAGAAAAAGTGAATCAAAATTATTCTGCCTGAACGAAACAACGTCGGAAATTCCTCTGCGCTTGTTGTTCGAGCCCAGAATATTCCAGTCGTAATAAAGATTGTGGGCGAGCAAGGGACTGCCGTTAACAAACTCATTAAATTTCAGCAAGCCTTCTTTTGCATCAACGCCATGCTCATCAAGAAACGCTTTCGATATCTTGTGCACTTTCTCCGATTCGGTCAAATCCTTATCCGTGCGGAGATATATTTCAAACTCCTGTCCGATCTTTTCGTTAATCAATTCAATCGCGGCAATCTGAATAATGTCTTCCGTGTCCGTATTTAATCCCGTCGTCTCGGTATCGAACACAACCATACGTTGATTCCGGAACGTGTAGGCAAAATCTTCAAACGCGGAAACATTATACGTGCCCGTACTGAGAAAATCGGCAGGCGCAAATCCCAAATCAAATAGTGTATTAATAAAACCACGCGCGGCCTTCAGCGATTCAATCTTCGCAAATATCTCAAACATCCTCGCCCATGACATTCTGTCTTTATCCATGACCTGCACGGTCAGAAATGCCATAATATCCTTGACGGATTTTCTCCTGAACAGATCGAATCCCGATATTTTGAAATACTGAATTTGTCGCAGCGAGAGAATACTGGCTATTGTGTCAGCCGTACGATTATAACGGACAATAATGGCCGTCTGCTTGTCCGGCTCCTTCATACATAATGGGAGCAATTTATCAGCGATGAATTCAAATTCATCCTTATCGGTCTTTTTTATATTTGCTAAAAGCAGATAATCTTTTTTCGGTTCAACTTCAAGCTCCGCCACCGGCTCATGCAGCCAACCGGGATTCAAGTGCGCTTTCGCGAAATCAACGTACAGTTTTAGCAGATAAGAAGGAGAACGGAAATTCTTTTGCATATTGTGCACGGTGCATCGCTGCTCGATTGCCTTCAGCCGCTCAAGACGGGCACCCATAAAGGAAAAGATTGCCTGCTCGTAATCGCCGAAATATACTTTATGCGAATCCGGTTCTGATATCGTCCGGATAATTTCCCATTGCAGCGGATTCAAATCCTGCACTTCATCCACCTGCAGCCATGTATAACCGGAATTCATATATTCTTTTTCGGTAACATCTTTCGATAGGTGCGTATAGGTTAAAGTCAATAGGTCGTCAAAGTCTAACAGCCATGATTCCTTTTTCAATTTCTCGTAACGCTGGCATATCAGTTTTGCAATGCGGGATGAAAGATATTTTGCGTCGGGCTGGACGATGACCGTCGGAGGAACACCGTGTTTTTTTTGATTGAGATAATTGTTCAGCTTGATTAAGTCGACAATCTTCTCATCCGTTCCCTGCTCCGTCTCTTTCGCTTCGGTTATCAGTTGCTCCTGATCTTCCTCATCAAGAAGCTGCATAAAGCGGGGAATCAGTTTGTTTGTATATAAAAAGTTAATGCAGAGATTATGAATGTTTCCGATAAAAACATTGCTGCCGGGATGCGTGCTGTCTACGCGCTCTTTCATTCCCTTTGCGGCACGATTGGTAAAGGTAAGGCATATCATTTTCTCAGGCGGGATGCCCCGTTGCAACGCCATACTCACCCTGCGCGCGAGCAGTTCCGTTTTGCCCGTACCGGGCGGCGCCAATACAAGATGTTCGCCGTCACTTAGTCCGACGATCTCTTGCTGCTGCTCTGAAAGTTGTATCTCTTCGCTCATAGCCGATGTAAATTTTTAATTGTTAAAGCTAAATTACAAATTTATAGAACGCCGCGCAGCGTCCTATGGAGGATGACACGGATAACCACGCCTTCGGCGGGCAGGCACGGATTCTCACTGATAATATTTTATTCAAAAAAGACAATGTCTTCTAATAATATTTCGATCTGTGTAACCAGTGTGCTATTGCGATTACCCGGTATGATGGCTTGTACAATAGCATATACTTCTCGCTGTGATGCATCGCGGGTAGACCTTTTTTCTTCATCTCTCTGAGATAGTCCGCGAGTTCCTGCTTAGTAAAAGGAATCAAATCCTTCTTGGCGAGACGCTCGACATCATTCCAGTATTGCAAAAACTTTTTCTTCGAACCTTTAAAATGTTGTGCCGTATATAAAAACTTCATGCCCAGCGAAAGCCTGTCCCCGCCGTTCTTTTTATACGCACCAAGGTTTACACGGACTAACGTCGTATCGGGAGTTATCGGCTCAATCTCCGGAGCGGGATTTGCGGTATCGGCAGATTTCCATTCTTCATTCAGCCAATCGAATACCATCGCTGAATCCATCGCCGCATGCTGAGGTCCGAACGCCGCCTGAAATAAAAGCTTATACACATCCTGTACTTCCATCTTCGGATAACGCCTCAACTCATCAAGCATAATTCTGTTAAATGGAGTGTGCTTGGCTTGTGGAGAAGTCACAGATGTGAAGAATAAGAAAACGGGTATAAATAGTAATTTTTTCATAACCAAAGATGCGAAGAAAACGAAACTGCTCAAAACCAGAGGGGAAATTGGACAAAAACGGAACCTATCTTACCGCCCCTCCAAAAGTGTAAAAACGCGGAACTTTCTTCGTTTTTAAGCTGTTTTAGGTGTTATGTATAATGTTTATAATCTTTCTAACATTTCTAACTTTTATTATAACTAATTTGTATATAAATTGCATATGTGATTCATCTCTCCATTCGGGAGAAAGAGTTCGGAAAACGCTAGCCCAAGATGGTTAGCGTTTTCTGCTTTAAAGAATCTCCCCTTCTCTTTCGTATCTTTTAAGAATTTTTCTGAAAGAATCATCTTCCAACAAATAAGCAGTCAGCAGGAAGAAATCCGATTCTTTGCGGAATTTCTCCAAAATAATAACATATTTTTCATCTCTATCAAGGATATAAACCCTCTGCTCTCTTGGCACAAAAAACAACAACAGATTAACTGATTTTTTCATCATCAGATGATGTAATATCCAATGTATCCTTATTGCTCTTTGTTGATCAAAGCTTCTTTTATTTGTTGCTTTATCAACGACAACCGTGGTCAAATGCTCAAATTGCCGCTCCATCTGTTCACCTCCATCGGTCGGCAGTGGATGAACAACTTGCCCGTTAAAAAGCACCGGCGCTTTTTCGATAAAATCTCGTGCGAAAACCCTGTAAATTGATCTTATATTTTCCCAAAAATCCGCGTATAACCAATCAAGCAGCGCGTTGTATTCTTTAAGTAGATTTGTAGGCATATTATTTTAGATTAATGAAGAATAAATTAAATTTATCGTGGGCTTTTGGAGTGGAACACGTTAAGTTAATGCCGCTTTTTTCTTCAATACTTTTAATAATTTTATTTTTTGTGTCAACATTATTACCCCCTCTGAGTTTATACGAAATCGCGCCCATAAGAAAATCCGATAGTTGCAGTAGTTTTGACTCACGCGAATGAATGCATTGCAAATTTCTTATGACACTATATTTATAATTTAAAATCTCTTTTAATTTTCTGACTTTGAGAGCACTAAGCGTATCCTTAATGTCTATATACACATTATAGGTGCTCTCCATATCTATTTTATGATAAAGCAATTGATAGTACATCTTATAATAAAATTCATCGTGGGTTTGTCCGAATTCTGCGTTCTTTAAGTTTGCTTTATCAATAACGATAGCTCGAAATAAAAGCTCCGATTCAAAAAAATATTTTACCAAATCCAGATAGAATGCTTCTTTTGACTTTGAAACTTTGCCCCACTTAATTTCAGCGTAAAAATTATGCCCGCGTTTCAATTCTTTGATATACGCACTATGCGTTTGCACCTGATTAATCGGCGAGCAAACATAACCGATTAGCATATAAGATTGATGATCATGCTCTATATGACAGCTCTCATCGCAGTATAAATTGTACGTTTTTTGCATGGTGTTTATTAATGATTTAAAATTTAGTCGTCTTTCAGCGCCACTTGCAACTACCTCACAGCTTTGCCCTGAGCAAAATTAGAAATTTTTTATCTCAGATGAAAGCACGTTACAGGCAGTATAAATTTGCCACATGGTACAAACCCGATCATCTCTTAAAATTTATTTTACCACTCCCGGCGGCGGGTAGCCGCTTCCGGCGTAGTCAAGAACGAGAACCCAGTCGTTGCCATCGGATTTTTCGCCGGGAGGATTAAATTCTTTTTCGCCCTTATTTAAAATCGTGCCTTCAAGCGTGGCTTCTCCCGTGCGGGGATTGTACCAGTACACATTTAAAGTATCGCCGACAATTTTTCCTAACCGTAATGTAAAATTCCTGCCGGTATATGTGTAGGCGCACAACGACGCATCATCCCGCATAACAGGAATGAAATCATAGCGCTGTCCCTGATCCACGATAGCAGTCGAATCATATACCCTGTCGAAATACAAACGTGAAAGTATAAGTCGTTTTAAATATTTCATCTGGAACGATGCGGTATCATCAATCGCCTGATACCAGAAATTCCTTGCGCCATAAGCGGGTTTCATACCCGGCTTCAACATTTGCATCACCGCGTTATCGCCGTAGGTATGTCCGAATGAACCGGCGAATACCGACCAGTAAGCGTACCGTCTGCAATCCGCGGCTGTCCAATAGGGCTGTGTCGTATCATGTAATCCCTGCGGAATATTTTCGTACGAAGGTTCTCCGTCTAATACGGGCTTCGGCGGCTCTTTTGCATATGCTTCCAGAACATAGCGCCAGTTATCTTCGCCGTAAGCGCCGTCGGCACCATCGCCTTTTTTCTGATCGTAGCGGCGGTGTCCGGATTGGAACATATTGAAATTGAGCCACGACTCATCATGAAACCACGTGCACGATTGTGTACGTCCGAACGGATGAAATGTTATCAAATGCTTCTTATCGTTTGCCCGGAGGACCTCGCCGATTCTTTCCCACTTTTCCGTAGCGATATTTCCTTTAATATCGCCGCCGTTAATCCATATAATATTCGGCTTATCTTTAAAACGCTTCACGAGCCAGTGAATATACGCGTCAACCTTATCCAGTGTGTTCTCGGGCTGTTTGGCAACCGTCCCCCAAATGGGGACAAGTCCGATATAGATATTTCTCTTCGCCGCTTCGTCTATGACATATTCGACATGATCCCAGTAGCCATATTGCAGTGAATCCGTGATAGCGAAGACAGGTGTTTCAAACGGCTGTGCTATGTTGTTGTTAATAAAAGCGGAATCGCCGTAAGCATTGACAAGCGGTAGATACGGAACGCACATGCACTGGATGACATTAAACTCTTTCGCTGCCCGGTTATCAAGATATTGAATAACCTCAGCGCGGGTCAGACGGTTGAATAAATACCAGCCCGTGTCGCCAAGCCAGAAAAACGGCTGCCCGTCCTCGCGTTGCAAAAAGCGGTGATTTGAAGAAACGGTAAGTCTCATGCTCTGCTGTGCCTGAACATCGGGAACGATGATTGCGGTCAGCAGCAGCGAAAGAAGTAAACGAATGTGAAATGTGTATTTTTTCATAAGCAAAGATGCGAAGAAAAATATTTCAGGCAAAGTATCGGAGACAGCGCAAGTTGTATTCAGGTCATATTTGAACTGTCGGATTCACTCATCTCTCGGTAAGGCATGTTATCAATCCGAGCATCAGAAAACATTAAAATAAAGAAGCCCTCATCACCTAACCTCTTCTCCTAAAAGGAGAAGAGGGATAAAAAACGCGGTGCGCCACCTTAAATTCGTTTTCGACCTCTCTCTCCCTCTGGGAGCAATGGTGTCAACTTAAGGATGAAGTACGGTGAAAACGCCCTCAACCCTAACCCTTCTCCCCGAGGGAGAAGGGAATAGAAACATTGCTTTTTCTTTCTGCTTTACTTCCCTCTCCTTTGGGAGAGGGACTGAGGGTGAGGGCTTTTTTGATTTCGCTTGCTAAGTTGACACCATTGCTCTGGGAGAGAGATTGAGAGTGAGGATTCTTAAGTTTGTATTCACTAAGTTGACAATATTGCTTCCTCGAGAAGAAGAGGCTGCCCGCCCGACTACGTCAGCAGGCGGAGGTGATGAGGGCTCTTTGCTTTATTAATGCAGAATGTGTAAGGCAATATTACTACCTTATCCGGGAAACGATCTCCGCATGATATTCGCGTAGCGGTAGCTGAAGTCAAAAACATTATCCGCCCCTTTGAGAGACACGGTATACGTGCGTACGCCTGTCTGATTTATTTTATCAATAAAACTCAGATTAATGATTGTCGCGCGATGAATGCGCAAAAAGGAATTCGGCGGAAGTATATCAATCCAGTTGCGCATTGATTTACGCACGAGTACCTCAGTGTTCTCGACGGTTTTTATTTTTGTGTATTCTTTAAGTGCTGTAATGCAGACGATGTCGGTAAATTTGATGAGTTTTAATTTCGTGCCCAGCTTAACGAGTAAATGATCTTTCTGTTTTTCCCCCACGCCTATTTTTTCAAACCCGTCCATCTGCTCGCTCAGATTCGCCTTAATTTTTCCGAGCTTCTCAAACTTTTTCCGTATAGTCTTCAGCAATGATGTCCGGACGTAGCCTTCCGGCAGATAATCTTCAACGCCCATTTCCATAAACATCCGCTGTTCTTCAAATGAGGGTGTTGATGATATGATAATGATAGGTATCGAAGCGGTGGTTTCATTGCTCAGGATTTTTTGCACGTGCGCAGCGTCCTGCATTTCGCTATGATGGAACAGTATTAAATCGGGTATATAATAGAAGGCGATTTCAACACCGTCTTTTTTATCATGCGAATAGTGAACGGCAAATTCCAGCGGCTCCGAAACATCATCAATGATTTTCAGATCACTATGCCGGTCTTCCACTATCAGTACTTTTTTCAATCAGCACACGTTAAAAATTTTGAAATACGGTAACATGGCAATACTACGCTTCAAATGTACGGGGGATAGCTGTCAATACCAAAACGTTCGTGACAAATATGTCACGCTTGTTGCAAATGCTTATGCCGGGTGAAATAATATGCTGAAGTTAGTAACGTTAAAAAATATCACATGCGATTACCGGCTTAAAAAAACAGGTAGAAAAAATAGTTAAGCGGCATGTTTGCATGATACACTAATTTTCATATTTGAGGAATGTATGATAAACACAGGCAGTACCGGCTTTATGCTGGTGGCGGCGAGTTTAGTAATGCTTATGACCCCCGGCCTTGCCTTCTTTTACGGCGGACTGGTCGGCAGAAAAAACGTACTCGCTATCATGATACAGAGTTTTATTTCTCTGTGCTGGACAACGGTCATCTGGTTTGCAGTCGGCTATTCACTCTGCTTCAGCGGCGGACAGGGCGGCATCATCGGCAATTTAAATATGGCTTTTATGAACGGAGTTAACCTGCACACCATGTACACGGGCAATAACGAAATTCCGCTTTTTGCATTTGCAGCATATCAAATGATGTTTGCAATCATTACCCCGGCACTTATCTCGGGTGCATTTGCAAATCGTGTCCGCTTTCCCGCCTACATGCTATTCCTGACATGCTGGCTGTTATTCGTATACTTCCCGCTTGTCCATATGGTATGGGGCGGTGGTATGCTCGCTTCATGGGGTGTTCTGGATTTCGCAGGTGGTATCGTTGTTCATGCAAGCGCAGGTATGGCTGCTTTGGCATCGGTCTTTTACGTCGGCCAGCGCAATATTATTGAGCGCGGACCGCACAGCATTCCGCTTGTGGCTTTGGGCACGGGACTTCTCTGGTTCGGATGGTACGGATTCAACGCCGGGTCTGAGTGCAGGGTTGATGCTATTACCGTTCAGTCATTTATCAACACGGACGTTGCCGCATCTTTCGCGGGTGTAACGTGGTTATTTCTCGCCTGGATTTTGGAAAAGAAACCGAAACTGATCGGCCTTTTGACCGGCTCCGTTGCCGGACTCGCCACCATCACGCCTGCCGCCGGATATGTTTCCCTGAGTACGGCAGTCATTATCGGTATTGCAGCCGGTATCATTTGTTACTTCGCGGTCGCCCTCAAAAATCATCTTAAATGGGATGATGCTTTAGACGTATGGGGCGTTCACGGCGTAGGCGGCTCAATCGGAGTTGTCATGCTCGGATTGTTCGCTACAAAAGCCGTTAATCCTTCCGTTATAAACGAAGGATGGCTGATCGGCGGTTCATCGAAATTCTTCTGGACCCAAATCGGCTCGATGTTTATCGTTTGCACGTATTGTTTCCTTTTTACATACGCCATGCTCTATATCATCAACCTTATCACTCCTGTTAAGGTTACCAAAGAAGAAGAGATTGCAGGACTCGACAATTCACTCCACGGTGAAATTGCCTACGAACAGGATTAATCCGCTTCCGACATATTGAATCGAGTAGGAGGCGGGGTTTCCCCGCCGTCCTCTCACACCACCGTACGTGCCGTTCGGCATACGGCGGTTCGTTAAACATGCCTTATTCTCAGATACGTCTCCAGCATGGGGTTGTATCCGATATTCTTGAAGTAGTCATTGGTCAGCGTATGGCTTAGTATTCCGGAGTGCGCTGTCCGACAATAGCTTTTCCGCGTGTTGGCATTTCGGAACGCTTTCCACTCCTCAACGCCCAACTTTATGAGTTGTTTTATTCGGTTGCTTATTTTCTTCCAACTCTTCCAGATACACATCCGGAGACGGGTTCGTATCATTTCATCTAACTTTTCGAGTGTTTTCTTACAGTCGGCTATGGCAAAGTAATTCACCCAGCCTTGGGTTGCCTGATTCAGCTTTCGAAGCCGGTGCTCCATGCTGATGCTTTGGCTTCTCTTTGTCAGTTCTTTGACTTTCTCCTTTATCCGGCCTATCGCTTTACTTCCCAGACGTATTCGATATTTACCTTGCATTCAGTAATAGGAAAAGCCAAGCAGGCTGCTTCGTGTGGCAAGGCTTACTTTACTCTTTTCCCTGTTCACTTTTAGCTTTAGTTTGCCCTCGATATACACGGTTATTCCCGCTAATAATCTGTCTGCTGACTTCTTGCTTCTCACGTAGATACTGCAATCGTCAGCATACCTCACAAACTTATGCCCCCGGCTTTCAAGCTCCTTATCCAGTTCATCCAACACGATGTTTGACAGCAGCGGACTCAGCGGACTGCCCTGCGGCATTCCCTCTGTTCTTCTGTTTTCTATTCCGCCTGCCATTATGCCCTTGCGGAGATACTTACGAATGAGTTTTAACAATCGCTTATCTTCCACCCGCAGGCTTAGCAGGTGCATTAACCTATCGTGGTTTACTTTGTCGAAGAAGCTTTCAAGGTCTAATTCTACAACATAGATATTCCCATCGTTTATGTATGCCTCTGCCTGTCTTACAGCTTCATGTGCTGATTTCTTCGGGCGGAAGCCATAGCTATATTCGGAGAATGTTACTTCGTAGATTTTGCTTAGTTCCTGGGCTATAGCTTGTTGTATCAGTCGGTCGGTTACCGTAGGAATGCCCAGTTTTCGTTTTCCTCCGTTGGGCTTCGGTATCTCTACTTCTCTAACTGCTGTGGGGGTGTATTTGCCTTCTATTAGCTTGGCTTTGATTGTTGACCAATGCTTGCTCATATGCGGAACAAGCTCCCTTACTTGCATTCCGTCTACTCCGCTTGCTCCTTTATTCGATACCACTCGCTTCAAGGCTTTGCTCATATTTTCTTCGCTAAGTATCTCTTCCAGCATTTGCACTCCTTGCGGTTGTTCATTGCTTGGTTGTTTTCTTCTTGCGGGGTATATCAGTGGGTTCGGCTACTTCGCACTTTCACTTTCAGTTTCCAACTTATCCTCTGTACGTTAGTTCATTCTGCTTCGCATTATGACTTTACGCTTTCTTTACTCCCTCATATATTGCCCGCTTTGCAACCGTTTAACGTTTGACCCTTCCTCCTTTTCTTTTTGGAGTACTATGGTCGCTGCTGACTTCTGAGGTGTCAGCTGCACATCTCTGCACAGGTTGTCTCTCGACAGACTTCCGTCCCTTGTCAGTGAGACTTCGCCTCAGACCTCCCCGGATAAGAACAATAACTTTCATCTCATATATCTGTCAGATTTACCTCTGCACGTTTCGGATAGTTTCGGACTTCGTTTTGTTTTGCAAACTCGTCCTCATGCAACGGCCTTCTATCTGCTTCCTGTTCGTCAGACCGAGATTTTGCCTCCGACTTCTTTCAGATTCCTTCTCACGAAGGACACCCTTGTCTTTGGCTGACACTTCCCACTATCAAGGCGTGTTCGGGATTTGCACCCTATAGTTACTGCCCATGCCGGGCATACAATTAAAAAGGCAGTCTTATTGCAAGACTGCCTTTTTTATAGAACACCTGTTGTAATCAACACACTGAAAACCATCACCGTTTATTTACTTAACATTTGCCATTCCACCGGCAATAATCAACTGCATATACGCATGCAATTTACATAATCTTGCTTTTTGTAAATTTCTGCAATAACGGATTTAAATCAATGCGAGTTATATCAAACACGGGGATATAAACATCGCTCAGGCTGGTGCCTTCTGTTTTAGCCGCCAAAACACCTCTGGATGTGGATACCGCGAGAGAAATAAAATTATACAGAAGATCACGAGGAATGTCAATGCCATTATCGCCTACAGATATCAATTCTTCAAAATTCGTGACTTCAAATCCCGTTCGTGTAATCAGACCACAAATAACATCCTGGGAATCCGGCTGACGTGTTATAGTAATATTAATTTCAACAGCAACAATTTTAAGCTGGGGTTCAATTAACAAACCGAAATCCAAATTAATAGGATACTTCAACCGCTCTTCTTTGGTTGATTCCTCAACATTGGAAACAAGAAACTTCAACGTTTTAATAAAACTGATTTTAAAATTCACGGTTTTAATGATTTCTTTTTCCATAATGCTAACTCAGTTGATAATACCTAAAATTGTCAATTTTCATTGCCTCCGACGCAGCCTGCGAAAGGACGAGGTGTTTTGTTTTTGTCCGTTGGGTAATTTCATTCCTGTCTGAAACTCTAAATGCTGTTCCGACCTCTTGCGGCATTGCGCTATTTTCAAATTGTATATATGTCGGGAAACTTCGCTTTTCCGATAATTTTTGATGCACTTCCGACGCAATGTATAAAATCTGCGTGTCCAATTTCGCTTCAATGTTCGCTATGGATTTGATAGTGAAATTATGTCCGCCGCTCAGCCACTTGCTGATCTCCGATTCTTTTTTCTCCATCAAATCGGCGAACATTTTTTGTGACATATTCTTTTCTTTCAATATGTCATCAATATCCGCAGCAATACCCATGGAAAGATGGGTAAAATTTCTCAGCTTTTGGGGGATGTTTTTTAAGATTTCAAAAAAGATGTTGTTTTCCATATTCACTACTCTATTTCAAAAATTGTTTTGTTCTTTGCAGCAGCGTCTAAATCTATATTATTTTCAAAAATAAATTTATCAATCGTGTTTAAATTTTCTAGAATGCGGCTCAATAAAGGGTCTTCCTGCCATGTTCTCACATTTTTCGTTCCGCCGCCGCCTAAAATGAGCAATACCGAACCCCATTTTATACAATACAGGCGGATGTCGGTTTTTTCATCTTTTAAATTCTTTAAGCGATATACGGCGCCGATGCCCTGATCCTTAAAAAACACATCTCTTATTCCGGTGTTTTTCGCGATTTCTTTAACCTTTTCGGCTAAAAACTCTATCTGTTTTTTATGTGACGGGTGAAAAGTTTTTAAAAATTTCGAAAATTCATCTTCCTCGGAGCCGTCAATAAAAACCGAATAGATTTTTGCCTTCGGACCAAGATTATATTTACTAATCCTGAAATTCTTCACTTATAAGTTAAGATTATTTTATTATATAAAAAAGGTAATTTACTCTGACAAACAGCAAAACAGCTAAAATGACTTAATTTCTCACATTTCCAAGAATATCACATGAGTTTCCGCGACCGTAAAACACTATTTATGGTTCGCGGGCTATTTCTGACTTCTGAGACGGCCTCTGTATCTGCCGCTTACAATTCGTACCCCTTCCATCAAACTTCTTTATCCAATTTCTCGCGGACGGTTTCGAGAGTTTTAAGGGCTTCGTCAAAGTCGTAACTTTTAACATGCTGTTCAAGCAGTCCGAGCCCGTCTTTTATTCCGGCGATGCCGGGCAGCGATAAGAGTTCTTTTATTTTACCTGATGAAGTAAAATCACTTTGGTTTAAAAGATCTTTCAATTCGCCGAGCAGTGTGCCCAGTCGTGCCATATCCAGTTCTCCGCCTTCATCAACGAACACTTCTTCTTTCGGCCGGGTTTCCAACCACTCATGCAGTTCGGATATGACGGATGTAAGTGCGGCATCAAACTCCTGTATAAGTCCGCTATTACCGGCCAGATCGGATTTTAAAAATGCCATCTCCAATTTTGCAGCTGCAGCGCCTACTTCTCCCGCTCCGATATTGCCCGCGACTCCCTTTACAGTATGACTAAGCCTGACCGCGAGTTCTTTATCGTTCTTGCTTACCGCGTCTTGTATCTGTTCGGTTACACTGCCATGGGCATCATGGAACTTTGCTAACAGCGAGAGATACAATTTTTTATTTCCGGCGACCCGCATCAAGCCGGTTGCCGTATCAATAAATTGCAGAGACGGAATTTCTTCCACCGCCTGTTCTGCTTTGCAGCCGCTTTCTGTTTTAACTTCAGTCGTACTTCTCTCACCGGGACGAATCCATTTTACCAGAGCACCGAAAACATCATCAATATCAATGGGTTTCGTTACATAATCCGCCATACCTGCGGCGTAACATTTTTCTTTTATACCGACCATTGCATCCGCGGTCATCGCCACTATCGGCACATCATTGTAATCCGGATTTTTTCGTATTTCTTCAGAAGCGGTATAGCCGTCCATTACCGGCATTTGTAAATCCATCAGGATAAGATCATATTTTGACGGCACGCCGGATGCAAAAACTTTTTCGCAGCACTCCTTTCCGTTGTTTGCAATTTCAATGATAAATCCAGCCTGCTCCAATAATTCTGTTGCAACCTGCTGATTGATCTCATTATCTTCGGTCAATAAAATCTTTGCCCCGCGAATCAAGCGGAGCGCTTCCGTATACTTACTGCCTTTTTCCTGACTGGCCCGCCTTGTTCTCGCGTCTTTTCCGAACAACTCCATAATTGCATCAAACAACGTAGAGTGGGTGACCGGTTTTTGCAGTACGCTTTGTATACCGGCTGCATGCGCTTCAGCAGTAACCTCTTCGCCTCCGAAGGCGGTCACTAATATTATTTTGGGCGGATGTTCCGCATTCTGATCCAGTAGTAATTTTGATGTTTCGATGCCATTAAGTCCGGGCATTCTCCAGTCCATAAGAATCAGTTTAAACTGCTTTTCTTTCACTAACTTAACAGCTTCGTTTCCGGAAGTGACAATGCTGACTTTGAAAGAAAATGATTCAAGTGCCTCTTTTAAAATTTTTCTTGCGGTCGAATTGTCGTCACATACAAGAACATCTAACCCTGTCAGATCAACGCTGGTTATATACTCATCCTTTTTCTGATGTTTTTGTATTCCCAGAATCGCGGTAAAATAAAACGTACTGCCTTCACCAATCTCACTTTCAACCCATGCCCGTCCGCCCATCAATTCCGCTAACCGCTTACAGATCGACAATCCCAAACCCGTGCCGCCGTATTTACGCGTAGTTGAACTATCCGCCTGACTGAACGATGCAAATATTTTTGGCTTCTGTTCTTCCGTCAACCCGATTCCGGTATCACGAACTGAAAACTTCAAAGCTGTTTTATCACCAAAATCATTATCAACACAAACATCTACGGCTATATCACCGTGCTCGGTAAACTTCACCGCGTTACTGCAGTAATTTGCCAATATCTGCGTTATACGCAACGGATCGCCTCTCAGGCTGAATGGCACATCGTTACTAATATGAATGGAGAACTCTAATCCCTTTTCATTTGCTTTCTGCGAAATTAAATTTGACACCGTATCAAGAACCTGATCTAAATCAAAATCAACATATTCCGTTTGAAGTTTTCCCGCTTCTATTTTAGAGAAATCAAGAATGTCATTTATAATTCCGAGCAGCGCCTGCGCTGAGCGTTCTATCTTGGTTAGATAATCCTGCTGTTTGATAGTCAGTTCGGTTTTGAGAGTAAGGTTTGATAAGCCGATAATTGCATTCATCGGAGTTCTGATCTCATGCGACATCGTAGCCAAAAACTGACTCTTTGCCACAGTTGCGGCCTCCGCTGCTTCTTTTGCTCCAGCCAATTCAGTCTGAATCTTTTTTATATCGGTAATATCAACAATAGATCCGACAAGGCAATTCATCCCGTTATATATAATAGGGATGAATGAAACATAGGCGTCTCTGATCTCCCCGGTAGCAAACCGTTTGAATTGTACTTCATGGTTGTACACGTATCCGACTTTTGTAAGAATTCCGATAAGTTTAAGCCGCTCGTCGGGATTTGCATACCAACCGGATGCTTTCATTTTTTTCAGGCTGTCTTCATCAACACAATGAAACTCCAGCATCGCCCTGTTCGCTCGAAGAATGTCGCCTCCTTCAATTTTCGTAACAGCAGTGGGAATCGGACTGCTGTCAATCATTTTATCTGCCATCTCTTTGGCTTTTTCCAACTCAGCCTCAGCCAGCTTCCGTTCGGTAATGTCAAAGCGGATGCAAAAGTAACTTTGTGGTTTACCTTCATTATCAAAAATCGGTATTATCAGAGAATCAACCCAGTAGACTGTGCCGTCCTTTGCTTTATCACGAACCTCGGCGCGCCATATTTTTCCCTGCTGTATAGTCTGCCAAAGATCTGCCCAAAATGCCTTCGAGTGATATCCCGAATTGATAATCTTGTGGTTTTGTCCGATGAGTTCATCTCTTGAATATTTAGACACCCTGCAGAACTCATCGTTCACGTATGTTATGTTCCCTTTGATATCCGAATACGATACCACCGTCGCCAGATTCAAGGCCGTATCAATGGTGACTAATTTTTTATTCAGCTCATTCACTTCGGCAAGGGTAGATGCCAGATCCTTTGTTCGCTGCTCAACTTTGCCTTCGAGCGATTCATTAAGACGCTCAAGCTCAGCCTCGCGCCGCTTCACCTCTTCTGCCATTTCATTGAACGCATTGCCGAGAACTTCCAGTTCGTCACCCGACGTAATCTGAATAGGCTCGAAATGTTTTTCTTTTGAAAATCGCGCCACCTTATCCGCGAAAAATTTAATGGGCTTAGTAATAGTGTTGGAGAGCCAGAGAATCACGCCGAAAAGAAAGATGAATGTGAGAACAAGAATAATTACAGATGTCCTTGTGTTTTCCGTTGTAACAGCCAGCAGTTCATCTTCGGGGACTGATACGCCAAGGCTCCATCCCGTTGCGGATACCGGATGATAATACGCGATCAGCCTTTTACCGGGGTCATTTGCCATCCGGAGAAATGTTTTCCCCGGCTTCCCCTTAAGCATTTGAATTCCCTCATTTCTCTGATCACCCGTATGGATACTCGATGATTTCACCGTAAAAATATTCGCGCTTACGATTTTTCTTTTATCGGGATGATAGATAAACATGCCGTCGCCGGAGATAACAACGTAATTCAGATTTTTGTAAACGGTCGTATCTTTAAAGGAACCGATGTAACTCAAATTAACCCGGGCACTTGCCACCCCGATAAATTTTCCGTTTTTTATAATCGGATATGAATAGCGGACGCAGACAATCTTTCTTTCATTATCAACAAACGGCTTATCCCAAAAACCTTTATGCGTTTTTAAGGGTTCGTGATACCATGATAATGTCGTATCTCTTGTGTAATCTTCAAGCGGACTGAGGTCGCGACGGCGGATTTCACCGAGGGCTATGTGGACAGTATTGATGCGGGGAACGCCGTGGTTGTAGGAAAGTTCAAATGAAAATCTCGAACCGACAATAAGCATGTTTTTGTTGAGATTTTCGGCAAGGTATTCGTAGGCTTCTTCGGAGCTGACAAAGTCTGATTTTGCTACATATTCTGCCCCATCTTTGGTGATTCGTTCAATGTCCAGTAATTCATAATTTATCTTATCGGCCAGCCGTGCCGTTATTGCCGACATGTATTGATCGGTACTGTTCAGTTCGCTGACAACAGTAACGTGGTGGCTGACTAAATAACTGACAAATGATATGATCGTTACCGGAATAAAAACAAAGAGCAAAATCTTGGACCTGAAACCTAACTTCATATGTCCTCCACACCAGAATTATTCCGCAGGCAAAATAGTGATTTTAAACAATACCCGCTATTTTTATCTTTTGGCAACTTTTGAAGAACAACACACCCCACAACCATCCATCTGCCCAGATGCATTAAAACACGCCGGTCACGAGTACGGAATGTTCTTATATAATCAGAACAAATTGCTCTTTCCCTCATGAAACGGGGTTTTAATGAATATCTACCCCGCGCCGTTCACTTATCGCAGTTTACTTTATGAAAAATCGGCTTGCACGTTTTTTGCCATATTTCAGGCATTTTTTGGCAATTTTGACCCGTTTTTAACAAAAAAAGGGTCAAAAGCAGTGATTTTTTAAAAATCAATATTACGCCGTTTCTTTCTTTTTGTTATCTTATAAATACGCTTTTTACTTATTCAGTATGTTATGTTATTATAAGAGTATAATTAATAGATTGGGCAAACATGGATTTTAATTTAGTAAAGAAAATCGTTAAGCTGGTTGAGGAAAGCAAGGTAAACGAGCTTGAGATAGAAGAAAACGAGATGCGCATCCGGGTAACGAAAAGCGCCCCGGCTCCCGATATTTTACCATCTTTTACCGGCGTTCATATTCCTGCACAAACCGATATACCTGCGGCTGCACCCGTGCAAGCGGCAGCACCCCAAAAAGCCGAACCCAAAGCAGATAACCTCCACGAAGTTAAATCCCCTATCGTGGGTTCATTTTACGCTTCGCCATCACCGGATGCCGAGCCTTATGTAAAAGTAGGAGACTCAGTATCTCAGGGACAGGTGCTCTGTATTGTTGAAGCTATGAAGCTGATGAATGAGATTGAATCCGATGTTTCGGGCAAAATAGTTAAGATTCTGGCACAAAACGGACAGCCCGTTGAGTATAACCAGCCATTATTCGTTATCGAAATATAATCGGGTACGGCATGGCATTTAAAAAAATATTAATCGCGAACCGCGGCGAAATCGCGCTGCGCATTATCCGTTCCTGTAAGGAAATGGGTATTAAAACCGTAGCCGTATACTCCGAAGCGGACAAAAACGCTTTGCACGTTACGTTTGCAGATGAAGCTGTCTGCATCGGGCCTAATTACAGCAAGGATAGTTATCTTAAAGTTAGCAACATTCTTTCCGCCGCGAACATAACCGGCGCGGATGCTATTCATCCCGGATACGGATTCCTCGCGGAGAATGCACGCTTCGCGGATATTTGTCAGGAGTCCGGCATTAAATTCATCGGCCCCTCCGCTGAGATGATCCGCCTTATGGGCGATAAAGCGGTTGCAAAGGATACGATGAAGAAAAGCGGCGTACCCGTTGTTCCGGGCAGTGACGGCATTGTTGACTCACCCGAAGAAGGCTTGCAGATTGCCAAGGACATGGGATTCCCCGTTATCATTAAAGCCGTTGCCGGAGGCGGCGGTAAAGGAATGCGCGTTGTAAACGTGGAAAGCGAATTTGAAAACGCGTTCATGATGGCACGCAACGAAGCGGAAGCTTCGTTCAGCAACGGCGACGTGTACATTGAAAAGTTTATTGAGAATCCACGCCACGTTGAAATACAGATCATGGGCGATCAGTTCGGCACGGTGCATCATTACGGTGAAAGAGATTGCTCCGTTCAGCGCCGTCATCAAAAGCTGATTGAAGAATCCCCCTCTCCTATTATTGACGACGAACTCCGTACAAAAATGGGCGAAGCCGCAATTAAAGGAGCCGCGTCAATAAATTACGAGGGCGCGGGTACTATAGAATTCCTTGTTGATAAGCATAAGAATTTTTATTTTATGGAAATGAATACGCGAATTCAGGTTGAGCATCCCGTATCCGAGATGGTATATGATGTTGACCTGCTTCGCCAGCAGATACTTGTGGCAATGGGCGAGCATGTTGATACTCCTCCCGGTAAACCGCAGGGTCATGCTATCGAGTTTCGCATCAACGCTGAAGACCCGGCAAATAATTTCAGGCCTTCACCGGGCAGAATTGAATCTCTGCATTATCCGGGCGGATTTGGTGTACGGGTTGACTCACATATTTATCAGGGTTATTCAATCCCGCCGTTCTATGATTCGCTTATCGCGAAGCTGATCGTGTGGGGCAAGAACCGTGAGTTTGCGATTAACCGCGCAAAACGCGCACTTGAAGAGTTTACAGTTGAAGGAATAAAAACAACAATTCCGTTTCATCTGCAAGTTTTAAACAACGAACATTTTATCTCGGGAAATTTCGATACATCCTTTGTCGAAAAATTCCTGAAAGTCTGACACAAAACAAACGGAGATTATTATGGCAATTCCCACAAACTTGAAATATACAAAAGATCACGAGTGGCTGCTTGTTGAAGGAACCACGGGCACTATTGGTATTACCGAATATGCTCAGGGCGAACTTGGCGATGTTGTGTTTATTGATATTGATGCAGGCCTGACCGAAATCAAAGCCGGTGATAAGTTCGGGACCATTGAAGCGGTTAAAACCGTAAGTGATCTGTATGCTCCGTGCAGCGGAAAAGTTTTGGAAATCAACACCGCTCTGAACAGCACTCCGGAAGTTGTTAACAGCGATCCGTACGGCGCAGGCTGGATGATAAAGATTGAAATCGCCAACGCGGCCGAAGCAGATGCCCTTTTAAGCAGTGATGATTACGCTGCACTTATCGGCGGATAAGTAATCGCGAATTGTCATTAACACGGCATTTTGCACTGCATCCCGCGGATAATGCCGTGAGAAAACGGCTCGATACGATACGGACTTTAGTCCAAGTAAGTTGTGTCTTTGGACTAAAGTCCGCCTCACACGGGCGCACCTTTTCACGGTCTAAAGACCGTGGTTAATGATGAAAGCCCGGCAAATAACCGCATATGAAATGAGCTCTGTGCATACTCATGCGGACTGAACAAAGAAGTTACGCCATGAACATGGCCACAGTTCATAATTTTTTTTGAATTTACCTATATACAGATGAAAAGAAAAGTATCCGGCAATAACCCGGAATATCTTCATAAGTTTGAGGCAGCCCGCCATTTTGAAGACGAGGGGAAAACCCTCCACGCCATGCAATTATATCTCCGCCTGACCGATGAATACCCGTTGGAACCGGAAGCGCCTATCGCACTTTCGCTTCTGTACGATAAGTCGGAGAAAAAGGACAACGCGAAAGCTGTTATAAAAAAAGCACTCACCGCTAATCCGGACAATATCGTACTGCGCCTGTTCGCGGGGCATTATTTCTTCAAGCTGGAAGAGTGGAATGAAACCATTGATATTCTTTCACGCTTCATTCCCGAAAAAGAACCGATCGCTTTATTTTTTACTGCGTACGCTTATTTCATGATAGATAATCTTAAGCTTTCAAAACACTATTTTCTGTTGTATATAAAATTAAAAGAACCGCATGAATATCTGCGTGACGCGTATGTATATCTCGCAAAAATCCATATCCGCACCGAAGATTATGAGACCGCTCTTGATTATGTAAAAAAAGCGGACGTTATGTTCAGCGGAAATTTTGAAATACACTTTCTGTATGCCGTCGTGTACTATCACCTCGAAATGTACACGCACGCGTTTGCCGAAATTGATAAAGCCCACAAGCTTGACCGCCCGAACCTGCAAGTCACCGAATGGACGGGAAAAATCTCCTTGAAGCTCGCTGATTATAAGAAAGCCGAGAAGCACCTCCGCAAGTATATTGAAAACGTGGACAAGATTGAAGCCGACACCTACGTTGATCTGGGAACCGCGTGCATGTACAACAAGAAAACGAAAGATGCCGAACAGTTTTTCCAGATTGCCTTAAAGGCTGAAGCCAAACACGCCGGTGCATTAGCCGGACTAAAAAGATTAAAGACTGATTATGTATCGTTCGAAAGATAAATTTTTCACCCGTTGTTTTCTTTTAATTTTATGCGCCGCCTCTTTGCGCGTCTGTGCACAAACGAATTCCACACCGCCCGGTGACGCGGGCTTTTCCGACGCGGTCGGTTTATACTCACAAGGAAATTACGAACAGGCGCTTGTAAAATTTCAATCACTCGCGGCAGAAAATGCCTCGCCCCACGCAGAGGAATCTAAAATATTTATCGCCAAGATACACATCAAGAACAAGCAGTTCTCGGTTGCCGAAATCGAATTGCAAAACCTCTTGAAAAATAACGCGTCATCGCTGTACCGCGATGAAACCCGATTCACTCTTTCCGATGCACTTTGGCAGCAGAAAAAAAATTACGAGGCTTTTACCGTACTCATGAACGGGGCAATGTCATTAAAAACAGATTCATTGAAACAAGTCAACGCGGCTTTTGTATCGGGACTGCTTGATAAGCTTTCTCATAAGGAGATGCTTGATGTAAACGAGACATACAGAGGCAAAGCCGAAGATGTTCTTCTTACCTACTGCCGCGCAAAATCTACGGCTCTAAAGGGCGAGCGCGAAAAAGCAAAGCAGCTCCTCTATCCTATTATTGCCAATGTTTCTTCAAACCCTTACCGGGATTTTTGCGTCAAGCTATACCAGTCCATTGAATCCGAAGATTTGAAATTTGCCAACAATTATGTTATCGGAGTTATGCTCCCGTTAAAACTTGACGATACGCATGCCGGCAAAACTCCCGCGAGAGAAGTTCTGGATGGTATTAAGTTAGCCGTTGATACATACAACGCGAAAGGTATCAAGCGAGCCGGGTTATTCATCTGCGACACGAAGCGCGATACCGGCATCATTGATTCCATTGCAAAAGAATATGCAAAAGTAGTCAACCTTAAAGCCGTTATCGGACCGCTATACAGCGATGAATGTAAGCGGGCATCCAAAGTTTTAGGAGATTTAAAAATCCCCATGTTTTCCCCGACGGCGACGGATGAAAACCTGACTGCACATACGCCGTACTTCTGGCAGGCGAACCCGACATTCACCGTCCGCGGTAAAACGCTGGCGCATTATATATTTGAACAGGAAAAGAAAAGGAAAATGGCTGTCATCTTTTCTGAAGAAGGCACTTCGTCGGTTTACGCTAAAGCCTTTGCACGCGAGTTTGTTGCACTGCATGGTTCAGTCGTGTATGAAGATAAATACAAACTGAACGACCCCGACCTGACGAAGATAACCAACAAATTAAAATCGCTGCAAAAAAATATAGACGGCGTTTTTCTGCCGGTCTCAAACCAGAAAGTTATCAACGATCTGCTCTCCGCTTTTGAGCAGGCCGAACTGTTCATTCCGATATATGGAAACCAGGACTGGTTTATGTCGCCGCAGTTGTCAACATCTACAACGCTCAGCAGCATGCTGGTAATCAGTTCGGATTATTTTATAGATTATAACGATTTTGAGTTCGAAGCATTGAACGACCGGTTCCACTCGATAAACGGATATGATATTAACCGCAATGTGCTTTATGGTTACGATGCCGCGAATCTGGTCATGCAGTCGCTTGAAGTACAATCGGTAATTCCTGCCGATGGCGGGATGATGAAGTCATTAGTGTTTAAAGGTTTACATAATGATTTTTCTTTCAAAGGCGGAAGGATTAATTCAGCGGTTAACATTATCCGGTTGCAGGACGGCATTTATCAGCGAATCATGAAATACAATCCGGATTCAGACGAGTATTGATGTAATAAAAACTACTTTAAAATAACATACAGGGGTTTATATGAATGACACGGTTAGAGATATTCCACTTGACGAACGTCCCAGAGAAAAACTGCTTTTACGCGGAGCGCATCATGTAAGCGATGCCGAACTGCTTGCGATTTTACTCCGGACAGGAACCAAGGGTAAGTCCGTGATCAAAATGGCGATGGAACTCATCACCGAACACGGCAATCTGGCATCGCTCGCGACAAAATCATCTGCAACCATCAGAAAAATTTCGGGAATTGGTAAAGATAAAGCCGCTACTTTACTCGCCGCTTTCGAAATAACCCGGCGCGTGCAGCAGCAATCCCGAAATATCTTTGACAAACCCATCACTTCTCCGGACGATGTTGCCGAATATTTTATTCCCCGCCTGCGGGATGAGATGAAAGAGCTTTTTCTTGTCATCTGCCTTAGCTCGGCAAATAAAATCATTAAGCATCAGGTCATTTCAGAGGGCAGCTTAGACTCAACCGTGGTTCACCCGCGGGAAGTTTTCAAAGTGGCAATCGAAAACAACGCGAAAAGCATCATAATAATGCATAATCACCCCAGCGGAAATATTAACCCCAGCCAGGAGGATATTGCAATGACAAAAAAACTATCGGAAGCCGGAAAGGTTTTGGACATCCCTATTTTTGACCACATCGTGATAGGGGGCAATAATTACACCAGTTTTGCTGAAAAAAAATACATTTGATTGTTTTTTTTGCTATATTTTGCACAGAGAATAAAAACTACGAAGCGCCTGAAATTGTGGCGCTTAGAGATAATTCATTAATTAAAGTTATCGGAGAACGATATGCAAATAAGAAATCATTTTCGAGTACTCGCTGGAGTATGCTTGTTTGCTTTTGGCAGTTTACTGATTGCAGGCTGCGGTGTCAGCGAAGAGCAATTAGCACAGCTCGAAGCCAGGAAAAAAGAAGTTAAGACTCTTGAGTTAAAAGCTGACGGCCTAAAATCCGAACGCACACGTTTGGAAAAAGAAATTGCCGAGAAGAATAAAAAACTCGAGGAGTGCAATAAGCTTAAACAACAGACCCAGGCAAACTTAAATAAGATTCAGAAGTAGGAAGGATGGAAAACACTATGAAATTACTTAGCAAAATCTCCGTTCTTTTGATTCTGGTTTTCCTAACAGCAAATACATTTGCTCAGGAAAAAATATCAAAGGATGAATGGGAAGCACAGATGCAGTCTAACACTGCAAAAATTGAGAGCCTCAGCAAAGAAGTTACCGCTCTTGATTCAGACATTGCCAAATTACGCTTAACGTCGTCAAGCATACCTTCATATGAAGATTGCGTCGGCGGTTTGAATACTTTGGTTAGTGCAACAAAATCAGATGTTGACAACTACAGAAAAGCTGTTAACGAATTAGAAGGTAAGATCAGAAGAAAAGATGGCCCGAAAGCTGACCGTCAAAAAGACCTCAACGCTTTAAAGGCTAACAAGATCAGCGCTCTTCCGGAGTTTTATGATCGCGTTCAGAACGATCTCCAGGCTCTTCTTGACGCTTGGCAGGAAGAAGCAGTTGCAGCTTCTAAAGATCTCAACTACTCTGTAGTTAAAGGCGATTGCCTCTGGTTCATCGCTAAGAAAAAAGAACATTATGGAAACGGCTTTGCTTGGCCGAAGATTTATCAGGCTAACAAAGATCAGATTAAGAATCCTAATTTGATCTATCCTAAACAACTTTTGAAGGTTCCGCCTCTAACCGAGGACGAGAAAACAAAATTTGAAAAATTGCGCAAAAACTATAAACCGGCTCCGGCTAAATAATCGGAATCTGTTTTTCAGTGAATAACGCGTGTTATTTTGTTAAGCCCTTATTCTTCGGTGAATAAGGGCTTTTTGTTTTTAAATAGGCTCATTAATATTTTTTACATGCGAGAGTTTCATACACGCATTAGACGAACTCTCCCCAGCCAACCAGGCGTGTAACAAAATTGAGATTCAGGGCTCTCCCCTCTCTTGCCACCCCTGCCCGCCGAAGGCGCGGAGAGGGGCAGGGGTGAGTTCCGCTTTATGAGCACATCCGAAATGATTGCAGGCTCTGTAATCAAGTTAATTAAGGAATATTATGGAAGAATTAGAAAAAAGAATAAACTTTGAAAATGTTGATATGATTTCACTTCTGGGAGTGAATGACTGTAATATTAAAATCGTTGAGAACCGCTTCAGTACCACAATTGTATTCCGCGGCGATCAGGCTATCATTCGCGGTGTGGACGATGAGGTACTGACCGTTGATAAAATATTGAAAGAGATGGCGTACGTTCTGAACACGACCGGCAAGCTGACAACAGCCGATGTGCAGATGATCCTCGACCTGACGATGGAGGGTAAGGAAATCATTAACGACAAGGAATACGATTCGGTAATCCTTTACACGAAGAACGATACGATTAAGGCAAAGACACCGGGACAGCAAGCCTATATTCAAACCGCCAGACAGAATGACATCTGCTTTGCTATCGGGCCAGCGGGAACCGGAAAAACATATCTCGCGGTTGCACTGGCAGTCGCCGCCTTAAAAAAAGGTACAGTTAGAAAAATTGTTCTCGCTCGGCCGGCAGTTGAAGCCGGTGAAAGTCTCGGCTTTCTTCCGGGTGACTTTCGTGAAAAAATAGATCCGTATCTTCGTCCGCTTTATGATGCACTTGACGAGATGATACCAACCGACAAACTTAAGTCGTACCTCGAAAAAGGCGTAGTGGAAATTGTCCCCCTTGCATACATGCGCGGCAGGACTCTCAATCAGGCGTTTGTGATTTTGGATGAAGCGCAAAACACGACCGACACACAAATGAAAATGTTTCTGACCAGGCTCGGAGTAAATTCAGAAGCGATTATTACCGGCGATATTACACAGATAGACCTTCCGGCAAAAACCGTCAGCGGTTTGGTAAAAGCACAGGAAATTCTCCGCGACATCGAAGGTGTCGGATTTATCTATTTTGACAAAGGTGATGTTGTGCGCCATAAGTTAGTGAAGGACATCATTGACGCGTACGAGAAATTTTACGACAAAAAAGACAACCATTAACCCTTCACAAGAAAGTCAGGCGGCATACCCTACCGTTTGCTGCCCGACCCTCTCTTTTTTACCCAGACCCTATTTATTGCTCGTCTATTTACTTCAAGGTTTTTCCGGTGTAATTTTGTACATGGGTTATTGGAGCCACGTGTTTCTGCGGGATTTGGGACAGTATAACACGAAAAAGTAATAATCTTATGGGCCGCTGAGAGCCGGCAATACTTCACCCGGGAATATTTTCTGTTTTTACAGGAAATATTAACCGGGACGACCTCCCGAAACAAGCGGGATTATTTGACCGGGTGAAGTTTTTTTTATTATATTGGGGAATGCGATTTCTAATACCATACTTACTTGCTACACATCTCCTCCAGTTCGTAAGCGTTTCACGGCTATTATATGTTATTATCAAGCGGCAGCATCCGGCAAAATATATTCTTCCGCTTTTTCTTTATGTTGGTGCTTATTTTTTAGCCGACTTTATTACAACGGTTTCAACAATATATCATATTCGTAATATTTCCCTGGCGTATATTTATTACCCGGCCGAATATATTTTTATATCATGGATGTACTATGCCATTTGTCCAAGACATCATAAACGCCTGATAATCGTTTTAGGGATGGTCGCACTTTCCGTATTTGTGTTGGGATTAATTTATTTCAGGGGGGCGACCGGACACAATTTTATCGGGATGTCCTTTGTCCATTCCACACTTTTAATTATCGCAGGAAGATTTCTCGTTTGGCTTACCGCCAAAGGTCAAACCGAGTTAAAGTCCGATCCTCAGTTTTATATCACACTGGGAATATTGCTGGACTGCGGGATAACGGCTATTTCATATGTGTTGTTTGATACGTTTGAATACCGCATGCCTTATTACTTCAACGTGATTTCAGATGTGACTTCGTCCATTTTTATTTTTACCGGCATTTTATTCCTTTTCAAAAATGAAATGGCGGTATTAAAAATTCTTCGCGAAGCCGAACGGGAATCCTCAATTACTTGACAATCTCACCGGTCATGCTTTTTACTTCCGGGAAATGTATGTCTCCGAGTATCGAACAATCCTTAATTATGGCAACTCCAACAGCCGACCCAATTTGAAACCAATACTTCTGATAACCGATCACCTGATAGTTACCGCGTAAATTGCTCTTGTAGTAGTGCCACTGCTGAATCGCTTTTTCCAATGTTTCTTTAATCAGTTTAGGCCTGGCACTGTCCGAACCGGCACGCGAAAGATGATCGGGTATTGATTTTTCCAGATATGATTCAACACTGTCCCGGGGAATTGCGGCATCAAGCCATTCAACGTCCATCGTTCTATTATAGTAACGACCCAACCCCTGCGCGCGCAATGAGTCAGGCAGCGAGAGTCTGGGACAATCAAGAGTTAATCGCACGCTTTGATAACAGCCGCATAAGCCCAAAGCCAACATCGAAACGAGCAGTACAATCTTTTTCATTTTTCACCTTTAATATTTATAAAGTGCCTCGTGTCTATTACGTTCGAATTATCGGACAACGTAAAAGCACAAGGTTTATGTAATACCGATGTTTAATTTTACTGAAGAAGTTCTCCGGACGAGCCACTCATTTCCGGGAAGTGTATATCTCCGACAATGACACAGCCGTGTAAAATGACAATGCCTGCCGCCGAACCTTTATAAAACCACGATTTGTGGTAATAGGCAATTCTAAAGTCTTCTGAATATTCTTGTTCGTACGTTTTCCATTTATTAATGGACCGCGATATAACATCAGTTACGGCTGCTTTCTTCCGTGCGGTATCCACGCCTAAGAAGGTAGAATAGTATTCCGGAACGATGCGTCTGATAAATACCTCAACGCTATCCGGCACAAGTTCATTGTCTAACCAGTCTATATCTATAATCTCATCATTGTAGCGCCCCAGGCCCTGTGTTTTCATTGTGTCGGGAAGTGCAAGCCGGGGACAGATGAGAGACTCTCTGATACTGTGGTAACAACCACCAACGCAAAGCGCCAATAATGAAACAAGAAGTATAATCTTTTTCATGTATTACCTGCCATTCTTCCTATAATAAGTTCACCCTTGTGCCGTTTAAAATCAAAAAAAAGTGCCACATAAAAAATAAGATATTCTACAAAAATAACATCATAATGTTCCCGCCATATCTGCCCATAGGGGGTAATGTTCGTAAAATTAATCATAAAGAATAACACGACAACAGAATAGAACTCCGTGAACGGAAGTAAAACCGCCAGCCATCCGAGATACCAGGGATATACCGTTGTAGTAAAGGCTGCGACACAAATGTAAATCCAGGTGAGCTTATACATGGGTAGTTTAACGGCGAATGAGACATACAGAACAGAAACTGCCAAAAGCGCTAAACACAACATCCGCAGTTTGATCCCGTCAAGCGTTATCAGTTTAAAAAGATTAAAAAACGAACCGTTGAATTCCCAATTGACCAGATATGTAGAAAGCATATCGGTCAGCGAGTGCCGCTGATTTAAAAATGGTATGTATGCCGCGATAATGATAACTACGGCAACCGGAATGAATGTCGAGATTTTTTTGAATGATATTTTATAAAGTAACAGCGGGAGTGCGAACACCGCGTAGGACTTCATTAAAAAACACAGAGCAAACATTATTGCTGCCGGAGTTGGTTTTTCTTTCAGTACAAATAAAACGAACGCGAGAAAGAACGGAAGCGCAGCAACGTCTATGTGGGCGTTAATCATGTATTCCATTATCGGAAGCGGCAGCCACGCGTACAGCAATACATATCGCGTATTCTTACCGGAATACCGCAACAACTTTATAATGAGAAGCAGACTGCAGAGTTCGGCAAGAAGGAAAAATATTTTTAATCCTAATGGCGTTTCGCCGCCTATTGTATAAGCCGCAGTAAATAAGACCTGTGCGGCGGGCGGATAAATCGTGGTGAGTTTTTTAAATGTAACTTTTTCCGGCAGTATATTCGAGTGCAGCTTGTTCAGCGCCGTATCGCCGGGGGCGTATTCATACGGATTATATCCATTCGCTATCATCTTCCCCTCCCAGACATACCGGTAATAATCATCAGATGTCGAAGGTTCTGTCGGAATAAGCGTGATTCGGAAGATCAACCCACTGAGGATAATAAAAGGCAGAAACCACTTTTGTATATGTGCTGCCTCGCCTTCTGCTCTAAGCAAATACCACGAATACGCGAACACAATAAATGCGATTCCGTACACAATCATGAACAGCATAATATTTTGCTTTATTCCCCGTGATGCCGATAAACCTGCATATAAAAGGTACAAGACCTCAAAAAGAATCGCGCAGATACCCAGAGCTATGACTTTATGGTGTTGCTTCGCCGGCATATATACATAAAGATTAAAATAAATCGAAATATTGTCTGCTGAAAGATAATCAACTTATGTAATATTAGCCTGAAACTCCTATTTTAAATAATGAATTTGACAAATTTAGGATTCTAAAGTGCGAACTATCGCAAAAATTGCATTCATTATTTCGTTTTTCACCCTAACAGCGTATTCTCAGGATAAGGCTATGGATTCGCTGATATCGTCGGGTATACAAGAAATTTACCGGCTGGAGTTTTCTTCTGCCGAACACACATTCCGCACGGTCATGTCGGATTATCCCGATCAACCGGCAGGGCGCTTCTTTCTTGCAATGATTGACTGGTGGAAAATTCTGGTTGATCTCGACAACGAATCATACGATGATTTGTTTTTCGAAAAGCTCGAAGATGTTATTTTTCAGTGCGACAAACTGCTGGATAAAAACGAAAACAATATTGACGCGCTATTCTTTAAGGGTGGAGCAATCGGATTCCGGGGACGTCTTCGCGCAATTCGTGAAAGCTGGCTGAAAGCCGCAGACGACGGACGCGAAGCATTACCTATTGTACAAAGAGCAGCTAAACTTGAGCCAAACAACAAGGATGTTCAACTGGGCTTCGGAATTTATAATTATTACGCGGATGTTATTCCGCGTGATTTCCCGCTCATCAAGCCGCTTATGATATTTTTCCCTTCGGGTAATAAAGATCAGGGCATCTCTCAATTAACTGAGACTGCCAAATACGGCAAGTATGCAAAATATGAAGCCCGCTATTTCCTTATGACGATATATAGCGGATATGAACGCGACTATACAAAAGCCTGGGAATATGCAACGCAACTGTGCAGTGATTTTCCGAACAATCCCGTTTTCGAAAAATGGAAAGGCCGCATCGGCGTTCAAGCCGGAAGAAGAGATGAGTACAAGGCTCTCTTCGAAGATGTCTATGCAAAAGGTGAAAGAAATTTATTCGGATACAACACGGCAAAATCAAAGCGCGAAGCGTCATACTATTTAGGCATGTATTATAGAGATTATCACAAGCCCGACAGTGCGCTGGTGTGGTTTAACAAATGTGATGCGCTTGCGCAGCTTGCTGATGGTAAAAAACAGACGGGGTACACGGTAAATGCTCTGCTGAATCTCGGCATGATGCATGACGCTTTAGGCCATCGCAGCGAAGCAATTACATATTATAACCGCGTGTTGCAATCAAAGGAATACGGATCGTCGCAGACACAGGCAAAAAGATTTTTAGAGAGTCCATATAGTTATTAATAAGCATTTATATCAAGACAACAAGAGAGCATATGAGCAGCAACGAGCCCAATAAAATAATTTATTCCATGATCGGCGTCAGCAAGTACTATAATCAGAAAGCCGTACTGAAAGATATTTATCTTTCGTATTTCTACGGGGCGAAGATCGGCGTTATCGGTTTAAACGGTTCAGGAAAGAGTACACTGTTAAAAATCCTCGCCGGCGCTGAAAAAGAATTCAACGGTGAAACAGCGGTCTCTCCGGGATATACCATCGGATACTTACCGCAGGAGCCTGAACTTGACCCCGCGAAAACCGTTAAGCAGATTGTTGAAGAATCTGTTCAGCCTATTGTTGATCTGATGAGTGAGTTCAATGCAATCAACGAAAAGTTTTCCGAGCCGATGGATGACGATGAAATGACTGCACTGTTAGAAAAGCAGGGTGAAGTGCAGGAAAAGCTTGATGCGCATAACGCGTGGGATCTGGATTCCCGTCTCGAAATGGCGATGGATGCTCTGCGCTGCCCTCCCGGCGATACTCCGGTCACTGTTTTATCCGGTGGTGAAAAACGCCGCGTTGCTCTTTGCCGCTTATTATTGACAAAACCGGACATTCTGTTACTCGATGAACCGACCAACCATCTTGATGCTGAAACCGTAGCATGGCTCGAAATTCACCTCAAACAATACGAAGGCACCGTCATCGCCGTTACACACGACAGATATTTTCTCGATAACGTTGCCGGGTGGATTCTCGAATTAGACAGAGGCGAAGGAATTCCGTGGAAAGGAAATTATTCGTCGTGGCTTGAACAAAAACAGGCTCGTTTAAAGCTTGAAGAAAAACATGAAAGCGACCGCCAAAAAACCTTGATGCGTGAATTGGACTGGATACGCATGTCTCCAAAAGCAAGGCACGCCAAATCCAAAGCAAGAGTTACCGCGTATGAGAATTTGCTTACACAGAAAAATGATGCGCGCGAAAAGGAATTACAAATATACATTCCGGCAGGGCCACGTCTTGGGAATGTTGTCATTGATGCCGAAAATATTTTAAAAGCATATGGCGACAACATTCTTGTAGAAGACATGACATTCGCAATTCCTCCTGGAGCCATCGTCGGCATTATCGGCCCCAACGGCGCCGGAAAAACAACGCTATTTAAAATGATTACGGGGCAGGAATCACCGGACAAAGGGACAATTAAAATCGGAGAAACTGTTAAACTCGCGTACGTTGATCAGAGCAGGAGCGTACTCAATCCGGAGAAAACAATCTGGGAACAAATATCCGGCGGCGAAGATGTTATTATGATGGGCAACCGACAGATAAACTCCCGCGCATATGTAGCACAATTTAATTTTTCCGGCGGCGATCAGCAGAAGAAAGTCGGATTCCTTTCCGGCGGCGAAAGAAATCGCGTGCACACAGCGCTTATCCTGAGAGAAGAAGCAAACGTGCTGCTTCTCGATGAGCCGACTAACGATTTGGATGTCAACACCATGCGTGCACTTGAAGAAGGTTTAGAGAACTTTGCCGGATGCGCTCTGATTATCAGTCACGATCGCTGGTTTCTTGATAGAATTGCGACACACATCCTCGCGTTTGAAGGCGAAAGTAAAGTCGTGTTCTTTGAGGGAAATTATTCGGAGTATGAAGAGAAGCGGAAAGAAAGATTAGGTATCGAAGCCGATCAACCGCATAGAATCAAATACCGTCACCTGACGCGCTAAAGTGAATTAATCTAAAAACCAGAGAATTAACCGCAAAGACGCAGAGACGCAAAGTTTATTTATTGAGCGGTATTTTTGTTCTTGCGGATTTATCTTCGACAAGATATGGATTAAAACTAATATGTAGGTTGATTTCTTTGTCTACTAAATTGTGATTTTGATTTTTAGAATCCATAGTAATGCCAGACACTATAACAACAATAAATCAACGACAGTTTGAAACATAAAAATATACTTTGCGTCTCTGCGTCTTTGCGGTTAATTTTTTAGAAAAATAAAAAAGCCGTCCGGGGATTTCGGACGGCTTACTCATATAATATCGTATGAATTTATTTAACCGGGATTATCCATCCATGCGTATCGGCACGGTGGCCGTACTGAACGCCGGTAATATAATCAAACAGTTTTTGCGCAAGTTCGCCGGTCTGTCCGTTGTTGATTTTCATTACTTTATCTTTGAACTTCAACTCACCGACAGAAGAGATAATTGCTGCTGTTCCTGTTCCGAACATATCCACAACCTCGCCTTTATCATAGCGGGTTATTACTTCTTCAATGCTGACCTGTCTCTCGGTTACGTTGAGTCCCCACTCTTTCAATATCTGCAAGACCGTCATACGGGTAACACCCGGAAGTATTCCGCCTGTTAAAGCAGGCGTAACGATTTCATCATTGAAAGCGACGAACATATTCATGGTGCCGACTTCTTCGAGATACTTCAATTCAACCGCATCAAGCCAAAGCACTTGCGTATAACCGGCTTTGTGCGCGATTTCTCCGCCGATCATGCTTGCCGCATAATTACCGGGAGTCTTGCACTCGCCCATACCTTTACGAACCGCACGGACGTATTCATCCTGAATAAGAATTTTAACCGGTTTAAAACCTTCGGCATAATACGCGCCGACAGGTGATAAAAGAATAACATATTTGTATGTTGTTGATGAATGAACACCCAGCGCAACATCCGTACCGAACATGAATGGACGAACGTACATTGACTCACCTTCTTTTGCGGGAATCCAATCTTTTTCAACTTTGATTAATTCAGCCAATGCTTCAAGGCAGTCTTCAACCGGAATTTCAGGCATGCACAATCTACGGGCAGAATTGTTCTGTCTTTGAAAATGTTTGTCAGCGCGAAACATAACAATATTGCCGTCTGCCTGTTTAAAAACTTTCAATCCTTCAAACAATGCCTGTCCATAGTGGAAGAATGTTGATGCCGGATGAAGTGAAAAATCACTAATAGCACAAATAGTCGGATTGTGCCAACCGTTCTGCACTGAATAATCCATCGTGAACATGTGGTCGGTATAATGAATACCAAATCCGAGTTTCTCAGGGAGTTTAACTTTTTCAGTTCGGGCAAGAAGTTCTTTTTTAATTTGTAACATAACGCGGCTTTCTAAACAAAAAATTGAATATCGAATAGCATTTTACTGAATTTTAGCGTAAATGTAAAGAAAACCGTGAAATACGGCCTTATTTTTCCATAAATGGGTTATTTCCCCTTATTTGCATGAAGTTCCCATGAATACAATGGGCGGGATTGCAATCCCGCCTTACAAATAACATTATTTCCCTTCTGTAAGGCGGGTTTTCTACCCGCCTAATTTAAGACTAAACTGATAATAGTATTTTAAATACTGAATCAATATTTTACAACTATACACTTTTGTTTTATTTCTGGGGAGTTTAAGAATGAGCCGATATTATGAAAGACACCTGCCACATTATCAGCCGGACGGCTATACGTACTTTGTTACATTTCGGCTCGCAAACTCACTTCCCACGAGTCTCATTTTACAACTAATGGAAGAACGCAAAATAAATTTAGAACGAATAGCGGCAATAACCGACAAAGCAGAAAAGACAGACACATATCACAAATATCAAAGTACTTATTTTAATAAATTCGATGATTTATTAGACAAGAATAATCAAAGCCCCTGTTGGTTAAAAATAGAATCGGTTGCTCGAATAGTTTTCAATTCTCTTCGCTTTTATGAGGGAAAGAAGTATGATCTAATAGCCTTCACCATAATGCCTAATCATGTGCACTTAATTTTTACTCCCCTTGTAAAAAAAACCGGGCGGTTACCTTCTGTCATTAAGGATCATAGTGATTGTGTTGAATCAATATACAATGTTACGGATATATTGAGAAGCATCAAGAGATTTACTGCTTTAGAGTGCAATAAAGCACTTCATCGTTCAGGTGCATTTTGGCATTCGGAAAGTTATGATCATGTAATTCGGAACGAACATTCACTGAATAAGTTAACAAAGTATATATTGAATAACCCAGTTAAAGCAGGATTATGTAATACTCCCGAAGCCTGTCCATGGAATTATTGTAAATATTCATAAGAAAGGCGGGATTGAAATCCCGCCTTACAAATAAAATCATTTCGCTTCTGTAAAGGGGGTTTTCAACCCGTCCAAGAAACATTATACTTCCTCGGTGAAGTTCAAATCCCTGCCGAATGTTTCATGCAAATGATACAAAGACACAATGGCAATCGCGATACTGACAACCGATACAACCAATGCCGCGTGAACCATGCCGATCATCGGGATGAGCCATTTGAATGCTGAGACAAGTACTACAACTGCACCGCGAACAAAATTTGGAACCGTTATCGTTACCGTTGCGCGTAAATTCGTGCCGAACTGTTCCGAGGCAACCGTAACAAACACCGCCCAATATCCGATGGAGAAACCAAGCGCGAAACACAAAGAGTAAAAATATGCCGCACTTTTTCCCGGGAGGAATAAATAGATGAGAATAAACGTAAGTGTTGAAAGCAAAAAGAAAAGCACAATCTTCTTCCTGCTTTTTAGTAACTGGCTGATGAATCCCGATAAAAAATCACCGAATATTAATCCGGTATACGTGAACATTACCGCACGCCCCGCCATA
The DNA here is from genome assembly GCA_963662605.1 of Ignavibacteriaceae bacterium. Lineage (GTDB taxonomy): Bacteria > Bacteroidota > Ignavibacteria > Ignavibacteriales > Ignavibacteriaceae. The sequence goes on from OY759785.1 coordinate 208,559, forward strand.
ATCGGATCATTATATCCCAGTAATTTCCCAAACTCCGGCGATAATGTAACAAGCACACCGACAACAAACCATATCGGAAGTCCGATGAGGATACAGTTGAGATACCTGAAAAAGCGGTCGCGAGATGTAAACAATGAAGTGAATTTACCCTTAACAACATTCGCGGTTTGCACGGTTTTAAATATACCCGATTCGAACATATGCATTCTCGTAAGAAGCAGAACAAATCCCAGTATACCGCCGATGATGTATGCCGTCTGCCATGAAAAAAGTTCACCTACTATCGCCGCGAATATTGCGCCTGTAACGCCGATAGTTGCGACTAATGCCGTTCCGTAACCGCGTGTTTCTTTCGGCATTACTTCACTCACAAGCGTCACCGCGGCTCCCAACTGTCCCGCGAGACCAACGCCGGCAACAAATCTCAGCAGCGCGTACAAATCCGTATTGGGAACAAAAGCATTGGCAAAATTCGCAATCGAATACAACAATATAGAACCAAACAACACCGACAATCTGCCTTTTTTATCGCCGAGTATTCCCCAGATGATTCCACCCACAAGCATCCCGGCCATCTGCATATTAAGAATTGTCAGCCCGACATTACCCAATTCTTTTTGGGGCACGCCAAGCGTGGTTAGACTCGGTACGCGGACAATACTAAAAATAATCAAGTCGTAAATGTCCACGAAATAGCCCAGAGCGGATACTAATACCGTGGTGTTAAAAAGTGCACGCAGATTAACTTTTGCTGTTCCTTGTTCCATAAAACCTTTCTTCCGCATTAGATACGCATCTTCATTCCGTCAAAAATAAGGAAAATAATTCAATTGAACAGGGGTCGAGCCGTACTCATGAAGAGTTTACCAAACAAAAAGATAAAAGAAGCAGTACAGGCGAGGGGAAATAAGAAGTTGCGAAATATAATGATGAAAAGTAGTGTTACTGGGCTTAATCCTTAATAAATAAGTTCCCGCTTTGTATGCTCCTGAAAGGAGTAAATTTGAACCTGCCCGACTGCGCCATGCGGGCGGGTAACCGCCGGTGGAGTCATCGGAACCGGCGGATAGAAGACGGCTCCAAACCAACTCATCCGCGCAGCGGGTGAATAGCGCAGCAGGGGCTCATATGCAATACAACAATAATCAAGTAGATTGATATGTAGCAGTGGTTCGCCCCCTGTCGGGGGCGGTGGTTAGCGTGGGTTAGGCCTCTCCTCCGGCTGCGCCGGAGGTTATTCAAATTTTGTTCCTTCGGAACAAATCACACAAAAAATTCAATATTCACCCTTAAAGCAGTAGGGCTGGTTCAGATAAAGACCCTAAATGGGTAAACTCCTAATGTTCGGTTATTTTGAAAATAAATATTTTTCGCTAACTTGATGTATATTTTCAATTAAATCGGCATTGCTTGAAAAAAGCGCTACTATTTTTATTTTTCCTTTTATTGTTATCGTGTCATAGCTATGCTCAAACCGAGGGATTCGGTGTGGGGATAGTGTTTGGTGAGCCATGCGGTTTCGATGCGAAGCGCTGGATTGATGAAACGAATGCTTTTGAATTCGCAATCGGTTTTTCTCCGTCAATGAAAAACAACCGCCTGACATTGCATCTGGACTATCTTTGGAATAAGCTCGATGCGATTCATTCAAGGGAAAGATTTGCATTGCACTATGGCCTCGGCGTGCGCTATGCGGTGCGGAAAGATGAATCGGCGAAGCAGGGTTTCCGGTTTATCGGCGGCATTATGTGGTATCCGGTGCATAGATTTCCGTTTGAATTTTATGCGGAAATAGCGCCGGTTGTTGCTGCTTATCCTTATTTCGGCATGTCACTTGACGCCGGAGCGGGATTCAGATATTATTTTTCAACAAATGACTGATTTGCATTGATACCAGATCCTTTTTTTCAAATAGACCTTTACGTTTTTTACTTCTTCAACCACACACTTTCAAATCCGGTATTTGATAAATTTTTTGCCGTCATTACCAATGTGCGATACTGGATGCCGGTGTATATTCTCTTTGGAATCCTGCTTATCATTAAAGGTAAAAAACAAGGCCGCATTGCGCTCATTCTTGCAGTTACGATGATTGCAGCCTCCGATCAGTTCGGATATCGCATTTTAAAAGAACTTTTTCACCGGCCGCGGCCGTTTAACACTCTTACAGATGTACTGCTGCCCATCGGACCAACCGGGACATATTCATTTCCATCCAATCACGCGCTGAACAATTTTGCGGTTGCGACGTTCTTTTCACTCATATATCCCAAGTATAAAACGCCGCTTTTCGTCGTGGCTATCCTTATTTCAATATCACGCGTTTATCTTGGCGTTCATTACCCGAGCGATATACTCGGCGGTGCGGCTATCGGGACTTTGTTCGGATTTGTTTTTGCGTACCTGCATGTAACAATAATGAAGTATTGGAAAAGTTAAGCTCCATTATCTTTATTCTTTAAACTTTTGCCTTTATATTTACAGCTCAGATTTATGAGATTATTCCCCTATGATGTTTAAAATTATTGAAGTAATAGGCATGATTGCCTTCGCTCTTTCGGGTGTTATTGAAGCCCGGCGAAGGAATATGGATTTGATGGGTGTGTTTGCCATATCTCTTATTACATCCTTCGGTGGCGGTACGCTGCGTGACATTTTGTTGGACAGGCGCCCCCTTTACTGGATTGAGAATCAGGAATTGACGATACTGGTTCTTGTCGTGTCATTCGTCGCTTCCGTTACGCTCAGCTCAAAACGCTTCCACGCTACGGAAAAAACGATACTATTCCCCGATGCACTCGGACTCGGCCTGTACAGCGCCAGCGGCGTTGCTATCGCGTTACGTTCGGGAACCACACCATTTATAGCAGTTATCATCGGAATTATCTCCGCATCTTTCGGAAGCGTGTTGAGAGACATCGCCTGCAATGAAATACCCATTATCTTCAGAAAAGGACAGCTGTATGCGACCTGTTCCTTTTTTGCTTCACTGGCTTTTGTATTAATGAGACATTTTCATATTCACGACACATACAGCATTTTTGTCTGCATCATTATTACCGCCGTTATGCGCTTTCTCGCGGTTAAGTATGATGTAAAACTGCCATTATAATTTTAACTATCGTTGATAACGAGGACATCATGATTAAGCATTCAATGGTTCATTGTTATGTGCTTTCAATAATTCTTGCTACACTCTTATTTTCCAACTCGGCATTTCCTCAGAAAAAATATTTTACCAATCCTGTGATTCCCGGGTTTCACCCGGACCCATCCATCTGCCGTGTTGGAGATGACTATTATCTCGTCACCTCAACATTCGAATTTTTTCCTGGACTGCCGATTTTTCGAAGTAAAGATTTAGTGCATTGGGAATTGATTGGCCACGCGATGGACAGGCCGGAACAACTCAATCTGGATTCTATCAAACCGTCTGCCGGTTTGTTCGCCCCCACCATTCGCTACCATGATGGCAAATACTATATCATCAATACGCTTATCGGTAAAGGCGGAAATTTCATCATAACGGCGGATAACCCCGCCGGGCCCTGGTCCAATCCTTATTGGCTGAACGATGCACCGGGGATTGATCCTTCGCTGCTTTTTGATGACGACGGCAAAGTATATTATACGGGAAATTTCCGACCTGATTCATATCCGAAAGACTCAAAGTACAGAGAGATATGGCTGCAGGAATTGGACTTGAAAACAATGCAGCTAACCGGTGAACGAACAATTATTGTAAAAGAAGGAGCATTGCATAATGCTTCCACCGTGGAAGGTCCGCATTTATATAAAATTAACGGAATGTATTATCTGATAGTTGCCGAGGGAGGCACGAGCGAGAATCATGCCGTTAGCGCGTTTAAAAGCAGTAACGTGCGGGGGCCCTATGAAGGAAACAAAAAGAATCCTATTCTGACTCACAGAAATCTCGGCGGTACATATCCCATTCAATGTACCGGCCATGCCGATCTCATTCAAACACAAAAGGGAGAGTGGTGGATGGTATTGCTTGGGACACGTCCATATGGTGGATTTTATTTCAATCTGGGAAGAGAGACGTTTCTCGCTCCTGTTACATGGGAAAGCGGCTGGCCTGTCGTTTGTCCCGGCGAAGGCAAGATATTGGAAAAACAACAAGCGCCGGATCTTCCGGAATTTTCTGTTAAACCCACACCCGCACGCGATAATTTCGACGCACCGAAACTCGACTTGATCTGGAATTTTTTACGGACACCCCGCGACACTTGTTACTCGCTGAGTGCACGGAATGGTTATTGCCGGTTATATCTGCGGCCGCAGTCGGTTACGAAATGGGAGAATCCGAGTTTCATCGGACGCAGACAGGAACATATTAATTTTGAAGCTTCAACAGCTTTCGAGTTTGAACCGCAGAATGAACATGAATCAGCAGGCATAGTACTCATGCAGAATGATGGTTTTCATTTCCGCCTCGAAAAAATCCTGCTGAACGGAAAACAAATAGTGCGCTTGACCCGACGTGAAAAAGGGATAGATAAAATACTTGCCGAAAAAGAAGTTGGGCAAAAGCGGATTATATTAAAAGCCTCGGCGAAGGGACAGGATTATAGTTTTTACTTCGGTTCAGATAAAAATAAATTACAAGCGCTTTATGAAAATTCCGACGGCAGAATTTTAAGCAAGACTCTTGCAAACGGATTTACCGGCGCGTATATCGGTATGTATGCAAGCAGCAACGGAGAAAAGAGTACGAACGTTGCGGACTTTGACTATTTCGAGTACAAAGGTAAATAAACTCCCCGATTTAAAGGTAAAAAAGCCACCCCATATAATCAGGATGGCTTTTTTACTTTAAACATTTCTATTCGATTGAGATTTCCATCTTCGGCGCAAGCGCTGCCTGAATGTTCCGTATACTGATCTGCGCCGCCATGTTGCGGGCGATATCAAGCACGCAGTTTGCTTCAGCTGAATCAGGATGTGCATACACAATCGGACTACCGGTATCGCCACCTATGCGGATACGCGGGTCAATCGGAATGCCACCCAGAAATTCTGTTGATGTTTCATCGGCAAGTTTCTTTCCGCCGCCTGTTCCGAATATATCATACTTCACTCCGCTATCGGGAGCAACAAAATAACTCATGTTCTCAACGATACCGAGAACAGGCACATTCACTTTGTCGAACATGTACAATGCTTTGCGTGCATCGGCGAGAGATATTTCCTGCGGAGTAGTAACAATAACCGCACCTGTTAACGGAATAGTCTGACATAAAGTTAATTGAATATCGCCGGTACCGGGAGGCATATCAAATACGAGATAATCAAGCTCGCCCCATTCAACATCAGACATGAATTGTTTTACCGCACCGCTTGCCATCGGTCCGCGCCATATAACCGGAGCCGCATCATCTACAAGAAAACCGATTGACATCAGTTTAATGCCGTAGTTTTCAACGGGAAGCATATGCGTACCGGTCGGGGTTTCTACCATGCGGGGACGCTCTTTTACACCAAGCATCAATGGAATACTGGGACCGTATATATCGGCATCGAGCAATCCGACCCGTGCGCCTTCTTTCGCTAAAGCTGCTGCAAGGTTTACTGCTACCGTGCTTTTTCCAACGCCGCCTTTACCGCTTGCAACCGCGATGGTGTTATGTACATTAGGCAGAATAGTCTGATTTGCCGGTTTAGCGCCGACAACGCGCGCGGTCATTTCCACGTTAATGCTCTCAGCATCCGGATGATCTGCCTTGATTGCGTCAATGCAGTCGTTTTTAATTCTGTCTTTCAGCGGGCAAGCCGGAGTGGTTAACTCAACTGTGACCGATATTTTATTTCCTTCGACGGATACATTTTTAATCATGTTCAGAGTAACAAGATCACGATGCAGATCGGGATCCATTACCCTTCTCAGTGAATTTGTTACGCTTTCGTTTGTAATTGAAGCCATACTAAGCCTTTACTCTCTAATTTCTCGATTTTTACAGTTTTTCGGATACTTTTTAAACAATTTCCGTACAAAATTGATTCCTTTAGCCTCCTAAAATATTGAATTAGACGGCCATCCCAAAGAAAAGACGCTTACTATTTTTATAATTCTTCCCGGTGCAAACGCCCAGAAGTTTACCCAAGAAAAAGATATAAAAGGGAGATAAAGGCAAGAAAAATAAGGGATTAGGGAATTTAAAAAATGAAAGTGGTGTTATACCAATAAAGCTTGATCTACCAAAAAAAGCAAAGGTACAACACCACATGGAAGATGTAATAATAAAACAAATCAGCGAAAGAATCAAACGAGCCAGTAAGAAAATAGGGAAAAACTGCAGCTTGTCTGAAAAACGATGTATCGGTGATATGCTGTTCGGCATAATGGGCAGTAATGATACAAAACTCAGTTCGATCAGTCGAGCCTTGCAGGAAAAAACGGCGGTGGGTTATACAATCAAACGATTAAGCCGCAACCTGAAAGAAATGGATATTACTGAATCGGTAAACCGGTATATGATAAGTCAAAGGCTCCATGATTTGGAAAGAGATGAAATCATAGCCATAGATGGTGGGGATGTACGAAAGAACTACGCGGAAAAGATGGAGCATATGCGGAGAATCCATGATGGCAGTAAAAAGGAAATCTGTAACGGATATAATTTGTTCTGTATGGCAACCGTAGGTAGTCAAAGAGTCCAACCGCTCTACGGGGAGTTTTATTCCGCCGCCGATACCAATTATAAGAGTACGTACAACATCGTAACCAAAGCCCTTGATATGCTCAAAGAGCAGAACAAAGGAAAACCGAGGCTGACCATAGTCGCTGATCGCGGTCATGATGACGAGAAGATGTATCAGTACTACCAGCGCAATGATATGCGATTTATAACGAGATTACGGAAAAACAGAGGATTTACCGTAGAAGGAAGTACGATGGACAGATGTGTCGGTGACTTGTATGGTTTTACTAAGTCGAAGAAAATGATGGGCGAGGTCATCCATGAAGGAGTAGTAAAGACCTCACGCTTAGAGATAGCCTTACTGCATGGGAAAATACACACGATAGAGGAAGAATTAAGCATCGTAGTTGTCAAGTCAACCATATTTCCCGAGCCGATGTATTTGCTCACGAATATTTCCCTTGAAGATGAACGGGCGGCATATCAGGTGTATGCGAAGTATCTCAAGCGGTGGGGCATTGAGTTGTTGTTCAGGGTAATGAAAGAGAAGTTCAATCTTGAAGACATTCGGGTCATGAAGTACCGGAGACTGCGGAATGTGTTTTCCTTATTAATGGCTGCGATATACTTAATAAGTAAGATCGTCTATGTTGTTGGTAACAATACGGAGTTTATACAAAAGAGTATATTAAAGAAAGCGAAACGGATAAAGAAGACGGGGCATTTTTTGTACTACTCAATTGCCGATGGGTTAATGACTTTGATAAGGAGAATGAAGCAGAAACCGATAATCTTTGAGCCTGTATTTTGGAATCCATCTGCTTACTCCCTTTTTTATAGGACAGCAGGAGCAAAAAATGGGTAAACTCCTGAAACGCCCCCTTTGCTTTGCCGTCGAAATTGGTTAATTTGAAATATGTGCTTTCAATTATTGATTAATAACACATAGCTGTTGATGAAAACCTTCTTAACATATACATCCACAATCGTTTTTATACTGTCTTCACTTTCGTTATGTCAGGGTGAAGACGACTCAACTGTTACCGCTAAGTATTCCCGGGCGGCAAATCTACGAATTTCGGTTATGATTTCAACAGGGTTTATATACTCCTCAACACAAGGACATATTTTTTACTATTCTCCTTCTATATCTTTCCATTTCAACGACAAATCTCAAATTAAGCTGCTTTACCGTAGTGGTTCCGGCGGCGGCGATGCAAGCGTGGACGGCTTAAAGCCTGAAAACGATGATGATATAAATTCCTATTATGAAATTTCTCCGCTATACGTTTGGGGTTTGCGCGTTAAAAAAATGCATGTTGGTTTCGGGACAGGCATCAGTTACATTTGGGGAGAGCAAACATATCATAAAAAATTCAATCAAATTGCCGTACCTTTTGAAATAGAGTGGCGTTACGATTTTTCCGAGCATTTTTCGACCTCTCTCGATTTTCACGCACGCATTGATACAAAAACAACTTCGCGAGGATTGGGTCTTAATTTTGTAGTTAGATTATAGGTTCGTTGATGAAAAAGATTACTTTTTTGTTCCTCATGATGATTCTGATTGCCCCGCTTCATTCGCAGGTGAAAGATACTACCGATAGACGCATGGTCGCATTCGGACTACTTCCGGCGAACGAGATTTTAATCTTTCATCTGGATCACAGCATCTCAATCAAAAGATATCTTTACAAACTTGGATATATATACAACGGGAATTTGTTCGCGCCTAAAAAGGATGAGTCGGTAAGAGGCAAAGATTTGTTCCTGTCTCTGAGCCTCGATGTTGGAGACCGGTATAGATCGGAGGCTTTTGAGGCTTGGGTATTCGCCGGTCCGGCGTTTACTTTGGTTTACAAGGGCTCTCTTAGTAATCCGTCTGATCGAACTTCGACAGTCGGTCTGGAATTAAAAACCCTCTTTATGTTCAGGGCATCCAAAAGCGCGGGATTTGGGGTCGGCTGCTTCGGCAATGTAAATAAGGTGAAGAGCTTTTTCGGGGCGACAATATCGTTTGTGATAACCAATGGGAATTAATATTTCTTACGGATTCATTTCTGCTCAATAATTTATTCCTTAAATTGCCTCATGGTATTAATAATTACATGAGACTATGAACAACGACCTGCTTCTCTTTTCTGAAGAGAATATGTTTAAGCAAATAGAGCAAGGCGAGTACACGCTCGGCTTTTATAAATTACAATTCTATGCGGCAAACGGTATTCCATCGCCCAAACAGACCGATACCATAAGTGAATTTTATATTTATCCCAGCGGCGGCACATTGCGCGATAGCAATTTTAATATCATCGGATACTACGCCAAGTTCGACACCTACAAAGGCTTTGTTCATCCCAAGCAGGCAGGTGCATAATGGCAGGCACTCTGTACATCGTGCCGACACCCATCGGTAATTACGACGACATCACCATTCGCGGATTAAAAACATTGCAATCGGTTGATATGATCGTTTGTGAAGAATACAAAGAAGCACGCAGATTGCTTTCCGCTTTACAGATCACAAAGGATTTGATTTCGCTTAATGAGCACAACGAGAAAGACACGGCAAATGATGTTGTCGCACTGTTAAAGGAAGGAAAAAATCTTGCTTTAATTTCGGATTGCGGCACGCCACTGTTTTCCGACCCCGGAACATACCTCACGAATCTTTGCATTCAAGCGAACATCAACATCATTCCCCTGCCCGGCACAAGCTCGCTCATGACGGCATTATCCGGTTCGGGATTCGATATTAATAAATTTCAGTATTACGGATGGCTCTCACCTAAAAGAGAAATTCGCGGCGGCGAATTACAGAGGCTCAGAAAAATTCAGGGATTGATAGTTTTACTTGAAACGCCGTACCGGCTTATCAGGTTGCTTGAAGACCTCGCGTCAACGTTTCCCAAAAACACGCGCGGTGTACTGGCGTATGAACTGACAAAATCCGATGAGTGTTATTATCGCGGCACATTAGAAGAAATCCTCGACACCGCAAAAAAGAAAAGCCTCAAAGGCGAATTCGTCATGCTCGTGAACAATAAGCCATAGAACGCTTATGACGCGGATGAAACGGATTAACGCAGATTTTATTTAATAAGAAAATAATTATTCCAGTTAATGTTATCTGTAACAATCCGTGTAATGCAATTGCTATTCCGGGGCTGACCCCACTATCTATACATCGGCAAATCAACTGTGATTAACTTGTTAAAACCAACCCGCATTATATTTTCGGAACCAAAATATATCCGTGATAATCTGTGTTACCCGCCCGCATGACTGCATCAGCGGTCGGGCGGGTCCGTGTCATCAGCGTTCTATTTCCGGGAAAGTTCTTTTTTGAGGTAGCGGCCGGTAAGGCTAAGCGGATTAGTAATAATTTTCTCCGGAGTGCCTTCTGCAATAATATCACCGCCGAACTCTCCGCCGCCGGGACCCAGATCCACAACCCAATCAGCTGTTTTAATAACATCAAGGTTATGCTCAACAACAACAACTGTATTTCCTTTATCAACAAGCTTATTCAATACCTTCAAGAGAATGCGCACATCTTCAAAATGCAGACCCGTCGTCGGCTCATCAAGGAAGTAAATCGTTTTTCCGGTACTTATTTTGCTCAACTCAGTCGCGAGTTTTACACGCTGCGCTTCACCGCCGGATAGCGTTGTTGCCTGCTGTCCAAGCCTGATATAACCAAGACCCACATCGTGTATTGCCTGTAATTTTCTTTTGATGCGGGGCAGCTCTTCAAAAAATGTCAGCGCCTCGGTAACGGTCATCTCCAATACATCGGAGATTGATTTGGTCTTGAACAACACGTCCAACGTTTCGCGGTTGTAGCGCTTACCGCGGCAAATATCGCACTGCACGTACACATCGGGTAAAAAATTCATTTCGATTTTTTTCAATCCATCGCCGCCGCAGGCTTCACATCTTCCGCCCGCGACATTAAAGCTGAATCGTCCCGTTGAATACCCGCGCATTTTGGATTCGGGCAATTGAGCGAACAAATCACGGATGAAGGTGAACAATCCCGTATACGTTGCGGGATTAGAACGCGGAGTCCGTCCAATCGGCGATTGATCTATTTCAATAACCTTATCAAGATGTTCCAGTCCCTCAATTTTCTTAAATGGAAGCGGCACTAACTTGGATTGGTACACATCCCGCATGAGAATTTTAACAAGCGTTTCGTTGATAAGCGATGATTTGCCCGAGCCACTCACACCTGTTATCGTGGTAAATACTCCAAGCGGAAGTTTCAGCGTTACATTGCGTAGATTATTTCCCTTTGCGTTTTTCAAGATCAGAAATTTTCCGCTGCCTTTTCTGCGTTCTTCCGGAATTTCAATCTTCCTTTTCCCGCTCAGGTAATCAATTGTAATTGAATTCTTAATATCTTTTGCTTTTAATAGGGCTGCTGTATCACCCATAGCACAAACTTCACCGCCATGCTCACCGGCCGCGGGACCAAGATCAACAAGATAATCCGCACTTTCGATTGTTTCGCGGTCATGCTCTACTACGATAACCGTATTATTAATGTCTCGCAGCTTTTTTAATGAATCAATAAGCTTTATGTTATCGCTCTGATGAAGCCCGATACTCGGCTCATCGAGCACATACAGTACGCCTGCCAGTTGTGTCCCTATCTGTGTTGCCAGCCTGATGCGCTGCGCTTCACCTCCTGAGATAGTGCGTGCATTCCGGTTTAAAGTCAGGTAATCAAGTCCCACATTCAACAGGAAGTCCAACCGCTCGGTGATTTCCTTTAAAATCGGCGCGGCAATTATTGCATCACGCCCGGTTAGTTTGATCGAGTTGAAAAATTCTTTCGTTCGATGAATGGAAAGACTGGTAAGCTCTGCAATATTTTTATCCTGAAAGGTAATAGCGAGCGATTCTTTCTTTAACCTGCCGCCGCCGCATGTTGTGCAGGTCACCGTGTTCATGTATGACTCAACCCACTCGCGGATGTGATTGCTTGTGGTTGTTTTGAAATAATTTTGCAAGTAACCGAAAACACCCGGAAATTTGTGATGATAGGTAACGCTTCTTCCCTTGTTGTATTTATAGGTGAAGGGGATTTTCTCTTTTGTGCCGTAGAGCAATATCTGTTTTTGTTCAGCGTTCAGTTTTTTCAACGGGAGGTCTAAATCAAAACCATACCGCTCACCAAGTGCACGGATTTGATTGAAAATGTAAATTTCGCGCGGTTTGCCCAGCGCGGCAATACCTTCTTCGTTTATGGATTTTCCCCAATCGGGTATAATCAGATTAACATCAAGTTCCTTTTTCTCTCCAAGTCCATCGCAGTCGGGACAAGCACCGAACGGCGTATTGAATGAAAATGAATTGGGTGCCAGTTCCTGATAACTAATACCGCATTCGGCGCAGGCGAGATGGCGGCTAAACACAAAATCGCTTTCGCCGTCGGAAATAATAATGTTTCCATTGCCGTAATTCAACCCGACATCAATAGATTCATTCAATCTGGTCTGCGAGTCGGGATTGACCTTCATCCGGTCAACAACAATTTCGATATTGTGAATTTTATAGCGGTCAACCTGAAAACCCTTTGTAATTTCATGCAGTTCACCGTCAACACGAACACGGATAAAACCATCGGAAAGTATTTCCTCGAACAATTCGCGGTAATGCCCTTTACGCCCCCGGATAACCGGAGCGAGAATGATTATTCTTTTATCATTCAGATTATTATTAATGGCATCAATGATTTGTGTCGTGGTCTGCTTGGTTACCGGCTTGCCGCAATTATAACAGTGAGGCACACCGACCCTTGCATATAGCAGACGGAGGTAATCGTAAATTTCGGTTACCGTACCGACGGTTGAACGCGGATTACCCGATGTGGATTTTTGCTCAATTGAAATCGCAGGACTGAGACCCTCGATAAGATCAACGTCAGGTTTTTCGAGCATGTCGAGAAACTGCCGGGCATACGCAGAAAGCGACTCAATGTATCGCCTTTGCCCTTCGGCATAAATGGTGTCAAAAGCAAGCGTTGATTTCCCCGACCCTGAAAGTCCGGTTATTACTGTTAACGCGTTTCGCGGTATGTCAATGTCTATGTTCTTTAAATTATGCTCGCGAGCCCCGCGGATAATTATTGATTCCTGTTCCAAAACTATTCCTGAAAAGCTAAACTTGTAGTTTAGAAAAGCGACAGCATAAAATCAAATTATTTACCAACTTTTTATCGTAAAAGTTTTATCATTGATTATTAATGTAGTGCACTTTTCTATGCCCTAAGTTATTTCCATGATACCCGGCACTTTACAAAGCATTGAATTCGATGAGTTTTAGCTATCTAATGAACAGTGATGCCCAATAAGATTTTAGCAAACAGACTCATTGTTTTGTTCGAATCAGCATCCATTGTTAGCGGCAAATGCTTGTATTATTAAACCGGTGACAAGGCAGATTTGAGTCGGCTTGGGCGCATTTTGCCGCATTTTTGGGTAAAATTTTCATGCAAATGCCCTTTTTACGGTATAAATCAACATTTTGCGTCGTTTTTTTTTTGGTTTTTAGAAAATAAAAGCTAAATTTGTACATGGGTAAACGGTTTACCCTATTTAGTTTTCATTTTTAGAGGTATTTAGTGGTCAAAAAGCTCTTTGTTGGAAGTCTCCCTTGGGCAGTAACAGACGACTCTTTAAAAGCGATTTTCGAACCGCATGGAAAAGTTGTTTCTGCTAAAGTGATACGTGACCGTGAAAGCGGTCGTTCTCGTGGTTTTGGTTTTGTTGAAATGGAAGACGAAACTGAAGCACAGAATGCTCTGCAAGCTCTTAATGAGTCTGAACTTAACGGTAGAAAAATTACCGTAAAAGAGGCAATGTCTCGTTAGTTCTGTTTTGCTAGAGATTATCCGGCGTTCGTATGAACGCCTTTTTTATTTTAAAGAAAAAGTCCGCCATATGACGGACTTTTTTGTTAAACGTATGTACGTTTTTATAAAGCAGCTGTAATGCCGATACCAAGGTATGGGAAATAACCGACGCGAACCTGAGCAGCCCATTTAGGAGAAAACCAATAGTTCAATCCAGCCTGAGCGCTGAAGAAAAATCCACCCGCATCCGGGTTGCTGTATGAACCGGGACCATCCCAGGATACGGAACCGATATTATATCCCAACGATAAACCGACGAATGGATCCCATTCTTTTGCAGCCATTTTGAAATGATAATTTCCCTGTCCGGCGAGAACGATATAGGTATAATTCCATTTTCCGGTGAAATAATCTGAGCTTGTGTGTGCCCATGCACCAAATACACCAAGCTGAATGTTCGGATGAACATTATAGAAATTGTACTCAATGGCAATCGGAACAGCACCATCGCCGTCTAATCCGCCGCCGCCTACTCCGAGTAAAACACCACCGGTGCTTTTACCTGCCTGATATTGCGCGAATGAAAGGCTGCTTAATAAAATAATTGCTAATAAAAAAAGATTTATTCTTTTCATACTTAACTCCTGAATATAGATTTTTAGATAAGTCTTAGGTTAAAATTTACAACATTTAAATATTTTAACAAATGCGCGGCTGCACATAAAGGCTTTGGTGATACCGATAATTATTATATAAAATTAAAGCGATGCGGAAAAAGAGATGGCAGGCGAATTGTTGAACACAGAAGGGGTAAAAGCAAAACTGCGATTATTTCTATGTAACGCTGGAATAAGATAGCCGAATGCGGTACCGATCACAGCTCCGGTTATAACATCGGTCGGGAAATGATGTCCTGCCTCAATACGCATAACGCCAATTGCAGAAGCGGCGGCAAAACCACCCGCAATAATCCACGGTGTATATTTTGAGTCAGGATAATATTCGTTATATACAACGGAAAGGAACGATACCGAGGCGAATGCCCCGACCGTATGACTCGAAAAAAAAGATTCTTTGGTATAAGACCGGAGTTTTTTATCTAACCCCACCTGAGAATTATATGCATAGGGTCTGACTCTCTGCACCGCACCTTTTGCAATAGAAGCGGTGAAATAGCTAAACCACAAGGTCTCGCCATACATAAAGCCGATTGTCTGATAATCCTTTTTTATATTATCCGAAAGCATAAGCGAAACAGGGACAGCCATCAGTGCAACGGCAAGTACATCACTCGTTGTGGCGATACTTTCCGACCAATGATTCACCGCACCGCGGTCAAAGCGGTTTATATCATTTCTGTTAAGCAAGTATATATCCGCAAGCGTCGGCGATTTGATACTGCCTGAAAGCGCCAACCCCGTCACTCCCACAGCAGCACCCACACCACATATGATGCCGTCACGCTCCCACGAGAGCGCGTAGTGCGAAGGCTCCTGAGCGAACAGGGCGCCGGTAAAGAATACAACTATAATAAAGGTTTTCTTGTACATATAGGCATCGCCTCATTCCTAACCCATGGCTTTGCACAGCATCCTGCGGAAAGCCATGGGTTAGGAATACACTAATCTCATTGTTTTACTTTATACAACATTGTCGTTCTATCTTTTCCATTTCCTGGGAAAATCCTATTGTCTTGTGGTGCTTCTTTTGATTTACAATATATTGTTTAACTCTTTGCAAACCCGATTCACTAACCGAAAACGCCCCATATCCCGTCGCCCAATCAAACCTTCTCTTTGCTAAACCACCCTCATTTAACCAATGAGAAGATTCGCCCTTAATTTTTCCAAGCGTTTCCGCCAAAGAACAATTAAGATTCATCATAAATAACAAATGTATATGGTCTTCTGTTCCACCAATTGCCTCGACCGGACAATTAAACGTGTCGTGCATATAGTTTACAATATGTCCGGATAAATAAGATTCCATTTCGGGGTGTATCAGCGGTTCTTTATCCTTCGTTGAAAACACTCCGTGAATCCATACCCGCCACACTGAATGTGCCATATATCTCTCCTGCTTTGATAATTATTTCCATGTATATCCGTGAATCATCTTCCTAACCCATGGCTTAAGCCATGGGTTAGGAATGGAATGCCCCTGAAAATCTCTGTGCGCGGTGAGGGCTGTTATACTTTATTCCTCATCCTTCGCCGGGACATAGCTCTTATCCAAATACCCGTCTTTAACGAGTGTCTCAAACGAGCGGTATGTTGTTATGGTTACGTCGCTTGTTCCGGCGTATCCGGTAACGATAACACGCACGCCGTTGATCACCTTTTCGACTTTAACATCAGCGATAAGTTTATCGTTCGATACTAATTTATTGTCTAACTTACTCTTCTTGTTCTTGATGTTCGACAAGCCCCAAAGGACACCTTTTTTTGCATTCAGATATGCAGTTTCGGTATCATCGTCCTGCAGCATAAAGTGATAAGAAAATACCGCGGTAATTATCGCGAACATCATTAATGATAGAATTATTTGCTTTTTCATGGATACTCCCCTTTGTTAAAATAAATACTGAAATTATATATTATTATTGACCAAGCATTTCTTTCAATTTTTGCACCATCTCACCGCGCGGTACTTCAATTTGGACTTTCTCTTTCCATTCGTTTTTGTCCGTAATTGTAGCCGCCATTTGCGCACCGAGTTTTAAATTGCGGAGTGTTACCACACATTTTTCCAACTCATCACCGCCCACAAGTACTGCCGCCGAACATTTGGACTGATCAGCGTATGCGAGCTGTTTTTTCAAATTCTTCTGCAAACCGTAATACACTTCAACCGGAATATCATTTTCGCGCAATTCCTTTGCTATCTTCTGATACTCAGCCATCATGTTTGTATCGAAGACCAGCACGATAACCGGACCCGAATACTCAAGCTCAAGTGACTTTGTCTGTACAAGCAGTTCGCACAAACGGTCAACACCTATTGATGCACCGACCGCGGGAACATTGAGTCCTAAAAGACGCGATACTAATCCGTCGTATCTTCCGCCGCCGCAAATGGAACCGACTCTGCGCTCTAAACCTTTTTCGTCAATGAATGACTGCAATGATTCAACTTCAAACACAGGACCCGTGTAATATGCCATGCCGCGCACGAGCGACGGCTCGAAGATAACTCGCTCTTCATCATAGCCGAGTTTTGCAAGCAGGTCGTCAATATCCGCGAGTTCTTTTAGTCCTTCTTCAAAGGCAGCGTTTGCATATTTGCCGTTGGAAAGACTGTTTAAAATATCTTTGCGTGATGCTGAAGAAAATCCATGCAGAAAGTTTACAATGTCATCAATAATTTGTGTTGCAAGTCCGAGTCCTGGAATAACCGCACCGGATATATCCTTGCGGCCTTTGCCGAGTTCGAGTATCATCCCATCCTGACCGATTTTATCAGCCTTGTCAACAATGCGCAGCACTGATTGCTCCATATCCTCGTCGGTGATGCCGAGTCCGATAAGAAACCCTTTTAATACTTTGCGGTTGTTGATTTTTACACGATACGAATTGCGCTTTAATCCGATTGCTTCAAGCGCATCACTCAACACCATAGCGGCTTCGGCATCTGCGGTAATATCCGAAGTGCCGACGGTATCAAAATCCAATTGCCAGAATTCACGGAATCTGCCCGGATCCAATTTCGTTTCAAAACGATAGACCGGTCCGTACTGATAACGGCGGAATAATGACGGCCTGAAATTGTTCGGATTATTCCGTACGGCTGGAGTCCACAATTTTTCAGCATATACTCTTGAAAGCGGAGCGGTTAAATCGTAACGCATCGAAAGGAAATGGTTCTCCATGAGAAAGTTGCCCTCATCGTCAACCATTCTGTTTCCTTTTTCATCATAGATGGGTTCTATTTCCGGGTTGCGGAAGGAGTAAACGCCCTGATCAACCGTGTCGGCATCGGGCATGTATTTGCCGAGACAATCGGCGTATTCAAGCACCGGAGTATCCCAATGCTCGAAACCGTAATTTTTATAAACTTTTGATGCTTTCGCTATAACATGATGCCGCAAATTGTTCAATTGCGGGTCAATATCGCGAAAACCTTTAATTTTTTGGGGAATAATACCGCGCATAATCTTCTAATTTATAATTCAAAATCAAAATATAAGGATTTAATTGCAATTGAGCAGGAACGAACAATACCAGAATATTTACGTGTTTGACAAAAACACAAATATCGTTACACGAGTAATGAACTCATATCCCCACCCCCTTTTCTCTTAAGAAGAGAAAAGGGGCAATATAGCGATATACGTAATTTTAACACATTTTTTAATGTGATTACCCCCTTCTTCTCTTGTCAAGAGAAGAAGGGTTGGGGTTGATGAGTTCCCTTGCTTTATGGACATATTATCAAGTTAACCTGATCGTGCAGAATGAATTTTTGTATCACCCATGAAAGAATGATAAGCTTTATAAATATTCACGCATAGTTATTCAGTTAATATTCTGTTTTCAAATGATTTATGAATAGTTAAAAGTTCATATTCCCCGCTGTTTTAGCGGCTAAAACCGCAGAAAATTCAGCATTTTTTCGTAAATTGCCTTTTAAATATTCTACAAATCCGGGAAAGTTATGACCACGAAAGATTATATTGCTTTAGAAGAGCAATATGGAGCACACAATTATCATCCGCTTGACGTTGTTATTGAACGGGGTAAAGGCGTATGGGTATGGGATGTTAACGGCAACAAGTATCTTGATTGTCTCGCCGCGTATTCGGCAGTTAATCAGGGACATTGCCACCCTCGTATCATTGCCGCGTTGAAAGATCAGGCCGAAAAAGTCACTCTGACATCACGCGCGTTCAGAAATGATCAGCTCCCTCTGCTCTGCAAAGAAATCTGTGAGTTAACAGGTTATCAAACTTTCCTCCCGATGAACAGTGGAGCAGAAGCAGTTGAGACCGCTTTGAAAGCCGTCCGTAAGTGGGGCTACAAAGTAAAAGGAATCCCTGAGCATAAAGCCGAAATAATTACCTGCCAGAATAATTTTTCGGGCAGAACAATTTCTATTGTCAGCTTCTCAACTGAAGAACAATATAAAGACGGTTACGGACCGTTCACTCCGGGTTATGTCACTGTTCCTTTCGGCGATGCTGATGCTTTGGAAAAAGCCATCACGCCGAACACTGCTGCTTTTCTTATTGAACCTATACAGGGCGAAGGCGGCGTACTCATTCCACCGGCAGGATATTTGAAAAAAGCTTATGAACTCTGCAAAAAGAATAACGTACTTTTTATTGCAGATGAAATTCAATCAGGACTCGGAAGAAGCGGAAAACTTTTTGCTTATCAGTATGAAGATATCCGTCCCGATGTTTTAGTTGTCGGCAAAGCCCTTTCAGGTGGATGCTATCCGGTCTCCGGTGTGCTTTCCGATAAAGAAGTGCTCGGTGTTTTTAATCCGGGCGACCACGGTTCAACATTCGGCGGCAATCCGCTCGGTGCCGCAATCGCGCGCGTCAGTTTACAGGTACTTATCGAAGAGAAGCTTGTCGAGAAATCATTTGAATTAGGAAATTACTTCCGCGAAAAATTGGTCGCGATCAATTCAAAGAATGTAAAAGAAATCCGCGGTAAGGGTTTATTTATCGGTGTTGAACTTCATCCCGAAGCCGGAGGCGCACGCCGCTTCTGCGAAGCATTGATGAAGCAAGGCATTCTATGTAAAGAAACACACATTAATGTAATACGCTTTGCACCACCGTTGGTCATCACCAAAGAAGAAATTGATTGGGCTCTTGCCCGCATCGCCCCTGTTCTCAACTCATAGAACGCCGCGCAGCGTCCTGCGGAGGATGACGCAGATAACGCTGATTTTCACTGATATATTTATTAATAAAAAAACGCCCGTCCAAATGGACGGGCGTTTTACATAATAAGAATCTGTGCGAATCCGTGTCACCCGCCCGCATGACTGCGTCAGCGGTCGGGCGGGTCCGCGTTATCGCGTTCTATTCCTAGAACAGGATTTTTTTCATTAAGTATTCGCTGATCTTATCGGCAGCGACACGTTCCTGAACCATACTGTCGCGTTCGCGGATAGTAACGGTCTGATCGCTTAGCGTCTGTGTATCAACGGTAATACAGAACGGCGTACCGGCTTCATCCTGTCTGCGGTAGCGTCTTCCGACCGCGCCTTTATCATCAAAGAATACTTTGAATGAGCGGCGCAGATCATCTTCAATCTTGCGTGAGAATTCAGGCATACCGTCTTTATTAACCAATGGAAGAATGGCGGCTTTGATAGGCGCGAGCTTCGGATGCAGTTTCAATACGACACGTGTCTCATCATTAACAACTTCCTCATGGTATGAATCAACAAGGAAGGCCATGAATGAGCGGCTTGCACCGGCTGATGTTTCAATGATGAATGGAGTGTATTTCTCTTTTGTCTCTTCATCAAAATATTTCATGTTTTTGCCGGAGTATTCTTCGTGACGGCTCAAATCGAAATTGGTTCTGTTGTGGATGCCTTCAATCTCGCCCCAGCCGAACGGGAACAGATATTCAATATCAGTTGCTTCTTTTGCATAGTGAGCAAGTTTATTCGCCGGATGATCGTGATAGCGGAGTTTATCGGGATTCATACCGAGATTTTTAAACCACTGCAAGCGTTCCGCTTTCCAGTAGGTGTACCATTTCGTATCGTCTGCCGGAGGGACGAAGAACTGCATTTCCATCTGCTCGAATTCTCTCGTGCGGAAAAGGAAATACTTCGTGTTGATTTCATTTCTGAAAGCTTTACCGATTTGCGCGATACCGAATGGCAGCTTTTGACGTGATGAAGACTGCACATTAAGGAAGTTAACAAAAATTCCCTGTGCCGTTTCGGGACGGAGATAGACAACCGAACCGGAATCCTCAACCGGACCGACGAATGTTTTAAACATTAAATTGAATAAACGGGGCGTGGTGAATGTACCTTTGTTGCCGCATTGGGGGCAGTTGATTTCATTCAGAAGTATCGCGGACTCTTTGCTTTCAAGAATCGTTGTGAAAAGTTCATCAACATCGCCATCGGAAAGTGACGTGTCTGCGACTCCCGGATATGCCTGCTGTAACTGAGCAGCAACAGCTTCAAATGCTTTGCGTTTCTTTTTTGTGGCAATACCGTCGCCGAGAATGTCAAGACGGAAGCGTGATTTACACTGCTTGCAGTCAATCATCGGATCGGTGAAATTCTCTACGTGTCCCGATGCCTCCCATACGCGCGGGTGCATAAGAATGGATGCGTCCTGACCTTCAACGTTATCGCGGTAGGTCATGAACTTCCACCATTCCTCTTTGAGGTTTTTAAGAAGTTCGACTCCCAATGGACCGTAATCCCAGCAGCCGTTCAAGCCGCCGTAAATTTCACTTGATTGGAAGACAAATCCGCGCCGTTTAGCGAGGGATACTACTTTATCGAGAACATCATTTGCTGCTTTTGCCATGTATTACTCCTGAATAAAAAAATAGCGGCACACGCGTAACCGCCCTCCCAGTGGGAGAAAAGGACAATTTTAAGGTTTAAATATAAGAATTTTCGTGTAGAGACGCTCTGCGAGCGTCTCTTTTTTATTGAATTGAACATTCGGGTTGTTCGAGTTTCCCCGTCAAGGCGTGGCTTCTGAAGAAGATGTTTGATTATGAGTCTTCTCGATACGTCCCGACTTATAATTTTATATTTACGTAGTGGTTTGCCGGTCGGGACTACTCGAAGACCCACTTTAACAAGGTTTTTAGGGATGTTAGGGTTTACCCAACGAAGACGTGGTATCCGCCGTTTGTCGAGCTTGCCCGACGAAGGCGTGGTGGGCCGACGCAGTCGGGCTGTATCGAGACAAGGCGGATACATCGAGAACATACAAGCGAATCCCAAAGAGCAGTAAATAAATAAAAAAAAGAGACGCCCGTTGGGACGCCTCTCTGAAATTTTCGAAATTTCTTTTCTACAACGTGTAACCGAGAGATAGCTGCAATAACTCGAATTTATTGGTAATATTTCGATTACCCGTTGGTATTATAGCTGCAAATGAATAGCCCTGTGTTTCATACTTTGGAGCCGAATACACAAACATTGCCCGCAGGGTTATGTTTTTATAACTTATACCCGCCGTTAATCCCGCGGCAAAAGCAGTTGTATTATCGGCATCCGTGATTTGATTTACCCAATTCCAGTAGTAATAGTACATTAACGGCTTACTGCCTATCAGTATTCCGACCAACGGTGCGGCATAGTAGCTGCCCCAATTTGATATTTTACCTGAGAGTGCATTGACACCACCCAAGATCAAAACATTTTTCCAGGTGGTTGAGATATCCGTTCGCGTAACAGACCCTTGATCTATGCTATTTGCCGAATAGCTGACATGTAAAACGGGTCCAAAACTGGAATTATGTATGAATTCCACACCGCCCGAAAAACCTGTTTTTGCTCTTCCGTCGTCTATATGAGCAAACTTATCAACCGGAATAGCTACACCCGCAAAAGGTATAATCTTCGCATTTACTTCGACGTTTTGAAGAAGATAATCGCTTTCCGATGGTTTGCTTTGAGCGATTATAAAAGAGCATGTGGTTACTGATAGAAAGAGAATTGTTATAAATACTTTTCGTGTTTGCATTTTTGCTCCCGAATTTATTGTGATGAGCAAACATATATATTGAAATAATAAATTGCAAGGCATTTGAGAAAACACCGGATTACCCCGCACCTCAACAAGCGAGGTTGTTCGAGTAGTCCGCCTTGCCTCGATACATCCCGACGGCGAATGATAGTATCTAAAAGTATAATCAATCAAGCCGTCGGGACACTCGGCAAACGGCGGACGTATCGAAAACATCCGAGCGTCTTTCCAAAGACCCGCAAAAGAAAAAATCTTATTGCCTTTTGGCGGCAATATTCTTAATTTATATTCGCTTCAAAATAGGAACAAACAGAGGGAGCAAAGAGCTTAGTTGATTTCTCATAAAACCGATTCTAATTATTTTCTCGACTACTGAGGTAAATATGGGTCTTAGATTTTCTCTTAAAAATGCAAATGCTGTGGGACATTTAGTTGAAGGTAATATAATAACTTTTCTGAATCAATGTACTTCTGGTTCGGACACCGCCGAACAAAATATTCGTTTTATTGATAATATTATCAACAACACAGAAAAATATTTTTTTACATCCGAAAGATATTTTAACCGAATATATCGCGAATTGTATTCGCTTAAAAACAATTGGAACGAAATCCGTCATTTATTCTATCGATTACCAGAGGCCACGATATTTCGGCCAGAGGAGCACAACACGATATTATCCTTTTTGCAGAGACTTTCGCACTTATTTAATAACTGCCAAACAAAATCGATTTTAATTCCTGGATTTGAACATAATGACCTAAACTACGAACTCATTAATCCAGAACTATTGAATAGGTTAATTAAAATACATCCTGGAAGTAGTTCATTAATTTTACAGATTGAAGAGATCATGGGAGAAAAGGATGCCAAATTATTAAATGTTTTTCCTAATTTCGATATTTCTTTGTACAATATCGACAAATGGCCTGGTGTTTTCATTTGGAAAGGTCCGCAATCAATATTTATTCCTATTAATTCCGTTGACACACTCATTTCGATTTACCATACAATTAAATATGAAAAAACACCGCTGCCCCAATTACGTGAACAATTTCTCAATAATGAAATTGAAAAACCCGAGAGATATACTTATCTGTTTCATTTGAGTGATCTTCATTTTGGCAATAGAAGATCGAATAAAATGCGACCTCGTTTGATTGAAATATTAAAAGAACAGCAGACCAAATTAAATGTTTCATCAAAATCCATTCCAATAATTACCGGAGACATTCAGGATACTCCTAGAAGAAAAAACGAACAGATATTTGCTGACTTCACGGAAGAATTAATAGATATTGGATTTGAGGATCCAATATATGTTTTAGGCAACCATGATTATCACGAAAAAGGCATTTTTCGCTTTTTATTGAATCAGAAAGATTCCATAAAGGCTCTTCTAACTCCATCAAAAATTAAATTGATTAATAAATTAAGCCTAGGTGTAATTCTTTTTGATTCAAATTGTGGGGGTGACTTAGCACAGGGCCAAATTGGGAACAAGCAATTAGCAAAAATCACCAAAGAAATGAATAAGATTAGACGAGAGCAAAATCCGACATTCATAGGCATATTACACCACCATCCCCTTACAATTGACAATCCCGACTGGTATAGACCAAATTGGTATGAAAAATTTTTAGGTCTTTCTAATTTTGAACGAACTATGAAATTAATTGATGCCGAAGCATTCCTTTCGTGGATTAGCCAAAACAATATCAACCTAGTATTGCATGGGCACAAGCATATTCCCCATATTGATAAAAGTAATGGCTCGTTTATTGTTGGAGCTGGTTCATCAACTGGGCATGTCAGAACTGTTGATAATAATAAAACTTATTTGAGTTTCAATTTGATCAAATATGACAATATTTTGCACAAGCCACTATATTGCATTATTATTGCAGAGGATACGTACAAAGGAGGTGCTAAAAACATTCTTGCACAAAAGTTATAAAAATTTTGTGAGATTAAATAGCGGCAGACCTGCAATACCGCGTAACTCAACAATTCATATTATTACCAAATACCTGATACTGGTTGCAATTGTATTCTTCTCATGACCAAACGCACAACCCCGCATAACCGAATTTACTTTGATGTAAATTCAATATATATTTCCCGTGTTGAATCTCCGGAATAGTTCTTTGTTGTAACTTATGAAAGGAGTACACCATGCCAGTCATCGGTTCGTTCGAAAAAGCGAAACACTACATCGAGTCACATGAAAAAATGCTCGATAGCCGCAAGCATAAAGGCGCCCCGTGCATAACAATTTCACGCGAGACGGGAACGGGAGCTGACAGAGTCGGCGAGGCGCTCATCAATTACTTCACCCAGTTCAATGTACCTTTCACTCTGTTCGACAAGAACCTCATTGACAAGGTACTGGAGGATAACGACCTTCCGCAAAAGCTCAGTTCGTATTTGCCCGAAGCAAAATTCCCCGCGATTAAAACAGCAATGAATGAAATGTTCGGACTTCATCCGCCGATTATGTCGTTGCTGCACAAGACAACAAAGACCATCTTACAGCTCGCGGAAATGGGCGATGTTATTATCGTGGGACGCGGAGCAAATATCATCACGGCAAAATTGTATAACTGTTTTCATATCAGACTCATCGCACCGGTTGACCTGCGAATCAAGAACATGGAAACATTTTACAACATGACTCCAAAAGAAGCGACGGAGTTCGTCAAAAAAGAGGATGAGTCAAGAAACAAATACGTAAAGATTAATTATAACCGCGACGTAAACGACCTGACACAATACCATCTTGTGCTTAATACCGGACAGCTCAGCAACGAAGAAATCGCGGAGATTGTCGGAGGAACGGTAGTAATGAAATTTCCGGAGAGGTTTAAATAACCACAACGCCCCTCACCCTCAATCCCTCTCCCAAAAGGAGAGGGAAGTAGAACAGCAAGGTTTTTATTGGGATGTTCTATCTCTATGATGTTGACAGCATTGTCCTTTTGAGTCTCTCCCTTTCTCCTTTTGCTCGCAGAGTCCTGCGGAGGAGAAGGGTTAGGGTTGAGGGCATTTTTACTTCAGCAATATCATCTTTTTTGTCTGCATTGCGCCGTTGAATGAGAGGGAATAATAATACACTCCGCTTGATAATCCAGCAGCGTTAAAACGGACGGTGTGTATGCCTGTATTTTCTTCTTTGTGTACGGGAGAGGCAATAAGTCTGCCTACAGCATCATAAATTTTTACATCAACCAGACCGCTTTTCTTCACTTCATATTGAATTGTTGTTGAGGGATTAAACGGATTGGGATAATTTTGTCCGAGAGTAAAATTAGTAACGGTCATATTATTTGTCATCGCGCTTTCACGCACATCCGTTAATAGCGAAATATTATTGGTGAGTATTGAAGAATTGTCGCCACAGACATATAGTATGGTATCAACAAATGCCGCGCCGAGAAAGTTATTATATGTTGATGCAAATTGAGATGTCCATGTGCTGCCCGAATCGTTTGAATACAATACCGCACCGTAACCGCCAACGGCATATACATTATTTTCAGATGAACCGGCAATAGAAGTTAGATCGGTTTCTGCGCCCGAGCTAACTGAATTCCAGGTTGTACCGCCATCGGTGGATTTAAGAATAACACCGGAAGCTCCGGCAATAAACCCAAGACTTGAAGTAATCAGTCTTACTGAATTCAAATCGGTAGTTATACCTGCGGAGAGTGCCGTCCAGCTGCTTCCGCCATCTGTCGTTTTCAATATAGTTCCGCCCTCACCGACGCACCAACCGTTGTTGTCATCGGTAAAATATATATCAAGTAAAGTGTTGGATGTATTTGAGACCTGAGGCTCCCAGGTAGCTCCGCCGTCAATGGTATGCAATATCACACCCGCGTCGCCTGCCGCCCAGCCAATGAATGTATCCACAAACGCTACCGACTTTAACGGGGTTGTTATATCGGTTTGCTGCTGTTCCCAGGTGTTTCCACCATCCGACGTATGAAGCATAACGCCCTCATCACCGGCTATCCAGCATTGGTCAGTACCTTTTGCATCAACACCATAAAATGTATCCATCGTAATATCATTTTGAATGGAAAACCACGACGCACCTTTATCGTCGGTTTTTACTATCAGTCCGTATTGCCCGACCGCATAACCCGTGGATGCATCGCCGAATGATATACCGTTAGCGCTTTCGGCTGTTGGGTTTGCAACACTACTCCACAAAGTCGAGGCGGCATCTTTCGCAATAATTATTCCGTATTCACCCGCCATATACAATTTTGTGCCGGCAGATGAGGCTGAATAGAAAGACGAGAATCCATTAATCGTTTCAGTTGACCATGTGGAGCCTGCATCAGTAGAGTGAACAAGGACACCGGTTTCAGCAGCGCCCCAGATTTCCGTTGCACTCAAAAACATGAGGTCAAAGATAATACCTGATTGACCGGTCGAACTATTACTCCATGTAGCTCCGCCATCTTTAGTGACTGCTACGGTTCCGCCTTCGCAAGCTATCACGCCAAAAGCAGAGGAGTAAAATTCTACACGATTTGGCTGTAAGCCTGTAGCATTGCTCTGAATCCAGCCCGTACCTGAATTGGTAGTTTTGTAGACAGTTCCGTCTGAAGTAACAAACCAGCCGGTAGTAGAGTTGATGAAGTCCATACATTGTATATCAAAACCGGAGGATTCCGTTAAAAGCTGCTGCGTCCATGTATGACCGCCATCGGTAGTCCGGTACATTGAAGTAGTCGTTCCCGCAATCCAGCCATTCAGCTTATCAACAAAAACAACACTATTCAAAGTCTCCGGAGTGGCAAGTCCCATATCAACCCAACTATCACCGCCGTCAATAGTTTTGAATGCGGCGCCGTATTCTCCTACAATAATGGCCGTCAGCGAATCAAGCACCGCCACATCATATAAGTTGCCCATGATGCCGTTATACTGCACACCCCAGCTTTGGCCACCGTCATACGTTGCCAAAATAGTTCCGGCATCACCAACCGCGAAACCGTAGGTGCCGTTATAAAAACGCATTCTGTTTATATTGTTTCCCTGTGGAACCGGGTTAAGCCAGTCATACTGCTGACCGAATGCAAGCATGTGCAAAAGAAAAAGGAATCCAAATGTATATCGAACCATATGCCCTCTGAAGAATTGAGTGAACTGTGAAAGAATTATAAAAAGAACATTATTGTGCCAATACCAAAATTCATCGTCGTAGACGAAAAATTATCGTATTCATCATTGGATTGAATTCGCACAATCAATGCATTGAGGAATAGTTCTATATGTAGTGAAGTCGCAAGACGCAGTGTCTTTTATATTGTGTTTTCATGGGTTGATAGCAAGCATCAACCTACTTGCATTTCGGCTGAACCGATTTGCCAAGTCTTAAAAATCCATTGTGTAACACGGTACAAGATAATAACCCCGCGTTATTTCAGCAACACCATTTTTCGTGACTGCATGGCACCGTTGAGGGTGAGCGTATAGTAGTAAACTCCGCTCGGCAATCCCGCCGCATTAAAGCTGAACACATGCGTACCGGGGGATTCTTCTTTATGTACCGGCGCGGCAATCAACTTTCCGGTTTCATTATAAATCCTCACGTCAACCAGTCCGCTTTTCTTTACTTCATACCGTATAGTGGTTGAGGGATTGAACGGGTTCGGGTAATTCTGTCCCAGCATGAATGATGCGGGGTCCGTGTGGTTTAAAGCTATTGATTCGCGGACATCGGTTAACCCGGCAAGATTATTTGTCAGTATCGCCGAATTATCTCCGCATACAAATAATATCGAATCCATAATTGCCGCACCGTATAAATTATAATATGTAGCCGCATATTGAGCCGTCCATATTGTACCGCCGTCATTTGAGTAAAAAACTTTTCCGGAATCTCCCACTGCGTATAAATTATTTGCGGATGTTCCGACAACGAGAGCAAGATTTGTTGTTACTCCCAGATTAACTTTTACCCAACTTGCCCCGGCATCAGTTGTTTTTAACATCACACCTGAAGGTCCGGCTGCAAATCCAAGCGTTGAAGTCATCATTGAAACCGAGTACAAATTGCTTGATACAACACTTGCAGTTGTTGTCCAACTTGAGCCGCCGTTTGTTGTACGCATCATAATACCGCCGGCACCGACACACCATCCTTTATTTGCATCGGCAAAATGAATGCCGAGTAAATAATTAGATGTGTTTGATGTTTGTCTCGACCAGGTACTTCCGCCGTTGGATGTGTGCATAATAACACCGCCATCACCCGCTGCCCAGCCGTTGTTGTTATCAACAAACGAAATAGTGACAAGCGATGTTGTCAAGCCGGTCTCCTGCTGCACCCATGTTGTGCCGCCATCCGACGTGTGCAACAATACACCCTCATCACCAACAAGCCAACAATTGTTTTTATCGGTAACGGTCACTCCGTAGAACGAATCCTTTGTTATTCTATTATCTATTGTCGTCCAGCTTTTTCCTTTGTCCGATGATTTTACAATAAAACCGTCTTGCCCGACTGCAAAACCGGTTCCCGTTGATGTGAATGCTATCCAGTTCGCACTTTGATCGGTCGGATTGGCAACCACGCCCCAGGTTGAAGCCGGAGAATCTTTTTTTATAATTATGCCGTATTCACCGGAAGCATAGAGAACCGAATTGTTTTTTGTGATTGCAAAGAATGAGGAATACTCGTTAACTGTTGTTATTGTCCATGTTGAACCGGCATCAGTTGAATGAATCAATTTACCGGTTTCTGCTGCTCCCCATATCTCCGTGGGACTGAGAAACAACAAATCATTAATGGAACCCGTAACTCCGGTCGAAACCATAGTCCATGCAGCCCCGCCGTTTGTCGTAATTGCGACAATGCCGTTATCGCATGCAGCCGCGCCAAGCGTAGAAGAGTAGAATCGTATGCGGTTTGAAGAGACGCCTAATGTTTTTTGCAGCGTCCAGTTTGTCCCGGCATTGGTCGTATGGTAAACAAGGCCCGCCTGCGAAACAAACCAGCCGTTGTTTGCGTCAACAAATGAGATGCCGACAATGTCTCCCGTAATGCCGCCGGATTGCAATTGCTTTATCCAGGTTGCGCCGCCATCCGTCGTGTGGTAAAGGGTTTTTGCATCGCCCGCTATCCAGCCGTTCATATTATCTACAAAACAAATCGCGTTGAGAGCGTTGCTTCCCTGAAGTTTCATGTCCTGCCAATTATATCCGCCATCAGTTGTTTTAATTGCCTGCCCGTTGTCACCAACCGCGAAAGCATTCAGGGGATCAATAACGGCAACATCGTACATGTTGTCGGTAATAGCCTCATACTGCATATCCCAGGTCAGTCCCCCGTCGTATGTAGCCATCAGTGTTCCGGCATCGCCGACGGCAAAGCCATAATTACTACCGGTGAATTGAATCCGGTTAATGTTGTTGCCCTGAGGCACCGGATACAGCCAATCATATTCCTGTCCGGATACATACATAGTTATGGACAAAACCAATACCACACATAATCGTAACATAAGCCCTCTTTTGCTGCTAAATCAATAGTATCAGAATATATAAAACTCTATGCCTGCTATATTACCCTATGCCAATAACAGCAGGACATTAATTTGTATAAAATCCTTATTTAAGGAAAATCAATTTTTGCGTCTTGACACAGTTCGGCGTTTTTAGTGTATAGAAGTATACACCTGCATTATATTTTTTACTGTCGAGTTCAACCGTGTGCGTGCCGGCTTTTTGATTGCTGTTTACGAGCACCGCGGATTCTTTACCCAGATTGTCACTGAGCGTCAGGCGGACTCTTTCAGCCTTCGGAATGGAATACGTTATTTTTGTAATTGAAGTAAGAGGATGAGTGTAGTTTCCCGATAATGAATATCCGTTTTCGGCTATACTCACGGATGCTGTGTCGGCTGCGATTGCTTTAATCGGCAATGTAATACTGCTCGGATACTTCTTATTCATCACGATAGTATTGCGTGCGTTATGCAATACAGGCAGCACGTAGGGATTGGTATGCAAAAATGAATCGGCCGGAGTCGTATCAATATTGGTAAGTACAATTCTGATTTTACTGCCCGCTTTAAACAGGTGCGAATAAGAAACACCATCAACGCTAGCGTATTTTACTCCATCCCGCTTATGGTGTCTGTCGGTATAGTTGATACGCGTAACTAACTCTGCCGAATCCTGTTGCTTTACGTTCCATATTTGAAAATTATATTGGCAAACCGGGGCATTACTTACATAATAAAGATTGAGCTTCGGCGTACCCACCAGAAGGCAATCCGTCTTCAATGGTTCGCTTTCAAAAATGATAGAGTGCTTTGAAAATTTCGAGTTGAAAGATGTTCCGGCAAACCTGCTGTCAACTGCTTCCTCCATGCTTAAGGTTGAATCCTTCACCACATTAAGAAGCGTGCGCATGTCCTTCATTCCCGCGTGAGGAGCCAACGACAGCTTCCCGGCCGGAGTAAAATACAGGTTCACATTTTCAACGCCTGCGGGAGGCCACACGGGAGATTGGCTGCGATTAAATGTCCACATGTTGTTTTGTTTCGGAAACCTGCTGGCCGCAAAGATAAACTTTGCCGTATCAACTTCCGGATGGTGGTGTCCATTCAGATAATAATCAATCCAATAACTAATGAGCGTTGAACGAAAATTTGTTTCTTCCGCCGCGGTATCGGATCCGTGCCCTTCAACAGCGCCCCAGTATGCAATAAACGGCGAGTTAAATAATGCCGAGGCTTTAATGTTGCCAAGGGTGTTGAAAAATCTATCCTGCCAGGAATTTGAAATCAGAATCGGTACTCTGTTGTTTTTAACCTCCCCGAGAAAATCCCTGTTCCGCGGAAGGTAGTATGCTAAACTATCCCATGCTGATGATTTTTTTGAGAGCATCCATTTGCGCAGGTTCTGCACTTCGGGGGAATATCGTACAGTGGCAGAATCGTAGTTAACCGAAAATAACGCTGTTGTTTTGATGCAGCCGTTTTCAATCCAGCTTGTCGCAAATTCCGGAGAGGCAATGTCGGAAATCACGGTAGCAACATTCAGTCCGTTGCATACCGCCATGTATGGTAGTATGCCGCCTTGCGATGCGCCGAATATGGCGATTTTAGTTGAGTCCGCGAGCGTATCTTTTTTGATATAATCCACGACTTCAAACAAATCCTGCATTTCCGTTCTACTAATAAGATTGGAGAGTCCGGTTGAATGTCCCTGTCCCCTTACGGAAAAACAGAACGTGTAGTATCCGAACTTAGCCTGCATCTGTGCCGCGTCCAGCTCATCCTCTTTCGCGTCGCCATATCCGTGCACATACAGGATGACGTTCCATTTTTTTGCCGGAGTAGTTGTAACTGGGATAAAGCGGGAGCAATCGAGCTTAACACCGTCCCTGAGTGTAATAAAAAAATCAGACCGGGTAACATTATACTGCGCCGTCACTATAGTGGTGCATGCAATAATTATTAGTATGATGTAACAGAATTTCCGCATTAGTATCTTGTTTTACCAGAAGTTGCTTTCAGTTATTCATTATACACATGAATCAAACTGAAAGTTTAAAATTGTAGAATCAGTCGGCTAAACCAAAGCCAAGCCCGGTGCTTGCGTACTTAAAACCCGATGCCCACGCCGAGATCAACCACCGAAGACGAGAAATCATTATACTGGTCGTTCGATTGATTGCGAAGCAGTGTGGTGTTGATAAAAACCTCCGCGTCAAGGTCGCCGGCTATTTTAATTTTCTTTGCCAGAGTCATCTCCAGCAACGATGTAATATCTTCTCTTTCTGCAGCCGATACTATACCCTTGAGCGTCAAGGCTTCGATGCCGAAATATTTTTTCGCTATCGTACCCTGAATTTGCAGTCTGCAATCAAACGGTAGTTTTTGGTGAATATTCAGAATTGCCTCATAGCCGTGATAGTTAAAACTATCATTATAAATATCCTCGGTTAAAAGTCCGGTATTCGCATACTGAGCAAGATAGCGCGCTTTCTTATTCCCCAGGTTAATCCTTGACAATGCAGTCAGAGAAACGTCGCCGCTGCCCCAGCGGACTTCGCCTGAAGCACCATAACTCACCTGCCACAAATTCATGGTGTTACCGGTGACAAGTATCTTTTTTGTTGAGGAGTTACCCGAAGAAACTGCGCCGCCTTTTCCTTTTCCTGAACCCGAAGCAGTATCCAGATTCTTTTTCTGCGTATACAGCGTGGTGTCGTAATCACTGTTCAAAAAGTACTTGTTACCCAGCGAAGCAAGGATGGAATAATTAAACGAGTTGCTCCGCGTGTTTCCGATTTGCAATCTCAAATTATTCGTAACATTAGAGAGCGCCTCCAGATAGGAGTAATTGCGGATTTCCGCGGCATCCGAGATAGTATAATATCCACCGCTGCCCAATAGTTTATCCCGCCAAGAGGCGGATACTTTAAATAATTGGTTGTCGTATTCTTTATAGATGTTTTTATCGTGGCGCGCACCTACAGTAGCACCCAGATTAAGGTAGGCATTGGTGGAGTCATCAAACTCGCCCATTACTTCAAGCACTTCCTGCCCCACTGCGCTAATTACTTTTTTCAGATCGTCGGCGATGTTGAGGGTTAGCGTTTTATCTTGGGACGCGCTGCCGCTTATGTCGCCGGATTCATCAGTCGAATCCTCAACCGCGGTAGAATCCTCCGCCTCGGTCGAGTCCGTTTCCACGGCGGCTTCGGCGATTTGCGTTATTACCTTTTTTATTCTGTTTTCTTTGCTGAGAAAAACCCGTCCGTAATTAACAGACAGTCCATGTTCATAATAATTTCTTGCGGTCAGGGCATCAAACATTTGCAAAGAACCGACATATGAATAAACCAGCTTCGATGTATCCTTATCAAAAGCGTAGTTCATTTCAATATAATTCTGCAGCGCCCGGTCGCCCTGATGCTGATAATTATTCATGACATTTTCATTATATCCCGCACTCAAAGATTCATACATGCCGAACTGAGGAAAAGCGGTGCCCGCAAAAACAAACAGCGCGCAGAATATAATGAGTTTTTTCATTTTTGTTCTTTCTTTCGCTCAAAGCGGACAGTCTTGTCCCACTTTCTATCCTCTTTCTTAATGTATTCAATGTAGACCGCCTTAAGAACAATATAGATCCACAACTGGCAGTAACTGAAATACATCAACAAAATGATAAGAAAGTTTTTAAACTTGTCTTCCGAATCAAATGATACAGCGAGCATGATTTCTGCAATGAAAAGAATGAACGCCATGCCCCACACATAAGAATACGGGCCGGGAAGTGACATACTAACCAGATTGAGACCGCTTACAATAAACAATGTATCCGATATCAGAATCGCCGCAAAAAACACATAGTATAGTGAAAGTGTATAAAGCAGATCAAATCCAAGTCGCTTGTTTTTGAACTTCGGTATCTCTTTGAAAAATTTTCCGATAACGTAATTGTTTCCGCGCACCCAGCGGGTTCTCTGTTTAACCCAGACTTTCCACTTTTCGGGTTCCTGTTCGTAGGTTATTGCATAAGGAATAAATTTGATTTTATATCCTTCTTCATAAATACGGATACTTAATTCGGAATCTTCCGTTAACGCTTCTTCATCCCAGCCGTTCAGTTTATGAATGAGTGAAGTCCACATAACGAAGTTTGTTCCCGGCAGTGTTGCAACGTTATGCATCTGCCATCTGCCTGCCTGAAGCATAGATTGAAAACTTAATGTTTCAATATTAATAAAGCGAGTTAGCATGTTAACGTTCTTATTCACCGTGCGGAATTTTCCGAGCACGGCACCAAGTTCCGGATGGCGGACAAGATTCGCAACAAGATAGCGAAGCGCATCAGGATCGGGTGTGTTATCTGCATCATAGATAGCGATAACATCCGACTTCGCCTGCCTGATTCCCAAATTGAGAGCACGGGATTTCCCCTTTCCGCCTTCGCCTTTCGGCACATCAAACAATTCGACACGCCTGTCTATTGACGCGTAGTGTTCGATGATTTCTTTTGTCCGGTCGGTTGAGCCGTCGTTGATAACGATGATCTGCAATTTATCTTCCGGATATTTGAGCTTCATCATCGCTTCGATGGTCGCGGTGATAACGGTTTCCTCGTTATGAGCCGGAATAAGAATCGTGCAGCTCGGATAGTCTATATCCTCTTTATCAATTTCGCGCTTTTCTTTCAGCGACTTAACGAAATTGAAATATCCATACACGGTAAGAACAAACTGGTAGCCGATCATAAACCAGATGATGATGACCGCCACAACAAACAAAAAACTTAGGTCTATTTCGAGTGAATTCATTATACAGTTTCTGCTTTTA
The DNA here is from genome assembly GCA_963662605.1 of Ignavibacteriaceae bacterium. Lineage (GTDB taxonomy): Bacteria > Bacteroidota > Ignavibacteria > Ignavibacteriales > Ignavibacteriaceae. Next base: position 243,129 of record OY759785.1, read on the forward strand.
TGTTATACATGATTGCCTGATAAACCGCTTTCGCTCTCGATAGTCGCACCTGACGAAGCATCCAGCTTAGTATATTTTCTTTTAATTAATTTCATTGCCATATACATTAACAACAGCATGCCTACGCCAATTGAACCGAGTATAGCTATCCCGGTTATTGACCAGAGGCTTGTTACGTTTACCCCATACGTGAATAAATCGCCCGCAACAATATCTACATGGTGTCTTCCTTCCGGAAGATAGATACTGAAACAATCATTACCTTTCAACGGAGTGAAAGAATAATCTTCTCCGTCAACTTTCACCGAGGTCGGTCTGCGATTGAGTGAAATAAGGGCGCGTCCGTCGGCCTCATAGGTCAGCTTGACATCTCTTTGACCATACCCGACTGCCAGCAAATTTCCGGTGAATGACAATATGCGTGTTTGCAATTCATGCGCCGAAAATGAGACCACTTCTTTATAGGTGGTAATCTGATGGTTTCCTGCCGGAATAAGATACTCGTTGTTTCTTGAAGGAGCCAAAGGCGTACCGTCAATTCGTATCTCTTTAACCTCATCGGGCATTTGAACAAAGAATGAGTAAGGTGATTTTACTTCATACCCGCCATTGATATAATTATATTCAACACCGGCGGCAAAAGCATTGCTCAGGAACAACATATCCTGCGGGTTAATGCTTGATTCGGCATAAATCGTTGAACGCGGCGAACCGAGTGATGCTGCATTTACCAACCAGAAGCATTCTGTCCCGGTCTGTATCAGTGTCGGGAACGGTGTTACTTCTTCCTTTTTTCTAAAGCTGAGAATGTTCAAATCGAGTAACAGATTTTTTCTGTCGCCGATAAGCTGTTCGTATTTTTTCCCAATCTCGATATAACGCATCGGATCGGTTGACCACAGACTTTGCGGATCTTCCACCTGCAGCATGAATCCGTATTTTTTCTGGAGCTTCAAAATATGATCCATGTCAACGGCGATTTGTTCTTTTAATTCCGGCGAACCGAAACTATCCATTGCCGTAACAATAATTTTAAAACCGGGTTTTATTTTCGTTAAGAACTGAATGCTGCCAAGTATTTTATCGTACACTTCATCAATTTTCTCAATGCGATAATTCACCATCGAGTTTTTTGCCCAGCTATTATTTTTAAAGTAATAACTTGATGACGCGTTAAAAAGATTGACGGGGTCAAATCCGAAATATTTTTTGAAATCATTGCGGGCTGACTGATGCATCGGCGTAAATAGATTTGCATTCTCGAATCCCCTGCCTGCTTCAAAATACAACTCGGCAAGGTTAACGCCGTCAAAATCGAATGAAGACAAAAGTTTTTTATAATGCTCCGTCATCGCACTAACGCATTGCGGATCGGTCAACGCGACCGGATACCGCCATGATGGCTGAATATCGTCGCCCTTATAATTTTTTTCACGCCACTCCGGGTGTTCTTTCCAGAATTTTTGACTTACCTGCGGAGGCTCTATCCACGCGTATACCAGAATGCCATTCGCGTGGCAAAGATTAATGAGGCGTTGGTAATCATAGGTGTACTTCGGATACTCGTGCCAACCCGCGACATGAATAATGCGAATACCCTGAATGACCCACTGCTTAACAAGATTTTCGACACTGAAGGTGTGACGGAATCCCGGATCAAAATACACTTCAAGATTGTTGCGCTTGAAAATCGGACGGGTTTCAAAAAACTTCCGGATATAATGAAGCATGAAAGGATAACGGCTGTATCCCATCGGAGAATCGGGATCAAATTTTGAATTAATATAAATAATCTTGCCCTTGCCGACTTTGCGTCCGATAACCATTGAAGCATCTGTTGTTTGATCGAAACAAAATGTTTCGTCGCTTTCTTCAACAAGGCACTTATTCACCAATTCGCTGTATCGCCAGTTGATTGATTCTTCAGGATAATACTTATCCCGCAGTTGACGTACCTGCATTCGTGTTTTGGCAAACTTGAATCCAAACTCCGTCGCGAGGTCGGTCTTTGTGTCAATTAAAAGATTACCCCCCTGATTAACAAACTGCACTATCGCGTCGTAATCCTTTGGGGAAAGCGAATCAACCACCGCCTGGGGAACAACTAAAACATTAAACCTTTCAAGGTGCATTGACTCGTGAAGAAATATCGTATCAACGCGGATGTTCACACTTTTAAACATTGAAGCAAACGATGCCTGATCGTTGTATTGCCCGCCCTTGGAGTATTCATTCCACATAACGGCAACACGGGCATCTTTCCAGTTTTTATTTGAACCGAAGAAACTTTCATACAAGCCACTCAGTGAATGCATAAATTTTTCACTGAACGTAATTTCATGCTCGCGGTATTCTGCGGGTTCTGCTTTATATAAATATCCCGGCTCAAGATCAATATGCTTTGTAACATTGCCTTTTATTCTTTGCGGGGACATAACTCTGTTAACTAATTCACCGTTTTCATTATACCAGCCCTCGTTCAAGAACTGATCATCTAATGAAATCGTGTAGTCTCCTCCGCCGGTCATAATAACGCGATCCTTCGTCTTGACCCAATTGTGATGCTGGGTGATATCGTAATATTGATAACCCATTTTCTGAACCCCGTCAACAAGGACTTCGAGTAACGAAAGATCAAGAAACGCGTGGAAGAAGCAAGAAGCAAAACCATCACGAACATTCAAATTCGCTTTTGCACCCCTGAGAAGGTTATTAACATACCCAAGGCTTACTTTTTTGTCGGGATCAAGCGGTACATAGCCAAGGTTTTCGGGATATATTTTTTGGCCGAACAAATCTTTATAAATGATATACGGCATATACTGTCCGTATTCAAAGTCTTCAATGGATAGACGCTGTTCAATAGCAGAACTGAAATACTTTGCCGACGTTTTGTAAGATAAGAAGGAGCCGGTATAATGCGGGGTTTCCCAGACAACGGGATATAAACCGTTTTTCATAAACTCCTGAATGCCCAGCTCGAATTTCTTTTCAAATGCCTGCGGTGATTCATCCTTAATCGGTTTGTTTCTGCTTTCATCCCAGAATTCAAAGTCGGCAGCGGTAATACCCTTGTACTGGTGAGTAATGCCATGCATACAAATCGCGCCGCCCTTTTGTACCATATATTTTAACGCGTCAACCATGTCCGGTTTATCGGAAAGACTGATACGGATTCCCTGCGAAGGATCAACATAGAATGGAACTGTGGAAACAAGAAACGGAACGCCTCTGCTCGAAAGAATGTCGGCAATCTCTTTTAACTTTTCCGGGTTTTCCATCGGCGTAACATCTTCGATGCGGATCATCGCGTGATGCTCAACAGGATGCTCTTCGTTAAATATTTCATGCAGCATATCGGCAAACAAAAGATAGCGATCAGTTTCTGTAGCCGATGCCAAAGGGGAATCTGCAATATATAACAGATTTTTTGAGCGCACCATATACGGCATTTCTCTTCTTTTATGAGATGACCACGCCGTTGCAACAACCTGCACCATTCCCCGGTTGGTAATTTCAACTAAGTTGAGATTCGGTTCGCCTTTGGTAAAAGTTTTATTACCGGATTTTACGCCGTCAAAATTAGACAGCGTATCAAGACCTTTTACCCAGAAGCCATACACTTTTTTTGTATTACTCTCCTGCGAAAAACCGGCGAAGCCAGTGTTTAACCAGATAACCGGTTTGGACGTTTTTAAAACATCATCGGTAAACTTTTTCGGTACCGAGTTGTAGTGTGAAAATCCGACGTAAAAGATATACTGATAGGAATTTAATTCACCCGGCGTATATTTATTAACGCCCTTGATAACCGTCTGCGTGTTAAAGTGTCCGAATAATTCGGCAAGCTGACGGGCATCACCCATGGGGAAGCTCTTTATATCGCCGTTACCTTCACATACAACCAATACTTTTTTCAGAGGATACTGGCTTTGAGCAGTCACCGGAAGCATCCACATCATCACAACAAACAATAAAAACGCAAAAATGCGCTTCATACACAATACTCCTTAACGAGGTATAAACTCATCAACTTTTTTATTAGATAAGCCAAAGTAATTCTTAATAATCTGCACTGTTCTTTTAGACGATAATCCATCGCCGTAAGGATTCACAGCCGATGCCATTTTTTTGTATTCGGCTTTATTATCCAAAAGGCGCTTTGCCCAGTACAATATTTTCTTTTCGTCTTCACCGACTAATTTTACCGTTCCGAACTTAACCGCTTCAGGGCGTTCCGTTACTTTGCGAAGTACAAGAACCGGCTTACCCAGCGACGGAGCCTCTTCCTGCACGCCGCCTGAATCGGTAATAATTAGATATGAACGCGCGATGAGGTTAACAAAATCGAGATAGTCGAGCGGGTCAATCAACTTAACATTCGGTAAGCCGCCCAAAGCCGGGAACACAACATCACGGACAATGGGATTCAAATGAACCGGGAATACAAAGTTAATATCGGGATACAGTGCGGCGAGTTTTTTAACCGCGTTACAGGCATTCTTCATCGGCTCGCCCCAGTTTTCCCTGCGGTGCATCGTCAGCAGGACGATCTTTTTCTTCTGCGCGACAATTTCGTTTACTATCGGCACGGTGAACGTAAAATTCTTTTTAACGGCAATCTTCAAAGCGTCTATTACCGTGTTGCCGGTGGTAAATATTTTATCCTTTGGCATACGTTCGCGCAGCAAGGCTTTTTTCGCCGTATCAGTTGGCGGAAAATGCAGTTCGGTAAGAACGCCGGTTAATCTTCTGTTCGCTTCTTCAGGAAAGGGATTCATCATATCGTATGTACGCAGCCCGGCCTCAACGTGTCCCACTGGAATTTTCCTATAAAAGGCGGCGAGGCTTCCAACAAACGTTGTAGAAGTATCACCCTGAACCAGCACCATATCCGGAGCCTCTTTAACCAACACTTCGTCTAAAGCCTGAATGGTATTTTTCGTTAGTTCGGCAAGTGATTGATTTTGCTTCATAACGTTTAAATCATAATCGGGAGTGATTTTAAAAACATCTAAAACCTGATCCAGCATTTTCCGGTGCTGGGCGGTTGCAATAGAGACGACTCTAAAAAATTTATTTTCCTTCTGCAAAGCAAGAATAACCGGCGCAAGCTTAATCGTATCCGGTCTCGTGCCAAAGATTACAGCAATTTTTTTCACAACGTATGCCTGTGATAATGTTTATATAATGTATAGCGATTCAATAACACCTTTGGTTTTATCTCAGTCTTTTCCCTTGGAAAAAACATAATAAACCGGTTTAAAAAATACGAAGAATTTACGTCATCTGAATATATTCTTGACACAATCCTCGTGCCAAAAATTACTACATTTGCGTTAAAAATATTTAAGGTTTGGACATTGTTTCGCGTTAGTGGGCGAAGTTATGAGTATTCTTCGACGGTTCAGGCGACTGTGTGACAATTGCGGCGTGTTTAGTTATTTGCGAAAGATCATTTCATAATGTACTTCGGAAATGTCTTCCTTTATTCGTTTGAGACAATTTAAAATTTGAGCGAAAAGCAGTGGCGGCAAATCTGCTAAATACTTAATGGTTTTATTTGTTAAACGATCCTGAGCAAATTCATTGACGGATATTTCATAGAATTCCTGAAATTGTATATATGTGTCTTTATCAAATGAACTTCCACTCCCGTGCCGGACAAAAAACACTTTTTTATCAGGATTACATCCTGACACAGCGCCGGAGAATTGCTTCGATTTACTTGTGGTTTTAATTATAATAAGCGACTCGTCGGAAACCGGGTCATTTAGCACTATAAAAAGCTTTTTGCCCGTGGTGCCGTCAGAGAATTTGAATTCTTCGTCAAAATATATGCTCCCCCGTGCCATAGTGTTATTTACCCGACTCTTTTTTCAGTCCGAAATTTTCAATCATCTCTTGCCGTTCTTTGAGAAATTCTTCGGCTTCTTCCAGCGAAAATGGGGATTCTTTATCAACAGCAAGCAGGTAATCAATTTTTTTATTTGCTCCCAATGTTTTTCTGGTTCTGTCCCACGGATGATTTGGTAAATGAGAAGACTCCGACATCGTTTTCGCATCGGCTTCGTCAAAAATAAAAACCAATTTTTCCATTATTCTTTGTTCGCGTGGAGAAAACACACGCATGTTCGATTTGCTTTTAGCTTTGAACATTGCGCCTTTTTTACCATCGCCTTCGCTTTCAAACGGCACTAACGCCAGGTCATTCGAAAAGTCTTGCGGAAGAGTATCATTATTCAGGCTTGAATATAAATCACATGGAACAGGACCCCAATCCAGGGCATAGTAATCCAAATTTGTAACGGATTTACCTGTTTCTTTAAAATGCTCAAAGTCCAGAAAGTAGAGAAGTTTAAAAATTTTGAGTTTGGAAGGCTTTTTAACACTCCCCGCGAAATATAAAATTGCGTTGAGCAATTTTTTTCGATATATATTATTTAATACCATTCTTTAATCTATTGTACAAAGTAAAATACAATGACCGGATATATAAAACAAACAAAAAAGCGGGCTACGAAAGTTCTGTGACCGACGATACCACCTTAAATTCAACGTTTTCGAACTTTTTAAAGTGTTTTTCGCCACAGGTTATTTTCATACGCTCGGAGGGGCGCAATAAATTTCTATCCTTGACGGCCTTAGCATCTTTGGTTTCAGCCACGAAATAAATCTTTTTCTCGTCGCCGTCCTCTTTTTTAATCAACGCCCAATCAGGGTTATACATTCCCAGCGGTGTTTTAATCTGAAACCAGGCGGGCAGCTTAATATAGAACAATACATCATCCCGCTCATCACATGCTTTCGCGAAATTCAATTCCGGAGTGGATAGTGAATCAATCGGAATATAGTTATATAATGTCTTTTCCTGCTTCACCACGGGCACTATGTTCGAAATGTATTCTTCAATTTCTCTTGATTCAAAAAGGGTCATTTTATAGAATTGACCTGCTATTTTCTCATATTTAATGCCATCAACCTTTAAGCGAATACATTCTTCATTAATTATTTGGACAACTTTTTCCATGAAAAGCTGAGGATTGTTAAACATTTCACCCAATTTGCCGGATTGCAGAAGAATTTTACCTATTGTATCGCGTGTAAGTTCAGTCTTTGATTGAATATAATACATGAAATCCGGAATTTCATATTTGACATCAGTTATTGTTTTTTCTTTTGAACTTTTGATAATGCCGTCAACTTTTATTAAAAGATTATTTTTATCGCGAAGATATGTTGTTTCAGTTTTGATACGTTGTATCTGCGGCTTAGGAATCGTTGCCATTTGTTTTAGATTATGAACCACGCGTTTAATAAGTTCGGCCGTATCAAATTCCACCTGATACTCCGTATGAAATTTAATTCGCCCCCATAAATCAATGAAGTGGGGGTCAAGATTCCAATTTTTCTTTAACCGGATTGTTTCTTTTTTGCGAGCGTCTTTTATTCTTCCTTCAAATTTGACACCGCAGTCATTCTCGATTTCCGTCTGAAGAGATTTCGCAAAATCTTCATACGCTTCATTCGCGATAACTGTAAGGCGATTTGTACTTCGGTCAAAGATGCGTTTACCCGTACTGTCAACACACAAGCGAAGGCCTCTGCCAAGTTCCTGGCGTTTTTTTAATTCGGAATGAGACTCATTCAAAGTGCAAATTTGAAATACATTAGGATTATCCCAGCCTTCGCGCAGGGCAGAATGGCTGAATATAAAACGAAGAGGCTCGTTTATATCAAGAAGCCTCTCTTTATCCTTCATTATAAGCTGAAAAGTATCATCATCCGCTTTTGATAATTTACCTTCACGGCTATCTTTGAATTTCCCTTTGTCCTGAGAGAAATAGCCGTTATGAACTTTTTCAACCGGGAAATTCTTTTGTGAAGCATACTGAGGAGAATGAGAAATTTCGTTGTATATCTCTTCAAACCATTTTGCATACTTACCCTGTTCATGGGTGGCATCTGCTACATACGACCGGTAATTAGCAACATGGTCAATAAAGACGAGAGATAAAACTTTTATACCCAACTGCAGTAACAATTTTTCTTTTCGAAAATGATTTTCAACAGTAGCACGAATCATATCCTTAAGAATATGGTCGGTCAAGCCGCCTTGCGATTCGCCCTGACTAATCTTTGTACCGCCGGAAAATTCAATAAAGCCTTCTTCCGAATCAATGAAGTTAATAATGTAGCCGTTGCGATAGACTTCAACTCCTTTAGACAGGTCAAAAAGATTATCACCGTTTTTTGCCGTTACCTGCTTTTTTACCACGCCGTTTTTTTCATTACAATGGATGGTGAGTTTTGCCGAAGTAAATTTCTTATTCAGTTTAAAAGCATCGAGGCTGAGAAATGCACCTCCTGTATCGTTTTTAGAAAACACCGAATCAACTTCAATCTGTTTTACAAGACCCAGATCATACGCGCGCACCGGGTCAAGTTTATATATCAAATTATATAAGTCTCTGTGCGTAGCAGAGAAGCGAAAAGTCATCAGGGGATTAAGATTCGCAATAGCTTTTTTACGAATATCCGTTTCCATATTCTGGGGTTCATCCATAAAAACGATAGGATTGACAAGCTGGATTAGTTCAATTGGACGGATACCGGATTCACGTTTTTGATTTATTACGTTCTGATCTTTAGCGAATGAATCAATATTGAGAATAAGAATCTGAATAGCGTTGCTTTTTGCAAACTGGGAAAGGTGGTTTAATTTTGTTGAATCATAGACTTTATATTCGCAGGGAGTATTATTATATAGCTCCTGAAAATGTTCATGGGTGATTTCGAGGCTTTTTAAAACACCTTCACGAATGGCAATAGAGGGAACTACAATAACAAACTTCTTAAAACCATATACTTTGTTCAATTCATAGATGGAGCGTAAGTAAACATACGTTTTCCCCGTGCCGGTTTCCATTTCGAGTGAGAAATTAGGAAAGTCGAGCAGAGTTTTACCTTGAGCAGCATCCGTATAAGACATTTTTGCCATAGCAGCCGAATATTCATCTTCCCGTAGTTCATTCGTCTTTTGGATCTTTTGCAAATTCGCGAGAAGGCGCTCCTCAGAAATTTGAAGCTGATTACCTACGCCTTTTTCTGAAATTCTTAGGCTGCCGGTATTTGAATCCGTGAAAGAAATTTCAAAGTCTGACTTATTGAGAGGCTGACCCTCAAAAAGATTGACCATTGATGAAATTGCATCAAGCTGGAATTGCTGATTTTTCTCGAATTGTAATTTCATGTAACTACCACAACCTTAGAGATAAGCGCATATTATTTATTACCCCTTTTGGATCTTTTAGCATCACTGATAATTTTCTTATCGTCTGATTTCACACGCCTTTGCAATTTTTTGATGTCTTCCACGGGGGGAAGTTCTTCAGGTTTAATATTGCTTTTTGCGAGCAATGACCGCACGTCGGTATTATTCTTAACATTTTCGCCGGCAATTTGAGTTTCGCCCTGCATATTATTTTTTTTAACATTAAAATTGGTTATTTCCGTTGCCAGGTCTTTTGCCTTGATGGTAATTGTCGGAAGGAAATCGGCAAGGGGACGGTTTTCAGGTATTTGGAGTTTTTGCTTCATCTGATGGGTGGTGAAGCCGCCAAAGAGTGCCTGATCGCCTTTACTTCTTATCCTGCCAAAGCCCTCACCATCTACACCGCGTTCATAAATAATTTGCGAGAGTTCGGTTTCGGTCTGAATGAGTTTTTCACGAGCGGCAAGGCGTTCGGCAAGTTCTATTCTCTCCTCTAATAGTTCCTGTTTCCGGGTTTGCAGCGCGAAGTAGCTTTGGGCAAAAGCAATTTCTTCCTTGTGCGGATCGCCGTTTTGCGCTATAAGGTAGCACGCGTAGCGGGTTAGCAAAATATCATCAACGTTACGAGTTGCGTTTTTGGGCAAATTTATCATTTTGTTGACGCCAACGAAATGATAATTTGGCTCAATTTTGGCGTTTTTACAGGATTCTCTTGCTTTGTTTATGGCGTTAAGAAAATTGCGCCAATCGCTGTAACCGAGCAATCCTTGCAGCTCCCGGGCAGACCAATATTCGATGCCGTCTTCCTGATAGGCGGCTTCTTCAAATGCCGAATGTAATTTTACGATAACTTCTTTTTTCATAATGCCCCCTTACACAGACTTGAATTCAGTGGCATTATCTTCGCACTGTAATTGGAAATTTGCTTTATCACAATCATTTTGAGCGAAAAGAGAATCCAAACAAATACACAATTTGGGCTTTAACTTTGCAATTTCTTTTGCAAGTTTTTTTGAGACTTTGTTGAGGACAAAGAATATTTCACCCGACTCAATTGAATACACTTTACAATCATCTAATGTCAACTCTTCAACAGAAGCCGAGAGTGAACGGCCTAATTTTACAATTAACTCCCAGAGAATATTCAGCTCTTCGCTATTTTCTTTTTGAGGATTGATAAAAAGATTCGTTTGCTTTGTTAAATCATCTTCATTTTCTATGGCATCACTACGCCAAATTTTGAAATTTGAATTTGCAAGACGGAACGAACGAAAGCCTAATACATTGCTTTTATCTGCCGCCGTAAAATCTAATTTCGTTTCTTTTTCTTTTTCAAGTTTGTTTATTACCCGGCGTATTCTTTCGCGTGTAATTTCTGCAATGTTCGCAAATCCGGCTTTCGCGGCCTCGCTGTCTTCTGCTGTCGTTTCGGGTAACTGGACAAGAATAAATTTTCTGTTGCCGCCGTCTTCTTTGTTTAACTCCATTACTGCTTGCGCAGTTGTTCCGGAACCCGCGAAAAAATCCAGTATTAAATCATTAGCGCTTGTTACGCCTTCTATTAACTTACTTAATACATCGTCATCCTTGGGATTATCAAAATATTCACCACCCAAAAGAGTTCGCAATCTTTTCATCGCGGCACGGCGATCTCTGTATATAACACTAGGCATAACTTGCCCCTCAGTTTCATTGAGATAACGCTTCAGGGTTGGGATACGATTTTCATCAATACCAAATTCTATTTTTCCGTGCTCAAGCAAATCAAGAAATTTTGATTTATCTGTGAAGACCCATCCTCTAGAAGGAACCTTAACTGGTTTTTTAGTAACGGGGTGCAAGATTTCGTACTTGGGACCACCACCACCGGGCCAAGAAATATCTCCAGGAAAATAAACCCCCTTCTGGTCTATTTTATTGTAATGTCTGTGCTGCCATGATTTATCATTCTTAGATAAGGCCGAATACCATTCCTGTAATTTTTCCGACATTATTTCGTAATTATTTCCGTAATTACCTTTTAATTCCTCGGCTTTTTTATAAATTTCATCAATCCCTTCTTTTCTGGTTCGCCATTTTGTTTGCATTGATGTAAGAAATTGTGCGTTTTTTACATAGCACAAAATATAATCATGAGATACCGATACAAATTTTGAATCATTCTTTAAAGCGCCTTCCCATACCATGCAAGAAATAAAATTCTCGGTTCCATAGATTTCATCCATGATTTGCTTCAAATTATATACTTCATTATCATCAATTGAAACGAATATAACCCCATCATCGCGGAGAAGATTGCGGGCAAGATAAAGGCGCGGCAGCATCATCGAAAGCCAGTTGGAGTGGTACTGTCCGCTCTCCTTCCTGTTCGGACGGAAGAAACCTTCTTTAAGCATGTATCCTTCTTCATCCTTTTCGCCGAGACGCTTTAAGTACTCGTCTTTGCTTTCGGAAAATTTATCGGGATATATAAAACTGTCACTGCCCGTGTTGTACGGCGGATCAATATAGATCATCTTAATTTTGCCGAAGTAGGATTTTTGCAGGAGTTTTAATACCTCAAGATTTTCACCCTCAATAAAAATATTTTCGGAGTTTTCCCAGTTAACGGATTTTTCCGGTTCCGGAATCAGTGTGGCAGTTGTCAGCGTTTGTAAAACACGGTAGGCATCTGTTTTCCCTGCCCAGTCAAGATGGTAACGCTCACTACTGTCGTTAACCGTTTCGCCTAAGAGCAGCTTAAGCTGTTCAACATCGAGCCGTTCTTCTTTAAAAGCCCCCGGAATAACCTGTTTCAGTTTTTCTATAAGCTCTTGTTTAATATCAGCGGATTTTCCGTCCATTGCTCCTGCCTGCAATTTGAATGTAAAATATAGCAAAAATACAATTTTTTACGATAAAATGTAATTTTACTTGCTATAGAGTTTAGGATGTGTCGTACAGCTAATATTTTTTATAATACCGTTTTTTATTCCTGTGGCATACGTCCTATCCGCGAAGCAGGTGAACGCTCTCTTGTGACTTTTCTCCGATAGGAGATGAATATTTGTAGAAAAGCGATATCACACACACATTTCATTTCCCGGACGGGAATATATCTTCTATTGTGCTCCCAAATGATATATTACCTACGGCAAATAGGTTCTATGGTCAACGTAATTCTACAAGGATCAAATGCCTCCGGCATAGAAAGGCATTTATGATTTTGTTGACCGAAGGTGATGAGTGACGCAATAATGGATTTATTTACACGCTTCGTCAAGGTCCATGCCACCCCTAATTAAGTTGATGTGTATGTCCGGGGTATTACGGAATGGCAAAGCGCAGCACTCCGCTTAAAATAAAAAACCCCGTCCCTTTACGGAACGGGGTGTATTTGCATTCAGCAAAATTTATTGGACCTCGATACGCATCTTATAGAATGATCTCCAGACGAAAATCAAAGCTATAACAAAGAATACGATTCCCACATATTTGGCAGTAGCTCTGAAGCTCTCAGAAATCGCTATTTCCATAGCGAGCATACCAAACAGAGTGGTGAATTTAATAATCGGGTTCAGTGCAACCGATGAAGTATCTTTGAACGGATCACCGACGGTATCACCAATAACGGTAGCTTGATGTAAAGGTGTACCCTTTTCATGTAAATCAACTTCAACGACTTTCTTCGCGTTATCCCAGGCACCGCCGGCATTAGCCATAAAGACCGCCTGGAACAATCCGAATACCGCAATTGAAATAAGGAAGCTGATAAAGAACGCGACAGGGTTGGCTGCTTCCGGATTAACCGCCACAACCAATTTGCTCACCGGATCAATAGTGGTAACAAGTCCTGCCGGAGCAGAGAAAAATGCAAATGCTAGAGCAAAACTGAATATGGCAACAAAAATGTTGAACATACCTGTTTGTGCATATTGCGTACAGATTTTAACAACTTCTTTTGATGTTTCAATTGATGCACTCTTTTCAGCGTTTTCATCAAGATGAATGTGCTTTTTAATATATTCAACCGCTCTGTAAGCACCGGTTGAAACCGCCTGTGTTGCCGCGCCGGTAAACCAAAAGACAATGGCACCGCCTGCAAGCATACCGAATATGGTATACGGGTTCAGGGAGCTGAGAATTTTTTCAGGATCAACACCAAGTGATTTTCTAATAACCAGAATAAGAGAGAAAATCATTGTTGTTGCGCCGACTACCGCAGTACCGATAAGAACCGGTTTCGCGGTGGCTTTGAATGTGTTACCCGCGCCGTCATTTGCTTCGAGATAATGTTTTGCTTTTTCGAAATCGGGCTTAAATCCAAAATCTTTTTCGATTTCAGATGCAATACCGGGGCGTTCTTCAATCAATGATAACTCATAGATTGATTGAGCGTTATCGGTAACCGGTCCATAACTGTCAACCGCGATGGTAACAGGACCCATGCCCAGCATACCGAAAGCGACCAAACCGAAAGCGAAGATGGCTGAATAGCTCATCATTGCAGCGGGAATAGCTAATGAAGCAGTATATGCGACACTCATTAACAGTAAGAATACCATACCCATCCAGAACGCGCTGAAGTTACCGGCAATAAATCCGGAAAGAATCGTCAAAGAAGGACCACCTTCGCGGCCGGAAGTAACGATTTCCTGAACGTGTTTTGATTTCGGGCTGGTGAAAATTTTGGTAAATTCGGGAATCAGAGCTGCGCCCAAAGTTCCGCATGAAATAATGATGGATAATGTTATCCAGAGACCGTTGGGAAGGTGTCCGATAAGAACAGCGCTTGCACCGAATGTGGCGATCATTGACAAAATTGATGTAATCCAAACAAGATTTGTTAATGGTCTTTCGAAATCAATATCGTCTTTTCCGCGATACAGGAAGCTGCTTAAAGCTCTGTTTATCCAGAAGGAAACGACTGAAGTGATGATCATCAAAATACGCATTACAAATATCCAGGTCAGCAAGTCTTTCTGATAACTTACATCGCTGATAGCAAGAACGATAAAGCTGATAAGAGCAACACCGGTTACGCCGTATGTTTCAAATCCGTCAGCCGTTGGTCCAACGCTGTCGCCTGCATTGTCACCGGTACAATCGGCAATAACACCCGGGTTACGTGGATCATCTTCTTTAATATTGAATACGATTTTCATTAAATCGGAACCGATGTCGGCAATCTTTGTAAAGATACCACCGGCGATTCTCAACGCACTTGCGCCGAGTGATTCACCGATAGCGAATCCGATAAAGCTTGCGCCTGCCAAATCGCGTGGAACAAAGATGAGGATGATAAGCATCATCACCAATTCAACGCAGATAAGCATAACACCGATGCTCATTCCTGAATCGAGAGGAATATTTAACAGTTTGATCGGTTTGCGCTCTAAGGAAGCAAATGCCATGCGGCTGTTTGCCAAAGTGTTCATTCTGATACCGAACCAGGCAACGCTATATGAACCAAGAATACCGACAATCATCCAGAAAAGGATAAATAGTACGCTTCCAACGGCCTGACTCTGTAAGAATCCGAAATAAAAAGCAACGCAGGCGGCAATAAAGACAAAAAGAATGCCGAGGAATTTTCCCTGTTGCTGCAGGTAGGTCTTACATGTTTCAAAAATAATCTGAGCAACATCCAGCATTGAGCTGTGAGCTTTCAGATTTCTAACTTTTAAGAACTGATATACACCGAAAGCGAGTCCCAATACACAAACCAATAATCCGTACATTAGAAGAGTATTTTGATGCGGCTCTAAGTTGGGGATTTTAAGGTCGGCTTCGCTGGCGAAGACGGTAAGCGGACTCAATAGCAGAAAAAGAACGGAGAAGATTTTTTTTCTCATATGGCCTCTATTATGATAATGATGTTCATAGAATGTTTCTCGATTTCTTGGAAAATCTCAAAGTTAACGTTAAAGTTACAATTAAGTTCAACCTTTTCAAAGCTATTTTGCGGCTATTTTCCCCCTGAATTTTTAATTTTTACAAAAAAAGCAGCTTTTCTAAGTCTCGCCGGACTATTTAACTAAAAAACCACAAAAAATATAAAAATTTACTTAACCAAATGTACCAGATTTCATCAAAACAAAAAACCTTTGATAGCATATTAGCGCAAGTGAAATCCGGAATTACCGTTTCTGATATTGTGATTTGAATATTTGCATAAAGTGATTATATTAATTTGAGTTTTATATAGCCTAATGCTATATGGGGATTCTTTCAATGACTATAAGGACATTTTCAGAATCAAATTGAATTCAGGCTTAAGATAACGTTGGCATACATAAAATATTAAACCGTACAGATTTAATATTTTTCAAATATACACTGTTACGATTTGGGATATTGAGGCAAAACTATGAGAACTGCGAGTCGTTCTGTTTTCATTTCCGTGGGTTTTAGTATACTTACAATCGCCATTGGGTTATTTGTTCTTGTTGGCTGGCATTTCGACATGGAATCATTGAAGACCGTCCTGCCAGGCACGCTCTCGATGAAAGCAAATACCGCGTTTTGTTTTATCTTGTCCGGCGTTACTTTACTTCTTATAGCAACAAACTTACGAATCAGAAAACCCGTAGTTATTGTGTTATCGGCCATAGTCTTTCTGGTTGGGGCATTGTCTTTTGTTTATTCGGTTTTCGGAGTGAATCTCGGTATAGAAAACATATTATATTCTGAAAAACCGGGGGCTGTTGCAACTCTTCATCCGGGACTTATGGCGCTGAGTAGCTCGGTTAATTTCATTCTGCTCTCCTTTGCTTTTTTGTTGTTAATAAGCAAACAGCATAAGAATAGCCTCATCATCAACTTTTGCATTTCATTTGCCGGGACACTCAGTCTTTTCACTTTGCTTGGGTATATAACCGGATTCGAAGATCTTGCCGGCCCCGGTTCGTTCTCCCGAATGGCGCTTCATACCGCTTTCGCGTTTCTATTGCTTTGCTTCGGGATATTATATATTCCCAACTCCCGCAATTCAATATACTCAAGACTTGAAGTAATTTTTTTCAGTGGAATTACCGTCTCATTGGCAATTATCTTGTTTGTTTCACTGCTTAGCTTAGACGGTATGAAAATATTCGAACAGAATAACAGAGCCGACTATGCTCAATATAAAATCATTGATAGATTCGGGGCTATAGCGACAAAGTCAAGACGGATGCTGACAAACCTGCAAAATTTTGCCGAGACAGGAAAAGAAACCGACGTTGAACTTTATAAAAACACCCTCAAGGGGCTTCCCGGAGATTTAGACACATTAACATATTATGGCGCAGATAAAAAAGTGATTTCACGGGTAGCAGCTATTGTATCCAGCCTGCACTCGAAAAATCAGGATTTAGCCACCGCTCAAAAGAAAAGATTAACTCCCTCCTCCATTAAGAATCTCATAGAATCGAAAATTACTCAAATTGATGCTATGCGCATCGTTGTCATGCAGGAAAGAGATGCAAATGTATATTCCGCTCAGCAAAGAATAAAAAAACAAGCTCTAACATTTATCCATGTCAGAGAAATCGTTGTATTCAGTCTCCTATCCCAAATTATTCTTGTTTTATTTCTTTTTTACTTTTTCAAGAAGGATCTCAACAGAAGAAAAGAATCAGAACAAGTCACTCATGCTATGAATAAAGAACTGGAAAGAAAAGTCAAAGAGCAAGTGCATGAAATCAAGAAATCCGAGCAAAAATATCGAGATATGCTGCTGCATTCCCCTATCTATATCACCAATACTGATTTAAGTGGCAATGTATTATTTGTCAACCCCGCTTTTGCAAATATCATGGAATATAATTCGATAGAAGACGCTTACAAGGACAATTCCTCGCGTTTTTATCGCAATTCGGATATCCGCAAAGAATTTCTCAGCTTGCTCAATACAGACGGCATTCTGGAACGATACGAAATTGAGATCATATCAACTAAAGGAAAAATTCGTTCTATACTCGCCAACGCGTGGCTAAGTGATGGAATAATACACACAATGGCAATTGACATTACCGAAAGAAAAGCGGATGAGGAAAATGTCCGCAACCTGAACCGCATTTACAGAATATTGAGCAGCGTAAACGAGACAATTATCCATACGAAGAGTCGGCAGGAATTGTTTGATTCTGCATGTACAATTGCAACGCAAGAGGGCGGTTTTATTTTAGCCTGGGTTGGCTTGCTTGATGAAGCGAGTAATAAAGTATTGCCCATAGCCTCATCGGGTGATATTGATGAATATTTAAAACAAATCAACATTGATTTAGCTGACTCGTTAAGGCGTCAAGGGAATATAGCGCAAACTGTTCTGACGGGAACGCGCCACATAGCGCTTGATATTGCGAATCAGCCATTTCCACCGCACCGGCGTGAAAACGCGCTGCGGCATGGATTTAACTCGCTGGGATGTTTTCCTATCACATCTTCAGGAAAAACCATCGGAGCCTTTACTTTATATTCCGAAATACCCAACTTTTTTAACGAAATGGAAATTGCGCTACTCGATGAAGTCGCCTCCGATATTTCATTTGCTCTTGAAGTTTTTGATAAAGAAGCCGAGCGAAAAAAATATTTTGATGAACTTCAGGAAAGCGAAAAACGGTTTCGCTCAACTCTGGACGGTATCATTGAAGGCTTTCAAATCATCGGTTTCGACTGGCGGTATTTGTTTCTCAATGCTACAGCCGAACAGCAGTCCCGATACCCCAATGGTGAATTGATCGGCAAAGTGTTTACGGAAGTTTGGCCGGATATCAAAGACACACCATTGCATAGAACAATGAAGCAATGTCTTGAGAACCGGATTTCTCAGTACATGATAAATGAGTTTAAATTTCCCGATGGTGAAACAGGCTGGTTTGAGTTGAAAATTGAGCCGGTGCCGGAAGGTATATTGATACTTTCGTCCGATGTTACGGAGAAAGTAAAAACCGAGCAAAGTTTTCTGGAAAATCAAAGATTCCTTTCAAGTCTAATTGAAAATAGCGGCGCGCAAATTTACGCAAAAGACCTGCACGGACGATATCTTGTCGTCAATAAGATTTGGGAACAGTTTAACGGAGTTTCAAGAGATGAGATACTTGGGAAAACTGATGATGAATTATTCTCCGGACATACTGCCGAAGTTTTCAGGCAGAATGATAAAAAGGTAATTGATTCCAATAAGCTATTGGAGGCAGAAGAGATCATGGAAGTTGATGGAAAAGCACTGCATTTCTTATCCATTAAATTCCCACTCTATGACAACAACAATACAATATCAGGTGTATGCGGTATATCAACCGAAATAACCGCCAGAAGAGCTGCTGAAAAAGCATTGCAACAAAGAGAAAGCCATTTCCGCGCAATCATGGAAACCGCCAGTGATGCGATAATTACAATTGATAATAATAATAATATATACGACTGGAATAAAGGCGCTGAAAAGATATTCGGATACAGTAACCTTGAAATAATCGGCAAACCTGTAACGTGTCTGGCGCCGGATGAACATGCCGCGCAGATAAAAGTGTGGAATTTCATTTCCGCCGCCTCCCCTAATGCACCTCTGTTCGCAAAATCGTATGAAAGAACAGGCGCTCACAAAGACGGACATGTGTTCCCAATAGAATTATCCCTTGCCAGATGGGAAACAAAAGACGAGTATTTTGTTACTGCAATTGTCCGGGATATAAGCGAAAGAAAAAAAGTCGAAGCAGATCTGATTGCCGCCAAAGAGAAGGCTGAAGAAATGAACCGGGTAAAGTCCAGCTTCCTTGCCAACATGAGTCATGAATTGCGAACACCATTGATTGGCATTCTGGGATACTCGGAAATTCTCCAATCAGAGTCGCACGAAGAAGAAAGTATTAAAATGGCGCGGGTCATTCAGGAATCAGGCGACCGCTTAAAGACAACATTAAATATGATTCTGGATTTCTCAAAATTGGACGCAATCGGTTTTACAATCAATCCGGTTCCAAAAAATATCATCCCTCTCATAGAAGGCTGTGTCAGTTTATTTGAAAAAGCGGCACAGCTAAAATCGCTGTCTATCAGCTTCAATACGCATCAGGATACATTGATGGCAGTAATTGAAGATCGTTTATTTGATGACTTGCTAAACAACCTCATTAAAAATGCAATCGTTTATACCGAAAATGGCGGAATTACCATTCGTACTGATCAGCAAGTAATTAACGGGAAAAACCTAATCCGGATAGATGTTGAAGATACTGGCATTGGCATAGCGGAGAAAGACTT
This sequence comes from Ignavibacteriaceae bacterium, assembly GCA_963662605.1. Lineage (GTDB taxonomy): Bacteria > Bacteroidota > Ignavibacteria > Ignavibacteriales > Ignavibacteriaceae. Next base: position 262,627 of record OY759785.1, read on the forward strand.
TGAAATTATATTTGAAGAGTTCCGCCAGGCCAGCGAAGGTATGAACAGAGGTTTTGAAGGTACCGGCCTGGGACTCACCCTTGCAAAAAAATATGCCGAGATGATGGGTGGAACAATATCTGTCGCAAGCGAAATCGGCAAAGGCTCCACATTCACCGTGTGGCTGCCCGCGTACGAATCGGAGACACAAAAATCATCGAAGCCGGATGCTCAGACAGCTGCACCTCCTCATCCGCAAGCCGAAACCAAAACGTGCGCAACTCTTTATGTAGAAGATGATGACATAAGCCGCGATTTGGTTATAAAAATTCTATCAAAGATATGCCGCATTGACTACGCAGCAACAGGAAAAGAGGCGCTTGAAAAAGCAGCCGCGGGCGCATATGAACTATTCCTTATTGATATCAATCTCGGTAAAGGCATGGATGGAATTGAAGTGACGAAAGAACTAAAAAAAATGCCGGCATATAAACATACACCAATTATAGCTGTTACCGCCTATGCCATGTCGGGCGACAAGGAAGAGTTTCTTGCGGCGGGTTGCACGGATTATATTTCAAAACCATTTTCACAAGCTGAATTGATTGCTACTATAAATCGAGCATTAAATATTTAATTATAAACTCTTTTTTAATTAAGCTCCGGCAGCTTTTCGTGCCTGCTGAAAAGTGTTATAAATAAACCGCAGGCTGACGCCCAGTTCGCGGGCGAGTTCTTTCCGGTTCCTGTCGGGATTTTTCAAAATATAGCCTTTCGCTAATTTTTCCAGCGCGTCGGTATTAAAATATAGCGGGGTTTTCTGAAAACATTCGATAAGCTGAATACATTTCTCTATTCCTACAATTGAGGCTATGGTTTGATATTCATCAGGAAGGTTGTTTTCCCAGTCAATGCTTTTTAACCATGTAAATTTCACTATTTCACCCTTTCTCAACAAATAAGATATTTCTTACTCGTTAATATAACAAGAAATATATTTCTTACAAGTGGTTTTTGAAATTTAGTCGGTGAATTTTACATCAACCAGGTCATCCACCAAGGTGTGGAAATACGGAAGCCGGAGCATCTGCCTTATGCCTTCTTTATCCTGGTCGTCAAATTCATAGACAACATGGGAAAAATTGGAGCGGTAGTACTCCCGGGCATCGGGCGTTAAGCGGAATTCCCAGTCTTCCTGTTCAACGGCCTCATAAATTTTTGATTCGATGCCTTCGGTAAGTTTTTCAAACTCTTTGAGTTTCTCTTCGTCAAGTGCGGCAAACACGTAGTGAACGAACGGAAGATCAATAACATCCATAATTTCTTCGGTCATGTTCATGCCGCTGAAAAAACGATTGTTTTCCAGATTGAAATCGCCTGCCAACAATAACGTGGATTGGGATGATTCCGTTTTCGTTGCGCTGATGGTTATTTCTGCTTCTTCGTTATACAGTTCGCGCAGTAATATTTTTGTACATAGCACCTCCGTGCCGGATACATCTCCTGCCAGTACCACTTTGTGAATATGCTGCTGTTCGGGAGTAAAATAAAAATACGCATTTGAAATCGGTCCGTCAAACGATATGCCGCGGCGTGAAGAAACAAAAAATTCCTTATGCTGAAGCAGATCGGTAACCGGAAGAAGTACGATATCTGCCTTTTGTTCTTCAAGTGCTTTTCCCAAAAGCGATGCATTTTTATAGGCAAGCGTATGATGCAGCGTTTCAGGAAGTGCCTGAGCCAATAAAGTAGTAAATATATTGTGTGGAAGCAGAATGTTCATAGTGCCGGTAAATTTATTAAATGATATGTAAAGATAGATTGGGCAAAGTTGAATTACAATTGAAAAAAAACAGAGATGTGGATTGGTTGTGATAGCAGCCTGGGAATTATTGACCGGAGCCGGAGAATTTGCAGAATTTATGATGCTTTGAAATAATGGACAATTTTCGATACATCCGCAAGGTCTTCTTTAGTAAGTACGCGCGGATTAACCGGATAGAATTCTTCCTGCACGGAAGCCTTTTTGGCAGTCAGCTGTCTCCGTGTATGTATTTCTTTTTTAATCTGTAAAAAAGAATAAAAAACCAGATGCACCGTAAGGAGCATTAGTAAAGTCAAAAAAATTGTTTCTGTGATTTCCATTTTGATCTCGAAAACTTCTTATTCTACACTACTATTTTACGTCTATTTTCAGTTTCGCTGCATTATTTTCGACGAACACCCTGTTTTCTTCGACGAAACATTCGTGTAATTCGCCATGTTTAAATTTTTTAAGTCGTGTCAAAATCGTCAATTTTTCAGTATTTTTAAGATATATCAATTTACGGGGTCACATGGATACAAATATTGAGAATTTTGTCAAAAAAGAGCACATTATTGTCGCCGGCGTATCGAGAAGCGGTAAAAAATTCGGTAATTCGGCGGTAAAAGAATTACAAAAAAGCGGATATAAAGTTTCCGTTATTCATCCCGAGGCTGGGACACTTGAAGGAACACCCTGCCTCCGCAGCTGTAAAGATGCCGGAAACAAAAACGCCGGGCTGCTGGTGGTCGTTCCACCGGCGAAAGTCCCCGGGATTTTTGAAGATGCCGCAGCAGCCGGAATAAAAAATGTCTGGCTGCAAAAAGGCGCCGAGTCAGCCGAGGTGATTGCCCTTGCGAATGCATATAGCTTTGAATATGTTAGCGGCAAATGTATTTTGATGTATGCCGGTAAAGTAAGTGGTCCGCATAAATTTCACCGTACCATCATGAAGTGGTTCGGTAAATTATAATATTCGACGAAGGTGAAAGTATTACAATGAAACGTTTAGGGTATTTATTCGTTTTAAGCGTGATTCTTTTTTCGGGGTGCTCTTCAACTATAAACCAAGTTGAGCCTTACTCTGACCTTTCCTGGCTGAATCTACTCATTGAAAAAATGCAATCCGAACCTGTGGGTAACCCGCCGCAATCAATTTGGAAATACGAGTACAAAAACACAACCGTGTTTTACGTGCCGCCGCAATGCTGCGATCAGTACAGCGTACTTTATAATATCAACGGGAATGTTTTAGGCGCACCGGATGGCGGCATTACAGGAACCGGAGATGGAACACTTCCTGATTTCTTTAATCTCAGGACGAAAGAGGAGTTGGTCTGGAAAGATTCGCGTACGCGCTGAAAGTAAATCGTTTATTCTTCGAGATTCAGAAAATCCATTAGCCTCTTGTGGCATTCAGGGGTTATCTGCTCACAATACGTTTTATAGTAATCAATTGTTTTTTCAACCGAGGAGAAATAATCGCGGCACTTTTCGCAGTTGCGCAAGTGTTCCATAACCTGCCGGCAGCATTCGCTTCCGTCGTTCTCGCCGCGGTTGTCACAAATGTGACTCATCACTTCTTTGCATGTTATTGTTTCACTGCTCATTGTTTTAATGCCTCTGATAATTCATTTCTTAAAAAAGCGCGTGCCCGGTGCAAGCGCGATTTTACCGCCGCGACCGATAGGCCGGTAATCCTTGCGGTTTCTTCGGTGCTTTGCTCTTCGACGTCCCGTAGTAAAAATACCAGTCGGTATTCGGGCGCCAATTTATTAATTGCGTTGTCTAATTGTTTTCGTAATTCGTTATTTTCAATGCTAACATCGGGCAGCCGTGTACTATCCGAAATGTATTTTTCATCAAACAGACTGTCTTCAGTTTCAATCTCAACAAAGGTAAATTTTTTCTGGCTTCGCGCGGCCATCATACAATGATTCGCTACGATACGATACAGCCACGTTGATAATTTCGAATCGCCGCTGAACTGCGAAATGTTTTTAACCATGCTCAAAAAAGTTTCTTGCATGGTGTTTTCTGCCTTTTCCTTATCGCGGCATATTTTAAAGGCAAAATTATATACGGTCTGTTCGTGACTTTTTACCAGCTCGGACAATGCTTTTCTATCGCCTGCCTGCGCCAGTTTTACAAGTTCTTTTTCTTCCATACAGTTAGATGATTCTTTCCGGAATACGATTCAGAATTAAATATTCTTTAATAGTAAAGATATTAAAATTGTCGGGCTGTCCCAAGTCACATAAAAGCCCCGTTATGCCGTGGGCATTATATCTCTGTAGATAACATAATAATAAACACGTCCTTTTTCCGTCAGGAAATATACATCCTCCAAGGGGGCAATATATTTCCTAACGGAAAAACAATGTTTCTGAGATTATTCTATTCCACAGAGATATAATGCCTACGGCATATTGAATATGTCGCAAAGCGCGACGCGTAGCTCCATACGATTATCATTAACACGGCGCTTTATGGAACATCCCCGTGGGAGCGCCGTGCAGTGGATGCCACTGTAATCTTGGGCTTTAGCCCAATTATGCAACAAGACTTGGACTAAAGTCCATATTCTTAGAGACGTTTGTCACGGCGTTAAAACGCCGTGTTAATGAAGCCGCCGCGTATATTCTTACCATCCCATGCCTGGGTCATGGTCTGAAAATCGAGTAAACCCCATAAAAAAAAGGGATGGCTTTCGCCATCCCTTCACTTTCAATGTAATATTGAAAATCTTAGTATCTGTAATAATCCGGTTTGTACGGACCATCAACAGTTACGCCGATATACTTTGCCTGCTTCTCTGATAGTACTTCAAGTTTAACGTTGAGTTTATCGAGATGTAAACGAGCAACTTTTTCGTCGAGAATTTTCGGAAGCATGTAAACTTTGTTTTCATACTGCTTTGAATTCTTCCACAACTCCAACTGCGCCAATGTTTGATTGGTGAATGAGTTTGACATAACGAATGAAGGATGTCCCATTGCACAGCCGAGATTAACGAGTCGGCCTTCGGCGAGGAGGATAATATCATTGCCTTTGATTGTATACTTATCAACCTGCGGTTTGATGTTTTCTTTGGTGCTGCCATAGTTATCATTTAACCATGCAACATCAATTTCATTATCAAAGTGTCCGATGTTACAGACAACCGTGCCGTGTTTCATCAATTCAAAGTGCTCACCACGAACGATGTCGGTATTACCTGTTGTGGTAACAACAATATTACATTCGGGGATTGCTTCCGCCAATGTCTTAACTTCGTAGCCTTCCATGGAAGCCTGCAAAGCGCAGATTGGATCAATTTCCGTAACGATAACACGCACACCGGAGCCACGCAATGACTGTGCCGAGCCTTTGCCGACATCACCATAACCGCAGACAACGGCAACCTTACCCGACATCATCAGGTCGGTAGCACGGCGGAGCGCATCAACGAGTGATTCGCGGCAGCCGTATTTGTTATCGAATTTTGATTTAGTAACGGAGTCATTCACGTTGAATGCCGGCATCGGGAGCGTACCCTTGGTAACTCTTTCATACAAGCGGTGAACACCAGTGGTGGTTTCTTCCGAAATACCGCGGATATCTTTAACCAATTCAGGATATTTATCCAATACCATGTTGGTCAAATCGCCGCCGTCATCAAGAATCATATTCAACGGTTTGTTTTCAGATCCGAAAAACAAGGTCTGTTCGATGCACCAGTCGGCTTCTTCAATCGTTTCACCTTTCCATGCAAACACCGGAATACCTGCTGCTGCAATAGCTGCTGCCGCGTGATCCTGTGTTGAAAAGATGTTGCATGATGACCACTGAACTTCAGCGCCAAGCTCAACAAGAGTCTCGATAAGTACAGCGGTTTGGATGGTCATGTGGAGACATCCGGCGATGCGAGCACCTTTGAGGGGTTTTTCTTTGCCGTATTCTTTACGAAGGGACATTAAACCCGGCATTTCCTCTTCGGCTAACTTGATTTCTTTTCTGCCCCACTCTGCGAGTGAGATGTCTTTAACTTTATAAGGGAGCGAACTCATGTAATTCCTTTTATTTACTTAAGCATATTTCTTAAACACAGGGACGAGATCAAACTGTTCCCATGTAAATTCTTTTTCAGTGCGTCCGAAGTGGCCGTAAGCAGCCGTCTTGGTATAGATCGGTCTGCGCAGTTTCAATCTTTCGATGATGCCGCGTGGTGAAAGGTCTACTTCTTTCTTAATGATAGCAGCCAATTCGACATCCGGAAGCAATCCGGTACCCTTGGTATCAACATAAATTGATACTGGCTGAACAACGCCGATAGCATAAGCGATTTGTACGAGGCATTCTTTTGCAAGTCCTGCTTTAACAACGTTCTTTGCAATGTGACGCGCCGCGTATGTAGCGCTTCTGTCAACTTTCGAAGGATCTTTACCCGAGAACGCGCCGCCGCCGTGAGGAGCCCAGCCGCCGTAGGTATCAACAATAATTTTTCTTCCGGTCAAACCGCTATCGCCGTGAGGTCCGCCGATTTCAAATTTACCGGTAGGGTTAACAAAGTATTTTGTTTTCTTGTCGAGAAGATGAGCAGGAATAACGGAAGGAACGAGAATTTCTCTAACGTCACTTGCGATTTTTTTCTGCTTCGCGTCGCCGTCGTGCTGTGTTGAAACAACAATAGCATCTACACGGAGAGGTTTGTGATTGTCGTCGTATTCAATCGTTACCTGTGATTTTGCATCCGGGCGTAAGTACGGCATTAATTTCGGATTCTTCTTGCGGATATCGGCAAGCTTCTTTACTAATTTATGTGCATAAATGATAGGCATAGGCATTAATTCGGGAGTCTGGTCACAAGCGTAACCGAACATGATTCCCTGATCGCCCGCGCCGCCTTTATCAACACCCATCGCGATGTCTCTTGACTGCGAGTGAATCGTATTCAAGATACCGCATGATTCGGCATCAAATTTATATTCGGCTTTAGTATAACCAATATCGGCAATAGTTTGACGAATGACTTTCTGGTAGTCAATCCCGACACCCTCTTTAACGGTGATTTCTCCGCCGACGACAACCAGACCGGTTGTTACAAACGTTTCGCACGCCACACGCGCTTCCGGATCTTTTGAAAAGATAGCATCTACAATACTATCGGAAATCGCATCGCAAACTTTATCCGGATGCCCTTCCGATACGGATTCAGAAGTGAAAAAATAGGACATATGTTTCCTTACATATTTATTATTAATATTGAAATTCGTTTTGGCCGGCTGCCTGTGCATTCAATCCGAAAAATCGTTAAGCCATTTAAATAACAATCTGTTAACCTAAATAAATTCCCGATGAATAACAAAGCAAAAGACCTGTATCCTGCGCATCACTCAAGAATCCTTTAAAACAAAAAAACCATACTTACGATTGTACATCCGAAAAGTATGGCAATTTCTCCAAGTTATTTTCGGATGCATCATCCGCGTATCATTTTAGCACCGCAGTCTTGGTAACTCGGTTGCTGTCCCTTAGGGACTCTTGATACAATGCAAAACTTATGATACAAAGATACTATATATAGAAGTGAAAGTCAAACCAAAGAGCTATCACCATACTTGTCTTTCCGGGCCTGACCTGGAATCCGAGAATTCTGCGCGGCTCTTCTCGATACGCTTCGCACTCGAAGAGCCTTGTATACTGCTTTCTCTTTTTATGTCATATGTCCTGAAAGGACAGAATTTGCATAACCGCGGGTGAGTCCAATGGACGAACCCGTGGAAGAGAACACAAAACAACCTCGACCCCGAAGCGGGCCGAACTGCTTTTTGTCATTTCGAGCGCGTCCCGAAATCCGGCGACATACATTCTCAATAGAAGGCGGATAACACAGATTCTAACAGAGCATTTGAGAAAACTTCAGAGCAATCTTATTTTGTACTCACGACCAAATAATGAAAATAATAGTTCGCTGCAATTTTTATCAACCGTGATTCCGGCTCAAGTTGCCGAAATACCTCCTTAAAACCCTTTTCGCCCTCTAAATTCTTACATAGTAACTCCTTATAATAATATACCGTTACCAATAATAGTGCCCCGACCGCATTAATTGTGTTTTGCAAGTTTGCCTCATTAAAATATTGATTTCTATGGTGCTTTACGTTAGTGTGAGCCGTCCACCAATCTGGTTTTTTTCGTTAGACCATTTCTCCCATGGACTGAGTTCCATTCCATACCTGGATATGCTGATTTTTTCCTCTGCAAAATGTGGGTTTTTATCCATGATTATTTTCCGGTAGTCATCTATATTCTTTACTTTGGCTGAAGCATCAAGTATTTTGCACAAAGATTTCATAACAACATCCACCTCAGATGAGGCAGACAAGAGCAGTCTAGTTAGTTCAATTGAATAAACCAACTTATTCTGGTCGCTAAATTCTATGTACCGCGCAACATTTTCCAGGTCGCTTTCAAACGCAAGATAATAATTCCAGTGAATGTTAGATTTCGTATAGGTTATCATTTATGCCTCGTCACTTTTAACAATTACACAATAATTTGTATTCCACAGAATACAAATTTCATGATTTTTGTATTTTATGGAATACAATTTTTTACTTCTTGCTTTTGTTAATTTATGACCATCACAGAAATACGCTCGTTATTCCCCTATTTAGAAACGGGGGCTATTTATTTTAATCACGCGGCGGTGAGCCCGCTTTCGACGCCGGTTGTTGCGGCTATGCAGGAGCATCTTGCCATGCGGAGTACCGGTGCGATTGATGATTACAATAAAATATTAAAAACCTTTGCAACCGCACGGGCAAAAACGGCTGAGCTTATCAATGCCGACAGCGACCGCATTGCATTTGCCGAAAACACATCAACCGGCTTAAACATTCTCGCGCAGGGACTGCAATGGAAGCATGGGGACGAGATAATTCTCAATTCTATTGAATTCCCGTCAAATGTCTACCCGTTTTTGAATTTGAAAAGTCAGGGCGTTAACATACAATTTGTCGAAGCACATGACGGCATCGTTTCTGCCGAAGATATTATTGCGGCCATTACTCCCCGGACTAAGCTTATCTCCATCAGCTTCGTGCAGTTTCTTACCGGTTACCGCGCGGATATGCAGATGCTCGGCGAATACTGCCGCGCACATAATATCATCTTTTGCGTTGATGCAATACAGGGACTCGGCGCTTTACAGCTTGATGTAAAGAAATGCTGCATTGATTACGTTTCCTGCGGTGCGCAAAAGTGGCTTATGAGTGAACCGGGACTCGCGTTCATTTACCTCACTCCCGAATTACAGGAACGGCTAAAACCCGCATTCGTCGGTTGGCTTTCGGTCAATAATGCTTGGGACTTGCTCAACTTCGACCTTTCACTAAAGAAGGACGCTACCGCATTACAAACCGGGACGACAAACAATATTGCAATCGCGGCATTTGTAGCAGCGTTGGGAGTCATGGGACAAATCCCCGCAGCCGAACGCGAGCAGATTGTTCTTGATAACAGCGAATATTTTATCGGCAAGCTGCAGGATGCGGGATACAAACCAATCCTTGCCGGAGTTGAAAGAAAGTATTTATCGGGAATTGTGTCATTCCCCCATGAAAACGCGCAGCAAATATTTGAAAAACTGACGAAAGCGAATATTACCTGCTCCCTGCGTGATGGCATTATACGGTTCTCCCCGCATTTTTATAACTTGCGCGATGAAATTGATAAAGCCATACTATCTCTGAAAAATTAACCGCGGAGATCGCAAAGAACGCCAAGATTTTTTATTCGACCCGCTTCGGGGTCGGGGTTGGTTTGTGTTCCTTTCCACGGGTTCGTCCACCGGACTCACCCGCGGTTACCCGCCTGTATGACGCAGTCGGGCAGGTTCAAATTCTGTCCCTTCGGGACAATAATTAAATCAAGTTAACATCTAATTTATTTGCGACTCCATCGAACTTTGCAACCCGGCCTGCGAACCATTGAGCAGTTCCACCTCGGGACAGTTTGTCCCCATATAAGAATCGAGCTCGATTTTCTATACTTAGAATAGAACTTCTCCCGGCTTGACTATTTCATTAATATAAGTTTCTGCGTCTGAGTAAATACTTTTTTGCTTTCATCTTCGACGGCGGTCATTCTGCACAGATATGTTCCGGATGCTAAATGAAGTGATTGACTATTAATCTGCTGTGTATAACTGCCCGTTTGCAGTTGTTCATTAACCAATGAAGTAATCTTCTCGCCCGTGATAGTAAAAAGATCCAACGTTACATGTGCAGCGTTCGGAATTTGAAAGCTGATATTCGTTGTCGGATTGAACGGATTCGGATAGTTTTGGAATAAACAATAATCAGCAGCAATAATATTCGGATCCCTTACGGCACCGCCAATATCCTTTAGCATCATTGTACCGTCCGAACCAATAACCCAAAATGGTAGTCTACACGCCCCGACATACGAATAGCCGCCGAACAAGGTACTTTTAGTCCCCGTGTTGTCCAGCGTAAGAACATTCGGATTAGTGAAGTTTTGTAATACCGTGCCGCTATCGCCCACGATAGCAACGTATTGCCCGCCGTTTGACGAAGGAATAATGTTTCTTAATTTAGTCGCAATATCTGTGGTGACTATATTAAATGTATTGCGGAAATCAGTACTTCGCACAATAATGCCTGAATCACCGACCACGTATATTCCGCCGTACACTAATTTAGCCTGGTTAAAATTCACAGTTGAAGGTAAGGATTTTATATCCCAGGTATCGCCCGTATTAGTCGAAAGCAATAATGTGCCTTTATCTCCTGCAATGGCGCCATTCAAAATATTTGGGGAATCGCTGAAGAAAAAATGTATTGAATGAAGATTTTTTGTTACACCAATGTCCCGCCTTACCCATGTTGCCCCACTGTCCGAGGTGGCCAGAAGAATTCCAGAATCTCCAACCGCGAAGCCCTTTGCAGGATCCACAAAATATACCCCATGTAAATTAGCGGTGGTTGTGCTTTGTAGTTTTGCCCACGTCAAACCGACATCGATGGTTTTAAGAATTGTACCACCGTCGCCAACAGCAAATCCCCAAGAAGAATTTGGTTCATTAGGGAAATAACTGCAAAAGCAAACATCATTCAGCGAAACAGTTGTTCCACTTTCACTCTTAGACAAAGTATTGTATTCTTGCCCGGTCATTATTAGTCCGCTTGCCCCGACCATGCACATAGTATATCGAAATCCCATTGAAAGTGCATGAAGATCCTCAGTTGTTCCTGTGGTTTGACGATACCATATTGTTTGAGAGAATACATCGAGTTGACAAAAGAAGAGGATGCATATTGCTATGCTTACATAAAGGTGTTTTTTAGATACATTTTTCACAACAGCCTCCCACATATAATCAAAAAATCATATATTCTTAAATATACTAAAAAAGTTGTCAAAGTGTTCTCGGTTAGAAAACTGCGCTATTTGTTTTTGAGATGGATTCCGAGTCAAAAAGGCATACCAGATATAGTTTGTTCGACCCGCTTCGGGGTCGCATCTATTTGTGGCTTGTTCTTCCCCGGTTGCACCGGGGGTTACCCGCCTGCATGGCGCAGTCGGGCAGGTTCAAATTCTGTCCTTTCAGGACATATGCCATGGAACGAAATAGTAGTATGCTGGGTTGTTCGAGTACCCGTCGGAGACCGGTGTACCTGCCCGACTAGTCAGGCGGGTCGAGAACGCCTGAATGGATTCCAGGTCAAGCCCGGAATGACACAACTTTAAAGTAAGCTTGGGTGTTCGAGTGTCCGTCGAAGACGGATGTATCGAGAACACCTCAAAGGACTTTGGACTTCGGAGCATGAACTTCACACTTCGCACCATTAAACACTTACCATTCAAAATTAAACATTCACCATTCGTTTAGAACGGAAATTCCTCCGGCACGGCTTGTTTTACTTTCGCGTCTTTGTTTTGGTTCAATTCCGCTTTGGCGTGTATTTTATTGCCCTCGACGTATATGGCTTTATATGGTTTAACGGGACAAGCGTATTCACACGCGCCGCAGCCGATGCAATATTTATCAGTCACCTCGGGGATGCGTACATTTTTATACGGCACCATTTGCACTGCTTTTGTCGGGCAGTGTTCAGAGCAAGCGCCGCAGTCGGTCCCTTCGGTTTCAACAATACAGTTACGCTTTTCAAAATGCGCTTTGCCCAGCTGCAATGTTTTCTTTTCCTGAAGACTTATTTGCTGTAATGCGCCTGTGGGACAAACCTCAGCGCACACTGTACACTCAAAATTGCAATAGCTATATTTATAATTGAATACCGGCTGCATGATTCCAGCCAAACCGTAATCACTCAATGCGGGCTGTAAGACTGAACTTGGACATGCGGTTACGCATAACTGGCATCCCGTACAAATGGAATTGAATCTTGCCAATGTTCTGCCGCCGGGAGGGAACACCGGGGTTTTACGTAATGTCGGAATCGTAGTGTCTTTCGCGGAACCGGCTTTATTATTCGCTGCTCCAAGAAGCAATGCGCTTGCGACTGTACCAACGAACACGCGGCGGGAATTGGATTCCGGCACATCACTTTTTGCAGCGATGACTTGCTTCTTCTCTTCATTTTTGAAATGGATCGCCCCACGTGAGCAGGCCTCGATACAGTCGAAACAGACAACGCACCGTTCGCGGTCAATCTTTTTTGTTTTGGTATCTATACATCCCGCTTTGCATTTCCATTCGCATACACCGCACGAACTGCATCCTGCTTTATCAATCTGAATGTGCATTCTGGATTTCTTCGCGATGAGTCCAAGCAATCCGCCGACCGGACAAAGCGTGTTGCAGAAAATCCTTTCTTTTGAAAACACGAGAACAAGTATCAGAACTAACAGAATGGAAGGAATAATAAACGCTTCGACCGGAACCGCTTTAGCTGATACCGGCGAGACGGAATAAATTTTGTAATGCTGCAAGAGTGAGGATATACCGTTGCTTGTCAATGCCGCAACCGGACGGAAGAATGTATTCGTGATTTTACCCGCAATACTGAACGGATCAAGCAGATTCAGCAATATCGAAAATCCGGTTAAAGCGCCGGTAAGTGCGAGTACCATTGCCGTATAGCGCATCCACGCGTAATTCTTTGCTTCCGAAAAGCGTAGTTTCTTTTTGAATTTTTTACGCAGCCAGAGAACAACATCCTGCATTGCGCCAAGGGGACAGATAGTTGAGCAATACACACGTCCGAATACTACGGTAAGTATAAGAATAATTGCGAACCCGAATGCTGCGGCGATGTCCGCATGAAAAGCATGCAATAGCGAGGGTATCACCTGAAAGAAGAATAGGGCTTGCTTTAATTGAGCAGGGACAACATTCCACAAATCGAGGAATATTAATAAGAAAACGAGAAGAAAGAGTATCTCGAACGTTACACGGATTTTTTTTGCCATAGTGTATTACAACGAGATACGCTGAACCTTCAAATTTTTGATGTCTTTTCTTCCAACCTTCATTTCATCGGCTATGTTTATATATGAAACGTCTTCCGGCTCCATACCGAATAATTTAGCCGCAGCAGCATCGGCGGCAACAATGTCTCTCGAAATAAGCATTGATTTCATTATCGTTACGTCATCAAGAGAAACGCCGCGCGGCCCGTTCTGTTTCATAACGGCATACGCATCAATAATATTCAAATCCGGTTTGCGGAACGTTCCGAAATCGGCGATACACTGATGCAAATCATTTTTATGCCAGTACCCGCGATCCCACACAACGCCCATCAGGTTTTTCATACCAATGGAAAGCCGTGTTGAGCCGTGATTCTTAAGAATGGGAAGGTTAATAAAAACGGCGGACTCCAGAAGAAGCTCATGAACTTTTGCTTTCTTTAAACGCTTGCCGTTTTTAATTTCGACTTCATGATAATTCGATTCGCTGTTACCGGGTGCGATTTTTCCGCCTGCATCTTTCACCGCTCTTTCGATGCCGCTATTCTTATAACATTTTGACCATGTATCACACGTGTGGTCAAAAACGTACACATCCTTGGCTCCGGCATCTTTGCACAATTTTACCAGCCTGCCGACAAGTTCGGGATTTGTATTCGCCGCGTGATCGGGCGGAGTATCCCAGCCGATATTCGGTTTAATTACAACGGTTTGATTTTTCTTTACAAAAGCTTTTATGCCGCCCATAACATTTAATCCATGTTCGAGCATGGCGGCAGGCGTGGAGCCTTTAACGGCGACGAGGTCGTACGCGGGAGACGTTACATTACCAAGCAATCTTCCATATTTACCAAAAGCAGTGAACGCTGAAAGAGCAGCGGTGCCAACGAGGAAATCTCTTCTATTCATGATGAGTCCGAAAATAAATGTTCGGGAAACTTACATTTTTCTATGAAAATATTCAACATTCTCCGGATTTGATGTGGAGCAAAAACTATGGGATGTGTGCGCGAAATTACACGCCGTATATTGTTTTCTCGGTTTGTGTTCTGTATGTTATGGGAAGCCGTTCGGCTGATTTTGACCGGATATGAAAGTGTTGTTCAACTTTTTATAAGGTTTACAATGAAAAATATAGTACAAATTTTCATTTTATTCATCATCACCTCAGGTATGGTGTTTGCCCAAGACAATCTGACAAAAGTAAAAGTCGGTATTGTTGACAAAGCAGGAAACAGGACTTCCACACTTAAACTTCGCGACCGCGTGAAAAGCGGAGATGAACTGAGTATATATGTTCAGCCGCTGCAAAAATCGTATGTATATGTTTTGTGTGTTGACAACAAAGAAGTAAGCCTGCTCAACACGTCAAAGAAATTTCTGGTAGAAAAAGACAAGCTGATGGTTCTGCCATCCGAATCGGAATCGTATAAAACCGACGACCTCTCACCAAAGATGAGCATCATGGTCATATGCGATAAGTCCCCGGTTAAGGAGATTGAAAATCTTTTCAAGAGCAAGCAAAGCGTAACAAATGCCCAGTGGACCGCGGTTGAAAAATCAATTGCCGGCAAAACACAATCCGGAATTAAAGACAATTCCGGCAAACCGATAACCATCGCGGGTAACGTGCGCGGAGTTAACGCAGACGTTGTTGCACAGCTTCCGGCTTTTTCTGCCGAAGGCAAACTGATAAGGAAATACGATATTGAAGTTAAGAAGTAAGAAGGTTGTACGGTCACTTGTTCTGATCGAAGCCGTCTTTGTAATTCTTCTTTTCGTTATCGCCTTAATGATACGTGTTCCCTGGAACACGCTTGACTATCAGGCGACCGATATATTTTATAAATACGCCATGGAGCATGGGAAGGGCGCTCCTATCAGCGACCGTATTGTATATCTCACCATTTCCGATAAAACCTATGCAGCGCTTAAAAGTAATGTTCTCAGCAGAAGAATGCTCGCCGAGATGAATAATAATCTCGCGAAGCTTCAACCGGAGAGCGTTATGTACGATTTAATATTTGCTCATCCGGGCAATGCTTCCGAAGATTCTGTTTTCGCACAATCTATTAAAAATTTGGGCGTTGTGTATTTACCGGGCGCATTTGCTCTGGGTACTGAACCAAAGCGCTTCAAATGGGAAGAGGGTACATTTTTCACGCGGCTGAAAGATGAATACGCGAAAAAAATAGCTGCCGACGGTTCAGGCGAACCCTATTATGCCGCCAACTGCCTTTCGCAATTTGATCCGTTCGCGAAAAGTGCTTTTAAAAGCGGTCATATTTCATCGCTGCCCGATGCGGACGGTACTCACCGGCATTTTGCACTCGTTATTAAGGTTGACTCGCTGTATTTCCCTACGCCGACGTTGCAAATGTTCTTAGATTACAATCGCATTCCGTTTGAGAACATTAAAATTCAGTGGGGCAAATACCTTATCATTCCCGCCGAAGGTATGCTCGAAAAAGAAGTGCGCATCCCTATTGATGAAAACGGCAAGGTATACATCCCTTATCCTATGACGTGGGAAAAAATTCCAAAGATGATTGAAGTGCAGAACTTCAATGCGAAGAGCAACGAAGATAAATATTCAAATGAACTGAGCGAGTATTTTTCAGGCAACTTTGTTTTTGTCGGTGACGTTTCAACCGGCATTTCCGATCTCGGCAATACGACTATTGAAAAAGGCGTACCGCTTGTTGCCATCCATGCCGCTTTAATGAACGCGTATCTGACAAATACATTTTACACGCAGGAAACTAATTTTTATCTTTTTATATCTTTGATCATAGTCGCATTATTTATATTCTTATCCATAATCCCGAAAAGCAATCTGTATTTGTATCTCGCAGATGCTCTCTTAACAGCCGGACTTATCATTTTTACATATACCGAGATGTTGTCGTTCCGGTTATTTCCGGTTGTAACGGCGGTCGTGGGCGTACAGGTTGTTTTCGCTTCGGTGCTTGTACTCATTCAGGTAATAGCGGCCAAAGATCAAAAATTTATTAAGGGCGCCTTCTCGAAATATGTCCCGAAAAAAGTTGTTGACAGCCTTCTTGAGCATCCCGATAGTTTAAAACTCGGGGGTGAAGAAAAAGTTTTATCGGTTATCTTCACTGATATTCAGGGATTTACCACAATTTCCGAGAAACTGCCTCCGACTGAGCTGGTTCCCCTGTTGAATGAGTATCTAACGGAAATGACAGACATCGTTCTCGAAAACGGCGGCATCATTGACAAGTTTTTAGGCGATGGTATTGTTGCCGAATTCGGCGCACCTCTTCCGCTGCCGCACCATGCCGATGCCGCTGTTGATACCGGAATGAGAATGTTACAACGCCTTGATGAATTGTGTGTCGTCTGGAAGGAAAAAGGAGTCCCGCAGTTAAAATGCCGCGTCGGCATTAATAGCGGAAATGTTATTGTCGGAAACATGGGATCTTCACAGGTTTTTGATTACACGGTTATCGGTGATACCGTTAACCTTGCCGCACGTCTCGAGAGCGCGAACAAACAGTATGGCACCTACTTCATGGTTTCCCAATCAACCTATGAAATGCTGACCCCCGGCAAATACCGCGCGCGTGTTCTTGACATAATAAAAGTTAAAGGCAAAACACTGCCGGTTAAGGTCTATAACATTGTCGGCTACATGAGCGACGATATTCCTCAAACTATAATTGACTATTGCGCGCATTACGAAGAGGGTTTCGAATTGTATCTCGCAAAAAACTTT
Source organism: Ignavibacteriaceae bacterium (assembly GCA_963662605.1). Lineage (GTDB taxonomy): Bacteria > Bacteroidota > Ignavibacteria > Ignavibacteriales > Ignavibacteriaceae. Next base: position 279,591 of record OY759785.1, read on the forward strand.
GACGCGGCAGAAGAGAAATTTAAAAACGCTCTTTCTCTTACACCTGAAGATAAAGCAGCAAAAGAAATGCTCCGCAGAATTTCATTTTTCACCAAGAACGGAATTCCCGAAGGCTGGGATGGTTCAATGACCCTTACCGAAAAGTAACCTGATCATGCCTAATCGTTTTTTAATTTTTCTTCCGGTTCTCTTATTTGTTATGCCGCTTTCGGCACAACCAAAGCTATCTCATTGGGGTGAGATTCGCACTCAATATGTCCCCGCAATTACAGCTCCTGACGAAAACCGGACTGCCGATTTGTCTCTATCCAATCTCCTTGTAGTTCCCTACCGGATTCTCATTTCAGATGTTGATGGCGATCATTGTCCTTTCACGCCGACGTGCTCTGCTTTTTTTGTAGAGGCATGCAGGCAGACAAATATTTTTCAAGGCACGCTGATGTTTGTTGACCGATTTACCCGGGATTCCAACACGCTTGATAGAAGTATACACTATATGGGTGATACTAAGCGGAACAAACTAATTGATCCGGTTAGCAATTATCGTCTCCATGATTCTCTGATAATTGTCGGTCCGCAAAAGTGAAACAAAAAATCTTCATCTTCATGCTGTTCTGTTTCAGCGTATTTGCCCAGCAGCTGCCTCTGCGCTCCCCGGTGGAAATTGAGAAATTTGCAAATTATCTTTTCAGCAAACGCGACTATCTGCGCGCGTCGGAACAGTTTCTGCTTTTACCGCCGGAAAAAGTTAATGACACAATTAATTTACGCATAGCAAAATGCTATTTAGAACTTGATACTCTCGAATTATCCGATGTGTATCTCGCGAAAGTGACCAAAGGTAGTTTGGCCGCAACCGGAGCCGCCGCACGGTACAGATATTTATTCAAAAACGGACGTTACAAACAAATTATTTCCGACTATGAACAGCACAAAGGGATAACTGCTTTTACTTCACATTTCATCCACCCGCTGTATCACGCGATAAGTTGGAGAGAAAGACTCACAAAACCGGACGACAAAGATGCCCTCAAACTTTTTATACCGAAAGATCAGGACAGTATCGCGTATTACCGTCAGGAATTATTGAACACGGATAAGAAGAGTCCGGTTACCGCAGCATTACTCTCCGCAATCATACCGGGAGCGGGTAAAATCTATACGGGGAATTACGGCGATGGCGTTATGGCTTTTGTCTCAACCGGTTTGTTCGCGTATCTATCGGTTTACAACATTCAGCATCATCATGATGCCAAAGCATATATTTTCACAACGCTTGCCGGCTTGTATTATGGCGCCAATATTTACGGCTCCGCTGCATCCGCACAAATATACAACGCCCAATATCAGCTTAATTTGCAGATTAACTTTGATTCGTTCATCGCAAAGCGCAACTGCTTCCTGAACGGCGGGGGCATTGGAGAAGTACGATGAAAAAAGTTTTCGTGTTTCTACTTCTCTGTATCAGCATTATTGCGCAGGATACTACAGTTCTCAGACAGCAATTTTTGCTTGCCGACGAGCTCAGAAATCAGGGCAAGCTATATGAGGCGATTACAGAATATGAACGCCTGATGTGTTTCGACACTATGCACTTGTATGGATTTGATGCGAATAAAAATATTGCGGCATGTTACCGGAGAGGAGCTAAATTCAAAGATGCTATTACCTGTGCCGGTGCTTCACTAAGATATGCGAAAAATCCAGATGACATACACGCGATGAAAATTGAGTTGGTTAAGCTGCACATTCTCAACCGGACGTTCTCTTCAGCGTCAAATATTCTGAACGGTATGGAAAAAGACAGCGTGCATAACTGCGGCAGTCAGGAAATTCATTACTGGCGGGGTTGGGTATTCATGTTTGAGGATAATTGGCAGGCTGCCGAAAATGAATTTGCAAAAGTTGATTCAGCAAAAACGCTCGCGCAGTTTTGCCGCAACACTGACGATAAGCGCTATTCTTTTGAAATCATGGAACTTCTGTCCGTAATTTTTCCCGGCTCCGGGCAGATTGTTACCGGTCATGTTTGGAACGGTCTGCTTTCTCTCGGATGGAATGTGTTGTGGGGATACCTGACCATTGATGCCGCGGTTGCCGACAGAGTCGGAGATGCCCTGCTTATCGGAAATTTGCTGTGGCTGAGATTTTATGTCGGGAACGTCAAAAACGCCGGAAAATTTGCTGATGAAAAAAATACTCTAATATTTCAGGATGCTTTACGATATTTACAGGATGAATTTATAGGAGCTAAGCCGTGACCGTTTCTGAAGAAAGAATCCGTCAACTCACTTTGGATGCAATGGATGCGTTGGGTGACAAATTATCCCCTTCGGCCATTCAGGAGTATGTTGAGAATAAATTGCAGGATGAACAATTGACCATTCCGTCCGAAAACAACGAAAAAGCCGGCGAAAGGGCAATTTTGACCGCCTTTGGCGCTAATCATCCGGGAGTTGTCAGCAATATTTCAACATTAATCGGACAACATAACTGCGATATACAGGATCTTTCACAGAAAATCATGCAGGGATTTTTTACCATGATCATGCTGGTTGACCTGACGAACCTTGATATTACCTTTAAAGATTTGCTGGAAGAACTCAGCAAGCTTGCAATCGAAATGAAAATTAAAATATACCTGCAACATGAGAGCGTGTTTATGTACATGCACAGGATATAGAAGAAAGGGACTCTCGTATGATAGACGAATTTATGAAAGCCGCAATTGAAGAAGCAGAAAAGGGATTAGCCGAGGGAGGTATTCCTATCGGATCCGTTATTGTTCACAATGGAAAAATCATCGGCCGCGGACATAACCGACGCGTACAAAGCGGTAGCCCGATACTGCACGGTGAAATGGATGCATTCGAAAATGCAGGCAGGCAGCCGGCATCGGTATATCGCGAATGTACTCTTTATACAACATTGTCACCCTGTTCCATGTGTTCGGGAGCTATCTTATTATATAATATTCCCCGCGTTATCATTGGAGAGAATAAAACATTTCTCGGCGAGGAAGAACTTTTAAAATCACGCGGCGTTAATATTGAAGTCGTTGACAGTCAGGAATGCATCGGACTGATGGAACAATTTATCCATGATAAGCCGGAGTTGTGGAACGAAGATATCGGCGAGCCATCCTAACCGGTATTGCACAGAAGGAAATTTTATGAAAGCGGGTTTATTCGCGATACTATGTACCCTGGTATTTTCGATTCCGGCAATGAGCCAGATAAGCATCAAAGCTGTTTCGCTTCCGGTTGGAGAATCCTCATTTTCCGGAAACAGTCCGGCAACAAGCGGATTTTTCATAAATCCATCGGTTGATATTAGTATTCCGTCGCTAAGTGCGCTCACCTTCCGCCCGCATGTTATGGTAATGAAAGATTTGAACGCGATATTCCCTTCCGTAAATTCAAACAGCTATTCACCGGCGTTGTACGGATACGGCCTTGAAATGATAGAGACGCAGCCATTCACATCCGCAATAACAATGGAATTCGGTGGCGGCGTACTTGCTCTAAAGGACAGAACATACAGCGATATTAACGCGTGGTCCTATGGCGTAGATGTTTCGGCGGCATTACGGATAAACGTTTATCATGCAACAGAAGGGGGATTATTTCTTGGACTTGGAGGGGGATACGGATTAACATTTTCCAACACAAATCCTTCATATTTCGCGGTTTTCGCGCAATTGCGGTACGCCTTCTCTGAATAGCGTTTTTCTTTTATTTGACTTTTCGTATTTTACCGGAATTAAACTATCAGAACAGGCATCCGGGCACTTTAGCCAGGCGATTGCACTTAAAGCAACTACTAATTAAAGGCTGATATATGAGGCATTTTCGTAGCTTTCAAATTTTTTCATTGCTGATAATTCTCACGTTTAACGCATATGGCCAAGAATCCAACAGATCCATTGCGGTTCTCCCTTTTTCTTCCACGGGCGTAGACTCAAATTATGTTAAAACAGCCGAATCTATTTTGCGGGTGGAAATTAGCAAGCGGTCAATAAATGTTGCCATTCCGGATAGAATTGAAAAGTATCTGGCAGGTAAAAACAACACTCAGGATATTGGAGCCATCGTTCAGATCGGTAAAGAATTACAAGCACAGCAAGTTGTTAGCTGCAATCTGGCTGCACTGGGTGAAAAAATAATTGTGCAGTATTTTGTAACGGATGTCGCGGCTGCAAAACACGTTATTGTAGATCAAGTCACATCAAAAAATATTGAAGACCTTGAATTAGTTATGAAACGGATAGCAAAGAGCGCTTCTGAAAATAAGTCCGTAAATGAAAATGTTGAGGTGGGAACAATAACCGGAGTTGAAACAGATAAACCGCTTCGCCGAAGCACATTTAAAAATCTCGGGGCTTCGTTTGGTTATCTTTATCCCACATCCGGATACGATAATGATTTTGCAAAGGTATTTGTGTTTGATTTTCGCTGGGGATATGAAATCGAACAAAATTATGCGGCCGGACTTCTCGCCGGAATCCGCAAAGGTTTTGCGATTAATGTATACGGCGACTATCTGTTAACGCGTACCGATGTTTGCCCGCAAGTAGGTGCTTCGCTCGGCTTCCATTTTGTCAGCCACGATAGTCCAGCGGTCTATGATTCCTACGGCCGCTCTACTCAGCAGGATAAACGAGATGACGGCATTGAGCTTGGCTTGCATGCCGGTCTTAGATTGTTGCGCACCTATTCTTTCCAAGTACTTTTGCAAGTTGACTACATTCATACTTTTAACGATTACGATGATAATGCCGTTGTTTTTACAATCGGCATATTATAATATCAATAAACAGCTAAGGAGAGAAGTTCATGGATTCTAACAATACACAGGAAAAAGTGATTGGTATTGGAGAGTGGATTGTAACTCTTATTCTGACCGCTATTCCTCTTGTTGGTTTTATTATGCTGCTTGTATGGGCTTTCGGAAGCAACACCCCGCCATCAAAGGCTAACTGGGCAAAAGCCGCCCTTATTATGATGGTTATCGGTATCGTGTTGTGGTTCCTTGTTATCGGTTCAATTGTCGCTGCAATCGGCGGACTGGGACACTAAAAAGCACAGTGCATTATAAGCATTAAACGTTACATGATCTGCCGGTGTCTATAAGAATAAATATATAAAAATCCGGATTATATGAAGCGTTTTCTACTTTACATTATTGCTGCTCTTTGTATTTTTAGTACTTCAATAGGTGCACAGACTCTTTATTTTCCTCCTGTTTCGGGTGATACGTGGGATACGATATCACCCAAACAGCTTCAATGGCAGACCAAATACATTGACACCTTATACACTTTCCTTCAGGACAATAACTCAAAAGCATTCCTCCTTCTGAAAGACGGAAAAATCGTTCTTGAAAAATATTTCGGTTCTTTTACGAAAGACAGCGTGTGGTATTGGGCTTCAGCCGGAAAAACCCTGACGTCCTTTTCAATCGGAATCGCCCAGCAGGAAGGAAAACTCTCAATTTATGATACCACATCGAAGTATCTCGGAGCCGGGTGGACTTCGCTGCCTACCGATAAAGAGCAGGCAATAACTATCAGGCATCAACTGACTATGACCACCGGACTGAATGACGGTGTCGCTGATGCCGATTGCACTCTGCCCGACTGTCTGGAATATAAAGCCGACGCGGGTACCCGTTGGGCATATCACAACGCACCATACACATTGCTTGATTCGGTTCTGGAAAAAGCGACTGGGCAGTCAGTTAATGCATTTATATTTCAACGGCTGCATGCAAAAACAGGATTTAACGGACTATATGCTAAGTCGGGCTACAACAACGTTTTCTTCAGTACACCACGGAATATGGCGCGATTCGGCATTCTCCTTCTGAATAAAGGTACGTGGGATAGCAAGGTTATATTGCAGGATACGGCATACTTTTCACAGATGACGCACAGCTCTCAAAGCATCAATCCGTCTTATGGATATTTAACTTGGTTGAACGGTCAGAGCTCTTATATGATTCCGCAAACTCAATTTGTGTTTCCGGGTTATCTGAATCCATCTGCTCCGGAGGATATGTTTGCGGCAATGGGGAAGAATGGACAGTTCTTAAACATTGTTCCCTCGATGAATTTGATATGGGTACGCATGGGTGACGCTCCGGATAACTCCCTGGTGCCTTTTGTGCTTAACGATCAAATCTGGAGAAAATTAAATACGATCATTAACGGAACAACAGACGTTAAAAATCCCGAACCTGAAAAGAGCGCTCAAGCACCCGCGATCTCTCTTTATGCATCACCGAATCCATTCAACCCCGCGTGCACCATTCGCTATGTTCTTAAAGAAAGTTCATCACCGATAGATCTTTCCGTTTATGATATTAACGGGAGTAAATGCAAAACTCTTTATCAGGGAGATAAGCCGGCGGGAGAATATCAGACAGTATGGAATGGGACAGATGAAAACAACAGAACGCTTTCTTCCGGTATGTATATCATCCGCCTGCAAGCTGGAAGCCGGAGGCAATCAACGAAAGTACTTTTTCTGAAATAATACAAGATGTTTTTAATTCCGGCACAGGGAAAGTCGCAGAAAAAGAGACCTACTCCCAGCGGATTGATTCGAGCGGATCAACTTTAGCAGCGCGCTTTGCGGGAATAAAAGAAGCAAGCAGCGACAGCCCTATTGATGCAATACCGACAGCAAGGAAATCCGTCCAGCGCAATTCTATCGGCAGTGCCGAAATTTTAAATTGCGTTGGGTCAAGCGGATAGATAACGTACGTAACTTGAAGCCAATAAATAAAATACCCCAGCGCAAATCCGGCTACGGTTCCAACCAGACCCACGATCAAACCCTGATAGAAATAAATTTTTCTAATCTTCTTCTGTTCCATACCCATGGTGCGCAGAATGCCGATGTCCCTTTTCTTTTCCATGACGGACATGGTAAGCGAAGCTAGAATATTAAACACTGCAATAACGATAATGAGGCTTAATAAAAGATAGGCAACCCATCGTTCTATGTTCATAACAGTAAACAGTTCGCGGTGAAAATCGTACCAGGTTGAAACGGCATAGTCGCTATTATTTATATGCGAATCAAAATCCTTTTGCACGGACGAAGCCTCGTCCTTATTGCTCAGGCGCGCTTCATAGCCCTGTATTGTATTGTCAAACCCAAGCAAATACTGGGCGGCATCTAAGCTCATTAACATGAAATCAACATCGTAGTCGTTGCTTTTGGAGTAATATGTCCCGGCGACAACTGCTTTAACGGTCAGCGGCATCGCATTTACCATAATCATCTGATCAATATTCGCGGAAGAGATTACCGTAATGGTATCACCCGGCACAACTCCGAGATTATACGCGAGAATGGCTCCGATAACCGTGCGGGGCAACCCAAGAGATCCGTCACTCTGCCTGATCGTGTGCAGCGATTCTGTCCCCTTGTTGATATAACCGCGGAGATCATAAACATTATTCGCCGCGTAAGGATCAATTCCCTTGAGCGAAACGGCAAGCGTCGCATCTTCATGTATAACTAAAACTTTTCCCGATACATACGGCGTGTATCCGCGAACGCGGCTGTCTTTTTTCAGCATGTCCTCAAGCTGACCGAGATTTTGCATCCCGCTTTCAGACTTTGCTTCAACCCGGATATGTGGATCCAAGCTAATGAGATATGATGTAACCAAACTGCCGAACCCGTTAAACACGGATAGTACGACAATAAGAGCGGCAACACCTATCGTAATACCGGCCGTTGACAGATATGATATTATTGTAATAAAATTCATTCTGTGCCGCGACTTGATGTACCGCCATGCTATAAGAAAATCAACACCCATCAATTAAACCTTATTGCTGTTAGTGGCGAGATCTTCGAGGCAATATAACCCGGCAATACAGATACCAGAAGAGAAAATACGAATGCAACCACTGATACGAGAATGAACGTATCCGGCTTCAGCAGCAGAGGAACCTTTGCAGTAAAATAAATTGATGCCGGAAGTGTTATGACATTGAACTGGAGTTGTATATAACTCAAAACCAGAGCGAGGATATTTCCGATGACAATGCCTGTTACGGCAAGCCATATTCCCTGGCCCAAAAATATTTGTCCGATAGCGCCGCTTCGCGTTCCTAACATTCTTAACACGCCGACCGCCCGGCTCTTTTCCAGAACGATCATCAATGTAACGCTGATAATATTAAACACCGCGACAAGCACGATAAGTCCAAGCACAATAGGAATCGGTTTCTTTTGCAGTTCAATCCAAGTAAATATCGGAGCGTGAATTTCATAAATGCTTCGCGCACTGTACGGAAGCGTGCGGTCATTCTGCAGCATGGCGGTGAGTTTTTCAACTCTTTCTAATGAATTCAATTTTATTTCGAAGCCGTTCGCTTCACCGTGGGTATATCCGAACATCCGTGACGCGGTTTCCATAGAAACAAAAGAAAAATTCTCATCGTACTTCGCGATTCCGCTTTCATAAATTCCGGTTACTTTCAACCGCATGATGATCGGTGGATTAGTCTCCGAAGGCATTTGATTATTCTTTAACGCAAAAACTGTAATTGTATTGCCAACCTTGACAAAGAGCTTTCCGGCAAGTGTCTTGCTCAGCACAACGCAATCGCTCCAATAAGGAGTTAGGGTACCCTCGACACAGGTGATATTCGATTTGCCCGTAAAATAATCCGAAGAAACGCCTTTAATCATGATTCCTTCCTTCATCCCCGCATTCCCAGCTATAACCAATTTTTCGATGAAGGGTTTTACCTGATAACAATCATTACCTAATGTTTTATACATCCGGATAACAATGTCGGTTGAAGGGGGCAGTTTAACATTCTGCACAGCACGAAGCTGGATATGCGAATCCAGACTCATGAGCTTTTCCGAAAGGAGCTGTTGAAATCCACTCAATACACTTAACGCGATTATGAGCGTCGCGACTCCAAGTGCGATACCAGAAGCGGCGATTGCCGAAAAAATTGAAACTCCCCGCTCTTTTCGTCTGGCAGACAAGAACCGGCGAGTAATAAAATATATAAACTGCATAGCTAAAAGATAGCAAAAAAAGGCATAAAATCACATTTCGATGCCACCCCATTACCTTTTCCAGATGTGAAGAAATAGGCACAGCTTATTGTTGGTAAATTTGCACTATTGATATTAGAATCTGATGCAGAAGCATAATTAATGGTGGAATGGTCGTGTCTTTTGGTTATAAACGGCAAAGCCGTGACAGCCTAATAGCGATAAGATAAAATTGCAATTCAGAGCTCCGGCCGGAGCGGCTCATTTTGGGCAAACTCGTGGATTAGAGCCGTGCTTGCAGCACTCAAATATGTTGTGTCCAAATTTTTCTACTAAGCTGCCGCACCTGCGGTGCTCATAAGCGTAAAAATTACTTATACAACGCACCCGTCGTAACTGCACTGACTGAATTAACCGGATGTAGAAGGCATATAGCATTTAAAATGCCCGTTTTTATGGTTAATATCATCTTGCGTTTCGGAGGTTTCTTGTACCATGATTTTTCTTAGTCCAAGTTATTGGGTTTTCTTGGACTATAAATATTCTATAGTCCAGGTTATGCGGTTTTCCTTGACTATGAATGTGCTTTCAATTAAAAAGTAAAGCCGCCCCGATAAACCGGAGCGGCTTTGTAAAAATCATGTTCATCACATAAATCAAAAGAATCACAGTCCTTATTTGAGGAGCATCATTTTTTTCGTGATGCTTTGCTCACCGACCCGCAAGTTATAGAGATACATACCGCTCGCAAGTCCTGCGCCGTTAAACACTGATTTGTAGCTGCCGGAGCTGAGGTCTTTATTAACCAGAACGGCAACTTCCTGTCCAAGCATATTATATATTTTCAGTGAAACGTGATTCATGGCGCCTGCATTCTGCGGCACAATATAATCAATTACAGTAGTCGGGTTAAACGGATTTGGATAATTCTGTGCCAGCGCAAATGATCCCGCCTTACCGGCCGAAGCATCACGAACGTCTATTGTTCCACCAGTGGATGTATGCATTATCACACCGCCGCCGCCAACTATCCATCCGTTTTGAGTATCGGGGAAATAGACACTGGTCAGATTCCAGTTATTGTTTTGGCTTAATAACTGGTGAGTCCAGTTTGTTCCACCATCCGTCGTTTTGTAGATAGTGTTGCTTTCACCAACCACATAAACAGTATTCTCGTTTTGAACAAAAATATCATTAAGACTACCTGAATTGAAATACACGTTATTCCAACTCGCGCCGCCATCTGCGGTCATAGCGATAGTGTTTCCGTTACCTGCCATAAAGCCCTTTGATTCATTGGCAAACCGGATTTTTGGATAGTATCCCCCCGGAGAACCGACCATAGACCATACGGCGCCGCCATCGGTAGTTTTATATACATTTCCGAATGTTGTACCAAGAAAGCCAGTTGAAGCATTCAGCATATGCAATGATAACAGACCCTCGCTCGGACCTGTTGTGACTCGTGTCCACGTGCTTCCGCCATTTGTTGTGCGCAGAAAATTATCAATATCCATCGCCCAGCCGTTATTAGCGTCTGCAAACTGAAGGATGTTTATCGGATAATCTATTCCTGAATTCTGGGCATTCCATGTAGCGCCGCCATCGTTGGTTTTTTTAATTGTGCCTAATGTTCCGCCGATCCATCCCGTTTTTTCATTAACAAAACAGACTGCGCGCAAATCCGCGGTTGAGCCTGAGGAAAGCACATTCCAATCCGTACCGGCGTTTGTTGTTTTTAGCACGGTTCCGGAATTTCCAACCGCAAATCCTATTGCCGACGAAGGAAATACAACCTGCGCCAAGTCATTGCCCGTATTGGATGTCTGCTGACTCCAGGCAACAGTAACAACATCAACCCTCACTCCGGTTGAACCCGGGGCATATTGCTTCATATTGTTCCAGTCAAATCCATACGCATCACCCAAATCCCAAACACCTATTCTATAACTTGATAGCTTATTTGTAACAGAAATAGTAAAGGATCCGTCGCTTGCGTTACTTCCCGAATAGGCAGTTACAGTGTCAGAAACCGAAGCAAAAACCAGAACGCTTTTACCCGAAGTGATTTTGCCGTCAAAATAGACGTGCCCGGTAATTGTAGAATTTGCAGTATATGCAAGCAGATCAACCCGCAGGCTGTCCCCGGCGTGCATTGATATATCTCCGGATATTGGATTAACATACGCCGGAGCAAGCTGTGAGTTCACTTCCAATTGCCAAATTGAATTTGTCTGTAATTCCGAAGCTGTAAATCCGAATGAATACAGTCCATTCGCATCCGTGTAAACTTCTTTTTTCGTATCGCCACTGCTGTTCGGTGTATAACAGCGAACCGGTGTGCTCGCTATTCCCGTACCGGATTCTGTCTTCAAGTATCCGATAAGTTTCGCAGCCGGATTAATAGCGGTGAAATTAATTCCCGTCCAACTTTTAGACATAACGACAGACGTATCCTGCGGTGCGGCCACATACGGTTGAATGATATCCTGAATTGATACAGTCTCGGTAAGTCCTGCCGCGTACGCACCGATGTTGATAACATAATTACCCGATGCATCAGTCATTCCAAACGACTGCATCATATCGCTTTTCTTAACCATTGCACGCACAAGAATATTCTTTGCGCTCTGGCCCGAGCCTGGGGTAAACTTACCGGCAATAGTATAGGCCGGAGCCGCCATAGGTAATACTGTCCCGTTTATTGAGGTGGTGATACTATTATGAATAAACACAAACGTGTACGATCCCGGAGCAAGCAGTATTGTATTGGTGGTAAATGTCAGGTGTCCGTTAACCGTACCATCCATGTCAGGAGGGCCGTCGTTACCGGTAATATCACCGTCGGTCTGAGTACCTGTTCCGAACAGGTTCTTGTCCGTTGACGGGTCAATAAATGTTCCCCCGTTAATATGCATCAGGATTTTAAACTGAGCGCTTTGACCGGCGGGGATGTCACAATCCCAGGTGACGCCAATATCCTGAGAAATAACGAAATTACCGGATTGCCCGTTAACTTTAAGATTTGTGACTTGCGCTTGAGTCGTTGGGATAAGAAGAAGATTGATAAAAAGAAAAGCAAACGTAAAAATCCTTTTCATATAACATCTTTCATATTGTGAAAATATACTCCATTGAAAGAAATTACTCTGAAAGAATTCCGCAGCAGAAAAAGGAAAACTAACAATTTACAGTAGTGTGTCCATACTATAAAAAGCATTTCGCCTAAATTACTATATGCGGCGACAGAGTAGCGTAAATTAAATCTTTTTAACGGTTAATTCAACCTTAAAAAATCCTGGTGTGATGCCGCTCAACGAGGCCGTATAACAGAAGAGCCGCTCAAACTGGAGCGGCTCTTCTGTTATTAAAAAGACCGGCGCGTTATTTCATTAAAATCATTTTCTTTGTAATGCCTTGTCCGCCAACCTGTAATGTATACAGGTAAATGCCGCTTGCCAGTCCCGCGCCATTAAACGATGCCTTATAGCTGCCGGAACCGAGGTCTTTATTAACCAGAACGGCAACTTCCTGTCCAAGCATATTAAATATTTTAAGTGAAACATGCTCCGTGGCGCCAGCATTCTGTGGAACAACATAATCAATCACAGTTGCCGGATTAAACGGATTCGGATAATTCTGCGATAGCACAAATGTTCCAGCCTTTCCAGCCGCAACATCACGAACGTCCACCGTTCCACCGGAGGCTGTATGTCTTATGACTCCATTTTCGCCGACAGCCCAACCGTTTTGCGAATCAGGAAAATAAACGCTATTAAAGCTATCATTATCTTTGAAATTGAGAAATTGTTGCTTCCAGTTCATCCCGCCATCACTGGATTTATATATCATATTATACTTTCCGACAAGATAAACAGTGTTTGCATCTACAACAAAAATATCGGTAAGGCAGCTTGATGGATCTAATTGCTTGGTTGTCCAGGTCACGCCGCCGTCGGTAGTTATTCCGAGACTATTTTCATAGAAAAGAATAAATCCTTTCAGTTCATTTGCAAATCTAATTTTGGTGTAGTAGAATCCCTGTGTTGAACCAACCAATGACCATGACGTTCCACCATTGGTGGTTTTATAGATGTTGTTGCAATTTGTACATAAATAACCCGTTGAAGAATTCAACATGTGAAAGGATAAGGTGGCTTCCAGAATCCCTAATGAAACCGGTGCCCAAGTAGCTCCGCCATTTGTGGTTCTAAGAAAATTATCCATATCCATTGCCCAGCCATTATTTGCATCCGTGAACTGGAGTATGTTTATCGGATAGCTTATTCCTGAGTTTTCAGCAACCCAAGAAGCTCCACCATCCGTGGTTTTTTTAATTGCTCCATTTGTTCCGCCAACCCAGCCTGTCTTTTCGTTAATAAAACTTACGGCACGTAAATCTTCAGTTGAACCCGAAGAAAGAATATTCCATGATGTACCGGCATTTGTTGTTTTCAATATCGTTCCGGAATTTCCAACAGCATATCCTATTGAAGATGTTGGAAATACAACCTGATTCAGGTTGTTATTTGTGTTTGATGTTTGTTGGCTCCATGCAACGGTAACAACATCTAATCTTATTTCTGTTGCACCTGCTGCCCATTGGTTGATGCTGTTCCAGTCGGCTGCATACTGCTCATCCAGATCCCAAACACTGACAGTGTAGTTTGTAAGCTTATCGGTAACATAAATAGTAAATTCACCGGTGCTTGAATTGCTCTGGGACCATGTAGCCGCCGTATCGTTAATCTGAGCAACAACAGTATAATTCTTACCGGACGGTATTTTACCATCAAGGTAAACCTTCCCGGTGATTGTAGAATTCGCAGTATATGCAAGCAAATCAACCCTCAAACTATCACCTGAGTGAAGTGATATGCTGCCGGATACCGGATTAACATATGCAGGAGCAAGTTGTGAGTTCACCTCCAATTGCCAAATTGGATTTGCGGCTAATTCAGCGGTAGTAAATCCAAAAGAGTACATTCCGTTCTCGTCGGTATATACTTCCTTTTTCGTATCTCCATTATCCCGGGCATAGCATCGAACGGGCGTGCTGGCTATCCCGGCGCCTGATTCTGTTTTCAGGTAACCGACAAGTTTAGCATCAGTATTAACAGCGGTAAAGTTTATTCCCGCCCAGCTTTGGGACATTATAACGGACGTATCTTGAGGTAATGCTGCATACGGTTCAATATTATCTTGAATTGACACCTTCTCGGTTAGTCCGGCCGCGTATGAGCCAATATTGATAACATAATTTCCCGACGCATCAGTCAACCCGAATGACTGCATCATGTTACTATTTTTCACCGTTGCGCGGACAAGTATATTCTTAGCACCCTTACCTGAGCCGGGCGTGAACTTACCGGCAATTGTATAAGCAGGTGCACTCGCCGGAAGAATTGTTCCACTAATGGATGTTGTGACTCCGCTATTTTTAAATTTAAATGTATATGACCCGGGCGCCAGATAAATGGTGTTGGTCGAAAAAGTTAAACGCCCGTTCACCGCAGCGTCCATATCCGGAGGTCCATTATTTCCACTTACATCGCCATCGGTTTGCGTGCCTGTTCCGAATATGTTTTTATCTGTCGAAGGATCAATAAATGTGCCACCGCCAACATGAAGCCATATTTCAAATTCCGCACTTTGCCCAATCGGAATGTCACATTCCCAAACAACACCGACGTCCTGTGTCGCAACAAAACTGCCTGATTGGCCATTTACCTTGAGATTTGTGATTTGAGCTTGTGTAGAAACAGCAAAAAGAATGATTGTAAAAAGAAATGCAAAAGTAAAAATCCTTTTCATTTAACATCTTTCAAATTTTAATAATACACCCTTGAGAAAGAAATTACTCCGAAAGAATTCTGCAGCATAAGGTAAAAACGAACAATTTACAGTAGTGTGTCCATACCATAAAAAGCAGTTCGCCAAAATAAATTTGCGGCGACAGAGTGGTGAAAATTAAATATTTTTAATGTGTAATACAACCCCGAAAAATCTCCTGTGACGCCGCTCAAGCGTACCGCCTAATAAAAGAGCCGCTCCTATCGGGGCGGCTCTCGCAATACCGGGTATGTGGGAGACTTATTTTATTAAGAGCATTTTCTTTGTAATGCTTTGATTACCGACTTTTAAGTTATATAAATAGATGCCGCTGGCAAGATTATGTCCGTTAAACACCGCGGAAAAATTTCCACGCGGTTGTTCTTTGTCAACTAAAACAGAAACAAGTTGACCAAGCATGTTGTACACGTTCAGTGTAACATGACTCAATCCGCTTCCTGTTTCGGGAACGGAATAATTTATAATAGTACTTGGATTAAACGGATTAGGATAATTTTGCGCTAATGCAAACGAATATGTTTTCCCGTGAGCCTGCGCATCTTCTACGCCGACCATACCGCCATTCGTTGTATGTAGAATAAGGCCGTTATCACCAACCGCCCATCCGTTGTTAGCATCCACAAAATAAACCGCGTACAATGATGGATTGTTATTGACATTTACGGGTTCCCTAACCCAGGTTGAAGCTCCGTTTGTTGATTTATATATATCGCTGTTTTGACCAACAACCCAAAGTGTATTGTTTCCTTGAACCGCAAGTCCATATACCATATTTCCATTTGTGTAGTTACTTGACCATGTTGATCCATAATCAGACGTATAAGCGACCATATTACCATTACCGACAATGTACCCATACCCCGATGCATTCATGAATAATCGTGATGCGTTATAGCAATTTGTGTTGACAACATAATTCCAGGTCGAGCCGCCATCAGTGGTGTTGTACAGATTTCCGGAATAACTGACACAATATCCGGCTGTCGCACTCAGCATGGATATACCATAGACATTCTCAAAATTCGGAGTTTGTTGTTTGCTCCAGGAGGTGCCGCCGTTGGTAGTCTTGAGAATATAGTTTTCTGCAGCAGCGAAATTCGTATTGGCATCAATTACTTGCAACACATAAATGTTATTTGTCACGCCTGAATTCTGTGATGTCCAGTTTGTACCACCGTTCGTGGTTTTTTTAATGATACCACCGCGGGCGGTAAACCAGCCTGTTGAGGCATCTGCAAACTTGACATCAAGTATTGCCGCCGAAGTGTTGGTTGTTTGCAATGTCCATGTTGTACCGCCGTCAGTTGTTGCAATCAATTTTCCGTTTGCTCCTGCAGCCCAGCCTTTGAGTGAATTCGTAAAGAAAACCGCAAACAGGCTGTCGCTGACCGGCGTCGTCTGCTTTGTCCAAGATACCGTTATGACTTTAACAACCGCATTCATGGTTCCGGGAGCATACCGGCTCGTACTATACCAGTCAAATGCATAATTACTTGGTAAATCACCCATACTGAGATAGTAGCCCGGATATTTTTTCGACACGTACAACGTAAACTTTCCGGTGGCAGGATCCGAATATGCACCAACTCTGCAAGTATCCGGAAGGTATCCCTCTACCCATAATTTTTGACCCACGGCAGGAATGCCGTCAAGAAGCACTGTACCTTTTATTGAGTCTGTCGCTTTGTATGCCGTCAGATCTATTCTAAGACTATCGCCGGCGTGCAGGGATATGTCTCCTGTTTGCGGCGAAACGTAATTAGGACTCAAATCATCATCGCATTCCAGACGCCATAACGAATTAGAATTGACTTGCGAGGCTGTAAAACCTAATGCAAAATATCCGTCACTACCGGTATAATATTCAAGACGTATATCGCCATTTGAATTTTGAACATAACAACGGACACGAACATTTGCAATCGCTTTTGAATCATCACCTTTAAGATATCCGACAATTTTGGCGGCAGGCGCAACTGCTATAAAGTTAACACCGGTATAACTTTGTGTCAAATTAACGGTAGTATCTGCCGGACTTGCAACATACGGAGAAATATTGTCCTGAATAGAAACTTGAATTGCTCCACCGGCATATGCTGCACTCATATTTATTACATAATTTCCCGATGCATCGGTCAGAGCGTAAGCCTGACACATATCGTTGTTTTTATTGACTGCGCGCAGAAGTATATTCTGAGCAGAAACACCGGCATGAGGTGTATACTTTCCGGAAATTGTATAGGCAGGTGCAGCCATTGGAAGTATTGTGCCTGAGATTTGAACTGTCTGGTTATTGTTGGTGAATTTCATAATGTAATTTCCCGGCGCAAGAAAAATCGTCGGGATATTCATCAGCACATGTCCGTTTTGCAGACCGTCAAAATCCGGTGGGCCGTTTCTTCCCTCCGCATCTCCGTCCGTCTGATAAAATGCGCCGAATATGCTTTTATCCGTACTCGGATCAATAAACGTACTTCCGCCGAGATGCAGCCATAACTCGACCTTTGTCGTACTGCCGACCGGCACATCATACTGCCATTGAACGCCAATATCCTGCGTTCCGATAAAATTGCTGGTGGAGCCGTTAATAGATAGATTAGTCACTTGAGCATTTGTTGAGCTGCTAATGCTAATCAAAATGACAAAAAGGAGGAAAAAAAAGAATGGTTTCTTAGTATTCATGACTCTATCCT
This sequence comes from Ignavibacteriaceae bacterium, assembly GCA_963662605.1. Classification (GTDB taxonomy): domain Bacteria; phylum Bacteroidota; class Ignavibacteria; order Ignavibacteriales; family Ignavibacteriaceae. Next base: position 297,172 of record OY759785.1, read on the forward strand.
TTCACATGAATTAAGTATTTTTACTATAACACACAGGACAGAAACGAAAAATATCGGCGACGTAATATTTTTATAATACACACTTGTTTTGAATTGCCGCCTTTAATATATAGGCAATAATACACACTATCAAAAGCTAATCTTTTCGCATGTCAATGTCAAATACCTCAAGGCCTATATGTGATTTCCGGCACTAAATTTATGATGAACGGTTATTCAGTTAGTCCATCGTTGTTGTATATTTGTATGGGCATGACAATTTTTTCCTCAAACCGTAAACACATTATGAAAAAAACATTTTTGGCTCTATTTTTTATATGCGGACTTATGTCCACCTTATATTCCCAGCCTGCTCAAAAAGGCGTACATTCCTATTCTCTATCCGGAATCATAATTGATTCGGTTTCTCAGGAACCCATTGTTGGTGTTACTGTTATGATCGTTCCGGGCGAAAATAAAAAGAACACGATAGGAACAATCTCCGGAAAGAAGGGTGAATTCCTTCTTGAGAATATTAAAACAGCAAATCCGGCAATACATTTTTCCGCAATCGGATATAAAACAAAGATCATTGATACCATTCAGGCAGGAAAAAATTCCGCAGTCAATCTCGGAAAGATTCGCATGCAACAGGCGGCAGTGCAGATGAATGCCGTTGAAATAAAAGCTGCGCGCCCGATGATAGAGTTTCTTCCGGACAAACAAGTAATCAACATGGAGCAGGTTCCGGGAGCTTCCGGGAATGTTACTGATGCGCTGCGAAACACCGGCGCGGTTGATGTTGACCCGCAATCCAACAAAATCAGTATCCGCGGACGAAGTGGCGTTAATATAATGCTTGACGGTAAACCGCTGCCTAACGCAGAAGAACTATTAACTCAAATGCCGGCATCAATGATTGACCAGGTTGAAATTACAACAAACCCATCAGCAAAAGATGACCCCGAAGGTGACGCTGGCATTATCAACTTCATCACAAAAAAAGGATACTCGGATAATTACAGCGGTTCATTTACCGTGTATGCAAACAATAAGAACATGAAATATGCCGCAGCATTTGTCAACTACCGCAAAAGTAAAATGAATCTTTACGGCTCCCTTAATGGCGGCCTTGGTAAATTTTCAAGCGGACTTAACTATACGAAAACCTTCTATCAAAGCAGCGCCTATCATACCCTCCGTTCCGACGGCGACCAACTGCGGGAAGGATTCATGCTTAACGGCAAGGTCGGACTTGATTATGATTTGGATGATATGAATTCCGTTTCCATGACAGCAAATTATTTTCACATGAAAGGAACCGGACACAATAACGGAAGTAATATCGTATTTGACAGCACCGGTGCCGCACGGTATGGTTATCAACTGAACAATGGCGGAGCGCTGGATAACAATACGTACTCCGGAACGGCAACATATAAAAAGAAATTCGATAAAAAAGGAAACGAAATCTCGGCAGATGTTTATTATTCAAGGTTGACTTATGATACCCCTAACGACATGTCAACCCAGTACAGCTATAGTACAAAGCCCATACTTCAACACGCGAAGAGCAATACGGGTAATAAAACTCTTATCGCAAAACTTGATTGGGCCGACCCGACATGGAGTTTCGGAAAAGTTGACGCGGGATATAACTACACGTTCAGGGATAGAAGCACCGACTATAACTATTCCGATTACATTGACTCGCTGGATATGTGGCAGCGGGATTCTGCATATAGTAACTATTTCAAATACCGGGAAAACATTCACGCCCTATATACAAATTTCGGCAATAAGATTTTAGGAATAGATTACAGACTCGGCCTCCGTCTTGAAAAAATCTTATCCACCGGGACAGTGGTAACGACCAATCAGAATTTTGCGCTGAATTATACCAGTTTATTCCCATCACTCTTGTTATCGTACAACCTTAATGAAAAAATGCAAGTAACATTTAATTTGGCACGCAGAATCCGCCGCCCGCAAATGGAATATATTAATCCATTTAAGAGAATTAACGGACCAAACGATATTTCAATCGGTAATCCTGCCTTGCAGCCGACATATACGAATCTTTATGAAGTAGCAATTAATCCGGTATTCAAGGTATACTATACGAAGTCCACAGGCAGACCGGTTTCTATTACCGCTTTGATGGATGACACAATTTCCGTTACTTCAATGGTCAATAACGCTGCCACAAAGACGTTCGGTGTAGAACTGATGCTGCCGATTATCAACGACAGTAAATTCCCGATTGCACTGCCCTCCTGGTTTTCCATGGGCAACATCGCTTTCACCTACTCCAGAATTCAGGAAAATTCAGATTATCTTACGGAATCGTATGACATCAATCGTACATCGTGGAATCTTAATGCAAATCTCGTATTAAAACCCTATGACGATATCAATACAATATTCTCATACCGTTATACACCGAGAATTTCTGACGCACGAACCGTCACCAATAAAAAATCCATTCTGACCTTTACGGTGAGCAAGGAATTTTTCGATAAAAAATTGCGCGTTGCCATTATCGCTTCGGATATTTTGAAGGCAAACATGTCACGCACGGAAACCTTATCCCCGAATTATTATATGGATAATAAGTACACGAATTTCAACTCCCAGAATATCGCGATCGCGTTCACGTACAAGTTTAACGACTTTAAGGCCCAGCAGGAACGGCAGATTGATGATGGAAGAGATAAAACCGAAGGTGGCATTTTCTAAGAGAAACTGTATATTTCCGGCATACTATTTTGAGTTCTTGAATTTGCGTTTTTTACCGATTTCTGTTTTCGTTTTACTGTCCTGCGCGCTGATGTCTGCTCAGACCGCTTCTTCGTTGAGCGCGGAGCAGATCATCCGGCATCATATTGCCGCTATCGGCGGAGAGGAAAATCTCCGTAAGATTAACGACAGGTCTATTCACCTTTCGGGAACATATGCCGGAGCGAATGTTGCTGTTGAGATTTATCAAAAAGCACCGGACAAATATCTTTCCAAGCTTTCGTTCGGATTCCTTGAACAGGTAATCCGTTTTGACGGAAAAGATGGAATAAAAGTCTCCTCTATCGGTGAAGAATACATGGTCGGCGATGAATTACTCCGCCTACGACTGCAGGCAGATATTCTCGCGCTGACTCATTTATCACAACTCGGAATCACTCCTGTTTTAGACGGCATCGTTTCCGTGGACAGCTTAATCTGTTATAAAGTTAATTTCATGTATCCCTCGGGAAATTATTCCTCCGCCTTTTACGATACGGCTACATTTTATAAAATTCGTGAGGAATCGGTAGTACGCACCGAAAACGGCAGCTACATTCAGAGTACCGTATTCAGTGATTTCCGGCCGGAGGACGGCGTTATTTATCCCCGCTCATTTCTACAATCCATCGGCGATAAAAAAGTTATAACTTCCGTGAACGGGATTTTAGTAAACACGGGGCTCAAAGATTCATTCTTTGAAGAAAACATTTCAATTGACCCTTAGAAAAGGAAAATTCATGCAGCACTATTCTGTAATTGTATTTGATCTCGGCAATGTTCTTATTCCGTTCGATTATTCCGAAGTAATATCCTATGTTGATGCAAAGCGTCCCGGTCTCGGCGCGCAATTCATGGAATTCTATAAAGAGAATTACCATATCCATCGCAACTACGAACGGGGCGATATTTCCGACAAAGAATTTGTGGACACGATGTTACAGGCACTGGATCACGTCGTGACGGCTGAGGAATTCTGCAAGTGCTTCTCAGAAATTTTCACCGTTAATGAAGATGTCGCAGCTCTTCTGCCTCGATTAAAAAAGAATTATAGGCTTGTACTGCTTTCCAACACCAGTCACATCCACCAGCAGTACGGATGGGAACATTACGAATTTTTGAAAAACTTCGAACATCTGTTTTTATCACATGAAGTCAATGCAGTTAAGCCGGAGCCCAAGATATACCGCACCGTTATGGAATACACCAAGCTGCCTGCTTCCGAACATATTTTCATTGATGATGTTTTGGAGTACGGTCAGGGCGCAAAAAACGAAGGTTGGGATGCTATACAGTTTTTGGGATATGATAACCTTGTAGCAGAGCTGTCGGCAAGAGGGATAACGTTTTAACCATAGGAATCGCGATAGAACACCGATGACGCTGATGACGCTGATTTTCACGGATTATATTTTGTAGAATGCACATCAGCGCATCCTTCACACTACTAAGAGGATGTACTTTTTCTATTAATCATTCCTGCAATTCTTTTAAAGAGTCCCCACGCAAGCACAAGTAATCCGACGAGTGTGCATAATGATGTTATCACATGCGGATGATTGGTGTAAAATGTTGTTGCTTCGGAAATGTATACTTCTCCTGTATATGTTGTGGCTTCATACATTTTGGTTTGTGAAGTAATTCTGCCGCATGGATCAATGATGCAGCTGATGCCGCCGTTAGCTGCACGGATAACATACCGCCGGTTTTCCACCGCACGCATTTTTGCATAATCGCGATGCTGATATGGTCCGCTTGTATTGCCGTACCAGCTGTCGTTCGTTACAACAACCAATAATTGAGCGCCTTTTTTTGCCAATCCCGCAACCTGATCGGGATAGATAGATTCATAACAGACAACACCTCCGACTTTCACGGAATCAGCCCAGCCGGGTATCTGTGTAGAAAGCACGGTAAGTTCCTCGCCGACATTCCAGCCCGACAAACCGACTCCCCAACGCATTAAATCACCGAGCATTGGTATTTGATCAACAAACGGGACACGCTCTCCGAACGGTACTAATTTTATTTTCCCATATCTTTGAATCCGTGCGGCGCGCGGATTTATTGTATAGATAGCATTGTATGTCGCATAGTAGACACCGGTCTTACTGCGCTTAACGTCATGAGGTTTTTTTTCATTGGGGCCAAAAATTCGTAAATCAGGCATTCCCGTTATTAAAGATATGCCTGAAGAATCTACCATCTTATTGATTGCTTTGTAATATTCTGCATATACCGGATCAATTACATAAACCGGCAGTGCAGTTTCCGGCCAGATCAATAATTCAATGTTCTTTTTATACAGCTCATGAGTACCCTCGGCATACATCGCGTATATTTTATCAAGTGATTCACCTGCCCACTTGTCGTACGGGTCAAGGTTCGGTTGAACCACGCCGACTTTAATGCTTTTCGATTTTTCGCGGAACGACGATATGGTTATTACTCCATATACTAATGGAACAACAATCAATATGGATGCGATTGTCGTATATAAAGCGGGGACTTTTTTCTTTTCCTTATAATCGCAATACACCAAATACAACAGAACATTAATGGCGACAACAAATAAAGAAATTCCATATGAACCGACAATGTCGGCAATCTGAATATATGCGGTAAAATTGCTCATGCCGTTGCCGATATTCAGCCACGGGAAGCTCCAGTCGGTTAATGTATAGAGGTATTCATAGAACACCCAGAAAAACGGGAAAAGCAATAGCGCTAAGGAATTCTTGAAATTTTTCCGCACGATATAATAAAGCGTAGTCGGAACGAGAAATGCTATCGGATTAATAAAGAATAAAAGAAATCCGCCTATCATAAGAAATGGATCTTTGCCTTCCGTATAGCCGCCAACCCAATACAGAGCGCATATTGAAGCCGTAAATGACATCAGAAAAGACGCACGGTTTACTTCTGCGAGAGTGCGCCGGGTTTCAAGTACTTTTAAAAACGGAATAAGTGCGAAGAAAAGCGTAATAGGTAAGGGTATTGGAGAAAATCCTAACGCAAATAATACTCCTGATAACACGAGGTATTTTCTATCATTCCAAAGTTTCGATTTCTCTTCCGGAGTTCTCGAAGTTCTCTTAAACAGTTTCATGATTTCGGACTATTCTTGCGATAGAATCGGTTAATATAAAATCTGAGAGCGATAAAAAGCACGATGGCGGCGATAAAAACGAGTACGATGTTGCCATATAAACTCAATATGGCATCAGCTTCCTGAACCTTTGTCCCCAGGAAAAATCCGAGAGAAATAATAACTGTGTGATACAGAAGTGCGCTTACTGAAGAAAGTACAATCGTTCTCTTAACAGGCAATTCGCTCACGCCTGCGAAAAATGATATAACAGAGCGGACACCTGAGATGAAGCGGTTGAACAATATGAGAAAATATCCGTATTTCGTAAACCACTCTTCGGCAGTTTGCAGGGCATCTCTGGAAATAAACTTTAATCTTCCCGCCTGAATGATGTTTTTATCTGTTTTGGTTCCAAGGTAATACAGCAGGATAAAACCCGCTTCGCTGCCGAGTGAAGCAATCAGAATGGCAGGAATAAACGCGATAGTTCCCTTTGCAATAAGCGCACCGCATACAACAATAATAACATCGCTGGGAAATGGTGGAAAAACATTCTCGATAAACGGAACAGCCAAAAGAGCTAAATAGATCAGATAAGGGCTTGCCGTGGAGAGTTGCTGGTAATAGGCATCAATCATTATTGTCCCGATTTGAATACTAAAACAACAGCAAAAGCGGCGATACCTTCTTCTCTTCCGATAGAGCCGAGCTTTTCCATTGTTGTTGCTTTAATAGAAACCTGATTAATAGTTGTTTTCATTATTTCCGAAATGGTTTTTTGCATTTCGGGTATATAGGAAAGTATTTTCGGTTTTTCGGCAAGAAGCATAACGTCTAAATTTCCCAGTTCAAATCCGTGTTTGTTCACCAGATCAACTACATGAGCTAAAAGCTTTTTGCTGTCTATGTCTTTATATGCGGGATCCGTATTGGGGAAATGCTTACCGATATCACCCAGTGCTAAAGCGCCGAGAAGCGCGTCGCAAATTGCATGAAGCACCACATCGGCATCAGAATGACCTTCCAGTCCTCTGGTGTGTGGAATTTCGATTCCGCCGAGGAAAAGTTTTCTGTTTTCCGCAAACGGATGAATATCAAATCCGTTGCCTATTCTTATGCTATCTTTCACTAAAACACATCAAATTTATTAAACTCATCTGTTGCCGGAAGCCACTCCGCCGTATATCTTGAAACGTGTGCGCCCATCGGTCCGGCTTTTACATATTTGACTAATTCTTCGAGGTCGTGGCGCAGTCCTTCCGCCACAGTTAAAACTTCTCCGGACGGCAGGTTTTTGCAATATCCTATCAGATTAAGATCAGTTGCCTTCCGGTACACGAAATAGCGGAACCCGACACCTTGCACAAACCCTGTCACAATTATTTCCACTCGCTGAATTCTATCCATACATCATTCCTTTGTTGATAATTCGGAAATCAGTACACCGCTAAAAATAAAACAACATCCGATGATGCCAAAGATAGAGATTTTTTCGCCTAATAAAAACAGAGCAAAAACGGTAGCATACATAGGCTCCATGGAGAATATGATACTCGCCCGGGTGGGGGTTACGTCCTTCTGATATTTCGTCTGTAAAAGGGTGGAAAGTATTGTCGTGAAAATGGCCGTATATACAATAGCAACGATAACAATCGGCAGCATTTCAAATTGAGCCTTTTCAAATCCGACGACGTTAAATATATAGATAAACGGAATCGCCAGAGCCATAGTAACGAATATTTGTACGAAGGTCAGGAATTTGAAATTCAGATCCTCGCCCAGCATATCAAGATAAACAATATACCATGAATAATTCACCGCGCAGATTAGCGTAAGGAAATCGCCGAAATTAAATCCGGTGCCGAGTTCAAATATCACCTGATAAAGGTTTGTCCCCCTGCTTGAAAGAAAGAGAATTCCGAAAAAGCCGAGCAAAATGGCAATAAGATTGCGTCCCGTAGGGCGCCGCTTTTCGAGAATTATCTGCATAATGGGGGTGATAATAACGAACATTCCCGTAAGGAATGCCGATTTTGTGGCGGTGGTATAGCGCAGCCCGATAGTTTGGGTGGCAAATCCGATAAATAAGCTGATGCCGAGTATTGTTGCTTTCTTATACTGAGTTTTTGTCGCGGCAAGAAGCGGTTTAATGACAAACGGCAGCAATACAAGTGACGCGAGCCCGAACCGGACGCTGACAAATACCATGGGGGATACGTGCACGAGCGCCGATTTTATAAGGACAAACGTCCCGCCCCAGAGAAACGTAATAAAGAATAAGGCTGCTTCGGCCTTAACAACATGAGGAGATTTCTTCATCGCGATTATTCATCCGACATATCGTACCCGAATTCCCTGAGGAATTTCTCATTCCGCCGCCATGAATCCCGTACTTTAACCCGCAATTCAAGATAGACTTCATGATCCAAAAATTTCTCAATGTCCGCTCTGGAGCGTTCACCGAGTTTTTTGATTAGGTCGCCTTTTTTTCCGACAATGATACTAACTTGTGATTCTTTTTCCACATATATCATCGCGCGGATAAAATGTTTTGTTTCGCGTTCGGTGAATTCATCAATGCTGACTTCGCAGCTATATGGAATTTCGTCGCGGTATTGCGTTAATATTTTTTCCCTGATAATCTCTTTAACAAAAAAGCGCTCCTGCTCATCCGAAATAATATCTTCCGGGAAAAAGAAAGGATGCTCCGGAATGTACTCTAAAACAAAATCAATGATGGATTGCGTATTAACGCCTAATGTGGCACTGATAGGAATTATCTGTTTATACAGCCCCGTAGCTTCTGCAGTCAGAAAATATTTTTCGATAACATCCTGCTGAACACGGTCAATTTTATTCAGAATGAGAAAAACCGGCTTTGAGCCTGGAATTTTGCTTTTCGTGAAGAAATCCGACTGAACCGCTTCGGCAACATCCTTTTCATTCGATGCGTCAAGGATGAGCAAGATAACATCAGAATCATGCAGTGAACGGGAGACATATTCCATCATCCGTTCCTGTAAAAGATAACGGGGTTGAATTATTCCCGGAGTATCGAGAAAGATAATCTGATGGTTATCCTCGGTCAATATTCCCAAAATCCGTTTGCGTGTCGTTTGCGGTTTCGAAGTGGTGATCGCAATTTTCTGTTTGAGCAGAGAATTCAACAGTGTTGATTTTCCTGCATTTGGCTTTCCGGCTATTGCCACGTATCCGGCCCGAGTATTGTTCATTGTATTTCCGATAATTATAAATTCTTCTGTGCAAATTTACGAATACCTGGGCGATAATTAAGCCCCGGCTTCTTCGACAATCATAACAATTCGAGATATACCGGTCACGGTAGAAATCTGTCAATTGGCAAAAGCTAAATATGACTGAATGTCCTTTATGCCGGAGGCATTATATGTTTGTAGAAAAGACACAACTCCAAAAGAATTTCCCGTCGGGAATATATCAACGCTGAATATCAGTCATTATGTATTTGGGGTCATATTTGACGTTATAGAGATTTAGAAATTTTTCATATTCATCCCGAAATGAATACTCCTTGTGGTGAGCCTTCCGTCCCAGCACATATTTTGCCACGTTATCTATATGCGAATGAGAATATGAAAATACACCATAACCCTCCTGCCAATTGAATTGGCCACGTACATACTTTTTCTTATTGATCCAAAGAGATGACGAGCGCTTAACATCTTTCATCAAATCAGGGATTGCCTGTGAAGAATTATACCCTATAAATACGTGAATATGGTTTGCCGTTCCATTAATCGCCAACATTTTGTGTCCGTTATTCTCTACTATCCCCGTAATGTAGCGGTATAAATCCTCTTCCCAGCTTTCACCAATTAGAGATAAACGATTTTGAACAGCAAAAATAAAATGCAAATAGATTTGTGAATAGGTATTGGCCACGAGTCCCCCGTTGATTTAGATTATGATATATTTCCTACCGGAAAATGTATGTTTGTGTTCGGTAATTTTCTACAAACATACAATGCCTACGGCATATTTTCACCAATAAAAACATTTTTAAAATTTTACTGTTATCCCTGATGTACTGCGGCGGAGAGATAGCCGACCACCTGACGGTTATCTCCTGATACATCGCCGGAATCACTCCTGTGGAGAACATTCATTTCTCGATTCTTATATGAGTTCAACGCCTTCATCATGCTGACGATAAGTCCGCCGCCACACGCCTGACAGGCTCCGCTTTGCAAATCCGACTGTAGAGATTGAAAATCGTACGCATCTATGGCGCTTGCCACTCTGTCGTCCAACCTTTTTGCCATCTGCTTATTATAATAGTGAGAAAGATCCGAACTCGTAACAACAATAGTAGTTTCATCAAGAATTTCCGGAAGCACCTCGGCCAGAGCGTCAATATATCTTTCGCTTTGATCGCCCATGACAACAGGAACAAAATCAAACCGCGGAATCAACGTTTGCAAAAACGGAAGAGTAACCTCAATAGCGTGTTCTGCTTCGTGACCGCTCTTCCCCATAAAAACCAACTTACGCTCTTCTGCAAGGTGTTCGGCTTTCTCTTTATTAACGGGGACAATGCCCAGCGGCGTTTCGTATCCATCGCCGTTGTATACACAGATTCCGGGGAAATATTCATGGTGGCTCGGGGAAAGAATGACAACGGTTTTGATGTTCGCAGCATTAAGTGATTTAAAACCGTAAGCGGCTGTTTGTCCGGAATACACATATCCGGCATGGGGAACAACTAAGCCTTTTACATTATCAACCGGGCGGGAAAATGAAACCCGGGAGTAATATTCCCCAATAACCTTTTCAAGTGTTTTATATTTATCCGGATAAAACATTCCGGCAACAGCCGGAGGCCTAACGGTGTTCACTGGTCACGTCCCGATGTTCTCTTTCGCCAAAAACTTCTGCGGTAAATGAAAACAAATTTAATTGTTTTTTCTTCCAGGTATTCGAAGGCAAACCGGCTTTCTGACAAAGCGCCGTTAAAAACTCTTCGCGATTCATATTATGCTCTACGGCAACCTGTGGCAGAAGTAATCCCCGTCCATCCGGTTCATCAAGAATCAGCCCATGCTTACCAATGATAATATCGTTATAACTTTTAAGTTCTTCAGGAACAGAGAGGATGGAAACTTCTATAAGAATATGCGGCAGTTCTTCTTCTTTCAAAGGGAAAAATCTCGGATCTTCTGTCGCGGCAAGCAAAGCAACTTCGCCGACGGTTTGATGCAGGGGCTTTTGCGCCGTGATGTAACCGATACAACCACGCAAATCGCCATCTATAGTCAGAGTAACGAAGGCGCCGCCGTCACATTGAAGGTTCGGATAGTTGTGAAAATCAAACACCGGAGCGGGGATATCCCCAAAAGAAGCTTTAATAGATTCTCTTGCATATAGCAGCAGAAGGCCCTGATCGGCTTTCGTCAGACTCATACTACCTCGCAAATTTATGTTAAACGATAAATCGCAACTTCGACTTTGTTCTTCACAACAATCAAATAACCGGAATACACGAAAAACGAGTCAAAAGAGCGATTTTCTTCGTTCTTGTTTATTACTTCCGAAAATACAAACTTTTGGCTCTCATTGTCAACAACATTCAACGTCTGATTCGTTCTGCCTTTTCCGTCAACCTCTCTGGATGTAAATATCAATCCGCTGCCCTGCTCAATAATTTCAATGTCCCCGAGGCCGTCTTCCGCGAGGTGCATCCGCTTAATAAACAGGTCGTTGTAAACATCGGAGGAATAAAACGAGGGAAATTTGTAATCAGAATAGTCTCTTGAATTGTAAAACGTTTCTTTTATTGAGTTGAAGCTTGCGGCGTCGCTCCCCAACTCTTCAATAATTTTGCCCGTTTTGGGGTCAACGGTATAATACTCGGCTGATTCAAATAATCGGCGCGAAGAATATATCTTCCCTTGGTGCAAAAACGAGTATGTGATTTCAGGATTATTCCAAAGAACTCTTTTTTCAGAAACAGAATACGCGGATATTCCTTGATGCCAAGGCATATCGGGTTTTACATATCCGTGAAAATAAATCGTATCATCCTCAAATCCTTCTATGCCAATCCAGAATTTTTCTTCGAAGGAAAGATTTTTTAATAACTGTTTGCCCGAATGAATATCAAAGCACTGAAAATACACTTCGTGCTTTTCGGTATCTCTCTCTTCAATCAGCAAGTGTCCGCTGTTGTTTAAAAGCAGCCTCCAAATTGAGATATTTCTTGAAAATGAAAAGCGTTTTTTTACGTCCATAAGCGCATATTTATTAAAATCAATTAATTATTAAGCAATAAATTACAAATAAAATAGGCCCCGCAAAAATTTCTCGCATAATTACGAATATTCCTATATATTTAACACAAACAGAAATTCTACTCTGCAGGACCAAGGCTATGAGCGTATTTATAATTTATGCACAGAGATCCGTATGAAGAAACTTAATTCGAATTTCAAGCTAAACCCACTTCGAATAGTCCTTATTTATTTTATCATCGGCGCACTATGGATCTTATTTTCCGACCAGATAGTATTCATCAGTCATAGCTCGGCTTCAATGAAAGCGTTATTAAGTCTGACAAAGGGGATGGTGTATGTCGTTGTCACCTCGATCCTCTTATTTCATTTAATCAGCAGGGCAACTCTTTCGCTTAAGGAGACAAACCGCGAGCTGCACGAAAAAGCTGAAGAGGTCAAAAAAAGCGAATCAAAATTCAGCAACCTGTTTCTTCAATCGCCAATAGGTATATTCTATGCCCTGCCGGAGGGAAAATTCTCGCAAGTAAATCCGGCTCTTGCTAAAATGCTGGGTTATTCTTCCCCCGAAGAAGTCGTAAAATCCATAAACAACATTTCAACAGAAATTTTCACCGATGACTCGGCAATTGACCGTGTGCTTTCTGCACTTCAAGCCAAGGAACAATGGATCGAAATTGAGGGATCATACCGCCATCGCAGTGGAAAAATTATGGATGCGGCAATGACTCTGAGAAAAGTTTGTGACCCCGCAACCGGAAAAGACTGCATCGAAGGTTTTGTTGTAGATGTTACCGAACGCAAACTGATTCAAAAGGAATTAGTCGAACAAAAGAGCTTCTTTGAACAGATGTTTCTCCAGTCCATTACAAGCAGCGAGATACTCGACAAAGACGGCTGGGCATTGCGTATCAATTCAAAGCTTTCTGAATTATTTGGGGTACTGCCGGAAAACATAGAAAACAACCAGTACAATATTTTCCAGGATGGAGAAATCCAGAAAAAGGGAATTGACAAAATATTACGGGGAGTTTTTGAGAATAAACTTTCTGCAACGTGGGAAGTATATTTCGATACTCAAAGTGCTGCCAAGTCGCAAAACATCAAACTTGAAAAAGACACACGCTCATGGTTCTCGGTTAAAGCATATCCGATTCTAAACGAACAAGGAGAGTTAACAAATGTTATTGTGCAGCATGAAGATATAACCGACAGAAAAATGGTCGAAGAAACACTTGTCGCCTCAAAGGAAAAGGCGGAAGAGATGAGCCGCCTGAAATCAAGCTTCTTGGCAAACATGAGTCATGAATTGCGAACCCCGATGATCGGCATTCTCGGATTCTCGGAAATTTTAGTGAACACTCTTACGGAGACGGGAACAAAGGAACTTGCCGAGATAGTTTTCAACAGCGGCAAGCGCCTCATGGATACTTTAAATCTGATTCTTGACCTGTCACGAATCGAAGCCGGAAAACTTGAACTTAATTATTCAACCTTTGACCTTTCAACAGACATAAGAAATATCTGTAAATGGCATGAGCCCGCGGCAAATAAAAAGGGGCTAAGCATATCCTTCCATCCGGCGCATGATATTCATACAATTAATCTCGACCAAAAACTTTGCCATGAAATTATATCGAATCTGGTGAATAATGCCGTCAAGTTTACTATGGTCGGGGGCATAACTGTCAGGACACTCGAAACCGACAAGGAGGTATTGATCCAGGTTTCTGATACCGGCATTGGTATCGCCGAAAAAGACTTCGAGCTTATATTCGAGGAATTCCGTCAAACCAGCGAAGGGCTTAATAGAAGTTTTGAAGGTGCCGGTCTCGGTCTGTCGCTGACAAAGAAGTTTGTCGAAAAGCTAAAAGGGACTATTCAGGTTGAAAGCACAGTCGGCAAAGGCACTACCATGACCGTCTCTTTTCCCAAGAGAAAAATTACGAAGCAGATCCCTACTGAAGAACCCGAAACCGGAGCGATTGCAAAAGCCTCCCCTCGTTCCTTCGGCGCGGAAGAAAATCTTCCCGAAGCATTGTATGTTGAAGATGATCCCGTTGCCTTTAATGTCATTACCCGCATGTTGAAAAACCTCTGCCGTCTTGAACAAGCTCAAAACTCCGAGCAGGCGTTGAAAATGGCAGCGTCAAAGCAATACGATTTTATACTGATGGATATTAATCTGGGAAGCGGCCTTGACGGTATTCAAACAACGACGATTTTACGGCAAATGGAATCGTATAAAGAAACACCTATTGCCGCAGTTACTGCATTTGCCATGGTTGGAGACAAGGAAGAATTTCTTGCAAGCGGCTGCACGCATTACATTTCAAAACCGTTTGGGAAAAAAGAGATTTGTGATTTGGTGCGGCAGATATTGCAACAATCATCGGTAAATTAGACCGGATGCTATAGACCGCCGAATTTGAATGTCTTGATCATCGCAAGAAATACAGGTTGGAATTCCTTAAAGTCCGCCTCGCCTTTTACAATTAATTTAATCGAATAATCCTGTTCCGATTCGGTGCGGATGTAAATCGTCTGCGCGTACTGCCCTTCTAACATTTCCGGAGGATTAAAATACATTGTGTAATTCTTTTCTTCCGATTTCATGTTGTACTTGGATGGATTGAACATATACTTTTCCTGAACATCAACATGAACATACGGGATTACTCCTGAAGTGGTCGGCGGTCCGAGAAAAGTAACACCGTCAAGCTTGTTCTTTTTGTTCTGATCCATAAACGACCAGCCTATTGGATAGCGCATCCGGACATGGAGTGTTGGTTCGGCGTATTGTCCCGGCAGCCCCATCGTATCTATTCCGGCAAGAAGTCCGCCGCCGTCTCCCGCTTGTTCAGTCTGCGCTGTCTTTTGTCCGGTGGAAGCGTCAGCATCCGGTTGCTCTTGTGCTTTCTCATCCGATGGAGGTATAACGTTTCTTTCATCCGCACCCGGCCCGCCACCCATCATATCCACCTGATAATTTCCTCCACGGCCATACATGTGGTCGGAATCGGTATGCATTGCCGCGGTCAGCACAATCACCGAAACTATTGCAGCATGCAGCAGTACCGATGAGGCCAGTCCGGTATATTTCGGATTAAACAGGGACATCAATCAAAATATTTCTATTATTCGCATTTGGAAAATTACGAAAACAAATGAGCAGATAATAAACTTATCTGTGTTTTACTTTTTCCGGCGCCCGATATTCACAAAATCAATCTGTGTAAATACAGAGCGTAAATTTTCCGGCAGCAGTTTTGTGTTGACACTAAACAGCGCTCCTACTACTCTGTTGTCATCCGAAATGTAGTTGTCGCTTTGCAGAATAATAGAACTATCTTTTGCTGTTGTATCTAACCATTTTTTCCCAATAGTCAGATTTCGTGAAAACAAATTTCCTGCCGGTAAATAAGTAGTATCGGAAATAATGCGGTCAAGTACCGGGTACCTGCTTTTCCACAACTGTTCATTCCCTTTAATTATTCCCGGATTTTTACGAAGCCTGTCCGCGTAATCCCGATGGGTTTCCAGTAAAATCTGCTCCACTGTTACCGCTCTATCGCAGTTAACAAACAGATTATTCACTATATTATTATGCCCCCCGCCTTCTATCAGCAATCCCTGCTGACATTTTTCAAAAATATTGTGATGCACGTTCACATCAGCAACAAAGCCATCAATATGTATTCCGCGGAATGAATACCCGCCTTGTCCGTGAACATCATGGATATAATTATTTTTAATTTCATTACCGAGAAATGTCTGATTCCCCCACAGATAAATTGCGCCGCCGATGCCCGTTTCAAATCCGAGATTATATAATTCATTGTATTCAACAATATTGTCATTGCCATCCACATAAATTCCGGTATATGATGCATCGTGAACGACATTATGAGAAATCCGGGCACCGACTCCGTATACTTGCACCGCCGGTGCATGAGTGCGAATTAACCGGGAGAAATTTTTAAACTCATTATTATCTATCACGTTATGTGCCGATATGAGGCGCGCCCTGTCTCCGCCATGCAGTTCAACACCACCGGCGCCCAGATTTTCAAACATGCTGTTCTTTACGGTAATATATGATGCGCCATAAGCCTGTATGGCTTCGGATGATATGTTCCGGAAAGTACAGTTATCAAAGACAATGTTGTTTGCTTTCGAAATCAGGGCGGAATACGACACGCTCTCTTCAAAAGTAATTCCGCTGATTTCAATCCACGAGGCTTCAACTAATTTTATCAAATTCATCACAACCGGAGCAGTAATGTACGCGGCGATATCTTTGTCTTTCGGATATACGTACACGGTCTTTGTTGCGCCATCAAAGGCGTAATCACCCGGAGAATTTATACGGGAAATTGCATTTGTAAAGTAGAATCTCTGTTCCCGGGAATATCCATATCGTGGTTGAGGAGACAAAAAAGAGACTTCGTGGTTTGCAGGGTCAAGGTTTTTTACTTTCTGATAATCGTCATACCATACATATTTCCAAAAGCCATGACAATACAGATCTTTTTCGTTTTTCAGAAAATCCAGTCCAGATCCGGAGAAGATTATTCCCGTATCTTTCGGCGATACTTTAACATCCGCAATTTCTAAAAATGATGTATCCGGATACCGTGCCAAGCGGAGCGGCTGGCCTTTATAGAATAACTCAAAAAATCTCTCGTCCTTGTTGTTCAATTCAAGCTTGTAGTAAGGGTAGCTTTCAATCTTCGCCTGAAGTACCTTACCTTTGGATTCTTCCGGTAATAGACGCAGTATTTCTTCGTTTTGGACGGTTTGGAAATTGGTCAATCTCATTCCGCCTGACAAAACAGGTTTTTCGTTCTGGTAAGCCGTTATAACAACCGGAGTATCAGGACTTCCTGAATCCTCCTTATATATCGAGATGGATTGGTCAAGATAATAGGTTCCGCCACGCATTTCAATCCGAAATCGTTGATTCGGTTTCGAGAATTTCATAAAACGAACCGTACTGATCGCCTTTTGCAGTGTTGCAACCGGACCGTCTGTTTTTGTTTCATTTGCAGCAGCAAGTTTCCCGCTCCAAGTATCGTTTCCGGCCGATGAAACGTACACAATATTAAGCTGTGCCCATACCGGGCAACCGAGCAGCATAGTCAACGCGGCGACAACAAAGAAAGTTTGTTTATTCATCATAATAATACCTTGTCTCACATATTGTAAAATACACAAATTTTTTCTGCCATCTCCGGCAAAACCATTATCTCAATATTCGTTATTCTCAATTAGTATTTCTTTTGTTATTTTCCTTTACTGATTTTTCACCTAAATATAATTGAGACGCGCGATGCCCCTGCTCCGAGAAAAACAAATCATAAAATCCGATCCGGACGATGACCGCCTTACGGAAAAGGAAAAGATCATTGAACGGGTCACGATTTTATTTGCAGCCGCAACAACATTCGGATTCTTTTTGAAAATCCTTCTTTTCTAACAAATATTATATATAGTATGATAGATGTAGCAATCGTTATCGTCAGCTGGAACACCAAGGGTCTTCTGCGCAAATGTATTCAATCTGTTAAAGATGAAACAAAGAAGTATTCCTATGAAATCTGGGTTGTTGACAACAACTCTCCGGATGATTCCGCGGGCATGGTTCGCGACGAGTTTCAGGAAGTTCGGTTGATTGCCAATTCGACCAACAACGGATTTGCTCCGGCGAACAATCAGGCACTGCGTGAAGCAAAGGCAAAAAACTATCTTTTGCTGAATCCCGATACGGTAGTGCTAAACGGAGCCATAGATAAAATGCTCGACTACATGTACGAACATCATCCGGGCATTGTTACCTGCAAATTGCTGAATGATGATCTGACGCTTCAAAAGTCGGTGAATAACTTTTTCTCGTTATGGGCATCGTTTTTTGAAAACCGCTTTTTTGCCGACTTGCTGAAAGGGCTGAATCTATCAGGCAAACACTTCATGTCCTATTGGGATCACTCAACCACACGCGAAATTGACTGGTCATTCGGTGCCGTATTACTTTTTCCGCAGGAAGTGTATGATAAGGTCGGAATTTTAGACGACCGGTATTATATCTACGCGGAGGAAATGGATTTTTATATGCGGGTGAAAAATGCCGGTTATAAATCCATTTTTCTTGCAGATGTTGAAATCATCCATTACGGCAAATCAAGTTCACGTCAACGGCGCGGTGAAATGTTCATTCACAACTATAAAAGCTTTTATCTCTTTCTGCGCAAGCATTATCCGGGATATGTATATCCTGCTTATAGGGCAAGAACCATCGTTTACATGGTCTTATGGATTCTCTATTTCTCCGCAAAGGCAGGAGTGCATAAAATTAAGGGCACATCAGCCGAGGAAGATGTAGCAAACATCAATGTTTATAAAATGGCGTTGTCGTGGCATTTTTCTCCTGAGAGCAAAATCCCCAATGGATAATTTTGTTATTCCGATTACTCCCGAGCCAAAACCTGAGACTCTGTACGAAAAAATTTACGCATACCTGAAACTTGGTATTTGGGAAAAACGTTTCGACAGTCCTGCCGGGATTATCGCTTTGTTTGCCGCTGCCGCAGTCATCTCATTTCTTGTTGCCAAAGGAGGAATAACTGCCGTTGTGCTGATATTGGGTGCGATTATTGGAATTCCGTTTATCGTTGCCTGCATGTTTTATTTCAAGTTCGGAATAACAGCAACCATTACCGCCGCGTTTTTTGTACTGGGGGTAAAAAGGTTGGTCTCAGATGTTCAGCTCGGTGTGCTTATGGATGTTCTTGTCGCCGTTATGTTTCTCGGTTTGTTTATTAAGCAAATTGAACTGCACGACTGGAGTTTCGCTAAAAATCCGATAAGTAAGATGATCCTGCTTTGGATTTTATATAATTTATTACAGGTCGCCAATCCTTCAGCCGAATCGCGTCTTGCGTGGGTATATACCGTTCGAACGTTCGCAGGAATTATGATTTTATATTTCCTTCTGATGTACACCATTGATACAAAGCAGTTCATCAAGCGGTTGATAAAATTATGGCTGCTGCTTGCTTTGCTTGGCGCAATCTGGGGTTACGTGCAGGAGTATTTCGGATTAATGCCGTTTGAACTTGCATGGGCAACAAATCCACCCGAGAGATATGCCTTGTTATGGCAAGCCGGTAAGTTCAGAAAATTTTCTTTCTTTTCCGATCCTCTCGTATTCGGCATTCTCATGTCTTTCACCTCATTGCTTTGTTTTGTTCTTATGACTGGACCTTTCAGCAAAAAGAAAAAAGCCATCTTGTTCTTTATGGGAATTTTTATGCTAAACGGTATGCTTTTTTCCGGTACACGTGCAGCCTTTATACTTCCTCCGGCGGGATTGATTTTTTACGCCATGATTACCTTCAAAAAGCAGGTGCTCTATTCAACGGGCGCATTATTGTTATTGGGTGTGGCGATAATCAATGTACCAACGAGCAATGCAAATATCGTGAGATTACAATCTGCGTTTAATCCAACCAACGACGCATCGTATCAGGTGCGCGTGAAAAATCAGGCATTTATAAAACCATTCATTCAAAAGCATCCGCTCGGCGGCGGACTCGGCAGCGTTGGTGAATGGGGAAAGAAATTCAGCCCCTGGTCACCCATAGCAAACTTCCCTCCCGATAGCGGCTACGTCCGCATCGCGGTTGAAGAAGGCTGGATCGGGTTACTGCTCTATGTTTCATTACTATTTGTGGTATTTCATTCGGGCATAAAAGATTATTTTCGCATTCGCGATCCGGAGCTAAAAACTTACGCGTTGGGAATGCTAACAGTTTTCTACTCGCTTGTTATTGCAAATTTTCCGCAGGAAGCCATCGGACAGTATCCGATCAATATTTTATTCTTTGTGGCAATTGCAATAATCAACAAGTGCCGCAAATTAGACGAAGAGAACTACTCATTAAATACTGCTAAGGTTTAAAATGCAAAGACGCCTTACGGCGTCTTTGCTATGCTTTTATTTCATATCGCGAATCTATTTTCTCACTACCGCAACTTTCTTTGTCCCGACACTATTCCCGTCTTTATCGAATGCAACTAAAATATAAACACCTGAGCTGACAAGCTGACCCGCGTCATTTCGTCCGTCCCATTGTGCTATATTACCGCCGAGTGTTTCCATGGAGCGGATCAAATTTCCGGAAATATCTATAATCTTGATCCCTGAATCCTTAATCAAACCCTCAATCGTCAATGGTGATGAAGTTGCAGATAACAAATACGGCGCCGGATAGGTAAACAAACCGGAGTAATCGTCGGCGGGTTTTTGTGCGTAGGTTGTAATTTCGACGAGAGCAGCATCAAGTCCGACATACACTTTGCCGGTTTTTTCATCAACCGCAATAGTTCTAACGGCATCCGTAGTAAGCGGACTATTGGAACTATTGAATGATTTTATTACCGAAGTACCGTCCGAAGAGACCAGCAATAGCCCCTGACTTGTACCTATCCATTTTCTATTAAGCGCATCAACTGCCATGCAGTTTATCGTGTATTGCCGCAACGGAAATTTCTGATCCAGTGTGAGAGACGAAGCACTGTAGTTCAACGCCAGCGAGGGATCGGCCAAAGCATAGACGCCAAGATTTGTGCCTATCCATAACTCGCCTCTCTTGTCCACGGCCATACAGGTAATAGACTTATCAGAGATCGAAGCGTTATCAGAAAGGTTTCCGTATGTATATTTTGCAGGTTTACCGAGCGCTCCGTTCTCATTCAAAAAATATAAATCATTGGCGGTATTGTACCATTTTGTGTCGTTATTATCTATTGCCAAGCCGAGGTACTGATTCGATACACTTGAATCAGGAAGATTTGAGAACGCAAACCACACACTGTCTTTCGTATAACAGCCCATCATCGTTGAGTTAAGGCTAAGAAGTACCAACGCC
This sequence comes from Ignavibacteriaceae bacterium, assembly GCA_963662605.1. Taxonomy (GTDB): domain Bacteria; phylum Bacteroidota; class Ignavibacteria; order Ignavibacteriales; family Ignavibacteriaceae. Next base: position 318,216 of record OY759785.1, read on the forward strand.
CATAAATTTTCTTTGCTATCCAATTTAGTATCCGTAATAACAACATAATTCGGCGTTGGAGAACCTACGCCAACAAGTGGGGTGTTATCATAGTTGAATACTTGAAAATTTGTTGGGGATTTATACTTAATGAACCCATATCCCCATGTGTTAAGATATTGATACCCATCAGAACCGGAGTATACGTTGAAAATATAATTTGATGGGAGCGTCGGGATTGAGGTTTGGTTTAAGTTTTGCCACGCAGTTCCATCGTAATGATAGGCACCCACACCTGTAACATCCCTTCCGCTTGCACACCACACATCACTTTTGCTATCAACAGAAACAGAGATAAATTGATTCGCAAATGGTCCATTTGGGTACATAAAATCACTGCTTCCAAAATCATCCGCCTTAAGCAGACCTTTAGAGCCCGTGAAATATGATTCTGCGCCAGTGGATACAATTTCTGTAAGCAGGCTTGTGTTTAATATTATATTTTCTGTGGTCGTGCCGTTATAGTGCAAAAAGACTGTATTACCCGCTAATATGTAGAGCGAATCACCGGATATATAAACAGAGCTTATGGCGTTCGATTTAAGCTCGGGAATGAATGATGTGTTTATACCCGTGGAAGTAAACTGATACAAGCCGGCATTCGTTGCAACAACAACAGTGTTTTGATACACTGCAATTTGATTTGTTGTTGAAGCAACATATCCGTTGCTGCTGTTGTAGTCCGTCCATGATTCCGGCGCTGCGGGATTAATGCTGCCTGCGTTTTGCACGGCAATGCCGGATGCAGTAGCCGCGTATAATTGTCCGTTCAAATATGCACATCCGGAAACCGAAGTATTTGCCGTAAATGATGTGCCCAGTTTTAAATATGAATCAAGATTGTTATAAGTAGAAGCCTGAATTACCGTCAGACCGAAATCAGTTGCAACAAATACCGAATCACCTTTAATCATCAATCTATTTATTGTCTTGTTGACATAGTTAGAAGCAAAAATATCATAAATCGAATGGACGGAGTTGTCAGCCGGGTTAATTATGTCTATCATTCCACCATCGCTGCCGACCCAGATACGTCCTTTATTATCCTGTGCTATCGCTGTGAAAAAGCTCCCTGCAAGGCCTTCGGCTTTCGTGTATGTTTGATAAGTAGAATCCTTGGTATTAAATGCGACTACCCCGCCGTCGGTCGCTTCCCAAATAACACCGCCAGCCATAAACGCATCACGTACCGCCTGCTTGTTGGTGTGGATTTTCCAGGTAAATAGTTCCTGTGACTTTGCCGGGCTGCTCGTGAAAATTATCGCTGTTATAATGAAAAATATCCGAAGTGTATGTCTGTTTAACCAGAAAAGCATTTTTTCCTCTATGGATAAGTATTTTTTTTGCTTAATATATTAACTTACTGAAAAAGAAGTAGCTGAAAAACCAAAAAATATCAGGAGTTTACCCATTTTTTGCTCCTGCTGTCCTATAAAAAAGGGAGTAAGCAGATGGATTCCAAAATACAGGCTCAAAGATTATCGGTTTCTGCTTCATTCTCCTTATCAAAGTCATTAACCCATCGGCAATTGAGTAGTACAAAAAATGCCCCGTCTTCTTTATCCGTTTCGCTTTCTTTAATATACTCTTTTGTATAAACTCCGTATTGTTACCAACAACATAGACGATCTTACTTATTAAGTATATCGCAGCCATTAATAAGGAAAACACATTCCGCAGTCTCCGGTACTTCATGACCCGAATGTCTTCAAGATTGAACTTCTCTTTCATTACCCTGAACAACAACTCAATGCCCCACCGCTTGAGATACTTCGCATACACCTGATATGCCGCCCGTTCATCTTCAAGGGAAATATTCGTGAGCAAATACATCGGCTCGGGAAATATGGTTGACTTGACAACTACGATGCTTAATTCTTCCTCTATCGTGTGTATTTTCCCATGCAGTAAGGCTATCTCTAAGCGTGAGGTCTTTACTACTCCTTCATGGATGACCTCGCCCATCATTTTCTTCGACTTAGTAAAACCATACAAGTCACCGACACATCTGTCCATCGTACTTCCTTCTACGGTAAATCCTCTGTTTTTCCGTAATCTCGTTATAAATCGCATATCATTGCGCTGGTAGTACTGATACATCTTCTCGTCATCATGACCGCGATCAGCGACTATGGTCAGCCTCGGTTTTCCTTTGTTCTGCTCTTTGAGCATATCAAGGGCTTTGGTTACGATGTTGTACGTACTCTTATAATTGGTATCGGCGGCGGAATAAAACTCCCCGTAGAGCGGTTGGACTCTTTGACTACCTACGGTTGCCATACAGAACAAATTATATCCGTTACAGATTTCCTTTTTACTGCCATCATGGATTCTCCGCATATGCTCCATCTTTTCCGCGTAGTTCTTTCGTACATCCCCACCATCTATGGCTATGATTTCATCTCTTTCCAAATCATGGAGCCTTTGACTTATCATATACCGGTTTACCGATTCAGTAATATCCATTTCTTTCAGGTTGCGGCTTAATCGTTTGATTGTATAACCCACCGCCGTTTTTTCCTGCAAGGCTCGACTGATCGAACTGAGTTTTGTATCATTACTGCCCATTATGCCGAACAGCATATCACCGATACATCGTTTTTCAGACAAGCTGCAGTTTTTCCCTATTTTCTTACTGGCTCGTTTGATTCTTTCGCTGATTTGTTTTATTATTACATCTTCCATGTGGTGTTGTACCTTTGCTTTTTTTGGTAGATCAAGCTTTATTGGTATAACACCACTTTCATTTTTTAAATTCCCTAATCCCTTATTTTTCTTGCCTTTATCTCCCTTTTATATCTTTTTCTTGGGTAAACTTCTGAAAAATATGCCCTACCTTCTTGATTGCTTCTTAAATCGACACATTCGGAAGAGCACATAATCAGTCCGCCCCTATAGTTTTTAATATTTCTGCTCAGTAGTCTACGAGCAGTCTCTTAACTTTGCGGCAACGAGATTCCGGTTACTTTTTTGAATAAAGAAACCGCGTAGGAATCCGTCATACCCGAAAAGAAATCGAATATCAACAGAAGCTTTTCGTATGTCGAACCGGCATCTAAAAGTTTTTTTGAGCCCGGCATCAACGCCATAATCTTTTGCGTCTTTGATGAGCACTTGCCCTTTTTCTCGGTATATTCAAGAGCGCTTGAAACAAACAGATCTAATAAACCGGCGGCAACTTCAAAACCTGCAACTTCAATTTCGATTACCGCTCGTGCGGAATATACATCGGCCATCGCGCGGTCTTTGAGTTTCTTTAGTGTTTTATATGAGGGAATAACCGAGATAAGGCTTTGATTGAACTTTCCCTGTAGTAATTGCGACTCGCGCTTAATGAATTCGACCGTGATTTCATCAACTAATTTGTTCAACGCTTTTGCGCGCAAATATTCGACCTTGCTTCTTTTTTCTTTTAACCTCGCGGCGGTCTTTTTTACATTCGGATCACCGATTAGTTGTAAAAGCAACCGGGAAATTTCTTCGTAGCTTATCAATCCGAGCCGGAACCCGTCTTCGAAATCAACAATGCGATAACAGATATCATCGGCTGCTTCAACAAGAAACGCCAGCGGATGGCGGCACCACGCGTCATGCGTATCGCTTGTTTTGATTAGACCGGCACCTTCGGCAACTTCGCGGAACAGTTCTTTTTCCGATTGAAAGAAATTAAATTTTTTCGTGCAAATGGAATCTCTCGACTTCAACAACGATGATTCAACGGGATATTTCACAAACGACGCGAGTGTCGCGTACGTCAACTGCATGCCGCCTATGTTCTCCGGCATTTCAAGCCGTGATAATAAACGAAATCCCTGGGCGTTGCCTTCGTAATGATTTATATCGCTGAGTTCTTTTTCTGATAAATCCGTCTTGATGCTATTGGCGATATCGGAGTGTTGAAACCAGTGCCGTATTGCATCTTCTCCCGAATGGCCGAACGGAGGATTACCGAGATCATGCGCGAGCGCGGCGGTGGCAAGTATTGTTCCTATATCACTCGGATGAATACCGAGCTTTGGATGTTTCTTAATAAGCTTTAAACCAACCTTAATACCGAGTGTACGAGCAATGCATGAGACTTCCATACTGTGCGTTAAACGCGTGCGGACATAGTCGCTCTGCGCGAGCGGAAAGACCTGCGTTTTATCCTGCAGGCGGCGGAAAGCGGATGAGAAAACGATGCGGTCGTAATCAACCTGATAAAATGTACGGTCAACATTTACGTTGCCGTGTCCTGCTTTTCCGAGACGCTGATTCGAAAGAAGTTTAATCCAATCCAAGCGAAAATCCTTATTTATACTTCCGCAAAGTTACGAAGAAATATTGGAGCGGGAAATAGAACGCGGATGACCACGCCTTCGGCGGGCAGGCACAGATGACGCGGATTTACACCGATTCTATTTATTATCTGAAATCAGGCGCAAATCGTTCAGCCAGATATTTCGTCTGCGCTTGTTCAATCATTCTCCAAAGGAGTATTGCAGAGATAGCCACGGGTGGAACCTGTGGAAAGCACCGCCGCACTATCGAATTCACCCCCTACCGGGGATGATGCTTGTGGTTTCTCGCTCACCGTGAGTTTCTCCCGGCAAGCCGGGCTCCACTCACGGTTATTCAAATATCATCCCTTCGTCTATAGAAAAGAAAGTCAAGAAGAAAATAATCTCCCCTAAAGATTTTTCTTTAGAAAAATCAGTCGTTTTGACTTTGGTTTCACGGTATCGTGCCCATTGGCTTCTACTATGTTTCTGCTCCTAAAACCTGGCTTCCTTTACTCGATTAACTTTTTCTATGCGTCTATTTGAGTTGTAGCCTTTAGCGGCCCACTACGGTAAATTCCAGATGTAAAAGCAGGAGAGGACTAAACGGGAGAATGTACTATATCCACTCAGATGGACTGTAACAAAGGGATTTGAGTTCTCTCTCCCAAAAATCTGAGCCGGTTTTATTTATTGAACATATTTTTATAGTACCCAACGAACACCGTAAGCAATCAAAGCTATGTATCTTTTGCCTGATACTTCGTTCCCGTCTTAGCCACACCATAACTGATCTTGGCTATCTGCCGGGCTACGGCATGACGGGCATTATGGTCACTGTGTCCTTTCTCTATGAGACCATCATAATATGACCGTAACGGGTTTTGTCCGTTAACGACCACGATGGCTGCTGTTTTATATACTTCTTTCAAGACTCTGGAGAATCTCGGGCGGCGCACACCATATACCCTGCCGCCGCTTTCTCTCTTGTAGTTTACCAGTCCGCAATATGCCAGATATTTATTTGCCGTCTTAAAGCGCCTCGGCTCTATCATGGTTGCCCATATCTTGACTGCCGATATTTCCGCTATACCCGGTATACTGCATAAGTTCTTTAACATGCTGTTCTTTTTGCACATACTCCCGAATAGGGTGACATATTCATCTTTCTGCTTCTGGTAAAGTTCTATCGCTTCCTCAAGACGCTGTATAATGAATCGGCTGGCCTCGGTATCTGATTCTGCTACTTTCTGACGTTTTGTTTTTCCTTCCTGTGCTAAAAACCCGGCATTTTGATTTTGAAGCCGGACTCCCATTTTTACCAGGTCAATGTAGGAACTAACATATTTTCTGAGTTCATGCACCTTTTCAAGGCTATGGTAAATTTCTCTTATCATACCGTTATACAATAGTCGGCACAATTTTTCTGCATCTATCCGGTCATTTTTTGGCCCTATGCTCAAGCTCTTGTTTACGTATGGGTCACAGACTACTATTTTTGTAACACTATCATGCAGTTTAATATACAGCCAATGTGCCGGCGAACTTTCTTCCAGTACCAAAACGCTTGTGCCTTTTAGTTCCCGGAGCATTCTCTGTAATGTCTTTACGTCGCTTTCGTACTCGGCAAGACGTATTTTGTCTTTTTGCGTACTGTGTATTCTGGCTATTGCCATCGTTTTTTGCGACCAGTCCACGGCTATGTAATGATCATAACCCGTGTATGAATTAACAACTTGCGTTGTCTCTTTGACATTATCATTTTTACTATATTTTGCCATGCGGTTTCCTTTCTTTTTGAGTCTACAATTTTCCACGCTTTTTGCGTGCTTAGCCTTAAAGATAGTGAAACCGCTTTTCTAATTTAACGGGACGCAATATCAGAATATAAACGGAATAAACATCTTCGTCTTCTCCATGTACTCCTCATACGCGACACCGAAGAACTTGATGTTCTCCTTCTCCTCGATTTTCGCGGTGAGTATCAGAAAGATAAGAGCAACAACAGTCAGCCCGATTGTAACAGGTGTAATATGTTTTAAAAACGCGCCGAGTACAAGGAACAACAGCGAGCCGTACATCGGATGCCGGATATATTTGTAAATCCCCTCCGTAACAAGCTTCGCGGTGTTTTCAAATTCAAAATTTGTCGTAGTATCCTTGCGCTCCTCCGACCCGCCGAACTTCGAAAGAAAATAATAACTAAGCAACACGAGTAAAATCGCATTCAGCAAAAACAACCATGATACAATCTGCCCCGGAGAAAATGGATCACAAAACCAATACGGCAAATTCACCACCACACACGCCATCGTGCACTCAAACACAAAGAACCGGTAAAATCCATGAGCATCTAAGCGCAGGAGTGACTTACGAGAAATATAGAGGAGAAATAAAGTCGCGAGAGTGAATACTGCTGTTTGAATTGTTAAAATTACACTCATAAGTTTTTCCTATTTACAATACTTAACAATTTTAATTCACCGGTCAAACACATCGTTCGCCCCCTCGGTGTATGGGTTGGTATGAGAGGTTATAATCACACATTGCATATTACATTTTTTGCGGCAAAAAGGCAACCGAAATTCTGAGAATAGAACACGGATGACACAGATGACGCTGATTTTCACGGATTTATTTTGTAAAGAAGACATAAAATGTATTGTGAACTTCTGCCTCAAAACTTTCGAGATGAAAAATCCACCTTCTCTATGTTCTTATTACATAAATATCAGTGGGAATCCGTGTCATCTGTGTCATCCGTGTTCCAATGCAGCTATTGAAGTTTCTCGAAGCGGGCGGTGAAGTGCCGCAGCATCGGGGCTTCGTAGACAATTTTGTAGCCCGGGAGTTCCTTCCGCTTCGCGAATACTTCGAGTATCACTTCAACAACGTAATCAATGTGACTTTGTGTATACACACGGCGCGGAATCGCGAGTCTCACTAATTCCATCGGCGGCGGAATGAATTTTCCGTCTTTGCCGTATCTGCCGAACATTACACTTCCGATTTCAACACTGCGTATGCCGCCTTCAATGTATAAACCGCAGACGATACTTTGTCCCGGATACTGTTCCGGTGGGATGTTGGGTAAAAATCTTTTCGCGTCGAGATATATCGCATGTCCGCCGGGAGGTTCAATGATGGGTACGCCCATTTTCGTAATCTTTTCACCAAGGTATGCGACGCTGCGTATGCGGTATTGCAGATAATGTTCGTCGAGGATTTCCTCGAGTCCGATTGCCATTGCCTCAAGGTCGCGTCCCGCGAGTCCGCCGTATGTCGGGAATCCCTCTGTAACAATAAGCAGGTTACGGCACTGCATGGCGAGGTCATCATTGTTCATTGCAAGAAATCCGCCGATATTAACGAGCGCGTCTTTCTTTGCACTCATGGTAGCGCCGTCGGCATAAGAGAACATCTCTTGAGCAATGGCGAGCAAATCCACATCCTTATAACCCGGTTCACGCATTTTAATAAAGTAGGCATTCTCGGCGAAGCGGCACGCGTCAATAAAAAGAGGAATGCCGTATTTTTTACAGACTTCCTTTGTCTCGCGTATGTTCTGCATGGAAACCGGCTGACCTCCGCCGGAGTTGTTTGTCACGGTTATCATAACAAGCGGTATGTTCTCCACTCCGGTTTTTTTGATGCACGCTTCAAGTGCTTCAATATCCATGTTGCCTTTAAAATCGGCTTTAATTTCCGGATGCTTTCCCACTTCATTCAGCAGGTCAACTGCCTCGGCTCCGGTGAATTCAACATTCGCCCGTGTTGTATCAAAATGCGTGTTGTTGAGGATGTACTTTCCTTTACCGCCGACAACCGAAAAAAGAATTTTTTCCGCCGCGCGTCCCTGATGCGTAGGAATAACGTTTTTCAATCCCGTAATTTTCTGCACCATGGATTCAAACTTGTAAAAGCTTTTTGAACCGGCGTAGGATTCATCGCCCTGCATGATGCCGCCCCATTGCTGGGCACTCATCGCCGACGTTCCGCTGTCGGTCAGCAAATCAATCATAACATCATCGGCATGAATCAGAAACGGATTATATCCCGCTTCGGCAAGAATTTTTTCACGATATTCTCTTGTAGTAAAATAGATGGGCTCGACTGATTTGATTTTAAAAGGCTCGATGATCGTCTTCATAATATCCTTTCAAATTTTTATGGCTGCATGTACTGCAATAAACAATGAGGAAATTTAAGAAAACGGGGTATGCATTCCTAACAGCAATAGAACGCCGCGAAGCGTCCTGCGGAGGATGACCACGCCTTCGGCGGGCAGGCACAGATAACACGGATTTTCACAGATTATTTTTGGTAGAAATCAGGAGCGCTTGGCAAATTTTTTGAGGGTGGATTCGGTGAGTCTGAAGATACTCCACTCCTCCAGCGGAACGGCGCCGATGCTTTTATAGAAATCAATCGCGGGTTGATTCCAGTTGAGCACCGCCCACTCCATACGTCCGCAATTCCGTTCGACAGCGATTTGCGCGATGTGCTTGAGCAGCTTTTTACCGATGCCTTTACCCCGGTATTCGGGATAAACGAAAATGTCTTCGAGATAAATTCCTTTTTTACCGACGAATGTTGAAAAGTTGTGGAAATAAACTGCGTAGGCAACAGGCATCTCGCCGAGATAGCACAGGAGCACTTCGGTGTTGGCTTTTTCTGAAAATAAGGATTCACGGAGTTTTTCTTCATCGGCTTCAACCTCGTGGAGAAGTTTTTCGTACTCGGCAATGCCTTTAATGAATTTTAAAATCAGCGGAATGTCTTTTTCTTCCGCTTTCCGGATGGTCATGGTATCGGTCATTAAATCATATCTCCGCAGCCAAGGTAACTTTGTCACCGATGGAAATTATTTTTCCCGCTTCGCCCGGATTAATCCGTGTATTAACACAAAAGCGGTAGAAGTGATTGAATCGCGAACGCTCCGTCCACGCGGGCAGCGTGCGTTCCCTATTTTCGGCAAATGTTTTTTGAAATTTATCGTAGGTGTTTCCATCCAGTGTATTCCGTGTGGGCACAACACAGCGCTGGCAGGGATTGCTTCCGTTACATATGACATCACCAATAGTAAAACAGGTCTCTGTGCCCGCCACCCCGAATAGCCGGTCCTCCCAAAATGCCGGAGTATCATCAATAATGATATTGGGACGAAAACGTTTTGTGATTTCCGGCAGTGATATTTCCGGAAACCACGAGTTCACTTCTTTTAAACTTGCCAATGAAACGATGGTCGGCCCCCATGCTTCAGTGTCGTCGGGATAACCGCTATCCCGATTTTCCACAAACTGCACTTTGGCAGAAAAGTAATCGGAGAAGAGTTTTTCGATGGCCGTGGCTTCGTCTTGCAACCGGAATATATATTTTTCTTTTATGTCGGTTAATTCAAATACAGCAGTCATACTTTGTAAATCGAACGAGGTACGGACAAAGTGTACGCGGCTGAATTTCTTGCCGTTGACGAATCCGCCGGCTTCATTACGGAATGCAAAGCGGCGGTCATATTGCAATGCGCCGCCTGCCGATATTGCGCAGGACGTGAGTGGAACTCCATCAAAGGCCTTGATAGGATACACAACTATGGAGTGTACATTATGCACTATTGTTCCGTATCGGAAATTGAAAATCGCGTATCACCCGGACGCAATTGATCATACACCCGCTTAAGCGAAGAATATGCTGTTCTGCTTCCGCGATATGCCGCCTTGCGGTACAGATTAACAGCGGTTTGAGTGTTCACCGGAACGCATCCGCCTGTTTCGTACATGTATGCAAGTATTAATTCGGCAAGAATAGAACCCTTAGCATCTTCCGAATGTAAAAAGTCGAGCGTTACGGATTCCGGGCATCCCTTTTTGAATAACAATTTCGGTAAAACCGAGCGGAGGATAGCCTCATCACTACCCAAAGCTGCGGCCATATTCCAGTAGGCGAACGCTTTGGTGGTATCTTTCTCAACCGGCCTGCCGACAAAATAACATTGCCCGAGTTCAATCAATGATGGAATATGATTTTTTTGCGCGGCGGCCTGTAAATAATTCACTGACTCAAACGCTGTGATTGATGAGCTATAACCGATGGAGTTCAGTGTGGCATAAGCAAACATCGCGTCGGGATCTTTCGCGGCGACGCCCTTCTGGAGTTCCGCATTAAATTCTTTAGCCGCCATTAGCTTAGTAAGAAAATATCCGGCGAGAGAAGACTCCAGCCTGTATGCGCGAATATAATATACGGCTCCCTTTACAATATTCTTTTTATAGAACATTCCCTTTTCATAAAACCTGCCGAGGAAAGTATTTGCTTCGGGACTGCCGCTGTTTGCCGATTCTGTTATTCTTTCAATGAGTGAATCAGCCGACTGCGTGCTGATCGTGTCGAATGTTGTAAAGCCGAGATTCTGTTTAAACTCGTTGTTTGCCGAGTTTACCAGGTCATAGAATATGAGCGTATCGGAAGGCACTGTTGTAGAGTCGGCGTTAAAATTAATAAAATCGAAGGCAAGAGCCTGCGGTGTTGATGTTGTTTTAACGGCAGTTTTGTTTTTCGCATTCTTGCCTTTTGTCTTCGGCTGCTGCACCGCGATTGTCTCGTCGGATGCCGTTTTCTGCGGAATCTTTTTCAACGCGTCAATTGCAGGAGCGAATCCTTTACCCGCGGATTTATTAATCCAGTAATATGCAGAATCTATATTTTTCGGAACGACGAGATTTTCCGTAAATAAAATGCCAAGGACGTATTCGGCATCGGGCATACCGAAATTCGCGGCACGGTGGAAGAACTCATATGCCGTGAACGGATTCCATGTTGTGCCCCAGCTATTATTAATAAAGATGCCGGTGTTGTAACAGGCAACAGGCAGATTCATTTCCGCCGCTTTTTTTATCCAGTAATAACTTTTCGCGGTGTCCTTTTCAAATCCCTCGCCGGTTAAATACCGGATGCCGAGTTCGTGCTGTGCGTAGGCATCACCTGCGTTTGCCCGCTGCATAAGGTGGAACGATTCCTGAAACTGATATGAATAATCAGGAAGATATATAGTAAAAAGAGGAAGATAGAATTTTGTTTCTTTATACGCGAGACTGTTTCTGTCTTTATCCTGTCCCTTTTGCGCGTACTGAGGCACGGCATAGAACAAGGTAAAACAAAGCGCCATCACTGCCGAAAGCAATGTGAGCCGGCAGAAACTATTTTTCAAATTAAGCATCATGACTTTCAATTATATTACCACGCCAAGCGATATGGAAAATGTTCTGTAATGAACTTTAGCATCAAAACTGTAGCTTGTACTGGAAGCTGTCCCGCCAAAACTTTTATATGCTGCCTCAACAAAATAAATGTCCTTATCAAACCGGATTCCGCCCGCGTAATACAATCCGCCAAGAAGGTTATACGCAAGATCTTTTCCGTCGGAAGTTGAATACGCGGTATAGTTACCAGAGCCCCCAAGGGCACCGTTATATCCTAAATTTCCAATAATGCTGCATTCAACGCCGGCTAAAGTAAAGTAGCGATATTTCGCCATGCCATATACCGTGGCAAACTGAAATGCCTGATAATTATCCGTGTCTAATTTTCTGGGGAATTGATATGTTAATCCGCCGCCGAATGACAAGTTCCATATAACCGGCGAGGAAACAACCTCAAATCCGACCGTAATTCCGGTGGTGGTTTTGTTGTTGACCCCCTCAAACGACATTTCGCTGAAATGCTTACCCGGCAAATCAACGGACACTTTAGGATAAAACAAATAATGCACCTGAGCTTGTACGGTTACGGAAAAGTATAAAAAAAGAGAGACAAACACTAAGTATCGGGTATAGTTCATTTCTAAATCCTTCACAAGAATGTAATTCTTAATAGGCATATTTCAATAAAAAAGGGCTGCCTGAGAAACGGCAGGAGTGCATTTAGCAAATTAAAGGATTTTTCGGGACAAATGCCATATACAGCACATGGGGAAATATTATTGACCGTATGTAAAAGCACATGGTTTTATTGATTTTTTTTGTAATATTCCCCGGACATCGAACACAAATTCCCGGCAGCGGGTACGTGGAATACATAAATCCCGCCCCTTTCGTGGAATGTATTAAAATATTTCATATTGCAAAAAAAATAAAAATATTTTTTTTGGAAATAATTTTTGACTATCTGAAAATTGTTTTCATATTTGTTGCAATAAATAATTTTTTCTTAATTTTAAAAGCACTTAAAAAATCCGTTAGATAATTTTTTCCAGGAGATATTTCCGTATGCAGTTTACATGTGATGAGATTGTTCAATTACCAGAAGAGAGCGAAAGCCTTTTTGAAATCCATGCCGATGGCATGAGTTCAAATGCTGCCGATAACTTCGGTTTTGCGATCAACATTCAGCTTGCAAAATCCCGCGATGATGATTTTGAAGACGATTTCGACGATGATGACGATTTTGAAGATGAAGATGACGACCTTGATGATGACGAAGACGACGACTTTGAAGACGAAGATTTAAACGACGAAGACCTCGAAGAAGAGTTTTACGAAGAGGACTTCGATTTTGATGAAGAAGATGACCTTGATGACGATGAAGAAGACGACTTTGAAGACGATGAACTCTAAGAGCCCTTACTCATCACCAAGATATTTATTCTTTAATAAATAATTTCGAACATAGTCGGTTACTCCGCTTTCCAGAGTGGAAGATTGTTTCGAGTAACCGGCTCTTCTCAATTTAGTCATATCCGCCGCCGTATAATACTGATACTTCGCCTTCAAATAATCAGGCATTTCTATGTATTCAATATTAACCGGCTTACCAACCGCGTTAAACAGAGCAGTTACCAGATCATTCCACGTGCGGGGTTTACCTGTGCCCACATTATACAGTCCGTTCTTGTCCGGGTGATCGAGAAAGTACAGCGTCATATCAACGGCATCCTTCACGTAAACGAAATCGCGCATTTGTTCGCCGTCTTTATAGTCCGGGTGATATGATTTGAAAAGTTTTACCACACCCTGATCGCGCACCTGCTCAAATGCTTTATGAACAACGCTGCGCATGTCGTCTTTGTGAAATTCATTGGGCCCGAAAACGTTGTAATATTTGATGCCGACGATTTTTTCCAGCAGACCCTTTTTATAGGCGCGGATATCAAAAAGATTTTTTGAGTAACCGTACATGTTCAACGGGCGGAGTTTTAAGCACAATTCATCATTATCAATAAAACCGAGAGCGCCGTCGCCATATGTTGCGGCAGACGACGCATAAATAAAGCGGGCACCATGACTGACAGCCCATACGGCAAGTTTTTTTGTATACTCGTAATTATTCTCCATCAGGTGGTCGGCATCTTTTTCCGTCGTGGCGGAATTTGCCCCCATATGAATAATTGCCTCAATCTTGAATTGAACTTCATCTTTCTCGATTTTCTCAAGAAAGATGTGTTTGTTGTAGTAGTCATAATAATCCAGATTTACCAGATTTTTCCACTTTTCATCTTTACCGAGTTCATCAACGATAATAATGTCATTTCTGCCCAATTGATTCAAGCGCCAAACAATAGCGCTGCCAATAAATCCAGCTGCACCGGTTACTACAATCATAATATCTTTTCTTAAAAAATTACATTAAATTACTATGATAAATTAATTATATTCTAAAGATTTATCAAACGATAGCCGGCAAGGTCCCCGTCTTAAGAATCGCAGGTGAATTTCCGGCTTTGAGACTTGATTGGGTGGCGCGGTCGCTGACGTCTTAGGCGGTTACCAAACCCGCGGGTCATTATTTTGATAAAACTAGTTATATAGGATCTATTAGAAAGAACGGATGATTAATGGCTGATATAAATACAAAAATACGTGAACTGCTGCATCAAAGAATTCTTGTACTTGATGGCGCAATGGGCACGATGATTCAGCGCCATAAGCTTGACGAAGCTGCATTCCGCGGCGAACGATTCAAGAATCATTCGCACGACCTCAAAGGCAACAACGATCTGCTGTCGTTGACTCAGCCCGACATTATTAGAAATATCCACCGCGAGTATCTTGCCGCGGGTTCGGATATTATTGAAACGAATACATTCAGTTCTACACGACTGCCTCAATCCGATTATAAAACCGAAGATATTTGTTACGAATTAAATGTGGCTTCCGCCCGCTTGGCGAAGGAAGCTGCTATAGAATATACTGCGCTTACTCCCGACAAACCCCGCTTTGTAGCGGGAGCTATCGGCCCGCTTAATAAAGCACTTTCACTTTCGCCGGATGTAAACGATCCGGGCTTTCGTGCCGTTACTTTTGATGAAGTTGTTGATTCGTATTATGAGCAGGTACGCGGACTTGTAGACGGCGGCGCTGACCTGCTGCTAATCGAAACGATTTTTGATACGCTGAATGCAAAGGCTGCTATCTTTGCAATAGACAAGTACTGTTCCGAAACAGGAGCCAACTTACCCGTTATGATCTCAGGGACAATTGTTGACATGAGCGGCAGAACGCTTTCCGGTCAAACAATTTCGGCGTTCTGGGCATCTGTCTCCCACACAAAGAATTTATTAAGCATCGGCATCAACTGTTCGCTCGGTGCAGCGCAAATGCGCACGCATATTGAAGAACTTGCCTCAATTGCAAGCTGCTTTACCAGTCTTTATCCGAACGCGGGACTGCCGAATGAATTCGGAAGCTATGACGAAACCGCCGCTGAGATGACTGAAATTTTACGCGACTTCGCGCAAGCCGGATTTTTTAATATTATCGGCGGCTGTTGCGGCACAACTCCGGAGCATATTTCGCTTATCACAAAAATGGTTAAAGAATTCACGCCGCGTGCTATTCCGGTTGTTGAACCATACATGCACCTTAGCGGCATGGAGCCTCTCGTTATCCGTCCGGAAACCAACTTTGTCAACATCGGCGAAAGAACGAACGTTGCCGGTTCACGCAAATTTGCGAAACTCATTATTGCCGGTAATTATGATGCCGCACTCTCAATCGCACGCGATCAGGTCGAAGGCGGAGCACAAATTCTCGATATTAACATGGATGAAGGAATGCTCGACTCTGAGACCGCGATGCAGAAGTTCCTCAACCTTCTCGCGGCTGAGCCCGATATTGCCAAACTGCCCATCATGCTGGACTCTTCAAAGTGGAGCGTTATTGAAGCCGGTTTAAAATGCCTGCAAGGTAAAGGCATCGTGAACTCTATCAGCCTGAAAGAAGGCGAAGAAGTATTTATTGAGCATGCGAAAAAAGTTTTGCGTTACGGCTCCGCAGTTATCGTTATGGCTTTTGATGAAGAAGGTCAGGCGGTAACATTTGAGCGAAGAATTCAGATAGCAGAGCGGGCGTATAAAATTCTCACACAAAAAGTCGGTTTTGCTCCGCAGGATATAATTTTTGATCCGAACGTACTGACCGTAGGCACCGGAATAGACGAACACAATAATTACGCCGTTGATTTTATTGAAGCAACCCGCTGGATAAAGAAAAATCTTCCGTTGGCAAAGGTCAGCGGCGGCATCAGCAATATTTCGTTCTCCTTCCGGGGCAATGATGTCGTTCGCGAGGCTATGCACTCCGCGTTCCTGTATCATGCTATCAGGGCAGGATTAGACATGGGTATTGTCAACGCCGGACAGCTTGCTGTGTACGAAGATATTCCTAAAAATTTTCTTGAACGCGTTGAGGATGTCCTTCTTAACAGAAGAAACGATGCAACCGAACGCCTGATTGAGTTTGCCGAATGTTTAAAACAGACCGGCAAACAGGAAGAGAAGAAAGAGGAGTGGCGCAGCCTTCCAGTTGAAGAGCGCCTTAAACATGCTTTAGTTAAGGGAATTGTTGATCATATTGACGAAGATACCGCTGAAGCATTGGAAAAATACAAAGTACCTTTATCGGTCATTGAAGGCCCGCTGATGGATGCCATGAGTCTCGTGGGCGATTTGTTTGGCGCGGGAAAAATGTTTCTTCCGCAGGTTGTAAAGAGCGCGCGCGTTATGAAAAAATCTGTCGCATACCTGACCCCGTATATTGAAGCGGAAAAATTAAAATCGAACAATCCTTCCGACGCGGGAAAAATTCTGCTGGCAACCGTAAAGGGTGACGTCCACGACATTGGTAAAAATATTGTCGGTGTTGTACTTGGCTGCAACAACTATAAGGTAATTGATTTGGGCGTGATGTGTCCCGCCGATAAAATTATTGATGCGGCGATAAAAGAAAAAGCTGACATCATCGGATTAAGCGGACTTATTACCCCGTCACTTGATGAAATGGTTCATGTTGCAAAAGAAATGGAACGCCGCGGATTACGCATTCCGCTTCTTATCGGCGGAGCGACGACATCCCGGGCACACACGGCAGTAAAAATTGCTCCCGCATATAGCAGCCCTGTTATCTATGTACTTGATGCTTCGCGCAGTGTACCGGTTGCAACAAAACTTCTTACTCAGGAATTGAAAGAAGAGTTTGTAAAAGATTTAAAAGAAGAGTACGATCACGTACGCGCAGAGCATAAAAAGAAATCAAATGCAAAGGCATTTCTGACTCTCGAAGAAGCACGGAAAAACAAATTTGCATGTGATTGGCAAAATATTCCGATCACAAAGCCGGCAAATCTTGGCGTTATCAGCCTGCCGGATTATTCGCTGGCTGAACTGCGCGAGTATATTGACTGGACTCCGTTCTTCCTTACCTGGGATTTGACCGGTAAATATCCGGCAATATTTAAAAATGAAAACTACGGTGTGGAAGCTCAAAAATTGTTTGATGATGCAAACACACTACTCGATACGATTATCGCAGAAGGTTCGCTCAAGGCAAGCGGAGTATTCGGATTATTCCCGGCAAATACTATTAATCTCGACGATATTGAAGTCTATACCGACGAAACACGAAAAGGCATCGCGGCGGAGTTTCACTCCATCCGGCAGCAAAGCAAAAAATCGCAAGGAGTTCCGAATATTGCCCTTGCCGATTTCATTGCCCCGAAGGAAAGCGGTGTTTTAGATTACATCGGCGCATTTGCCGTTACTACCGGTATCGGCATTGAATCGCTTATTGAAAAATTTGAAAAACAGCATGATGATTATAACATCATTATGGTTAAAGCACTTGCCGACAGACTTGCAGAAGCATTTGCAGAGCGGCTCCACCAGTTAGTGAGAACTAAGTACTGGGGCTACGCGTCAAATGAACAGTTGGCAAATGAGGACTTGGTAAAAGAATCCTACAGAGGCATTCGTCCGGCTCCGGGTTATCCTGCCTGTCCGGATCATACGGAAAAAAATACGATTTTTAATTTGCTGAAGGTCACCGAGCAGACCACCATCCGGCTTACCGAATCATTGGCAATGTATCCCGCGGCTTCTGTCTGCGGTTGGTATTTTGCCAATCCGGAAGCAAAATATTTCACTACCGGAAATATTTTAAAGGATCAGGTTGTTGATTATCATAAACGCAAAGGATTGAGTATCGTTGAGACAGAGCGCTGGCTAAGACCCGTTCTCGGTTATGACGAAAGCGAATAATGCTTTTGCATTGATTGACTCAATCGGTTCGTTTAATTTGGTTCACTGATTTTCAGTTTTGCAGAAACCATTTTTATACACTTAAACATTCGGAGTTGCATTGGCTAAGAAAGCACAAACCCATTCAAGAGCTAAGAGTGAGAGCTGGGCTTCTAAATTTTCGCTTGACAGCATTATCCCTGAAAAGAAACAACGCTGGGTCGGACTTGGATTTTTACTAATCCTGATATTTTTATTTTTCTCGCCTGTATTCTTTCAGGGCAAGGTATTTCAATCGGGTGACATCATAACCTCGAATGCTTACGCTCCCGTTTTGAAATCCACGAATGGCCATGGTCTTTGGAATCCCTACGTTTTCTGTGGAATGCCATCACAGCCCAGCGGTGTCGGGTACTACCGCACCCATGATCTCATCAACACATCGTATAACACGATACGAGAGACATTTGGCGCCATATTCAATAACAAAACCGCGGAAAATATTTTTTCTCTCCTTATACTTGCTATAACGTCATTTCTTTTCATGAGAGATCGCAAGGCTTCGGTTTTGGTAAGCGTTTTTGTCAGCACATCAATTATTTTCAGCACGGGCATAATCGTCTTTCTCTTCATCGGACACATGACCAAGCTGTACACCATTTCTGTTTTCCCGCTTGTATTTATGATGCTGCTCAGGTTTCAGGAGAAAATAAAGCTCTTTGATGTCATTATTTTTACCATCGCCGTAGGTTTACTTGTGGCGAGTTGGCATATTCAGGTGATTTTCTATTGTGCTTTCGCATTTGCGATTTATTTTCTGTACTACATTGTCAGGTATCTTATTAAAAAAGACTATCTGCGATTGCGTAAGGTTTTTGCCTCCATTTTAATTTTAATTGTAGCAAGCGGTATCGGTGTCTCCATGGTAGCGGATCAATATTGGCAAATTTTTGACTACACTCCGACCTCAACCCGCGGCACTAAAAGCATTATTGAAAAAACATCCGGACAAGATGCAGAAACCGCCTCCGGTTTTTATGATTACGCAACAAGCTGGTCATTTTCCCCCGGTGAAGTTATGACGTTCGTCGTCCCTTCTTTCTACGGCTTCGGAAATATGACCTATAATGTTGACGGACAAGACGTTGAAGCAAATACCTATTTCGGACAAATGCCTTTTGTTGATGTCGCAATGTATATGGGTGTTATTGTATTCTTTCTGGGACTATTTGCTATGTATGCCGACAGGAAAAATCCATTTGTGCGGTTTCTGACAATACTGGTAATTATCAGTCTGCTCATTTCGTTCGGCAACACGTTTTCCCCGGTGTACGATCTGATGTATTATCATTTCCCCGGCTTTAATAAGTTTCGCGTCCCTTCAATGATTTTAGTTCTGGTACAGCTTAGCTTTCCGATTCTGGCCGGTTTCGGATTAATGAAAATTGTTGAATTGAAAGAGCAAAGAAATTCCGCGTCCATTACAGTTTTGAAATATGCGGCAATCGCATTTTCCGCGCTGTTCGTTGTTGCTCTTCTTGGCAATGGCGCATTATCAAGCTGGTTTAGTGAACGTATCGCCGAATCATCTCCGGCAAACAGAGCGCAATATCTTTCTCAATACAGCGCAATGATTTCGGGTGCGTTTATCAAAGACACTCTTATCGCATTCATCCTTACCGCTGCCGTATTCTGGACTGCCTTCCTATATACCCAGAATAAGGTAAGCAAGGACTTACTGCTTATCGCCGTGATCTGTCTCTCATTGTTTGATCTGCTGCGAATTTCAGGCCGTGGTGCAAAGTATGTTGATCAGCAGGATTATGCGAGCATTTTCGCAGAACCCGCTTATATTAATATAATTAAAAAACAGCACGACAATGATCCTTTCCGCATTATCAACCTGAAACAAGACGGCTTCGGTTCTGTTTCTCAAAACTCAAACTTTAATGAGTATTTTCTTGTTCAGGATTTACACGGTTATTCGGGAATTAAACCACGCACCTATCAGGATTACGCGGACGTCGTTACACCCGCAAATCCGACTTTATGGCGCATGCTGAATGTTAAGTATGTCGTACTTGATAAGGTTATTCAATATCCCGGACTTACATTAGTCGGCACCGGCGATAAAACCGCTGTTTATAAAAACGAGGACGCTTTGCCGCGTGCTTATTTTGTCAATAAAGTTGAAGTTAAAAAGCCTCTTGAAATTCTTCAGGCGGTTAAAGATAATAAATTTGATCCGCGTGATGTGGCATTTTCAACATCTTCTATTAATGTTGATAAACCCGATTCAACTGCATTCGTAAAAATTCAAAAATATGCAACCGACACCATCGCTATAAAAGCCAAAGCTTCAGGAAACAATCTTATGTTTCTGGGTGACACATTCTATGCTAAGGGCTGGACAGCAACCATTGACGGTAAAGAAACGAAAATTTATGAGATCAATCATGGTTTCAGAGGAGTCGTCGTTCCGCAGGGGACGCACGAAGTCAAGCTTACGTTCCTGCCTCAGAGTTATGTCATCGGAAAAACGCTGTCACTGTCCGTTAATCTCTTGTTGATAATTGGACTTATCGTCGGCATTTTAATTGAAAAGAAAAAGAAGGGTAAAATCGTATCGGCCGCTTAAGTTTAAAGGAATTTTCGGTTCCGGAATTATACAAGCAGTATAAAAACAGCGTTCTTTTAAAGCGCTTTACGAATATATTTTCGTTAGACGTTCTGGTGCGCGGTTCAAATTTCCTCTTGCTTCCGGTGTATTTAAAACTGATGTCGCAAAACGATTTTGGTCTCTATACATACCTGTACGCGATGATTGCAGCCGTTTCCTTAATTATCAACTTCGGTCTATACCTTTCACAATCCAAACTTTATCACGATTATAAAGAAGAGGAGAGAGGCTCCCTCCTCTTTACTATTAATGTTGTTTTGTTCGTCTCTTTGTTCATTCTGTTCGTCCCGCTCTATACGTTTCACCTTGACGGCTACTTAATAAAGCTGTTGTTCTCCCATCCATTCAACTACGAGGCATACCGAGGAATTATCCTTCTGGCACTCATTGTCACCGTGTACATTTTCATGACACAGAATTTTTTCATGACAAGCGAGAACATAAAAAAATATCAGATATACAATTTTTTCAGATTAATTATTGTGAATAGTATAGTCATCTATGCGCTGACACATAATAATCCAGACAGCGCTTTAGTCAGATTGAAATATTGTTATCTTGTTGAGCTCCCGATACTCATCGGTTTTTCGTGGCACTATATTAAAGCAATGAAATTTCGCCTAAGAATGCAATACGTCCGCAAAGCCGTTAAAATCGGTTATCCGGCGATGCTCTCTGCCGTACTTGGAATGGTTTTTAATTTTAGCGATAAGTTTATACTTGAGAAATACGGGAATTTTTCAGACCTGGCCGTATACAATTTAGCCTTTACTCTTGCCTCTGTCTTGATGGTGGTTTTCATGTCTTTTTATGTTGTATATCAGCCATTCTTCTTTAAAGAAAAAAATGCCGGTGTTAATTTGCGGATGACAATGAAAATAGCGCTGCGAATCGTCGTCGCTTTTTTCTTCATCAGCCTATCAATCTTTCTGATTACAAAGTTGATGCTTGACTATAACATCATTGCGTCAAAGTATAAAGCGATACTTCTTATCCTTCCATTGCTCCTTTTAACCCAGACAATTCAAGCCTTGATGCACCTTTTCTTTGGGTATATTACATATTTTGAGGTCGTGTATATTGGGACAGTTGTTTCGCTTGTCTTGAGTATACTCAACGTATCACTGAATCTAATTCTTATTCCTCACTTTAACATTTATGGGGCATCTATTTCAGCACTGGTTAATAATGTACTTGCTCTGACATTTTACTATTATTATGCCCGATATAAATGTAAAAAGGCCATCAAACAGCAAACTGCGACGGCCTAAGAGAATTTTCAATTCTTGTTCTTTCTTCTTTATCATCTATTTCCCATACTGTGGCAGCACTCCATTACTCTTTGTAAGAGCATAAGCCCTCACCCTCAGTCCCTCTCCCGGAGGTAGAGGGAAGAAAAAATTCAGCATTGGTTTTTTAGGTTTTCCTATTCCTCTTCTCCCTTAGGGAGAAGAGGTTAGGTGATGAGGGGATTCTTTAATTTCAGGTTGATTTGGTCAAGCGAGCAGATGATCTCGCCATGGGAAACTAATCTTCTTTGACGGCAATAAAATTAATCCCGGAACCGACTTTATTCTTTGAGCGGTAATCAATCTCCATCATAATAAAAGTAAAGAGAAAGGTAGCTAAAAAATAGAACGGTAAAACAAGTATTAACAACTTTGAAATGTTTGCAAGCATCATAGGATATTTAATTCCTAATCTCCATGCTTTATCACCCCAAACTCCATATGTATACTTGTATTGATACGTTTTGAGACCCTGTCGGCTCATTTTTTCTTCAAGGTCGGTGTGTGAATAGCCGTCGCGCGCGTGTTCGCCGATGAAGCTTTCGTCGTCGTCGTCATGAACATCGCTGCCGCCGAAAACGGATGGCGTATTGATTACGACAAAACCGCCTTTGCGTAATGCTTTAGCATAATTTGCAAAAACCTGTTCGTCTTCGACTATATGCTCCATAACATCAACGCAAACAATGAGGTCGTACCGGCTTTCAACATTAAGTTTTGTCAAATCGCCGATTGAAAAAGTTACATTCGAATAGTTTTTCGAAGAGAAAAATTCCTTGCAGTCTTTTACCCAGTCTTCTTTCACATCAATAGCATCAATAATAGCAGGCTTCATCTTTCTTGCCATGAAGTAGGTATACTGCCCGTACCCCGAACCGGCATCAAGAATAGACATTTGGCCAATACCGAATTTCTTCCTGAGGGCTTTCAGTTCGCGGCGGACATACCAGGAGCGCAAAAACATGAGGTCTAACAATTTATAAAACGCTACCCTTGTAGCAGGAATGCTTCTTATAACCTTCGCAAAAACATTTTTAACCGGATCGTAATGCATATCAATCTGTTATTAGTAAGCTAATAATTGTAAAGCTGAACTCACCCCTACCCCTCTCTTAAAAAGAGAGGGGAGGGCCCCAAAATGCGGGTTTGTTATAAATATCGCTGGCCGGGGTGAGTTCATTTTCTTAACCAAACACGCAGCATGTGAAAATCGATCTCCAAAATACATCTTATCGCTAACGACAAAACATCTTTCGCCGTTTAAATAACTATGCGGTTTTTTCTTTAACGCGGTATTCTTTTGCGTCAACCGAGTTGTGAACCATTAACTCGCCCAGTAAGCCGGTTGAGAAAAATTGCACGCCGACGATAATCAGGAGAATACCTAAAAACAGCATCGGACGGTTGCTTAATACCTGTCCGCGGAACCATTCATATGTAAGGTAACCGTTGACAATGAATCCCGCCAGAAACGACAGTGCGCCTAAAAATCCAAATAAGTGCATTGGGCGTTTGATATATCTGGTGACAAATACAACAGTAACCAGATCAATAAACCCTTTGAAGAAGCGGGAGATACCGAATTTCGTTTTCCCAAAACGGCGTGGGTGGTGCTTAACCGGGACTTCCGACACAGAATATCCCTGCCAATGCGCCAAAACCGGAATGTAACGGTGAAGTTCGCCATATACCAGCACGTTTTTTACTACTGCCTTTTTGTATGCCTTTAAGCCGCAATTAAAATCGTGAATTTTTATACCGCTGCTGAGCCGGGTTACGCCATTAAAAAACCGCGATGAGTATTTTTTGATAAGGGGGTCAAAGCGGACTTTCTTCCAGCCGGACACCATGTCAAATCCCTCATCTAATTTCCGGATAAGGTTTGGAATTTCATTCGGGTCGTCCTGAAGATCGGCATCCATTGTTATAATGATGTCGCCTGTCGCCTGCTGAAATCCGACCTGCAAAGCCGCTGATTTTCCGTAATTTTTCTGAAAACTGATATACTTATTGCGGCGGTCTTCGTTGTGCAGTTGCTGCAATTCCTTGAGCGATTTATCGGTGCTGCCGTCATCAATAAACAATACTTCAAAGTTGTTGAATGTCCCGGAAAGGACTTTTTTAATTTCACGTGCTAATGGCCGCAATGACTCTTCTTCGTTATACAGCGGAACAACAATTGAAATTTTCCGACTTGCTTTACCGCTCTGATGATGGGGTCTTTGATGAAATGCAGGGGCTTGCGGTCTTTGTGATGGCGCCTGCGGGGCTTTCACTTCAGGTGTTTGTGCCGCCTGCTCGCCGTCAACCGGCTTTTGCGGGCGATAATTGTGTTTTCTGAAGTGGTGGTGCGGTCTTTGTGTCTTCTTCTGTTCACCGCCCGGTGTTGGTGTATTATTTTCCATTTTCCTAAATATTTCTTTCTATCCTTAAATTATATGTCCTGCGCCGCTTTAATACATTCGCGTCTTGAACATCTCCGGTAAAGATAAAATACCGGAGCAAACCTTTTCCAGCTTATAAAAAAAATCATTTTAATATATACAATATCGTTATATTTTTTCTTGTAAAAAACGATAAAAATTGACTTTAGCCTTTGACGGGGGACTCCTAACTCGTGCATTTTGAGGGCGAAATCATCTAATTTACATAATTAAACCATATTCACACGCCATTTGCGGATATGGTCAACCGTTTATCAGTTACAAATGCCGTTCATAAAAATACTTGCCTCTTCGGTAAATCTTACCGTAATTTATTATTAATTTTAAGCAAATTATACTTTTAATTATATTAATATCGGCTCCTGTATGTCATTGAAATTTAAATATAGCAGAAATCAAATATATTGGCTCTGTCAGATTGGCGGGTGGACTGCGCTGTTCCTCATCAATCTGTTTTTCACAATGACATACCAGGCTATAAATTTTAGTCATATTTATGCCTTTTTATATCTAAGCATTCTGGGCGTTTTGTTTACGCATTTTGACAGAGGCTATATTGTTCGATATAATCTCGTAAAACTGCCCATTAAACAAATCTCGCTGAGAATCCTGTTCAGCTCTCTGATGCTCTCGGTGGTTATGACCGTTTTGTTCCTGATAACTACCAGACTTCTCCACCTCAATCACGCCAAAACAATCAGCACTGATTTATTCATCAACAATCTTTTTAATATTTGGATGATTCTCAGTATCTGGTATTTGATTTATTTTGCAATTCATTATTTTGAGGGTTACAATAAAGCCGAGATTGAACGCTTCAGGTGGGAGGCTGCTGTAAAGGATTTTGAATTAAAAACACTAAAATCACAGCTCAACCCTCACTTTATGTTTAATGCGTTGAACAGCATACGGGCACTTGTTGAAGAAAATCCGGAGCGTGCAAAAGAAACGATAACACAGTTATCAAACATTTTCCGGTATTCACTCCGTATTGAAAAGACAGAAACAGTACCGCTGGAAGATGAAATTAGAATAGTCCGTGATTATCTTGCGCTCGAAAAAGTTCGTTATGAGGAGCGGCTGAACTATTCAATTACGATTGATGACGTGGCTAATAAAATTGAAATTCCGCCGATGATGATTCAGACCTTAGTTGAAAACGGAATTAAACACGGCATTGCAAAATTGCACAATGGCGGAACCGTATCAATAAAAGCATCCGTTGAAGGTGCGAAGTTGATTATACAAATTACCAACAGCGGTTCCTTCTCAGATTCCGATTTGCAAAACACAACCGGTTTCGGTGTGAGTAATACCAAGCAGCGTTTGCAGATAATTTACGGAAAGTCTGCGGAGTTTAAGATCTTTGAAGAAAATAAGAATGTCATTGTTTTAATAACTATACCATTTTAAGAGAGCACACCATGAAAGCTTTAATAATTGATGATGAACGTCTGGCGCGCACAGAATTACAACGGCTTTTAAGTAAGATACCCGAAATACAAGTAGTCGGCGAAGCCGTTAACGCGGATGATGCATTAGAAAAAATCGTAGAACTGAATCCGGAAATCTTATTCCTTGATATTCAGATGCCGGGAAAAACAGGATTTGATTTACTTGAAGAGCTGGATACTGTCCCCCATGTAATTTTTACCACCGCCTACGATGAATACGCGCTCAAAGCCTTTGAATATAACGCTCTTGATTATTTGTTAAAACCCATCGAGCAAAGCAGACTTGAAGAAGCAATAAAGCGCCTCATTGTCCGTGAACAGGTTCAGCAGGAAGCAGAACCCGCGAATATGCTGAAGCCGGAGGATCGGGTTTTTGTAAAAGACGGTGAAAGATGCTGGTTCGTAAAACTTGAGGATGTTCGTCTTTTTGAATCAGAAGGCAACTACGTCCGGATTTTCTTCAATGATAACAAGCCGCTCATTTTACGCACGCTGAATTATCTCGATGAAAGATTGGATCAGCATACATTCTTCCGGGCAAACCGTAAGCATATTCTCAACCTCAAATGGGTCGAAAATATTGAGCCCTGGCTCAACGGCGGATTGCTCGTAAAACTCAAAGGCGGCCAAAAAGTTGAAGTTTCGAGAAGACAGTCCATTAAGTTCAGAGAGATGCTGAGTTTATAAAACATCTACTGTTTACGTTTATATAAAAAAAGAGGCGCCGTTGGCACCTCTTTTTTTTCTTAAGCTCTGTCTACAATTTAATTTCCTGTCCAGCCACCTTCGTGATAAACGGCCTTAATCTCAGCTTGTCCCAAAGCTCTGTTATATATTCTGACGTCGTCTATAACACCATTAAAACCTTGCTCTAATCTATGCTTATAATCAATCAACACCGCCGCGCCTATGCGTAAAGAGAGAGATGAATAAGGAATTGCTTTTGTGTTTGCAACTTCTGCTACTTTATTGCCATTAATATACAGGCAATTCGTAAACCCATTCCAAGTAGCGACTAAACACGTCCAAACAAATGGCTTTATCGTTGCTGTATCATAAACATAATTATTTACATTTGTAAAGAATGACCATTTATTGGCGTTAGGGGTCTGCCCGAGAAAATATGAATTATACGGTGTAAATAATTCATCATACCTTTTGTTTACGATCGAACCCCACGCTTGAATGCTGTCGGGATGTACCCAGGCGACCAATGTTAAACCGGTTGTTGGCTCAAGTGATGCCGAGCGTGGTACTTCAATATAATTACCGTATGCAAATTTGTAGGCACTATTTGGATTTCTAAATCTGTCCGAAGTCGATATCACACCATCATAGCATGTTCCATTGTTGTTGTTCCCGCTTGCATCGTTTGCGGAATTATTGAATGGATAATAAGCGACCAATCCATTGGTTGGAATATTTAATGAATCAGTAGTCGTATCTGCCGGAACAGTAGACCCTTGCTTGAAAGACATTTTCAAACTATTTGTGATATCCACTGAATCCGTAATAGCATTATTTTGCCAAATATAAAGTTTGCCTTGCCCAAACAGATTAGTCAAGCAAATTACGAAAAGCACCAATACTAACTTTTTCATGTCAGTTCCCTCTCATTACTTTAATAAAATTATTTTTTTTGTTAACTGCTGATTGTTGAATCGGACACTAAACAAGTACATTCCACTTGCGACGTGAGAGCCTCCGCTATTTTTTGCGTCCCAAACAAACACATGTTGTCCCTGTTCTTTTTCACCCGCAAAGAGTTCTTTGACCAAGCCGCCATTGATATCAAATATCCGCACGGCAATATTTCCCGCTTTGGGAATATAGCAACTTAGGTGAGTTATTGGGTTAAAAGGATTCGGGTAATTCTGATCTACCGTGAACTTAGATGGAGTTCCAATTACGTTTTCGGTCTGTAATGGGGTCATTACTCTATTGGCCGACCATTTATAAACCGTAATGGAATCAATATTCGCTGTTAGAAAAGTACGGATCTCTGTTCCTGTATCGATTATTAAGGTATCCGTTTGAGCATGAACTTGTTCTATTACCAGCAATAGAACAATTAGAAGAAACAAGCGCCTCATAAAGCCTCCCTGAATTTGAGATGATACAACTATAGATTGTATGTATAGCTACTTTGTAAATAAAAATTAATAAATTAATTGGAAACATCAAAGATATATCTTCTGCATTTCATCATAAAAACACCTAACATTGTTGAATATATGGCGCCATTTATTCATTTTTCGTGCTCATCCAGTGCACACAAAGGCAGTTGATATCGTGCTTTGACGAGCCATTGAAATCGGAATAGGCCATAAATATTTCTCCTTGAATCCAACACCCGATTCTATAAAAATATCGAAGGTATTGCTTGCGCTCTTTCCGTTATAGTGTAAATTAACAAACAAGTCAATTTTGATGACAGCAATTATAAGCCCGGTATATCTATTTTATTTCCCGCCTATGCTTAAAATTTGCCGGATTATCTATTTATATTTGAGAAAAATAAAATATATTAATTGCTAAATTTAATACTGTTTGGCAAAGAATTATTCATTGCCCATATTTATATAAAAAATCAATACTCTTTTAATTTGCGAGAATATATATGCTTAAACTTAATCTTGGCAGTGGGACAAAACAGCCCGAGGGCTGGATAAATGTTGATTATTCATTAGGGGCACGACTTAACAAAGTTCCGTTCTATAACTTTATTAATCGTCGGTTTAAAATCTTTGACAAAGATGGATCCGGCAATGTCCGTGATTGGAGTAAGACTTTTATTCACAATCTCAATAAGAAATTGCCATGGAGTGATGGTAGTGTAGACATTATATATACCTCACATACACTAGAACATTTTTCAAAAGAGGAGGGCTTAGCCCTGCTCAAAGAGTGTCGCAGAGTATTAAAAAAAGATGGAATTGTCAGAGTTATCGTGCCTGATTTAAAATATCATGTTCTGGAATATACAAGCGGGAATGTGAAGGGAGATGATTTTATTAAATCATTAGGCGTACTGTATACGGCAAAAGAGGGTTTTTTGAAGAAGTTATTATTACCCATCACCCAATTCCCGCATCGCTGCATGTATGACACAGAAACCCTTGTTCAAGTCTTGCAATCGCTCGGATTCTCTGCCACAGAGATGCCGCCATTTAAAAGCGCAATACCGGACATAGGGGCTATCGAGCTTGAAGACCGAACAGTAAATGCTGTAATCGTTGAAGGACGCAAGACTTCTTGATACTCAGGACTGACCTGCAGTATATATATGAACTGGAACGAATTCGAGTATTGTTGCTGTGTCCTGTACATGGAATCATCTGTTTGTCGGCATTCTGGTTGTCTTTCAAAAAAAAGAGAGGCGGGGGCGCCTCTCTTTTTCTATTATCTCCTTTAATTTCCAGTCCAACCGCCCTCATGATACAAGGCGTTTATCTCCTCGGGTATAATTGCACGGTTATAAAGACGAACATCATCTATAACTCCATTAAAGGCCTGCTCTTGAATGTGAAGTATTCCATCCAGTCTTGCCGTCCCAATTCGAAGCGAAAGAGTGCTGTACGGTATAGCCTCGGCATTAGCGATTTCAGCTGCTTTAACACCATTTACATACATAATATTTTTGCTCCCATCCCAAGTACAAGTTAGGAATGTCCATACAAGTGGTTTTGTATCGGCACTATCGTAAATTGTATGATTTACACTTGTATAAAATGACCATTTATTGGAGCTTGGTGTTTTTCCGACGAAATATGAATTAAATGGCGATGAATCTTCCGCATACCTTTTTGTCAGGATTGTTCCCCAGGCCAGCGCGCTATCTGGACGTACCCAAACCGCACAAGTCAGTCCCAACGTAGGCTCTAATAGCGTTGATCGAGGGACATCAATGTACGCTCCGTTTGAGAATTTAAAGGCACTATTTGGATTTCCAAAACGGTCATTGGTTAAGAGTGCGCCATGAACAGCGGCATCATTTCCACGGCCCGAAGCATCCGTTGCATTTCCGTTGAATGGGAAATAAGCCAAAAGACCCCCTTGAGCCGTATCTTGAGATGGCCTAAAACTCAAATGCAGACTGCTTGTTATATCCATTGAGTCAATAACAACGTTATTTTGCCATATATATACTTTATTTTGTGCATATATCATCGCAAAAGAAAAAACAATTAATATCAGACACAATTTTTTCATTTTTATCTCCACTATAAAATGTTTGAGTACTATAGTTCTCATTACTTAGATAAATCAACCGCTATCGCGCTCTTACTTTAGAAGCACTATTTTTTTTGCTATCTGAACATTCTGAAATTGTACGCTAAACACATACAGTCCACTGGCGACATAAGCACCATGCTCGTTTCGTCCTTTCCACATGAACTCATGACTGCCTTGTTCCATTTCCCCGGAATATATTTGCTTAATCAAGCCGCCGTTGATATCATAAATCCGAACGGCAACATTACCCTTTGCGGGCAAATAACAACTCAGACGGGTTGATGGATTGAATGGATTCGGGTAGTTTTGCGAAACGGTGAACTCTTTAGACAGCATCTTCTGGCCTTCATTTTCAACTGCTGTCAACTTTCCCTTTGAAAAATTGTAAAAAGTTATTGAATCTACTTGCGCAGCAAGAAATAACTTTATTTCACTACCTGTGTTTATTACAAGTGTGTCACTTTTAGCGTAGACTTTACCTAAAAGTAAAAGTGATACCAACAGACAAATTTTTAGCCTCATATGCCCCTCTGGCAAAATGTTTAAGATAGAATTTAAATTATTACATTTTCACCCCATTGTCAAACAATATTTCCATCGTCCCGCCAAGGCCGCAACACACATCGTTGTAACAATGCTCCATATTGGAGATATTGGATTTCATAAATCGCCAAGGGTGTTACAAGCATCATTTGTTGGTTTTCCGGTCTTCTCGATACATCCCGGCTGAAGCCGGGACACTCGAAGACCTTGGACTTTTTCTAATTCGTTATATCTGCGTATTTTTACTTATTCACAATTTAAAGAGTATTATGAGTCACTATACCTATCGTTGTTTTCAGTGCAATAAAACATATGCCGCTGAACTTGTTGAAAAAGAATTACTGTATCTATGTCCCGACTGCGGCTCTGCAAATCGCAACCAGCCGCTGACCGGAGTTCTATTAATTGATTATGATTTCGATTCGCTGAAAAAGAAACTCAGCCGCGAAGCATTTTTAAAACAACGCGCCGGTAGATTCTGGCTGACGCCTGAATTATATCCTCTGCAAAAGGCCGTAAATAATTCCCTCATGGACCGCATCGCATTACCCGCAACCGGACTGCCACAGTACAGTTTTGACGGCAACAGCTTTTTTGTCCTTGATGACACCAGCAATCCGACATTGTCATATAAAGACCGGGCAACATCGCTGGTGGTTGCAAAAGCAATCGAGATGGGTATTACGGAAATTGCCGCTGCTTCAACCGGCAACGCGGGCTCATCGCTTGCAGGTATATCGGCACGACTCGGAATTCGCTCACATATTTTTGTGCCGCAGAATATTCCACTCGGTAAGCGCATACAGATACAATCATTCGGCGCTGCTATTTATATTATTAAAGGCAGCTATGATGATGCTTTCGATCTCAGTTTAGAAATCTCGAATCAAAAGAAATGGTATAACAGAAACACCGCGTATAATCCTTTGACAATTGAAGGAAAAAAATCATCCGCTTTCGATATTTTCATTTTATCCCAGGGCAAAGTGCCGGATAATATTTTTGTCCCCGTTGGTGATGGTGTAATCATTGCCGGTATCTATCGCGGGTTTGAAGATTTGTTAAAGCTCGGGTGGATTGAGAAACCCCCGAAACTAATCGCACTTCAGGCAAAAGGCAGTGATGCCGTATGCCGCTATATGAACGAAAAATCATTTTCATTTATTGAAGCAAAAACTTTAGCCGACAGCATTTCCGCCGGTGCGCCGCGCAATCTCTTTCATGCCGCGCATGCGATCGAACAAAGCGGCGGCGATGCAATTGCAATATCCGACGAAGACATTCTTAAAGCTCAAAAAACAATGGTGCAAAAAACCGGAATCCTTGTCGAGCCTTCGTGCGCGATCGCATTCGCAGGCTATCAACAGTATAGAGCATCAGGCAAGTTGAAAGATGGTGAAACATCTCTGCTCATGCTGACCGGCAACGGATTGAAAGACACGAATTCTCTAGCGAAATGGAATGACACACCTGATGTCCTTTCATATCAGGAATGGAAAAATTATTTTTCGAAAGCATAAATGAATCAACGGCTGCCTCTTCCGGATGGACTGATCGTGTCGGCGGGTTTTTCTTCCCGCATGAAACGATTTAAACCGCTTATCACCCTGCAGGGCAAACCGCTATTGCTGCATGTGATTGAAAAAATGGCTACCGTTTGCGGTACCATTGTTATTGTCACAGGTTTTCGAAGTGATGAAATTGAAGATACTATTGAAAAGCTTCTCGCACCTGAGATGCACGAGAAAGTTATTTTTAAACATAATCCCGCATATGCCGAAGGAATGTTTGGTTCGATTAAAACGGGTTTCCGCGAACTACATCAAAGCGAATGGGTGCTGTTTCATTTTGTTGACCAGCCGGGAATACCCGTCCCCTTCTATAATGAATTCGTATCGCAGATTGAAAGAAGCTATAATTGGATTCAACCCAGATGCGAAGAACGTAATGCGCATCCGATACTTATACACAACTCGCTATTGAGCCTTATCTATGAACAAAACGAATTTCAATCTTTGCGCGATATCAGCCGCCTGCCTATGGTAAAGAAAAAATTATGGGCTTGTAATTATCCCGAAGTGCTGCTGGATTTAGATACCGAAGAAGATTGGGAAAAGTTTATTGCGACGCGGGATTCATCTACCACGCCGTAAACAACGCGTCCTTTAATTAACACGGCGCTTTAGCGCCGTGAAAGCGCCCCCCACCTTTCCTGGACTTTAGTCCAATCCACTATTGCGTTTACATGAAAGTTACTATATCTTTGAGTACCATCATTCAAAGAGCTGTTTATGGCATACGTAAAAATCTGGGTGCATCTTGTATTCGGGACAAGAAATAAAACTCATTATCTTCTTCCCGATATCAAATATGAACTTATCCGGCATATTCTTGAAAACGCTAAATCAAAAGGCATATTCCCCGCAATTATCAATGGTTCAACCGATCACCTGCACTGTCTTCTCTCATTGGGGCGTGATCAGAATATTGCAGCCGTAGCGAAACTTATAAAAGGAGAATCATCACATTGGATGAATTCTAACAGCAAGACACATAATAAGTTCGAATGGGCGCAAGAATATTTCGCGGTATCAATCGGTGAATCACAGGTTGAAGCAGTAAAACGATATATTGAGAATCAGGAGGAGCATCACAGAAAGAAAAGTTTTATGGAAGAACATGAAGAATTTATGCGCCGATATGGATTTGTAAAATTGGACTAAAGTCCGATTCGTGTTAAGGTCGTCTATTCACGGCGTTAAAACGCCGTGTTAATGAAATATTCCAGTTAACTTGCTCTAAACTCTGTCGTTCACGACGGAGAGTCGTAGATGCAAGTATAAAACAACAAAGCCGCTCCAATGGAACGGCTTTGTGTTATCTTCTACAAAAGAATTTTTATTGCTTGTTGAATCTTGCTTCCAATGCATCAAGTTCGGCCGCCAGTTCTTTCGGAAGATGATCGCCAAACGTTTTGTAGTATTCGCGAAGTTCGGCAACTTCTCCTAAGCCTTGTTCCTTTGAAACAGTAAAGAGTTTTTTCAAAGTATCGGCGCTGATGTCGAGTCCTTTGGTATCAAGTGCTCCATCGGCAGGAATTCTTCCGAGCGGTACTTCGGTATAAACTACTTTTCCGTTAACGCGGTCGAAAATCCACTCGAGAACGCGGATGTTATCACCGTATCCCGGCCACATGAATTTACCTTTTTCATCTTTGCGGAACCAGTTTACATAGAATACTTTCGGCAGTTTGCTTTCGTCGCTCTTCTTACCTACTTCAACCCAATGTTTGAAATAATCGCCCATGTTATAACCGCAGAACGGTAACATGGCAAACGGATCGTGACGGAGCGTTCCGACTGCACCGGCTGCGGCTGCAGTAGTTTCACTTGAAATCATTGAGCCGATGAATACACCATGCCGCCATGAAAGTGATTCATGAACCAGCGGAATTACAGATGCTCTTCTGCCGCCGAATAAAATTGCGGAGATAGGAACGCCGGCAGGATTTTCCCAATCGGGATCAATAACCGGGCACTGTGAAGCTGGAGCAGTAAAACGTGCATTCGGATGAGCAGCTGTTCTCTTGGTTTCCGGAGTCCAGTCGCGGCGCAACCAGTCATATACATGAGCAGGTTTTTCGTCGCTCATTCCCTCCCACCAAACATCCATATCATCAGTCAATGCTACGTTGGTGAAGATAGAATTCTTTGTCATTGAAAGCATTGCGTTGCCGTTTGTATCCATTGAGGTACCGGGAGCAACACCGAAGAATCCGGCTTCAGGATTGATTGCATACAATCTTCCGTCTGCGCCGAATTTCATCCAGGCAATATCATCGCCGATAGTTTCAACCTTCCAACCCGGAAGAGTCGGGGTTAACATTGCGAGATTAGTTTTTCCGCATGCGCTCGGGAATGCAGCGGCGACATATTTCTTTTCTCCGGCAGGATTGGTAATGCCGAGGATAAGCATGTGCTCAGCGAGCCAGCCTTCATCGTGCGCCATTGCAGATGCGATACGAAGTGCAAAACATTTTTTACCAAGCAGAGCATTTCCACCATAACCGCTGCCGAATGACCAGATAGTTCTTTCTTCAGGGAAGTGGCTGATGTATTTTGTTTTGTTGCATGGCCATGGAACATCCTGCTGTCCGTCTCCAAGCGGATATCCGACTGAGTGGACACAATGCACAAAGTCACCATCGCCAAGTGTTTCTAAAACTTTTGTCCCTATGCGGGTCATGATGCGCATGTTGCAAACAACATACGGAGAGTCGGTAAGTTCAACGCCGATCTGAGCAATTTTTGAGCCGATAGGTCCCATGCTGAACGGAATAACATACATGGTTCTTCCGCGCATACAGCCATCGTACAAAGCCGACATGTTCTTTTTCATTTCATCAGGAGCCATCCAATGATTAGTCGGGCCCGCATCAATTTTTTCTTTTGAGCAAATAAATGTTCTGTCCTCAACGCGCGCAACATCATTTGGATCTGATACTGCGTAGTATGAGTTTGGTCTCTTTTCGTCACTAAGTTTTATAAATGAGCCTTTTTTAACAAGAATGTCTGCCATCTTGTTATATTCTTCTTCTGAACCGTTACACCAATAGACATTATCGGGTTTACATAAAGCCGCAACTTCGTCAACCCATTGGAGCAATTTTTTATTCGTGGTCATAATATTCCTTTATCTGTTTATTTTCGTTCGTTTCTATTCCATACCCGCCGGGGCGGGTGCCGCTCTTAATGATGGGGAATTCTGAGTATCTGAACTACAAAATTAATCAATTTCCGTGCCTAAGACAACCTATAAATATAGCCCGGAAGATTAAAAACTATACATAATTACAGCGATTCCGGGTGTTTTTTTCTCACATAATTTTTTTGCACACATTGTGAGTTTGGAGTTTATATTTGTATTAAAGATTCAAAGGTTTATATGCGCTACAAAGTCTTATTTTTGTTTTTATTTTTCGGTTCAATGCTTTTTGCCCAGGATTTTGACAAAGAACGGGTGAAATTCGATCCCACCCGAAATCCCGCGGAAGATTTGAAGACGGCGGTTGTACAGGCAAAGAAACAGCACAAAAAGATCATTCTTGACGTTGGCGGCGAATGGTGCATCTGGTGTCACCGGATTGACGAATTTATTCTTTCTCACAAAGAAATTAAAGATTACCTCGAAAAGAACTTCATTGTTGTAAAAGTAAATTACAGCAAAGAAGTTAAAAACGAGGAATTTCTCTCAAAATACCCGAAAGTACCGGGATATCCACACATGTTTGTGTTGGACACCAAGGGCAAACTGCTCCACTCGCAGGATACCGGTGATTTGGAGAAGGAAAAGTCCTACGATGCTGATAAATTTATGAAATTCCTGAAAAAAGCCCATTTAGCCCAAAAACTGTACTAAAATAGACCGCTGACAACGCTGATTTTCCCAGATAGTTTCATATTTGAAACACCTGTTTTCAGACACCCAAATTTCAGCGCTTATCTGAGTCAGCTGTGTCATCCGTGGTCCATTTGTGATTAATTTAGAAAAATATTATATTACTAGACTGAAAATGAATAATTTTCGGGGCGTAGCGTAGTTTGATGTTCTCGCGTCCCGACTTGTCGGGAAGGTCGTCAAGTTCCTTGCACCTCCTGAAGTGTTATTTTAGATATTGATTTATTTTCGGGGCGTAGCGTAGTCCGGTTCATCGCGCCTGCTTTGGGAGCAGGAGGTCGCAAGTTCGAATCTTGCCGCCCCGACAGATAGTTTTTGTTCTTGTTTTAATGTTTTTGAGATTATGCGCCCTTAGCTCAATTGGATAGAGCAACAGCCTTCTAAGCTGTAGGTCGCTGGTTCGAGTCCAGCAGGGCGTACAAGTAATTTGCCCGTAGCTCTGTTGGTTTAAATATTAACCCTCTAAGTTGTAGGTTGTCCCAGTGGGACAGGGCGTACGAATAATTCCGAATTGTTAATTCTGAATTATAAATTTTTCATATATTTGTTGCTTCAAAAACGACAAATACTATAGACGGCCCCATCGTCTAGTGGTTAGGACATAGCCCTTTCACGGCTGTAACAGGGGTTCAAATCCCCTTGGGGTCACAAGGCTTACAGAAATGTAAGCCTTTTTTGTTTTAACTAACTTTGGTTAAGAATGACGACTGTTTTTAAAAGGTGAGTCAAACTAGCATCCACTATTTATATTAGATTCGCAAATCCATCAATATAGTGTCACGCCGGACAGAGTATTTTTGCAGATTAAAATACATTGCTCACCCAATAAAAAATGTTATTTTTCAGAACGATAATCATAGATTTGCTTTGTATCACCAAGTTTACATTTCAATTAATAAACTAAATTCACAGAAAAATTATGAAGTCAATAGCCCACCCATTTGAACGAATCTTATCTGTTTCATCCGCGGAAATTGAACTTGAATTAAGAGGCATTACCGAAATATCTTGGGCAGATTTTTTGTTAAACCCCAGACGTCTGCGGGGCAGCGACTTTTTAATGAGATGGTCTCAGGGGGTTTGGAGTGAAAAGCGATTAATTGAAGCTACAAACAACACGAATAGATTTTATGCTATTGCCTATGGACCAAGTGGTACTGCACCCACAGGCGATGTTCGGGCATTCGAACTTTATTTTGAACGTTTAGAGGCGGCGGGGCTTGGTAATGTTAAGCGCCCTGATCTTTTGGTTTTTAAACATGATGATAAATCATTTGTTGACGGTTTTGTAAACAGTATTGGTGGAGAAGGAGAATTACCTTTCCTTACCGAAGATTTGTTGCTCCCTCTCTTACAGAAGGCAATCGCCGCCATCGAATGCGAGAACTCTCTTTGGATTGCCGAAAAAATGCCAAATTTTCAAACTCCAATGAAAGCGCAAAAACGGCTTGGCGGTAAATTGGGTCTACCAAAGGCGGCTGTATTGCCTACAGTAATTATAAAAGATGAAGATTTTATACCATTGCGAAGATGGCAACATGAGAACAAGGTTCCGATTCATGTTTGGCACGTTTTCTATGATAGGGCATATGGATTGTCATTTAATGAAGCGGAGCGGTTGATTAACGAAGGATTTATACAACCCACCGAGCAAGTTTTTCAAGCACCAGGCGGGGCGACTACAAAAAAAGCGATCTTTAAATTTTACTACCACTATGCATATCCGCTGGGCGTTGCTATTGAAAGCCCGCAACTGACCCCGGCTTTCATTGAAGACAAAAATGGGCACATCTTACCATATGTAAAATTTAATGGCGGTGCGTTAGAAATTTCATCTGAAGCGATTGATATATTGAGTGATCTGGAATGAATAAGCTAAACTCAAAGCAGAAATTGCCTAATAATCGAGACGACAGAGAAACTCTTCGCAATAAAGGACAGTTTTGGACACCTGACTGGATTGCAGAGGCGATGATTGCATATGTTACGGAAGATAATGATGTTGTCTTTGATCCAGCCACGGGAAGGGGCGTGTTTTTTAAGGCGCTGTTGAAGATAAACAAAAAGAATACAAAGTTTTTTGGCCTTGATATAGATGAAGAGGTCTTATCAGATGAAATTTATAATAATAATAAGTGTCTCGTTGAAAAAAAAGACTTTATCAAAACACCGCCTAACAGAAAATTCAAGGCGATCGTCGCAAATCCACCGTATATCAGACACCATAGATTAGACCCAGAGACAAAGCTTATTCTCCGACAACTGTCCACGGAAATAGTAGGAGAACCAATTGATGGTCGGGCAGGTTATCATATCTACTTTTTAATTCAAGCACTAAATCTTTTAGAAAAAAACGGAAGACTTGCTTTTATTATGCCCGCGGACACTTGTGAGGGCAGGTTCTCACAAACCTTGTGGCGTTGGATCTCAAAAAACTTTTGCATCGAGGGAGTAATTACCTTTGATGAAGTAGCAACACCCTTTCCAAATATTGACACCAATGCAATTATTTTTTTAATTAAAAATTCAAAGCCACAAGAATTTCTTCATTGGGTAAAAGTTAAAAGGGGCTGCACTTCCGATTTGTTTGATTTCATTTCCTCAAATTTTTCAAAAAGGAAATCAACTACGTTGGAAATATTCAATAGAAAATTAGTGGAGGGACTACAAACAGGTTTATCACGCCCACCGCAAACTCACGAAGGCTTTAAATTCTACTTAAATGACTTTGCCACTGTTATAAGAGGGATTGCCACAGGTTCGAATGAGTTTTTCTTTTTGACTGCCAAACAGATAAAAGAACTTGGATTACCTAAAGAATATTTTAAAAGAGCAATTGGAAGAACCAGGGATATAACTGGAGGTGCGTTAACATTAAAAGACTTGGATTTATTAGAAAAGAATAATCGCCCAACTTATTTATTGGATATCCAGGAATCAGCAAACCAGTTAAGGCCTGTACAAGTCTATTTGAAGTTAGGTGAAAAAATGGGTTTGCCCGATCGTTCCCTTATTCGCCAGCGCAACCCGTGGTATAAAATGGAACAAAGAAAGGTTCCTCAATTATTATTTGCATATCTTGGCCGACGGAATGCTAGGTTCATTAAGAATCAAGCAGGAGTATTACCTTTAACAGGTTTTCTTTGTGTTTATACTATGTATAATGATAAAGAATATATCGAAAACCTTTGGCAAGCACTAAATCACCCTGATACACTAGAAAATCTAAAGCTTGTTGGAAAGAGCTATGGGTCGGGGGCAATAAAAGTTGAGCCCGGGAATCTAAACAAGCTTCCGATTCCAGAGCATATTGTTACAAGCTTTAATCTAATACGTCCACATATCGACAAAAATGGACAGTTTGAAATTTTTAGAGAACCCCGAAAGAAGTACTTAGCTGCTCCAAAAAAACAAAGCAATTAGGTCATACAGCCAACCTTAATATATGGACTCTGGAAGCATAAAATTGACCATTCGACGACACTCAAGGCAAATGCGAAATATTACATTCGTCGTAAAAAGAGAATTAGCTTTCATATAACAACTGGCATGGCTTTGCCAAAATCCCCCTCGTCCGCCATCGGCGGATTGGGGTCGCTTTGGAGCTCACAGAAATGTGAGCCTTTTTATTTCAATTTAACACCCCTTCACAGCCTGCCCCGATTCCCTATCGGGAGCGGTAACCCTCGCGCGGCGGGCAGGGGTTCTTCGCAGAATCTCCATTGGAGTCTGCGATCTCCGGATGCCAGCAGTATGGTACTGCCAAAATCTCATCCCCTAATACCAATATATACCTCGTGCGATACTCCGACTCTCTAATTTTCGAGTAACCAAAGCCACAAGGGTGCGACATGTATTGTTTTATCTCCAATTACAGTTTTTTCTTGTTGATTTTCCGTCAGGATGTAACCCTCTTTCATTTTGAATCTCTGAAGCGCTTCAAGCAGCCCGGTTATCTCACGCTCCTTATTGCCACTATCCAATTTCAAGGTTACCTGCATAATACTGTGAATTTTGTCATTCTTCTGGTTGATAAAATCGCACTCATTTTTACCCTGAAAATAGTATGATTT
The DNA here is from genome assembly GCA_963662605.1 of Ignavibacteriaceae bacterium. Taxonomy (GTDB): domain Bacteria; phylum Bacteroidota; class Ignavibacteria; order Ignavibacteriales; family Ignavibacteriaceae. Next base: position 358,197 of record OY759785.1, read on the forward strand.
TATGTTCCGCTGTTTTAATTCCATAAAAACAAGATTTTCAAACAGATGTCCTCTGTCTTCACTGAATTTATAAGACGCGGCATTTGCAAGTCCGTTATCAATACAATAAACTTTTTTGTCATTCATGGTTTGCACGGACAGAGATTCCGAAAACATATTCACCACAAACAACAGATAGCTATCCTCCGCATATCTAAAAAAATCATATATGGAGTTTTTCGCAATTTTTACACCCTGCGATTTCAATTCATTGAATATTTTATTAAATGATATTTTTGTGCCGACATTCCCGATGTTTTTCTTAATAAAATACCGCAGCGCCGAAATGTTTGTCACTTCGTACCGCTCTACAATATCACGATAGATCATTGTATCCACATATGATTGCAGCGTTCTGGTTCTTAAATCATCCGAGTAGTTGATACATTCGGGAAACCCACCGTTTTTAAAAAATCGGTTGAATTCTCTTCTTAATCGTGCTCTTCCTTTCGTTGAATCTTTGTCCGCTCCATTGACGCGAGCAAAAGACAAATACTCCCGGAATGAGAGCGGCAAAAGCTCATACGATAAGGCGCGTCCTCGCAATGTGGTGGCTATTTCATTGCTTAGCATTTTTGACGATGACCCCGTGATAAAAATATTCTTTGTGACTGTGTCATATATTCTTCTTACAAACTTCTCCCATCCCGCAACATTCTGTATCTCGTCAAAGAAGAAATACGGTGCATGTGCGGCATTGGGATATAATTCATAATAAGCGTCAAGAATAGACTGCAAGTCCTTTACGTCATTGCTAATGCGCTCATCCTCAAAATTGACGTATATGATTTCTTCTTTGGAAATTTTATTCCGCAATTCCCCGATTAGCTGAAATAGATAATACGTTTTACCGGCACGACGCGGACCGATTATCGCGATGATTTTTCCGGAATTGATTGGAGCTTGCATTTCCCGCTTATTAAGTTCGGGCAATTTCCCGGAATGAAAGTCTTTTATTATTGTTTTATACGCAGACAGCATAGTGGTGCTTTCTTTTTATGCAAATTAGCACTTTCTTTATTAAAAAGAAAGTATTTGCCATATCTTTCTTTATGATAAGGAAGCTTGCATATTTAATCAAAACAACTCAACTGTACCTCGCGGATACCAGAGGCATGGCTTTGCCATAATCTTCTTTGCCGAATGCCGCAGTACGGTACGCCTAACGCTAACAATTAATCGCCATCACGGAAAACTTACCTGAAATTGATTAACTTATTTTTTCATGAACTTTATATTACCGGAAATAGTTGTAGTGGTAATAATAGGCAGCATTATCAGGTTATGAAACCATTGAATATATTTTAGCATTAATAAAAGAAAGCTATACCAAAATGCCACAAATTAATCCCCACATTAATTTCAACGGGAATGCCGAAGAAGCGTTTAGTTTTTATAAATCGGTTTTTGGAGGAGAGCTCTCAACAATTGTGCGCTTCAAAGACATTGCAAGTCCTGAAATCCCGATAGCTGAACATGAGGCAAATAAAATAATGCACATCGCTTTACCGATCGGGAAAAATATTTTAATGGGAAATGACGTTCCCGAGAGCATGGGACCGACAAATGAAAACGAAAACAGAAGTAAAATTGCAATAAGCACAGATAGCAGAGAAGAAGCAGACAAATTATTTAATGGTCTTTCTGCCGGTGGACAGATTGAAGTGCCGATGGCAGACAGCCCCTGGGGTTCTTATTTTGGTATGTTTAGAGACAAGTATGGGATTGAATGGATGATAGATTTCGATCCAAAATATACCGGGAAATTTTAACTATAGAGGAATAAATTATTTACGGCATCAACATATTCATGTCATTGTGCCGAAAAATTAATTTTCTTAAGTTGATGCCGCGTACTATTGCTGACTTTTAAAGTTCGACGCATTTTTCGAATTACATGAAGGATCTCGATGAGCAAATTATTAGCCACTATAGCATTGTTTGCATTACTGTGCCATTCAGGTTTGGGTCAACCACATAGCGACAGCCGGACAATCAAACGGATTGAATCCTATCTTGATAAAATGGAAAGCCTTGGTTTTTCGGGAAGTATTCTGGTCGGGCTGCCTGACGGTAATGTGCTTTCGAGCGGATATGGATACAGGGACATCAACCGAAAAATTAAAAACACTCCCACCACAATTTTCGACATTGGTTCGGTTACAAAACAATTTACCGCAGCCGCAATTTTAAAATTGGAAATGCAGGGAAAACTCTCCACCGGCGATACCATTACCAAGTACTTTAAGAATGTACCCAAAGGCAAATCAACTATTACCATACACGATTTACTGAGGCACCGGTCGGGACTGCCAAGCGTAGTGGGCGGCGACTATGATGCAATAACCGCAAGCGCATTTATTGACTCTGTTTTTAACGCGCCCCTGCAATTTGAAACCGGAACAAAATTTTCTTACTCGAATATCGGCTTCAGTCTTTTAGCTTTAATCATAGAGAGAGTCTCCGGACAGGCCTACGAAGAGTATCTATATGAAAACCTTTGGAAACCCGCACACATGGAGCAGACCGGTTACAGCAGGCCGAAGTTTGACACCGCGTTGATTGCAACAGGTTACCATAGAGATGACCGGGTATGGGGCAAGCCGATTGAAAAAGCGTGGAACGGTAATGCTCCGTTCTGGCATTTAAAAGGAAACGGCGGCATACTTTCGACAATCGGAGATCTGTACAAGTGGAACACCGCGCTCCGGAGCGACAAAATTCTATCCAAAGAGGCGGAAGAAAAATTGTATCATCCGAAATTACGGCCAAACGAAAGCGAATCTTCCTATTATGCTTACGGCTGGGATGTTTTGAGAACAAATAGAAATACACTCCACATACTGCATAACGGATCCAACGGTATTTTTTACGCTGACTTTCATAGATATATTGATGAAGGGATAACAATCATCATGTTATCAAACAAGGCTCAGCGATATTTTGAGGGAATTAACTTCGAAATTGCAAAAATGATGTTTGACTCCTCGTACGAACCGACAATTCCGATTCCGGATAATCCGGCAAATCTATCATTTACGGAGAACATCATTGCCGTTACTTTAGAACACGGACTTGACGCCGGCATTGAAGCGCTGAAAAAGAAAGATAGCGCAATAGGGCTGCTTGAAGACATCGTAAATGTAAAAGGATATGATTTGCTCGGTGAAAAGAAGTTCGAGCAGTCCATTAACGTATTTGCGCTTAATGTGTATGCCTTTCCTCAATCGGCAAATGCGTATGACAGCTACGCGGAAGCATACTTGAACAGCGGCAACAAGGAATTGGCGATTAAGTATTATACAAAGAGCCTGGAATTAAATCCAGAAAGCGAAAACGCCAAAGAAATGCTGAAAAAACTCGGACAATAGAAATTTCTTAATTATTTTTTCAGTGAAATAACGCGTTTGGAAAACTTTAGAACTTCGAACCTCGATTGCGCGCAAGAATACATTTAAGAATTATCAAACAATATTGCATTATATTTAAACATTTACTATATTGTAACCATGTATAATGTTGAGTAATATGGTTATGAAAAAATATTTAACGCTCTCGGAGACATCTGAGTTAATAGGTAAAAGTAAAGAAACCCTGAGAAGATGGGACAGAAGCGGGCAATTTCCCGCAATACGCGAGCCATTAAGCAATTATAGGGTTTATAGCAAACAGCAAATTGAAACCTTTTTCCCCGGGCTTTTAGACAATAGTCAAGATGAAGTTGATTCAAATAATGTCGTACCTGACAACGAATACACCGTTATAGAGCTTTTTGCCGGAGGCGGTGGGCTGGCGGTAGGCATGGAGCTTGCCGGACTCAAGTGCGTTGCGTTAAATGAAATTGATAAATGGGCATGTGAAACGTTGCGTAGAAATCGTCCAAATTGGGAAGTTCTTGAAGGCGATATTAGCAACTTTAGTTTCAAGAAATATTTAAATAAAGTTGATTTGGTTACGGGGGGCTTTCCCTGCCAGGCTTTCAGTTACGCAGGAAAAAGGCTTGGTTTGGCAGATGCCAGAGGAACTCTTTTTTACGAGTTTGCCAGAGTCGTACAAGAAGTAAAGCCAATAATGTGTATCGGTGAAAATGTCCGCGGACTATTAAATCACGACAATGGGAAGACGCTACAGGGAATGATTTCCATATTAGATGAAGTTGGCTACAATGTTGCTCCCGTGCAAATACTGAAAGCCATTAACTTCAGAGTACCCCAAAAAAGGGAGCGATTAATTTTAGTAGGCATACGAAAAGATATTGATATTAAATTCGAATATCCAAAACCTTATAATAAAGTTTATACTTTAAAAGATGCCTTAAAAAAAGGTGTACTATTTAACTCAAATGTCCCGAAATCTCCCGGAGCAAAATATCCTGCGAAAAAGAAATCCGTGCTTGATTTAGTTCCCCCAAAGGGCTACTGGAGGGATTTGCCAATTGGAATTCAAAAAGATTTCATGGGTGGAAGCTACCATTTGGGAGGAGGTAAAACAGGGATGGCCAGAAGAATCGGATGGGATGAACCATGCCTAACCCTAACTTGCAGCCCGGCACAAAAGCAAACCGAAAGATGTCATCCTGATGAGACGCGCCCATTTACGGTCAGGGAATACGCACGAATTCAAACCTTTCCGGATAGCTGGGAATTTTCCGGCTCGCTTGCACACCAATACAAACAAATTGGCAATGCCGTCCCGGTTAATTTAGCACGTGAAGTTGGTTTTTCGGTTGTGAATTTTCTAAATCGCTATTACAGCTTATCAAAGTCTGTGTAATATCCATAGTTTTCATAGGTAATCTGATCGATAATACTTCTCTTTGAAAGCTCAACGCCGCTCATTAATTCATCCAAAACTGAATTACTGGCTGCACTTGAAGATTTTGTATTCAATGCCATATAATCGCCGATTACTTTTGGCAAAACTCTATATAGCTGATATAATGCATCATCTTGTCCGGTCAGTAAAGCATAGAATTTATCCCCTGAAATTTTAAACACCCGGCTATGAGAATATTCTTTCCCGTTAATATCTCCCGACCATTTCTCATTAAAACTTTTTTTTGCAAGAATCTGAACCCAATAACAGTTAGAAGTCTTATATTGATCTGCGTAACCCCTAAGTTTTTGAAAAAGACTTTCCGCAGCACTACTATTCATTGTGTTGTGCTTATTTTTAATATCCGCAAAAAGAGTATTATCAATAGCCTTTATATCGAAACCACTTAAATTCCCTTTTTCATATCCTTCAACACCGCCCAATATTTCTTCATGAAAAGTGCCGATGGAATTATTAATAGACTTGTCAACCTGTCTCAAGATTTCCGACTTAATAATATCTTCTTCTTTCATTTCACTAAAAAGGGAATCAAAAGTCAGCTTAAAAGTGTCAACTTTGTTTTTGTAAAACTTTTTCTTTGAGATACCTTTTTTTGCCTCAACATATGCTTTATGCAAATTTGCGACACACTGCAGCAGGTGGTCGTCAGACACAAAGGACACGTATTTATTTGCCATGAAATGCTCCGCCTAAAGGACTGTTCTCATTAATTTAAGCACTAAGTTTCTAAATTAAAGAAAATTTTTCTAATTCCGGCCGGTTTTTGTGCTTGAGGTTACAGATTTCCCTTTCTAAAATGGCAGGAGGTATCGTTAGCCAACAATCTTTATACGACATTCTTACGAAAGCGCAAACTCGACCGCGGCTTTCGCGTGGAGCTCAAGCGTATCGAATAAAGGAATTGTCGTATCTGCCTGTTGAACGATGAGAGGAATTTCCGTGCATCCGAGAATAATTCCCTGAGCCCCGGACTGATGCAACCTGTTAATAATTTCATGCAACCGCTTTTTTGTTTCAGGTGTAAATATTTCTTTCAGCAATTCATTATCAATAACCGATTGAATATACTCACGTTCTTCCGGTTCGGGAACGATAGTCTTTATTCCATGTCCGGTAAGTCTGTCTTTATAGAAAGGCATCTCCATAGTCATCTTTGTCCCCATGAGTCCAACCGTATGCATGCCAGCCGCCGTGATGGCCTTCGCCGTCGCGTCAGCAATGTGCAATAACGGCACTGATATTTTCTTTTGAATTTCATCAGCGTATTGATGGGTTGTATTCGCACACAACAAAATACAATCGGCGTCGGCTGCTGCCAGATTTTCAGCCGCACATAAAAACATTTCAAATATTTTCTCCGGATGGCCTTGCTGCCTGAACCGGCGCATGTTACCAAAATTAATCGAATGCAGAATGCACTCGGCGTAGTCGTCTCCGCCGAGCTTTTTGTTGATTTCCTGATTGATAATCCGATAGTACTCAACCGTCGAAGGCCAGCCTGTTCCACCAATAAGTCCGATAGTTTTCATCTTTTTGTTACCTTCATAATACAATCGCAATATAATAAACTAATCCGGGTAATCACTCATATATTGCTTTCGCTCAAGCACCTTTCATTCTCCGTACTGTCCGGATCGAAATTTTTTTGAAATATTTTGAATCAATAACCGACGCTTAATGCCCGCCGATCGGTTTGATTGTGTATATTTTGCTATTAAATATATTTGAGTTTGACATGGCAACATTTCCCATATATCAAGTTGATGCTTTTAACGATAAACTATTTAAAGGCAATCCTGCCGCCGTAGTTATTTTACCCTCATGGCTGCCGGATGCAGTAATGCAAAACATTGCAATGGAAAACAATCTTTCCGAAACCGCATTCGTGGTTAAAGCGGGCGGACAATATGAAATCCGGTGGTTTACTCCCGCTGTTGAAGTAGATCTGTGCGGGCACGCGACGCTTGCATCAGGCAAAGTGTTGTTCGAGTATTACGAAAAAACCACAGAGCGCATTTCATTAAAATCATTGTATCGCGGTATGCTGCATGTTATAAAAAAAGAAGATGTGCTGTATCTGGATTTCCCCGTTGATTTTCCTGCGCCGTGCGAAGCTCCCGCCGGATTGTTTGAAGCATTGGGCGGTAAGCCTGTTTCCTGTTTTAAAGGCGTGAACGATTACATGGTAACGTATAATAGCGAAGATGAAATTACCGCGTTGGAACCTGATTTTCAAAAAATGCTTTCCACACAATCACGGGGAGTTATTGTTACCGCTCCTGGAAAAAATGTTGATTTTGTTTCACGATTCTTCGCGCCATGTGTCGGTATTAATGAAGATCCGGTTACGGGTTCAGCACATACTGTGCTAACACCGTATTGGTCGGGTATTCTCAACAAGATCGAACTAACAGCAACGCAAGCATCCGCACGAGTCGGTAATTTAAAACTCACATTGAATGGCGACCGCGTCCTCATTGGCGGACACGCGGTGGTGTATATGAAGGGCGAGATTTACATTTAACATGCCGCCCCCATGGGGCTCAATTACTCTCGTTGTACAAATATCTATAAACATGACAATCCTACGGATTTCAATTGCAATAAATTCTTCGAAAATCCGTAGGATTGTCATGTTTATAGCACGAGTGTTTCAACACAATATTGAGGTGCAGAGCACCGGCATGATTTTTCATAGCCCATGATTTAAATCATGGGCTATGAATTGTCAAACTACGGTCCACTCTTTTTCCATACCGAGGCATTATATATTTTAGCATATTCGTTTTTTGCAACAAAAATATTCTGCTGCTATATGACATCTATAAAAATATTTCTTTCGCTGCTCGTTTTTTCTTTGCTGACATTCGCTCAATCAAAATCTATTCCCGCTTTTCCTGAAGCAGAGGGATTCGGTTCGACTACAATCGGCGGCAGAGGAGGAAAAGTCTATGTGGTTACCACTCTCGATGATGATGGCCCCGGAAGTTTCCGCGCGGCATGCAAAGCACCCGAACCCCGTATTATCGTGTTTGCAGTATCGGGCATCATTGATTTACAAAAGCCTATTAACATCACAGAACCATATTGCACCATAGCAGCACAGACCGCTCCCGGAGAAGGCATCTGTCTCAAGCGCAGTGAATTTAAAGTCAACACCCATGATGTCATTGTCCGGTTTCTCCGCGTACGTCCGGGAGATATCAGCGGAAAAGCGACCGATGCGATGGGTGCAGGCGAGCGGGCTTATAATGTAATCTTCGATCATTGCAGCGCGACGTGGTCGGTTGACGAATGTCTTTCACCAAGCGGCGCAATTCATGACGTAACCGTTCAGTGGTGTCTGATCGGCCAATCGTTAAACCATAGTGTTCATCCCAAAGGTGAACACGCTTACGGTTCGCTTGTCCGCGCGGTTGGTGGCGTAACGCTCCATCACAATTTATGGGTTGATAATGACGCCCGGAGTCCACGGCTCGGAGACAATTACGGCAACCCTCCCTACCCTACTTTTGATGTCCGTAATAATGTCGTGTATAATTGGGGACATGTGTGCAGCGGAATGACCGGCGACAATCTTCGCGCAAACTACATCGGAAATTATTTGCGCCCCGGCCCCAATAGCACTACGCGACCCCCTATCGCGTTGACAAAAACGGCAGACGTCACATACTATGTCGAAGACAACGAATACGAAGAATACCCGAAATTTACCGCCTCGCCGGAGGCTATGTTTACATGCAGCGATAAGGAAACACCGCACTTCACACTGGTATCCAAACCGTTTGAGGCTTCTGTGGTAACTACGTCTTCCGCGCATGAAGCATATAAGCAGGTTGTTGCTCAAGCGGGAGCAATATGTCCGAATCGTGACATGACCGATGCTTCAATTGTTAATGAAGTAAAAACAAATAAAGGCCGGATTATAGATTCGCAAAATGAAGTCGGCGGATGGGCGGTCTATTCGCATGAAGAACCGCCTCTGGATTCAGATGGTGACGGCATCCCGGACACCTGGGAATCCGCACATGGACTTGATCCGAAGAATCCCGATGATGCCCCGGCATTATCAAAGGATAACAGCGGTTATGCAAATATTGAAGTCTTTATAAACGAAATTGCCACGCGGGCAATACTGGCAAATCGTCCAAAGTAACAATACGAATTTTTCCAACCCCACTGTTGCTGATTTAATAGAAGCATAACATAAATCAGTAAGCAGCGTTGGAATGTTTTATTATATTAAACATTAAAAATTTCACAAACATACGAGCTACATGAAGCGTTTTACATCAATTTATTTTTGTGTAATATTTATCATCAGCGGGACACTTCAAATTTCTCCGGAAACCACTCCGAAACAATACGTGCCGTATTTCCCCGGAACAAGGATGTATTATGAAAGCTCCTTTGGTTCCATAAAAACGGAAATTACATCCAAAGGAAACATGCTGTATATCAGAAACAACGGCGAAAAGTTTACCTATAATCAGGATTATTATTTAACACAGTCCGGACTGAAACTCGGGAAGGTATATCAAAAACTCAGAGTAATGGGATTCATAACGAAAGAACAAACATCCACATACAAGACCCCGATGATCCGGTATCAATCACCGTGCCCAATCGGCAAAGTTTGGAATGCCCGGACTACTGAATATGTTGATGATGACTCTGTGCAAACAGTCATGTCGGTTGTTGAATCAAAAGAAGAATCCGTTACGGTAAAGGCAGGTACGTTCCCGGCGTTAAAGGTCTCTACTGTTTTTTCACACCCAGGCAGCGATCAAAGCAAAGTAACCGATTGGATTGTTCCCGGAATCGGGATTGTTAAAACTATCATCTATATTAGCGGTGACGGATTCATGGGCGTTATGCGTTCCGTACTCGGCTACAGCGAAATTACTTTTGAACTGCAAAAATGGGAAAAGATGTAAGTTTCTCTTTCGTCCCCTTTCTATAAAGCGCAAATACAGGCTGCGGCTGGCGGCGTAATATTTTATTTATAAAATGCGTATTTTAACAATCATTTATATACGTTACAAAGTCATGAATACAAAATCATATTTCAGATTACTACTTCCGATAATTTTCTTTTTAATTCTCAATCCGATAGCAGCCCAAGAAGCTGAACAAACAACCGAGTACCCGCCGGTCAAAGTGCCTGAAAACTACGCGATGCAGAAAAATGTTGTCTACAAAACCGTAGATGACTGGAAAGGCACGATTGATCTTTATCTGCCTAAAGATACGAGCAAATCTGTTCCGCTGATTATTGATGTTCACGGCGGCGGCTGGTGGCATGGCGTAAAAGAATCGCATTTCGATTTTGACGTGTTCTTTAATCAGGGCTGGGCTGTGGCAAATGTTGAATACCGCCTCGCGGGACAATCACGCGCTCCTTCGGCGCTTGAGGATGTCCGTTGCGCGTTAATCTATTTAATTAAGAACGCGGCACGTTTGCACGTTAATCCTGATAAAATTGTCATCATGGGTAATTCAGCAGGCGGACACCTTGCACTTATGTCCGGTTTTCTGGGCAACAATCATCTGTTTGATAAAGATTGTGAGACCATAGAAAACATCAAGGTCATGGCAATCATTGATAAATACGGTGGCGTTGATCTGCGCGATCCCGAGCAATGGCTTACCAAATCACTGAAAATCTGGGTAAAGAGCAAAATCAACAACACGAGTTTTCTCAGCTCACTTTCGCCGATTACCTATGTGGATGCAAAGTGTCCGCCGGTTATCATTATTCACGGCGATGCCGACCCGACGATATCATATACACAATCGGAAACACTGAGTGATAAATTGGAAGAAGCCGGTGTTAAACATGAATTCATTACCGTTCCCGGCGGCGGACACGGTAAGTTCGGTGAAAAGGCAGACATAGAAATTAACAAGAGCATTATAAAATTTCTCAAAGAAGTCGGTATTGATAAGTAGAAAAGGGCATTTTTTCTCTTATGCAAAAATACTCATCATTACCAACGGAATCGCTTTGACAAATTTACGTCTTGTCGTGTTAGCGGTATTGCTTACTGCTTCTTTTGTAAATTCACAAAACCGCATCTGTATTACGGTAGATGATCTGCCCTTTGTCCCGTATGGCACAAATGATTCCGCATGGCAAACCACAAACACGAAAAAACTGCTTACCGCTTTCACAAAACATCACGTCCCGGTAACCGGATTTGTTAACGAGGGCAAGCTTTATGATAATAGCGGGCTCGTCCCATGGCGGGTGAAGCTGCTTGAACAATGGCTTGATAACGGATTTGAACTCGGCAATCATACTTTTTCACATTGTAACTTCAATAAGGTATCATTCTCAGATTACACAGACGACATCGTTAAGGGAGAGAAGGTCTTAGCGAAACTGCTTGCGGCCAGAAACATGCATCTGAGATATTTCCGGCATCCTTACTTGTTTGTAGGTGCAACCTTAGAAAGAGCCGATTCACTTGCACAGTATTTGGCAGCGAAAAAATACACCATTGCACCCGTGACAATTGACAATGATGACTATATGTTCGCCGTCAGTTATCACAAAGCACTACAAAACAAAGACACTCTTCAAGCTGATTCAATCGGGCGGGACTATATCATCTATCTCGAAAAGAAAGTCCAGTATTACGCGCAGGAGTCAACGCGCCTGTTCGGTAGAAATATCAATCAGATATTACTGATGCATGCCAGCAAACTCAACGCTGACTACGCCGATGTGCTGATGTCCGTATTTGAAAAGAACGGATATACTTTCATAAACCTGGAAGATGCGCTAAAGGATACCGTGTACAAGACCCCTGTAACTGTCCCTATTAAATGGGGCATATCGTGGCTCGACCGATGGGCTTTATCCGCAGGAAAGAAAAAGGACTTTTTCAAAGATGAGACGGATGTTCCGGAGTATATCAAAACGATGTACGAGAAATAGGCTCAAAAAAAGCGGGGGCTGCGGAGTACGAAAGCGGATTGCCATTCCGGAAAATCTGTCGGGCACATTTCACAATAAAAGCTAAACAGATCCTCACCAGATTCATCATTAAGATGCTTTTTCCCCGCCAATTGCGTATTTTCAGTTTTTAATTCAAAACGACAATGAAGATATGAACAATAAATCAACCGCCATACTACTTTTATCGTGCCCGGACAGAGTCGGACTTGTTTCACGCCTCGCGCATTTCGTGTTTGAGCGCGGTGGAAATATTCTTGATCTTGATGAGCATGTAGATTCCGACGAAAAATATTTTTCAATCCGTATTTCCTGGGACATGCAGAATTTTTCTCTTAAGGGACAGGAAATATTTGACGCTATCGCGCCACTCGCGAAAGAGTTTGATGCTCATTGGCGGCTTGAGTTTGCCGAAAAGAAAATACGCACCGCGATTTTTGTTTCGAAATACAGTCACTGTTTGCAGGAAATTTTGTGGCGATATAATATCGGCGAATACAACATTGAAATACCTGTTATCATATCAAATCACGATGACCTTCGTTATCTGGCAGACCGGTACAGCATTCCGTTTTATCACATTCCGATTACTCCCGAAACGAGAGCCGCACAGGAAGCTGAAGAATTGCGGCTGTTGAAAGAATATAATATAAGCACTATTGTCCTTGCAAGATACATGCAGATTCTTTCGCCTACGATTCTCGCTGATTATCCCAATCAGATTATCAATATCCATCACTCGTTTTTACCGGCCTTTGTTGGCGGCAATCCATATAAGCAAGCCTATGAGCGCGGTGTGAAAATCATTGGGGCTACAAGTCATTATGTTACCGAAGAGTTGGATGAGGGGCCGATTATTGAGCAGGATATTATCCGGATATCGCATAAAGACACACTGACTGATATTGTCCGTAAAGGCAGGGATCTGGAAAGATTGGTACTTGCCCGTGCTCTGCTGCATCATTCTGAACGAAGAGTCTTGGTTCACGGAAGAAAAACAATCGTATTTACCTGACCGGTTAAGAATTATTTATCGTGCCCGTTGGCATTTCCTTTACCGTTTCCATTGCCATTATTGCCATTGCTGTTTTTTGTCTTAACTTTTTTCCATGACTTACTTTTGTGGTCATATACGCTTGCTTCATCAACCCCATCAGTGGTTATCGTCCCGGTTACTAAGGCCGGTGTACCATCCGACGCTAAATTTTTTGATTGCAGGTAGATTGTAATATCGCTTTCGGTAGCTGTAACCGACACCGTATAGTCCGATGTTTGCATCGCGGAATAACCGACAAAAGACCCCTCTCCCCCGCCTGCGGAAATCGGTCGTTTTGAATAAGCAATTGCATGTGAAGTTATTTCATTAAGTGTATTCATGGCTGCCGTTTCAAGATGTTCATCATAATAAGAATTGAATAGATTAATTCCGACTACAATGGCAATTCCGGCAATGATAATGCCTAAACTGATTAACAGTAACTGTTGGGTACCCATTTTGCATTACCTCAGACTTTACGATAATCCAAGTTAAAATAATTTAATAACAAACCAAAATATTTTCGGCAGTTTTTAAATTTGCATACTAATCATCATTTTACTTTTCAGTCAATATCCCCAGGATTGTGTATTTTTGCATATAATTAAGGCAAATATGATGAATAACATAGAGTCATTTGTACTCGAAAAATTGAAGCAGTTTGAGCTGTCTTTACTGAGTCCTGCCGCCGAATCTGATTTTCTCTCTTTTGAGCAGCTTTTATCTGACCATTTCGTTGAATTTGGCTCGTCGGGAAAAACTTATAATAAAAATGATACCTTAGAAATACTTCGCAAGCGGAAGGAATCTCGTGTTGCTACTGATTTGAGTCCGTACAATTTTAATGTAGTAACGCTCGCGGAGGATGTCTATTTATTAACATATTTTCTTCGACAAGAAGCGGATATGAGTTTGAGGAGCTCCATATGGAAAAAATCCGGTGAACAATGGCAGATTCTTTTCCATCAGGGAACAATTGTAAAGGAGTAAACCATGCTTGAATATATAAATCTCCATGTTAATCCGGACGATGAGAAACTTATCTCCGCGATTGATGAGCTGCCGTTGTGGTCCGCGCCATTCGGATTAAAACTATTGCAAACTATAACAATGCGCAGTAACTGCAACATTCTGGACATCGGCTGCGGCACAGGGTTCCCTCTTGTCGAACTTGCTCAACGCTTTGGCAAAAGCAGTCGCGTATATGGCGTTGACCCTTGGGAAAAAGCTTTGGAGCGCGTTAACCAGAAACTTCGTGCTTATAACATTCCCAATGCTATTGTTCAGGTCGGTGTCGCGGAAAAACTTCCCTTCCCGGATTCCTTCTTTGATCTTATTGTTTCCAATAACGGGCTGAATAACGTACAGGATTTGGGTAAATCCATATCTGAATGCGCGCGCGTTTGTAAACCCGGCGGAGAGTTCACTCAGACGTTTAATCTCGATGGTTCAATGATAGAGTTTTACAACACTTTTGAGGAGGTGCTGGCGCAGGAAAATATGGACGACTCCATTGTGAAAATGAAAGAGCATATTTATAACAAGCGCCGTCCGGTCGAGGAAGTTGTGGAAATACTTCGCGATAATCATTTCACGGATATCTGGGTTACTAAGGAAAAGTTCGATCTACGATATACCGATGGTTCCGCGATGCTTAATCATTCATTCATCAGTCATTGGTTCCTTCCAGGCTGGAAAGAATTAGTACCGGAAGATATGCTGGAAAAGATATTCACTCTTGTTGAAGAAAAGCTGAACTGCATCGCAAAAGAAAAAGGCGAACTAAAATTAACAATTCCGTTCGCCTTGATTGATTGCAAAAATATGTAAAGCTCTTGTCAGAAATGGAACACGGATGACGCGGATGACACAGATTTTCACAGATTATTTTTAGTAGACCGTCATTCGTTCGAGTGTTGCCTCATTTATCTTCGGTCACCGAATAATCTTAGCAACGCGAGGAAGAGGTTAATAAAATCGAGGTACAACTGCAGTGCACCGATGATTGCACCCTTTGCCGCAACTTCCTCGCCGTCTAACATCACGTAGGCCATCGCTTTCATTTTCTGCGTGTCGTAAGCAGTGAGTCCGGTAAACACGACAACGGAAATAATTGATATAAGCCACGAAAGCGAATCACTTCCCATGAAAATATTAACAACCGATGCGATAACCACGCCAAACAATCCCATCATCATAAACTGTCCAACACCGGCCAAATCCTTTTTTGTGAAATAGCCGTAAAGCGCCATTGAGCCGAACATGAGCGCCGTTATCATAAACGTACTGACGATTGATTCGGCAGTGAATGCCAAAAAGATTGAAGAAAGTGTTATTCCGGTAATTGCAGAGTACAACACAAACATGGCTCTTGCCACCGATGCGGTCATTTTCTGAATGCGGGCGGCAAGATAAATCACAATGCCGAACTGCACAATGAACAAACCGTAAAATGTTATCTTAGAGCCGAACACAAACCGCATAACCGATTCGTTCGTAATTGTAAAAAATGATGAAAGAGCGGTAACGAGCAAGCCCAGCATCATCCATCCATAGACTTTTGTCAAAAAAGCTTGTTGAATTTTAACGATATCGTGACGAACTTCTTCATTTCCAATATTATACATATCCGTAATTTCCTTGTTTATAACTAATCAATACAAAAATAGGCATTCCGGCACACAAATTAAAGGGGATTCCTTTGGCTTTCCTGCTCTATCAACCGTTTAGACGCGACAACGATTAATAAAGTTTTATGGAGAAATATTAGAATTTTAATGATAATTTTGAGGTTGTCAATTGAATAGGTTTATATGAAAGTTGAAATCTGGAGTGATGTGGTGTGCCCATTTTGCTATATGGGCAAGAGGAAGTTTGAAGCGGCATTGGATAAATTCCCCCATAAAGACGAAATTGAAATTGAATGGAAAAGCTATCAGCTTTCCCCGGAAATAAAAACGAATCCCGCGAAAAATGCTCATCAGTATCTCGCCGAACATAAAGGTATAAGTCTTGAAGAAGCGACCACGATGAATACCCGCGTTACTCAAATGGCTGCTGAAAACGGGCTTACGTACAATTTTGATAAAGCAATTGCTGCAAATTCATTTCTGGCACACCGGTTCATCCATTTTGCAAAACAATACGCCAAACAGGACAAAGCAGAAGAATTGTTATTCCGCGCATATTTTACCGAGGGAAAAAACATTGACGACATCAATACTCTCGCGGAGCTTAGTGCACAAATCGGATTAAATCCGAACACGGTCAAAGAAACTTTGAAAACGACTATGTTCTCCGATGACGTCCACATGGATATATATGAGGCTTCGCAGGTCGGCGCACAGGGCGTACCGTTTTTTGTATTCGATAATAAATACGCTATATCAGGCGCGCAGGACTCAGCCTTGTTTCTACAGACACTCGAGAAGTCGTTTGCGGAACATGACCCAAATGATTTTAACCGTTAGTATTTTCGAATAATTTACCGCAAAGATCGCCAAGTTCGCAAAGATTTTTTTACAAACACAGACAGGGGGCTAAAAATATGAGCGAGAATGAAATTGCACGAATAATCGTAAACAGCGCTTTTATTGTCCATAAGGAATTAGGACCAGGGTTGTTTGAATCTGCATATGAATCGTGTTTGGTTCATGAACTCATTAAAGAGGGCTTGTTTGTTGAGAGACAAAAGCCGCTTCCGTTGATTTATAAAGGGAATATGGTGGATTGTGGATAGCGACTTGATATTCTTGTTGAAAACAAAGTTATAGTTGAGATTAAATCGGTTGAAGAATTATCCGGTATCCATACAGCGCAGTTGTTGACATACCTCAAACTCTCCAAGTTTCACCTTGGGCTACTCATTAACTTCAATGTCATATTAATAAAGTACGGTATAAAACGCATTGTTAATAATCTCAAATAGGGCTTTGCTTTAGGCCAAAAAATCTTGTCGCCGTGCCCGCCGGCAGGCGCGGAACTTGGCGCTCTTAGCGGTAAAACTTTTATTTCATTAAAATAAATTTCTTCGTTTCTGCAAAGCTTCCCGCGCGGAGTGTATAAAAATAAATTCCGCTCGGTAAATTCGCAGCATTAAATGAAACCCTATACTCGCCTGCTGCCTGCTCTTCATTTACCAAGGTCGCGACTTCTTTTCCAAGAACATCAAATACTTGTAATGTTGCATGGGATGTTTTTGCCAATGCATAACGGATATTTGTTGAAGGATTAAAGGGGTTTGGATAATTTTGAGCCAACGCGAATGTGCGAAGCGGACTTCCGGTATTGCCACCGATTGCACTGATACCGAGAAAATCCGCCATACTGCGATTGATAATCGTGTTGAATGCAGAATCATTTGCGGTTGTTTCGAGGGGGAATGCTATATAAATTACTTTTCCGGCCACAACTGATGTGCCGAACGTTCCGGTATATTGGATACCGGCGACTTTGTCGTTCGTATACCGCAATGCAACCGAACTTCCGCCATACGTCATAATTTCGTCGGGATAGTTTATTGCATAGGTCTGTCCGTATTGAAAACTCTGGTTAACACAGACAGATCCGGCCTCTCCCACAACGGTTTCGACACCTGCGTCATCAGCGACATACACCGCTTTTAGATAATTATTATAAAATGCTTTATCGGCCGCGCTGCCTTTGTTGGATAAATCCCAGCCTATCTCGCTGCCGGAAATAAATAAACATCCGCCCTGTTCCAGATATGTTTTCAGAGAGTCCTGCTCGGTTTTGGTAATTGTAGAATCAACCGTACTCTGATCACCGCACATTCTGAAAATTGCACGATACTTCGCGAGTGAAACAAGTTTCAATTGTTTACTGCGAATACTTTCAAAGCTTATCTTACTTGCATCAAGTGCTTTACCGTAATTATAAACAAAGGTATGCTGTGCGCCCTGCCAGGTACCGATATCACGGTAAAAACCATCCACGATTAAAACCTTCTGCGGTGTTCCGTAATTGGCGACCGCCATTACATTCGACCAGTCGCTTTCCGTTGCCGTTGTTTTGCTCACACTTGATACGCGATAGTACATTGCGCCGGACAAACCGGGTATAACGACGGATGTTGTCTTCAATGATGATTCATTCTTTACCAACATCCATGATGCATTATCTCCCGACGAGTATAAACGGTATCCTGAAACATTCGTTGTGTCGCACTGCCACCTGAGCAGAGCACTTCCGTCGCTTTGCACTAATGCACAATATAAATCCGGACGGTTGAATGAATAGTTTGAATCCATCTGCTTATAATATCGCGGTGTATAGATGGTTAATTCAGACGGCAGATATGACCAGTACGAAACGCCCCAGTCGCGTCCTGATGATTCAACCACTTTCAAACTGCCGTTGGAATTTTTCTGAACGAACATGCGGACATGTCCGCTGCGAAGTATTGCGTCAGCGGGACGCAGACTATCCCATGTAGAATATGGAGTAGTAATATCAGGCATTTCACTGGTGGTATAGTGTGATGTTAACTGCCAGCATCTGCTGACGAATCCCGAACAATCAACACCGACAGCATAGGTGCTTGAACTGTTGCAATCAATATCACCGGCATATCTTCCTTTTGCCAATCCGGATGCAAAACCCGATAACGTGTTAAAGCCGCCCCATTTGTAGGGGATTTCTGCATTGCTGCCGGCAATAAGACGCGGCGGTGTTTGTACCGTGTCGGTATCCGCAGTCGCCACTGGTGTTGGCGCAAGATTGGCAGCGGTGCAGGTGTACTTATACAAAACATAACTTTCGGCAGTGCGCAAAGCCTGTGCCCTGCTCGTACCTGCCAACGGCGCATGTAACGGCTCCGGTGTAATTTCTTTTTTCGGAAGTATGCTATGCAGCGGCAGAGAATATTGATACTGTTTCGGATAAGCAACAGTTTCGCCGTTCATATCGCCGAGGCCGGTCCATTTAAAAACAGAAACTTTAGATTGCTCGCTTAACAAGTGATAAAGATTACCTTCTGCGTCAATAGAAAAATCGCATACCGTGCTGAGATATTTTACCGGAGGAATTTCAAGTCTGGATAGAACAGAGCCGGCGGAAGAAATAGTCCACACTTCGCGTTTAATAGTAAGGGGTATATCGGATATATATTTTTCGATGAGCACAAATTCACGACCCGTTGCATCAACGCCGATGATATCAGCGGCAGCCAAATCGTTGTTAAATGAAAATGCCTGTTCTTTTTTTCCTGATTGCAGCGACAGTGAAAGAACTAATGTATTGCGTCCGAAAACCTGCGCTGTTATACTTTCACCTGCATCATTCGAAAGTTCGCCATCCTTTACGCGGAAAACCGATTCGGATGACACATAACAAGGCCGGGATATTTCAACATCTTTGCCAGCCACGGATTTTTTCATTACCGCGTTGGTAGTGTTTGCATTTTCACAGGAACGGACAAACTCATTGTTGCAGTACTCAAATGTGTTTTTCGAGTCAAAATTTTGCAGATACACCGCGTTATGCGAAACTGCGAATGAGGATATGCCATATACACCCGATGAAGTGACCCTTGTTGAAAAAGGCAGGTCGGCATAATTTTTTTCAAATACAATTTGATACGATCCCGATTGGGCGAATGTGCAGCTCGCGAGAAATATAAAAAGAAACCGATACATGACCATTCCGTTATGTAAATGCAATTGTGTGTCGAATACGTCCCGCATGGATAAAACACCATACGAATCCATACAATATTGCACATGAACAGTATAAATTGCAAGAAATTTAAAGGGTTATCTTTGCCCGCGTGGGCGAAAATGACACAGGGGATTCGGTTTTACTTACTTCGTTTTATTTACAAAAACGCACTGGAATCTTAGACACGAAACCCCTCATCACCTAACCTCTTCTCCCCAAGGGAGAAGAGGAATCTGAAAACACGGAACATGGCGGCCTCTCTCTCCCTCTGTCCGCAGGATCCTGTGGAGGAGAGAGATTGAGAGTGAGGGGGCATTGATCTGCCTCAACTGAGTTCACTGGACGAAAAAACAAACGGCCAATTGGATTATTCTCCTGCGTTCTCAACTCCCCCTTAATTGCATAAATCATATGCTGTGATTCAATTTAGAATTCATAATTTCCAATTCACAATTATTATGGGTTTCATGCTTTCTAATTTTCGCGAGCCGATAAACGGACTCACACATTTTTTTGCTGCTTGTCTGTCGGTTATCGGTACCTTTATACTCCTATTTATCGGACATCATGATCTGGCGTTGACTATTGCCCTTGCTGTCTATGGTGTATCATTAGTGCTGATGTTCAGTTCCAGCGCGGTGTACCACCTGAAAAAAGCGACTCCCGAAGGATTGAAAAAGCTGAGAAAACTTGACCATACATCAATCTATCTGTTAATAGCCGGAACCTACACCCCCATCTGCGTATATTTTTTCAGCGGCTTCTGGAAATGGGGCATGCTAAGCATCATCTGGGCAATCGCTGTTGCCGGAATATCATTTAAATTAGTTTACCTCAACGCTCCCCGCTGGCTTTCCACGGCGATATATCTCATGATGAGCTGGCTTGCCCTCGCAGGAATCGGTGAGATACTCCGCACTATGTCCTCCGGTGCATTATTCTGGTTTTTCGCAGGAGGATTCTTCTATACATTCGGCGCTGTTATCTACGCAATAAAAAAGCCAAACTTCTTCAACGGAAAATTCGGCTTTCATGAAATCTGGCATGTGTTTGTTATTCTCGGAGCCTTCAGTCACTACATGGTCGTCGCAGCATTCATCGCACCGTAAATTAAACCTCTTCGATTCTTACAATGAGTTTACCAGACCGCAACGAGGCTTAGTCCACAATAAGTAAAATGATGCCGACGGCAAATACTCCTGAGAGGAGTAAATTTGAATAACCGCCGGTGGAGTCATCGGAACCGGCGGACAGAAGGCAACTCAACGCTACATCCGCGCAGCGGGTGAATAATCATACCAGAGTCAACAACTCATACACCTTGGACTATCATCACACAGTTTGAGATGTTAGCATTATTCGCCCCCGAGGGAGACGGTGGTTGGTATACGTTGCACCTCTCCTCCGGCTGCACCGGAGGTTATTCAAGTTTTGTCCTTTCAGGACAAATCACACAAGAAATTTATACCGGCGCAGTGTGCGGCAGGACTTGATCAATTTGAAGCAAAAAAACGGGCAAACTTCTCACTCTTCTCCGTTGTTTATATAACATTAATAATCTATTTTTACCTAACTCAAATTTCCACTATCTCTCTGGGAGGATTATGCGTTATCTATTTCTTGCCGCATTGCCATTCTTTGCGCTATTGTTTTATTCCTGTTCAACCTCCTATCAGGCAGCCGGATTTACAGGCGGCTACAAGGATATCCTTCAGCCAAACGGGAATTATCTTGTTGAATTTCAAGGCAATGGATACACTTCGAAAGAGGATGTTTCAAAATACCTATTACGGCGCTGCGCCGAACTGACAATTCAAAAAGGTTTTAGATATTTTGAAATTATTGATCAAAAAAACACAGACAATACGCAGTTTTTTTACAGCCCAAAGGGTGGTTATTCATCGACTTCGTATGTAGGAAAAGCGGAAATCAAATTCCTACCTGAAAAACCAAAAGCCGCCTCCGAATCCATTTATGATGCAAAACTTTATATTGAAATGTATGGAGATTAACATGAAAAAGAATTTCTTTTTGATTTTATTTATTTCTCTTTTGTTCGGGGCATGCGCCTCAATCAATACGATCCGCAATGGCAAGAGTGAAGGAGAGACCCAGCTTTATAAAACCACACCTGAAAACGCGTGGGTATATTCATTGAAAATATTCCGTGAATCCGGTATTTCCATTGAAGAAAAAAACCAGGCGGCAGGAACGCTCATCGGCTCCACCCCTGCTCAAGAAGGAAGTTACGGCAGTTACCTTGGCGTTTGGATTGAAAAAGCCGATAAAGATTACGTCGGGGTGACGGTATATAACCGGAGAGTTCTTGCCACGCAGCTTAAATCCGGCTTTACTTCGGACAATTTTTTTGCAAAGTTTGTTCGATATGTTGAAGCTGAGAAATAACATTTAGTTTTTTCAAAGATTGGGAGGGTTATGCGTTATCTCTTTCTTGCCTTATTACCATTCTATGCGTTATTGTTTTGCTCCTGTGCCACACCATATCAGGCTGCCGATATGGATGGTGGTTATTCCGAAATCCGTCAACCCTATGGAAGTTACATTGTTGAATTTCAGGGAAACGGACATACTTCGAAAGAAGTCGTAGTAAAATACCTTTTACGGCGCTGTGCAGAGCTGACGATTCAAAAAGGTTATAGATATTTTCAGATCATTGACCGGAATAGTAAAGAAGGTGTTGACTATCAGCTTGGAAGCGGGGGTGGTTTCTCGCTTGGCCATGGTGATTACTCGCTTAGTAAATATATAGAGAGGGCAGAAATCAAGTTCCTGCCGCAAAAGCCATCAACACCATCGGAATCAATATATGATGCCCCGATCTACCTAAAAACGAACCATGATTGAAGCAGCTGAATTTTTAATTGCTGCAAATTCTTGCTCTCTTCCGGATCAATGCGATACGGTAAGTTTTCTTTCCGTTAATACACCGTTTATTATTATTTTAGCCGGGTAAATTCGACTAATTGATATGAGCCGGCAATTAGTTGTGAATTTCACTGAACCGGATTACATATCAATTTAAACGGATTATTTTTGAAAGCATTCATCTTTTTTGCTGCCGCATTCCTTGTACTATCACAAGTCTCATTACCCCAAACCGCCAAACAAACAGGAATTAGCGGAGTCGTTATTGATTCGGCATCCGGCAAACCTCTTGAACTTACCAATGTTATTGTGCTTCGGGCAAGGGACAAACATGTCGTGACGGGAAAAACAACCGATGCCAAGGGCCGGTTTTTTATTGATAACGTTCCGGCCGGTGAATTTTTTCTGAAGTATTCTCTCATGGGATATCAGGAGTTTGTCTCGGGACGCATTTCATTAGATAAAAATAATTTGAGTTATGACGCGGGCACGATTCGCATGCGCGAATCACACATAAAGCTTAACGAGGTCACGGTTACTTCGCAAAAAGAAGTCTTTAATAATTCGATTGATAGAAAAGTCTATAATGTTCAGCAGGATATCGTAAGTGCGACCGGCTCGGTCAGCGATCTGCTCCAAAACATTCCCTCGATTCAATTAGATGTTGACGGCAACGTGACTCTGCGCGGTTCATCCAACATGCAGATACTCGTTGACGGCCAGACTTCCCCCTTAATGTCCACAAACTCTGCTGATGTATTGCAGCAAATTCCCGCGAGCTCGGTAGAAAAAATTGAAGTTATTACCAATCCTTCGGCGAAATACAAACCGGACGGCACTGCGGGCATCATCAATATTGTTCTTAAAAAAGATTCGCATAACGGATTTAACGGAAGCGTCGGTGTTAATGCCGGCAACGCATCGCGGTATGGAGCAAGGGCAAATATTAATTATAAAACAGGCGATTTAAATCTTTTCGGTTCGTATAATCTCCGCAAAGATACCCGGTTCATTTACTCGAATGATACGCGGCATGAAATTGATTCCGCGACAAACCTGCCTATGAATTATGATCAGAGCGGAACGGGCTTCAACAGACCGGTCAATCATTTTTTCACGTTCGGATTTGATTACACGATAGGGAAAGATGATAAAACAGGAATCTCTGCAAATTATCGTACACGCAAATACACCAGCAATGATTTCTCATTAGTCAATATTGTCGAGAACAATGTATTAAGCAGTAATTACAATCGCGACCGGATTGATTACGATAAAACTACCGAAGGCGGGCTGACGGGATACTATCAACATCAGTTTGACGGCGAGGATAACTCGTTGCGCATTGAATTACACGGCTCAAGCGGATTTGATCAGGAAGATAATCGTTATACCAATATATATCACGCACCGCAGGTTAAAACAACATATGATAACACCCTGATACGCAATATGGAGCGTTCCGGAGAGGTTTCTGCCGAGTATCACTATAAAGCGTCCGATGACCTGACAATAGAAGCCGGGTACGACGGCTCGTTCGGAAGACATGATTTTCCGTTTTCAGGCGAATACTTTGATACTCTAACTCAGAAATTTGTCACCGACGCGGATATCACCAATCACTATTTGTACAAGCAGGCAATACATGCTTTCTATGGTACCATCGAAACGGGATTTGGAAATCTTGGACTGATGGGCGGACTGCGTCTGGAAAAAGCGTATGTAACATCCGATCTGGTATCGCAAAACCTAATTATCCCCAATGATTATTTTAAAGTATATCCGACACTGCACCTCGCGTATAAATTAAGCGAACTCACGCAGTTACAGCTTAATTACAGTCTTCGCGCAAACCGGCCCGAGTCGGATGACATGAATCCGTTTCCTGAATATCAGAACCCGAGAAATCTCCGCGCAGGAAATCCGAAATTAAAACCGGAATATATTCACTCGGTTGAATTCGGATATGAAATTCAAAATGATAATCTGACTATCGTTCCGAGTATTTATTTCCGCCAGCGGTATAACGCGTTTACATCAGTCGCAAAAATGCTCAACGATACCACCGTCCTCAACACACGGGAAAATCTTAGTTCGGATAAATCGGCGGGTTTGGAATTGGTAATCGCCGGAAATCTCGGCAGCATCGGAACCATGAATCTCAGCACAAGCGGATTTTATCAGGAAATAGACGCAAGCAACTTGGGATACGGTGCAAAGAAATCCGATCTTTCATGGACCGGCTCGTTGAATTGCAGTATTAATCTTGTAAAATCATTAAGCTTCCAGATAAATTCAAATTATCGTTCTCAGCGCCTTACTCCGCAGGGAGAAGGCCTCCCCACATACGTCGTTAATTTTGCGCTGCGTCAGGAGTTGATAGAGGGTAAGCTATCCATGACCGGAACAATCTCAAATGCTTTCAACAGTTTTAAACGCGAAATGAAAGTTGATACAGATATACTGCATCAGCATACGATTTATAAACGCGATTCCAGAATTATTATGCTGGGTGTCGTTTACAACTTCGGCAACAGCTCAAAACGCGCAAAGGATAAACAAGCCGAGTTCGACAGCACGGAATAAATTTATTTCGCGGCGAAAAGAGATTTATAGTTATTCTTATAATAATAGGCTATAAATAAATTTGCAGCTAATACAAAAACAGCTACCGGCAAACCTTTAGGGTCGAGGATCAGATGATATAAAAATATATTAATGGTTATCGGGAAAATCAATACGCTTGCAAGCGTGTTGAATCTTCCGGTAATAAAGGCGAGTCCGCACAACAGCTCGGTAATTTTAATGAACGGCATCAAATATCCGGTTGCCATCAGCCCTTCGTTGAAAGCTTTGATATTTCCCTGAAGTTCAGGCTGGGGAACCACTTTCAGAAAATAGGTTACGGATGCAAATAGGAAAAGCAATCCCACTAAAGAACGCACAACTATCACAGCTTTTTTCATATACTCTTTCGATTTTATCATAATTCATCTCTTATAACTTCATAATTCGTTTTTCAGTTCCAAATGAGTATATTCCTTTGATTTTAATCATAAAACTGTGTATATGGACGAAATAACAAAGCAAATTCTTACCGACCTCCATCAGGCAGAGGTGTATTTAGAAACGACACTTTCGGATATCCCCGATGAAATCACCGACATCCGGCTGAACGACTCGACATGGAGCATCGCCGACATCGTCGTCCACATTGCTATGATTGAGGCCTCGGTGTATGCGATTGCAAGAAAGAATCCGGCGGCAGAAAGCAGGCTGCACAATGCCCCGACTATCATCGGCAGGGATAAACTTCGCGAGGCACTTCTTGATAGGACGCATAAAGTAAAACTGCCTGAAGCCGTCGCAAGCCGCATGGAAACACTTCCCCTGAAAATTGCGCTTGAGCGGCTGACGAAAGCCCGCCAGATGAATAAGAAATTATTGCAAGACAATACAATACCTTATCCGAACCTCATCGTACCGCATCCTGTCTTGGGCGATATGACAAAAATTGATTGGCTTATTACCGTGCCATTCCACTCAATGAGGCACACAGAACAGATACTGGAAATAAAAAATATACTTTTGCACGTATAAAAAAAGCCGTCCCTTGGGACGGCTTTTTTACGCACTATTTGTTTTTATTATACAGTTTCGATTGCGCTCTGTAACTGGCGTTATTATTCAAGCAGATAGAATTTTAATTTCTTTTCATGTTGTATGAACGCCAATGCCCGGCAGCGTAAATCTGAAAGTGCTGCCTTTTCCAATCTGGCTTTCGACCCATATTTTCCCGCCATGCCTCTCAACAAATTCCCGGCACAATAGTAGCCCGAGTCCGGTGCTCAACTCGCCGTCCGTTCCGATTGTTCTGACTTTCTCTCCGACTTTGAAAAGTTTATCCATATCCATCTTCGTCATTCCGATTCCTGTGTCGGTTATTTGAATTTCAATTTCCCTTTCTGCTACGGACTTAGCGGAAATAGTTACCGTGCCAAAGCGGTGCGTAAATTTTACTGCATTCGAAATCAGATTGAGCAGTATGGAGTCCGTCATTCTTTCGTCCGCGTAAACGATTAACGGAGTTGTAATTTCATTGACAACCCGGATACCCTTTTGCTCACTCCTGTACCGGATGGTTTCAATAGTATTCTGCACCCGCTCGGACAATGATAAATCTTTCGGCTGATAATCAAAAGTGCCTTGCTGCATTTGGGACCATTCGAGAAGATTCTTTAGAAGCTTATAAATGTTTTGCGCCGTTTGATTGATTTCTTTACCGAATTTTTTCAGCTCTTCAGCAGAAAATTCACTTGCCTGTTCGGCCATAATATTAGTCAGGCCGATAAAGCCGAGGAACGGGCTTTTCAAATCATGCGCGATAATGGAAAAGAACCTGTCCTTTTCAGAATTGATTTTTCCAAGCTCGTGATTTTTTATGGTTAATTCTTCTTGAATCCTTTTCAATTCCGAAATGTCCGTATGTGTCCCACTCATGCGCAACGGGTTACCATCTGCATCTCTTGCCACGACCTTTGCCTGATCGAGTATCCACTTATATGAACCGTCCTTACAGCGCATCCGGTATTCAATTCTGTAATTAGGCCTCCTTCCCTCAAGATGATCTTTCATTAGCGCATTAACAGCCGGAAAATCATCGGGATGTATCAACTCGCTCCACTGTAGCACGGAAAAATCAATTTCGCCGAATGAGTAGCCCAGCATCTCAGCCCAGCGCGCATTGCGCTTTACTTCGCCTGTTTTTAAATTCCAATCCCAAAAACCTAATTGGCTTCCTTCCAGCACAAAATGCAGCCGCTGTTCGCTGTCCCGCAGAGCATCTTCCATTTTTTTTCGGTCGCTGATATCCCTTGTTATACTTAGCAAGTGGGGTTCATTAAAAACGGTAAATAGCCGGGCAGATATTAGTCCGGTTATTTCCGAACCGCTTTTTTGATTAAACCGTGCTTCATAATTTTCACAACCCCCGTCTTTCATCACATGCCGTACAACATTGTTTCTATCATTTATATCTTTCCAGATATTAATATCATACGAGGTTTTCCCGATTATTTCCTCTTTGGAAAATCCGGATATCTTTGCGAAACTATCATTACAAGCGACATAAAGCGCATCCCTCGTCCGCGTAATTGCAATTGCATCCGGACTTGCTTCAAATATATTTTCAAAGTGCTCTTTGGCTATAACAATTTCCCTGTTCAGCTTTTCGTTCAGCATCATGATAAAACCGTAAGTCCACAAAATACTTACTAAAAAAGCATCAAGGAATAAAAGCAAATTATTCAAGTTAAAGGCAAGTATGTTGAATTCGGGCTTAAAGATGACCAGTATAATAGTTCTGCAAGTAAAGACGGCTCCATGAGAAGCCATGATGATAATGTTAAAGATGATCATCGGCTGCATATTATGCCAAAAATTTCTAACCAGCCGATAAACAATAAAAAACGATATGAAGGCGATCGATGAACTCAATAAAACCGAACGGATTAGGATATTATCAACAACAAACTGAAAAAACCAATGAACCGATGCAAAAAAAACAAACCATCCGATCACCGTTTTTCTGGAAATTTCTATTTCAAAAAACTTGAATATGCCGACACTTAGAAACATAATACCAAGAATAAGCACAATATCCTGAATCGCGATAATAAAGGGCAGATAGGTTGGATTTTGTCGTAACAAGACAAGGTAAAATCCGAAAGCTTCAAAAGCACTCCATAACAGCCACCATCCGGGACCTTTGATAAACTTATTTATTTTATACTGGTAATAAAATACTATTACCTGCATGAGGTGGGAGAACATTAAAACGACAAGAAGTGATTTGAGATCAAAAGTCATACACACCACACATTCGTCGGGAAACGAGTTTTTTCGATAGTAAAAAATATAAAGATTTTGCTGAAATCAAAGAAGATTATTCCTCTATTGCCACACCGTACATCCGATCGAATATAGCAATTTGGTTGTGGCTATTTAAACCTATTATTCGTAACTTATTCTGTTTTCATTTTTCATCGGAAACTAATACGCCGTCACTTCTGTTTTTGAACTAAAACTAAAAACTATATGAATAGAGCTGCAATAATTACCATTATATTACTCTTCAGCATTTCCGTGTTCGGACAATCTGCAAAAGGAACAATTAAAGGAAAAGTTGTTGATGCCGCAAGTAACGAACCCCTGCCAGGTGTTAACATCGTTGTAGTCGGAACTAATATCGGAGCCGCATCCGATATAAAAGGAGAATTTTTTCTTCAGGGAATCACCCCCGGGACTTATCAGGTACGCGCTTCGTATGTAGGATATGGAACCGTGACAAAATCCGATGTTTCTGTGAATACCGGCCGGCCGACGAATATTCTTATTTCGTTAAGTGAAAGCGCACTCCAGCTGCAAAGTGTTACGGTAAAATCAAACTATTTTAATACAAGCACAACAGAGTTTAATAGTCTTTCAACTTTTGGATATGAAGAGATCCGCCGATCACCGGGTGGATTTGAGGATGTTGTCCGTGCTCTATCCGTTTTACCCGGCGTTGCACAGGCAAGTCCCGGCAGAAACGACCTTGTTGTGCGCGGCGGTGCACCATCGGAAAACCTTTATGTAGTTGACGGATTTGTTGTTCCCAACATAAATCACTTCGGCAATCAGGGAGCGACAGGCGGACCACTCAGCTTCATTAATCTGGATTTTGTCCGCGAAACAGCCTTTTCAACCGGCGGATTCTCCGCAAAGTATGGAGATAAGTTATCCTCAACACTCAGCATTGATTTACGCGAGGGACGGCAGGATCGCATAGGCGGAAAAGCAACCGTATCCGCTTCGCAGTTTGCTTTTAACCTTGAAGGCCCTGCAACCGATAAAAGCACATTTATTCTTTCAGTCCGCAGAAGTTATCTGGATTTTATTTTTGATGCTGCAGGATTTAATTTCGTTCCCGAATACTGGGATGCAATGGGTAAATATGCCTACGAATTCGACCCTCAAAATAAAATTACCGGATTGTTTATCGGTGCATTGGATAGAGTTAAATTCAACAATAAAACGGCAGAAGACCGGTACGATAATTCCAGAATTCTCGGCAGCGACCAGAACCAGTATGTCGGTGGTATAACATACCGCCATTTATTTAACCGCGGTTTTTTTGATGTTATTGTGAGCAGAAACTTTATTGATTACGATTCTTCGCAAAAAGACACTCTGCAAAACCCGATATTCCTGAACCAATCGCAGGAAGCTGAAAATGAAATCAGAGCCGAGGGAATTTATAAAATTTACGCATCCACCGAATTGAATTTTGGCGCCTCGGCAAAGCTTATCAATTTTAATTCAAAAATAAAGCAGCCATACTTTAAAACTACGTTCGGTGAAGTACTCAGCATCACCGGTCTTTCTGCACAAAAGAATTTTACCAAGTACAGTGCATTCCTTCAATATGCAAGCACTGCTTCCGAAAGGTATCATTACAACCTGGGAGTGCGCGGAGATTATTTTACGCAGATTGAAAACAAATTTACTTTCAGTCCCCGGTTTGCTTTTAATTATATGGTAGATCCTTTAACGCACCTTAGTTTTTCCACGGGAGTTTATTTCCAATCGCCTTCATATATCTGGCTTGTCGCCGATCGTTCAAATCTGAATCTGAAATCAGTGCGCGTAAACCAGTACGTGTTCGGATATGACAGAATGCTCCGCGAAGATACCCAGGTAAAGGTAGAAGCATTTTATAAAAAATATACCAACTATCCCGCGAGTGTGCTGCGTCATTACGTTGTTCTTTCAAATACCGGAGCTGGATTCAGCGGCAGCAGCGATAATTATACCTCGTTTGGTTTAGAGCCATTGGTGAGCGAAGGAAACGGCACCTCACGCGGTGTGGAATTTTCATTGCGGAAAAAGTCTTCCGAGTTACCCTATTACGGCATCATAAGCGTAACCGGCAGCCGCGCCACCTATATCGCACTGGATGGCGTTCCGCGTCCCGGTGCTTATGACCAGAGCCTCATTATTAATATTTCCGGCGGGTATATATTCAACAAAGAATGGGAAGCTTCCTTCAAATTCAGACTTGCGACCGGCAATCCATACACGCCTTACAATGACGACGGAACTCAAGATGTTGCGATGTACAACATCCGTAGATTTAAATCATTACATGCACTTGATCTTCGCATTGATAAACGCTGGAATTTTGAGAACATGGCACTCATCACCTATCTCGACGTGCAAAATGTGTACAATAATAAAAATTCCAATACCGTCAGCTATAATTCGTTTAAGAAAAAAATCGAAGATGGCTCGAGCATTGGCATTCTGCCGTCAATCGGAGTAAGCCTGGAGTTTTAGGTATATTCACCGCGAAGAACGCAAAGTCCGCAAAGATTGTTAAACGGTCATCGCATCTTTTTCGGGTGTGGGGATGCGCAGCACGTATCTCCCCTTATATATTGCAGACATTGCAATATCCGAAAGCGAATAATTGATTTATGACTGCCGCGGATTATAAATATACAACTGCGTTACATGAGGCGCTTGATCGCAGACCCCCCGGGCAGAGTGTTTCTACAATAACTTTACATCTTTTTGAACCAAACAATAAAAAATCTTGGCGTACTTAGCGCCGTGCCCGCCGGCAGGCGCGGAACTTTGCGGTGAAATTACTATGTTAGAGCACATAAAATTCTGATTCTATCTATTATATAGTATGGCAAAAAAGACAAAACCGGCAGTTAGTAAACCCCGCAAAACGAAAGAGGAATGGATTGAATTGCTCCTCTCATCGTGGAGGCCATATCTTCTGCTCTGTATTCTCGGTTTGCTGGTATATGGCAAAAGCCTGTTTTTCGGATTTGTTTTTTTTGACGACGACACTATCCTGATCAACAACTACAATCTTATTTCAGGATTCAATCAACTTTGGAAAATTTTCACATCCGCCACGTTCACGTATTACCGCCCAATGCTGATTGTCTCGTTCCTTTTTGATGCACAGATTTCACAGCTCTCTCCGTGGATGTATCACTTATCGAATCTTATGTATCATTTTGCGGCGGTATGTCTTGTATTTTATATTTTGTTGTTTTTACAGTATCCGCGCAAACTATCATTCCTGTTAAGCGCGGCGTTTCTTCTTCATCCGCTGCTTTCGCAGGCGGTCGCATGGATTCCGGGACGCAATGATCCGCTTGTAACTATTTTTATTTTACTTTCGTTTTTATTTTTCATAAAGTACACCAACACAAAACAGTTTTCTCATTTGGTATTACATGAACTGTTTTTTCTATTGGCACTATTCACCAAAGAAACCGCGCTCGTTTTTCCTGCCTTCTGCGCACTTTATATACTCGTGCAGGAAAAAGACTGGCTGCGGCTCAAGGAATTCAGATATCTGTCCGCCAATTGGTTTGTTATTGCCCTCGCCTGGTTTGTAATCCGTAAAATTGCGCTAACCGGAGTTCCCATTGATGAAGAGTATTCGCTTCACGCGTTTATTGTAAACATACCCGTGCTCATGGAGTTCGTCGGGAAAATGATTTTACCTCTGCGCCAGTCTCCTTACGCGATACTCGGTAGATCATCAACGGTTATCGGCTCGGCAATTTTATTTTTAGCCGCCCTCTTTGTGTTTCTTAACAGGAAAACGATCAGCCGTCGTGCGTATTTATATCTGGTATGGATGTTCCTATTTCTTGTCCCAAGTCTGTTTTTGCTCATCTATGGTTACGATCACCGCTTCCGGTATCTCGAACACCGGGCGTATCTTCCGATGGTCGGCATTGTTTTCTTTATCAGCGAGTTTGCTGCTACGGTTAATAAAGAAAAATTGTACACCCTTTTACATGGGACATTGGTTGTCGTGATTGTGCTTTTTGGATTCCGGACGTATGTATTCTCGGAATATTTTTCCGAGCGAATGGTTTTTTGGAACGCTACAAAGGATCTTTCGCCGGAGTGCCCCGATGTTTACACGGGTTTAGGTATGACTTATAATGCTATCGGTGATTATGAAAAATCCATATCTTCATTTAAAACGTCGGTTGAACTGGCTCCCAAGGTCTCCAATTATCGCAACCATTTGGGATATGCTTACGCTGTCCAAAATAGACTTGATGAAGCGGAAAATGAATTTAACGCCGCTGTACGTTATGACTCAACGCGTGCTGTCGGATTTTCGAATTTAGGGTATTTAAATTATCAGAAAGGCAATGTGCAGCGCGCCGAGCAATTATATTTAAAGGCGCTGCAAGTTGAAAAGAATTTTCCTGACCCGATGAACAAGCTGATGGAGTTATACTACCGGCAAAAACGGTATAACGAAGCTCTTGTGTACGCGAGAAAATTAGAGGCAATCAATGCTACATTCGACAAACAGCTTCTGTTTCACATCATCATGCAGGAATAGTTTTATTTCCTGAATCCTAACTGCCGGGCAGCCTGCCAGTCCTGTTGCGCAAACGGTAACCTGTTTGTTTTAGCAAATTCATTCCCGCGATAATAATATGCTTCCGGATTGTTGGCTTTAAATTTTATTGAGGCGGTAAAATCATCAATAGCTTCAGTGCTTTTACCCGCGTTGCTGTTAATAAGTCCGCGCAGCAAAAACGCATCACCGTACTTACTGTTTATCAGCAGAGCATTTCCAATATCCTGCAAAGCGCCCGATATATCCTTCGTGTAATATTTTGCACGGGCACGGTCATAGTATGTGCTGGCGGAATTTGGGTTTAGAGAAATTGCTTTTGTACAAGCTACAATAACGGAATCGTGTTTGCCTCTCAGCGAATAGACATAGCCCATGGCATCGTATATCTCAGCATTGAGTGTGTCGCGCAATGCACCTTTTTTAAGACATACTAATCCATCATCATATTTTCCACACATGATTTTTTCAACGGCAAGTTCGTAATACAGTTTCTCATTACGCCCCGCAAACTGGGGATACGTCGTATCTGCCTGTAATGCACGCGAGAACATTTTTTCCGCCAGCGCATTTTTTCCGAACTCACTTAACACTCTTGCCTCGCCGGCGAGTGCTTCGCTAAACTGCGAACACAGGAAATTCGCTTTTTCATAATCCGCAATTGCGCCGGCTTTATCAAGCTTTTTGCTTAAGAAATCTCCGCGGTATACTAATGCTACAACATTTTTGTCTGAAGCCTGCACTGCGGATGAATGAAACATCAGCGGCTCATAATAATCCACCGAATGTTTAATACCGATGACAACAAAGAGAATAATCAGCGGCACATAGAAAATGAAAATCTTTTTCAGGGCGTATTTTTTTCTGAGTGAAACAAGAACATGCTCAAGCGCGATTAAAAGGCCGATGAGAGGCAATACTGCCTGATACTCCTGATATTCCAATCCATGTTCAGCCATAGGAAGTCTGAATACTAAGCCGGCAACAAGAAAGATGCAAAACCACAATCCGCCGAATACAAATGCTGTTTCCTTGTACTTTTTCGCGCGGATTAATGCGGTAGCGATTACCGCGATAGCAATCAGGCCGATTGCCACCGATTGCGGATCAAACAGCGGCATGGTGCTGAGATTTATCGGAAGAATTATCTTGCCGATAAGTACCGGAATAGCCGGAAGATTTTTTATAAACTGGTGTATGCCGATGTTCTCAAAACTTTTCGCTGGTGAAACGGCGATGCACCGGAAGATGACATAAAGTACGTAAACCAGAACCCAAAGTGGATATAAAGGTTTCTTTGTCTTCCCGGAATTGTACAGTCTTATATATAGAACAAATACTACCGGCAGTACAAGTGCGGCCTCATGTGAAAACAATGCCAGCAAAAGCCCCGCACCATGAAGAATCAGATATCCGCTTTTATTGCTTTGTATATATTTTATCAGTCCGAGGAATGCCGTGAGTCCAAACGCCAGCATGAACATATAACCCTGCGCCGGAATCCAGCACACTGCAGAAGTCAGCAAAGGGTGTGCGGCATACACCAACGCCAAAAGAAACGCGGATGTCTGGCTGCCTGATAGATTTTTAAGCACAAAGAACAAAAGCAGTACCGAAATAATAAACAACACGGAACTCGCCGCGTGATATATCCACGGATTTCCGTCAGTAAACTGAGACGCAATAATAAATGAAACAGTTTGAACCGGGCGGTAAAACGAATGAGAATGCGACAGATGCGTATCGGTAACAAAGGCTTTGGGAATATTTCCCGCCGCACTTATTGATTCCCAATTATCCTTGATAAGTGCAGTATCGCCAAACGAAGAATAATTAAATGTATACGTGTTGTAGTATAAAGCTCCCGCTACGACAAACAATATGGTTATAAACAGAATAAAATTTCTTTTCTGCGGCTCTATGGTCTTTTTTTCGTTTTTCTTCATGTTCCGGCAATTACAAGTAATCTGATAATAAAGAATATAAAATGGTAAAATTTGAGGAAAGAATTAAATAAATAGTGAGAACTTAATTGACTGTGCACATGAAATTTCAGTGACAAGTTTTGAGTGTCATTCCGGAAAATCTGCCGCTGCTGCATTAGTAGCCAAGAATTGTAGAGCGGCAGATTTGTCCGTTCGCAGAATGCTGTGCAGAATCCAGTCCGAGAAATTTTTTAAGTTCAAATCCTTGTTTAAACAATCCCGTTGCAGTAAAGATATGTGGATAACAATACCGTAGAAAAAGTTGTAAATCGAGTAAACAAAGAAAGCAATGTCGAGCACAAACGCATTCTGGCCCCTATAATGCATAAGCATAGAGCGAACCGGAGTCGTCAGAATGGATTCCGGATAAATCTGTCGTAACATATCTCGACTAAAACCAGGATTACCGCGACAGATTTTCCGGAATGGCAATCAGACATTTGCCTCTCGATATAAAATATACCCATCCCTCTTGTCCTGCTGAAACAAAATTCATAGATTAGCATGAGCAACCGCCGGATTTTCATCTCGCGGGTCTCTGTGTTTTTGCCCTGTACATTATACTCCACAATAATGATTAGGATATTCATGAAAACAAGAGTTATCCAGGTCAATGAAAGACCGCCAATCGCAAAAAGCCTGCCTCTCAGCTTCCAGCATTTATTTGCGATGTTCGGTGCGTCGGTTTTAGTTCCTGTCCTCTTTAAAATAGATCCTTCGACTGTTCTGCTTATGAACGGTGTCGGCACACTGCTATATATATTGATGACAAAAGGAAAAATTCCCGCCTTTCTCGGCTCAAGCTTTGCATTCATTTCTCCCGTTACGTTGGTGATTATGGGCTACGGGTACAATACCGCGCTTGGCGGATTTATTGTATCGGGACTTATATTCATTTGTGTCGCTTTGATTTTCAAGTTTCTCGGTTCCGACTGGGTACATGTCGTGTTTCCGCCGGCTGCAATGGGTGCTATCGTTGCAATAATCGGACTTGAACTGGCTCCGGTTGCAGCGCGTATGGCAGGACTCGTTGTGCAGAATAATCAGCCGCTTGATGCAAAGACGGTAACGGTTTCTATTTCGACACTATCAATCGTAATCCTCGGCTCTGTGCTTTTCAAAGGTTTCATGCGCATTATTCCGGTTTTAACTGGCATTGTTGCAGGATATATTCTTGCAGTGTATCTTGGCATTGTAAATTTCGATGCAATTAATCAAGCCTCATGGTTCAAACTACCTACATTCTACACCCCGGTATTTAATATATCCGCAATCATTATCATCATTCCCGCTTCTCTCGTTGTTATTGCCGAACATATCGGACATCTGATTGTGACGGGAAACATTGTTGAAAAAGAACTTACCAAAGATCCGGGACTACATCGTTCACTTATGGGTGATGGGGTTTCCACAGTATTGTCCGGTTTAGTTGGTTCGGTGCCGACAACAACCTACGGTGAAAACATCGGTGTACTTGCACTGACAAAAGTTTATAGCGTGTGGGTTATCGGCGGAGCCGCGGTTATTTCAATTGCAATATCTTTTATCGGAAAGCTCAGCGCGGCGATTCAAACCATACCGGCGGCGGTTATGGGCGGCGTATCTCTGATGCTGTTCGGGGTTATTGCAGCATCCGGTATCCGCATGCTTGTCGAAGCAAAACTCGATTACAGCAAACCGAAGAATCTTATTCTTACTGCATTTGTTCTCACCATCGGAATCAGCGGCGCACATGTTAAACTCGGTTCAGTTGAACTAGCCGGAATGGCGCTTGCAACCGTTTTATCAATTATTATAAGTCTGTCATTTAAAGTGTTTGAAATGACAGGATTGATGAATGAATAAATTTTGTAATGCTATGCGAAATGCTTATTGTATAACTTTTTAACAACAATTGGCCCAACTAAAGATGAAATTGAAATATTTTACTGCTCTGTTTTTTATTGCTACCGGTCTCTTATGCGCTAAGGATTTCCGTGTGAATTCCGCTTCGGGTTTTTCTTCAGCACTTTCTTCAATCATGCCCGGTGACACGATGACGATTCTCAATGGCGCCTATACAAACTGGAACATAGCATTTAATGCGAGCGGGACAGCTTCCTCCCCTATTCTATTACGGACAGAAACTACCGGCGGAGTTACCTTAACGGGGTCGTCCTCGATCAAAATCGGCGGGGCTTATCTTATTGTTGACGGATTCACTTTTTCAAACGGGTACATTGCATCCGGCGGCGTTGTGGAATTTAGAAGTTCAGGTACCAACTACGCGAATCACTGCCGGTTGACCAACACAAAAATCGTAAACTACAGCAATCCCGATTCATCGGTTGATACAAAATGGATTTCCATCTACGGACAATATAACAGAGTTGATCATTGTTCTCTCAAGGGCAAATCAAATCTCGGAACAACGCTCGTCGTATGGCGCCCTGATACATCCGCCAACTACGCCCTCATTGATTCCAATTATTTTGGTCCCCGCCCGGACTTGAATTTGAATGGCGCGGAGACAATTCGCATCGGAACCGGAGAATATGCCTTATCGAGTTCGTATTCGGTTGTTACAAACAACTATTTCGAAGAGTGCGACGGAGAAATGGAGATTGTTTCCAACAAGTCCTGCAACAATATGTACTCCTACAACACATTTGTTAATTGTAAAGGTACGCTGACATTACGCAACGGTAACAATTGCTCGGTATATGGCAACTTCTTTTTCGGTAACGGTACCGTTAACACCGGCGGCATCCGGATCATCGGTGAAGATCATCGTGTATATAACAACTACCTCACCGGTCTTACAGGCAACGATACAAAGTCGGCAATAACGCTAATGAATGGCACACCAACAACAGCTTCCACGGTTTATAATCAGGTAAAAAGAGCCGTTATTGCTTTTAATACCATCATTGACAATACTGCGGATATCAGCATCGGCGTTGTTGCTGATAAAACCGCCACACTTCCACCTCTTGACTGCATAATTGCAAATAACGTTATCGCCGGTTCATCTGCACCGCTTGTTACGTTGACGACAACTCCCGCAAACATGACATGGAAAGGAAATATTTTTTACGGTGCCTCATCCGGATTCACGACGCTTCCTGACAGCAACTACATTGCCGACCCAAAACTGCTCGCGGTGGATGAAACGGGTGTACGACATATCAGTTCAGCAAGTCCGGCTATTGATGCGGCACTCGGAACATACGACTTTGCATTTATTGATATAGATGGTCAGCCTCGTGGTATAAAGAAAGATATAGGGGCTGATGAGTATTCATTAGCGGGCAGAACGGTTGCGCCGATAAAACTATCCGATGTGGGACCGCGGACAGGTACATCATCCGTTAATGACAGCCACGGTGAAATA
Organism: Ignavibacteriaceae bacterium; assembly: GCA_963662605.1. Classification (GTDB taxonomy): domain Bacteria; phylum Bacteroidota; class Ignavibacteria; order Ignavibacteriales; family Ignavibacteriaceae. Next base: position 396,441 of record OY759785.1, read on the forward strand.
AGATCCGATTTTGAATTATTGCAAAACTATCCGAATCCATTTAATCCTTCGACAAAAATACAATACACCATCACAAACTGTGGATGGGTGCGACTGAAAATTGTGGATATTCTCGGTCGTGAAGTCGCTCAACTTGTCAACAAAGAACTCCCTGCCGGTACATACACAGAGCGATTCACCCCGCAAAACCCGGCGAGCGGAGTCTATTACTCCGTTTTGGAGTATAACGGGTCTGTGAAATCGAAAAAACTGCTTCTGCTGAAATAAGCTTTCCGGTAAAAAAGCCTTAAAATAGTCTCTTTTCGGGGAATAATTGCGCTATTTTCACAATACCTTTTATTTTTAGCTTGTATGATGTATGATTTATTGTTAAGTTAACCGGTACTCTTAAACTAACCTTTATTCCAATGAATATTAGATCAATACTTGCTGCTATTCTTTTAATAACGGGAACGTTCACCGCAACAGAATACCGTGTTAGCACCTCATCCGGTTTCACTTCCGCCCTGTCGTCAATCAAGGCCGGAGATACTATCACGATTCTCAATGGTACATATACAAATTGGGCTATCGCATTTAATGCAACAGGTACACAGGCCGCACCGATATTGCTGCGGGCTGAAACCGTGGGCGGAGTTATCCTTTCAGGTGTTTCGTCACTGAAAATCGGCGGGAAATATTTAATCGTCAACGGCTTAACATTTAAAAACGGATATATTACTTCCGGCAGTGTTATTGATTTCAGAAATTCATCGAACACAAACAGCAGTTACTGCCGCCTGACGAACACCAGCATCGTTGATTATAATAATCCCGACACCACCACCGACAACGTTGATTCAAAATGGGTTTCCATATACGGAAAATATAACCGTGTTGATCATTGCTATTTAAAAGGCAAAAGAAATCTTGGTACGACTCTTGTCGTTTGGCGTCCGGACACGTTGGCGAATTATGCACAGATAGATTCAAATTATTTCGGTCCACGCCCGCTGCTTCCGACATGGGTCGGCTCAAACGGTGCTGAGACTATTCGCCTTGGAACAAGCGATTATTCGCTGTCAAGCTCATACTCGATTGTTGAACATAACTACTTCGAAATGTGCAACGGCGAGATTGAAACAATCTCAAACAAATCATGCAACAACATCTATCGCTATAACACATTTGTCAGCTGTCAGGGCACGCTTACGCTGCGCCACGGCAACAAGTGCTCGGTATATGGAAATTACTTTTTCTGCAATCATAAGACAAACTCCGGCGGCATACGCATCATCGGCGAAGACCACAAAGTTTACAACAACTATGTTTCCGGCGGTTCGGGTTCAAGTTTTAAATCCGCACTTACCATTATGAACGGATATTTTAACTCCGCGCTGAATGAATACTATCAGGTAAAAAGAGCGTTGGTCGCTTTCAATACATTTGTAGATAATGTTAACAACTTTAATATCGGTGCGCACAGCGATACATCCGGCAGTCAGGTTCCGCTTGATTGCGTAATTGCCAATAATATTGTGTATGGTACATCATCCCCGCTCGTTGCGTTCAACGATACGCCGATTAACATGACTTGGCTTGGAAATATTTTCTACGGCGCGACAACGGGATTCACAACATTCCCGGCAAACAATTTTAATGTTGATCCGAAACTGCAGACAGCGGATTCCTATGGAATCAGGCATTTAAGCTCCTCAAGTCCGGCAATTGATGCCGCCCTCGGTACTTATGATACACTGTTAGTTGATATGGATGGTCAGACACGCGATGCGAAGAAGGATATCGGCGCTGATGAATATTCAACCGCCACGGCTCTCATTGTCCCGATGAACGCGACCACAACGGGTCCACGCGCAACCACAACCGGAATTAACGACGGCATAAAAACCAGTGATGTAAATTTCCGATTGATGCAGAACTATCCCAATCCGTTTAACCCCGCTACCACGCTGCGTTATTCAATACCACAGCGCGGTAATGTTACATTAAAAGTCTTCAACTCGTTAGGCAAAGAAGTTAAAGAGCTGGTTAACCAGGAACAACCGCAGGGCACCTATCAGATTCGCTTTGATGCAAGTACACTCGCGAGCGGCGTGTATTATTCAACATTATGTTTTAACGGCATGACCGCAACACAAAAAATTATTTTGATGAAATAACCCGTTTAGTTTATTTTCTAGTACTACTAAACACCGTAACAATAACCCTCGCCTCCACCGGCGGGGGTTATTTGTTTTATACAATTGGGTAGCGCACCCTTTTCTTGCCCATGTGTTAAAAGTCTGTTGCATAAGTTATTAATAAAGTGAACTCACCCCGTTGCCCCTCTCTTGGCAAGCGAGAGGCGAGCCCGAAGATATAATTCTTGCTTGAATTAAGGTGGCGAAGGCGGTTATCGAGCTTGCGAGATATGAGTTCGGTTTTGAATATTTGCCATGAAAATAATATAATGACTTGTGCAACAGACTCTTCAACAACAAAAATAAGATGAGACCAAACAAAACTCCTGCGAGCCGCTTCTCCGAAGCTCAATTCTCCGCGCGACCGCCCATATCTACTAGGCTGACACCGCCTTGCGGTTCAGAAAATTGTTCGTCAACTAAACTTATTTGTGCTCTTTAACCTAAAATGTTCCCGATCGTTCATGAGCGCTGCAAGCGCGGCAGCTTAGTAGTATATAAATGTAATCTATTGGCGATTGAGCGCCGGAGGTGCGACACGATGCATGTTTTCTCTTGACAGGTGTCGTCCATTGGCGCATATTCATATTCTATGAAAGATAAAATATTTTTAGAACTTCAGAATAGCATCAAAGAAGGCGGGAAAATTCTTAAAAGAAAAAAGAAGGCAAGCCGTCAGTTTGATTTTGATAATCCCGACCCTAAAATAATCAGGGAACAACTTGGCTTATCACAGAATAAGTTTGCCCTGCTTTTAGGCATCAGCGTGTCCACCCTGCAAAACTGGGAACAGGGCCGCCGCAAACCCGAAGGTCCCGCAAAAGTCCTTCTCAACGTTGCCGCCAACTACCCTGAAGCCGTGTTTAATACGGTTTTTCAGTAATAAACATGATCTTTATCCCGAAGGGATTACATTTGATTAACCGCCGGTGGAGTCATCGGAACCGGCGGATAGAAAACGGCCCAACAAAACCACATCCGCGAAGCGGGTGAATAAACTCCCAAAACTATTCGCCCCTTGCAGGGACGAACATACTTGGAATTCATCATCCACCGGTTTCACCGATGGTTATTCATGTTCTGTCCTTTCAGGACAGCAATATCCACGCTACTCAACTTCGAAATTTGTCGTTTGTTTTGTGGTTTCTCTTTGGTATGTTTGCGGTAATTCGCAATTATCGCTGTTTGATTATTTGAGACAAATGAATCTTCTGTAATGCTTTCAAAAACTTCTTTTTCTCAGTCATTATGCAAATTTAATGCTTAGCATAAGATTAAAAAAGTATAACAGCCACAAAAATATTCAAAATTAGAGGAGGTGCCGTGAAAATTGACACATCATCGTTTCTGGGAAGCAACGTTCTTTATTATCCCAATATTGAGTTTTTTGATGAAACGTGGGTAAAAAACGCCCTTTGCATTTGGGATAAAATTTATAGAATTGTCCCCCCTTCATACATACCAAAGGATTCTGAAGATATAAAGTTGGCCGTTGATAATGGATTGATAAAAAATATCCTTTTATCACAAGAAGATTTGTCGCAAGCCGCAACACTTTTTGAAAACTTTTGGAACAACGTACCGATTATTCCCGCCGGTGTTGAGGGCTGGGAAGAAATTGATGTTAATTTGCATATAGAAAAAGTTGATGCCAGAATTGCTCCCCTCCTTTTAAGCTTATCAAAAACGGTTAACCCCGATGGATGGTTAAAATTATCAAAGGAAGTCGCTAATACATATATGCTTTTTTTAGCTGACACAATATCTAGACGGAGGCAAATTCCAAAGCTCACAGATAACTCGGATATGTTTTCCATCATGCATTATTTTTCCAACGATGGAAACCTTGATGAATTTTGTTATAGTGGCACCCAAAATGAAGCTACGACCTCCTTAGTTCTAGAAACGGTTATGCCAAGTGGACTAGCCTACGAAAAAATGGATAAAATATTAAGTTTTCGCGATAAGTCTGCAGAGGGAAGACAATTATTTCGTAATACTATAACTTCATTTTGTAAGGAGTTAACCACAATTGAAGACTCTACTTATGCAAATGAACTAATTACCGATTTTCAAAGTAATTTAATGTCAAGTAATAGGAAATTGATTGAATTGATTGGGCGAGATTTTTCTGAGGTGGTGGCTTCAGTTTTAATGATTGGTATCCCTACCACTCTAACAGCTATTGGGGCTCTAACAGGTATGGGGACATCTTTTAATTTTAATCATTTTTGTGAGGCCGGCCTAATTGGTGCTGCTGCAACATTAGCCGATGTTTCTAAGACGCGAAGAAAAAATTGGCAGGCAAATGAATCTTCATATTATCTTCATATCTTGAAGGAATTTAATCATTCATCAAGACAGGCCATCTTGAATATACCACGCTGTAATCAAATACTTGAAGAATTCATAAATGATTAGCGATTTTGGCTATTTACTTCTTTCAGTATTATGATTACCAATTCTGAATCAACAATTGCGTGAACTATTTTATATTTTGCGATAGATAATTTATTAACCGAGTATTCCATGGCAGATTATTCTTTTAGAAATAAATCCGATGCAATAATTGAGGACATAAGACTTTTGGTTAAAACCAAGGGTTTTATTTATGCTTTTTGCATGGTTTTGTTTGAGGATTTTCATGTATATGCAGAGAAGCTTCATAAAGTTGATAGTATGAAAAACTTGAGTATAAAAGAAGCTACATTGTTACTTGGCTTATTAGTGCAAAATGAAATTGATTTCTCAAAACCGCAAGAACCAATGGATATAATTAAACTCAAACGGAAAATTTATGAGTTAATGGAAGAATTGCACGCTTCACTTGAAATCCCTTTTTTTGATAAACTTGAACAAAGTCTCCTTCATAAATCGGATAAAAAAGACATGCGGTTGGAAAAGAAAAAATTTTTTGGTGATGGTAATTTATTATTAGAGCCGGTATTTTATTCGGGGGCAGGAGTTTATGATTTTCAGTATCTTGATTTTTTAGAAAGAAAATACAAATATGATAAAGACTGGCTCCGAGATAAACAAAATTTTGATCTATATGCCACAAAAAAAAATGTACTCGCAATAAAGGAAGTTTTGGATGAAAAATCAAAAAGAGTCGCGCTGTATGATCTAAAAGATGAAATTCCTAAAATAATTGAGAAATATAAGAGAGAAAATCAAATCGTAGATTCTGCGCAGTCCACGGATAATTTTCTTAGAATATTGGAGTTCTACCAATATGTGCAATTGTTCGTTGATGATGACGGCAAAATTATTGACATCTCAAATATGAAAGAAATAAAAGAGACCGGATGGAATTCCTTTTATAAAAACTTAATAGATCTTTTTGTTGTTCGACGCTCAGACCTTAACCCAGCTTTATCCGTTGAGCCCTTTTTAAGAAATTTTTCATTGGTTATTAAAAAAGATACAAATTCGCAGTTCAAGAAGATAGGGGATCGAAATATTATTAATTCTCATCCTATTATTCAGTTGAATGATGATAGATACTTTGTTCCCATTATGTTTTTACTATTTGAAGCAGTATATGAAAGTCCATTTTATTGGATGAACACAGATGTGGAGTATTTTTCCACAGCATCAAAAAATAGGGGTGTTGTCGGAGAAGAAATTGCATACGAATTTTTATTACATGTATTTGGTAAAAGATCAACCTATAAATCCGTAAAGATCAAATCCTCAAAAAGAGGTAAGGATCAGACGGATATTGACGTTTTATGCTTGTTGGGGAGTAAAGCTCTTTGCCTTCAGGTTAAATCAAAAAAACTAACTCAGCTTTCAAAAACCGGCGATGATATTCAACTGCAAAAAGATTTTCAAAGAGCGGTTCAAGATGCATATAAGCAAAATCTAAAATGCCGGGATAAAATACTCGGAAAAGAGTGTCTCTTTTTGGATGAAACAGGCAAAAGAATCATTTTACCTGAAAAAATCAACGAAGTATATTTAATGTGTGTTACTACCGAGAACTATCCTGCTTTAACTCATCAAACACACAGCTTGCTAGATAAGAACAACGAGGATCCGTTTCCGTTAGTATTGACTGTTTTTGATTTGGAGTTACTTGTTCACTATTTATCAGATCCCTTTGATTTTCTTTACTATGTCAGACAAAGGATTTCGTTAATGGAATTTTTTGTCGCAGATGAAGAAATTATTTTTTTAGGCTATCACCTACATCAAAAATTGCATAAGATTCCCAATTTTGAACTCGCCCCCCTAGATAAATATTTTGGAAGCATTGTTGATAGAAATTATTATCCTTTAAAGGCAAAATTAAAAATATCCTCTGAGGGCGACATATTAAAAGACAAGTGGAAAAATGAAAAATTCGACATACTCTGTAGCGAACTCAAAGATATTGACTCACCTAAAATCACAGATGTACTCTTTCAACTTTTTGATCTTTCAGGAGACGCAAGAGAAAGTTTGGTTAATTATATCACAACAACAAAACAAAAGACCATGAGTGATAACAACTCACATAATTTTACGATACCCCCCGACGAAAGATTTTTGCCCCTTTCGGGAATTACATATCTATCATCAAATTCAAATGATAAATATACATTGGCAGAAAATTTGCTTTATCTATGCGATATAAGAAAATACAAATGTAAAGGGGTCATTTGGGTGGGTTTTGGCAGTGTTAAAGATAGTGACAAAATGATAGATCTCGTTGTCTTCAACGACCACCCATGGAAATATGACCGTCGACTAGAAAAAGAATCAAAAAACTTATCAACCCCTATCGAACTAAAAAAAGTTAATGTACAAAATGATCGCGTTAGCAGAAATGACCAATGCCCTTGTGGCAGTGGGCTTAAATATAAAAAATGCTGTGGCCGGAGTTGATCTACCTCCCCATCGGTACCTTAATCTTAAATTTTTCGGCGTTTTTTATTGCCGATTTGTAACCCGCGTCAGCATGACGTATAATGCCCATGCCCGGATCGTATGTTAATACGCGTTCTAATCTTTGCGCGGCTTCTTCGGTACCATCCGCCACGACTACCATTCCCGCGTGAATTGAATTTCCAATGCCTACTCCCCCGCCGTGATGCACGGATACCCAGCTTGCACCGCCGATTGCATTTAATAACGCGTTGAGTATCGGCCAGTCGGCAACGGCATCGCTGCCGTCGAGCATGGCTTCGGTTTCTCTGTATGGCGAAGCAACAGAGCCGCAGTCGAGATGATCGCGCCCGATAACGATCGGCGCCTTTACTTTTCCTTCGGCGACAAGTTTGTTAAACGCGAGTCCCGCTTTAGCACGCTCACCGTAGCCAAGCCAGCAGATGCGTGAAGGCAATCCCTGAAAATGGACCTTCTCCCGCGCCATGTTGAGCCAGTTGATGAGGTTTTTATTTTCGGGAAATAATTCTTTGACTACTTCGTCGGTCACGTAAATATCTTCGGGGTCTCCGGAAAGCGCTACCCAGCGGAACGGGCCTTTGCCTTCGCAGAATAACGGGCGGATAAATTCGGGTACGAATCCCGGTATATCGAAAGCATTTTTCAAACCGTTCGCTTTCGCTTCTCCGCGGATATTGTTGCCGTAATCAAAAACAACCGAGCCGCGTTTCTGAAAGTCAAGCATTGCCTGAACGTGCGTTACTATCGTTTCCCTTGAGCGGCGGATATATTCTTCCGGATTTTCTTTACGCAGTTTCAATGCGTCTTCAAACGACATACCCATCGGCACGTAGCCGTTCAACGTGTCGTGTGCGGATGTCTGGTCGGTAACAATGTCGGGGATGATTCTTCTGTTTACAATTTCAGGAAGTATTTCGCCCGCGTTGCCGACGAATCCAACCGACAGCGCGCGCTTTTCCTGTTTTGCATCGAGCACCATTTTTAAAGCCGATTCCAAATCAGGTGCGAGCACATCAATATATCCCGTTGCCAATCTTTTTTTAATACGTTCTGCATCAACATCAATGCCGAGGAACGCGGCGCCGTTCATGGTAGCCGCCAACGGCTGAGCGCCGCCCATACCGCCTAATCCGGCGGTGAGTAAAAATTTTCCTTTAAGGTCGCTGTGGTATCGTTGGCGTGCGCATTCGGCAAATGTTTCGTATGTGCCCTGCAATATTCCCTGTGTGCCGATGTATATCCAGCTTCCGGCCGTCATCTGGCCGTACATCATCAATCCCATTTCTTCAAGACGGCGGAATTCATCCCACGTCGCCCATTTGGGAACCAGCATTGAGTTGGATATAATAACGCGCGGAGCGTTGGTGTATGTTTTAAATATACCGACAGGTTTGCCCGATTGCACAAGCAGCGTTTCGTCATCTTCCAATGACGTAAGGGATTCGACTATCGCGTCGAAGCAGTCCCAATTGCGGGCTGCCTTTCCCCTGCCGCCGTACACAACAAGTTCGGCGGGATTTTCCGCAACTTCGGGATCCAAATTATTCATCAGCATACGCAATGCTGCTTCCTGCAGCCAGCCCTTACAGGTAAGTGCAGTTCCCCTTGGGGCCTTTACAACGCGGGCTCCGGAATTCATACTATTCCTTAAAATGTTTTTCGTATATAGCCGAGTATTGTGTCAACATTGATTTATACATCCAGCGTTTGAAGAACCACGCCTTCTTAATCTGTTCCTGATAAAAGCGCATGTTGGATTTCAAGTGTTCGCTGACGTTGATAAACTCTTCCTTCGTTAACTTAACGGTATCTTCCGGACCGTTGATCTTGTCAAGCAGCGACGAGAATGCTTTTTCCGTGCGGAAGTAATCGTTATTACCTGAAACTTGTTTTAAAACCTGTTTACAAAACGCGGCAATCATTTTGCGTTCGCTCTTGTCGAATTCGTAGTTGTAATTTCTGAAACCTTTTTTCATGGAGCTTATAGTAATAGTTATTAAAAATACAGCAGGTAAATTAAAAAGTTCCGGCGAAAATTCTATAATGGAATTGATAAATATTTTACCTTCCTGTTCGCCCGCTTCGCGGACGTGTTGTTTTGGGGTCGGCTTCCGTGGGCTTGCGCCAACGGTTACCCGCCTGCATGACGCAGTCGGGCAGGTTCAAATTTTACCCTTTCAGGGCACTAACATTTTCTAAATAATCTTTCTTGGAGATTGTGGTGGGCAGTCTTTCTTTCAGGATTCCCCGAAGGGGGATTATTTGAATAACCGTGGGTGAAACCCACGGATGGCCGGACTCCACAGAAAGCCGCCCCTGAAAGGGGCGAACCTTTAAATGCAAAAAAGTCCGTCGGTTGACGGACTTTTTAATAGTAAAACCGGATAATATTATATGCTCAGAGACAATAATTTTTCGCGCATTGCCTGATAACCCGGCTTGATAATCTTGTAGATGTATTCCAGGCGTTCGTTGTTGTGCAGGAATGATGATTTCATCGCGTTGATCTGGATTTTTTCAATGTCATCCAGTCCCAGATTGAAATAATGCTGTGCAAGCATACATTCATTGGTCATTGTGGTATTGCTCATCAGGCGGTCATCGGTGTTCAGGGTTAATCTGAATTTCATTTTGTATAAGTGACCGAACGGATGATTTTCTAATTTATCAATTGCACCGGTATGAACATTGCTCAACAAGCAGACTTCAATCGGGATTCGTTTATCTAATATATATTGCGCTAAATCGCCCATGCCAACAACTTCACCTTCAGGCGAGAATGTTAAGTCCTGTAAAATGTTTGTGCCGTGACCGATACGGTGAGCGCCGCACCACTGAATTGCCTGCCAGATTGATTCTTTTCCGAATGCTTCACCGGCGTGTATGGTGATGTTGAAATTTGCGCGCTGAATGAATTGGAATGCCTCGATGTGTTTTTTCGGAGGATATCCGCCTTCTTCACCGGCGAGATCGAATCCGACCACACCCTGATTGCGGTAGTTAACGGCAAGTTCTGCCATTTCAAGGGAGTTTTTCATATTGCGCATACCGCAGATGATAAGTCCGTACCCGACACCGAAATCGCGTTTTCCTTTTTCGAGTCCTTCGAGGACGGCTGTTACAACATCATCATAATACAAACCTTTTGAAGTATGAAAAACAGGAGCAAAGCGGGTCTCAACATAGCAAACCCCGTCTTTGTGCATATCTTCCATCATTTCATACGCGACGCGGGTAAGGCCTTCTTTTGTCTGCATAACCGCGCAGGTATGCTCAAAACCCTGCAAATATTCAACCAAATTGCCCTTATTTGCTCCGCGATGGAACCACTCGGCCAATTCACCGGGGTCGCTTGTCGGGAGCTTTTTGTATTTCATTTCATTGGCAATGTCAATAATTGTTTCCGGACGTACGCCTCCGTCAAGGTGATCATGAAGCAGTACTTTGGGAACTGCACGTAAAATTTCTTCTTTAGTCACGGGTGAATCCTTTTTATGTTTGATGTAAAAATATTCAAATTCCAGCGAATTACAAAAAGGAATTAATATTCGATTTTTATCTTAAATAAGATTTCATAGATTTAGCTTTACCAATATTGACAGGAGTATCATTTATGTCGCCATATTATTTATCAATTGTGGATAAAAAGCTAGAGTTATCTCAAAAATTATATGATGGTCATTTGGGGGGCTCATTCTATGATGCGCTTCTTATTATACTAAGCGTGTTAAGTGCTACATCAAGCAATTTATGGAAAGATAAGAAAATTGATAAAAAACGTTTTGTTGAGCTTTTAATTAGATACAATACGACCGAATACGATTTCTCAGATATTAGCATTTTTATTATGCACCAAAAAGAGCCCGATTTTTTAAGTAAAGAACAACACAATTATTTTTTCAATAAATGTAATTTTCTTGATACAAAAATTTATACTGGAAGTGACGTTGATGTCAAAGAAGCCGATGTACTTTTTCAATGGCCAAAGATAAAACTCAAAGAGCTAAGAAAGTTTAGTTATGCTTCTCTATTTTATGACGAAATTCGTTCGTTTTTAATTCACGAATATTCGGTTTCAGACTTCGCTTCGATTTACCCAATGTCTCAGCGCAATGTGTTTGTTAGTTATGTTAATTGTCTACATAATAAGTGTGAAGTACGTCATCAAATCTGCTTTCATTTTGATATATTATTAAACATCGTTAAAAACATTGCTCAAAATGTTGCGACAATTGATAAACTTCCCTTAGAGCTGCCTCAAAAATGGTGGATTGACGGAGCAGAAAAATAATTTTCTAAGTAAAATTAAATAAAGCCTAAATACGCATTAAAAACATTCATGCCGTTCCTACGGAACTCTAATGTTTTTTCACGATATCATCCTATAAACATGGCAATCCTCCGGATTTCCGGATAATACGCTTATGAAGCCCGTAGGGCTGATATGTCTATAGCACGAAACGCAAGAAAGGCATTTGAGGTACAGAGTACCGGCATGTAAATAAAAATTGCATCCATGATATCAAAAACGAACTCACCCTTGCCCGCTAAGTTTATGAAAAACCTACATTTTCTGGCTTTTCCCTCTCCGCGCCGTCGACGGGCAGGCTTGCCAAGAGAGGGACACTCGGTGAGTTCACTTTTTATAGAGCTATGAGACTACAACCTACACGTCAATGATTAATGTAACACTCTTTTACGCCATAGGCTATTTGCCGTTTTTCTCTCCTCTTCTCCCTTTGGGAGAAGAGGCAGGAGATGAGGGCTGTTTTATTACTTTATCTTATCTTTTTTGACCAACACCGCCCTCACCCCCTCCCCTCTCCCAAAGGGCGAGGGGACAATGCCGATATAGATGCAATTGATTGTCATCATGCCGCCACGTGTAATTTTCGTATATTTACGGATTAAATTTTAAAAAAGAATAGACAACAATGGATTTTCTCGATAAATTATCGAAGATTAAAGATAAATACGACAAGATTGAAGCACAGCTTTCCGAACCGGAGTTTTACAACAATCCGGAGAAGACGATTCCGCTCAGCAAAGAGAAAAGGGAATTGACCCCGCTGATTGATTGCTTTGAAGTGTACAAAAAAGTAATGGCGGACATTGAAGGCAACAAAGAGATTATTGATATGGGTGAGGATAAAGAGCTTACCGACATCGCTCTTGCTGAACTTGAAGAGTTGAAAGCACAGCAGATAAAGCTTGAAGATGATATTAAACTGCTCCTGCTTCCAAAAGATCCGAATGACGATAAAGATTCCATTATTGAAATCCGTGCCGGTACCGGCGGTGATGAAGCTGCTTTATTTGCCGGTGAATTGTTCCGCATGTACTCGCGTTACGCTGAAGTCGTCGGCTGGAAAATTGAGCTTATTGATATTAATGATACCGGTCTCGGCGGATTGAAGGAAGTTGTTTTTTCCATGACCGGCAATAACGTGTACGGCGATATGAAATTCGAAAGCGGTGTACACCGCGTTCAACGCGTACCCGCGACCGAAGCAGGCGGCAGGGTGCACACGTCAGCCGCATCAGTTGCGGTTCTTCCGGAAGTTGAAGACGTTCAGGTTGACATCAACACGAATGATTTAAAAATAGATGTGTATCGAAGCGGCGGTGCGGGCGGACAGAACGTTAATAAAGTTGAAACGGCAATCCGCATCACCCACTTACCAACCGGACTTGTTGTAACCTGTCAGGATGAGCGCTCGCAGTTAAAGAACAGACAAAAAGCATTGAAAGTTTTACGCGCCCGTCTATACGATGCAGAGCAGAAAAAGCAGAAAAGCGAAATCGCAGCTCAAAGAAAATCCATGGTGGGCAGCGGCGATCGCAGTGATAAAATCAGAACGTACAATTTCCCGCAGAACAGAGTAACGGATCACCGCATCGGATTAACCTTATATAATCTGTCTGAAATTATTAACGGGGATTTGCACACGCTTATCGAGCAGTTGAAACTTGCCGACAAAGCAGAGCGTTTGCAGCAGGAATTAGACTATAAGCAATAGGCTATTGCTTCTCGATTCCTAAAACCGTTACATCGTCTTCGAAGGTATCTTTCTGGCGCCAGTGCTTCAGCGTTTTTTGCAGTGCATCAAGCGTGTCGCTGATGTCATCTTCTTTATGAAGTCCAAGGAATTCGATTAACCGTGCCTGCCCGAATAATTCTCCCTGCGGATTACTGCATTCCAGCACACCATCGGAGTAGATATACAGCCGATCACCCGGCTTCATTACAATTTTTTCATCCAGAAATTCAGCCTCGGCAAGCATACCGATGGGGATTCCTTTCTGATCCAGTAATTGTATTTCACCGTATTTATTCAGCAGCATCGGGAACGGGTGGCCTCCACGGCTCATCGTAACGACATTATCATTGCATCTGATAACGCCGCAGCAAATCGTAAAGTACTGCATTGCATCTTCATGCTTAAAAAATCTTTTATTCAGCCGCTGCAGTAATGCAGAAGGTTTTTCAATAAAACTGTTGATAAAATCGTCTGAGTAAATTTTTGATTTGTCGGATGTCGCGATGGGGCTTAAAAATTTGCTGAGAGTAAAAGAAAGCATTGCAGATGCAACACCATGACCCGCGACATCAAGCTGATAAAAGCCAATGTGGTTATCATCAAATTCAAAGAAATTGAAAATATCTCCTGCGGTATGATTGCACGGCAGAAACACCCAGTCAAATTTGTAGCCGTGAAGTATTACCCGCGCTTTGGGAAGCATATCATGCTGCAAAGCTGCGGCGGTTTCAAGATCACTTTCGATAAGTCTATGCGCTTTTTCCAAAGCGTGATTGGTTTTTGTCAGTTCCGTGTTTTGCGCCTCAAGTTTATGTTCCAGCTCAAGAATGCGCACACCGGCACTGATGCGTACTTTAATTTCGTGATTCATATACGGCTTGGTTATATAATCGTCCGCGCCGGATTCCATACCTGTCAGTATATCTTCTTTCTCACCGCGTGCCGTAATCATTATGAAATAGATATATCGCCCAAAATCTGTATTCCGGATGGTTTTACACAATTCAATACCGTCCATAACGGGCATCATCCAGTCGCTTAATACGAGGCTGATGTTCGAATTCTGTAATATAGAAAGCGCCTCGGCTCCATTCTCCGCGGTTATCGGCCGGTGTCCTAATTTTCTTAAAAACATGCTCAACAAGGACCTGGTTTCAGCAAGGTCGTCAACTACAAGAATATCCATGGTGCATCTTTATTTGTTTTCCGGAACAATATAAATAAAAAAGCGGATTTTCACAGTGACTAAATGCACCGTAAAAATCCGCAATGTTGTTTATTCGGGAATATCTATTTCAAAAGCATCATTTTTTTCGTCTCTTTGTGGCTTCCCGCGGTAAGTGTATAATAATAAATACCGCTCGAAACTCTTGAGGCGTTAAATTGTGCATAGTGTATACCCATTGTCTGGCTTTCATTAACCAACTCGGCAACCTGTGTTCCAAGAACATCGTATACCCGCAGTGTAACTTTGCAGTCTTCGGGTATCTGATAGTTAATGACCGTTGACGGGTTGAACGGGTTCGGATAGTTCTGTGATAAAGCGAAATTCTTTATCTGTCGAACCGGATTCTGCTTCACATCAGTAAGAATTAAGTCATACGCATATGTTTCAGCCGAATCTATATTCGCATCGCTGTTTCCGGCAGGAAGCTGAACCGATAGTGCGCCTGCATCAGCAGTTCCGTATTGCCCGGCGTAGATATACATCTTTGTCGGGACATAACCGAGTTTTTCTTTCAGGTTAATAGTTCCTTCAAGAAATGTTCCGGCTGATTTTGCAACTGTAGCCGAGCCGTTATCAGCCCATGTTACATAGTTGTTTGTGCTTTCATTGGCAAGATAGGCAGACCATTTTGCAACCGTACCGCCTTTAGCCCACGGAGCAGTTACTTTGGCACGAAGCGAATCCGAAACAAACAAGAAGACATCTTTACCGGCTGATTGCGCGGACTGTGTGGCGACATATAGTGATGTGCCGTTCCAGCCTGCATATAATTTCGCACTGCCGTTAACCGCAATCTGTGTTGCAGAAGCGTCAAGAGCGCCATCCATAGTATATGATACAGGAGGAGTAACGTTTCCGCTTGTGTCGGCTGAATCGGTAATAGCAATATGATAATCAGACCCGCCGTTATTGTCCCAAGTGTTATCAGCATAGTGAATCACAAACGCCACGGATTTCACTGCTTGTTTTGCATTGGTGAACGGCCCGATCTTGCAAACCATCGTTCCGCCGGTATCGGCGACGAACGGTGATTCAACCGAAGGATCAGTTGAACTGAAGCGCGTAGTACTGGTCGGCCAGTAAACAGAATCAGGTGTGACCCACGTACTTCCGCTGTTATTTACTCCCCAGTGTAATGTTGCCGCGACTGACGATGATGTTAATCTAACCACCAAAGTATCATTCTTAGAAGGTTTTGTCGGTTTCCAGCTAACGGATGATGATGTGCCGCCGCCGCCGCTCGTATTTCCGCCAATCCATACATGCTGAATAGGGGAGCGTCCGACGTTTCCTTTATTATCCGTAGCTTCAACGTAGTAGTCAACCATTCTGTTGGTTAACCCGCTGATGCTTGACGTGTATTCGGAAGCTTTCAAAAGGGGAGTTGGGTCAGTTGTTGATGCGCGATCGGCGCCGGTCATTACAACAGATTTCCATTCCGAAACTGAGCTGCCGCCTGCGTAAGTATAATTATCTGCAGTCAACCCAGCACCTGTGGTATCGGCAGCGGTTCTGTATTTCAACGTAACCGATGTCATACCGCTTTTATCATACGCGGTTGTCCAGATATTAACCGTACTTGCCTGATTAATTGTCCATTCAGTTCCGCCCGGATTGTACGGATCTCTCTGTGGTAAAAAGATTGTCGGAGGAGTAAGATCTGCTCCTGTTACCTGCTGTGCATATTGAACAGACTGATTTGCTGCGCGTGTCGGGTGCGAATCCCATTTTCCATTTTCTGCGCCGTCCCAATACCAATAGCAGCTTGTTTCGCCGACGAGTAAATATTTCCAGGCGTTCTTTGTGTTAGAGTTATTCGGATCAATCTGCTCTGCTGTTTCAGCCAGATTTTTTGCTGCTGTAATTACACACCAGCTGTTTCTATCGGGGCTGTAGCCTGTTGTGGCGTTCGGATCGCCGAGCCATTTTTTAAATTCGGGATCGCCGTTGTCCGCACCGGCCCACGAACCGTCTTCAACGTGAACAACGTCGGTCGGATCCGGAGGATACATTTGCAGGTAATCCTGAATAGTAGTACATACAAAACGTGTTGGATTCGATTTCAACCAGCTGACAAACGAATCAAAGTTACTGCCGTAATATCCGGAACTTCCTCCACCGTAATTATCGCCATCATGGTGAAGCACGATCAGTATCGGATGATTCGGATCCGTGTTGTTGCCTTCCAACTGGCTCATTACTGATTCATACTGCAAAGCGCCAAAGCCGCCTCTGCCGTCTTCATTACCCATATAACGGTCGGCAGGAACTGCGATTATCTTGCTTGATGAACCGGTATTCGGGTTCACATATTCAACATAGTGGGGCATTCTTCCCCATTTACCTGAATTTTTTGTCGGAGCCCAAATATTCGTCAACGCAACCCAATCATTCGGATTCGGATTAAGCTGATCGGCTTTATTCGGCTCAACTAAATTACCGCTTGTGCTGTACGGGTATGATTTGCATGCACGGTCGAAATGAGCGTTATCAACAAGCACCCATTGAATTCCTTCGCCAACTAACGGGGGAATCATTCTTGCGGAGAAAGCATTTTCCGGAGGGAACATACCTTTTGAATAGGCGACTCCCGGAAAGTTAGTAGCCATAGCGGCTTTGTGATATTGAATTTGTTTTGCAATATCAATAGAATCAAGCAAACCCATAAGAGGATGGAAATATCCGAACGCAACCATATCGAGGCGTGGATTGCCGAGAGATGTTTTCTTTGCGCGGATAGTGTTCCAGCTTGATTTCCAGTTTGAAAAGTTGCCGTTGCCGCCGGCTTCAAGGTTATTGAGATTTTCCATCAATGAACCGGAGAAACTTACCTGCGCACCTAAGTGCTCAAGCCCTGCATCAATACCTTTTTGAACGGCATCTTTCGGCCATGAGGTATACGGACCTATTCTTTGATTATGAATATCGGCAACACTATAACCCATTCTATTATTTGCATCGGTTTGAATAATACTTTCATACGGCCAATAAATCGGCTGGTGCATGTGCCACTGAAATGCTATATAGATCGGAGGATTCCCGGAGGCGTTTTTATCGCCGGCGTACAATCCCGAAGTTAGAAAAAGTACGGTGAGCAGAAGTAAAATTTTTTTCAAGTCAGGCTCCTAAGGTTGAGGTGAAAATAAAGTTACGTCTTAATTATTTTACTTAAATATTAGACGGGTTAAAGTTAGTAAATCTTTCGGATAATCAAAACAGATTTTTTTAGGTATGTGACGAAGCGTCACAGGCGGCGCTTATCGGCAATTGCAGTATCTTATCCCCGAGTGTTGTAAATTATCTCAAATCTGTAAAATTGTCAATTCCATAATTGCAACCCGAGAGTTCTAATATTTCCAAAGTTGGGCAAGTCTCGGTCCTCATGAAAACTTGGCGGGGCTGGAGTACGAAAGCGGAATGACAGGCAAAATTTGCCACCGAAATTTCACATGAACCCATGTCTCTATTCCTTGCCCAAAGGGTATTTATATATTGGGAAGGGTTTATTTATTATTCTATTATATATATTACTTGTATTCATTCAAATTATTATTAATCTAAAGGATTCTGCCATGATAATGGATAAATTAGAAAACGCCGCCAACCACTACTATCATTATCATCCCTTATTTCAGCAGGCTTTCGCCTACTTGCATGCAACCGACCTGAAATCGGCACCGGACGGTAAAGTTGAAATTAAAGGTAATGAACTATTCGCTTCGTTTACAAACAAACAGGGTAAAAAGACTACCGACGCAAAACTTGAAGCCCATCGCAAATATATTGATATTCAATTCCTTATTGAAGGCGAAGAGCAGATCGGCTGGAAACCTCTATTGGAATGCAAAGAGGTTGATACCCCGTTCAGCGAAGAAAAAGACATTATGTTCTATAAAGATGCCCCGCAGACATTTGTTAAGTTAACACCGGGAACATTCTGCATCTTCTTTCCGCACGATGCTCATGCCCCGATGGTATCGGACGGCATGGTTAAGAAAGTTGTACTGAAAATCCAAATATAAATCTCCGGTTAATTCTCGCCTCCTAAAGCGAGTATACATATGCTTTTACCACTTCCTAACCCATGTGTTAACACATGGGTTAGGAAATGCTTCGCTAACGATATAGTTGATACGCAAACTCTCTCCGCAAAGTTTTTTCAATCTTTGTATAAATTATTCAAAAAATTTCCGAACTTAGAATACTAGAAATTTATATACTTGGAGAAATCATGGCACAAATCCGTCCATTTCAAGCTTTACGCCCCTCACCGGACAAAGTTTTGCAAGTTGCCAGCGTTCCGTATGATGTAGTTAATACGGAAGAAGCACGCGCCCTTGCCGAAAACGCCCCCTTTTCACTTTTGCACGTAACCCGCGCGGAAATTGAATTCCCTGATGGAACAAATCCATACGGCGATGAGATTTACAATCGGGCAAAAGATAATCTGTACACGATAAAAAGAGATGCCCCACTTGTTGTGGAGGATAAACCGGCGCTATATTTATACCGCCTCATCATGGATGGCAGAGCACAGATAGGACTTGCCGCAACATTTTCCGTTGATGATTATGATAACGATGTTATCATGAAACATGAAAAAACCCGTAAAGAAAAAGAAGACGACCGGACGAAACATATTGTAACCACCGGCGCGCAGACGGGTCCCGTATTTCTTACGTACAAAGGAACCGATGTCATTAATACGTTGGTTGACTTAGTCATCCGTTCCGAAAAGCCATTGTATGATTTCACTTCTGTTGATTATATCCAGCATACTGTCTGGAAAATACCGGAAGCAAATAATAAAAGAATTATTGATGAGCTTGCCGCTGTTCCGCATTTATATATTGCCGACGGCCATCACCGCGCTGCAAGCGCATCCCGTGCTCGCGCAGTAAAAAGAGATGCTAATCCGGCTCATACAGGACAGGAAGAATACAACTTCTTTATCTGTGTTCTGTTCCCGGCAAATCAATTGAAGATCATGCCGTACAATCGCGTTGTAAAAGACCTCAATGGCAACACGATTGATTCTTTTCTCGGCACTATCAGCGAAAAATTTACCATTGAAAAAACCGAAACAAAAACGCCGGCTTCACCGCAAAGCTATTCAATGTATATTGATAAACAATGGTATGAATTAACACCACGCGAAAACATTATTGCCAGCAACAGTCTCGCTACTTCGGTTGCTGAAAAATTAGACGTCAGTGTTTTGCAGAATTTCTTATTAAACCCGGTTCTGGGCATTGACGATCCGCGCACAAACAAAAGAATAGATTTTGTCGGCGGTATCCGCGGAACGGCTGAGCTAGAAAAACTTGTTGATTCCGGACATTTTGCAGTAGCGTTTTCGTTATATCCGGTGTCGGTCGCAGACCTGATGAATATTTCCGATGCAGGCGAAATCATGCCGCCGAAATCGACTTGGTTTGAACCCAAGCTGCGGGACGGGTTACTCGTTCATACAATATAATATTTAGGAACGTACCGCAGAGACCCAGAGACGCAAAGTATATTTTATTGATTAATATTTTCGTTGATATTTTTGTGTACTGAAAACTAGAGCGCTGATTAGTTTAATATTAAACACATCAAACGGCTTTTAAAAATTATCATATACTAAAAACGCGAGAATATTAAACTAACTTTGATGTGAATCGTAAGAATAAACTTTGCGTCTTTGCGGTTAATGAGATGTGGTTTATTTAAAACAGGGTGAGATAAATGAGTGAGAACGAGATTAGCAAAATTATCGTTGATTGTGCATATAAAGTTCATAAAGAGCTGGGTCCGGGATTGCTTGAATCAACGTATGAGGCGTGCTTGATTTATGAACTGACCGCCGCAGGGTTAAAAGTCGAATCACAAAAAGCACTACCTGTAATTTATAAAGGAATTACTATTGATTGCGGATACCGGCTCGACCTTGTGATTGGAAAAAAGTAATAGTCGAATTAAAAGCTGTAGATGCTTTAACTAATGCACATTCAGCACAATTATTAACATATTTAAAACTCACAGATTGCCGTTTAGGACTTCTTATCAATTTCAACATGGAACTGATAAAATTAGGTATAAAGCGCATAGTCAACAAACTCAACATCCCTTAAAACCACGAATAAGAATAATCCATTAGAATTTAACAAAAAAAATACTTTGCGTCTCTGGGTCTCTGCGGTCGAATTCCTAAAATACTTCGATGTGTTTCAGGCCGGCTTCGTATAGTGCGGCGGTGGTTTCGTCAAAGCAGACGAATATCACTTTCTGTGGCAGTTCATGTTTATGTAAAAAATTAAAAACCATCTCTATTGCAATTTCCGATGCGCGCTTTGCAGGAAAGCGGTACACACCTGTGCTTATCGCCGGAAATGCAATTGATTGCAGTTTTTTACTTGAAGCGAGCATAAGCGAGTTACTATAACAACTTCTCAACAACGCGTCTTCATTGTACTGCCCGCCGTTCCATACCGGTCCGACTGTATGAATAACATGTTTTGCCGGAAGATCATATCCAAGCGTGATTTTTGCCTCACCCGTTTTGCATCCATGCAGAGTCTTGCATTCTTCCAGCAATTGTTTGCCTGCAGCGCGGTGAATAGCGCCATCCACGCCGCCGCCGCCAAGCATGGTAGTGTTTGCTGCGTTAACAATTGCATCCACGCGCAAGGTTGTAATGTCGCCGACGACGATTTGAATTCTGCCGTTATAAAATTCTTTCATCTTCTCCTCAACACGTAAGATGGGCAAAACGAATAGAGTCTGTGTGTTTTAACCGTATAAGACTATATATTAATATATCTGTCGCGCAATATGTTTATATGATGTTCGGCATGTCCTGCTGTAATGTATGCGATTGCCCTTACCGTCACTTCATTTTTATTCGCGATGCCTTTTCTCATGAGTGCTTCATCGGATAAATTTTTATATACGAGAAGCGTGCCTTTCCGTACGATTTCAAACTCTTCTGCCAGATCGGCGAGAGTGTATTGCGTGAAATCAATATTCTGCGTCCACACATCCTGATTAAATCCGGGAAGAGTAATTGATTCACCGCGTGCAAACGTTAACGCGCGATAGCTGAACACACGCTCGCAATCCGTTATGTGCGATATTAATTGTTTTATTGTCCACTTGCCTTCAGCATAGCGAAACTCGGATTTTGATTCCTGAATAGATTTAATATATGCCGGAATCTCAGCCAGCTGTTTTTCCATAAACGCATACGCGTCGCCGTTTTTTATAATACTGATATATCGTTCATAATAGGCGGGCGCTTCATCAAGTCCGGGAGGTGTTATAATTGGATTCATACGTCATCTCTTTATCATTAAAAAAACATGGAATAATTTATTATTTCATAGGTCAAATAACAAACCCTAATATTTCCTCACACCCCCTAATTTTGTGTTTTTATTGATATTACTATAATCTTTTAGTAAATTCACCCTGTTGTAAAATCGGAGAATGGGTAATCCCTCTTCAAAACCCGATACAATTGTTGCTGCATCATTAAGGCACTTAGTTGTTAAGGGGTTAGCTGTTGTCCAATCGCATCACAAAAAAATTTGTTTGTCTATATATATTCTGGATTTTTGGGAGGATCTCATGCGCATCAAATTATTACTTCTCGCAATTCTACTTTTCTCAGTAAACTATATCTATGCCGAAGGCAGCAAACATGGAAATGTGCAAGCGCCTGCAAAAACCAACGGCTCGCCGACAAAGACTTATATTGATATTAACAAAATAAGCACACCCGTGTACAATGATGGAAGATCGGATATAGAGGCTTTAAACTATTCTGGGTTTATATATCCTGCCGGCAGTGGCAAATCGTGTGTTTTCGAATCAGGATTCCTTTGGGGTGCATATGTCGGAACCGAGACATCGGTACGTATAGGCGGCTCTGTTTACGGAACCGGACTTCAGGGAGGTAAAATCACAAATTCCGGGGCAGCGTGGAATTCTTTAGTTGCCGAATCATCAACAGCGGATAACGTGAGAATCTATCGCGTACGCGCCGACATTTATCCCGGCGGCCCAGTCGTTGACTTATCAACCGATGCGATGTATGAAGGCACAGACGCCGCCACGTTACTGGCTCAATACCTCAAAGATTATAATGAATGGCCGTATGATCAGGGAGCGCCTTACTATTTTGATAATAATAACAACAAAATCCCCGGTATTAAAGGGGCAGATCAAACGATATGGTTTGTAGCCAATGATTTAAATCAGAAATTAACTACCGCTCTTTATGGTGCTGACCCGATGGGAATCGAATATCAGGCGACATATTGGGCATATAATCAATCCGGCGCATTGGGAAATATGATATTCCGTAAATACAAATTAATCAACAAGACTCACCTACCGTTCAATAATATGTATGTCTCAATGTGGTCCGATCCGGATATCGGAGCCGCATTAGATGATTTTGTCGGATGTGATACGACATTGAGTCTCGGTTATGCGTACAACGCCAATACGGTTGATGCAACATACAGTCCCTTGCCGCCGCCCGCGGTAGGATTCGATTTATTCCAAGGGCCGAAAGTCGCGGGTGTCGCCGGGCAGGATTTGAATAAGAACGGCGTAGATGATGCTTCTGATTACGCCATATTTGACGGAAAAAAATTCGGACCGGGATTTATCAACCTTCCGATGACCGCTTTTTATTATTTCGCGAACGGAGACGCAAGTGTTACCGACCCGACCATAGGGGCAATAGCAGGATCAAATCAATTTTATAATTTCTTTCAAGGTAAAGTGGGCCTGACCGGTCAATATTTTGTTGATCCGACAACCGGAAAGAGTACAAAATACGCACTTCCGGGGGATCCGCAAAAAAATACCGGCTGGATTGACGGTATGGTTTTAGCGGCAGGCGACCGGAGGCTGGGACTTGCAAGCGGTCCGTTTACTATGGCCGCGGGAGATACACAGGAAGTCGTTGTTGCTGAAATTGCTGCCGGTGCTACAACCGGAATTGACCGGCTCTCTGCCATCGGCTTATTAAAGTACTATGATACGGAAGCTCAAAAAGCTTACGACAACAGTTTTGTCGTAACAGTCGACACTTCACTTGCACCTCCGGTGCCGGTTGTTACTCCTTATGTCCTCGACAAAGAAATTGTACTGAAGTGGAATCAAAAAGCTGCGGAGGAGTTCGGAACTGAAACATTTGAAAAACAAGGATATGCATTTCAGGGATATAATGTCTATCAGCTGCCTTCGGCTTCTTCTTCAATAAGTGATGCAAAATTGCTGGCTTCTTTTGACCTGCATGACGGAATAAAGAATACGTCAGGGAAATATTTTGACTCAACCTCGCACACATATGTCGCCAGTCCATTTAGTTTTGGCAGTGATTTATGTACTCAGAAGTTTTATGATGTCCGCTCAGATGCGTTGAGCGGTGGGCTTCCGCTGACAAACGCAACAAACTATTATTTCGCAATAACCGCGTATTCGTATTCACCGGAAACAGCCTCAGCGATAGAGTCGGCAATAAAAATTATTGCAGTTGCTCCGGCGGTAAGCGGCATATCAATGGATTCCCCTTCAGCGCCCTCAGCACCCGTCGTAACCGCGACAGCAATGAATAAGGAAGTCATTGTAAACTGGGATAGTGATGTAAACGCAATAAACACAACAGAGTCATTAAATAAAAACGGTTACAAATTTCAGGGATACAATGTTTATCAGCTTCCCACTGCAACATCTCCTTCTTCCGATGGCGTTCTCGTCGGCTCGTTTGATATTATAGACAGCTACTCAAATATATCCACACAATATTACAGTCTTGCAAACAACACGTATTATCCGACTCCATTCAAATTCGGAAGCGACAACAGCGTTCAGCGGTACCTGGATATGAAAACAGATGCCCTGCATAATGCCGAACTTATCAATGGTCAAACATACTACTTCGGCGTAACATCATTTTCATACAAGCCGGGGGCTTTTGCGATAAACGGTATGGAGTCAGCAATGAAAACCGTTGCGGTTACTCCAAAAGTAATTCCTACTGATACATCATCTACATCGCTCAGCGGAAAAGTATTTACAAATGTAACGCATGCCTCAGGAAACGGTGTAGCCGATTGTTATTATATAATATCAGATCCCACAAAACTGAAAATGGCAAATTATACACTGGGTTTTTCAACACAGCCTGATTTGTTAACCGGAAAAGCGTCAGGATGGTATACCGCGGCGGCCGGGGAAGTCAGCCTCGTGATGAATGAAGCAGGCAATCGGGTTGATTACACAGTAAGCGTATCTGATGTTGATGCCATGGGTGTGATTAGCACGACCGGGATTGGCGATAACAATACTGCGTCACTATATAAGTCCATAGTACTATCTAACGCTACCGTATTAAGCCATATCGTAGGCAGTGCAAGCGGCTCATGGCAAAGTTCCGACGCGTCCGAACCATTTACCACCGAACTAAAAAATTTACTGGTGAGTGGTAACCTGGCATTTCTCGTGTTTGGATACGCAGACACTATTTGGGCGCAGATTCAAGTATCAAGTTATCCCTGGTATCTTGATCGTGGAGTCACTCGCGTCTTAAGCTATCAGCGAAATTATTCACTTGACAACTCTTACCTGACGGTTGACGGCATTCAACCCAAAATCGGAAATCTTACGTTCTCTGCCCCGATAACATATTCATCCTGGTCATTGGTAAACCAAGCAGATCCGACAGAAGCAAATCCGCTTGCTGTTTGGGGTGATGGTCATAGTATTTTCGGTTATGCAACAGGAAGAGGTAATGAATTTTACGGTGGCGGCGAAGCAACGAGCAATGAAGACTATTCGCAGGATATTGAATTACGGTTTACCGGCGTTGCCGCAAGCAACGAAGCAGTATGTACTTCAGGCGGCTCATGGGCTTCTATGCGCTCCCGTAGCTCTGCCAGCGCGCAGGGACTTGTTAGAATACCTTTTGAAGTTTGGGAAGTTGAACGAAACAGGCAAATTAATTGTGTTATTACTGATCGCAACGTTGACGCAGCTTCTCCCTGGGGTAACTCGGGCACTCCGCAATGGTACAGAATTGCCGGAAGAAATTATATAGAATTTATTGCTACACCATATGACAGTACGACTCTGAAAATAAGAACCGACGCTCATGTAACATGGACGCTCATTTTCCAAGATGGTGAATCCGCAGCTCTTTGCAAGTGGCATACCGGCGACGTATTACGAATTGTCTATGATAATCCTATTACTCCGGGGGTTGATACCTACACATTTAAAACCCCGGGAAGCATTCTCAGTGCCGAAAATACCAATGGAAAAGTTTATACTTTTGCTTTGGAACAGAACTATCCTAACCCGTTTAACCCGGCAACTAAGATTGCCTACTCTATTCCGAGAGCCGGACATGTCAGCATGAAAGTGTTTGATATTCTCGGAAGAGAGGTTTTGACCTTGGTTAATACTGAAATGAAAGCCGGTGAATATTCAGTAGATTTTAATGCGTCTAATTTTGCCAGCGGAATTTATTTCTATAAACTGCAGGCGGGTGATAAGTCTATTGTTAAGAAAATGATGCTCCTTAAGTAAGGACTGTGATTTATTTGATTTGTGTGATTGACATGATATGAGGCGCTCTTCTCGATGTCCGGCCCGGCTTGTCTCGATACGCCCCGACGGATATCGAGTAGTCGCCGTAGGCAATTGAGATAGATATATAGTAATTTAGAGCGGACATATACAGATGTCGTCGGGGCACTCGACAAACGCCGGGATATCCAAACTGCGATGGATATACTCGAAGAGCTTTTTGAACATCCCGGAGGTCATCGAGCCCGCCGGCCGGACAGATATCCTGGCGAAGTCAGGATGTATAGAGATGCCGACGGAATATTTAATATATTTTTTACGCGGGGTTATTTATGAAGAAGTATGTTGTTGTAATGATGCTTTTTTTGCTGTGTCCGATTTTTGTTCCGGCACAGGTGCATGTGACATTCCGTGTTAACATGGCCGCTAAGGTATATAACAAATTATGGGATCCTGCTAAAGACAGTGTTACCATTCGCGGAAGTTTTCAGGAAGATGCCGGTGATCCGAAAGGTAATTGGGCGGGATTCACTTTTAGAATGTCTCTTCTGCAAGATACGGTGTATGGGGTTACTGTTACTTTTCCTTCCTCTAAAATAGGAACGGCATATGAATACAAATATGTCATCGGTCCTGATTCGTGGGAGGGAGCAAGCAACAGACCTTTTACTTGCCCAACCAAAGACAGCATTTTAGCGGCTAATTGGTATAATAACGATAGCACACACAATGTAAAACCGATTGTAGTTAACACCGTAACCTTCAGGGCTGATTTATCATTTTTCTTGGGAACTGGCCCTGGTTATTTTGATCCGACAACCGACTCCCTGCTTGTAGACGGACTTGATTGGGATGGATACGGAACGGTGGTTGGTGGTAGTAGAAAAACAATCCAAAATGGGACTGTCCCCGAACTCTTCGAAACCACGATTAAGATTAAAGGAGTGCTTGGTGATTCGTGTAAATGGAAATTTCATTTTTATCCGCCTACGAAATTTTCTTCCGGATATGAGATCGGGGGAGACCGCTGGATTGTTTTTAAACCGGAAGGAACCGTAACTACATTGCCCATTATAACCCCATATCTTGTATTTCCACCGCCAGTAATATTTGCCCCCGTAACAATTCTATTTGAATGTAATATGAATAATAAACCAGTGAATGGAAAAAACGGCAGGGCTATTCCGGTTGATTCAATTGCATTCATCGGCCTCAAAGGAGGAAACGCAGTGCTTGGCAGTTGGGGAGGAAACTGGACTGAGGCTGATACCGTTGGCCCAAATCCGACAATGTTTGTTTTGCACGATGATGGTTGCTTTGGTGACAGGATAGCCGGAGATAAAATTTATTCAAGAAGTATTACTTTTCCAGAAAATTCACCGGCAGGGGCGGTAGAATTTAAATATGCGGCATGTTATCCTGCGGCTTATTCAGATGGCGGCGTCAGCACTCCATTAGATAATGAAGGCAAATTTAGCTATGCTCACCTTTTCAAATTGACCGAGTCGGCTCCTAAAGTCATTTCATATTATTTCGGAACTGACACGCCTTCGGCTGTTGAGCAAGAAAGCAAAATTTCAGTCGAGAATTTTTCTTTATCTCAAAACTACCCTAACCCATTTAATCCGGTAACCAGAATCACCTACTCTGTTCCGAAGACAAGCAAGGTGCATATAACGGTATTCGATTTACTCGGAAGGGAAGTCGCAACGTTGGTTAATGGAGAAAAACTCGCGGGAAGTTATTCGGTGGATTTCAATGCTGCCAATCTGCCAAGTGGAGTATATTTTTATAAACTCACGGCTGGAAGTAATTCGATAACTAAGAAAATGCTGCTCCTTAAGTAAGGACTGTGATTTTTGTGATTGACATGATATAAAAAGTCTTTCATGATACGTCCCGGCTTGTCTCGATACACCCCGACGGATATTGAGTAGCCGCCGTAGGCAATTGAGAAAGATATATTGTAATTTAGAGAGTGACTTATACAGATGTCGTCGGAGCACTCGACAAACGCCGATATATCCCAACTGCGATGGATATACTCGAAGAGCTTTTCGAACATCCCGAAGGTCATCGAGTAGACCCGCGTCAGCGGGGCGTATCGAGATGCCGAAGGGATATGCCAGAAAGCGCGGAAAATATTAAGGCAAGAACTTTTTCACGTCTTCCGGATTAGCAGGTTTCGCAATCAGCTCCAATTTATTATTAATCAGGAACATTGTGGGCGTTGCGTAAATTGAAAATTCTTTTGCTGCCTTTCCGGCCCAGCCCTTCAGATCACTCGCGTTTATCCATTTGAAATCATTTTCCGAAGTGAATTTCTGCCAGTCGGTTTTGCTTGTATCAAGTGAGACAGCAACGACCTCGAATTTTTCTTTTGACCGCCCTGTATATACCTGTGCTAATTTCGGGAGCATCTCCTTGCAGTGAGGACACCAGCTTGCATAGAAAACAAGCAGGATTTTTTCTGCCGATATTTTGCTGAGTTGACTTTCTTTTTCATCCGCTGTTTGTAGAGTAATATCCGGAACGATTGCCCCGATTTTAAAACGCTTTGCCTGCTGCATACGGAGCTGCAGCGTTGTTTCCAGTTTTTCATTGAGACAGATGTCGTCTTTTATAACGTAATTTTCGATGATGTAATCAACCACCTCATCGAATCCGAATTTTTTAAAACCGTCAACAAGATATTCAGTTACATGTTGATATACATACGTGTCTTTTCTTGCCTTTATCAACACCGAGTCAACCGCCGACTGAAACTCCTTTTCCAATTGATCTTTTGTCAGTTGTGGATTGCGAAAATACAGGAGGTATTCGATAACTTTTTCGGAAAACAATCCCGACAACGTGAGTTCAACGTCGTTAAAATCAACATGATCAAGTGCGTGCGCTCGCAGATATATCAACTGTTTTTCCGGCGGCAGTTCGATATCAACAAGCGGTAATTGGGCTGAACGGATATACCTAGCGACTAACGATTTCGGTTCTTTTTGCGACTGACCATTAACGAAATCGCTGTATTCTTTTTGCAGTGAAAGAAGTCTGTTTTTTGTTGTCTGATAATACTCATCATCTTTCGGAAATTTTGAAAGCATGAGATACAGCAATTCCGATTTTGTTTTATACGACCTGTTAAGTTTTAAAAACCGGTAATACAGCATATTGCTTTCCGAGGAAGCAACGATCATACTGTCAGCAGGGTATTTGGCGCTTGTTTTCAGGGCAATATCTTTTCCGTCATACACAAAATCAATCAGTGTGTTTTTGCAGATGAACCGGTAAAAACCGAATGGATATCGGAATTGATCAATGTTTAAAGTAAAATTTGTTTTATCGAAAGAATTTAGCGAATCCATGAAACTCGTCTTTTCTCCGCTCAGCGAGAAGATATACGCCTTCGATTCATTCAAACCCGCAACCTCAAAACGAACTGTCTGGGCAAAGAGTGATGTCTGTATTAATACGAACAGCAAGAGATGATAGGGCTTCATTTATTTCCGCCGGAAAAATATAAATTGATTTCTACTAACATCGTAAATTTTTTATCGATTCCCGCTTTCGCGGGAATGACAGACACGGTTAACAACACAAAAGGTAGTTTGTTCAATGGCAAGTGCCCTCGATACATCTTCGCTGCGTTCAGACACTCGGACACCTACCTTATTATTAATTTTTGCGTTTGTGTTGTCGCTTTCAACGGTGATCAAAGCCACATGCCTGGTGTTCGAGTAACCCGCTCCAGCGGGCATATCGAGAACACCGAAACGAATCGTTTATAGTGTGCGTTTGCACACTATATAATTAGCGGTAAGATTAGTGAATTGTTCGGCGCTTAATAATTCCCTATTTTTGCATTTTAATTTTTATAGAATTATGAATTATATTGAAGACACGATAACTGCCCTCGCGACCGCTCCAGGAGCGGGTGCAATCGCTATTATCAGAATCAGCGGCAGCGATGCATTTGTCATAACCGATAAAGTTTTTAAAGGAAAAACTGAAATTGTTACATCGGCATCGCACACGATTCATTACGGAAAAATATGTAGTCCGGCCGGTGAACAAATTGACGACGTACTCGTTTCAGTTTTCCGGGCGCCGCATTCATATACCGGCGAACATAGTGTCGAGATAAGTACGCACGGCAGCCAGCTGATTATAAAAAAAATCATTGAGCTGCTGATACAAAGCGGAACACGGATGGCCGAGCCCGGTGAGTTTACCAAACGCGCCTTTTTGAACAGCCGAATAGATTTAACTCAGGCTGAAGCCGTTATTGAAGTAATAACTGCTCGTACAGACGCAGCACTCAAAGGTGCCCGCAATCAATTGGACGGACTGCTTTCACAAAAAGTGAATGATCTGAGAACAAGGTTAGTAAATTCTTCGTCGCTCATTGAGCTCGAATTAGACTTCGCCGAAGAGGATCTGGAGTTTATTGACCGAACCGCGCTTATTGAAAAAGTCGAAGAGATCATCGCCGAAATAAAAGCGCTTCTTGAGACATATTCATTCGGCAGAATCATCCGAGACGGCGTGAATGTCGCGTTAGTTGGCCAGCCAAACGTAGGGAAGTCGTCGCTGCTGAATTACATCATGAAGGAATCGCGAGCCATTGTGAGCGAAATTCCCGGTACAACCCGAGATGTAATCCGGGAAGAAGTTTCGATCAACGGCATTTTATTCAGACTGTTTGATACCGCAGGCATTCGACCGACCGCTGATAAAATAGAAAAAGAAGGTGTCTTTCGCAGCCGGGAAGCGGTGAAAAGTGCAGATATCGTACTTTTTGTAAATGATGTCGAGCAAAAGTTTCCGACGGAACTTTATACAGAGCTACTGGATTTAAGCAGTAAAGAGAAAATTATTACGGTATTCAACAAGTCGGATTTGCCCCATACTGAAGATAACGGCGGTGTTTTTGTTTCTGCAAAGACAGGCAAAGGCATGGATGTACTGTTTTCAAAACTCCAAACGGCAGCAATCGGAAGCAATTCCTATACTGAACAAACCGCGATAGTCTCAAATGCCAGGCACTACGATAGCCTGAAAAAATCAAAAGAAAGCCTTCTGGCGGCACTTGATTCCATCAAGGCAAAGATGAGTGGAGAGTTTATTTCCGTCGGTCTGAGAGCAGCAGAGAGCAATCTAAGCGAAATTATCGGAGTAGTCACATCCGATGACATTTTGAATAATATATTTTCCAAATTCTGCATCGGGAAGTGATGTTCCACGTGAAACGAATGTCGGCCTTCTCGATACACCCCGCCTTGCCGAGCGTCCCGATTCATCGGGGTGTATCGAGACAAGGAGGGGGGCATTGAGGCAAGGCGGTGCACTCGAAGAGCCTTACAAAATGTAAGGCAAGGTAGGATTTTGTTCCACGTGGAACAAGAAAAAGTTTAATTTAAGCGAGATTTATGAGATATTTTGATGTTATAGTAATCGGCGGAGGCCATGCCGGACTTGAAGCAGCTTGTGCTGCGGCAAAAATGGGGTGCTCTACCGCCTTAGTTACCATGGAGCGTGAGGCGCTTGGAAGAATGTCCTGCAATCCTGCTATCGGCGGGACCGCTAAGGGACATTTAGTTCGCGAGGTTGATGCCTTAGGTGGCGTTATGGGACAAATAGCTGACCGCACCGGCATCCAGTTTAGGATGCTTAACCGCTCGAAAGGTCCGGCTGTCTGGTCCCCAAGAAGTCAGAATGACCGAAAACTTTACTCTATTGCCGCGCTTGATATTGTTTCTACCTATCCCGGTGTCGAAATAGTTGAAGAGTCGGTTACGACTATCAACGAAGAAAATAAAACGATAACCGGAGTAACAACCGCGCACGGAGAATTTATTTCCTGCAAGGCTGTCGTAGTATGTTCGGGTACCTTTCTTAATGCTCTTATGTACACGGGTCTGCGCTCCACTTCGGGTGGCAGATACGGAGAACAACCGGCTTTAGGAATTACGGAATCCATCCTTGCGATGGGGTTTGAATCCGGGAGATTGAAGACCGGAACCCCTCCGCGCTTAGATAAAAATACGATTGATTGGAGTGTTTTAGAGGAGCAGGGGGGTGATGAAAACCCCCAACCTTTCTCTTTTCGCACGCCAAAAGAGGAATTTCCCTTTCTTCCCCAGGTATCCTGCCACGTCACCTACACGCATAAAGAAGTTCATGAAGCTCTTGAAAAGGGGTTTGGGCAATCACCACTTTTTACCGGAGTTATTAAAGGGGTTGGCCCAAGATATTGTCCTTCTATTGAGGATAAGATCGTCCGTTTTGCCGATAAAGTTCGGCATCAATTGTTTCTTGAACCGGAGGGTTTGGACTCAGATCTGATTTATCTCAACGGGTTTTCGACTTCATTGCCGGCAGAAGTTCAATTTGACGCGATGACAAAAATTAAGGGACTTGAGCATGTAAAAATGATTCGTCCCGGTTACGCGGTTGAATATGATTTCTTTCCTCCGCATCAGGTTGATCTTACACTGGAAACGAAACTTGTCGGCGGGCTATATTTTGCGGGACAAATAAACGGAACATCCGGATATGAGGAAGCCGCGGCTCAGGGAATTGTTGCCGGCATTAATGCGGCTGCAAAAATTAAAGGCATGCAGGAATTTGTATTAAAAAGAAGCGAATCATATATCGGCGTTTTGATTGACGATCTGGTCAACAAGTCAACCGAGGAACCTTATCGCATGTTTACCTCGCGCGCCGAGCATCGTTTACTTCTCCGGCAGGATAATGCCGACCGGCGCTTGTCAAAATTCGGACATTATTACGGTCTTATTACTGACGATGAGATAAAAGAGATAAACGAAAAAGATGCTTCCGTCTCGCGGGCAATTTCTTTCCTTAATGCTAAAAAAATCACTCCTCGAGCTATCAACTCTGTACTTGATAAAAAGGGAACAAACATAATTGAGTTTTCGGAGATAGCTTCAAAGCTCGTCAAGCGTCCCGAAATAGTAATTAACGATCTTCTTCCTATGTTGGAAGAGAGCGATATTTCTTCATCCGGGCTGGGAAATGCTTCTGTTGCGGAGCAGGCTGAAATCGAGATCAAATATGAGGGATATATCCGTCAACAATTCGATCATATTGCGAAATTCGACAAATACGAAGAATTAAGGATTCCTTTAAGTTTAAATTATTTAAACTTAAAGACATTATCAACTGAGGGTAGGGAAAAGCTCCAACGCGTAAAACCACGCTCTATAGGCCAGGCAACGCGTATTTCGGGGGTTACCCCTTCAGATATTTCTATTTTATTGATATATTTAAAGAAATAATTTTCCATTTTTTGGGTGTGGCGAAATGACTGGTTCTCGGAATAATAGCTATCTCAAGCAACTTACTTCATTTTATTGGGAAAACGGTTATACTCCTGAATTGTTACAATTAGAGCGACTCGCTGCTTTTGCGGAGCTTGTGGTTGATAAAAACGAATCCATCAACCTCATATCCCGTAAAGATGTTGAATTAATTATTGAAAATCACGTTTTTATCTCTTCTTTTATCACAAAATATATTCCTGAGCGGTGCACCAATTTTCTGGATATCGGAACCGGTGGCGGTTTTCCGGGAATCCCGGTTGCTGTTATGCGTCCCGAAATGCGCGGCGTACTTGTTGATTCTATTAAAAAGAAAATGGATGCTGTCTGCGAATTTATCAACACATTGAAAATCAATAACGTAAAAGCAGAATGTGCGCGTGTTGAAGATGGGGAATTCATCGGCAAGTATGAAGGTACTTTCGATCTCATTGTCAGCAGGGCAACCGTGCCCCTTATTGTTTTACTCCGCTACGCTTTTCCTTTAATAAAAGACAAGGCTGTATTGCTCGCAATCAAAGGCGGTGATCTTACTGATGAAATCAGTAAAGCTCAAATGAAGTACGCTTCCTACATAAAAAAATCTACGGTGTATGAATTGCATTACAAACCAACCAATATCAAAAATGAAAAAGGTAAAAAGGTTGTAATGCTGGAACTGACTAAATAACTCAAGCAAAGTCGCAAAGACCACGCCTTCGGCCATAGGCGCCAACGTAATGAAGATGCATAGCAAAATACATTATATTCTAAACTTAATGTGGAATGATTATGCTCGTGTGTTCTCGACCCGCCTGACTGATGCAGTCGGGCAGGTACGTCCGCCGTTTACCGAGAGGATTGATAAAATTTGCCAGTATCATGTGATAAGGCGGACACTCGAACACCCTCGCAGACCAGCTTTGCGTGAACTATTAAATCCGAAACATCCAAAGCACTCATTAAGTTGACGCCTCTAGCCTTCGGCGGGCAAGCGCAAAAATTTTTATATAAGTTGTTGAGCCATTTATGGGCTTCGTGTTATTATATGTCTCGTGAAAGTAGATGTGTAATACTAAAAGGGGCCGCCTGATTTTTTCTGTTTCCTTTCCCCATCTGTTTGTATAAATATATTTGCGATTTAGCGTCTTTGCGTGAGTCATTCTCTCCTGCAGCATCACCAATCGTGATAGACTCTGTGAATGGGGTCATTCATGCAAAAATGCTTCCAGTCCAACCGATCTTTAATATACTTAATAATTGAAAGTGGCCCGTATACATTTCCGTGACCCTTTATCGTTCCGTGCTGAATGGCTTTGATCAAATCATCTTTTGATGTACCGGGAAATATTGTGTAAGCCCTGCCGACAGCAGATTGAAAATGGGAATCGCTTCCACCACACTCAGGTCTTTTAAAATGCGCCTTATTCACAAGCTGCGTTATGTAGTTATTAA
The DNA here is from genome assembly GCA_963662605.1 of Ignavibacteriaceae bacterium. GTDB lineage: Bacteria > Bacteroidota > Ignavibacteria > Ignavibacteriales > Ignavibacteriaceae. The sequence continues at coordinate 431,143 of OY759785.1, forward strand.
TCACTTCTGTCGGGTTGGAGTTGCGTACTTCTATTGCATCTATTTTTGGGGCAATGCGTTTATCATAAATAAATCTGCCGATACCTTTTAATTCTTTCAGAAACGGAATATACGCGAATGGATGCGCGGCGATGACAATGCCGCCTTGCTCATGGATTGCGTCAATGGTTTCTTCCGCGCTCATTCTCGGCGGAATGTTTTCTTTCAAATTAAGGCCGAGTATATGTCCAGCTCTTGACGATACCTCCGCGCCAATTATAATATCCAGCGGCTCATCTTCATAGAGGGCTTTTTTATAATCAAGCGCTACTATGCCGCCCTGGATAGAATCGTGGTCGGTAATAGCGATGACGTTAATTGTTTTTCGGGACGGGTCTTTTTGGGCTATGATGTTGTTTATAAAAATATCATTCACAACTGCCTGTGGCGACATCGTTCCATCGCTCACGGTGGTGTGCATGTGAAGGTCGGCAATTCCAAACTGAATATGTCTATCAGCCATATAAACACCCGGGAATTTCAAAAGTAAATGTAAATACTTTTCAGTTCTTATGCACAATAGATGTTTTGACTTATATCAAGTTCTCCCGTAAACGGGTTCTTGTGAAATTTCAGTGACAAATTTAGCTGTCATTCCGGAAAATCTACTTTCGTACTCCGTTGCCACCAAGTTTTCAAATGAACCCGTAAAACGAGATTCTTTTCTTTTATGGTTTATCCGAGAATATAATTTATCGCCTGCTCTGCGGAATATGAGCTGTTTGCATCCGGCATTAAAAGCGGCGACTTTAAGAAGCTCAAATCGTCACCGGCAGTAACAACCATCGGTTCATTTTCATCTCCGTAACCGGCGGTAGAATTTAAGCCGTTGCACAGGCAGCCGCGTCCGACTGTTTCCTCGATTTTGCCCCCCTTGGCAACGAACTCATCAACCGGTTCAGCGGGACAGCGATAACCAAAAGTACCATTCGCCCGCTCATAGGGGGTAACCAACGTGCCTTGGCTGCAAACCCGGGTTCTGGCTTCAAATACCGCCATATCGGAAATTGTTTCTTCCAATTGTAACACTTTAAATGGGAAACCGGTTGGCGAAATCCGCAAATCGGTTTTAACATGCAGCTTACCCTCGTATCCAAGCTTTCGAATTTTAGATCTAACCGTGGGGTTCATACCCGACTCATTACATAAGGCAAAAATAGAGCCGGCCTGAATACCAACCGCGCCTTGCTCCTGTGCCCATGCCAATTGTTCGGCATTCGCACTGGAGCCGCCAATCCAAAACGGCCACCCGGTGTCTCTGATTTTTTGGAAGGTTAACTCGCGAACCGGTGCATTGTGCCCGCCCGCGGAAGGTCCCTCTATAACCAAACCCTGAATACTTTCGTGCGGTAACTTTCTGTTTAATATTTCAGCTAAAATATTTGATGAGATAATCGGAATAAATCCGGGTTTGTTTAATGGAGGTAAATCGCTTCCTAAAAATTCGGATGGATTGAAAACCAATTCATGCGGGCTTGATTTGCCGTTTGGCCTATCAACCGGAACCCGGTAACTTATCTGTTTACCTTCGGACAATCCATTTATTAATTCAGGAATTTGCATGGGCAAACCGGCACCCATAGTTATGTAGTCTACATCAGCCAGCATTGCGCCGGTAATTGCATACACGTGGGGAATAGCAACTTTTTCAAGATAGTTTATACTTACCGGATTCGAATGTCCCTGTTTAGCTAACCAGACCAAAGCAAAATTTGAACAAATAATTAATGCGATCAACAGGGGAGACGGTTTGAGATTAATTACCGGAGTGTTCTTAAAAACCTGACCGGGTTTGCCGCCGTCTTCAACATAAAACGTCTTAAGTACTTTTTCGGCTATGTGTGGAAAAGGGAAATGCTGCAGTGCGTGTCTGATGTGTCCGCCGGGATCGCCCAGTTGCAAAATTCGGGCAGTAATTCTTTCAATTTCAACACCTGATACTGTCCCGTGCTGGCCAAGCATCGAAACGGTTCGCGCTAAAAACCAGCTTGAGATATTAACTCCCATGCCACCCTGAATAATTTTCCGAAAATCCGATAGTTTTTTCATAAAGCCAGATTCTGTTAATAAATTATCTATTTCTTTGATCTTGCTATTACACAACATCAATTATGTATTCTCACACTGCTTAAGTATAAAGTCTTCTGTGCGGTCAAAAAGTGTGCGGAGCCGGGTGTGGAAATGAACGATACCGAACCGAATATATTATAAGCTAAAAGATGCTGCTTATTTTATTTAAATCGCAATGAATAAGTTACAATATACGTAATTCATCACCGGAAATAACTATTTTTCCGATTGATTGATAGAAAAAACTTTTCCCAATATTGTAATATACATGTCTCCTTTTGCCGGAGAAATATTTTCCGACCACCTTTTTTGTGCCATGTTATAGCTAAACCGTATCCACTGATTTTCGTTGCAGTAGATATTGATCCATTGGCTTGTCCGTTGAAAGCCGAAGTAAAATTCTTTGCCGTCGGCTTCAGCTTTAATTAACTCCTCGGGTCCATGCTTTTTGTTTTGCTCCATTAAAAGAATGGCGAGAGGGTCAAGGTTCTTTTTCAACCGCAGCATATAAAATGAATGAAGATGCCGGCATATGCGGCGGTAGTCCATCGGTTCGAAGTCACATGAGTTTTCCCGAAACTCTTCACAGGTGCAAATCATTTTGAAGGGATTATAGAGGTCAACATCTTTTTTATATTCCTTATCGCACCAGGCCGGTAGATTTTCAATTTTATATACTATCGAGGCAGCGAGCGGATTAATAGTAAAGACCGACATCTCGGCCTCACGGAGATCGGTAAAGACTTTGTGATGTTTGGGAAATGTTCTGCGTGAGCGGAGGAGCATTGTTATTTTGCTTTCTTTATCAAAACCACTTTATACATCCGCACCTGATCTTTTTTTACGAAGATCGGTTCAACTGCCTGATTATAACTTGTCAGAATAACGGCATTCGGAACACTGGGGTTTTCGTTGTAGACTTTCAAAGCTCCTTTAGTCTTATCCCAAAGGGCGGCGACCAGATCACCATTCTGCGGTTTTGCCGAAAACGAAATAAGTACAAAATCACCGGGCTGTATCATCGGCATCATGCTGTAGCCGAACTCCGGATCAATTTTTATGAAGACGTGATCATCGGGATGATAGCTGACCACTTCGCTTTCCCACCAGTCCGACCAGTCAACCGACTCGCCTTTACCGGCGGGGACCATACCGATAACCCGGTATTCAAGTTCCGAAAGACCACCTTTCACTTTAACATCTCTTTTTCCTTCAAGCAGCCATTTTGTGTCACACCCGATCTGCTGCAACTTCAGAATTATTTCAGCGCCGGGAAGACTCTTGCCGTTGAAATAACTATTGCGCAATGAGGCAACGGTTGTTCCTAATGCTTTGGCCGCAGTATCAATGTTTTCGAAATGTTCATACAGAAAATTTTTCAGGCGGGTACCGGTCTTTTTCTTGTCTATAATCATTGCTTTCCCTTATAAGATAATTCTTACCAGTACAATATAATAAAAAGAAATATATTATTACCAAAATTTGTCCGGCATCTATACATTCCAAAAGTATTTCTGCCGGTATATTTTGATTTTACTTTATTGTTTCTATCTTGCAGAAGTTTGTTTCCCGAATATTTAATATCTGTTAATTAAAATAGATACATATTTGATGTTAAGCATATTGGATTCCTATGCTATTTAACTCATTCCATTACCTAATATTTTTTACCGTCATCGGCTGTGTCTATTTTGTACTGCCTCATAAATACCGTTGGTTTCTCCTACTGGCAGGCAGTTGTTACTTTTATATGGTCTTCGTTCCCATCTACATCTGCATACTTGGTTTTACAATTATTGTTGATTATTTCGCCGGAATACTAATTGAGCAATCTACAGGAAAAAAGCGGAAAGCATTTTTAATTGCAAGTTTGTGTGCCAACATCGGGGTGCTTGCCATTTTTAAATATTATAATTTTTTCAATGATAATGTTACCGTTTTTCTTCAGGATTTTGGCTTACAAAACAGGCTGCCATATTTATCCATTCTGCTCCCGATTGGCCTCTCTTTTCATACATTTCAGGCGATGAGTTACACAATTGAAGTCTACCGCGGAAATTATAAAGCTGAAAGGCATTTTGGGATATACTCACTGTATGTAATGTTTTTTCCACAGTTGGTCGCGGGACCCATTGAACGCCCCGGTAACTTACTGCCCCAATTCAGAATAGAACATGAGTTCGATTATAACCGTGTTAAAAGCGGGTTGATATTAATTGCCTGGGGAATCTTTAAAAAAGTCGTTATTGCCGACCGGCTGGCTATTGCCGTTGACTCTGTTTATAGTAACCCGCATACATATTCAGGATTCAGTCTTATCATAGCAACTCTGTTATTTACCTTTCAGGTATATTGTGATTTTTCCGGTTACGCCGATGTAGCAATCGGATCTGCCCGCGTTTTAGGTTTTAAGCTGATGAAGAATTTTAATTTTCCCTTTGTATCAAAATCGTTCATGGAATTTTGGCAGCGATGGCATATCTCATTATCCACCTGGTTCAAAGATTATCTCTATATACCTCTTGGCGGCAACAGAGTTTCTGCCGGCAAATGGTACAGAAATATTATGATTGTGTTTCTCATCAGCGGATTATGGCATGGTGCCAGCTGGAATTATATAGTTTTCGGAGCTCTGCAAGGTTTTTATATTATCTTAGGCAAGGCCACGGCTCCACAGCGTAAAAAACTGCTCAATAAACTTCACTTGGGATCCAATGAGGGTCTTTCCATTATCACGACATTTTTATTGCTGGCATTCTCGCTGATATTTTTCAGATCCGCCAATATTGAAAGAGCATTCTATATTATTTCAAAAATATTTACGGAAATACCTTTCTTTTTTACCGAATTGCTTCGCGGCCGGGTTATAATTCAAAATTTCGGATTGAACACTTTTGAATTGATCCTGTCTTTTCTGTTAATCATTTTAATGGAAACAATACAGTATTGGCACCGAAAAAAAGATCTGACACTGGTATTGCGGGAGTCCCCGGTATATGTCCGCTGGCCGGTATATTATGCGGGGTTGGCTATGATTCTTTTCTTTGGTGTTTTTGAAAATCGTCTATACATTTATTTCCAATTCTAATGAAAAAATTTATATACAAGTCTTTACTGTTTTTAATCCCGGTAATTATTGCCGCCGCAATATTTGAGTATGGTTTATCAAAAGTACAGAATAGTTATAATTACAAAAGAACAAACCTTGAAAGGCAATCAGACTCGATTGAAGTTCTTTTGATCGGAAATTCAAGAACATTGTACGGTATTGATCCGGCTTATTTCTCCCAGCGTGGTTATAACCTGAGCAATGTGAGCCAAACGTTGTTTTATATTAAAGAGCTTGGCGTTCGATGTATCCCCAAAATGCCGAAGCTGCAATGCGTTATTATAGACGTTTCCCCAACGGGTTTCGGCTTTGACTTAATAGACGGCAAAGAGCACTGGCGGGACTATTATTATACGCAATATTGGGATATTGATTATCCTGAAAACAACTGGTACGATATCAAGCGGTACAGCAAATTCTTCTTATATCAGCCTATCCAATCATGTTACTATGCATCCCGGCTGTTTAAAGTCAATCTCGCTCCAAATCTGTACCCGAACGGATGGCTCCGGGTTGAACCACCTAAGACAAAAGAGTTATTGGCCGATACAGTCGCAGTCAGGCGGGCAACATTTTTGAATGAATTTTCAAATGATCGGCGGGTTGTTCAAAACACAGCAAATCTCGATGAATTGGTTTCATTCATAAAAAAAAGAAATATCGCGTGTGTTATAATTACATCACCGGTTTATACATCATTTTCGAAATATGTGGATAAGTCGAAATACGCCCGCGGAATCGCGATCATTAATAGCATCTGTAAAAAATATCACTGTGAGTTTTTTAATTATTTTGAGGACAACCGGTTTACGATTGACGATTTTGCCGACAACGATCATTTCTGTTACATAGGCGCAGAAAAATACAGCAAAATCATCAACAAAGAAATTGTTGAGAAGTACTGCAAAAAGCCGATTGATTAAAATATATTTCAAATAGTATCGTTATATTATAGGTTATACAAACCATGAAAGTATTTTGGGATGATTAGCTTATTAGATGGAAATACAAAAGAGAGCATTATTCAGCGAGTCAATTCGTTAAAAGTACATGACAATTCTTTTTGGGGAGTTATGAATGCAGAAGAAATGGTCTGTCATATTTCCGATCAGTTGCGTGTGGCAGCCGGGGAAAAATCTGTTGCCTTTACCGGCAATAAGATGACAACCACCATTGTAAAATGGTTAATGCTCACCATTCTGCCAATACCCAAAGCCAGGATTCAAACCTCTCGTGAATTAAAACAAGGTATCGCGGGTACTCGTCCACAATCTTTCGAATCGGATAAAGCCACATTTATCTCCCTGCTTAAAAATTTTGAAAAGCCATTCGAAACTAATCCTTTTCCGATTCATCCGGCTTTCGGAGAAATGTCCAAATGGCAGTGGGCAAGACTTACCTATCTACACATTGACCACCACTTACGTCAATTTGGACGATAAAAAATAATTCCCCACAACATATAATATTAATAGAGTATTTATTTTTAAAATATTTACTATTATTATAATAGTGTGGATATGTTGGTAACTCAGAATAAGGCTATTTTGAGTCTAAAACAGAGGAATATCGGCAAAAACTATTAACAATGGGCATCTTGAGAACTTGTTTAGCTATACCAACTTATGAACATTGGCGAGTAATGAACAAGTTATCCACGCCCAACAAACAAGTTATCCACAAGTTATTCTAACTATTTATGCAGGTCTTTCTGTTGACTGCGAAAACGCATTCTTTGCAGTGTCCTTGATTTTTTTCACAGGAATCTCCGTTGATAAGCCGGAATAATGAATCAACATTTTTCTTGATACTGTTAAGCTGTTCTCTTGTATAAATAGTTACAACCGATTCTTCGGGATGCATCACGTAAATTATTCTCGTTTCGAATGTGTCTATTTCGGGGAATAATTTTGCTGCGATAAAGGCATAGAAAGCAAGCTGATGAGAATAATGGCCGCTGAGCTTTCTAAGTTTGGCAATTTCAACGGAATTGGATTTGTAATCTATGATATAAACCTTGTTACCGTCTTTTATGAACCGGTCTATTTTTCCCTGAAGATAATACTCGCCTTCCGATGTCTGAATATCAAATTCCTTTCGTGCTTCGCCGAGATTGATAATGTCCGTATACGTTTTTGAATTGATGAAGGAGGCATATGTTTCGGCTATTTTGGAAAATTCTTTATTGTCTGCTTTTAATTCAGGCATTCCGGCCAAAAGCATTTCCATGGTGCTTTCAATTTGCTCAATCGGGACTTCCTTTTCCAGCAGAGAGTGAATGACAATTCCTCTTTTTTCAGCAAATCCCTTAGCGAGTAGTTCTTCGCTGTCAGGTATATCGCCGCTCTTGGAATCATCCGATGATTCATCATAAGCAGCTTCTGCCGATTCCGGAATTGTCGAATAATTTCTTTTCGGAGCGGGGATCAGGTCATCTAAATGCAGCCTGTATCGCAGATGATACTTCATCGGACACTGCATATATGTTACATACTGCGTTGCCGATATAACCGGAGATATTGTTGTATCGGGTATGGGCTGCGTGTTCACAATAAAATTCAAGGGAGCCTTTTCATCCTCAACTGATGCGGCTTCAACAACAGGTAGTGTATGAATAATCGGAATAGAAAAAGTAATGTTTTTAGTCGTGTTGAGATATTCTCCATCCTCTTCTCCCTCAAGAACCTGCAAGCTCCCCGTACATGGATGCGAGTCCGATGTGTAATCTATATGCAGATGTTCACAAATTTTTCCCAGAGGAGATTCTTCCGGTATCGAACCATCGGGATTTGCTTTTGACAATTTCATTTCGCCGGAAACAAATAAATAATTTTTAGGCCGCGTTAATGCAACGTACATCAACCGGTCAGCCTCCGCGTCGGCTTTTTTCCCGGATATGAATTTCATTACCTTAAAATGCGGGGGTTCTTCAAACGAGGAAAAATAATCTTCATCTTTCGGAAACTTAGTTGTGATACCCAAATCGCGGTCAATGGAGATTGAGCTTTTTGCAAAACCCTTGGATTCATGTTTATTATGAGCGCTAAAAACAAAAACTGCTTTAAACTGAAGGCCTTTTGCCTGATGGATAGTCATTAGCTGCACCGCGTCGGAACCCTTAACAACAGAGGCGTAGCCTTCGCTCTCATCCGTTTCAATAGACTGGTTTAAAAAGCTGCGGAAATTGTAAAGATTATTATAACCGCCGAGTTCATATTCGAGAGCGATAGAAAAAAGCTTTTCCAGATTTGCGCTCTGCTGCTCGCCGTCTGCCCTTCTTGCTAAAATAGCGCTGTAGGGTGTATCCTCTAAAACCGCCTGCATGATTTTAGGGATAGATGAGGAGTGTGCCGACTTATTATGTTTTTCCAGAAGGGAAACAATATTCTGTAATTTCTGATTTTCCTCTGAAGCAGTTTTTAATTTATCAATAAGACTGCCGCCGGGCAGGCAGCTTATATTAAAAATAGTTGTATCATCAACAAAAAAGAACGGTGAACGGAGAATCCCTACAAGCGCCGTATCGTCACTGTTATCAAGTAGGAATGAAAGGTAATTGTAAAAATCATACACAGGCTGGTTTTGATAAAAACCGCGGCCGCCCGCAATAACATGCGGTATTTTGTGGGGGGTGAATGCCGATTGCAGTACATCAAAATATTTTCTGCGTGCGCATAAAATGGCAATGTCATTCCATTGCAGCAAAGGCACTTCTTGTTTAAGTTTTAGTATCCTGCGCGCAACAAGTTCGGCTTCTGAAATTGCAGCGATACTGCCTGTTTCAGTATCTCCGCGGTTATCTTTTACCGCAATGAGCAATTCTATTTTTGAATCAAAATCATCCTGCTTTGCGCAGACAAGAGCCGTATGCATCACTTCGTTATACAGCGCAACAGGACTTTCGAATACCGACCGGAATAACAGATTATTAAATAAGCACAACTCCGCGGTCATTCTGAAAGAATCAGGCAATACTAAATTCCGTTCAGTCTGATTGCCGTCATCGCCGGAATCGAGGATGTTGTTTTTTGTCCGGTTGAATATGGAAACCTCCGCATTACGGAAGCCGTAAATACTCTGCTTTTCATCACCAACGACAAAGAGATTCCCCTTTTTTAATTCATCAAGCAGCGGAAGAAAAATCTCGTACTGAATTTCATTGGTATCCTGATACTCATCTATCATAAGATACTGGAATCTTCCGGCCAGAGCCGCTCTCACCTCTTCGTTCTTCAAAAGCTCCTTTGTGTACAGCATCAAATCTTCAAAATCGAGATACCCACCCTCGGTTTTCCGGCGGGAATAAATTTCATTGACGTCGTTGTAAATAATCAGAACATCTTCCGCGAACTGCGCGGCAACATCGCCCCACTGTGTCAGCTCAACTTCATCGGGAATAGCATTGCGTGCTTCCATGAAGTTCCGGATTGCCGTCAATTCGGCGGCAAAGTCACCGGTTTCATCTTTGAAATAAATCTTTTTAACCGAGCCATCCTTATTAACAATCTTCCCGGCTATTTTTTCTTCAAATTCTTCCCGGGTAATTTTTTCCGACCGGAAATCCGAAATGAATTGCCCGACTTCAATGCCGGATTTGGATTTCGAATTGTTTTGCAGCACGCGGGCGTTTATTGTGATAACACTGTTCGCAAAATCCGGCCTGTTTAAATCAACGATCGTGCGTATAATAGAAAGGAATTTTCCGGTAACCGATGTTATGATTGTCTGATGATCTCCAAAATACAGCCCTGATTTAAGAGCTTCAAGTTTTTCACGGGACTCGACAAGTTTTTTTAATTCTTCCTCAAAAGCTGTTGAGCCGCCAAGAATGCGCATGAATTTTTTATAGAGCGGGTTGTCGGTGTTTTTCTTAAGAAGCTCCTTAACGGAGAGTTCTAAAATCTCTTTAGCGTGATATTGGTCAATGGTAATGAAATTAGCATCAACACCGGCCTCGATCGGATATTCTCGAAGTAAATCAATACAGAAAGAATGAATAGTGGAAATGTTTGCGGAGATTAATTGTTTGCGAATGGTTTTTAATTCAGCGCGTTTCTCCCCGGCTGATTCTTTATTGATAAGGTCATCTAATTCTTTAGCGATTTTTGTATATAGTTCAGCCGCCGCTTTATCGGTGTAAGTAATTGCGGCGATATTTCTGAGCGAAATTTTCTGTTCGATGATAATTTTGAGAAAACGCTGAATAAGGACATACGTTTTACCGGAGCCGGCATTTGCCGTAAGCGATATATGCCGGTCGTACGCGAGCGCGGCAGATTGTGATTGCGTAAGTCCCATAGTTACCCCGTGATTCCGCTATTTCCTTTTTTTGATAATTGTTCCGAGCTCATCAATGTTGTCCTGCATTATCTTTGTGCTGAGTTCGGCATAAAGTTTCTGAAGCTCCGGAAGTTTGGTAATATACTTCCTGCCGGTTTTTGTTTTAAAGAAGGTGGTCATTTCGAGCAGCTCGGACTCTGAGAACGTATTGCAATATTGTTCGATGAAATAATCCCGCAGGTGATCCCAGCAAATATACTTATCAAAGAAATTGGTTATCTCGCTTCGATACTGAGTCAGATCCGGTGAATTTTTGAAAACACCTTCGGCGATGGGCTTGGCGCTTTGGTTCACGGTTTTGTCAACATTCATTGCCATCAGACAGTCAAGAGCGGCGGATTCATGCGAAGTAAGATCCTGAGCTATAATATTAGAAAAAGCCGCAAAACCGACGAAAAACACGACAAATAATAATGATTTTTGTGTCATAGCTAAATGTTCCTGGTATAAAACGAGAATTATATGCTTTAATATAAGACATATGTGGAAAATACGGGGTGAAATATATGTCCCGGGATTAAGAAAATTTTATTTTGACTTAGATTATTTTTTCTTAATTTGGATATAATGGTTTATCGGTTACTTTAACGATTAATAAACTTTTCAGATCAGATGGAATTCCACAAATAAACCTAAGATGGCATGATGGTAGCGGTGATATGGATTTTACACACCGGCGTATGAAACGATGACAAATTATAATTAAAAAGAGCGGCAGAAATTAGTTTTACATACAGCTAATTTCTTTTGCACAAACAAATTTCGCTTTGTATTTGTAATCCGGGACTATCAAGGATGAGAGATCCCAGTGTTTAACTAAAACAACATAAGGAAACAATATATGAGAAATCGTTTTACCGGCTTTGGTTTATTATTGTGTGTTCTTACACTACTCGTGTTTACGCCTCAAAAAGCTTTCGCACAGTATTCAGGAAATATTCTGTATGTAACGAAAGCCCTCACAACAAGCCCTGATACAGTTCTACGAAATAAATTTACCGAGATGGGTTTTACTGTTGTTCCGAATGTAATTACCACTGGATTTAAACTCGGATACCCCTCAGACGATTCGCTTGCACAATTTTATAAGTTTGTTTACATAAGCGATGCTGTTGGTTCCGCTGATTGTGCGCGTGTAAGAGGACTTAAAGTTCCTATCGTTACACACAAAGTCTGGATTGGAAAATTATCAGCAGGCGGATTCTTTAACACCACAGCAGCAGACTATACAACTGATGGTGATGTTGTTATTATGGATAAAACGGGTCACGCTTTAAGCGCCGGACACAACTACGGTGATACAGTTAAGCTGGCATCGGCAACAAGGGCAACAAAATACTTGGGATATTTCCCCTTAGACACCGCAGTAAAAATTATTCCGATAGCAAAAATTAAAGGTGATTTGACTGAGGGCGCTAATACTAAATTAGTTGTTGCCGGATTAGAAAAAGGCACACTAACATATGCGACAAGCACAGCCACAACTGTTACGCTGCCGACAAATGCACGCGTTGCAATGGTTGGTATAAGCGCGGAAGCAGACAGCTTTTTTACGGATGAAGCCTGGAAGTTGACGAAAGCCGCAATTGATTGGGCCACTTCGGGAACCGTTGATGTTAAGGACGTTCAGTTTAAAGCAAACGAATTCGGTTTAGCACAGAACTATCCGAACCCGTTCAACCCGACAACAACAATAACCTATAATTTAGCTAAAGCAAGCAATGTACGGTTGGTTGTTTATAACACTCTGGGTAAAGAAGTTGTGACGCTGGTAAACGGACAGAAGGCTGCAGGAACGTATAAGGCGGAATTCAGCAGCAATAACCTGCCGAGCGGTATATATCTATATAAATTATCTGCCGGAACATATACCGAGGTTCGGAAAATGATTTTAATGAAGTAATTGAAAATTAGTTTAGATCATTCGTCTGTGGTTACAGAGTCCCAGTTTCTGTAACCACAGAATTATGTTATGCCGTGATACGCGTGTCACGGTAGGAGAGCTGGACTCTCCATCTTTGAGATTGTAATAAAAACACAGAAGTTTATGAAATATATTTACTATGTTATTTGTCTGAGCCTCGCACTATTACTCCCCGTTGAAGCCACGATTTATGTATCACCCACTGGAAACGACTTAAATGCCGGAACAATAGATGCCCCTTTGTATAGTCTTTCCAAAGCAGTAACGCTGGTAAGCGCCGGGGACACCATATTTATGCGTGGTGGTACATATAACTACAGCACAACCATCGCTCTCAGTAAATCCGGTACGGATTCATTGCATCGGATTTGCCTGTGGGCTTATCCGGGCGAAAACCCGTTTCTTGATTTTTCGACAATGGGCCAGGGTGACGGCAATAGAGGGTTTTTCCTTGGTGGAAGTTACTGGCATATCAAAGGACTTGAAGTTTATCGCGCAGGAGACAACGGTATAAAGATTGAAGGAAACCATAATATCATTGAGTTTTGTTCATTCAATCACTGCTGGGATAGCGGGTTGCAGATAGGCCTGGCGAAGAACTCCGTTACAAACAAAGGTGATTCGGCCGCGTATAATCTTGTATTAAACAGCGACTCCTATTTCAATTTTGATCAGCAGAACGGTGGTAAAAATGCCGATGGATTTGCCTGTAAACTTTGCGCGGGGCCGGGAAATGTTTTCCGCGGCTGCCGCTCGTGGGATAATGCAGATGATGGCTGGGATTTATATCAGGACGAATATCAGGTATTGATTGAAAACTGCTGGACGTGGCATAACGGTGATGCTAAAGTATATGGATACTCGGGAAGCTGGAGCGGCAACGGTAATGGTTTTAAACTCGGCGGAAACAGTACGTATGGTGCCCCGCATATAGCAAGAAATTGCGTGTCGTTTGATAACGCTTTCGTAAGCGGAGGCGGAAAAGCATTTGATCAGAACGACAACAACAAGCATATCACGCTATACAACTGTACTTCTTGGGGTAATGCAAAAAACATCGCATTAAGTAATGACATTTCAGAAGGACATGTCGTTACAAATTGTGTCGTCTTTGCGCCTGCTACAGGCGGAAAGAATTACAGCATCACATCGAACAGTATTGTTACCAATTGCAGTTGGACGATTACCGGAGTTACTGCCGACGCATCAGATTTTGTTAGTCTTGATTCTACATTGGCTAAAGCTCCGCGTGAAGCCGACGGAAGTCTGCCCAACAACGGTTTTGCAAAGCTGGTCGCCGGAAGCGATCTTATTGATAAGGGGGTGAATATCGGCTTACCTTATGCCGGTTCGGCTCCTGATCTTGGCGCGTATGAATTTGGTCTCACCGATGTGAAATCAGACATAAGTAAAAAAGCAGACGGGTTTAATCTCTCGCAAAATTATCCCAACCCGTTCAACCCGGCAACCGTAATAGGATATGCACTGAAGAACAGCGCGCATGTAACGTTACGTGTTTTTAATGTTTTAGGAAAACAAGTTGCCGAGTTAGTGAATGAGGAACAGTATGCCGGAAATCACAGCATAAATTTTAGGGCTGGAAATTTACCAAGCGGCATTTATTTTTATCGGCTGGAGGCAGGCAGTTTCAGTGAATCAAGAAAAATGACATTACTAAAATAATATATCAACACCTTTTGTGCGTGAGGTGTTTACTAACTCAAAGAAAGGTCCAATGAAAAGATACTTTGTGCTCGTATTTTTGATTTTTGCTGTGCATATATATGCTCAGGCTACAGCTTCGGCAGTCTGGAATTTGACAGCAAATCAATCCGCTATCGTTACAGGAAATGTTTTGGCAGGAAGCCAGGCATTTACTAATATGCAATGTACCTATGTAAGCAGTGTTCAACGCAGTTCTCCTACTCCGACCGCGGGTTCATGGACCGCGGAAACAACAGAAAACACAACAAGATATATGCAATTTGCCGTATCGCCGACAGTCGGTAATTCTCTTACCGTTTCCAGCATTACAATGAATTTGTATGCTTCCGGCGGCAGCAATATGAAAGCAAATGTTTATTATTCTACCGATTCAACATTTGCAACTAAAACTCAAATTGGTTCTACTTTAAGTCTCGCTCAATCAGCACCCGGAACGCCTAATGTTTCAACATCGCCCGCGTTGCTGGTTGATGGTGGGAAATCTGTTTACGTTCGTGTTTATCCGTGGTACACTTCCACGGCGACCGGAAAATATGTAGTAGCAAGCAATGTGACCGTATCGGGAACAACGGCTGCACTTATCGCAATGTTTCCTTCATCAACCGCATTATCGGATTTTGTTCAAACATCATCAACCCCTTCGGCGGTGCAGACTTTTGCTTTGAGCGCATCTAATCTAACCACAAATGTTACGATTGTTCCTCCTGCGAATTATGAAATATCAACAAACGGCGGAACGAACTGGATTGGATCATCTTCCTCAATAATACTGCCTGTTATGAGCGGCATTATTTCCGGCCAGCCCGTTACGGTATCGGTACGCATGAATGCGGCAGCGGCCGGATCATATGTCGGATTAATTTCGTTAGCAAGTTCAGGAGCTGATACGGCACTGGTTTCTCTAAGCGGTATATACTTATCATCCGAACCGACTATTGCCTCAAGCGTTGCATTTTCAGAAGTGACCGGAACGGAATTTTATGTAACCACCTCAGGCGGTAACGGGGCAAAAAGAATTGTTGTTCTGCGTGCCGGTAGTGCTGTTAATTGGACGCCAACCGATGCCACTCCGGTATCAGGCGTTGATGCAAATTTTTCAGCCGCAGCCGATCAGGGAAACGGCAATAAAGTAGTCTATGATGGAGCAGGCAACGGAGTTGTTGTCAGCGGACTTGCCAGCGGTGTTACTTACTATGCAGCAGTATATGAATATAATGCCGCAAGCTGGAACTCAATGAATTATCTTGCCGCCGCAGGGACGGGCAGCCAGCAGACATTAACCGTTCCAAGTTTAACGGTCGCACCGATAGCACTATCGTTCGGTAATGGTGTGATAAATGCTGACTCACTGACAAAAAGCTATACGCTAACAGGTGTTTTTCTTACGGCAAATGGAACAATTACGGTTACAGCTCCTGCGAATTTTTTGGTTTCACTTGCAAGTAAAACCGGATATGCCTCCTCAATTAATGTTCCTTACACGGGTTCGACCCTAAACGCAACAACAATATATGTACGCTTTGTACCTACTGTATCTCAGTCGTATAACGGATCAATAGCAAATGTAGGCGGTGGTGCAAATGAAGTTGATATTCCTGTAACAGGTAACGGAGTTCCTATCTCAATAAACATCAACACACCAGTCGGATTTGCAACCGCTAACGGTGGAACAACAGGCGGCACCGGTGGAACAATCACCGTTATTACCGATGCTCAGCAATTGGCTGATATAATGAAGCTTCGCGAAAAGGGCGTAACAACACCTGCAATCTTTTATATATCGGGAACGATCAGCGGATACTCAACAGAGATATCTGTTAAAAGAACCGCGAATGTGTCTATTATCGGGTTAGGTAAAGATGCCGGATTTTTAGGATTCGGTATGAAAGTCGTTGAATGTCAGAATGTTATTATCCGCAATATGACGTTTGCCGATTGCCACGTAGATGAAAAAGACGGATTATGTATAGATGGAAGTACGAACGTGTGGGTTGACCACTGTTCGTTTACCGACAGTCCAAGCAACGACGTAAGCGGCTCAAGTCACGATGGTGAACTTGACTGTAAGAATGGTGCTGCATACGTAACATTTTCATACAACCATTTCCAGAATCATCGCAAAACATGCCTGCTCGGACACACACCAAGTCAATCGTCGGATGCATCAATAAAAGTAACCTATTTCCGTAACTGGTTCGATGGAACATATTCACGCCATCCGCGTGTACGTTTCGGCCAGGCACACATTTTGAATAATCTGTATTCAAATGTCGGTGTTCTTTTGGGTGAATCAGGCGGCTACGGTATTGGTATTACTTGCGGCTGTCAGGTGTTGGCAGAAGCTAATTATTTTGAAAGTACGTCAACCCCGATTTTGATTTCAACCATCAATGATCCGGGCGAAACGCTCAGCGGTGATCCGGTTGGATATGTCAAAGCACTGAATAACTATTCCGTTACTTCAGGCTCTATCATGGAAAACACAAGTGGCTACACGTTTGATCCGAACACGTACTACGCCTATGTTCCTGCTGATGGCGCAATGGTTAAAGAAATTGTATCTGCAAATGCAGGCGCCGGACTTCTTGATTTTTCAACGGATGTTAAGTCGGAGCCTAACGTAGTCCGTGCAACCTCATGTGGATTAAGCCAGAACTACCCGAATCCGTTTAACCCTTCGACGATTATCAGCTATGACATTGTCGCAGGACAAAGCGGGGCACAGCATGTTACACTTAAAGTATATGACGTGCTCGGTAAAGAAGTCGCAATATTGGTTAACGCCGACAAAGCTACCGGACATTATCAAACAGTATTTTCCGGTGCAGGCATGCCGAGCGGCATTTATTTCTATCGCTTAGATGCCGGTAGTTATTCACAAATCAAAAAAATGATCTTGATGAAATAATAATCATCCACGCGGTGGTTGTTGCTTGGGTTCTTAAAAAATTGCATAAGGGCATAGCGAGTTGAAATCCGCTATGCTTTTTTATGCAGAAAAAATTAATAGAAAGTTTCTTTTACATGAATCGTATTTCCACGGTAATGATGTTGACTTTTCTTCCTTTGATGATTATTCATTCTGCGGTATACTTTGTTTCTCCTTCCGGTAACGACAGCAATTCGGGAACAATAGACTCCCCTTTTTATACTATATCAAAAGCAATCACCACGTCATCTGCCGGCGATACTATATATATGCGCGGCGGCACGTATTATTATACTGTCGCGACGCAAATAGATAAATCAGGTACGGCCGAAGCAAGAATAAACATCTGGGCATATAATAATGAAAAGCCTGTTATTGACGGTGCGCAAATGACGTATGCAAACGCGACCGAGCGTAAGGCTCGCCGCGGTTTTATGATTTATGGTAATTACTATTATATAAAAGGTATTGAGGTAACGCATACACCGGATAACGGTATGCGGATTAAAGCGAGTTATATAAAAGTAGAGAATTGTTCGTTCCACCATAACCGGAACACCGGGCTGCAAATCGGACTTGAGGGAAGTTCAACAAACGACGGAACGCAGGTTCAGTATAATGAAGTAATCAATTGTGACTCGTATAATAACTGCGATTCGGCAAAATCCGGCGGCGACGCGGACGGATTTGCCTGCAAGTTAAGCGCGGGTATCGGTAATACGTTTACCAATTGCCGCTCATGGAATAATGGTGATGATGGCTGGGATTTGTATCAGCAGTATTTTGCTGTCAAGTTGACGAATTGCTGGACATGGCACAATGGTGACGGCTCACTGTTCCCGGATGTTGCTTCATTCTCCGGAAACGGCAATGGTTTTAAACTCGGCGGCTATGGTTCGGGACTCGCGGTTTCGCATGGAGTGCACGAGTTAAGAAATTGTATTTCGTTCAACAACAGCTATTCAACAAGTGGCCGCGGTTATGATCAGAACAAACACGGCAGCGGAAACAAAATTTACAATTGCCTCTCGTTTATCAACAAAGTGAATTGGTATTTCCCCAACACACCGGATGATACAACAAAGTATGAATTTAAAAATTGCGTATCATTTGGAGCAACAAGCTCTGAGTTGACCATTCCTTCAAATTCAATTGCACAAAATAACAGCTGGATATTTTCATCGTTTAAAGCAAGTGCGGCGGATTATGTGAGTCTGGCTGAAAGTTTGGCTTGTGCCCCGCGTAATGCGGATGGCAGCGTACCCGTAAATGCTTTTGCCAGATTGGTAAGCAGCAGTCCCATGATTGATAAAGGTGTTGATGTAGGAATGCCTTATTCAGGCAGCGCCCCGGATCTTGGACCCATTGAATTTGTTTTAACGGGTGTAAAAAGCGAAGGGCATTTGTTGAACAAGTCGTTCCGTCTCGAGCAGAACTACCCGAACCCGTTTAACCCTTCAACGCAAATTGTATATGAAATTCCTTATCAGGCAAGAACATCGTTAAAGCTATTTGATATACTTGGTAAGGAAATCACCACTCTGGTAGATAAAGAACAAAACCCGGGACAGTATCAGGTACATGTTAACGCGTCAGCCTTATCAAGCGGCGTGTATATATATCAGTTATCCTCAGGGGCACTAATAGTTTGTAAAAAAATGATCGTAGCAAAATAGGCGGAAAGAATGAAGCACACACACTATATCATAATGACTATAATATTTTTAACGGGAAGTATGTTCCCGCAAAATAGTGGTGTGCAGAAAATTCTGGATGGCGCGCAGTGGTTTATTAACCGCACGGATTCAATAGGCGGCTATGGTGCAACGGCTTTGACGGCACTTCCAACAATTGTCTCAACTCCTTATGGCGATGCCGCACAATTCAACGGGACAAATCAAGCGCTGCTTATCAACAATAACCCGATTGGAAGTGCAACACAGTTTACGGTTGAAGTATTTTTCCGTCCCGATTCTCAGGGTACTGCAAGCAACGAACAGAGATTTCTCCACATACGCAATTTGTCCAATGATAACCGCCGGGTGTTAATGGAGCTGCGGCAGCTTCCGACAACGTGCTGGGTATTGGATACGTATATCAAATCAGATACGAGCGCCATGCCCAATTCCGTCACTATTGTTGACTCAAGCAAAACGCATTCGGTTGCAGTATGGCATCATGTTGCCTTGGTTTATGACGGCACGAAAATGCACCAGTATGTTGATGGTGTTCAGATTAAAGACAGTACGGTTATATACAAACCGATTGATATTGCAGGGAAAACATCAATCGGTGCACGGCAGGATCCCCGCTCGTGGTTCAAAGGCCTTATATATATGGTAAAGGTTACACAGCGGGCATTATCAGCTGCTGAATTTACTATACCGGTATTGACCGGTTTACAAAACGGAAGCATTATGCCGAAGGGTATTGAATTGGGACAGAATTATCCGAACCCGTTTAATCCCTCAACAACAATTAGTTACGAGATGCCGGCATCCGGAAAAGTATCTATAAAAGTTTTCAATGTGCTTGGCAAAGAAGTCCAAACGCTTGCTGATGATTTTCAGTCGGCAGGCATTCATGAAGTAAAATTTAAGAATGCTTCCCTACCGAGCGGCGCATATTTTTACCGCTTGCAGGCAGGTGATTATGTGAGCATCAAAAAAATGGTTTTAATGAAGTAATACATAAATACAAAGTCGAAATTTATAGAGGCAGAATGAAAAGAGTTGCTACATTTATATTTATTATACTTTCCCTATCATTATCGGGAGTAGCTTTTGCGCAGATAACGGAAGGATTTGAAACAGGATTACCGTCATCGGCTCCTTCAACCGAAACACAGGTAACACTCGGTTCGGGTGTCTGGACAATATACAAAGCCGCTTCAAATACCGATAAATACGCTGGTACGTACTGCTGTTCAATCAGTTCCACCGGATATATTATTAGCCCGGCATTCAGCGGTGTAACCTCGGTTACGTTTTACGCGAAAGTCAGCGGCTCCAGTACGATCAAGCTGCAAAAGTCGGTTAACGGCGGCGAGTTTACGGATGTCGGAACACAGAGTATTTCATCCGGAGCGTATTATCCGTGCAGCTTTACTCCTGCTGATTCAAGCGAGAATGTACGCATCAGAATTATCAACTCAACCGGAACATCTTCGCACAGAATTGACAACATATCTATTATCTCACCCGGTTCCATGCCTGCAATTAAACTATCCACAGTAACAATGCCGTCCTTTGGTGCTGCGGTTGCCGGATCAAATACATCATCCTCAAGTTACAAAGTAACAGGTTTGAGATTGTTGTCGAATTTATTGATTACTGCGCCTGCGGGATTTCAAGTCAGCACCGACAACACATCCTTCAGCAGTTCGGCTACTCTGACTCCGGTTTCGGGAAGTGTTGCGGAAACTACGGTTTATGTCCGGTTCTCCCCGACAGAAGCTAAGGGTACCATATCGGGAGTTATCAGTCACGCGAGCACGAATGCAGATGTGAAGGAAGTTGCCGTCAGCGGCGTGGCAATCGCAGCCGAGCCTTCAGTACAGTCTATGCTCTCATTCAGTAATGTCACGGGCAGCACGGTAACGGTGAATTTTTCCGGCGGCAATGGAACTCACCGTGTATTGTTAGCGAAATTAAACGCCGCCCCGGAATTTGTTCCTAACGACGGATCTTCAATTTCGGGAGTAAGCGCGGATTATTCCAACGCGCCGTTTCTTGATGACGGAAGCAAACCGGTATTTGCAGGAACTGCGTCATCTGTTACGGTAACAGGGCTTGCAGTCGCCTCAACATACTACTTTACCGTGCTTGAGTATAACGGCGATGTAAAGAACTCGGAGAATTATCTGATTACGAATCCGAATACATCATCACAAACGACGCTTGCAGTTGCGGGATTAACCGCGACACCATCGTCGTTAGCGTTTGGCAACGTAGTAAAGATGACAGCCTCAAATGAAAAAGCATATCAGATTTCCGGAAAGTATTTAACTCCTGCCGCGGGAAATATTACAGTTACAGCACCGGCCGGTTTTCAAATCTCATCTGTCAGTGGAGCGGGTTACAGCTCTTCCATAACTATTCCTTATACAAATAATGTACTGGAAGCGGCAAATGTTTTTGTAAGGTTTGTGCCTACAGCCGTGATTGCATACTCAGGCAATATCAACAATGCTGGCGGTGGCGCTCCTGATATTACCGTGGCGGTATCCGGAACAGGTGCAGACAGTACTTTACTATATATAAAGACTTATTTTGTAGCGCCCTCTGGAAGTGACGGCAATGCTGGAACAATAGACGCACCGTTTTTTAATTTATCAACAGCCATTGCACAGGCAAAGGCAGGCGATACGATCTATATGCGCGGCGGAACATACGCCTACTCATCAACGATCAGATTAACATCCTCCGGTACAGCAAACTACCGCATACATATATTGAATTATCCCGACGAAAATCCGGTGCTTGATTTTTCAGCTATGGTTTTAGATGCATCAAACCGCGGATTTCTTTTAACCGGCGATTATTGGTTTATCAAGGGGCTGGAAATTTACCGCGCGGGTGATAACGGAATTAAAGTTGAAGGAAGTCATAACAGAATTGAACGCTGTGTATTCCATCACAATCAGGACAGCGGTCTGCAAATCGGCTTTGCACACGAAACCGATAATCCCGGCGGCTTAATGGGTTCATATAACGAAGTAATTAACTGTGACTCGCATAACAACTTTGACAAAAACACGCTGGGCGGTAACGCCGACGGATTTGCATGCAAGATGCACAACGGAAAAGGTAACGTGTTTCGTGGATGCCGTTCATGGGAAAACTCGGACGACGGATGGGACTTATACGAGACCGATTGGCCGGTTGTAATGGATAGCTGCTGGACGTGGCACAACGGTGATAAATCATTATTTGAAACGATGAGTTCATTCAGCGGTAACGGCAACGGTTTTAAACTTGGCGGTAACGGAACCGGCGGAAGCTCTGAGGGTACGCACGTGGTCAGCAACAGCGTATCATTTAATAATAACTACGCGTCGAAAAAAGGTTTTGACCAGAACAGTCACAAGGGCGGCGTTGATGTATTCAACTGTACATCGTTCGGTAACGGATATAATTTTATGTTCGAAGATCAGCCGTCAAGCGGATGCACAAACCGCTTTAGAAATTGCGTTTCGTATAACGCTTTAGGAGGCTTGGAATATGAGTTTGCGACCGGCACGGTTTCAATTACCAACACATGGGATTTGAATATTGTTGCGGCATCAACGGATTTTCTTGATTTAACCGAAGCAACTGCAAAAGCTCCTCGCGGAGGCGACGGAAGTCTGCCGAAAAACAATTTTGCAAAGCTTTCACCAAAAAGCAAGTTGATAGATGTTGGTACGGATATCGGATTACCGTTTGCAGGAACTGCTCCCGACCTTGGTGCTTATGAGTATGGATTAGTCGCGGACATACAGCACGAAAGCATTGCGCTAAAGGGTTTTGCACTTGCCCAAAATTATCCTAATCCTTTCAATCCTTCTACAACATTGAGGTATTCCTTACCACAAAGCGCCAAAGTATCATTAATTATCTATGATATAACAGGTCGTGAATTACAAGTACTGGTGAACGAAGAAAAAGCTCCAGGAACATATTCAGTGAGATTTAACGCAGGCAATCTTGCAAGCGGAATTTATTTCGCAAAACTGCAAGCAGGTATGCAAAATAATTTGATAAAAATGACATTATTGAAATAAAACTAATCTAATAACAATATATGAATGAGGTAACATGAAACGGAGAACTACAATAAGTGCGTTAGCATTACTGTTTTTCCTTTTTTCCGGGTTGGCTTCTGCGCAGATCGTTGAAGGATTTGAAAGCGGATTGCCGACAACAAAAGTAACAACGGAGACCGCGGTCACATTGGGTTCCGGAATATGGGCATTGAACAACGGCGTGCAGGGTACTACAAAATACGCAGGTTCATACGCGCTGACATTGAGCAGCAGCGGCTATATCACCACACCTGCTCTGGATAACGTTATATCTATATCATATTATGTCCGTCCCAGCGGTGCCTCAACGGCAACCTTGCAGAAATCAGTTAATGGCGGTTCCTATACAACGGTTGGAACGGTCGCTATTACATCCGGTGCTTTTACGTTGTGCAGTTTTACAATAAACGACACAAGTTCGAATATAAAACTTCGCATTCTTAACGGAAGTACGAACACGCACTACGTTGATCAAGTTACTATTTCAACAAAGGCAACGATTCCCGGAATCAATGTATCAAGCGCATCGTTACCTGATTTCGGATTAGTGCAGGCAGGCATTCCATCAGCTACGACAAGTATGACTGTCTCAGCAATCAACCTTACACAAAACCTGATCATTACTCCCCCGGCCGGGTTTCAGGTTAGTACAGACAACACTACTTTTTCAAGTCCGCTGACTCTGACTCCGGTAAGTAAAACAATTGCAACGACTACGTTGTATGTACGTTTTGCACCGGCAACTCCGGTCGGCCTGATTAAAGGCGATATTACCTTTGAAAGCGCCGGAGCATCAACACAGGTTGTAAATGTTAAAGGCATCGGTATCGGACTTGAGCCGACAACGCAATCGGCAATTACCTTTGGAACAATAACCGGAAATTCAATTGTTGTGAATTTGGGCGGTGGAAACGGCAGCAATCATCTGTTGATTGCAAAAGTCGGCTCAGCGGTTGATTGGGTTCCGACAGACGGCGTTACAGCGCTTGGCATTAATAGCGATTTTTCAAACGCGACCGACCAGGCAAACGGCAACAGAGTAGTATATGCCGGTTCCGGTAACAGTATAACCGTTACGGGCTTAGCAGTCGGAACAGCATACTATTTTGCCAGTTATGAATACAACGGCGGTACAGCCGTTAACTCAGAAAATTATCTTACGGTTAATCCGGGTGTCAACAACACGGCAACATTATCTGTTGCGGGATTGTTTGTTAATCCTGGGAAATTATCATTCGGCAATCAGGTTAAGCTGATGCCGTCTGCTGAAAAATCATATTCACTTTCAGGTGCATACCTTACACCTGCTTCGGGAACCATTTCTGTTACGGCTCCAAGCGGATTTGAAGTATCCACAACTTCAGGCAGCGGATTCGGTTCGAACGCAAGTATTAATTATACCAACAGTTCTCTCAGCGCGACAAATGTATATGTACGTTTTAATCCGCAGGCGATAACATCATACAGCGGAAACATTGTCAATAACGGCGGCGGCGCATCCGATTTGAACGTTGCAGTAACAGGTACGGGTACTGATAGTACTGTGCTTTTTGTAAAAGTATATTACATATCACCGACCGGTAATGATGCCAACGCGGGAACAATAGATGCTCCATGGGCAAGTGTTTCAAAAGCAATGGCAGTTGCCAAAGGCGCGGACACAATTTATATGCGCGGCGGTACCTACAATTACAGCACGACTCATTTGCTCTCGAACTCAGGTTCTGCGGGTAAAATGATCTGCTTGTTCAACTATCCCGGTGAAAGTCCTGTGTTGGATTTCTCAGCGCAAACATACGGCGCCGACTACAGAGCATTCTTGTTGACCGGTAATTATTGGTTTATCAAAGGCTTGGAAATTTGTCACGCCGGCGATAACGGAATTAAACTTGAAGGCAGTTACAACCGCATTGAGCGCTGCGTGTTCCATCACAATGGTGATACGGGTATTCAGCTTGGATTCGGACACACAACTGAAAATCCGGATGGTTTGATGTGTGCATATAATCTTATTTACAATTGTGATTCATATCTCAATTTTGATCCGGATAGCAATGGCGGCGACGCCGATGGTTTTGCATGCAAAATGCACAACGGTAAAGGCAACGTATTCCGCGGATGCCGTTCATGGCATAACTCGGATGACGGCTGGGATCTGTTTGAAACAGACTGGTCTGTTTATATTGATAGCTGCTGGACCTGGCACAATGGCGACAAAGCTGACTTTGGCGGTGTTGCAGGTAATGGCAACGGATTTAAACTCGGTGGAAACGGAACCGGCGGAAACTCCAAGGGCGTTCATTATGTAACCAATTGCATCGCCTTGAATGTGCTGGTAAGAGGATTTGATCAGAATAGCCATCAGGGTGGCGTATCGGTCCATAATTGTCTGGCAATCGGCTGCGCGTATAGTTACATGTTTGAAAAGTCATCATCTTCAGGTGTAATTAATGAATTCAAGAACTGCGCAGAGTTCGGACATACGGGCGCAGAAGCATATGAATTTGCCTCCGATGTAACAACAACATACAACACCTGGGATTTAGGTGTTACTACGTCGGCCTCGGATTTCAACGCGATTACCGAAGCAGCCGCTCAAATGCCACGTGATGAGTACGGCAGATTGCCGAAAACATTCGGCCAGTTAGTTTCGGGCAGTGCGTTGATTGATAAAGGAACCGATGTTGGTATTCCTTACGCCGGTAAAGCTCCGGATTTGGGTGCGACTGAGTATGGTGTTATTACGGTTGATGTGAAAAACAATGAACCTGTAAAACTCAAAGGATTTGATCTTGCACAGAACTATCCGAATCCGTTTAATCCGGCAACGACAATTCAATTCTCGCTTGAGAATACAGCACTTGTTGTGTTAAAAGTATATGACATCACTGGTAATGAAGTCACAACATTGCTCAACGAAAATCTTTCTTCCGGTATGCACAAAGTAAACTTTAACGCATCGCATCTCAGCAGCGGTGTATACTTTGCACGCCTGCAGGCAGGAACAAATGTTAAAACAATAAAATTGACATTGATGAAGTAGATCCATACTTCATTTTTATCACAAGAAAGGGAATGGCGCACCAGAACATTCCCTTTTTTGTTTTTAAAAAGGATGCACGCAAAGGCGCTAAGCCGCGAAAATTTTTTATCAAAAAAAACCAATTAAAAAAACACCACCCTGAGTATTATACTTAAGCCTAAGCCCAATGTATACTTTGCGTCTTTGGGTCTCCGCGGTTAAATTCTTCTTCGGATTGTATAATACCAATTGCAAAAGAACGTACCGCAAAGGCGCGGAGGCGCTAAGTTTTTTTATTTTAGGACACCCCCCCCTCAGTGAACACACGAATCAAAATATTCTACACAAACACTGATAATAAAAATTATTTTGCGGCTTGGCGACTTTGCGAGAGACAGTTGTTTTGTCAGGAGTCATCTCGATACGCCCCGCTGATTGTTGTGTGTTTTTTACTGTTGAGAGTGAATGTATCAAAGTAAGGTAATGTAAATATAATAGGGCGGGACTACTCGATGACCCACCTTTTTCTTGTTTCTCTAAAAAATACTTTGCGTTCTCTGCGTGCTTTGCGGTGAAATTTTTCCTGAGACTAATGATTGGCGTTACTTTGCCATGAGAAAGATGGAGTCTTCACCGAGGAGTTTTGTGACGTCTTTGAATAGTGCGTTGGTTAGTTTCACCCGCATAGTTTTCAACATATACACATCGCTCAACGCATCGGGATTGAGAACTTCAAGTATGGTCGGGATGGGACCTTTATGCTTTTCGGCGATTTTCTGAAGCGCCTGCAGCGTTTCAACGGAGTGGCGTTCTTTATCAATTATCACTTTAAAATATTTTGCAAACTTCTCGCGGCACTCTTCAATCGGGAAGA
This sequence comes from Ignavibacteriaceae bacterium, assembly GCA_963662605.1. Classification (GTDB taxonomy): domain Bacteria; phylum Bacteroidota; class Ignavibacteria; order Ignavibacteriales; family Ignavibacteriaceae. The sequence goes on from OY759785.1 coordinate 457,960, forward strand.
CTTCTTCAATCTGCAATTTTACCGCGTCGCCGCTGCTTTCCGGTTTACCGACAACAAGTACTGCCTTTTCTGCGGCAAGGTGCTGTCCGGATTTTTCATACGCGGAGCCGAACATAAGACACTCGCATGAGCCGGAAAGATCGTCAATGGTAAAGAATGCCATCGTCTTTCCCTTGCTGTCAATCTTTGTTCTGAAATCGGTGATAACGCCGCATGAACGCACAAGCTGCGGGAAAACTGTATCCTCGTCAATCTCACCAAGATGGATGTTTGCAAACGAGCGGTACTCAAGCTCATATTTGTGCATGGGGTGCCCGGTTACATAAAAACCGGCAACTTCACGCTCTTTAGCAAGTCGTTCACTTTCCGTCCAGTCTTCAATGTCGGGTAATTGCGGTTCGGGCATAGTCATCGCATCCGAATCCGCGCCGAATAAACTGTTTACGCTTTCGGCTTTCATCTGGCGGAATCTGGAACCGTAATTAAGCGCAATTTCCACGCTGTCAAAAAGTTTGCGGCGGTTGCGGTCAACCGAATCAAATCCACCGGCAAGAATGAGTCCTTCAAGTGTCCGCTTATTGATGGTACGCGTATCGGTGTTTGATGTAAGATCGAAGAGAGAAGAAAAATTTCTTCCGAGATCTATGCGCTGATTGATAAGTTCTTCAACTGCACCGACACCAACGTTCTTGATTGCCGAAAGACCGAAACGGATCTTCCCTTTTTCAACGTCGAAGAATGTCGTAGGATTATTGATATTCGGAGGAAGTACATCAATATGTAGTTTACGGCATTCTTCGAGCAAAACCGTTACTTTATCTTTATTGCCGAATTCGTTTGTAAGGTTGGCAGCAAGAAATTCAGGTGCATAGTGAGCTTTGAGATAGGCAGTCTGATATGCAACATATGAATACGCGACCGCGTGACTCTTGTTAAAACCGTAGTTGGCAAATTTATCTATCGCGTCGAAAATAGCGCTCGCGGTCTTTTCGGTGATGCCGTTCTTCATCGCACCTTCAACAAACTTGTCCTTTTGCTTTTTCATTGCAGCAAGATCTTTTTTGCCCATCGCGCGGCGCAGCAAGTCGGCTTCAGCGAGACTCATACCACCGACCCTGTTTGCAATCTGAATTACCTGTTCCTGATAAACAATAACGCCGTAGGTTTCTTTCAGAATAGGCTCAAGCGTTGGATGCAGATATTCCATTTCTTTTCTGCCGAACTTACGGTCAATAAAGTCATCAATAAACTCCATTGGTCCCGGCCGGTAGAGCGCGTTCATGGCAGAAAGATCGCTGATGCTGGTGGGTTTCAGCTTTTTTAAATACTCGCGCATCGGGGCAGATTCAAACTGGAATATACCGGTTGTCTGACCGCGCCAGAAAAGCTGGAATGTCTTTTTGTCATCTGTCGGAATTGCATCAATATCAATCTCTTTACCGTAATTCTTCTTAATTAGAGAGACGGCATCCCGGATAATGGTGAGTGTGCGCAATCCGAGGAAGTCCATTTTCAACAGACCCGCTTCTTCAAGCTCCTTCATGTTGAACTGCGTTACAATGTCTTCCTGGCCGCTGACACTGGAGAGCGGCACATAATTACTGACTACTCCCGGAGCAATAACCACACCAGCTGCGTGCTTGGATGTGTTGCGGTTCATGCCTTCGAGTACTTTCGCGTACTTGATAAGTTCTTTTATCTGGGGATCGGTTGAACTATTGACCCATTTCAATTCGGCGACATCTTTAAGCGACTCTTCAATGGTCGCGACTTTACCGAATTTGCTCGGGATAAACTTGGTTATTTTGTTTACAGTCGGAATCGGAATTTTCAAAACGCGCGCGACATCGCGAAGCACCTGCTTTGATGCAAGGCGGCTGAATGTAACGATCTGAGCCACGCAGTCCGAACCGTATTTTTGTTTTACATACTCGATAACGTCACCGCGCTGATCGTCGGCGAAGTCAACGTCAATATCGGGCATTGATTTACGCGCGGGATTAAGAAAACGCTCGAAGAGCAGGTTATAGGGCAGCGGGTCAATATTGGTAATGCCGAGAGAATAGGCAACAATGCTGCCTGCCGCACTTCCGCGTCCCGGGCCGACCGGAATTCTTCTGGACTTTGCCGCGTTGATAAAATCCTGCACAACGAGGAAGTAACCGGCAAACCCCATTTCTTTAATAGTTTTTATTTCAAAATCGTATCGGGACTGTATTTCGGGCGTTATTTCTTTGTAGCGTTTTTTTAAACCTTCGTCAGCAAGCTCCTCAAAGTACCCGTCGAGGTCCTTTGCCTTTGATTCTGGAGGAATAGGAAATTGCGGAAAGTGGTAGTGTTTATCTTCAAATTTCAAGTCAACTTTTTCGGCAACTTCCAGAGTGTTTTCTATTGCGCCGGGATATTTCCCGAATAATTGAATCATCTCCTCGGATGATTTGAAATATATCTGATCTGTGCCGTAGCGGAGTTTGTGATAATCTGCTTCTCCGGTTTTGTCGGCAAAGAGCAGCATAATATTGTGCGCAATGGAGTCTTCTTTTTTGACGTAATGGCAGTCGTTAGTTGCGAGCAGCTTTATGTTGAGTTCTTTTGCAAGTTTCGGCATGCCTTCAAGAATAGCTGCATCGTCTCTAAGCCCGTGATCCTGCATTTCAAGATAAAAATCATCGCCGAATATCTCTTTATATATCTTTGCGACCTGGCGGGCTTTGTCATAATCATTATTAACAAGATGAACCGACACAACGCCGCCGAGACAGGCGGAACTGCATATCAATCCCTCGCTGTGCTTACGCAAAACTTCGAGGTCAATACGCGGACGGTAATAAAATCCCTCAAGAAATCCGATTGAAGAAAGTTTGCAGAGGTTATGATATCCGGTAAGATTTTTAGCAATGAGAATTAAATGTTCGTAAGCTTTCTTTTTGCGGTTCACGCCCATTTCTATGCGCTGTTTGTCAAAACGGGAGCCTTCGGTAACAATGTACGCTTCCATTCCGACTATAGGCTTAACGCCTTTGTCTGTTGCTTTGCGGTAAAACTCCGGAATGCCGTACAACACACCATGATCGGTAAGCGCAACAGCAGACATGTGATTCGCTTTTGCCGCGTCAATCAGTGTAGCAGTTGTACATGCGGCATCCTGTAAACTGAAATGTGTATGATTATGTAAATGAATAAACTCAGACATATAAACAAAATTTATTAAGCGTGTTCAATATTTTATATTTCCGTTAGCGCAGCCTATGGCTCGAAGTGTCTCCATTGTTCGCAGAATCTTCATAGAAGTCTGTGAGTCGCGTAGATTTTTTTGACACGAAAAGATTCGAGTCGGGGAAATTTTGCAGTACAACAACACGGCAAAAATTTCTTTCCCTTTCGGGAAATCTAAAGCAAAGAAACGTGAAAAAAAAGTTGTAATAAAGAAAAAATGATTTTCTATGAAAACAAAATTGAATATTCAGAAGTGTAAACAAAGATGGGGCGCCATTTACAAGGCAAGCACACCAAAAGCCTCCGCGTAAGGCTGAATAATTTCGATAATATTAAACGCCGGATCGATATTCTTATTTATGGCCTCAAATAGCTTGATGCAATTTTCATCGGAAGTTAAAAAGTGACTAATGTTTTTGTCGATGCTTGCTTGTGCAAATAAATTACAATCATTCGGAATTATTTTTCTGTCCGAAAAGTTGGCAAATCCCTTAGCTTTTGCCAAGTATCCAAATCGAGCGAATTCACCACTTTTTATTGCGTGGTTGATATTAAATGGCAGAATTCTAAGGTTTTTTAACGGCAACTGATTAATTTCGCCACCAACACAAAATTCTGCGATGCTTAAAGTTGAAACAAACATAGGAATGTTTTTAGAGAGGAGGTATTTAAAATAATCATCTGCGTTTTTGAATAGTTTTTCGTTTTCATTAAGAAAGCGAAGAAAGAAACTTGTGTCCAATAATACCCCTTTAGGCGTCATATCCTCTGATTTCCTTTAGCCATTTGTCTGCATCAATGTCTTTTAGCCATGCGGATGCTTGCTTTCTCAGGTTTTGGATATACCGGTCATTATAGGTCGTGTTATAATCAATCAGACTGTCAAAACGTAAGCTGGATTTATCAATTTCTCCGGTTTCGGAGTTTTGCAACCCCGAAGCACGAATACCGAAAGATTTATATAATAAGTTTTCTTTTGATGCCGCTAGAAATTCCTGAGGGGTTTGGATTATTATTGTCCCAAATTCTTCTGTTAAGAGGTGAATATTCGCCTTATCTTTTCCCCCGGCATTGGTGATTTTCCCATAAAAATAAAACTCTGCATCAACCCAGTAATGTTCATTTCTAACGAAATGCGTCGTGGAATTTATAACAATGCTCTCGGTTTGGGGAAGAGAAGTAGAAATTTGGAATTCATAATCTTTTTTAACGGCAGTGTCTTGGAAAACCTCAATGGCTTTGGCCGTACTGATGTTTAGAAAGTCAATATTTTGATTTGAGTTTATTGAGCCAATAATAGCATTAAAACCGATTATTGCTTGAATTCCGGTTCTAAAAATATGTCGAACAGAACCCTCTTCAATTTTATAACTAACCAAGGGTCTATCTTTCTTCTCACCTTGAAAAAGGAGATTTTCTGCGGTTTCGATAATAGAAACCACCTCCCGAATATCATAATTATCGGGGGTTAAATCTAGATTCCCTCTTGAGCCTTTAATTCGGATCTCAATGTAGCCAATATTTTCCATAGGTGTAATTTATGATTTATTATATTCTTTCACAATACCCACAATACGAACGCGCTGAGGAGGCGAACTAAATCACCCCTGAATTTGTTTTAATGGATAAAAAGCCCAATTTTGTCGGTTGTTTTTTGTGGTTTTTTGTGCCGGATGGCACTTATATAATATAGAATATGAAAAATCTTAAGACATTAGTAAAATATTTCGCAAAATATAAAGTTAAACTATTCTGGGGATGTGTTTTTATCCTTCTTTCTAATGCCGGGTCATTATATGTGCCTATCATTATTAAGGATTCCATCAACAGTTTACAAAAATCCGTTGAATACAGTGCGCTTATAAGATCGGCGATACTGATTGTTGTTGCGTCACTTATCGGCGGTATTTTCCGGTTTGCTATCCGCGAGACGATTATCGTGGTTTCCCGCGAAATCGAGTTTGATTTGCGCGGTGATTTCTGGAACCATATCCAGCGCCTGCCGCTCCGGTACTTTCAGAACACCTCTACCGGCAATGTAATGGCTCACGCCACGAACGATATTAATGCCGTGCGCATGTTCATCGGTCCTGCGGTCATGTATTCAATTGATACGGCGGTCCGTCTGAGTGTGGTTGTCGCAATTATGATTTCAATCAGTCCAAGTGTAACGCTATATTCGTTGATTCCCCTGCCGTTTCTTGCCTATTTAGTGTATTACGTCGGGAAAAGGATTCACGTACGCTTTACTGCCATTCAGGAAAAATTTGCAGAATTGACCACGAAAGCACAGGAAAACTTCTCCGGTATCCGGGTTGTGAAATCGTATGTACGCGAAGAGGGTGAAATTGAGGATTTTCGCCGTTTGAGTCAGGAATACCTGAAAAAGAATATGCACCTCGTCAAATTGCAGGCGTTCTTCCAGCCGCTGCTATTTCTCATCACCGGAATCTCAATCGTTGTTGTTATCTGGCTCGGCGGTATTAAGGTAATACACAAAGAATTGCTTATCGGTGATATTTCCGCCATGATCATGTATCTCGGCTTTCTTATCTGGCCGATGGTTGCATTCGGATGGGTAATTAACATTATTCAGCAGGCAGGCGCAAGCATGCAGAGGTTGAATAAGATTTTTGATGAACCGCTGGAAATCGAAGATACGGCTGCAACCGATAATGCAATTACCACGCTGAACGGCGAAATAGAATTTAAGAATGTCGGTTTCAGTTACCGCGAAAACCTGATGCCCGTATTAAACGGCATTAATCTGAAAATTCCAGCCGGAAGTACGGTTGCAATCATGGGACATACGGGAAGCGGTAAGTCAACCCTGATGAATTTGATCTCACGTCTGTATGATATTAGTTCGGGTGAGTTGCTCATAGACGGCCGCCCGATTAACGCTGTACCGCTTGAAGTGCTGAGAACACACATCGGACTTGTTCAGCAGGAACCGTTCTTGTTTTCCGATTCGATCATTAATAATATCGGATATGGTCTGCGTACCATTGATATGGAAAAGATTAAAGAAGCTGCATCAATTGCCCGGTTCGATAAGGACGTGGTAGATTTTCCAAAGCAGTTTGACACAATTATCGGTGAACGCGGCATTACGCTTTCGGGCGGACAAAAACAGCGCGCAACGCTTGCCCGTGCGTTGGTGCTTGATCCGAAAATACTTATTCTCGATGATTCATTCTCCGCGGTTGATACGAATACCGAAGAGGAGATTCTGCGGAATTTGAAAAAGTTCATGCAGGGACGCACCAGCATCATTATCAGTCACCGTGTTTCGACTGTTAAGGACGCGGATAAAATTGTCATGATTGACAAAGGTAGAATTGCCGAAGAAGGTACGCACGAAGAGCTGCTCGCGCGGAACGGTCTGTATGCGGACATCTACTACAAGCAGCTGCTTGAAAAAGAAATTGAAGACTTATAAACAACAAGGGATGGACGAATATGGCAAAGACTAAAATCGTTTTCTTTGAGGTTTCAGCACAGGAAAAAAGTTTCGTTAAAAAGAAATTCCCCAAAGAATATGAACTCGTATTTATTAAGGATAAACTGACGGATAAAAATGCACAGCTGATAGAAGATGCAGACTGTGTATCGGTATTTATTTATTCGGAAATTACCGAAGCCGTTATTGCAAAAGCTAAAAAATTAAAATTAATCGCGACACGCAGCACCGGATTCAATCATATTGACTTACCGGCTGCGCAGAAAAAGAACATTTCCGTTTGCAACGTTCCTTATTACGGTGAAAACACCGTCGCGGAACATACATTCGCGCTTATTCTGGCGTTGTCCCGCAACATACACAAAGCGTATGTGCGTACCATCCAGGGCAATTTCTCTCTCGAAGGCCTGCGCGGGTTTGATTTAAAAGGAAAGACGCTCGGTATTATCGGTGCGGGAAGCATCGGTATCCATGTTGTTAAAATGGCTAAAGGCTTCGGCATGAAGGTTGTTGCTTTCGATGCAAAGAAGAATCATCTTGTAGAAGAGATACTGGATTATTCTTACACTTCGTTAGATAAACTGCTTGAGAACTCGGACATTATTTCCATGCACTGCCCGTATAACGAACATACCCGCAACATGATTAATATGGAAAATATCCATAAAGTGAAAAAAGGCGCGATCTTTATTAACACCGCGCGCAGCGGATTGATAGAGCCTTCCGCTTTGTATTACGCGATTGATAACGGCATCTTCAGCGGCGTCGGACTCGATGTATTTGAAGGTGAAGAGTTGATGAATGAAGAAAATCAGATGCTGACGAAAAACGTTTCAATCGAGCATCTTGAAGCATTGATGAAAAGAAACATCCTTCTGCGCCGGGAAAATGTTATTATAACTCCGCACATGGCGTTTGATTCAATCGAGGCGATTGAAAGAATCCTTGAGACAACGGCGAACAACATCATTGCTTTTTTACATAACGAACATTATTACAAGATAGTTTAATTTTATGTTGAGGTGACTCTCAACCGGATACATGACAGACAATGGCAGAAAACAGAACAGATGACGAAATATTAGGTAAAGCATACGACTCGCAGTTGATGAGGCGCTTGCTGTACTATATCCGTCCATACACAAAGTACGTAATATTAGCGATACTGCTGAACATATTTGTTGCGGCTCTTACTCCCGTACGCCCGTATCTTACCAAGATAGCGATTGATGTACAGGTACCGCACGGAGATATCAGCGGGTTGACTATCGTGGCGCTCGCGATGTTCGGATTGCTGGTGTTGCAGGCAGTAATTCAATACTTGTTAACATATTATACACAACTGCTCGGACAGCGCACAGTACTTGATCTGCGTATGCAGCTATTTTCGCATACCGAACGGCTTGCCGCCAAGTTTTTTGATAAAACCCCCATCGGCAGAATAGTAACGCGCGTTACCAATGATATTGAATCGCTCAATGAAATGTTTTCATCGGGCATTATTATGGTGTTCAGCGACATCTTCGTCGTGCTGTGGATATTCGGTTTTATGTTTTTCCTTGATTGGAAATTGTCGCTCGTGACTCTTGCCGTATTACCGATACTGTTTTACGGTACGTTTTTGTTCAGAAGAAAAGTCCGCGAGTCATTCCGTGATGTCCGTAAACATCTTGCCCGTCTGAACACGTTCATGCAGGAGCACATTACCGGTATATCGGTCGTGCAGGCATTCCATAAGGAAGGCGAAGAATCAAAAGCATTTGCTTCTATTAATTATGATCACCGCACGGCAAACGTAAACTCGATATTTTATTACGCGGTGTTTTATCCTGCGGTTGAGTTGCTCAGTTCAATTGCTATCGCGCTGATGATTTGGTACGGCGGCGGTGAGATTATTCAGAGTCGGTTGTCGCTTGGCGTTCTGGTCGCGTTTATCCAATACACCGAAATGTTCTTCCGTCCTATCCGCGATTTGTCTGAAAAATACAACATCATGCAGACCGCGATGGCATCATCAGAGCGCATCTTCAAATTGCTTGATGACGATACGCGCGTCGAAAGTCCCGAAAATCCGGTGCATGTTGATAAAATTCGCGGTGAAGTAGAATTTAAAGATGTATGGTTCGCGTATAACGGCGAGGAGTATGTCTTAAAGAATGTAAATCTCAATATCAAGCCCGGACAGACCGTCGCTATTGTCGGAGCAACCGGAGCGGGAAAGACGAGCATCATTAACATACTCACCCGGTTTTATGACATTAACTCAGGCTCAATACTTGTTGATGGTATTGACATCCGGCAGATGGATAAACACGATCTGCGGCAAAATATTTCCGTTGTTCTGCAGGATGTATTTTTGTTCTCCGGTTCGATTCGTTCGAACATTACAATGGGGCATCCCGATATAAGCGATGAGCAAATGAAACAAGCGGCGGCACTAGTCGGCGCTGATAAATTCATCGAGCGCCTGCCGAAGAAATATGAAGAAGATGTAAAAGAGCGCGGCGCAACGCTGAGCGTGGGACAAAAACAATTAATCTCTTTCGCGCGTGCGATTGCATTCAACCCCCAGATACTCGTGCTTGATGAAGCCACCTCAAGTGTTGATACCGAGACCGAACAGCTTATTCAACACGCTATTGAAAAACTGTTAACGGGACGTACGGCAATTGTTATTGCACACAGATTATCCACAATCCAGAACGCGGACAACATCATCGTTCTGCACAAAGGCGAAATCAAAGAGACCGGCACACACCAGGAACTCCTCGCCAAACGCGGCATATACTATAAACTGTATCAGCTGCAGTACAAAGAGCAGGAAGTGTAGAACAATTATGAATTATAAATGTTGAATGTTTAATGTAGTGCGAAGTCCGAAGTGCGAAGGTAAAAGAGAATTATATGAAGACGTCCCAATGGGGCGTCTTTTTTTGTGCGCCTCCTCTGGAGGCGTTCGTTCGGGGTGGTGCTGTCCGTGGGTTCCTCCCGACAAGTCGGGATTCACCCACGCCCGCCCGCCCGGAACGGGCAGGGTTATTCAAATTATCCTCCTTCGGAGAATCTCAAATAATAACAACTGGTTGATTTTCATGGTGGAGATGTTTTTATATCGCATTGTCCCGAAGGGATAAAATTTGAACCTGCCCGACTGCGCCATGCAGGCGGGTAACCGCGGGTGAGTCCAATGGACGAACCCGTGGAAAGAGGATAGCAGCACACCCGTCCCCGAAGGGGGCGAACATTACACCGATTGCATAATCAGCATTAACAAAAAATAAAACCCTACCTCGACGCCCACAATAATCGTAACACTCTTAACTGATACATCTATGTCCGCATAGTGGGAGCTTATTAAAATCACCAGTATTATTTGAAAGGCAAGTAAAAGAAAAGGCGGAATGGTAAAGGGCAGACTCATCAGAACAATGCCGGGAACAAACGCGGCGAGAAAAAATATAAGATAAAATTTGAGACTCTGTCCCCTTGTAAAAAACAGGTGATAGATACCCGCCTTCAGAAGCGAGGGCAGGAACATAATAAGAAATTGTTTAATCAATCCTTCGTAGTACACTTGCGAGCTCATATTTCAACTCCCGATTTATTTTGAAAGTATAGCTGCTATAGTCTACACTGTTCCGGAGATGTTATATTAAAATACAATATATATATGGTATAATGAAGGAAATATGCGGACAGCTCATGCGCCAGAGGTTCTGATTAATCTTAGCCCGGACCCTCCTATAAACATATTGCACCCCCGGCGCTCAATCACAACTATGCCAATGAGTCGTATAAGCCAGCTCATTATTTTACGCTACATTCATGCAGGCATGCATCACTCCGGCAAACAATATTATGAAGTGCTTTAGGCGCGAGATGCTTATAGTAAAACATTCCAATGGAAGTCCGGAGTCACGGTATGACTGAGTAAATATTTGCAAGATTGGTCGGGCGGGAGAAAATATTTTAAGGGAATAATTTGTAGATATCTTTTCGGTGGCAGACAAGAATGAAGAGGATGGTCGTATTGTCTATGAGTTCAAATCCCACGTGGTCATATTGAACACTCAGTATTTTTGCAGGCTTTTCATGATAAGAGATTTGCTAACTTTTTTATTTGTCTTAGCTTTTTTCATAGCCGCGCCCAATAGTACATCTTCTATTTCGTCGGTGTCGATATGATGAACCTTTGCACCTATCTTTTTTGCAAGTAAGGCAATTGCGGCGACCTCTTTTTTGTCTTTGCCTGATATAAGTATTGAAGTCATATTATTACCATTTTTATTTGCAATATACCCATTAACAAAGACAAAAGAAATTGGCGGTATATATAAAAAAAGAGACGCTCGCAGAGCGTCTCTACATAAATTAATCTGTGAAAATCCGTTTCATCCGCGTCACCCGCCTGCATGACGCAGTCGGGCAGGTCCGTGGTCCATTGCGATTATTTCAGTACTCCCATTGCTTTGCTTAAACGGGTGTATGCCAGGTTGAAATCGTAATATGCCTGAATGTATGATGTCTTTGCATTGAGCAAAGTAACTTCTGCATCGGTTATTTCAATCGGGCTGCCGACTTGTTCTTTATACCGTGCATCCGCTAAGCGATATGTCTCTTCGGCTTGACTCAATAATAATTTGGCAGCATCTATTCTTTCTTTCGCTACCGACAAATTTGAATACTGCTGTTCAATATCCAGTTTAACTGCCTGAATAACAGACTCATTCTGACCTTCGGCGATTTTCAGATTTGCGCGTGCCTGGTCAATTCCGGCATCAAGCGAAAAACCCTGAAATATCGGCAGCGATAATGTCAGTCCAACGTTCCAGCTTGGACTGAATTTCGTATCCAGATTCATGGTCTTCCAGTTATATCCGCCGGTTGCATTTATTGAGGGAAGGTTAGCCGTCCACGCGGAGGTCAACAGACTTCTGCCTGCCTCAACTTTGTTTTTGCCCGCGGCAATTTCGGGACGGTTAGTTATTGCCGATTCATAAGCATCCTGCAACGTGATATCCGGTTTCGATGTCTCGAACTCGTCTTTAATTGCAGCATTGTCCGGCAGTTTTTGATTCAGAACGTTCTCCAACTGGATTTTGCCCAAACGTACATTGTTTGACGCTGTGATAAAATTCAATTTGGCATTTGCCAGATCGGTTTGTGCCTTCATAACATCGAATTGCGGTTTTTTACCGACGTCAAACAATCCCTTTGCCTGCGCAAGATGTTCTTCCGCCTGCTTTACTAATTCCGCATTGGCTTCTTTCAGCTTTTGTGCCTGCAAGTAGCCGTAATACGCAGAATGCACGGAAAGCAGCAGAGATTGTTTCGTGGTTTCATAATCAAGATTAGCCGCGTCGGAAGTATAAGCCGCTGCGTTAAGCTTTGAATATGATTTACCGAAATCGAATATCAATTGTTGCGCGGAAAAGCCAGTTGAATATGTTTCGTAATTCCCGGTAAACTGATTTTTACCGACTATGTTCGTTCCGCCATTGCGTGTCCAGCCGCTGGAAAAGCCAACCTGCGGCAAGAGCGTTGAGCGGGTCGAGACTACTGAGGAAGAACTTAGTTCTTTTGTTCCTTCGGCGATTTTTATCTGTGGATTATTCTTCAATGCAATTGCAGAACATTGTTCGAGAGTCAGTTCGCCCGATTGCGCGAAAACATACGAAGCCGAAAGGCTTAATAATATGAGCATCAGCTTTTTCATGATTAAACCTCCTCCTCTTCTTTTATCTTCGATCTGAACCGCTCTTCGAATATTGTGTAGAGAATCGGCACAATAAACAATGTGAGGAATGTCGAAACGGTCAACCCGCCGATAACAGAGATTGCCAGAGGAGCCTGTGAAGACTCACCACCCCATCCCAGTGAAATAGGAATCAGGCCGAGAACCGTTGCAAGCGCCGTCATAAGAATCGGGCGAAGCCTTGTTCTTCCTGCTTTAATAACCGCTTCGTGCAGTTCAACGCCTGATTTTCGAACCTTGTTCGTATAATCAACAAGCAAAATACCGTTTGATACAACGATACCCACCATGACGATGATGCCCTGGAACGATGTTACCGACAAAGTAGTGTTTGTCAGGAAGAGCGCCCAGATAACACCGACAATACCAAGGGGTACTGTAAACATGATGATGAACGGGTCAATAAGCGATTGGAACTGTGATGCCATAACCATGTACACGAGTAGTATCGCGAGTCCGAATGCAAGCAGCAATCCGCTGAATGTTTTCTGCTGCTCTTCCACGTTACCGCTGAGCGTTACGGAAAATCCGGATGGTATTTGCAGTTGAGCAAGTTTAGCGTTTATATCCGCGGCAATGCTTCCAAGGTCGCGTCCGGTCGGATTCGCGGTTACTTCAACAATGCGCTGCTGATACTTTCTGTCAACCTGTACAGGCGATTTATCCTGCACGATAGTTACAAGATTTTCTAGCGGTATCAACGTTCCTGATGCGTTTGCGACACTGAGTTTTTTAATGTCGTCAATTTTATTCCGGTAATCTTCATCCATGCGCACCAGGATATTATAGGTGTTGCCGTTTGAAGGATCGGTAAACAATGAAGCGACCGAACCGCTGATAGCTGTTGTAATCGTATTGGATATCTGCTGTACGCTGACACCGAGCGCACCGGCTTTATCGCGATTGATTATAACACGGAGTTCCGGAAGATCATCTTCGCGGGATATCATAACATCTGTTGCACCCTGAGTTGATTTCACAATTTCGAAAACTTTCTTGGTAAGCTCATTAGCTTTTTCCAGATCATTTCCGCTGACGACAACATCAATCGGCGCACTGGAACCGAAATTCATGATACGTTTCATGAAGCCGCCTGTTGAGACGAATATTTGAGATCCGGGAAGCGACACTAGCTTCGGTCGGAGTTTCTTGACAATCTCAAACACATCCCGGTCGCGGTCTTCGGCGGGTTTTAATGCAACACTGATACTTGCTGCATGACTTCCGGAGTTGGATCCGAATGTGTTACCGCCTCGAGCTGAAGGAACACCAATGTCCGAAATGATTGTTTGCACTTCCGGAACATTCTTTCTGATAATGCTCTCAATTTTCTGAATGTATTTTTCCGTTTCCTCGATTCTCGTTCCCACCGGAAGTTTAACCGTTATGGCAAATTGTCCTTCATCAGATTCAGGGAAAAACTCGCTTCCAATGAATTTATATGGGATTAATGAAACAAGTAAAAACCCAAGTACGCTTATAAGAATCAATCTGCGGTGGCGCAAGGTAAATTCAAGAAGGTGCTGATACTTGCCGTCAAGCCAGTCCAGCGATTCTTTTGATTTTATCTGCATGCGATCGAGCAGTTTTTTTGAATTTGGGTCAACTTCTCTTTCGGCATCAAGGAATTTATAGCACATTAAAGGCGTAACGGTTCGTGACACAAAGAATGATGCGAACAGTGCGATGGTAATGGTGACCACAAGCGGCACGAATAGCATCTTTGCAATACCTGTTAAGAAAACAACAGGCAGGAACACGATAACCGTGGTTAAGGTTGAAATAAATATCGGTGCAGCGACTTCAAATGCCGCATCAAGTGTGGATTGGCTTTTTGTTTTACCGTCTTGTTTCCGCGAACCGTAGTGCCGCGAAATAGCTTCAAGTTCTACAATGGAGTCATCCACCAAGCGCCCGATACCGAGCGCGAGTCCGCCGAACGTCATAATGTTCAATGTTGTTCCGCTGAACCGGAAGAATATCATGGTAACCAATATGGAAAGTGGAATGGCCATGAAGATAATGATAGAGCTCTTTGAATTGCGAAGGAAGAAGAAGATAACAAGCATTGCAAGGAAAGCTCCGAGAATTGATTCGGTCTGCAACCCGGAAATAGCCTGCTTGATATACTGGCTCTGGTCAATACCGAGCGATGCCTTCACGCTTGGAGGAACATCACGAAGATTGACAATGGCTTTTGTAACGCCGTTAACGACATCAACCGTGTTAGCGCTTGAGGTTTTTTGAACGCGGAGAATAACACCGTGTTTTCCATTATTGCGGATGATTTCCGTTTGCTCCATGTAGGAGTCTTCAATGCGGGCAACATCTTTAACGCGTACATTGGCGCCATTGGCGCTTTTCAGAACGATGTCGCCGAGCGGTTCAACAACATTCAACTGGCTTTCGGTCTTTAATGAAAAATCGAAAACCCCGGTTTTCAAATCACCGGAAGGAACGATAAGATTTGAACCGGCAGTTGTGTTGACGACCTGCTGTAATGAAATGCCGAGAGCCTCTATTCTGTTTCTATCAACAACGATGTGTATCTCGCGGATTTTGCCGCCGACGACCTGTGCGCTCGCGACACCCGGCAAGTGTTCAAGCTGGGGCTCAATGGTATTGTAAGCAAGGTCATATAACGCGCGTTCGTCAATGTCGCCGCTGATGGCGATGGTGCAGACAGGCATATTGGTAATATCAAAACGGAGAACTAACGGCTGTGATGCACCCGAAGGCAGCAGGTTTAGAACACGGTTGACTTTTTGAATAACATCAATCATTCCGGCATCGGTATTTGCGCCCCAGTTAAAAGAAATACGAACCTGGGAGATGCCTTCGCGTGTTGCCGACTGGACATAATTAATATCATTTGTCGAACTGACGCCGCGTTCAATCGGAATGGTAACGGATTGTTCCATATCCAACGGGCCGGCACCGCTGTTATAAGTTACAACGCTGACCGATGGAATTTGAATGTCCGGCAGCATATCAATAGGTAACTGAGTAAATGAAACAACACCAAGCACAAATATGGCTATTGCAGCCATAAAGGTTGTGACCGGATATTTAAGAGCGAGTCTGGTTAGCCACATATATTCCTCTTTACTTGGTTAATCTGACTTTACCGTTATCTTTCAGCAGGGTTTGCCCTACTGTAACGATTTTGTCGGTTTCATTAACGCCGGAAACAATCTCGACGAGACTCGCCTGTTTAATTCCTGTCTCTACATACTTTTTATGCGCAACGCTGTCGGGAGTGATAACGTAAACGAATTGTCCGTTATCATCCTGAATAATCGCATCAGCCGGAAGCGATGGTGTGTTGTTCTTTTTTTCAAGAACAAACGAGATGTTCGCAAACATACCGGGCTTTAACTGATGGTCTTTATTATTAATATCAAGTTCAACCGCGAGTGTTCTTGTTGTCATATCCACGGCCTGACTCATTTTCTTGATTTGAGCGGGGAATACTTTCCCCTGAAGTGCATCAACCGAAATATCAACCGAGAGAACGGATTTCAAATAGGCAATATCTTTTTCGGGAATATTTGCCATGACCTTAACAATATCAAGATCCATAAGAGTGAAAATGACTGAAGAGGCTTGTGATGTTGATGACGTCAGATACGCACCTGCA
This sequence comes from Ignavibacteriaceae bacterium, assembly GCA_963662605.1. Lineage (GTDB taxonomy): Bacteria > Bacteroidota > Ignavibacteria > Ignavibacteriales > Ignavibacteriaceae. Next base: position 474,034 of record OY759785.1, read on the forward strand.
TCGAGATTCCTTTTTGTGATGAATCCCGAAAAAGGAGCGGTGATTCTGCAATAGCTTAGCTGTGTCTGTGCGTTTTTGTAACTTGCTAATGCTGCTTCTTTTTGCGCGTGTGCAATATCAAAAGCAGCTTTCGAATTATCAACGTCCTGCTGTGAAATGAGTTTTTGTGTTAGAAGGCTTTTGTTGCGGTCGTAATTCAGCTTCATGTTTTGCTGGTTTGCATCTGCTTGCAGGTATGCCGCGTATGCCTGTTTCGTATTTTGCACGTACAATGTCGTGTCAACAAGCGCGAGTATTTGTCCCTGATGCACGTACTGACCGATATCTACATATACCTTCTCAAGGTTGCCGCTTACTTTGGAGTAAATGGAAGCCTGCTGGATGGGGTAAATATCGCCGGTGTATAACTGGCTGCGTACCATATCATGCTTTTGCAATTTTGAAGTTACAACGCTGGCGGTGGGAAGTTTTTTTGCGCTTTCGGCGCTGTTTAGCATAATTCTTCGTATTCCTAATATCGCGAGTATTAATACAATTACGGATAATGCTATATAAAATTTAGTTTTACCTTTCATAAGTCCTCTTCAAGAGTTTTTATTCTATATTGGCGTTTGTTAGACAAAACACACCGGATTAAAGTTTACCGGGAGCCATATAAAATTAAGGATAATATATAGATAGACGAAAATAAGATTTCATTAAAACAAAACGCTCTTCGGGTTATTAATATGGGTTCACATGAAAACTTGGTGGCAAAGCAATACACCGTTGTAGGTCATTCCGGAAAATCTGCCGCTAAAATATAATGTAAGTTTTGATCTGACTCGGCAGATTTATCCGTTCGCAGAATGCTGCGCAGAATCCAGATTTGAAAAAGCGTTGAGAAGTATAATTGAGATAAAAGATAGTGGGTAGTTTCAAGAGCAAAATTGCGGGTTTTCTTGAGCAAATAAACTTAAAATACAATTCAAAAACAACTTTTGAGCAATCTCCCTTTAAGAGATTCTTGAAATGGATTCTGCACAGCATTCTGCGAACGGACAAATCTGTCGAACCACGTTAGTTAGTTTAGAAACATTTTCGCGACAGTCCGCCTCGGCGGATTCCGGAATGACGGCTTCTCTCTCTAAAAATTTTCGGGTTAATCAACTTTGCCTCTAAAATTTCATTTGAACCCAGACTCTTAAGTCATGGGCCGGGAAAGAGGGCATATCGGAATATTTCCTGTTTTTTCGTAAATTTCAGGGCTAAATTTTATTTTATTATAAGAAGGATGCTATATGTTTAATACCAATAAGCGGGTTGTTGTTACCGGAATAGGCGCTCTAACTCCAATTGGATTAACCGCGGAAGATTTTTGGAAAAACCTGCTCGCAGGTGTAAGCGGAGCAGCTCCGATTGCACAATTTGATGCTTCGCGGGTAGAAACAAAATTCGCATGTGAATTAAAAGGTTATAACTCAGACAATTATATTGACAGAAAAGAAGCCAGAAGATTAGATTTATACGCTCAGTATGCTTTAGCTGCAGCTAAAATGGCTATGGCAGACGGCGGCATTGTTCCTGAAAACATGTCCGCAGAAGACAAAGACCGTACCGGTGTTGTTATCGGCAGCGGCATAGGCGGTATTCAGACATTCTATCAGCAGGCAACGGCTAATCTTACACACGGACCGAGAAGAGTATCCCCGTTCTTTATCCCGATGCTCATCCCGGATATAGCAGCCGGACAAATTTCTATAGATTTCGGATTCAGAGGCCCGAATCATTGCCTCGTTTCAGCTTGCGCAACTGCAAACAACAATATGATTGACAGCTTTTTGATGATCAAAGCCGGTATGGCTGATATGTTTATCACCGGTGGCAGCGAAGCTGCTATTTGCGAACTTGGCATTGCCGGATTTAATTCCTCCCGCGCACTTTCAACACGCAACGATTCACCTGAAACGGCAAGCCGTCCATTTGATATTACCCGCGATGGATTCGTTATGGGCGAAGGCGGCGGTGTTCTTATTCTCGAAGAGTATGAACACGCTGTTAAACGCGGTGCAAAAATTTACGCAGAAGTCATCGGTGCGGGTTTATCCGCCGACGCACATCATATTACAGCTCCCGATCCTAATGGCGGTGGAGCAAGACTCGCGATGCTTCGCGCACTCGAAAGCGCAAACCTGAAACCGGAAGATGTTGACTATATCAACATGCACGGTACCTCAACCGGACTCGGCGATATTGCTGAAACAAAAGCAATCAAGACGGTATTCGGCGAGCACGCGTATAAACTTAATGTATCATCAACGAAGAGTATGACCGGACACTTGCTCGGCGCAGCCGGAGCGGTTGAAGCTATTGCTTCGATTTATGCAGTTATCAACAATATTGTTCCTCCGACAATTAATTTTTCTACTCCTGATCCTGAGTGCGATTTGAATTATACATTCAATAAGCCACAGGAACGGAGGGTAGATATTGCCATGAGTAACGCGTTTGGATTCGGCGGACATAATACATCCGTTATATTCAAAAAATACAACGCTTAAATAATTTTACCGCAAAGGTCGCCAAGAACGCTAAGAATATTTTATGTTGTTCATCCTCATAGAATGTGTGTTGTCGTGTTTTGCCGGAAAAGTATAGAGTTGATTTAGTTATGATTTTAATATTTATTGCGACACCCGTTTGTTTGCAATGAAATAGATTACTAAAACTTTTTAAAACAAAATTACTTTGCGCCGTGCCCGCCGGCAGGCGTGGAACTTGGCGGCCTTTGCGGTTAATCAGAATATGAATAAAAAAGTATATATCTCAATTCTCTTTATCGTCATATACGCATGTACCGGCATTCATTGTGGGGCGGGGAGTGAGGTAAAAAAAGTTGAGCAGGTGCAGGCGGCCGCCGGGGTGCATTACGAGGGCCTGTATCGCAGCGAACTCGGCATCTGCTACGCGAATACTTCGGAAAATATTGACACCATGCTCCTGCCGCTTGATGCGAATTTTATTGTGAACACTCTCCCCTCTCCGGACAAAAAGAAAACCGCCTTTGCCTTTTACGATACCGATAATAAAGCCACAAACCTCTACGTTGTCATACCTGAGACGCGTTCATTCAAATGGGTTAAGAAAAATAAAGGCGAGCAGACAATCACAATGGCATGGGAAAACGATTCGCTTTTGGCGGCGAGTTACGCGTATGTAAAACGTTCCGACAAAAAAAGCGATACGACGGCAGGTTATTCCGAACTGCTGAACATCAATCAGAATAACGTTGCGAAAAAATTTACACCGAAGCGCGGAATTTTTATTAAGGGATATATTCAAAATAAGTATCTCGTGTATGCCGACCGTAACGGTTATTATCTTGTTGATAAAAACAACAACGCGGTGGTAAAAACAATCCGCGATTTTACATCTCTTGACGACAAAGGAATTATCTTTTCCCCCGATGGCACAAAGTGTTTATACTTTGAGACGAAGGGCGGGAGACAAAGTCTGCACGTCTCCGACTACGAAGGCAGTAACGAGCGCGTTCTGTTTGATTACAACTACAATCCCGCAAATGCGCAATGGTCGCCTGACGGAAAGAAAATCGCCTGTGATATACAATCGCCTGACAGCGCATCAATCCGTTATCTTGCATTCTTTGATTTAAACGAGAACAAAGCACGATTCAAAAAAGAAGAAAGCTTCAGCGATGTTTCATCTGTTATTAACTGCGGATGGTCACCATCGGGAAACTTCGTCCTTGTTGAAAAGAAAGTCCGCGACAGCGTTGTGTATGCTATCCGCGACCTCAACCGCGAACGTGATTTTGTTATCAGGGACAGCGTAACCAATTATACGCGCGACAAAATCGGCTGGCTGCAATTCTGGCCGAATGATAATCAGCTTATCTTTCTCGGATACCACGGCTATACTATATATGATGCAATTGAAAACAATTTCATCACCCTGCCCGGCGGCATGGAATTCGTGTACCTGCGAAAACTGAACTGAGGAGAATTCACGCAAAGTCGCCACCCCTCGACAAGCTCGGGGACCTAGAACGCAAAGGTTATTATTAACCACGCCTTTCAAGGCGTGGAAAAGGAATCCCTGGCACCCCGGGCTTTAGCCCAAACATCAAAAATAATTGAAGTTATCTTCACCCTCGCTCTAAAGAGCATTTTGCAAACTCATGAGCGCTGAAGGCGCGGTAGCTAAGTAGCACAGCAATGATAAAATTCAATTGAGTGCCGTCGGCACGACTCAATTACCCCTACCTTACACAACAGATTATACAGATCGTCGTTAATAATCCTAAATATTTTAATTTTTTGAAAACACTGCGAATTAAATTAATTTTGGATAACAACTAATTATCTAAGGGTGCTGTTGTGAAAAAACACTTCATTTTTGGTTTTTTATTCTTGCTTGCTGGCTGTTCGACAAATTTTGTTCCCGATATTCCTGGCACCAAAAAGTATTCGGATGGTTCGATGTCATATATTGACTCAGTTGGGGAATACAAAGGGAGAGAAGTTTTTAAATATGCAGCAAATATGCCGCAATTTCCCGGTGGGGCGAGTGAATTTTTGAAATTCGTACAAGACAATATTCATTATCCGAAGCAAGCTCGCGACGCAAAAGTTGAAGGTAAAGTATATTTACGGTTTATCATTTCAGAGAGTGGTGCTGTTAAAGACGTTGAAGTATTGAAAAGCGTTGGTTCTGGTTGCGATGAGGAGTCAGTCCGAGTTTTGCAATTAACACCACGCTGGACTCCCGGTCAGTGTAATGGGAAAAACGTTCCCGTGCAGGTAGCTCTTCCAATCGTTTTTACGTTGGACTAAAGTCCATTGTGTGTTGGATGCTCATCCCACGCCCTGAAGGACGTGGTTAATGATATACTGCATTAGATTGAGTAGATTCTCAGCACTGTATTCCCATCTCCGCAGGAATGGCTATCATTCTTTACCATAATTTCTTTGCGTTCTTTGCGAACTCTGCGTTAAACTCCTCCCAACGCTAATTATTGCCAATTGTTAAGCATTTCGAATTATATAGAAAGCTTTCTTTTCAAATAAGAGAAAAAACGGGGAATTTAAACTAAAAACAGGGGAAATGCCGCAAATTTTTAGGCATTATATTTGCTTTACTTTAGCGAATAAAGAAAATTACGGCATCACTTTTTGGGATAACTCAGCCTCATTCGCCCCAACGAGGACCGTAGAAGGAAAAGAATGCATCATACTACACATGATCCGTTTATAGAACAATTAACCGGAATAACCGGTCAAGACCCATCACAATGTTACCAATGCGGCAAATGTTCCGCGGGATGCCCCGTACGCGAGTTTGCGGCTGATCCGCCAAACCGGATTGTCCGCTATGTGCAGCTTGGTATGTACGAGAAAGCGCTGACATCCAAAACACCCTGGTTGTGTGCCGGATGCCATACCTGTTCTTCCCGCTGCCCGAAAGAATTCGACCTTGCCAAGTTTATGGATGCAGTCCGCGAAATTTCCATTTCGTACGGCATGGAGCCGGCCGATAAAGACGCGGCAAAATTCCATGAAGCATTTATGCATCAGATAAAGAACTACGGCAAATCATTTGAGCTTGGACTCATGCTTGAATACAAATTAAAGAGCATGCATTTGATGAATGATGCGGATCTTGCACCCGGTATGTTAATGCGCGGTAAATTAGCAATGACCCCGCACCTCAGCTCGGAAAGAAAAACAATTAAAAAGATTATGGATAACGCCAGCACTCCGGAGCATAAGGCTGACGGAGAAAGGAAGGGAGAATAATGAATTACGGTTATTATCCCGGCTGCAGTTTAAGCGGAACTGCAAAAGAATTTGATATATCATTACGAAAAGTTTTAAAGAATCTGTCGGTTGAATTAACGGAAATTCAGGGTTGGGCTTGTTGCGGCGCATCATCTGCACACGCTACCAGTCACATTCTCTCCATTGCCCTGCCCGTCCATTCACTTCTCAAAGCTAAAGAACAAGGTCTTAAAGAAGTCGTTACACCATGCGCTGCCTGCTACAGCAGGTTAGTCGGTGCACAGCACGACATGAAAGATGCGTCAGTCCGCGCTAAGGTTGAAACGGTTGTCGAAAAACCGTACAGCAACGGATTGCAGGTTCTTAATCTCATCCAGTTTTTTAATTTACTCGGCATGGACACCATCAAAGCCAAAGTAACACAAAAGCTTGCGCACATTAAAGCGGCCTGCTATTACGGCTGTTTGTTAGTGCGTCCACACGATGTAACGGGATTTGATGATGAAGAACAGCCGGTCGGTATGGAAAAAATCGTAGAGGCTGTCGGTGGTAAAACAGTTGAGTGGAATTTTAAAACCGAATGCTGCGGCGCTTCTCACTCAATCACGCACACGGATATTGTTGAGCATTTATCAAAAAGAATTATTGATGACGCGATTGCGCATGGTGCAAACGTCATTATCGTTGCATGCCCCATGTGCCACTCGAATCTCGACATGCGTCAATTGAATATTAAGAAAAGTTTTCCGGGACATAAGACGATTCCCGTTTTATATCTGTCGGAATTAGTCGGACTTGCCATGGGCATGAGTCCGAAAGAGCTGGGAATTGATCTGCATTTCATTCCATCGGATGAAATACTAAAGCCGGCTGAAGCGGTCACCGCATAAAAAAAGTTTATAAAGGTTGATACTATGAAAATCGGTGTTTTTATTTGTTATTGCGGCGAGAATATCGGACGCACTGTTGATTGTGCGAAAGTAGCACAGGCGGCGGCAAAATTCCCCGGTGTTATGCACGCAGAAGATTATAAATACATGTGTTCGGACCCCGGACAGAATCTTATCAAGCAGGCGATTCGTGAAAAGCAGCTTGACGCGGTTGTTGTCGGCTCATGTTCTCCGCACATGCACGAAAAAACATTCCGGAAAGCCGCGGCATCAGCGGGTGTCAATCCGTATCTTGTTGAAATAGCAAACCTCCGCGAGCACTGCTCATGGATTCATGAAAATATTGAAGAAGCAACCGTAAAAGCAATTGACCTCGTCCGCATCGCGGTTGAAAAAGTAAAATTCAATGAACCGTTAACACCGATTCGTGTACCGGTTACCAAACGTGCTCTTGTTATCGGTGGCGGAATTTCAGGTATTCAGGCTGCGCTTGATATTGCAAACGCGGGTTATCCTGTAACACTTGTTGAAAAAGAACCCTCCATAGGCGGACACATGAGCCAGTTGTCGGAAACATTCCCGACGCTTGACTGCTCGCAGTGTATTCTTACTCCCCGCATGGTTGAAGTATATCAGCATCCCAATATTCACCTGATGACATACTCCGAAGTTGAGAATGTTGAAGGATTCATCGGAAATTTCAAAGTCACTATCAGACAAAAAGCACGTTCTGTAAATGCCGATCTCTGCACCGGCTGCGGACTGTGTGCGCAAAGTTGTCCGATCAAGAAAAAAGCGCTGAGCGAATTTGACGAAGGTTTGACCACGCGTCCCGCTATGTATGTACCGTTTCCGCAGGCAGTACCGAACATTCCGGTTATAGATAGAACCGTCTGCACGTACTACAAAACCGGCAAGTGTATGATGTGTGCAAAGGTATGCGGAAGAAACGCGATTGACTTTGAACAGAAAGACACTTTTGTAACCGAAGAAATCGGCAGCATCATTGTTGCGACCGGTTATAAATTATATACGATTGACAAAAAACCCGAAGACAGTCCTATTAAAGGCTACGGCGAATACGGCTACGGCAAATACAAAGACGTTATCAACGGGTTGCAGTTTGAGCGCATTGCAAGCGCCTCCGGTCCGACAGCAGGTGAGATACAGCGTCCATCCGATAAGAAAGAACCGAAGAAAATCGTGTTCATCCAGTGCGTCGGCTCCCGCGATGAAGCGAAAGGTTTTTCATACTGCAGTAAGATTTGCTGTATGTACACCGCGAAACATGCAATGTTGTACAAACACAAAGTGCATGACGGCGAAGCATATGTATTCTATATGGACATACGTTCGGGCGGAAAAAATTACGAAGAGTTTGTGCGCCGCGCAATTGAAGAAGACGGCGTAAAGTATATCCGCGGCAGAGTATCGCGTATATATGAAGAGAACGGCAAGTATATCGTTAAGGGCGAAGACACTATCGGCGGAGTTCCGGTAACGATTGATGCCGATATGGTTGTACTCGCAACGGCAATGATGGCACAGGATAACTCACCGCAAACCGCGCAGATGCTCGGTGTACCGTATGATAAATACGGATTCCTCGCGGAAGTTCATCCGAAACTGCGTCCGGTTGAAACAAGCAGCGGCGGAATTTTCCTCGCCGGTGCATGTAACTCGCCGCGCGATATTCCGGAATCGGTTGCAATGGCTTCGGCAGCGGCTGCAAAGGCTCTCGTGCTGTTCGGCTCCGATATGTTGGAGCGTGAACCGGTTGTTGCAAAAGTAAACGCGAGTACGTGCGCGGGATGTCTCTATTGCAAGAAGGTTTGTGCATATAATGCAATCGAAGTTAAAGAGATACGCAACAGGCAAGGCGAGTTAATCAAAGTTGTTGCGTATGTAAACGAAGGATTGTGTCAGGGATGCGGTACATGCAACGCGACTTGTCCTTCCAAATCAGTTGAGCTGATCGGATTCAAAGATTCGCAGATATTCTCCGAGATTCATGCTCTTGCTGAAATGTTTTAATAAAGATAAAGTTTGACGTAGGAAATACAATGGACGAACAAAAAGAATGGCAGCCTAAGATAATCTGTTTTGTATGTAACTGGTGTACATACACGGGTGCCGATTTGGCGGGAACATCGAGAATGAAACAACTGCCAAATGCACGACTTATCCGCGTGCCCTGCTCGGGACGTATTGATCCCGTATTCATTTTGAAGGCATTTGAAGCGGGTGCGGACGGTGTGCTTGTTTCAGGATGTCATCCGGGCGACTGCCATTACAACGCGGGAAATTTCCACGCGCGCAGAAGATGGATATTCTTTACCGAGCTTATGAAGTTTGTCGGTATTGATGAAAAACGCCTGCATTTTTCCTGGGTCTCTGCATCCGAAGGAAAGAAATGGGTTGACGTTGTCGACGGCGTAACGAATACCGTTCGCGAAGTCGGTCCGTTCAGAGATTTTCAGAAATTAAACATGAGTGACCCCTTCTTCCTCAAAGAAGAAATGTCAGCCGTTGATAAATCATAAATCCGGAATGTGTCATTCCGTGCAAGTCCGTCTTCGACGGACGCGACACGGAATCCATTTTGATAAAACTCGAATTTAATATTTGTACAAAAAATTGAGATAGTAAAAAAGACATGGATTCCCGCCTTCGCGGGAATGACAACGAGAATAAAGTTTAAGACAGTTATAGAGATTAGAATGAAAGAATTAGTCGAAAAAGCAAAAGAACTTTTCCAAAACGGAACAGTCGGGGTAATCATCGGATACGCGGCAATGCCGAATCAGAACAGGCTCCGTCCGTTCTTTGCATACAGCGAGGCGGAAGCGGAACAGTTGACATTCGGGCATTACGCGCAGAACAACCTGTCGGTCTATCTGTCGGCGATACGGAAACCGAAGAGCGGTAAGATCGGCATCGTTGTAAAAGGATGTGATACCCGTTCGGTTGTTGCGCTGATGCAGGAAAATCAGATTAAGCGTGATGAAGTGTATATCATCGGGATGGCCTGTAACGGCGTTGTTCGCGATTACGCGCTCGACTGGCAGGTTAACAACGTAGCGCCTAAATGCGTTATGTGCAAAATGCGCACACCGCATGTTGCCGATGTTGTCATCGGTACGGAAGAAGATTTTGAAAAACCCGAAGATGCTTACGGCAAAATGATTGCCGAACTCGACGCGAAAACTTCCGAAGAGCGATTCGCTTTCTGGGAAAAAGAATTTGAAAAATGTATCCGCTGTTATGCATGCCGTCAGGCATGTCCGACTTGCTATTGCGAACAGTGTATCGTTGATAAAACGGTTCCCCGCTGGGTCAGCAGCAGCACAAGCGCGCAGAGCAATTTTTCATGGAATGTCATCAGGGCATTTCATCAGGCGGGCAGATGCACGGGTTGCGGTGAGTGTGAACGCTCATGCCCGATGGATATTCCGCTGACGCTGCTCAACAGAAAATTAGGCATGGTGGCTATGAGAGAATTCGGCTACATGCCCGGAAAATCAATTGATGAACCGACATTGGTCGGCACGTATAAAAATTCGGATAAAGAAGATTTTATTAAGTAGTAACGATTCGTTGCTGCACAAGGAGAATGCATGAAGCAGTATATAATTAAAAAAGATGAAATTCAGAATCTGGTTCATCAGTTGATAGAACAGAAGTGGAATATTGTTTCCGCCTCACCGGACGGCGGACGCTATGTATATATCAACGACGGCAAGGATCTGGTTGTCGACGCGGCATTACCGCCGACGCATCTTTCGGCGAAGGAGTTCTTTTTCCCGAAATCCGATCCTCTTTTTTATTTCAAGAAAACACACGACGGCGTTGAGTTGATTGACCCTGCCGCGATTGAACAGAAAACGGTTCTGTTCGGCGTTAAGCCTTGTGATGCTGCTGCAATTCCGGTGTTGAGCAAAGTATTCAATTGGGATTATAAAGACGAGTTCTTTAACAAACGCGTTGAGAATACCGTTGTCATCGGCGAAGTATGCGATTATAACGATGCATACTGTTTCTGTACATCAGTCGGATTAAGTCAGGACAGCGAAAAGGGTTCGGATGTTTTTCTCGTTCCGCTTGAAGGTGAAAAATTTCTTGCAAAAGCAATAACGGAAAAAGGCGAATCGTTTGCATCATCGTTCCCGAAAATCTTTATAGAAGCAAACGACAACGATGTAAAGCTATTGGCGAAGAAGTCAAAAGCTCCCGAACAAAAATTTGATGTCGTAGCAACAAAGGAATGGCTCGATAATAATTTCGGTAGTCCGTTCTGGGAGCATACCGGCGAAACATGTCTCGGCTGTGCACAGTGCGCATACGTTTGTCCGACTTGTCATTGCTTCGATATTGTTGATGAGGATTGCGGATATAACTGCGGTAAGAGAGCGAAAAATTGGGATGGGTGTCAGTTCTCCTTGTTTACTAAGCACGCGTCGGGACATAATCCGCGCGAGAATAAAGACAAGAGATATCGTCAACGCGTATCGCATAAATTTAAATACTATCAGGATAAATTCGGTGAGACGCTTTGCACCGGCTGCGGCAGATGCTCACGCGGCTGCCCCGTCGGTATAGACATCGCCGAAGTCGTGTCCTCGATAGGTGAGTTTGCGCAGAAATAACGAGAAAGAGTTTTACCGCAAAGACGCAAAGAACGCAAAGTATATTTTGTGAATGAGGTTTTCGTCTTAGCCTTGCCGTCGTGAATAGCTGAGTGACGGTAGCAAATGTAGAAAGAGTTTGTTCTAGTAGTTTATACGAATTTTAAAATCGAGATAATATTAAACTGGCTGCAAAGCCGAACGTAAAAAAATCTTTGCGTCTTTGCGGTTAGTCAGAAATCAGGAAAAGTTATGGAAAATATTTATAAACCGAGTTTGGTTGAGGTTAAGGAAGTGATTGACGAAACGCCCGATACACGGACGCTGCGTCTGCAATTTAAAGATCCCGAAGAACAAAAGGCATTCAAATTCCACGCCGGGCAGTTTGCCGAATATTCCGTATTCGGCGAAGGCGAGTGCACCTTCTGCATCGCCTCATCACCGACGCGTCCTGAGTATATCGAATGCTCATTTAAGCAGGCCGGAAAAGTAACCGCCGCGATGCGCCGTTTGAATGTCGGCGATACAATGGGATTCCGCGGCCCGTACGGCAACTACTTCCCTGTCGAAGAAATGAAAGGCAAGAACGTTGTCTTCATTGCCGGCGGTATCGGATTGGCTCCGGTGCGCTGTGTTATTTGGAACGTTCTTGACTTGCGCGATCAATTCAAAGATGTAACCATCATATATGGCTCACGCAGTGTCGGCGACCTGGTTTATAAAAGAGAGATTGAAGAGTGGAAAAGTATGCCCGACGTAAAGACGGTTGTTACCGTTGATCCGGGCGGCGAGACAGCCGACTGGCAGGGCGAAGTTGGATTTGTCCCGACCATCGTTGAAAAGACTGCTCCGAACGCAGAGAACACAGTTGCGGTTATCTGCGGTCCTCCTATTATGATTAAGTTTACTCTGCCTGTTATGCAGAAGCTTGGTTTCAAGGATGAAAATATCATCACGACGCTTGAGAACCGTATGAAATGCGGACTCGGTAAATGCGGCAGATGCAACGTGGGCAATGTTTATGTTTGCAAAGACGGCCCGGTGTTTACCAACGCGCAGCTAAAAGAACTCCCGGCGGAATTTTAGAACATTTTACCGCAAAGGACATAAAGTTTAGTGTAGTAGCCCCGCCCGAAAGGACGGGGTTATTTTTTATGTATGAGGAGCGATGATTTTAATCTGTAAGGCGGGATTTTTTCCCGCCCATTTAATATGCCGCCCCTATGGGGCTGTGGCGTTATTTGGGGAAGATTACCCCGGATTGAAATCCGGGGCTACAAATATATTGTCGCTACGCGACTCCTAATGCACTGCACTCAGGCGGGCATGCCTTTGCTGCGCTACTTAGAAAGTCGGGATTAATCGCATAGCGATGACATTTTTTTAGCCTAGGGCGTAAGCCCACGGGAAAAAAAATAAGAAAGAGCCCCGTTCTATTCTGTGAGATTAAGTTCCGCAGTGACAGCATTTTTGTAGCCACAGATGAAATTCGTGGTGGTTGATTGTGGGGTAAATTAGAGCCTTGTAGCGACGGTATAAAAATATTATTGATTTACTACGCACTTTTGTAAATTGCATTAACTAATAATATTTTGAGGGAAATATGATGTGCTTCAAAGAATTTTTACTCGCTAAATCGTCGATACGACATCATCCTTGACAGAAAGAATGTTCCTTCTGACAAACAATTATTAACAAAACTATCTTGCATAAAAAGAGGATTCAAGATTTGTCGGCACGAATAATTAAATATATTAAAAAAAGGAGTATATGATGGGTTTTAATTTGGTGACAAGTTTCTTTGAAAATGGAGGAGAGTACTTTAGGTTTTTCGTTGAAGGAAAGAAGCTAGTTAAATATAGCGATGATGGAGATTGCCAAGCATCACTCGAGAAAAAAGAAAATGGATATACCTACGCACTTGCGCATAGGAGTGGACCTGCTGTTGGAGAAAATGTAATTCGATTCAGGCCAAGTCCTGAAAATATCTATAAGTTTAACCAGGGATGCGAAGAAGTTGCAAAAAGGCTTCTAATATGGTTGGATAGTGGAGATTCAAGACAGGTGCCACTTGAGCCTCCGGCTTTTGGGGATTTATCGGAGGATTGGGTAGTGTAAGATAGATTGTGTAAATGGTAAAAAGCCCTGGAGCACGAAGTGAAGCGTAGCGGAACGAAGTGCTCCAGGGGGTGCCAAAATCGAAATTGGTTTTTGGCAGAAAATAAATCATTTTACCATTTATAAAATAGGAATACTACACTATGGAAAACCTTGACGAACTCTTTGAGCAGTTCAAGAAAGATCTCTCGAAAGCGAAAACCTACAAAGACCTCATGGGCAAAGACGGCGCCATCAAAAAACTGATGAAAGCCTCCATCGAGTCCATGCTCGAAGCTGAGATGACCGAACACCTTGGCTATGAGAAAAACGATCCCGTCGGCAATAATTCAGGTAATAACAGAAATGGCACCTATCCGAAAAAAGTAGAGACTGATAACGGTGCAATTCCGATTGAAGTTCCCCGTGACCGTAACAGTGAATTTGAACCCATTGTAGTCAAGAAAGGCGAAAGCAGACTGGGAGAACTTGAGGATAAAATTATCTCCATGTATGCCAAAGGAATGACCACCCGGGATATACAAGCCCATATCGAGGAAATCTACGGAGCTAATATCAGTCCTGCTCTTGTTTCCCATATCACCGACAAGATTCAGGTGCTTGCCGTAGAGTGGCAGAACCGCCCTTTAGAGCCTGTTTATCCGATTGTTTTCTTCGATGCGATTCACTACAAAGTTCGGGATGAAGGCACTAAGAAAGTAGCCTCTAAAGCGGCTTATACGTGTCTTGGGCTAAATATAGATGGTCACAAGGATTTGCTTGGTCTTTGGGTTGGCGAAGCAGAAGGAGCCACGTTCTGGCTATCAGTTATGACGGAACTTAAGAACCGCGGAGTTAAGGAAATCTGCATTGCCTGTGTTGATGGACTGAAGGGTTTTCCGGAGACCATTAACACTGTTTTTCCCAGGGCTGAAGTGCAACTTTGCATTGTCCACCAGATCAGGAATTCCATGAAGTATGTTGCCACAAAAGACCAGAAAGCTTTTGCCCGTGACCTGAAAACTGTTTACTCTGCTCCGACAGAAGAAGCTGCTTTGCTCAATCTGCAAACCATAGAGGATACTTGGGGCAAGAAATATATTTTGGCTTTGAAATCCTGGCGGAACAACTGGAATCAGCTGTCGGTCTTTCTGAAATATCCCGAAGAGATCCGCACCATGATTTACACCACCAATGCCGTTGAAGCTTTGCATCGCCAGTTCAGGAAAGTTACCAAAGCGAAAACGCTTTTCCCGAATGATGATGCTTTGAAAAAAATGCTTTATTTGGCATATCGTGATATTGCGAAGAAATGGAATATGCCGGTCAGAAACTGGTCCATTGTCATTGGACATTTTTCTGTTATGTTTGCTGATGAACTTCAACAATATTTATAACTGAGGTTCAAGCCATTTACACAATTAAAAATACACACTCGAGGATTGGGTTGGCCCTCGAGAAGAAACGCAGAATATTCTACAGCAAAATCCTAAAACAACTCCTCAACCAAAATATTTCCCGGATTTCTCAAATGTTCGTTTCTTAAAAGAATACTTTTTGGAAGGACACCACGCAGCATTATTTGAGGGTAGCACTTCTTATAGGAATATACAATATAAATACATTCTGGTAGTATTCGATCAATTTACTGTGGAGCCCTGTTTTGCGGTAGCTTCAGAAGTGAATAATTTTTCTCACGGTGGGAATGACAGTCATTTCTTGGGTGCGTTTCCAGGCGAAGGACATTTGAATTATGGTTGTTCGAATGATTGGGCAGATATAGATAAATTTGAAAAGGCCGCTTTGGATATTATTAAACAAAAGTTTCGCATATAGATAGGAGCACAAAATCTGCATGCGAATTTATTATTAAAGGAAATAACTATGTTTTTGAAGACACAAAAGACAATCGATCTTCAATCGATACCAGTATCTATCGGCTCCATCAAAAAAATGTATTTACTTTTATTATTTATTGCGTCATTTATTATGTTTTTATTCCCAGCAATCACTGAACAAATATATAACACAACACTTAATAAAGAGTATGCAAAGCTTAGAACTGATCCCTATAATTCGTGGCTACTGCAGATGCGGAAAAATAATGATTTAGATACTAATTCGCAGAATATACTTGGGTTACGATCGACAATAGTACAAAGGGATAATTTGAAACTGGTTTTAAACTATTTTGGCCTTGTGTGCACTGTAATCATTTTATGGCTGGTCTTTCATGGTATGTCGGGGACAAAATTAAAAACAAAATCTTTGTTGTATATCTTTTTTACATTTTTGTTCTGTAATGCTGCAGTAATTTTTATCAATTTATACCTCGCATCGTTGTCATACCTAATGGTTTTTATATATGGATTGACGGCATTATCGATAAGTTTTGGATTTTATGCAAGATCAATTCTCCCATATATAGTTTTTCCCCTAGCTGGGAGCTTGATTTTTATTTTGAAGATAATAATAAATGCATTTGTTCCCTCACCTCCATTATTTGAAAGCATCCTAAATTTCATATTGTTTCCGTTTGCAATATATTTAATTGTCAGGTACCTCCGCTTTGCTTATGATATAACGTGGTGGCCAAACGATAAACTAAATTTATTGAAAACCCTTGATTCCGCATTAGCGGAAATAAAATTACCAATTTAATAATTAATCGTTCTCTCAACTTAGTCACATAACGAAGGATAAAGATTAATTTAGTGTCTTGGTTGAATTTATAGTTGAAAAATTTTTTATTTATTCTTTGTCTCGTTCATAAGAATAGCCATAATAATATGCTTGTTTTTTTAGCCATAAATGAAAGTCTGTCGAACTCTTCGGAATATCATGATCCGGTATAATCCCCAATTGAACTAAATTTCGAACAGCTTCGGCGGCGCTAGGGTAGTGGATAGAATTTACCGTGCATCCTTTTGGCAAGACACGCCTCCTTCCCGGTTCTGGATCGTCTGGATCAGGCGACAGGATAATGTTATCCGCAACACCCTTGGAACGTGCAGCATTACAATAGCGATGAGTTAAGCGCGCATTATCTTGAACTGTTTGCCCACCTAACCAAAATTGTTCAATATGATCGATCGCGGCGTCATCGATATCAACTATTCTTTGATTGCAGATTGAACATTTTGGATCCGTTTTGAAAAGTAATTCTTTTAAATCAAAGGAAAAGCAACGTGGTTGTTTTTCCTTTGTATTTAAAATTTTATCTAAAGTTTCATACCAAATTCTGAATCGTTCATTGACTGTTTTAATTGAGCTTGTATTAAGCTCGATTGAATAAACAAAATCTTTATTTCCGCTCAATAAATCAACAAAAGCTTCGAAAATGGCATCTTTATTATTCATTATCATGTTTTTATCGCGCCGAGCAAATGAATCCATTAAAATATCATAAAGGGAAGCATTGAACTGTTTTTTTTCCCACCTACCATTTGGGGCGTTCAGCTTTCCTGGGTAATATCTCTTGAAGGCATGGTCACCCAGCATTGATTGAATTAATGACACAGCATTTTTGAAAGCATTCGCTAACTGATCACTATCGGATTCAGATATGTTTCTAAAGCGCGCCATATCATCATTTAGAAATTTTTTCATTGGTGCTGAATAATTTTGATATGAGGAATGAAAAAAAGCTGCGAATCGAAGAACCAATTCAATATCACGCATGCGTTTTTCAGGTCTATTCATTCCAAGAAGGTTCCGAAAAGGTTTATATTCAGCAAGAGAACAGAGGAGTTCATTGTAATTTCCACGATAAATGCAATTCCGTAATTCTTGGTCATTCAAAGAGACAGATCCGGTATTTAATCGTTCAAAAACTTCAAATTTAAGGTTGCTATCAGATTCTTTTCTTAGGGTGATTGAGCGAATGCTGAAGGTTCTAAATTTTTTTTGATATTCTTTTGGTAAGTCACAGTATGCAAATCCATTAAAATTCGAAAATACCGTGAGACCTTTTAGTTTAAAGTTTCTAAAAAACGCTGGGAGCTTAGGATTTGGCAAAGCACCATCAATAAATGAAAAAAAGGTGGTTAACCTTTGTTGCCCATCAATAACGTATTCCCGACCATTTTTATCCTCAGACAAGTAAATAACTGGTAGCGGAATGTCAAGAAAAATGGATTCAATTAATCGACTGGCCTTCAATATATCCCAGACGAAGCCACGTTGGAATTCAGGCTGAAGTTCTAGATCCCCATCTTTCCATTTTCTGTATAGGGAATCAATCTCAGGCTCAGATTGAACAGCAAAGACACGTCGTCTGTTTTCAACTATGCCTAAATCTTGAAATTCTTCATCTGGTGGTGTCTCCTCGGACAGAATGTCATATTTCTCCTCATTCATGCGAACCTCAACTATTATAGAATTACAGTGTGAAATTACAAAATTTTACTATGTTACACATTAGTCTAAGTCCATTTTCGTTATTAACTCAATCGAATAATTCGTATTTTTACTATCCGGTTTGGACTCAAGCCGGATAGTTATTTCATTATGTCAGAAAGATTACAGTTACATGTCATTTGTCGTTACCGCGAGGAAATACAGACCGCAAAGATTTGATGAAGTTGTCGGCCAGGAACACATTACCACAACTCTTAAAAATGCCATAACTTCAGGAAGAGTTGCGCACGCGTACCTATTAACAGGACCGCGCGGAGTTGGAAAAACCACAACCGCCCGTATTCTTGCCAAGACGCTCAACTGCGAAAATCCGCACGACGCGGAACCATGTAACGAATGTGAAATGTGCCGTTCAATTTCAACAGGACAATTGATTGACATTATTGAAATAGATGCTGCATCCAACCGCGGTATTGATGAAATCCGCACGCTAAGGGATTCCGTCCGGTACGCTCCTTCGAAAGGTAAATACAAAGTTTACATCATAGATGAAGTTCACATGTTGACCAAGGACTCATTCAACGCCTTCTTAAAGACGCTTGAAGAGCCGCCGGAACACATCGTGTTCATCTTTGCAACAACGGACGTTCATCGTGTTCCTTTGACTATTCTTTCACGCTGTCAGCGTTATGATTTCAGAAGAATTCAATTAGATACCATTAAAACGCTATTGCTTGAGATTGCCAAAAAAGAATCTATAACCATTGATGACAAAACCTTAACGCTTATCGCGCGCAAGGCTGACGGCGGTCTTCGTGATGCCGAGAGTTATTTTGATCAGGTGGTCGCGTTCTGCGGTAAAGATGTTGTATATGAAACCGTCATCAAATTGTTAAACGTCATTGATAACGATTTGTTCTTCGATATTAGCGATGCAGTGCTTTCGAAAAATTTTAAATTGGCATTTGAAGTTGCCGATACGCTTTACAAAAACGGATGGAACTATACCGATTTTGTTGATCAGCTTACCGAACACTTCAGAAATATTATGGTGGCAGTCGCCACGGGATCCGTGACGCTGATCGAAGCGGCGGAGATTTACAAGGTGAAGTACAAGCAGTACGCCGAGTATTTTCTCGAAAACGACCTGCTGCGCATTCTTACCTTCCTCGGAAAGATCGGACAGGAGTTGAAGTACTCCCAAAACCACAAATTGAAAATCGAAATTGCCCTTTCACAGTTAATCGGGTTTGAAAAAACGGCGACCATTACGGGACTTATTGACGCAGCCGGAGCCGATACCGGCTCATCAAGTGAAACGGTGAAACGCGAGCCCGTCCAGGCTAATTTTGTGAGAGAACGGGAATCCGCACCGGCGGCAGCCCCCAAGGCCTCTATGACATCATTCATTGCCGAAGAACCTGAACCGGCACAACCAGCAGCCGCGCCTGTAAAAACGGCTCCGCAGGGAAATACGACCATCGAATCTATCTCCGAACGCTGGGAAGAGTTTCTCAATCTGCTCGCGGCAGAAAAACCGGGCGTTTTTAGCGCTTTTGCTCAGTCTTTAAAGCCGGCATCCTTCACAAAAAGTGTTTTGCTGGTCGAGGTTTTCGATACCGACGCTATGCACATGCTTGGACAAAAGGCATATTTGGACTATATGAACACCAAGGCGTTCACGTTTTTTGACACAAAAATCAGCATAAAACTGAGTTTAAGCGAAAAAGCGACCAGTCGGGACATAAAATCCTCAAATTCGCCGAAAAAAGCAGGAAAAAAGGTTGATTCGAACGATCCGATGGCAAAGTTCATTCAGGATAATCTCGGCGGCGAGCCAATCGCCTGACGTCGTCGGCAAAAACGAAGAAAAACTCAATTTTTTTTAAGTTTTTCTTTGACCCCCATTTGGTGCTGGTTTCGTAACCTGTTGTTAATAAGTGAGTTACAGACTTTCATAAAAGCCGTACTTTTTACGGCATCAATTTACTTATTGATTTCCCCTACCTTGATTCCGTATATTTGTATTCTGAATTTACAAAAAACTGAATGGTTCAAAAATTGCGATTTTTACTGACCGGTTTGTTCTGTGTATTGTTGAACATTATCGCCTCCCCACAGATTATATTAAGAAGTATCCCCAACTATTCTGTAAATGACCAACAGCTCAATTATTTAGAAAATTCGGGTGTAAGAAGCCGGATTTTGCTTGATGGTCAATGGCAGGTGTATGTTGAAAAGGATAAAGATAAAAGTAAAGTTCCTGCCGCCGTTCCTTCCATTTTTGAAGGAAAAGAAGCGTTGGTTTTCGAAAAGTCGGTTATGCTTCGAAAAGAGGCTATTGCCGGCAAAGTTCTCTATCTGAATATTTTGGGAATGAATTATTCCGGCGAAATTGCGCTGAATAATTACGTTATTTACAAATATCAGGGTGGTGCCGTCCCGTTCATGGTGCAGCTCCCGAAAGATTTGCTGAAAGCCGACAAGAATAACCTCATTTCTATACATGTCCGCTCGGCCGTTAATGAAAAAAACAGCATCCCGTTAAAAAATCAATTTCTTTTTCCACAGGAGTATCCGGGAATTTTCAGAGATGTTTTCATCGCGGTTGTTCCCGAAGCATCCATTTCCCGTTACAGCATTAATACTGCATCCATCAAGGGTGACCGTGCGCAGATAAAAATCCGTTATACTGCAAACAACGGTGCATATACTGCGGTAAAAGATGTGTCTGTTCAATCGGATTATTTCGAAGTGAAAGTATCGGTTGAATCAAGCTCCGGGCAGATTATCGGCTCAAATGCCCAGCAGGTTGAAATTAAAAAAGGAAAGTTGAAAGAAGGCGCTTTTACCGTTGATGTATCCGGTGCCCCGTTGTGGACTCCGGAGAATCCCGTTAACTGCCGTGTCCGTTTTCAGATTATCAGCAACGGTTCAGTGCTGGATGATTTTTCACGTGCTTACGGAATCAACACGCTGTTTGCATCCAAAGACGGAATGTATCTTAATAACTCGTCTTATCAGCTGCGTGGTGTAACATACGTCCCCATTTACAAAAATTACGGCGGAATGCTTTCTTATTCGCAGATGCGTCGCGATATGATGTTTATCAAAGAGACGGGTTTTAATGCGGTTCGTTTTGAAAAAGCTGCGCCGCATCCGTATCTGCTCGCGTTGTGTCAGGAACTTGGTTTGCTCGCATTTGTTGATATGCCGCTTGACGGCGTTCCTTCATCATGGCTGACCGATAATGTATTTCTTTCCGCGAGCAAAACATATCTTAACCAATACATTGCCGCATACAGTAATTTTTCATGTGTCGCAGGATTCGGTCTCGGATCTTCATATATCGGCAGCGATGAACGCGACGATTTTTATCTCGGACAGCTTGCCGACGAAGTTCATTCACAGATAACAAAAATTGTGTATGCCTCATTCAGCGGCACGCATATTATCGGCGAGATTGCGGGAATAGACTTATACGGATTGGAATTTCTTAATAAAAATATTAGCGAGGTTGAAGCTGTTCGCTCTGCTGTTGAGGCAAAGGTCGGTAAAGGAAGAGTTATACTTTCAAGTGTCGGCTATCTTGCTACCGAAGGAATTTCGAATGGCTATTTAAATGATTATTCATTTGAAGCCCAGGCAAAATTGTATTCCGATTTGCTTGATCTTGCCGACTCACAAAACCTGCCGGGGTACTTTGTTAATTCGATTTTCGATTATCGTACCTCCTACATATCGCTGCTCGGTAAGTATAATCGCGAAGGCATTCTTCCTATCGGCATTTCAGGTGAAGACAGAGAAACCTCGCGTACCGGCTTTAAAGTTTTATCCGCAGGATTGCATAATCTGCAAAAAGTAACCGTGCCTATCGGTGTAAAGAAAGACCGCTCGCCGCTTGTGTTTATCATATTCGGAATGGCGCTTGCGCTGCTGGTCGGATTCCTTATTAATTCGGGCAGGAAATTTCGCGAAGACGCAACACGCGCTCTCGTCCGGCCATATAATTTCTTCGCCGATGTGCGGGATATGCGCATATTTTCCATGGGGCAGTCATTTATTCTTTCCATCATTGTTTCGGCAATCATGGCATTGTTAACGGAAAGTTTCCTCTATTATTTCAGAGATAGTATTTTGTTGGAGCGGCTGCTGCTTTCATATTCGAGCAATTGGCTGATGAAGTTTGTCGGCTATCTGACATGGCATCCGACGTCGGGAATTTTTATCCTGACCGTAGTCATATTTATAAAAATACTTATTATCAGCGGCGTTATTAAGCTGTTCTCGTACAGTGTTATGAATAAGGTATATTATACAAGCGCATTCTACATTACCTCGTGGTCATTTATCCCGCTTTTGCTGATGATACCGGTTGGCATAATTTTATACCGGGTGCTTGTTCCAAATGTTGCAAATGCTTACATCTATATATTCTTTATTGCGTTTGCGGTCTGGATGTTGATGAGAATCCTCAAGGGTACGCATGTGATCTTTGACGTTATTCCGGGGAAAGTTTACTTTTTCGGTTTTGTCTTCATCGTTGGAGTTGTTCTGGTGCTTTTCGGATATCTGCAAATGAACTATATGACGGTTGATTATATATTTCAAGCCATTCGTGAATTTAAAACGGGAATCTGACATTGTATTTATCGAAGCTGGAAATATTAGGATTTAAATCCTTTGCTCAAAAAACGGTGGTGAATTTCAACCACGGCGTAACATCCATTGTGGGTCCGAACGGATGTGGGAAGACCAATATTGTTGATGCGATCCGCTGGAGCCTCGGTGAGCAGAAAAGCAGCACTCTCCGCTCGGATAAAATGGAGAACGTAATTTTTAATGGTACGCAGAATAAGAAGCCGATGGGTATGGCGGAAGTATCATTAACCATTGAGAATGACAAAGGCATACTTCCCTCCGAGTATACGGAAGTTGTTATTACGAGAAGAATATTCCGTTCCGGTGAAAGTGAATATCTGTTAAACAGAAACATCTGCCGCTTAAAAGATATCACAAATCTTTTTATGGATACCGGAATGGGCTCAAACGCGTATTCCGTTATCGAGTTGAAAATGGTTGAGCAGATTCTGAACAACAAAGCGGAAGAACGCCGCAATATGTTTGAAGAAGCTGCCGGCGTGAATAAATATAAACTTCGCCGCCGTTTAACGCTGCGCAAGCTTGATGAAGTAAAGACTGACCTGACCCGCGTTAACGATATTGTTTCGGAAGTTGATAAAAAAGTTGCATCACTTGAGCGTCAGGCAAAACGTGCCGACCGCCATAATAAGTTGAGTATTACGCTTCGCGAACTGGAACTTGATTTAGCAGAGCGAGAGCTTGCCTATTTCCAATTGCAGAAAGCAGAGCAGAAAGCTCACCGCGAAGCAAACTTTACAAAGAAATTACAATTTGAGTCGGATCTCGCCCGCCTTGATGATGAACTGCGCACGGTAAAAGAAAATTTATACGCTGTTGAACGGGAATTACAGGAAAAGCGTTCGGCAATTACTTCTCAGACAGAACTTATTTATAAGGCACAGCAGACGTTGTCCGTTTCCGAAGAGCGTAAAAAATCTCTTGAAATAAACATTGAACGCTATCATCGCGATATAAACGAATTACAGACACAGTTAACCACCACGCAGGAAAACATTGAAGATTATAAGGTTAACATTGAAGAAATCACCACCCGTCTCGAAGAAAAACAAATCGAGAAGGAAAAGGTTTCTGCCGAACTGCAATCATATGAAGCCGAGTTAGAGACTCAGCGTCAGGCAGTGAAGCAGAATAATCAGGAAGTTCTCAATCTTCATAAAGAACTTTCATCAAAGGAAAACACATTCCACAACCTGCAAAACACCCTCCAACGCATCAACACATCAATCGAAGGACTCAATAAAAAAATTCAATCACTAACCGGTAACATCGCGAAAACGGTTAATTACATTGAAGAGTTGACGCAGGAAAAGAATGAATCCGAACAGCGCTTAAAGGAAGCAGAAAGTTTTTATCAGCAAAAGCAGGATGAGAAAATCGCACTTGAGCAGGAGCTCAATTCGCTGAAAGAAAAGGAGTTGGAACAGCGCGGTGTTATCAACGTTGTCCGCGATAAAATCAGCTTTTTACAGAACGTTATTGAGAGTCTTGAAGGCTTTTCAAAGGGCGCAAAAGCACTTTTAGAAGATAACTCATGGAATATAGGTGCGAAGAATCTCATTGCCAACATTGGTAATGCGGGTGATGAATTCCGTTTCGCGATTGAAGCGGCATTAAAGAATAACCTGAACAGTATTATCGTTGATACTATAGACGACATCCGCAGCGGTATTGAATATCTTGAAAAGAATGATTACGGAAAAGCATCATTCTATATGCGCGGTTTCAGAACCGAAAAGAAATCTTCTTTCGGCGGTTCACTTAAAAATTATTTCTTCCGCAGGCGTAAACAAAAAGTTGCAAAGCAGGAAGGTTTCCTCGGTTGGTGCGATGAACTGATTGTTACCGACGATGAATGGAAACCGTTATTTAACCGTTTGCTCAATACTATCGGTATTGTTCAAGATCTCAAGACAGCATTTGCATTATCCGAACAGTTCCCTGAATTTACTTACACCACACTGAACGGTGATATACTTGAAGCATCCGGACTTGTTGAAGGCGGTGCAGCTCCACGGCTTGATGAGACATTGTTCGGAAGAAGGCAGCTTCTTGAAGATTTGAAAAAGCAGTATCCGAAACACGAAGCCGAACTTGCCGGTTTACAGGCGAAGATGGCTGAAATGGAAGAGCGGATTGGCTCGATTGATATGAAGGTACTGGCCGACAATTCCAAAATCCTTGTTAACGATTTGGCGAACATCGAAAAACAGATTGCACAATTTGAGTTTGAAAAAACCAAAGCAGTTGATGAGATTGAAAAAAATCGCGAGGAACTTCAGGAATATGTTCATCAATCAAATCAGCTTGATAATGAACGCGAAAAGTTAGAAGCCGAACTTGTGGAGTTCCGTACGCATGTTCAGAATATTGAAGGCGAGCAGCATAAAATTGAAGAAGCCTTCCGCGAAGTTGAAAAATCATATAATTCGATTCAGGCGAAAATCAATCTTATTGATATTGAGCATGAACGCTTAACAGGTGAAAAGAAAAATTACGAAAGTGGTATTATCCGGAGTGAAGACAATATCGTTACGATTAAGAAGTCTCTGGAAAAACGCAATGAAGATATTAGCGCCGCTGATTCAGAAATCGAAACTCTCACGGAAATTATTGACGATAAGTACATGGAGTTGGCCGGACTGAATGAAGAAAAGGAAAAACTGCAAGCCGAAGAAAAAGTCATTGGTGAACAGTTTAAAGAAGTCCGCGGCGAGATAAACGAGAAGGAATCCGCGCAAGGTGCACTCCGCAAAGAGCGCGAAGCTGCGTCTAACGAAATTCATGCCAGCGAAATGAAGCTGAATGAATTGGATATTAAGGTCGAAAACCTGCGTGCTCAAATAGCGGAAAACTATTCTTTACAGATTGAGATCAAAGAATTTGACGATCTCGATACATTTGATTTCAAAACCCGCACGGAAGAAGTCCACAGTTATAAACAGCAGATTAAAAATCTCGGGCCTGTTAACTTGCTGGCTTATTCGGAATTCGACGAAGAAAAACAGCGCCTTGAATTTTTACACAAACAGCGCGACGACCTTGTTGCATCCGAAAAAGATTTGATTAAAACAATTGAAGAAATCAATACCACCGCGCAAAATCTGTTCCTTGAAACATTCGGGAAGATTCGTGAGAACTTTATTAATATCTTCAGAAGTTTATTTAATCCCGGCGACGAAGCGGATATGAAGCTTGAAGAAGGCGTTGACCCGCTTGAAGGCAAGATTGAGATTATCGCGAAACCGAAGGGTAAACGCCCTCTCACGATTGAAGCACTTTCGGGAGGAGAAAAAACCCTGACCGCTATCGCGTTGTTGTTTGCTATTTACCTCGTTAAGCCGAGCCCGTTCTGTATTCTTGATGAAATTGACGCACCGCTTGATGATGCAAACATTGACCGCTTTACAAAAATTATTAAACAGTTCAGTTCCAACACGCAGTTTATTGTTGTTACTCATAATAAGAGAACCATGGAAGCAGCTGATGCTTTGTATGGAGTAACGATGCAGGAAGAAGGTATTTCCAAACTTGTCAGTGTTAAATTTAATGAGGATCTGGATGTTGTCGCGTAATCGGAGAAAAAATTATTTCCCGGCATCAGGCAGGATTGTTATTCTTGTTCTGTGGATGCTGCTGTTGTGTTCTCCGGCCGTGTTCGGTCAATGGACGAATTCTCTTGATAAGGCTAAAAAACTTGTTGTTGATACGCAGACGCCGTATAATATCTCATCAGTGGAAAATCCCGACGGCGGATTGTATATCGTATGGCAGGACAAAAAGGACAACAACGCTGCTGATATATTCTTTCAGTCAATTGAAATCAACGGGAAAGTTCGTTTGCGCGGTGATGGAAAAAGAGTTTCAACACGTCCGGGCGTGAAAGAAAATCCTATTGCAAAAGTTAATGTAAGCGGCCAGTTATTCGTTCTTTGGAAAGAAAACATCAATACCGAGTGCGATGAACTCTGCATCCAGAAAGTATTTGCGAACGGTGCACTGCAGTGGAGTGAAGAGGGTGTTCGTGTATTCAAAGATAACGGACGTATTACAAATTACTCACTTGCGGTTGACTCGATAGGTAATGCGTATGTTTCCTATATAGAAAAAACCAACACAACACCGGCACAATATTTTGTCAAGGTGCAAAAGATTAATGCGGATGGTGAAATCGAAACACCGGACTCATTGATGCTTGTATCATCAACGAAAGACCAAAAATTTTCGACATTGATTATTCCGGATCAGAAGCAGGGCGCGTTTGTGCTATGGCTTGAAGCACATCAGGGAAAGAATATTCTTTTTGTGCACCATCTTGACAAGGAAGGCAATAAATCGTATTTCGCAAAACCGATAGAGGTTTCTTCTGCCAACGATGATATATTAAGCTACACCGCGGCTTCGTTAAAGAACGGACAGGTAACCGCGATATGGCAGACGGGTGGCAAAAATAAGGAAATATTATTCCGTTCGGTAGATGAAAAAGGGAAATACCTGTTTGCCGAACCGAAGAAAGTTGCTCCGCGCATTAAAGGCTCAAAGAGTAACATTCAGCTGACGCAGTCACCCGACAACTCAATTGTCGTAAGCTGGTTAAATGAATCGGGAAAAACGAAAAATGTATTTTGTCAAAAAATCACTCACGATGGCAGATTGGCCTGGGGTGATGATGCGCAGTTTGTCTCCTACAAACCGTCAAATAAATTCGGACAGGCACTGACAACAGACCGCCTTGGAGAAAGTTTTATTACCTGGTTTGAGCGCGGTGAGTCGGCTACCGACACCTACGTGTACGCGCAGAAGATAAACAAAACTGGTCACTTGATGTGGGACTCTGTCGGCGTGCCGATGCTTCTTTCGAAAAACACCGAGAAAAGCTATCCCTCAGTAATTAATGACCGCAAGCAGGGAATAATTGTAATTCTTAAGGAAGCAGATAAAAACGGTTCGGGTATTTACGGACAACGATTGTTTGCAGAGAAAAAACAGTTTACTCCACTGCTTGAATTAAATGCCTCTGTTAACGGCGATAGTATTCTTGTTGGATGGAAGACCGGAAGCGGCAGTATGATAAAGGCATTTAGAATCGAAAAGTTTTTATTAAAAACGATCAATGACACGAACTGGATTGAAGTTGCGACTTTACCTGCCAAAGTATTTCATGATGCTAATGAATACAGCTATTCGTTCACGCCTGATACCGACGGTATATATTTTATCCGAGTTCTGCAGCTTGCTGAAAATGCCGTGTTGAATGCTTCTGAAATCCAAAAAGTAAGTTATTTAAAACCAGTTGGCGATAAAATCATTGTTCTGCAAAATATTCCAAATCCATTTTCAGATTCGACGGTAATAAATTATTACTTGCCTGAACCGATGCTGGTGAGATTTGAATTCTATAACTCGCGCATTGAAAAAATGGACGAGAAGGAAATATTGGATACGCAGAAGGGCCGGAACACGTTCGTATTCTCCGCGGGTAATCTGCCTTCGGGAACGTATTTCTATCGATTTACGGCTAAAGATGTAATAGAAGTAAAGAAGTTCGTTATAGATAAATCGCATTAAGTGTGAAATCGGTTTCTATTCCTAACCCACGGGTTAACCCGTGGGTTAGGAAGGATAAAAAGATAATAGAAAGTTTTAGTGGTTCATCAGTTAAAAATATTTGTTGATTTCGACGGTACGATAACCAAAAGAGACATCGGCGAAAACATATTTCTGCATTTCGGTAATCAGCCTGCTTCAGGCGTGATTACGCAGAATATCAAAGACGGTGTTATTACAGGAAAAGAAGGCTGGTTTCAGCTTTTACAGGAAGCGCCCGATTTGACGTTAGAGCAAATTCATGAGTATATTCAGGAGTTTGAAATAGATCCGACGTTCAAAGATTTTGCGGCGTACTGCAAAGAGAATGAAATTCCGTTTTTCGTGTTGAGTGACGGATTCGACAATTATATAAAATATGTTTTTGAAAGGGAAGGATTGCAGGATATCCGGTTCTTCGCAAACTCTTTGATTGCGGATCCGGATGGAAAAATAAAACCTGTGTTTCCTTATACTGATGAAGAATGTAACGATTGCGCAAATTGCAAGCGGAATCATGTTCTGGAAGAAAGCGGCGATGATGAAATTACCGTGTATATCGGCAACGGCAGTTCCGATACGTGCCCGGCTCAGTTTTGCGACATCATCTTCGCGAAGGATGATTTACTGAAGTTTTGTGAGAGGGAACGTATCTCGTTCTTCCCGTACAGTTCATTTGCTGATGTATTAAGATTGCTGCAATTGACGCTTGCGAAGAAGCGAATTAAAAAACGCCATCAGGCGGTTTTGAAAAGAAATGAAGTTTATAAACTCGGATAGAAAGAATTATGGCAAACAAATTTTCATTGAAAGTGTTTAAATACCGGAGTTACACACCAATTCCGTTTATTTTACTTATGGTTCTCTATAACGAACCGAATGTATATAGTTTGCTCTGCGGTTTCATCATCGCAGTTGCGGGTGAACTTATCCGTCTGTGGGGTGTGAGCTGGGCAGGTAGCGAGACGAGAACCACCGGCGGTGTCGGCGGCACATACCTCGTCATCAGCGGGCCGTTTGGATATGTGCGCAATCCGCTCTACGTTGGAAACATTCTGATGTATGTCGGTATAGGTATTATGGCGAATGCTTTATGTCCATATTTGCCAATTATCGCTTTTTTCTTTTTTGCATGGCAGTATGTTACGATAGTCGGTGAAGAAGAAGCGTATTTGAAAACAGCATTCGGCGAATCATATGCCGAATACTGCAAAAATGTTCCGCGCTTTATACCGCGCATCTCAGCATACAAAAACAGCGCGCTGCCGCAGCCTTCATATAACTTGAAAGCCGGACTGCGCTCTGAAAGAAGAACGCTTCAAGCGTTCACGATTATTACGTTAACGGTCTTTTTGCTCTGGCTCTTTAGAATTATGCCCATGAAATTGATTGCGAATTGAGCGTAGGAAAAGAGAACATACTTATTGTTGCCGGAGAAGTATCCGGTGACATGCACGGTGCGGAAGTACTGAAAGAATTGCGGAAGACAAATCCGCAGCTTGAAGCTTTCGGTATCGGAGGAGATGAATTGATAAAGAACGGCTTGCATGCTCTTTATCATATCAACAAAATGGCGTTTCTCGGATTTGCAGAAGTAATAAAGCATCTTCCGTTTATCGCAAAAGTGAAACGTGAACTTGCCGCGCTGGTGAAAGAGAAAAACATTACTACCGCGATATTGATTGATTATCCCGGATTCAATCTCAATTTCGCGAAGCTGCTCAAAAAGATGAACGTAAAGATTATCTATTATATCTCCCCGCAGCTATGGGCGTGGGGAAAGGGACGGATAAGCAAGATAAAAAAATTGGTGAACACCATGTTGGTGGTGTTTCCGTTCGAAGAAAATATGTACCGCGGGCATGGTATCAATGCAGAGTTTGTCGGGCATCCTTTGGTTGAACAAATAGATGCATACAAGATGCTCGGCAAGCAGGAGCTTTTAGCAAAATACGGGTTAACGGAAGATAAAGATATTCTCCTTGTTTTGCCGGGCAGCAGGGAGCAGGAAGTACGCCTGATTTATCCCGCGATTGCGGAAGGCGTTGAAAAATTGGCACAAAAGTACAACATGCAAATTGTACTGGCATGTGCACCATTGATTGATTCGGCTGTGTTTGAGCAGCTCTATAAAAGTACGATGCCGTATAAAGTTGTTCATGAGCATGTATATGAGTTTATGCAGTATGCAAAGTTCGGAATCGTAAAATCGGGAACGTCAACATTGCAGGCGGGTATTTTCGGGTTGCCGATGATAATTGTGTACAAAACAAATCCGCTTACGTTTGCAATTGGTAAGCGGCTTGTTAAGATTGATTATATCGGACTTGCAAACATTGTGTCCGGCGGTGCTGTTGTTCCTGAACTGATTCAGGGCGATGTCTCAACAGAAAAAATTCTGGAAGTTTCATCGGCGATTTTGGATGATGAAAAGCGCTGCCGTGAGATGAAAAACAAGTTGGCCGGACTGCAGAGTTTGCTGGGAGAGAAACACGCGTCCGTTTGTGCAGCCGCTGCAATCAACAAGGTTTTGCATGAAAATTAAAACGCGGCTTTTGGGGATGCTCAGGCCGTTGGGCTATATTTTACTGGGCAGAGTTGCCGCATGGTGGGTAGCATCGCTCCGTGTCGAACGGATAAATGCCGGTTTGACCGATGAGGCGATTGCGAATAAAGAGCATGTGATATTCGCGTTTTGGCATGGAACAATGTTATATCCCTGGTATCAGCTTCGCAATAATGCGATGCTTGCATTGATTAGCCAGAGCAAGGACGGTGAGTTGCTTGCACGTACTTTGAAATATTGGAACTATAAAGTTGTCCGCGGGTCAAGTTCAAAGGGCGGCTCAAGCGCTCTGGATATGATGATTGATTACGCGGTGAAAGAAGGTTCGGTCTGTCTTACCCCGGACGGGCCGCGCGGACCAGTACACGAGTTTAAAGCCGGAGCGGTTGTCGCGGCAAAAAAAAGCGGCGCATCACTGGTACTGATCGGTTCCGCGTATGAAAAGAAATGGAAATTGAAAAGCTGGGATGCTTTTGAAATTCCAAAATTATTTTCGCGAGTGCGGTTGGAATATTCCGACCCTTTGAAAATAGACGGCACAATAGATCGTGAAACGACATCGGTGATAATTAAGAATTGTGAAAAGCAGTTAATGCAGTTGCAAACAGAAGCGGAAAAATTTTCTACATGAGAGTACTTGATGTATTGCGGGTTTTGTTTATACCGCTTATTCCGGTATACGCGCTTGTTGTTGCGGTAAGAAATTACCTGTTTAACCGCGGAATACTGAAAACCAAAGCGGTTAACTCGTTCGTTATTTCCATTGGGAATCTAACGACAGGCGGATCGGGAAAATCCCCGTTTACCATCAAGGTGACCAATATGCTGAAAAGCATGGGACTGCGCGTCGCTGTTTTAAGCCGCGGGTACGGCAGGGACTCCGAAGGTTACTTGCTGGTCTCTGACGGCAAGCAGGTATATGCCAAGGTAGATGAGGCCGGAGATGAAATGCTGCAAACCGTATACAACTGCGACGTTCCTGCGGCAGTGAGTGAAGACCGTATCATCGGAGCTGAAGAGCTGCTCGATGATTTTTCACCGGACGCACTTGTGCTTGATGATGCGTATCAGCACAGATACATTGACCGTAATGTGAATATCGTGATATTCGATCAGCGGTTCTTTACCAGACGGAACGGACTGCGCCGGTTGATGCTGCCGACAGGTGATTTGCGTGAGCCGGTTACAGAAGTTAAACGCGCTGACTGCGTTATTATAAACAGGAAATTTTCCGCTAAGGCCGAAATACCTGAGCGCTATATGAAATTGTTGAATACTAAACCCGTATTTAACGCGCACTATAAAACAGTCGGATTTTTAGATGTCCGCAATGATGAGTTTTTCCCTGCGGCAGAATTTCAGGGACAAAAAAGTCTGCTGGTATGCGGCATTGCAAACCCGCATTCGTTTATAACCGCTATGGAATCATTCAATATTTCCACTGATGAAAGATTGATATTCGCGGATCACAAATTATATACGAATGAAGAAGTACAGCAGATACGCAAAGTGTTCTATGATAAAAATTGTTATTCGGTGATAACAACGGAAAAAGATTCCGTTAAACTTTCGCAGTTCAGTAAAGAGTTGGACGACATTGACATCTATTATTTGAAGATAGAAATGCAGTTGGAAGAAGAAGATAAGTTTAAAGACTATCTCAACGGAAAATGGCAGGAATATAAGCAAAGGAAAATTCAATAAACGCCGTCACCTTGTGCCGGCATATGTTACTAAAAGAATAAATCACAACCGGAATAACCCACTGGGAACCGGAGTTATTTTCATTAAATACTCATAGGAGAATATTAGTTATGGCATCGAGTAAATCCTCGAAATATGTTTACTTCTTCGGAGGTAAAAAAGCTGACGGAAAAGCCGACATGAAGGCTCTTCTCGGCGGTAAGGGTGCTAACCTGGCCGAAATGGTTAACATCGGAATACCTGTACCTGCAGGATTCACCATTTCTACAGATGTGTGTACTTATTATTATAAGAATAAGAATACATACCCGAAAGAATTAAAGAAACAGGTTGCCGATTCATTGGCGCGCGTTGAAAAAGTAATGGGCGCAAAATTCGGAGACAAAAAAAATCCGTTACTACTCTCTATCCGCAGCGGTGCAAGAGCATCAATGCCCGGCATGATGGACACCATTCTTAACCTCGGTTTGAATGATGTTACTGTTGAAGGCGTTATCAAAAACACCAACAACCCGCGCTTTGCTTATGATTCATACCGCCGTTTCGTACAGATGTACGGCGATGTCGTTCTCGGATTAAAGCCGGTTGACAAAAAAGATCACGATCCTTTCGAAGTTATTCTCGAAAAGAAAAAAGCTGATCGTAAAGTTCAGTTTGATACTGAATTGACTGCTGAAGACTTAAAAGAACTCGTTGCCGAATTCAAAGCTGAGATCAAAAAGAAAACCGGCAAAACATTCCCAAGCAATCCGGAAGAACAACTCTGGGGTGCTGTAGGCGCAGTATTTGGTTCATGGATGAACGACCGCGCTATCATTTACCGCAAATTGAACGGCATTCCTGAATCATGGGGAACTGCGGTTAACGTTCAGTCAATGGTATTTGGTAACATGGGTATGGATTCAGGTACGGGCGTTGCTTTTACCCGTGATGCTGCTTCCGGTGAAAACATTTTCTACGGCGAATATCTCTTCAACGCACAAGGCGAAGACGTAGTTGCCGGTATCCGCACACCGCTCCCGATATCAGATTTGAAAAAAGATAATCCAAGAATTTACAAAGAGCTTGACGGCTATCGTAAAACTCTTGAAAAACACTATACCGATATGATGGACGTTGAGTTCACCATTCAACAGGGCAAACTCTGGATGTTACAGTGCCGTGTTGGTAAGAGAACAGGTCTTGCTGCGGTTAAAATCGCTCTTGACATGGTTGAAGAAAAATTGATTTCGAAAGAAGAAGCTCTTCTCAGAATCGAACCGAACCAGTTGAATCAGCTGCTCCGTCCGGTATTCGACAATAAAGAAAAACAAAAAGCTATTGCAGACGGTAAACTTCTTGCAAAAGGCTTGAACGCAGGCCCCGGTGCTGCAAGCGGTAAAGTTGCTTTGAGCGCTGAAGATGCTTACAAGATGGCAGAAAAAGGCGACAAAGTTATCCTCGTTCGTATTGAAACCTCACCCGAAGATATCAAAGGTATGAACGCTTCAGAAGGTATTCTTACGGCACGCGGCGGTATGACCTCACACGCTGCTCTCGTTGCCCGTCAGATGGGTAAAGTTTGCGTAGCAGGCTGCGGTAAACTCCTTATTGATTATCATGCCGGAACAATGAAAGTTGAAGGCAAAGATCTCGTTGTTAAAGAAGGTGAATACATTTCAATTGACGGAACAACAGGCGAAGTTATCATGGGTAAAATCAACACCAAACCTTCAGAGGTTGTTGAAGTACTCATTAACAAAACACTTGATCCTAAAAAATCAAAAGTTTATCGTCAGTATGCTTCATTAATGAAATGGGCAGACGAATACCGAAGACTCGGCATCAGAACAAATGCAGATCAGCCTGATCAGGCTTTGAACGCAGTTGCATTCGGCGCTGAAGGTATCGGCCTCTGCCGTACCGAGCACATGTTCTTCGGCGGCGATCGTATTCTCTCCGTACGCAAAATGATTGTTTCTGAAACCGTTGAAGCAAGAAAAGCAGCTCTTGCGGAAATTCTTCCTTACCAAAGAGAAGATTTCTATGGTATCTTCAAAGCGATGAAGGGACGCCCAGTTACCGTCAGAACTTTGGATCCGCCATTGCATGAGTTCTTACCTCACCAGGAAAAAGAAATCAAAGAACTTGCTTCAGCATTGAATATCACTGTTGAAAAAGTTAAAGCAAAAATCGAATCACTGCATGAATTCAATCCGATGCTCGGTTTCCGCGGATGCCGTCTCGGTGTTATGTATCCTGAAATCACTGAAATGCAGGCGCGCGCTATTTTTGAAGCCGCTGCAAAAGCAATGAAAGCAGGAATCAAAGTTAAACCTGAAATCATGATCCCTCTCGTAAGCGACGTTAAAGAGCTTAAATTGCAGAAGGACATCGTTGATGCTCAGGCAAAAGCAGTTATGGCTGAGAAGAAAGTTAAGATTCAGTATTTGGTTGGTACCATGATTGAGCTGCCTCGTGCCGCTTTGGTTGCCGACGAAATCGCAACTCTTGCTGAATTCTTCTCGTTCGGTACAAACGATCTTACCCAGACAACATTCGGTCTTTCAAGAGATGACGCCGGTATGTTCCTCCCGAAATATGTCGAGAGAGAAATTTTACCAAGCGATCCTTTCGAGGCTCTTGATCAGAATGGTGTTGGTAAATTGGTTGAAATCGGTGTTCAAAAAGGCCGCTCAACACGTAAAGACCTGAAAATTGGTATTTGCGGCGAGCATGGCGGTGAGCCGAGCTCAGTAGAGTTCTGCCACAGAGCCGGCTTGAACTACGTAAGTTGTTCACCGTTCCGTGTACCTATCGCACGTCTTGCTGCAGCCAGAGCAGTTGTCGCTGAACGCGCTGCTGCTAAAAAGAGCAAGAAAAAATAAGGTAATTATCAGCGGGGGCAGAAACTAATAGAATGTTTTTCTGCCCCGGGCTGTTTTTATCATCGGCATTTTTCCTTAACGATAAGGAACGATGATAAAGTTTTTAAAACAATAAAAGGTACATAGATGAAGTTATCTGATTTTAGTTATAATTTACCAAAGACCGGTATTGCAAAATATCCCGTTACTCCCCGTGATAAGGCAAAGCTTCTGGTTCTTGACCGTGAAAACCAAACGGTTGAATCCAAAGTTTTTACCGATGTTACGGATTACATTGAGCCCGGTGATGTTGTTGTCGTAAATGAAACACGCGTGTTTCAAGCCCGGTTGTTTGGAAGAAAAGAGAAAACGCAGGCAAAGATTGAAGTCTTTTTGCTGCGGGAACTGAATGCACACGAGTGCATTTGGGACGTTATTGTTGATCCCGCGAGAAAAGTCCGCATCGGTAATAAGATTTATTTTACCGACGATCTCTGGTGCGAAATCATTGATAACACTACTTCACGGGGAAGAACAGTACGCTTTAATCAGGCAACTGATATATTCAAAGCAGTTGAAAAGATCGGCGTTACTCCGCTTCCACCGTATATTAAACGCGATGCAGAACCTGCAGACCGCGAAAATTATCAGACCGTGTATGCAAAGACCGACGGCTCCGTTGCTGCTCCCACAGCAGGTTTACACTTCACCAGTAAATTATTGGAGAAGGTAAAGAAAAAAGGAGTTGATGTCGTTCCGGTTCTTCTTCACATCGGACTCGGAACATTCCGTCCGGTTGAGGTTGAAGACTTAACCAAACATAAAATGGACTCTGAATTTTTCGAAATCCCAAAAGATTCTGCGGAACGCATCAATAAGGCGATCCATAATCATAAGCGTGTTATCGTTGTTGGTACAAGTACCGTTCGTGCACTTGAATCATCCGTAACAGCCGACGGATTTGTCCGCCCGAATCGAGGATGGACGGATAAGTTTATTTATCCTCCGTACGAGTTTCGTATTACAAAGCGGCTCATCACTAATTTCCATACTCCGGAGTCAACCCTTCTTATGCTTGTCAGCGCTTTCGGTGGAACAGAGTTCGTTATGAAAGCATACAAGAAAGCATTAAAGGAAGGATACCGATTCCTGAGCTTTGGCGACGCGATGCTGCTGAAATGAGTGTAACAGTCGTTATACCCGCTGCCGGAGCGGGCATTCGTATGGGTACCCCTTTGCCGAAACAGTACATGAAGGTACACGGCAAAGAACTTATTGTCTATACAATGGAAGTCTTTCAGAAAAATAAAGCGGTTAATGACATTGTCATTGCCGCGCATCCGGATTATTTTCCGCTGATTGAAAGGCTCAAGAAAAAATACGGCATTACTAAACTCACCGCAATTGTAAAGGGAGGAAAGGAACGGCAGGACTCTGTCTCTGCCGCACTTACCTCCCTTTCTTTATTATCCTCAGACCTCGTAGCTGTTCATGATGCCGCACGTCCGCTGCTGCCGCAGGCGGTTTTAACAAACGCTGTTAAGATTGCGAAGGAAAAAGGCAGCGCCTTAGTGTGCATCAAGGCACGCGACACATTGTTACAGACCTCTCAAAATTCCACGAAATATGTAGACCGTTCGAACGTGTATTATGTGCAAACCCCGCAGATATTCCAATACGGACAATTGATGAAGGCAATGGAAAAAGCCCGGAAAGAAAAATTCATCGGCACCGATGAATCCATGCTTATGCGTCGTGCAAAATTCCATGTCGAGATTGTCGAAGGCTCAATGCTCAACTTCAAAGTTACCACTAAAGAAGATTTAGACCTGCTGAGAAAACTCACCGGTAAATAATTTTGAGTTTTAAGTGTTCAATGTTTAATGGGGGAGGAGCAGGAGGAAGTGCATAGTCCAAGGTCCAAGGTACAAAGTCCGAAGTTCGTAGTCAAGTAGAGCCAATCGCCACCAAACAACCTTAATATCCACTCATAAGCAATATTATCATAAAAATTACCGCCAAAGCGGTATAAACACCCGTTATATTCTGACTGCATTTCAGTTTTACAAAATTATAATAAACAATTACCGTTATAAAAGTAAAACAATAGAACAAAAAATTATTATATTTGTACAGATAAATTTATATACATAAAAATCCCGTTATGGCGGTAAATATGAAAAATATTGATACTCCAACTGATATTTCAGAAATGGTGATCAACCATAGAAAAAAGAGTGGTTTAAGCCGTAATCAACTTTCTATGCTCTCCGGAATTGGCAAGACAGCGATTTACGATATTGAGCATGGGAAGTCAACATATCAGATTGATACTCTTTTGAAACTATTGGCGGTTTTGAATATTAAGCTTTATGCGAAAGGGGCAATTGAATGAGAAAAGCGAAAATATATAATTTCGATATTCCCTGTGGTGTACTGGAAGAAGTAATTCCGGGTAAACAATACACATTCAGGTATATTGAGAACTATTCAGGCGCCCCGGTTTCGTTAACCATGCCGGTTGCAAACAAAGAATATACCTTTGATGAGTTTCCGCCGTTTTTCGATGGCCTCTTGCCGGAAGGATTTAACCTTGAGGCAATGTGCAGACGGTTGAAAATTGATAAAGATGATGCGTTTGGGCAACTCCGTGTTTCAGGAAAAGATGTTGTCGGTTCAGTGTCGGTGGAGCCATACGATGAATAGATGTCCGATAACCTATGAAGAAATACAGGATGGCCTATACTCAACGGCTGGCTTAAAAAAATTAAACAACCGACTTACAGAACTGCGGCCGCTTGCATATACAACGGAGCAGTTACTGGAAGAATCAGCAGCCCGCAGCGGGAAAATTTCGATTGAAGGTATTCAGCCGAAATTAAGCGCCATTCTTTCTGTTCGCAATTCTGCATTTACTCTGGCAGATCACAAAGCATTAATCATCATTAAGCCACAGCAGCCCGTGTATGAACATGTTCCGGAGAATGAAGATTTGACCATGCGATTGGCAGAAGCCGCAGGCATTGAGGTCCCTTTGCACGGACTACTTTATGATAAAGAGGGGAAACTCCATTACTTCATCAGGCGGTTTGACAGAACCCAGTCCAGAAGGAAGATCGCTGTTGAAGATTTCGCACAGCTGAGCGGCAGAAACAGAAATACAAAATACGATTCGAGCATGGAGAATGTCGCTGCGGTAATAGAGCAATATTGTACATTCCCGGTGCTTGAGAAAATGAAGCTTTTTAAGTTGACACTATTCAATTATCTAACAGGCAATGAGGATATGCACCTGAAGAACTTCAGTTTAATAACAGTGAACCACATAGTGAAACTCTCCCCTGCATATGATTTGTTAAACACCAGCATCATTCTTAAAAATCCACAGGAAGAAATTGCCCTTCCAATACGAGGTAAGAAAAGAAATCTGTCCAAAGGTGATTTATTAGACTATTACGGAAAGGGACGACTGAACTTACATGAGAATGCCGTGTATGCTGTTATCGCGGAATTGGCACAAGCAGTTCCCGAATGGATTGCATTGATTTCAAAGTCATTTCTCGCGGAAGAAACAAAGAGTGCGTATATATCGCTTCTTCAAAACCGCTTTTCTGTTTTGTTTGGTTGACTAAAACGAGCGCAGAATATACGCATAAGTAATGCATATAGAATGAATCTATGGAGCGGCATTCACCACTAAAAGGTTGACGTGGCTATCAATAACTCCGTCATTTATGACGGAGACGAGACATCGGGGTTCTATCACTTAAAACATTATTCCTGCTATGGCCGCTGTCATAAGAGTTGCGATGGTGCCGCCGAAGACTGCACGCAAGCCAAGCTGCGCAATGCGGCTGCGTTGGTTTTCCGCAAGGGGACTGATACCGCCAATCTGAATTGCAATGCTTGAGAAGTTCGCGAATCCGCATAACGCGTAAATCGCAATAACGACGGCTCTATCGGATAGCTGTGTAATAATGTTTGCCATGTTTGAGTAGGCGACAAATTCATTCAGCACAAGCTTCACGCCGATAAGACTTCCAACATTCAATGCGTCTTTCCACGGAACACCGATAAGTGCTGCAAAGAATTGAAAGATGAGTCCGAACAATAATTCAAGTGAAATCGGCTTGCCGAAATGGGATAAACAGTATGCGTTTAATCCGACTACTCCCCCGAGAGCGCCGAGCAGATAATTAGCTAATGCAATGAGGGCGATAAAAGCAATCAACATGCCGGCAACATTAAGAGCAAGCTTAACACCATCCGAAGCGCCTGAGGCAGCAGCTTCAATTACATTGGCGTGTGTTTTTTCAATTGTAAGTTTTACCGAACCGCGCGTGACAGGTTCTTCCGTTTCGGGCATCAAGACTTTTGCTATGACGAATGTCGCAGGAGCTGCAATAATGCACGCGTTGAGAAAATGATTTGCAAAAAATATCTGCGATTGGTCAATCGCCATTCCTCTAGCTTTTGCATAAGAAGTGCCGAGAATCACGATATATGCGCCCATAACGCCGCCGGATATATGCGCCATGCCGCTTAACATGATGGTAAATATTTCACTCTTCGTCATCTTTTCAAGATATGGACGGATAACAAGCGGAGCTTCTGTCTGTCCCACAAAACTGTTCGCCGAGACCGACAAAGCCTCTGCGCCGCTGACCTTCATCAACCATAAGATAACTTTTGCAAATCCTTTTACAACCCATTGCATAATACCGAGATGGTAGAGGACTGCCATAAGTGAGGCGAAAAAGATGATTGTGGTGAGTGCCTGAAATGCGAAAATGAAACCGAGACTTTTTTCGCCTGCCGGGGAAGCGAGTGGTCCGAACACAAACTCCGCGCCTTGTCTGGTAAATCCGAGCAGCGTTACAATGCCCGCGCTGATGGATTGAAACAACCATCTACCGAACGATGTTTTCAGCACAAAGAATGCAAATACAAATTGCATCAATACGCCGACAAGGACGAGTTTATAATCAATTTTTTTCTTGTCTGATGAAAACAACGCGGCAATAGCAATAAGAACAACGATGCCCGTCAACCCTTGTAACAATGATAGAATATTCATCTTCGCCTGAACGTAAGTTTCAAAAGTTTATATTTAAAGACCAATGAAAGTTCTTTGTATAGCATTTATCTGCTGCTTCTTCACTCCAATATCGGATGCGATTTTATTCCACGAAGCAGCGGCCGCATTTATTTCATCAATAATAGTATCCGGTCGTTTGATGTGCACTTGTCGCGCCACAGCAAGTAGATCTTTTCTCGTTATACCGTCTATCTTTCCGTTAATACTCATCTGGTGAAATTTTGTCCAATCACCCGCGGGGGAATAAGCATACGTCATGTCATAAGCCGGCGAAAGCGACCACCTGCCGTTTTTATCCATTAAAAAAGATATGTTTTTTGTATGATCATCCTGATTCCTTGCAATAACATTAAAAACCATTCGCCTGAATAACTGCTCCATCTCGCCGTATGGAAGACTAAGCATTCGCATTACTTGAAAAGCTTGTTCGTATGAATATGCCCCGGGCTTTTTATAATCATAATGCGCAATAGCACATAGTGTTTGCATATGTATTTTGTCGTTGTTTTGCCTGTCGAAACGACGGGTCATAAAATGACTTCTGTTGTTTTCGTGAAAGAGCATACTGGGCATCATGATTATATCGCACGCAGTCGCCATTTTATAATACGCATATTCAATAAGACCATAACCCTCAGGATCGCCCAGCAATGTATTTGATACACCGTCAAATTTAATGAGCCAATACTCAAACCCGCGGAGGCTGCCGATTTGTCCGGAACGAACTTCTTTGGTTTTTTCATTGTATGCAATTACCGCTTTTGCACGCGCACCTCCGGCGGATGTACCGACACGTATTATATCGAGCAGAGCATCTTTTTTGTTTTTACCAAAATTAGCCGTGAGTTTTTGCCGCTTGGCTAACACCGCACTCGCAAGAGTAACAAGTTCGGTAACATCAAGTGCTTGGGATTTGCTATGTAATTCACGTGTTGCGGGTTTGAATTCGAGTGCTCCCATCCCTCTGTCTCCGGTGTAACACAAGCGCTCAATAGGGGTGATGCTTGTAATAGGTCTGCCGTGTTGAGCAAGCCATGCGTCAATCAAAGAGTTTCCGTATGAGTCGGGAAGACTATCGGCGAGCAGACCGGGGAGCCCATAAAATGTATCACGATTCAATCCGGAAAATATAAAGCGTTGTTCGCCGCTTTGCGGAAGGGGCATGGTAAATGGTGCTATATTTAGCCCCGTTTTAATAAATGCCGAATCATATTCAAATATGGCATAGTCGTTGTCAGCCCACAGAACAGCGCCCACGGTTTTATTCCATAAACGTACTTCGGCGATATTTACCATGGTGGATCTCCTGATGTTCGTCGCTTGGAGGATGCGTATTTTCTTTCCTTCTTTTTGCTCTTCAGCATTTGCATGGGACTGATATTGGGAGGTGCCTGAAACGCATTTATAACATCAAGCTTATTCAATGCTCGAAGAACACGTACAACATTGATCAGAGTGGCATTACCGTCCCGCTCCATTCTGCTGATTGTTGTCCGGTCGAGTCCGGATATTTCAGACAACTTTTGCTGAGAAATATTTTTTTGCAGCCTGATGCTTTTCAAATTATGACCGATTTCGGCAATTATTGCAGAATCGGTCATAGATAATAGGCTTAAATTGTCTTTATTTTGCATCATAAAGATTGAAAATTAAATAATTTGTAGTAAAAATGTAGCAAAATAAAGATATAAATCAAAATTTATTATTGTGTAAAATGCTGTAATATTACATCATAATAAGCATAATACATTAAATATGCTGCTTATATACAACATAAAACATGTTTGCAATTTAAATCGGCGGGCAAATCTTGGCGAGAATTCTACTCTTTTACCAGCAGGGCGACGTTTTCGATATGAAAAGTATGCGGGAACATATCCACGGGCTGAATAACTTTGAGTGTGTAGCCGTTGTTGACGAATGCTTTTATATCGCGCACTTGTGTCGCCGGGTTGCAGCTGATGTAGACCAATTTTTTCGGCTCAAGAGCAAGTATGTCTTTTACCGTATTCTCGTGCATGCCGCTGCGCGGAGGATCCGCAATGATAATATCGGGTTTGGGGATTCCTGCTTCTTCAATCGCGGGCAAAAATGATTTGTACAAGTCAGCGGTAAAAAATTCCGCGTTGTCGTTGTTATTCAAACCTTTGTTGACAAGCGCATCTTCAATTGCAGATGGCGTAACTTCAAATCCGTAAATCTTTTTAACCGCGTTGGCGTTGTACAGAGTTATAGTACCTGCGCCGCAATAAAGGTCGTAAACAATTTCATCTCCGGTGAAGCCGGCAAATTGCTTCGCGATTTCATATAAATGTTCAGCCTGGAATGTGTTGGTCTGGAAGAATGAGTTAGCACTGATACGGAATGTGCACCCGCCAATCTTATCATAGATATACCCACTGCCATAATCGGCGATTTCGTAATCACCTGTCGCAACCATCGCCTTGCGTTCGTTGATATTGTTGACGATAGTCGTAATCTTTGGCACCTCTTTGAGAATGAATTCTTTGTATTCATTCATAAGCTGTTCATCACGGGTAAAAGTAACAAGATTGACCATGAGGTCTGAAGTGTGCGATGCCTGCTTAATAACAAGATTGCGCAAATATCCTTCGTGAGCTTTGTTATTATATATGGATGTGCCGCGTGAGAAAAAGAACTCAGCGGTTTTACGGAGAATAACATTGCTTTCTTCCGACTGTAAAAAGCATTCATCCATGTGGATAATTTTATTGTACGCACCGGGAACATGGAGTCCAAGCGCCGCGCCTGATTTTTGCTTGTCGGCAAGCAAAAACTCTTCCGGCGGCAGCCACTTCATGTTGGAAAAAGAGAATTCCATTTTATTACGGTAGAAAAATACCCGACCGCTGGGGAGAATATCGCGGAATTCAAAACCTTCAAGTCCGCCCATGCGATAAAATATATCTGCAACCTGCTGATGTTTGTATGCGGTCTGTAATGTATAGCTGAGATCCTGCTGTTTACATCCGCCGCAATGTGTATAATATTTGCATCTCGGTGTAACGCGTGATTGTGAAGCTGTGAGCAGCTCTTTGATAACGCCTTCGGCGTAGTTCTTTTTAACTTTTTGAATTTCGACTTTTACCAGATCGCCGGGATATGCAAATGGCACAAATATTTTTCTTCCACCTTCGGCTTCCATCAGCGCTTCGTCATCGGTTTGAATAGTGCCGATGCCGTTACCTTCGAAGACAAATTTTTCAATAAGAACCGTGTAAATATCTCCGCGCTGCATTATGGTTTCCTTAGTAAGAAAGCGATGAATCCCGTGTAATTGTCACCTTTAAATTGTAAATAGGTGTTGGCTTCATGCCGGTAAGTTTTAATATCTTTTTTAAGTGCTTTTTTCTCCGCTTCGGTCATTTCCGGCAGACTCTTATCCATGTTGCGCAGATGTTTTTTATAAACATACTTCATAGTAAAAGAAAGGTCGGTTTCAACGACGGATTCAAATTCAGCATCCGCGTATTCTTTCTGTATTACGGGGATTTCCCGAAGAGTGACTTTTGTTTTTTCCCAGACATTCCGAACGGAACGGGTAATCTCTTTACTTAACTGAACAATTTCACCGAGGCAAACAAGTCCCTGCGGCTTAGTTATACGTTTTAGCTCTTTCAATATCTTAACATGTTTTGCCGTTGATACCGATGCCTGAGCGTAAACAACATCAAACGACTCATCCTTGAAGTCGGTATTGTGAAACTCCATAAACCGGATTCGGAGATTTGCTGTGCCGCTTGCCTGCATGCGATCGGCGAGCATCAATTCTTCATCATCAATAATTATTTCAACAGAAGAGGCACCTTTGTCGAGCATCTTCTTTGCTATTGAAATGCAGCCTTGTCCGATAATAAGAATTGTTTTATCACTTACATCGCAATTGTTAAATAAAAACACCGATTGGTCGTCCAATCCCGGAAGTAAAGCTGGCTGGGATTCGTTGAAGCTATTGTTCATTGCTGGGCCTGTTTGA
Source organism: Ignavibacteriaceae bacterium (assembly GCA_963662605.1). Classification (GTDB taxonomy): domain Bacteria; phylum Bacteroidota; class Ignavibacteria; order Ignavibacteriales; family Ignavibacteriaceae. Next base: position 518,241 of record OY759785.1, read on the forward strand.
TAGAGTTAAATAGAATTGACATGAAAACACTATTTGTTTTCAACGATGCCGTCTTTCATGGAGAAAATCGTATCCGCCAATTGCATCATACCGGAATTATGGGTAACGATAACAAACGTTTTCTGCAAACTGTCGCGCAACTCAAGAAAGAGGTGATGAATTGAATCACTGTTGACCGAGTCAAGGTTTCCCGTCGGTTCGTCTGCAAAAATGATAGCCGGGTCGTTTGCCAGTGCGCGGGCAATCGCAACGCGCTGCTGCTCACCGCCGGAAAGTTCCGCCGGTTTGTGTTCCATGCGTAAGTCGAGTCCGACTAATGAAAGCATATCCTTTGCTTTATCGAGAGCGTGTTTTTTTGAAAGTCCGCCGATCATCAAAGGTATCGCGGTGTTTTCAAGGGCGGTAAATTCCGGAAGCAGATGGTGGAACTGGAATACGAAACCGATTTCTTTTGAGCGGAATTTTGATAGTTCTTTCTCGTTCATAGACCGAAGGTCGTGGCCGTTTACTTTTACTGTTCCGTTATCGGGACGGTCGAGTCCGCCGAGAATATGCAAAAGTGTGCTTTTTCCGGCTCCGGAAGCCCCGATTATAACGGAGATTTTTGAGCGCGGAACCCGAATGGATACTCCGCGGAGAACATCAACCTTAGCTTTCCCCGTGTAATAAGTTTTGGTTACATCACCAGTCTCGATAATAAAATCGCTCATGCAGTCGGCTTATCTATAATTATATACATAAAGATGAAAAATACGAAAAATACGGAAGAAAGCAGTACGCGCTAACCAATGACTTTGTACAGAATCAGCACTGTTGTCGCTGCATATAATAGAATATTGGTTATCATCGGCACATCGTGCAACATGATTTCCGTTGTGTTCTCACCCTGATCGTATTTGTAAACAAGATACATGTATCTGAATATGCCGAAGACAACGAATGGGGTAGTGAAAATAAGCTCTTCGGTTTTAAAAACATCTATCGTTCTCTGCGATGTTGTGTAGAGCGCGTAGCAAATAATAACTGCCGCGGCTGATACCGTTGCCATTTGATCGGTAAATCCGACTGTATAATTGGTCAGCACTTTTCTGGTGGAGTTTTGTGTCGTGTCGGCTGTAAGAACAAGTTCGGACCTGCGCTTCATAACGGCAAGGAACAGAGATAGGAACATAGTAGTGAGCAGCAGCCAACTTGATATTCCAACACTAATAGCATACGCACCGGCAATAACCCTCAGCATAAATCCCGCGGCAATACTGAAAATGTCCAATAGTACCACGTTTTTAGCATAAAAAGAATAAAAAATATTTAGTAAAATGTATGCAAGGTTCGCAAGGGCAAAGCTCGGGTTGATCTGAGTACAGAACGCGATATTAATAATCAATAATATGACGGCGAGGCTTATCGCCTGAATAATGCTGATAGCGCCAGATGCAATCGGGCGTTCCTTTTTCTTCGGATGCAGCTTGTCTGCCTCCCGGTCAACGATATCATTTATTATATAGACCAGGCTTGATGCCAGGCAAAAACAAAAAACCGCGATCAGAGCATTCTTTAATAAGTCCGGATGCAGAATGTTCATCGAGAATACCAAGGGAACAAGTACAAACAGGTTCTTGATCCACTGTGGAACCCTGATGAGCTTTGCGATTGTTTTAATAGTCATATAATAAACAGTCTTACGGGCAAAAAGATAAATGATTTTGGAAAATTAGACTAAAAGCAAGAAAAAGACAAATAATTGTCGAAAAAAGTGATTTTTCCAAAAAACGCAAGATATCGAAAAAAAGAACGTCTAAGAACTTCATGGCTCATTGATCGGTGCTCAATTTAATTAGTCTCATTATTAAGTTTTCTTTATTTGTGCTTTTAGAAAATATCATTATTTTACAATCTTGCGTATTGTGCGACAACGCAAAAAAGTGCCGAGTTAATTCTTAATTTATTTTCATTCAATAAAAAAAAGTGATTTATGGCTAAATTTACCAGAACTCTGCTTTTTGCGTTTGTTTTTGTGTCGTTGTCCCTCCCGGCGTTCTCTCTGGCTCAGGATAAAGCAGCTTCTTCATTAACAAATGCAGAGTATTCTCAGTATATGCTTGAGAGACTCAATGCACTGAATACCTCCCCCGCTTTGTTAAAAACAGGAGTGCCGGATCGTATTAAGAACAACAAAACAATGCTTTTATTTGAAGCAAAAAAGAACTTTGATCGTTTGACTCCTGATGTACAAGCCCAGTTCAAGAAAGTTATGGCAAGGCCAACCGGATTGAGCAGTACCTATCTTGAAACATCGAAGAACTTCTTTAAATTTTATTATACAACATCAGGAAGCAACGCTGTTTCAACAACAGATGCCAACTCAAACGGTGTTCCGGATTATGTTGAAAACATGGCCGCTGCGTTTGTTAGAGCTCTGACCGTCTATGATTCACTCGGCTTTGCCCACCCCCCTATTGCCTCTTCGGACGGTGGCAGATATTGTGTGTATCTTTCAAATAGTGCCGCCGGTAGCGGTGTGTATGGCTATTCAGAACCGGAAACGCAGGTCGGCGACAACTCAAATACATCAGGTGTAACCGAAACATCGGCGTACACAAGCTACATGTGTATGCGCAACAACTATACCGGATTCGGCAGCACAGATGCCTTATTACAAATCGCTATGGAAGTTACAACCGCACACGAATTTTTCCATGCCATTCAGTTTGGCTATGACACAAATAACTTTACCAGTTTCCCGATGGAAATGTGTGCTACATGGGGCGAAGACATTGTTTTCTCCCATGATGACGATAACTGGCAATACTTAACCGATATTTTTACAACTCCGTACATCTCTATTGATTATGATGATGATCTTGACGGAACAACGATTTCATCCGGCGGACACTGGTATGCCTCGTGGATTTTTGAGCGCTACTTATCAGATCGCTTTGGCGCAGATATTACAAAATTGTTCTACCAAAATGTTGTTACCCAGTACTGGTCAACAGCAATGAACGCTGCGCTTGTTACCAAGGGCAGTACTCTCAAAGATGCTATTAAAGATTATAATGTAGCTATCGCGCTGCTTACTTCATCAAACTCTGCACCGATGAGCACCTATCGTTTTGCAAGAGGCGATGATTACCGCACTGCATCCAACACAAAAAACACCTACGGTCCGTTTGTTGTTACCTATGCCGGAACAATTAATTACAGTGGAACAAAAACATCATATAGCTCCACCAGTAAATTGTATCGCGCATCGGCAAACTTTATTAAGATTGTGCCGACTACTAATTTTTCAATTACAGCTGCTCCTACCGCAACAAACGCTAATTTCTCAGCGCGTTTGTTAAAGCTGAACAGCTACACAAACCCGACGGTTCTTTCAGTTGTTGAACCGACCGTATCCGGAAGCAATTTAACATTTAACGTTGCCGATCAGGCAAGCTATGGAAATTATGTTTTGGTAGTGTATAATACATTGTATGCAACATCTTCCACGCGTACCATTACCTCAATTTCTTATACTGTTACTGTTGATGCTGCAACAAAATCAAATACAGTTGCTTTAACATCACCGGTTGGCGGCGAAGCATGGCTCGCCGGTTCTGTTCAAAATATTACATGGACAAGCACCGGTGTTACTAATGTTAAGCTTGAATACTCATCCGATAACGGTTCAAACTGGTCAACCATCTCTGCAAGCACAGCAGCTTCAGCAGGTACATATGCCTGGACGACACCGAATACTGTATCATCACAGTATAAAGTTCGTATTTCCGATGCATCAGATGCGACCGCTGTTGCAACAAGCCCTGCATTCAGCATTATGACCGCGGGCTTTGCTCTCGGCAGTCCGGTTGGTGGTGAATCATGGGTAAAAAGTTCAACTCACAATATTACCTGGTCGAGCGTTGGTGTAACTAATGCTAAACTTGAATATTCTCTTGACGGCGGAAGCACATTCACAACAATCGTTGAAAGTGTTGCGGCTTCAACAAAATCATATTCATGGACATTGCCTTCTACAACCAGCACAACGGCTGTTGTGAAAATAAGCGACGCGAGCAATGCATCTGTCAGCGCTCAGAGCGCGGTTTTCTCGATTACCGCAGCTCCGACAACCATTACGGTTTTGACTGAAACATTTGCCAAAGCGACGGCCGGTTCAATCGGCAATGCAAGCTCAACAGATATCGGTACTGCCGGTACAATTGATACATATGCTGATGTTGCCGGTTGGACCGGCTCAAAAGTATATCAGGCAGGCGGCGTTTTGAAGATTGGTTCAACAAGTGCAATGGGTTATATAGTAACTCCATCACTTGATCTTTCTTCAAACTCAGGTGCCGGAACGATAAAATTTGATGTCCGCTCTTATGGTGCAAATGACATAAAGACGTTGACACTATCACTGTCTACTGACGGCGGTACCAATTTTACCGCGGTCACCACATTTACACCTGATACCAACCTTACTGCAAAAACATTTGCATACACTGGTGGTAACAGCACATCAAAATTCAAAATTACTGCCAATGTTGCTGGAAACAACCGCTTCTATATTGACAACGTTGTCGTTGTTGCCGGTGGAACAGTAACTGCAGTTGAACAACCAACGTCAAAGGTTGTTCCGGCTAACTTTGCTCTCGAGCAGAATTACCCGAATCCGTTCAACCCGTCAACGAGAATCCAATTCTCTGTTGCCAATGACGATTATATTACATTAAATGTATATAACGTTGCCGGCCAGCTGGTTTCTTCATTGATGAATGAAAGAGTCGCTGCCGGAACATACTCTGTCATGTTCGATGCTTCGAACTTGCCGAGCGGTGTTTATTACTACCGCCTGACATCTTCAACCGCAAACGTTGCAAAGAAAATGCTCCTTTTGAAGTAATTTTTAGTTAATTACAGCATTTCAAGCCCGCTCCGGCCTCATCGGGGCGGGCTTTTTTGTTCATTCTTCAATTTACAGTCTGTCTCGATTGTCAGTGATTCCCCCAAAAACACACCATTAACACGGCCTTTTAAGGCCGTGAGAAGGAATCCCTCAAACATCCAGGACTTTAGTCCAATATAAATGAGTTTTGGGACTAAAGTCCGGTTCAAGTTAGAAACGTCAATCACGGCGTTAAAACGCCGTGTTAATGATGCAATATTTCCACAAGTCATTCGTCTTATTAAAAGAGATACCCATTACCGGTCTGCCGACCGTAAAATCCCGAGCAATGCTCTTTTTTGTTAGGTTTTCGCATATTTAAAGTTGAAAGAGGCCTTTTCGTTAGTATATTTGGAGTTGAAATGGTATCTGCGGGGATTTTCATAAATGAACGGTTATGAGGGTAAATTTGTTATATCTATCTTTATAAGCTCAAGATTTTTTTAAACGAAATAGTGTATGGGACGTATGTGTAGTGTAAAATTATATAGAGCGGGGAAAGCGGCACTCGTGTTCATCCTTCTTCAGGCGGCAGTTTTTGCACAAGAACAGCCGAAAAAGATGGTGATCACTCTGCCGGAAGCTATTAAAACCGCCTTAGACAACAACTGGGATGTGCGGCTATCGGATAAGGATGTCCGGAAAGCAGAAGAACAAATCAACGAAGCCTATTCGAACGCATATCCTTCAATATCATTCAGTGGAAGTTATAACCGGTATCTGAAATCGCCGGTAATGTTCATTCCGGCAAATACTCCGAATTTTAATCCGACTGATCAAACCATGACTCTGGATCTTACGCCGAAAAATATTTTCGACGCGAGCGTTACTTTGTCGCAGGTATTGTATAGTCAAAAAGTAAATACCGCAATTAAAATCGCGGATGAGTATGCTTCATATTCTCAGACCGCTGCAAAGAATGCAAGAAACGAAACAATTCTTTCGGTAAAAAGAGCTTTTTACGGAGTGCTCCTTGCACAGGCTATGCTTGATGTAAGCAAAAAGAATTTTGAAGCTGCTGATGCCACATATAAAAATGTGCAATCGCAATATAAGCAGGGAGTTGCGTCTGAATACGATGCTCTCCGCTCTGAGGTACAGCGTGCAAACGCGCAGCCGCTTCTCATTCAGACGGAAAATGCAGTACGCCTTGCAAAGGACTATTTGAAGAGCGTGATGGCAATTGACATCGCGACGGATATTGACGTTCAGGGCGCATTCATTTTTGAAGATGTGTCGCAGCCCGAGATGGAAGAAAGTTCGGATAACGCTTTGAGCAACAGCTTGATTTTAAAACAGTTGTCAATCAACGAATCCTTGTTGCAAAAAAATCTAATTATTGAACGCTCGGAATATTATCCGACACTCGCGGCATTCGGTAAGTATGATTATCAGACACAGGACAACTCATTTAAATTTCACAATTATAACTGGGCGCCGAGTTTCATTGTAGGCCTGCAACTTTCCTATCCGATATTCGACGGCTTCAAACGCGGTGCTCGCATTGAACAGGCGAAGATTGAAATTGAGAAAGTCGGCTTGATGAAAAAGAAAGCTGAAGACGGCATTAAAATTCAGGTTAAACAGGCCCGGATGAAAATGGAAGAAGCAAAAAAACGTATTGATGCACAGGTAAAAAATCTTGAGCAGGCAGAAAAAACCTGCACCATTGCTCAAACGCGGTATAAAAGCGGCATCGGTACACAGCTCGAAATTATTGATACACAAGCAGCGCTTGTGTATGCCCGCACAAATCACGCTCAGGCAATCTACGATTATCTCGTAGCAAAAGCCGAGTGGGAATACGCGGTTACTAAAGAACAATAAATTTTATATCTCTAAAAGGAGTTTAACTCTTATGCGTAAAAAGTTTGAAATTTCCGGTTTATCCCTTGTAGTGCTTCTGGCTGTGATGCTGATTGCTCCGGGATGCAAGAAAAAAGAAGAAATCGCACCGAAGAATAAAAGCGGAGCCGATACCGTTTCGGTAAAGGTTGTTACCGCAGCCCGGGGCGACATTAATATTGTTAAGGTATATTCCGGTACGATTGAAGGTGAAGAACAGGCGAATATCGTTCCGAAAATTCCGGAAAGAATTACGTCGCTTCGCGTTAAAGCGGGTGAAGTGGTTTCCGCAGGAAAGCTCGTTGCCACACTTGATAAGGCCGGTGCTTCTTCACAATACTATCAGGCAGAGGCAGCCTTTCAAAATGCAGCCCGTGACCTCGAAAGAATGAAAGCGTTGATAAAAGAAGGCGCCGTATCGCAACAGATGGTTGACGGCGTGCAGACCAATTACAACATTCAAAAAGCAAATTTTGATGCTGCAAAGAGCGTTGTTGAATTGACTGCTCCTATCAGCGGCGTTGTCATCGCGGTGAATGGACGGATAGGCGATCTTGCAAGTCCTTCTATGCCGCTCGCAACAATTGCACAAATAAACCGCTTGAAGGCAATCTATTATGTGGGCGAGTCAGATATGACCACCATGACGTTGGGACAAAAAGTTACGATAATAACTGATGCAAAACCGGGACTGACATTGACCGGAACGGTAAATCAGATATCAAAGTCTGCGGATGTTCAATCACGTTCATTTGAAGTGAAAGCGTTGTTCCCCAACACAGGCGACCATTGGTTCAAGCCGGGAATGTTCTGCAAGGTGCAAACGAATATTGATACCCGCAAGCAAGTTGTGGTATTGCCGATAAATGCAGTCGTATTAATAAATAATGTTCCGTCGGTTTATGTTATCGAGAACGGAAAAGCGGTTCTCAAAAATGTACAGCAGGGATTAAACGACGGTAATAATGTAGAAATTGTCAGCGGTATTAATGCCGGTGATACAGTAATTACTATAGGCGCAACAGAAGTAAGTAATGGTTCACCCGTCCGGGTTCAACAATAATTGTGCTTATAGCAACGGAGTAAAAACATGAAATTAGCAGATGTATCTATAAAGCGTCCCGTATTTGCCACGATGATGATTATGTCACTCGTGGTTCTGGGACTGTTTTCATACATCAAACTGAATGTTGACCTTTATCCAGATGTTGACTTTCCGTTTGTTGTGGTGACAACAGTACTTCCCGGCGCGGGTCCGGAACAAATTGAAACCGATGTTACAAAAAAGGTTGAAGATGCCATCAATACAATTGCCGGCGTTGATAAGATCAGTTCGACTTCATATGAAGGTGCGTCGGTTGTCATCGTTCAGTTTAAATTAACGGTTGATGGTAAAATGGCGGCGCAGGATGTCCGCGAAAAAGTTTCCGGAATCCGGAGTACGCTCCCGAAAGAAATTGAAGATCCGGTTATTCAACGGTATGACCCAGCGAGTCTTCCTATCATGGCGCTGGCTATTTCCGGCAAGCGCAGCGAGAAGGAAGTAACCGATTTTACTAAAAACGTTATTAAAAAGCGTCTTGAAAATGTTCCCGGCGTGGGAAATATCGAGCTTGTCGGCGGTGCCGAGCGGGAGATTGAAATTCTAGTTGACGCGGCGAAATTAGAGTCATACAAACTATCCATTCAGGATGTTATGCAGTCGGTTGGCTCTTCGCACGTAGAAATTCCGGGTGGTAACCTGATAAAAGGTGAACGCCAAGTATTGCTGCGCACCATGGCAAAGTTTAAAACCGTTGAAGGATTCAACAACATCGTTGTTGCAAACCCGATGGGGCACCCTGTTTATCTTAAAGACCTTGCGACTGTAATTGACGGACAAAAAGAGCGCACCAGCTTGACCCGTCTTAACGGATCCACTGCTGTCGGCCTTAATCTTATGAAACAGTCCGGAAGCAACACGGTTGATGTTGCGGCTCATGTTTATAAAGAATTAGACAAGCTGCGTAAAGAACTTCCGCCGGATATCAACATTGTTATGGCTATGGATAACAGTGTGTATATCCGCGACTCTATCAACGACGTGTTATTTGATATTTTATACGGCGGACTTCTCGCGGTTCTTGTTATCTATTTGTTCCTCGCGAACATGCGGGCGACAATTATCAGTGCGCTTGCACTGCCGTCTTCAATCATCGCAAGCTTCATTATGATGTACGCGTTAAACTTCACGCTGAATATGATGTCGCTGCTTGCACTTTCACTTGCGGTGGGATTGTTGATTGATGATGCCATTGTGGTTATTGAAAATATTTACCGGCACATGCAGCAGGGTGAAACTCCGCTTGAGGCCGCAAAATCGGCTTCGGAGGAAATCGGTCTTGCCGTTATGGCTACAACGTTTACCGTTGTTGCGGTATTCGTTCCGGTTGCGTTCATGCCCGGTATTGTCGGAAGATTCTTTTATCAGTTCGGTATGACTATCTCCGTTGCGGTACTGGTGTCGTTATTCGTTGCGTTCACGTTAACGCCAATGCTTTCTTCCCGCTGGTTGAACAAGGAAGATGAAGAACTTACAAAAGATGGAAACTTCTGGAGAAAAGGACTGTATTATTTTAATCACATGTTCGAGTACTTCAGCGAAAAATATAAGGGTCTGCTCGCGTGGTCACTGCATCATCGTATTGTGGTCAGTCTTGTTGCGACACTTATTTTCTTCAGCTCAATGGGAATTATGGGAGCACTCGGCTCACAGTTTTTTCCTGATACCGACCGGTCGGAGTTCTTTATTAACATAAAAGCGGCTCCGGGTGGTTCTATCGAGCAGACAAGTAATATTTGTAGGCAGGTTGAAGATTATCTGCGGACACAAAAAGAAGTTATTAACCTTTACACAACCATCGGTTCGGGTACTGATCCTGTTACCAAGGCGACAATTCAGGTTAAGATGGTAAAGAAAGATCAGCGTAAAATTTCCGATAAGGAGTTGATCCAGAAAGTCAGAGAGTTTACGAAGACTATCGCCGGAGCTAAGTTTGGTTATTTGATGGAAGGCGGCCCGGGCGGTAGTGAAAAACCGATTACCTATTCTATCCGTGGTGAAGATTTAAACAAATTAAAACCGCTGGCCGATAAGGTTGAAAAAATTCTCCGCGCGGCAGACGGCGCGGTTGATGTTGACAATAGTCTTGAAACATCAAAGCCGGAAGTCCGTATTCAGCTCGACCGGGAAAAGGCAAATGACGTAGCCGTCAATCCGTATCAGATCGCCTCCGGCGTTCGCGCTATGGTTGACGGATATATTGCAACGCAATATCAAGTCGGTGATGAGCAGATTGATGTCCGCGTTAAATTACGAAAAGAAGATCGTGAAGATATGAGCAACATAGCCGCGTTAACGATGTTGAGCGGCAAAAAGAATCCCGATCAGACGAACATGCTTGTCCGCCTTGGAGATATTGCAAGCGTGCAGAAAGGCGAAGGCCCTTCGCAGATTAACCGCTATCAGCGGCAGAAGGAAATTCGCGTAGATGCAGGGTTATCCGGAAAAGTACTCGGTGAAGTCATAAGCGAAGTGAAAGACGATATCGCAAAAATTCCGCTCGAACCCGGATACACGATTGGGGCAGTAGGTGAAGCGGAAATGCAGGATGAATCATTCGGTAACATTCTGCTCTCATTAATGCTTGCTATCGTATTTGTCTACATCGTGCTTGCGGCCCAGTTTGAGAGCTTTATTCATCCGTTCTCTATCATGCTTGCAATGCCGATGTCTATTATCGGTGCGGTGTTATTCCTCTGGCTGTTCGGCAGCTCGGTATCGGTTATGTCACTTATCGGTATCATTATGCTTATGGGACTTGTAACAAAGAACGGTATTCTGCTTGTTGACTACGCGAACGTTATGCGCGAAAGAGGTATGTCGAGAGAAGAAGCTCTGCTCGTTGCGGGCCCGACAAGATTACGCCCTATTCTTATGACAAGCTTTGCAATGATTTTCGGTATGGTGCCGGTCGCGTTTGCGCTTGGCGAAGGTTCCGAATTCAGGGCATCAATGGGTCAGGCGGTTATCGGAGGTATTATTACATCCACATTCCTGACATTGCTTTTGGTTCCGGTAGTTTATACTTTGCTTGAAGATTTTGGAAATTTTACTAAGAGAATTTTCAAAAGGAAAAAGAAGTAAATAAAATTCTGAACTTGTAATCCGGCGCAGAAATTATCTGCGCCGGACTACAAGCGGTTTATATACGATACATATCAAATCTCAATGGTGATATATGAAAATTGTTTTTTTAGTTTATCACGACATTCTTGACGACCGCATCAACACCCTCCTCGCCGAAAGCGGAATAGATTATTACACACAATGGGAAGATGTTAAGGGTAAGGGCCACAAGACCGATCCGCACCTCGGGTCGAGAACATTCCCCGGGTATAATTTTGTGCGTATGATTGCATTCGCAGACGAGGAAAAACTTCCCGGCTTAATAGAACACATCGAAAAGATGAACGCTGCCGCCATTCGCGAAGACGATAAGGTGCGTCTGTTCCAGATGCCGTTAGAGAGGATAGTATAAGGATTTAAAATAGTGATGGATGTGAGTTGGTCGTAGATATAACGAACTCATATCCCCCGCCCCCTTTTCTCTTAAAAAGAGAAAAGGGGAGTAGGAAATAATTATGTAAGTTAAAAACGGCTACAAATTAGAATGGGGACAGAATGTTGTTTTATCCAAAAAGAGAATTAACAGAAATTGCCAAACAGTATTGTCGGGATTTAAGAAAGCGGCAGACTCAGACTGAAGCGATACTATGGGCTTGTGTTCAGGGGCGAAAGTTGAATCATCGAAAATTTCACCGGCAATATCCGATATTCTACGAATATGAAACAGGCGAATCATTTTTTGTCCTGGATTTTTATTGCTCCGAATGCAAATTGGGTATTGAACTCGACGGAGAAATCCATAAATATCATGTCCTGGCAGATGAAGAACGAACCAAATGGCTGAATAAAAAGGGAATTACAATCGTTCGATTTACAAATGATGAAATCTTACGAGAACTCCCCAAAGTACTTGATGAATTACATGAATTAACTAAATCTTCACTGTGATTATCCCCCTTTTCTCTTTCTAAGAGAAAAGAGCTTGTCCCGATGCAATCGGGAGGGTAGGGGGATATGAGTTCACTTATTTTAAAAGATGAACGCTTTCGTCATCCACACAGACCACAAGGTGCGCTCTTTCCAGATACCTCTGTATCATCCGGTCTTCTATTTGCGCTTAAATACCAAATGTACCGCTGATTCCGAAGGTACGAATTCGGTGCATTCGTATCCGAGTTCTTTTAGGTTGATATCCCGCCATAGGTTTTCACCTGCACCAAGCATAACGGGTCCAAGGGCAAGGTGCATTTCATCAATAAGCTGAGCACGTAAATACTGCCGCACGGTTTCGACTCCGCCGCCAAGACGGATATCCTTCCCCCGGGCATTTTCTTTTGCCATTTCGAGCGCTTCGTGGATTCCACCGGTGACGAAATGGAATGTCGTTCCTCCTTCCATTTCAATAGGAGGGTGCGCGTAATGTGTTAAAATATATACCGGCGTATGATAGGGAGGATTATCACCCCACCAGCCTTTCCACGAATCATCATTCCATGACCCGCGAATGGGACCATACATATTGCGTCCCAATATCCAGGCACCGATATTCTCAAAACCTTTAACCGCAAAATCATTGTCAATGCCGGTGCTTCCTTCCGTATGAGGATCTCCATGCATTGCCTGGAATGACTTGGTCGGGAAAACCCAGTTGTGCAAAGCCATGCCGTCAACGCCCATCGGATTCTCCAGACTCTGGTTCAGTCCCGCGCCAAATCCGTCAATCGAGACACTAAAACATAAAACTTTAAGTTTACTCATATCAAATACTCCAGTCAATGCATCTTGTGAATATTGTCATGTGCTGTCTAATGTAGGAAACATCTGATTTGCAGAATAGTTCAATTGCCTGTCGGCGGATTAAAAACAGACCGGAAATCAATGGTGCGAAAAAACGCATACACTTTTTGCAGCCCCCAATCAATTCGCTATTTTTGTACATTGAATTAATGATTGTTTGAAATGACGACTTTCCGAAGTATACTCTTCTTTTTTCTTCTGAGCTCAATGAGTTTATTCGCGCATAATCCAAGTGCGGATTCGCTGTTGAATAATTATGTACGGCAGTTCCGCGAATACAAAAACATCCCCTCGATTGCAGGCGGCATAAGCCGCGATGGCAAAATCGTGTGGATGGGCGGGAATGGAAGTATTGATCTGGAGAATCCGGAACCGGTTCATCCCTCGCAATCAGTATATCGCCTTGCTTCAATATCCAAAATGATTACCGCCGTCGCCGTTCTCCAGTTGGTTGAAGCAAAAAAGATTAGTCTGGACGACGATGTTAGAAAGTATGTTTCATACTATCCGAAAAAGAAATGGAATTTTACCATACGGCAGGTGTTGCAGCATACCTCCGGTCTGCGTGCATATAAGGACGGCGAGTTTGACAGCAAGGTACATTTTAATTCTGTTAAGGACGTTGTCAATTATTTAGCGACGGACTCATTGATGTTTGAACCCGGCACAAACTATCTGTACTCATCGCTTGCGTACACATTTTTAGCGGCGGTAATTGAAAATGTAACCGGAATGTCGTATGCCAATTATATGCATAAATATATTTTTGATAAAGCCGGAATGAAATCAACTTTTTTTGATGATTACCGGAATATCATCAGGCATCGCGTTAAGGGTTATATAAAGAATGATTACCGCGATATGGAAAACGCACCGTTAGCGGATCTTTCTATAAAATACCCGGGCGGCGGCATCATGTCAACCGTTGAAGATATGCTTTCATTCGGAAACAAGCTCCTTCAGGGCGACCTGATAAGCAAACGATACATTGATACCATGTACGAGCAATTGAAATTAAAAAACGGGCAGACGCGCTCATATGGACTTGGTGTTACGATGTGGAACGATTCGCACAAGCGTTTTATGTTCGGACATATCGGCGGCGGAACGGGATTTACAACGCAGCTTATTCTCATGCCGAAGGAAAAAATCGTTTCGATTTATCTTATCAACGCGAAGGACCGTTTTAACGATAATCCTGCCGTTACGTTTATCGAAACAGTACTTGGAGATACAATTCCGCAGGTTAAAAAACCGCTTTCCGACAGGCTGCTCAGTGCTGCACTCGCAAACGGGGCTGATGCCGCGTTGAAAACTCTTAAATCAATCACGGCGGACTCGTCCAAATATTACATCATGGGCGAAAGTGAAATTCTGCTTTGCGGTGATGACCTCATGCGCGTTAATCGCCAGCGTGATGCTATTGGTATATACTCGTATTGCACGGAACAAAATCCAAACTCGCTTAATCCGTTTATCGGATTGGCTGATGCATATTTGAAGGATGGGAATAAGGGGCTCGCACTTAAAGCATTCATCAGAGCTGCAAAAATTGATCCGCATAACAACTATGCAAACAAGATGATTAAAAAACTCGAAGCAGAAAAATAATACTGCATACAAGGATACAGTTTATGAAAAAAATACATGACATTGCCGTTTATGAACACGGTTCGAAAAGGAATCCAGCAATAATTTTTGTTCACGGTTTTCCCATGAACGCCAACATGTGGAAACATCAGGTGGAAGCATTGAAGGATACTCATTATTGCATAACCTACGATTTGCACGGCATCGGTAATTCACTGCCGGGAGATGGGCAGTATACGATGGAATCATTTGTTGATGATCTGTTCAGCGTACTTGATGAATTGAACGTTGAAAAGTTTTCCGCGTGCGGTTTGTCTATGGGCGGGTATCTGCTTCTGCGTGCTTATGAGCGCGCACCCGAACGTTTTGAAAAAATCATTATTTGCGATTCGCGCTCTGAAGCGGATGATAACAATGCAAAAATCGCCCGGGCAAAAAATATTAAACGTGCAGCCGATGAGGGCAACGAGGCTTTTGTGTCATCATTTATACCGACCTGCGTCTATCAGCCGAGTATTGCAAAGATGGGCGCTGAATATACGGAGCTGCTTTCCGAATGGAAGAAAAATAGTGTCGCGGGTATTCGTGGGTGTTTGTTGGCAATTATGACCCGCACCGACACAACACAGGTACTTCATAATCTCAATATACCATCTCTGCTGATTTGCGGCGAGCAGGATGCCATTACTCCCGTTGCGGGAATGATGACAATGGCAGCACATATCCCCGGCGGCGAGCTGGTTATTATTCCCGAAGCGGGACATATAGCGCCGCTTGAAAACCCGGCCTATACAAACGAAGCAATTATTCAATTCTTAAAGGCATAAATGAAACCGGTAAAATTCTACGTTGTCTGGAAGGGAAGAACTCCCGGTATTTATTACTCATGGCCGGAATGCAAACAGCAGATAGACGGATTTCCCGATGCGCGGTACAAATCGTATGAATCTTTGCATGATGCAGAGGCGGCACATAAAGGGACGGATAAAAGGACATTCTTTCGCCGTCAGCAGGATGAAAAAATCAAAGGCATTGCTATTGTTAAGGATGCTCTATGTGTTGACGCGGCCTGTGCCGGTAATCCGGGCGTAATGGAATACCGCGGCGTGTGGTTTAATACCCGCGAGGTGCTTTTTCACTGCGGACCTTTTCCGGAGGGCACAAATAACATCGGTGAGTTTCTTGCTGTCGTGCACGCGCTTGCTTTATTGAAAAAGCAGAACAGTACAAAAACGATATACACGGATTCTGCAAATGCTATGATTTGGGTTGAGAAAAAAGCATGCAGAACGAAACTTGTTCCCAACGCGAAAAACGCCATGCTGTTTGATAAGATTCGGCGCGCTGAAAAGTGGCTTCAGGAAAATACCTACGAGAACAAAATATTTAAATGGCAGACGGATTTGTGGGGAGAAATACCCGCAGACTTCGGCCGGAAATAATTTCGAATAGGAACGTAACCGCAAAGGCGCAGAGACGCAAAGTAATTTTTTGGACTAAACTTTTCGTTGAAATTTCGATGTGGGAGAATATTATGGGCGAGCTATATTAAAGATTCTAAAACTATTCTTTTCTCGATATTATAAAATTACTAATGTCTTGAACATAAAAATAAACCTTGCGTCTCTGCGTCTTTGCGGTTTGCTTCGAAAAAAAACCCCGGACGAACCGGGGTTTAATTTTGTTTATCTTTTAAGAATGGGGAAGAAGCCGATGATTTCCTGAATCTCATTCACAATGAAATCCGCTTTTTGCAGATATTCCCTGCTGAGAGTTGACTCAACCGCAATACAAACCATGTTTGCATTCTTTGCAGATTCGACACCAAGCGGAGCGTTTTCAACAACAACACATTCGGATACATCAACGCCAAGAGTTTTTTGCGCGGTCAGGTACGGATCGGGACTTGGCTTTGCGCGTTTAACATCATCGCCGCTGATAATAAAATCGAAAAGCTTCTGATGCTCAAGGTCAACCGACTTTTCCATGTTCTTGCGGGCGCATGCTGTAACAAGTGCTGTCATGTAGCCGCGTTTCCGTAATTCCGCGATAGTTTCAAACGCGTTTGGATAATAGGATAACTTCGCAATTTCGCGAAACAGACTTCTTTTTGCTTCGATAAAATTATTGTGTTCTTCAACCGGAAGATCAACGCCCGTCTGTTGCAGCATAAGCGGAAGAATCTCAAATGAGTTCATGCCTTCCGTTAATAGCACGCTTTCCTCCGTAACATTGCTGCCGTATTTCTGAAACATCTGATCCCAGGCGAGGTAGTGATAATGAAGAGAATCTACAATTACACCGTCGAGATCGAATAAAATAGCTTTAATCATATGGTCTTTATTTTGTTTTTATTTAGTATCTAATCGTTCAACCGCGTCAATTCCTGAAGGCATCGGGAGGTAGAATCGTATATGTTGTACTTCGCCATTGCGTTTGACGAGTTTATTAATTTTTTTCTTTATAAGTACACTATGTTCAATATATATATCATCTTCAATAATACAACCGAACACATAACTTGTTCCTTTTATCAAAACGTTTTTGCCGATACGCAGCGGGAACTCGTTGCTTCCGGTCATGTTAACACTTGACTCAATGCGTGAGTTGTCGCCGATAATGATATCGCCTTTGATAATATCGCCCCAGAGAATTTCAACATTGTCGCCAATAATCAGTTGCTGGTCAGGGAAGCAGGAAATATGCGCGTTTTCCCAGATGACAACATTCTTTCCTAACTGAACGTTTCCATCAAGAAATACATTCTTTTTAAGTTCGATGTTGAAATTAAGTTTTACGCCTTTACCGATGTATGCGCCCTTGCCGATCTTAATATCAGAGGGCTCGCCTTTCTTATCAAGCGCAATGATTCTTTCAACGATAGCATCATCAATATAGAAATCATCCGGATCATCAATCTCGATAAGGTTCTTCAACTTGTCGTAAATGTTTTTACGGTAGATGCCTTCCATCTCTTTCAAAACGGCTTTGTCATTGAATCCCATAACGACATATTCTTTTTCGGGACTCGAAGCGCTGACCGTATATCCTTTTTTGTTGAAGGCGCCGATAAGGTCGGTAATGTACACTTCTTTCTGCGCGTTGTTTGCCGAGAGTTTATAAACAAGCTCATTCAGCTTTTTATAGTCAAACGCGTACACTCCGGAGTTGTATTCGGGAATTTCGAGAAGCTCTTTTTTTGTATATGAGTATTCCCGGTTCTTGTACATTAATACGTGCGTCTCATTCTCGCCGAGCGCGAGAATATCTTTGTGTTCAATAATCTCAATTACGTTGTTCTGGTCTTTACCGGAAGGTTTCCCGTTAATGTCAAACTCCTTAACGCGGATGATTCTTCCATAGACGTTTTGTTCTGCCGGGCCTTCGAATATACCCGTGAGAACCATCATGTCGCTTTTGGATTTTTTGAAGTTCGCTTTGAACGTCGCAATGGTCTCGGCATCAATAAGTCCCATATCACCGGGCAGAACGTAAATTGTACCCTTAAATCCTTTTTTTCCTAATTCTTTTAAGCCGACCTGTACCGCGTGTCCCGTTCCCTTTTGCTCTTCCTGAAAGGCAAACGCGGTGCGCTCTTTCTTGCCAAAGACATCCATAACGTCTTCAGCTTTAATACCGACAACGACAACGGAGTTCAATTTGGGAATAGCTTTGGTGCAGGCATTGAACACGCGCTCAACGGTTGTAACGCCCCAGATAGTGTGCAGCATTTTAGAACGGTGGGATTTTATTCTTTTCCCATGTCCCGCTGCCAATATGATTGCGGCTTCACCGGAGGCGTAGTTAAAAGGGGATGATAAGTTTTTTGCTTTTTTATAAATTGCTTCGTTCGACACGATTCGGCTCTCAAAATAGTGATGGATTGAATTACGGACGATAATAGGGTACTAAGTCACGGGTCTGTTCCGCAGTCTGGCCTGAAAGTATCTCGAACTCAAGTTTTTTAGCGTCGGCACTCCACATGATTCTTTTATACCCGTCGCCGCGTAAAATTTCACCATTGGTTGTCAAAACACTGTCCTCGGTCTGGAGTGTGAGATAATACAGCCCATCCTGCAGGCGGAAGCCTTCGACTTTTTCAATATCATTGAAATCGTAAACTGCCTGCCCATTGAGTTTTCCGTCTGTAACGGACAGTTTACGGTCCCGGATGATCTTGCCTTCCATTTTCATGGAGCCAGCAAAGTCACTGCTTTTTAGCATATAATCGAACAAATTGCTGCGGTCCTCGGCAAATTCCTTGTTTCCGATAGCATCGGAGCGGATATCGCTGAAAGAGACGGTCACTGTTCCTTTCTTGGCGTTGTTCATGGTTATCTTGTAAGTAACCTTATGAACAATAAGGCAGCCCTGTAGCAGAAGGAACGAAAAGAGCGTGCTTATTAATAAAATATACTTCATATTTACCATTCAATTTATTTATTTTAGAAAATAGAAATTTTCCGGAGCCCGGAAATACTCCATAGCGGTACGGGTCGGATAATCTAAAATATCTGTGCTAATTTACGAATTAGCTGGGAAAATATCACCCGGCAATTGCAAATATAAGGAAAAGCCGGGGTATGGTGAACTTGTCTTGCTTCGGGGTTGATTGATAAAAATCAACTCCCCCAGCCCCTCTCCACGCCTTCGGCGGGCAGGCTTACCAAGAGAGGGGAGAGCCCGAAGATGCCGGTTTGTAGTAAACGCGGATGGCGAGGGGTGAGTTCAATGTAATAAATAAAAGAGCAGAAGCTGAGAGATGTATTAAAGGTGCCGCCTTTAAATAAAACTCAAGGTTTGCATGAAAAATAGTTTAAAGGAATTTGAAGATGAAAATAGCCTTATATCCCGGAACATTCGACCCAATTACCAATGGGCATATTGATATTTTACAGCGGGCAGGCGAATTGTTTGATAAAATTATTGTTACCGTAGCAATCAATCCCGCCAAGAATCCGTTGTTTACCGTAGAGGAACGCATTGCGCTGATGAAGGAATCTCTTCCACAGTCGAAATTCGAAATAACCTCCTTTGATGGTTTGGTGGTTGACTACGCGAAGAAAACCGGCTCGGTTGCCATTATCCGCGGCTTGCGTGCGATAAGCGATTTTGAGTACGAATTTCAGATGGCGTTGATGAATCACAAACTAGCGGAAGACATTACCACCGTATTTCTCATGCCGAATGAAAAGTACACCTACCTTAACTCATCTATTATCAGAAGTCTCGCGCAATTTCATGCGGACGTTTCCGAGTTTGTGCCACCGTGTGTGCAGGAAGCTTTGAAGCTCAAATTCCCCTTATAGAAATAGAACGCGGATGACGCGGATAACCCCGCCAGAGGCGGGCATGCACAGATCATCAGGATTTTTATTAATTAAAAAGGCATCTTGTTCAGATGCCTTTTCTTCAAGTAATAATCAGCGGAAATCCGCGTTATCTGTTTTATCCGTGGTCTATTGCGATTAGAGTTTCGCGATAGCGGCTGAGATTTTCGTGATTGCCTTTTGCAGATTTTCCATTGATGTAGCATATGAAAAACGCATGAAGCCCTCAGCTCCGAATGCGCTTCCCGGTACCGCCGCAACATTTGCTTCATTCAGCAGGAACATGGCAACATCAATCGAGTTTGCAATAATAGTACCGTTATAATTCTTGCCGTAGAACGCGGTAACATCCATGAATAAGTAAAATGCGCCCTGCGGTTTAACGCCGGTGAACATCTTTAATGCAACGAGAGCATCGTAGAAATAATTTCTGCGTTTTTCGAATTCAATCTGCATTGCGTGAACGCTGTCCTGTGGTCCGAGTACTGCCTCAAGCGCTGCATGCTGTGAAATTGATGCCGCGTTTGATGTGCTGTGGCTCTGGAGTTTGTCCATCGCTTTGATGATAGGTTCAGGTGCTAAGGTCCAGCCGATTCTCCATCCCGTCATAGCGTGTGATTTTGATACGCCGTTCACGAGAATGGTTTTATCGCGCAGTTCGGGAAGTAGTGTTGCGAAACAAGTATTCTTCAATCCGTCATAAACGAGTTCTGCATAAATCTCATCGGATACGACAAAGATGCCCGCTTTCTTAACGATGTTCGCAATTGCAAGCAGTTCGTCTTTCGTATATGTTGTTCCGGTCGGATTTGA
Source organism: Ignavibacteriaceae bacterium (assembly GCA_963662605.1). Lineage (GTDB taxonomy): Bacteria > Bacteroidota > Ignavibacteria > Ignavibacteriales > Ignavibacteriaceae. The sequence continues at coordinate 538,717 of OY759785.1, forward strand.
CGGATTACAAAGAACTAAAAGTTTAGTCTTCGGGGTAATCGCTTTTTCCAGATCGGCAGGATTAATTTTGAATCCGCTTTCGGCGGTTGTTTCTAAAATAACCGGCGTGCCATGAGCAAGATTAACCATTTCGGGATATGATACCCAATACGGTGCTGGAATGATAACTTCATCGCCAATATAAATCAACGCTGAGATAAGATTGTAAAGACTGTGTTTTGCACCGGAAGAAATCATAACTTCTGCCGGTTTATAATCAAGTCCGTAACGCTCGTTGATTTTATCTGCAACAGCTTTGCGCAATGCAGGCAGACCTGCGTTAATAGTATATCTGGTGTGGTTCGCGTGGATGGCTTTAATCGCGGCTTCTTTTACGTTATCCGGAGTCGGAAAGTCGGGTTCGCCTACGCTCAGATCAATAACCTCAACTCCCTGTGCCTGCAGGTTTTTCGCTTTTGCCGCCACCGCCATAGTTGGTGAACCGGTAATTTTGTCAATGTGTTTCGAAATCATATTGTCTCCATGTAATAATAAACTTTTATCTAATACAGTACACCCCGGAAATGCAATTTCCTTTGTTTCTGCCGGACAAGGGTAAATGGAACAGGCATAGTGAGATCAGAGCTTTTGTGAAGCAGATCAAGAATAAAAGCTTTATAACTTTTATATTTGCAAATGTAGTTATTTTTAGGCAATAGTTCCAGTCATTTAGGAAAATTTCTATGCTACAAAACATTTTTGGTAATAATTCTTTCTCCGTATCGTTATTGGGATTCGGTGCCGGCCATATCGGCGGCGATAATATGAGTGATGCCGATGCTGTCCATGTACTGGAAACCGCACTTGATAGCGGCATTACCTTATTCGATACCGCGCGCGGGTACGGACTATCGGAGCAGCGCATAGGAAAATTTCTTCCCGGCAAACGCGATAAAGTTATTCTCTCGACGAAGGTCGGGTACAGCATAGACGGCTACACCGATTGGACGTATGACATCATCAAGGCGGGGATTGAGCATGCCCTGAAATTAATGAACACGGATTATATAGATATTGTTCATTTGCATTCGTGCGATAAAAACGTACTGCAAAATAACGGCGTGGCGGATGCGCTTGTGGCGGCTAAACAAGAGGGTAAAATCAGGGTTGCGGCATATTCCGGGGAGAACGAGGAACTGGATTATGCAATCAAGTCGGATTTCTTCACTTCAATACAAACATCGGTAAACATATTCGACCAGAGAGGTATTGACACATTTTGCGCCGATGCGCGCAAAAAGAACATGGGCATCATTGCAAAACGCCCGATGGGAAATTTCGCATGGATTTATGAATCCCAACCCTTCGGAGATTATGTAGAAGATTACTGGCTGCGCATGAAAGCAATGGAGCTGGACTTTAGAGATAGATGGAGTGAGGTTGCACTGCGTTTTGCCGCTTACCACGGCAATGCCGACAGCATCATTATCGGTACCGGAAGAGCCGTGCATTTGAAAAATAATATAAAGCTGCTTGAAATGGGTCCGCTTGCGGATGAGGAAGTCACGCTGATTAAAGAAACATTTAAGCGCTGCGATGATAATTGGGTAGGGCAGATATAGCAGTCCAAAGTCAAAAGTACAAAGTCCGAAGTCCGAAGTCCAAAGTTCAAAGGTCATCGGTTTGCCACGAAGTGGCAGAATTTGAATAACCGCGGGTGAGTCCGATGGACGAAACCCGTGGAAAGGAATCCTCAGAATACCCGACCCCGAAGTGGGTCGAATTAAGAGTTATTCGCAATAAATTGCCGGAGATATACGAAATTGTTTTTGAGACTCAGACGATTTTTTTATCTTTAAGGTTCACATTAACGGAAAAAGCTATGTCAGACAAGTTCTATCAGATTTCTATTGAAAAACTTTTTTCCTGGATGCTCAAAGAAGAAGCCCGGGGCAAAATATTCGGTATGTACACAAAGAACCTGTACGCGCCAAAGGCAAATGACCCCTTCCGTATGTATAGATACGGCAGGCTTTTAGAAACTCCCCTCGGCGTTGCCGCCGGACCACAGACACAGCTTGCGCAGAATATCATCGGCGCGTGGTTGTGCGGAGCCCGTTATATAGAACTGAAAACCGTCCAGACTCTTGACGAGATACACGTATCAAAACCGTGTATCGAAGTTGAAGATGAGGGTTACAACTGCGAGTGGTCACAGGAGCTGACATTAAAAGGCTCATTCGAAGAGTACCTGAATGCGTGGATTGTCATGCACGTTTTAAAACATAAATTCGGATGGGAAGGTGACGAGCAGGGCTTTATCTTTAACATGAGCGTCGGTTATGACTATGCCGGTATCTTAAAACCGAATGTGCAATGGTTCCTTGAGAAAATGGAAAACTGCGAAGCTGAACTTGCGGCAAAAATTGAAGCAATAGCTCCGATGTATCCCGCTATCCGCGATATAAAAATTCCAAGCAGAATGACAGACAACATTACCTTGTCAACCATGCACGGATGTCCCCCGAATGAAATTCATAAAATCGGCAAGTATCTCATTGAAGAGAGAAAACTTCACACAACTATTAAATTAAATCCGACTTTGCTCGGACCAGAGCGCCTGCGCGAAATACTGAATGCCGTTTCCGGATTTACCGTTAATGTTCCGGATATTGCATTTGAACATGACCTGAAATACCCCGACGCGTTGGAATTAATTAAATCGCTTCAGAAATCCGCTGAAAAATCGGGTGTTACATTCAACCTGAAATTAACGAATACACTTGAATCGTTGAACTTAACACGTCAACTGCCGGAAAATGAAAAGATGGTGTATGCAAGCGGCCGTGCATTGCATCCGATAAGCATTAATCTCGCTGCAAAATTACAAAACGACTTTGACGGCAAACTCGATATTTCATTCTGCGCGGGTGTTGATGCATTTAACGTTGCCGATACCCTTGCATGTGGATTGAAACCAATAACTGTTTGCTCCGACCTGTTGAAACCGGGTGGATATATGCGCATGACTCAGTACATCGAGAGCCTTGAATCAGCATTTACCGGTGTAAACGCAAAATCAATTGACGAGTTTATTGTAAACAAAAACGGTGCAACATCCGACGTAGAAGCTGCTGCGCTTGGAAATCTGAACGCTTATGCCGAAGCCGTTCTCGCAAACAAAGCATATCACAAGAGCAGTTTCCCGTATAAAAATATTAAAACAAAACGTACTCTGACTGAGTATGATTGCGTTCACGCGCCATGTATTGAAGCATGTGCAGTAGATCAGAACGTGCCGAATTATATGTACTATACCGGCATCGGCGATTTTGAGAACGCGTATAAAATTATCACGACCGATAATCCGATTCCGAATATTACCGGAAATGTCTGCGACCATTTGTGTCAGACAAAATGTACCAGAATGAATTATGATAATTCATTACAGATACGCGCCATCAAACGCTTCAACGCGGAAGAGTATAATAAGAACAAACATGAAAGCGCCGCAAAGAAAAACGGAATAAAGATAGGTGTCATCGGTGCGGGTCCCGCGGGCTTATCATGCGCGTATTTCCTCGCTCTCGAGGGATTCACGGTTGATGTATATGAGTCAAAACCATTTGCGGGCGGTATGCCGTCGGATTCCATTCCGGAATTCAGATTGAGAGCCGATCGTATAGATGCGGATATTGAACTTGTTAAGTCAGTCGGTGTTAATCTGCATTTCAGTCATAGAGTTGACACGGAATTCTTTGATCAGTTAAGAAAAGATTGCGCGTATATCTTTATCGGTATCGGTGCACAGAAGAGTAAAAAACTTGAAATCCCGGGCGAAGACGCTGCTGAAGTTTACGATCAGTTGCAGTTCCTGTCAATTATTCGCCGCGGTGGAAAAATTGAACTTGGTAAGAAAGTTGCCGTCATTGGTGGTGGAAACTCCGCCATTGATACCGCGCGTACTGCCAATCGCATAATCGGCGCCGGAAAAGTACAGGTTCTCTATCGCAGAACGATTAACGAAATGCCGGCAGATAAAGAAGAAGTTGATGCATTAATAAAAGAAGGCATCGAAATAATCGAGCTGACTGCACCGCTTTCGATTGAAAAGAAAAACGGCAAACTGCATTTGACGAATATCAGAATGGAACTGAGCGAGAAGGATGCAAGCGGCAGACGTCGTCCTGTTCCTGTTAAAGGTTCGGAGTTTGTTCTCGAATTTGACAACATTCTGACCGCTATCGGTCAGGATATTGACCTTGATTTTATTTCACCGAAAGAATTTTCCGTTGACAAAGCCACACTGAATACAAACATTTCGAATGTATTCATGGGCGGTGATGCGGTTCGCGGAGCTGATTCGCTTATCAATGCTGTCGGTGACGGAAAGAAAGCCGCGCTGAAAATTGCGAAACTTGCACTCGATAATTTTGCATTTGCCGGAACGCATAAAGACAAGAGCATTGATCTCGCGGGATTGCAAAAGAAAGTTGCGCACCGTGAGCCCGGACTCGAAATTCACGAGTCACCGAAATCAACCGGTAAGAACTTTGAACTTGTTCACGCTACTATCAGCAAAGAAGAAGCAATCAAAGAAGCACAGCGCTGTTTATTCTGCGACGATGTTTGCAACATCTGTACAACAGTGTGCCCGAACTTCGCGAATGTAACATATGATGTTGTTCCGATGGACATACCAACGTATAAAGTTGTTATGAACATGGGTAAAGCTGAAATTGTTGAAGACAGCATCATGAAAATTTCGCAAAAGCCGCAGATCATTAACGTACGCGATTTCTGTAACGAATGCGGTAACTGCGATTCATTCTGTCCGACTGCGGGCGCTCCGTATAAGACGAAACCGAAATTCCACTTAACTAAAGAAAGCTTTGATGTGGAACCGACAGGATTCCGTTTTGAAGATGGAAAACTTTTCTGCAAAAAACCGGGATTCGTATCATCGCTCGCGTTTGAAAACGGTTCGGTGGTGTATGAGTCACCGGCAGTTGCAGCAAAATTCGGCAAGGACGATTTCGAACTGAAGGAATATTCGATCAAGAATGGCGTCAGTGATGCAATTACCCTGGATCACGTTTCCGAAATGTTTCTGTTATTGAAGAATTTGAAGGATTTTCCGCTCTTCCAATAGGATTTTGAAACGATTTCCGCGTTTTGAATGTTAGAAATAGAACACGGATTTCGTACTTGTAGAGATGTAGCGATGATGTTGGTGCATAATCCCTCATCACCCAACCTCTTCTCCCCAGGGGAGAAGAGGAGTTAGAAAATCAAAACTATCCAAGTCTTCTTCCCTCTCCCTTTGGGAGAGGGACAGAGGGTGAGGGCTCGTCATTATATTTCCGCAATGAACGTCATCCGTGATTTATTTTTTTTATGTTTTGTTAGGATGAATATGTTTGTTACGGTGAACGGTGTTAGACACGAATATAACGGCAATCCCGAACTTTCGCTTTTAAGTTATCTCAGAGAGCACCTCGGAATTACTTCTGCAAAAGACGGATGCGCGCCCCAGGCTGCATGCGGCTGTTGTACTGTGCAGTTGAACGGCAAAGCAGTGCTATCCTGTGCTATCACCATGAAAAAAGCAGAAGATGGCAATGTCCTCACAACTGACGGCATGAGCGATTATCTCCGCACAACAATCTCCAGAGCATTTGTCCAGACAGGCGGCGTGCAATGCGGGTTTTGTATTCCCGGAATTGTTATGCAGGCAAAAACACTCATCGAAAACAATCCCGAACCTACACGTGAAGAAATTGCAAGAGCTTTACAGCCTAATCTTTGCCGCTGTACGGGATATAAAAAAATTATTGATGCTATTGAACTCACGGCAAAAACCATCCGCAATAACGAAGAGTTACCAGAATTAAGAAATGATGCAAAAATCGGCGGCAGACAGCCGAAGTACAATTCCGAAAAATTAGTTTTAGGTGATTGTCCGTACGTGGCGGATATTTCGTTCCCCGGTATGTTGTACGGCGCCTTGAAATTCAGCGATCATCCGCGCGCGAAAGTATTATCACTGAACACTGAGAAGGCAGAAAAACATCCGGGAGTTATACGCGTGTTTACCGCGAAGGATGTTCCCGGCGAACGGATTATCGGCATGGTTGTTAAAGATTGGCCGTTGATGGTTGCTGTCGGCGAAGAGACACGCTATGTCGGTGATGTGCTTGCAGGAGTGGTGGCAGAATCCGAAGCGATTGCCCGCGAAGCCTTGAAACTTATTGAAATAGAATATGAAGTATTGACTCCGGTTTCGGATGCTGAGATTGCGCTGCTTCCGGAGACTCCGAAAATCGGACCTAAGGGAAATCTTCTTTCTTCATCTCCCGTTAAACGCGGCGATATGGAGGGAGCGATTGCAAGAACCGCGTATGTTTCCTCGGGTACTTACTACACGCAAATGATAGAACATGGTTTTATGGAAACAGAAGCAGCAATAGGTATTAAAGTCGAAAACGGTATTGAGATTCTTTCGCAAGGGCAAGGTGTTTATTCCGATCAAAAACAGATAGCAGCTATCCTCAATCTGCCGCTTGATAATGTGCGCGTTACTCTGGTACCTAACGGCGGCGGTTTCGGCGGCAAGGAAGATCTTTCCGTTCAGGGACATGCAGCACTGTTTGCGTATCTTTTGGAAAAGCCGGTTCGCGTTCGTTTAAATCGTGATGAATCAATCATGATGCATCCGAAGCGTCATCCTATGAGAATGAAGTATGAAGTCGGCTGTGATAAAAACGGCATGCTGACATATTGCAAAGCAGATATACTGGGCGATAGCGGAGCTTACGCGTCGGTCGGTATGAAAGTATTGGAAAGAGCAGCCGGACATGCGGTTGGACCGTATGACGTCCCTGCCGTGGATATCGAAAGCAAGGCGGTTTATACGAACAATCTTCCATGCGGTGCCATGCGCGGATTCGGAGTTAATCAGGTTGCGTTTGCCATGGAAAGCTGTATTGATGACCTGTGCGAGAAAGGCGGTTTCGACCGCTGGCAGTTCCGTTTCGATAATGCGCTTGAAGAAGGAAAGATGACTTCAACGGGACAGATACTCAATCGCGGCGCGGGAGTTAAGGAAACAATGCTCGCGGTAAAAGACATTTTTCAAAACGCAAAGTATGCCGGCATAGCATGCGGCATCAAAAATACCGGTGTCGGTAACGGCATGAACGATGAAGGCGTAACAAAGATTGAAATCGTATCCGATAAAAAAGTAATTCTGCATCACGGTTGGACTGAAATGGGGCAGGGTGTGAACACTATGGCCGTGCAGTTCCTTTGCCATGAAACAGGGATTGATCCTTCAATTGTTGAAGTAGTGATTGATACGAAATCAAAAGCGTTTGCGGGAATGACAACATCCTCGCGTGCAACATCCATAATCGGAAATTCAATTGCCAATACGGCAAAGCAGCTTCGCGAAGATTTAAAAACAAAAACACTCGCTGAACTTGCGGGTAATATATATGTCGGTGAATGGCTGTGTAACTGGACAACAAAACCCGGCGCAGATGTACCGGAAGTGATTACCCACTACTCCTACAGTTTCGCAACACAGGTCGTAACACTCGATGATAACGGCGAAATTGATACGGTGTATGCGGCCCATGACGCGGGCAGAATAATTAATCCCACATTGTTTGAAGGACAGATAGAAGGTTCCGTGCACATGGGATTAGGTTATGCAATATCAGAAGACCTTGAAATGGAAAACAGCGTTCCGAAAAGTACACGTCTCCGCAAGTGCGGTATTCTGCGAGCAAAAGAAACTCCCAACATAAACGTTATCGGTATTGAAGTACAGGATCCGCATGGTCCGCACGGAAGCAAGGGCGTCGGTGAGATTGGACTTGTCCCCACAGCCGCCGCGGTTGCCAACGCGTTCTATCAATACGATAAAACCCGATACTACAAACTTCCGATTAAAAAGCGGGTGAAAGCTTAAGCAGGGAATAAAATTTTCCGGACAAAATTATTGCAGGGGTGAATGGTAAATTTTTCTTGTGTGTCGAAACAGAACACCTTATTTTTGGTTAAGAATGTTTAACCAAAAACAATCAGGTGGATTATGAAAAAGATGGTCATTTACGGAATTTTTCTTACTGTCATTATTCCCTCATTTTTATTTGCTCAAGTATTCACATCTCTGCGTATTCCTTCAAATGCGGAGATGATGGGAATGGGGTTTGCCTCGGTGGCGCATATTACCGATAATCCCTCGGCAATAAATTTTAATCCAGCTCACTTGGGTTTACAATCGCTCAACAACAATGTTATTGCTCTTAGTACAAACTACATTGACTGGATGAGGCGGTATCGCGAGGGAATGTATATTCGTTCAATTACTTTATCAGGAGGCGTGAACCTTCAAAAGTATTTCCCCAAATTACCCCATATAGCCGTTGGACTTGCTTACACAAATACCCGAATGAATGTAGGACACGATGGTGTTTATGACGGATATGGTCAAGTAATATCCGATATTTACGATGCGCATGAGGAATCAAATCAAATTACAATAAGCTCCGCGTGTGATTATTATGTGCGCCTATCAGGGGGAATTACATATAAACGCGCAAAAATGAATTATTATGTGCCCGGTTCTGCCGACCTATATGATTGGGGTGTTATATTAAATATTCCCGTAGTTGAGATTGTGGATCAAGCGACAGAGAAACCGATTCTCCTTTCTCGGGGGCTCGCTCCGTTTTTAGATATCACTATTGGGGCGGCCAGATGTAATTTAGGAGGCGACGCACCTGTCACCTCATCGCCGCATTCGTCGTACCAGCCGCGATATGCTAGTGAAGGCATAGAATACGATTTAGGATTTACCTATACTAAAAACGACATCACCATTCGTCCAATTTCTTTTGCGTGGACAACAGAAGCAAACTGTCAACTTGCCAATTTGAGTTATGATTATTCAAAACCATTGCCATGGGGATATAAATCCGGGATGGGAAATATTAACTTCTTTAAAGAGGTGATATTGGGGACAGGAAATGTGAATACGGATAAACTAAAAGGATGGGAGCTTGGCTTTTTTGATATGGTTATGATGTATGGCGGCTCCTTTACCGAAGACGACTATCATGGCGGTAGGAATTTTCTGACAAGCGGGATCGGGTTCCGGATGTCTGGACTAATAAAGACATTAGCATCCTTTGATAAAGAAATGCTAAGCAGTGATATATTGAATATCCTAAATCACTTTGATTTAAAAATAAATTCCAGCATTGTATACGGAAAGAAATACTATCCAGTCATGGACGGCATGAGATACTATTCTTTGAATTTATATTGGATAAACTGGTGATAGTTGTTTACGCAAGGCTTGGTACCGGTTTGAGTTGTCAGCAGGGTTAATGTGGCTAATTGTGTTTGTGAAGAACAATTACGCGCTTGTTGTTATCCTTAGCGCGGCGTTTAACTTCTGCTGCTTGACTTGTTGCATTATATTCTACGGCATTAAAAAATGAACTCACCCTCGCCAACTAAATTTAAGCCAAGTTAGCATCTTCGGGCTCTCCCCTCTCTTGTCAAGAGAGGGGAAGGGGGTGAGTTCAATTTAGACATATACTTATGCGGTGTACTCTGTGATATCGTGCTAATGACTTCTCCAATTCTTTCCCGCCCATCATATATTATTTGATTCTCGATTTGTTTACCAATAGATTGTTGTGGTAAACTTTTAATATATCTATTGCATTACACACGAGATGAGAAAACTCTTCACGATTCCGGCTGTTCTGATTGTCCTTATTGCCTCTGTCTGGTATATAGCAGATAAGAGCATGAAGGATTATTTCGCGTATTCGACAATACGGCCTGAAAGAGTCACGAAGGCGCATATCCTTGCTGAACATCCCGAAGACATTGACCCTTCAAAAAAAGGGATGCGCTATTTCGATTTTAATATCACCGTTGAAGATTCAATTCTCCTTAAGGGTTGGTTTATTTACGCGGCGGGTAAACAGGCAAAAGGCACAATGATTTTAATGCACGGAATTTCAAGCTGCAAGAACATGATGCTTCCGCTTGCGAAAGAATTAACCGACCAGGGATATAATTGTATATGTTACGACTCGCGTGCCAACGGCGAAAGCGGGGGAATCAACTGCACATTCGGTTTTTATGAGAAGCATGATGTTTCGCGATACATTGATTCTGCTATTATACGCTATCCTCATTCGGCACCTTTCGGAATAATGGGGCACTCGCTCGGCGCGGCAGTTGCATTACAGGCAATGGCTGTTGATAAGCGCATTGTTTGCGGGATTGCTGAAAGTCCGTTTGCCGATTTGCGAAGTACGACACGGGATTATTTTGCAAGGATGGCGCACGTGCGCTTAGACTTCATTCCAGACAGGGCGCTGATGTTCAGTGAAAAGATAGCGGGATTCTCTGCTGATAGTGTTTGTCCCGCATTGGCCGCTAAACAAATTACTCAGCCGGTGATGGTTATTCACGGTACGAGCGATGAACGCATAGATTCGAAATACGGCAAATTGGATTTTGACAATATTGCGTCGGCGCACAAATTCTGGTATCCGGTTGCCGGAGGCAAGCACTCAAATCTTGCTATGGCCGGTGGCAAAAAACTTGACGACAAAATCAAATCGTTTCTTAATCAATATCTCCGCACGCCCGGATCAAAGCTTCGAACGCGATAATATTATTCATCAATTATAATATTCATATACTATATTCAGGCACGGCCCCGGGTTAACGCTTTTACGAATAAGGTTGTCATTGTCGTCGTAATAAAAAATCTCGGTAACGGTTTTCTCGCCTTTGATATTGTATGTGTCTTTTTCAATAAGATTGTTATGCGCATCGTAAAAGAAATTTTCTTTTCTTCGGTCTTTAAATATGAAATCCCCCTGACCCGTTACTCTTCCCGATGAAAATGTTGTTTCGGTGAGGTTGCCGGAATTATCATATACTTTTTGCAGTTTACTATCGAAATTATCTCCGTCAATATAGCCGAGACTTTCGGTCATGTCGCCGTATTGGTCATAGGTGAATGTCTTTTTGTAAATGGTTGAGCCGGATTTCGCGAAGTTCTCCCATGTCAGGATGTTGCCTTGTGCATCGTAAGTGCATTTTTCGCGTGCCTGAAAATCTCCTGCCGCATCTGTCCGGTAATACTCGATAAGGTTGTTTCGCGAGTCGTAGGCGTACTGATTGGTGAAGTTTCTCGGCGAACCGGATTTGAATTGTTTCCAGAACTCAAGATTGCCGTTGTCTTCATAGGAGAAAACATCATCCTGAATCATAACGCCGTTGCGGTTTTTCCGCAATGTGCGGATAAGCCGGTCTTGATCATCGTAAGTGTAAGAAGTTGTGTCGTCGGCAAAACTTAATGCCCCAGTAATTTCTGTGCGGGTGGTAGTATGAGCAGCGACCTGTGTCCGCAGTCCTTTTTCATCATACGTGAAATGAAATTTGTATTCGATAATATTTCCGTCTTCGAAACAGGACGCGCTAAGTTGTTTGTTGTCTGCAAGAGTCTGAATATCCTTCATTAAATCTCTGCGGGGATAGCCTATGGAGTCAATAAGATTTCCGGCAGTATCGTAGCGGCAGACAAAGACTGGTTTGCCGACATCAACATCACAATCGGAACCGGTTATGGTTTTCAGGTGCATTGCATTATATTTTCCCTGATGTGCTGAGCGGATGTTTTTCAATATCCTTCCCGTATGCTGTTCGGATTGTGCATGAAGGAATGAAATGCTTAAACACACAAGCAAGAGGGGGAATACTATCTTTGTCATTTACCGGCTCCTTAAATTAACAGCGCAACATGTACAGCAACATACGCAATATTGCCCACAAAGAAAATGCCCTCGCGGTAGTAAGCGCTATTGTCTTTCTAACAAAATAGTGGTATATAGTTACACAAATTTGCTGTTCTATATTATAAGGGAACGTATCATGAGTGATGATTCTACAAAAGACTTGTCTGCTCCGGTCGCTGAACCTAAAATTAACCAAATGCATGATTCTATTATGTATTCGGGAATCGGCGGGTGGCTTTCATTTTTCATAGTTATTTATCTGTATTTTATTCCCACCCTATTTGTCCCAGCTGTTATTATGGACTTCATCAAATATCGTGCTCTGGCTGAACAATATCCGTCAATTATCTTATTCGGCGCTGTCGCGTATATTGCCCGGATTTATATTCTTATACTGGGAATCAAAGCTGCAAAAGCACTAAAAGATATTAAGCCTCTGGCAGTGCAAGGAGTCTGTGCGTTTATTATTAAGGCGTATTTTCTATCGTTCTTTACTATTCCCGCGTCATTCGTTTCGCAACAACACAAAGGCGATGCAATCTCGAACGTCTTATTACAAATTTTAATGAGCACCATCGGGGCTGTAATTTGGAGTTTGTATTTCAAAAAGTCCAAAAGAGTTCAGGCAACGTATTCTGATTGGCAGGAGTAACAGCAAAGAAAACTATCAAAGCATTTTTCAATCTTAAGTTGGAGCGATTGAGACATGCTTCCCGTCTTTTCCTAAACCTTTCTCCGGTTCAGCCGTCTAAACAAAAAGGGTTTCGCGCGGGCTGTGAAAAAAACCATGATTTTTTGCCTGCTTATTAGTACCTTAATAGGTTAAATTTTTGGTATTCTGCCATGGGTGAAATGTGCGTTTCCCTCGTGTTTCTCAAGAATCTGCCGGTTTTTCGGCGTTTTTAGTTACTTATCCCAATAAGGATTAAAGATTTATGGAGCAAAACAGTATCTCTTTAAAAACACAGAAATTAATGTATCGTGCATCGGCGCTGCTGGTGGCTATTGTTACATGGGTCGTTTACTTTAAGACCGTGCAGCCGTCAGTATCGTTCTGGGATTGCGGTGAAGCTGCCGCGGCCGCTTACGGCCTGCAGGTTCCCCATCCTCCGGGATCGCCGTTTTTTACCCTGATGGGCAGACTATTCTCAATGATTCCGATTGTTGATAACATCGGATTGCGGATGAATTTGCTATCCGTAACCGTAAGTGCGTTCAGCGCTATGCTGCTGTTTCTCATCATTGTTAAGCTTATTGAGAATTTCACGGGACGCGGATATAAATCCCTTTTTGACCTGATTGCCAACTACGGCGCGGCGATGATCGGCGCGCTTGCATGGACGTTCAGCCACTCTTTCTGGTTTAATGGTACTGAATCTGAGATTTATGCGACCAACACATTCGTCTTCGTTCTTATTGTATACTTTGGAATGCGCTGGTATGAAAGAGCCGATAATCCGGACAATTCAAAATATATCATTCTTATCGCGTATCTTATCGGTGTTTCCACTACGCTCCGTTCATTCGGTATTCTCGCGTTTATACCTATTACCATGATATTCATGTTCAAAAAATATGTTGATGATGAAGACGCGTTGAAAAAATCAGGATTTATACTTCTCGGTCATGTCGGACTTCTCGCTATTATTGCAATCGGTATGTGGGCGTTTTCAACCTCAACCGATGTGCCCGATCCGGAAAAGTATAAAGCCTACGATACGGAATTTATTATTGCCATCGGATTGGTCAGTGTTATCTGGATGGGGATTTTCTGGAAAAAAGTTTTTACCCGCAATTCAATATACATCGCCATTTTTATCGGCGCGTTCGCCAAGTTCTTTATTTTGACTGCTGTCGTAAAATATATACCTATTCTCCTTGGCTTGATTGCCGGAACAAACAAAGTCGCGGCTATTGTTGTTATCGTAGGCATACTCGGCGGGCTGGCATATCTTTCTTACTGGGCATATCAGAGAAAGAATCAAGTGCTGCATATCGCAACGCTTGCTGTTTTGTTTATTATCCTCGGATACTCTTCATACGCGATGATCGTTATCAGAGCGAACATGAATCCTCCTATGAACGAAAATGCCCCGGTTAATTTTACCGAAATGTTGACGTATCTTAATCGTGAACAGTACGGCGACTTCCCAACATTCAAGAGAAGATTTTCACCGGAAACACATCAGCAGGGTATTTATTCCAATTACTCAAGCGATCTGGAATTTCTTTGGAAATATCAGATGAACCACATGATGACCCGTTATATCCTTTGGACCTATGCGGGCAGGGAAGGCTGGACGCAGGATGACGGTGTGAATATCTGGCCGTTCAACAGCGTCGGTAATCTTTTTGGCAAAGCTTTTAATTTAAAATTTGCCGGTGATGCACACAACTCAATGTACGGAATTCCGTTCCTTATCGGCCTGATAGGTTTATTCTACCATTTCCGCAAGGATTGGAAGATGGCTTCGGCATTTCTGTTCCTGTTCATATTCGTCAGCTATCTCTTTGCGTTCTATCAGAATCAGCAGGAGCCCCAGCCGCGTGAACGTGATAAGTTTTACGCATGTATGGGATTCGCGTATGCCATCTGGATAGGCCTTGGTGCACGCGGTATAATGGAATTGATTATGGACAAACTTCCCGCCGTGAATTTGCGCAAGCCGCTTGCAGCCACAGCGCTTGTCCTTTTGTTTGTCTTTGTGCCGGGACGCATGCTGGTTGCAAACTATCACGAGCACGACCGTTCACAGAACTGGCTGCCCTGGGACTTTGCATACAACATGCTGCAAAGCTGCCAGCCTAACGCGATACTATTTACCAATGGCGATAACGATACATTCCCGCTCTGGTATTTGCAGGATGTTGAAGGTGTGCGCCGTGATGTTCGCATCGCGAACCTGAGCCTTATCAACACACCGTGGTATATCAAACAATTGAAGTATGAGACGCCGTACGGCACTCCGACGGTTGACATACAAATACCCGATGAAGAAATAGAAAAAATTCAGCCGGTACAGTTTGAGGCACAAACATACTCGATTGAAGTTCCTAAAGAAGTATATAAACAATTCGACGTAACCGATACCGCAAGTATTAACAGCGGCAAGGTTACATTCAGAATGTCGCCGACACTCGGGCAGGGTGACGTGCAGGGTATTCGCGCGCAGGATATTATGGTGCGTGAAATCGTTATGAGAAATAACTGGCGCCGTCCTATCTATTTTGCCGTAACGTGTTCAGAAGACTGTAAAATCGGTCTCAGCAATTACTGCAAGCTCGAAGGCCTCTGTTACCGCTTAACGCCGGAAAGAATTACAAGCGAAGGGGCGTCTGTCAATTTTGATCTGACAAGAAAATGCTTGTTCAACGAAGACCCGGGCTATAGCAAGACGTATTCGCCAAGCTTTAAATTCCGCGGCGTAGCCGATCCGAATGTCTTCTTTGATGAAAACATGGAGCGGATGATACAGAATTATCGTAGTTCATTCATGCGTATCGCGCTGGCGTACCAATCAACCGGACAGCCGGATAAGTGCGTTGAAGCGCTGAACGCCATGGAAAGAATTATGCCGCGTTCAAAGATCAAACTGGATTATCGTTTGCTCATGAATGTCGCGAATCTTTACAAAGAGTCCGGCGATACGAAGATGTTCAATACGTTGGCATCCGACATTGAAACCGAGGCGTTGAAAACAATTACCGCCGGTGCGGTTGACATCAACTCAAGCTATAACCCGTATCAGATGCTTATGAGCATCTATGAATCACAGGGTAAGTTCCAGAAGGAGATCTTGCTGCTTCAGAAGATGAAGGCAGAGTATCCTGAAGTTGCCGGTGCGGTTGATGCGAAAATTGCGGCCTTAAAGGCACAGCAGGCACAGGCCCAAGGGAAATAAATCCCCCTAAATCCGGTTTTAAGCCCTGTTTTAGTCTGAATTTTCAGATACAAAACAGGGTTTTTTTATGTCGTAAGGGCTTTGGCTTCCGGCAAAGTACCAGGGCACTAAAAATGATTAATTATTGTTTACTTATAAAGCGTATATGGCTTGGCGGTTACGTGATTTAACTTTATTTTTCCTGCTGACATTTTTTAAGGATTTTTCTATGCTTCAAGTTGTTGATGTTGAATTAACACCTAACCCAAACGCCCTGAAGTTTCTCATAAATGAGCGTCTGCTAAAACACGCACCAAGACAATATTTTTCTATTGACGAAGCTGCTAATGATCCGTTGGCAAAAGGAATTTTTGCATTAGGCGGCATTAATTCAGTCTTTTATATGGATAAGTTTATCACCATCGGTAAAGCCAAAGATGCCGACTGGGGAAAAATACAGCGTCCGCTGGTTGATTTCCTTTCGCATTTCGATAAAAGCCAGCTTCTCGCTGAGGAAAATGCTCCGGAGGAAGCTCCGGTTGACGGCGAACTGCTCAAAAAAATTGTTCAGGTATTGAACGAAAGAGTCCGCCCGGCATTGGCATTTGACGGCGGCGGCCTTGAAGTTATGGGTCTTGAGGGTTATACTTTGAGAGTCCGTTATCAGGGTGCCTGCGGAAGCTGCCCAAGCGCAATCAGCGGTACATTAATCGCAATTGAAAGTGTGCTGCAGCGTTACGTTGATCCGAATATTGAAGTCACGGCAGGATAAAAGTTTAACAAGGAGTCTCTCCATGTTCTGTACATCATTCAGTTTGGCTGGAATTAATTTTACTGTTACAGCGACACCAAAAGGTATCGCCTCAATTTCGTTAAACGGAGTAGGCGACGTACCGGCGGATTGTAAAAAGCTTGGCAAACAGACGAAAGAGTTTTTCGGCATCTATGATGAATTGAAAGAGTACTTTGCCGGAACAAGAACAAAGTTTTCGGTACCACTGAGTATTGAAGCGGGTACAAAATTTCAGAAGAGCGTCTGGAAACAGCTTGAGAAAATCCCATACGGAAAAGTGATAAGCTATAAACAGCTTGCCGGAAAAGTCGGGAGTCCGAATGCGTTTCGCGCGGCCGGTTCAGCTAACGGCAAAAACCCTATTCCTATTATTATCCCATGCCACAGGGTTATCAACCACGATAGCGGTCTGGGCGGTTATTCATGCGGGTTAGATGTAAAGCGTAAATTGCTCAGGTTGGAAAAAATTTCCTGGAAAGAATAGAACGCCTCCAAAATCGCAATAGAACACGGATGACGCGGATAACACGGATTCACACAGATTAATTATTTGTAAGCAACAATGTGTTTTGTTGAAAAATCTTTGCGTGCTTGGCGTTCTTTGCGGTTAATTTCCCCCTATACTTCGATTTCTAAATCTTTAATCTTACGATACAATGTTGATAATCCGAGATTCAAAGCGGCGGATGCTTTTTCTTTGTCGTAATTGTACGACTCCAGCGCCCGCAAAATATATTCCTTCTCAATTCGCTTCATAAACTCCTCAAGCGAACCGATTTTTTCCGGCACCTGAATTTCTTTTATGTTACGCAGGTTGTCCGGCAGATCCTGAAGTGAAATCATATCCGATGCGGCAAAGATTACAGCGCGTTCGATTGCATTTTCAAGTTCACGCACCTCACCACGCCACTCGTTGTTCATCAACGCGCGCAGTGCATTGTTCTCAATACCGCGGACGTTCTTGCCCATTTCGGTTCTGTACTTATCAATAAAGTGGTCAACCAGATGCGGTATATCTTCGCGGCGTTGTTTGAGAGAAGGAAGATTAATGTCAACAACATTGAGGCGGTAAAATAAATCCTCGCGGAATTTCCCCTTCGAAATTTCTTCCATCAGATTGCGGTTGGTTGAAGCAACAAAACGGATGTTAACAGTGAATGGTGACGTTGAGCCGACGGGAGTACATTCACGCTCCTGCAGGACGCGCAATAGTTTTACCTGTAATTGCAGCGGCATTTCACTCACTTCATCAAGAAAAAGAGTGCCACCTTCTGCGGCTTTGATATAGCCTTCTTTGTCGGTAATCGCTCCGGTGAATGCGCCTTTTTTATGCCCGAACAATTCACTCTCAATAAGGTTTTCTGATATTGCCCCGCAGTTTACCGCGATGAACGGCTTGTTCTTTCTCTTGCTGTTGTAATGGATAGCTCTCGCGACAAGTTCTTTTCCCGTACCGCTGTTGCCGGTGATAAGCACGGTGCTGTCGGTTGTGGCGACAGTCTGAATCATATCGAACACCGATTTCATGCTGGGACTCTTGCCGATGATCTTGGAAAAATCATAGGTTCTTTGCAGCTCGCGGCGCAGCATCTGATTTTCCTGAAGCAGGCGTTTTAAATCGAACAAGCGGCGTATCTTGATAGTAAGTTCATCGAACTCGACGGGTTTTAAAATATAATCCTGCGCACCTGCACGGAGTGCTTTAATTGCCGTATCCAGAGAACCATAGGCGGTGATGACAATAAACGAGGTGCTCGATGTAACGGCAGAAACTTTTTCCAAAAGCTCTGTGCCTTTCATCTGCGGCATTTCAATATCGGTTATCACCAGATCATAATAATTTTCTAAAGTTTTTTCATATGCGGCTCTTCCGTTCTCTGCCTGATCAACCTGATAGCCTTCGTTACTAAGAATATAGCAAAGCGATTCGCGTATTATATCTTCATCATCAACAACTAATATCCGTTCTGACATGTGCTTCCCTTTAGAATACCGACTTTGCCGGTAAATGAATAATGAATTTGGTGTATTTGTGGTATTTACTTTCCACTTTAATATCACCCTGAAAACTTTTTACGATGCCGTAGCTTACCCAAAGGCCGAGACCCGTTCCTTTGCCTTCTGTTTTGGTGGTAAAGAATGGCTCGAAAATTTTTGAAATCTTATCATCCTTAACGCCGATGCCGTTATCTTCAAATGTTATTTTGCAGAAGTCTTTATCCATTGAAGAGGCAACCTTTATCATGCCGCGTTCCTCAACCGGAACCTGTGCGCGTCTTTCGATAATCGCATCAACCGCGTTGATAAGAATGTTGACGAACACCTGCTGCAACTGATCGGAAACAAGCGGCAGCGGGGGCATAGTAACATCAAGGTTTTGAATAAACTCAATGTCCTTTGCCTTTTTACCTACCCGGACAATCTCAATAGATTCGCGGATGTTCTCGTTAATATCCGTCAGCTTCAATTCGTAATTGGAAGGCCGCGAAAAATCAACAAGGTCGCGGATAATTTTTGAAATTCTGGTTATTTGCTTTTTAACAAGCTCGGATTTCTCCTTGATAAAATCATCAGTCGTCTGACGCTGAATGATTTGCACGAGCGCAGAAATAGAAGCAAGCGGATTACCGACTTCGTGTGCGACACCCGCGGCAAGCGTGCCGATGCTTTCCATCTTTTGTGTATGGATAAGCTGCTTTTCGAGATTGCGCCGCTCGGTCAAATCCCGGTGAATGCCGAAATAACCGAGGACTTTTTTACTGTTATCAACAATAGGAGATATGAGCAGCTGTGTATAGAAAGGTTCGCCGCTCTTTTTTTTGTTTTCCACTTCGCCGAACCAGACCTGGCCCGCGGAAATCGTGCCCCACATATTATCCCAGAACTGTTTGGGATATTTCCTGCTGCTGAACACGTTGGGATTTTTGCCGAGCAATTCTTCAGCGGAGTAGCCGCTTGCCTTGCAGAATGCCTGATTAACAAAAATCATTTTGCCCGAAAGGTCGGTTATCTGTAAAGGATTCACCGTGTTTTCGGCGACAGAATAGAAACGCATGAAATCTATTTCCGTCTGGCGCTCATGGGTAATATCTTTAGCGATAACCACAAATATTTTATCAGCAGAATCGTTCTCGGAGAAACAGGGCGACAGAAATAACTGTACATCAACCTGCACATCCCCGGGCATCTGGAGCTTGCTTTCAAATGTCTGGTACGAAACTTCCTTTTCGCATCGCGCAAGAGCGTGGTCGAACTTGAGGACTGATGGCTTGTGTAAAAGGGATTCAATTTTGCCGCCGAGAAGTTCTTCTTTCAGCGACTTTGATTTAATAATATATGCTTTGTTAACGTCAACGATGGTTCCGTCGGATGTTATCAGGAAACAATATTCCGGATAATGTTCCAGCGTGCGGAAAAACTTATCGTTGAGACTGCTCATAGTATTAATAATTAATGAATCCAATTAATGTGAATTGTAAAATTACGAAAAAGTTTCGGCAGCTCCATCACTAAGGAACAATAACCCGGTCGCCATGGCTTTTCGGGTTGGAAATAACCAGAAAATGCAGATCCTCGGTGTCGTTGTTGATGAGTTGATGCACGGTTCCCGGTTCAACGTGGCAGCCCTCTCCGGCTCGAATGGTGAGCGTTCTGCTGCCGATAAGCATGGTGCAGACGCCCGACAGGATAAAGAAGAACTGGGCAGAGTGTTCGTGGAAGTGTTTTATCTCAACCCCGTTCGGCGGGACACACTCGCGGATGATACTTAGATTTTCACTATTCAAAAAGTGCCAGCCGTCGCAATTGTTTCCCCAGGTGTAATGTTCGGCATTTTTCAGGGTAATAACATCGGTCATACGTACTCCATTATTTTAATCCGAGTTTCTGTTTATTCTTCAAGAGAATTAATGCTTCTGTAATTCTTTTGTTTCTTGTTTCTTCGCGTTTAGCAGAGGATATCCACAGGATGTAATTTTTCCGGTGTGAAGGCGCCAAGGCGTTGAAGAATGTGATAACGTCTTTATCCACCGAAAAAGCTTCTTTTATATATGAAGGCGTATCTTCCGGATTCTTACCGGAGAACTGCTTATCCGGTTTCCGGTTAAAAATTTCCGGGTTGATGCGCTGCATACCCGCAGGCTGCATTTTATTTTCTTCAATAAGTTTTTTTACCCGGCGAATGTTGACATCCGACCACTTGCTGCCTTTCATGCGCGGATTGAATTTGCGGGCGTACTTTTCTTCGTCAATTTTTTGTATGATGCTGTCAATCCACCCGAAACACAGAGCCTCTTCAACGGCATCTTCATAGTCAAGCACCGGTTTACCCGTCGTCTTCCTATGAAACACAAGCCAAAGTTCCCGCTCGCTCGCGTGATTTTTCTTGAGCCACGCGTGCCACTCTTTCCGCGTGGTTATCTGTAGTGAATTCGTAATCTTCATCGCACATCCGATCCGAAAATTTCTTGATACTACTTCACTTGTTCTTTTACGACATCTTTCCGGATAGACATAATTCTTTTTTCAGCCTGAGCCAAAACTTTTTTCTTAATGATTTTGCCTGTTGAGGTATTGAATACATACATAATTCTGTCGGTAGTAACAAGCGTGTACGTTTTAAAATCCTTTGAAAGTCCTGAGACAACGGCGCTGTCGCAGGATTCCCATGTGTAATGCGAAACCGTTGCAGAGATTGATTTTTTGTCCTTTACAAGATCTTTCACGAGATATTGTTTAACAACTTTGCCTTTTTTGTAAAACCCGATGGCAATGTCACCGAGTCCCTTTCTGTCTTTTGCCCATGGACCGAAACGGACAAGATGCAGGCCATCATCAGCGAGAAATACTTTTTTCGCGAACCAGTCAATCCGCCACAGGGTGTCCTTATGCTGTACGTCTGCTGTCGCAAAGGCAAATCCTTTCCCCGCCTCACCGAAGTTTGTTGAGGGTATCATCTCGATGACGAACTTACCATTCGGCGACGAAACCGAATACTGGTCATTGACTTTTTCTTTATCGGCAAAAGCACGTCCTGATAATACGGTAAGCAACAAGAGGCTGGCAATAATAAAATTTCTCATGATTGTCCTTTATACATGGAACGGGTTAATTTATCTGTTTCTAAAATAAGGGATTTGCTCTTAAATGCAACGGGGGAAAAGGGGGTGCTTATTTGCGGATTCATTTGTGGGCTATTGGTGTGGCAGACATTGGGCTGAATTTCGAGTGGCACTGCTCGGATGTTCTCGATACGTCCGCCATTGATGTAATGCTCCACGAAAGTTTGTAGTACTTCGTTTTTTAATATTGTCGACCGTTATTCAGGTGGGCGGACACTCGAACAACCTCGCATGTGGCATTTAATTTTGTTACGTGTCCCGAAGGGACAAAATTTGAATAACCCCCGGTGCAACCGGGGGACCGAGGCCGCCCCTATCTCCATCCGCGAAGCGGATGAACTGTTATAGCGTTTTCTGTCAGGAGAATAATCCTTGTGGAAATAGCGGGCGACACAATATCATTTTCCGGATGGGAATATTTCATCCTGCTACATTATAAGGGAGACGCATGCCTTGCGTCTCTACGAGAAGAACTCACCGCCATTCTGCACCACGTCATAAACCCTCCGCAAGCGGGCGGGTAACGTGGTTATTAATAATATCCTTTGCGTTTTAGGTCCCCGAGGAACCGAGGGGTTGCGGTAAAATCCTCATCGTAGAAATTTTGCCACGGCGGTTGCCGCGAATTCTCCGTCAATCGCAGCGGAGACGATGCCTCCCGCGTAACCGGCGCCTTCGCCGGCGGGGAATAATCCCGCTATTTGTACATGCATGCCGCTTTCTCTATCACGCTTCACACGGACAGGTGAGCTTGTCCGTGTTTCGGCTGCGAGTAATTGAGCTTCTTCGGTTACATAGCCTCGCATTTTTTTATTTGCCGTAATCAATCCTTCGCGCAATCCTTTCACTACTGCATCGGGGAATATCTGTGAAAGGTCTGATGATACGATGCCCGGTATATAGGATGTTTTCGGCAGCGTTGATGAAACAACGTTTTTGAGAAAATCCGTGACGCGCTGTGCGGGTGCAGTTTGTCTCGAGCCTCCTGCCGTGAAGGCCTTTTGCTCTATCGCCTGCTGATACATTACTCCGGCTAATGCACCGGCACTTGCATACGGGGCGAAATCTTTTTCATCTACCGACACGACAAATCCGGAGTTGGCAAACGGGGAATCGCGTCTTGAAACCGACATACCATTGATGACAAGTTCGTCTTTGTCGGTCGAGGCGGGGACAATAATTCCGCCGGGACACATGCAGAATGAAAAGACACCCTTTTCACCGGCCTGACAGCTGAGATTATAGCTTGCCGCGGGAAGAAGCGGATTCCTTTCCGATGAGTGGTATTGCATTTCGTTTATCAATTGCTGCGGATGTTCAATGCGTACACCGACAGCAAATGGTTTTGCTTCGATAAAAATCTTTTTTTGTTCAAGCAGCGTAAATATATCGCGGGCCGAATGTCCGGTTGCAAGGATAAGTGACTGCACGGAATGTTCTTCCGCATTATTTACGACAACACCGGTCACCTTGTTATCTTTCGTAATAATGTCGGTTATCTTGGCGTTAAAGTGTATCTCGCCGCCGCAATTTAAAACCGTATTTCGTATTGCTTCTATTATCTGTGGCAGTTTGTTTGAGCCGATATGTGGATGTGCATCAATGAGTATGTCGGCCGATGCTCCGTGCTGAACGAGGACGCGCAATATTTTTTTTACATCGCCGCGTTTGGTGGAGCGTGTATATAATTTGCCGTCGCTGTACGTGCCCGCACCGCCTTCGCCGAAGCAGTAATTGGAATCGGGGTTAACAATATGATCCTGCATGATGTTGCGCAGGTCGAATCTTCTGTCGCGGACATTTTTCCCGCGTTCAAAAACGATAGGTTTAATACCGAGCTCGATAAGTTGAAGGGCTGCAAACATTCCCGCCGGACCAAATCCGACAATGTGCGCTGTTTTGTTTGACGAAACCGGAGTATAAGTGATTTCCTGTGATTCAACCGGCGGATTTTCGTTGATGTACACATCCGCGAGGAGTTTATACACGGGCTGTTTTGAACGTGCATCAATTGAGCGGCGGAGTTTGTTGATTGCCGTAATATCATCCGGCATTACCCGCAGTTCGCTTGCAATAAATTGTTTTATGAGATCGTCATCGTTTGCTGTAGATGGAAGGAGAGTAACTTCTATTGTCTGTTTCATATGTCCTATCGTCCTCTGTTTTGAGGAAATTAATTAATTGATAGTGTAATATACCGAATAAAGGGTAGAAAGAGAATCGGCGATAAGCCCGCACCCTTTATCCCTCTCCCAAAGGGAGAGGGAAATATAAAAGGTTCGTGATTTCTCCCTTTGTCTATAGAAAAGAAAGTCAAGAAGAAAATAATCTCCCCTAAAGATTTTTCTTTAGAAAAATCAGTCGTTTTGACTTTGGTTTCACGGTATCGTGCCCATTGGCTTCTACTATGTTTCTGCTCCTAAAACCTGGCTTCCTTTACTCGATTAACTTTTTCTATGCGTCTATTTGAGTTGTAGCCTTTAGCGGCCCACTACGGTAAATTCCAGATGTAAAAGCAGGAGAGGACTAAACGGGAGAATGTACTATATCCACTCAGATGGACTGTAACAAAGGGATTTGAGTTCTCTCTCCCAAAAATCTGAGCCGGTTTTATTTATTGAACATATTTTTATAGTACCCAACGAACACCGTAAGCAATCAAAGCTATGTATCTTTTGCCTGATACTTCGTTCCCGTCTTAGCCACACCATAACTGATCTTGGCTATCTGCCGGGCTACGGCATGACGGGCATTATGTTCACTGTGTCCTTTCTCTATGAGACCATCATAATATGACCGTAACGGGTTTTGTCCGTTAACGACCACGATGGCTGCTGTTTTATATACTTCTTTCAAGACTCTGGAGAATCTCGGGCGGCGCACACCATATACCCTGCCGCCGCTTTCTCTCTTGTAGTTTACCAGTCCGCAATATGCCAGATATTTATTTGCCGTCTTAAAGCGCCTCGGCTCTATCATGGTTGCCCATATCTTGACTGCCGATATTTCCGCTATTCCCGGTATACTGCATAAGTTCTTTAACATGCTGTTCTTTTTGCACATACTCCCGAATAGGGTGACATATTCATCTTTCTGCTTCTGGTAAAGTTCTATCGCTTCCTCAAGACGCTGTATAATGAATCGGCTGGCCTCGGTATCTGATTCTGCTACTTTCTGACGTTTTGTTTTTCCTTCCTGTGCTAAAAACCCGGCATTTTGATTTTGAAGCCGGACTCCCATTTTTACCAGGTCAATGTAGGAACTAACATATTTTCTGAGTTCATGCACCTTTTCAAGGCTATGGTAAATTTCTCTTATCATACCGTTATACAATAGTCGGCACAATTTTTCTGCATCTATCCGGTCATTTTTTGGCCCTATGCTCAAGCTCTTGTTTACGTATGGGTCACAGACTACTATTTTTGTAACACTATCATGCAGTTTAATATACAGCCAATGTGCCGGCGAACTTTCTTCCAGTACCAAAACGCTTGTGCCTTTTAGTTCCCGGAGCATTCTCTGTAATGTCTTTACGTCGCTTTCGTACTCGGCAAGACGTATTTTGTCTTTTTGCGTACTGTGTATTCTGGCTATTGCCATCGTTTTTTGCGACCAGTCCACGGCTATGTAATGATCATAACCCGTGTATGAATTAACAACTTGCGTTGTCTCTTTGACATTATCATTTTTACTATATTTTGCCATGCGGTTTCCTTTCTTTTTGAGTCTACAATTTTCCACGCTTTTTGCGTGCTTAGCCTTAAAGATAGTGAAACCGCTTTTCTAATTTAACGGGAGAAGGGCAGGGGATGAGGGGCGTGATTGGATGGTTTTACGCCAGCAATTGTCCGATTATATTATCCGCGACAGCATAGCCGTCAGGCGTGCATTTGATAAATGCGCCCTGATCAACAAGGTAACCGGATTGCATAAGCTTTTGCATCAAGCCGGATTTTTCCCTTAGCCAACTATCACTGAATCTGTTATGAAAATCTTTTTTATCAATGCCTTTGCTTCGCAATGCGAGCATGACATATTCGTCGAATACTTGCCGGGCATTGGGAGTTTCTTCATTTTCAACCGCATGACCATTTTCATTTATCGCATTCAGATATTTAAGCAGCGTGCGATGATTATTCCACCTCTTGCCGTTGACGAATGAATGCGATGATGTTCCGAAGCTCAAGTAATCGTCGTAGCGCCAGTAGTGATTGTTGTGTACACATTCGAATCCCGGCTTGCAGAAGTTCGAAACCTCGTATTGTGTAAAACCGCTTTTTATAAATGTATCAATGGTTGTTGCATATAATTCCGCGTCATCATCGTCGCCTTGCAAGCGGACTTTCCCTTTTTCTACCATCCCGAAAAGCGGCGTGCCTTCTTCGAGTATCAGGCTATATGCGGAGATATGCTGAATCGGTAGTTTTAATGCGGTCTCGAGATTTTTCTGCCACTTTTCTTTTGTCTGTCCCGGCAGGTTGAAAATCAAATCTATATTAATGTTGCTGAATCCGG
Source organism: Ignavibacteriaceae bacterium (assembly GCA_963662605.1). Classification (GTDB taxonomy): domain Bacteria; phylum Bacteroidota; class Ignavibacteria; order Ignavibacteriales; family Ignavibacteriaceae. The sequence continues at coordinate 564,842 of OY759785.1, forward strand.
ACTCGTGCGCAAGCGCTACGGTATCTTTTGCAAGTTGCGAGTCATGTATGCGGGTGAGGAAACGCAAGTCATCGTCGTCAAAGGATTGAATGCCGATGCTTATGCGGTTAATGCCGATAGATAAAAATTCTTTAAGCTTATCTTTATCAACCGTACCGGGATTTGTCTCAAGTGTAATTTCGGTATCGGAGGCAACCAGATAGTTCTCTTTCAATGCTTGAATGATTCTATCTATATATATAGGAGCGATGTATGAAGGAGTGCCGCCACCGAAAAAGATGGAATCAAAATAATGTCCCGGTTTGTACAAGGGCGAGAAATGTTCTATCTCGCGGATAAGCGCGGAAATATACTCTTCCGTTTGTGCCGTGTTGGTAATGGAATAGAAATCACAATAGACACACTTGTGATCACAAAATGGGATATGAATATACAGGCCTGATTGGCGCACGGCGTTATGCTTTTGTTGATGTGAGTCCGGCTAAATATTCCGGTTCAATTTTCCGGACTTCCTTGATCTCCTGACCGAGAAACAATTCCGCAATCTGTTTGAATGTTGACGGAATATCACTCACGAAGAAATCCATTCGTCCCATCGCGTTTGAGTTAGTCAGCAGGTTGTGTATAAATAATTCCTCGCGGACAACTTCAGCGGCGGCAATTCCGGAATCAATCAACCGTATGTGGTCGCCGAGCACTTTTGAAATGACCTTGTGCAGTACGGGGTAATGTGTACAGCCGAGAATCAATGTGTCTATGTCGGTTGAAATCAATTCGTCGAGATATTCATGCGCAATCATTTCCGTCGCGGGGTGGTCATGCCAGCCTTCTTCAACTAACGGCACAAACAGCGGACAGGCTTTTTCATAAACTGTAACATCATGCAGCAGTGAATGCAGTTTTTGCGAGTATGCTTTATTACTAATTGTAGCACGAGTACCGATAACGCCGACCCGTTTATTCTTTGTAAATTTAATTGCACGAGCCGCACCGGGAGCAATCATTTCGATAATAGGGACGGGAAATCTTTTGCGAAGCTCAGGCAAAGCGACGGATGATGCGGTGTTGCATGCAACGACAATTGCCTTAACACCTTTTTGCATTAATAACTTTGCATTTTGAATCGCATACTCAATGACGGTCTCATTTGATTTTGAACCATAGGGGACGCGGGCGGTATCGCCGAAATAGACGATGCTTTCATTCGGCAGAACCGATGCGATTCTTTTTACTACTGTTAATCCGCCGATACCTGAATCGAAAACACCAACGGGTTTTTCTTTTTCCATGAAATTCATATAACTCTTCTATAACATTTTTTCGATGACTGCTTTTAATTCAGTCTCGATGAAGTGATAATAATTTTTTGATACGCGTTTTTTATTTCTATCTAAAACATAGAACGCGTCAATAATTTCGTCTCCGTGCGTGGCAATCTTTGCAAAATAAATGCTTAAGCCAAGCTCGTTCATTTTTCTTGTTAATTGATAGAGAAAACCGAGACGGTCCGGTGAAAACACATCAATAATCGTATAGATATCATGCTCTTCAAAACGAATTTTTATCTGTCCGGTCTTCTTGAAAAAGCGGGGCTCAAGAAATTTCCACCGCGTTTTCAATTTTTTGATTTCCGCTCCGATTTGCAGCATGCCCATAAAGACGGCTTCCATGTCCTCGCGTACTTTTTTGTATCGCTCCTGAGGCACAACGGAATGTGATTTAAAATCGGTTACGGTAAATGTATCTATTACTAATCCGTCTTTGCGGGTAAAAATGCGGGCATCGTGAATGTTTATGTCGTTAATGGCAAACACACCGCAAAATCGCGAAAGCAAATACGGCGCATCCATTGATATAATAGTAACGCTGGTATTAAATTCATTCTCGTAGAACAACACTGAAATCGGTTCGCCGCGCTCAATCTCGGTGATATGCCGGAATATCTCCTCTTCGGAAAAGTGCAATGTGTATGCGGAATCATCCATCGCGTCAATGTGCTCATCCAACTTCTGTTTCTCTATTGGAGAAGTTTCTTTTTCAACAGGGATTGGTGAAGAGAGCAGAAGATCTTCGCCGGTGACTTTATCATCCAGAATAGCCTTGGTTTTTCTGTACAAGGTATTCAGCATCTCCCGTTTCCATGAAGTCCACAAGGCGGGATTAACAGCGGAAAGATCGGCGTAGGTTAAAAGGTACAGATAGTCAAGATGTTTGGATGAGGGGAATCGGGCGGCAAAATTGTTCAGGGTTTCGGGGTCATTGAGGTTACGGCGGAAGGCTACTTGTTCCATGTTTAGGTGGTTTTCAATAAGGAATCGCACAAGTCCGATTTCTTCATCGGTGTATGCAAATTCCTGCATGAATCCCGATGCCATTTCTGCGCCAACAATATTGTGCCCTGCAATACCGACAGGCTTGGCAATATCGTGAAAGAGCAGCGACAAAAACAAAAATTCCCGCTGCGGTAATGAGCGATACACCTTGCCCAAAAGGTTGTTCTGTAATTCAAGTTTTTCAACATTGACAATTGTTTTCAGCGAGTGTTCATCGGCAGCGTAGTAGTGATATACTCCGTGCTGAATGAATCCCTGCAAGTCTTTATACTGGGGAATGATCTTTTCCAGAAAGCCGAGTTCGTTCATTGATTCGAGAACTTTGCCGGTATTCTTTTCAAGACGGAATATGTTTTTGAAAAAACTTTCCGAATCAACATCAACGTAAAACTCGCCGGGCTCAAAGGCGATAATGGCATTTCTCAATTTCGCATCAAATTCCGCGGAATAGAATCCCATAAAATAAAATGCTTTGAGAATGGTTAGCTGAAGAAGTTCAGCGCCTTCTTTGAGATAGATGAATCCGCCTTTGATTTCGAGCGATTTGCTCAGATCAATCGCGAGCAGTTTTGGGAGTTTACTGTTGGTAAGTCGTTTGATTGCCTCGACGTATGTTGTCAGCGAGCGGTAGATGGTAGTCGTTGCATAAAAAAATTTCTTCATTAATTCGCTGTAGGGGGTCGGGCCTTCATATCCCAAATCAATGGCGATGCTGTTTTGATCTTCAAACTCTAACCGGTCGTTTTTTCTTCCCGAGCGAAGATGAAGCTTGTTTCGCAGCAGTATGAGGAACGTATAAGACTCGTATAGATGTTTGCCTTCAACTTCGGGGAGCGTGCCGGACTCAACAACAGCGGAAATAAATTTTTTCGCGTGAAAGTCGCCGTCGCCGCTGAATAAAAGCTTGCCGGTAAATGTTGTGTATAGCCATTCTAAAAGCTGAAAGTCCCGCAGGCCGCCAGGCGATAGTTTTATATTCGGCTCAATCATTTTGGGTGAGTTGCCGAACTTTTCATGTCTGGTGTCACGATCTTCGATAAAAAGCTTGAAAAGATTGTCGCGCACTTTTTCGGTAATTGCTTTTATCAGCGCTTCGTTCCATGTTGTGTACAACTTTTTGTTGCCTGTAATGAAACGTGTTTCATAAAACGGTGTCAGCGTATGTAAGTCGCTCTTAATTGCATTTTTGATGTCGGGAATCATGCGCACCGTGTGTGGCACTTCAATACCCGTATCCCAGAGGGGAGTGATTATATCGGAAATAATTTTTTGTAATTCACCGGTCTTACTTTTTTCCGGAACAATAATCATTAAGTCAACATCGGAATATGGCGAGAGCTCCTTGCGTCCGTAGCTGCCGACTGCACACAGAGCGATTTTATCTTTATCAGCGTCTGCGATTTTTGAAATAAGATTATCGAGAAGAGCGGCATATTGCTGAGAAAACAAAATCGGTTCGTCAGGACTTATTCCGCTTTCAAGAAGCGCAGTTCTCTTATCCTTAAATTCCGTGATGAGTTCTGTAAAGTCCTGCATAGTGTTTTACTTTTTATCTGAATGGTATTCAGCTTCAATAACCGATGATATTCCGCCGTGTGGATTGAAGTTTGCCGTCACTTTCATATAGCGGGGTTTACAACACTCCACAAGATCTTCAAGAATGGTATTGGTTACTTTTTCGTAAAATATTCCATCGTTCCTGAAAGATTGAAAGTATAATTTGAGAGATTTCAATTCGATGCAAAGCAGATCGGGAACATATTCGACCGTCATGGTGCCGAAATCGGGGTGTCCGGTTTTCGGGCAGACGGAAGTATATTCCGGATTTGTATGAATTATCCGGTAATTTCTGTGCGGATGCGCGTTCTCAAATGTTTCTAAAATCTTTACTTTTTCACTCATGTCACTTCATTCTATCTAATTTAAAATTCTATTTTACCGGTTCCGAGCATAGCCATGCATAAAAAACCTTAAAATTATCCTGCAATATAGGGCTTTTTGGCGGTATGATTAAATTTCTGATTACCAATATAGAAATGTAAACCAAAAAAGCAACAGACGGATGCGGCGCATCAACCATAATCTTCAAAAGACATTCGAAGCGAATATTTTGGGGATTTTCGAAGGGTATCATTCCTAGCCCATGACTTAAGTCATGGGCTAGGAAGTAGGAAAATTTCTAATGTGCGATCACTTCCGCGAGGCCGTGTGGAATTTCGTAATCCGGGAAATCCTGTCTTATCTTTTTGATATATACCATTGCGCGGTCTCTTTTGTCGTACTGCATTTCATAGAGCGCCCGGCGGACGAGCATTGAGCATATTATAGCTTTAATGGATGATGAATATTCAGAATCGAAGCGCGGCTGACGGATAGTAAAATCCGGATCTTTTGCAGGAATATATTTATTGGTCTGCACGACACGGAAATAAAATAAATCGGGAACAAGTGTATATCCCGGAGGCAGCTCAAACGATTTTTCCTGCATCTCCCGCTCGAACAATTCGATGCCGATATAAAACGGGCGGTGAGAGGCATTAGCCGCGACAATACCCGTCATAATGGAGCGGTAAAATTTCTCCAAATATTGTGCGTCGTATTTCTGACTCCGCTCAAACTTTTGTAGTTCTCTGAGAAAAGGTACTGTGTAGTTCTGCACATCAGCCAGCGCTGCCGGACTGTTTCTGTTCAACTGATTATAATACCATGAGCGGCGCAGAAGTTCTTTGTCAATAACAGTAACATCAGGTCGTACCTTTTCTATATGCTGCAAATAGTACGATGGCGATACGAAGTTATCCCATTGATAGCTGAAAATAACAGCATCCTTATCGGCGTTCATCAAGGCCGCGCGCGTATAATCCTCGAATATATAATTGTCGTGCTGATCAACTTTATCTATGGTAAAGTACACCTGTATGCCGAGGAAAATAAGTATCGCACTGAAGGCAAGTCCGTATTCGAATTTTTTATCATGCAGAAGCTTGAATATCAATTTAATACCGAAAACCGAGAAGAACGCAAGAGCAATGTATATGAGAAGAAAATATGAATCAATATCGTTGATGTTATAGTTGATCGCATAAGCAAGAGAGAATAACGCCAGTATAGAAAAGAATATTGCGAGTTTCCTTGCGCGGATGAAAAAATAAAAAATACCGATTACCACAAACACGGCACAGGCATTGAATTCGGAGGGCAGGTTAGTTGCAAAATGTTCAAGCTGCTTTTTCGCAGAATCGAATGAGGAGAAAAGCCACGTGGAATATTGATTTCCCGAAACGAGGCGTAGAAGTCTTTCCATATCAACAGGATTTCCCCAGTTGACAACCGGATTCTGTGCTGCACGTAATGGGAGATACACATATATTAATGCAAGTATGGGAAAAAACGCGAGCAGTAATAAACCGATTTTTTTCAGTGTGTCAACTTTAAAACCATATACGGAAAAGAATAAGTACGCTATAGCCGGAATGGTAAACAAAGTTGTCATGTGTGTTGAAAAACCGCACGCAAGTGCAAGTGACAGAATAAACCAATACCGGAAACCTTTCGCCTTATCGTTTACCGTCCGGAAATACGCGAACAGCGTACTCCAAATAATGAGCGTGAACATAAAAGTCTGCATTGAATACACTTCCACTGAAGTGCTCTGAAACCAGAAAGTTTTGCTGAGTCCAAGAATCAATCCTCCGGCAATAGCCGCGAAGTAAGGAACAAGAGGATGCCTCGTCTCATCATCGGGTTCGGTTTTAACCGGATCGGGTTTATTTTTCTTTTTTGCTTTCTTGCCTGAACTGTTCTCGGTTTTTTTTACAATTGCAGGAAGGAACTCGAAAATCATAATGGCCGTATGCACAAAAACCATGACCGCGGCAGCACACCATAGGGCGGCAAGGAAATTCATCTGATAGATCGGTCGCATACCAAGCGGCAGTTTTCCGAACAGATAACCAATCATAGTAAACAACGGATAGCCCGTCGGGTGGGCAATACCGAGTGTCAGTTGCGCGGTTGTCAGTTCACCCGAATCAATCTGCACGATTGACGGAGCGAGGGTGAGAAGATACATCCCTAAAATGATAATACCGGCAATGAACGGCGCGTAACGTTTAAGATTTCGTTCCATGACCTTGTTGCATTAGTAATGAAAATAGGTTTTTATTTTTCGTAATAACGGTCTCAATTTCTTCATAAAGAACAGCCGGAGTCTTGTGCAGGTAAGCGGCAATTTTGGCGCGGAATTTCTCCTCGCTTTTTATTGCGGCAGAAGACGTATCGAATAAATTTTGGACTACTATTTCAAGTTCTTTTAGAATGCGGTAGTTATTATATAAAACCGTGCCCTGCTGCTTTTTTAATGCCTTTGCCTTCACCAACTCCGCAATCTGATCCGAAAGCGGAAGTCCGCCGCAAAGAGAAAGATACCCATGTTTTAAAATAAGGTATTGCAGAGAAAATTCTATATCCGTCAATCCGCCCGTTGACCGTTTTATTTGGAAGCCATTTTCCAGCTGGGCGGAAACTTTTTTTCTCATCCCGGTGATTTCTTCAAGGATAACGCTTGTGGTGTATGCGGTCAGATTATCTTCGAGCAGAACCTGAATGCCCTGATACATTGCAATGCTGCCGGATGCAAGGTACATCTTGGTCATTGCCTGCATTTCCCAAATGCGCATGCGCTGCCGGACGTAGGGAATGTAATGGGGTATATCAATCACCAGTACGCCCTTGTTTCCTTCGGGACGCAGTCGGCAGTCCACTTGCAGCGGCGCTAATGATTTTTTGATGCGGTCGAGCAGCAAAGCAAAATCATCTTGTGCCGAGGGGTATTTTTTATTATCGCGGCAGATAAACAGCAAATCCACATCGGAAGAAAAAGTCATCTCTTCCGTGGCAAGACTGCCGAGATAGAAAACGACATAATCGTCGAGGTCAAAATTCGGCGTAATAATTTCGTCAATAAGTCCGGTTATTCTCTTTCGAATGACTCCGGTGAATAACTTCGATAATTCATTCGGAGTAATGATGCCGATAGTAAGTTGAAACGAAAGGATAAAAATTATTTCGCGGATAGAATACGGCTCGCTGTTTTCAACGGTAAACTCATCAAACACAACCCCGCTGAGGATGTCCTCATGGAACTGCGTGTATTCAAGAAGTGCATTTATGGATTTTTGTGAAAACTCGCAGACACGGAGAAATGCTTTCATGACCGATTTATTTCGGAAGAATTCATACCAGAGAGAAGGAATAAATGTTCTACGGATAACGCCGGAAAAATTATCCAGCACAAGATCGGGGGCAGAACAAGAACAAAGATACTCGCGCAGCACTCCGGCGATTGCCATAAAACTATCGGATGTTTTTTTATCAAACTGGCGGGTATCGAGCAAGCCTTTGCCGTATTGGAGGAACTCCATGTTCTTCCATGCTTTCGTGCTGTCGGCAAACGGAACATCGTGCATAATGTTTTCCGCTTCAAGGTTTTCATCCTGCATAACCGAATGGGCAAAACGCCGTATCGCTTCCTGCATTGATCCAACTTCCGTGTTGAATCCCTCAACGTTTTCAAAACCAAGATATGCGCTTAAGGATTCCGTAAGTTCTCCCTGTTCGGGGAATGTATGCGTTTGCAGATTGTTCATGAGCTGCAAATAATGTTCAATGCGCCGGTAGAATATGTAAATCCTGCCGAGCGAGCGTTCTTCTTCGGCGGAAGCAAGATGATGTTTGACAAGACATGATAAAGCCGTAAGCGTATTCCCGGTGCGCAAATCGGCATATCGGCCGCCGTTGAGCAGCTGCAAAGTTTGAATGGGGAATTCAATATCTCGTATTCCGCCGGCAGCCAATTTTATATTCCGCTGATCCGGCGCTGAAGAAAGCACAACCTGACGCAATCGCTTTATTTGCTCCTTTGGCGATTGCGAAAATGCCACGGGAAAAACAAACGGCGTTACGCTCTTTTTAAAATCGGCATACAGCTTTGGCGTGCCGGTAACAAAATTTGCTTTCAACAGCATGAGGCGTTCCCAGTCTTCACCGCGGGATTCATAATACTTTATGCACTCATCAAGCGTGTGGCAAAGGGGTGCGGAGTTTCCGTCGGGGCGCAGCCGGAAGTCTATTCTATATAATGTGCCTTTATCATCGGGTACGGTGGCTTGTTTAATGAACAGTCGGGCGGCTTCGGATAAAACTTCTTTATACGTTCTTCCGCCTTTTAAATTCTGGTCTTTGTCGTAAAACAGCATCAGGTCAATGTCCGAACTGTAATTCAATTCGTCCCCGCCGAGTTTACCTAAAGAGATGAGGCAGTATTTCCTCGCGGATTTTGCGATGCTGAATCTTGCCAGAGTTTCCTGATAGCATAGAGTAAATAATTCTGCGGCGAGCAGCTGCGCAAGATGCGATAGCGCAGCTACGGTTTCCTCAAACGAAGCAATGCCGAGAATATCCTGTATGCCTATTGCAAGCATATATTTACGCTTTACGGATTTTAATGTCCGGCTCTTGAATGGAAATTGTTTGTGGCTTTTAACTGCCGACTTAATTTCTTTTTGCAGCAGTTCTTTTGTCGGTTTTGTGTTTAATACTCCAGTGCTTAATATCCAGGTAAGGTATTCGGGATTCGCCGCGATAATATCGGTCAGATAATTACTATGCGCAGCTATGGCACATGTTATTTCGGAGTAATGCGGATACCGGAGAGCAACTTCAAAAAAATATGTTCTGTCGAACAGCGCATTGAAGATGCGAAGAAGATTGTTTTCGCTACGCCGGGAAATGTGCTGCTTTTGCAAGGCCTGCTCGAACAACCCGATAATTTCCTCAATCTTTTCGATTGGGAAATATCCGGCGGTGAGTTTAACGAGAGCGTCCCGGAAACTATCCGAAAATACTGTTTTTGTGGTCAAGGAGTCTCAACCCAAAAAGTTGACATGTGTGAAGATATTCCGGGCATACAGCAAAACTCAATATCCTAATAGATGCATGAATTACAAACAATAATTTTAGTCAAAATTCGGCAGAAATAAAAGAGCAGGAGTGAGATAACCCCGAAAACGGAGTACAGAATGTCAGCCTACATCTGTCCCCTGTATTTCACAGGAACCCGCACTTTTTGCGAGGCTTCATGCTTTTTCGCTATTTGAATTTGATTGGGATTTGACTAATTTAATTACAGAAGAGATAATAATGTATAAATAGCTGTTATCTCAGTTTTCGGTTCTGATCTTAAAGCATGTAATATTTAAAGGGTGGCAAAATGCAAAGACATGTGATGAATCCGGATAACGATATTTGGTATTGCTCAAATACTGCCAGGACAGAAGAAAGCACGAGGTGTTACTCAAATGTGGCACTGCGCCGCAGCCACCGGAAGTTGATCTTCGGAACCAATTCACTGATCCTGCCTATTATGCTGTGTGCGCTCTTCATTTTATGTTTTTCCATACAAACAAAAGCACAAACAAATAACCCGGCTGAGAAAGTTGACCGTTATGAGTTGAGTCTTGAACAATTGGGACAAATCGCGGTCATTTCATCCAAAACGCCAAAGCTGATTTCCGATGTAACTCAAAAGGTTGATGTTATCACGGAGACGCAAGTTAAAAGAACACTCTCCAACAATCGCAATCTTGCGGAATTAATTCAGTACCTGCCCGGCGCTTCGGTTAAAGTACTCTCCCGCAATGATGTCAACTGGGGTGCGTATGGCGGAATCGGCCCGAAATATAATGTTTATCTGCTGCAAGGACTTCCGATAGACGGTTTTGTTGACCCCATGAGTCTTGACGCAAATGTTATCCAGCGCGTAGAAGTTCAGCGCGGCCCGGCATCTGTGCTGTATTCAAATTACATGTCGCAGGATTTTGCCGGCAACCAGAGTTCTCTTGCCGGGACAATCAATCTTGTTGTTAAGGAGAACGTTGATAAACCGGCAACTATGGCATCTCTCAACTATGGCTCATACGGAACAATAACCGGACAATTATATCATGAAAACCGCATAGGCAATGCGAGTGTCTTCGGCGGATTCAGATACGAGAAGTCCGACTACACCAATTACGGCACTCCCGGCTCATGGTTGAATATGTTGAAGGATCCGGAATATAATAAAAGCAGAATCTATGCCGGAACGACCATCCCTCTTGATGCCGCTGAAGACACGAAGATTTCAATCTTCGGCACTTATAATATTCAGCACGGAGACTACGGTAGGATAAATCGAGGGTTTGATAACTATTACGGATTATTGAATATTAGTTATACCAGCCATTTTCAATCAGGTTTTGATGTCGCGGTAAAAACCGGAATGAGATCGTACGACCGTTCCTGGGAAGATGATAATTACGGTTCAGTAAAAGACTTGTCGCTCGCTGCCACAAGCTCGGTGAAGCAGTTAATTGTACCTGTCGATTTTTCAGTATCATACAAACACGGCTCCGGTAAAACTCTTGTCGTCGGCTGCGATTATCAATATGCCACCTACAAAACGACAAATGAACCTGTCGGCAAGGCAAGCATTGACGGTAACGATGCGTCGGCTATGCAGGTTGGTGTTTATGCTCAGGAAGAAATGCAAATTGACAATTTGATTCTTCGCGGCGGATTGCGGTACAGTCACTCCGCGCAGACAATAAATAAGTTTGAAAGCCAGCCGCGTTCGTTACTCGAAAAAGGCTATGATCACGCGGTGTGGAGTGCGGGTGTAAAATATAAATTATCGCCGGGATGGACAGTCTTCGCGAATGCAGGCAGCAGTTTCCTTTTGCCGGGGCTCAAAGCGCTGGGTGGAACAATCGCGTTAACAGATACCACTAACGGGCAGCTGCCGAACCACGATTTAAAACCGGAACAGGGAATCGGCACAGACATAGGTATAGATGCTGAATTACCGGCGAACCTGTCGGTTTCAGCGCGCGGATTTCTTAACTCAATCAATGATGCGATTATTGATTATGTTGTAAGTCAAACTCCCTCGCAAACCAGGTCGGCTAATGTGTCGGGTAAAACAATCGCGCGGGGATTTGAAATCAGTCTTAAACAAAAGATAGAAAATAGTTTTGACTGGTTTGCCAATGTCACGTATACAAAATCCGAAATAAAAGATAATTTCGATCCCGATCAGAACGGTGTTGAGATACCGTTTGTGCCCGCAGTTTTAGGCAACGCCGGAGTAACGTTTACCTTACCGTATGATATTGAGATACGTCCGTGGGCGCATTTCGGAGGAAAGATTTACGACAGCAATTCCAGAAAGGGACGGAACTCATACGATTCGGGTGTCCTTCTCAATGTTATTGTAGTAAAACAATTCGCTTTGCCCGGAGGTAAAACTCTTGAAGCAATGTTGAGTTTGTATAATGTAACTGATAATAAGTTTAAAATGCCATGGCAGTTTATGGATCCCGGATTCAATATAACAGCCGGCTGCCGCTTCGATTTTTAAAACGGCGGCAGTATTGTAAGAAACGATGTGCGGTGTTATACCGCGGAAGTTTGAGACTGCGATGAAAAAGGTTTCGTCTTTTACTTTTATATTTTTTGCATTCTTGATTTTTTTTATCTCTGCAGGAAACGCTCAGGTATTGCAGCGCTCTGAGCTTATCAGTGCATATATGTACAATTTTGCAAAGAATGTTTACTGGCAGAATGAAGAATCGCTGGGGAGTTTTCACTTCCTCATCGTAGGCGACGATGAGAATATTATCAGGCAGATGCAGGAACTCTCCAAAACAAAAACTCTCAGAAACAAGCATATCACGGTTTCTCATACGGTTGAACCCGGGAAACTCAATGATGTGCAGCTTATCTTCATTACAAAAGAAAAGCTCAACAGCACCGTCGCCATTTTTGACCGGATTGAGGGGAAGAATATTCTTTTAGTGACCGATGGCTATTCGGATAAGCGGCTGATTATGATCAACTTTTTGCCCCCGGGGAGTGACGGCAAGATGGGGTTCGAAATTAACAAAGCAAATATTCTCAATCAGCATTTGACGGTTCTGCAGGATATAATTTTACTCGGGGGAAGCGAAGTGGATGTCGCTTCATTATACCGCGAAGGGCTGGAGAGTTTGCGAAAATTACAGATGCACGGCGAGAGTCTGGAATTCACGATCAGAGAAAAAACAGCTGAAATAAATGCGCAAAAGGAGAACCTTCTCAGACAGGCTGGCAAAATTGATGAACAGCAGGCAATATTAAAATCAAAAACGACCGAGCTTACTCAGCGGGAAAAAGAATTGGCGGATGAAATTGCCGACATCCAAAAACAACAAGCTATATCGGAAAAACTTTCAAACGAATTGCAACAGCAAAAATCGAAAATAGCTGCGGGTGACACGCTGCTGGCAAAACAAAAGAATATTCTTGAAGATCAACAATCACAAATACGGGCGAGGGAAGAAGCGCTGAGCGAAAAAACCGAAACAATAAGCAAACAGCGCGTCAGATTAGATGCTCTTTATTTACTGGGTCTCTGCATACTCTTTTTGTTCAGCTTTGTTTTCTATAGGTATACTTCAAACAAGAAACTTAATAAAGAACTTGAAAGAAAGGTTAATGACCGCACTCTGCGGCTGCGTAATTCATACGAGCAGCTTTCAATTGAATTGCAGGAACGCAAACAGGTTGAAGAAGCATTGCGGCAAAGTGAAATTCATTACCGGTATTTATTCCGGCATAATCCCGTTCCGATGCTGGTGTATGAACTCGGAAGCATGAGATTGCTGGCGGTAAACGATGCATTTGTTTACCATTATAGTTATACTGAAGAAGAAGCACTGAAATTACACCTGCCGGATCTGTATCCGGAGGAAGAAAAACAGGCGGTCATTGAACTCACCGGTCAATTGCGGGGCATGGAATATGTCGGAGAGTGGCACCATATTAAAAACGACGGCGGTAAGATAACTATTGAAGTGCGTTCGCATGAGTTTTTATTTGATGGCAAAACAGCCCGCATAGCAGTAATTAACGATATTACCGAACGCAAAATAGCCGAACAGGCGCTGCGCAACTATCAGGAGACTCTTGAAGATAAAGTGAGGCTGCGGACAAATGAGTTGGAGATTGCCAAGGAAAAAGCCGAATCTGCCGACCGGACAAAGTCTGCATTCCTTGCAACAATGTCGCATGAATTGCGCACGCCGTTGAATTCGATAATCGGTTTTACGGGAATACTGCTTCAGGAACGCCCGGGCCCTTTGAATCCCGAGCAAAAGAAACAGCTCGGCATGGCACAGAACAGCGCAAAACATCTTTTATCATTAATAAATGATGTGCTTGATATATCGAAGATTGAAGCGGGACAAATGAAGGTGATTATCGAACCGGTTGACGTTTCCGAAGTTATCAATAAGGTCGTTGCACTTTGCAATCCTTTAGCACAAAAAAAGAACCTTGCGGTAACTGTTACCATTGAACCGGATGTTCAGGAAATAAGCAGTGATAAACTGCGGGTGCAGCAAGTTTTATTTAATCTGGTTTCGAATGCAATTAAATTCACTGATTTTGGCGGTGTGCGGATTGCGGCTTCGAACATTGCCGGTTTTATAAAGATTGATGTCACTGATTCAGGCATCGGCATAGAAAAAGATCAGATGGAAAAATTGTTCAAGCCGTTTATGCAGGTGGATACAGGCCTGACGCGCAAACACGAGGGCACGGGATTGGGGCTGTCAATTTGCAGACACATACTTGATGTGCTTGGCGGGAAAATTGAAGTTGCAACAAAGTTCGGTTTGGGGAGTACCTTTTCAGTTTTATTGCCGGTTAAAAAGAAAGAATAATATGGAAAAAAAAGTTCTCATAATAGAAGATAACGAGCAGAATATGTACCTATTGACATATTTGCTTGAGAGCGAAGGGTATACAGTCTTTCAGGCATACAGCGGAGTGGACGGGATTTCAATCGCAAGTGAAAAAATACCCGACATTGTACTTCTTGATATTCAATTACCGGAAATGGATGGATATGCGGTCGCGAAGATGCTGAGGAAAAATGAGCGTCTATATAATGTGCCGATAATTGCCGTAACCTCATATGCCATGCCCGGGGATAAAGAAAAGGCTTTGGAGTCGGGGGCGACTGGATACATTGAAAAACCGATTAATCCGGAGACATTTATGGATCAAATGAATTCATTTATTAAACAATAATCATGGGGAAAAAATGAAAGAGAAAATTCTCATTGTTGACGACATAGCCGAAAATCTTTATTTGCTGGAATTTTGGCTGAAAGACTTGGGATATGAAATATTAACCGCCAGAAATGGGGCGGAGGCGCTCGGTTTGGCAAAGAGCACTAAGCCGGACATGATTATCTCCGATATTCTGATGCCGGTTATGGATGGTTTTTCGCTATGTCGCGAAGTTAAAAAAGACAGCACGCTGAATGCCTTGCCGTTTATCTTTTACACTTCAACATATACCGGCCCGCAGGATATTGAATTCGGGCAGAGTCTGGGCGCAGACCGGTATGTTATCAAACCGGAAGAGCCCGACCTTTTTGAAAAGCTCATCAGGAGGCTGCTGGATGAAGTAAGTGGAAAACAGAGTGTATCCGTGAGTATGGATATCCCCGAAGAAACAACAGTTCTTAAAGAATATAACGAGACGCTTATCCGCAAGCTTGAAGACAAAATGCTCGAATCTGAAGAGAATGAAAAAAAGCTGCGCAAATATGTAAAAGAGCTTGAAGACACACTGCGCGAACGGAAAAAAGCGGAAGCCGCACTGCGTGATAGCGAAGAGCGATACCGCTCGCTGTATAATAATGCGGTGTTCGGATTTTACCGGACCACTCCCGCGGGCGAGATTATACTTGTCAATGAAACACTTACCAGACTGCTTGGTTATGATTCCATTGAAGATCTTACCCGGCACAAACTTTCAGCAGAGGACTTTTTGGAGGAAGGAGCTCGGAATGAGTTTCTCGAATACTTCGAACAACATAATGATGTTCTAAATATAGAGAGTAAGTGGATTGGCAAGAACGGACGGGTCGTGTACGTTCGTGAAAACGCTAAGGCCATTAGGAATGCAGAAGGAAAAATTCTTTACTTTGACGGTATTATTGAAGACATTACCGAGCGTAAGCGGGTGAAGGATGAACTTGCAGAAAGCCAGCATTTGTTTCAGACACTTGCGCAGCTCTCGCCCGTCGGTATATTTAAAACGGATCCGGAAGGAGCGACTACCTATGTTAATAAAAGATGGGCGGAGCTTTCCGGATTGACACTTAACGATGCTATGGGAGACGGATGGCTTCGGGCTGTTCATCCGGAGGATAGGGAAAAGCTGATACTGAATTGGCGAAAAGATGTGCTGGCAGGACGGCCCTCGCCCGGTGAATACAGGTTCCTCAGATCCGATGGAAGTATTGTCTGGGTTCTCGGCAATGCCGTTCCGGAAATGATGAATGGGAAATTATGCGGTTTTGTCGGAACGATTACCGATATAACAGCACAAAAACAGCATGAACAAGAACTTAGATTTCTGACCGGTGCTATTGAACAAAGTCCCGTGTCTATTGTTTTAACCGATGCCGCCGGAGATATACTATATGTTAATCCGTTTTTTGAAGAGGTTACCGGTTATTCTTCTGATGAGGTTATATCGAAAAACCCGAGAATACTGCAATCCGGACAAACATCGCGCGAGACATATAAAAAGCTTTGGGATACAATTACCGGCGGTCAAATATGGAGGGGCGAGTTCCTGAATAAGAAAAAGAACGGCGAATTATTTTGGGAGGCAACTTCAATTTCTCCGATCGTTGATGCGCGGGGGAACATCTCGAACTACGTCGGCATCAAAGTGGACGTGACAAAACAAAAAAGAATCATGGAAGAACTGATCATCGCTAAAGAAAAAGCCGAAGAGATGAATCAACTGAAATCCAATTTTCTCGCTAATATGAGTCATGAACTGCGGACTCCTCTCATCGGCATTCTGGGCTACTCGGAAATTCTTGCTGAAGAAGTTGAGAATGAAGAGTGTGTCCGGATGATACAGACTATACGCGGCTCCGGCGAGCGTTTAAAAAACACGTTGAACATGATTCTTGATTTGTCGAAGGTTGAAGGAAAACATATCCAGTTGATAAACGAAGAGATTGATCTTGAAGTTTTGGTGGGAAATTGTGTTGAATTATTTGAGGGCGCAGCCAAGCACAAAGGATTGTACCTGAACTTTACGGCTCCGCCTGAAAAGCTGTTTGCCTCGCTCGACAAGCGGCTGCTGGTGGATGTTATGAACAACCTGATTAAGAATGCAATTGTATATACCGAAAAGGGCGGTATTACGGTTACGATGGACGTTGTTAGCGATAATGCCGGCAGATGGACAAATATCGCTGTGCACGATACCGGTATCGGAATTGATAAAAAGAACCACGAACTCATATTTGAAGAATTCAGGCAGGTAAGCGAAGGCTTATCGAGAAGCTTTGAAGGCTCCGGCCTCGGACTTACCTTAACGAAAAGATACACGGAGTTAATGGGTGGAACGATCAGTGTGCAGAGCGAGCTGGGTGTAGGTTCGACTTTTATTCTACGTTTTCCGCTGATTGAAGTTGCTGACGTGGATAAGGATAATATTACAAGGGCATCGCAACACTCCAAGATTTCAAAAAAAGTAAAAAGTGCATTGTCGGAGTGTCTTTATGTTGAGGATGATGAGGTTAGTCGAAATATTGTGGCACTCATCTTAAAAGATGTATGCAATGTAACCTTTGCCACTTCCGGCGATGATGCGATTACTTATGCAGAAGAGAAAACGTTCGATATATTTCTTATGGATATAAATCTCGGCAAAGGTATGGATGGCGTGCAGGTTACGAAAATATTGAGACAGATGCCTCAATATGCAAAAACCCCAATTGTCGCAGTTACAGCGTATGCAATGGTCGGAGATAAACCCGAATTTCTTAAAGCTGGATGCAGCCATTATATATCAAAACCGTTCAGTTCGCAGGAGTTGATAAAGGTGGTTACAAAGGCATTGAAAAAATAAAGTAGAAATAAAAAGGGCGATTCAGAGAATCGCCCTACGATGAAGCTCTATTAAGCTTGTTCTTATTTTGCTGCTTCGAGTTCGGAAACGATTTTTTCCGTGTCGAGTGCGATAACCAATTCTTCGTTGGTCGGGATGCGGAATATTTTTACTCTTGAAGACGGTTTTGAAATCAGCTGTTCTTTTTTGTTGCTGCGTTCTTCGTCAAGTTCCAATCCGAGAAACTCCATGTCTTCGCAAACACTTTTTCTTATCTCGGTTGAGTTCTCGCCGATGCCGCCGGTAAAGACCACCGCGTCACAGCCGCCCATAGCGGCAATGTAAGCACCGATGTATTTTTTAATGCGGTAAACAAAAATATCATAAGCATTTTTGCTGCGTTTATTACCTTCCTGCATAGAGGCGATAATTTCGCGCATATCGCTGCTTTCACCGCTCACGCCGATAAGTCCGCTGTGCTTGTTGAGCAGTGTATTCATTTCCGAAAGCGTTAAACCTTCTTTGCCCATGATGTACAGAATAACCTGCGGGTCAATATCGCCGCTGCGGGTACCCATGAGTAAACCTTCGAGCGGGGTGAAGCCCATGCTGGTATCAACTGAAATACCTTTATCAATTGCAGCGATGCTGCATCCGTTGCCGAGATGCGCGGTTACAATTTTCAACTCATTGATCGGTTTGCCTAATTCTTTAGCAGCCATCTCGGAAACAAAGCGGTGCGATGTTCCGTGAAATCCGTAACGTCTGATATGGTGGCGTTTATAAAGCTCATATGGAATTCCGTACAAGTACGCCTTCGGGGGCATTTCGGCATGGAAGGCCGTATCGAAAATAGCGCATTGCGGAACGTTAGGTAGTATACGGCTCACCGCCTGAATACCTTTGATGTTCGGCGGATTGTGCAGGGGAGCGATTTCCACGTTATCCTGTAAAGCTTTCATTACTTCATCGTTGATGAGTACTGAGCTTTTGAATGTCTCACCGCCGTGAACAACACGATGGCCGACAGCATCAATATCTTCTTTATCTTCAATAACGCCGTGGTTTTTGCTCAACATTACCGCGAGAACATATTCAATACCTGTTGTGTGATCCAAAATTTCACCGACGATGCGAACGCTGTCGCCGTCTGCCCGTGAGTGATTTAAAACTGCGCCGCTCATGCCGATGCGCTCAACCAATCCTTTGGCTAATGCGACCTGCTGAACCGTATCAAAAAACTGGTATTTGATTGACGAGCTTCCGCAGTTAAGAACTAATACTTTCATAAAATTTCCAATTCTTCTGTAATATAATTTCTCTGTTAATAGATGATGTTACCGTTAGCATCGTAACGGTAAAATCCTTCTTTTGTCTTTCTGCCCAATTTTTTCTCGCGGACAAGTTTGCGAAGTATGGGGCATGCGCGATAGCGTGGCTCGCCGAGAGTTTTCCACAAGGTATCCATCCATGTAAGAACTTCATCAAGACCCATCATGTCTGCCATTTCAAGCGGTCCGTTCTGGAAGTTATAACCCAGCTTCATCGCCGTGTCAATATCTTTTGCTTCGGCAATACCTTCCATCAGGATGTACATTGCTTCGTTGAGCAGGGGAACAATTGCGCGGGTTGTAACGAATCCGGGATACTCATAAACTTCGACTGCGGTTTTTCCGATACGCTGTACAAAGCTGCGGATAGTTTCAACGGTATCGTTTGAGGTGTCCAGCCCTTTAACCAATTCAACAACGGGGACTTTCGGTACCGGATTGAGGAAGTGCATACCGATAATTTTTCCCGGGCGTTTTGTTGCTTCTGCAATTTTGGAAAGGCTGAGGGTCGAGGTGATAGATACGAGAATAATGTCTGCCGGAACGATGGTGTCAAGCTCTTTGAAAATTTTCAACTTCAGGTCGAGATTTTCGTCAACCGCTTCGATTATTAAATCATAATTTTTCGCGTCTTCAATGTTCTCCGACCACTTGATGCGGCTGAGAATAGCTTTCTTTTCGGATTTTGTGATTGCCCAGCGGCTGATTTCACGATCCATTGTTTCGGAAAGGCTGGTTTTGGCGCGCTCGGTTGATTCGCTGTTTTTATCAATCAGGATAACTTCGATTCCGTTCGAAGCGAAGGTCTGGGCAATTCCCTGCCCCATAACTCCCGCCCCGATAATAGCGGCATTATTTATGGCGTCGTTTCCGCCGCCCATCTGCATTTGTGATCTTTTTAGTAAGTCTTCTATATTGAATGTTTCTTCTTGCATGCTAAGCCTATAAAATAAAATATTTTTAACCCACTAATATCAAAAATTATTCCAAGAAAAAAGCCTTAATTGAACGCTTTTTCAGGTATAATGTGGGCTGTTTTCTCATTTTAAGTAAATAAAGTGCCCAAAACTGAAAAGAACAGCACCTTCCCAAGTGCGGGAACTTCAAAATGCCGGGGTAGTGTTTTAGATTAGGTGACGATATAATGAAAAATCAATTATGGATATTCAATAATAATTTAGGAAAACAATAATGAATATGACACAAATGAATTTCGCCGCGGTTTTTGCAGCCGCTTTAGCGGCATTTATCCTCGGGGCAATATGGTATTCTCCACTTCTTTTCGTGAATGCCTGGATAAAAGAGTCCGGCGTGAAAGTCGGGGAAATGAAAAAGTCCAAAATGCTTATGTCAATGGTTTTTGGATTCCTGTTGACCTTGGTAATGTCTTTCAATCTGGCGGCGTTTCTGGCGGCACCGGATACGACGTTTGTCTGGGGACTTCTTGCCGGAGCGCTGGCTGGAATCGGCTGGGTCGCCACGGGGCTTGGAATGATCTATATATATGAAGGCAAATCGCTGAAGTTGTTTTTTATAAACGCGGGCTATCTGGTTATCGCGTTAATTCTCATGGGCGGAATTCTTGGGGCTTGGCGATAAAAGATGATTTTGGATCGCTGGCTTCATCAGCAAGTGAATACCGGAGCGTATAACAAGGAGTCTTCTCGATACGTCCCGACAGACACACTTATCTTTTTCTAACAGGTTACTGGTCGGGACTACTCGAAGACTCACTTTAACTAGATTTTTTTTATGGAGGTGTTCGAGTGTCCGCCTTGCGACGATTTCGGCAAATTTTGTCTGTGCTCTCGGTAAACGGCGGACGTATCGAGAACACCGGAAAGAAATCATAGACAGGTAATATACGGGTCAGATAACAGGGAACTTTCGCGATAGGCCTGCCTGCCTACGGCAGGCAGGCTCAAAGCCCTTAAGCAAAGGTGTTAAAATAGCCCACGGAATCACGTATGACTTGACCGACATAGTCGGGTAGGTTCGTGCTCTATTCTAATAATCTTTTTTTCTAAAAATATAATCACTCGCCGCAAGCACAACCACGATAAATGCGGTTGTTGTTAGGTATGGCTGCCAACTAAAGTTGTATACACCGCGCAGTATTGAGTTCGGTATTTCCGAAAGCAGTTCACCGGTCTTAGGAATAATATAGTACAGTGCGTTGATTAAAAACTTAACCCATCCGGTACTAATTTCCGGAAGAAAAGCGTCTTTAACAGCAAGCACCGGACTAACAACAACAAGAATGAAAATCGCAATCATCAGTCCCAGAACATATGAGCGGAAAGAAACAGATGCCAGCACAATTATAGAATACAAAGCAAGGAAGGCAAGAAGCGTCAGAGGAATAATGATTAGCACTATCGGAGTCCAGTAGTGATACATTGAACCGAAAATAATCCACGCTCCGATACACAGGTATGAAATATTTAACAGAACAATAAGCGTACTTCCTAATATTCTTCCGAAGAGCAGTTCGGTACGTGATAACGGTTTGGATAAAAATAATTCAGCAGTACCTTTTTCCAGAATTTTTGACGTGAGAAATGAAACACCGAAAACAGAGAGTAGTAATCCGATAGGTAAAATTAATTTTATTGCACTGGTTTCAATCAGCATGGCAAAATTGTAAATCTGATCACTCGAAAGCCCGGCGGGAATTGGGGCGAGCTTGAGCATGAAAAAATTAAATACTAATCCAAGCGTTGTAATGATGCTGAAAGCGAGAAACACTTTTTTAATCAATGCTTCGCGCATGGTGTAAACAGCGATATTCCAGATGTTTTTCATAATTAACTCTTCGCCTCCTGAATGGATGTTAAATAGACCTGTTCAAGAGACTTTTTATTTTTTGTAATATCCTGCACTGCGATATTGTTTTGGCGGAGATGGTCAATGAACTCATTAAGCTGATCAACGTTTTTTACTTCTATCTGCAGCAGATTCTCGCCGATGCGTGTGACCTTGAGCGCGTGCTCGGCAAATGTTCTGTATTGTTCAAGGGTAAATTCGCTGACCGTGATGCGGTATTCGTCATTAACCTCGGTTAAATCTTTGATGCTGCCTTCTTTAACGATAACACCTTTGTTCATAATGGTAACGCTGTCGGTGATAAGTTCGACTTCGGACAGTATGTGGCTATTGATGAAAATGGTTTTTCCTTTTTCTTTCAGGTTAAGCAAAGCATCGCGTACCTGCTTTCTGCCGACCGGATCCATGCCGTCGGTAGGTTCATCAAGAAAAAGAATTTCGGGGTCGTGCAGCATAGCAAGCGCAAGGCCGAGGCGCTGCTGCATTCCTTTTGAATAGGTTATCACTTTTCTTTGCGCTGCCTGATCGAGCTGCATGAATGTAAGCATTTCTTCGACGCGTGATTTTAACAAGTGGTCGTCCATACCGTACAATTTACCAATGGAAATAAGCGCCTGTCTTCCTGAAAGATGTTCGGGGAATCGCGCATTTTCGGGAAGGTAGCCGATCTGTTGCCGTAATTTTGGTGATGGATCTTGTCCCAATATCCTAACACCGCCGGAAGTCGGGTTAACTAATCCCAGCAATATTTTTATGAGCGTTGTTTTCCCTGCTCCGTTTTGTCCCAATAAGCCGTAAATAACACCCTTCTCAACATTCAGAGAGACATCGTTAAGTGCTGCAACGGTTTTTCGGGGGAATCCGTAAGAAAATACCTTTACGATATTTTTTACTTCGATGGAGAAATTATTCTGCATTACGTTCCCAAAAATTTAATTCTGATAAGTATTAGACGTAATTTAAGCAAAAAAAATCCAGCGGGGAAGCCGGATTTTTCTCTATTGCTTCAAATAGCAAGAATTTGGGCTAATTTGTGAACATGGGACGGATGACCGACCTGCATTTCCTTAGAGCTTTTAGTATATTACCGTATTAATTAATAATTATTGGAACATGATTTCCTTTAGTAAACTGCGTTCATTTTCCTTTGCGGCTCTGAAACAAAAAATGTTTCGCCGCGATGTGGAGAATGCAACGTTGGATGGAAAGCAATTCACTCTTCCTGAATTGCCGCCGCAGATTAACGCGCAGTCGTTATTCGACAAGTTTATTCAGGAAAATGCACTGCTAAGAAATAAGCTGCAGGAATATGTTACATATACTTCCCCGGAGGCCGGTCCACAAATTTTGCAGAGGGGAGACGATGTTCTTTCCCGGTCATTCAATATTTACGGTACGGCGTTTCAAACGAAGTCGGAAATAAACTGGCAGTATGATTATTTAAATTATTACGAATTCCCGAAAGAACTTTACTGGAAATACGGCGGAATGGAGTTTCCGTTCGGAACTGAACTGACCGTACCGCTGATAATGGGACGGTTCTACCATGTGCATGATTTGGCTGTGGCGTATTGTCTGAGCGGTAATGAAAAATATGTCACCGGTATAACGGAGATTATTAAATCATTCATAGATAATAATCCGTTGTATCAGGGCATTCAATGGTTTTCTCCGGCAGAAGTTGCCATACGCCTCATTAATTTTTTGCAGGCGGGAAAATTAGTCCTGCACAGTCCGCAAATCACTCCCGCGCTCAAGGATGAATACTTCCGCTTTGTTCTCGCGCACATAATGTATCTTGAAAACAATCTTGATCTGGCAGCCGACAAGGATCACCGGTATCTTGTCTGTGTACTTGCTCTGCAAATGGCGGGAATTCTTTTTGGTGATACGGATTACGGAAGAAAGCTGCTCTCGTTATCACAGTTCCATATTGAGCAGGAGTTGAGAAAGCAATTCCGTACCGACGGCACTTCGTATCTGCAATCTATTACTGCGCACGCGTTTTCCTGCGAGGTATTTTTTCATGCGCTATTCAATGTTGAAAAGTAT
The DNA here is from genome assembly GCA_963662605.1 of Ignavibacteriaceae bacterium. GTDB lineage: Bacteria > Bacteroidota > Ignavibacteria > Ignavibacteriales > Ignavibacteriaceae. The sequence continues at coordinate 588,391 of OY759785.1, forward strand.
TCGTTGAAATACAGCCGGGATTTTGCTTCCATCGTAAAGAAGACAGCCAGAACGCTGGGTCTGTATCTTCGTGAAGACGGCACAGTTCCGCACCTTGGTGATTATTGTAATTGTGTTGTACTGCCTTTCGGCAGAGAGAATACTACGATAAGTCTCGCGCATGTGTTAACTTCGCATGCGATTCTGTTTAACGATCCGGAATTGGCGGGATTATATTTTAAGCCGGACATGGATCACTATTTGTACTTTGATAAAAACCGCGTTGAGGAAACCCGCTATTCCATTGCGCCGTATTTTAATAACACATCCATCGGATTGAGAGACGGCGGGCATTATTTACTCCGGGATTATACGGGTATTGATATGTTCATCAAAGCATCCGGACTCGGACGGAACGGCAGAGGAGCACCGGGGCACGATGATCCGTTTTCTTTCGAGTTGCATTATAAAAACCAACCGATTATTGTTGATTCGGGTATGTACTCCGCATTTGCAAATCCTGACTTGCGGGCGGCGCAGCGCTCCGTTAAGGGACATAACACGCCGTATATTGACGATCTGCCGTTGATTGAACATTCGGGAAATGCTAACGGGAAAACCGATATCAGCGGTCCGAAAGTGCTCATGTGGCGCTCAACAGCCAATGAAGATATGCTTGTTGCTCAGCATTACGCGTATGTGCGACTTTATGATCCTTCCATTATTAAAAGGACATTTCATTTTATCAAGAACAATAAAGAAGTTCACATTAAGGATGAATTTCTGGGCGGAGCCGGGCATAAAATAGCGACGAATCTTTTTTTACATCCCGAAGCGCAAGTTATTCAGGAATCGAAGGAAGTATTTCATGTGGTATCCGGCAGCGCCGCCGTACGCATCCGCTTTTTAGTGAGCGATGAGGCATTTGAAACAGCCATTCTTGAGTCGTCATATTCCGGGCAGTATTATAGTGTTGAGAAAAGTTCGAAAATTTATTTTGCCTATCAGGCAGAATTTCCGGCATCATACACAATCGAAATAATGATGTTATGAAGTTTCTCATCATAGGGCATTCAGTGCTCGATCATATTATGTTTGAAGGCGGCATGAAGTTCCAGCCCGGCGGAATATTTTATACCGGCATGGGAATGCAGAATGCTGTTGGGTCAGATGATGAAGTGTGGTTATGCACGGGTATTGAAAGCGGAGTTGAACAGGTCTTCGCCCCTGTGTTTGACGGATGTAATAAAACATATTGTCATCCCGCGGAGAGAATCCCGCGCGTTCACCTTACGATATATAATGTTGAAGAGCGGTGTGAACGATTTGAAAATCTTAACAGTAAGCTTGTCCTCCCTTCCGGTGATTTGAATTTCTTCGACGGTATTTTTATCAACATGATTTCGGGATTTGAACTTGACGCGGATGATCTGAAACAATTGAGAACACAGTACAAAGGTCTTATTTATTTTGATGTGCATTCACTTGCACGCGGAGTTACGGAAAATAAAGTCCGTGACCACCGCAGGATTGAAAACTTCCACGAATGGGCAAAGCATCTGGATATTATTCAGGCGAATGAATACGAGGTACTGACGCTTTCGGATAAGACCGACGAGGTGGAAATTGCTTCGGAAATATTGTCTCTTGGCGTTACTGCGCTGCTTGTTACTAAAGGCGAAAAAGGTGCGCGGCTGTTTACTCTGGAAAATGGCGAGATATTTTCACTGTTTGTGCCTGCATTAAAAACCGACGTGAAAAATAAAGTCGGGTGCGGTGATACTTTTGGGGCATATTTCTTTTATGAGTATATTGGAACAAAAAATCTATACCGTGCACTTCGAAAGGCAGTAATTGCCGGAAGCTGCGCGACAAATTATTCTTCTATTGATGAGTTTAAAGGTTTACGAAATGACGTCTCAAAGCAATTCAGCGAAGCATAAATTATTAGTATTCGGAACAAGCGGCATGCTTGGTCAAAGAACCGCGAAATATTTTTCCGAACAATCCGGATGGGAAATTGTCGGCGCGGATATCGCAACAACAATTGAATTTCCGGGCGTAACTTACACAAACGCTGATTTTACCAACCGTGAAGCGGTACATAAAGTTATTAAAGAATTCAAACCGGACGTTATTATTAACGCCTCCGCGTTTACCAATGTTGATAAATCCGAAATAGAAAGAGATATTGTCTGGAAAATCAATGCAACCGGAGTCGGATATATTGCAGAGGCGGGTCGGGAGATCGGTGCGCATGTTGTGCACGTGTCATCAGATTATTTGTTCGACGGTGAACGCGGCCTTTATGCAGAAGATGAGCGGGTACATCCGATTAATTATTACGGCATGTCTAAGCTCGCCGGTGAATATGAGTTAATAGCAAGCGGCGCACAATATACTATTTTCCGTACTAACGTTCTTTACGGCATTATACCTAACGGAAGACTCGATTTCGTCCGCTGGGTTGTTGAGTCGAACCGTAAAGGAGAGACAATTAAAATTGTGACCGATCAGTATAATAATCCAACTTTTATTGATGATATCGTTATCGCGATGGATACCATAATTAAGAATAAAAAATATGGTATTTATAACATCGCGGGGAAAGAGTACTTGTCCCGTTACGAATTTACTTTGCGCATTGCAGATGTGTTTAATCTCGACCGGTCGTTAATAACAACGATTACAACGCCGGAATTGAAACAGCTCGCACCGCGTCCGTTGCGCGGCGGACTGAATATTGGGAAAGCACAAACCGAACTGGGGTATTCCCCGATTGATTTGGATGCTTCACTTCAATTGATGAAGAAAGAACTTCAATTATGAGTAAAAAATCCGTAGTATTTTTTCTTTTCGTTTTTACTGCTGTTCAAATCAGCGCACAGGTTCCGGAATGGACAAAGGGAGTCGTATGGTATCAAATCTTTCCCGAACGTTTTTGCAATGGTGATACTGCCAACGATCCAACCGCCGACAAAGTTTTTATCAACGATCTGAACCGTAAACCCGATGATTGGTCAATCACTCCATGGACATCAAACTGGTTTGAAGAATCGGTTTGGGAAAAAGACATGGGTGGTGAGTTCGGACGTGGTTTGGGATTCCGCAGATACGGCGGCGACTTGCAGGGTGTTATCGGCAAGCTTGATTATCTGAAAGCTTTGGGTATCGGCGCAATTTATTTGAACCCGATATTTGAAGCGGTATCGCTGCACAAATATGACGGATCATCATATCATCATATAGATGTGAATTTTGGCCCGGATCCGGTTGGCGATAAAAAGTTGATGGATTCGGAAACTCCCGACAAGCCGGAAACATGGAAAGTAACTGCTGCCGATAAATTGTTTTTTAAACTATTAGATGAAGCGCATAAGCGGAATATCAAAGTAGTGATTGATGGTGTATTCAATCATACCGGTGTACAGTTCTGGGCTTTTCAGGATATTGTTAAAAACGGAAAAGCTTCTCCATACTACGATTGGTACCAAATCAAACAGCTCGACGATCCTTCGACACCCGAAAATGAATTTGATTATAAAGGGTGGTGGGGAACAAAATCGCTGCCTGAGTTTAACCGAACTAAAGAAAATTTGCAAACCGGCGTAAAGAACTACATACTTGCAGCAACAAAAAAATGGCTCGACCCGAACGGGGACGGCAATCCTTCCGATGGCATTGACGGCTGGCGTTTGGATGTTGCGCGTGAAGTGCCGCTTGGATTCTGGGCGGACTGGCACAGTCTTGTAAAAAAAGTTAATCCACAGGCTGTCATAATCGGTGAGTTGTGGGAGTTATCTCCTGATTTTATCGGCGAGCACGGCGTATTTGATGCTCTGATGAATTATAATTTTGCTTATCAGGTCAACGACTTTTTCGCCGCGAAGAATAAGCAGATAACATCGGAAACACTTGTTGCCAAGTTGAAAGAAATTGACGCAACTTATCCGGAGGATAATTTATACGCGCTGCAAAATCTTGTTGACTCCCACGATACGGAACGCCTCATTTCCATCATCGCAAATCCCGACCGCCAGTATGAACATGACGGTGATGCAAGAAACAGCTCCTACAATCCGGGCAAGCCATCCAAAGAAGATTATGAGACAATGAAACTCGTGATAGCATTTCAAATGACGTATCGCGGCAGCCCAATGATTTATTACGGTGATGAGGCCGGTATGTGGGGAGCGGATGATCCGCACGACCGTAAACCGATGGTGTGGGACGAACTGGACTATAAGGATGAAGTTGTGAATGCAGCCACAGGTTTCCGCACGGGCTTCGGAAAGTATAAAGTGCAGGTCAACAAGGACTTGCTGGCGTATTATAAAAAATTGATTTCTATTCATAACTTCAGTCCTGCGCTGAAATACGGGACGGTGGAGTTTTTGCCGTTACACGAAAACAAATATGTGTTCGGCTTTATCCGTCAATATAAAGACGATAAAATTCTCGTGTTGTTCAATCTGAGCAACCAGACTGAGATTTTCGATTTTCATGTTGACAAAAAAGAGGTCATTGATGTTAACGTCGGTGATAAAATACAATTAAAAGACAATAATCTGCGTATCAGTCTCTGGGGCAGATCAGTCGCCATTTATAAACTATAAAACGCATTGTGAATATTCAATATCCTTCGACCCCGCTTGCTGAGCGGGTGAGGCCGAAACAGTTACAAGATATAGCCGGACAGCAGCATCTGCTTGGTGCCGGCAAACCGATAGCCATGATGATTGAAACAGATACCGTTTCATCATTCGCGTTATGGGGACCTCCGGGCACGGGGAAAACGACCATCGCGCGATTGATTGCTGAGCGGACGGATTCCGTATTTCATCAGATTAACGCCGTATCTTCCGGCGTCAGGGATATTCGTGAAATTATAAAAGAGGCCGCCGGCAACAAGGAACTGGGTAAGAAAACAATTCTGTTTATTGATGAGATTCACCGCTTTAATAAATCACAGCAAGATGCTTTACTGGGCGCTGTCGAATCGGGGACCATCATCCTTATCGGTGCCACCACAGAAAATCCATCATTCGAGATTATCTCGGCTCTTCGCTCCCGCCTGCGCATTTATGTTTTGGAAGCATTGCAGCAGGAGGATTTACACAACATCATCCGGCACGCAATTGAAACCGATGAATTTTTAACCAAGTATAAAATAGCCATACAGAATGAGGACTTTCTGATATTTCTTTCAGGAGGTGATGCAAGAGTACTGCTAAACATTCTTGAGGCCTCGGTTTTGTATGCGTTGTCGAAAGATAATACAGAAGAAGTTGTTTTAGATAAAGATGTGTTCGAGACCGTCATCCAGAAGAAGAATATTTTATACGATAAAGGCGGCGAAGAGCACTACAATATTATTTCTGCATTTATCAAAAGTGTGCGCGGCAGCGACCCTGACGCCGCTCTATACTGGATGGCTCGCATGATTGAAGGCGGAGAGGATCCGCTGTTTATCGCTCGAAGATTGGTGGTTCTTGCTTCCGAAGATATCGGCAACGCGTCACCAAACGGACTTGTACTCGCCGAAGCTTGTTTTTCCGCGATAGAAAAAATCGGTATGCCGGAAGCCCGTATCATTCTGGCTCAATGCGCAACGTATCTTGCATCATCACCAAAAAGCAACGCAGCATATCTGGGCATTGATGCGGCGCTGCGTGACGTCCGCGAAAAGCCTTTATACCAGGTGCCGATACATTTACGCAACGCGCCGACCGGATTTATGAAAAATCTCGGCTATGGCAAAGAGTATAAGTATGCACATGATTTTGAAAATCACTTTGTTGAAGAAAACTATCTGCCGGAAGAGCTGAAGGGGAAGCAATATTATCATCCCACGGCAATAGGGCAGGAAAAGAATTTACGCGACCGGCTTATGTCGCTGTGGAAAAAACTGAAGAAGTATTAGGCAGATAATTATATTTAAAACAAAACAGGATTCTTTCGGAATCCTGTTTTGTTTTAAATAGCCGTATCAGACACTCTTATTATTTTTTAGTATGCGCCTGTTCGTACTTAAAGGGAATATCTATATTGAAATAAATAAAGAACTGTTCCTTCCCGAATCTGTTTTTCACGTCATAAATAGCAAAATGATGCCCGTCAACCTCGGCCGTCTTTCTTGATATCGCACGCAACCCGATTGCTGTTAAAAAGGGGACTTCTTCATCCGTTGAGATAACGATAAACGCGGACTTTGGCGCCTCTCCGTTTCCCGTTGATTGAATAGCCCGGGCAAATCCGTCAAAAATCATCGAGTGATAATTTGAGCGGGTACTGTCGCGCATTTGATTTAATAAATTGCAATTCATCAGGTGCGCGTTAAGACTGAGAAAATTTCTTTTCAATATTGAGTCTACTATTGCAGAAGCCGCGGTATACTTTCTGATGCCGATCAGTTTTCCTGCCTCCTCGAACAAACCCTTTTCAACCGAATCAACCGGATTGTATCCGGGCGTTACGGTATAGGCCATGCGAAGTTTGTAAAAATTTGTCTTATTGTATTTCTTCAGGCTGTCGAGAAGCTTTTCGTAATCCTTCACGGAATAGCGGGAGATGTAGTCAATCGCATTGTAGTTTGAAAACTCCGTTTTTGTTGTATCGGCCTTCTTTTTCCCGCTGCTCAAACGAATCACCTTTGGTTTCTCAGCTTGTCCGAATAGCATTGCCGCAACAACAACGATTAATATGAGTGTAAACGATTTTTTCATAATTAAGTTTTCCGTTTCCTTAAGAAAGAGTATTTCAGCAGGCAATTTAATAAAATTCATTATCTGAATAAAGATTATACAAAATTACCTCGTGACTTATAGTTGAAAAACGGCACAAGATCGTTCATTTCATGCTAAAAACGGACAAAAACACAACAACAATAATGAAAGACGAATCATTTAAAGAAAATGTTCATTTTTCGCTTGACAAAGGCTTCCGGATTTCTTAAATTTGAATAGTGGTTCAATATTCATTTGGAAAGACATATGAGAGTAAGAGAAGGTAACAAGGAAAAAGCAATCATTGAAGCGGCCGTAAAGGTCATAGCTGAAAATGGTTATTACGGTGCAAAGATTCACAAGATCGCCGAGCTCGCAGGCGTAGCAACCGGAAGCATTTACTCATATTACGAAAACAAACTGCAAATAATTTTTGCAATTTTCGACAATGTGTGGAAAGAGCTTTATGGTAAACTGGAGTTAGTTGAACAGGACGCGAGCATATCACCATCCCAAAAACTGGAAGCGCTGATTGATCTTGTATTTAACTTGTTCACGGAAAATCAGGATCTCGCACTCGTGTTCGCGCACGAACAGAATGTGCTCATCCGCGATTATCCCGATAGATTCACACCGTACTTTGAAAAGTTTATTCAAACCGGACAAGATATCATTTCGCAGGGAATTGCTTCCGGTGTATTTAACCCGTCGGTTAATGTTTTTATTTTAAGAAAATATTTGATGGGCGGAATCAGCGGATGTATACAGGCATGGGCACTTGATCCGGCCGGCTACTCGCTTGCCGAGATTCGCGATCAGTTAAAACTGCTTGCACACAAAGGCGTTAATCTTTAATCAAGTAAACAGGTTTTAGACGGTTAAAATCCGGAAAATGAAATTTATAAAAAACTATGGGCTTAATTGAAACATGATTCATATATCAAAAATAATGAGAAACGATGCTGCGCTAAAGCTGATTCCGGTGCTCTGTTTGATTTTCGGAATAACAGCCTACCCACAGCATCTGACCTTGCAGCAAGCCGTTACTCTTGCAAAAGGTCACGATCCGCGCATAAAACAATACGCGGAAAAAGTTGAACAGAAGAAGGCGGGCAAATTAGAATCCTGGGGAAACTTTCTCCCGTCGGTTCAATTTGATGCGACATACAATCACTTTGATGACCCGTTAACAATGGATTTAAATCCGATCCGCGATGTCATTGTCAATGTGCAGGCACAGAACATGGTGCAGTTTAAAAACATCAGCACTATTCTGGCCGGAGGTGCTCCTCTTAGTGCGGCACAGCAAGCTGCGGTTTTTAACGCGAGCAAAACAGGTCTGTATGCACAGATACCGTCGTTCCAGGAAGAACTTAAAAGACAAGATAACAAGTATTTAACCTTTACCGCAGTTCAACCTCTTTTCCTCGGTGGAAAATTATTAGCGGCAAAAAATGCTGCGAATGATGAACTGGCAGCCGCTCAGATTGAAGCGAAGCGGATTGAAAATGACGTTACCAAAGAAACAAGTGAAGCGTATCTTGGGTGTGTGTTATTGAATGATGTCATTCGTGTCCGTGGAAGTGTTCTGCAGGCGGTGAAAAAACATCGCGACCGGGCGAACAAATTATACGTTGAAGGAATGATACCAAAGTATCAGCTGCTCCGCGCAGAAGTCGCAGTAGCAGAGGCTGAACAGAATTTAACAGATGATCAAGCGAAGCTTGATGTCGCTCTTACGGTATTGAAAGAATACACAGGCATCAATGCGGCTGACAGCGTGACCGTAACAGAAACGCTGATCTATCATCCGGCAAATTATACGCTTGATGATTTGAAAGAGCAGGCAATGACCGATCAGCCATACTTGCAATATATAGATAAGAAAAAAGATGCTGCTGGTGAAAACTACGCGGCAATCCGCTCAAACTTCCTGCCTTCGATATTTGCATTCGGAAAATATGAAGCATTGCCGGAGTACCTTTCCGCTCTTGAACCCCGCTGGGTTGTCGGTGTAAAATTGCAGTACAGTCTCTTTAACGGTTTTAAAGATTATGAAAAATTACAGGCGGCCGATCATCTCGAAAGCGAAGTTGCTTTTCTGAAGAAAGATACCGAACAGAAAATATCAATCTGGTTGAATAAAGCATATCAGCAGAAAAATGCAGCAAAGTCGCGTTACGACAAGCTGGGAACTAATGTTGATCTTGCAAATGAAAATCTGCGGGCGGCAGAAAAACGCTTTGAAGCCGGTTCGGGAATTACGCTTGAGGTAATTGATGCAACGGTTCTTTTGGAAAAGACAACCGTTGACCGCTGCAATGCATTATATGATTATGATAGAAACGTATTGGATATGCTGACGGCAGCTGGTCACACACAACAATTTATAGAATTTTGGAATCAAGAGGTCAAAAATGAAAAATAAAAAACTTATTGCAGGCTTAATCGGTGCCGCCGTTGTAATTATCATAGGCTTTCTGATATTCGCGGACTCCTCGAATACAGAAGTGTTGACAGGGTTGGTGGAGACTAATGAAATTGATGTATCATCAAAAATACCCGGACGTATTGACAAGTTATTGGTCAGTGAAGGTGATATGGTACACAAAGGTGACACGTTGATAATTCTTGAAAGCAAAGAATTTGATGCGAAACTCGGACAGGGTAAAGGACTGGTTGGCGCGGCGCTGTCAAAATATCAGATGGCGAGCAATGGCGCACGTCCCGAAGAGATTGATGCCGCAAAGAATCTTTATTTGCAGGCAGGTGAGCAGTATAATCTGGCGCAAAAAACCTATAATCGTGTCCAAAAACTTTTTAAAGATGAAGTAGTATCCGCCCAGGAACGCGATCAGGCGGAAGCGCAGTTCAATGCAGCCAAAGCACAAATGGATGCTGCGAAAGACCGGTATGATATGGCAAAAAAAGGTGCACGCGTTGAAGAGATTGCCGGAGCAAAAGCACTTTATGAACAGGCCGAAAGTGTCTACAGTGAAATAGATGCATATCACAAAGAATTGTATATCAAGAGTCCGGTTGACGGCGAGATATATAAAAAATTAAATGACGCCGGTGAGATTATTTCTGCCGGATATCCGGTAATCACGATAGTTGACCCGAACGATTACTATGTAACATTCAATGTTAAGGAGGATCTGCTCCCGAAATTTAAGAATGGTGCTTCGGTTCAGGTTGAAATTCCGGCGCTTGATAAAAAAGTAGATATGAAGATTTATTACATCGCTGCTATGGCTGATTATGCCACATGGAAAGCAACGCACGAAAAAGGTTCATTCGACTTAAAGACATTTGAAGTGCGGGTGAAACCGGAAAACAAAATTGACGGACTGCGTCCCGGTATGACGATTCGTGTAACGGTAAAGAAATAACGAAACGATAATCATGATAACGATGTATTTAAATGAACTTCGCAGGCTGCTGACCAAGAACACGTACGTTCTGATGATGGTTGTTTTGCCGTTCGTGATGTTCTTCATTTTTGCGGGCGTGTACACGCGTGGAAGCATCCGTGATTTGCCTATTGTGGTTGTGGATAATGACCATACGGCGCTTTCCCGCACGCTCATCCGTTCGTTCGACGGGGCGCAGGGATTGAAGGTGACGGATATTCTTGAGTCAATGCCCGATGTAAAACAGGAATTGCTGAGCCGCAGGGTTCATGCTGTTATCGTCATTCCGGAAAATCTTCAGGGTGATGTTAAACGCGGAAAACAGACGACAGTAACGGTGTATAAAGCCTCCAACAATCTCATAATTTCAAATGTTATTTTGAGTGATGTTAGCACCGTCATAAAAACGGTGTCGGCGGGCGCATTGTGGCAGAAGCTGCAAGTAAAAGGTGTCCCCAAAGCAATGGGACTTAATATTGTGAGCGCGCTGAATCTCCGGACGAATCCTATGTTTAATCCATATTACAATTATGCCGAGTTTATGGTTCCGCCTCTCTGCCTCGCCGCGCTGCAAATGATCGTTCTTATTGCGGCTGTGCTGTCAGCATATGATAGTTTCGAGAATGACGGACTTGAACATCCTGAGGAATTTGACAAGCGGCATGTAGTGAAATCGGTGCTGGGAAAATATTTTGCGCACATGTCAATATACGCGGTAATCATTCCCGCGCTGTACCTGATTTTCAGGTACGGCTTCGGCTTGATGCTGCATCAAACATGGACTACCTACGCTATGCTGCTTCTGTTTGTGAGCGGTATGTATTTTATCGGCGCACTTGTCGGGTTGTGGGTGAAGAACCGGTTTTTCGGAGTCGAGATAGCCGTATTTCTTACAACACCGGGATTCGTTTTTGCCGGTTATTCTTTCCCGATAAGCGCGATGCCGGGAATACTTGCCGGCGCCGCAAAAATTTTTCCAATGACAATTTCCTTAGCTGCTTTTATTAAAACCGCGTATATGGATGCTCCGTATATAGCTTATAAAAGCGAACTGATTACGCTGACACTTATTGCCGCGATTTCGTCGGTCTTGTATATGCTTTCATTATTTGTATTTATCAAGAAACAGAGAGCTGCCGATGTCAATGCTGCTTAACAGACTGATAACGATAATGAAGCGCGAGTTGAGACTTATCGCGCACGATAGCGATCTGATAATGATATTGCTCATTGCTCCATTATTCTATTTAATTTTTTACGGCTCGTTTTATTATAACAAAGCCGAATCTAAAATTCCGGTCGCCCTCGTTGATCTGGATCGGTCACTTTCATCAAAGCGTCTGGCCTACGAGATAAATTCACATTCAATGCTTTCCGTACCTTTGGTAACGGGAAATTTTGAAGAGGCAAGACAAGCTTTGTATAAAAGAGATGTGTTTGCCGTTATGGTCATTCCGAAAGATTACGAGCGTGATGTGAAAACCGTTAAGGGTGGAAACATGAACGTTCTTTTGAATAACACGCAGTTTCTGGTTTCGAATGACATTAACCGCGCAATAAATGACATCAAGGCATACCACGACAAGGCTTCTGCTGAGCATTTTATTGAGATGAGCGGTGTTTCCGGTGAGAATGCACAGTATTTAAGTGAACCGATTCACCCGGAAATCAAGCCTTTATTCAATGCGGGCGATAACTATGGTGGTTTTCTTTTGCCGGGATTGTTCATCCTTATTTTACAGCAGACATTGTTCATCGGATTGGGAGAAAGTGTCGGCAAAGAGCGGGAAACAAAAACCTTCAGCGAGTTATATAAAATATCCGGGAAAAATGTTTCCGTACTCATGATGGGTAAGGGATTGTTCTATATTATTCTTTTTACGGTCTATACTTTTTTTGTCCTTCTGGCCGCTTATCCTTCGTTCAAAATAGGCTTCAACGGAAACCTGCCGGTATTTATCGGGATGATGATATTATTCCTGATTACCCACGTCAGTTTTTCGATGTTCCTTTCATCATTTTTGAAAAACAAACTGCAGGGATTAGTGATAGTTGCTTTCACATCGTATCCGTTCTTTATGGTATCGGGATATGTTTGGCCGCTGACATCAATGCCTCCGTTTATTAAGGCGATATCGTATTGCATTCCGGGGAGTCCGTTTTTGCAGAACCTGAATGCGATGATACAGACACACAACAGTTTGCCATTGGTTATTCCGGCTGCGATTCACCTGCTCATTATGTTTGCCGCATATACTCTGCTGAACTACTGGAGATATTCGAAGCTGGAAAAAGAATCAGAGTAAAAAATCAAATTAGTGGTATAAAAAAAAGCCGTCCCGAAACTCCGGGACGGCTTTTTGCTATAGTATGATAGTCGTATTACTTCACACGAATGATAGAGACTCTTCTGTTTTGTGAGCGGCCGTCTTCGGTGCTGTTTTCAGCAACCGGGAAGTCCGAACCCAAACCGCGAACGGTGAAGCGTTCTTTCTGTAATCCTTTCGATACGAAATATTTCTGAACTGCCTGCGCTCTTGCAAGTGATAACTTTTTGTTCTTATCCTTGGCACCGACATTATCCGTGTGGCCTTCGATAATCCATGTTGATTGCGGATTATCTTTCATTATTTTAACCAACTGATCGAGAACGGCAGATGCTGCTTTAAGCAATACGGATTTTCCGGTAGCGAATGATGTTCCGGCACTGAGAACGATTTCTTTTTCAACCGGGACTTCCTTAATGACAGGAACTTCGCGAATAACTTCGACTTTTTCTTTGACAAGCGGACAGCCGAAATTGTCTACCTGCACGCCTGCCGGTGTGTTCGGGCATTTATCCATATAATCCGGAACTTTATCACCGTCGGAATCCAGCGGGCATCCGTGAATATCAACCGAGGCACCCTTCGGAGTGTTCGGGCACTGATCGAGATAGTCCGGTACGCCGTCACCGTCGGAGTCTTTCGGGCAACCGTATTCATCTACCGCTATACTATCTCTGGTTCCGGGGCACATGTCAATGTAATCGGGAACGCCATCGTGATCAGAATCGAGCGGACAGCCGTTTTCATCTACTTTAACGCCTTCCGGAGTTAATGAGCATTTGTCGCGGTAATCCGGTACGCCGTCGTGATCGAAATCAGGCGGACAGCCGGTTGCGTCGGCACGAATACCGATCGGAGTATCAGGGCATTTATCCAATTCATCGGGTATGCCGTCATGGTCGGTATCTTTACTTGCATTCAGTGCAATGGATATACCAGCAACGCCGGAAAAATACGCGTCGGTCTCAGAGCTTTTTTTCAATCCGTCAAGATAATCTTTCTGCCCGATATGAACGCTGCCTGCAATGTTCACCGACATATTATAGGTAATTGCAAAACGGAATCCAAGTTCACCGATAGCGGAGAATTGCTGTTTTTCGGCGACGGCAATGGCATTACCGTTATCATCTTTCGGAGTAAGCCAGTCGTAGCTTCCGCCTGCAAAGATGTATGGAAAAACGACTTCGTTAATTGACAGGCCATACACCAATCCGCCCCCTGCACTTACGACACTTGTGCGGAATTTCGGAGGTATTTTGCCGTTATCTTTACCTTTTACATATCCGGCTTCACCAAAGGCGCGAACGCCGAATATACTTGTCGAGTGGAATGGAAAGAAATATTCCACAAGGCCTCTGCCGGTAAAGTCAATTTGAAGCGCGTCAAATTTATAATCGGTATACGTTACGTTTGGACCAGCTTCAGCCGTAAGAACAACCGTACCGGTGAATGGATGGAATACCGGGACATCAAGTCCCTGAGCATGAATGACCGTGGAAGCGAAGAGTACCATGAGAACGAAGGTATAGTATGCTTTCATAATGACTCCGTTTATTAGCTATTCGGTATTTTAGAATAGTAAATTAATTAATAAATTGATACAAGTAAAAACGTTATTCTCAAAGAGTGAATTATATGCTGTCTGAATTTACAAAATTTGCCGGATATGCCGCCGCTGAAAGCGGGAAAATTATTCAACATTACTTCAGGACACATGTTGCCGTGGATATTAAAAGCGACGAATCCCCTGTAACTATTGCCGATAAAAAGGCCGAAGAACTGCTCCGGACGCTTATTATGAAGGAATTTCCCGAACACGGCATTATCGGCGAGGAGTTCGGGAATCATAATCCCGATGCCGAGTACACCTGGGTGCTCGACCCGATTGACGGCACAAAAAGCTTCGTGTGCGGGACGGTGACATTCGGAACGTTGATTGCGCTACTGCATAAGGGCGAACCTGTGCTGGGCGTAATACATCAGCCGGTACTGCATGAATTGCTGATCGGAGATAATAAGACAGCTACTCTTAACGGAAATCCGGTTTCAATACGGTACTGCGAAAACATTAAAGATTCCGTGCTGCTGGTGACTGACCACGTCAATATTAAAAAATATCAGAACATTGAAAAATTTGAATCGCTGATTGAAGATGTGAAAATCTACCGCAACTGGGGCGACTGCTACGGCTATTACCTGCTCGCTACAGGATATGCGGACATCATGATAGACGCTATTATGAATCTCTGGGATGTTGCCGCTTTGGTGCCGATCGTAAAAGGCGCAGGCGGAATCATCACCGATTATAAGGGTGGCTCACCATTGACCGGCGATGGCGCAATCGCCGCGCATCCCGCAATCCACGCCGAAGTAATTAAGCGCCTGAACGGATAAGGGAAGTTTAACCGCAAAGCACCATGCCCGACGGCAGGCGTGGTGCTTTGCGGTGAAAAATAAAAAAAGCGGGATGCCGCATGCGACATCCCGCTCCGTATTATAACGTGAATAATTCCGCTGGGAATCGGAATAATGCGCGTTATTTCTTGATCTTGAATCCGTGTTTTACGAGGTTCTCTTCTGCCTGTTTGTTGGCGACTTCCTTCAATTCCATTTTGCATGAAGGGCATTTGCCTGCTTTATCGGAAATAACATTCCAGTCCATCGGGCACTGAAATACTTTGCCGTCCTTGTTTTTGTCAATGGCCTTCACGCTGATTTCGCCTTTGCGGACGATGGATGCTTCTTTTTTGTCAGCTTTGTCTTTAGTCGCTTTGGTATCAACCGACTTTTCCATTTTTGCCATTGAACCATGTTCGCCGCAGCATGCGCTTTGCGCATAGGTCGAAGAAAATGCTGCCGTCAAAATGACGAACAATGCAACGAGTGAGATTTTTGTTAACTGTTTCATATATCTATCCTTTTTGTTTAATGAGTATGAGTTGTTTTTAATTGACTTTCTGAATCAATGAGAAATCCGCCTGTTACAGCGACTTCATCACCTTCCTGTACACCTGATATGATTTTATAACCGCTGCCGCACTTGTCGCCGAGCGTAATATCACGCGCTTCAAACATGCCGTCGGATGTTTTCACCCACGCGACCATCCGCTTGCCTGTGTTGATGACAGCATCAGCGGGAATGAATAATCCGGTGCCGAGTGAAACATGCTGAACGGTTTCTCCGTACATCTGCGGTTTTAAGAGTCCGCCGCTGTTGACAATTTCACTGCGCACTTTGATGGTGCGTGACTGTGCATCAACAACAGGAGAAATGAACGTAACGCGACCCGCGAATTGCTTGCCGGGATATGCTCGCAGGCGAATGGTTACCGGACTGCCGACGTGTACCGAAGCGATGTCGGTTTCATATACCTCGGATATGTTCCACAGCGTTGAAAAATCGGCGACATCAAATAGCTGCATGCCTTCGCTGATATACATACCCTCGCGGACTTTCTTCTCAACTACTGTTCCGCCGATAGGCGAATAAAATATCACCGTTGTTTTTACGGCTTTCGTCTTTTCGAGTTCCTGAATCTGCGCGGCAGTTATGCCGTAGAGTTCAAGTTTTTTCTTCGCGGATTGCTGAATGCTGCTGTTCGAAGAAAGCGAGATGATGAAATCATTCTGCGCCTGCACGAGTTCGGGACTGTAAATCTCAAACAGCGGCGCACCTGCGCGGATGACATCTCCCGTTTTTGTGACATACAGTTTTTCTATTCTGCCGTTGAAACGCGCGGAAATGCTTTTCCGGTTTTGCTCGGCAAAATCGAGATAGCCGTAAGAAATAATGTCCTTTGACAGCGATTGTTTCTTTATTGTTGTTGTCGAGACATTCGCGAGCGCACGCTTGGTGCCGGAAATTGCAACCATCGAATTCATGTTCTCGTCTTCTTTTGCTGATGCGTGCTGTTCATCGTCTGATTTTTTTACAAGATCCATCTGGCAGATGGGGCAGACTCCGGGTTTATCCGAGATGATATGCGGGTGCATCGGGCAGGTGTAGTATTCCTTTTTTTGTTTAGCTTCGGGAGTCTCAGTCTTCTTTCCACAGCCCGCGAAATACAGTCCGGTTATTGCGATAACTACGATTATAAAATATTTCATATATATACCTGTTAATTCTTTATCTGATTTCATATTATTTCTCCAATCCTGTAACTGGCAGAGCGGCGCCCGTCATCATTTCAATATCGGCAAGAGCCATACGCGCATCCGCCTGCGCCATGAAGAGGTTCATCTCATTCATTAACTGCATGCGGACGGCATCAAGAACTGCCGTAATATTCGCCGAGCCGGTTTTGAACGAGCTTGCTTGTGAAGAGGTTGCTTGTTCCGACAGTGGAAGAATTGTGACGGTATAATACCGTTCGCTTTCAAGTGCCGATTGGAATTTTATCAGCGCCTCTTTCACTTTTGATTTCATATCTCGCGACATATCCTCTTTCGCGAGGCGGATGCCTTCGATACCGGAAAGTAATTCTTCCTTCTTCGCTTCATATGACGATTTCGACCATGGCGCAAATGGAAGAGTAACGGAGAACATAAGCGAGTACATGTACTCCGTTTTGGCAGAAAGCATGGAAAGATCAGAAGCGGAGGTAAGAATCATTCCCTTCGGCATGCGCATCAACATTGCCTGCACCATGAGGTCGGGTATCTGTCCGCGGTCATTGGATGTTATCATGGACTTATTCATCGCAATCATTTTATCCATGCGTGCGAGGTCGGGATTGATATCGTCAACCATACCCTCAAGTCGCGATAAGTCCAATGCTGCCGGAATCTGCGGGAGCTCTCTTGCCGGAGTTATACCGGAGGCGGAAAGCTCTCTGCCGAGGAGTTTGTTGAGTTTCACCGCTTCAGCGTCACGCTGCCTCAGTAATTGCGAAAACTGCAATTCGTTTACGGCGATTTCGCTTTTAATAAGAAGAGCGTCAGCTTGAGAAGTTCGGTTAACCGGCAATGATGCGATGGTTGACTCCGACATATCCTTGAGAATGGAGATGGTCTTTTTCTGTATCTCCATCTTTCTGTCAATGAGCCATAGCGTATAGCAACTCATTTTTATCTGAGAGACGAGATTAACGGCATAGGAAGTATAGCCGTCTTTTTCCGCGAGGACGTTTTTATTTTCCACATCAGTCATTGCTTCGACTTTCCCACCGAGCATGAACATCTGCGAAATGGAAAGATTATTTGAAAGCGCATTGTTCCAAATATTCGCACTGCCGGATGGAATCTGTGAAAATTCAACCCCGACTGTCGGCGCGGGATACGTGTTAACCGACTTGCTTTTATATTCCGCGGTACGGACTTTCATCTGTAATGAGCGAAGCTGCGGATTATTGTGTGCAGCTTCGACGATAAGTGAATCAAGGCTTTGAGCGTTGACAACTTGCATGCCGGGTAAAAGTAGTAATGCGATTACAATGAGATAGTGTATTGTTTTCATATTATTCTCCTTCCTTCATCCATGATGCCATTTGAGAAACATCGAGTTTTCCTTTTTTCAACGCGTGTTCTTTCATCCACGCGAAAAGAATCGGCGTAACAACCAGTACGTGTACAGCCGATGTTAACAAACCGCCTATCATAGGGGCGGTGAGCGGCTTCATCATATCAGAGCCTGTTCCTGTTGCCCACATGATTGGTACGAGTCCCACCATCGCAGTTGCTACCGTCATGAGCTTTGGACGCAGGCGAAGAACAGATCCTTCAACTGTTGCCTCGTATATATCCTCGTTAGTTATCGGGCCGCGTTTGCCGGCATGAAAATCACGAAGCCTTCTGTCGAGTGCTTCATGCAAATAAATAACCATCACGACACCGGTTTCGACTGCGATACCGTATAGTGCGATGAATCCCACCCACACGGCGACGGAGAAATTATATCCGAGTATGTATATCATGTACATCCCGCCGATAAGTGCAAACGGCACCGAGAGCATCACGACTCCCGCTTCGACATAGCTTTTCAGTGTGAAGAAAAGCAAAACAAAGATGATGAGAAACACAATCGGCATAATGATCTCTATTGTCTGCTGTGCCCGTATCTTGCTCTCATATTGTCCGCTCCATGTGTACGAGTAACCTGCGGGAAGCTGGAGTTTGTCTTCGATGACTTTCTTTGCATCAACCATAACGTTGCCCATGTCCCGCTCGCGCGTATTCATAAAGACAATAGAACGGAGCATACCATTCTCACTGCTTATCATCGGCGGTCCCGAGACGGTTGATATATCTGCAAGTTCACTTAGAGGTATAAACGCCACACCGCTGCTATTCGATTCAAGCAATGAACTGCTGCCTGCATCAGTGGCGGAGTATGTCAAACTTGTTGAGGCGGTTGAAGTCGAAGCGCCCATGCCGGACATCGCACTTCCACTGCCTGCGCTTGGGGAGGTGGAATTCATCGGGGCAGCAGAAGCTGTATTCACCGGCACACTGCCTACGGGGACGATAAGGCTTTTCAGTTCTTCAACATTGCTCCGGTAGTCCCTATCATCCCGCATGCGGATAGGGAAGCGCATTCTGCCTTCCAGTATAACACCGAGATTCTGCCCGCCTATCGCGGTCTCGATTATGCTTTGCAGGTCGCTGATGTTTACGCCATACCGCGCCGCAGCTTCACGCTTAATTTTTATATCAAGGTAGTAACCGTTTTGTACGCGTTCAGCTACAACGTCCGCCGCGCCGTTAACGTCTTGTAAAATGCCTTCGGCTTTAATCGCGTATGTTTCAAGCGTATCGAGATTCGGTCCGAATATTTTTAAGCCAATGTCGGTACGCACGCCTGTGGATAACATGTTGATTCTGTTGATAATCGGCTGTGTCCACCCATTGCGCACACCGGGGATTTGCAGCTTTGCATCAAGTTCATTAATGATATCTTTCTTGGTAATGCCTTTGCGCCATTCGCTTTTCGGTTTCAGCAGAATGATAGTTTCAATCATGCTGAGCGGAGCATTGTCGGTCGCCGTTTCCGCGCGTCCCGTTTTGCCGAGCACATGTGAAACCTCCGGAACAGACTTGATTATCTTATCCTGCTCAGTAAGAATTCTGTTAACTTCGGTGATGGAAGCGCCGGGAAGCGTGACGGGCATATATAAGATAGAACCCTCATCCAGCGGAGGCATAAACTCGCTGCCCGTGTGCATTATCATGGGGATAGTAATCAGCAGGGCAACGATGTTTATCGCAATAGTGATTTTTCTATGTTTCAATACCCAGTGAATCACCGGCTCATATAAGCGGATAAAGAATCGCGTTGTCGGATTTTTCTGCTCCGGTTTGAATTTCCCGCGCATAAGCATCGTCATCAAGACGGGGATAAGAGATATGACAACTAATGCCGAACCGAGCATCGCGAACGATTTTGTGAACGCGAGCGGACGGAAGAGTTTTCCTTCCTGTCCCGTTAATAAGAATACGGGCAGGAATGAAACGAGGATAATGAGTTCGGAAAAGAATATCGCGCGTCCGACTTGTTTGGCGGAATCAATTGATATTTTTTTATACTCATCCGGTGTCAGCGTACCTTTTTCTTCAATCGCTTTTGCGAGATTGCGGTACGCGTTCTCGACAAGGACAATTGAGGAGTCCACTATTACTCCTACTGCAAGTATAATGCCGCCGAGACTCATAATGTTCGATGTGATGCCGAAGATATACATAAGTATAAAGGCAATAAGGACGGATATCGGCAGTTCAATGAGTATGCGGACGATGCTGCGTACATGAAGAAGGAACAACATCACCATAAGTGCTACGGTGAGCGATGCTTCAATCAGTGCGCGTTGCAGTGTGCCGACAGCTTCGTGAATGAGCGTGCTTCTGTCATAAGAAGGAACGATTGCCATTCCCGGCGGGAGTCCCGGCGTGATTTCCTTTATCTTTTCTTTCACGCGTTCAATAACTTTTTGCGCATTCTCGCCGTTACGCATAACGATGATGCCGCCGACTGCTTCGCCTTCGCCGTTCTTATCAAGCGCACCGCGGCGAATGTCGCCGCCGATTTGCACGGTCGCGACATTCTTTAACAAAATGGGAATGCCGTTTGCGCCGGATTTGATAACGGTGTTTTCGATGTCGTCTTTTGAGGTGATGTAACCCTGTCCGCGTACAAAATATTCGGCATCATTCACCTCAACAATTTTTCCGCCGACTTCATTATTGCCTTTTTGTATCGCACCGACAACATCGCTGACGGTTAAATTGTATCCGCGCAGATCATTTGGATTTACATCAACCTGATATTGCTTGACGAATCCGCCGATGCTTGCGACTTCCGCAACGCCGTCAACCGCGCTGAGTTTGTAACGGATGTACCAGTCCTGAATTGAACGCAATGTGCCGGCATCATATCCTTTGCCTTCAACGGTGTACCAGAACACGTGTCCCACACCTGAACCATCAGGCCCAAGCGATGGTGTGACTCCCGGCGGCAGTTGTGACTGGATAGTGTTCATTCTTTCCATGACGCGCGTTCGCGCGAAGTAAGTATCAACGTTATCTTCAAAGATGACGAAGACGAATGACATGCCGAACATGGAAGATGCGCGTACCGCTTTCACGTGCGGCAGTCCCTGCAATCCCGATACAATGGGGTACGTTACCTGATCTTCAACGACCTGCGGTGAGCGTCCCATCCATTCGGTATACAGGATAACCTGATTCTCCGATAGATCGGGAATCGCATCCACGGGCAGATTTATAACGCAGTAAATACCTGCTGCCGTGATGATGACATATAATAGTATAACAATAAATCGGTTGCGAGCCGACCAGTCAATAATCTTTTCAATCATAAAATTTCTCCTCTCTTGTCAGCTAGTAACCATTGCCCTCACCCTCAATCCCTCTCCCCAAGGGAGAGGGAAGTAAGAACGAAAAAATTTTTCTCCCCTCTCCCTTGGGGAGAGGGGCAGGGGTGAGGGTTTTCACCACACCAACAAGAGATATGTATGTAAAATATTTTATTAAGAACGATTGAATTGGTAAGCGCCGGCACAATTGGATATACCAATGCCTGAGCTTTTACTTGACGGGATAAAAGACTGGTTTAGATCAGATAGGAAGAAGTAAGAATACGGATAGGGGGTTGTGTTATCGGTGGTGCCCGGTCAACGAGCTGTGTCTGTAGCGATACACTTTCAACTCGTGCATTTGGAATATCAATATTGAAATCAGCATCAGCTTGAACCGGTGCCTTTTTGATAATATCCAATGAAGATATTTCCTGATCAATCTTTATCGGGGCGGAAATGATATCCGAATGGCAGCACGACATATCCGCGGTAAACGAATGCGGCGACTGCTCCGGCTCCTGCTGTTCTTCTGATTCACAGCATGAGTCGGTGCTTTCATCTTCCGCGGGTTCTTCGACTGTAGCGGTCGCGCACATGTTGCATGATTTGGCGGTCATGCCGTTCATACTGCAATAGTGCATGATAACCGGAACGCCCGAAAATGCCGCGAAAAGCGCCAACGTGAAAACCGATAAAAATAGTTTCTTTACCATAGCACAACAATAAGGAGATATTTGCCGATTAGCAAGTGATTTTAAAATGCCCGAAAGGAGATTCACCGATAAGCCCGTCAAGAACGCAAATAAATAATCAGTGGAAATCTGTGTTATCCGCGTCATCCGTGTTCTATTTCGGTATATGCTCGGACACGGAACAATCATCTCTGCTTCACGTCTTAATGGGTAAAAATGCCCTTAGTTGGAATACTCCTGATTTTTTGATATACTTTAACTATGAATTTTACGCGAAATATACATTTTCTCAAATTTGTCATGCTGTTCATGCTGGGAATTGGTGCGTTTTCATTCGCCCATTCCGAGCTGAATTTCCTGAACTGTGATACGGATAATCACGGCACGCATGACTATTGCCAGATTTACAGGACTGGAAATGTTACGCGTAATGATGTTAAAACTCCCGCGCCGGTCATTCACATGGATAGTTCCACCTGTCCTCATTGTGATATTTCAATCGCAGATTTTCACGCGAAGTCTGTTTTAACAATTTCCGATATTGCTCAATATCAATCAACTCCCAACCCCGTTTATCTCATAAACTCATCTTTCCTTATTTAAAATCTTCGGCTCTATTCTTATAGCATTGTAATTATTAATTATCAACTGGAACAGGTATGAATAAATGTATCATGCTGTTCATAGCCGTATCTATTATTATACCCGGCTATGCACAGACAAAGAAAGAATTGAGTTTAAAAGAAGCGGTTGATCTGGGATTGGAATCAAATCCGGAAATTCAAAGCGCGGAAAGCAGGCTTAATTCCGCGGATGGCAGATTCTGGTCGGGCATTTCACTGCCGCCTGCCGAAGCATCGCTGAGTTATGAATATATCCCCGTAAAAAAGGGTCTCGCTAATTTTAGTGAGAAAACACTTGAAATCCGGCAGGCATTTGAATTTCCCACGACCTACTTTCTCAGAGGGAGCAAATACCAAAACGAAAAGAATGCACTTGGAGCGCAGCTGCGGCGCGTGAAGGTGCAGACAGCAAGTAAAATAAAAAATGCGTATTTCAAATTACTGGCGAAACAAATGCAGCGGCAGTTTGCGGAAGAACAGGTTGAGCTTGCCAAATCATTTTTTGAGAAAGCTGAAATAAGAACAAATGTCGGTGAGGGGACAAACCTTGAAAAACTAACGGCGAATGTACAGCTTCAGGAATCACAGAACGCATTATCCTTGGTAAATAATGAGCTGACGGCCGCAATAGCAGAGTTGAACTACGCGGTCGGAAGAGAACTGATAAACCCCGGTGTTGTGTTACGTGACTCTCTTGTATTCACTAAGCACCCGATTGATTCTCTTGATATTGAAAAAATATTAGACGAGAACATTCCAAATGTACACGTAGCGAAACTGCAATATGAGTTATCTCTTGTGGATAAACAGCTTGCGTGGTCTTCTCTTTTACCGGGTTTTAATCTGGTCTATTCACGTCAAAGCAGGGACGGTAATAACGGATTTTACGGAACTTCATTCGGTGTTTCGCTGCCCGTATGGTTTCTTTTCGATCAGCGCGGTAAGATTCAGGAAGCGGAAGCAAATTCAAAGGGACTCGCCGCCGAATTGCAAACAGCCAAGAACGAAGTTCGCCGGACTTTGCAGCAGGCGCTATCAGAATATAAGAACAGTTACAGTCAATTATTGTTATACACCGAAAGCTTACTCCCGCAATCTGCGGAAATATTCGCAACTGCATATAAAAGCTATACCGCCGGAGAAATAACTTATCTTGAATTCTTACAAGCACGGCAATTGCTGATATCATCAAGGACATCCTATGTGAATGCTTTGCTGAATTACAACGCATCTGCGTTGAAGATTGAAGAAATCACCGGCATAGAAATTATCAATAAGTAAAAACGGAATTTGAAAATGAAAATCATATATCAATTATTATCTATCGTTGTAATCGGCGCGCTGTTATCCGGTTGTGCAAAAAAAGAAAAACAGGAGTCTGTAGAAAAATCGGAAAGTAAAAACAAGATTGTCACCTTGAAGGCAGCATCTATTAAAGATATAGGCCTTGAGCGTGTACAAGTCGCCTTGCAATCTATTAGCGGAACCATGTCTATCCCCGCGAAGGTTGTTGCCAATCAAGACAACGAAGCCGTTATAGGTTCATTGGTGCAGGGACGCGTACACAAAGTATATGCCAATGTGGGCGATTATGTAAAAGCGGGACAGGTGCTGATGACTGTCGAGGGGCTTGACGTGGGACAGATAAAATCAAGCTTTCTTAAGTCAAAAGCCGCATTTGAATATGCCAAAGCAAACTATGAGCGTCAGAAAAAACTGTTTGATGAAAAAATCGGCGCACAAAAGTCGCTTTTAGAAACACAGGCTGAGTTTGAAAAGGCATCGGCAGAATTTAAAGCAGAAGACAAAAAAATCCATGCCCTCGGGTTGAGTGATGTTGATATTATTTCGGCAAAAAATGATGAGCAGCACACCAGCGGAACCCTTCCGATAAAAGCTTCAATAAACGGCGTTGTTGTTGAACGTAATGTCGTTATCGGGCAATCTGTTGATGTATCAACGAATGCATTCAGGGTGATGAACACGGCTTCTTTATGGGTTGACGGTCAAATATACGAGAAAGACATTGCTAAACCTCTGCGTAAAGCGAGGGTCGAGTTCACGGCGGCATCATTCAAGAATGAAAAATTTAAAGGTGCATTGACGTATATCGGCCAAGTCGTAGACGAGCATTCGCGCACCATCACCGTCCGCGGAACGTTCGCGAATCCCGGCAATCAATTAAAGCCGAATATGTTCGGCGAGCTGCACATACCGCTGGCTGAAAATACAAAAGGTCTGCTTGTGCCGGAAGAGTCAATTGTCAATCAGTCCGGCGAGCATTTTGTTTTTGTTGCAATCAACGACACCTCTTTCGAAATGCGCAAAGTAAAACTTGGCGGAAAATATGAGCAGGGCATTGAGATTATTGAAGGAATAAAAGAAGGTGAGAACATTGTTTCCAAAGGAACATTTTATCTTTTAAGTGAAGTTAAAAAAGATGAGATAGAGGGAGACTAATTGTATGCTTGAAAAAATTGTATCCTTTACACTTAAACAAAAGGGACTGATTCTTTTTGTCTCGCTGTTGATAATCATATTCGGCGCTTACTCATATTTTACGCTGCCGATTGATGCGTTCCCTGATGTGACCAATATTCAAGTCGAAGTCGTCAGTCATGCCGACGGACTCTCGGCGATTGAAATAGAACGAAGCGTTACATATCCCATCGAAATGGCTATGCGCGGCCTCCCGGATGTGGAGCAGATGCGCTCGGTAACGAAGTTCGGTTTATCCATCGTTACCATAGTATTTAAGGACAATGTGGACATTTATTTTGCCCGCCAATTAGTTTTTGAGCGGTTGGCCGAAGCACGGGAGAATGTGCCGAAAGGTGTTGAAATAGCCATGGGACCTATCGCTACAGCGATGGGAGAGATATATCAATATACTCTCGAAGGAAACATGCCGGCGGATTCACTTGAAAGAGTTGCCTACTTATCGAACTTTCGCACCATTCAGGAGTGGGTCGTGACCCCGCAATTAAAAAACATTGAGGGCGTGAATGAGATAAATTCATTCGGCGGATATTTTAAAGAGTATCAAGTTGTCATTCATCCGGATAAGCTTTTAAAATATGCAATCACGGCTGAAGATGTTTTTAAAGCTATTGAAAACAACAACCAGAATGTCGGCGGCAATATTCTTGAAAAGAACTCGGAACAATATATCGTCCGCAGCGTTGGATTGATTCAAAACATTGAAGACATTAACAATATTGTGCTGAAAGAACATAACGGTACGCCGACGTACGTGCGCGATGTTGCCGAGGTAAGAATCGGTGAGGCAGTCCGCATGGGGGCCGCGATGAAGAACGGGAAAGATGAGGCAGTTGGAGGAATCGTTATGATGCTTCGTGGCCAGAATGGTCGGGAGGTAGTGAAACGCGTTGAAGAGAAAATCAGCGAGATGAACGAAAACAATATTCTGCCCTCCGGTATCAGGATTGTCCCTTACTACGACCGCAGTGACATTGTCAATGCAAGCGTTAACACGGTCAACAAAGCACTGCTCGAAGGTTCTATTCTTGTGCTCATTGTTTTGTATCTGCTGTTGCGGAGTTTCAGAGGAAGCCTTGTCGTATTGATAGCACTGCCCATGTCTTTATTGGCTACGTTTATTGTGATGAAGGCGGTCGGACTCAGTGCAAATCTCATGTCGCTTGGAGGTTTGGCAATATCAATCGGAATGATCATTGACGCGACCATTATTCAGGTGGAAAATGTGCAAAGGCATCTCAGTGAAAATCATCCCGGCCGCTCCAAACTGGCTACGGTATTGCGTGCGGTACTGGAAGTACGAAAGCCGAGCATACTCGGTGAGCTTATCATTGCGATAACTTTTATTCCTATTCTGTCACTCGAAGGAATTGAAGGAAAGATGTTCGGTCCGCTTGCAAAGACTGTTGCGATTGCATTGCTTTCATCTTTGCTGCTTTCAATTTTTGTCATTCCCGTTTTGTGTGCGTATTTTCTCAAGCCGCAACCAGAAAAAGAAAGCCTTATTATGCGATATGCGCAGAGAGGGTATGAACGCGTACTTGATTGGGCGATGCGTAATACTAAAATATTGCTGGGGTCGGCGGGAGCCGCATTGGTAATCAGTATCTTTTTGTTTTCGCAATTGGGATCGGAGTTTATTCCTACAATGGATGAAGGCTCTTTTGATGCCGATATCGCGCTGCTGCCAGGCGTTTCACTACAAAGATCAATGGAGGTAAATCAACTCGTCGCTAAAAAGTTAAAAGCGTTTGATGAACTCGGTGATGTTGTGAGCAGAACCGGACAAACAGGCGTAGCGCTTGATACTCGCGGTCCCGATAAAACGGGATTTGTCGGTATTCTTAAACCCAAAAGTGAATGGAAGCGGAATATCAGCAGGGAAGAATTGACCGATGAAATGCGTGCATCACTTGAAGGTATCCCGGGTATAGCATTCGGATTCAGCCAGCCGATACAGTGCAGAATTGATGAGCTTGTCGCCGGTACGCGTGCACAGCTTATCGTGAAACTATTCGGTGAAGATATTGACGTGCTGAAAAGGAAAACCGATGAGATAACTCATGTGCTTTCCGGTATTGAGGGCACGGCGGACCTGATGATGGAAAAGGTATCGGGACAGCCATATCTTACGATTAACATTGATAGAAATAAAATCGCACGCTACGGTTTAAATATCAGTGATGTGCAAAACATTGTTGAAATTGCAATCGCCGGAAAAGCAGCATCGCAGTTTTATGAGGGTAACAAGAGTTTTAACATTACGATTCGTCTTCCGGAAGAGAAAAGAAACTCAATTGAAACAATGGAAAATATTCTTGTTCCGACAAGCAGCGGAGTTCAGATTCCATTGGGACAACTTGCCGATATTTCGATGATTGACGGGCCGGTACAAATCAGCAGGCAGGATGGAGTCCGCCGAATCGGCATCGAATTAAATATCAGCGGAAGAGACATCGGTAGTTTTGTGCAGGAAGCAAAGCGAAAAATCAAAAATAACGTGCAGCTCCCGGCAGGATATTATATATCATGGGGTGGACAGTTTGAGAACCAGCAGCGTGCCATGAACAAGTTGATGATTATCGGACCTATTGTCATCGGCATTATTTTATTACTTCTGTTTCTCACATTCCGTTCTATCCGTCAAGCATTGTTGGTTATCGGAAATCTTCCCTTCGCGCTTATCGGCGGAGTGATTTCATTGGCAATTACAGGTACGTATCTATCCGTCCCGGCATCAGTCGGCTTTATCGTGTTGTTCGGAGTCGCGGTACTGAATGGAGTTGTGCTTGTTTCACGAATTGCACAGTTACGCGAAGAGGGCATGGAGCTTTCCGAAGCAATACGCGCAGGCAGTATGAGCCGATTGCGTCCGGTTTTGATGACAGCATCAATTGCCATATTCAGCCTTATTCCGATGTTGTTCGCAGGCGGAACCGGTTCGGAAATCCAGAAACCGCTCGCAACTGTTGTTGTCGGAGGATTGATTACGTCAACCATTCTGACGCTGCTTATAATTCCGGCAGTGTACGGATGGTTTGAGAAAAAGGCGCAGGCATAAGAGATGTGTCCCCTTCCTAACCCATGACTTAAGCCATGGGTTAGGAAGTACTGTAGGGGACTAAATACCGTATATCATCCCTTGCGATTGCGGCGGGGGATTTATATATTGGAACGATAATTACTATACTATCTCTGTAAAATAAGTGGAAATTGATTTTGTATCTCGTAATAGGCGGCATCCGGTGAGTTCATGATTCTTGAAACGCTTGACGTAAAAAAGAACGATGTGTTTATTTATTCGCTCAACAAGTTTGACTTGTCGAGGAATTTTAAACTCATCAACAAGGATGCGAAGATAAAATATCCGAAATCGCTTCACTTCAACGATGTCTGTAAGTTTTTTGCCGACGGCCGGCCGAAAAATATTATCGTATACCGCTTATTGACCAATCTTCCGCATCTTGACCCACGCATGGTAAAGTACGGCTACATGGTTACGATTGACGGCAATAAAGAATTGATATATTTTGATCCGATTTTCGCGATCAAGGAACTTGAGGAGTTTAGCGACATTGATTCGTATCCATTTCTCCGTTTTCGTGTTCAACAAATCGGACTGATTTCACAGCTTTCAAGATTCGGTCAGCCTGAATTTCATGAGGTATATGCTTTTGATTTGGAAGTATCTGAAGTCCGCATGCAAAACGACCGCGTTTTCGCCGAGATAATTTTTGCATTTGATGAAGTTCACTTTGATGAAGAGAACACCGATTTACCCCAGGAGAAAAACAGGGTAATTCCGCCCCGCCGGTTTGTTGCGGTTACTGCTGAGGAAATGAGGTCGGATCTGGTTGAGGAAGATGCTAATAGCGGCGCTCAGGACATTCATAAATTCCGGACGACTATATCCGACACGATGGAAAAACCGCATCCGAAGCCACAGCCCAAACCTCAACCGAAAGAAGAAGAGCAACCCAAAGCGGGTCCGTTAAAATCTTCCGACGCGTCGAGTTTCAGCCGTCCACGGCCGGTCTCAAAAGCAGAAAAGCCGATTGAAGAAAAACCCAAACCAGCGGCCGAGCCTTTACGCAAAAAACCAAAGCCGACATTTGGGGACTTTCTTAATAAAGTAAAGAATGAGATTAAGGAAGAAGAAGCTCCCGCTGCTCCGCCAAAACGCATTGAGGTAATTAATATCTTTAAAACTTCGTCTAACATTCAGGACTTTGTTGAGGAGCGGGGTAAAAAGCAGGTCGTTCTGAAACTTAAGAGCAGATAAACTACATTATCGTCTGCGGATCAACATCAAATATCACGCGCACATCTTTAAACTTCGATTTACTCTGAAATTTCTTTATTGATTCCATCACGGCATTTCGCATTATTGCGCCCGATGCATCTGAAGTGCGCGGACTCTTTATAAGTATTTGATACCTGTATTCGTTTTTCAGCCGCGCAAGTATTGCCGTAGTCGGAGGTGTAATAATCAGCGGCTTTTTGTTTTTTACAAGCTCTGCGTGAATCTCGGCTATCGCACCTTTCGCCTTGTGTTCATCGAGGTCTTTCGTCTCGATAAGGCAAATCTTAACAAACGGGGGATAATGCAATCGCTGGCGATTCATCAATTCGCGATTAAAAAATCCCATGTAGTCATTTTCGATTACTTTGCGCAACACCGGACTCTTATCATTCTGCGTTTGTATCAATACTTCACCCGCCGCTGAAGCTCTTCCTGCTCTGCCCGCGACCTGCGTAAGCAATTGGAACGTGCGTTCATCGGCACGGAAATCAGGCATCCATAAGTTAGTCTCGGCGGATACAACACAGACCAATGTTACCCGTGGAAAATCCAATCCCTTCGCGACCATCTGTGTCCCGATAAGAATATCAATCTGTCCGCTTCGGAAATTGTTGAGTATATTTCCAAGTGACCCCTTCTTTGCAATCGCATCGGAGTCAACCCTGTTCAGCACTGCTTCAGGAAAATAGAAAGATAGTTCATCTTCAACACGCTCTGTGCCGGTCCCGAAATATTTTATTGAAAATGATCCACACTTGCTGCATTGCTTCGGGACAGGCTTAGTGAATCCGCAATAGTGACATTGCAATTGATGCTGGTTGATGTGATGGACTAAAGCGACTGAGCAGTTCTCGCACATTTCAATCTCGCCGCAATCAAAACAAAAAACCGAAGTAGAAAAACCGCGCCTGTTTTGCAGGATGATAGTGCCTTCTTTTTTCTTGAGGCGGTCGTCAATCATGTCGAGCATCGTTTTTGAAAAAACATTAAACATGCGCTTTTGTTTTTTCTCTTCAATGATATTCACGAGCCGTATCTCAGGCATCCGTGCATCGTCAACTCTTTCGCGGAGTTCGAGCAATTCATATTTGCCTTGCTGTGCGTTGAACATGCTTTCAACCGACGGTGTTGCCGAGCCCAGTAGTACGGGAGCGTTATAAATTTTTCCTTTTACAACAGCCGCATCGCGCGCGTTGTATTTCGGCACGGTGTCGTTTTGTTTATAGCTCGCGTCATGCTCTTCATCAACAACAATAAGTCCGATATTCTGTAATGGTGCAAACAATGCGGAGCGCGCGCCGATAACGATTTTCGCTTTTCCCTGCACGACTTTATTCCACGCGTCAAACCGCTCGCCGGGCGAAATGCGGCTATGCAGCACAACTACGTTATCTTTGAATATGTGCACAAAGCGGGATGTGATTTGGGGCGTCAGAGAAATTTCCGGCACCATAACGAGTACCGTTTTGCCCGCGGCAATAACTTTTTTAGCAAGTTCAAGATAAACGAAAGTTTTTCCGCTTCCGGTTACGCCATACAACAAAAATGTTTTAAAAATGTTTTGCTCAATTGCGGAAAGTACACTGCTGTAAACTTTGTTCTGTTCGTCGGTCAGCGTGAAATCAGGAATGTCGTTCTCATATGTCTCCCTATATCTGCGTTCTACGCTTCGTTGATAAAGAGAAAGAATGCCTTTTTTTGCGAGTGTCTCAACACTGCCCGCATGGACCTTTGTTTCATCGAGTAGTTTTTTTAGTGAGATACCTGCCTGCCGGTATTCTATCATCTTGAGAAGAACGACTACCTGCTTTGGTGAACGACGCTCAATTTCGGGAATGATATTATAAACATCTTCGACCGAATATTTCAATTTGACATACCGCTGTGTTTTTTCCCGGACTTTCGCTTTTGAAAGTTCGTCAATAATGGTTATCGCACCATCAAGCTGCAACGAGCGCAGAAGTCCGTACAAGTTTTTCTTCTTAACCATCTTTTGCAGCTGTTTTAGCGTTATATTATCCCGTTCGGAAAGAATAGAAAGTATTTTAGCTTTTGTTGATGTCCCTTTTTCGGATAAGAGCATCTGTGCGCAATATGCCGTGTCGGATGTGATTCTGCGGACGGATTGAATATCTGTTCCATGCGGAGTAGCATTGCGGATAATTTCGCCGGTGCTGCATAAATAGTATTCAGCCATCCACTCGTACAATTCAAAATCTTTTTTGCTCAGGATTGGCGCGTCATCAACAACATCGAATATCTCTTTAATTTTTTCCGCCTCAACATCACCGACGGTTTTCTTGGTCTTGATGCATAAACCCGTTAGCGTGCGTTTGCCGAATGGGGCTAATACCCGCACGCCGAATTTGATGCTATCCTCAAGATCGGCGGGAACCGCGTAGGTGAAACTGTTTTTAAACGAGAGAAAGAAAATTACTTCGCAGTACACTAACGGCAGCTTTCATTGATGAAAAGTTCTTCGTCAAAAATATTTCCACGGTTGAGAATAAAATTCGGGTCGAGGATTTTCTTGATGCCAGCCATAGATGCAATGACATCCGGCGAATACATCAGTTTAAACATCTCGCGTTTTATCTTGCCGACACCATGCTCGGCGGATATTGTGCCGCCTGCTGCAACTGCGCGTTTGCATATCTCCGTATATAAAGTTTTACCAAGCTGAAATTCGCCTTCATTCTTCGGTAGCATGTTAAGATGAACGTGTGAATCGCCGAAGTGGCCGTATGCAACTGAATCAATGTTGTGTGAGCGAACAAGCTC
Source organism: Ignavibacteriaceae bacterium (assembly GCA_963662605.1). Taxonomy (GTDB): domain Bacteria; phylum Bacteroidota; class Ignavibacteria; order Ignavibacteriales; family Ignavibacteriaceae. The sequence goes on from OY759785.1 coordinate 620,543, forward strand.
TTTGATGCCGAAATAGAACTCTCGGAATTTTTCATCCGGCACGGCGGTATCCGTTCCGAGCTTGTGGAGACCTTTCCGCGTTATAAATTCATTTACCGTCAGCGGCAAGGAGTGTCTGAATGTGTGAATGTTCTCTATTTCACTTCCTGAGGAAGCATACCAAATATTATCTTCCAGTCCGTTATGCTGTATACTCAAATCCATCCATTGTTCGATGATCGCGTCTTCGGTTGCGGTGGTCAGTTCCTGCTCAAACCAGACTGCACCTTGCGCATTTGCCGGAATTTGCGGAAACTTATCCGATATAAAACGCAGGGAGTCGTTATCAAAATATTCAAGTGACCGGGCGTGAATATTGGCTTCTGATCTCGTCAGAGCACGTGCTTCATCAATAAAATCCAGACTGTCGTTTTCGCTCTTGAAAAAAGCGACACAGGAGAGCATCTTCTCCGGCGCGGGAATAATCTTCAGTTTTGCCGAGCTGATAACGCCGAGGGTCCCTTCGCTTCCGATGAAAAGGTCAATCAAATCCATGTTGGACGCAATAAAATATCCAGCAGCATTTTTCACCTGCGGTGTCTGTATATCAGGAAGAGTAATAGAATAGTTTACTTTCTCTTCCGATTTGAAATTCAGAATGTGGCCGTTTGCAAAACACGAGCCCCGTTCTATATATATGATGTCTCCATTGGGAAGAATGACTTCAATGCCAAGTACAAATTTCCTTGTTGCTCCATAGCCGAATGATTTTGCCCCCGAAGCATTTGTTGCAATGTTTGCACACACAAAACTATTCCATTCGGTCGGGTCGGGAGGGTAGAAAACTCCTAAAAGCGAAATTGTATTATTGAAATCCGATAACAGTACTCCGGACTCAACAATTGCAAAACCTTCTGTCGTGTTGATTTCAGTAATCTTATTCATTTTCTGTAATGAAATGACCACACCGCCCATCGGCACGCGGCCGCCGGTCAGTCCGGTTCCATTACCCGCGATTGTAACCGGAGTTTTAGTTTTATTTGCTTCTATAATAATATCGCGGAGTTCCCGTACGGATTCGGGAAAGCAAACCGTGCTGCAATCGCCTTTAAAGTTGGAAGCGTCGGTCAGAAAATCGGCAAACTCGTCTTTTACTGTCTTAACTATCATTCTTGATTCTAAAAATTATACCGGCAAAATACCAATTTTACCGGTGTAACGCTAAGAGGGAAAAGATTAAGAACAAATTTTTTAGATCGAGTGTCGGTAAGATTAATAATTGCAGATTTATAAATTAATACCCATAATTAGTCTAAAGGAATTTGTTCTTTTCTTCACCAGAGTTGAAGCAGGTGAGGGGTACGTGGTGTGGATGCGCTCCAATATTTGCGGATCAGCCATTTGATAACGGAACGACACATTAAATCCTGTGAATTTAGTTGTTACACCCAAAGAATAAGCATACCCGGCGCCCATATTTGTGGTCAGAGTTTCACGGACAGCTTGTTTTGTATACTCAATATCTGACATAAACAATATTTGCAGACCTGTTTGTGCGAATACAAATAAATCTCCGGACATAAACTGGCACACCTGTATGTATGGACCCGTCAGTAACGCCCCGGTTGTATATTGGCCTGAACTCGCGGACGAAGCTGATATTCTGGTCGCCATGGATGCCTGTCGAATGCCATTCATCGTCATGTTGGTGGAGGTAAGCCATTTAATATTTTTATAGATATTGGCTGTTGCATCAAGAGAAACAGATACACCTCCTTTGGCGCCCAACGCATTGGCAAATTCTCCCGTGGGGAATGAAGCCCCGAAGTAGAGACTATAGCGGATGGGATCATCAAATATTTGGTATTGAGCGCGGACACTAATAACTGAAAGAACAATAATAAACAACGCGCAATATTTCGTTTTCATTAAAAAGTTACTCCCACTAACACTTGAATCATATCTGTTTTTATGGTGACGTCACCCAACGACTTTTTAGGTTGACCGGGCACTTGGTAATTCTCGGTTATTTCCGGCTCCCCTTTAATATAACGCAAAGAAATATTTCCGGCCGGTATATTAAGCATGCAGCCGACAGCATACACAAAGCCGAATCCAACATCGGGGCCTCTGGTTATTGAGCTGGTTTCTAAGCTGATAGTTGTTTTAGGCGTGACAAGCATTTGCAAGCCTGCTTGAGCAAATGGGATAATATCGGTTTTTAAAATTGTTCCGACCTTCACGCAGGGGCCGGTTATCAAATTCGCTGTAATGTACTGAGTTGTTTTAAAATTTGATGTCCCGAGTTTCGATATCAGCACATCTTTTTTTGGTGCATTTACATTAATGTTCAGAGAAGAAAATAATTTTGTGTCACCCCGAAAATCATGTACTGCATACAACTCACCGCCGAAGCCTGTGTTGCCGCAGCCGGAGTTGGTGGGTGATACGTCGGCAAAACCAACGACCGGAACAGATGCGATTGCGTAAAAACCGAACCACGTTGCCGTATGATTGCTTTGTGCCTCTGTCTGAAATGCGAGACAAGCTGCAAAAAAGAAAACCATCAATGGATTTCTAACAGCCGCCATTAATATCCTTCGGGTATAGTTTAGTTTTATATTATTCATCAAAAATTTATTCCTGCTAAAAATTGCAGCATGCCGGTGGGAACTTCCATAGATGAACGGGTCGTCTCTGTTAAGTATGAAGCCGACCACGATTTCGCAGTTACATGATATCGCGGTACCGCATAATTATAGCGAATGGCTAAATGTATCAGTTTTACTTTTATTCCTGCCGATAAACCATATGCGATTGACGTGGCAGATTTTGCGGTCTGCTCAAATTTGTGATCAAGAATGAAACCTGAGTCTTCATAGTGCTGCTTAAATATTATATCCGGAAATCCGCTTATTAATAACCCTATTTGACCGGATACATACGCGATGAATTTATCCGATGCGGAAATATCAACTGCCAGTCCCGATAATATCCAGCAGGTAAAATGCCGTCCCGTGCTAATAGTAACGTAGGGGTCGTCAACTGAATATGCAGTTTGGTTGAAGGCATTTGTGCTCACATTTATGGAGTTCGACCAATTGAGGTGTGGAATTAATAGTGTGGCCGAATTTATGTCCGCGCATAGTCCAACTTTTGCATAGCCTGCTCTCTCGCCGGACATTGAAGCAAAATTTCCGATGGGGACAGATCTGCCTAATTGCATGCTGAAAGCTGTTGAATACGGATTAATTGTGGATTGAGCATTAATGTTTATAGTGAATAGGGCAATAATCCCAAACACCCAAAATGTAGTTAGAAATATCCCTCTTTGCATAAAGCAGAACTGCACTCCCTGTGCCCAAAATAGATTTAAGACGCTGTCTATTGTTCAAACACTAATTACCCATTTAGTAAGACCCGGATTTCAGATGAGGTTGTTTTTCTGCATCCCCATAATAAAATTATGCCGACTCATGCTTAAAAATTAATACAAAGAAAGCAAAGAACAAAACCGGCGAGGGGGGGGTAAAAAGTGATTTTAAAGTGTTAAAAACGACATATTGAGGGATTTTTGGATAAATTCGTTTTTGAAAAAACGGAAACAATGTGTATATTGCTAAGCTTAAACGCCCAATTTGGCGGGGTAGCTCAGCCGGTTAGAGCAATGGAATCATAATCCATGTGTCGGGGGTTCGAATCCCTCCCCCGCTACTTTTTTAAGGAGTTATAATGTTTACTTTATTATTACTTATCTGTACAATACTTGCCGTGATCCTCATGGTCGTGGTGTTATTACAAGCAAGCAAAGGTTCAGGCCTTGCAGGTACTTTCGGCGGCGCAGCACAAATGGGCGCTATGTTCGGAACAAGAAGAACAGCTGATTTTCTCAGCAAAGCTACCTGGTGGATTGCCGGAACGCTTGTCGTTCTTGCTTTGGTTATGAACTTATTTTTTCTGCCAAGGCTTTCAGCTGATGGCGGCAAAGGAAGCATCATTCAGAACGGTAAATATAACGTTCCTGCTTCCTCAACACTTCCCAAATAAGTCTTCGAGTTTAATTATTGGCCGGATTTAGATTTATATCCGGCTAATAATTCTATTATCCTATCTTGCACACCTTTGTAATAGTGTGCCCCTTTTCTCTGAAATTGGAATATCATCGCGACAATGAGGTCATCCCCATCGGGGCATCGTAAATAGCCTGCCAGTGAGGAGAAACCATTCAGCGTTCCTGTTTTACCGAAGAAATTATTTGCCGCGGGGGAGTCCAACATACGTCCGCGCAAAGTGCCGTCATCTCCGGCAACGCTGAGCGAACGGAGAAAATCGCCAAATGCTTTGTAATCCAGATATGCCCATTCCAAAAGTCCTGCAATACACCTTACGGATGCCTGATTAAAATGAGAGAGTCCTGAGCCGTCTACAATCTTAGTGCCGTCAGTCCTGATGTCGTGATCTTCAAGGAACTGATTGACAGCCTGTGAAGCGTAAAACGCGTTGCCTTCTTCTTTGCTGTTCACCGCACCGGTCAATTTAAAAAGACACTCGGCAAGAAAATTATCACTTCTTTTGTTAATTGTTTTTATAAGTTCGCTCAGAATGATGTGGTTTTCGGCAACTTCGACAGCATTGCTGGGAGTCACTCCGGTTCTTGCAATACCTCCGACGTGAATACTGGCTTCCTGTAATTCTGCTCTGAGTACCCCGGCGATATGCTGCGGCGGGTTCTGAATGTTCTGTGAGACGAATCCGTATTTTCTCCGGCGGAGTTTCTTCTTTACTAAAGTACGGTTTCTGTCTAAAACCAATGCCGAAACAGGCGGAATTCCAGCTGCGCCGGGCTCTTCATCAATCCAGTCGTTGCGGAAATATTCATCGTCAAAATAGCTGTCGTCGCCCACAATATCGCCGGTAACGGCAGTTACGCCTTTTTTGCGGAGTTCTTGCACCATTTCGCGCAAATCAGAACTTGAGAAAACCGAATTTCCATATCCTTTTATATACAAATCGCCGTTTATCGTCCCATCCGAGATATTTTTATCCGAGCTGAAGAATTTCGTCGAAATTTTGTAATTTGAACCCAAAGTATTCATTGCTGTCAGTGTGGTGAACAACTTCGTGACAGAAGCCGGAGCCATCAGGCTATTGACATTATGAGCATACAGCGTGTCGTTGGTGAGTGGATTTATAATTAAAACCGCAAAGTTTGTTCCTGCAGGAACATTTTGTAGTATTTCTCGGATTTTTGTTGTAAATTCAAGGCCGCTTTTCCCACAATATGCGAAAACCGGGATGAAAAGTAGTAAAAACAGTATTTTTTTGAACATATTTACGTATCTGAATTAGAAAAAATCAAATTAGTCTATCTAATAATAAAAACATTTTTAATTAAAGAGAAGATATATTGAAAATATCTCTCGAAACAGTAAAACAATAATTTGTGGAGTTCTATGAGCAAGCAAATAGTAAAAGAAACCAAAAAAGCCTATGAAAATTTAGACTTTTTAAATTCCAAAGACGCACGTGTCATTCGTATGCTTTCGGAATACCTTGAACCCGAAGCACGATTCAAGAAATATAACGTTCGCGAAACTGTGGTGTTTTTCGGTTCCGCACGTCTTCTCTGTAAAAAAGACGCAGTAGCACAATTAAATAAAATCAAATCAGCGGATCCTAAGAAAACCCCCGGATTTGCAGAAAAACTCCGCAAAGCTCAAGTAGCTCTTGAAATGTCGAAGTACTATGAAGATGCTGTAAAGCTCGCAAAAATGTTGACCGAGTGGTCTATGGGATTAACTGATGAGCAGATGAAATTTATCATTTGCACAGGAGGCGGCCCTGGAATTATGGAAGCTGCCAACAAGGGCGCAAAAGCAGCCGGTGGAAAATCCGTCGGACTGAACATCAGCATTCCGTTTGAGCAGTTTGTTAACAAATATGTTACTGACGATTTAAAACTCGAATTCCATTATTTTTTCATGAGAAAATTCTGGTTCTCGTATCTTGCCAAGGCACTCATTGTGTTCCCGGGCGGATTCGGAACAATGGACGAATTTTTTGAGGTATTAACCTTAAGACAGACCGGAAAGATCAAACGTCCGTTACTCGTTATCGGATATGATGAAAAATTCTGGAAGACCGTTGTTAATTTCGAAGCGCTTGTTGAGCACGGTGTAGTCAGCAAGGCCGATCTCGGACTTATCAAATTCTGCAGCACGCCTGAGCAGGCCTTCAAGGCGGTTACAGAGCACTTTGTTAAGTTCCCCCCGAAGAAAAGATAATAAAAAAGTCCATCATTAGATGGACTCAATACGCTTGAAATGAAAAAGCCTCCCGATGTTGGGAGGCTTTTTACTATTCGTTCATCATTTCTGCACGTTGAGCGCGGCGGACTGCTTTTAAGCGTTCCATTCTTTTGCGCATAGACGGCTTAACATAAAACGTTCTCTTTTTGAATTCTTTTAAAATTCCCGAACGTTCATATTTTTTCTTAAAGCGTTTCAACGCTTTATCAATTGATTCACTTTCCTGGATTGTTATACCGATCAAGTCAATTACCTCTTACGTTAAATTTATTAATTAATTGTTTCTAATAATTTCTTTTTACCGGAATTTTGGAATTCCACAATAATCAAACTTTTGCCGTTGGATGATGTTTCTTTTCCGATAATGATTCCGTGATCGTTAAAAGCTTTATGAAAAATCGTTTCACCGACTGCAAATTGCTCTCTTGGAGAATATTCTCTACAGCCGTCCACAACAATATTTTGTATAGTAATTTTTGCTTCTTTCTGTAAGTCATTCAGGTCAATAACCGTTTTTTGCTTACAAGATTTGCATTTTGCCCAGCGCTTTGAGGAATCACCTTCGGCGGTTTCACCGGCTAATTCCATCTTTTTTACGGCGTTGCAAAATCCGCAATAGGCTTCTATGTTCTTAGTCTTTGCCATATCTTTCAAAATCCATTTTACTATAACAAGTTAATATACAAAATTCCGGAACAAAGACCAAAACTAAAACATTTATGGGTATTAGCGGCCAATGGCAGAGAAGGGCAATTATTGCTCAATTGTGCCGTTTTTGCAAGAAATCGGAAGAAATGGTGAATACTTGAAGGTTTTCGGACACTTCAACTGAAATTCCCGGCAAACCTCACGTAAAAACAGAAAAAACACGATTTTTATAGAATTATGTGTAAATAGGTGGCTGGAGTGCTTTGAAAATTTAGCAATATGCACATTCTTTGTTGCACATGAATTTACCAATAGTTAAATTCACTATTACATACTAACCTTGGAGCAGATGATGGGTCAGCAGCAGTTACTTCTTATAGCGTTGGGAGTTATCTTGGTCGGTGTTGCCATTGTCGTGGGGTTAAATCTGTTTTCAGCTTCTTACAGCCAGGAGGTCATTGATCAGGCAGCGCAGCGTTTTAATGAAATAAGTGCGGATGCGCTGTTATATTATAAAACTCCAAAATCCATGGGCGGCGGGGAGGGGTCTTTTGTCGGCTATAGTGCTTCGGATACCACAGTTCTGACCTATACGTATACTCAATATATGACTCCATCAAGCACTAATGTCCTTGTCTATCTAATTACAAAAACAGTTAATCACCTCGGACAGCCATGGTACATCTACGGATACATTGATAAGAAAGGTGTGCAGAATATGTATGTTTATGATCCGGATAAACAGGCATGGAGAACCGCCTATACGAGGCCAAATTAAACAGGAAACAGAATGGATACCCACGATACCAATCCAGTGCATGTCAATTCAAGTGTTATCGCGGCTCTGATTGATCAGGCCAAATCGGGGAGGCATTCTATTTTTATTCAGCTGATGGATTATGTCTTAGCCGATGTATGGAAAACAGCATATCTTCTTTCGGCTAATCCTGCCGCCGCCGAACATCTCGCGGTTGAGACTTGTTTATACGCGTGGAAAAAGATAATAACATACGATGAAGCGATTCCGTTTGTGAACTGGATGCAGCAGATTGTATTCCGGCTTTATACACAAACGGAAAAGGAAATAAAAGCCATCAAGCCGGGTCAGGAGATACATCCTGAAAAGTTAAATTCGGTAGAAAAAGTTTTTTTCGAGTTCGATAGTAATGAGCGGCTCACGCTTGTTTTGTTTGACAATCTTTTATTGCCGATTGAAGAAATTACCAAAACAATGGGATTGGTAAATGTTGAGGACGCGGCCAAGACAATCTGTGCCTGCAAACTAAAGCTGTTGGCAAGTACCGGAATTTCTATCCCCGGGGATATTACTGATCAGACTATGCTCCGGTTAATAGAGATAAGCAGAAAAGCAGTTACTGGTGATGAAGATAAACGATTCGTTTCGGATAACCAACTTGAGTTCCTCCGCACCGGGTTCGAAATTGTAAACGACTCATTGATGGATGATATAGCCCTCCCCGGAAATATAATTACTACACTAAAAGAGCAGATGTTCGATTCGATAAGTGAAAAACAAATAAAGACGCAGAAGAAAGATGCTGTCGGCAAGCCGCATGACAAAAGCGCAAACACCGGTGCTTTGCCTCATGTGAAGTCGAAAAAAGCCCCCGGGAAAGATTCACTCCGACATTCACAATCTAATCTGCACAATGCTTCGGAGTCTTTAAAAAAGCTCCGGCCTATTCGCATACCAAAATCTGTTTTTGTGGGAGCTGGCGTGTTAGTGTTAGCCGCAGTATTGTATTATTTCATTATTTATGAACACCCGACCGGAAGTATTAAGGTATACCGTGGTACATATAGCATTAACTCCATCAACTTGAGTCAGAATCGCATTTCCGAAGGTGATGTTGTTCAGAATGGTTCCGGGTCATATTTAAAAATTCAATATTACCAATTAGGCATGCTGGAACTGTATGACCGGGCAGTTCTGTCCGTTCAAAAGCTTGAACCCGGCAGAGTATTTCTCCATCTGCAGAGCGGGGTACTTTATGGTTATTTTTTGCCTCCCGTAAAGTCCTTCGGCATTAACGATCCGCCAATAATTGAAATACAAACCGGTTTGGGAATTCTCAGTTCTGTCCACGCCGCATTTCAAATAAACCAACAGCCGTCAGGGATTTATATTGAGTGTTTTAAAGGAATTATAAAATTCAAGCTTAACTCCGGGAAAGAATTTGTATTGGGTGGCGGATATTCGATGAAGCTCACGGGATTGGAAGAAGTCATCCCCGTTCATAAAGACGCATCCGCTGAAATTAAGAAACTGGCCATTCCCGGACACATTGAATCTCTATCGGATGGTCAGATGAAAAATGATTTACAGTTTGCAGAAACGCGTGATCTCCTTATGCTGTGGCATTTGCTATGGCGCGTGAATGAACCTAAAAGAGAAATTATTTATGATAGAATAAACAAACTGTCATTTATTCCGTTTGCCGATATAAAAATGAAAGCCGTTAAATTAGAACCGGAGACGTGTAATCGTCTTTTGAATCTGATAAGTGTATCATTTCTATAGAGTCTTTTTTTTAATGCCCAGTCCGATGCCATCACCGATTGGCAGCAACATGGTTTTAAATGCGGGGTGATTGAAAAACATTGTATTAAACTCTCTGAGAAGCCGGGTTGAGGGCAGGTAGCTTTCGGGGATGTTTTCGTCCGATTCGGCGACATAGCCGCGCCAAAGCAGATTGTCTATCACAATCAGGCCGCCGGGAGTAATGAACGGCTCGGTAAGCTCAAACAATTCGGCATAATCCCGCTTGTCTGCATCAAGAAATACGGCATCAAACTGTCCGGTCAGAGTCGGCAGAATGCCTTTTGCTTCTCCGGCGAGCAAAGTTATTCTTTTGGCGTATCCCGATTGCTCAAAGTACTCACGAGCCTTCGCAATGTTACCGGGACTTTTCTCAATCGTCGTTAAGGTAGCTTCTTCTGAGAGCTGTTTGATAATACGGATTGCAGAGTAGCCTATAGCTGTCCCAAGTTCCAATACGCGTTTCGGGTTCTTTAATGTCATGACGAATTCGAGGAGTTCGCCGGAGTACCAATCAATGATCGGGATTTTATTATGCCGCGCGTAATTTTCCATCACCTTCAATTGTGGAGAAACGGGTTTCCGTAATTCCTGTAAATAAGCAAATTGCATGATGTTAATAAATGACGACATATTCAGCTCCGAACCATTCTCTTTTTGTATGGTGAAATATATGAAAATCCCGACGATTCGCGGACAATTGCCAAGACTTTTGATAATTGAGCAAAGATACCCTAATTTGCAGTATACTTTGGAGAGAGTTACAATGAAAAAGACAATTATTGTCCTGTTATCTTGTGTTTTAATAGCAGCACTATGTTCTTGCGGCAAACAAAACTCTGTTGAAGTTGACAACGGCGCAATAACATCATTACGTGGTCAATTTGTTAATTGGTCGTTGGGTGCCGACAAAACGCTCGCGATGGTTTATTACATTGTAACCACCGAGGATAGCCCTGATACGGGATGGGTGATGAAATTCGGCACAGCCAATATCAGCGCACAGGGAGAATTCAAATATGATCCGCTTCCCACCATCCCTGATTCTATGTTTCATATGAATCAGAACATCGGAATGTTTGAATCATATCCAATATTTTTTCATGGATACACGGTCACTCAGTTTTCCATGCTTGACGCGAATAATACATTTTTGAAGTATGGTTTTTATTCAACTCAATCAGTCAGTGTGCTGCCATACACAAACACCGATTGCAAGGCGGGAGACTATTCAATGTTTTTGCAGTATTCCGATCGCGATATTTCTATTGATTCATCATCAAGCTCTTTGGGTGTGTTTGATTTAACATTGAATTTTAATTTTAAGGTCTCACTGAAAAAAGGCTGGAACAAATTATATGCTGTTGTTACAGGGGTTTCAACTTCGACAAGGAATGTGACGTGGACTACGGAGACTCCCGCAGGTGAAGCAAAATGGTATATGACAAGCCGATTAATGAAGTCTATAAATTTTCTTGGTAAATAGGAAAGTTACAATGAAAAATCTACATGGTAAAAGAGTCGTTGTCACCGGTGGGGCGATGGGTATCGGGCTTGCAACTACAAAGCGCTTGTTGAAAGAGGGCTGCGTGGTAACAATTTGGGACCTTAATCCTACCGCACTCAGCGAAGCTGCGAATGTACTCGCACCGTTAGGAAAAGTTTACTCATATGTCTGCGATGTAACCGACAAACACCGCGTTTATGAGCTCGCGCATCAGGCAAGGGCAGATATGGGCGGCGTAGATATTCTTATTAATAATGCCGGGTTTGTTATCGGCGGCGAGCTGCTCGAACGGACTGATGCCGATTGGGAAAAAACTATTAACATTAATCTTACTTCGTTGGTGTATACAACGCGAGCATTTTTGCCGGGCATGTATGAACAGAACGAAGGCCATGTTGTGAATCTCTCTTCAGCTTCCTCCACACTCGGTGTTCCCGGGTTGGCGGTTTACACTGCGACAAAGTGGGCGGTGTGGGGTTTGACTGAATCACTTCGTTATGAGGCATTAAACAATAAAAAGAACGTCCGTTATTCATCTATTCATCCGAGTTATATTGCGCACGGCTTGTTCGCCGGAGCAAAACTCGGCTTTCCGGGAAATCTGATTTGTCCGCTTTTAAAAGACCATGATGTGGTTGCAAAGGCAATTGTCGAATCAGCTTTAAAGCGTGGAAGATATTCGCCAAAGCGGCCGTGGACAGTCGGATTGAATTTGCGTCTGCGCGGTTTGCTGCCGGACTCGTGGTTTCAGAAACTACTCGCCGTACTCGGCATTCCGGATAGTATGAAAGGCTGGACGGGAAGAAAGTAACTTTTAATTAGGCTAATGCTTCTCGAAAGACGAATTAAATTTTAATAGCTTCTGCCAGTCTATTGAGCCTGAAGGCGAACAAAAATTAACAAAAAATTCGTTTGAGAAAAGCGTTATCACTTCCGAATAGAGTTTATAGAACTCCTCATTCTTTTCTTTGGCTTTATGTCCTATGGGTTCAATTATTTTTGTGTATAGATCTTTATCGTTGGAAATAAACTCCCAAAAAATTTGTCCACAATATTTAAAATAACTTCCCTTATCAGGAGTGCCGTCTTTTCCGTAACAGCAACCATTAATTGGAATTATATGTAACTTAGAGTTGCTGGTGCGTAAGGTTTTAATGGCCGTATTGAAGTCAGCAATCATTTTCTTTTGCTGGCTGCTATTGCCCCAATTGGGGCCGGATTTAATATTAACAATGTATCGGGTATTATCTTTGTCAAATTCTAAGTCCACGCCCTCAATACCAGATTTCCATCCACCATACGTTTGTTGGTTTATATAAATTGCTAAACCCTCAAGCCAATCTCCAAAAATTGTTTCTTCATTTGAAGAAAGATGTGCATCGACAATGCCAGTGACAATGTCTTGCGGAGTGTTTAGATTTTTTGTGCGAAACAGGTAGGGATTTTTCTTGAGGAGTACGCGATTAAGTTTTAGCCCCTTGAGACTGTCTATCCTTTTTTGATGAAAAACCCCAATGTTTTTCTCAATATATGCTGTTACTCGTAATAAATTCAGTTTCTTCATAATGGATTATTGGTTTAAATAATTGATGAGACTCGTTTGATAATTGGCTTTTGACCAAATCATAATACTCTTTGACAACCTCTATTCCGACGGCATGCCGATCAAGTCTATGCGCAACGAACAAGGTTGTTCCAGATCCCATGAATGGATCCAATACGACATCGCCCTCTTTTGTGAAAAGCTTAATAAACCACTCGGGTAGTTCTTCAGGAAAGGCCGCGCTATGGTTTTTATTCCCACATTCTGTCGCGATATGAAGTACGTTAGACGGATATGCCATATCTCGTTCTTTCCAATTCGAGATGTTTTTTCCAAAACCACTTCCAACCTTAGAATTATCACGCATCTTGTCCGTTTCACTCAAATTTTTTAAGCGGGTTTTTGCCCAATCACCCATTGGTACCATAACGGATTCCTGATACATATCGAACTTTTTCGACTTATTGAATTGCAACAAGCGTTCCCAAGAGTCTCTAAACCTATTAGGCCATTTGCCCGGATAACTATTTTTTTTATGCCAAATAAACTCCTCTGTCCACAACCACCCATGGTTGCGCATATTTAATATTAAATCAAGAACATAGGTGTGTCTTTCACCATCAACTACTTTTTCCTTAATGTTTAGGATGAATGTCCCGGTGGGTTTAAGCACCCTCAGTAATTCATCAGCGATAGGAATGAACCAGGCAACATATTTGTCCGGATGTATGCCGCCATATGTGCTTTTCCTTTGGTCGGCATAAGGGGGTGATGTGACAATTAAGTCTACCGAATTGTCGTTGAGCTTTTGCAACTGTTGAAGGGCATCGCCTAAATATATATCTATGTGTGTACTCATATTTGCTTAAAATTGTCAAAAATACAATAACTGAACATACAAAATATTCGTAGAAATATCACTTAAGAGAGGAAATTTGGGCTGCTTTTAAGCAAAAATATCGTCAAATGTGCGTATTAGTTCTTTTATATACCGAAAATCATCCGTCGCGTTCCAATGCTTCATGAATACGGAGCGGAGGAGAATGACATCCTCGTTATTCTCGTTGAAATACTCCGGTAATACTCGCCTGCCTAAACCCGGCGGCATAACAAATTTTGAAAGAATGAACGGCGGATTCTTCGATTCAAGTGATAGTTTGTGATAAACCGGCAGTGTTTTTGCATTTAGTGAGGCAGCTGTTTTTTCTTCAGGTTCAATATAAAAACAATTGATGTCTAAATCCGGTTCGTGTGCATTTCTTAAGCGCCCATGTTTCGACAGCGACGCATAAAAGTGCTTTGAAGCACTAAGAGACATAGTGAGAAGTTCTCCGAGTCCCTTGTTGTGTAAAGGGAGAACCCTATAGGTCAAATAACACGCAGCTGCCATAGCGCCGGGACGCGAACCCTCTAATGAGTACATGCCGATATTCGGCTTATCCGTTATATGATACGTGTAAGGGGCAGTATTCAATATTACCTGACGCAAACCTTCATTCTTAAACAGTACGGCTCCCGCACCGTAAGAAATTAATCCCTGTTTGTGCGGATCAATAGTAACGCTATCGGCATGCTGCATCGCTTGCATCTGACGATTGGCATAATCGGATAGTGCGCTATTGTGTGTGGTATCACCGGCTTCATCAAGAATGGCTGCACGGAAGAAACCCCCATACGCGGCATCAACGTGAAGATGAAATCCGTACTTATCTTTTAATTGCAGCAATCCCGCTATATCATCAATGCTTCCAGTGCCGGTTGAGCCGAGATTTGCAATAACGGCAAGAGCCGGTTGGGTTTTTAATTTTTCTTCCAGCACGTTGAGATCGAGATGGAATTTGCTATCGGCAGGGACTTCACAATAGTTTTTTATGTTGAGAATTTTGCAGATACGCTTCCATGAGTAATGACAGACAGAAGAAAAGTAGACTGTGTTGTTGTTGTCGTAATAGTCACGTATTGCCCACAGCGCTTCTGTGTTGGCAAGTGAGCCGCCGCTTGTTAAATGTCCCCAGCCTTCTTTAAATCCGCACATTTTTAATAGCATGTCCGTTACTTCTACTTCGAGCAGTGTGGTTACCGGACCGCCTTCATACGCGTGGTTGTTCGGGTTGGTCAAAAGAAATGCAAGTTGTCCTAATATGGCGGGAATAGTTGTATCCTTCGTCATCTGTGCCGAGTAGCGCGGATGAAATGTTGGAATTCCTTTCCGGCTTTTTTTGATGAGGAGATCAAGTTCTTTTTTAATAGAATCACTTGGTTTGAAGTTATTCGGATAAAGGGTTGAGTCCTCAGGAAAAAGAGAGCTTCGCCAGTCGGCATGCTGCTGCAGAAGGCTGTCTATGAGTGATTGCAGTAAGGCAATGTTTTCGCCTTTGGGGCCGATGTAGTTCGAAAATATATCTGGATTCATGTTTTTGTAATTTTGTTGGTAATGACAAAGGGGCGATTCCGAGAATCGCCCCACAAAAAAGGCTGCCGTTTCCGGCAGCCTTTTTAATTATTGAATTAAATTGGGGAGTTTCACTTTTCGCGTTGCCGCCGGAATCTGTGTGATCTTCCGGGTAATAGCACGTCTCTTCTCTTTCCGTTTCTTCTTTATCTCAAGCGGGAAGAAGTTCTGTTCACCGGCGTTCTTATAGGTGAACACCTTGTGCTCGTAATTACGAAGTACGATTTTATCATCGTCATAATGCAGAACGTAGTTTGGTAACAACGGAATTTTTCCGCCGCCGCCGGGGGCATCAATAACAAAGTGCGGAATTGCAAGACCGCTCGTCCAGCCTCTCAGTTTGTCCATGATTTCCAATCCGGTATCAATTGATGTACGGAAGTGGTTTGCGCCTTTCGTCTGATCTGCCATGTAGATGTAGTAAGGACGGACGCGGATCTTTAATAATTTTTGCATTAACTCTTTTACGACATCCGGATTATCGTTAACGCCTTTCATCAATACCATCTGGTTGCCAACCGGTACTCCGGCATCAGCGAGAAGCTGGCATGCTCTGGAGCTTTCTTCGGTAATTTCCCAAGGATGATTAAAGTGCGTGTTGAGATATATAGGGTGATATTTCTTCAGCATATCAACTAACTTCGGGGTGATACGATGCGGAAGAACGCACGGCATCTTTGAACCGATGCGGATAATTTCAATGTGTGGAATTTTTCTTAAGCGCGCAAGAATTTTTTCCAGCATGGAATCGGTCAGCATCAAAGGATCGCCGCCGGACAAAATGACGTCACGTATTTCGGTGTGCTGTTCAAGATAGTTGAATGCTGCTTCCAAACCGGCAATAGATATCTTGTCGTGATTACCGACTTTTCTTTTTCGCGTGCAGAAACGGCAATATAAACCGCACTGGCTTGTAGTTAGAAAAAGGGCTCTATCCGGATAACGGTGTGTAATGTTCGGGACAGGACTCATTGCATCTTCATTCAACGGATCATCAGCCGCGTCAAAATCATGCAGTTCCTGAATGTCGGGCACACATTGTTTCCAAATAGGGTCATTCGGTTCGCGAATGAGACTTAAGTAATACGGATTGATACGTACCTGAAAGAATTCCTGGAGGCTTTCAGCATCAGCCCGGTTAATGCCGAAGCGCTCAACCAGCTGGTCTACTGTGTGCACACTGTCACGTATCATCTGTTGCCAGAGTTCCATAAAGTTTCCTTTTATCTATTATATTGTAATTCTTTTTCCATAGATGCAAAGGGAATCACCTACGGAGTAAAAATCAGGGATCTCAGCGATCAGCGCATAATTATTATGCACGTAGAAATCTCTTGTTTTTTGGTACAGGCTGCGCGAAGATGTTTCCGCCAGAACCCAGCGGCCATTTTGCTCCTGTACAAAACTTTCTGCATGACGCAGCAATAACGAACCTGAACCTTTACCGGCACGATCGGGGTCAACCACTATCCAATAGAGATCATATGTTCCATCGGTCAGCGGTCTTCTTCCCGTGCAATGATATCCAGTAACTTCATTGTTCTGCACGAGAACAAAGATGTTGTAATCCGTTTGCATCGGATTACTCAACGCGATGTCAATCAATTCCATAGCAACATCCACTTCCTGCGGATCGAAGTTGTTCACTTTTTGCAACATTGCAAGCAGTGCAGGACGATCAGCCGGCTGCAGCCGCCGGATTGCTCTCTCTTCGGGCAACGGCAAACTCCGCGATTGTTACTAATAGATCACTGAACGTAAGTCCTGCATGGGACGCAGCCCGTGCAAATCCGGCATCCGATGAAATATCGGGATTCGGATTGACTTCTATCACGTACGGGATATTATCCGTGCCAAGCCGCACATCAACGCGTGCATAATCGCGGCAGCCCATCTCGTTAAATGCCTTGAGGGCAATTGTCGAGAGTTTCTTCTGCAGCGACGCACTTATATTAGCAGGGCAGACAGGTACGGTATTTTTATAATAAATGCTTTCCGCCATCCACTTTCCCTCATACGTGACTATTTTGGGAAGTCCGGCAGGTAAGCCTGAGAAACTTATTTCTGAAACCGGCAGTACGCGGTCACCGAGCACTGCAATATTAAATTCTCTTCCGTCAATGTACTCTTCAATAATTACGGGCTGTCCGTATTGTTTGCGGAGATACGCGACTTGTTTCTTAAGTGCTGTAAAATCTTTAACGACGCTATGCTCGGATATGCCGATGCTGGCATCTTCGGTCAACAGTTTTGTTATGACCGGGAACCGGAGTTCAAACTCGTGCTCGACGAGGTGCTCGTGCGGCCGTAAAACAATTGCCGCGGGAACGGAAATACCACTCGAGTGCAGAATTTGTTTTGTGCGGAATTTATCTAAACAGTTTGCGAGACAACCGGGAACGTTGCCGGTGTATTGTATCTGCAATAAGTCATAAATTCCCGCGTGATACGATTCATATTCCGCGATACCCTCTACCGATTCAACTAAGTTGAATATAATGGTGGGGTTGGCATTCCGTATAGCGTTAATATTTTCCAAAATGTTTCTGCCGATAGCAAGTGTTGAGACTGAAGAATATGCCTTCTTCAATGCCGATACAACATTCTTGATCTCGCTTGCGAAGGATGTTTCGGACATATCATCCTGCATTCCTTCATCGGTCTTCGGTTTTCCACTGTAATTGTCATACACGCTGACAGGTGCATTATAACAAATCAGTACTCTTTCCTGAGTATGTAAACTATTCTTCGGCATATTACTAAATATTATAACGCTTCCGTGCGGCTTTGAGAACAGACAACAGCATGGTGTTGTAGTCCATCCCGGCAGTGCGTGCTGCTTTGGGATAGCATGAATTATCTTTCGGGTCGGGCAGAATACCCGGGAGAGGATTTACCTCGATGATATTTGGTACGCCATTCTTATCGAGACGGATATCAATGCGGCTCCAGTCTCTACAGCGGAGGATTTTATATGTGTCTAAGCAAACTTTCTTTATTGCCGCTTCGAGCTTTTCATCTATCGCGGCGGGACATTTATAAATGTCGAGCTGATTCTCTTTGGAATCAAGTATCCACTTCGCTTCGTATGAGTAAAGGGGGACAAAACCTTCGGGGAAGGATTCGTACGTAATTTCAATAATCGGCAATACTTGTGCAGAGCCGTTATTACCCATAATCGCCACGGTAAACTCTCTGCCTGGTAAAAATTCTTCAACGAGAGCCGATTGCTTGTATTCATTGAGAACGCGGGAGACTTCTTTTGCCAGCGCGTCTTCATCATTAACGAGAGACGAAGAGTAAATTCCTTTGCCCGAACCTTCTCCGATAGGTTTTACCACGAGCGGGAAGCGCAGTTTGTGATTTTTCAGCTCTTCAACCGATGTAACTTCTAAAAATTTTGGTGTGGGGACGTTATAATAGCTGAGAATTTCTTTCGTGCGTGCTTTGTCAAGGGTCGTTGCAAGTGTTAAAGGGTCTGAACCGGTGTAGGGAATCATTAACATATCGAGCATTGCGGGAATTTGTGCTTCGCGGCTGATGCCTGCGAAACCTTCCGCGATGTTAAAGACGATATCGGGGCGTAATTTTTTCAACGTGTCAAACGCGTCATGGTTTGCTTCCACTAACGTAACATCGTGCTGCTGTTTTAAAGCATCGGCGACAGCGTGAATGGTTTCCCAAGTATCCCATTCGGCATACATGTCATTATCGTGTGTGTCGGAATCAGTAGTAGAGTAGGTGTTAGTAGATAATGATGGGTCGAAAGAAGTACTTCCCGGTTTCACGTTAAACGTTAGTGCAACACTCAATCGAGTATCACGTGATGAAAAAATTTTTTGCTCCTTATTTTATGATTTTTTTTATTCAAATATAATACTTATATAAGAGAAGTCAACACATTGAGCAAGACGTGAAGAAAAAAAATAAAAACCGGAAATTTATCTTCACGCGAAAAAAATTGTGCCAGAAAAATTTTAAAATGTCATTGAGAGTCCCGCGAATGCGTTTAAAATTGTCTTCACTGAGGTGCATGGTGACGATAAAAATCGAGCATGCATTCTAACCGCATGAACAGCAGGTGAAAACAATGTCAAAAATTTATGTGTATCGGAGGCTGCGCCGGTAGAGAAAAAATATTTTCTCAATTGTGAGAAATATTTTTTATTGAGCGGCCGTGATGATGAAAAACCGGGCGCTGAAAATTTTTCACGAATGCTCTGATGAAAAAATATTTTTTGTGCTCATAACGGTTGGGCGGTATTTTTAAATTTTTTGTGTTCAAGTGAGCCGCCGAAAAAAGATTCCGCCTCATAACGCGGAAGGCAGCAGGAAAAATTTATTCAATGACGTTTGATAGGGAAAATTGTATTTTAAACGGGACACTTAAAGTAATTTGTTAGGTGTAAACAAAAATTTCTCCAACATATGGACGATGTGGCTATGAAAAACATACTTGTTGTGTTTACCGGCGGAACATTTTCAATGAAAATTGACAACGAGACCGGCGCGGCGGTTCCGCATTTCTCCGGTGATGAACTTCTTCCGCTTATTCCAGGCATTAAAGACGTTGCGAATGTTGATGTTTATGACTTCGGAAAGTATCCGGGGCCGCATATGACTCCCGAGCGGATGTTTTTACTGTCACAGAAGATCAACGAATACCTCGCGACAGGTAAATACGATGGAGTTGTTGTTACTCATGGCACCGACACGCTGGAGGAAACAAGTTATCTGCTCGATCTTACACTCGAAAGCAAAGTCCCGGTGGTTGTTACGGGTTCAATGAAGAATAGTTCGGAGCCTGATTGGGACGGTCCGCGTAATTTACTCGACTCCATCCACATTTGTTTGAATCCGAACAGTCAAGGTATGGGCGTGTTCGTCTGCCTCAACGGAGAAATTAATGCCGCGAGCGAAGTAACGAAGACACACACGGATAATCTGGAGACATTTCACAGTCTGGACTTCGGCGCTTTGGGTTTTGTGCAGAACGGCAGAGTGGTTTTTAACCGTCTTCCCCGTAAACTTGAAAACATCAGGACGCGGAAAGTCATTTCGAACGTTGACCTGATAAAATGTTACGCCGGAATGGATGAAAAATTTTTCAAATTCTCCGCCGATAGCGGTGTGGTCGGCATTGTTGTCGAAGCAATGGGAGTAGGAAACGTTCCGCCTGAAGCTTTTAAAGGGATTGAATACGCGGTTAAGAAAAATATTCCGGTTGTTCTCGTCTCCCGGTGCCCCGCCGGTGAAACATTGGATATTTACGGTTATCCTGGTGCCGGAAAGTGGCTCCATAAACTCGGCGTTATCTTTGCCGACTACCTCAACGGGCAAAAAGCCCGCATTAAACTGATGCTTGCTCTCGGCATGACGGAGGATCAGTCCGCACTCAGAAAACTCTTCGAAGGATAACTGAATCCTTTTGCAGTTTCTGCATCAAATAGAATAAGAAATATACAGCCCTCATCTCCCAGAGGGAGAAGAGGTGAAGAAAAACTGTTGTAAAATTATTCATTTGAGATAGAGCTATGAATTTTAATAAAACCAGAATTAAACAAGTCTCCATTATCCTGCTTGGTGCGACTGCAGGATATGCTTATTATTATTTCATCGGATGTGCAAGCGGCACATGCCCCATTCAGAGTAATCCATATATAAGCACGGCATATGGTGCACTCATCGCGGCGATATTTGTCTTTCCGGGCAAGAAGAAGCAAGCCGAGAAGGATTAACCGCCAAGAACGCCAAGTCCGCGAAGATTTTTTAATGAAAAAGGCGAAATGAATCCACCTCATGCTTCATGTGCAAGGCCTCTCCGAATTTAAAAATCTTGGCGTACTTTGCGTCCCTTGCGGTAAAAAATAATATATTGAATTATTAAAATTCAATTTTTAACCGGACAGCCGTGCAGCAACTCATTTTCATAGCCAATACCGTCTTCCCTGTATTTATCATCATTGGATTGGGATATGTTCTTCAACGCCTGAACATCATCAATCAGCAGTTTAACTCCGTCTCATCAAAAATCGTATTCAACATTGCTTTACCCGCACTCGTTTTCAACGAAGTGGTGAAGGTTGATATTTCCAACATTATGGATTTTAAGCTCATTGAATACATCTACGTCGGGACGTTCGTCACATTCCTTTTAGCATGGGCAGTCGCTGTATTTTTTAAAACGGATCCCGAAAGCAAGGGAGCATTCATTCAGGCGAGCTTCCGGGGCAACTCCGCGATTATCGGTGTGGCGCTTATCGGAAATGCAAGCAGGGCAATGCTCGGTAAAACATCGTTCATGCTGGCATTTGTTATTCCGTTATATAATGTTCTTGCTGTTATTGCTCTGGCGTTTCCATTGAAAGGTAAACGCAAACTTTCAAAAATTCAGGTGCTTAACGAGATTCTGACTAATCCGCTTATCATCTGTATGATACTCGCAATGATTCTTTCTGCGTTTCATTTTAAACTGCCGGAAGTTTTGGAACGCTCGGTAAGTTATCTTGCGGCGCTAACTCTGCCGCTTGCATTGATAGGAATCGGAGCAACATTGAGTAACGGTAGCTGGAAAGAATCGCCGAAACTTTCAATCACGGCTTCAATCATGAAGATAGTCGTTTGTCCGCTTTTATTGACAACGGGAGCAATCTGGTTCGGATTCCGCGGCGGGGATTTACTCATTCTATTTATACTGTTCTCGTCACCAACGGCAATCGTCAGTTACGTTATGGCAGATGCCATGGGTTCGAACAGCAGGCTTTCGAGCAGTATCGTGTTAATTTCAACGATTTTGTCAATTTTCACCATTTCCGCAGGTCTCATCATGCTGCGGTCGTGGGGGTATATCTAAAACACATACAAATAGTTTTTTTAAGGAATAAACATGCAAACAGATATATTAAAATTTACAGAACTAATTAACTCAACATCAACAGAGCTTCTGGAAATTAGTGAAGAAGCAAGCGCAGTACCGCGTGCACCGGGTAAGTGGTCGCCGCGGCAGGTTATCGGACATCTTATTGATTCGGCATGTAACAACCATCAACGGTTTGTGCGCATGCAATTTCCGGATGATAAATTCTTCCCGCGTTATCAGCAGGATGACTGGGTCAATGTTCAGCACTACCAAACGGAATCATGGGAAACGCTGGTTAACCTGTGGAAGTTTTATAATCTTCATATCGCTCATGTTATTGCCAACACTCCTGAGGCAAATCTGAAAGAGGTTATTACGAAATACACCTCCGAACAGATATCGTGGATACCCGCGGAGTTTCAGGAGAAGTTTACCATGGAGTATCTGTTCACTGATTATGTGCAGCATATGAAACATCATTTGGGACAAATCAAATAAAATTTTAGTCATTCCGGCCTTCGCCGGAATGACAGCCCCCCCTAACATATTACATGATAACTTCAGCATAAACCTCGCATCATGGGTTTGGAAGAATATAGTGAGTATTATTCTCTCAATTTATCTTTTCCCGCATTTCGTTAATTCTCTTATATTTCCTATCAATATATTATCACATTCCATCTTGTAACGCAGGAAAGCCGGAAATGAATAAGAGCGACCAGTTCCATATTGAGGATATGTTTGCCAGCCGTATCCGTAATTTTCAAAAACTCATGAAGTTTAAAATCCGGGACATTCTTCTTGTCTCGAGTCTCTATGACTATTACCTTTTTGAAGAAGAGGGTAAGTTATACGAGTTAATACGGCAGGAGTATCAGGTGTTGAATCTGAGTCAAGCGCCGGAGATTACGCATGTAACTACGGGCGGTGAAGCTCTTGAGGTTGTGGGTATGGAGGATCATTTCGATCTGGTTATCGTTACTCTGCATATACAGGACATGCACCCAATCAAGTTTACACAGATGCTGCGTCAGGCAGGGCACAATATGCCGGTCGTTCTTCTGGCTTATGATAATCGCGAACGAAAAGAGATGGTGACGCATTACGACGGCTCCATCTTCGATCGCATTTTTATCTGGCAGGGCGATTACCACCTACTCATCGCGATGATAAAAAGCATTGAGGATAAATTCAATGTTGAACATGACACAGAGACCGTTGGTGTCCAGTCCATCATTCTTGTTGAAGATAATGTAAAGTTTTATTCATCTTACCTACCGCTTATTTACCGCGAGATTTTTGATCAATCCCTCCGGCTTATTTCCGAGGGAATTAACCTTACACATAAATTTCTCCGCATGCGGGCACGGCCGAAAATTCTGTTGTGCACTAATTACGAAGAGGCGTGGGAGTGTTTTGAAAAGTACAAAGAAAATATTCTTGGTGTTATAACCGACAACACCTTCAGAATAAACGGACTTAAGGATTCGGAAGCCGGAATAAAATTTGCCCAACGCGTGAAGGAGGCACAGCCGGATATTCCGATTCTGGTTCAATCATCCAATGAAGCATATGCCGCAGAAGTAAAAAAGATCGGGGTAGCGTTTGTGCATAAAGGTTCGCAGCACTTACTGCACGAGTTGCGTGACTACATGTTGAATAATTTTGGTTTCGGGGATTTTGTTTTCAGTAATGGAGAAGGCGCAGAGTTCGGCCGGGCGAATAATTTGAATACATTCGAAGAACAAATCAGAAAAGTGCCCGCTGAAAGTATTCAGTATCACGCGAGCAGAAATCACTTTTCAAAGTGGTTGAAAGCACGCACCGAGTTCTGGCTCGCGCATAGACTTCGTCCGCAAAAGGTATCCGACTTTATGTCTACTGAGGATCTGCGTCAGGAAATTCTTCAGATGGTGCGTATGTATAAGGAATTCCGTCAGCGTGGAATGACGATTGATTATAATAAAGATACGTTTGATCCGAAATACGGATTTGCCCAGATTGGTACCGGCTCACTCGGCGGTAAGGCGCGCGGCCTGAGCTTTATCAATAATCTTTTGAATAACACAAAGCTGCGGGAGAGTTTTTCCGGCGTCGAAATATTTGTTCCTTCGGCAGTGGTGATTGCAACGGATATTTTCGACAGATTCATGAAGGAAAACAATCTGGAGTATTTCGCATTGAGCGAAGCAACAGATGAAGAGATATTAGAACGCTTCTTGCACGCGCCACACTTTCCAGGTGAGGTGATTACTAAACTCCGCACATTTCTTGCATTAATCAAAGATCCGCTTGCGGTGCGTTCGTCAAGTCTTTTGGAGGACTCGCAATTTCAGCCGTTCGCCGGGGTTTACGATACCTACATGATACCGAATAACAATCCCGATAACGAAATTCGCCTGAAGGAACTTATACAAAGTATTCGCTGTGTTTATGCTTCGACGTTTTTGAAGAAAGCACGCGATTATGTTAAGTCAACCGAGTACGGTTTGGAAGAAGAGAAGATGGCCGTTATTATTCAGACGTGTGTAGGTACACGGCATGAATCGAGATTCTATCCGGATTTCGCCGGAGTCGGGAAGTCGTATAATTTTTATCCGGTATCTCCGCAAAAAACCTCCGATGGTATCACGTATGTCGGTCTCGGACTTGGCAAGCTTGTTGTTGAAGGCGGAAATTCCATCCGCTTCTGTCCGAAATATCCCAAGCACATGCTGCAGTTCTTCTCTGCAAAAGAAACCATGCGGAATTCGCAGAGGAAGTTTTATGCGCTCGATCTTGAATCAAGCCTGGATTTGAAAAAATGCGGAACGCCGGTAAATCAGGTGAAGGCGTATGATTTAACTATGGCGGAAAAGGATGGCACTCTGCAATATGTTGCATCAACATATCTCGTTGAAAATGAAACGGTTTATGATGGCATTTCCCGCAACGGTCCGCGCATTGTTACGTTTGCCCCTATTCTGAAACAGAAGATTTTTCCGCTATCGGAGATTCTGACCAAGCTGCTCCCCATTGGAAGCTGGGGAATGGGTACGCAGGTTGAGATTGAGTTTGCCGTGCGAATGAATAATGAGTCCGGCATGATGGAATTTGCCATGCTCCAAATGCGTCCGCTTGTTATTACGTTTGATACTGAACCTATTAATATTGAAGAGTACCATCAGGGCGATCTGTTGTGTGAAACTCCCATGATTTTGGGTAACGGTATCATGGATAACTTGTATGATGTTATTGTGGTTGATTATCATAAATTCGATCGCGGAAAGAGTCGTGATGTAGCTGCGGAAGTCCGCAAGTTGAACAGTAAATTGATAGCGGCAAAGAAACCGTATCTGCTTATCGGTGTCGGCCGGTGGGGAAGTCTCGATCCGTGGCTCGGCATCCCGATAACATGGGATCAGATAAGCGGCGCGAGCGTTATCATTGAATCCGGTTTTAAAGATTTTGCCGTAACGCCATCGCAGGGTTCGCACTTCTTCCAGAACCTGACTGCATTCCGTGTCGGTTATTTGACCGTTAATTCTTCTCAGAATCTCGGTTATTTAGATTGGGACTGGCTGCTTGCACAAAAGCCGGTTGAAGAGATGATGTACACACGGCACATTGAATTCTCAAGTCCGATTGTTGTAAAACTCAATGGACATCAGGGAATGGGTGTTGTCCTAAAGCCGAAAGAATAGCTCGTGCGTTTATCATCCTCAAATAATCCGATTATGGTGAGTGACGTTATCGAGGCGGTGCTATTAGCCGTTGCGGTAGTGGCGTTTATCTTTTTAGCGCAGGACTTAAAGAGAACATTTGATGCATTCGTGTTCTTTGCGGCAATGTTCAGCATAGGCTTCCTGATAACGGCATTGAGCTTTTTTATCTATTACCAGTTTCAGGGTTCAATGTTCGACAGTAACGTCCGCATGATAAAGACCGGGCTGATGTACTCGATAATTATCGGCATCTTTTTTATCATCGGAGCCGACAAGCTAAACAGGGCATACGCGGATGATGAAGTGAAAGACGTTGCCTATCAGGTAGTTGATAAACGGATTTACCGGACATCAGGAAAATCAAGGAGGACGGTTTATGCTTTCTATATCAACAGGAACGGCGAAAAAAAAGAAATAGAAATCGGCCGCCTCAACTGGGATAAATACATACTTGCTGACACGATAATTTTAACGGAGTATTCGGGCTTCTTCGGAATAGACTATTACGAGGATATGTTTTTCAAATAATATTGGCAACTGTAGAGGTTGTCCCATATGTCAGAAATAGAACGCTGACGCTGTCATGCGGGCGGGTACCACGCCAAAGGCCATTGGCGTCAACTTAAGAGAATTTAATACAACGAAAGATACAATTATGTCATTCCGTAAAATCTGACGCAGCAAAATCACACTCCATGACGACATAGGACGTCAGATTTGTACGGAATCCATGCAGGGAAACTGAATCTACTCAGAATGCTGTGCAGAATCCAGATTTGACAAAACTCGGAAACTATGATCGAGATCAAAGGCAGAAAGCAGTTTAAAGAGCAAAATTGTAGGTTTTCTTGAGTAAATAAGATTAAAATACAATCCAAAAGACAACTTTAAAGAGCAATCTCTCTTTCTATAGATTCTTGAGATGGATTCCGGACAAATCTGTCGAACTAAGTTTACGACTGTGAAAAACATTTAAGCGACAGATTTTCCGGAATGACAAACTCTGGCATATTGAGTCTGTTGCAGAACTCTTTTCATTAACCACGGTCTTCAGAGTGTGTTGCACAAATAAAATAAATTGATAGGTGTTGGATTCAGAATGGATTTCAATTATGAACGGCGGAGCCGTGATAGCCTAGTAGTGAAAATGATGAAATTGTATTTCAGAGCTCTGGATAGAGCGGCTCATTCGGGACAAAGATGATTGTTTTGAGTCGTGCCTGCGACACTCAATTTAATTATATCGTTATTTGTCTACTAAGCTGTCGCGCTTTTAGCGCTCATGAGTTGTGCGACAGACTCTATTTCTCCGCCACCAAATTTTCGAGTGAACCTTTTATTTGTCCGTAAGGTACTTCAGCACATATCTCATGCAGTCAAGCCGCTGCTGCTTGCCCAAAATTGTTTCAAATGGAAATCCGAATGCCACAATGCCGTAGCTGTTTTTGTAGGCAATGGCGGCGCTTATCCGGTTTTCTGCATACCGGAAAATTGCTTTCGCTTTATATAGGGGCTGCAGCCCGTCGGGCGCTTCAACCTTATAGATTGAATCATTCTCTGTTGTATTAAAACGTAAGATAAAATTATCCGGGAATATATCCGGTGCGCAGCTCCACACTTCTCCCGACATGGAAACATGTGAACCCGCGAAATCATAATGCAGGCTCTCGTTGGTAAAGGCGGAGACATCGCTTCTGCCGGGAGTTTTAAAAATATCGGATGATATATATGCCCCGGTAATAAAGATGCTTCCTTTTTTGGCGAGATATTTTTTCAACTTAACCGAGAGATCATGCGGGATTACGCCACGTGACGTGCCGCCGGAATTACTTTTTTCTTCGCCGTAAATGATATCAAGAGCAGCATAGCTGTTTAACTCAACGCCGTTGTCTATTATTGCATCATCACTGCACGAAGAAAATGAATAACCCGCTGCTAAAATCGCTTCACCGTGCATAACCGGATAATCGAAGGTGTTCCCGGCAATGACCTTGCCTTCAAAGTCCGCATAACTTGCGCCATGACCCGGTGCGTCATTGGATTTATATTCTGAAGCCGGATTGAAATCGCTTTGCGCCCCTGTGAAATCAATACTATATTTATAGGGAACGCCCGCATCGCTGAAATTAATAAAGCCCTCAAAGCCGGGAGTGCTGATACTTGCCGGAGGAGCGAGGCGGTGGAATCCGTTGATAATGAGTATCTGCTTTTTTGAAGCGGTGCTGATTCCGGCAGAGATAATTTCGGATGGAAAACTTTCACCGCCCGCATTAACGGCAGAGACGTTGAAACTATAAAGTGTGTTTTGTCTTAAATCACCGAAGGTGATCTCATTGTTCTTGGTTATGGTACCGTTATCAAATCCGCCGTTTCCTTCTCTACGGTAAACGACGAAGGATGAGGGGACTGCGGTCGGTTCAAGTGAATCCTTCTCCGCCTTCCACGAAATAGTAACGCTGCCGTTTTCATTCAGCTTTGATGCAAGGTGCGAAACCGGAAGCGGCTGAATGACATATGGCGTGTTCGCATATACTGAAAAGTATTTTACGATTCCCTTATATATGCTTCGCGCAAGAGCCATCTTGAATTTCGGATCGTGTGCATACTGCATATCGGTAAAATTCTGATGCGATAAAACTTCGAGGAGTACCGCGGGTACATTGGGACGCATTGCTTCGCTGTAATCGGAATTACGGAGCGAACGGCGAATCCAGTTTTTGTCGAAAGCGGATTGTATGTCGTTAACAATTTGTGTCTGAATAATATCGGCCGCGTCACGTGCGGCGAATCGTGATACCCCGCCGGGATAGTATTCACTTCCGTCATAATCTTTTATAGAATAAATAGACATGGTACCGACTACTGAGTCGTGTTTGGCAATGCCCGCGTCCGTATGCAGTGCAAGCGACATATCAATCGGTATATGAAGTCCGGCGCTGCGGTTGCTAGCCGGGCCCTTGGGTACACCGTATAAGTAATTGACATACTCCGGCCGGGATTGATAATCATCTTTATACTCGCTATCCTCATTCAAACGATAGACAAGCGTATCGGGAATACCGGCGGTTTGCAGCCAGTATCGTGCGGCTTCCGCAAATTTCGGTACTCCGCTTGTGCTTCCGTCGCGTACGATTTGTCCCATTCCGCCGCCGAAACGGACAGCATCGGCAGTAATGCTTAAACCAACAGTTGAACATTTGTTATCGAGAGAAACACAGCCGTTTATTACATCGCGGCCTTTTTCAAAGACGAAGGTTCCGAGATAAAACCATGTGTCGCCGCCGATTTGCTGGTTGATTGAAAATTCCGAACTGCCCCCTGCATGATGCACAACATAATGAACGGCATTGCTATTCTGCGCGGAAGCTTTGTAGCTGATGTACACGGCGTATTCACCTTTGCGGGGAATGTCCGGAGTCCAGACAATTTTTGTGCTGACAATAGTATCGGAGAGAAGCGTTCTGCATGTACCCATGCGAAACGGATTTTCTGTTCCGGTATAGGTGTCGCTTTTCGCAAAACCGTTTTCGGGACAATTTTTAATTATAGAGTATCCGGTTAATTTCTCTTCGTAAGCGCCGGATGAAATATCTTTCGGCGAATCGTTGTCAACAATCACTTCACTTGTTTGAATGTCGCGTTCACGGGGTACATACACATTCGCACCCGCGTTTTCAAGCATGGGAATTAAATACGGAACCACGATAGAATATGAGAGTAAGTCCTCAACAGTCTGGAACAAGCGCGGACGCTGCCATTCCCACCGTGCTGATTTATTGGCATAATAACGGCCGTGACTCGGCCACACGACGAGATTGCGGTTTTGCAGACCGGCGCTAATTTTGTAAGGTTTGTTGATGTCGCGTACAACCTGAGCGCCCTGTTCTTTCGGTATTCGCGCCGCATCGTATGCCGATGTTGAAGTACGATAAAAATTCGGAATCAAATCCTCAATGGGACGCTTCAAAGAATACACTTTGATTGCGAATATCTTATTCGTTTTTGCGAAATAGGGTTTTAAAGAGTCATAAATCTCGCGGACGGTGTTTTCGCGGAACGGCATCCACGAGAGCAATTCATTGCAATAGACAAATACTAAGCCTGCGGCTGTATCTTCTTTTACTTTTTCAACGACAACACCCTTGGGGAGTTGAAAAGAGAAATGCATTTGCGTGAATAATTTTTGAACGTCGCCTTCAAGCGTCTTTTGCGGGGCGGTTTTAACGGTGTCAATTTTTTGAACTATCGTATCAACCGGTGGGGCAACAACAACAACGGCGGTATCTTTTTTTATTTCAACAACGCGCTCCGGTTCTTTCTGCTTTACTACCTGATGAGAGCCGCAGCCATTCAGCATGACATACAGCATCAAAACGGGGATAACGTAGCAGAGTCGCTTCATGCGCGTGCTATACTGAAAGATATTCAGAAAGGTACTTTCCTGTCCACGAAGCTTCGGTCTTCATTATTTCTTCCGGCGTTCCCTGCGCAACAATTTCACCGCCCTTGTCTCCGGCTTCAGGTCCGAGGTCAATAATATGATCGGCGCATTTAATAACATCAAGATTATGCTCAATAACAACAAGAGAGTTGTTCGTCTCTAAAAGCATCTGGAAACAATTGAGCAGTTTTGAAATATCATCAAAATGCAGTCCGGTTGTCGGCTCATCAAAGATGAACAGCGTATGAATTTTTTCTTTTTGTGCACTCAGATGCAACGCCAGTTTAATGCGCTGGGCCTCACCGCCGGAAAGCGTGTTGGAAGGCTGTCCTAAGTGAATATACCCGAGTCCGACATCCGATAACACCTGAAGGAGTTTTAGAATTTTCGTGTGGCCGTTAAAAAACTCGATTGCCTCATCAACGGTCATATTTAAAACATCAACGAGATTTTTTCCGCGGTACGTAATATCGCGGACATCTTTTTTATATCTTGTCCCTTTGCAGTCTTCGCATTCAAGATAGATATCGGCAAGGAATTGCATCTCAACTTTAATAAACCCGTCACCTTCGCAGGTATCGCATCTTCCGCCGGGCACATTGAATGAAAAATATCCCGGCTTATATCCGCGTGCTTTTGCCTGATGTGTTGAGGCAAATAGTTCGCGGATCAGTTCAAATACTTTGATATAGCTGGCCGGGTTTGAGCGCGGTGATTTACCAATAGGGGATTGATCAACAATCTCAATCTGGCGTATTGTTTCGGAACCCTTAATCTCATTAAACTTACCGACGTGCGGGGGATTCATGCCGAGGGATTTTGCAATGCCGCCATAGAGAATGTCGTGGACAAGGGTGCTTTTACCCGAACCGCTTACTCCGGTTATAACCACGAATTTATACAGTGGTATTTCGACTGTGATGTTTTGCAAATTGTTTTCGCGAGCACCGGAAATGACTATCTGTTTTGTTGTCGTACGATTCCGGTTTTCGGGAAGTGGAATAAATTTTTGTCCGGAGAGATATTCGCCGGTTAAAGAACCATTCGGGTTCTTTACTAATTCGTCATATGTCCCGCGGAAAATAATCTCGCCGCCGTTCTTTCCGGCTTTCGGTCCCATGTCAAACAAAAGATCAGCGGCCTTCATCATTTCCGGATCGTGCTCAACAACAATAACGGAGTTGCCGAGGTTGCGGAGATTTTTTAAAATGGCGATTAGCTTTGAATTGTCGCGCGGGTGCAGACCGATGCTTGGTTCATCAAGGACGTAGAGCGTCCCCGTCAGTGCGGAGCCGAGTGCCGTCGCAAGATTGATGCGCTGTGTTTCACCACCCGAAAGTGTTGAACTGATGCGGTCGAGGGTTAAATATCCAAGTCCGACATCATTGAGATATGTGAGGCGTTTCACTAATTCTTTTAATATTCTATCGGCGACCGTTCTGTCATACTCCGAGAGTTCAATTGATTTGAAAAACTGCAAAGTCCTTTCAATAGGGTAGGAGGTAACCTCATTAATCGCGAGTCCGCCGATTTTAACTTGAAGGGCTTCACGGCGCAGACGGCTTCCTTTGCAGGCGGTACAGGTAGTATATCCACGGTATCTGCTGAGCAAAATGCGAACATGGATTTTATACGTCTTACCTTCAAGCCACTCGAAAAACTTATCAATTCCCTTGTAGTCGCCGAAACCTTTGCGAATGAGCTCCACCTGTTCGGAAGTCAAATCTTTGAAAGGAATGTTGACAGGAATTTTGTGCGCTTTCGCGTTGCGGATTAAATCGCGCGTATATTGATTGAAACTTGCAGTGCGCCACGGGGCGATTGCACCTTCAACAATAGTGAGATTCGGATTCGGTACGACGAGATCCATATCAATGCCGATGATCTTGCTGAATCCCTGACAGACAGGGCAAGCGCCATATGGATTATTGAACGAGAAGAAATGAGGTTCCGGTTCTTCGTAGCGGATGCCGCAGCATTCAAAAAACTTATTAAATTCGTGCTTCGCGCCGGTATCGGCATTAATAAGAACAATGCGCTGTTCGCCTTCTTTGAACGAAACTTCAATGGCGTCGGCAAGACGCTCGCGCACATTTCCTTTAGTAATTTTAAACCGCTCTATGATTATCGCTATATCTTTTTTTGAACGCGGTGAAAATGCGGTCTCATTCAGGTCTATATATTTTTTACCGGAAAATAATCTGAAGAACCCGCGCTTTTTAATTAATTCAATTTCTTCTTTGGCGCTGCGTCCTTCGTGATCGTGCAGCGGAAACGCGAGATACCACTTGCTTCCTTCTTCCTGCTGCTCAAGCCACTCACATACTGATACGGTTGATGCCTGCGTAACAACTTTGCCGCAATTAAAACAATATGTTTTACCGATTCGGGCGTAAAGAAGTCTGAGGTAGTCGTAAATTTCAGTAGTTGTGCCGACGGTTGAGCGTGAGTTTTTTGAACCGGTCTTTTGTTCAATGGCAACAGCCGGACTAATGCCGAGTATGACATCAACATCGGGTTTGTTCATGCGTTCAAGGAATTGCCGCGCGTAAGAAGAGAGGCTTTCAACATAACGTCGTTGACCTTCGGCGTAGATAGTATCGAATACCAGGGATGATTTTCCGCTGCCGCTGACACCGGTAACCACCACAAGTTGGTTGCGCGGAATTTCAAGGGAAAGGTTTTTTAAATTGTGCTCGCGTGCACCCTTAATAATAATTTTTTTATCGTCTTTTTCTGCTCTAACCGGAATCATATTCGTTATTAGTAACCTAATTACACATGAAAATCTAATTAATATAGAACAGAAGTTACGAATATGCCGTCAATTATTAAACCACTCAAAAAATTTCGTCAGCGATTCGCGCTGTTCGGGCGAAACATAGAAGAAATTGACCCCGCGGCCGGTCATTTCCCAGTATTCTTCGCTTGAACTCATGCTTATCATTTCACGGATGGTGTTGATGCGCGACATCGGTTCGACGCGTAAATCCTCAAAAATGAGTTTTGCGAAATCTATCCTGTTTTTCATGATATAATAGGCGGCAAGCTTAACCTGCGCCAGGCGGACGCCGATCAGCGACATTTCCTGCTGTGTTATCTGACTGCTGTCGCCTTCTTCGAGCGGCTGATCCAATTTGAGGAATTGCTGTAACAGTTCCTTATGGATGGGGGCATTTAGTTCATACGCTTCTTCAACAAGACGGGATATGTCATGTGCTGCGGTTTCCAGAATAAACAACACATGTCTTTTTTGGGCTTCGAGAGCATAATAGCGGAAGTAAAACACAACTTTTTCCACTTCATCGGGGAGTGCAAGCATTAACGCTTCGCCGAAATTCCGGTAATGCTCCAATATATTGAATGCCGTACGGGGGTCGTTGTTGTTGATCGCGTACCGCAAAAATGTATTATACTGCTGCATTGCGGCAAATACCAGGTTTTTATCCTTTTCTTTGCAGCCTCTTTCTCCAATGCGCATGGTGTTAAGGAGTACGCCTGATGCAACCGTTCTCAAACTTTCACGGGAGAGATTGAAGATGATTTCCATAAGTCGGAAGGTTTTCCGCTCAAACCATATTTGTTTTGTTTGGATTGTCTCAATAACAAAATCGGAGAAGTCTATAAAATCCGGGTCTTCAAGTTCGGAATCGGTAAGATCGAAAAATGACGGTGGCAGATCTTTTTTTATTCCAATGTAATAAGAACAAACATCTTCAAGAATATTTGTACAGTATTGGCTGACGGCTCTATCGCCCTGAACTACAGAGTTGATGGCAATGTCGCCGATAAAATCTATGTTCTCGTGCAGTTTTACTTTTATCTCTTCGACGCGCTTATCATCATTTTTTATCTTTGTCAGAGTTTCAAACAATTTTATTGTTTGTTTTTCCACATAGCCGATAAAGTTATGCGGATGGAGGAAATTAAAAATGTTATTGAAGTATGGAATGACGATTAACAAACAGCCGACAATGAGAATGGCATTTATCGTCATGCTGAAAAAGGGAAAGAATGTCTGCGTCGGTATGTGTGCTACCCACAGGGAGTTGATTGACGTGACTACGAACAATGTCATAATCGCGAAGTTAATCGGGTTGCTTACGAACAAATCCATTACTTTGGCGGAGTACTTATTCGATGCCATTTCCACGACGATTGCTATAACCGTTATCGCGATACCGAGAATTGCGGGGGCGACCTGAGTCAATCCGCCCAGAAC
Organism: Ignavibacteriaceae bacterium; assembly: GCA_963662605.1. GTDB lineage: Bacteria > Bacteroidota > Ignavibacteria > Ignavibacteriales > Ignavibacteriaceae. The sequence goes on from OY759785.1 coordinate 654,766, forward strand.
ATTTGCCAGTACGCCGACATCGTCGTTTAAAAAGTGGCGGAGGTAGGCATTAATCGCTCTGCCGTCGGTATTTTTATCTATTATATATGTTACAAGAATGAGGAGAACACACATTACGGTTTGCACCACAAATGGAACGATCCAGTGGCTGAGTGTCTGGCCTTTTACTTTTTTGCTCCGGTGCAGGATCTGCGAATCATTCGACATGAATCACTCTTCTTATTAAATAACAATATTCCTGTTCAATAAACCAATTGTATCCGGTAACTTAAGAATTCCCGGCATATTTTCATAAACACAAAATTGAGATGTTAGGTTCGGCACACCAGGTCTGTAAATTGGCTTATGCCGTAGGCATTATATGTTTGTAGAAAAATGTAATTACGAACAACCCATTTTCCGTAGGAAATATATCACCCTGTGGTATTCTCCTGCCGAATCGGATATATATATCCTACGGAAAAATAAGCGCATTTCGACACGCAATTCTACAAACATATAATGCCTACGGCATAGAATTCTATCAATGTTTAATAACCCTATGGGGGTATAGGTTGCTTATTGCATGGGGAAAGTTGGGAAAACAGTCTAGTATTGAGAGCAGGGTTAGTCAATTTCCCGGCCAATGAAAAATCAATGGCCGGGTTTAATTGAAAGCTAGGTTAGTAGCCGGGGATAAACTATCTATTATATAAGCGACTTGATGCCTGCGGGCAGGTCGCCTTTGATGCGGAGTTTGAGCAATCTGCGGTCTTTGCTGAGCAACGCCTGGGCATCGCCCTGCGCCTGAGCCGTAATCAGAGTACCGAACGAGTAACCCTGTCCCACAACCTCAACATCATCCTTAATATCGTTAACGATTTGAATAAAGAGACCGTTATTGCCGTCGCCTTTGTGCAGCTGTCCCGTTGAGTGCAGGAAGCGCGGGCCGTAGCCGAGTGTAACCGCAATTTTATATTTCTTCAAAATGGATTGACGTAGTTCCGTGAGAGCTTCGTCAATATCTTTGCCGTACTCAACAAAAGCAAGGATGCCGAGATAGTCGCCGCTCTTTGCCTGTTTCAGGAAATTATCAACGACGGATTTAGCGTCGCTGCCTTGAGCCGGGGTAAGCACTTCAATATTCTTATCTGTTAAAACAGGAGTCTCGACAGGGAGGCTGCCTGTTTCTTTGTATGCTTTCAAACTTTCATTGGCGAGAGTTTTTGCGAGCTGGACATTCGGTTGATCGAACGGATTGATGCCGAGAATGATACTTGCGGAAGCAGTTGCAAATTCCCAACGGTAAAATTCCTGTGCTAATGAATACACGTCGTGCAGTTCAATAGAAATAACCGGTATGTTGGCAAGACGTGCGCCGTGCTCTATGTTTTCAATTGAGGCATTTTTTCCGCCGTGTAATTTGAAGAATACCATAACGCGGTCTTCACTGTAATATTCCAGACCTTCAAACTTTTCGTCTGCGACAGGCAAGATGCCTTTGCCTTCTTTGCCGGTGCTTTCGGCAACAAGCTGCTCAACCCATTGCGGGAATGATGCAATTTCAGGCGAAACATAAAAAGTGATTTTATCATGTCCAACCTTTGCAAGTTCACCTAAAATAGCGCCGAGATGCAAACCGGGATTTTCTTCTGCTTTGATGCCGGATTTACATTGTGTTTGCAATTTCTTTGCTTCATCCAAAAACTTTGCAATGTTGATGCCCATTAATGCAGCGGGAACCATACCGAACTCAGTCAAAACGGAGTACCGTCCGCCTACTTCGCGGGGTGTGTTGAATATCTTCAGGAATTTTTTCTCTTTGGCGATCTTTTCGAAATTTGAACCGGGATCGGTCAAGGCGACGAAATTTTTACCCGGATGCGGAGTCAACTTTGCCAATGCTTCATAAAATGTATAGTAAAAAGAAGCTGTTTCTGCCGTTCCGCCCGACTTGCTTGCAACGACGAATAACGTTTTTTGCAAATCGTAGGTATCCAGAATCTTTTTAATCACCGCGGGGTGTGTGCTGTCAACAATGGCGAGTGAAGGATATCCTTCCTTATTGCCGAATGTTTTTGCGAACACTTCGGGAGCCAGACTGCTGCCGCCCATACCGAGCAGAAGTATTTTGGTGAATGAATCCTTTACCTCTGTCGCAAAGGTCATTATCTTATTAATATTGCATAATTCCATTTCGGGAAGTGCAAGCCATCCGAGTCTGTCGGAAATTTCCACCTGCTCTTCAGGTTTTTCCTTCCAGACGGAGGCTTCCTTGTGCCAGATTCCCTTTGCGGTATTTTTGTGCTGCCATTGAAGAAGGCGGTCTTCTACTGCTTTTTGTACATTTCCGGGTATGTTAAACTGTATATTATTCATATTCGCTCCATAATTATCGAATTCAACTTGATTCATTTACAATTTTATCAGAAACACGAGAATGCCGGGTGGTATTTTAGATGAACTCACCTCCCGGCCTCCTCTCTTAGGAAGGGAGGAAGAGTAACAGCACGGATGTCCAGGCTAATTACTTTATTGCTGACAAATATCATGAACCGTTAACTACAAATTTATTAATTCCCGCCGTCAAAAACTTGAAAAATATATATTATTTTGCATCATTGAATAAAGGAGAAACCTGATGATTCCGGCACTTCCAGTGAAAGTTGAGCTCTACTATTTCGACTCACTTAAAATAATTTCCAATGACCAGTTTGAGATTGGCGATGATGTATCGGTAGCCGAAATGACGGACATTGAACTTGATCAGGTGTATAATCCGGAGGACTCGAGTCTTGATATTATATTTAAATTATCAATCGCGAAAACAAAGACCGATTTTAAACGTTCGCCTTACCGCATAACGGGAGAATTTCATACGCTGTTTACTATTCCCGTTGTGCATGAGGATCCGGAAAAATTCAACGACGAGTTTCCGAAAATTTTTTATCAATGCGTGTATGATGCTTACGGTATTATGCGCATGGCTTTGGCTCAGATAACTGCCACATGCAGAAATACGGAGCTTATGCTGCCGACTTTTGATGCCGGTGAATATTTTACAACGCTCAAAAAACCCGAACAATTTAATTAAGAGATTATTATGGAATTTATTATAGCAGTAGTCATCGGCATCGTTATTGGCGGATTGGCAGTACAATTCATTATGAAAGCTAAAATTGAATCCGTCGCTCAACAGGGGGCTTCGTCCTCAATTGTTGAGATTGAAAAATTGAAAGAGCGCGTTACTTCACGCGATGAACAGATAGCTCTTTTACAGCAGCGGGAGCTAAGTCTCAGTGTTGAATTAAAGAATACTGCTGAACTGCTGAAGCGCGAAGCATCCTTGCGGTCTGCTGCCGAAGAGAAGAACAGCCGCATTCCGGAATTGGAAAACACCGTTGTGCAAAAAGATAACAATATCGAATCATTGCAGGATGCCGTTACAACGCTCAAAACAAAATGTCAGGAACTTGAAACAACACTCATCGAAGAGCGTAAACTATCGGAAGAAAAACTTTCACTCTTGCAGGATGCCCAGCAGAAATTGGGAGACGCGTTTAAATCGCTGTCGGCCGAAGCACTAAAAACTAACAATCAATCGTTTATTGATTTGGCAAAGCAGACTCTCGAACAATACACGCAGGCGGCACAGACCGACATTGAAGCACGCAAGAAAGCTATTGACCAGCTTGTTCAGCCGCTGCAAACATCGCTCGAAAAAGTTGACACAAAAATTCAGGATCTTGAAAAGGAGCGCGTTTCTGCATATTCATCCATAACGGAACAGTTGAAAAGTCTTGCCGGAAGCCAAGTACAGTTGCAGGCGGAGACATCCAATCTTGTTAAAGCATTACGCCAGCCGACCGTGCGCGGCCGTTGGGGTGAAATTCAGCTTCGCCGTGTTGTAGAATTAGCGGGCATGGTTGAGTATTGCGATTTTGTTGAGCAGGAAAGTGTTAATGTTGAGGGCGGAAGATTGCGCCCCGACTTGTTGGTGAACCTCCCGAACGGCAAACGCATCATTGTTGATGCGAAGGCTCCGCTTTCGGCATACATCGAATCATTCGAGGCAAAGGACGATGAGACCAAGCATCAGAAATTAGTTCAGCATGCTGCACAGATTAAAACACATTTGAATCAGTTGAGTGCTAAACAGTATTGGGATCAGTTCGATCAGGCACCGGAGTTTGTTGTTTTATTTATTCCGGGTGAATCATTCTTCAGCGCGGCACTGGAACAGGATTCGGGATTGATTGAATACGGTGCCGAGCGGAAAGTAATTCTCGCAACACCGACGACACTTATTGCATTGTTAAAAGCAGTCGCGTACGGATGGCGCCAGGCGCAGTTGGAACGCAATGCGCAGGAAATCAGCAAGATAGGAAAAGAACTGTACGACAGAATAAGAACATTCGTCGGACATTTTTCATCTATGCGTAAGAGTCTTGAAGGTGCGGTTGAGTCATATAACAAAGCGGTCGGTTCACTGGAAACCAGAGTGCTGACATCGGCACGCAAGTTCCGCGAACTGGGGGCATCAACTGCCGATGAAATCGAAACCATTGAGGATATTGACGTAACACCAAGGCAGATACAAAAAGAAGAATAGCTGTTATGAGTTCTCGCAAAGACGCTAAGCCGCAAATGGTATTATGTAGAGCCGGCTGGCAGCCGTCTCACGCAGAATGTAGCAGGATATTAAATTTTCGACACGATAGAACCTACCCACGAACCACGTCATAAATGACGTGGTTATTAATAACTCCGTCATTTATGGCGGAGACTGAGACATACGAAAATGTAGTTGAATCCTGTTAGGGATGCCATGTTTATAGCGGTGAGGAGCGAACAGTCCGAAGTGCGAAGTCCGAAGTTTCAAAATCTAAAAAGCGCGGTTACGTAATATTAATTGGCAAGGGATAAATATGAGGCTTTTATATATCTGCATCGGTCTGCTGTTGATGCACAATTCATTTGCGCAAACACTTTCCACAGAAACCGCAGATCGGTTTTGTCATGCGCTGTTCACCCGCACGCAGGAATTACAAAAATACGTGCTGCCCGAAGAACTTACGCGCAGTAACAGGCTGGGCATTACATATGAGGGGAATCCTTTCAAGTTTCTTATTTCCAATGATATTGACTTCGCTCTTTGTGGTCTGCTTCTTGCAAATCCGAAGAACTACTCGCTGCATATAACTCCGCTTGAGGAGGGTTATTCTTCACTGACGATTGAGATTCCCGCAAAAGGCGAATCGCGTGAATATTTTTTTAAGGACTCACTGCTCGTCTCCAAGCCGTATTATTATGCCCGCAATTGGAAAATCCTGCACGGGACATATTTCGACATGTACGTCAGCGATACTAATCTTATACATAGCGCGGCGATAAAAGAGTTGGACGCGTTTGTGGAATCAACTGCGGCGGCATTGAACTATTCAAAAGATGATTTACGGCAGCTCAAAGAAAAAAAGATATTGTACTACCTGTGCCGCGATGATAATGAGATACAGCAGCTAACGGGATTCGTCACGCGCGGGATGTATCTGATTCCATATGATTATGTCATTTCAACGTACACCTGCCACTTGCATGAGCTTGCTCATTTGCTTATCAATTTAAAAATACGGCATCTTAAACTGTTTACGCATCCGTTTTTGCAGGAAGGATTTGCAGTCGCGGTCGGCGGCAGAGGCGGACTTGATGCGCGCGTGGTGCTAAACTCCGGATTATATTTACAGAGGAGCGGTTTTCTTGATTATACCGAAATCCTCACGAGCCGTGCGTTTCTCTCTCAGGATGCTTCGGTCACGTATCCGCTCTCGGGCGTGTATGTAAAATTTTTACTGAGCCGCGGAGCAGATGCATTTCTGAATCTCTATAAAAAATATTCCTTTAGCGGAAGTATGGATGATTGCGTAATTGATACAAGCGCCTTGCCTTCGCGCGCCGAGTTGCAAACGTATCTTTCTTCGTATCCCGAGAACTGCGGCATCAGTCTTGGCGGCGTTCCCGCTAAAGATGCAAAGCAGATTTACGTAAAAGATGGAAATGAAATTTTCGAATCACCCGCAAGTATGTTTTACCGGGTTCGCGATACGCTGATGATACAGGATAAGAATCCTTCGCGTAATTATCGTAGCAAGTTATTCGAGCAGATTTTTCCAGCGAGGAAATATGCGGGCGAGCATAATGCCGTGTGTGCTTCGGAGAATGAACTATGGGTATATGATTTTTATACCAATAATCTCGTCCGGCAGTATTCAGCGGGATTTTCACTGAACCCGCAGAAAGTCCCGAAGAATAACGGAGAGTATGAGTTCAGAATAACTGGGAAATGATGATTCGCGCAACCCCTCGATGCCTCGGAGACCTATAACGCAAAGAATTTTTGGTAGAGACGGCTGTTCGCAGAATCCCGTGGAGCAGCCGTCTCCCGTAGAATGCGGCAGGGTGATATATTCCCATACGGGAAAAGATATTGAATCGTCATCGGCTTTCTACAAAGATTGATCTCCTAACGGAGAAGAGAATTGCCGAGCCCTGTGAGACTGGGGCTATCCTTCTATATTGCGTCTAAATTTTTTACTTGCATTAGGGAAGAAATAATAGGTATATTCGTAAGTATAAATCACGCAAAGTGATAAAATGCAAGCTAAATTCACCAGATATAATTAAAAATCCCTAAATATGGCTAAAGGTAATCATAAATCACAAGAAATAAGCGTTTTTCACGAGCGTATTCTTCCGGAAGAAGGCGTGCTCGCGGGGTATGGAGCCATAATTGATGCCCTTAAGCTTCCCGTAGTCATACCCAAAAGGTTGTCTTTAATAAGCACTGCAAGACGGCAGTATCAGACGGATGACTGGCAGGTGTTTACTCCCCGGCATCAGCCCCCAAATACTATTTACGGACAGCTCGTTTTTGCCTTAAAGTATGAGGGCATCAATTTACTCGTATTAAAAAAACTGTTTGAAAGAATACAACCGGCGAAAGTTGAGGAGTGGATACACGCCGAACCACTTGGACAGTATTGCAGAAGAATCTGGTTCCTGTATGAGTGGTTAATGGATACGCAACTTGATGTGCCGGATCTGAAGAGCGGAAATTATGTGCTGCTCGTTGATGAAGAAATGCAGTACGGGAATCCCGTTAGTGAAAATATCAGCAGGCAGCGGATTAAGAATAACCTGCCGGGTAATAAAAGTTTTTGTCCTCTTATTAATAAAACACCCCGACTTGAAAAATTTATCTCCGAAAATTTATCGGGGAAAACAGAAGAAGTAATCGGCAGAATAAGAAGAGATATTCTCATGCGGACATCAAGCTTTCTTCTGCTGAAAGATTCAAAAGCATCTTTTAATATTGAAGGTGAAACTCCTCCCGCATCACGTACGATGAGATGGGGAAGAGCGATTGGCGAAGCGGGAAATAATAAACTAACCAAGGATGAATTATTCCGTTTGCAGCAAATCATCATTGGGGATAGCCGTTTTGTAAAGATGGGTTATCGTACGGAGGGCGGGTTCGTCGGTGAACATGACCGTTTGACTTTGGCGCCCATACCGGAGCATATATCTGCACGGCAGCAGGACATAGAGCAATTGATGTCCGGATTGTTGCTTGCAGCAGAGATGCTGGTGGAAAGCGGATTTAATCCGGTGCTAACAGCCGCGGTAATTGCTTTCGGTTTTGTATTCATCCATCCTTTTACCGACGGAAACGGAAGAATGCATCGTTACCTTATTCATCATGTATTATCCGCCACCAAATTTACTCCCGAAGGAATTATATTTCCTGTCTCCGCCGCCATATTGGATAAGATTGGCAGTTATCAAAAAATATTGGAATCATATTCACATCCGCTGCTGGATTTGATTGACTGGGAGAAAACCCCGGACAATAATATCGAAGTGACGAATGATACTATTGATTACTACCGTTATTTTGATGCAACAGCACAAGCGGATTTTCTATTCGCATGTATTGAAGATACAATTGACCGCGTAATTCCCGTAGAGGCAGCTTATATTCAACGTTATGACCAAATGAAAAACTGGATTGATGAGAAATTTTCCATGCCCGACAAAACCTCGGCATTGTTGATTAGATTCCTCGAACAAAACAACGGAACACTTTCAAAGCGCGCCCGCGAAGATGAATTCGCACCGCTGACGGATGAGGAGGTAACGGCAATCGAAAAACAATTTGCGATGTGTTTTCCGGCTGTCGAGGGATAAGAATTCGCGCAAAGGCGCGAAGCCGCAAAGAGTTGTGCTTAGTAATATGATAGAAAATGTAATATAAACACGGAGGACTCCTATGCGTTTTGGCCAAATCATAAGCATAAAAGATGGTAAACCAGTCTACTCATATGGAATATCAAATGGGGCAAATATAAAAGAAATTCTTTTGCAAAAACAACCGATAGATACCAAATGTAATATCTGCTTGAATGATGGCGAACTGACAGACGATCATGTTCCGCCGAAGTGTACTGGCAATAGGGGGCGGTATCATTACGTGAGTTTTTTCAATTATACTTTTGATCCAAATCCTACTGACTATGGGATTTGTCAAAACGGCATAAAATATAAGACGGTGTGTGCAAAATGTAATAATGAGAAATTGCAGTTTTACGATAATGCAATAGCGGAGTTGTATAATAATTTTAATAATGTTGAGGTATCAAATAAACTTATCGTGCGGCTGAAAATAAGACCTAATGGTATAATGAGGGGAATTATGGGGCATTTATTAGCAGCGAAATCAACACACAACAGATCTAAAATTGATGATCTGTTTTTTGAAGCAGTAAATGAACCGAATAAGCGGATAAGCAAACAACTAAATTTTTATGTGCTTCCGTACTTGTATAGACAGATTAGAATAATCAGAGACCAGATGATCTTGGTGAATAATAAGTTTATATTGCTTAGTATTCTCAAAATAAAACCATTTGCGTTTGTTATTACGCATTCAGAACCTTTTTTTAATGCCATGAGCTGGAATAAGTTTTTTGATTATAGTCCAAACGAAGAAAGTGAAATTGAATTTTTCAATAAAACGGCATGCCCCCTTGATTTTCCAGAGAATATCCGGCCACAGCTATTCGGTCAAAGTGGCGCTGAATCCATAATCGGATTTCCAGTAAAAAAATGAGGGGGTATTATTGAGTCTTTATGTATGCTTAGAAGTATAGCATAGTGATAGATAAAAAACGAGCTACGGTTTGGTTCATAAACATAGAGCCATTTTAATGAATGATGATATTCGCTCGCGATATGTTTCGACTTTCATGAACGGGTTTAGACCGTGTTGACGCTACTGAAATGCTCTGCGCCACGCCTTCGGCGGGCAAGCCTTTGCGTGAGGTCCGGCTGTCTTAGGCTTTGGGGAATGTAATACGAAACGCCGCGCCTTCGGCTCTGGCTTTTTCGATGGTGATGGTACCGCCGGTGTTTTCGATGTAGCGCTTGGCGAGTTTAAGGCCGAGTCCCATACCTGACGACTTGGTGGTAAAATTCGATTCGAATATCTTCGCCTCATTTTCAGGGGAAATACCTTTGCCGTCATCCGAGATAAGCATCACGATATGTTCATCTTCCTTTTGCAAGGTAATCTCGACGTTAATCGCGCCAGCCTGTATCGAATTACGGATGAAGTTGACAACCATACGTTTCATCTGAGCGGCATCGCCGAGTACATTATATTCTTTTTCTTCCGCGGCAAAATGAATCACGATTCTTTCATTCTGAAACAACACAATGACTTCCTGTATCTGCGGAAGTATGTTCAGCTTTTGAATGCTCATTGAAGGCATGCGCGCGAACTGTGAGAACTCCGTTGCAATGGAGCTTAAGGTTTCAATCTGATTGAGTACCGTACTTGTAACTTTGTTGAATATATCATCAAAGTGCGGCGACTTATCCCTGAATGCCGCGATGAGCTGTTGAATGGTCAGCTTCATCGGGGTGAGCGGATTTTTAATTTCATGCGCGACCTGACGTGCAAATTCTTTCCACGCGGCTTCGCGTTCCATGTTGGCAAGTTCGGACTGGCTTTTCGCAAGTTCGTGCGTCATGGAATTAAATCCGTTAAAGAGTTCTTTCATCTCGCCAATCTCTTTGTTTTCAAGCTGCACGTTGAAATCGCCATGAGCAACAGCACGTGTCGCGAGCGTCAATTTCTTTATCGGATACGCGATGCGGTTTGCCATCACGCTGCTGATGCCGATGATAATGATGATCGCAAGTGAGTACATGCCGAATAGGAATACGTCAACATCTACCGGAGAATATATTCCGTTAACTTCGTTGGAGAGTGTATTGGCAGCAAATATATACTGTCTGCCGTCAACGGATGCCACTTTGTATATCGTGAAGTATTTGAAATTATTGAGTTTGTCTTCTGAAAAATATTCCTTCAGTCCGGCATAGTTGATGTTTAAATCAGCGGACGAATTAATAACATCAGGCAGAAACGAGGTGCCGTACAACGCGGATTCGGTTGAGTAAAAAACATTTGATTTATCAAACACGGTGAACTGGATGTTTGTTTCGCGCGAAACATCAGTCAACGCCTGTTGAATACTTGTGCCGAAACGTACTTTATTCGATATTGCCGAAGAGACGGTTTCCACTTTTTCGATGAGGGAATACTGAAGACTCTGTTTCGACTTTGTTGTCGTAGTCGCCCGGTTGAAAACTGCAAGAGCGATAAGGGGAATAATAGATACGATAAGGAACGCCAGCATTAACTGTCCCCTGAACGTAAGCGGGATAGTGCGTTTGCGGGAGTACTGTATACCGGCGATAATAAGGTAACAGACAAACAGAATAAACGAATGTATGATAAACAGTTTGAAAAAGTTAAAGAAGCTCCATTCTAATTTGCGCTCTTTTAAAGCGACGGCAATAATGCCCGTGCTGTCGGCGCCGCTGCTTTGCTGTGCGTATACAATATATTTCTCTCCGCCGGACTCGTAATTAAACCAGTCCTCATCGCCCGCGTTGAGAGCGTCGGCCAGGTTTTGCATCTGTGTTCTGTTCGGATAAAAATCTCCGTACGCGTATTCACATTCGCCTTTTGATATAACGGCGATGTTGAGATCATCGGGATTAAGAACGCTGTTGACAAATTTCGAATCACCGCGCACTACGACAGGGACAGCGTTTTCAATCAGCATACGGGGTTCAAACACAACCTGCACGGCAGCATACCCGATGATACCGTCATCGGTCTTAATCGGAACAATTCCCGCTGCTTCATTATGCGAAGCAGAACCGCCGGGTACGTCAATAATGCGCATGTCCTTAACCGGCAGGCTGAAGAGAAGATCAACGAGCCATTGCGGAAACGATGTCCCCGCGTCAAATGCCCCGATAATTTTATGATTGAGCCCGATTAATACTATTGATGAGCGCACGCTTTCCTGTTTTAGTGAAGTCTGATTCCACAGAGTGAAAGAAGCGGCTTTGATATTCGCGGAGTTAGTTATTAATGCGTCATGTATTGCCGGTTCGGAAACCGAACGCATTAAAGCTTCACTAACCAAAAATTTGAGAAATTCTTTTTGAGGACGATTCAGTTCCGATACGGTTGTTTTAAGAGATTCCTTTTCAAGCTTCGTGTTAAAGTAGTTCATCAGCGAAATTGTGATGAGCGATGAACATAAACCTGTTATCAGCAGGAAGTACAAAAACTTCATTTTGAAATTTTCATACAGATAAAACAACACCTGTAACCCTACAACGATAAGCAGCAGTAGAGGATATGTTAACAGCGGTGTGTTTTGAAAGCGGAGGAACGGATAACCGAGCAAACAGAGAACGGCAGTCCGCAGCGCACAGACGACCAGTGGGACGAATGATGTTTTTGGTTTAACTGCTTTTTGCATGAGGCGGTGTATTACCAAAAGGAGCAAGAGCATGGCGGCACCTGCGACCAATGCCGCAAAATTCATAACGAAATGCGTCGTGTCTGGAATGATATCCGGTTCGTTGAAGTATCGCAGAGATGAATCGAAAACAACACTCTTAATAGAAGCAGCGATACCCCGAATAGAAAGAAGAAGTATGAACGCATACCCGGTGAAGATGGCGGCATACAAACTCCACGTCTGTTTAAGATTCCACTCAGTTCGGGCAATATATTTTTCAACCGCGCGGAGGATGAAAATTCCTGCGGCGAATGCGAACAAAGCCGTGACAAAAAACTCGACAGGTGATTTCACGATTCCGCCGCCGAATTGTGAGGCGAAGTTTGCCGGATCGGCGAGAGAATCACTGAGCAATGATGCCGGTAAACCGAGGCGGTACATCAGCCATCGTAATGCCGCCATGAAGGCGAGTACAATAAGCGAACGCACCAATTCATTTTTCAGCTTAACATAATCCGCACGCACGGCAAGCGCAAGAAATCCGAACGCGATCAGCATCAGAATTGACTGGATGATGCCGATGGTTTTGGATATAGACTGCAATTCATTCCGCAGTGTGGGTTTCAGAATCGTAATGACGGCTATGCTTTTTTGATTATTGTTCTTAACCGGGAAAGCGTAAAAGCGGCCGTCAACCGGTTTTATCTTAACCGCTCCGTACTCAATGGAAAACTCCGTTGAGAACTTTTCTTCCAATTCGAGCGAAAGGCTGGTCGCTTCTTTTGTCTTTTTATTCTGGTAAAACTTTTCAACGGGGAGTCCCGATAACACGGTATAGGTATTCCCGTTCAGAGAAATATTATCATACGCGCACAAATATGTCGCAAGAGGGGACTCATAAAAAAATGTTTCGCCGGCGGTGTATCCTATCTTTGCGAATACGACAGGAGTTATCGGGGCATTTTCTTTCCATGCAAGTACGGAGTTTTTGTTTTTGATAACCTCGATGCACATATTTTTGTTTTTGTATGCTGTTATCAACTGCAGAATATCCGCATCGGATTGTGATGCCGTAGAAAGTTTTTCGATGGATGAGGTTAGCTCTTTGTGAAACGCGAGCACTTCTTTTTGTTTATCCAACAGAACCCGCGTTGTTGAAGTCTCGACTTCGCTCACTATACCGGGAAGAATGTTCCGCCAGTTGTTTTTCTTTGCATCCAGAACACGCTGAGAGATAAGTCCGATGAGAAACACCATGACTATCAAGGCCATGACAACGTATGAATAACGGCGGTTGCCCGATATAAGGCGGGATACTTGCATCAGCGGATAGTTATTTGTGAAATTTGCCAGTCGTTACGCTGTAACCGCAATGAGATAAAAACCTGCGCTGTACCGCGGCGGTTTCTTGTTTCATAATGATATTCTCCTGTTGCATAGGGATTCTCCCCATCGTTTCGTGACGTGTACCTGAACGATTCCGGTTGATGTACCGAAAAATAACTCTGTAAGATATAAAAAGCCTGATTGGAGCTGAAATATCCTGTATAAACGTCGGACAGGCTGATGTAGGTTTGTCCCGTGCAGTATTTTGTAAAAGCGCCGGGGTCACCCTTGGAAAGTCCGTCTTCAATTGCCTGAAATACCTTTTCAACCACGGGCTTCTGCTCGCGTCCTTTATGCTCATGGGATTTTTTGTGCACTTCCTGAGCGGCAGTCAGAAAGGAGAGCATCAGCATGATGATGATGCCGGTGCGAATACAGCGGAAATGCAGGTATTTTATATCAGAACGAAACATGGTAAAGTGATATTTCCATGGTTAATTGAGTAAAACCGGAATATTTCATAAACATTTTTTCCAACTGTTGAAATTTAACGTAAAATCACTAATGAAAAAAGCATATCGCTGGGGATATGCTTTTTTCAATGTGTGATGATGAGTCGTAATTTCTTTTATTGAGCCAAATCTCTTGTCCGGACAACTTTTGAGTGACCGATAGTGATTGTCTTCGTCTTCATGGTAACTTCACCTTTAATGCTCTGGTATGCCCAGTCGAAAACAACTCTCTGCGAGTTAACGGAATTTATTCTGATTTTTGCAAAGTGGTTATCAACTGTCCAAATAACATATGTATGTCCGACAAATACTGCGGCATCTTTGGTAACAGACCAGCCGGTTGAAGGGGCAACGGTTATGTCGTAAATACTTGAAGTATGTCCCATGTCCTTGATATCGGTGTCATTGTATACGTCCAAATAATACGCACCGTTATCATTGTCGAAATAGAAGTCAGCCAAAGCGCTCGTGTCAGAGACAACCGACTCGTTAGCAAAACTGAATGCGGACATGCCGGGATATTGACGGAAATCAAAAACCGCCTGATTGAATCCTTCGGGTCTCGGCGCCGAATATGCATTATCGTAGCTCATTTCGCTTTCGTTGTTGTCATAATCGTATGCAGTAACTGCGTAATAGTATTTATAGCCGTTGCGGATATCATAATCGGTAAACGAATTTGAGTGCGTCGTTCCGATGAGATAATATTTCCCGTTGTAGCTCGAACTTGAATAGATATTGTATCCGGCTACATCGCGGTCGTAACTGTCGCTCCATGAAAGATACGCCATGTTATCTCCGTTTACTACGTACAGTCCTGTCGGCGCATCCGGAGGGTTGCGGTCAACGTAATTGATTGGTTCTTCGCAGCCCATGTAAAACAGACTTGCTATGGTGACGATGGTTAAGATTGCTATGTTTTTCATTTTTCAGACCTTTCAAACTCTGGTTCACTCGAAATATAACAAAGGACGTGCCAAATGCAAAGATACCGTTTTGGCTGAATTTGTCATCCTCTACGCAGGATTTATGTCTAATATAATATACAGAATGCTACAATAATAGACTACAATTCGGATAAACCTGCATTGATTTTCACGCAGAAATGCTTATTTTTTAGAATCATTTCACTGGGAGAAGCGTGAATTACAGTAAAATTGGCTGTTTGTTGTTCCTACTGGTTATATCTTCAATATATGCACAAACCGGAATAAATTCAAAATTAATTCCCATTTCAATACATGTGTCGCCGCGGGGGTCTCACGTATATATTGATAATGAGTTTATGGGGTTCGGAACAAACTATTCCCTTTCACAGGGGAGGCATAAAGTCTCCATTCGCGCCCGCGGATATAAATCCATAGAATCAGATCTTTCCGTTTCCAAAGATACCACCTCATTTACATTTACTCTTGTACAATTCCCAGCTGCCTCGTTCACAGTAATCACCGAACCGGATAATGCAGCTTTGTATGTTAACGGTATATATAGCGGACATACGAACAAAACGATCCTTGATGCGCCGGGAGAATATGAGATCCATGTTGAAAAACCGGGCTATAAATCGGTTGACACTATTGTGACTGCACTATCAAGGGCAAAGAATGTTGTTATGTGTACACTTGAGAATGTTTTGCAACCGGCAGATAAAGAAGAAGGCGTGCCGCAAAGTGAATCAACGAAATGTTTATTTTCTGTTACTCCCCCTGATGCTTCTCTTTATATTGACAATTACCCGGTTGCGCCCGGATCGAAATACTTAGTTGCCGGAAGACACGGCATCACTGCATCAAAAGAAGGTTATGTACTTTTCAAGGATACCATATATATTAATTCTCAGAAAAGTATTAATCATGATATTGTTATAGAAAGAAGAAAATCACTTTTCGGGTTTGATATAGAGCCGCGGGATGCTGATGTTGTAATTGATAAGATACACTACACCGGTAAAAATTTTGCGGAATTAACTCCGGGACCCCACACTTTGGAGATTTCGCGAAAAGGGTATTTCTCGCATACTGAACTCATCGAATTAGCGGAAGGCGCGGAGTTATTAAAGAGCTATGATCTTAAAACAAACGGAGGGGCGGTCAGCTTTTATGTTCAACCGGATGATGCGAAGGTGATTATACACGGCGAGGGAATTGATTCTTTAGTGGTAACCGGTTCTAATGAGGTTCCCTTTTTGATTCCGGGAAGATATGAGGTGTTGTGCAGTGCGGCCGATTATAAACAATATGACACCATCATTACGGTTATTGAGGGGAGCCATGCCGATGTTAATATTTCATTGAGACCCACGAAGCCAATGCCATATAAAAAACGGGACTGGCTGTATTCGTGCATTTTCCCCGGTTTGGGGCAGTATGCACAGCGTCGCCTTACAACGGCATATAGTGCCATTGTTTTAGGCGCCTCGGCCTGTACGTATTATGCTTACCGGGCAGGTAAATACAATTCGGCGGTGAACGACTTTACTTCAATGAATAATCAATATAAATCCAATCCGAAAGATTATTTAAAGAATAACGCGCGTGAAAGCAAGAACCAAGTTGATTCATCACGGCGGCAGCACGATGTTGCGCTTATTATCTGGGGTGTTGTTTATTTGTCCAATATTATTGAGGCATATTTAAATCGGCCGGTGTTTTATGATTATAACATTGCTGTATCACCCACACTTCAAAAAACCGGAGGGGACGTTGCCTGTGGTTTAGAAATCCGGATGGGGTTTTAATATGAATCAGCATAGAATATATTATATAGTTATAACCGCTTTATGCATTTCGCTTATCAACCTCGGCTGTATTAAAGAAATGCCAACATTTACAGAGTATGTGCCATATACTCCAAAGTTACTTTTCCCATCCAATGGAGCAATCAACGTAAGTTCATCACCAAGAATTAAGTGGTATGACACGCCCGGGGCGATGCAGTATTTTGCTGAGATAGGTGAGGATAGCACATTTGAATCACATGTTATTACTAATGGCAATCTAACATCGCCTACCTGGAATATTACTAAATTGAAGTACGGTACTGTTTACTACTGGCATGTAAATGCTTCAAATAGCTCCGGAACCTCTGTCTTTTCCCAAACATTCTGGTTTCTGACCGCTACTGAAGATTCAACGTTCACGCCGTAAAATTATATAAATATTCAATAAACGCCCTTGGATGGTGGGCGGCCAGACGGATGGTGTCCTTTTTTGAAAAATCTTTATATTATCCGGATTATCGGAAGGTTTTTATGAAGCTTTATGTTGATGATTTACGTTCGGCACCGGATGGCTGGGAACGGGCGTATACTGCGGAAGAAGCTATTGAGCGGCTTGAAGAAGAGAATTGTGAAGTTCTCGATCTTGACGGCCACCTCGGAGAAGGTCAGCCCGGCGGTATATACATACTACAATGGATAATGCGAAAAATGAAAGAGGAAGGTTATAAACCACCGGAATTGAGAACTCATTCCGGATTGCTCTGGCTTAACAACCGGATGCAGGAATTAATAGAAGAGATCGAAGAATTACGATAGATCCCGAAGAGATACGAAACAGCATCGCGTGAGATTTTTTTATGACTGTTATATAAAAATGCCGGAGTTTTAACGACTCCGGCATTTACTATATATAGTAATGAGATGAACTATGTTTAATTAATTTGCATATACCGGATAGTCGGTATAACCTTTTGCATCGGGGGTGTAAAAGGCATCATAATTGAGTTCGGTATTGAGCGGCCAGTCATTTTTCAGACGTTCAACCAGATCAGGATTGTTAATGAACGGCCTTCCGAACGCGATCAAATCGGCACGTCCTTCCTGTAAGTGCTGTCCGGCAACTTCCTTTGAATAATTTCCGCTGAGTATGAGAACACCGCTGAATGCTTTTTTGATGGCTTCTTTTATTGTAAGCGGAACAGTCGGCGCTCCCATGCTGCTGTGATCAACAAGGTGTATATATAGTACACCGAGTTTATTCAGTTCGGAAGCAAGATATATATAGGCCTGTTCAATTTCCGGATACGGCTTCATATCATTATTAGCTCCAAACGGGGAAAGCCGGATACCGGTTTTATCTTTACCAATAGCCGCGGCGACCTTTTCTGCGGTTTCCAAAACGAACTTTGCACGGTTTTCAATACTGCCGCCGTAAGCGTCGGTTCGAACATTGCTATAAGGAGAAAGAAACTGTTCAAGCAGGTATCCGTTTGCACCGTGGAGCTCAACTCCGTCGAAACCAGCCTTAATTGCATTTAAAGAGGCTTGAACGAATTCCTGCTGCGCGGCTGCCAACTCATCAGCGGAGAATGCTTCAGGAACAGGAACATCCTGCATCCCTGCCGTATCGGTCCAGATTTGTGTGTTTTCCGCTTTGACCGCTGAAGGTGCTAAAATCCGGGCATTCAGAGGCAGGTTGGCACTGCTTCCTACTCTGCCTGTGTGCATTAACTGGACAAATATTTTCCCGCCCTTTGCGTGAACAGCTTCGGTGGTCTTTTTCCATCCTTCAACTTGTTCTTCCGAAAATATTCCCGGAATGCGGGCGTAGCCGAGTCCGTTTGGTGATGGTGAAGTTCCTTCTGTGATAATCAGTCCCGCTGAAGATCTTTGTCCATAGTACTCTGCGATTAAATCGTTAGGAATATTTCCGATGGCGCGAGATCTGGTCATCGGGGCCATAACAATTCTGTTTTGCAAAGTTGTGCTTCCTAATGTGTATGTACTGAATAATAAGTTTTCGCTCATATTATTATCTACTTTCGTGGTTTTAAGTTTGACTTTTACAATATTTCAAGTTTAAACCATTCTCGGGGCGATAAAGTTTCACCTTTTGAAATTAATTTGATGTAATTACGAAAAGATTCTTTGGTATAAAGTTTAATAACTGAAGAGAACTAATTATTTGTATTTGTAAATCTATGATTAATATTGTATAATAATATATCTATATGACTAAATTATTATCCATAAGGATAAAACATGTTTCCAAATGATGTTTTTAACGGTGTTTTTACTTCGGGCAGCTGTATTGCTGTGCTGCGTGCGCTATATTCCCGTGAATTCGGAATTACGGGGCGCGAAACAGCAAGGCTGGCGGGGGTAAATCACCGGACGGCTTTGCTTGCTTTGACTGAACTTGAAAAAACAGGAATTGTAAACCGGCTTATCGGTGGGCGGGATCATATTTTTACGCTGAACAAATCCCACTATCTTGTTGCAAATGGGCTGTCGGGACTTTTTCAATCCGAAGAAGCCTACGCCGAAGGAATCTATAATCAAATAATCAAACGTATCGGAGACTCAACTATCGCCGTAATTGCCTATGATCCGGAAATGGCTACTGATCCTCCTATGACCATGCACATCTGTGTGGTTTACAAAAGCAAAAAGGATAGTTTGGATGATGAGTTTCCCGGATTGACCGCAAAAGTCGAAAAACGGTACGGTGTGAAAATAAACCCGTACTTCATCCACGAGTACACATTTGTGGATATGGAGAAACGGAAGATGCAGCCGGTGACGGATATTGTCAAGCACGGCGAGTTAATCTGCGGTAAAATTCCCGGCGGATAGGAGATGAGCGTTATCGCGATACCAGATAGAAATAGAACGCGGATAACGCGGATGACACAGATTTCCCCGGATTATTTTTATTAATAAAATTGAGAAAAGCCATTATTGACATAGTGTGGTACAGGGCTTAAGAATGGAGCCTGTGAGTAAGCGAATTTCTAATAAAATATAATGTTTGGCGAAGATGACACTTCTATTGAGGTGTATAGATAGCTGCCAAATCTACATATGCCGTTAGGCATTATATCTTTGTAGAATCGGATCAAAAATCACATACCATTTTCCCGTAGGGAATAATTTTCTTCAATATGTCAGACTGCCGTTATTCTTTTTTGCCTTTTACACCGAAATATATAAACAGGTGTGTGAGGAAAACTCCAATTGAGGCACCGAGAACGAGTATTGTGAGGAACTCGACCGGGCGGATTTTCATTGTTTCCGACATCCGTATAACATTTCCTGCCAGAACTGCCACCATTACGGCACTAACAACCAAACTGCGCTTTATATCTTTAGTCATATTACTCTCTTCTTAATTTTCTTTTGATTCAATGTATTCGTTACTCTTTTCGAAATGCTGATAGTCCTTCAGCGATTTCCAGTCACCGCCCCAATTCCATCCGTACTTTGCAAACAGTTTTACGACTGCGGAGTTTTTCAGAATGGTGCCCTTGTTCTTTTTGTCATAGCGGCCGTTAGAGGGACTAATATGTCCGTCCTTTATATAATAATTATCGCGGGGATTAATATCAATCGCGTATCCGAGTGCATGTTTTGAAAGTGTGCTTTTTCCGACAACCTTGCGGTAATTAAAACTGCTCGTGTTGTTATCGAACATGGAGGCCTCATCGTCCCATTGGTAATGGGTAATGGGAATAACTTTCTCGATAGGGAATTTTAGCTTGAGGAGTTCTGCAAAGATTGCTTCAATTTCACCGGCAACATTTTTATTGATGAGCAGCTGGCCTTTATGCAATTTGTCATCATAGCCGTAATATGAAACACTTATCAGCTTCATTTTTGCCGCGATGTTCTTCGGGGCGGGAGTCCCCTCGAGCGCTTCAGCAGCGGTCGTCCGGGAATCTATGATATACGTATCCTTTTGTGTCTGCGCCATGCCGGTAGTCTTTATAATAATAAGTAAAAACAGAAGAATGTAAATTTTCGTATTCACCAAGAGTGATTCTTTTTAGTTGTGTCAATTCATTGATGAAATTTAGAAATTGAAACAATGAAAGCCAAATATGAGAGAGTTATGGAATACGCAAAACCCATGAACTCATATCCCCCTACCCCTTTTCTCTTGGGAAGAGAAAAGGGGAGAGGAAAGAGCTGTATATTGAAATGATGGTGCTTGAGATTATTCCCCTCTTCTCTTTTTAAGAGAAGAGGGGTTAGGGGTGATGAGTTCATTTTTTGGCATGAAGAATTATGTGCAACTCAAAACCTATCCACGGGCAACATACCCTGGAATTTTGTATTTTGCGGACGATCATTACGAGTTAAATATCATGAAAAATATTTTTACGTCATGGCAGATGTGGGCAGTGTTGTCGGCAGTGTTTGCGGCACTGACTGCTATATTTGCGAAGGTCGGCATTAAGGATATCAATTCGGATTTTGCAACGTTCATACGGACGATTGTTATTCTTTTTGTGCTTGCGTTTATTCTGTTGGCAACGGGACAGTTTCAGCCTCTTTCAAGCATCTCGCCAAAAGCAATTACGTTTCTTGTTCTCTCCGGTATAGCGACGGGAGCTTCATGGCTCTGTTATTTCCGGGCGTTGAAGTTAGGCGATGCTTCCAGAGTCGCACCGGTGGATAAATTCAGTGTCGTCCTTGTCGCAATTTTCAGTTTGGTGTTTCTCGGTGAGCGCATCAGCCTTGTGCATTGGTTAGGCATTGCATTAATTGCAGGCGGAGCTGTCATTTTAGCCGTTTTTTAAGTAAAATGATATTGAAGCCTGATTCAAAAAAGTTCTTAACGGGCAACGGCACTTAATAACTAAGATTTCTTATATAAAAGCCCGAATATTTTTGATTTTGTGAACTTTTATAGTAAATTTTCTATTTAAGATGGTGTAATAGGGTAGTGGAATACTCTGTGGCGGTCTTTTCACAAAAATGAATACGGCGGCCGACTTTACTTTAATTAGATAAGGACGCATTATGAATAATGACAAGGTTACCGATGTCAATGAGATAGAGAATGAAGAATGGTTTTATTCTCTGGATTATGTACTTAAAAACGGCGGCCCGCAACGGGTCATCGAGATACTTCAAAAACTACAAATACGTGCACATCAGGCGGGAATCGAACTTCCCTTTACTGCAAACACACCATACATCAACTCAATCCCGAGAGAAAAACAGCCTCCGTATCCCGGTAACAGGGAAATTGAACGCCGTATCAAAAGCATCATCAGATGGAATGCTATGGCGATGGTTGTTAAGGCAAATAAAAACGACAGCGGTGTCGGCGGACATATTTCATCATTTGCTTCCGGCGCGACATTGCTCGAAGTTGCCTTCAATCATTTCTTCCGCGGTAAAGGCGATGGCTACGATGGCGATCAGATTTTCTTTCAGGGACACAGTGCTCCCGGTATTTACTCGCGCGCATATCTTGAAGGCCGTTTGAGCGACAAGCTATTATTAAATTTCAGACGCGAACTTGCAGAGGGCGGCGGACTCTCATCATACCCGCATCCATGGCTGATGCCTGACTTCTGGGAATATCCGACCGTATCAATGGGTCTTGGACCGTTGATGGCGATTTACCAGGCGCGGTTCAACCGTTACTTAGAAGACCGCGGATTGAAACAACCCGGTTCAAGTAAAGTGTGGGCATTCCTCGGCGATGGTGAAACCGACGAACCGGAAACGCTCGGCGCTATCAATCTTGCTTCACGCGAAAAATTAGACAACCTTATTTTTGTTATCAACTGTAACCTGCAGCGCCTTGATGGCCCGGTTCGCGGTAACGGAAAAATCATTCAGGAGCTTGAAGCTGCGTTCCGCGGTGCGGGTTGGAATGTTATTAAAGTTGTCTGGGGCAGTGAATGGGATCCGCTTCTTGAAGCCGATGAAAAAGGAAAACTTGTTAAACGTATGGGTGAAGTTGTTGACGGACAATATCAGAAATTTACTGTTGAGTCCGGCGCTTACTTCCGCCACGAATTTTTTGGTACCGATCCGGATTTATTGAAAATGGTTGAGCATCTTTCCGATGCGCAGCTGCGTAAAATGACACGCGGCGGCCATGATCCGGAAAAAGTTTATACTGCATACAAGGCTGCGATTGAGCATACGGGACAGCCGACGGTGATTCTGGCTAAGACCATTAAGGGTTATGGACTCGGTGAAGCGGGTGAAGGCAAGAACATTACACACCAGCAGAAAAAATTGAACGAAGATGAACTCGCGGAATTCAGAACACGTTTCGGTATACCGATTTCAGATGAAGACGTTGCGAAAGCTCCGTTCTACAAGCCGTCCCCTGATAGTGCTGAAATAAAATATCTGCTTGAACGCAGAGCAGAACTCGGCGGCTCAGTACCGGTGCGTAAAACAAGTGTTGCGCCGATTGTTACACCGCCTGAAGAATTGTTCGAAGAATTTTATGCAGGTACTGAAGGACGCGATGTTTCTTCAACAATGGCATTCGTACGCATCATGGCGAAACTGTTACGCGATAAGGAACTCGGTAAATACATTGTGCCTATCGTTCCTGATGAAGCACGTACATTCGGTATGGAAGCATTATTCCGTCAGATTGGTATTTACTCGCATGTCGGACAGTTATACGAACCGGTTGACCGCGACAGTCTTTTATATTACAAAGAAGCAAAGAACGGCCAGATACTTGAAGAAGGTATCACCGAAGCCGGTGGTATTTCATCATTCATCGCCGCGGGTACTTCATACGCAAATCACGGCATTAACATGATACCGTTCTTTATTTATTACTCAATGTTTGGATTCCAGCGCATCGGCGATTTGATATGGGCCGCGGCAGATATGCAGGCTAAAGGATTTATTGTCGGTGGTACGGCAGGACGCACAACGTTGAACGGCGAAGGTTTGCAGCATCAGGACGGACACAGTCACCTGCTTGCTTATGCAGTACCGAACTTGATAACATACGATCCAGCATATGCATTTGAACTCGCGGTTATCGTTCGTGAAGGCATCCGCCGTATGTATGAGAATCAGGAAAGAGTCTTTTATTATCTGACGGTAATGAATGAGAATTATCCTATGCCCGCGATGCCGGAAGGCGCGAAGGAAGGCATACTGAAAGGTATGTATAAATTAAAACCATCGTCGTTAAAAGACGCGAAGGTTAAAGCGCATCTGTTCGGTTCCGGTACGATATTGAATGAAGTAGTAAAGGCTCAGGAAATTCTTGAAACAAAATATAACGTTGCTGCCGATGTATGGAGCGTGACGAGTTATAAAGAATTGCGCCGTGACGGCCTTGAATGCGAACGCTGGAACTTATTGCATCCGGCGGAAAAACCGAAAGCGCCGTATGTTACTTCATTGTTCGACGCGAAAGAAGACGCGGTGTATGTCGCATCATCAGATTATGTAAAGACGCTGCCCGATTCTATTTCCAAATGGCTGCCGAAGAGCATCGTTGCGCTTGGTACCGATGGATTCGGCAGAAGTGAAGGACGCAGAGAGCTGCGCGAATTCTTTGAAGTTGATGCACGCTTTGTTACGCTAGCCGCGTTGAATGCTCTTGCGAAAGAAGGAAAGATTAAAGCAAGCGTTGTTACAAAAGCGATAAAAGAATTAGGAATTAATCCGGAAAAATTAGACCCGATGGTCTCTTAAGCAGAAATTATAGTAGGTAAGACATGTCAAAAGAATTTAAGCTTCCCGAATTGGGAGAAAATATTTTGTCGGCTGATGTGCTGCACGTCCTTATTAAAAAGGGTGATGTCATTGATGCCGATCAGCCGGTACTTGAAATAGAGACCGACAAAGCAACGATTGAAGTTCCGAGTACAGTAGGTGGACGGGTAAAAGAAGTCTTTGTGAAAGACGGAGAAAAAGTTCAAGTCGGCCAGGTCATTTTCAGCATTGATGAAGTTTCCGGTGAGGCGGCGGCAGAAGAAGCTCCCGCGCCTGCAGCGGCTGCGGTTAATGCCGCTCCGGCAGCGGCAAAACCCGCCGTGGTTGAACAGGCATCCGTCGAAGTTCCCGCAGGTGAAGCGCAAGTGCAGGAAATGCAACTGCCTGAACTCGGAGAAAATATTACCGCGGCCGACGTTTTAAAAGTGCTGGTAAAAGTCGGTGATACGATTAGGCAGGATGATATTGTTCTTGAAATCGAAACCGATAAAGCAACGATTGAAGTACCGAGCACGGTAAGCGGTGTTATCACCGATGTATTTGTGAAAGAAGGCGACAAAGCAACAGTCGGACAGGTTGTAATAAAAGTTACCGGACAGTCAGCAGCCGCTGTTGTAAAACCGGCAGCCCCGGCTCCTGTTGCGGAAGTAAAAGAAGCTCCTGCAAAAGTTGAAGCCGCTCCGGCTGCACCCGCTTCGCAAGCTCCGGCGCCAAAGAAGTTTTCACCGTTTGATAATCAACCGGCGATATTAACGAATCCCGCTCCGGCTGCACCTTCTGTACGCAGACTTGCCCGCGAGCTTGGTGTTAACATCAATAACGTTCCCGGTACGGGAGCTAACAAGCGCATTACGCTTGATGATGTTAAGGCATATGTAAAGAGTTTGAATCTCGAAGGCTGCAAATCATCAGGCGGTGCCGGTATTGCTCATGAACCGCTTCCGGATTTCAGAAAGTACGGCGAGACGGAACGCGCGGCGATGTCGAAGATACGTTCTATCACGGCTGATCATCTCAGCTACGCATGGGCAACAATTCCGCACGTAACACAATTCGATAAAGCGGACATTACCGAAATCGAAGCAATGCGCAAATCGCTTTCGGGAAAAGTCGAAGCGAAAACCGGCGGCGGCAAGTTGACAGTTACTGCAATACTAATTAAAGTAGTTGCATCGGCACTAAAGGTTTTTCCACAGTTCAACGCATCGGTTGATATGGAGAAGAAAGAAATCGTTTATAAAAAATATTACAACATCGGCGTTGCCGTTGATACGGATAGGGGACTTATCGTTCCTGTTATAAACGATGTGGATAAAAAGAACATAACCGAAATCGCCGCAGAGCTTGCAGTAATTTCGGATAAGGCACGCAAAAGAAAAATCACTCCCGACGATTTACAGGGGGGATGTTTCACTATTTCAAATCTCGGCGGAATCGGCGGTACATCATTTACTCCGATTATCAATTCACCCGAAGTAGCAATACTTGGCGTTTCACGCGGAGCGATGGAGCAGGTATATAAGAACGGTGCATTCTCGCCGCGCTTAATGCTGCCGCTTTCGTTATCGTACGACCACCGCGTCATTGATGGTGCAGACGGCATTCGCTTTTTGCGCTGGATCATTGACTCGCTTGAGCAGCCGATGAGATTATTAATCGAAGTTTAAGTTTTAAAGGATAGAGAACATGACAGAAGCACAAGTAGTAGTCATTGGAGCGGGTCCCGGCGGATACGCCGCCGCATTTACCGCAGCCGACATGGGCAATCAGGTAACTCTTATTGATACGGAAAAGAATCCCGGCGGCGTTTGCCTCTACCGTGGATGTATTCCTTCCAAAGCGTTGCTGCACGTTGCCAAATTGGTTGATGAAGCCAAGGAAGCAAAATCGTGGGGCGTTGATTTCGGCGAACCGAAAATTGATGTTGACCGTTTGCGTGCATTTAAAGATAAAGTTGTTGCAAAGATGACCGGCGGACTCGGCGTATTGACCAAGCAAAGAAAAATTAATTACATGCAGGGACGGGCAAGTTTTGTATCATCAACGAAATTGAAAGTCGATAAGGTTGACGGCACGGTTGAAGAAGTCACATTCAAACACGCTATCGTTGCGACCGGTTCGGTCATTGCGACAATTCCTTCGTTGAGTGTTAACAGTCCGCGTTTCCTCAATTCAACATCCGCGTTGAATCTTCCCGCTATTCCGAAATCGTTATTAGTTATCGGCGGCGGATATATAGGGCTTGAACTCGGCTCCGTATATCAGGCATTGGGAACGAAAGTCTCCGTTGTTGAAATGACAAACGGACTCTTACCGGGTGCTGACCGTGATATGGTTGCGCATCTTGAAAAAAGATTGCGTGCGAAGTTTGAAAGCATCATGCTCGAATCCAAATTAGTCGGACTGAAAGAAGTAAAAGACGGCATCGCCGTTACCATTCAGGCTAAAGACGGTGCAACAACTGAAACGACATATGATTATGTGTTGATGTCAATTGGCAGAAAACCTGTCACCGAAGGATTGGGATTAGAGAACACTAAAGTCACCGTGAACAAACGCGGATTCATTGAAGTTGACGAAGCCCGTAGAACGGCTGACGGAAATATTTTCGCAATCGGCGATATCGCCGGTGATCCGATGCTCGCACACAAAGCCGCGCACGAAGCACGCGTTGCAGTCGAAGCAATCAACGGACACAAAGTTGCATTCGAACCTCTTGCTATTCCTGCGGTGGTATTTACCGATCCCGAAATTGCATGGGCAGGTATTACCGAGACTCAGGCACGCGAACAGAATGTAAAACATGAAGTCGCAAAATTCCCGTGGGCTGCATCAGGCAGAGCAACGACACTCGATAGAGGCGACGGTGTTACGAAGATTATTGTTGATCCCGATACACAACGCATTCTCGGTGTCGGCATATGCGGATCCGGCGCGGGTGAGCTCATTGCTGAAGCCGTACTCGCTATCGAAATGGGTGCGACGGTATCCGATGTGAAACTGACTATCCATCCGCATCCGACTCTCTCGGAAACCGTGATGGAAGCCGCTGAAGTGTTCTTCGGTATGTCAACGCATATCTATCGCCCGAAGAAGTAAAACTCTCGCAAAGGCCACGCCTGCCGGTGGGCACGGCGCGAAGACACCAAATATTATTATGTAGAGCCGTCCCACTGGGACGGCTCTTTTTTATGTGTGCTCTGTAATTTCAGTAGAAGTGTTCTCGATAGACGATCATCGAGCCCGCCTGCCGGGCGGGCAGGTAGCCCCGATTTATCGGGGCGTATCGAGATGCAAACACCATTTGGAGTAATCGGTCATACAAAAATAGAGATTGTCATTCCGGGCTTGACCCGGAATCCATTCTTATTTTACATGACGAAGTGTTCTCGATACGCCCGCCTGACTTGTTTGTTGTTCTTGCTAATTAGGGGAATCGGCGGAATTTCCAGACAGTCGTTCATGAAAGTGCGGCCTACTCGAACACCCCGCCTATTATTGGCATGTCATTCCCGCGTAACTTGTCCCGACTTGTCGGGAGGCGGGAATCCATTTTTGATTTGAGACTTGGGTGCTTTCGAACCGCCTGCTGGTCGGGCAGGGTTATCTCTGTATTATTCCTTCGGAATATTGTTATGGTTCTGTTGATGTTGAGACTCTGAAAACACACGGCCTTTTGTTCGAATCCCGAAGGGATTGAATAGAGACAACCGCCGGTGCAACCGGCGGACAGCGACACCACCAATACTTCATCACCAAAGCGGATGAACTTTCCAACAAGACTGTTCTCCGTCAGGAGATACATGTTTGTAGAATAAGCAATCACCTCCAGATATCATTTCCCGGATGGGAATATATCATCCTGCTGCATTCTAAGGCAGACGGCTGCCAGCCGTCTCTACCTGAAGATACCTCGAACATTCTAACCCACGCCATAAATGACGTGGTTATTAATAATATCCTTTGCGGTTGAGCTTTCTTTTCAATTGCCTTTTTGCAGCAAATACATTATTATTCTACCTTGTGATTATAACCTCTCTTACTATCCTTTATTACCGAGGGGACGAACGATGTGGCGGAGATTGTTTGGACGGTGAAAGAACAATGTATTGGATGTATACGTTTTAACTTTACTATTTTTCTAAACTTTCAATTAATTGGTAGTATTCAAAAAATGAAAAATTGTAGATTATTAATGCTCCTAATTATTTCGCTTTTTACATCTTCATTTCCGCAATGGCAAACGAATGGTCCTTCCAGTGGATTTGTAAGTTCTTTTGCAATTAGCGGTTCAAATATTTTTGCCGGAACATGGCTCAACGGTGTGTTCCTTTCCACAAACAATGGGGCGAGTTGGGCAGCTGTTAATAGTGGTCTGACAATGCCTTATATTGCTGCTCTTACTATAAATGGCGCTAATATATTTGCCGGAACTTCTGGTGGTGGAGTCTACCTTTCCACAGACAATGGAACAAGTTGGACATCTGCTAGTAACGGTCTGACAAATATGTATGTGCGAGCCCTTGCGGTCAGTGGAACGAATATATTTGTTGGAACTCAGAAGGGTATTTTCCGTTCCACTAACAACGGAACAAATTGGATTGATGTCAGTACTGGTCTTACAAATACGTACGTTTATGCTCTTGCTGTAAATGGTACAAGTATTTTTGCGGGAACTAATGGCGATGGTATCTTTATTTCCACAAACAATGGAACAAATTGGATGGCGATTAATTCAGGCTTGACGATTAGTTCTTGTTTAGCTCTGATTGTTAACAAAACAAATATTTTTGCGGCGACTAGTTCGGGAATTTTTCGCTCTACAAACATGGGGGTAGATTGGATTGCCGCAAATACTGGAATAGGAGAAACAGACGTTTATGCTTTTGCTTCAAATGATAAAAATATTTTTGCTGGGACTTGGGGCAGGGGTGTTTTTATCTCAGCGAACGATGGAGCAAATTGGGTCGCTGTTAATGATGGATTGCCATCTCTTTCCGTGTATGCTCTGACTATAAGTGGTTCCAATATATTCGCCGGGACTACAGGCGGTGGCGTTTTGATGCGCCCCCTATCTGAAATGATTGCCGAAATTAACGATGAAAAAACAAATAAAAAAGTGAGTTTTGCACTTGAACAGAACTACCCCAACCCTTTCAACCCAAATACGACCATAAGTTATTACGTTCCTGAAAGTAGTGATGTTATTCTAAGTATTTATGACCAACTGGGGCGGAAGATTACAGAATTATTCAACGGTGAAAGACCAGCAGGGCGGCATAGTATAAAATGGAATGCCGGTAATACTAGTTCAGGCGTTTATCTCTATGAGTTAAAAACAGATAAGTACAAAGCAGTCAAGAAACTACTTTTAATGAAATAAAAAGTGAATAAAAATAATCAATTTCTGTCGGCTTTTTGCGCATATAAAACACTTGCCTTTTGAGCTTAATTCCAGTAATATTCTCATACGTGAAATTAGCCTCTCGCACTTATCTTAAATATCGAGGGGACGAACGATGTGGCGGAGATTGTTTGAACGGTAGAAAGCTAATTAAATAGTTTTTATTTAGAAAATAACATAGGTGCGGCTGCTATTAGTTATTAAAACATTATTATGTCAATATATAAGGAGGTTTTATGTCGTTGGTCTTAACAGTTTATGTTCGTGAGGGTATAATAATGGCTGCTGATAGCCGTATTACTCTGGATCAAACCACACCATCAGGAACAAATTCGACAATTCATCTGGCTGTTGGTATGTCGGATACAAACAGGAAAATATTTGTTACAGAAAACAATATAGGAATTAACACATATGGTACGGCCGATATAAACAGAGTCCCCATAGCTGGGTTTATTGATTCATTTATTCGGGGACTTCCAGCAAGTGCTACTGTAAAGCAAACAGCGGATGAATTACTTAATCATTTCTGCTCTTATAATCCGGTGCCACAAACAACATTTTATGTCGCTGGATATAACAAGACAACACAAGAACAAGAGGTTTATTTAGTGGAGATTATGAATCATAATGTTGTAAAAATGAATCAACCGAACGATCAAGGTGTCGTTTATGGTGGAGAATATGATGTCGTGTCTAGGTTAATACAGCCTGTTTTTCTGAAGGACTCTCAAAACAACTATCAGCCATTACCAACCTTCCCAATTCCTTACAGTTTTTTTACCATACAAGATGCTGTAGATTTTAGTGTATATTTAATTAAAACGACAATAGATACTATGAGATTTCAAAGTCGACATAAAACGGTTGGCGGCTACATTGATGTATTATTTATACATCCAACAGGGTTCGAATGGGTTGCAAAAAAAGTATTAAAGGTTTAAGTTTATTTACAAGCATTAACTTTTCCGTAGGGAAAATCTCAGAATCAATAAAAAGGTAATCACTTGGGTAAATTTGCAAAATTACACATAGTTCTTTTTTTGATTTTTTTAACTTCTGTGATTGTCGCAGGCACTACATCTACAAATGGAAATTTGTCGATTCAAAAAGGAGCAACAATTTCCGACACCTCATCATTTTGTGATAATGTTGAAAAAAGAATTACGGCTGTTGAGGCAAAGATAGATACTGTAACAAATCTAGTTAGAAATGAAAAAAAATCATACCTTGAACAAAATGTTTATCCTCTTTTGCCTTTAATTGGGACATTAATTGCGGCATTATTAGGACTTCTCATCTCA
The DNA here is from genome assembly GCA_963662605.1 of Ignavibacteriaceae bacterium. Classification (GTDB taxonomy): domain Bacteria; phylum Bacteroidota; class Ignavibacteria; order Ignavibacteriales; family Ignavibacteriaceae. The sequence goes on from OY759785.1 coordinate 685,614, forward strand.
TATGTCTCTATTCGTGCAAATGTAATTTCAAAAGCAAGAATAGAATGGGTACAAGCTTTGCGCAATCTCATGTGCGAATATATTGCGCTGCTTAATGACTATCAAGATCGGGTTGATCACTTGCTCTCAGAAAAGAAAGCAGGGCGCCTGGTAATTTCTGAAACAATTACCATACAAGATGCATGGGCGCTTCCTCTTTTTAAGGCAAAATTGGATATTCAGACACTCAATAATAAGATTCGATTATTTTTAAATAATAATGATGAGTCGGCTCATATCGAACTCGTGAAACTTTCCGATCAACTGATCGAAAATTTAGTTGATTTAGATGATATTAAATCATCGGTACAGGATGTCGTCTTTATATTAATAAAAAATGAATTCTTAAATAAGAGTCGCGCTATCCTAAAAACAGAATGGGATAAGGCTAAAAGCGAGGCAAAAATACCACTCCCCAAAATCTCATTCTTGTGGGTATCCAATTTAAAGGTGTGGTTGAAAGAATATGCAAAGAAAAAGGGAGAGACCAAATAACTATGCCCATCTTCGCTTTTCTCCGGGCGATTAATGTCGGCGGGCATGTTGTAAAAATGGATGTCCTGCGCGACTTGTTTGTTGCGATGGGATTTTCGAATGTTGAGACGTTCATCGCGAGCGGGAATGTTATATTCGAGTCGAAGGAAAAAAATCCCACTGTACTTGAAAAACAAATTGAAAAGAAATTGCATGAGGCATTGGGGTATGAGGTCGCGACGTTCATCCGCACTCCGGATGAGTTGCGTGCAATGGCGAATTATCTTCCTTTCCCTAAACAACAAATCGAAAAAGCGGGAGCGTTCAATACGGCATTTCTCAAACAGCCGCTGGATTCCGCACAACTGAAAAAACTGCAAGCGTTAAAAACCGATGTTGATGATTTCCATGTCAACGGCAGGGAGTTGTACTGGCTGTGTAAAGTGAAGCAGAGCGAGTCGAAGTTTTCCAACGCGGTACTGGAGCGGTCGCTCGGTATTAAGGCAACCTTCAGAGGTATGAACACCATGAACAAACTTGTGGCTAAATTCTGTAGGAAAGATTAACCGCAAAGCACGCGAAGAACGCAAAGTATTATTTGTAAAAACAAAAAAGGGGAAAGAATATGAGTGAGAATGAGATTTCGAGAATTATAGTTAATTGTGCATTAACTGTTCACAAAGAATTAGGTCCAGGGCTGTTGGAATCTGCATATGAATCGTGTCTGGTTCATGAACTTATAAAAGAAGGGTTATCCGTTGAAACGCAAAAGCCGCTGCCGTTGATTTATAAGGGTATCAAAATGGATTGTAGCTATCGGCTTGACGTCATTGTTGAAGATAAAGTTATTGTCGAAATCAAATCGGTAGATGAATTATCCAATATTCACACTGCTCAATTACTGACTTATTTAAAACTATCCAACAAGCGCCTGGGACTCTTAATCAATTTCAATGTTTTATTAATAAAAAACGGCATCAAACGCATTGTTAAGAACCTAAGATAATGTTCTCTTTCCCCAAAAAAATCTTTGCGAACTTTGCGTTCTTCGCGGTAAGATATTGCAGTTTAAAACAAAAAACCCCATCCATACGGACGGGGTTTTTATTTCAAAGGGGGAGGGGGAATCAGTTAATAGGATAAACGCTGACGTATTGACGATCAGTGCGTTTTCTCTCAAACTTAACAACACCGCTTGCTAAAGCAAACAAGGTATCGTCGCTGCCTCTTCCTACGTTTTCGCCCGGATGGTATTTTGTTCCGCGCTGACGAACGAGGATATTTCCGGCTAATACTTGTTCACCGCCAAATTTCTTTACGCCAAGACGTTGAGCATTACTATCTCTACCGTTCCTTGTCGAACCTTGTCCTTTTTTATGTGCCATGGTCTATTTCCTATTTATACAATTTTGGTGACTTGTATTTGAGTCAACTGCTGACGGTGACCATTAGATTTCTGGTAACCGGTTCTGCGTTTTTTCTTAAATACAATTACTTTGTCGTCTTTAAGATGCTGAAGTACTTTTGCCTCAACTTTTTTACCCGCTACATAAGGGGTACCAATTGCAGTGCTGTCGTCGTTAGATACGAGCAATACTTCATCAAACGTAATTTCTGAATCAACATCAGCTTCGAGCTTCGGTACATAGTACTTGGTATTTTCAACAACTTTAACTTGTTGCCCGGCTATATTGACAATCGCAAACATTAAGAACCTCTTATAATAAAATTAAGACATTAAAATTACGGATTTATTTAAAATAAACCAACGCCACCTTTAAGATTTTTTACACTTTTTTCTTTAAAACAGTTTAAAAACGCGGTTTTTCAGTCTGATTTGACGGAAACCCCCGTGTTTTTACCCTCTTTTACGCCGGAAATCAGAATCCGATCCGTTCCATATCGGCAACAAGTGCTTTTACGGCATCAACCGAGTAGTCGAACATCTTCTGTTCAGCAGGGTCAAGTGAAAGCTCGATAATCTGTTCTGCGCCGTTAATACCGACGACAACCGGAACGCCGACATAGTATCCGTTGACATTATACTCGCCGTTCAGGTAAGCGCAAACAGGAAGTACGCGCTTCTGGTCGTGTAAAACTGCGGCCGCCATCTGAATCGCAGCTGCGGCAGGGGAATAAAACGCGGAACCGTTTTTCAATAATTTTACGACTTCACCACCCGCATCTTTCGTGCGTTCAATCATCGCTTTCATAACTTCGGCAGCATGAGTCTTGTTGTTGTGCTTGCGTTCGAGCAATTCCATAACCGGAACACCGTTAACGTTGGCATAACGAACGAGCGGTACCATGGTATCGCCATGTCCGCCAAGAACCATTGCGTTGACATCTTTAACGGAAACGCCGAGTTCCCACGCGATAAATGTCGCGAAGCGCGATGAGTCAAGCACTCCGGCCTGGCCGATAACGCGATTAAAGGGGAATTTGCTAACTTTTTGGAACAGAGTCACCATCGCGTCCAACGGATTGGAAATGATGATTACTACTGCATTCGGGGCATAACGTGCTACGTTTTCGGCAACGTTTTTCATGATTTTTGCGTTTGTAATCAGAAGATCGTCACGGCTCATGCCGGGTTTACGCGGAATGCCCGCGGTAACAATGACGAGATCTGAGTCAGCTATATCTTTATAATCGTTAGTACCTTTTAATACAACATCAAAGCCTTCAATTCGTGAGGCTTCTGCTAAATCTAATATTTTGCCCTGCGGCATACCATCTACAATATCAAAAAGAACGACATCGCCAAGATGCTTTTGAACGATGAGTTGTGCCAGAACACTTCCAATCTGTCCGCTGCCTATTAGTGCAATCTTATTCCTTTTCATGGGTCACTTTCTATTCTATTCATCAAAATATAAATATTTGAGGGCGCTAATATATTAAAAATTAAGCACTTACACAATTTCAGGCCAATTGCCTTAGCCCAAAAAATGACTATTTATGCAGAATTTCGCATAATATAGTACATTCCCAATACGATATTTAAACAAGAAAGAACGGGGATTTGTTCAAAACCACATAAGAGAATGATCCTCATACTTCCTAACCCATGGCCCCGCCCGAACGCCGCAAGGCGGGCAGGTTAAGCCATGGGTTAGGAATATAAAATTGTGGCAAACTCCTTTATAACAAATAAGGGCAGTTCCAAGGATTTTATAACAAAAGATAATCTGTGAAAATCCGCGTCATCTGTGTCATCCGTGTTCTATTCCCCGGATTTCTTTCTGTCTGGAAACCATTTTGCCTTTTTCTTATGTTTGTATTGTGGTTTTGTTTTTACAGAATCGGAAGGAGATAGAAACATATGGCATTTAATTTCAATAAATTTACCGTCAAGGCACAGGAGACAATCCAAAGTGCACTTGAGATAGCACAGAGCTATAGTAATCAGATACTTGAACCGGAGCACATTTTAGCCGCCCTTATTCAGGAAAAATCTGGATTTGCAGAAAGCATCATCCAGAAAGCGGGCGGAAATCCGAACAATCTTAAGATTCACATCAGCGAAGCAATTGACCGTCTGCCGAAAGTGAGCGGTGCGGCTTTTACCAACTTGCAAATGTCGAATCTGACTACGCAGTTTTTTGATTTGGCGATTGAAGAGGCCGGAAAGCTGAAGGACGAATACGTTTCAACCGAGCATCTTTTATTATCATTAGTAAAAGATCAGGGCAGAGCCGGACAGCTGCTGCGTGATAACGGGGTTACATACGATTTGATTCTTCGCGCTTTGAAAGATGTGCGCGGTACGCAGCGTGTTACAACGCAAAACGCAGAGGACACGTACCAGTCGCTGAAAAAATTCGGACGTAATCTTAATGATCTTGCAAAAGCTGGTAAGCTCGATCCGGTTATCGGGCGCGATGAAGAGATACGCCGTGTTTTGCAGGTGCTCTCACGCAGAACAAAAAACAATCCGGTACTCATCGGCGAACCGGGAGTTGGTAAAACCGCGATAGCAGAAGGCATTGCTCACCGCATTGTTAGCGGCGATGTTCCTGAGAATTTAAAAACGAAAACAATAGTTGCTCTTGATATGGGCTCGCTTGTCGCGGGAACACAATTCCGCGGACAGTTTGAGGAGCGCATGAAGGCGGTTATCAAAGAGGTGCAGGACTCCAATGGAGAAATCATTCTTTTTATAGATGAACTGCATACGCTTGTCGGCGCAGGTTCTGCCGAAGGTGCGGTTGATGCCGCGAACATTTTAAAACCGGCTCTTGCACGCGGCGATTTGCACTGCGTCGGTGCAACGACTTTAAATGAATATAAAAAGCACATAGAAAAAGATGCCGCTCTGGAGCGCCGCTTCCAGCCCGTTCTGGTTGATGAGCCTTCGGAAGAGGATGCAATTTCAATTTTACGCGGTTTGAAAGAGCGTTATGAAATTCATCACGGTGTGCGCATAACAGACGGCGCTATTGTCGCGGCCGTACAGTTTTCCATCCGTTATATTGCGGACCGTTTTTTACCGGATAAGGCGATTGATTTAATTGATGAAGCGGCATCCAAGCTGCGTATTGAGATTGATTCAATGCCGGAAGAACTTGACGCGGTTGAAAGAAAGATAAAACAGCTTGAGATTGAGCGTGAAGCATTACGTCGTGAGAGCGATGAGGCTTCAAAAAAACGTCTAGAAGAACTTGAAATCGAACTGCGTGATTTTGTCGAAGAGCGCAACATATTCAAAATGCACTGGTCGGTTGAAAAGGAAAAAATACAAACCATCCGTAAGATTAAGAGTGACATTGAACAATTGAAGACCGATGCCGAGAGGCTTGAACGTGAAGGCGAACTCGCGAAAGTCGCTGAGATACGCTACGGCAGGATTGTACAATTGACAAAACAGCTTGGTGAAGAGACGGAACAATTGAGTCTGGTTCAAAAGGATAAGAAGATGCTGAAAGAGGAAGTTGATGCGGAGGACATCGCGGAGATTGTTGCGCGGTGGACAGGCATTCCCGTTCAGCGTATGTTGGAAAGCGAGCGCCATAAACTGTTGCGGCTTGAAGAAGAATTGCATAAGCGTGTTATCGGCCAGGAATACGCGGTAACGGCAGTATCTGATGCTATCCGTCGTTCACGCGCCGGCTTGCAGGATACCAACAGGCCGATAGGTTCATTCATATTCCTTGGTACGACCGGTGTCGGAAAAACCGAACTCGCGCGCGCACTTGCAGAGTTTCTTTTTGATGATGAACACGCGATGGTGCGAATTGACATGTCGGAGTACATGGAAAAATTTTCTGTGTCGCGTTTAATCGGAGCGCCTCCGGGATATGTCGGTTATGAAGAAGGCGGCCAATTGACGGAAGCGGTTAAACGCCGTCCGTACGCGGTTGTACTGCTGGATGAAATCGAGAAGGCACATCCGGATGTATTCAATATATTATTGCAGGTGCTTGATGAAGGCCGATTAACCGACAATCAGGGACGCACAATTAATTTCAAAAACACGATTATCATCATGACATCAAATCTCGGTTCTTCAATTATTCAGGAGCAGCTTGAGAAAATGGATGATGAAAATGTGCAGGACATTATGAGCGGTCTGCGTTCGACATTAAGCGAGCTATTGAAGCGAACCATACGTCCGGAATTCCTCAACCGTATTGATGATATTATTCTCTTCAATCCGTTGACGAGAAAGGAGATACGGAAGATTGTGGATATTCAAATCGCAAAAGTTGCGGCAATGTTGAAAGACCGCAATATTGAGATGGAGGTTGAAGACGATGCGATGCAGTGGCTTGCCGACGCGGGATATGATCTTGCGCATGGTGCGCGTCCATTGAAGAGGACAATTCAGAAATACCTCGTAAATCCTCTTTCACAGGAGCTTTTATCCGGAAATTATGTCTCCGGTGATACGCTCGTTGTGGAAAGGGGCGAAAAAATTGCCCTGCAATTCCGAAAAAAATAGTGAATCCCACCGCAAATTTTCGCAGGTTTTAGATGTCTAATGCAGTAGAGTAAGAGGCAGTCTCAAAAGTCAGAAATAGCCCGCGGACCCGCCCGACCGCTGACGCAGTCATGCGGGCAGGTGACACGGATAACACTGATTTTCGCGGATTTATTTTTATAAGAACGGCAATGAGACGGTCTCTGCTTTGATTTGTGGGATGGCGTGCCTCTCTTTCTGCGAAGATTGGTGAACACACTTACGTTTGCTGCCTAAGCATATTGTAAAAGTGAACTCACCCCTGCCCCTCTCTTAGAAAGAGAGGGGAGAGCCCGAAGATACATATTTGGCTTGGATGCAGTTGGCGAGGGTGAGTTCGTTTTTGTAAAAGATATCTTGATACAAAGGTGTGTAAGTTAGTATCCTCATCATTTCTGCAATTACTCTTAGTTTGCTTGGAGAACGTAATTTCATTTTTAGAAAGGTTCTTATGAAAAAAATATTTTTTGGTATGCTGATGCTGTCAGCGGGACTTCTCATCGCGGGATGCGGCGGTAACGAATACCTCAGTAAAAAAGTTGATAGTCCCATCGTTATTGACGGAAGTGATAAGGACTGGCAGGGTAAGCTGACATCATTAAAAAAAGAAGGCATTCTTCTTGGCGTGCAAAATGATGCCGACTATCTTTATATAACGCTGATAACATCGGGGCAAACAAAGACAAGGCAGTTGTTGGGCGATGGACTTATCTTATGGCTTGACGGTGAAGGCGGAAGCAGCAAAAATTTCGGCATTAAATTTCCTCTTGGTATGAGCGACATGCGGGATAAAATGCAATCTGTAAAAAATTCCGGAGACGATGGCATGACATTTAATCCGGACAATAGCGGCAATGAGCCGCCGGACAGAGGTGAAAGCCAATCGCGGGAACAAAACAGCGACCGCCAAAAAATGAAACCGCGTGAAATGCCGGATATGTCAAAGTTCATGACGGAGTTGGAAGTATATGAGCCTGATTCGAAAACATGGTCGCGTGTTCCGTTTTCACAGGCTAAAGGAATAGAAATAAAATTTACCAACGTTAATGACCGGTTTGTTTACGAAGCAAAGATTGCGCTGAGTGGAAAAGGCGACAATTTATTCTTCGTCGTACCTGAAAGTAATAAAGTCGGTGTCGGTTTTGAAACTCCCGAAAGAGAGAAGATGGCAATGAAGCAGTCGCAGGGTGGCGATGAGCAAGGCGGCGGCGGTATGGGTGGACCCGGCGGTGGCATGGGAGGTGGCGGAGGCATGGGCGGCGGTGGCGGTATGGGCGGCCCGGGTGGCGGTCATGGAGGTATGGGTGGACCTGGCGGCGGAGGACCCGGCGGTTCAATGGGAGAAAGCCAGAAACAGTTCAGTTATTGGACAACCGTAACGTTGGCGCAGTAATGATAAATGGGTGTGTCTCAAAGGAAATTGAAAAAAGACGCACCCAACTTCCTGTCTATTATAAACTGACCTCACCCCTGACCCCTCTCCTGATAGGCAATGCTGTCAACTTAATAAGCGAAATCAAAAAAGCCCTCACCCTCAGTCCCTCTCCCAAAGGAGAGGGAAGTAAAGCAGAAAGAAAAAGCAATGTTTCTATTCCCTTCTCCCTCGGGGAGAAGGGTTAGGGTTGAGGGCGTTTTCACCGTACTTCATCCTTAGGTTGACACCATTGCCTGATAGGAGAGGGGAAGGCCAGATAAGCATCGGCTTTGTTAAATGCAGGTGGCCGGGTGAGGTTTTTGAATGTACCAAATATCTCAAATTGCTGAGTTAAGTACTCTCAAGCTATGGGTATGCGCGAGGAATATTTTCATTGCCCAACTCAGCTTTTAGGACTTTTCCTTTCCTCAATTAATCGTATTTTTCAACAAAGCATTCTTAATAATTATTCGGATGAAGAGTTTATGGATACGACACTTATTCTTGAAAAGATTCAGCAGTCAGTACAATTGCTTAATGAACATAATATTGATCTGTGGTTGATATTTGTCCGCGAGTCTGCATCAATTCCCGATCCATGCCTTGATATTGTTGTCGGGGCGCATTGTACATGGCAGTCGGCATTTTTGATAAATAGGAACGGTGACACTACGGCGATTGTCGGCTCATTAGAAGAACCGAAATTCAAAATGCTTGGAACATTCAAGAATGTTGTAGGCTATCTGCACTCTGCAAAAGAACCGTTAGTTGAATATCTGCAAAAGCATGATCCGAAAACTATCGCAATCAACTATTCTATTGATTCAACTCTTGCGGACGGCTTGACGCACGGTATGTATTTAACATTGACCGGCTATTTAAAAGGCCTGCCGTATCAAACAAGACTTGTTTCTTCTGAAAAAATAATTTCATCTCTGCGCGGAAGAAAATCACATCATGAAATTGACTATATAAAAGAAGCTATTAGAATAGCCCTCGAAATTTTTGATATGACAGGTAAATTTATAAAGCCCGGCGTGAGCGAAAAAGAGGTCGCCGATTTTATGCAGGCAGAAGTAAAAAAACGCGGACTTGAACTCTCATGGGAAGAGGAACAATGTCCTTCAGTATTTACTGGTCCCGATACAGCGGGAGCACACGCGGGTCCGACCGATAGGATTGTTGAAAAAGGACATGTCATCAATATTGATTTCGGTGTAAAGTACAACGGTTACTGCTCAGACTTGCAGCGCGTATGGTATATTCTGCGCGATGGTGAAACCGAAGCCCCCGCAGCAGTGAAGCGCGGATTTAAAGTGTTGACCGAATCAATCGTGCAAGCAAAGGCTGCAATAAAACCCGGCGTGCACGGATGCAATGTAGACGATGTTGCACGCAATTATATAACCGCAAATGGTTTTGAAGAGTACAAACATGGACTTGGACATCAGGTCGGAAAAGTTTGTCACGACGGCGGCTGTGGACTGTTCCCGCGCTGGGAGAGGTACGGAGAATTGCCGTTTATCCCGATAGAAAAAGATCAGGTGTTTACCATTGAACCACGTTTGCCTGTCGCGGGTCACGGCGTAGTGACGATTGAAGATATGGTGCAGGTAACGGACGACGGATGTAAGTATATTTCCAATCCGCAAACGGAACTGATGCTGATATAACTCACGAATATAATTCACGCAAAGCCGCATAAGGAGATTAGGACTAACCGCAAAGTCCGCGAAGAACGCAAAGATATTATTGCCAAAACGAACAGAAAATTAGGACTTGGCAATGCGATGCTTTTGGGGTTTATAAAAAATTTTGCGTGCTTGGCGAACTTGGCGGTAAATTTTTTTTGTCTTGCGTGAGATGATTTTTATTAGGTGCCAAATAAAAATTCGGAGAGTTCGGCGACGGTATGAAAAATATAATCGCTGTTGAGTTGTATAACTTCATCTTTTGCGTAGCTGTCCCACACAACAGACGCAATCTGAATTCCTGCCTGACGTGATGCCTGAATATCAGGAGGAGCATCACCAACCATAAGTACGCGATTTTTATCTAACGGATATTTTTCAAAAAACAGAAATAAACCTTCAGCATCCGGCTTGTGTTTCACTACTTCGTCCCCGGTAATGACCAGATCAAAGAAGGGAAGAATGCCGAGTTTATCAAGGGTAATCATTGCGGCGCGTCTTCCTTTGCCGGTGAATGTCGCAAGGATGACATTCTGCTCTTTTAGCTTTGTTAAAAGCTCTTTTACTCCCGGATATAATGCGGCCATGCCGTGGTTGGACTCATAGAAATCGTAATAATCTTTTTTTACTTCTTCCGTATTACCGGGGAAAATTTTATCAATGATAATATCTTCCGGCGGACCGAAGAGAGCGATAATTTCTTCGTCATTACATTTCCGGCCCTGATACTTCTCGATAATATGATTAAAAGAAGCGAAAATCAATTCGTTTGTTGATGTCAGCGTGCCGTCAACATCAAAAATTACAGCATCGTATTTTTTAAAACTCATTATTGAATCCCGAAGACGGCTATCGTGCCATCCATATTAATTGCAGCAAGCGTGTTCTCATTTAGCGGAACAATATTTCTTATGCGGGCAGTACCCATAAATAAAACCGGAGCTATAACGTTGTTTTTTAACTGATAAACATTGCCGTTCTTTGATCCGAAGATAATGCTTCCGTTAAATTCAAACGGTTCGGAGGGTGAAAGATCGCCGCCGAATTTACCGTCGTACTCCTTCACAAGTTTTCCGTCTTTAGCCGCGACAACGATAATTTTATTCTGAGCGCTCTTGATAAAGACTTTTTTCTTGTCAGCCGATAAACCTACGGATTCATACGCGTTATATTCTTTTTTCTCCCAGACGGTCTTGCCGAGCAGCAAATCAATACAGGTAACAAACTTGTCGGGACTGGCAATATAGATATTGCTGCCGTCGGTCACCGGTGTACAGACTGCAGGGGCGTTGACATAGTCGGCATTGCTTGTCCACTTCCAGTTCAGAGTTCCGGTTTTAATATCAATACAATAAAGATTTCCATCGCGGCTGCCATAAACAATTCTGTCATTTATAATCAGCGGCTTATCCTGTACCATGCCTTCGGCAGAGGTATTTTCCCAAATAGGATTCAAAGAGAACATATCATAGAAAATCATTTTGCCGCTTATGGTGCCCATGAGTAGGCCGTACGTTTCCTCATCGCGGAAGTTTGTTTTTACTGCAACCGGCTGAGAGGTGATTCTTTCACCCAGTCCGATGCTTTGAATAAGTTCACCCGTCTCAGCACGCAGTGTGTAAATGTCGCCGTCGCTGGCAACAACTGCAACAACTCCAAGGGCAATGGCTGGGCTGCTGAGTAACGTACCGTTCGCGTTAAAGTGCCAGAGTTCTTTTCCGTCTGTGTTATAACAGTAAAGCATTCCGGGTGTGGTTGTCACGTATAGTTTATTTTCATAAACCGTTATACCGGATGGAATTGAAGCGCGTAAATCCTTTTTCCATTTTAGTTGTGCGGAATAATTTACGAATTGTATCGAGTCAATTTTCGGCACCTCAATTTTTTGATTGATCGTGCACGCGCCCCATACCTGGGAAACCGTATCGCCGGTTATCTCTGTAAGAAAGAGAGAGTCGGGAGTTGCCTGAACCATGGTGTAGCCCGTCGGCATGCGTTTACTCATAACGGGACGGTTCATGAACATGGGGATATTGCCGACGGACATTTTTTTGATCATATGACCGTGTCCGCACAAAACAACCTGAATGTTTTTCTTGCGCAGAATGTTGACTGCCTTAAACCAGTTGTCTGTGGTCGCATCCAGCGGATGATGTGTATAGAAAAATACTTTTTCGTTTGCCGGCGTTGCAGTAATAACCGAATCAAGCCAGCGCAGGTCTTCCGGAGTATAATGTCCGTCGTAACCCTGCCATCTGATGCCGCTGTTCAATCCGATATGGCGGATACCGTTGGTATCAATAACAAATTTATCATCATGGAACAGATCGGGGAATGTTTCACAGTAGCTTTCACTCCATGCACAATCGTGGTTGCCGGGGATGGCATAAAACGGTACCTGAAGTTTGCTTAAAAGAGTTTTTGCTTTGCGAAGCTGAAGGTCTGCGCCGAGATCGGAGACATCGCCCGTAACGATAACAAAAGAAGCTTCGCCTCTTGTATTAACGTTGTTAACGCAGACGGTTAAATCGCTGTCGGCATTGGTAAATCCGATATGCGTATCCGTAAACCAGGCATACCTTGTTGTTTGTGCAAAGGATGCCCGGTTTACGAAAATCACGCACGCGATAAAAAGAATAAAAGTTACATGTTTATAAGCTTGTAATATTCTGCTGTGCCGGTTATTCATTATCTTTCAAGAAAATATTTAAACTAAGGTTTAAATATACTAAGATCTCCGGCTCCTTCACGCAAAATTACAGGCTCGTCTTCACTTAAATCCACGATGCTCGAAGGCTTGTTCGAGAGCACTCCCGATGAAAGCATCAAGTCAACAAGCGGATTAAATATCGAATGAATTTCTTCCGGATTCGTAAGAATATCTCCGGTTCTGCTGGTAACGCTTGTGCTTATAATCGGATTGCCGAGTTCAGCTGCCAATTGCAAAGCAATTTTGTGGCTGGGGACACGGATACCGACCGTCTTCCGTTTTGACCAAAGCTTCTTCGGAACCTCGCGCGCGGCCGGCAAGACAAATGTGTATGGCCCCGGCAGCAAGTGCTTCATGGTGCGGTACGCGTAATCGGAAACCTTCGCATATTTGGCGATGTCTTTTAAATCTGCGCAAACAAAACTGAGCAGTTTCGTTTTTCCATCATTCTTTATGGAGAAAATTCTATCTAATGCTTCTTTATTAAAAATATCACAGCCGAGTCCGTACACCGTATCGGTCGGATAGATCACGACACCCCCGTTTTTAATTACTTCTACTGCTTTATTAATATAACGTTGCTGAGGGGTTTCGGGGTGCAGCTCATAAAATTCCATAGTTACTCCGGTTTAATAAAAATATGAGACTATTAACACAGGCATACAGAAACGGAAGTTTGCCAAAATCCGTAATACCATGGGGGAATTTTAGAATATATTCCTTCAATGTCAAGAAGAAAGAAAACGAAAATGATGCAGAAAGTAGTGGTATGACAAATCTCACAGGAAGAATCACGCCACATCTCGCAGGCTCGATGACCCAGATGCAAAATCGCAAAAGAAGTACTAAGCTAAAATTAAAGCATTTTCATTATTAGGTCTTTGTGGTGAGAAATATACAATAATTTCTTAATTTAGAAGTGTTGCGCAGCTGTTGGTTTGAATGAGAGAATTACGTCTACATAAAAACGCAATTATAGATTCTAAATAGGTTTAAAAAGAGAAACGTCCCGTCCCTGCGAGGGAGGGACGTCGGGCCGAAGATGCTATCTTCGGGGATGTTACAGAGCAAAAATAAGGGAAAATAAATAAATGTCAAAGGCGGATCCAATTCTTGTTTATCTTGATGAGTCGGGGGATCATTCTCTGGAAATAATAGATAAAAGCTTTCCAATATTTTTACTTAACGCCATTTTAATGCGGCAGTCAATCTATATTAATAAGATTGTCCCCGAAGTATATAATCTTAAGTTTCGTTATTTTGGACATGAAGGAGTCATACTTCATTCTCGCGATATTCGAAGAGCTAATCGTCCTTTTGATTTTATGATGAATCAGGAAATGCGACTGGAGTTTATGGCCTCAATCGCAAATGTTTTAGCGAATTCAAATTTTCATATTGTCGCGGCTGCAATTATGAAAAAGAGCTTAGTCGCGAAATATTCAAATCCGTTTAACCCCTATGAGCTTGCCTTGAAGTTTCTTATTGAAAGGTTCTATATCATTCTTTCGAAGATCGGGCAATCAGAGGTTCGTCTTATTGCAGAATCACGAGGAGAAAATGAAGATAATGCCCTGCGACTGGCATTTCATGAGATATTACATAACGGAACCGGCCGGATTGGCAAACAGCAGTTGGCGGAAATAAAATTTGTTCTTTCATTTCTACCGAAATACAATAATGTCATTGGGACACAAATTGCTGATTTATGCGGCTATCCGTTGGCGAGATTTGCTTTGGATCCTAAAAAGCCAAATGCATCATATGATATTATAAAACCTAAGGTAGTTGCAAAAATTGATGGCTGGGACTGTTTTAAGATATTTCCATAAAAAGCAAAAGGGTTCCGGCATTGCCAGAACCCTTTACCGACCGAGCATTCCCAGTCCCTTATAAACTAAGTTCAAATATATTATATATTTTATCATTTGTCAAGTTTTTGGGACCTCTAGCAATATGAGTGATGTTGAAGGATTGAAAATGCTTGAAATATGCGGAAATTCTGGCATTTTGGGACAAAAAAAGACTACTTTTCTTTGCAGCCATAAGTTTCCCGCGGGTGCTGTTTTGCGTTGTTATGACTGGGCTATCGAACAACGTGAAAAGGGAGTCTGTGTCATTTGCGGTTACCACTCACCATTAGAAAAGGATGTTGTTAAATATCTCCTTAAGGGCAAGCAACCCCTCATCATTGCTCTGGCAAGAGGATTGAAAAAAAGAATAGAGCCAAAATTCAAGCCGCATATTGAAAACGGCAGATTGCTCATCGTCTCACCATTCGAAGCGCATGTAAAGCGGGTGACCAAAGAAACCGCCGAAATAAGAAACCGGTTCATGCTGCGGCTGGCTGATGAAATCGTTGTTGGCTGGGCAACTCCCAGCGGGCAGATTGAAAGGCTGTTGGCAGAATTGCGTCCCCGTAATACCATGGTTTTATTTAATAGCGAAGATAATTTATCCCAGTGATTCGGAAAATAAAATGGATTCCGGACATTCGCCTGGCGGCGAATTCCGGAATGACGGGGGCAATTTTTCGTTTAAATTTAACAAATTCTTCAAAAATCGGCTATTTCGTGCCAAAAGGGGGATATTTTGGGTGAGGAAACCTTTGTAAATTATCAGAAAAAAGAGTAATTTTGTAATCTTTATTAAAGTTAGGAGCATATTTTACATGAAAAGAACGTATCAGCCGAGTAACAGAAAAAGAAAAAACAAACACGGCTTTCGCGAAAGAATGGCGACAAAGAACGGTCGTGCAGTTTTGGCACGCAGACGCGCTAAAGGCAGAAAAAAATTAACGGTTAGCGATGAAGGATAGTCGTGAAACGTTTTTCCTTATCCCGTAATGAACGAATTACCGGGAAGAAAAACTTCACGATAGCATTTGAGAATGGTGTTCCGCTGTTTTCAAGTGATAAAAAAATAAAATCCGTAGTTATACGTCATATAATTAAGAGCGATCAGACAATAAGGCCGGGTGTGCAAATCGGAGTTGCCGTATCCAAACGAAACGGTAACGCAGTTTGGCGCAACCGGATGCGGCGGTTGATTAAAGAATCGTACCGTTTGCAAAAGCTGCCGGTTGTTGAGAAGGCGATGGAAAGAAAAGTTTTGCTGCAAATTATTTTCCTTCCCGTCGGATACTCAAAACAAAAAAATCCCGTAATCAGGCTTTGCGATATAAAGCCTTCAGTGGAAGATATTTTAACTCAGATAATGGTGCAATTATAAATTTGCGGATCGTCTTTGTTTCTTTGATAAAACTTTATCAGAAATTGATATCTCCATTATTCCCGCCTTCATGCAGATTTTACCCTTCTTGTTCGGAGTACGCGATAGAAGCAATATCCAAGTACGGAATATTGAAGGGAGGGGCAAAATCAGCATGGAGGATACTCCGGTGCAACCCGTGGAATAAAGGTGGATACGATCCGGTCAAATAAGATGAAAGATTATAATGGATAGACAATCAACCATAGCGTTTTTGTTGATCGGCGTCGTTGTTATCGCCTGGATAATTATGACTACTCCGAATCAGCCGCCCCCAAAGAAAAAATCACAGACTGTTCAGGTTCAGGACTCGTTGAAAAAACAGGAAGCTCCTGCCGCGCAAGCGCAGCAAGCTGAACAAGTGATTAAACCGGACACTTCCTCAGTTTCCAAACTTTTTGCAAAAATGAATACGGCAGAAAACATTATCACCGTTGATAATAAGTTTGTCCGTTTTCAGTTGACGAACAAGGGCGGAAAAATTAAACGCGCCTATCTGAAGCACTATAAAAACTGGTATACAGATGCAGCAAAAAAAGATCTCGATGTATATCAGGACAATATTCAGCTTCTTGATGTATACCGCGGCGGAACGTTTGACATTGAAATTACGACGATCCCCGACAGAAGAATCATTAACACCCGCGAACTGGAATTTAAACCGAGTACTGCTCAGAGCAATATTGTGTTGAAGGATAATGATTCGGTTTCCTTGTATTATGAATACGTTAATGCTTCCAACCAAAAAATTAAAAGAACGTATACGTTTTACGGCGATCGCTACGATACCCATGTCGGTATCGAAATGACCAACCTTGATTCACTTTCAGGCAATTCATACGACATCGTGTGGAATGGCGGTATCCGCAGTGTTGAAGCGAATTCGTATGACGAAGCCAACTCTGCAAATGCCAGCATTTTTATGGGCGGCGAACAGGAAAAGCTGAAAGCTCCGACTGATAAGCCCGCTTTTCACGGCAAGCTCGACTGGGTCTGTTTCAGAAATAAATATTTTGCAGCTGTTATCGCTCCCGATCAGCCGGACATGATTGACAGCACCAAAGTACAGGGATACAAAGAATATAGGGCAAATAACGGTGTGCGGGACATATACCGCGGCATCATCTCAATCCCGTTGAAAAGCGCCTCGCAAAAAAATACATTTCTGTTGTATACCGGCCCGATTGATTATGATATTTTGAAAAAGTATAATAGAAACTTCGACCGCATTGTTGATTTCGGAAGTTTCTTTGGCTTGAGTTTTATCGTCCGCCCTATCGCGGAATATTTATTCATGCCGCTGTTCAAGTTTTTACACATGTTCATTCCGAACTACGGATTTGTCATTATTATATTCTCCCTCATTATCAAGCTGTTGCTGCATCCTTTAACGAAGCAGAGTTTTTCTTCGATGAGAAAAATGCAGCTGTTGCAGCCGAAAATGGCCGAGGTAAAAGAAAAGTATAAAGACGATCCGACTAAGCAGAATAAAGAAACCATGAAGCTATACTCCACGTATGGGATTAATCCTATGGGTGGTTGTTTGCCGATGCTGCTGCAGATGCCGATATTTATCGCGCTGTGGGGCATGCTGCAAAGCGCTGTTGAGTTGCGCCAGCAGCCGTTCATTTGGTGGATAACCGATCTTGCACGGCCTGATATTATCGCGCATCTTCCATTTAAACTTCCGCTTTTCGGAATTGATCAAATCAGTCTGCTTGCGCTGTTAATGGGAATTACGACGTTTCTCCAGCAGAAAATGTCGGTTACCGATCCGCAGCAAAAGGCGATGGTATATATCATGCCGGTATTTTTAACAATATTGTTTATGAACTTTCCTTCGGGATTGAATCTGTATTACTTCTGCTTCAACCTGCTTTCAATAGGCCAGCAGTATTACATTACTCATTCAACCAAGGGTATGGAACTTGTTCCTGTTCCGCAGAATAAAAAGAAGCCGGGCTTTATGTCGAAAATGATGGAAGCGGCTGAGGATAAAGCCAAACATCAACAAGCATCGAAGAAAAAGAAATAGTTTTTAAAACGGCAGGAAAGTAATGAGCCGTACACGAGTAATTTTTTCTTTTATTGTCTTTCTTTTTTGTGCGCAGAGTTTTGCACAACAGGGGACAATAATACTAAAGCCGGAATATGTTGTTAGAAAACTGCCTTTCGGCTTAGAGAAGCGGCGGCCGGCACAGATGCCAGCTGTCGGATTGGCATTAAGCGGCGGCGGTGCGCGAAGCATATCGCACATCGGTGTTCTTAAGGCGCTTGCCGAATATCACGTCCCGGTTGACCTCATCGTCGGCACCAGCATGGGAAGTATTGTTGGTGGACTCTATGCCTCCGGCTATAACCTTTCGGATCTCGATTCAATCGTTCATGTTACAAACTGGAACTCAATGCTTTCCACCAGCAGCAAGATTGACCGGCGGGAATTGTTTCTGGATCAGAAGGTGACGGAAGACAAATCCGTTTTTGCGCTGCGGCTGAATAAATTAAAGCCCATCATCCCAACATCATTTAACGACGGACAGAAGTTTACTAACTATCTTAACGTACTTACATTTCAGGCTCCATTTCGTCAGAGTAAAAATTTTAATGACCTCGAAATACCGTTTCGTGCAGTATGTACCAATTTGGTCACCGGTGATCCGGTAATTCTTAAAAGTGGTTCACTTGCACAGGCGCTGCGCGCAAGTTCAAGCGTATCGTTTTTGCTGGCTCCGATTAAGATTGATTCTCTACAGTTGGTAGACGGCGGTCTTGTTGCGAACATTCCGGTTAAGATAGCACGCAGTGAGGGTGCGGACTTTGTCATCGCGGTTAATACAACAAGCGCATTGCATCCGGCAGAAGAAATGCAATATCCGCTGGCGGTTGCCGATCAGGTGCTCAGTATACCGATGAAGCTGCTGAATGAAGATCAGTTGAAATATGCCGATTTTGCAATCACGCCCGACCTGAAAGAAAAAATGTCAACGGATTTTTCCGGACTTGATACACTGATCCGTATCGGGTATGATGCCGCATTGCCGTATTGCAAAAACCTGACTGCAAAGATTGATTCTGTTTATCAGGAACGTTTGCAGAAAAATTCGTTTGTTATCAGGCACCCGCATGTAGCCGTTGTCCCGGGAGAATTGCGTGACAGTTTAAATAAGCTGTGTAAGAGTGATTCAATAAAGAGCTCAGTGATTCTCGATTGGTTGTACCACGTGAATCGGCACGACGATTATGAGGAGATTTTTGCGAGAATAGTTCCGGACGGCGATACGACAAATATTGAAATATCAACCAAGCCGCGCCGGAGAATAGCAGATGTTCATGTTGTCGGAGCGGAAAAGATATCCGAGGATTCTATACGGTTGGTTGCTGAAAAATTAATCGGTGAACGATTCTCTTCCGAAATGGTGCTTGCGGCAAGTAAACAGATATTGGATTTATACAGGCATAAGGGATACTCTCTTGCCGAAATTGATTCGCTGAAATTTGATCCGACCACCGGCAAAATTGCAATTCATCTTAATGAAGGATTTATTTCCAAAATAACGATACGCGGCAATAAAAAGGCCGACATCGGTATTATCCGGAGGGAAATGCCGATATATGAAGGCGATGTTTTTGTCAGCGGCAAATTACAGCAGGGACTTTCCAATCTGCGAAACACGAATTTATTCGAAAGCCTTATCGTTTCGATTGAAAGAAATTCTGACGGAAACAACATGGTGCTTGATGTCGAAGAAAAGAGTTCCGATATAGCACGCTTGGGTTTTAAATTAGCAACGGAAAACACACCGCAGGTTTATGTTGATATCAGGAACGAGAACATTCTATCAAGCGGAAGCGAACTCGGACTTATGATGTTTATGAGCCAGCGGGGACGCTCTTTTACTCTGGAGCATAAAGCAAACCGGATGTTCAACACGTATTTTACCTACAACGTAAAAGCATTCTACCGCTTTGATGATATTTATACGTACACAGATAAAGTAAGCACATCAACAAAGTATTTTGAACGCGAAGAAAACGGGTTGTACCGGCAAATCGGATATGGCTCTTCGATCGCTCTTGGTTATCAAGCGCAGAAACTCGGCACGCTTATCTTTCGCGGGACACTTGAGTACGACCGGTTAAAGTATATTCACAAAAATCTTGACACAACCAACAACATTGAGGGTTTGAATCGTATTGTTAATCTGAGCGCCTCATTGAAAATAGATTCGCAGGATAAATATCCTTATCCGACAAAAGGTTTGAAGTTAAATGCATATTATGAAGTCGCGGCAACAGCATTTGGAAGTAAGATCGGCTATACGAATATCGGCGGCGATTATCAGTTCAATGTAACATTTTCAGACAGGCATACGGTCGGCACGAGTTTTAAAATTGGTGTTGCCGACAATACGCTGCCTATAACACAGCAGTATTCACTTGGCGGACAGAACTCATTCCTCGGCATGCACGAAAATGAATTTCGTGGAAGGCAGATTTTTACCGGTAGTCTTGACTACCGCTATTTCCTTCCATTTAAAGTATTCTTCGATACATATTTTCAGATACGCTATGACATCGGTTCAACGTGGGCAGTTCCGGATCAGATACGCTTTGCCGATTTGCGGCATGGTGTCGGAGCAACTCTTTCATTTGATACGCCAATCGGCCCGGCAGATTTTTCAGTCGGCAGGAGTTTTCTTTTTGTCCGCAACCTGCCCAACAATCCGGTTCGGCTGGGACCGGCATTCTTCTACTTCTCTATCGGATATTACTATTGATGGAAGCACTTCCCAGAATAACGGTCTTGCTTCCGGTCTATAACGGCGAAAAATTTATCCGCACCGCTATTCAAAGTATTCTTACGCAGACTCACAACGATTTTGAACTATTTATTGTTGATGACGGCTCAACTGATAACACAAAAAAAGTTATTGATGAAATTTCTGATCTTCGAATCCGGTATGAATATATTGAGCACACCGGCATTTCGGGAGCGATTAACTACGGATTGAAAAACGCCTCATGTGATATAGTTGCCCGCATGGATGCAGACGATATTTCCTTACCCAAACGCCTCGAAAAACAACTGGAAATTTTTATCAGTCAGCCGTTTAATACGGTCATGGCCTGCCGTTATGTATTGTTTGATGCCAAAGGAATCCGCGGCGTTGTAAGCGGCCCTCAGGAGCATGAGGAGATTGTGAAAAGATTGATTCTGCATAACGAGTTGACACATTCCGGCATTATGTTTAATCGGAATTTCATTCTTGAACAGGGCGGCTATCCGCATGTGCCGTTTGAAGATTTTGTACTGTGGCTGCAATTGAGAAATAAAGCACATTACATGATCGTTCCCGAAATTCTAACCTGCGCGCGAGTTGATTATTCCTCGCTTGCAAGAAAAAACATAGCCGTCCAAAACATACTCGTATATGAAGTGCACAAGTCTGTGTATGCGCAGGAATCTTTTTCTGAGGAATTCGGTTTATTTTCAAAATCAGAAGTAGAAACCATGCGGGGCTGGCGTGAGTATTTTTACGGCAGCAAATCAGCCGCAAGAAAATTCTGGCTGAATGATGTTGCCGGATTATTACGTAGTCCGCGATTAATGCTTGCATTAGCCGCAACGTTTTTGCCCGAGTCTATATTTACCCGTTTTAAAGAATCACGCATCAGATTCAGAGTAAAATACTATTTCGGATATTCACATGAACTAAGCGCGGTTGAGGCGGTCATAAAAAATGCACTGAGCAAGGAAGAACGATATGGCAGAGAGTAGTGCAAAACTTACGATTGGCATGGTGCAGTATTCCATCGCGTGGGAAGATAAAGAAGCCAATAAACAAACCGTATCCCGGCTGCTTGCAGAAAGCGACGAGAAATGGGATATTCTGATTTTCCCGGAGTTATCACTTACGGCTTACAGCATGAGGGCGGAAAAATTAGCAGAAGAACTGCGCGGCCCGACCTTTGAATTTTTCGCCGGACTCGCAACTCAATGCAATTCCGATATTGCGTACGGTGTTGTCCTGAATGAAGAGGGAAAATTTTATAACGCGTTGGTTTATTTAACGAACACAGGAGAATGTGCCGCGGTATACAAAAAAATTCATCCCTTTTCGTACGCGAAAGAAAATCTGGCGTATGCAGGCGGAGATGCTCCGGTATCCTTTGAAAGAAACGGTATCACGATTGGCCTTTCGATATGTTATGATATTCGCTTTCCTGAATTATTCCGTCATTACGGCAAAAAGCGAAGCGAGCTGATTATTAATGCAGCTAACTGGCCGGCTGACAGGAAGCATCATTGGCAAATACTTACAACAAGCAGAGCGATTGAAAATCAGGCTTATGTTGCTGCCGTAAACAGAAGCGGCACTGACCCCAAGCTTGAATATTGCGGCGCGAGCAGGATTATCAGTCCATTGGGCGATGTATTGTGTGAAGGAAATAATGATGAGAATATTTATTCCGCGGTGATTGACTTGGATGAGTTGAAGGTGGTCCGGGAACGTTACCCGTTTCTGAACGATATAAAACTTATGTAATCTGCAGGTCCTCTTTTTCGAACTCTTCCAGATAGGTAAAGTACTTCCCCTTATAATGCTCCCGCGCGTATTGTGCCTGCTCGTAATCGTCAAACAATCCAAACACCGAAGATCCGCTTCCGCTCATAAGAGCGAATGATGCGCCAAACCGCAAAAGCGTACTTTTTATATCGCCAATTTCCGGATGCTTTTCAAATACGGATTTTTCAAAGTCATTAACCATATATGGTAAAAGCGAATGAATTTTTTCCGGATGCTTTGTTGTATCTCCCCAGATATAGGTGTTGGAAAAATTCTGATTCAAGCTTTCGTATGCCCATTTTGTTGATACGTGGATACCCGGATTAATCAGCAAGATGTGTTTGCCGAGCTCGAAATCAAAATGGGTAAGTTTTTCACCGCGGCCAGTTGCATATGCCGGGGTGATTTTGAAAAAATATGGGACATCCGAACCAAGCTGAAGTGCGGACTTCTCAAGTTCGGTTTTAGGAATATTCAACGTAAACAACTCGTTCAGTGAAAGCAAGGTTGAGGCTGCATTTGAGCTGCCGCCGCCGAGTCCCGCGCCGATAGGAATATTTTTCTCAAGGTCAATGGAAACGTTCAGCCTTTTGCCGGAAAGTCTTTCGAGCGTCCGAACGCTTTTTACGATAAGATTGTTTTCATATTCTTCCTGCAAAAACGTGTCGCGGGTAGTAAATATAAACGACATGTCTTTGTCGAAGGTAATGATATCGCAAAGCCGGAGAGGATAGAAAATAGTTTCAATATCATGAAATCCATCGGCGCGCTTGTTAACAACTCGCAGTCCGAGATTAATTTTGCAGCATGATTTGATAATAACGCGCTTCATTTCGCCGCTTACTTTTTACCGGCAAAATAGGAAACAGCAGTTTCTTCAATCCGCTTGAGGTCAATCATTTGAATACACTCAAGATTTTTCGGGCAGACTTTTTTCCAGCACGGAGCGCATTCGAGTCCTTCGGGAAATAGCTTTATACCGCGGTCGTACAAATCAATTTCAGTCCAGCAGCTCATACCGAACCACGCGATGACAAATTTCTTAAGAGCGATTGACATGTGCATACCGAAGGAGTCACCGCTGATAATAACATCGGCAATGTCCATGTAGCAGGCGCCCTGGCGGATACCCTTGTCGGCAGGAGTATTGATAATCTTGCCGTTGAAGTACTCGGTAATTTCCGCGTTTCGTTCGATGTCTTCACGTCCGCCGAATAGTGCAATTTTGTACGTTTTGTATTTTAGCAGGTTTTCGATAATAGTAATATGCTGATCAATAGTCATTTTTTTATTGGGGAACAGCAGAGAGCATCCTGTATTAAAACCAATGACCTTATCACTATCTTTAACGTTGACTAATTTTTTATAATCAGCGACGAACTGCTTCTCTGATTCGGTAAATTCAAAAACGTAATCATCCCGCTGGTAGTCAACTTCAAATGTGTCGGCAAGATATTCCTGCCCCAATTTTTGATTCACTTTAAACTTTAAATGATCATCCATCCCGAGGCGGTAATTGTAATGCGCGCCTTCGTTATAGGGAATAATCTTTCCGTCGGTATTCAGCCCGAAGCCGCATTTCTTTTTGCCGTTTACCATGTTCGCAAGGGCGCATGAGCGCTGCGACTTGTCACTGGAAAGCACGACATCAAATTCCATTTGTTGCAATATGGAGATGGACTCGAAACTGTAAGGGAATATCTGCTCCAGATAAGGATTGTTTTGCAGCAGAGGAACGGCGGAGGGAAGAGTAACCCAGTATATGCTTGACACCGGATATTTTCTTTTCAACGCCGGAAGCTGCGCCGTGGTCATTATTACGTCGCCGAGAGCATCGAGATTGATGATGAGGATTTTTGTCCCGATGGGGTTGTTTTCTTTACAGCCCTGCGACCAGCAATCATGATCGGGAAAACACGGCTTGTAGCCGTTAAAATTTTTGCATGAAGGTATTTGAGGCATTACGACACCAAATGTTTTTCTAGGAAAGGTTTAAACTTAGCGATAACTTCATTAAAAGACACGTTATGAACCGTCGGCTCTTTTGTAATAACACAGTCGAAATCGCACCCGTAAGGATACCAGATCATATCTTCGGTGTTATACTTTACATAAATTCCGAATACAGGAACTTTATAAATTGCCGCAAGATGAACAGTCGCCGTATCGGGCGAAAAAAGCATATCAATTTTTGACATGATAGCGGCAAATTCATCAAAGGAAGGAGTATAATAAATTTTATTGCGCTCACTGTAAATTCTGAAAGCGTGATTTAAATCCCGCGTGGTTGAAAGCAAGACGACATTGATGTTGTATTGCTCTAAAAATCTAATAAACTGCTGATACTTTTGTATTCCCCAGAACCGGGCTTCACTTCCGGCAGAGATATTAACTCCTAAGGTAAACTTTTTCGCATCAAACCGTTTCTGCATAAATTCTTCGGCCTTCTCAAGCGACACGGGCTCCGGAGAATACTGAATGCCCGCGGTGCTTCTATTCGGAGTGATTCCGAAAAGCTTTAACAGTTCAAGGTTTCTCTCAATGACATGTGTAGAAGAGCTATCCAATTTGGGTACTGTGGCAGTGAATATCCGGGCGTTTTCCTTTTCCAATCCGAATTTATACGGGGCATAAAGCTTCGCGATAATCAGCGACGTGGTCGTTGATACATCATCATGCAGATCCACAATGACTTTGAAGTTTTCCTTGCGCATCATCTTGAACAGCGTTTTATAATCTTCGATATTTTTCCGTATAACAAATATGTTATTGACTGCCGGAATTCTTTTGAATACGAAGTAGTTTTTCGAGTCGGCGAGAACGTGTATCTGTGCTTCTGTGTGGCTTCGCAGCTGCTCAATAAATGACGAGGTCACCAAAGCGTCGCCGATTCTGTTCAGCCGCACGAGTAAAATCTTATCGTCTGCCTTAAGAACGGGAATATCGCTGCTTTTTTTTGCTGTAGAAAACAGGAGGAAAATCCGTAACAGGAGATTTTTAAAAAACAGTTCGATTTTTTTCATTAAGGTAAAACCAGATTATTCTTTTCTATAATACGTTCAACTTTTTTCATGATATCTTTGACCGGCAGCTGGGTAAAGCACTCATGTTTTCTCGGGCAGACCAATAAATTACAGCAGATGCAATCAAGCTCTTCCAAGCGGATATACTCATGCATGCCGCCAAATGGCCCTTGCAGCTTCGGATTAGTCGGTCCGTGCAAACTGAGTACGGGTACCTGTACGGCGGTTGCGATGTGCATCGGGCCGCTGTCGTTGGCAACAACAAATTTGCACTTTTTCATCAGGGCTGCCATTTCGCGAATTGAGCTCTGCGGAGCCAGAACCACATCGGTTGAAATACCCGCGCAAATATCCTGCGCGTCATTCAAGTCTGACGGACCCCATACAACGAGCAGTTTGCATCGGTACTTGTCAACTAAAGCATTGCCGATTTCAACAAACTTTGAGACATCGCATTTCTTCGATTCCCATCCGCCGCTCGGACTTAACGCAATAACCGGTTTGTTATCTGCGAATGTCTCGCTGAAAAAAGCGTCTGCAAAAATACTATCATTTGGACTAATACCGAAATGCAGTGTAGCATCATCGGCGGTCAGTCCGATTTCACGAAGCAATTCCAAATGTAGCTGCGCCGCGTGATGCGTGCCGCGGTCAACCGGCCCCTTCAGATTATACGCGTATTCTCTGCCGCGATAGGGAAATCCGGCTCGATACCGTGCCCCGCTTAAGTAAGTAACCAGGGCAGTACGGGGATTTGAGTACATATCAATTACCAGATCATACTGTCTTTTCATGACCCGCCAGATAAGTTTCATCGAATTAAATGGCTCTTTTTTGTCAAAAAGCAGAATGTCTCGAATGGCAGGAATGTACTCCAGGGCTGTTTTGCTCGGTGGTTCGGTAAGAAAATCTATCGAAGCATCCGGAAAATCCTTCTGCAAATTGTTTAAAACTACTGTTGAAAGCACGACATCGCCAATGCCTTTTAGTTTTATAAGCAGAATTTTCCGAATATGTTCTTTATTTTTAATCATATTTGCAATTTACGATTTTTTTATATTTGAATTTGAACGTTTATAAACTTTGAATTGACATAATGGCTACTGTTTTAGAATTGCTGACTTTGACAACCGATTACTTTGTAAAAAAGGAAATTGAATCTCCCCGCTTAAACGCGGAATTACTGCTTTCCCATGTTTTAGAGTGTAAAAGGCTCGACCTGTACCTGTGCTACGATAAACCGGTCGGGGATAAAGAAACGAGCGCGTACCGTGAAGCCGTAAGGCAGAGGGGGCTGCGTGTTCCGTTGCAATATATTACCGGCTCAACTGAATTTTATGGAATGAAATTTAAAGTAAATGCGCACACACTCATTCCGCGTCCCGAGACGGAACTGCTTGTTGAGCACGTACTTGCTTTTGTAAAAAATCAGAACGTTTCATCTATATTAGATATAGGAACCGGCTCGGGAAATATTGCGATTGCACTTGCCAAAGAATTATTAGAGACACGGGTCACCGCAATTGATGTCAGCGATGAAGCGATTCTCATGGCAAAAGAGAACGCCGAAACGTATGCCGTTGAGAATCCAGTTACATTTGTGCAGATGGATGTTTCCGCGGACAATGTGCAGCTTCCGGGAATGTATGATGTCATTGTGTCTAATCCGCCGTATGTAAGTTTTGATGAATACCAGAAGCTGCAAAAAGAAGTTGTCGAGTATGAGCCGAAGCATGCGGTAACGGATTTCGGCGACGGATTGAAATTTTATAAAATCATTTCTAAACTGGCATCATCCTCATTGCATGCAAACGGATTGTTGTTTTTTGAAATGGGATACGGGCAATCTACCGATATTCAGGCGGTTATGGTGCGCGATGGTTTTGCCGATATAGAGATATTTAAAGATTATCAGGGGATTGAGCGCGTGATAAAGGGAAGGAAAGATTAATATGCGTGTGGTTGTACAGAGAGTCAGCGAGGGCGGCGTATATATAGAAAAAGAAAATTACTCCGCTGAGATCGGCAAGGGTTATGTAATTCTTCTCGGAGTGAAACTTGGAGATACGGAGGCTGATGCGGATTTTCTTGCTGCAAAGTGTGCAAACCTGCGCGTGTTTGAAGATGAAAACGAGAAGATGAATCTTTCAATTAAAGACATCAACGGCGAAGTGCTCATTATTTCCCAATTTACATTATATGGCGATGCACAGAGAGGCAATCGCCCAAGTTTCAGCGATGCCGCGCGTCCCGAAACTGCAATCCCATTGTATGAATATTTTATAGCGAAGATGCAGGAACATCTCGGCGCTGAGAAAATAAAGACAGGCAAATTCGGCGCAATGATGTCTGTAAAAATTGTCAACGACGGCCCTGTTACTATTATTATAGAAAGTTCCGGCAAATAACGTGGGTAATTCACAAAAAGCGCTGCTGATTTTTTTGGATGGTGTCGGGATTGGCGAAAAGAATCCCGATAAAAATCCGTTTTTCCGGTTAGGCTTCAAAACATTTACGGAATTATTCGGGGCTATACCATCGCTCCACAATCAGCATCTGCTTGGCAAGGATATGGAATTGTTTCCCGTTGATGCAACGATGGGAATTGAAGGATTGCCGCAAAGCGGTACGGGGCAGGCATCTATATTTTGTGGAATAAATGCTCCGAAAATTATCGGCAGGCATTTCGGGCCATATCCGTATTCTACTCTCGTCCCGATAATCAGAAAGCAAAATTTCTTTCAATATTATAAAGAGAAAAATCAACCGGCATTTTTTGCAAATGCCTATCCTGCTTTATTCTTTGAGTACTTTCATAAAAATAAACACCGACTGAGTGTTTCAACATTGAGCTATACCTCGGCGGGGCATACATTAAACACCGCGACGGACGTTCGCAGGTGCCGGGCATTGACCGCTGAAATCACAAACGCGCGGTGGAATGCAAAACTGCAATATAACATACCCGTAATTTCTCCTGAGGGTGCGGCAAAACGGCTGCTGCGCATCGCATCGGAAAACACATTCACGCTGTATGAGTTTTTTCTTACGGATTATCTGGGACACGGACGTATTGCTTTGGAATTCGAGGAGATTTATCACAACCTTGATAGATTTCTCTTTACAATATTTGCAGAGCATGGAAAAGATATTACCGTCTTTCTTGTTTCCGATCACGGTAATCTGGAAGACGTTTCGGTAAAAGCGCACACTACGAATCCTGCTTTGGGAATTATTTCGGGGAAGAACGCGGCGGCGCTGGCAAAAAAATTACAATCACTTAAGGACGTAAAGAAGGTAATAACTTCTGTGACAAGCTGATGGCAACACCAATGGGGAAATTTACCGTATGCTTTACGGTAGGAATCGTTCTTCAGCGATTCCTCAACTTACCGATACTACCACTACTCACATTTGTCTTAATGTGCGGAGCCGCATTGCTAATGCTTACGCGGCGAAAAGAGCAAGTCCCGGCAATAATCTTTCCGCTTACACTTGTTGTAATCACCGTATCCGGCATGCTGGTATATGCGTATCGCAATCCGGAGGTAAAGCATTATCCGCTGCCTGTGAGGGATTTGAAAGATGTAATAGTTTTCGGCACAATAGACAAAATTGATCTACTGCATGACGGTTACATGACTTTGTATGTTGACTGCGACAGCATACAGCATGAAGCGTTTGTGGGGCGGGAAAAGTGTGCCCTTAAATGTTTCGTGCGTGAAGAGATTCCGTTGGCGCTTCACAAAACATATAACGCACTGCGGCCGGGAAATAAAGTCGCGTTAAGCGGGCATTACACACGCGGCAGAGAGCGGCGAAATCCCGGCGAGTTTGATTATGCGGATATGTTAAAAGAGCAGGGCATCGCGGGAGTGCTCCATGTGCAGAATACGGCGCGTGTATATATAATAGACAGGAAGAAAGATTTCCTTGCGTCGCTCATCTTTGTCATGCGAAAAAATATAGATGAACGTATAGACGTGTTGTTTGATGCAGAAAATGCGGGACTCGCGAAGGGCTTGCTGCTCGGAGATAAGACGGAAATATCGGACGAAATGCAAACGAGCTTTATTAACGCAGGCGTGGCTCATGTGCTGGCCGTATCGGGACTCAATGTGTTTTACGTGTCTTTCATCATATTCCTTTTACTTGGGCGATGGTCACTAACGACGCGCTATATCGGTTCCGGTATCGGCATTTTGTTTTTCTGGATGATGGCCGGTAACTCACCGCCGGTTCTTCGTGCGGTGCTCATGGCGTATGTTGTAACGTTGAACATATTACTTAACAGGGATTCCTCGCCGCTCAACACACTGTTTGTCAGCGCGGGAATTATTTTATTCTTTGCCCCCGAGGACGTTTTTTCACCGAGTTTTCAATTAACATTTGTGGGCGTGCTTTCCTTGCTTGTAATATATCCGGTAATCCGCGACATGATAAATGAATACTTACCCGACAGAACCCTGCTCAGAAAAACTGTCCTCTTTGTCGCGATGACATTCGCCGCACAGATGGGTACCATGCCTGTCACAAATTATTATTTCGGGAAAATGTCCATCACGGGATTACTGGCAAACTGCTTTGTTGTTCCTATTATCAATCTCATCATGGGTGCACAGATCATGGCGCTCATTATTTCGACTTTTTCAATGTAT
Source organism: Ignavibacteriaceae bacterium (assembly GCA_963662605.1). Lineage (GTDB taxonomy): Bacteria > Bacteroidota > Ignavibacteria > Ignavibacteriales > Ignavibacteriaceae. The sequence goes on from OY759785.1 coordinate 715,424, forward strand.
GTTGGAATGCTGGTTAGCAGTGGATGCAATCTTATGACATCTGTGGTCTACTGGTTCGTACAAACCTTCGGGGCGGAGTCGTATTCATACGTTGCGGTTGCGCGGTTCGGTATGGTTGGAATCATTTTTTATTATTCACTCGTCGCCGTATTCCTCGTTTATCTCCCAAGGTTTAAGTCATTGAAAAGTAAACTCATACTATTGCCGTTGGTGGTCGTCGCTTTGTTGGTCGTTCAGGAAACGGCGCGGAGTACATTTCTGCATGATGGTAAATTGCAGATCCTGTCGGTTGATGTAGGGCAGGGCGATGCGTCGTTGATTATGTTCCCGGATAACAAAACCATCCTGATTGATGCGGGATACGCGAGTCCCGTTTACGATAACGGCGAGCGTGTGCTGCTTCCTCTGCTTAATTATCTTGGTATAAAGAAAATAGATTACGGAGTGATATCACATTTCGATGCGGATCATTACAAAGGATTCGCGTCGCTGATGAAGGCGGGAAGAATAGGGAGTATATGTATTTCGCGATGCTCGGGTGATATTTGGGATGTTGACCGGTTTGTTCAGTATGCAAAGCTATGTGATGTCAAAGTATTAATGCCGGAAGATACAACATGGCTCATAAATGACTGCGTGCTGCATTTCTTCTCCGGCAGAAAGATGCCGATGCCTGATTATCAGACACAGAATGATAAGTCATTATGTGTCATGTTAAAATATGGGAATAAGAAATTTTTCTTTACCGGCGACGCACAAAAGGAGCGCGAAGAATATCTTATGCAGCGATTCGGCAGCGCTCTCGATTGCGATGTGTTGAAAGTAACACACCACGGCAGCAGATTCGGAACAACCGACGCATTTATAAAAACACTATCTCCTGACATCGCCACCATAAGCGTGGGGATAAATAACATCTATCACCATCCGAATAAAGATGTCATAGAGCGTCTGCACAACAACAACGTTGCTGTATACAGGACAGACAAAGAAGGCGCTGTAATATTGGAGTGTGACGGTGCCACCGTGCGGCATCTCGTATGGAAATAGGGCAATAGTACCACAAAGCACGCCAAGTTCGCCAAGATTTTTAAATGGAAATAAATGTGGTCTTTAATCACAATTGTGTAATTCAAATTCCAAAGAGCTTGCTTATAAAATACTTTGCGCCTTTGGGTCTTTGCGGTACGTTCCTCTGCGATTTGGCCTGAAATTCTTTCGTTTCTCAATTCTGTGGATTTAAGTATATTTCCCTGTCCTAACTTTAATTCTCTGACAAATAAAGTACATTAACTATGGAAAAACCACGTCTAAGTTTCTGGCAAATTTTAAATATGAGTTTCGGATTTCTCGGAATCCAGTTTGGCTTTGCTCTGCAAAACGCCAATGTCAGCCGTATTTTTGAAACACTCGGCGCTAAGATTGATGATATTCCGATTTTGTGGATTGCCGCTCCGGTAACCGGACTGCTCGTCCAGCCTGTTATTGGTTACATGAGCGACAGGACGTGGAACCGACTTGGCCGCCGTCGTCCCTATTTTTTAGCGGGAGCGATACTCGCTTCATGCGCACTTATCGTTATGCCGAACTCTCCGGCTTTGTGGGTCGCCGCGGGAATGTTGTGGGTGCTTGATGCTACCATCAATATATCAATGGAGCCGTTTCGCGCTCTGGTTGCCGACCTTCTGCCATCAGAACAGCGTACCATGGGTTTTGCCGTGCAGAGTTTCTTTATCGGTACCGGTGCCGTTGTTGCCTCTGCTCTTCCATACATGATGACCAACTGGTTTAACATTCCGAATACTGCTCCTGAGGGACATATACCGCCATCAGTAATGTTCTCGTTCTATATCGGAGCGGTTGCTTTTATAGGCGCAGTCTCATGGACGGTATTTTCGACTAAAGAATATCCGCCTGCGGATATGGAGGCTTTTAAAAAAGAAAAAGCCGCAAGCGAAAATGTTTTTGCTGCCGTTACCAAGGGATTTAAGGAAATATTTATATCGTTCGTAAAGATACCGGCTACGATGCTTCAGCTTGCAGTCGTACAATTTTTTTCATGGTTCGCGTTGTTTGCAATGTGGATTTACACGACGGGCGCTGTTACACGCCACATTTACGGTGCAACGGATACAACATCGGCATTATATAACAAGGGCGCCGACTGGGTCGGTGTTCTCTTTGCCGTGTATAACGGATTCGCAGCTCTTACTGCATTTCTGTTGCCGGTACTTGCACGCTACACGACTCGTAAAACCGTGCACATGATTAGTCTTTTTGCCGGTGGTATAGGTTTACTTTCATTTTTTGTTATCAAAGATCCGAACTTACTGATCGTTTCCGAGTTGGGTGTCGGACTTGCATGGGCTTCCATACTTTCAATGCCGTATGCGATTCTTGCCGGTTCACTGCCACCGGAAAAAATGGGAATCTACATGGGCATTTTCAATTTCTTTATTGTAATTCCGCAGATACTCGCAGCTGCAATATTGGGATTTATGATTCATCACCTGTTCGGCAGCGATCCTATCTGGGCAATGGTTATCGGCGGATCGTCAATGATTCTCGCGGGTATTCTCGTGCAGTTCGTTCGTGATGTTGACGATGTACATAATAAGGCGAAATAGTTCGGTTGTTTTCTAATATATATTGATGAATTAATTTCGGGAGGTTCACATGCCGGAATTGCGTCAAAACATTATAACCCGTGACTGGGTTGTTATTGCAAGAGAGCGGGCTTTGCGCCCGGATCAATTTGCGGGTCCGAAGCAGCCGGAGCCGCAGAAGAATGACTATGTAAAGGATTGTCCTTTTTGTCCCGGCAACGAGACAATGGCCGAAGAAGAGATATTCCGTTTGGAAGAGAAAAACAAATGGAAACTCCGGCTTGTGCCGAACAAATATCCCGCTGTTATTCCAACGGGGAACACCGAACGCAACATGAACGGCATATACCGCTCAATGGACGCGTTCGGATTTCATGATGTACTTATTGAACACCGCAAGCACAGTCACACACTCATTGATATGAGTCATGAGGAAATGAACCATATCCTTGATGCCTACCGCCAGCGTTACCGCATGCTGAAAAAAGATAAACGTATCGAATCAATTATTATTTTCCGGAATCACGGAAAGTCCGCCGGAACGTCGCTCGTGCATCCGCATTCACAGATAGTCGGAATGCCTGTTGTTCCATATCAACTGCGCACACGGACCGATATTGCACGAAGTTTCTTTGACGATAACGGCCAATGTGTTTTTTGCAGAACGCTTGAAGAAGAAATGAGTTCGGGCGACAGAATCGTTGTGGATACAAAACACTTCGCGGCGTTTATTCCCTATGCGGCGTTATCTGCGTTTCATCTGTGGATTTTTCCGAAACGCCACATGGCTTCATTCGGCGAGACAAACAGGGAGGAGCTCGAAGACCTTGCTTTGAACCTGCAAACCGTTTTGAAAAAACTGTATAAGGGATTGAACAATCCGGATTTTAACTACACCATCCGTTCGATACCCGTACACGAATACAATTCCGAATATTTCCACTGGTATCTTTCGATTATTCCGCGGCTCTCAACCGCGGCGGGATTCGAACTCGGCAGCGGCATGTTTATCAATACATCAATCCCCGAAGACAGCGCTAAGTTTCTGAGAGAGGTTGACTAACCTATATTCCTAACCCATGAGTTAACTCATGGGTTAGGAAACAGATTTCTACCACAGATGCCCATATTTCCCTCCGATTTCATAATTTACTATGCACTTTTTATTTATTTATCTTATGGCTTATGCCATAAAACTTTAGGCGTTTTGTGACTGACTCTCAATTTTTACTACGATTTCAGCAGTCCGGAAGCATTCCGGACTTTCTTGCTTCTATTGATGCGGGCGGAAAAAAAATTATTCCGGTTTCCACGTTATTCGGCGCGGCTAAAAACCTATCCGTGCGGCTTCTGTTTGAAAAGCATAAACAAATCATTATTCTATTAAATTCACAGCAGGCGATTCAGGAATCATTTGTCGAACTGCATTTGCTCGGACTCGGTGCGCATGTTGTCGAGATTAGCGATTACGCGATGGAGGCATTGCAGGAAAAGCTGACAGGTGTTGTTAACCGGACAGAGTTCATTATTCTCGCCACATATGATTTGTTTCTCACACCTGTGCCCGCGAAGCAGACGCTTGTCGGACAGACAACGATTGTAAAAACCGGCGGAACTATCAATTATTCCGAGATATGCGAATACCTTGAAATGCTGCAATATCAGAGTCAGAAGTTTGTCGAAGCTCCGGGCGATTACGCAAAGCGCGGTGCTATTATTGATTTCTGGTCGTACAGCGAGAAAGTTCCGACACGTATTGAGTTCGATGGCGACTTTATCGAATCCATCCGCTTTTTCGATCCGGAAAACCAACGCTCGATTGAACGCGTCGAACAGATTACGCTTGCCCCGCCGATTGCAAACTTTGAAGCTGTTGATTTCTCCGCGCAGAATGTTTTTGATTACATCGGTTCACCGTTAGTATTTATGCGCGCTGCCGATATGCGACAGAAAAATTTATCTTCGGATGAGCCGAAGGCGAAAGAAGCAAAAAAAATAGATGCCTATGCGGATGAGGATTTTGATTACGAGATAGAAGCCGAAGAAAAACAGGACGAGCCGGTAGACAATGCCGTGTACTTCTCCGATGTGTTCGATGAGCGCTTTGCCTTGCAGCCGAACATTACCTGGGTTATAGAAAACGAACTTGAAAGCGGACAGGTAATACCGCTGCATTTATCTCCGGCACCGGTCATCAATTCGAACTACAAAGTTTTATATTCTACAATCTCTCAGTATCTGACTAAAGGTTTTACTGTTTTCATCGCGGCGGAAAATCAGATTCAGACCGACCGTCTGGCGGACGTTTTGCAGGATGAGCGTTCAGGTTTGATAGACGCACTTGACGGCGGGCGCATCAAAGTATTTGTCCTGCCTGTTAAAGACGGCTTTGTTGACAACACTTCCAAATACATGTTGTTGACGGATTATCAGATATTCAATAAGCCTTATCGCACAAAACTACCATCGAAATTAAAAAAGAAGACTGCACAGAAACGTGAACTTCCCGCAATCCGGCATGGCGATTTTGTTGTGCATGAAGAATTCGGTATCGGTAAGTATCTCGGACTCGAATCCATTATGATCGGCGAGGCGGAGCAGGAGTCAATGAAGCTTCGTTACAATGATGGCGGTATTGTTTATGTCAACCTTAACTATCTGCATCTTGTAAAAAAATATTCAGCAAAAGAGGGACTTACTCCGCAGCTTTCAACGCTCGGCACATCCGACTGGGCGAACAAGAAGAAGAAAGCCAAGAAGCGCATTAAGGAAGCGGCGCGCGAGTTAATTGAACTGTACGCCCGCAGAAAGATGAGTAAGGGTTATTCGTACAGCGCGGATTCAATCTGGCAGCGCGAACTCGAAGCCTCTTTTATTTATGAAGATACGCCGGATCAGGCGAAGGTTATTGCAGAAGTGAAAACCGATATGGAAGCTTCCAATCCGATGGATCGCCTTGTTTGCGGTGATGTGGGCTTCGGCAAAACTGAAGTTGCCGTGCGTGCCGCATTTAAGGCCGTGCAAGACGGCAAGCAGGTCGCCGTGCTGGTTCCGACTACCATTCTCGCCGAACAGCACTACAACACATTTAAAGACCGGCTGTCACAGTATCCGGTTGTTATTGAGGCAATGTCGCGTTTCCAAACATCGGCAAAGCAGAAAGAAATCATCGCTTCTCTGGGTGAAGGGAAGGTTGATATCGTTATCGGTACGCACAGGCTTCTTTCAAAGGATGTTTCATTTAAAGATATTGGACTGCTCATTATTGATGAGGAACACCGTTTCGGAGTTGCGGCAAAAGAGAAGCTCCGTGCATACAAATTGAATGTAGATATTCTCACGTTGACGGCAACACCGATTCCACGTACGCTGAATTTATCGCTTCTCGGAGCGCGTGACTTGTCTATCATTGCCACACCGCCGCCGAACCGTCAGCCGATTTACACGCGCGTTGAGGCGTTTGAAAATGCGAAAATCAAGAATTGGATTTTGGACGAGATAAAGCGCGGCGGACAGGTCTATATTGTACATGACCGCGTGCAGACCATTGAGCGATTCGCGTCATATATCCAAACGCTTGTCCCCGGTGTTAGGATTGCAATCGCGCACGGACAGATGAAAGCGACACAGCTTGAAAATGTTTTTCACGGATTTTTACATCGTGAGTACAACGTTCTTCTCGCAACAAAAATTATTGAGTCGGGACTCGATATTCCAAGTACCAACACCATTATCATCAATCGGGCAGACAGGTTCGGACTCGCGGAGCTGCATCAGCTGCGTGGACGCGTTGGACGTGCGGACAGACAGGCATACGCGTATCTGTTAGTGCCGTCTGTTAACAAAATGAATAAGAATACAGCGCGCCGTTTGCAGGCGATAGAGGAATATTCGGATTTGGGTTCGGGATTCAGTCTCGCTATGCGCGATCTTGAAATCCGCGGTGCGGGTAACTTACTTGGAACCGAGCAGACAGGATTTATCAATGAAATCGGTTTCGACCTGTATATAAAAATGATAAATGATTCTGTTGAGGAGTTGAAGCAGGAAGAGTTCAAAGATATTTTCAAAGATTTGCCGACGGCTGAAATAAAAACGGATACGACAATTGAGGCATACTTCGAAATCGGTATTCCAAAAGCCTACATATCCGAGCAGATGGACCGATTGAGTTACTATACAACGCTCTATTCTATTAAAACAATTGATGAACTTTTCGAGATTGAAGATGAGATGAAAGACCGCTTCGGCATGCTGCCCGCGATTGTAAAGCGGTTGTTCATGAGTGCGGAACTAAAATATCTGGCTTCAAGGGTTTTCTTCGAGCGCGTCATCATTCAGAAAAAGCAGATACTTATCATCCTGCCGAAAGGTAACAACACGGAGTTTTACGAAACCCGGTTCGTCCGTCTGGCGGGATATATTATGGATCACTATAAGGATGAGATACGCATCCATCAGCAGAACGGCTCTATAAAGCTTGCAATTATGAAACAGTTCAATGTTCCGGAAAAAGCCATAGAATACTGCACGGCATTCACAAAAAATGTCGCAGAGTTGTTCGGCGTTCTTTCAAAACTGAATTATGTAGATATAAGTAATCAGGACGATAATCTCGCGTAATCAAACGCAACGCTCACATCGCTCTTATCGCTTCGCAGGTTATGGTGACTCACAATTCCCTTATGCGCAAAATATTTTTGTGAAAACGAATAGCTTGTAATGATGCTACGGGGGATGTTGAAATTGGTACACAGGTGTGAAATCAATTCGGATACGGCTTTGTATTGCAAATCGGTGTAGCAAGCGTAATATTTGCTGCCGCGCCATAGCTCTTTGTGGGTGTAGACTTCAGCATCGTATTTCGTCTTGCCAGCATTCCAGTAAAAATCCCCGTCCTTTTCAACAAGCGGGCCCTCGTTAACAATCTCAATGCCGATGCTGTGCATGTTGTCCTCACGTGTACTGCCTTTGCCGATGTGATATGCCCAATAGCAGGGATCGAACAATTGATATATCTCTCCGGTTTTCTCGACAATGAATGCAACAGCGACACGGGATTTACCGTTATCACTTTTCCACCAGTCGTCAACGTAAGCACCTGAAGACGAAACCGTATGATGCAGAACGATCATCTGCTTTGCTGTTTTCTCCCGGATGTATTCGCATTCCGGAAAATCAATATTTGTAGTTAACATGTTTCACCCTTTTTAATCGCAATAGGACGCTGTGCGGCTTTCTATTTCGAGGAATGAATAATTAAATATATTACGAGTAAAACGCCGCCGGTGATGATGCCGACGACAAAGGAATCATACCATGGCAAATTGACTTCGCGGATTTCAAGTGAATTATGCAGCAGAGTGTCGGTTTGTGAGATAACCCTCTCCGCCAGCGCACCCGCGTAATCCAGACTGATAAACGAGGAATCATTCACCATGCGGGCAGTAATTGAAAAGCTGCCGAGACTATCATTGATGCTGCCGGAATAAACGGTCGTGGAGTCTGAAGCTGTGCGTTGTAATTTCTTCAACCGTACGGTGCCTTTGACCTGCTTAAAGTGAGTCGTCGTATCGGCGCTACCTTTAATAAGAATTGTCGTTTCGCTTTTGCCAACCGTCGAGGTCTGTCCGGATTGTTTCTTTCTGCATTGTGAAATGCAAACCGACAGAACGACGAGACACAACAACACCGGCAGTATGTAAAACTTCTTATTCATGCGTCTTTATCCTTATCATTCTTTGAAGCAAAATGCTCGAGTACGTTACTGCCGAAAAACAATCCGCATACGACGGAGTAGCCGGTTGCGAGCTGTACGGCGAAGGTGGAAAGATCGAGCCGGGATATATCAATTTTACTCAGACAGAAAATCACAATCGCCGTAAAGCAGGTGATGGTGATGATAAATGCAGTAAACTTTCTTTTACCATTTTTCGGTATCATAATTATGCTTTCTGAAGTTTTACCGCCAAGTTCGCAAAGAACGCAAAGAGTATTTTTATCAGAAGCCTCCGTCGAATAATCGGAGTGGTGTATTTGCTAAATGAAGAAATCCTTTTTTAAAAATATCTTTGCGAACTTTGCGCGCTTTGCGGTTAATCATGTCTATGAGATGATGATGCCTTCGAGACGGGCGACGGCTTTGTCGTTCAGTATAACCGGTGCCGCGTCGAGTTCGGCTTTGTGTGTGTAGAACGATCCGACAAGTCCCAGATCTTTTACATCAACGCCGCAGTTGGTTGCGATGGAAATGTCACTGCGTTCGCCGAAGCGTACCGCGTAGATGCTGGTGCAGTTTGATGCGCTGCCGCTCGTTTCGTCGTGCGCGATAACCCGGCTGCCATTGTTATCATAACCAGCCGGCAGTACCGGAATATCGTTGAAGTATTTGATCGGCTGACCGAACTGATTGACCTGTGTCGTGATGAATTCGCGGGCGATGGTCGTGAGACGCGCGAGTGTTTTGCTGTCCATGAAAACAACCTGTGCACCGCCGTCAATACTGCCGATGAGTGTATCGAGCAGTTCGAGGAATTTTTGCTGGCGGCCTTTCGCGGCATCGCTGTTTCCGAGATCAATGCTCAAGCCATTGGTGGCAGCGGTGATCTTCTGAAATGACGGAATGAGGCGTTTGATGCCATCGAACTCTTCGGATGAGTTGGCAGTGCTTCCGTTGAAGAAGAAGTTCTGGAATTGTCTTCCGAGATTTGCCGCGAAGTTGAGAAGCTCTGATGCACGCACGGAACCGATGTCGTAACCTCTGCGCTCGTGAGCCTGGTCAACCTGAATGTGGTCGCCGAGGATTTTGAGTGCTGGACTCGCGAATGTCGGTGTGATAACGTTGTCGTCATAGTCCGAATCCAACGCTCTGAATTTTCCACCTGAAGCGGTTGCCGTCTTACGGGCGTATTCGGCATTACCGAAAATGGAATAGAACTCCGCGAACAAAAGGACGTTTGCGCGCTCGGTCATTTTCTTGACAACAAGCTGGGTTAACTCGTCGCCTGCTGAAATTTGACTAAGTTTCATAATGTTTCTCCGTTTTGATTTGATTGTTTATGGTATACTTATATACCGTTAATGAGCTGATTTCATGCTGCTGTTGATAAGCTTGCCGGCATAATCAACATCACTGTGCGGTTCCTTTTCGGAACGGTTTTTCTTTACCGCCATTTCCCCGAATGAAAAATGATTCGGCAGCAGTTCAATGAACATGCGGAATGTCTTGATGACCGTATCGCCGGATTGTGCGGCAAATGATGCATCTTCCTTTAATTCTTCCGGTGCTGAAGCGAGGTGAAGCACCAAACGTGCGGCGAGTTCTTTTTGTGCGGGGGATAGGACTCCGGCTGCAACTTTTGCGTCGAGGTACGACTGAAATTCAAGCAGTTCTTTTTTCTGTTCCTGCTCGTAAAGAATCTCCTGCAGTTTCTTTTTATCGGCATCACTTTGCGCGAACTTCTGTTCCAGTTCGTCAATGCGGGATTGCAGTTCTTCCTCTTTCTTGTCCGCCTCATCTTCTGCCGGAGTTTCAATAGCCGGTGCATTACTTTCAAACGCAATAAGCTCTTCACCTGATGTGAATTGCGCGGGTATTAGTCCGCTTACGGCAGGAGCCGCGGCACCGAGAAAACCGACATGGCGCAGATCGTAATCGGGAGTAATGGCAATACTGACCTTCTTATACATTCCCTGGCGAACAAGCTCGACAAATTCAGGCACGAGCTGTTTTGCCTTTGCAAGCAGAACATCTCCCGCGCGTTCAAGCTTTTCTATCCAGCCATACGCGGGTGCATCTGTTGCCGGATGGCCGATAACAATGGGAGCCTCATAAACTTCCGCGTTGTACCGCCCGACAATAGTATCCAGATCCGCTTCCGTCCACGTGCATGTGTTGCCGTTGGTATCGGTATGCGTGCCTGTACGAAAAATTTCAAACCAATCATTCATAATTGATCCTTTCTGAAAATGGAACACGGATAACACTGATGACACTGATTCACACGGATTATTTTTTAACATGAGCCTGAGAACCTTTGGAGTGAGGCTGCCTTAACAAAAAAGATCTGTGAAAATCCGCGTCATCTGTGTCATCCGCGTTCTATAAAATGCAGGCAGCCTCTGGTTCGGTTGGGTTTGTACTTCTACCCCTTGACTCATCAATATCAAAGAACATGTGTGATAAACACGATGCAAAACTATTTCATATTCGTTGTCCCTGTCTATTGCAGTATGCAGTGCACGAAGTAGTGCACGGTGCACTGCAGTGTGCAGATGACAAAGTCACAACCCGGGCTCTACATTTGCGCAGTGATTATAAACGAGGTAGGAATGAAATTGGAACCCGAATTATTGAATCTTATCGGCAACGGAAGTATTGCACTCATCGTATTCGTAATGTGGTACATCTCCATTAAGCAATTTGCCCGCCAGCAGGAAAAGAATGCCCGGCAGGAGCAAGAGAATACAAAGCAGATGTTCGTCATGCTTGAGCAGGACATAAAGTATAAAGAAGTGTTGACCGCTTTGCTCTCGCGTATGGAAACAAAGATTGATATGGCATTGAGGAACGACAGATGAAAAAGAAAACTACTGAAACCCCGGATGCGGCGCCGCAGAAAACCGAAATGGAAAATCTGCAAGAGGATATTCTATTCCTATTGAAAGAATCGGTTGAGCTTGCGAAAGAAAATCCCAACAGCAATACATTGTATGCTGTATTGCGCGGACTCTCAGCCGCGAAATTATCTTTTGAACTGACGCAGAAAACAAAGCGTACGGGTAAAAAGGAAAAAATGATTTCGCATGAGATGATCGAATTTATTGAAAAAGAAATTCTCGGTATTAAATAGTATGATACTAAAGGGACTCGAAGAAATACAAAGTCATTTACCGCTCTTTCTGCCGTATCAGGTCGAGTGGCTTAAAGATGACTCGCAGGTGAAAGTCTGGGAAAAATCCAGACGTATCGGCGCAACATTTGTCCAGAGTTATGAGGATGTGCGTGATATCATTAAAGGGAATGTACCTGCGGTGTGGTTCAGTTCGGCAGATGAAACAGCAGCGCGGGAATATATTATCTATTGTATGCAGTGGATAAAGCTGCTTACGCTTGCGAAAAGCGGTGATGAAGCGGTGCTTGATATTCAACGCAAAACGGGAACACTGCAAATACACTTTTCGAACGGTAAACGCATTACCGCGCTGACGAGCAATCCAAAAGCATTTCGAAGCAAGGGCGGCAAGGTCGTTTTGGATGAGTTTGCACATCACGATGATGACGCGGCATTATGGAAAGCGGCAAAACCAGCGATCACCTGGGGCTATCCGCTGAGAATTCTTTCAACGCACAATGGAAAGCAAAGTTTGTTTTACCGCTTTGTCGAGAATATCAAAAAAGGTTCGCTGCCATGGGGACTCCATACGACCGATATACACAAAGCCGTTGAGGATGGACTTGCCGATAAAATATTACAGAAGCATACCACAGAAAAGGAGCGCGAGGCATGGTTGAAAGAACTTCGCGAAAGCTGCTTTGATGAGATAGTCTGGAATGAGGAATTCTGCTGTGTGCCGGTTGACGAATCAACCGCGCTTCTATCTTATAAACGTATTGCGGAATGTGAATCGCCGGACTGCATTTTGAGAGATAACCTATCGGATGACGGCGAATACTATGCCGGTATAGATATAGGCAGAAAGAATGATTTTACCGTGTTAAGTGTTTTGGAAAAACAAAGCGTCGGCTTTTCACTCGCGTTGTTAAAAGTAATGAAAGGCGAAACATTCAGCAGACAAAAGGAAATCATGCGGGAGTACCTGTCGCATCCGAAATTACGCCGCTGCTGTATAGACGCGACGGGAATGGGAATGCCGCTGGCTGAAGAGCTGCAAAAACAATTTGGCGCTAAAATAGAGGGGATAAATTTTACCGCGCAGATAAAAGAAGAACTCGCCTATACCGTATTAAAACATTTCGAGGAAAAGAAGCTCGCTATTCCCGCCGATGTGCAGCTGCGCGATGATCTGCACAGCATTAGGCGCACCCAAACGTCGTCCGGGAACACCAGATTTGATGCGGTGCGAACCGGCAGCGGGCACGGGGATAGGTTCTGGTCACTCGCTCTGGCTTTACATGCAGCGCAGAATGCACCCATGCCGATAGCAGTAATGTCGAACAATATTAAACGCAAAAGTCGCATAACAAGAAATTTTATTTAAATCCCGGAGGATAGCATGAAAAAAAGAAATCGAAACAGACAGCAGAATGAGAAAGTCAGCGAAGAAAAACTGCATCGCGAAATTGCGAGTAGAAAGCTGATGAACGATTTACCATACATAATTAATAACTTGCCGGATCCCGATCCGATATTGCAGAAAACAGGCAAGTCAATCATCGCGTACCGGGATTTGACTTCCGACGCGCATGTGTACGCAAATATGCAACAGAGGAAAGCCGGTCCTGCATCAATGAAGTGGCAGGTGATGAAAAACAGCGCAGGAGATGACGAAGTCCACTTCATCCGTGATGTGCTCGGTAAGTTAGATATTGACAAGCTTATTAATCAGGTTCTCGATGCCGTGTTCTACGGCTATTCTGTTCTTGAAATTATGTGGGAGGTGAGAAATGGAAAGTATGTACCCACATCCATTGAAGAGAAACCTCAGGAGTGGTTTGTGTTCGATTCCGACAACAAACTGCGTCTTATGGAAAATTACGGAAGCGAAGGTATCTTGCTGCCGAAGTATAAATTTCTCGTGGCAGTCAACCAGCCGACTTATCTTAATCCTTATGGAGAAAAGACATTAAGCCGGTGTTATTGGCCGGTGACATTTAAACGGAGCGGCTTGCAGTTTTGGGTAACTTTTACCGAAAAATACGGACTGCCGTTCCTTGTTGCAAAAGAACCCCGTACCTACACGAGCGATGAAACTGCGGCACTGCTGGCATCATTGGAAAAGATGTTGAGTGATACCATTGCCGTTATTCCTGATGATTCAAGCATAGAGTTTATTGAAAGTTCGCGTAATCATTCGAGTGATGTGTATAAAAAGTACCTTGACTTCTGTAACACGGAAATATCCAAGGCGATTCTATCTGAAACACTGACTACCGAAGTCACTGACCGGGGAACGTATGCGGCCGCAAAAACTCACCGGGATATTCTGCATCATCTTACCGAAGGAGATAAACGGCTGGTCGAAAAGACTGTTAATGCACTTATTTCAATGATATGGGAATTGAATTTTATTGATAACACGCATGATGCGATTCCCGTGTTTCAGTTGTACGGCGAAGATGATGTGCATAAGTCGCTTGCAGAACGCGACAAAACACTGCAAAAAATGGGCGTCGTATTTGGTAAGGAATATTATAAGCGATACTACAACCTGAAAGAAGACGAATTCGAAATGAAGGAGAACTAACCGCAAAGACGCAGAGACGCAAAGAATTTTTATATTTGATGAATGCGTAGATTAAATAAAGTCGTGTTTTTACTGCAAGTCGATTGTTGTTTTATAAAAAATCTTAGCGGCTTTGCGCCTTAGCGTGATTCATTCTAAAAATACTTTGCGTCTCTGCGTCTTTGCGGTCACGTTCATAAATGAGATTAGGATTTTTTTTGGAGAATGGGGAAATTGCATAAAATAATTTGAAAGTTTATGAAAACGAAAAAACCATTAGCAGTTGTTGCCGTCAGCGGTGGTATGGATAGCTGCGTTACTGCTGCTTTAGCAAAAGAACAATATGATTTAGCTCTGGCGCACTTTAATTACGGTCAGCGTACGGAAGAGCGAGAGTTGAAAGCTTTTCACGATATAGCTGATTATTACGGTGTTGATCTGCATCACCGGCTTGTAATTGATTTTTCGCATTTTACAAAAATCGGCGGGTCGTCATTGACGGATTATTCGATGGAAGTCACAAAGGCGGATATTGAAAATAAACACGTACCCTCATCATACGTTCCATTCAGGAACGCGAATATCCTTTCCGCCTGCGTAAGCTGGGCGGAGGTAATCGGTGCAAAAGCGATTTTTATCGGTGCGGTGTATGAGGACGCGAGCGGGTATCCGGACTGCCGCCCTGAATTTTACGAGGCATTTGAAAAGATGGTCGAGACGGGAACAAAGCCGGAAACTCATATCAAAATTGTTACGCCGATTATTCACCTGAGTAAAGAAGAAATTGTAGAAAAAGGTGTTGAACTCAAAGCCCCTTTACATTTGACCTGGTCGTGTTATCAGAATAGCGATGAGGCTTGCGGTGTATGCGATAGCTGCGCTTTCCGTCTGCGGGGATTCAGACTCGCCGGTGTCGAAGACCCCATTCCCTACAAACAACGCCCGAGTTATTAGGGGAGGATAGAACGCGAGCCCGCCCGACCGCTGACGTAGTCATGCGGGCAGGTAACACAGATTTACACTGATATTTCTTTTATCAGAATAGAACTGAAGTTTTGATCAGTGCTACTTCCGGTCGTTTGTGTATAATTTTCTTTTAAATTCGGCTCTTTTGCCAAAATTGATAAGCAAACCGACTTCGATTTTTGTTGCGCGTAAGTAATTAATCAGTTGAAGCTCATGCTCGTGGTTGAGAGATTCGACGGCTTTTAGTTCGACTATGACACGATTATCAACTAGCATATCCGCAAAATAATCGCCTATTACATTTCCATCGTAATAAACTTTTATGCTTTTCTGAGTCTCAACTTTGCATCCTTGTTTCTGCAGTTCAATTATCATCGCCCGCTCATAAACCTTTTCAAGAAATCCAAAGCCAAGCCTGTTATTCACCTGATAAAAAGCATTTATTATTTTTTCAGTAACTTCCTCATGTAAAAACATTATCCCCTCATGTTCTATTAATAATCAATCCGTGAGAATCAGTGTCATCTGTGTTATCCGTGTGCTATTGCGGCTACTCTTTGTCGCTGAGTTTTTTTGCCAACTTTTTCGGCGGCTTGGTGCTGTTCTTCATAAACCACTCCTGTGAGTTGATAAGCTTTTGTCCTTCTTCAATCGGTGCGAAGTAGTAAGTCCCATCGGGACGCAGCACTCTGGCTTTCTGATTATCAATCAGCATAACCTTAAGAATAATTTCCTTCAACTGTTTTTTCAGTTTCTCATCGAGAATCGGGAAAGCGATCTCAACGCGGCGGTCGAGGTTGCGCTGCATAATATCCGCGCTGCTGAGGAAAATTTCAAAGCTGCCGTTATTTTCAAAATAGAATATACGGCTGTGTTCAAGGAATCTGCCGACAATACTGGTAACACGAATGTTTTCGCTTACTCCGGGTTTTCCGGGAATGAGACAGCAGATGCCGCGCACGATAAGATCTATCTTTACGCCTGCGTTGGATGCTTCATACAATGCGGCGATGAATAACGGATCAACAAGTGAATTTAATTTCATCACGATGCGGCCATCATGTCCCGAGCGGACGTGTTGGACTTCGCGCTCAACGAGTTCCAGTAGCTTTTCTCGCAGGTTAATCGGTGCGACCAGAAGTTTGTTGAATTCAGTCTGCTTTGAATATCCGGTGAGGTAGTTGAAAATATTGGATACGTCAACACCAATCTCATCGTTGCAGGTAAACAGCCCGAGGTCGGTATACATTTTGGCGGTTGTCGCGTTATAATTTCCCGTTGAAAGATGGACATATCTACGCAAGCCGTCTAACTCTCTCCGTACCACAAGCGCCATTTTTGCATGTGTCTTCAGACCAAGGAGTCCATATACCACATGCGCGCCGACCTTTTCAAGTTCGCGCGCCCAGAATATATTATTTTCTTCGTCGAATCGCGCTTTCAATTCGACCAGTACAGCGACCTGTTTGCCGCGCTCTGCCGCCTCAATAAGATATTCAACAACGGGTGAATTAGCGCCGACGCGATAGAGCGTCTGCTTTATGGCAAGCACATCGGGGTCGCGCGATGCTTTTTTGATAAATTCAATAACAGGAGAAAATGATTCATACGGATGATGCAAGAGAATATCTTTTTCTTTTATCGTAGAAAAAATATCCTCATCGTTTTCAAACGCTTTCGGCAATGATGGGATATAAGGTTTTTCTTTCAACCTGTGCAGGGGTAAATTGGACATTGCCATAACCGTACTGAGTCCAAGCGGACCCTCCATGATATGCACTTCATCCCGGGTTATTTCCAGATTCTCAATCAAGGTATTGATCATAAACTCCGGCATGTCCATACCGACCTGCAAGCGGATAACATTTCCGAATCTGCGCTGCCGGATATTTTCTTCAATAGTTTTCAGCAGATCATCGGCTTCATCTTCCTGAATTTCCATATCCGTATCGCGGGTAATTCTGAAACGGTGTGCTTCAAGAATGTCCATATGCGGAAAAAGCAAGTTCAGGTTTGCTTTGATAAGATCGCTCAACCACATGAACTTATAAACACGGTTTTCATCATCGGCGTTGTGCCCCTTGGCGGGCTGAAAGATCGTATCAATACGAAGTAATAGCTGTAATGAATTCGGCACCTTTACTCTTGCAAAAAATTCCTCACCCTTGGGGGAGCGCACTTGTATGGCGAGACTCAGGCTAAGGTTTGATATATAAGGAAACGGCCGCCCGGGATCGAATGCAAGCGGCGTAAGTACCGGGAAAATCTCTCTCTTAAAATATTCATGCAGCGCAATAAACTCTTCCGGACTCAAATCCTCCAGTTTGCAGAGGTATATATTATTTTCTCTCAACTGCGGCAGAATCTCATCCCGCCAGACTTTATTGACCTGTTCAAGCATCGGACGAAGAACACTTTCAATTTTTCGCAGCTGCTCAATTGGCGTTAATCCGTCAATCGTCGGCTCGGCAAATCCGGCATCAACCTGATCTTTCAATCCGGATACGCGGATCATGTAGAATTCATCCAAATTGGAAGCAAAAATGGAAATGAATTTCACTCGCTCCAAGAGCGGCAGTTCGGGATTTATTGCTTCCTCAAACACGCGTCGGTTGAATTCAATCCAGCTTAACTCGCGGTTGCTGAAATTTTCAGGAAGATTATATTTTTTTAGTAATTCTTTCGTTGACATAAGTAACCTTGTATTACATTATTCAGATACAGAGGCCGTATATGCGTTGATGCGGCATGTACGGCGAAGCATAAATAATTAATATACAAAAAATCCATACAATCAAGAATATAAGAATGTGATTTAAAGGGCAAAACAGTCAAAAAGCAGCGTAATGGCGCAAAATTAACATATGCTCAGGGGGTTGCATATTTTACAGATGATCTCAGTCCCACGAAGAGGGTACGTCCTGGAATTCTACTTCCTAACCCATGAGTTAACTCATGGGTTAGGAAGAGAGAAAGCCGTTCATTCGTCATGAAAAAGCAAGTGTATAGAACTCTTGTCGCGGATTCCGGATGGCAGGGTTATTAATAACCACGTCATTTATGGCGTGGTGGCTGCTTGTGCCCTTTGAGATTTGCGCCCATTATTGTATTTTCTCACTTACTTCTCAGGCTTATTGCATTAAATTCATAATACGGGAGAGTGTTATGCTCGAGGGTGCGAAATCATACACGGCCACAGATATAATGAAGCGCTGGATTTTTTCACTGCTTATTATTCCCATTGCCTATTACTTTCTATCCAATCAGGGGCACTACACCTTGATTGATAATTTTGATTTGATTATCCACGAGCCGGGGCATTTAATATTTTCATTTTTCGGCGAGACCATTCTCATGCTGGGCGGAACACTGATGCAATTGATCCTGCCGTCGCTGCTCATTTTGTACGGGCTGAGAGCGCATAAATTGATTTGGACACAGCTTTCCATGTGCTTCCTTGCACAAAACCTCATCAACATCAGTGTTTATGCAGGCGATGCGGTAGCCATGAAACTAAGACTTCTCGGCCCTCCCGGCGCAAAACACGACTGGCATTACCTGCTGATGAAATATAATATGCTCGATATGACCGATGATGTCGCAATGTTTTTCTTGGTTATGGCGGGAATTACATTTTTGATTGCTATTTTAGCACCGTTATATATTAAAGATTAGCAACTCAGATAATGTCAGAAAAATATTTCCGGTTTACTTGTACTAAAAGCTTATCAAGCCTTTTTATACTCGCGGTACTTCTTTCATCAGTTACGCGTGGACAGAGTACACTTCCTGTTGACACGATCAAAACCTATTACAATAACGGGCGGGTTTCATCTGCTGTGCCGTATTATCAAAACAGACCCGAAGGTATCGGCAGGATTTATTATGAGTCCGGCGTGCTGAAAGAAGAACGCACCTATCAGGCAGGCGTTGTTTCGGGTACAGTAAAGCGTTATGATGCCACCGGCACGTTACGCGAGTTATTCACCATTGAAAACGGCAAGCGCGAAGGCGCAAGTTCGGTGTATGATGAGCGCGGCAATTTCGTTGAAGATAAAATGTATTTTGCGGGAAGGTTACAGCCGCCCGATACTGCATTCGCCGCACAGGAACCCACCGAACCGGCATACGACACGCAAAAGAATGTTCCGCCCTCTATTGCCGAAGAAACCCGACCGGCTATTCTTGATGCTGAAGCCGCTGCCTCAAACGATACTCTGGTTATTGATCTGTCGGATTCCGCTGCGGTACAAGAACTGCATCTCGCGGTTGTGCCCTCACCGCTGCACGGCATGAAGAATTTTTATGATCTGGTATTTTACCCCTCAAAAGCCGTTGAAAAAAAGATACAGGGTACCGTTAAAATTAAAGCTCTGCTCGATCAATACGGGGACGTGCTGAAAACGGAAATTGTCAAGGGAATCGGATACGGCTGCGAAGAAGCTGCTAATATAGCTGTGTATTATACCAAGTTCATTCCCGCTGTCAGAAAAACCGAACCCGTGCCTTGCTACGTCATTTTCCCCGTCACCTTCACCCTGGACATCGTCCAGCAACAGCAAGAAAACCTCCGCAAAGGTCAGCTGAACAAAGATATTAAACCCGGAACGGATTAGATTTCTTCCCAGCCCATGACTTAAGTGTCCGTTGCATAACTATCTTCATTAACCACGGTCTTCAGACCGTGGAAGGATACAACCAGAGAGCTGGACTTTAGTCCCAAAACACATCTTAATTGGACTAAAGTCCGGGATGTTTGAGGCATTCCTTCTCACGGCCTTAAAAGGCCGTGTTAATGATGATCTACATTGACTTCTGCAATAGACTTATAAGTCATGGGCTAGGAAAACACTATCTTGCTTGTCATCTCTCCAATTCTTCCCCTCTGATAAACTGAACAAATAACCCGGCAACCGTCCCAGTGGTTGAGGTAGGCTGATTCAATACCCCCATAAGGATATTTTAACTTAAATTTCCTGCTAAATACCATATTTTACAATAAAATAGGTTGATTTTTGATGAAAAAACCGATAAGTTATCTATCTTAATTTCGTCTATGATTTCGGAAAATATACAACTTATCCGGCAGCGGATAAAAGATGCTTGTTTACGGTCGGGCAGGCAGCCCGGCGATGTTACGCTTATTGCGGTCTCGAAGAATTTCGAGGTATCCCATATACGTGAAGCGATGGCGGCAGGCATGACCCGGTTCGGCGAAAACAAACCGCAGGAGCTGCGGGCAAAGTTTTACGAGATTGGCAACGTGGTTACATGGGATCTTATCGGTCATTTACAGACGAACAAGGTAAAATACGCGGTTGATAACGCGGATTTTATTCATTCGATTGATTCTCTGAAGCTTGCGGAAGAAGTTTCCAGACAGGCGGCGAAGAAATCGAAAAAGCAGAATATCCTCCTTGAAGTGAAAACTTCGGATGAGGAAACCAAATTCGGTATGGCTGACGCGGATGTTATAATGCACACTGCGGAATATTGCATGTCACAGGAACATTTGCAGTTGTGCGGATTGATGACGATGGCTCCCTTTGTTGATGATGAAAAAATCATCAGAGCGGCTTTCCGTGATTTGTATGAACTTCGAGAAAAGATGCTCTCCCGTGGATTTCCGGTCAAGGAGCTTTCCATGGGCATGACAGGCGATTTTGTATTTGCCATTGAAGAAGGTGCAACGCTGGTGCGTATCGGCACTGCGATTTTTGGCGTAAGAAATTATCTATAATTGAGTAACACAGTATGAGATTATCAGCGGTTAGTATAAAACATCAGGAATTCAACAAGGTATTCCGCGGCTTTGATGCCGAGGAAGTACAGGCATTCCTTGAGAAGATTGCGGATGATTACGAAGAGCTGCAAACAGAGAATGAAACTCTGAAAAAGCAGATTGAAGAAGCTGAAGAACAGCTTGTGGAATTCCGCCGCATTGAAAAAAATCTTCAGGAAACGCTGCTAAAAGCTCAGGAAAATTCCGCCAAATCAATTGAGTCGTCAAAGAAACAGACGAACCTCATGATGAAAGAAGCGGAATTGAAAGCACAACAGATAATTGAGAAAGCAAAAGAATACGCCAACGAAGTGCGGAGTTCAATTATCAACCTGCGCGAAGAACGCGATCTCATTATTGCAAAACTGCGCGCTATTGTTAACTCGCAGGCAAATTTACTGGAAATGAAAGTTGAAAAAGCGGGTGATGAACCGGTCGCTGAAAAGAAGACTGAAACCCCGAAAAAGCACCAAATCAATATTGACCAAGTTATAGAAAAATTACTATGAGTACTTTACAGAGCGCGTTACAGGAAACCCTTGCAGCAATTCGCGAACATACGGCGGAAACTTATCCCGTCGGTATTATTCTCGGTACCGGACTCGGTGGTTTGGTAAAAGAAATTGAAGAAAGACTCGAAATTGAATACGCGGAGATACCGCATTTCCCGTTATCAACAGTTGAATCACATCAGGGAAAATTAATTTTCGGCAAACTCGGCGGCAAGAATGTCGTTGCCATGCAGGGACGCTTTCATTATTACGAAGGCTATACCATGCAGGAAATCACCTATCCCGAACGCGTCATGAAGATGCTGGGAGTCGAAACCCTGCTTGTTTCAAACGCGTGCGGAGGGATGAATCCCTTTTACCGCCGCGGCGATGTTATGCTTATTGCCGATCATATCAACTTGCTTGGCGATAATCCGCTTATCGGAAAAAACGCCGATGAATTCGGCCCGCGTTTTCCTGATATGAGCGAACCATACAGCAAAGAATTGATAGCTTTGGCTGAGCGTATCGCGCTCGAAAATAAAATTCATGTTCATAAAGGCGTGTTTGTTGCGGTCTCCGGACCGAACCTCGAAACACGCGCAGAGTATCGTTTCCTTCGCGGTATCGGTGCCGATGTTGTCGGCATGTCAACCGTGCCCGAGTGTATTGTGGCGAACCACATGGGAATGAAAGTCCTCGGTATCAGTATCATCACGGATGAGTGTTTTCCGGATGCTTTGAAACCCGTCAGCCTTGAAGAGGTGATTGCGGCGGCTAATGAAGCTGAACCGAAGATGAGTTTAATTATGAAAGAAGTTGTAAAGAGTTTGCCATGCTAAAAAGAGGATTAATCTCGTATACAACGCCGCTGCTTTTCGCGGTGCTGATTTTTATGTCGGATTTTTTAGAGACCTCGCTTTTTAAATTCGGCGATCTGAATTTCGCGTTCTGGTTTATCCTTTCCGTGTTCTGTTTCGGAGCCGGTTGGTTCATGGTAAAATCTTTCGGCTATCAGCCGGCCGGTAAAATGATTTTTGCTATCTCAATCGGAACGGCAATTGTGAGCGTTTTTATTGTCGTACTTTTCCGCGAGTATTTTAACGCGTTGAACCCGACGTTCGAGAATGTTTTTCTGTTCGCATTGCGTAATTTCTTCCTCGGCGCGATGGGCTTTTTCGGCCTCGCCATCCGTGAATTGTGGACTATGCATTCAACGATGCTGATGCAGTCGGAAAAAATTAAATTGATTGAAGAGACAATTAAAGATTCGAAAAAAGAGAGCGAACTTATTATCAAGGAAGCTCAGGTGCAGGCAGCAAAACTTATTAACGACGCTGAAGCGGCAGCGAAAAATATCTTTTTGAGAAAAGAACGCGTTGAAAAAGAATTGCGCGACTTTATTCAGATAGAAAAAGAACTTATTAAAAAATACGAAGAAACTAAATAGACCGAACGGTACGGATTGCAGTCCCGCTCTGCGTGAACATATCTGCTTTGTCCGCTCGAATTACTACTTTAAATTATGGTGCAGTGATCAATGGCTAAATACAAGACTCTTCCCGATCAAATAAACTATCCCGCGATAGAAAAAGAGATCCTGAAGTATTGGGAAGAACATAATATATTCGAAAAAAGTATCTCAACAAGAGAAGGTTCCAAATCATTTACATTTTACGAAGGGCCTCCGACAGCAAACGGTAAGCCCGGTATTCATCACGTTATGGCTCGTTCGCTGAAAGATCTCGTCTGCCGTTATAAAACAATGCAGGGATATCAGGTTCACCGCAAAGCAGGATGGGATACGCACGGCCTGCCGGTTGAAATTGAAGTTGAAAAGAAACTTGGCATTAAAACGAAAAGTGAAATTCCAATCTTTGGTGTTGAGAAATATAACAAGGCATGCCGCGAATCTGTTTTTACTTACAAAGATTTGTGGGAGCAGATGACCCACCGCATGGGGTACTGGCTCAATCTTGAGGACGCGTACATCACGTGTACCAATGAATATATTGAATCTGTCTGGTGGTCGTTAAAAACATTATTCGACCGCGGACTCATCTACAAAGATTATAAAATTGTTCCGCAGTGCCCGCGTTCCGAAACCGTGCTTTCATCACATGAACTCGCGCTCGGTTACCGCATGACAAAGGATCCGTCCATTTACGTTCTTTTTAAAATAAAAGGTCAGGACGCGCACTTCCTCGTTTGGACGACAACACCGTGGACGCTTATCTCAAACGTCGCTCTTGCCGTTGGTAAAGATATTGACTATGTAAAAGTTCACCACAAAGAAAAGAATATCATCCTTGCTAAAGCTCGACTTGCCGCTCTTGACGGCGAGTATGAAATTCTCGAAGAGTTCAAAGGCGAAGTACTTGAGCACGTTGAATACGAACAGTTGATGAACTACGTTTCCACCGACAAAAAAGCTTTTTACGTATTGCTTGGTGACTTTGTCAGCACGGAAGACGGTTCGGGTATTGTTCATGTCGCTCCGGCTTTCGGTGCGGATGACTATGAAATTTCAAAGAAGTACGGACTCCCGATGTTCCAGCCGGTCACTCGCGGCGGAAGATTCACGGATGAAGTAACTGACTACGCCGGACAATTTGTAAAAGATGCCGATGCGGCAATTATGCAAAAGCTGAAAGCCGAAGGCAAGATGTATAAAAAGGGAGTCATTGAGCACTCCTATCCGTTCTCATGGCGCTTTGATGATGTCCCGGTTATTTACTACGCGCGCGAGTCATGGTTCATTAGAACAACATCCATTGCCGATAAGATGATTGAGTTGAATAAAACAATCAACTGGTGCCCGCCTGAAATCGGGGTCGGACGCTTCGGTAACTGGCTTGAGGATAACAAAGATTGGGCGCTTTCACGCGACCGCTATTGGGCAACCCCGCTCCCTATCTGGGTCAGCGATAAAGGCGACATGTTTGCCGTCGGCTCGATGGCTGAATTAGGCGAAGGCTTTTCTGTTGATGAAAGCGGTAAGAGAACCTACGTTAAAGACATGAAAGAAATTGACCTCCACAAACCTTTCGTGGATAACATCGTTTTTGAAAAAGACGGACAGCTTTACAAACGCACACCTGAACTTATTGATGTGTGGTACGATTCGGGTTCAATGCCGTTTGCTCAGTATCATTATCCTTTTGAAAATAAAGAATGGTTCGAAGCAAACTTCCCGGCAGACTATATCTCCGAAGGTATTGATCAGACCCGCGGATGGTTTTACACCATGCACGCGATAGGCACCATGCTCTTCGGTTCAATAGCGTATAAGAACTGTCTTGTCAACGATCTTATTCTTGACAAGAAGGGCTTGAAAATGTCCAAGTCGAAAGGCAACACTGTTGACCCGTTCGGCTTGTTTGATAAATATGGAGCAGATGCAACCCGCTGGTATTTGATTATTAACAGTCCGCCATGGCGGCCGACATTGTTTAATGAAGAAGATTTGGTTGATTATCAGCGCAAATTCTTCGGTACCTTGTATAACACGTATGCGTTCTTTGCTTTGTATGCAAACATTGATGGTTTTACGTTCAAAGAAGAATTATTGCCGTACGAGAGCCGTCCGGAAATAGATCGCTGGATTATCTCGAAGCTCAATTCGGTTGTTGAAGAATATCAGCAATTAATGGACGCTTATGATGTGACGAAAGCCACAAGATTAATCGCTTCTTTCACCATAGATCATCTGTCAAATTGGTACGTTCGTCGCTGCCGGCGCCGTTTCTGGAAGTCGGAAATGAACGCAAATAAGCTTTCGGCATACCAAACACTGCATGAATGTTTAATTACTGTTTGCAAATTATCCGCTCCCTTTGTACCTTTCACGAGTGAAGAAATTTTCAGTAATCTGAATAACGTCACGAAACTCGAAAAAGTCGAATCCATTCACTTGTCGGATTTCCCGAAAGTCGGATATCGCGACCTGGCTTTGGAAGAGAAAATGGATATTGCGCAGAGAGTAGTAACTATGGGACGCGCAATGAGAGCAAAGCACAACATGAAAGTCCGTCAGCCGCTCTTGAAAATGATGGTTGCTGTAGATGAATCCAAACGTGATGCTCTTACCAAAATGAACGATGTTATTCTCGAAGAGCTGAACATTAAAGAAATGATTGTTCTTACTGATGATGCTGGAATCGTGCAGAAATCGGCAAAGCCGAATTTCAAAGCAATCGGACCGAAACACGGCAAAAAAGCGAATCCGGTGGCAAATGCTATTCGTGAGTTGAGCGGCGAACAGATTGCAGTGCTGGAAAAAGGCACTCCGGTCACCGTACAGATTGACGGAGCCGATGTCGAGATTGCAAAAGAAGACGTTGAAATCATCCGTTCCGAAATTCAGGGCTGGATTGTCCAGAACGAAGAAGGAATTACGGTTGCTCTCGATACCGAATTGAATAGTG
Source organism: Ignavibacteriaceae bacterium (assembly GCA_963662605.1). GTDB lineage: Bacteria > Bacteroidota > Ignavibacteria > Ignavibacteriales > Ignavibacteriaceae. The sequence goes on from OY759785.1 coordinate 741,102, forward strand.
ATCTTGTTGCTGAAGGAATTGCCCGCGAATTTGTAAACAGGGTTCAAAACCTGCGTAAGGATTCCGGATTTGACGTTACAGACCGCATTGAAATTATGTATAATGCGCCTGAAACATTAGCGGCGGCTATAAAGCAATTTGAGCAGTATATCGGTAATGAAGTTTTAGCTGCGGCATTCCGCACAGAAGGTGATTTTGAATTTTCCGTGGATGCGGAAATTGACGATAAAATTGTTAATATTAGTATTAAGAAATATCAAGCCTGATAAAGGAGTTAGTTATGGCCAAGAAAACAACCCCTGCAAAAAAGAAAGCTGTTAAAAAGCCAGCTGCTAAACCTGCTGTTAAAAAAGCAGTGAAAAAAGCTGCGCCGGTAAAAGCCAAAAAGGCAGCTCCGAAACCTGCAGCCAAAGCGAAAAAAGCTGCACCGGTAAAGAGTGCTAAAAAGGTTGTTAAAGCCCCGGAAAAGAAAGTTGTAAAGAAGGTTGTTAAAGCTGCTGAAAAAAAGACAGTAGCGATGAAACCTTTAAAAGCGGTTATAGCTCACAAACTGACACCGGCAAAAAAGGCACCCGTTGTTGCAAAGCCGAAAGTTGAAGAACCGGCGGCAAAGCCGAAACCAAAAGCTCCGCTGAAAAAATACAGCAAATCAGAACTTGAGCATTTCAAAAAAATTATCACGGAAAAACAGCGCGAAATAATTGAGCAGTTGCAAAATCTCCGCGACCAGATGCTTGACCCGACAACGGGTGAATACATCAACGAGAATTCTCCTTATTCACTGCACATGGCTGAGCAGGGAACGGATGCCATGGAGAGAGAAAAAACCTATCTCTATGCCCAGAGAGAAAACAAATTCCTCGGCTATCTTGAGGATGCACTAAAGAGAATTGATGCCGGTACGTACGGATTGTGCATTGACTGTATTGACGATCCGAAACATCTCTGTCCGACCTGTCCGTTGATTCCAAAAGAGCGGTTGGAAGCGGTTCCGCACTCACAGTTATGCGTGCAGATTAAAATGAAGCAGGAAAAACCAAGAAGGATGTAATTCATCCGGGATCTATAAAGGATTTTTTTGAGAGCACTCTATGTATCACTCTTGGTTGTTATAGCCGATCAACTGAGTAAGTTATTTATTAAAGGATTCTCCATTCCTTTCTCGCATCTGCATTTTACGGGGATGCAATACGGCGAAAGTTACCACGTCATCGGTAAGTTTTTCAGAATCACATTTGTGGAAAACCCCGCTATGGCGTTCAGTATTGATCCGGGCAGCTCGTCGGTAATTTGGCTATCCTTATTCAGAATAATCGCCAGCGTCGGAATACTCTATTATCTCTACATTTCGAGACACGAATCATTACGCATGCGTGTGGCATTGGCATTGTTATTCGGCGGGGCAATAGGGAATTTAATAGACAGGCTTTTTTACGGTATCGCTTACGGATACGCACCGGTCTTTTACGGAAAAGTTGTTGATTTTTTTGAGTTTAGTTTCTTTCGTATCGCTCTGTTCGGTCAGAGTTATGAAAGTTTTCCGATATTCAACATAGCGGATGCCGCGGTAACCGTAGGAGTGTGTCTGCTCTTTCTTTCATTCACCGTGCGGCAGAAAACCCCGGCGGGACAAAAATAAAAACCGGTTCGTGTTGTTCCGGAATTATGAAATTAGTCAGGAAATAGATTTTTGAAAGTATTGTATTTTACGCTCTCGGTTGTTATAGCCGATCAGTTGAGCAAGTTATTTGTTAAAGGTTTTTCGATTCCGTTTTTGCACATTAAATTTTCCGGAATGTTACTGGGCGACAGTTTCCGCGTTATCGGTAATTTTTTCAGAGTTACATTCGTGGAAAATCCCGGAATGGCTTTCGGTATTGGCTTAGGCATTACTGCGAAACTCATGATCTCCGTTTTTTCAATACTCGCCAGCATCGGACTTTTTTGGTATCTGTATCAGGTTAGAAATCAATCATTCAGCCTCCGTTTTTCACTCGCACTCATTCTGGGCGGTGCAATAGGCAATCTGATTGACCGCGTTTTTTATGGTGTTTTTTACGGATATGACAAGTTGTTTTACGGAAAGGTCGTAGACTTTTTCGATTTCGACTTCTTCAATATTTCTCTGTTCGGCAGAGGTTTTGAGCGGTTCCCCGTGTTTAATGTTGCCGATGCAGCAGTTACTATTGGCGTTCTCACGCTGATTTTATTCTATAAACAGAATACGAAAGAGGACGAACCCGCGGTAGAGGCAGCTGCTGAAGAAGCATCACTGGAAGCTCCCCCTGAAGAGAATCCATCAAACGAACAAATATCCTAACCGTTCATGAGTAACATCATAACCGAAAAACGGTTTACATTTGAACTTCCCGACGGGAAGAAGAAACAAAGGGTAGATGTTTATTTAGCCAACTCCCTGGAAAATGCCACGCGCACACGCATTCAAAAATTGATTGAAGCTGACTGTGTGCTTGTTAACGGTAAAACGACGAAAGCGAATTATCAGGTTAAAGCCGGTGATACAATAGAAGTTGTTATTCCGGTTAGCCCGCGTCCCGACAAAGCAGAACCCGAAGATATTCCTATTCATGTGGTTTACGAGGATGAATATTTTATCATTCTCAACAAACCGCCTGGAATGGTCGTGCATCCGTCATTCGGACATTTTACCGGAACACTGGTTAACGCCTTGCTGCATTATTCAAAAGAGATTTCGGACAACAATGATTCACCCCGTCCGGGAATTGTTCACCGCATTGATAAAGACACAAGCGGACTCCTTGTTGTTGCCAAAGATCCGGTGACACACGCTAAGTTGTCGGCGCAGTTCTCGCGCCATGCTATTGAACGCGAGTATTGGGCAATTGTCTGGGGATTGCCGAAAGAGCAGGAAGGCACGATTGAAACTTTTATTACACGAAGTAAAAAAGACCGCAAAGTTTTTACCACCTCCGCGAGTGAAGGAAAACACGCGATAACCCATTATTGGGTGATGGAAGAATTTGAATTTGCATCCCTTGTCAGAGTAAGACTTGAAACCGGCAGGACGCATCAGATTCGTGTTCATATGTCGAGCATTGGACATCCGATTTTTGGTGATGAAACATACGGCGGTACGGCAATTCGCTATGGCTCGCAGCTGCCGAAGATGAAACAGCGGATTGATAACCTGCTGAAGATTATGCCGCGTCAGGCGCTCCACGCTAAAACTCTTGGATTCACACATCCCCACACTAAAGAAGTAATGAAATTCGATTCGCAGCTGCCCGATGATTTTATTGAGCTGCTTGCACATCTTCGTCCGCCTGCAACGGGACACAAAAAATGATTCGTGTTACCTGCGCGATAATTATTCAAGATGAAAAAATCCTCGCGGTACAACGAAGCGAAACCATGCCTCAGCCATTACAATGGGAATTCCCCGGCGGTAAAATAAAAGAAGGCGAGAGCGAAGAAGAGTCGCTCATCCGGGAGATACAAGAAGAACTTGATATTACCATTAAGCCGCTCAAGCGGCTCCTACCGAACACACACCACTATCCCGATAAATCAATCGAACTTATTCCATTTATATGTGAAATCGTTCAGGGCACGATTGTGCTTCGTGAACATAAAACATTGCAATGGATGAAGAAGGAAGAATTGATGAATTTAAATTGGTGTGAAGCCGATATCCCCATCGTACAACAGATATAAAACAATAGACCAGCAGAAGTGTTCTCGATACTCCCGACCCGCCTGCCGTCGGGCAGGTGAACCGGGATACTCGAACACCCTTGCTGACTGATATTAACACGGCGGTTTACCGCCGTTCAGACGACAAATTGGTGGCAGAGAAGTACGGAGATAGAATGACATCTTGTGAATGGATGAGTAAATTTGCCACTAAGTTTTCAAAAGAACCTTTCCCGCTTTGATTGACTCTCGTTGCGGAGAATGATAAGAGAAATTTAAAGCAACAAAGCCCATCGTAAGATGGGCTTTGTAAATATATAATCAGTGAAAATCCGTTTAATCCGCGCTTGCCCGCCTTTGGCGTGGTCATCCGCGTTCTATTGGGACTATTTTCTTTTCTCGATAATGTTGTCAATGATTTTGTAATTAACTGCTTCTTCGGCTGACATATAATAGTCGCGGTCGCAGTCTTTTGCAATCTCGTTAACGGCCTTGCCGGTATGCTTGGAAAGGATAGCATACAAGCTGTCACGGGTTTTTGACATTTCTCTCGCGTGAATTTCGATATCCGTCGTCTGACCCTGAATTCCACCTGCCCAGGGCTGGTGAATCATGATCTTTGAATTCGGTAGAGCAGAGCGTTTACCTGCTGCACCACCTGCGAGCAGAACTGCCCCCATGCTGGCCGCCATGCCGACACAGATAGTAGATACATCGCATTTGATGTACTGCATTGTGTCGTAAATAGCGAGTCCGGCTGAAACGCTGCCGCCCGGTGAATTGATATAGAGATAAATATCTTTCTGCGCGTCTTCCGATTCAAGGAAGATGAGCTGGGCAATGGTCAGACTCGCGATGTGGTCGTCAATCGCAGTGCCGAGAAAGATAATTCGTTCGCGAAGCAGGCGTGAATAAATATCCATGCCGCGTTCGCCGCGTCCCGTCTGCTCAATAACGTAAGGGACTAACTGATTGTAAATTTCTATTTTGTTTTCCATAATACTTCTTTCGTCTGATTATTCAGCTTCCGTAGTTCTAACAACTCTTTTGATGTTTGCGTTCCGTTTCAGGAATTCATAAAACTCTTTTTTCAAGAAATCTTTTTTGAATTCCTCGCCCTGATAGAGTCCCATCAAGGTTTCAACCGGAGCATTGAATTTTTCGGCGTTTTCTTTGGCAAAAGCCTCAATTGTAGCGTCTGTTACTTCAATCTTTTCTTCTTTGATGATTGCTTCTTCAATGAAGTACAGCTTTACAAAACGGAGCGAAGGCTCTTTCATTACTTTTTCGAGTTCTGCTTTTGAATACTGTCTGCCCTGGCTTTTTTGTTCTTTCTGCTCTTTCAGGCGTGATTCAACTACCTGCTCGAGGTAGTGCTGAACAAGCGCTGAAGGAGGAGTAAAGTCGTTCAACTCGATGAGCTTGTCGTCGAGTTTCATGCGAACCATGTCTTCGATCTGATTTTCGAAATAATTTTTGAATTCGCCGCGGATCAGTTCGCGTAATTCAGCTTCAGTGGAAGCTTTTTTATTGCTCTCTGCCTGAACAAATTCTTCGGTCATTTCAGGGAAGATCAGTTTATTAATTGCTTTTACGGTTCCTTTGTAAGCGATGGTTTCTACATGCTCTTCTTCGCTGCCGTCTTCTTTGTGGTGATGATGTTTGTCCTCGAATGAGAATTCGAACGGGTCACCTACTTTTTTGCCTTTTAATACGGTACGCAGATTTTCATTAACACCGTCGTTGGTAAGGTTAACATCAATCGGGAACGGCTTTGCATCATCATGATCGTGAGCATGTTCAGGATGAGCAGATGGCTCTGATGAACGGACGAGTTCAACAGAGACGACACAATCTTCGCTGTCAACTGAATCGCAAGTCTCTTTAGTCGCTTTGCCGTTGAGGATTCTTTTAATTTCGTCGTCAACCATTTTATCGGTTACTTCGAGATCGTCAACTTCAATTTCGAGTTCCTTATACTGGCGTAAAACTAAGTTTGGCGTATGTTCGTACTGCACGGTGTAATCGAGATTTGCTTCCGGTTTGAAATCAAACGCGGTGATTTTCGGTGTGCCGTAAACGTAAATTTTATTGTCTTCAACATATTTATAGAACGTATCGGTTGCAACTTTTTCTGCTGCCTGATAGCGAAGTGATTCGCCATACAATTTTTCAATCGTTGCCTTCGGTACTTTGCCTTTGCGGAAACCCGGAAGGCTGATTTTTTTCATCTCATCGTTAATGCTGTTTTCTAAACCGCTCGCGTATTCATCTGGGGTTAATATGATTTTAATTTCACTCACTGATTCGTGAACGGGGGTTATAGTAGTTTCCAAAGATTACCTCTAATTGATAAATAAAGTGCGGAGGGGGGGACTCGAACCCCCACGGATTGCTCCACTAGATCCTAAGTCTAGCGCGTCTGCCAATTTCGCCACTTCCGCGGGTATGATATGAATATGTTGTAAGCTGCTCAATTCGTAAATCGCATAAAAATAGCAACTTAGCCTTCTAAATTACAGAACAAAGGGCACTTTTCCAAGATGCAAAACGGGCAGAAATAAGGCAAAAAGCAGGAAATTATTATTAGGTTATATTATTAGCCGTTCGAATTCACGCAAAAACGGGATTCTCTTTGTAGCCGAGGTACGGCGATAGCCGAGATTAATCCGGCGCGAAGGATCAGAATGAGGGTAAGTTATTTGAACCGAAGGTTCTAAATTTGAATAACCTCCGGTGCAACCGGAGGATGAGGAAACCACAAAAATCCGCCCCCGAAGCGGGGCGAACATAGAACATCACGTCTCAGGAGACGTGGTTATTAATAACTCCGTCGTTCAGGGCGGATCTGCACCCAAATGCCCCATAGAAATTTAGCGGCTTTGCGCCTTTGCGTGAATCAGATTGCGGTTAATTTCTTTATGTTTAAATATTGATTTTTTACGGTTATTGCAGGATGGCATTGTGCAAAAGGTAAGCATAGATTCTTCGACGAAAATTTTTATCGCGGTCATCGGTATCGTGTTCATAGTCGCTATTCTGAAATTGCTTTCCTATATACTTCTGCCTTTCACGATAGCGTACTTTTTGTATTTTCTTTTCTCGCCGCTCAACGATTTCCTTTATGAAAAAAAGATTCCCGGTATAGTCATTATTCTTTTTGACATCCTCATAATCGGCGTCATCACGTTCAGCATCTCGAAAATATTGGTGGAGTCATTCGCGGTGTTTGATGGAAACACGGGCGTTTACACAGCCAAATTCAATTCTGTTGTCAGAAACATTGCCGCTTCAATGGGAGTTAAAGATCCGTCATTAAGAACTTTTTCGCTGCAGAAGGCTATCGCAAAGATTGATCTGTTTGGACTCGCCGGCGGCGTGATTAATTCCATCGTTCCGCTTGCGGGAAGTGTTTTACTTGTTCTGTTCTTCTTTGTCTTTATCGTTTCGGGACACCACTCAATTTATGTCGCATTGAAGAAGCGGTATCAAAAACCGGCCGAAAAGAAAACGGACGAGCCGGCCGCAAGCACGGATACCGCCCCAATTAATATTAACATGAACACGACGTTTCAGGAAATTACTTCGCAGATACAGAAATACATTGTTACCAAAATAGCGGTCAATTTACTTGCCGGTATTCTGGTCGGCGTGGCAGCATTATTGCTGGGTATAGATTTCCCTGTCGTCTGGGGAGTGCTGGCGTTCTTCCTTAATTTTATTCCAACCATAGGCTCAGTCGGCGCGCTTATATTGCCGACAATGATGGTGCTTGTTCAGTATGGCTCAGTCGGCTATATGGGATTGACGGCGGGTATTATTGCAGTCATTCAAACATTGTGTTTCAACATACTTGAACCGATGATGATTGGCAAGCGGCTTGATCTTAATCCAATCGTTATCCTCTTATCAGTGCTGCTGTGGGGATATGTATGGGGTATTCCTGGTATGCTGCTCGCTGTACCGTTAACGGCTATTTTAAAGATCATCATATCAAACGCAAAAGATGAGAACGTTAAACTTATCGTTGATCTGATGGGCGGGAATTAAGCGGTTCTTCCATAGACGACTCAGAGAGTCGTCTTACAAATTCAAAGCAAATTGCTTTTCGATTTTCGCAAGTTTTTCTGCGCTGACAAAAACTTCCTTTAAAGCTGCGCCGATTAAGTCCGGTGTTACTCTGTTAAAATCCTCTTCGCGTGGCAGGACTATTGCGCCGCTTATATCAATCGTCGCGGGACTGAAAATCATTTTGGAATCATCCTCCGCAAAGTAACATGAGGGGCGGTGCTTTTCTCTGACATAAATTATTACATGGTATGCGGCATCTTCCCACAAAGAGGCGATATTCATTAACGGCTCGTCTTGGCTGGGATTCTCTTTAACAAGTGCGGCATAGACTTTCTCAAAAGCCGTATGGACATCTTTTTCGTTTTGCCCTTCAATCAGTACAAGCTTCCGGATTGAATCATCAACAAATCTAACTTCTGCAGAGTCAACATTATGACAATCGCACGCAGCCCTTAATGAGGGTATTTGTTTTGCTATCGGCAAATGACTTTTTGTGCCCGCCTGAAAATGTGCATGGTCAGGGGCGGAAGCACCGCAATGCGGCCCGTTATATAAGGTTACAAGTTCTTCCCCGAACTCTCTGGTGAAATAAAGGAAGTGTTCGAAATCTCCGGCTATCCTTTGCGGCACATGGTTCTGGTTTATCACGGTGTAGTGCACAGGAAAGATGGGGAATGGATTAACTAATATTTTATATCCGCGAACCGGTATTGAATTTTGTTCCGGCGGACGGTTGCGGTCGCATAAAAAACATGCGCGGGCTCTAATGCTTTGCGCATCAACTTTAGCCGTGGTTGATGTCATGCGTCCGGGATTCCACTGCGCCGTGAATTCAATACCGTTGATGATTAATGTCTTCATACGGTTCCGGGAAAAATCTTCGTATGCGAGACGGCATTGCTCCCATGCAGGGAGCTGTTCCTCAAAAAGTTTTTTTACCTGATCTGAAAGCGGAAGAGACATAGTATAGTAATTTGTAAAATGTTATCTATAAAAATAGAAATAAAAATAACGAATAGGAATTAAGGGTGTGAAAGAATCAACTTCCTAACCCACGGGTTAACCCGTGGGTTAGGAAGTTGATGCAGGTCGATTGCCTATATGTGTGATTATATGCCGTAGGCATTCAATCCTTGTAGAATAACGTTATCCCAATATCCGATTTTCCGGAGGAAATATATCTGAGAAAAAAGTGTGCGCTTGATTACTCTCCATTGTTAGGCAGGAGACCTCACCCCGGCTAACCGCTTTTCACGAAAGCGACATTCATGAGCCTTCCCCTCTCCTGTCAGGCCTGCCCGCCGAAGGCGTGGAGAGGGGTTGGGGTGAGGTCTGTTTTTTTTAATAAGGAGAAACGAAACTCCAGAGCTATCACGTATTCCTGACTTTGCGGTTGGAACACTTTAAAACAAAAAACGTCCCAAAGGGACGTTTTTCATAGACACTAACAGTAAAACAAAATTATTTGGCTTTTACAACGCCGTTCAAATGAACGGTAAGCTGAGCTTTTTTGCGGGCAGCATTGTTTTTATGAATGCGGCCTTTCGAAGCCATTTTATCAATATAAGAAACCGCTTCTTTATAAGCTGGTTCGAGTTCTGCTTTTTCAGAAATATCAAATGCCTTCTTCGTTAAGGTCTTCATTTTCGAAAGAGAAGCTTTATTGATGATACGTTTCTTCTCATTTGTTTTGATACGTTTTTTAGCAGACTTATGATTTGCCATTGATAACTAGCGCCTTTTTAATTCTTTGATAAATACAGACATGAAATATAATAAATATTTGCCGACCTGTCAAATCTTTTTGGGGTTAAAATTTAGTAAAAACAAGCGGAAACGCAGAAAATAAGCTAAAATTGGTCATTTTGGCAGATTAGGGGCTTCTCCCCGGGGAGCTTTATAGGCATGAAATATCGAATTTATTTGCTATTTTTCCATATTTCAATAAACATAAACATTGGTTTGAAATACTCAGAGAATCTATATGACAGATGATACCATATCAAGCGCGCAAAGCGAATTGTTGCAAATAATCGAAGAAGTTAAAAACAACAAATCCCTGCTCTTAGAAAACCCGGACACAGCCGAGTTTTGTCAGCAGTATTTTTGGAGCCTCCAAAAAGAGGGGAAATTCCGCATAGAGCATCAGGACTTACAGCGAGCCGTATTTTGCCTGCGGGAAATGGTGCAGAATAGAAATCACGAAAACGAAGAACAAGTGCTGGCGCTGGGCTGGATGATCGTGCAAACTCTCAAGGGGTTTGCTACGGATGAATATTTGAGAAAGCAGTTCGTCGCGTTCATTCCGGAATTGGTCGCCACATATATTGACCTTAAAGTCCCCGTACCCTCACAATTGCACTCCGCAATGCTCAGCATGGCAAATAAACTTGCGCAGGAACCGGTGGCGTGGTTTGTCAATTTAATTAAAGCCTATGGCCTGGATTGTTTTCAGCCGGTTGATTTTGACGAACATTATAAAGACGGCAGAAAGCACAGTCCGCTTGTTGAGATGATCACCGTAAAGACAGCCAAGTTTATGGAAAAAGACAAGAACGAAGCAGACCTCAACTGGCTGCTTTCCTATACGGAACGATTCATTGCTCGGATGCCGAACAACTACCTGCTCATTTATCATCACGGACGCTTGCTTCTCGCTTTAGGCAGAGGGGAAGAAGCGAAGTCCCGGTTATATGCAGTATTGTTGAAACAAAAAAATCAATACTGGGCTTGGGCCGCGTATGGTGAGACCCTGCGAAATATTGATAGGCAAAGTTGTCTGGCATGTGTCTGCAAGTCGCTTTCGTTCCCTGTAGATGAACATTTGCTGCTGATCATACGCGAAGCGCTGGTGCGTTTGCTTATTGAACTTGAGATGCTCATTGAAGCAAAGACTGAGGTTGAACAGATTCTTCGCTTCCATAAAGATACGCCCGATAAGATCAGCGCGGATATTAAGGCGATGGTTAATGCCGACTGGTTTATCAGCACCGCATCCAACGAGAGTAATCTAAATTTTTATTTAAGCTATCTCAAAGCTGCGGATAAACAGTTATATAGCGATAAGGCTGATGTAAACGGAATTGTCACCGCGTTTTATGATGAGGACAAAGGCGTATTCATTCAATTCGAACTCGATAAAGTCGCACTTTACAAATTTCAAAAAACCTCCTTGCCGAAAAGTGATTTTTATCTTGGTAAATTGGTCAAGGTCGCGGTTGATGGCGTTACGATTAACGGACAGCCACGCTATACCGCTTTGAGAGTTGAGCCGACCGAAGAAACTCCCTCCGAAACATTTTTCAGGCAGTATTCCGGCGATTTAAAAATTCCTCAGAAAAACGAAACACAATCGTTCGGTTTTGTTGAAGATGTTTTTGTTCCCGGGGACTTGTTTAAGAAAACTTCCGGATTGAAAAAAGTTACCGGACTGTGTATCAAAGAATTCAATAAAAAGAGAAACAGTTACGGGTGGCGTGCCTTGACAATTCAGGAAAGAATCGTCTCCGAGGAGCCAAAGACTCCGGAAGCAGATGCCCCGGTTGTTGAAAACGCTCAACCAATCCCGGATATGCAAAGCAGTCAACCCGCTCAGGAGTCAATTGAACCAGCGGAGACTCCAACTGTTGTTAATCCACCAGTGCCGGAAGAAATTTCAAGCCCAAACCCTGCCGAAGCTCCTGATACCAATGTCCCCGAACCGCCACAGGAAGGCAGCCCCGCTTCGATATAGTGTAAAATATCGGCAAAAACATGATTTTATGCGCATGTGGTGAATAAAATAGCTGCATGCGCATTTTTCTTTTTAATATTCCACCTCAATTGCGTAATTTTCAGGTTATTTTTACCTATTATTTATCATTTTGAGACGTATGAAAACAAAACAAGAGATTGTTAACGATTGGCTCCCCCGGTACACGGGAACGCCATTGGAAGAATTTGGAAAATATATCATTCTCGTGAATTTCAACGATTACGTTGAAAAATTTGCTGAAAAATTCAACGTTCCGATTCACGGACTGCATAAGGCTATGCCGAACGCGACGGCTGACGGGATTACCATTATAAATTTCGGTATGGGAAGTGCCAACGCCGCAACTATTATGGATCTGCTTTCGGCTATTGTTCCCGACGCCTGCCTTTTCCTCGGCAAATGCGGCGGCCTGAAAAAAGTAAATAACCTCGGCGATATGATTCTCCCGATTGCGGCTATCCGTGGTGAGGGTACGTCAAATGACTATTTCCCGCCTGAGGTTCCGGCTCTTCCGGCATTCAATCTGCAAAAAGCGGTTTCTACTACATTGCGGAATTACAATCTCGACTACTGGACGGGAACTGTGTACTCCACAAACCGCCGTGTGTGGGAACATGATGAAACATTCAAAGAGTACTTACGCAAGATTCGCTGTATGGGTATTGATATGGAGACAGCAACGATTTTTACCGCCGCTTTTTATAACAGAATTTCTGCCGGCGCATTGCTTTTAGTTTCAGATCAGCCGATGGATCCCGAAGGCGTTAAAACAGCAAAGAGCGATTTGAAAGTAACAGCTGAATATGCCGATCTGCATCTTGAAGTAGGCATCGCCGCATTGAAAGAATTAATCAACAACGGTATTACAGTCAAACATCTTAGATTCTAAATTTTGAATTGTAAATGTTGAATGACAAAGGATATTTATGATTATATAAAAAAGCGGAACCATATTGGTTCCGCTTTTTTTATCATGCTAATCATATGAATCAGATTAATCACAGTCCTTATTTCAGCAGCATCATTTTCTTTGTCTGCGAAAACTTTCCAGCCCGTATCTGGTAGTAATATGCACCACTCGGCAGATCATCACCGCTAAACATCACTTCATGCCTTCCCTCGGACTGATGCTCTTTAACGAGCGTTTTCAATTCATGTCCCATTACGTCATATACACGAATGACTACATCTTCAGCAGCACCCAGCTCATAGCTGATGCGTGTGGAGGGATTAAAAGGATTCGGATAGTTTTGATCCATCTGATATGAATGCGGAGCCGCATTAATTTCTTCAACACCGGTTACCATTTTCAACGATGCGGTTTTTAAAAGTATATTATTGTTCGGGTCGAATGTTACCGTCGTTGGCTGTTTGGTAAAATTCCACGCAAAGATATCGCCGTTCGTGCTATTCATTACCCGTATGGTCGTATCGGTGCTGTTGCTGAAACCGATTTTAATTTCAAGCGGCATTTTGAAAAATGACGGATTGCTTTGTGTCTGCTTTGCCGTGAACTTAACCGTCCACAAGTTTGTGCCGACATTCGTAATTGAATATGTGTTTGCATAAACCGGGTGATTGGCTGAGTATATCCATTCATTGAAGAACCAGGTCAAATCCTGCCCGGTAACTGTGTTCATCTTTTGAATAAAATCACTCGTTAAAATATTCTTGAACCGGAAATCGTTATCTGTCGCGTATGATTTTACCGCGTTAAAAAACAACGTGTCACCAAGAACATAACGGAGCATATGCAGCACGCATCCACCCTTATCATAGGTGATCGCGACATCAAATAATGTATTAATGTCGGGAGTCGTGACCGCCCAGTCAGGATTATAAATTGCCCATCCGGGATTGTTGCTGAGATAGTAATTTGCCTTACTCGCCAGATCGGATTTATATTCTGATGCACTGTAGTAATGCTCAAGCCAGAGTGACTCGATATATGTCGCAAAGCCTTCATTCAACCACAAATCAGCCCACGTTCCGCAGGTAATAAGGTCGCCGAACCACTGATGGCTGAACTCATGTGAAATGGTTGTCTCTTCCCAGCCGTTTGCATAAAGACTTGTTAGAGTCTGATTCTCCATACCGCCGGAAGTGAACGAACTGTTGAGCGTTGCAAAACCGTTTTTCTCGAAAGGGTGCTCGCCGAACAATGATGAATAAAGTGTTGCCATCAGAGGGACTTTTGTTTTCATGTCCGCAAGATTGGATGTTGATTCGCCCGTGTTCCAGTAAAAGTAAAACGGAATACTGTCCGATGGATTCGAGGGCTTTTTCCAATAGACAATGTCAAGGTTATATCCGGACTTTGCAGTGATAACGGTAAGATAAGTCGCAACGGGGTCACGGCTTACCCAATGATACCAGAGCGAATCACTGCTTTTCACGGTGTCTTTTAATAAACCGTTGGAGCCAAGCTTAACGGACTTCGGAACCTTTGCTGTTATATCCGTCGTCGCTTTGTCGGAGGGTTTATCCCAGCAGGGGAACCAATTCCGGGCGCCTTCAGGTTCGCAATCGGTAAAAACAAATCCGCTTGAAGCAAAGAATGCGTCGTCATTTACATTCAGATGGTGATAATACAGTTTTACTGTTACGGTATCGCCGACCGCGTGGGATTTATCCAATGTAATTGTTGCGGTGGTGGAACTTTGCGAGAAGGACTTTCCCTGCAACGAAACGGAATCAATGACGATTGATGACTTTACGGCATCAAGTGTTATTGAACTGAGTACCGAATCAACAAGAAACGTAATTGTATTAGAGGCTTTAAATGCTTTCGAATAGGGAGAGCTAAAACAGGTATATATATCAAGGTTTAACGTGTAATTCAGAACATCATACGAATGACTCTTGGTGCTGTTTGCTGCGAACATGGATGGAGAAACACCGGTCTTCATTCTCTTTTCGGCACAGCGCTGAGCGCCTGTCTGTGCCCCGGCTAAACCGGAGTAGAGAAATATCAATAACAAAGCGGAAAGAAAACGGAACGATGCAGCGGATTTCATAAATAGCCCTTATATGAAAGCAGATAGTAAAAGTGTTTAAAAACAGACAATGAATAGTTTACATATTGGTAATTTAAGAAAAGAAAGGAACAATAACAGGGTGATAAATTGCCGCAACAACGAAATATTGAGATTATATTAAATGTAGACAGCCATTTAAGTTTGTCATTCCGGAAAATCTGTCGCGGAAAAGTCTTATTGCCTGTAATCTTGCTCGACAGATTTGTCCGGAATCCATTCTAAGAGTAGATTAATTATCACGTTTTGTCCAACATGAAATCCATTTAAATTATGCTATCGTCTTAAATAGTTATAGAACTTTCGTTCCGTTTTCACTATCGTAAAACTTTTAGAGCCCTTTCATTAATCCCGCAAAAAACTGATTGCCCATACTGAAAAAGCCACCCCGTTTTATAAAATTTCATAGCCTGGATTCCGGACAAATCTGCCCAACAGCATTTCTTGGCAAATAATCATTCTGGTGGCAGATTTTTCGGAATGACAACTCTGGAATCTTTCTCTACCGCCGAATTTTCATTTTATTCGTATTTAGTCCTGCATCACATCGTTATCACCGACGGATTCAATCGGAACACTTTCACCGATTCTGCAAATTTTGATAAAATCACAGTAGGCACAAATTTTATCCTCCCGGTTGGGGAGCGAGGATAGATTAAATTTACCCTCGGCAATATTTTCTACATATTCCGGAATTTTTTCTTTGGCGATTTTCCGCATGAAGTCAATGTTTTCACGGGCAATCAAAGTTTTCTCTTCGTCGCTGATCTTCCCTCGTTTTTTTAGGCTGGATGCGATAATATCATGCGTGCCAAAATCTTCATCACTGTATTTCAAAGAATAAATGACCGGAGTATCTGGTGTGTATGTTTTGCCGGAGTGTTCTTTTAAAATGGATTCGCCTGCTATCACATATACCGGCAGCTGCAATGCAAGTGCATCATCAATATCTTTCGACATGGAAGCGCTCATTCGCGTTTTATAATCATAGATTCTGAATTGATGGGTTTCTTCATCCAAATCAATGCGGTCAATTTTGCCGCGGAGTTTAACCCCGCCGATTTCAATTGCGGCATAGGTGGCTTCACCATCTTTTGCCGTACTAAATGTGCCGAATGCAGTTTCAAACATCAGCGGATGGGTGCGGATTTCTTCGCGCTCATTCACCAAAAACTTATACAGGATAGACTGCCTCTCATCTCCGTTGATGCCCGCAATTTTTTCTCTATCCCAGAATGGCAAAAGTTTTCCCGCCTGTGTATTCTCAAGTTCATTATTCGCAATATCGAATAGCATCTTCTTTACTTTGATGAACGTTTTTTCATCGCAGTTTTGAACAACAAGGTTCTGACTATTTACGCTGACATAAAATTTAAACAAAATAGCGTGGAGCAGTGAACCGATTTCCATGCGGTCGGCCTCTTCCTGCGGTTCATCTTCAACAGCGAGCTGCATGACGCGCTCGGAAAAATATTTGAACGGGCATTTTGCATACGTCTCAAGCTGCGAAATGGAAAATTGCCTTTCACGCATTCCCGCGAGCTTGTCTTTTGCCTGCTCGGATAAAGAGGACTTGTCTAAAATTCCATTGAACTCTTCAAGGCTGCCCTCAATACGTTTGGCATCAACTGCAAAGAGTGATGCAAAGTCGCTTTCTGTCCCTTCAGTGTCGGCGGAAAAGTACTCATCCCAATGCTTTCCCAGTGCAGTCAGATATTCTGTTTTTGAGAACAGCGCGTTGCCGTAACGGGCGGTATCAATTTCTGTTATTGAGCAGATTTTTTGCAGCGCAGTAAGAAAACTCGACTGCATCAAATCCTTTTTCCCATCGCTGACCGGATAAGAGAAATATAAACGCTTGTGAAAAACCGTCAGCATCTGATAGAACAAATACTGATTCTCAAGTAAGTGCTGCCGGTCGCTTTTTGCGTGCGAGGGTGGAGCAAAAACATCCGGAGTATATCGTGTCGGGAAGTTGCCGTCAAACAATCCGCCGATAAACAGATAGTCAAATGACAAACCACGGATTTCATCGGGCGTGGTAATGAGCACACCGTAACCGGGTTTCTCGTTAATATTATACCGGGTAACCAGCAGACTGTTCTTGATTTGTTTTAGATAGTGGCTGAATGCGAAGCGAGTATCTACTCCGAACTCCATTTCCGAAAGGTCGCACAGCTCTTTTACCATTGCGAGGAAGCCGGTTATTGCCTTAACCGCATATTCCGCGTCTTCAACCGGATATTTTAAAAGCTTCTCGTGCATTTTAAAACCCACAATAAGCTTTTCAAGCTCTTCGTAAAACTTGCGTGGAGTCAATTCACCCAACAGCGGTTGCAGCAGACGGTCAATTGCCTTTATGCCTTTTACGCAGCGCCGCGCTCTTTTAATTTCACGCTCGGGTGGTTCTTCACCTTCTTCTTTTGAATTATAGAGTAGTTCTTCAGCCAACACCCAGCGTTCATAGCCTGAGATTATTCTTAATTGCGACGCAGTACCGATAAGATCATGCAAAGAGCAGTCATTAAGCGGAATGATGTCAGTATCAAAAGCGGCGAACAACGTTTTATAAAAATAATCCTCCGCTCGCAATTCAAGAAAATTCATAATAGAAATAACCGCGGGTGAAGTACTCAAATACGGCCGGTCGGTCAGATTGTACGGAATACCGTATGAAGAAAAAACACTCCGCACGATAGGGGAGTATGGTTCAATCAGATTAAATGCGACACAAATCGAGGACGGTTTTATATCCGGGTTTTGCGTGAGGATAAACTTAATTTCTTTCGCGATATTCTGCACTTCATTTCTTACGTCGTTTCCCTTTATAAGGAAGAGTTGATCCGCAAATGAAGTTCTTGGAGTTTGAGCAGTCTCAAGAAACAAGTTCGACCGTATATAATTTAAAAATTCGTTGTTGACAACCGGACTCCCATCCGCGATGCCGGTAAATCCTTTTTTCGTCAGCCGGTCTTTGTAGCATGAGTCAAGCGAGCCGAACAATTGATAATTCTGTCCCGTGTAATCAAAGTTGAGATACAGGTCTTTGCCTTCAAGGTCGGCCAGTGCATTAATAAGTTCAACTTCGGGAGTCGAAAACTCCGAATAACCGCTGAGGACAATCAGGTTGACATTGGGGTATAGCTTGCCGGACTGCGCATCAATGTCAACGTGTTCCGAAAATAATAATCCGTATAAACTTCCGGTCTCGGTATATCCGGTTTGCTGCAATTTGTTTTCGTAGGACTCAAACAATGCTGCAATGTCGGCAGTCTTTTTATTGCCGTAGTCGGAAGCATCTGTAGTTAATTCGCTTTTTATGGAAGCAGATGTAATGCCGTGCCGCATCAGTTCTGAAAACAAAAAACGGAGGCGCTGTCTGGTTCCGGTGGGCAGCTCGCTTTTTTTGTTTTTAAGAAAAGGCAGGTGCGTTTCTTTAAAACACTGCCGCAATAATACATGCGAAGTCGGATCATTAATAAGATTTAAATGAATATCGGCAGACAGCAGCAGCTTTGTCGCAATGGTCTGTAAAGTTTCAATGTGAATGCTGTGCGCCGCTTTCTTCGGGATGCCTTCAAGGAATTCCCTTTTGAGCTGGCGGGCGCGGCGGTTTGTCGGAACGATAAACAGAACTTTGTCAAAGTCTTCCCGTGCGACGTAATCATGAATAACGTCGGCAAGATTAATGGAGTCGGCTCTGACTTTAGTCATTATCATTTTGAGCGCCTCTTTGACAGCAGCAGGTCGCGATAGGACATGCGTAATTCATTTTCAACCGGAAGATGAAGATTTTCCACGACGAATTTAAATTCCTTTTCCGCAGCCTTGCGCGTAGTTGTAACCACGCTCTCCAATTCTACAAATGTCCCGAGTCCCTGCACGGTGTCAAGATGGATGCGTGTGTTTTTATACATGAACAGCTTGCGGCGCTTTTTTACAATCACTTCAATCTGATAGAAATGTGGGAAAAATTGCTCGGGTTTTGGGTCGCTTATCTGAAGCAAATAATATTCCGACCACCGTTTTGCATTATTTTCATTGCGGTTATAATAGATAAGTTCAGTCTTGTCGCCGTCAACGCGGAGTTTGAGTAACCCTTTCTCCGCTTTATAATACGTGTCTTTCTGGACAAGCACTTTTATAAACTTCGCTTTTATCGCAGTCAGTCCGGTATTCAGCTTGCTGAGATTTTTATAAGGAACCTTTATTTCTAAGTTAGCCGGCATTTTTACCCGTTTTTATAGTGGATTACATCGTAAATTGAATTTGCGTAATATTTTTTGTATTATCACAATTGAATGACATAAAAATAATACTTATGAAACAATTTTTCTTATTTATAATATTTACAATTTTCTGCGGTGTGCTGCGAGCTCAGGGAATCGGCGAGCTTGCACCCGATAAGGATCCTATCGTATTTCCTCCGAATGCCTATGGACTTGATGTCATGTTCGGTGAGGGTGGATTTGGTTTGGGCGGATTTTACCGTCACGACTTAGCAAAAGATCTGACTGGTTTTGTTGACTTATCTATTTCTGAAGCAAAGGACGAAAATGAATTTGAATATGTTGACCCATATACCGGACAGACATATACCTATGGTAAAAAGAACAGGGTGTTACTGCTGCCGGTGAACTTTGGCGTGCAATACCGGTTATTTTCTGAAAGCCTTGGCGACAACCTTCGTCCCTACATCAACATAGCCGCGGGACCCTCGACCGTCGTTACGACTCCTTATGACATGGAGTTTTTCACGTCATTCAAAAAGGCTCAGGCACGATATACGGCGGGAGGTTATATCGGTATCGGAGCAAATTTCGGATTGGAGCAGAAAAGCACACTCGGCATCAATCTCCGTTATTACGTTATCCACTTTTTTGATGAAGGCGTTGAAAGTCTTACCGGCCGCTTTCAGAAGAATCTCGGCGGTTTTTACATTACCCTCAATCTGGGAATCCTCTATTAATAAAAAAGCCGTATCAAATTTCTTCGATACGGCTTTATCATAATATCTATATCTTTTATTCGGATGCTCTCAGGAATCTTGGTTCTTCGAGAGTCAGCATAATTGAAATGCGGTGAGTATCCGGAAGCCGGTCATCAGCAGAAGCCGTGAAACGTGCGAACGAATAATCAATATTTAGTTTTGGCAATTTAATTCCGGCACCGACGGTTATCTGTTTTACGTCATTATATCCGCCGCGAACAAACACAACATTCTTGTAGCCCAATTCAAGTCCTGCATGCGGATCGAAAGAAACCGGGCCGACGTTAAATTGAGAAGCGAATTTTCTGTTTTCAAAACGGACATCAAAATCCAATACGGGTATAACGGAAATGGTTTGTGTAAGCATATATGAATATGCTCCGCCGATTTTCAAAGTCGGGGTAATAAGTTCATTCCTGCCGGTACTCCATGCGACCAACGTTGTTGTAACGTCCTGCAGTGTAGCGCCCAGACGGACGTTCTCTGTCGGCAGATAGATCGCGCCGATATCAAGCCCCATTCCGAAGGCAGTATATTCTGCAATGCTTCGTGAAATGAATTTAATATTAGCACCGAAGTAAAGATTATCGCTTTGTTTTTTTGCGGCAGAAAAATAGAAAGCCCAATCCTGATTGCTGAATTCAGTAACCTTGCTCGGGTCAATCTGTGCGTCGGCATTAATGTCGTATACAACCTGTCCGGTAACGCGATCAACCAACGCATTCCGGGTATCAGGTATGCCATCAACACCGAGGCGTGTAACGGTTAAACCGAAAGTGTAGTCTGATCCATAAGGAACGGCGACACCGCCATAATTGTAGTTTACCAGATTACCATATCTTGAATCATGCATCAATGAAGCTTGGGGATATTTCATAAATGCCAATCCGGCGGGATTATAAAATGCCGCTGTAACGTCATTTCCAATTGCGGTATATGCTCCTCCCATACCCAACGCACGGCCTCCGATGCCGATTGCCAGAAATTCACCCGCGTATTTACTGGCAACTGTTTGAGCCTGTAAAGCAGAAGCTGTAATTATTATAGCAAAAAGGACTGCCTTTTTGAACATGTACCTTACTTTCTGAACTTTTTAAAATGTGAATAATAAGATTTGCAAAATGGGGCATATATGCAAGTTCATTTTTACGATTTATCGTCCCAAAATTTTAGAACAAATCAGAAATGTCGGCTCGCAAGAACTCCTCCCATGCTAACCCTGTACTTCCGACAACGTAGTATTTTTTAGGTGCAAATTGTTTCGTAAATAGCTCTAATCCTTTGTTATTTGGCTTTTTATGTCCGCTTTTAACCTCTATGGCAATAATCTCTTCGGCTCGCTGCACGATGAAATCCACTTCATTTTCAGCTTCACGCCAATAAAACACCTTAGCTCCTGATTTCGGGGCAGTGTTTATAAGATGGGCTCCGACTGCCGACTCAACATACCTGCCCCAGATGTCGGGAGCCTCAAATACTTTTGGAAATGAGTAACTACTTTGTGCGCTCATGAGCGCTGTGTTATTCACGATAAACTTTGGACTCGAACTCCTAACCGCTAACTTGTTGGTAGAATATTTATCCAATCCTGTCAGCAGGCCGGCCTCGCCAAGCAGAGCTAAATAGTGTGCAAGCGTTGTTGTGTTACCTGCATCCTGCACCTGTCCGAGTATTTTATTATATGATAATATTTGTCCCGAATACGAACATCCGAGTTCAAACAACTTTTTGAGAAGTGCGGGCTTATTGATTCTTGTCAACAGGAAAATGTCTTTTGAAATGCTCGTCTCAATGAGTGCATGATTAACATAGTCTTTCCAACGCGCCTCATCCTTTCGTAAAACGGCGGCACCCGGATAACCCCCGTACCAGACAAATTCGTTCGCATCAAAACCAAACGCCTTCTCCATTTCCTGCAGACCCCAGTGAGTCATAAGGACTAATTCGAATCTTCCGGCGAGGGACTCTGACAGTCCTTCCTTCAGAAGCAGTCTTGACGATCCAAGCAAGATGAGTTTGATGTTGTTGTTTTCGCGGGTATCTCTTTCCCATTGGGCTTTTACTATTTCGCTCCAGTTATCAATTTTTTGAATCTCATCTATGACAAGAAGCAGTTCATTTTCTTTTGAGGTTCTTAGCCTCAAACGAGCCGCATTCCAGGATTCCTCAATCCAGAGACCGTCGCCCGCGGGTATGCCATCCGCGCTGACAAATATGCTTTCTCCTTTGTACGATGCAAGGAATTGGCCTACCAGCGTAGTCTTACCAACTTGTCTTGGACCTGCTATAACCTGAATAAATTTCCGGGGTTCACGGATTCGTTTATCCAGAATTTTAATTTCGGAGCGGATATATTGCATATATAATACCTGATTTTACTCAATACACTGAGCAAATTTACTCAATGTACTGAGTAAAAACAAGTAAAAATTTTGATTTTAGTCTAAAATCAAAGAATGGCAAAATCGATGAGGACAAACAAAAAAGCCCCCGATTAATCGGGGGCTTTTCGATAAGAAGTATTTCTTATAAAACTTCGAGCAATTCAACTTCAAAAATGAGAGCTGCTCCGGGAGGAATAACTCCGCCGCCGCCTTGTTCGCCATAAGCGAGGTTAGAAGGGATGTAGAGCATCCATTTGTCGCCGGTTTTCATAAGCTGCAAAGCTTCAGTCCAACCCTTGATAACGCCGTTAACCGGAAATTCTGCCGGCTGTCCGCGTTCAACAGAACTGTCGAATACTTTTCCGTTGACTAATTTACCGGTGTAATGAACCCGGACTTTTGAGGTTGCGGTTGGGGTTTTGCCTTTGCCGCTTGCGAGAACTTTATACTGCAAACCGCTTTTTGTTGTTACAACACCGGGCTGTTTGGCGTTGTCAGCGAGGAAGGCTTCGCCTTCTTGTTTATTTTTTTCGCTTTCAGCTTTCTTGGCTACAGCTTGTTTTGCGCGGACTTCCTTCTCAAGGTTTGTCAACACAGTTTCAAATTCTGCTTCGGTCAATAATGAAGTGCTGTCTGAAGTCAGGCCTTCTTTTAATCCGAGTAATAATGTATCGGGGTCTACATCAATGAAGCTCTGTTTAAAATTTCTTCCGATGTTGATGCCGAGTGCGTAGCTTGTTTGCTCACGCGGGGTAATGAGTTTTGTACGTTCCATTGGTTTCTTTGTTTTTAATGAATCGGTTGTTTTTAAGCTGTCCTGAGCATACATGCCGCTCGTGAAGCAAAGTACTACGGTAAATAAAAATATAAAATGTTTCATAGAATACTTACTATATAATGGTTAAATGCAATATACTTACTTGTTAATATCAAGGAGTTCAACTTCAAAGATGATGGTTGCTCCCGGAGGAATTATTCCGCCCGCGCCGCGATCGCCATAAGCAAGATCAGACGGGATGTAAAGAGTCCATTTGTCGCCGACACTCATCATCTGTAAAGCTTCCGACCAGCCTTTAATAATACCGCCAACAGGGAATACTGCCGGTTGTCCGCGTTTGATTGAACTGTCGAATTCTTTTCCGTTAATGAATGTGCCGCGATAGTTTACGACAACTTTATCAGTAGCTGCGGGTTTTTTACCTTTGCCTGAAGCAATAACTTTGTACTGCATACCGCTGGGGAGAGTAACAACGCCCTGCTTCTTTGAGTTTTCTTTTAAGAAAGCAGTGCCTTCTTTTTTGTTTTTGTCGGCATCTTCTTTCATTTTCTTTTGCTGTTTGCCGATCAAATCCTGCTGGAACTGATCCATGATTTTTTCAACTTCGGCTTCGGTAAGCACCTTTGATGTATCGCTGAGCAGACCGTCTTTAATACCGGCGAGCAATTTATCGGCATCAACTTCCATTTGGCCTTTGCGCATATTTCGTCCGATATCTAAACCGAGAGCATAGCTTGCTTTATCTTTTAATGATTTCAAATCCGATTTGTCAACTTTGTTTCTGTTACAAGAAACCAAGCCGAGTGACATGATGATAGCTATCACCACTAATTTTTTCATGAGAACTCCATGTATTATATAAGAAGGCTTAATTTATTTCATTTGAATGACTAATGTATTAATATTTTAGGAAATCTCGGCATGCGGGGATGTAATTTTGACCCGATTTTGGCGCTCTTTTAGGGCGGCAAAACTTTCCAGATAGACTGTAAATCATTATTTTCACAGGACTTTTTTTAATAATTAAGATGATGCTATGAGATTATCCCGTTTATTATTCAGCATGCTTTTCATTACAACCATTTTATTCGGAATGCCGGGAGCGGATAATATTATCAGTCCGAAACCCGAGGCGGCAAAGGCGCGTATGCCGAAGGGTATGACCGTTAAAAGAATAGTTGATAAATACTATGAAGTCCGCGGAGGAAAGAAAACCATACTGGCGGTAAATGACCTGAAGTATGTTATGGTCACCAAATACGACGGCATGCCTATAGTTGATACGGTGTGGCAAAAACAGCCGCATCTTTATAACTCAAGCATTTATTATTATACTGTCGGAAAAACCACCATCTATAACGGAACAAAATCCGAAGCAAGAGATCTCTACGGTGTACGTGAATTAAAAGATGCCGAACTGGATGAGCTTGTTCTGCAATCGCACATGAATCCGTTTCTCAACCTTGAAAAGCTCGGTATCAAAGCCAAGTTGGATGGATTGAAAAAATTTAAGGGAGAAGATTGCTATGTTGTTAAGCTGACTTTCTCTTCGGGCAATGTTATCCGGGTATATTTTGAAATGAAGAGTGGATTAAAGGTGCGGGAAGAGAGAGAACTTAAAGATCCGCAGGGAGAGATTCATATCAAAGCTACGGACTATTTTGATTACCGCGGACACAATGGGGTTAAGTTTCCCGCGAAGATCGTTCAAACAACCGACGGCAAAGGCTTGTCGTTTACCGTCACTACTCTGGAAACGAATATCGGCATTGATGATAAAAGTTTTGCTTTGAGAAAATAGATCAGCTATTTCAATCCGTGTTTCTTAATGCGTTCGTACGCCATATAGGCCACTGCGCCTGTTTGAAGGCTGCCGAGAATGGAGTAAAATAATTTGTACTCCTGTTGTTTCTCGTATTGCCGCAGCAAGAGTTTTAGCTGATCGGCGGGGCGGTTGGGGAAGCTGAGATCTTCAAATTTCCTGAAGCCCATGTCAAATTTACTGACAGCCGAGAAACTTTCCCGGAAATGAAGCGGGATGAATACTTCCGGCTCTTCAAATTTTGTTAAAGGGCTGACATTGTTCAAGTCGAACGTCTTTTCCGTCCGCATGGATACTGAGTCCGCTTTCTCCGATTGCGGGAAAACGGGCAGGATGAGCAGTAGAGATAACAATAGTATGTGATATTTCATTGGCAGCATAGTCTTTTGTAGATTATAATAATCCGACGTATATAAGATAAAAAAGTTCAGCGGGACGAAAAAGGCAGGAATTTGGGCGCCAATCAAAACTTTGTGACAATAGATTACTAAAAGGGGGTGTCATTCCGGAAAATCTGCCGTAGAAAAACTGAGATTCCGAAGATTCTGCTCGGCAGATTTGTCCGTTCGCAGAATGCTGTGCAGAATCCAGTTCTAAAAAGCCAAATAAGTAACGGGACAAATAGGCAGTATGCAGTAGCTTCAGAAGGTTAATTTAGTATTTTACTGCCAAAACAGGCCGGTATTCGGGAAAATAAAGAATTTTATTGCTTGAGTAATATTCGGAACAGTACACCTTTATAATTTCTTAACCTGGATTCCGGACAAATCTGTCGGGAATATTGCCCTATTTCAACAAAGATTGCTGCGACAGATTTTCCGGAATGACAATCAAAATTCGCCGCCGAAATTTCACATGAATCGGAATTTGGGCGATTTTATGGCTTGGGAACGCCAAAATCGCTTTTTTATGACGAAAATTTTTAATAACTTTGTGTTTTAATTAAAGGAGCACCTAATGGCTAAAGTACAATCATTTGCCGATAAAGCAAAGAAAACAAAACAACAGAGCGGTGTTAACGTGAAAGTTGTTAAGTCGGTCAAATCCGGCAAAGGCACTTACAAATTCAACGAAAAATTTGTAAAGATTGATGACATTGCAAAAGTAACGGATATCAAATAAAAAAAAGCGGCTCTCACCGCTTTTTTTTATTTATGCAGACTATTTTTCAAGCGCCAGAACTTTATCTAACCTTCTCTGATGGCGCTCTTCGCCCGAGTACTTCGCTTCGAGAAATGCGCTCACCAATGCTTTCGCAAGTTCAATCCCTACAATTCTACCGCCGAGACAAATAACATTCATCGCATCATGTTCTACGCCCTGTCCGGCTGAGTAAGTGTCGTGGCACAGGCACGCACGTACGCCCTTCACCTTATTGACGGCAATATTGGCACCAACACCACTGCCGCAAATAATAATACCGCGGCTGCCTTCGTTCTTTGCAACTTCTCTTGCTAAAGCTATCGCGTAATCAGGATAATCATCCTTGTTGTCAAAAACAAGATTACCGATGTCTATGAGTTCAATGTCTTTTCCTTTGAGAAAAGCTTTCAAATCTTCTTTAAGAGGGAATCCGCCGTGGTCCGCTCCGATGAATACTTTTAGTGCTGCCATGTATTATTCCAGTATTATATATGGGTGATAGTTGATTTTATAAATATGTATATCTGACTGTGTAAGTTACTTCTTTTTCGCTTCCTGCCGGTACCGGCACCTTGAATAAAATAGTTGATGCATCAATTTTTTCATAGTCCATAGATTTTTTCTTGACGTCCCAATATGAGCCCAGGTTCTTTTTAACTTCGACAACGATGTCTTCCGATTTGCGGTTCTTTAATGTCAACTTATAAGAATACTCGTGTACTTTACTGGTGATTTGAACATTGTCCGTGGTAATCTCGGAGCCGACAACATCAAAAGCATCACCAATCTTTAGGGTAACTTTTTCATCCTTCGGTGTATGGTCAATCTGATCTTCTCCGATAAATTCAAGAGTCTTTCCATCCGGTTTATAGATGCGAACCTTGCCTTTAGGCATCGGAACGCCCATGTTGTTGCTCTCTTTGTTATCGAACTCAATTGTTACCGCAACTTTGCCTTTATCATTGTACTGGTCGGGATCGAAAGTGAATTTTTTTGTAACCTTGATACCGCTGTTTTCAAACAATGAAATCTGCTTTGTCTCATTGTTGGCAAGCGTTGTGGCGCGTTGCAGCGCGTATGAGTGATATTCGAACAGGGCGCTTTCTTGAAATTGCGGAGCAGCTTTCGCTTCTGCCATCATAGTAACGCCATCGTACATTCTATTCCGCACAACATTTTGAACTCTGTTCACATCACCGGCAATCAATTTTAGTTTTGCATTGGGATAAGTCACGCCGGAGTTGTTCTGAACGCTGACCCACGCGTTCAAATCCATAATTTTATCGTCTTTATCAAGGGTCGCGACATATTCGGCGTGCCAGTTCATGCCGGCAGTCTGATATGCAAGTTCAACATCCTGTTTGCCCGCCTTTTTAGTATCAAACAGGCAGAGGAGAGTAGGTTTTGTAATCAATCCTTCCGGTAATGCGCTGACAGATATGCGGTACTTGGACGCATCGGGCAGCATGAGGAGTCCGCCGTCTTTTTTCTTTAGTACGATTTGTGAGCCATACACTGAAAGAAGTGTGCCTTCAAGCAAGTCGCCTTTTTCGCCAAGGAGTTGTATGTCTTTATCAACGTATCGGTCGAGAATTTTATCCAGGCTTACCAAGTCGTATTGATAGTTCTGTTCGATAACTTCGCCGTCGAATTTAATTTTGACTGATGTTGCATCAATCAACTGCGCAACGTCATTGATTTTAATATCGGATCGGCCTTTTGGAAGGTCAAACGTGCGGACATCTTTTACAACACCAAGATTGCTGTTGTAAACGGTTACCGCAAGATCTTTCTGATCCTGTGCAAAGGTATTTGTTGCAATGAGGAGAGGGATAAACAGCAAAACGCTTAAAAACCGATTCATATGAACTCCTTTGATAAACTTTGAAAATGCAACTACTGCAATTTAGCGAAAGTCGCGTGTATTTTGCTTCTCGTTATACGCTCGCACTGAAAAAAAGTTCCAGAAAATGTATGGCAATAATTTTTTCACTATATTGGTTTATGAACTACATAATGGACACGATTAAGAATAGGAATGAATATGCTTTTCGATATTAAAAATAAAAAAGTATTGATTACAGGCTCTACAAGCGGAATTGGGCTCGTGCTTGCTGAAGGAATTGCTAAAGAAGGTGCTGTTGTTATTATTAACGGCAGGGACGCGGCAAAAGTAAAAAATGCAGTTAATTCGCTTAAAGAAAAAGGATTGCAGGTTTTCGGTTACACGTTTGATATTGCCAAACCGGAAGAGGTCGAACGCTCCGTTGCACAAATAGAAAATGATTTAGGCCCCATTGATGTTCTTGTAAATAACGCAGGCATTCAGATTAGAGGTAAACTCGAAGAGTTCGCGCTTGATGATTGGAATAAAGTTTTAGAGACAAATCTTACCGGCGCATTCGTTGTTAGTAAGTACGTTGTAAAAGGAATGATTCAGCGTAAAAAAGGAAAGATAATAAACATCTGTTCTTTGCAGAGTGAACTTGCCCGTAATACTATCGCCCCATATGCCGCGGCTAAGGGTGGAATGAAAATGCTAACCCGCTCTATGGCGACTGAATGGGCAAAACATAATGTGCAGGTTAATGGCATCGGCCCGGGGTACTTTAAAACTGCAATCACTAAAGCTCTTTACGAAAATCAGGAATTTAACGACTGGCTCTGCAACCGCACACCTGTCGGCAGATGGGGTAACCCGGAAGAGCTTGTTGGCACGATCGTGTATCTTTCCTCGGAAGCAAGCGACTTTGTCAACGGCCAGCTCATCTTTGTGGATGGCGGAATCACGGCTTGTATATAGGCTCTTCTCGATACACCCCGGCAAGCCGGGGCACTCGAAGAGCCAGAAACATACAATGTATTTTCCCTGATAGGCCATAGAGTATCCCGCCGTTTGTCGAGTGCCCCGATTCATCGGGGCGTATCGAGACAAGGCGGGGTATCGGGCAATGTGTTTCCCATCAAATTATTTTCACTTTTCTCTTTTCATGTTGTAATCCACGTATAAAAAGCGTTAATTTTACTGTATAAATTATTCTATATTCGGTAAAGTTAAAGATATGACGAAGTCATTCTGGGGTTCTCTTATTCTCTCGTTGCTGTTGTTTCAGCTTCAGGCGTTTTCTCAAACGGTAAAAAAAGATAGTGTTGCTGTTCCTCCTTACAGTTTTATTGATAATACATTATATTTGTACGACAGCGTGGGGCAGGTAATTGACTCAAAGCAGTTTCATCACGCCGATGACTATATGGAAGATCTGGACGGCGATGATGTTGACGAATTAGTTGTTATTGACCATGAAGCCAAAGACGGCACGGATCTCTTTACAACATATGTTTACGCGCTCGACGATGCTTACTATTTGGTGGATTCCGTTTACTCCGGAAGAACGGAGCCTTATCTGGATTTTAATGAAGAGCTTAACGCGTCGGTAATTGTATCGGGTATTCCCGAACTTGATTCGCTTTTATATTCCGGCGTTCAGGATACGGTTTTCAGTCCTGTTCACATTATCGCATTTGACGGTGATTCACTGCTATGCGCGGATTCAACAATATATAACACGTATATGGATGCCAATAGTGAAACCAACGCGTACATTGAGGACAGATTACAGGACAAATCGGTAGAATGCAGCGATTCGCACGCAATGCTCAGTGCCATTATCAGTATGTACGTAAACTACCGGCACGCGTCTGAGTTTGCACTTGCGAACCCGTTTTTTGCCATGTATTACGTTTGTCCTGATAAAGAGCTGATTAAAAAAATATTAGATTTACATTAGGAGAGGATAACTGTATGGATTGGAAACAATTTATCGGAAAGACGGTAAATATAACAATGCACGAAAATTACGGTATTGTTATGGATCCGAAAACGGATTCTGCCGTTTACGAAATAGTCTTTAAGAGCGGAACACTCGTTAGTGTCGCTTCGGACGGGCTATTGCTGGAGACTAAAAAAGATGCCGAGCAGGTAAAGATTTTTGTTTTCTTCACCTCAATTAAATGTGTCGAAATTTTTAATTTCTAATGTCGCGTGCGGTTATAATGGAAAAAGTAAAAATAGGTGTTATCGGTACCGGCCACCTCGGTAAACTGCATGTAAAAATGCTTACCCAAAACAAAGATTGTGAGTTTGTCGGTATTTATGATTCTTCAGCCGAACAGGCTAAATTGTGTGCCGAGACGTATAACGTCGCTGTTTTTGAGGATATGGATAAATTTCTGGCATCCGTAGATGCGGTAACAATTGCATCCATTACCAGCACGCATCACGAAGTTGCGAAACGCTGTCTTGAGAAAGGCATTCACGTATTTATCGAAAAACCTATAACGGTGCATATACACGAAGCACAGGAATTGTGCAAAATTGCAGCCGAAAAACATCTCAATATTCAAGTCGGACATATCGAGCGCTTTAATCCCGCGCTGTTATCGCTTAATGATTATCCATTAACTCCTTTATTTGTTCAATCGGACAGGCTCGCGCAGTTTAATCCGCGGGGGACGGATGTTGCAGTTGTTCTCGATCTGATGATTCATGACATAGATGTTATTCTTAGTCTTGTTAAAAGCAATGTGGTTAAAATTGAAGCAAGCGGTGTTCCGGTGGTCTCCGATACCGTTGACATTGCGAATGCGCGTATTGAATTCGAAAACGGAGCAGTTGCAAATGTTACTGCAAGCCGCATATCTCAAAAGAAGATGAGAAAAATGCGCATCTTTCAAAAAGATGCTTATATATCACTGGATTTTCAATCCGGTGTTTCTGAAGTATTTCGACTTGTCCCCACCGATCAGGCGGTTGAAACCGGACACATTAACTTCGGCGAAATGGGAATCGGTGAAAAGAAGAAAAAGATCATCTATGAACAGCCCGAAGTACGTGAAGTTAATGCGCTGCAATATGAGCTGAACTTGTTTGTCCAATCGGTTCTTAAGAGAGAAAAACCTGTCGTTTCCGGTGAGGATGGCTTGCGGGCATTAATCGTTGCCGAGGAGATTATTGACAAAATCCAGGCATCCATAAAGAAAGTCCATATATAGGGCAAATTTCTTTCCCCTCACGGAATGTTGCTAATAATTAGTATATTTGATGTTTCACTCTATGGGATTTGGTATTAATATCCTGTAGAAAATAAGTAATATGCTTTTATTAACGACTTTTTGAGTTTATGAAAACTTCCAAATCAATTCTCATTGTTTGTTCGCTTATTCTTCCGTTATTATTCGGAGGCTGGGGAAGTGTCGGACACAAAATAATTAATACAAACATTACCAATTGCTTCCCTTCTACGATGTCATATTTTACATCGTGGTCGTCGTCGTTAGCTTCTCATGCTTCTGATGCGGACACGCGGAAAAGCAAGGACAAGACAGAAGGTCCGAAGCATTACATTGATGTTGAAAATTTCAGCGGCTGGGTTTCAAACGGCTGGCTGCCGAGACCGTACGATTCGGCAGTAGTTGTTTATGGCAGCACGCTTCTTACTTCGGAGGGCTGGCTTCCCTGGGCAACTCTGAAAACCGTTGATTCTCTTACTTCGTTATTTAAAGCAAAAAACTACACGCAGGCGGCTTTAGTTGCCGCTGATCTTGGGCATTACGTCGGTGACGGACATCAGCCGCTTCACATCACTGCGAATTATGACGGCGATTTGACCGGTCAAAGCGGTGTGCACTCCCGCTATGAAACGGACATGGTTAAAACCAATCAGGCATCCTTGGTTTATAGCTCGATTACTGCCACGTATATAGCGGATAAGGCTTCGTTTGTTTTCGATTATATTAACCAGAACAACAAACTGGTTGACTCCATAATGGCAGCCGATAAAGCAGGCACCTTGTGGAGTTCCTGCGGTGCATTTACCATTAAGCTTATGCAGGATGCATCATATAAAACCGCTTCACTTATTTATACCGCGTGGGTTGATGCCGGAAGTCCTGATATAACGCTTGGTGTTGGAAATGAAAATAGCCGGATTGTTAATAAAGAAATGACATTATCTGCCTTCCCGAATCCCTTTAACCCGGATGTAACAATTGAATATGCAATTCCTGAATCAATTGCTCAGAATGGTAACAATATGAATGTTTCCGTGTACTCTCCGCTGGGGGAGCTGGTAACAACTCTGGCAGACGCACCGGCGAGCGCGGGGATTAGCCGTGTTCACTTTAACGGCTCACGCTTGTCTTCAGGCGTTTATT
Source organism: Ignavibacteriaceae bacterium (assembly GCA_963662605.1). Classification (GTDB taxonomy): domain Bacteria; phylum Bacteroidota; class Ignavibacteria; order Ignavibacteriales; family Ignavibacteriaceae. Next base: position 772,967 of record OY759785.1, read on the forward strand.
ACGTGGTTCTGAAGTCCGGCGCACAAATGATTACAAAAAAAATCGCATTGATGAAATAGTAGATTTCGTTAAATTTGTAATAGATGTTTTATTAAGATTGGTTTTTTATGTCATCACTGCCACCTATGCCTTACAAAGAATTCCCGGCGGATTCTTTAGAAAAACAGATTTACACCATGGTTGAAAATCTGGAAGTCTATATTCCTGTTGCAAACGACAGAAACAGACTTTCCTATAACCTTTTCAAGTTTATGACGGGTGAAGGTGATGTGCCTTTAGTGAGCATTAAAAATTCTAAGATTGCACTCAGTGATATTTCCGTAGAGGAATTAGCTCTGAAAATTGAAGACGGCTTGCAGGATTTGAAACGCTAAACGTTTATTTCTTGTCCTTTTTCTTGAAGTTCAGAGACGCCGAGTTGATACAATAACGGAGCCCTGTCGGTTTAGGCCCATCCTTAAAAACGTGTCCCAAGTGTGCCCCGCATTTTGAACAGGTAATCTCTGTGCGCACCATTCCGTAACTGAAATCCAGATTTTCTTTAATGTTCGCCGGCTGAGACGGCTCTGAATAACTCGGCCAGCCGCATTCGCTGTCGAATTTCTCTTCCGATGTAAACAATTCTGCCCCGCAGCAAATACAGTAGTATTTACCATCTTCGTGAGAGTTCCAGTATTTACCCGTAAAAGCTCTTTCCGTGCCTTTCTGACGGGTTACATTATAGGATTCTTCAGGAAGAATTTTTTTCCACTCCGCATCGGTTCTGTTGGCGGGATTCGATTCATCTTGCATAACTATCGTATCTTTCACTGATTCATTTTTACTTTGCGCAGCAATCTTTGGTTTTTCACAGGCTGAAAACAAAACCAGAACACAGAAACAAATACTTGCCGCGTAGATTATCCGCATAATTAATACCACTTTTCAATAATGCTTTTCAAATGTTCCGGCCGCACCGGTTTTGTAATAAAATCCGTCATTCCGGCAGCCAGGCACTTATCCTTTTCCGCACCTTCCGAGTTACCGGTCAGCGCAATTATCATAGGTCTTTGCGCCTGATTGTAACGGGACATGATCTCTGCCGTGGCTTCAAATCCGTCCATAACCGGCATATACAGATCCATTATAATAAAATCGAAAGTATCTTTTTCGAGTGTTTCCAATACTTTCTTTCCGTCATCAACGATAACAAATTCATATCCGAGATTTTTCAACACATGAGATATGAGTTTCTGATTTACCATGTTGTCTTCGGCTACAATAAGCCGGGGTTTCATTTCAATTGCCATTAATTTAATCCGGAGCTAAGTGACTGAATATATAACAAATTAGTTAGCAAAATAATTTCAAATTATTTCTATTTAATTATATGAAGTGATTGTAAAATGTCATAGACAATTTTTCTGCGATGCGGAAAAATCTGATTTTACTAGTAAGGGATTTTTATTGAAGGCTCGGTGGTAATTGAGTCGCATATTAGACTACATGACCCGGTAATCCCTGGGCGGAAGCAGAGAGCGTGAATTAAAAAAATGCGTTATAGAATTAAATTCCGGATTGAGATCAGCCAACTATTTCAAATACATCAATTTTTGTGTTTGCAGCCGGGTTCCGGCCCGTAATCTCAGAAAATATATTCCCGTCGCCATATCGCATTTCAGCGCTTTAATATCCAATCTGTACGTATGTTCGCCCGCTGATTGCATTCCATGAAAAACCTCGGCGATCATCTCCCCAGAGATGTCATAGAGTTGGAGCCATATATTGCTTTGCTCGGGTAAGCAATACGAGATAATAGTAGATGAATTAAACGGATTCGGATAATTTGCATATAACCTAAAATTGTAATCATTATTAAGCTTGGACGCTTTGCCGTTTCCAACCGTGAACTCTTTGGTTAAAAGTGCAATTTTAGTGGAGCTTGCGTCACTAACATTTAGTCCTTGGCGCCCTCCAACATGGCGGTAAATTAGCCCGGCATCAACGGAAAATCGTGTAGTATCGTACGTGTACGAAAGTGTTGCTGGAGAAATGATCGCATAATAGCCAAAAACTCTATCCGAATTCAAAATCGAGTAACGGTAAAAATTGTTAGGCGAATTCCATACTAAAGAATTAGAGATGCCGATTAAGTTTGAGTCGGATATCATTTCCGAAATAATGAACAGGTATGAATTTACATAGGAACTATCTGTCGAACCCAGAACGACACTGTGTATCGAATCCGTCTCAGATACAGTCCACAAGATTGAATTGTTTTGTTCTTGCCGACTCTCAACTTTCAAATATGAATGAGCGGTTTTATGTAAATAATATATTGTACTTCCCAGTTGTGAGATGGTTCTTGTACTATCAAAGGAATATTGATAAACATTCCCTACTGCGAGTGGCAGAAAATCGTGATATGAAGTTTGTGCTACGGTTAAGAATAGAGGTGAAACAACCGCGTACAAGAGCAAGATGAAAAATCTTATCATTTTCATTGCGAACGCCTATTTGTAATCTAACCTATTTTATATTTTACAATATTTTCAGATGAAAAGCAACGTTAATGGAAATCCATAAACTTAAAAAATGTACTAAAAGCGCATAATATGGCATAAAAAATTAAATATATTATAACTACAGTGCCGATCCTTTGTTGTCAAATCTCTATATAATTGGGAATTTTTAGTTACTTTTGGAAAAATATTATTGGAACCTTGGCTGAACAAGGTGAACCTGAATGGAGTTTTATTTGAAAAAGACCGCTATCCTTTTTTTCTGTCTGACCATTTCTATTTTTGCTCAATTGGAAGATGTTCCTGTTGAGCATAAAGTGTATGATTTTTTTACCAGATTAAACATCCGGCATATTATTTCGGGTTATAGTGCTTTTCAATCGCCTATTTCGCGAAAGGACGTGGCAAAGTTTTTAAAACAGGCAGAGGACAACAGCGGACGGTTGGATGAGAGCGACAGGAAAATGCTGTCCGATCTGGAGAAAGAATTCGAGTTTGATATATATGGTACCACCGATCACCAGCAGTCGTTCTTTGGAGACAACAGATATAACATTCTTGCACAGGATCCGAAATACATCTATTACTATGTAGAGCCCGGCATCGGGAATGTGTGGGTGAACTTCTACGCACAAGGTGATTATCTGGCCGCGAAAAATCCGGACTATAAAAACAATTCTGTTCTCGGAATTATCGGTGGGGAGATACGTGGAACTCTGTTTGACCGCTTTGGCTACTACATCCACTCAACAGACGGCAATGCGTGGGGAAATCGTGACGTGGCAATGAAATTGAAAAATTTGAGATATAACTGGAATTTACAGCATACTCAGGATAATTCATTTTTTGACGAGACAAGGGGCTATTGTACCGCTGAATTTAACGGATTAAAACTTAAATTCGGAAGAGACCGTGAGCTGCTCGGATATGGGCCGAATAAGCTTTTTATGAGTGACAACGCACCCGAAGCTGACTACATATCTTTAAAATTCAGTATCGGCGCACTTGACTACACCACATTCCACGGAAAGTTAGTCGGGCCGCACTCGGATTATATTGATTCCGTGCAGGGAAATATTACCAATGTCCAAGAAAAATATCTGGTGTATCATAGACTTTCGGTACGAGCTTCTAAAACGACAAGATTTTCAGCCGGCGAGATGGTGATTTATTCAGGACGCGGACTTGACTTAAGCTACCTCAATCCGATTGCGTTTTATAAAACCATAGAGCATAGCAATCAGGATAGAGATAACTCTCTCTTGTTTTTTGATTTATCAAATACCTCACTTGAGGGCTGGCGGTTTTATGTTGAAGCTCTTATTGATGACATCAACGCCGGGAAAGTCGGCACGGGCTGGTACGGCAATCAAATGGCATATCAGTTCGGAGTAACATCCTACGCTTTATATAAAATTGCTCCTGTGGATTTTAACTTTGATTATATTCATATCGAGCCGTATGTTTTTACCCATCGTATACTATCCAATAATTATACGAATGACGGCTATGGGATCGGCTTAGATTCCGACCCCAATAGCGCAATTGTCGCGGGAAAGGTAAACTACCGTCCGACCGGTAGATTGACTTGCGCACTTCAATATTCTTACCGCATCCACGGAGCAAATCCGATTGATCCGGTAACTGGAGTTGTAACAAAGAACGTTGGTGGAGACATTAATCTCGGACACCGGGAATCGGATTCAGAGACTGTCAGGTTTATGGACGGCAACAAAGAGATTTACCGCAAGGTATCATTAACAGCAAAGTATGAACTGTTTATTGGAACATTCTTTGCTCTGACCTTAAGCAACCAGACAAACTCACTCCAGAACTCCGGCCACAAAAACGAGTGGTTCATGGACTTTGGCGGCTGGGTGAGGTTGTAGATGATAAATGGGAGCCAAAAATTGATAAATTCTATGTATTTTAAGGTTTTAAAATCATGCTACATCCCTAAAAGAGAAAATTTAATATCAAAAGATATTTGTGTTCAAAAGAAAAAAGCTGAGGATTCTCTTATTGTGCAAATAAAACACTGTAAAACTATTATAAGCAAATTATGGTTATCATTAGCGCTTTTCTTTTTACGCTTTTTGTGGTTGGCAGGCACCCCTCAGAAGCGTCCATCGCTTCGGGCATTATGGAAAAGGAATGTTTTATATTAATATTATGGATAATGTTCAAAGTTCATTTTCGATTGTAATTGTTAACTTTAACTTGACAAATGAGGTTAACGACTGCCTAAAAAGCATTCAAAAATATTTAAACAAGTATAGCGTTGAAGTTGTTGTTGTTGATAATAATTCGTCTGACAGAGACATTGAAAAGCTAGCGGCTATCTACGAGGAACACCCCAAGGTATCATTCTATTTTCTGAAAGATAACAGAGGATTTGGGGCAGGTAACAACTTCGGCGCTTCAAAATCATCCGGCGATATTCTCTTTTTCTTAAATCCGGATGCGATGCTCATTGAAGACCCTTTTGAAAAAATAAGAAAAATTTTTCTCGAGCATGAGGAGATTGCTATTGTTGGTCCGGGGATAATAGATAAAAACGGAGAGTCTGAATATTCATACGGCAATTTCCCGGGTCCATTAGAAGAAACACTAGAACTCATTCCATCAAAGAGTATTTTTAGAAAAAAGATTAGAGTTCAACCTGGATCATTTTCCGAGGTTGACTGGATTACGGGTGCCGCTTTATTTATCCGTAAAAACGTCTTTCGTAAAATAAAAGGTTTTGATGAAGATTATTTTCTATACAATGAAGAAGCGGATCTGTGTAAAAGAGCTATGGCTGCGGGGCACAAAACCGTGTTCTTAAACTCGGGGTTGGTTTGTCATTTGGGAAGCGTAAGCAGTAAAAAAAATTACTATAATTTCACCCTTTTCAGTTATGAAAGCAGATTGTTGTTTATAAAGAAACATTACTGCGGCATCAAATCAGTATACATGCGAGCAGTTTTATTGCTGGAATACATCCAACAAATTTGTATTTGGACTATCATGATTCCACTTAACAAGCAGAAATCGGTTGATAAAATAAGGGCATTTGGTTTATTAATCAAAAGAGGTGTGTTGTAAATATGGCGAAGACGATTTGTATTGATGCGCGCTATGTTTATCCGAAAATTGATGGCATTGGGAGATATTTATACAATTTAATTAATCAGTTGACAACAATCGTTCGTGATCGGGACGACATTCGATTTAAAATTTTAGAAGTGCAACAGTTTAGAGATAATTCCATCCTCCGAAATTTAGATGGGTATAAAAACATTGAGTTTGTCCCCGTCAATGCCTTTCCGCAGTCTATACCAAATCATTATCTTCACCACTTTTTAAAGCACATCCCATTCGATTTGTTTCACTATCCACAATTTGATTTACCATGGGGCATAAAGCAGCCAACGATTACTACGATTCATGATATGAATCCGCAAAAGTTTCCTCTGTTTTTCGGAGGGGGGCTCGGATATGTTAAAAAATATTATTCAATACTGGCCAACGACATTGCCTTGAGGCGTTCATGCAGAATTATTTCAATGTCGGAAAACACAAAAAGGGAAATGATTGACTTGTACGGTGAAAAATACCGCAATAAAATAGTTGCCATCTACACGGGGCTTGATCCGTTGTTTCTTGATGAGCCGCAGAATTTCGATTACGAAAAGATTATGAGTGGGTTGAATCAGAAATACGGCTTTCAGGAATACGTGTTATATGTCGGCAATAATCGACCTCATAAAAACATCAGACGCTTAATCGAATCATTTACAGAAGTTAATGACCGGTTTGATGGACGATACAAACTATTAATTGTTGGCAGTCAGCTGCAAAACAGATATGACAACAATGCGAATATTGTGAAACAGCATAATCTTGAAGGTGTTGTTATAAGTTTTGAGGCAAAAGATAAAGAACTATTGGCCTTATACCGCGGAGCTTCTGCGGTGGCAAATGTTTCTCTCTCGGAGGGGTTTGGACTTCCGGTTATTGAGGCAATGTCACAAGGAGTTCCGGTCATAACCTCAAACAGCAGTTCTTTGCAAGAGGTAGCTCAAAATGCTGCGGAATTAGTTGATCCGCTCGACGTTAAGTCCATTGCACAAGGCATCATTCACGTATTAGAGAATGAGTCTTATTCGGCGAAACTAAAACAGGCTGGTTTCGAGAGAATCAGAAACTTTACTTGGGAAAATTGCGCTATGGAAACATTTCAGCTTTATTGTGACGTGTTGAAATTAGATAGCTGGGTGAAATAGAAGTTTGAAGTTTCATTTGCTGTGAGTTCATTAAATTTTTCAAGAATGCATCATAAATGTTGGGTCTAGCAAGAAACGATAGAAGAGCTCTATTACTCATACTTACTTTTGGACTGATTCTTCGGTTATCTATGATTTTTATGACCGATTTACGAAGTGAAAACTATTGGGAGTATGGGGAAATCGCAAAGAACCTTGTTTCCGATAAAGGGTACTCTCTTTTTTATCTTCACGGAAGCTCAATCGAATTGAATTATTCGGAAAAAAGTACGCCTCAGGTATCCGCATATATGCCGCCATTGTATGTTTATTTTTTGTTGCCTTTTTTATTTATTAAACAAATTGTTTTGCGAAATGTACTTCTTATATCAGTACAAGCCATCCTCGGCTGTCTTGCGGTTTGGCTTCTCTATGTCTATACGGCAAGAAAATTTTCCAGCCGTGTTGCATTGATCGCGGCAGCTTTGTTTTCTGCTCTACCCGAATTTGTTTATGCTGCCAAATCATTTACTCCAACCTTATACTTTCAAGTGTTTTTTTTGACGTTTTTGTTGATTGAGGAAATTCAAGCTCGACGTTATTCAATAAAGCTTGGCATTTTTGAAGGTGTTATAGTAGCCGCTTTGATTTATTGCCGATCTGAAATAGCTCTATTTGCAGCAATCATTATCGCATATAAGTTTATCAAAAAGCACAGTCGCCAGGCAGTAATCTTAGCTGCCGTTGTGCTGGTGCTATTAGCGCCTTGGATTGTTAGGAATTGTGTGGCATTCCGACAATTCGTTCCTCTCACAACAAATTTCGGTTTTAATCTTTATCGTGGGAATAATGATTTAGGCCTTGGAGATTGGGGAACTGAGGAGATTAATGCCAAAATCATCACTTCCTCTTCCACGCGGCCTCTTGAGATTGCGCAGAATGAGGTTTTCCTACACGAGAGTCTTCAGTTTATTAATGTCCACCCGGTAAAAGCCGCCGCAAATGGTGGTAAGAAAATTATCTCTCTTTGGGTAGGAACAATGGAGCGTTTCCGATTTCTTGATATATTCCTGATTCTTTTATCTTTGTTAATGCTTGGTTTATGTATTATCGGAATTCGGCGAAGCTTCAACCCCGCCAAATTCAAAACAGAATATTTGTTCTTTATATATTCAACATGTATTGCGGCTATATTCTTTGTCCTACCTCGATATCAGGTTATGATGCAATTTTTAATGCTTCCGTTCAGTGCCGTCGGATTTACGTATTTAATCGATCGATTTAGCGGAAAAGAATCCGGTGCCTAAGCGAAATAGTTTGTCCCCGACACACACTTGAGCCGCCAACAGTAGAAGTCACGCGATGGGAGAATCCCACTGGTTATGTATTAGTTAAGACTTCTGATGTTTCAAAAGTGCAATTTTTTGGGTAAATTTCAAATCTGGATTTCAATTTAATGTGCCAAGATTTTTCCAATTAATCGTGTTATTAACATAATCCATCGCATGAAAATTTTACTTGTTATAACGAAAGCAGAAATGGGCGGGGCGCAGCAGTTTGTACTTGGGCTTGCATCAAAGCTTAAGGAACTGGGGCATTCGGTTGAGGTGGCGTTTGGGAACGGCAAATATCTGGAAAAGACATTAAGTGAGAAAAATATCCCGTATCAATTTTTAGGCTCTCTCCAAAGAAATGCAAGCCTCATAACCGCGATTAAGTTCATTTATGAATTTTATCTAACCATCAAAGATGGCGAATACGATATAATTCACCTTAACAGTACAAATGCTCTTTTGGCTGCAATCCCCAGCTTGTTTGTAAATTCAAAAACTGTATTTACTGTCCATGGGCTTTCACTTGTGGACAAAAACAGCAGAGTTAACCCGTTATATCAGTTTATTTTTAAAATCTACTACTGGATATTCTTTAAGTTCATCGACCGCAACATTTTTGTCAGTCGGGTCAATTACGAGGAGGCCATTGCCGCTAACCTGATAAAAAGTGCGGACATAATATATAATGGATTAGATATCCAACACCTCAACTATTTGCCCCAAACAGATGCGCGTGAATATCTCGAAATGAATTATCACATTAATCTGAAGGGTGCATTTCTCATCGGATCCATAGGTCGGTTAGCCCATCCAAAGAACTATGATTTTTTGATTAAAATTTTTTCAAAAATAAAAGAACAGATTCCTGAAGCGAAGGCAGTTATTATCGGCGCCGGACCGTTTTATGATGAATACTCTGCGCTAATTAAAAGCAATGGACTACAAGATGATTTTTATTTAGTGGGGGAAATTTCATCTTCATACTTTTTACTGAAAGCGTTTGATGTTTTTGTTCTGCCTTCTTTGTTTGAAGGGTTGTCTATCAGCCTTCTTGAAAGCCTTTTTGCCGATATTCCCATTTTGGCGGCAAAAGTTGGTGGAAATGTTGAAATTGTAAATTGGATGGAGGACGAGCTGTTTGAATTAGACAACTCTGAGGAATGTATTCAAAAGTTATGTGCTATACGAAGTAATGTTGAGAAAATTGTTGCACACAACCACGCCTGCAAACCAAATTTTACTAGCGACAAGATGGTGGGTGAATATGTAAAGGTATACGAAAAACTATTGAAATAGTGAGAGGCTCTGCTATGCTCATTAGGGGCATAAATTTACTAACTTTTCATTTGATAATATTCGCAACCCACAGCGGCTAATTTGCATAATGGTTTTTTATGGGCTATTGTATTTTGAATTCGGATTTTTCCCGTAACGTTTTCTTACAAAATCAAGCAAGCCATGCATAATATTTTTCACTTTTTTGTATCGGCAGTCTTCAAAAATCAGGGACTTAATAATATCCTTAATAATTTTTTTGCCCTCTATCTTCACCTGTTCCGGAAAGTGCCCGCCAAGTGTGGCTTTGAGATAAAAATAGTTTCTTGTCTTATAATACCAACGGTACGGGGGATAGTTAAAAGTTCTGGCTTGTAAGCCTAAGAGCCGTACAAGTTTAAGGTTGCCTTCGGAGTGCGGCAGGACTACCTTGTTGTTAATAAGTATGATGTATCCAAGCTGTCTCAGTCGTAGGCAAAAGTCAATATCAACGAAATCAATAAAATAGTGTTCATCAAAACCGTGTACTTTTCTCCATGCAGAAATACTAACGACATTTCCTGAAGTCATTACCTGAGGCACCTTTTCTATGTCCGGGGAGTTGGAACTACCGAGATAGAGCGGGTGTGAATGTCTTGGAGATATTATTGCGGCCATGGGGTATTCTGAAAAGCAACTTAACAGATTGGGTAGGTTCTCGAAGTTGAAAATGCTGTCTTGATCTAAGGTTATAATATATTGGCAGCCATGGTCGTCTGCTGTTGCGAACGCCAAATTCAATGCTCTCGAAATACCAATATTTTCTGGGTAGTGTTTATATATAACCCGGGCTGGCAGATTCTTTTCATCCAATACCGGGACAAACGAATTATCAATTAATACTAAAAGATCGAGAGATACTGTCGAGGAAAGAGCCCGTTGAATTTGATGTTGATCTGGGTTGTAAAACACAACGACAGCGGCAATGCATTGGTTCATTTAAATATCAATCTGTTTTCCGGATAATTTCTTTTTATAATCTATAAACCCAGCAAGAATCATATATAATTTGAATAATTTCTGAGGTTCGAAAAATAGGATTTCTAAAATTTCCCGAACAAACCTCCTCTTGTCGCCATGATAGTAGCCGGGAAAAATTCTCTTATAATCATTATTAACAAAAAGCCTATTTCTCGTTCGATAATATAATCGTGCAGGCGAATGAAACGTCGGGAAAAAGTTTATCCCCAACAAGCGAATGACTTTTCTGCTGCCAAGATTGTGTCGCACAAAAAGATTATTGATTTTAACAATCTTATATCCGGATTTCCTAAGCCGCAAGCAATACTCATGATCAATATAATCAATAAAATAATCTTCACGAAACGATCCAGCCACACGAAATGCCGATAGTGAAAGCAGATTTCCTGTGGTCATGGTGAAGTCAATAAACGTTATCAGTTCGCTTGTTTCTTTGTATTCTTGTTGGGGTGTATGGTTTACGGTTACCATCCCGATATTTTCTTCGCCAGTAAACTGTTCAAGTAAGCGCGTAACAGTGCCATCCTCAAGTTGTGTGTCCTGGTCCATCGTTAAAAGATATTTATAACCATCTTGAGTGGCTAATTTGCATCCCAAATTTAGGACAACGCCTACTCCTTGATTGGATGGTAATTTTAGATAATAAATCTCTGTCCGGCTTGATAAAGACTTGGCAATTCTATTCTCCTCTGTTGAATTGTCGATAACATAAGTCTTTGAAACCTGAGTTAGGACAGACTCAATGCAGGAGAGACAATCATCTGTTGGATTGAACAGTGGAATTACTGCTGCAACTTCGAAATTACCAATAAAGCTTTGCATTGGTTAAATTTGTCATCCTTGTTTCTGACGCTGATAATTGGCACAAAACGATTTGAAATCGGGAAGCGTAACAATATGCCGACTGTGTTTTTCGATTGACTGAATTATGGCTTCTAATCGGATAGAAGGATTAAATTTTAGAAATTTTCTTGCAAAGTAGGCTGATAGATTTTCGTTATGGAAATTTTTTAAACATAATACTACCAACAAGTAAACAAATTCATGATTGAGCACATGATCTTTGCGTATGGTGCGATAAACTTTGTGAATGACTCGATATAAATTAAAAGGAAGAACGGCTAATGGCAAATATCTGAACAGTAAAAAGACTTGCTTTAAAGTGGATAATTCAAAAATATATTGCTGAATATAGTGAAGGGATATTGTATTTCCCTCATAGAATGTCAGTAGAAAGTTTTGGGCCTCTTTGTTCGATTTGTCTATTGGCTTGTAAAATGATCCGGAGACGAACGGTAATTTTTTGAATTTATAGGTTTGTGCAAGCCGTAAATAAAGGTCCCAATCTCCCGCGACCTCATATGCACCATTAAAAATTTTTGCTCCAGAATTAACACAACTCTTGCGCCACATTGGCTGCGAGCCGATGTGGCAGATGTCCAAAAGCCGTAATCTGCTATACCGGGAAAAATACATTAATTTAGGATGAACGAGACTGTCAAATTTTTCGTTGGGGGTAAATGAATAATATTGGTCGCCATATACAACTGCGATATCGGGATGGGCGAGTAAATAACCGGTCATTTTTTCATAAGCCGTTTTTGCAAGACGGTCGTCGGTATTAGCATTAGTAAAGAACTCACCACGCGCCACATTCAGACCCCGATTCCATGCCTCATATAGCGTCTCGCGTTCTTCCGTTTTTATGTATACAAGATTCGAATATTTGGCGGCGAATTCTAAAATTATGGGCTCCTCATTTTGAGGAGAGCCGCTGTTGATAATAATGATTTCGCACTGTTCTATTATTGATTGCTGAAATAAGTCATCGAGTATACCGCGTATAAATTTTTCGGAATTATAAACCGAAACAATAACGGAAAGCAAAGGAGAGGAAGACATTCTATGTTCGCCTTATAAAAAGTTTGGATATGGGGCTAGCATACTTACTATTGCCCAGATAGGTTTGAATGTCGCTCGGGGTAATCATGCTGAAGAAGCGATATAATAAAACGGCTCCAAATATGTTAATCAGCGGAATTAAAAGTAAACTCTTCAAATACGGCAGATGGAAATTCATAACGATAATATTAGCGAATAAGATAATAGCGGTTATGCTACAAAATTTAAAAAACTGAGCCAAAGAATCCCAAATCAAACTATTGAGATATTTTTTTTGATAATATAGATTCACAACGGTTGACGCTATTAAGGCTATAAAATTACCCAAAATGGCGGAGTAGTACCCAAGTAAACTTTTAAATCCAAAAAAGATTATAATGTTCACCGAAAGATTGACGAATTGCATTACAATCGTTTTTTCTGGGTGACCCTTTATTGTTAGGAAATGGTAATTAGGCCCCAACTCAATTCCAATTAGCGCCCCCGAAGTAATGAGCACAATGCTCAGTGCAATAATATCCGAGGCGGGATTGTTGCCGAGCCAGATATGAGTAAATGGGAATGCCGTGAATATGAGAGTTAAAATAGTCGGCATTAAAACGAGGGCGAATTTCTGCTCAAAATTGTGAACCACACTGCGAATTTTATTGGTATCCTGCAGACTGGCAAGAAATGGAAGCAGTGGGTACTGAACCTTCTGCATCATGGTCCACAGGTAATATTTTATGCGTAGGCCGATATCGAAATAACCGACTTCTCTTATGCCGATAAAGTTGCTTATGAGAATCTTTGTGAAAGGCTCGAAAATAAAGTTTAATATGCCGCTGAAATAAAGTTTGGAGCCATACGAAAACTGTTTATGGAGTGATTGTTTGATTTCTCCCGCTTGGGGAATGAAATTAATTTGTCCCCATGATTTAATCGAATAATTAAACACAAGTCCAAACCAGATGATAGCGACACCAAAAATCACAGCGCCAAGCACTGCCATGCTTGTTGAAAAAAGCAGGACAATAAGGAACAATCCCCAGTATAGAAAATTATATACGAATGACAGGATGTTGGTAATATATATTTTTTGGGCGGCATCAAGGATTGCGGTGCATATTTGACCGACAAACGTTATTGCGTTGGCAAGTACCAAGCATACATAAAAGGCCATGACGTCGCCGTTTACCAGTTTTACAGGCACCGAAAAAACGTAAATTAAAAAAAACTTTTGAAAAACAATCAGCAGAACTGAGATTGGCAGAATGATGGTGATAAAGAGAATATAGGTTGTGAAGATATCAATTGAAGATTCCCGGCCCTTTCCCTGTTCGGCAAGAGATTTTATTAAGGCCGCAGTAATACCTATATTGGCAAAGTTGTTTATATTACCCAACAACATAAGCAAAGCGTAAACACCATATAATTCATTGCCGAGTTTTCGAATAAACAGTGGGATTGCGATAAATACAAGCACCGAAGAGAAAAGTAGCAGCAAAACGCCTGAAATCGAATTAATGTAAAGAGTCTTTCTCATTGCGGTTTAACCTTTCGGCACCATTGAATCGGCATTTTTTAGGATGTTGAGGTTTGCCGTAAAAAGTCCGAGAATGAATGCCCAAAGCATAATTAAATTCCCAAACAACCAGGCGTCGGTTGCGAACAAGGAAATCAGAATATAAATGAGCGCACTGTTAATCATTGCTGTTCGCGTGATGTCCTTTTTGCTGTTTGCCGTTTTTCTGACACGTGCCATGGCTCTGACTAAGGAGATATAAAGAAAACTGAATCCCAAAAAACCAACAATTCCGACTTCGCAAAACAATGCGATAATCGTTTCGTGTGGCGTCAGCCGTGCTACAAATAATGAATACAACATCGGGTTTATTGTGGAATAAATTTTAGAAGCGATGGGGAATGTGTAAAAACCTATGCCCACATACGGATGTGCTTTAAATCCGTTAAATGCAGTATCCCAAATCAAAAGTCTTGAAGTAAAGGATCCGATGGACATAACTTCTTCATCGAGAATCTTATTTGGCTTGCTTGATAAGCGTGCGAGCATCTCCGGATTATATGAATAAATTATTACAAGAACGATGGCAAGTACCATGAAGAAGACAGCGATAAATGCGATGATATTTCTCTTCTTAATAGCCAGCGAATCTTTTTCCTTGAATAGCAAAATGATGACAAAAAAAATGGAAATGGCAAGCGTGATAAAAACATTTCTTGTCTGGGTTAGAAATTCTGCCAGTAAAAGAATAAGAAGGACTATTGTTTTGAAGGCTCTGAATTTCTTTTCATAAAACAGGGAAGCTATCATGAACATTATTGCAACGCCGCACAAATCAATAAATGCAATTCCCGAAAAGCCGAATTGACGCCGCATGGAAAACGCGGCAGAAGATATAGTTGTTAATGAACTTAAGAATACCACAAAAACAAAAAACCAGATCATCCGTTTTATGGCCGCATCATCTTTGAGTGTGACACCAAAAATCGAAGCTATACAAAAAAGCGCACCCCACTGAAAGCTTTCAGCTATACTTCTCGTATATTGAACGGAATTTATATACGATGGCAGTGTCGATATTATAAAAACGACGAGAGGAAAGGCGAGCCAGTTCTTAAATGCTGATAAATCGGGCTTTTTAACCGCGTAAAAAAAAAGCACTATAAAGGAAAAGAAAAATGCGACTGATAGTGTAAAAAAAAATGTTTCTATTAACATGAGCGTAGCAATAAATTGATATAGCGCCAACTCAAATTTGAAAACAGAAAATAGAATGAGACTGAGACCAATCATCCCCAGAAAAACGAACTCAAATGAAGGAATGAATTTACCCGAAAAGAAAAAAACGCAAAGAGCGATGATTGAGCCAAGAAAAACCGCTTTGTTTTTTGATATACTTTCCGGTACTAGCGTGTCTGCGAACCTCAAGCTGGTAGCTTCTTCTTTATTCGAAGTTGATTTAGAATGTATTTAATCTTTTCATCTTCGCTTCTGGCCAGAACTTCTTTAAATAATATCAATAGCACAACCGCAAAAAAGATTGCAAGCGTCATGATCAGCGCAGAGGTTACCCTGTGCGGGTAGGATCTTTCTTCCGGTGGCACGGCTTTGTCTATGATCTGAATGACTGGGGCTTTTTTCTGCTCGTCAAATCTTGCCTGCTCATATAACGGGATTAAAAATTCAATCATCGAGTTATATATTTTGACGTTTCGTAACAACCGGAGATATGTTTGAGCGTTTTCCGGGAGGCTGGTGAGCGTCACAAGAAGATCCGTATGGTTCTTGCCGGATTTCAATTCGGACAATACATTCCGGCTCTCAACAAGGGCGAATTTTGCATTTTCAGTTTGCGGGGCTTTATCACCATACATTCTCTGCATCACTGAATACTGTATTTCTTTAACGGCTAAATCAGCCTCAAATTTAACATATGTCTCGATAGAAGCTTTTGTCTGCTCATCACCAGCAAGAAAGCCGCTCTTCGATTGGAAAAATTTCAGAGAATCCTCTGATTCGGTCAAGTTCGTCTTAACCTCGGAATATCTATTCTCTAAAAACAGTCTGTTTTCGCGAGTTTTCCGAACTTCATATTCAACAATTGTTCTGTTAAGTAGATCAACAATATAATTAGCCATTTGGGCGGACTTGACAGAATCAATAGTGCGGCACGTGATTAAGCAAGAACCGTCATCATTCTCTACTACATTGATGTTTTTCTCGAGAGCTTTCCTTGTTTCATCCGTCTTTTTGGACTTATACTCTGCCTTCATGTTAAATCTCTGTATAACACTGTCGAGTGAAGTTCTGCTGTAAATCAAGGTTTTAAAAATTGCGGCATATGAATTTCCTTTGCGCAATCCGGTCAAACTTGATGGGAACATTGAATATGATTTTAGGAGGGTGTTCAGGCCTGATGTTGATTCCTGCTCTACAGGAAGTATTAGTGTGCTGGCATCATACTTTTTTTCCACAAAAAAATAGATAAGTGAATAAGAAACGAGGAAAAGTGCAAAAAACAAAGTAATAAGGAATTTTTTCCACTTGATGAGGATAACGAGGTAATCCAAAAAACTGAATTTTTCGTCTTTATTCATTTCAATCAGGCTTAATATATTGTTAAAATTTAAATAAATAATATAACATTATTGGGTAAATAAAAGAATTGCTAAAAAGGTAACCGAACTTGAAATGGTAGAATATGACCCCATTTTGAGCAAAATCATATTCGTTTTTTTTACATAATCAGGTTGAGCCGTTAGTATTTGTCTCCATACTTTTTTTGGATTTGCTTCAAAATTTCCTCAACCTTTTCCCATTCAGTATCCGGGATTTTCGTAGGTATGGATCCATTTTTCCATTTAAACTTATATGCATTCCACATCATGTTGAGTTGCCAGCGGTAACGGTTTTTTCTGACGATGCTTTTAGAGTGGCCCTCGTCCTGATCTTTAACAAAATTGAAACTGGATGGAGCATCTGCAAACCACCAGAACGGAGGATGCAGACCGGCCTTGATGGCTTGTAGGGTATGATCGACATGTTCCCACGCGTTATGATATCGGGTGTCGATATAACCGATATTATCAATTATTGAGCGGTGTGAATATGAAAATGCTGCCACGATGTTTTTATTTAGCGAGAGTAACGGCGCGCCGGTTTCGTCTTTTACAATCTTTCTTGACACCGGATTTCCGTTCGAGTCCCGATTACCGGGGCCGTGAAAAGCATAATGGAGGTGATAAATGCCGGTTTTTCGTGCTGTCTCAAGATAATGTTGGAAGATGTTCTTGTCTGATACAAACACATCATCTTCAATCATGAATAAGTGTTCGCAGTCGTGTTCCATTAGGAATCTAAACGCATCGTTCTTGGTGGCAGTAACACCTAAATTCTTCGTGTGCTGAACACAATAGTCAAAATGTTCCCGATAATCATAACCTTCGTACGGCGCCCCATCATTAATTACAACTGTCAAGTCGGCTTTTGGCAAGGAGTCGGCGCATACTTTAAAGAGATTCCAACGGTTGCACGTTGTAAGAGCGAGACCAATTTTACCGTTACCCATAATTGCCTACCAAAAAATTAATACATTATAATTAGATACATTCGGAGTCGTTCTGTGAACCGAATTGAAGTCAGCATCTTATGTCTATGGTTGTTTTGTTAACAAAGACACGATTGATCTCAGTACTTTATCCGGATATAGGTATTGCATACAGCCATTCGGACATACCGGCGTAAAATAGCAGGGACAATCAAAGTCTGGCTCAAGGATTACCCCGCGGTCATAAAGATAAAACTCGTTTTTGTTGAATATATTATTAAACAGAACAAGCTCCTTTTTTAAGGCAATGGCTATGTGCATTGCCATAGAAACAGCAGAGACTATCAGATCGCATTCATTCATCAAGTTAACGAAAATGGGGAGTGGGAAGTAGCCGAAATACTTAGCGCCGGATGCTTTTTGTATGCTTAGGTTTTTCTCATCCTCTTGCTTACCCCCAAGTAAGACAACTTCATAACCGGCCTCCTGTAAATCCTTGGCGAGTTTTATCCAATATTCAGTCGGCCATAATCGAGAAACCCATCTACCGCCGCACCCGGTATTTAGTCCCACCACCTTTTTCTTTTTGTCTATGGGAAATTTTTCATCGCACGCAGTTAGATCAATGATATACTCTTCGCTGTTAAACTTGAGCCCAACGATTTCGAAAATCTCCTCAACGTAGTGTTTGGTATTGGCCTTGTTCAGGTCATCAAAAAGACCGGTGAGCCATTTATGATGTTCTGCTTCTGTCGCAATCGGCAACGCATGTCCAAAGCGATCAATGGTAAAACCGTTTTTCTTTTTAGATTTTATTGATGAGGTAAGCGAAATCGCAATCGGATCTTTATCAAGATTTATCAGCCAATCAAAGTCAATGTTTTTTATCAATTCCAGATTTTCCGGAGTAACCTGCAGTGCCCTATGTACAAACTCCGCGGGCAAAATTTCAGGGGTATATGTCAGCCAATAAATGTACGCGTGCGGGTGTTCATTTTTCAGGGCTCGCAAAAGCGGGGTGGAACGGATTACATCACCGATAGCGCCAAGTTTTATTACAAGAAAAACTTCTGATACGGGGTGAAACTCAGGGCAATTGTCACAGTGATAACCAAAGTTTTTGTGCGGTTTGCAGGGAACATCACCCTTAAAATGTGTACAGTCTTGATGAACGATCATGGTTCCACGTAGAATATTATCAAATTTATTACTCTAATATATTAATTTTCGTGCAAATTCATCTGAGGACGGGGTGTTCTATCCTGCTTATGCAAATTCTTCATTGTAGCGCTTCTATAAACTTTCCTGCCGCCAACAACTTTGCTTCTTCAAATTGATTAGTCATAAGTTGCATGCCGATTGGCATGTTGTTGCTGTCTTTTCCAACCGGAATATTTAGTCCCGGAATACCTACAAGGTTTGCAGATGTTGTGTATATATCACCGAGATACATTTCGAGCGGATCGGTGCTTTTCTCTCCGATTTTGAATGCTGTCGTCGGGGCAGTGGGAGTAATAATAATGTCAACTTCGGCAAATGCTTTGTCGAAATCACTCTTAATGATTCTTCGTACCTGCTGTGCTTTTTTATAATACGCGTCATAATATCCCGCGGAAAGCACGTACGTGCCGAGCATAATTCTTCTTTTTACTTCATCCCCGAATCCCTCCGAACGGGAGTTTTTGTACATGTCGGCAAGTGTTGCATGTTCGGGGCTGCGGTAGCCGTACCTTGCGCCATCATACCGGGCAAGGTTCGATGAAGCTTCGGCTGTTGTTAATATGTAATAAGTCGCAATCGCGTGTTCGGTATGGGGAAGCGATACTTCTTTGACTGCAAATCCTGCAGCTTTAAGTTTTTGGATATATGCATCAATAGCAGCCGCCATTTCCGGATTCAATCCATCGCCAAAACATTCTTTCGGCAATCCGATGGTAAGGGGTGAGGTCTTTGCGTTCAATGCGGCTGAGTAGTCGGGTACTTCGCGATCAGCTGATGTAGAGTCTTTCTCGTCATGTCCTGCGATTACCTGAAGAACCACAGCAGCATCATCCATGTTGCGCGCGAATGGCCCGATGGAGTCAAATGAAGAGGCAAAAGCTGTTAAACCATAGCGTGATACTAATGAGTAGGTTGGCTTTAAGCCGAAGATTCCGCAGAATGAAGCGGGCTGTCTAATGGAGCCGCCCGTATCTGTTCCAAGAGCTACATCACAAAGCTCGGCGGCAACGGCAACGGCAGAGCCGCCGCTTGAGCCACCGGGGACTCTCTCTCTATCATGGGGGTTTTTCGCGGTACCATATGCAGAGTTTTCGTTTGAGGAACCCATTGCAAATTCATCACAGTTGGTTTTGCCGATAATGACGGCATCTTCATCTATTAATTTTTGAACGGCAGTCGCCGTATAGAGCGGAACAAAGTTCTCCAGAATCTTTGAGGCACAAGTCATTGTGTGTCCCTCGATGGAAAGCACATCCTTAACACCGATAACCATGCCTGCCAATTTACCTGCTTTGCCTGAGTTGATTTTTTCCTGAACCGCCTCTGCCTGTTTGAGTGCATCTTCATTAAAAACAGAAAGAAATGCATTAAGCTCTTTTTCCTGTTCAATGGCATCCAAAAAATGGCGCACGTTTTCAACAAGCGATAGTTTCTTATCGAATAATAGTTGTCGTTTTTCCGAATAGTTTTTATAAGGCAGCAAGGTCACGCTCTTCAAAAAAAATGAAAAAATAATTTCCTAAATAAAATAATTTTGGCGGGCAAAACATAGCTTTTTGTTGTGCGGGGCAATAATCATGCACGGAATGCACACAAACGCGGCAGCGGAAGGTTAGTCTTTTTTCTCCTGGTTATCCGGTTTCACATTAATGGAATCTTTAATCTCCTCCTCAACATCATTCATTGCATTTTTAAATTGACGTATGCCTTTGCCCAATCCCTGAAGAAGTTCGGGGAGTTTGTGCGGGCCAAAGACAATAAGTGCAACTAAGGCAATAACGAGTATTTCACCAACGCCGATATTATCAAACATATTTTGACCGCTTATTTATTATCAATCTCTTTTTGAGAGTCTGATTTTTTATCAGCATTTTCGTCGCCGTTAAGAGCTTTCTTGAAATCTTTAATTCCTTTGCCGAGTCCCTGAGCCAATTCAGGAATTTTTTTACCGCCGAAAAGCACGACTACAATCAATGCGATAACTAAAAACTCACCCCAGCCGAATGATCCGTTAAACATATATACATCCTTTACTAAATAAAATTATAAACCCGATGCCCTAAGGTTGAGACGCCCGCACTCCCTTTCTAAAGAAAAGGAATATGTATCTAATAATACCAAATATGTTAAACAAAATAAATACATAAAACGTTGCATAACCGCGTGAAATGATAACGGCAACAGCTGAAGCAAGTAAAAACAGAACCAATACAGGCTTTCTTTTTATACCCTCAAGAGAAATAGCGGGAAGAGTATCGTATTTTACGTGGCTTGCCATTAAAAAGGCAACCGATAAGACTAATAGCAGGGAAGTTGAGTCAAGAACCGGTGAGTGGTTGCCGCCGAGTTGGTTCATGAACTCAAAAGATACTACAGTCAGCGCACCTGTCGGGATAGGTAAGCCTTTAAAATAGTTCTTATCAAAACCGACAAGTTCAACGTTAAATCTTGCAAGCCGGAAAGCACCTGCGAAAATAAAGACTCCGCCGGCCAGCATGCCCCAGTACCCAAAACGATACAAGTGGGCAGAGTACATTATAAATGCCGGAGCAAATCCGAAGCTGATAACATCTGCAAGCGAGTCAAGCTCAACACCGAACTTGCTGCTTGTCTTTGTCAGGCGAGCCATCACGCCATCCAGAGCGTCGGCAATTGCCGCTATTGCTATGAATATCGTCGCCCATATAAAATTGCCCTGTGAGGTCAGAATAACTGCGATAAAGCCGCAAAACATGTTGGCAAAGGTGCATAGGTTGGGCAATGTACGTCTTGCTGAATAACCTAAATCCATTTATAAACTCCCTTTTTCTGCGGCGGCAGAGCACAACACTGTTTCACCGGCAGTAACTATATCACCGGATTTTACCAGTATGCTCCAATTGGCCGGAACGATAACGTCTACGCGGCTGCCGAATTTAATCATGCCAAATCTATTGCCCGCGGTCACAATATCGCCTTCCTTTAGCTCGCTGACAATACGCCGGGCAACATATCCCGCGATTTGCGTATATAATACACGTCCGGATTTCGACTCGATGCCGATCTCGTTTCTTTCATTTTCAGAAGAGGCTTTGTCATCAAATGCAACAAGGTATTTGCCCTTGATGTATTGAGCATGCTCTACTTTGCCTGAAATTGGAATGCGGTTAACGTGGACGTTGAGCGGGGACATGAAGATAGAAATTTGTGTACCGGAGCCTTTTAAAAACTTTTGCTCGTCAACTTTTTTGATTAAGACAATTTTCCCATCGGCAGGAGAGAATACAACTCCTTCTTGCCGGGGCGTGGTTCTCTCCGGATCCCGGAAAAAATACAACGTAAACACAATGGCGAAAAGCGCGAAAGCGAATAATATATAGCGCAATGCCTGATATTGTGTTTTAAAAACACCTATCGCGATGCAAAAAATTGCAATAATAAATACAGCCACGATGGTATTTGTGCCATAACGCGTAAACATAATATATAAATTCTCCTTATGTCCTGGTTATCGTCAGCAGGTCTTCTGTCATTTTTTTCAGATCTGCCGATTTTGAAGGAAATAAAACTTGATCGGAGCCGGATACTAATTCGCTTTTCGCAGCTACCCGCAAGTGAAGCGGGTCAAACTCTCCGCATAAAAGCAGCTTATCCTGGGTCTTTCCGAAAAAACAATCAAATGAAATCAGCGCCAGCTCGCGGCGCTCGAAATACGATTTCAGAACCGCGTTAATCTTGGTGCAGATCCTGTTCATCGTCTTAATGTTTTCAACCTCGGTCATTCCGGCGGCGATAATATGATTTTGTGAAATCATCTCTTCAGCCGGAGCCGTTGTAAAGTACTCCAGCACCGGAATTGCATATGTATCCCATGCTGATTTGCCCAAAATTCCTGCGAATTTCGGGTCTATATAGTTTACCACTCTGATGCAAAAAGGCAAGGTATCATGTGAAGTGAAACGAAGGGTCTTTTCATCAGTTCTTGCAATAAAAGCAGTCGGAATATTAAAAGTATTCAGATATTCAAAAAAGAATTGATTTATAGTAGTAAAATCTTCAGCTAATGTTTTATATCTGAACTTCTTTTTATCCTTTGTCAGAATAGCAGGATAAACCCTATCAAGAAATTCTTCTGCCATTGCTCCCGGTTGTAATCCTCGCCAAAATGATAAAATATTTAAATGAAACGATAATAATAAAAAGAATGCACAAAATTTCAAATCATTGTTTTATATTTACATTTGGCAAAAATGCCGGGTCTATCGCAATTTATTGGCAATATGACGAATTTTGGCATTTTTTATTCGATTTTTTAACTTTTATTTGAACAAGAATAAAACTATAATTTGAAGGTACGGAGGTAGATATGAAAGGCGGAATGCCCGGAATGATGAAGCAGATTCAAAAAATGCAAGAAGATATGGCAAAAATGCAGGCTGAGCTTGGTAACAAAACGGTTACCGAAGAAGCCGGCGGAGGAATGATTAAGGTTGTTGCTAACGGTAACAAAGAGATTGTTTCGGTTGAAATAGATACACAGGTTATCGTTGCTGAAGAAAAAGAAATTCTGGAAGACTTGGTTGTCGCGGCGGTAAACAAGGCACTGGCCTCTGCCAAAAAGATGGAAGAAGACGAACTTGCCAAACTTACCAAAGGCATGATGCCTCCGGGAATGAATTTACCGGGGTTCTAAGTGATAATATCTGAGCCTTTGCAAAATGCAATAGACGAATTTCATAAATTTCCGGGAATCGGCAGAAAAACCGCCCAAAGGCTCGCGTTGTTTTTATTAAAAAGCAGCCGCGAGGATTTCGAGCTTTTTCTGTCGGCGCTCCGGTCGTTGAAAGAGAAGCTGCATTTTTGTACAGTTTGTTTTAATATAACGGAGTTTGAAGTCTGCGAAATCTGTTCCAGTCCGAAACGGGACAAAACAATTATTTGTGTTGTTGAAGAAGCGAGTGACATAATCGCAATCGAAAAATCTCACGAGTATAACGGGTTGTATCACGTTCTTGGAGGAGTGCTTTCGCCGCTCAGCGGCATAGGTGCAGACGATTTGAGAATCAAAGAGTTGATGAGCCGTGCAACTGGGGATGAGATAAAAGAAGTAATTCTGGCTCTTAATCCGAATACCGAGGGTGAAACTACTTCACTATACATTGCAAAACTTCTTAAACCCTTCGGCATTCGTACATCAAGAATTGCCCGCGGCATACCGATTGGCGGTGATCTGGAATTTACCGATGAGGCAACAATCGGCAGAGCGGTTATCGGCAGAGTGGTGATGGAATGAGTGACTGGTTTGAAGACTGGTTCGCTTCAGATGAATATTTGACGGTTTATTCCCACCGCGATCAGACGGAAGCCGAAAACTTGCGGCATCTTATACTTGATAAAATAGATATACCGGCAGGCAGCCGGATTCTGGATCTCGCTTGCGGAGCGGGTCGGCACGCCATCGCCTTTGCGGAAAAAGGATTTCATGTAACCGCCATTGATCTTAGCGAAAATTTGCTGAACATCGGCAGGCAGGAAGCACTCCGGCAGCAAGTGTTCGTAGAATTCAGCAGGCAGGATATCCGCTCGGTTCACCTTGACGGCGGTTTTCAATTAGTGCTGAATCTTTTTACCTCATTCGGGTATTTCGAAAAGGACGAAGAAAACTTCGGCATATTCCGGACTGCATATCAATATCTCGACAAAGCAGGATATTTTGTTTTCGATTTTCTCAATGAGGCATATGTTAAAAAGAATTTGATTCCGTTTTCCGTGGATGAAAGAAATGGCGGAGTCATTAAGCAGACGCGGAGTATTGAGAATAACCGCGTCGTTAAAAAGATAGAACTGCAATCGCGGGACAAAGAACAGTCGTTTGTTGAAAGCGTTATGCTATACAATCACGACACGCTGATCAGTGAATTGCTGAGAGCGGGTTTTTCCGTTATCGGTCTGTTCGGAGAATACGACGGTACTGTATTTGATAAAGAGACATCTTCGCGCTTAATTGCCATTTGCAAAAAATGAAAACCTACATAGCATTTGCATTAACTTTGCTATTTTTTTCCGGCTGTGATATTTTCGATACACGGCCGGCAGAGCGGCCTGTGACCTCAAGATCAAGTTTTGAGTTCCCCGCGTCGCCGGATATTGTTGTTCAGAATCTCACCAATTCGTTATTGGAAAAAAATTCGCAGGATTATCTTGCCTGCCTTGCTGATAGCAATTACATAACAAAGTCCTTTTCATTTGTTCCGTCTTCCGGAACCGGTTCTGTGTATCCCGCGCTGGTAAGTGATTGGAGTGTAAAATCCGAAGAACAGTATTTTAAAAACATTGTCGTTAAATTAACGGCCGATCAGGGAATGACGCTGACACTCTCGAATGAAAAATATTATCAGGGAGTTGACAGCACGGTTTACACGGCAGACTACACAATACAACTGCCCCAATCCGCAGTTTTTACAAACAGCCACTTCCAAGGCTCGCTCAGTTTCACGATGATGATGGATTCACGCTCGGAGTGGGTAATTACCCGCTGGATAGATGTAAAAAGTCCGACCGAACTATGCTGGAGCGACATGAAAGGGTTATACTATTAAGGCAGTATTAGCTGTTCCGGTAGTCTGCTTTTTGTTTTTGCTCGGATGCGATAATCCGTTCGCTCCGAATCTTGACTATAATCACGGAAGTTCTACATCCGGCATTGCCGATCTGACTCATGTGGAGGGGATTTTTACCAATATCGCATACGCGTATACATTTAAAGACACGTTGATATACGGGCAGGCACTGAATCAGAATTTTACATTTACCTACAGGGACTATGACCTCGGGTATGATGTTTCATGGGGAAGGCAGGAGGAACTCAGAATAACCGAGAACATGTTTCAGAATTCTGAGCAGTTATCGTTAGTGTGGAATAAAATAATTTCAGTAACGGTGGACTCTCTGACAAAAGACACGACACAAATGATCAGAGGGTTCAATCTTTCGGTTATATTTAATCCCTCCGATGTTGTGCGCATAGACGGCAGGGTAAATTTATCTTTTCAAATAGATTCTTCGGGCACTCAGAAGAAATATTCTATTTTAAAATGGAATGACGAATCTAATTTTTAGTGAAACATATGGCATTTATATTAAAAGAAACATTTCGCGCAATTCGTAAGGCAAAATTGTACTTTTTCCTTTCGGTCGTAACCATGTTTATCAGCGTGTTTTTAATCCAGGCATCTCTGGTCAGCAATAATGTTGTAACAAAGACGCGTAAACACTTGTCCGATGCCCTCACCATGCAGGTATATCTGGATGATTCGACATCGGCTGATGGTATTGCATATCTGAAATCGAACCTTGTACATCAAAAATATGTTTCGGATGTACAGTTTCTCTCTAAAGTGCAGGCGGAATCCCTTTTTGTGAAGGAAACAGGCGAGGATTTTAAGAAAATTCTTACATATAACCCGCTTCCGGCATCCTTTGTTCTGAAAATTGACGACGCGGTCGTGAATGGTTCGCAGATCAATGCTTTGATGGGAGCAATAAAGAAAATGCCATACGTGGTGGAAGTTAGCTTTGAAACCGACACGTACAAAATTGTGATGAACTATTTTAAGCAGGCAAGACTGTATATTATTATTTTAACCATAATCTTAACGCTTATCGCGACGTACATATCGTTCAGTATGGCTATGGTGTTGTGGCATTTACGGGCAGAAGAGGTGAAAATAATGCGATTGGTGGGAAGTTCGAACTTTACTATTAAACTGCCGATACTATTGAATGGAATAATTGTTGGCATTACCGGAGCGGTATTGTCTTTGGCGGCTTGGCTGATTCTCGGCAAAATAGTTATCTCGTACTTTGGCGCAGTTCCCGATGTGTTCGGAAATATTACGCAAATTATAGCTGTAACTTTTGGGCTGGGCCCCGTTATTGGGGTGGTAAGTTCGGGTTTGGCAGTCGCAAGACTAAAAAAATGATGCTTTTAAGGATTTGATAGAAAACCATAATTTTGTATCTTAATTAGATAATTTATAGAAAAAGGTAGTTAATGGTAAGACGAGTTTTCTTTTTATTTATCATGATTTTGTTAGCGGCAAAGTTCAACGCTTTTGCCCAAGATAATGATGTTCAAGTGGGAACTGTCCCAAGAAATCCATCTCAAATGTTTGGACTCTTTGATTACTCAGACCCTACTAAAATAAACATAAAAGTATCCATTTGGGGCTATTGTAAATTCCCTGGTAAATATATTGTTCCTGTCAATTCTAATTTAAGAGATCTGCTCTCTTTTGCCGGCGGTCCAACCCCGGATGCGGATTTAGAAGATGTCCGCTTAGTTCGTACCCTTGCCGATTCAACCCAGCAAGTATTCACCTACAACTTCAGTGAATTGACCCTTGAACCGACTATTACCAAGAAAGTCCCGAATCAGACCTTACAACCAGGCGATATGCTATTTTTGCCCGGTCAGCCAAGAATGTACTTTAAAGATTACTTTACTATGTTTTTGTCTGTTATATCAGCATTGAGTTCGCTGACTATCTTAATTATTAATCTCGCTAAATAATTGGAGCAGTTCGTTGAGTAAGCAAGAAAAGAATTTTATTAAAGTTCAGCCCCGATCCTTTAAAGAAAATATTGACATTATTAGAAATGACTGGTTCCCGGTATTCATTATTACGCTCGCCAGTTTGCTTTTCTCTGTGATTTATGCGGTTAACGCAAAAAACATTTACAAAGCAACCAGTTTAGTCAAAATTTCAAAACCGTCGGGCGGAGTTTTAGATGCCAACCCATTGCTGCAGGCAACTACTGATTTTGCAATGGATCGGTTTTTGTTGAATGAAATTGAGATATTGAAAAGCTATCAGGTTCGCGAGAGAGTAGTCTCCGCACTGTTAGATACTTTCAAAGTAGAAAACAAACACCACAAGTTTTATATTTTGTTGGATGAAAATATCCGGCAAAAGAAAAACGCGCCCCTGACCCCGGCTCCCAAATTGCAGTTAATCAATGATTTGGCGAAAATGGATATTGAGCAGAAACGAGGATTAGACTTTGTTGAAGTGTCGGTTCAATCACCGTCCGCATACGAAGCAGCCCTTATAGTTAACTGCTATACCGGAGCATATCGTCAGATCAATCTTGAACTTACCCGCAACCAGCTTGCATCTGTCCGCGAATTTCTCGTTGAGCAGCGCACCGATAAACTGCAGGAACTCGGTAAATCAGAAGAAGCGCTTCGTAATTTTCAGGAACAAGGCGGTATTGTTGCTTTAGATCAACAGGCAACAACCTTGATTTCTTTCCTTTCGACTCTTGAATCCAAAAGAGACATGGATAGAATTCAGATGATGTCCTCTGAAAAGTTATTACAGCGCTACAAAGAGGAATTGAAGAGAAGATCTCCGGATATCAACGCCTACCTTGATCAGGTTGCATCAGAGGAATACCTGAAAGATATACAGGCACAGCTTGCCGAAGCTAAACTGAACCGCGAAATACTAAAAGTAGATCCGGCAGTCTCTGGCGTGGCTAATCAAACAGCTATTAAGGAATACGATAAAAAGGTTACGGTACTTGAAGATCTGTTAAAACAAAAGATCAGCACATTGAAATCCAGTATCTTTGCCGCCACACCGGACGAACTGAAAGATCTGGCTCAAAGAATTCTCAGCGCGGAAGTTCAAGTACAGTCAGCCCGTGTATCTATGGAGCAGGAAGACGCTCTCGTAAAGAAATATGAACAGAAATTTAATTTACTGCCGAAATCAAGTATTGAACTTGCCCGTCTCCAGAGAAATCGCGAAGCGTTGGAAAAACTGTATTTGATGATTGAAGAAAAATATCAGGAAGCGGCAATAAATGAGCAGTCACAACCCGGCAACGTGTTGATTGTAGATGAAGCCCGCATCCCGGATAAACCATTCAAACCGAATCGTATTTTAATCATTGTTGTCGGTTTCATTCTCGGTTTAATTATCGCTATCGGATACGTATTCCTGAGAAATAATTTTGACAACACGGTAAAAACTCCGGATGACATTCAGAAATTCGGCACCGATGTTCTTGCCTGGATTCCCCAGATTGAGGGTGTCGCCGCAACCGGTTCCACTGAATTTGAATTTATTGTTGCCCGTAAGCCGGATTCAATTCCCGCTGAATCATTCAGGGCATTAAGAACAAGAGTACAGTTCTCGCGTGTTGATGCCGAGCAATTAAAGACGATTCTTGTTACATCATCTGCGCCTTCCGAAGGTAAGACAATGATTTGTACGAACCTTGCAGGAAGCTTTGCTTTATCAAATAAGAAAACTTTGATTATTGACTGCGATTTGCGCAAGCCGCGTATTCACTCGTTCTTTAAAGCAAATCGTTATCCGGGTATTGTTGACTACCTTTTCGGTCAGGTTTCGTTTGATGAGATAGTTCGTACTTCGGAAATCAACGGCCTGTTCTACATGACCGCAGGTACAATTCCGCCGAACCCGTCGGAAATTCTTGAATCACAGAAGATGAAAGATTTCTTGAAGGACATCAGAGAAAAGTATGACTATATCCTTCTCGATTCTCCTCCGGTTATCGCGGTTACCGATTCTGAAATCCTTGCCCGTTATGCCGATGCTACCGCGTTGGTAGTTTCAGCGAACACTACGGAAACAGAGTTGATGCTGCGTGCATTGGAAATCATTAAACAGGATAATATCAACTTTATCGGAACAATTCTTAATAACTTTGTTTATAAGAGTTCCTACGGCTCATATTACAAATACTATTATTACTACACCCGTCCCCGTAAAACCGACAGATCAAAACTGCCTCCGCAGCAGATTAACACCTAAAAGGCACCGGAATAGTAAAGAAAAATTAAACGGAATCGAAAGATTCCGTTTTTTTTATTTAAATGAATGTAACTTTTTTATAAGTTAGAAGGGTGATAATTCTGAAAAAGATTACCCATTTCATAATAATAACGGTGTCAATTTATGTATAAGCCAACAGTCGTAGTAACCGGCGGAGCCGGATTTTTGGGGTCGCACCTTTGTGACAGGATGCTTGCAGAGGGTATGAATGTTATCTGTATTGATAACTTTTTAACAGGCAATCCGGATAATATTGCCCATCTCATGGGTAATGAAAACTTCACGTTTATCAAGCACGATGTCACTAACTACATCTATGTTCCCGGCCGTGTTGATTATATTCTGCATTTTGCGTCCCCGGCCAGCCCGATTGACTACTTAAAGCTTCCTATTCAGACACTGAAAGTTGGCTCACTTGGCACACATAAAGTGCTTGGATTGGCGAAAGAAAAGAAAGCAAGAATTCTTATTGCCTCCACTTCCGAAGTATATGGCGATCCTCTTATCCATCCTCAGCAGGAAGATTACTGGGGCAATGTAAATCCCGTTGGCCCACGTGGTGTTTACGATGAGGCAAAACGCTTCGCTGAAGCTATTACAATGGCCTATCACACCTATCACGGAGTTGAAACCAGAATAGTAAGAATATTTAACACCTATGGTCCAAGAATGCGCCTGAATGACGGCCGTGTGCTTCCTGCGTTTGTTTCGCAGGCGCTTAACGGAGAAGACTTGACGGCATTCGGTGATGGCTCACAGACGCGCAGTTTCTGCTATGTCAGCGATCTTGTTGAGGGTATTTTCAGACTGTTAATGTCTAATGAAACAAATCCGGTTAACGTTGGTAATCCGAGCGAAATAACCATTATGCAGTTTGCAGAAGAGATTATTAAACTGACCGGTTCCAAATCGAAGATATGCTTTAAGCCGCTTCCTGTTGACGATCCGAAAGTCCGTCAGCCCGATATTACCCGTGCCCGCAATATCCTCGGCTGGGAGCCGAAGGTCGGAAGAGAAGAAGGCCTGAAAATTACGATAGACTACTTTAAAAAGATTATTAAGTAACACAACTTACTAAAGCACAAAGGGTATCGTTTCCGATACCCTTTTTTTATATTCTAAATTTTCGACGGGTTAGATTTTACAAAAATTCTCAAGTACTTTTTTGCCCTGCTCACCCGATTTCACAATATCAAAGAAAACTCCGTAAACGTTCTCTTTTTCTAATGCTGCCATCGTTGGTTGAGGTACTTCAACAATTGCCGATGTGTGGGGATTCGCGTGCGGTGCTTTTAGAAGAAACTCAAAATAGAACTGATCCTCCGGAATTATACCGCTAAAAAGTAAGGATGGTTTTCTCCGGGTGATAGGATAAAGGCCATGTTGAAACTCCATCACATTACAGTAGCTGTCTTTATCCTCATCAAAGGTAAAATAACTGAGGCAGCTTTCTTTTGCCGTCCCTCCGAACGCCAGCATAAGCTGAACGCCCGAACCGATGCCCAGCACAGGTTTTTTAACCATGCGAAGGAGTGAAGTTAAATTCAGCAAATGGAATTTTTTGATAACCTTAGGCAAGTCTGCCACCGGAGGAAAGATCAACCGATCCGCCGAACTGATATCCGACTCGCGTATGCTCACCGAATTCTTAACGCCCAGCGTATCAAGCAGAGCAGACAACTTGCTGCTTTCTTCTTCGCAGCTATTTACAATAACAACCATGTTCGAATCATTATTTAGAGAATGGGGAAATTACAAAAATCATATAAACTATGAGCGTCCTGAAATCACACTTTCAAACGCGTCGAAATATTTAGGTGCAGTTTCCTTCCATGAGTATTTTTTAACTGCCTGGGCATTCTCATGTGTTTGTATCTGCCGGATAGTACTGTCGCTCCAAATATTGAGTAATAGGGCAGTGAGTGATTCGTGATCGCCCCCATCGAAAATATTAATTTTGAAATCCTTCGCGATTTCCCAGACAATGGGAATATCGGCAGCGATAATAGGTGCTTTTGCTGCTGCTGCTTCGAGTATTTGAGTATAACCCGATTCATAATCCGAGGCGGTGATATAGTATCGTGCTGCCTGCATAAGGGCGATTAAATCCTCCTGCGGAATTGCTCCGAGATAAAATACATCTTTCATCTTGTTCTGATCAATAAAATCGAAGATGTGCTGTGTCGCGCGCGATTTACTTCCGGTAAAAACAAACGGCACGTTCACCTTATACATATCCTTTAACAGCAGGATAGCCCTGAGTATGGTCAGGTGGTCTTTGTGGCGCCAAAGCTGCGCGGGATAAAAAAGAAAATCCTGAGGTAGATTGAATTTTTTCAGAACATCTTCGTTGCCTTGCGGCTGTGAAAACAACGAAGTGTTTATTCCGAAAGGTAAAACCGCGATTTTTTCAGAGGCAACGCGCTTCAGTGAAACTAATTCGCTCTTAATGGTTTCATTTGCAACAGTAATAAGCGCGGATTTTTGCAGCGTGTTCTCAAAATGTATGGCGCGGTTGAGCATGTCATACTTTTGAAACAATTCCGGATGGTGAAGGTGCTGGATTTCATGGAGCGTTACCACCTTCGGAGCTTGTATATCATAGGGAAACAGAAAATTCGTCGGAGTATAAAATACATCTATTCCCGACGCGTTTATCTTATTAGTGACTGCCTTGTAAAAATAGTTGCAGGTGGATGTGTATACTGCTTTCAGGCGGGTGGAAATGGCCAGGCCGCGAAAGAACAGGGCTGTCCGGCTCTCTGCCGGGAGGTCAACTATGGTGCAAGCCGGTAAGGCAGAATACTTTTCAAACAGCGGAGTTGTACCGTGTTTAATGAATATGACGAACTTATGACCCCGGTTGCTTTCCAGCAGCCAGTCTAATAAGTCAAACGTAAACGTATTCAGCGCCGTTTTGTATTTCGGATTGATATTATAACAGTTAAAACCGATATTCATGTATACTAATAGCTCAAAATTGAAAAAACAGAGTATAAATTTAATGAATATTTCGATACGGATTGTTATGGTTGGGGTCAAAAGCGATAATAGCAGTTGAAACTGTTGAATATTAATAGTAAGTTTGCCAAAACCCGCGAAGATACGCTGGGAAACTACTGCCGCTGAAGGCTAATGTTGATGCAGAGTTTAAAGGTTCCGGTGCCGGGTTGGGAAACCATCTTCGCGGTTTTTTGTTTTAAAGCTTCAATCATCGCCCGTTCCACTTTGAAGAGTCCGTTTTAATAGGTAATTTACACCTGCAATTTTATTTAATGCCCCCGTTCCGCCTGGGCGGATCAGTGGATAGCGCATTGTTACGATATATTATATGCCCCCGTAGCTCAGTGGATACCTGCCCGACTGCTTGACGCAGTCATGCGGGCGGGGAGCAGTGGCCTCCGGGCTAGTTAGGGGAAAAATTGAGTCATATCTTTCATGAAATATTTTGTATATATCTTGCAGAGTTTGAGCGACAACAGCTATTATACTGGATTTACTCATGATATAGAACAACGGATGCTTGAGCATAACAGTGGTCGTTCTTTACACACATCCAAACATCTGCCATGGAAACTTGTATATTCAGAAGAGGTGAAAACTATTGAGTTAGCTCGGAAAAGAGAAAAATACTTTAAGTCTGCGGCTGGAAGAAGATACAGAGATAAAATTCTGATCACGAAAAAAGGGGATTAATAACAACGCTGACGTTTTTGATAAGAGGTCAGGAATCCTTAATTTGCACAACGTAAAATAAATTTTGCCCCCGTAGCTCAGTGGATAGAGCAGTGGCCTCCGGAGCCATGCGCACAGGTTCGACTCCTGTCGGGGGTACTTTTCTTTTTAAAGATCCCGCACACAAATTCAAGTATATTTACTTTTACAATCCTATTGACACACCTGCCGAGGTGTAGTATGATGAGAAGTCGTTGTATTCGTCTTTGGACATGCGTCTGGTGTAGCCGCCGGAGAGGTTGAGTTCGTAGCCGAATCCAAGTCCGCTATCGAAGTAACGCGAAAATGTTGCGGACAGGCTGCTTAGTATGTCATGCCTGTTCTCGGCTGTTTTTATTCCCGATAGAGTAAAAGCCGGAAGGTAAAGTTCATTCACGTGAAGTTCGGCTCCAACGTTCATCCGTATATCAAAGGGGATAGGCGTCTGGTATTCTATCCGCGCATCTTCTCCCGTATAGGAAAAATAATCGTAATAGAGATCTTCCGTCAGCCGGGGTTTATCAATATTCTTACGGAGGAACCGGGCTTTGGAATTGAAGTTGGTTGTATAGCCCATCGTTAATTGCAGTGATGAAGTCTCCCAGCTTTTCATTAGACGGAAATTAAGGGATGAATGATACGTCCGTTTCGGCTGTGCTGTAAACGAGTAAACAGGCTGCGCAGTGTTGTTGTTCGTATATCCTGTAATTAAAGTATCAATCAAGGTTTCAAAGTACTCCTTGATTCCACCCTGTAATGAAAAATCATACGTGAAATTCCCATCAAGTTTTCCGGAAACCCCTGCGGATATTAACTCCATAGCATTCGATAACTCGGAGCTTGTTTCGTATTTTCTCAAGCAGGCGGTATTCCTTACATAGAAAAATAGTGAATCAGTAACAGGCTTCTTAAATGAGATCGCCAAAACAAGTCCATGATTGTCGTAGTCCTTGTAAAAATGCTTATCGAATCTGGCGCTTGCGCTGACAGATATATTTAAGGAAGAGAACTTTTCAAATCTATCATCGGCCGCGTCATCTGAAATTGCGGATTCGTGTTGACTAAAAGGAATACGGTATTTACCGGTCAGCATACTTTCATAGTAGTTTCGTTCTGCCAGCGAATTGAAAAGAGTAAGTCCGCCGATATACTTAACTGAAAGCAAGTTGGTTGATACAGGTACAAGATATTTAAATTCATGATACGACTGCCACAACAAATCACCGAGTTTTTGATAATTGCAAAGGGGATTCCGGTCATAGCGGCTTGAAAAGGAGGCATATAATGAAAATGGTGAAGGAGTTGCTGCGATTTCCGGTGTGAGTGCGTTATCAGTCTGACCGCCCGAAAAAAGCAATCCGGCTGAAAGGCTTTGCAGTGAATCACGATACGAAACAAACAGATTATTCATCGAGGCACCGGCATTGTCCGAATAGTCGGCAATAGTATCCTTAACCGACTGATAAATGCTGTCGGCAAAATTATTGAAAAGACTCATGCCGAAAGAATAATCTTCAGCGGAGGCATCATCGCTGTAACGCAGTTTGTTTTTTTCTGCGACGATTACCGGAGTAACGGATTCCCGGAAATGCTTTACGGTTTCCGTCCAGACGTTTCCGTTCTGTAGCAGCGCGTTATGAAGACCGGAATAGGCACATGTTAAAGAATCGCGATAGTTGTTACTCGTGTTTGCGGGGAATAGTGAGAAAAGAGAGTCGTGAATTGCGGTCAACTTACTTGTGTAGCCGGTGTCAATTTCCTTAATGCGGCTGATTACAGAATCCGAAGATGCGCCGATTATCCGGATCAACTCCGCATAACGCCATTGAAGTGTATCGGTATAAGCTGCCAGTCTCAAGCTGTCCCGAGCTGCAACTGCTGCCGTTGATTCCGCACGGAGAGGAAGCGCCGATAAGCCTGCTATTATCAGCGAGTAAAGAATTATGCTCCGTGTGAGCTGTAATGGGTTTCGATAGTTCATTCATGCCATCCGATGCAGATATACATGGCTTATATTTTTTTGCGGGTTATTTTAACCCACAGATACATAAGGATGAGAGTTGCAACGGCGCAAAATCCAAAAACGGCAATCGCGACGGATGACCAGAGTGAGGCAACGTTGACGCTGAATAAGAAATCGCTGCCGATAGTAATATCGGCATAGTGTTTTCCCGGCGGCAGGAAAATGCTGTAGCAGTCATTACCTTTCATAACCGTAAAGTCAATTTTTTTACCATCTATGGTTACTTCGGTCGGTATCTGATTTAGGCTGAGAATGTTTCGTCCTTCTGCTTCATAAACAATTTTAATATCTTTCATCCCATATGATGCCGCCAATATATTGCCGGTAAATGAAAGAATTTTTGTTTGGAATTCACGGGTTGAAAACTCGGCAATCGCGCCATCTGAAAAAATTACTTTGTGCGTTCCTGCCGGAATGAAAAATGAATTATCACGGGCGGACGTGGTCATATACCCATCGAGAACGATTTCTTTATACTCGGGTGGCAGTTTGAGAGTAAAAGAATAAGGCGAAGTAAATAGCAGGCCGCCTTCAATCGGTGAGTACTGCACCTGAGCCGCGGCAGCGTAGGGCATTAATGCTAAATCCTGCTGGTTAATACTGGCTTCGGAATAGATTGTAAAACGTCCCGCACCCCGTGCAGCAGCATTGACAAGCTGGTAACTTTCCGTACCGGTTTGAATAGCTGTTGGAAATGCGCCGAGGCTGTCAGGCTTCCGGAAATTAAGAATGTTGAGATCGAGTGCAAGCTTGCTGGAATCCCGCAGCTTCGCGATATACGCGCGGCCGATGGAGTAATATCTGGATGGGTCACTCGACCACTTGTTTTCCGGATCTTCCACCTGAAGCCTGAAATTATATTTGTTTTGAAGTGCGAGGATATTGTTCATATCAACGCCGATATTTTCCCGGAGTTCAGGTGAGCCATAGCCATCCATGCAGGTAACCATCAGATCAAACCCATTCTTCTTTGCGGAGAACTTAGTTATCTCTCTAAGAAAACGGTCATAAATCCGGGTGAGTTTCTCAACACGGTAATTAATAAAACTATTTTTCGCGGAAGTGTTTTTCTTCCAGTAGTATGGTGATGCGGGATCGAATAATTTATCCGCTTCAAATCCATTTACCTTCTTGAATTCATCTCGTGCAGAAGGATGCATCGGCGTAAAAAGCTCAGCGTCCTCAAATCCTCGTCCGGCTTCAAAGTATAATTCGGCTAAATTGACCCCATCCCAGTCATATCGGTTGAGAATTGACAAATATTCTTTAGTGGCTGCATTAAGGCAGGCATCATCAGTCAGTGCTACGGGATAACGCCACGAGGGGCGTATCTCGCGGTTCAAATAGTTCTTCTCGCGCCATTCCGGATGGGCATTATAGAACGCCTGACTTACTTGCGGCGGTTCCATCCACGCGTACACAAGTATCCCGTTCGCGTGCGCGAGATCAATCAGGCGTTTGTAATCATAAGCGAATTTGGGATAAAAATGCCATGCGGCCGCGTGCACGATGTGAATGCCCTGTTTCACCCACTGGCTCACCAGCGATTCGACACTAAACGTGACTCGAAAGCCTGGATCGAAATAAGCTTCTAACTTATTCCGTCGCACAATCGGCCGCAGGTTAAAAAATTCTTGTGCATAAATCATTAAGTATGGATAGAGGCTATAACCCTGCTGCGTGTAAGGATCGAACAACGAACTGATAAAAATCATTTTGCCCTTATCAATGTTCCTGCCGATGATGAGTGGAAATTTTGAGGCTTCATCATAGCAAAAAACAATGTCATCACTCTCGGTCTCATACTTTACGGCCGGCACCGGATTAGGCCATGTTATTCGCTCTTCGGGAAAGTAATGATCGCGGACCTTGCGAATCATCGCTGTGTTTTTTGCAAAGCGGATGCCGAACAATCCTGCCAGCGCACTCTTGCCGTCGGTGATAATGTTTCCGCCCGCGCTCACAAAAGTCAGTATCAATTCAACGTCATCTTTCTTAAGGGAGTCAAGGGCGGCAGCCGGGGCAATCAGCAGATTATATTTTTTCAGATCAATTTTTTGTCCGACATAGATAGTATCAACCCGGACATTCAGGCTCCGGAAAACCGAAGCAAGTGATGCCTGATCGCAAAACTTTTCCTCAAGACTATAGTGATTCCACAGAATAACCGGACGAAGCTCTTTCCATTTGTTTTCCATCGGCACGACGCTTGTGAAAAGTTTTTTCACTTCACGTTTCGCTTTTTCCATGAACGACAACTTATGTTCGCGGACTTCTGCCGGAGCAGCGAAATAGATTTCTCCCGGTTTTAGTTTGATTGTCCTTTCAAATTTGCCTGTTATCCTGTTGCTCGAATATTTTTGCTCTTTCAGTGAACCATCCGGCTCAATTATAGATTCCACTAAATACTGGTCTTCAAGATTCAGAGATATCTGCTGGTTACCGGTAAGGATAATTGAACTCTTGCCGAATTTAACCGTGTGGCTAAAGTGCTTCATGTCAACATAGGTAAAGCCGAGTGCTGTTATTCCATCGGTCAATTCGTCAAGGAGGTCAAGATCCAAAAATTCGTGAAAGAAACAGGATGCAAAACCATCGCGGACCTGATGAATGGTCGCCGCGGATTTCAGAATATTACGAACAGCTTCGCGGCTCACTTCCTTATCGGCACTAAACGGGATATACCCCATGTTCTCGGGATAGATCCGCGTTCCGAAAACATCTCGGTTGATAATATAGGGGAAGTACTGGCTCTGAATCGCGTTTTCAATCGCGAGGCGCGGCTCCATCGCAGTACTGAAAAATTCCGGCACCGTCTGATATAATAAAAACGAGGCGGTGTAATGCGGTGTTTCCCAAAGAAGAGGGTAGAGTCCGCACTTAACTAATTCGTGAATACCCGCGTCAAGTTTATTTTCTATTCCCGATTTGGTTTCGCCTTTGATTGGCTGGTTTGTCATCGCATCCCAAAATTCAAAATCGGCAGCGGTTGTTCCCTTGTACTGATGCGTGCTTCCGTGCATTACAATAGTTGCGCCCTTCTGCACCATGTATTTCAATGCTTCAACCATTTCGGGGCGTTCCGACAGGCTAAGTCTGACACCGGTTCCCGGATTCACGTAGAACGGTATGACTCCGACTAAAAACGGAATATTTTTCCGGTACAGCAGGTCGGCTATCTCGCGAAGCTTCGCGGGATTGTCCATCGCGCTGATGTCTTCTATTCTGATAAGAGCCGAATGTGACTCCGCGTGATGCTCTCCGAGTATATCATGGAGCATATCAGCCATGAGAAGATAGCGGTCGGTTGATGTCGCGTAGGAAAACGGAGAGTCGGCAAAATAGTAGAGGTTTTTGGATTTGACGATATAAGGCACTTCAACTTTTTTATTGCTTGAATAAGCAGTCGCAAGGACGTTAACTTGTTTTGGGTTTGAAATCTTTATCGCTTCAACAGTTCCGTCAAGTTTGGTAAAAACTTTTCCTCTTGATTTTACCGAATTAAAAAAGGTGACAGAGTCAACGTTGCCGACATTAAAGCCGAATTTTTTTTGCAGATCGAATGCTCTGGAAAATTCTATAAATCCGGTGTTGAACCAGACAACGGTTTTTGTTGTATGATACACATCCTGAAGAAAAGCATACGGAACTGGATTTTTGAAAGTATCGCCCAGATAAAAAATAAAATCGTATTTATTTAATTCATGAGAAGTATACTTTGCCGCCGGTTCAATAACGTACCGGGTGTGAAAGTGGCCCAGCAAGTTAGCGAGCTGCCTTCCCGAAGCCATCGGTACACCGTGGATATCCCCGCTGCCTTCGACAACGATAAGAACCTTCTTTGCCGTTTCATCGGCGCCTTGTAACCTGATTGGCAATAATAAAAGTATAAGAGCAGCGCATGCTGCAATAACGAAAGTGCGTCCCGACGTAGTCGAGTGGCGAATGGTATGCTGTGTCGGCAATGGAGTTGACAAAGGTTCTATCGGCTCCTCAGTTTTACGGTGCTTGCTGCGAATGAAGCGGACCGCGTTTTATGAAAATTATTATGGAAATTAGCCTGGGTTGATAAGGAAAAGATGATTCA
Organism: Ignavibacteriaceae bacterium; assembly: GCA_963662605.1. Classification (GTDB taxonomy): domain Bacteria; phylum Bacteroidota; class Ignavibacteria; order Ignavibacteriales; family Ignavibacteriaceae. The sequence goes on from OY759785.1 coordinate 812,189, forward strand.
TACTTAAAGGCTCGTATACTATATATAGTTTTCCTCATCCGGCTTATAAATCAATAATTATGCCAGAGAAGGGCTTGTTTTTTGAGTGTTATTTGTACACCGCACACAAAAACCGCGTATATTTTTCGCGGTGTACTAATTTTTTTCGCATTGGGAAAATATAGAAAGGCTCTGTTTGCACGTATAGCACGAAGGCGATGTTATTTTCAACCGTTCGTTATTGATTCCGACCGCTTATACGATTGTTGTTTGTCAAATAGCGTAATGGCGGCATGTTTACATGTTATAAATGCATTAAATGCGATATTTCCACTATTTGAGAAACGAAATCATATGCAGCAGGAAAAAATACGATCCGGGGCAGGTGTAAAAGAATTTAACAACGACTCTGCGGGTAATGAATATTTTCCGGCGGCAGCATTCGGTGAACTTGAACGCGGTGTTTTTGCAGCTCTCGAAACATATTCAAACGTTCATCGTGGCAGCGGCCACTGGTCAAGAGTTTCAACCGAATTGTATGAGCAGTCGCGGCAAATAGTTTTGGATTATCTGCATCTACCGGCCTCTTTATATACTGTCATTTTCTCAACTCCCGCAGGCGCAGAGCAGCTCGTTAGTCAATGTACGACGGATAGTTATTTCTGTTTGTCGAGTGTTGATTTCGGTCTCAACATCGGCGTGCGCGCCATAGCGGTAAAACATAAAGAGCTAAAGAAGAACATTCGGTTCTCTACCGGCGGTGGAACCGCCCGCCTTATCTCTCCGGATTGGGTGGTTTGGGCTAAGTCTCCACACAAATTCGAAGCCGGGACACCCGCCATTATCAATGTTATAACGTTCGCCCTCGCACTTAAATTGGCGGAAAAGTATGGAAAAAAACTCTTTCCCCGATCATTAAATATGGACTTGCTTCATGGCTTCTCATATGGGAGCCTGACGGGCAGGGATGCTTTAGCCGCACTGCGGCGCGACTATATCGGAGCATCGCTGCAAGTGCCGGTTAACTCCGGAAACAAACGGTTTATTAATCTCGATAATGCCGCGAGCACTCCTTCGTTCATGCCGGTTTGGAATACTTATATTAATTCCGTTTGTCAGGCTGAAGACGAATGCAAGAATATCATTGAGGAAGTCCGCTCAATAGCTGCCGACTATTTCGGTGCACCGCAGGATGAGTACGAGATTATTTTTACATCGAATACTACGCAGGCAATAAATATCGCGGCGGAAAATTTAAAACTTTCTGTGCCGCAAGGGGAGTCATTTGTTGTCGTGAATACTATGTCGGAACATAATTCAAATGAATTGCCGTGGCGGTCTATTTCAGGCTGTGAACTCGTCCGGCTTAACATCAATCGTGCTGGGGCACCCGATGTTGAAGAATTTGAAAGGCTGTTGGATGCTTATAACACCAAAAAAACACATGGGGAAAAGCGGATTCAATTGGCGGCTGTAACAGCGATTTCAAATGTTCTCGGTAATTTCAACGAACTATCTGTTCTGGGCGGGATTGCTAAGAGGTATAATGTTCATCTACTGGTTGATGCGGCACAGCTTGCTGCGCACCGGAAGGTTGATATGAAGAATTCCGGCATATCAATGCTGGCTTTCTCCGCGCATAAGGCATATGCTCCTTTCGGCTCGGGAATGTTGATAATAAAAAAGGACATTATAAATTATAATAAGTCGGAATTGGAAGCTCGCAAGAAAAGCGGGAAAGAAAACGGCGCTGGAATTGCCGCTATGGGAAAGGCGCTGCTCTTGTTGCATCAAATCGGACTTGACGTAATTCGTGAAGAGGAACATGCCCTTACCAAAACTCTGATTGTAGGTATGAAGAGGCTTCCCGGTGTTGTGCTGTATGGCGGACAAGATGAATCATCTCCTGAATTTGAAAACAAAGGTGGTGTTATAGCTTTCGAAATAAAAAAGATGTTCTCGTTTAAACTCGCAAAAGATCTTGCGGAAGACGGCGGCATTGGAATTAGATCGGGATGTCATTGCGCACATATTCTGATTAAGCATCTTTTGAAAATTCCCCCCGTCTTTCAAAATTTCCAGAGGGTCATAGTTACTGTTTTGCCCAAAGTTGAACTTCCGGGTGTTGCAAGAGTCAGTCTTGGCATTGAAAATACAGATGCCGATATAAAGGATTTTCTACAAACCCTTGAAAAAATTGCGTTGAAAAGGCCTGGAAGAAGTATTGGCAACCGGCAAATGGAAACCAAGACAGATATAAAATTGCAAATGGACAATTTTATTCGCGAAAGAACAGTTCAAGTTTTTGGTTGATTTCTTCTATATAGTTTACGAGGTGATGCCTGTCGTTTTATGACAGGCATAATTTTATGTGTTATACCTCAAAATCTTGCGCCCTATATTGCGACTGTAATCTAAGAAAACTAAATTCAGGTATGGATTTTTATCGCTTTAATTGAAGTTGCTATATATTTTTGTATGAATAAAGCGGGTCTAATATATCTATGCTTAGAATAGGTACGTGCAGTTGGAAATATGAGTCGTGGAGGGATTTGGTATATTCGCCGGATTGCTCCAATTACCTTGCTGAGTATTCGCAAAGGTTTAATACCGTTGAAGTTGACCAGTGGTTCTGGTCGCTGAGCGGGGCGACTAAACCTGCTATGCCTCAGCGAGCTGTTGTTGAGGAGTATGCGGATTCAGTCCCTGATGATTTTCGATTTACGGTAAAAATTCCAAACAGTATTACTCTTACTCATTATTATCAGAAAAATAAAGCCGGAGCACTTTCTGTAAATCCTTACTTTCTTAATCCTGATCTTTTCTCTCAATTCCTCGACACTCTTGCGCCGATGAAAGATAAACTCGGCCCGCTGATGTTTCAGTTCGAATATCTCAATAAACAAAAAATGAGCGGGCTGCCGGAATTCATCAAAAGATTTGAGGCATTTATTCAAAACGTTGACCGAAATTTCGAGTACGGAATAGAACTGCGCAATCCTTACTTTCTGAAAAGGGAATATTTTGAGTTCTTGAAACGAAACAATCTTCGCGTGGTGTTTCTTCAGGGATACTTCATGTCTCCGGTATGGGAAGTTTTTGAAATCGCAAAGCCATTTCTTGAAAATACTGTTATCATCCGCCTGCATGGAGAAGACAGGAAGGGAATTGAAGAACAAAGCGGAGGGGTTTGGAATCGGATCCTTACGCCGAGAGATGAAGAACTTGTAAAAATTAAAGAGATGATTGCCTATCTGCAATCAAAAGAGGTGGATATCTATCTCAACGTAAATAATCATTACGAAGGCAGCGCGCCAAAGACCGTTCAAAAACTCATATAAACTTTTTGATGGATTAATTTGTTTACTTCAACATAAGACTCAGATTTTGATAAATGTCGTGAAATTTTGAGAGGGTACGATGAAATTCAATTTAACAAAGGGTTTTAACGCACTCCGCAAGGAACGGATAGAGTACGTTCGTCCCTACACGTATAACACACCCGTAATCATGTCTTCCGAAACCGCGCGTGAATTGCGGCAGCTCGGAATAATACTCAATAAAGCGATTCGCTGCATGGCGGAAAACTACCGTGCCTATGTCAAAGTTTTTCCGAGAAGCAAAAGGGAATTGAAAATTCTTAGGATATGCGATAAGTATCCGTATGCAATCGGCGCGTTCAGGGGGGACTATGTTATTTCAAGAGGAGGGAAAGTAAAAATTGTCGAATTCAATGCGCGGCAGCCGTTGAATGGCTATTTTGAAAGCGCATACTTTTATGATATTGCGGCAGAACAGGCTTGCAGGTTAAAGATACAAGGCATTCAAAATTATTATGCTGGATTTATTGATTATCTGCACTCATGTATCGGCAATGTCGAGAGAGTCTGTGTCGTTTATGAAACCGCTATGCCTGCCGACAGAAAATTCTATCCTGCTATATTTGAAAATGCCGGAATACCCTGCCGCCTTATAAAACTTTCTGAACTGAAACAGAAATCTCATTTACTCAAAAATGCGTGGGTGATTTGTGAGTTTACTATTGAAGAAATATTCGCGCTGTCCGATGATGTGGTTGAATTACTCGCCCGGCATCAATGCTTGAACTCGCTAAGAGCTGCGCTGCATTCCGGAAATAAACTTTTCTTTTGCGCATTAAACGATGATGGATTTTTGAAACATACACTTTCGCCGGATGAGATTGCGTTGGTGAAGCGCTACATTGTCCCCACATATGTGCGTGGCACAAATCCGGAAATTTGGGCAGATGCAAAAAGAAATAAAGCGAAATATATTCTCAAGCATCAGAATAAAGGAATGTCCGAAGATATTTATGTCGGCAAATACACGCCACAGAATGAATGGGAAAGTCTGCTTGCAAGCCGCCGCATCAATAAGATGGTACTACAAAAATTTATTGAGCAAAAGAAGATAAAAGGATTTGTCGGTTCCGAATATAGAGAAGACTACGCAACCGGTATATTATTATACTCTGAGCACGGGTTTTATGGTCCCGGACTTTATAGGACGTGTCACAGTCAGGTGTTTTCCAATAAACTTGAATTCAGAAAAATCGCTCCGTTGGTTTCGGCTTCAAGAAAAGTAATACCGGGGATTACCTATTTGTAGAATTGTGTACGAAGTCGGCGGCGGATTTATTTAATGCGACAAAGGATGAAGCAAGCTGCCTCATCCCTTGTCTTTTTCCGGGAATTGATAAAGTTTTTATCTAACGCGTTTGTTGTGCTTCTTTATGTAAATATTATCACTGGCGACGTTTTGTTCGGCTCTGATTTTTTGTGCTTCCCGTTCCGTAATTATGCCGTTAGCTTCGGCTTTGCGTTTATCACGCTCAATTTTTCTTTGTTCGGCACGAAGTGCTCGCGCCTCGCGGCGGGTCAATTGGCCGCTTTTTGCGCCTTGCCGGATTCGCACCGCCTGATGTATTTGTCTTTGTGTTATCGCCTGATCCGTAGTTTGAGCGGAAAGCTGGACGGTTACACCGATGCTGAGCAGCAATACAATTAAAATAGAATTTCTCAGTGAAAACATATAAGCTCCAAAATTTTTATGCATTCACATATTTGACAGGAAAAACATAATTGTGGTTTAATCACATTTAATTCTATGCGGAGTTGAAATTGACCGGTCATTTCCTGAAATTAAAATGCAAATAAATGGTTTTATGATAACATATTGTTTCCGTTATGTAAGGTGCCTATAGCGTGAATTATTTAACATCCATACCATGCGGTGATACGGTTCCATTACATAATCCCCATGCTATTTCCGTTAGTCTTCCGACTATTGCCGATGTTTGCGGTTATGAAGAACATACTGAGTCGGTTATGCGCAAGCTTAAATCCGCTTATCCCCGATTCCGGAGAAGTCAGTATGTAAATATGGTGGTGGATTACGTTAAGCGGCAAAAAGGCCTGCCGGAAAGCTATGATCTCATTCCGGTATGCTCTAAATCGGCAGTGGAATTGATAAGCAGGATTACGCAGATAGAACTTGAATGGTATGCCGTTGACGACCTATGTTTTATTCAGGTTAATCACGACTCGCCCCATAGCCCCACAATTAAATCAATCATTCAAAATATTGGTCTCATTCCCTCATCCAGAAGAGCCGAGCATTTTCTGTTTACTCATTCGGTTATAGACGTGAAGTTTGATGAGATAAAGGAAACGGTTTCTCCTTCGCTCAAAATCCGGGAGAAGCTGGCGGGTGCTTATCAAAACACGGCGGCGGACAATATCTATCTTTGCAATACGGGCATGAATGCAATTTACTCGGCGTTTGAAGGAGTACGAAGAATTCAGAAGCGGCACGGCAGAAATATTTTTGTGCAGCTCGGCTGGTTGTATTTAGACACTATGGAAATTATTGCAAAGTACGGCGATGAAAAATATGTGATACAAAATGTCGGCAGCATGGAAGACCTTGCAGCATGGCTTACGCTACACGGTGCTGAAGTCGCGGGCGTAATTACCGAAGTGCCGTTGAATCCGCAAATAAAAGTTTTTGACCTTCCGCGTCTGTCGCAGTTGGCTACGCAATATAGTTTCCCGGTAATCATTGATGCAACGATGGGCACGCCGTATAATGTAGAAACTATAGAATATTCAGACATCGTTGTTGAAAGCCTCACTAAATTTGCCTCCGGTAATGCCGACCTTCTGATGGGAGCGGTGATTGTCAAGAATAACAACAGACTTCCGGAAGATATAAATCAGGAATTGCCTGCAATTGTTGAAACTCCATTCGTCAGTGACATCGAGAGACTCGCGTTCAGTATAGATGGATATGAAAAAAGAGTACGAGCCATCGCATCTAATACGGCGCAGCTTATCAATGAGTTGAATAAACAAAAACACATTGCGCAACTTCTTTCGGTTTTGGAAAAGGATTCAATTGAAAATTTCAGGAAGATAAGTAAAAGCGAGAACTGCATTCCGGGAGTTATCTCTATTGTGTTTGATAAAGAGCTGAAGTATTACTATGACAGAATGAGGCTGCCGAAAGGACCGAGCTTCGGTACGGATTTTACTCTCGCGATGCCGTACATCTATCTTGCGCATTATGAATTGATACAGTCCGCCGAAGGCAGAAAGAAACTTGCCGATATCAATTTACATCCTGAATTGCTGCGGGTGAGCGTTGGAACAGAGGATATTAGCGAATTGGTTCGAATTTTTACTGAAGTAGTTTAGATAGTCTTTATAATGGGCTTGAAGAATATTAAAGAGCCGTCCCCTCGGGACGGCTCTCTATTTTAAACGAGGGGTTAATCCCATTTGATTTTACGTTTTTGATAGGTTTCGTAATCCGGAATCTGCCGTTCATACTCTTCATCCATCAGGCTTGAAGAAATGATAAAGTCGGCGCTTGACCGGTTGCTCGCGACCGGGATATTCCAAACTACCGCCATGCGCAGCAGCGCTTTTACATCCGAATCATGCGGCTGCGGTTCAAGCGGATCCCAAAAGAATATCATGAAGTCTATTTCAAAGCTTGCAATCTTGGCTCCAATCTGCTGATCGCCTCCAAGCGGACCGCTTTGAAATCTGGTGACCGGAACGCCGATAAGCTCGCTGATCGCTCCGCCCGTTGTTCCTGTTGCAAATAAATTATGCTTCGCCAGTAATGCTTTGTTATATTTAACCCATTCTAATAAATCACGTTTTTTATTATCATGCGCCACGAGGGCGATATTTTTCTTTTTCGACATGTGAATTGTCTTATTCATAACCATCCTTAAAATTATTAGTTGGCAACAGTAATATAACGCAAAAAATGTTATCCGTTTTATTGTATAAAACGATTGACCCTGCTTAATTTTTGGATATGTAAAGAGAATATTAAGAATTGGCGCGGAAAAGACAGAGTGCAAAGTGCAATATTTGATTTCAGTGCTCCACTTCTTATATTTCATAATAAACATTAAGCAAATAGGAATGACTTCATTGGGAGCAAAAAGCCTGAAGCGGCCGGAACGGCTGTTACATGGAAAATAAAACTATTGAGTGCCGGATTTGCGGCGCACAGTCTGATAAAGTTTTTGATGCGCGAATAATGAGTATTCATAATATTTCATATTATCATTGTTCAAATTGCGGCTTTCTTCAAACAGAAAAACCATATTGGTTAGGTGAAGCTTATAGTGAGTCCATTAATTGTTCCGATACGGGATTAGTACGTCGGAATCTGCTTTTTTCAGGCGTTACGGCAGTTATTTTATATCTGTTTTTTGGTAAAAAAGGCACCTTTCTCGATTATGCCGGAGGGTATGGACTTTTTGTCAGGTTGATGAGGGATATTGGGTTCGATTTTTATTGGGATGACCAGTATACTCCAAATCTAATAGCAAAGGGATTTGAATATAAACCCGGAATGCCGGTTGACCTTGTAACAATGTATGAGGTATTTGAACACTTTGCAGATCCTATTACAGAGATCGAAAAAGTAATGAAGATTTCGAAAAATATGCTCTTTACTACCGAACTGCTTCCTGAAGTTCTGCCCCGGCCGGAGGAGTGGTGGTATTTCGGTCTCGATCACGGCCAGCATATAGCATTTTACTCACGTAAGACACTTGAATTCATCGCTAAGAAATACGGATTGAATTTTTATACGAACGGCAAAATGCATCTGATAACTACAAAAAAAATCAATCCTGTTCTGTATAAATTTTTTGCAACAATTCCCGGCGGTATTACTGCGAGTATTATGAAGCTGCTGCTGCGGTCAAAAACATGGGATGATAATCTAAAAATGAAAAATAAGAAAGCAGAGACATCCGCGTGAGATATGCAGGAGTATATTATGGATGTTGAACAGTTTGACATTCCGGTAGTTTTTATCGTCTTTAACCGGCCCCACACCACCCGAAAAGTATTTGATGTCATTAAAAAGATTAACCCCAAACAGCTTTTTATAATTGCCGACGGTGCAAGAAACGAAGCGGAAAAAAATCTGTGCGATGAGGTGCGGAGCATAGTTTCCTCAATAGATCCGCGTTGTGAAGTCCATAAAAATTTCGCTGACACAAATCTTGGCTGTAGGAAGCGAATAAACACAGGGATATCCTGGGTTTTTGAGCATGTGGATAAAGCAATATTTCTGGAGGATGACTGCCTGCCCGACACGAGTTTTTTTCAATACTGCAAAGAACTGCTCGAAAAGTATGAAGATAATCCCGGGGTTGTTATGATATCGGGTGATAAAATTCACCAGGAACTTTCTTCGGGTGAACAGAGCTACTATTTTTCTTCTTTTAATCATATTTGGGGTTGGGCAACGTGGCGCCGGGTATGGGAGCAGCATGATACTGAAATGAAAGACTGGCCTTCTCTCAAACAAACATCTTTACTTACCAGAATAATGCTCGGGGATAAAAAAGCCGTTGCGTTTTGGAAATCAAGATTGCAGAAAGGATATAGTGGGATAACTAATACATGGGATTATCAACTACAGTTTACCAGCTGGAAAATTAACGGACTTACCATCATCCCTGCCAAAAACCTTATTAGCAACATAGGTATCTATGATGAATTTGCGACTCATCAAAGTCAGGCAAATTTAGGATATGAGACAAAGAGCAGCACACTTGAATTTCCACTTGCTCATCCGGAAGTTGTTGAACGTGATACGGCAAATGATTTAAAAGAAATGCGCATGTACTATCGCCTTTCTTTTTTAGAAAATCTCAGTCGCTTTTTACGCATAATCGGCATTGAGCCAGGCAAGCTGAGGAAAGCTCTGCGAAAAGTCATTAAATAACAAAATGTAAACCGGATCTTATTCATTTTTATAACAATATTGTTAGGATGTATATGCTTAAAAATTTCTTTAAAGAGTTCAAGACCTTCGCTATGAAGGGAAATGTTATTGACATGGCCGTCGGTATAATTATCGGTGCCGCGTTCGGTAAAATTGTTACCTCGATGGTTACTGATATTCTCATGCCGCCGCTCGGTATGCTTATGGGCGGTGTTGATTTTGGCGACAAAGTTTTGGTTATCAAACAGGCTAATGCGGCCATGGGTGTTAAAGAAGTCGCACTCAGATACGGTCTCTTTATTAATCAATGCATTGATTTCGTTATTGTAGCGTTCGCAATATTTCTCGTAATCAAGATGCTGAATAAACTGAAGAAAGAAGAAGCTGCCGCTCCGGCCAAGCCGAATCAGAGTGAGGTTTTACTTGCCGAGATTAGAGATTTACTAAAGAAATAAATTGATTGTAGGGCGGAATTAATTTCCGCCCGAATATTTTTCCTTCCATGTCGTCCCGATGGGACTCTGAATATTTGACTGATTCTTTTACCCCGGATTAAAATCTCTACCCGCCGCAGGCGTGGCGGGGCTACAAATATTCCGTCGCTATGCGACGTCGCACAGGTGGGTCATCGAGTAGAGGCTGTATTAAATTCGGTAGTATGACTCAGATAACCCGGATTTCCACATATCGCTTTTTATAAAAATGATTTATGATACAGCCTCGTATCGAGATGACTTTTAGCAGCACCATATGAATAAGATCCTATGTCGTCCCAATGGGACTCTGATTTATTTTTCTGCGTTTACCCCGGATTAAAGAGTGTGTTGTAGAACTCTTCGTGTTTGGTTTACACCTTCTGTAGCAACACCGAACTCACCCTCGCCACCTGAATTCAAACAAATTTTTCATCTTCGGGCTCTTCCCTCTCTTGCCAAGAGAGGCAATGCTGTCAACTTAAGAGAAAACACAATAAAAATCATTATGCTGATAAAAGCCAGCATGTCATTCCGTTCGCAGAATGCCGTGCAGAATCCGTCGGTAGACGGATATCCGGAATCCATTTTGCCTTCAGTTGATTTTAGCCTGGATTCCGTATAAATCTGACGGACTACACCATCCTCTTCGATCTATATCCTCTCGTCAGATTTTACGGAATGACAAGCAAATCCTTAAGTTGACCGCATTGCTTGGTAAGCCTGCCCGCCGAAGGCGTGGAGAGGGGGGTGAGTTCACTTTAAAAATATACTTATGCAACAGACTCCAAACTCCGGAGCTACAATCATACCGTCACTACGCGACTTCGAAATAAGGAGGCTGCAACTTAACCTTACAGACCCTTAAAATCATTATATATAATAAATGCCATCAGCGCGAACAGCAGGTACATACCCACGTTCTGAATGGCTAACTTCACTTTCAGCGAGATCTCGCGTTTCAATATTCTCTCTATAATAATCATCACAAGATGACCACCGTCCAAGGCCGGAATCGGAAGGATGTTCAGTATTGCCAGACTCAAACTCAGCAAGCCGATGAACATAATAAAACTTGCAAGTCCGTTATCAGCAGAGCGTGCAGCGTATTGAGCAATCTTTATCGGGCCGCCGAAAGCCTTACCGAAAGCCATTTGTCCGAATATAACGCGCTTTAACATAACGAATGTTAATTCTGTCGTGCGTGATACATCGGATAATCCAAGTCTGAATGATTCGAAGATACCGTTTTTCTGAACGACTGTCTCACCGAAGAACGCATAACCGAGCACAATACCTATCTTACCATCTTTGCCCGGAACAGCGGTTGTCACAACCGTATCTTTTCCGCGAAGCAGTTTTACCGATATGGCTTTTTCTTTCGAAGCTGAAATTTTTGCTATAGTTTGTGGTACCGAAACAATCGGCATGTTGTCAATTGCAAGTAAAACGTCGCTTGCTTTTAAACCCGCAGAGTCAGCCGGTGATTTTTTTAACACATCGCCGACAACCGGTTTTAATTTTTCCGATAATAAAAACACTTCTTTTGATTCGTCAGCCGGGACTAATTTGCGCGGCACTTGCAAAGCCATGTCTTTTCCGTCTCTTTTAATATTGACGGAAAAATCCTTGCCCATACCGTTTACATAAAATTCGGCGCGGACATCTTCCCAGTATTGAACGGGTGCATTGTTGATGTTGACAATTTTATCACCTGTTCTGAATCCGGCTTTGAATGCCGAACTGCTTGAATCAACAATACCGATAGTGGTTGTCTTTGTAAGGTGTTTGCCGATAAAATAATTGCTGCCCCAGAAAACGCCGATTGCAAGAAGCAGGTTCATGATAACGCCTGCGGTAATGACAAAGATTTTTTTCGGTGTCGTTCCGGCTCTGAATTCCCATGGCTGTGGTTCGGTAGCCGCAAAGGAAACGTCGCCGCTTTCATCAATCATACCTGCAATTTTAACATAGCCGCCTAACGGCAGAAGACAGAGGCGGTAATCGGTGTTGCCTTCACCGTCAAAATCTTTAGGTAGTTCGCCAAATGTAAAACCCAATAATTTATTCCACCCGAACAGCCGCTTGCCGAATCCGACGGAAAATGCATCTACGCGCATCTTGCTCAGCTTTGCAGCGGCAAAATGCCCGAACTCATGCACAATAACCAGCACGCCAATGGCAATAATGAAATAGCCGGTTGTTGTTAAAAACTCTACTACTTTTTCCATCTAAATCCTTTCTAACGCAGTGTTTCTGCAAATCTTCTGGTTTCGGTGTCACAAGCGATAATATCTTCGAACAGGGGATTCCTAATCTTTTGAATCTTATCTAAGGCTTGTTGTATGATTAACGGGATTTTGGTAAATCCGATTTCCCCGTTGAGAAACTTGGCAACTGCTACTTCATTTGCCGCGTTTAATATACAAGGGGATGTTCCTCCTTCGTCCAACACACGGAGCGCTAATTTTAAGCATTCAAATTTATCAAAATCCGGCTCAAAAAAAGTCAGGTTTTTGATGGACGGGAAATTAGTTTTGACGTACGAAGCAGGTAAACGTTCCGGATATGATAACGCGAGTTGTATGGGGATTCGCATATCCGGAGTGCTTAACTGTGCTTTGATAGAGCCGTCAATAAATTCTATCATAGAATGGATGATTGACTGCGGATGAATGACAACATCAATTTTGTCTATCGGCATATCAAACAGCCATTTTGCTTCTATTATCTCAAGACCCTTATTCATCAGGGTTGCGGAATCAATTGTTATTTTTGAACCCATCTTCCATGTCGGATGATTGAGCGCATCGGCAATAGTCACTTTCTCCAAATCAGCTTTTGAGCATTGAAAGAACGGTCCGCCGGAAGCGGTAAGAATGATCTTCGCAACCTCGTTCTTGTTCTCTCCGAATAAACATTGAAAAATGGCTCCGTGTTCCGAATCAATCGGAAGCAGTTCTGCATGATGTTCGGCGCATAAGCGCGTCACCAATTGTCCTGCTACTACAAGCGTTTCTTTATTGGCTAAAGCGATGCGTTTGCCGCGTTTAATGGCTTCAATCGTTGGCGGTAATCCTGCGAATCCAACCATAGCACCGACAAAGATATCATAGTCACATTCGGCGGCGAGCTGAAGTAAGCCCTCGTTGCCGGCAAGAACGGTAACGCTGCCTCGCAGCTTGTGAGCAAGCAGACGGGCGGCGGCTTCATTTCTTACTGCAACTATCTTGGGATGAAACTTCGCGATTTGCTCTTCGAGGGTTTGAATCCCGGTATTTACTGCCAGAGCCTCAACGGAAAAAAGATCCGGATTGTTCTGAATGACATCCAGCGTACTTTTGCCGATGGAGCCACTGGAGCCCATTATGACAACTTTTTTCATTGCATCATTGAACGCGTAATTGCAAATAGATAATTTAATCCGATCAATACACTTGTAATGACCGCGATATTAGATAGCTTTTTTATATTTTTATAACTTTCATCAGCCAGTTCCGAAGTCTCATCTTCATCACCGAGAGAAAGCCGAATTTTCTTGCCGAGCGGTATAAAATACACGCCGGTGAGTATAATAATAACAACGGTAATAATCTGCTTTGAGGCCAGCCAGTGGTTATCCGTCATGCGGAAAAATCCGTAATAAGGACTTATAAAAACAATCCATATGCCTGTAATCAGGATTCCCGTTAAGCCGACCATGCCGGTCATGTTCAACATTTTTAACCAGAGAGAAATCAATTTCCGTTCGCCGGATTTTCCTTTCGCGCTCTTGATATAGCGGGTAATAAGAAAATCAGCCGGAATCATACTAAGCCAGAAAACTGCAAATATCTTGTGTAATACTAATAAAACATCGTATCCGTACATATACATCACTAATAATTAAGGAAATTTTAAATATAGCAAAAAGATGGAGATTTATTGTGCATAATAGAGGTCAGATATTTATGGCGAATCTCTATTTTACCGCAGAGGTCGCCAAGTGCGCAAAGGAATTTTCAGAATATCCGGGTTTTCAGATTCCCAGCTTCAGCGGTGATTGACTTATCGGTAAATAAATAATTCGTTTTTTGCGGCTTTGCGTTTTAGGTTCCCGGACCTGTCGAGGATTGCCGCAGGTTCAAAATCCGGAGCCTTGTAAAGGTGGTGAGGGGTTGGCTCGTTGCACCATCTCTGAAAAGAAGGCAGTAATTCTATTCATCGTTAAACTTTTCCCACATAATATATGTTCCGCAATACCCGTAAGCTGGATGCTCCTTTGGCCCCACATAAAAAAACGTACTTTTTGAAATAGATAAAGGAGAGGCTGTATATTGCACACTAATCTTATATGCCCTCCATTCGTGCAAATCTCCCGATGACATCTTTATGGTCAGCAGCGAATCGGATACGAATGTCGTGGCCCTGGAAGAGTCATTTACGAACACTTCCGAATCTTTTACGAAATGTTTGCCATATATTTTTAATATAAAACTATTTGAGCCAACAGGCACGCCCACAGGAAAACATGCTATATCATTTGAGGTATCGGAAATATAAGGGGGCAGTTTATCTAATATATAGTCAGCGTTTGTGTTAAGGAAATTCCAGCCTTCTTCGTGTACAAATGCTGTCTCCCCCGCGTTTGTTTTATCATGCTTTTCAATAATGATTCTGTTGAATTTTTGTATATCCATCCTGCAGCTTAATGTATCACCGAGGATCAATTTACTTATGGATGCATCCAAGCACTCCTTTAATTCGCTTACGAATGCGGCATTTCCAATCCAGTGGTAGCCGAAACTCGTATCTACCAATCCGCGTAAATTTTTAATTGACTGCAATATTGAGCTTGAAGAGTCGTTGTCTGGAGGTTGAAAAAGATACAAAACCCAATCCATGTCTTTTCTCTGAGAATCTGGTATTTGGGGACTTGTCAAGAGCCATTGATAAATGTATGGCTTTGGTGCTACTTGTAATATTAATTTAGCATAGTTCTCATAACTTGGTGTGTTGCGCAAAAGGCGCTCACTTAATAAATCCTTGAGTTCATCATCTTTGTAATTCAACAATATCTCAATAATTTGAGACTCTAAAAACTTATCCGATGTTCTAGTAAATGTATCCTTCGTCAATCGAATAAATTCTTTGCCATACAGCCTGCATAATACAGCTAAAGCATTAACATGCTCACCTGAATTTGTTTCCTTTGCTATTCTCTCGAGTTCGCTTTTACATGCGTATTCTTGTTCCGGCAGATTCTTGATAATTCTTTCCAAGACTATTGAAATACCCGGAACCGCTTTTGGTTTTTCACGTCTTGCCAGCTCAAACACATATTGATATGTTGAAAAGTCATTGCGTTTTATCAATCGGCGGGTAATTTCGTATTTTATCTGAAGCGGATCATCTGGCTTATATGGAAATCCGCCACTTCGCATGGTATCAACGACATCGAGATACTGATGTGCCAATGAAATGAAGTTTGGAGATTTGTACATCGCTGCCAGAAAAAGCATTCTTGCCCCCGTGCCCCGAGGCTCATGTAGCAGCATACCTTCAATGACTGGAATTGCCTCGGGAATATTTTGATCCAAAATATCATCCAAGGCTTCATATTTGTCGAGTGTATCCCCGCTTTTCAGACGGTATATGGTTGCTTCTTTTAATGAAGATAAACGGGGCTGTGCAATTACTGCCACGACTGGTAGTAAGATAAGGAACATGAGCAGTACAAATCGTTTCATTTTTCGTTCACCCCAATAAAGGTTAATCTTATAAGCAATATAACAAAAAATAACGTTGCAAAAGGGTAGTTAGCGATTGCCCGGCATTCAGTCTGATATATAGACGCTGCCCACCTTTTCGAAGTTGCGGAGCGAAGAAATGTTTGTAGCCCCGCCACGCCAGAGGCGGATAAAGATTTTGGTCCGGGGTAAACGCGGAAAATAAATCCGAATCCCGATATGGACGACATGTTGCATACAATTTAGATATGCGGCAAAAAGTCATCTCGACCCGCCTGAATGGCGCAGTCGGGCAGGTACTCCCGACTCCCTCGGGAACTCGATGACCCCTCACTTCGTTTGTTTTTACAAAATAAATTAGTGAAAATCAGTGTTACCCGCCCGCATGACTGCGTCAGCAGTCGGGCAGGTCCGTGTCATCCGCGTTCTATCGAAGTCTTTGCGTGAATTCCTCCCGAAACGCTAAAAACCGGCAAAAAGGTTCTTTCGGGAGGATTTCCGGATTTCCTGGAGTACCCGCAAGAGGGTGCCCAAATAAAAACGACCTTAGAAAATGTCGAAAATTCGGGGATTTAAAGGGTTTTAATAAAATTTTGCTCTGAATTATTTGACTTTTAAATGCTTTAAACCTAACTTAGAGGTCTTTATTTAGGAAATTTATGTTTTGTGAGGTAAAACCGTGAAGCAAGAAAAAGTGACCAAGTTTTTCAGTACCGATGAAGTTACCAAAAAATGGTATATCATAGATGCCGATGGAAAGACATTGGGAAGACTGGCAACTAAAGTAGCAGGCATTATCAGAGGTAAGGAAAAAACGTCCTTTACTCCTAACGCCGATACCGGTGATTTCGTAATTGTTATCAATGCCGCCAAAATCAAACTTACCGGAAAACGGGAAGAGTTGAAAATCTATCGTCATCACTCAGGATATCCGGGTGGATTGAAAAGCCAGTCGTTCAAAGAATTGATGGCTAAAAAGCCTGACTACGTTGTTGAACGCGCTATCAAAGGCATGCTGCCGAAAAACAGATTAGGCGCTCAATTAGGCAAAAAAATTAAAGTATATGCCGGCGCAGAGCATCCGCATGTTGCTCAGCAGCCCGAAGTAATTAGTTTATAATGGAGATATAATGACCGAACAGACTTTTGTAGGAAGAAGAAAAACCTCTGTTGCCCGCATCATCATGAAATCCGGAAGCGGCTCAGTTGTTATTAACGGCAAACCGATGAATGATTTTTTCAATCAGCAGGATAGCCGCGAAGATGTTCTTCTGCCTTTCAATTTAACTCAAACAGCAGGACAGTACGACATTAAAGCCAAAGTTAACGGCGGTGGTACAACAGGCCAGTCGCAGGCTATTCGTCTTGCTATTTCCAAAGCATTGATTGACATTAATCCTGAGTTTCGCTTAATCCTGAAACCGGTTGGATTGCTCATGAGAGATCCCCGTATGGTTGAGCGTAAAAAATACGGAAGACCGAAAGCTCGTAAACGCTTTCAGTTCTCGAAACGTTAAGTTTTTAATTCATTTATTTATAATATTCATACTTCCCGATTTACCGCCTGTGTCCTTAGTTGGATGGAAGGTAAAGATGACGGGAGTAGAAGTTTAACAGGAGCTATATGAAAAAAGTAGACCTTACACAGTTAGTGGAAGCCGGTGCTCATTTTGGGCACTTGACCCGCCGTTGGAATCCTAAAATGAAACCATATATCTTTATGGAAAAAAACGGGATTCACATCATTGACATAAAGAAAACCCTCGCTCATCTGAACGAAGTTGCCGATAAATTGGCCGCTATTGTTGCAGACGGCGAAAAAATTCTTTTTGTCGGTACAAAAAAACAAGCACAAAACATTCTTGAAACCGAAGCAAAGCGTTCCGATATGTACTGGGTTACATCACGCTGGCTCGGTGGTATGTTGACGAACTTCCAGACAATCAGAAAAAGCATTAAAACCATGCACACGATTGAAAAACAGGAAGTTGACGGAACATTTGAAAAAATTACGAAAAAAGAGCGCTTGACTCTTACACGCGAAAAAGACAAACTGAAAAAAGTTCTCGAAGGTATCGAGCATATGAACCGCCTTCCGGGCGCTGTCTTTGTCGTTGATATTAAAAAAGAAGCTATCGCTGTTCAGGAAGCAAGAAGATTGAACATTCCGGTTTTCGCTATTGTTGATACCAACTGCGATCCTGACAATGTTGATTATCTCATTCCTGCTAATGATGATGCAGTAAAAACCATCGAGCTCATTACAAAGAGCATCACCGATAATATTATCGAAGGTGCTGCAAAAGCTAAAGAGGTGAAGGCTGAACAATCGGCCGAGGCTGAACGCACTGCAAAAGAAAATGAATCAGCGAAAAAAACTCAAGCATAATGCTTGAGCATTAATACTTATTGAAAAAGGATAAAACATGTCTGTAAATATTACCGCATCAATGGTGAACGATCTTCGCAAGAAGAGCGGCGCCGGTATGATGGATTGTAAAAAGGCATTGGTTGAAGCCGACGGCGACATGAGCAAAGCAATGGATATTCTGCGCATGAAAGGCGCGGCTATAGCCGCTAAGCGCGCTGATAGAAGTGCTAACGAGGGTGTCGTTTTAACTCTGGTTTCTGCCGATAAGAAAAATGCCGCAATAATTGAAATTAACTGCGAAACCGATTTCGTCGCAAAATCCGAGGATTTTCTCGTTGCGGCAAAGTCACTTTTGCAAAAAGCGCTTGACAGCAAAGCTGTTTCTGCCGAAGATTTCGCAGCGAAGAATTCTGATCTTGAATCAATCGTTAACGAACTCGTCGGAAAAGTTGGCGAAAAAATTACTGTTACACGCGCTCAGGCTATCTCGGTTGATAACGGTGTTATAGCTGATTATGTACACCCGGGTAATAAGATTGCCGTGTTGGTTAAATATACCGGTGTTCCTGGAGCTTCCGTTGAAGCTTTCGCTGTCACCGCAAGAGGCATTGCCGTTCAGGTTGCCGCTATGAAACCGGTTGCATGTGTCCGCGAGCAGGTTTCTGCCGAAACAGTTGCTCATGAAATGGAAATCTACCGTGAGCAGGCAAAGAATGAAGGAAAGCCTGAAAACGTTATTGACAGAATCGCAAACGGCAGATTGGAAAAATTCTATCAGGAAGTATGCCTGCTTGAGCAGCCGTATTTCAAGGATATGAGTAACCCGCGTACGATCCGCCAATTAGTTGATGAATTCAACAAGGCGAATGGATTGAGTCTGGCAATAGATTCATTCATCCTGTACCAACTGGGTGATTCCAAGAAAAGCTAATTACTAATGAAAAGGTCTTAACTATGTTAAGACCTTTTTTTTTACTTAAGAAAACAAAAGGACAGACTCCATGGAAAAACTAAAATATAAGCGTGTTCTGCTCAAACTGAGCGGCGAATCGCTGATGGGTAAAAAGGGTTTTGGTATTGATCCGAAAGTTCTTGAGTTTTTCTCCAATGAAATTAAAATTGCCCACGAACACGGTGCCGAGCTTGGCATTGTTATCGGGGGTGGAAATATCTTTCGCGGTGTGAGCGGCGAAGGCATGGGCATCGGGCGGGTAACCGGCGACCAGATGGGTATGCTTGCTACAATGATTAATTCGCTTGCTTTACAAAATGCCGTTGAACATGCGGGCGTATACTCACGGTTGATGAGTGCCATCCACATGCAGGAAATTGCCGAACCATACATTCGCCGCAGGGCAATCCGGCATCTCGAAAAAAGAAGAGTCGTGATTTTTGGCGCGGGAACGGGGCACCCGTACTTCAGCACCGATACCGCTGCTTCATTACGTGCAGTTGAGATTCAGGCAGACGCAATTCTTAAGGGCACTCGCGTGGATGGCGTGTTTGATGCCGATCCGGAAAAAAATCCTAATGCGAAGAAGTTTGACAACATCTCGTATATTGATGTTATTCAAAAAAATCTCCGGGTTATGGATATGACCGCGGTTAGTTTGTGCAGTGAGAACAACCTGCCGATGATTGTATTTAATATGGATAAACCCGGAAACCTTCTGGCTGTTCTCAAGGGCGAAAATGTCGGCACTTCAATCACATAATGGCTGAGAATTTTCTTTAGTGGATGAATTCTTATTCTTATTTTTGAGCAATTGACAAAATAAAATTTGAGGAACTATGGAAACGATAATAAAAGAATCAAAAGGCAAAATGGACAAGACAATGGAAGCTTTACGGTCCGAGCTTTCGAAGATTCGTACCGGAAAAGCGACCACGGCGCTTCTTGATATGATTAAAGTTGAGTACTATGGTCAAAACATGCCGCTGAAGCAGGTGGCTAATGTTACTGTTTTGGATGCCCACACGCTTTCCGTTACACCATGGGACAAATCAACCATACAGATAATTGACAAAGCAATTCTCACCGCCGATTTAGGATTAAATCCTGTGAGCGACGGTACTAACCTGAAAATTCCGATTCCTCCTCTTACTGAAGAACGCAGAAAAGATTTTGTAAAACTTGTTAAAAAATTCGGTGAAGATGCGAAAATTGCAGTGCGTAATATTCGTCGTGATGCGAACGAGCATCTGAAGAAAAAGCAAAAAGACGAAAAGCTTTCTGAAGACGCTTTGAAAGAAGCTGAAGGTAAAATTCAGAAAATGACCGACGAACATATTGGTATCGTTGATGAAATTCTGAAGAAGAAAGAAAAAGAACTTCTCGAAGTATAAACGCTTCACATAAGTATTATTGAAGGCGGTGCAGAAATGTTCCGCCTTTTTTGTATGCCCGGCATGGGCAGTAACTATAGGGTGCAAATCCCGAACACGCCTTGATAGTGGGAAGTGTCAGCCAAAGACAAGGGTGTCCTTCGTGAGAAGGAATCTGAAAGAAGTCGGAGGCAAAATCTCGGTCTGACGAACAGGAAGCAGATAGAAGGCCGTTGCATGAGGACGAGTTTGCAAAACAAAACGAAGTCCGAAACTATCCGAAACGTGCAGAGGTAAATCTGACAGATATATGAGATGAAAGTTATTGTTCTTATCCGGGGAGGTCTGAGGCGAAGTCTCACTGACAAGGGACGGAAGTCTGTCGAGAGACAACCTGTGCAGAGATGTGCAGCTGACACCTCAGAAGTCAGCAGCGACCATAGTACTCCAAAAAGAAAAGGAGGAAGGGTCAAACGTTAAACGGTTGCAAAGCGGGCAATATATGAGGGAGTAAAGAAAGCGTAAAGTCATAATGCGAAGCAGAATGAACTAACGTACAGAGGATAAGTTGGAAACTGAAAGTGAAAGTGCGAAGTAGCCGAACCCACTGATATACCCCGCAAGAAGAAAACAACCAAGCAATGAACAACCGCAAGGAGTGCAAATGCTGGAAGAGATACTTAGCGAAGAAAATATGAGCAAAGCCTTGAAGCGAGTGGTATCGAATAAAGGAGCAAGCGGAGTAGACGGAATGCAAGTAAGGGAGCTTGTTCCGCATATGAGCAAGCATTGGTCAACAATCAAAGCCAAGCTAATAGAAGGCAAATACACCCCCACAGCAGTTAGAGAAGTAGAGATACCGAAGCCCAACGGAGGAAAACGAAAACTGGGCATTCCTACGGTAACCGACCGACTGATACAACAAGCTATAGCCCAGGAACTAAGCAAAATCTACGAAGTAACATTCTCCGAATATAGCTATGGCTTCCGCCCGAAGAAATCAGCACATGAAGCTGTAAGACAGGCAGAGGCATACATAAACGATGGGAATATCTATGTTGTAGAATTAGACCTTGAAAGCTTCTTCGACAAAGTAAACCACGATAGGTTAATGCACCTGCTAAGCCTGCGGGTGGAAGATAAGCGATTGTTAAAACTCATTCGTAAGTATCTCCGCAAGGGCATAATGGCAGGCGGAATAGAAAACAGAAGAACAGAGGGAATGCCGCAGGGCAGTCCGCTGAGTCCGCTGCTGTCAAACATCGTGTTGGATGAACTGGATAAGGAGCTTGAAAGCCGGGGGCATAAGTTTGTGAGGTATGCTGACGATTGCAGTATCTACGTGAGAAGCAAGAAGTCAGCAGACAGATTATTAGCGGGAATAACCGTGTATATCGAGGGCAAACTAAAGCTAAAAGTGAACAGGGAAAAGAGTAAAGTAAGCCTTGCCACACGAAGCAGCCTGCTTGGCTTTTCCTATTACTGAATGCAAGGTAAATATCGAATACGTCTGGGAAGTAAAGCGATAGGCCGGATAAAGGAGAAAGTCAAAGAACTGACAAAGAGAAGCCAAAGCATCAGCATGGAGCACCGGCTTCGAAAGCTGAATCAGGCAACCCAAGGCTGGGTGAATTACTTTGCCATAGCCGACTGTAAGAAAACACTCGAAAAGTTAGATGAAATGATACGAACCCGTCTCCGGATGTGTATCTGGAAGAGTTGGAAGAAAATAAGCAACCGAATAAAACAACTCATAAAGTTGGGCGTTGAGGAGTGGAAAGCGTTCCGAAATGCCAACACGCGGAAAAGCTATTGTCGGACAGCGCACTCCGGAATACTAAGCCATACGCTGACCAATGACTACTTCAAGAATATCGGATACAACCCCATGCTGGAGACGTATCTGAGAATAAGGCATGTTTAACGAACCGCCGTATGCCGAACGGCACGTACGGTGGTGTGAGAGGACGGCGGGGAAACCCCGCCTCCTACTCGATTATGCAGTGGGGTACATTCCTAACCCATGGCTTAAGCCATGGGTTAGGAAGAGACAGTAGATTTTTAAAGTGTGATTTTCTTATCGAGAAAACATATATTTATATGTGTAACAAATTAATTATTACAATTGAATAGTAACATGAAAACCGCCGCGATATTTTTCCCGCATTCAGATAATGTACAACCGGTTACCTTTGGTGCAAACAGCACTTTGGTCGAGCAATTTTATATTGTAGGTCAAAGTAATGTGAATGTAAAAAACAGTATTGTCTCTCAATCTCTCTTCGGACGTGCGACATTCCGTGCGATGGTTGAAGTCTCGGATGCTGATTATTTGTTTTTTGTGACGCAGAGTGTACCCTTGTGTTTTGTTGATTACGCTATTGACCGCATGATCAGCGTGGCGAAGAACACAGGCGCGGGAATTGTTTATGCCGATTATTACGAGGAGAATGCAGGGACTTTAAAGCCTCATCCGCTTATCGAGTATCAGCAGGGAAGCATCCGGGATGATTTTGATTTCGGTTTTGTATATCTGTTCTCACGCAAAGCACTGCTGCGCGCGGCTTCTTTATCAGGCTCACCGTTTCAATTTGCCGGTTTGTATGATATGCGCTTAAAAATATCAGAGTTCGCTCCGATTGTTCATCTTTACGAATTTCTGTACGCGGTGGATAAAAGCGACAACAGAAAATCAGGAGAAAAGCTATTCGATTATGTTGACCCGAAAAACCGGGCGGTGCAGATTGAAATGGAAGATGCGGCAACTTCGCATCTAAAAAGAATCGGCGCATACTTAGCTCCGGATTTCAGCGAGGTTGACTTCTCCGAAGAAAGTTTTCCCGTTGAGGCATCAGTTATCATTCCCGTTAAAAACCGTGTTAATACTATCGCGGATGCAATTCATTCAGTGTTGAAACAGGAGTGCGGCTTCAAGTTTAATCTGATTGTCGTTGATAATTATTCGACAGACGGCACAACGGAAAAAATAGCGTCAATCAATGATGATAGATTGATTCATGTTATACCAGAAAGCAAAGACCTTGGTATCGGCGGATGCTGGAATTACGCGGTGCATCATCAGTCAGCAGGTAAGTTCGTTGTGCAGCTTGATAGCGATGATCTTTATAAGGATAGCCACACACTGCAAAAAATGATAGATTGTTTTTATGCTGAAAAATGCGCGATGGTTATCGGCAGCTATCAAATGACGGATTTTAATCTGAATGAAATTCCTCCGGGAGTTATAGACCACCAGGAATGGACTCCGGATAATGGGCGCAATAATGCTTTGCGTATAAACGGACTCGGTGCGCCGCGAGCATTTTATACTCCGGTATTGCGAAAGATAAATTTTCCGAATGTTTCGTATGGAGAGGATTATGCGGTGGCGCTTGCTATCAGCCGGGATTACCGTATCGGCAGGATTTATGAACCGGTGTACATCTGCCGTAGATGGGAAGGGAACAGTGATGCGGCATTGAGTCTGGAAAAACAGAATCAGTACAACTTCTATAAAGACAAAATTCGTACGATGGAAATACTTACGAGAATGAAATAAATGTCCGAAGTGCGAGGTCCGAAGTCCGAAGTCCGAAGGGAAGGAATATTAATTTTTTACTTCGTACTTCGCACTTTGGACTCAACTCTACAGTTCGCAGTATAAACCGTCATCCGATAGGTTTTTGCACGGATATCGCCAGCCCCATAAGCCATCCATGAGAGCCTCGGCTTGCTCCGGACCCCAGCTACCTGCCGGATAACCGAATACTTTAATTGACGGATCCTCATTCCACGCTTCTAAAATCGGAGTGATGAATTTCCAGCATGCCTCAACTGCATCACCGCGCGAGTACAAGGTTGCATCGCCGAGCATAGCATCAAGCAATAAACGCTCGTACGCATCAGGTAAGTGAACACCCGATAAATCAGAATAATGGAAGTCCATGTTGACGGTTTCAGCCTGGAATCCCGCGCCCGGAACCTTCATGCCAAACTTTAATAGAATGCCTTCGTCCGGTTGAATTCTGATAATCAGCTGGTTACGGTGACTGCCTTGTGCGAAGGGAAACAGCGCGTGCGGTGTCTGACGGAAATTAATAACAATCTCGGTTACTCTTGTCGGGAGCCGCTTGCCTGTCCGGATATAAAACGGAACGCCGCTCCATCTCCAGTTATCAATAAAGAATTTTAAAGCGACAAATGTTTCCGTGCGGGAATTCGGATCAACGCCGGACTCTTCTCTGTACCCCGGAACGGATTCGCCTTTAATTTTCGAAGCTGTGTATTGTCCGCGGACAACGAACTTACTAACATCTTCTTTTTTAATGGGGCGGATTGATTGCAGCACCTTTAGTGTTTCATTTCGTATTGCATCAGCGTCAATAACTGCGGGTGGCTCCATGGCAACGAGTCCGGTTACCTGCAATAAGTGATTTTGCACCATATCGCGCAATGCGCCCGCGTGGTCATAATATCCGCCGCGGCTTTCAACGCCGATACTTTCGGCAGAGGTGATTTCCACATGATGGATATAGTTTCTGTTCCACAGAGGTTCAAAGATGCCGTTTGAAAATCGTGTTACTAATAAGTTCTGTACCGTCTCTTTACCGAGATAATGGTCTATGCGGTATATCTGATCTTCATCGAAGATAGAGTGAATAGATTTGTTCAACTCCTCCGCGGTATTTAAATCGTACCCAAAAGGTTTTTCGATAATAATTCGTCGGCAGCCTTGAGCCTTTGGGCATCTATGTAATCCGACCGAAGCAAGATTATATGCGACGGTGCTGTATAAGGATGGGGGAGTCGCGAGATAATAAATATAATTCCCTTCGGTTTTTAGTTCCGCATTCAATTCTTTCATGCGTGTGGCGAGCTTTTGATAATCGTCAACCGCGGCTGTGTCAATTGCGGTATAAAACAATCTGCTTAGAAAAAACGTTTTATCATCATTCGTTGCATTTTTCACGAGCTGTGCATTGTCCAACGCCGATGCCATTTTATCACGGAACGATTCATCGCTGAGGGATGTTCGTCCGATGCCGAGAATACCGAAATTTTCGGGTAATAGATTTTGCAGCTGCAAATCGAATAATGCAGGTATAAGTTTTCTATGGGTTAAATCTCCGGAGGCACCGAAGATTGCTAATATACTTGAGTCTGGTTTTTGCATGAAAATGTCACTTTGTTACAGTTTGTATATATGAAAACAGTAAAATATACTAAAAAATTCAATTATGATGTATTAGATTCCTAGCCCATGACTTAAGTCATGGGCTAGGAATACGATGAGTGTATTTTTGATTTTTCCTTTCGGTATTATTCCGGTAAATTTGACAAGGAAAATTTCAACTTTTTATCAATGGAGATACTATGGAATACCGCATAGAGACCGACACGATGGGACAGATACAGGTTCCGGCAGATAAATATTACGGGGCACAGACAGCCCGTTCAGTGATGAATTTTAAAATCGGTGGGGAGAAGATGCCGAAAGAGCTTATCAGAGCTTTCGGAATTTTGAAAAAAGCCGCCGCGCTTACGAATACAGAACTCGGCATTTTACCGGCAGAGAAGGCAGAACTAATTGTTAAGGCTGCTGACGAAGTTATTGATGGATTGCTTAACGACCACTTTCCACTTGTTGTATGGCAGACCGGCAGCGGCACACAAAGTAATATGAACGTGAACGAGGTTATATCCAACCGCGCGATTGAAATTGTGGGTGGGGTAATGGGAAGCAAGAAACCGATTCACCCTAACGACGACGTTAACAAAGCGCAGTCTTCAAACGATACATTCCCGGCAGCGATGCACATTGCCGCGGTTGAAGAGATTCACGGGAAGCTAATTCCGATGGTAACGAAACTTCGAGATGCACTGCAAGCTAAATCTAAAGAATTTGAAAACATTATTAAAATCGGCAGAACGCATTTGATGGATGCTGTGCCCCTTACGTTAGGGCAGGAGTTCTCAGGCTATACACAGCAATTAACAAACGGACTTGCACGCATTAATGCTGCATTGCCAAGATTATATGAGTTGGCTATCGGTGGTACGGCGGTAGGCACCGGATTAAACACCCATCCGAAGTTTGCTGTCGAAGTTGCAGCGAAAATATCCAAGCTGACCGGCAAACCTTTCGTGACCGCCCCGAATAAATTTGAAGCGCTCGCGGCACATGACGCGCTTGTTGAATTCAGCGGCGTATTAAAAACTCTCGCCGCATCGTTGATGAAAATTGCTAACGACATTCGTTTGCTTGGTTCGGGCCCCCGTTCGGGAATCGGCGAATTGCTCCTTCCTGAAAATGAACCGGGAAGTTCTATCATGCCGGGAAAAGTAAATCCTACTCAATGCGAAGCCATGACTATGGTGTGCGCTCAGGTATTCGGTAACGATGTCGCAGTTAACTTCGGCGGAGCAATGGGTAACTTCGAACTAAACGTATTCAAGCCGGTTATTATCTACAACGTTCTGCAATCAATAACGCTTATTGCTGACGCGTGCGACAGCTTTACCGAACATGCAGTCATGGGTATTCAGGCGAACGAGATCGCAATCAAGAAGCATGTTGAAAATTCGCTGATGCTTGTTACTGCATTGAATCCACATATCGGTTATGATAACGCGGCAAAAGTCGCTAAGAAGGCTCACAAAGAAAACACAACTCTCAAACAGGCCGCTAAGGAATTGGGTTTGTTGACGGAAGAAGAATTCGATAAGTACGTTCGGCCCGAAGAGATGACCGGCCCGAAGGGATGACAAATTTTTCTCGTGGAGAATGTATTTCTGTAGAAAATAGCAATATAGACGTGTCATTTTCCGCAGGAAATATTTCTCCTACAGAGAACAGAATTTTTTCGGTGCGGTTTTTCTACAGAGATATAATACCTACGGTATAAATCACAAAGCTCTATGCGTGCTCGATTTGTAAATTGAGACTTTCCGCGGGATCCAGTGGATGTCTCGACCATTTTCTTATTACGATATAGAATCGGCAGTTTAAAACAAAAAGGGCGATCCCATGGGGATCGCCCTTTGTATTAAGATTCGGGGAAAGGTTCGTTTGATTGAGGAGGCTTTTCTTCCTCTTTCGGAGGTTCTTGGGCAGCTTCCACATTTTCAACCGGAGATTCCTCACTTCCAGGCTGTGCCATCATGCCGTGCTTCTTCAGCTTCTCCTCAATCTCTTTTACTTTGCGGGTAAGATCGTTGAGTGATTTGAGAATATCAGCTTCTTTTTCTTCGCCTTCTTTTATCCAGTTCTGAATTTTTTCAGTAAACTCTTCCGAACGGGATTCCTCAAGACGTGTACGGTTCTCTTCTATGTTTTTCTGAACACGCTGCAGGGCATCTTCTGCTTTTGTTTTTACAGCGCGAAGTTTATCCAGGCCGTCTCGTTGTTTTTCAAGCCAGTCATGGAACTGCTGCTTTTTCTCTTTTCTTTTATCTTTAAGCTGCCCCCATAGTTCTTCTATGGAAGCGAGATGTTTTTCTTTTTCTCCTTTACGGAGCCAGAGCATGCGGATTTGTCCTTGCAGGGATTTTAATGCTTCTACGGATTTGCCGAAGTTGCCCTCAAGAAGGACCCTTTTCGCATCTTCAAGTAATTCTTCTGCCCGTTTACCGTGATTGATAAAAGTTTCTTCTTCGGTACCGCGGATTTTATCCCGGATGGAATCTATCAACTCGTAGAGCAGCCGCTTTTCGGGGCGCATAAGATTGTCATCCGACTCTATCTTCTGACGGATGTCACGGAGTGTATCGCGGACGGCTTTGATCAATGAGCCGATCTTTTCCCAGTTGGAGCCTTCCTGCAGATGCGGGGCACCGCCGAATGAAGTATCGAGATCAACTAAATCGCGCTCATATTCTTCTTTGATAGAACCGGATACGTTCCGCTTCTCATCGAGATATACTTTTCGTTTCTCTTTAATTTTTTCGTAGCGCGCCCAGAGTATGTCCTTTTTATCGTGCGCGAAATATCCGATGTGTTGAAAATCTTTTTCAAATATTTTTGCTTGTTCCATGTATTCGCTCGAATCAACCATGCGGTCAATGACATCAAGCAGATAATCCAGTTCAGTAACTTTTTGTTCTTGTTCTCTTTTTCTGTTCTCTAACCAAGCTTTCCGCTCGTCCCAGAGTTGTTTAAATTGGCTGTAAAACTCCCGCTTTTCATCGGAAGTATATCCCCGGGCTTGTTTAAGCGCCGTCCTGAATTTGGTAGAAAGGTCCGCAAAGGTGGGATCTTTGACTTTGGAAGTCAACTCTTCGATTAGCTGCTTAATATCCATAGCTCGTACCTGCTATTAAGTGTAATGTTACGTAATGCGAAAAAAATATCTACAAGAATATAAGATAACAAAAATATAATTCCAGCATAGCACTAAATTTTTTCTCAAAACGCAGCACGTAATCAGTGCTTTTTAAGCACCATTCCGCTGGAAGCAGGCAAAGTGACCGATTTTAATTCCTTTTTCAATGATTTGATACCGGCCTTTTCTCCGTTGATCAGAACGTCCCAATTACCGGCGGGCAGGGTAAATGATTGTTCTCTTTCCGGATTCGCGTTGAATAACACGACGAAAGAATCTTTTTTGTAATGTGCTGTATAGCCGAATGCAAATTCGTTACCCTCGCTGTGAAAGAATTTTAGGGAGTCGTAGGCGGCACGTCTGAATGCTTCAAACGTCGAGCGGAATTTTATCAATCCCTTATAATATTCAATAAGTTCCTTATTCAATGCCGCATGTTTAAAGTTAATGTAATTGGTTTCGTTGTCTTTGTCATACGTATCCCGGTCAATCCGTCCCTTCATTGTGTCGGGAGCGTTGATATCCATAGGGATAACCTTAGTCCGTGCAAATTCTTGCCCGGAATGTATCATAGTAACGCCCTGAGAAGTAAATAAGAAGAGCGCGCCCAATTTATTTAACTTCATCTGTTTTGGCGTCAGTTTTACCGCTTCGTCAATGTTAGTAATCTGATGGTTTGGATCTACTTCCTTCGTTCCGATGCGGATAAAATCTCCAAGTGTAAGACCGTCGTGTGATTCGAGGTAATTAACGGAGTGTTCCTTCTTTTTGAAAATACCGAATTTATCTTTATCTAATGTTCCGTTAACGTAACTTTCAATACGCTGCGGTGAATTATTGCCCTGCCACTTTCCGAATATCCAGCCGAGGCCGTCATAAGGATTTTCACCCTTTACGCCGTTGCGTATCTGATCGTTCCATGCACCCCAGCCGCGGACGGAAAATCCCGCGGGGTCGTAACCGCCGCCCCATGGTTCGCACACAAACACGACATGAGGATTTATTTTTTGTGCTTCCTTAATAATCTCTTCAATCGTTGTCCAGTCGAGCAGCTTGCCAAGATCAAACCGGAAACCATCAACATGATATTCGGTCATCCAGTATAAAATACTTTCTTTTATCAGGCGGCGCATCATCGGGCGCTCAGTTTTTAAATCATTGCCGCATCCGCTTTCTGCTCTAAAACTGCCGTCGGGGTTAAGCCGGAAATAATATTCCTTATCAATCTCTTTCAAATTTCCCTGTTCGTACTCGGAAAGGTGGTTGTACACGACATCCATAATAACACCCATACCATCTTTATGGAATGCCTTTACCATATCTTTAAAAGCTTTGATGGCCTCCCCGGATTTACCCTCCCATACATTCAGTTTAAGGTTCTTTTCTTTTTCTGCGTAGTTCGCTTCGGGAGCAAAGAAAGCCGCAGTCATGTAACCCCAATGATTGCGTTCGTATGGATTCCATGTGTTATATCTTCCGCGAATCGAATCCTTATAAGGGAGTTCGATATTAGCAAATTCCATAGAGGGCAGAATCTCGACCGTGTTCACTCCCAGTGATTTTATATAGGGCAGTCCGCCCTTTATTTCTTTTTCAATAAGTCCTTGATATGTGCCCGGGCGTTTTGCTTTTGCCGAAGGGTGCGCGGTCATATCGCGGAGGTGCATTTCATAAATAATCAGGTCGCGCCAGTCTCTTTGTATCCACTTGTCTCCCTGCCAATCATAATTACCTTCCTTAACGACAATGGCTCTGCGTGGATTGAAATACGTGTTGAAGGTGGTCACTGCTTTCGCGTAGGGGTCGAGACAGATGACTTTATCTGCATCCGGAGCATCACCGTGATGATATACTTTGAATCCGTAATAGAGGTTGTACATTTCACCCCAGAGGGCGATTTCCCATACGCCGTCGGAGTCTTTGGTCATTTGATATTCTTTCCCGAATTCATTTTCGGGCTGGGTGAATGTACAAAGAGTTACTTTAATTGCTTGTGGTGCGAATAAGCGGAAAAACGTTTGGCCGTTTTCCACGAATGAACCTAAACGCTTTGCAGAATAAAACGAATCAAGTTCTTTCGACTTTTCTTCGATAGTCAGTTGGCGGAGTTCAAACGGTGTATCGGGCTGAGTGTGTCGTGGCAAAATTGTACCCTTAGAAAAAGTTGCAAATAAAATTATGAGAAAAGCGCACGTTGTAAACCGCTTCATAATAGGTAACCCTTTCAGAATAGAGGGGAGTATTTATCTTTCGACTCATGATCAAAGATTCATTTTTGTATATACGAATATATCAAAACGAACATGAATTTCGAATTACCGCTCAAAATATTCTGCATTTTCCTATATTTGGCAATTATGAATACACTATTCAAATACATACGAAATAACGCATTAATGGAGAAAAAGACTGACCGGGCGCTCATCGTGGTACTTGTGCTTACTGCTTTGTATGGCGCTTTGTTCATTTTTCTTTTTCCCTCATTCCATACGGACGACTATCTTGTCTTTTCTTATATTGATGCCCATAAAACGCTGCCTATCGCACTCGATCCGGCGGCCGATTATTATTTGTTCTTCCGGCCATTGTCATATTTCTTTTTTTGGACAAGTTATCACCTTTTCGGAACGAGCGCCGTATTAATGAAGATTCCGGCACTCGGCATTTTCCTGTTGCTGACCTACCTTGTTTATAAAACGTTGTCGTTTATTAATCAGGAATATGAGCTGCATGCCACGAAAGCTTTGACTGCATTTGCGACATTCTTTTTTGTCGTGCATCCGGACATGATGCACTGCATCGTGTGGATTTCCAATGCGAATGAATTGCTGATGGTGTTCTTTTATGTGCTGGCGCTCTACGTTTTTGTTAAAACAAGGATGGCGACGACATCGTCATTTATTGCCGTTCTTCTGCTGTCGCTGTTATCGCTTCTGGCAAAACAGCAATCAATGCACTTTGTTTTGCTGGCGGGATTGTATCTTCTTCGGCGGGCGGATGCGAATGATAAAAGCGAATCGCGCCGGGTAAAGGTAGTTCTTGCTGTGGGCATGCTCATCATTATTGCGTATACCGTAATTACAAATGTAGCTGTACAGGTCAATACGGAAGTGTTTTCATACTTATGGAAAAAGCCTTTTGCTCTTTTGGGTACGGTTATATACATAATTCTGCCGATCGGCGGAGAGAAGATATATCAGTTTTTTGTAGTGCATAAAATTGCTGCGGCAGCTGCGGCAGGCACCGGAGTCTTTGTTGCCGCTGTATATTTTATAAGAAGCGCGAACAAAAAGAACATACTTTGGCTGCTGCTCATGGCTCTTGTTATATTCTTTCCCCGCGTGCTGGCTCATGGGGGCGACCGCGTGAATTCCGTTCAGGTGTTCTGGTTTAGCGTTGTTTTATTTTATATACTCGCGCGCTACCGGGAAAAGAAAATACTTTTTGTACTCGCTTCGCTTTTATTCGGTATAAATGTTGTCACGTCATGCATGTATGAGTATGATTACATCGCTTCCACTGCCCGGCAGGAGAAAACAGATCGTGAAATACTGGCAATGATACGGGGAAGCGAGAAAGAATATCTCATCCTGGTAGCCGGGGATACCTACCTTCTCGATTACAGCACCCATTATATTGCTGCGAAAAAATTTGGAAGGACAAACTTGCAGACAGCCCCGTTTATGGTTAACAATATGCTTGAGTCATCAAGTCAATCAGGCAGCGCAGAAGTGATTCGCTGTGAATCTGCCAACAACGAGATTCGGTTAGAAGCCATAAGGCCGTACGCGTATTTATCTATTGATAATACAAGTCCGCTATACAATGCATTTAAAATTATTGAAACAAAAGAAAGCAGCGTCGGCAGGGGATACTCATACATCAAAGCAGTGATACCAATAGAAAAAAGTGCGCTGAAGAAAATCTATTTTAATGGAAAAGAATGGGTGAGATTGTAGGGTTAAGTAAAAAAAAGAACTCATATCTCGCAAGCTAAATCAAAACCAATTTTACATTTCTGGGCTCTCCCCTCTCTTGGTAAGAGAGGGGATGGGGGTGAGTTCACTTTTAAAATATGCTTGTGCTACAGACTTTCACCCCGTGGGTTTGGAATGTGCTTACGTCCAGTTAGAAAGAACCCGACAAGAATACTGTCCTTGATGGTGCAGTAAGAGACGCTCCGGTTTTTTCCTGTGTAACAAAAAATCGTACGACCTGTTTTTTGTCGTAATCAGGAATGTCTGCAATTCTGAAATATTCAACCGTCTTTTTATCCAAGCCGAACTCAAAAGGCGAACTGACCGGAACCGGCTTTCCGTCAATTTCAATCCACAGCTGATACCCGGTTTGCGGTGAAGATTCCGGAAGCTTACCGATTTGCAGGAATCCGGTATTGTTCTCAAAAACAACGAATCCGTAACCCTCGGCTACGCTGACACCCTTTAACGGGACGAGAATTCTATCACTGCTTGCTATAATACGATCAACTTCATGTTGGATGTCATTAGTCTTGCTCAGTTTTTCTACAACTGTCTCAATTTTGGCATTGCTTGCCGAGTCGAGCTTGCTGATTTTTGAGTTGAAGAGAACGTACATTGCCGCAATAACGGCTATCAACAATGCAATAAATCCAAAGAACGTTCTTGGTGAAATTCCGCCTGCGGTTACCACCTGTGCCGGCTGCGGTGCTTCTTGTGCAGCATCGGCCACGACCTGTCTCCGTATTGCCTCAAGCTCATCGGTAGAGCGTTTGGGAAGCGGGGTTGAAACCGGGGCGTATTGTTGTTCAATTTCAGGTGCAACAGGTTCCGGTTGAGGAGCTGGTTCTTCGGGTATGTTCAAATGAAAACCTTCATCCGGAGGCGCTGCCAATTCTTGTTCAGTAATAGGCGTATCCTGATTAATAATAAACTCACTCATGTCCGGCTTTTCGGCTGGAACATCGGCGGGCTTTTCTTCAGTCTTTACAGGTGCCGGAGCTTCCTGCTCGACAGAATATTTATTTCTATCCGGATATGTCTGATGTAGTCTTCCGGCTGCCTGAGTCTCCTGCGAAGGCCGTCCGCCTTCAACATGCCGGTGAGGAGAAAATGTTTCTAAAATACCATCGGGTATTTCTATTTCATCATCCTCTTTTGTAGAAAACTGGGGAAGAGGATTTACGATTTCTATGCGGCTGGTCTTCTTGGCTTTTTCCCCGATTGAAGTTCTTGTCCGTGCAAACGGTGAACTGTTGACCGGAGTAACCGCAGTAGTGCCTGCTTTTTTCTCATCGCGGTAACGATATAAACGCCGGGCAACTTTGTCTTTTATACCGGCAGGGACTTCCTCCAGATGCAAAAAGGATGGCAGTAAAGCGCAGAGATTCTGATATTCGCCTAACTCCTGCCACGGAAAAGAACCGCCGCCGTCTATGTATTCCATGAGGTCAATGAAGTCACCTTTATCAAGGCAGCCTAATGCAAACGCGTAGAGAAATATCTGGTAATCCTGAGGACGTACATCAGCCATTATTCTTCTCCTTTCAACAAATTATCTTTTAAATTGCCTAAGGAGAGTTTTACCTTCGACTTCACCGTCTGGATCGGTATTTTTAAGCGCGCGGCAATTTCGCTCTGCGTTAAACCTTCGTAATACGCGAGATAAATAACGTATTGCTGTGCATCAGTTAATTTATGCAAAGCTTCTTCGATATTGCCCTTAATGTTCATTGCCGTCTTAAGGTCGAGGTCATCAATTTCGGGGGAAAGGCGCGGGACGATGAAGTAGTCTTCGTATTCGTCGTTATACTCTTCCTGTCCTTCTTCCGGGCTGTTCTTTCTTTTCGCGGCATCTATAGCCTTGTTGCGTGCAAGCATTATCAGCCAGCAGTACGCGTTACCGATGCGTTCATCATACAAACTGCTTTTCCGCCAGATGATGGCGAATAAATCAATGAGAACTTCTTCTGCAAAAGATGCGTCTTTTACGATTTTTTTTACGAGTGTAAAGAGTACCGAAGAATACCTGTTGTATAGAGCTTCAAGAGCCCTAGAGTCCGAAGTTTTAACTTTTCGCATTAATTCGGAATCGGATAATTCGGAATAGTTGACTGCCACGGCAAACCGCCTAAAATATTTAGTAAAATACAAAACTAAAGCCAAATTCGTTAAAAATCAATTAATTTCGATAAATACCCGCCTCCTTTTTTAAGTGTTAAATTTTTTTCAATAAAGTGATTATATTAGACTAAATTTTTCTCAATTTTTTTACCTGGCAACATGAAATTTCTGGTTACCGGCGGAGCCGGTTTTTTAGGCATTAATCTGATACGCTACTTGTTAAACAAGCAGCATTATGTTATTTCTTTAGATATAAATCATTTCGATTATCCCGATGTGAACAATTCCGTAGAGATATTCCGCGGCGATATCCGGGATAAAGACTTTCTAATTGAATCATTTAAAGATGTTGACGTGGTTGTCCATACCGCGGCGGCATTACCGCTTTACAAAAAAGAAGAAATTTTTTCAACCGACATTGAAGGCACACATAACGTACTTGATGCCGCGCGTATTAACGATGTGAAGCGTGTTATTCATATTTCATCTACGGCGGTATACGGAATACCCGATCACCATCCATTATATGAAACCGATAAAATGGTCGGCGTAGGTCCGTATGGCGAAGCTAAAGTACTTGCGGAAGCCGAATGTTTAAAATTCCGTGAAGAGGGAATGATCGTTCCGATACTGCGTCCGAAATCATTTATTGGTCCGGAACGGCTTGGCGTGTTTCACCTGCTCTATGATTGGGCGAAAGACGGTAAGAACTTCCCGATGCTCGGCAGCGGCAATAACCGTTATCAGCTTTTGGACGTTGAGGATCTTTGCGAATCTATCTATCTTGCTTCTACGCTCGATGAAAAAATCGTTAACGATATTTTTAATATCGGCGCGAAAGAATTCACGACAATGAAAGAAGATTATCAGTCGGTATTGGACTGCGCGGGATTCGGCAAGAAAATAATTCCGCTTCCCGAAGCTCCTGCTATCTGGACGCTACGTTTTCTTGAAATGCTGAAATTATCGCCACTCTATAAATGGGTGTACGAAACTGCATCAAAAGATTCATTTGTCTCAATAGAAAAAGCGGAAAAGGTATTGGGTTATGCTCCGAAGTTTTCAAACAAGGATGCACTGTTGAGAAACTACAAATGGTATATTGACAACCTGTATAAGTTTCAGCATACATCGGGAGTTTCGCACAGGGTGCCGTGGAAGCAGGGTATTCTTTCCGTGGCGAAGTGGTTCTTTTAGAAAAGCAGTAAAACAGACTTATTCAAATTCGACTTCTTTGCCCTGCTGGTCTTCCGGCTTGCCGTTTACTATGGTAAAAGAAATCTTCCCTTTGAGTTCGCGGCCTTCAAAAGGTGAATACTTCGCTTTCGATTCGAATGCGGAAGGATTGACCGTCCATGTTCTTGCCGGATCAACTACCGTCATATCGGCGTAATAACCTTCTTTGATCTGACCTCTTTTATACAGATTCATTATTTTAGACGGGTTGTACGAAGTCAGGCGCGTAAGTGTGTCAAGGCTCAACCGGTTAGAGGAGAACACTTCGTTCAACAGAAGCGGAAGAGTCGTTTCCAGACCCGGGAATCCGGATGGAACGAGATGATACGAATTATCTTTTTCATCGGCGGAATGCGGCGCGTGATTCGATGCTATAAAATCGATGATGCCGTCATCCAGCGCCTGCCACAGAGCATCATTATCAACATGACTTCTCAACGGGGGATTGACTTTTCCGATTAATCCGCAGAAAGGCAGGTCGCTTTCATTTAAAAGCAGATGATGCGGTGTAACTTCGCAAAACAACGGATAGTCACAATTCTTTTTGTGTTCTCTCAACAATTGCATTTCAGCCGAGGAGGACACCTGCGAAATAATAACTTTGGTTTTTACCTGATTCGCGATACTAAGAACACGCTTTAAGGCTTTTACCGCTGCTTCAGTTGTGTGTATCTTGCCGTGATACATAACGGAGTCGAACCGTGGCCCCTGAAAGACCGATTCGAGCTGATGTATTTCCTGCTGGTCCTCGCAATGAACAAGCACGGGTTTGTTGTACTGTTTGGCGAGAATGAAAAATCTTCTCAGCATCTCATCATCCGTCACTATCTGATGCGTGTTGGATGATTCCAGATAGATTTTTATGCCGGCGATGTTTGCTTCTTCATCAAGAAACATTTTCATCTCGGAAAAATTATCGGGAGTCGCTCCGGCATAAATACCGAAATTTACTGCCGATTTTCTTGCAAAACCTTTTTTTATCTGATAATTATTCGCGTCCGAGGTAGGGGGAATGGTGTCGGGCATATCGAATACGGTTGTAACACCGCCTGCCAGCGCGGCTCTGCCTGCTGTTACCCAATCTTCTTTATACGACTGCTTCATATCTCTGATGTGCGTGTGCAGGTCAATCATGCCGGGAATGACTATTTTTCTTTTAAGGTCAATCTCACGTGTGTGCTCAAACTTCTCCGTGCCGATCTTCGCAATAAACTCCCCGTCAATAAGAATATTGACCGGCTCTCCGGAAAGTATGCAGTTGGATAAGAGTAAGCTCATAAAGGTCAGGCAACCAAATTAGGAATCGAAAAATACATTACTTGAATTTACAGAAAATTCAATGATAGACACAAGTCATACTAAATAAATACCTGAAGATGAAGTTGTTTAAGTTCCTGAAAATGCTAAAAAGTATTATATTTAAGCCCTGATGTTTTGCTAATGAATAGGCGGATTTATGAATTCTAAACTCTTCTTGATGTTTCTCCTGCTGACAATTTCTGTGTGTGCACAATCGGACACTGATAAATCATTCTCAGTCAAGGGGTTTGTTGTTGATGATACCTTAAAAACTCCACTTCCGGGAGCAACGATTGTTGCTGTTGATTCCACAATGCGGGTGGTTGCCGAAGCAGTCTCCGATACAGACGGTCGTTTCAGGTTGTCGGGACTTCCATCTCGTGTTCGGATTAATGTTTTTCTCCTTGGTTATAAGCTTACATATTTCGTGTTTCCTAAGTTTCACAAAAAACAAGTCGATATGAGCATCCGTTTATATACCATGAACTTTCATATTCAAGAGGCCGTCCTCAAAGGAGAAAAACCTTTAGTTGAATATTTTGTTGATAAGCAGGTTGTCCATGTTGATAAGCTTCCTGGATTTGAAAGGTATGATGTGCTCTTCAGAATGAGTGTATCAGGTTTCTTTTTCAGGGCTTATCCAAAAGAGGAGAAGATTCAAATGTATGGGCAGGATGCAAAAATATTAATAGATGGTAAAGCTCTAACAAATGCCTTTGATTTGGCGGATAATATGACGGCGGAAGCTGTTGATCGGGTTGAAGTCATGTCTGTTCCGTTCGCCAAACAACAGGCTGAAGGGGGGAGCTGGATAATTAACATAATCCCAAAGCATAGCTTAGGCGATGATTGAAATAGTTCGGTTTTCTTAACGTCCCCAGGCAAAAATATACACGGGTGAATATGTTTCTTAATATTTAAAAGAATAACAACGGCATTTTTTGACACATACGGCTCGCAAACTTATTTGCGTTTTCAAGTTAGTGGAATTCTTTTAACAACAAAGTTATTTGCCCGTACCATGAAACAGTATTATGAGGCAATCCGTCCCTATTAACCGACAACGCCATTAACTCGGACGTGGATTATGATTTCGACTCGCTGAATTCAGCCAACATTTCGGCTATTAATCACCAATCAAAATCTTAATTTCCGCTGAGACTTGAAGTGTTTATGGGTTAATCCGATTATTTCAAGATATTCTCATCAATTCAGGGAAGCCATTCAAAAACTCTCAACAATCGGATTTTATAGCGACCTAAATTTCACAAAAAATTTTGCCGGGGCTATGGTTACGTTGACATTGGGTAACGGGAAATAATAAGGTGTTTTTGCATTAACCCCTCAATAACCGTAAATTTTAGAGTATCTTTAAAATATTTATAAGGTTATGTATGTCATCCACTTTAACGCCGGGTGAACGGCAGGAGCTTGAGGCTCTCGCGTTCAAAGTAAGAGAGCACATCATCCGGCTGGCAACAAAGGGAGGCTGCTTTATCGGAGCTTCGCTTTCCTGTGTTGATATTGTTGTATATCTCTATAAAAAATTATTAAACGTAACTCCACAAAATCTGCAATCACGTGACCGTGATTATTTCTTTCTTTCAAAGGGACACGATGTTCCGGCGCTGTATGGTCTATTTGTCGAGCTGGGTATTTTAGAAAAAGAAAGACTGCAGAATCACCTCAAGACAAACGATTCCATTTACTGGCATCCTAACCGCGCTATACCGGGAGTAGAATTTCATTCCGGTTCGCTCGGACATCTGCTTTCCGTATCCGCAGGTATGGCGTATGCAAATAAACTCGACGGATTGAAAAGCAAAGTATGCGTCCTGCTTGGTGACGGCGAATTGAACGAAGGCAGCATCTGGGAATGTGCTCTCGTCAGTGCCGCGCATAAATTGGATAATCTTATCGCTATCGTTGACCGCAACCACATACAGGCGAATTTCCCGACGGAGGATTTAATTCCTCTTGAACCTCTTGCACAAAAGTTTGAGGCATTCGGCTGGACAGCATTGACCTGTGACGGCAACAACTACGACGCATTGCATAAAGTGTTTTCGCAGTATCCTTTTACTGAAGGAAAACCGACCATCATTATTTGTGATACCACCCGGGGAAAAGGATTGCCGAGCATTGAAGGCCGTCCCGACCGCTGGTTCTGCAATTTCTCCGATGAAGAGATTCAGGCTCTTCTGACCGAACTGCACACGCAGAAACCGACGCATTTAACCAGTGAAACTTTGATGGTGAGGTAACAATGAAAAATTATGAAGAACTACTGAGAGAACTCTCATCACGAGATGACCGAATTGTTGCAATGACAGCAGAGAACAGAGGCCCGTTCCGCGGTTTGTCTGTTGAACTCGGTAAGCGAATGATTGATGTTGGTATAGCAGAGCAGACACTTATCGGAATGGCGGCGGGATTAGCACTTGCCGGAAAAATTCCGGTCGTCCATGCGTTTTCAACTTTTATGACTATGCGCGCATTTGAATTTATCCGCACGGATATCGGATTGCCACGGCTTCCGGTAAAACTTATCGGTTCCGCTAACGGTATTTTATCCGAAGCAAACGGACCGACACATCAGGCGCTTGAAGACATCGGACTCATGCGCGGTATTCCGCACGTAAATATTTTCTGTCCCGCTGATGCCGAAGATTTGAATATCGGCATGCCGGCAATACTTGAAAGTCCCGAACCATTTTATGTACGCTATACAAACCGCGCTCCGGTTTACAAACACTCCGAAGAGTTTAAAATCGGCAAAGCTGAAACTATCAGCGTCGGCAGTGATATTACATTCCTTACATACGGAGCATTATTTACCGAAACGTTTGAGGCAGTCGAGGCATTAAAGCAAAAAGGTTATTCGGTCGGATTGCTTAATGTCAGAACATTAAAGCCCATAGATACCGAAGCAATTACCATTGCAGCGGCAAGTTCAAAATTGCTCGTTACGGTCGAGGATCATTTCCTTACGGGAGGCCTGTTCTCTATTGTCGCGGAAGTGATGGCGTTATCGAATGTTTCGACAAACATATTCCCGATTGCATTTCAGGAACGGTGGTTCAAGCCTGCACTGATGAAAGATGTTTTGGAATATGAAAAACTCCGCGGGGAGGATATTGCAGAGCGGGTAGAGGGGCATTATCTGAGGTTGAAACAAAAATAATTCGCTCAAAGAGGTTTTGATTAAATTATGATTCTCAACCTCAACGATAAAGATAATTTGAGGTAGAGACGCATGGCATGCGTCTCCCGATTAATCAATGACAATGTAGAACAAGCCGAAAACCTGACTTGCTCCGCGGCGAATTTATTGGATGCCTTATTCCGGGTGGGATAGCCGGCAGGTGTCTCTTTATAATATTCTGCGAAATTTATTATATCCGAAGATGAATCATTAATGAAGGTCTTCGCCAGGGTTATCATTTGCTGTGGTGCTGCATGAGACGCATGCCATGCGTCTCTACGTCGGATGTGTTGTTCAAGTTTATTTGGGTTTGTCACCCAATGATTGGTGTCTCAATTCATTGAAGTGTGGTGAGAATGGCATGTCCCATGTCAATCACAAAATGAAACGTGTCAGCCCGCCCTTACTTCATGCAGGATAAAAGATACCCTGTCACTTTTTCCGTTCCGTTTTCGAAAGGATATGCTTTTACTCTTTCTGTAAACTGCGAAAAGTAAACTTCATCAGTCAGCATCCGCTCAACAACTTTAGTCAGTTTGTGTATATCTCTTTCGTATATTCCAAGATTATTCTCGACAAGAAAATCAACATTACCTTTTTCCTGTTCCCATATATAACTGTTTACAACCGGGATTTTCCGGGATAGTAATATTTCCATGAAAGTAGAAGCACCGCATTTTGATATAACGATGTCCGATATGCTGATAAGTTCATAAACGAAATTAATATATCCGAATACATGCAGGCGGCTGAGATTTTTCTTTTCTTTCAGCGACGAGGCAAATTTAAATAGCGAGGCATTCTTGCCGCAGACAAAGATGATTTCGAAATCGGCATCAATCCGTAAAATATTCCGCAGTAAATGTTCTCCGTTCGGAATGCCGTCTCCGCCGCCGAGAACAAGAACCACTTTTCTATTTCCGATTCCGTGTTTTTCTCTGAAAAGCTTCGTCTCTTCATCAGTGGCGATATGGGAGAATCTTTCATGAAGCATGAACGGGAATACATGAATGTTCTCTTCGGGAATGTCCAATTTAAGGCAATGCTCTTTCAGTCTTTCACTGAACAAAACAAAATTCTGCTCTTTGCGCAGGAACCACACCGCGTGTGCCGTGTAGGGGTCGGTCACCAGCGTTACGATTTTATTCGAAAGATTATGTTTCTCCGTTATTGCATAGACCGGGTGAATGCAGAAAAAGTGACAGATGATGATGATGTCCGGCTTTTCATCAATAAGGATTTGCGTTAAATATTTTTCAACGGTTTTCGATACTGCGCGTACGGTTATTTCGGATATCGGCCGGACTTTATACAAAGCGTAAATACCCTCGTAAAGCCATTTTGCTCTGTTCTGTAGAATTCGATATCCGTCTTCAATGATGATGCGGACAAGTTTGCAGGACTTTTCGAACGGATTAATAAGCACGGATTCAGTATCCCCGGGGTTGTGCTTCTTAAGATACTCCGATATTGCTTTCGCGGGCGCCAGATGGCCGCCGCCCGTATTCAGATAAATAAATGCCAGTTTTTTCTTTGCCATAATCATCTCAATAAAGGTGAATGATCTTGCGTGATCTTTCCTGTTTTGATAACATCAAGCATTTTGTACGTGCCCAACTTGCGTGCCTTCAAAAACCCCGACCATGCCGCTTCGGCAATAACACCTTTGTTCAGTTTTTCAAACAACCACTGGTGCGTGTACTCGGGATTTTCCTGCCGTATCCCGGCCTGAATTTCATAAAGCCACTTGGCGTTGAATTTTTCCTGTGAACCGATGGGGGGAGTCATAATTATAGGCAATCCGAGAGCACAGTAGAAAGATAACTCGCTCGGCTTTGTCCACAGAATATCGGTATCCGCCAATGCGGCATTGAACTGGTCGAAATACGCATTCATGGTCTCCGCATAAATGATAGTAACGGCATCAGAATCCGGAGCAACTTTTTCTTTGACGGTTTTAAAATAGTCCCGCACTTCTTTTCTGATGCCGGCGACGAGTATAAGTCTGACTTTATTACTTTGAATGTAATCTTTTAGACTGTCCGCTATTTTTCCGCCGATTTCTTTCTGTGCGCCTGCTCCTCCAACCGCGTACATAATAGTCAGTCGTTCATCAACCGCCGGAGTATATGTTTCCTTCCCGAGAAAATACTGAACATTCTTCCCGTGTAAAGTCTGGAATCTTTGCTGTGGGTCAAGATGCAGCAACCGTTTGCGGAGATTCTTCTTCAATACCGGAAGTTCTCTGCCGCCGAGCAGCTCTTCGGGCAGCGGGAATCCGGTTGTATAAATTCTATCTGTCGGCACTCCATAGGTGCGAAGTCGCTGTGCAGCTTTGTCGCACGGGGCAAAATATTCTATCCTGCTTTCATACGGATCTTTTGCTACCCATACACGATTAATGTCCGCATCGCAGATAATGCAAAACACCTGCTGAAAACTTTCCAGATCAACGGATATTGCCGACGCGTAAAATGAGGCAACAACCGGAATATTTTTTGTCCGGACTTTCTCCAGCATATAGGAGCACAGCCCCTTGCTGATGTTTGATCGCAGGTAATTTACCTGAAAGGTGGAATTGGATAAATCGCGTATCGGATAATATGATGGTATTTGCAAAAAGGCGTCGAGCAAATTGAATAAATAATTACCGATGAAAGGGATGCTTTTTGCACGGGAGAAAAACTCGTATGTATTAAGAATCCTTTTCCATCTCTTTTTTTCTTTCGGCGAAACATCGGCTTCAAAACCGTCCGTGATAATGCCGCCTTCGGCAAAATTCCTTAAAGGATACGTGGCGCGTTGATGCCCATAGCCCATGTTTGCAGTTACAATCCAGTACTTTTCAGTCTCAGGAATACCCTGAATGTCAATATTATGCAGATTATTCATTTCCAGCGTAAAATATTAGTAAACGTATAGACAAATGTAAGCATTCGGGCATTAGAAGCAGACTTTCCCTTGAAAATTAATGTTCAGCTAATATTGCTTTAATACTCTCTTAATACTCCTAACGTAA
The DNA here is from genome assembly GCA_963662605.1 of Ignavibacteriaceae bacterium. Classification (GTDB taxonomy): domain Bacteria; phylum Bacteroidota; class Ignavibacteria; order Ignavibacteriales; family Ignavibacteriaceae. The sequence goes on from OY759785.1 coordinate 855,532, forward strand.
TTTTCCCGTGTTGGAATTTGCTATTTATTCCTTATTCATGACAATGACGAAATTATGCCACAATCAGAGATGAAAGCTTGCAAGAAATTGATATAATGAAACTAATTTTGGAAAAGAAGCCGGGACTGAAGGAAAAGATTCCGGGATTTCTTTTTCGTGTTCTCAAACATACAATCGAAAAGATTACACATCTTCGCGAAATAAATGACTTCTTAAAATCTCATCAGGGAAAAAGAGCCGATGAGTTTATTGAGGAGTTTTTGGAGGAGATTGATTGCACGTATGCTGCGTCAATGAAAGGGCTCAGTTCCATTCCGAGCGAGGGGAAACTGTTAATCGTTGCGAACCATCCTTTGGGTGGTTTGGACGGGCTGCTGTTGTACAAATGTATTACAGCTATACGGCAGGATGTCAAAATAATTGCAAACGATGTACTGAGTGCCGTTGATAATCTATCTGATATTTTTCTTCCGTTCAACGTGTTCGGCCGCGTAACAAAGCAACAGATATTGCAAATACATCGAGCTTTGCAGAAAGAACAGGCGGTAATCGTTTTTCCGGCAGGTGAAGTTTCGAGATGGGGGTGGAAAGGTTTACGGGATACCAAGTGGAAATCAGGAGTAGTTCATTTAGCTGAACAGAACCGGGCGGCAATTTTGCCTGTGTATGTTGAAGCAAAAAATTCCTTTTTATTTTATGCTGTGTCTTTGATTTCAAAAAGACTTTCGACATTTCTTCTGCCGCATGAATTGTTCAACAAAAAGGGTTTGTCGGTTGAATTCAAAATCGGCAGCCCGATTCCCGCAAAAAGTTTTAATACAGCCTTGTTCAATAAAAAACATATAACTAAGCTGCTGAAAAAGCATGTCTACGCTCTCGGCAAGAACAAATCCGGTGTCTTCCTGACTGAAAAAACGGTTATGCACCCCGGGGATCGCAAGATGTTATATAAAGAAATCAAACGCACGGCGCTGATAGGAAAAACGACAGACAACAAATCCATCTACCTTATCGAAAGCGGGCAGTCCCCGCTGATTATGCAGGAGATAGGACGTCTACGTGAGATTACTTTCCGGAAAGTGGGAGAGGGCACCGGCTCAAAGCTTGATCTTGATGCGTATGATGCTTACTATAAACATATTGTGCTATGGGATGAGGAAGAGCTCGATATTGTCGGAGCATACAGAATCGGGATGGGTAGTGAAATTATGAAAGCAAGAGGTTATAAAGGATTTTATACCGCAACCTTGTTTGATTTTTCAGACGGTATGAGTGAAACAATGGACGCATCCGCGGAGCTCGGCAGAAGTTTTATTCAGGCGAAGTACTGGAATAGTCATGCTCTTGATTATTTATGGATGGGTGTCGGTGCTTTTCTTGCGATGCATCCGGAGATACGGTATTTGTTCGGCCCGGTAAGCATCAGCAGCGCGTATGATGATGAATCGCAAAAAGCGCTGGTGCATTTTTACCGGACATGGTTCGGCACAGCCGGCAAAGTTCAGGCAAAGAACGCCCTGTTCATCTCCTCTGATGAAGAATCGGTACTTAATCAGAAATTCCCCGGTGAGAATTACGCAAGCGAATTCAAATCCTTGAAGAATTATTTACGTATCAAAGGATTTACCGTCCCGACTTTGTATAAGCAGTATGCGGAGTTGTGTGAACCGGGAGGTGTATCATTCTACGATTTCAGCATTGACCATGATTTCAAGGATTGCGTGGATGGATTTATTTTTGTTGATCTTGCGAAAATGAAGCAATCCAAAAAACAACGGTATCTTGAACAAGTGCCGCTGAAAAAATTCAACATTCCGGCTTGATGTACAATGAAAATAATACATATTTCCGATCTGCATATAAATACATTTATGAATGATGCCTCGACTGACAAGGTATCCTATCTGCTGAAGCATATATCAAATCTTGCGTTCGATCATCTGGTAATCACGGGAGACATAACGGATAACGGGGCAAATGAGGAGTTCGAAATATTCCGGGATTTGCTTTCTTGCTACGGACTTCTTGATACCGAACGCACAACGGCAATAATAGGGAATCATGATATATTCGGCGGCATTCAAAGAGCTGACGATATTCTCGCTTTTCCGGAGCGGTGCAGGCTGACAGATTTCAAATCGCGGCAGTTTTTGCTACAACAAACTGTGCCGGAGCTTTTCGAAAATTGCAAGGAGAACAGCCCGGCTTATCCGTTTATTAAAGAAATCAAAAACACATTATTCTGTGCATTGAACAGCAGCATTCCGTATTCTGCATTTAAGAATCCATTTGCCTCAAACGGCGGCATAGATGATGAACAATATAATACACTTTACGAAAAGCTTCTTGACGCGCAAGACCGTGGGAAAAACATTGTTATTCTTTTGCATCACCACTGCAATAAAATAAAGTCCGACAGCGCGACGCTGATTAAAACGATGTGGACAAATATTGAAAAGCAGACAATGAAGATGCGTAAGAAAAAACGGCTGATCGCTTTGTTTAAGGCGTTTCAGGTTAAACTTGTACTGCACGGGCATGTGCATATATCAGAGCACTACGAGCGGAGCGGGGTTGATTTTTATAATGCAGGTGGAACGATTGACAATCATTATCATAACATACTACAGTATAATGAGTTCACTGTTTCCGGCACAAAAACGGAAGCAGGCATTATGCAGCTGTCGTACCATCCGAAAAAACGTTCGCGATATGAGTGGCAGGCTCCGGCTTCGCGGATGCTTCACATAGCCTAAACCTTAAATAATATTTCTGGTTCGCGGCACGTCGTTCTCTTTAAAGAACTTATTGATCATCGCAACTACTTCAACCTCGTGAGAAGCAGCAAGCGAAGCATTCGCCAGTGCTGCCGCTTTTTCAAACGAAAGCGCACGGATGGTCCGCTTAATTGATGGAATTGCAGACGCCGCGACAGAAATTGATTCCAATCCCAATCCGATAAGCAAAGGCAAGGCGAGATTATCCGCAGCCATTTCACCGCACATGCTCACAACGGCATTGCCGCGTTTGCCTTCTTTGATGATATGTGCAAGAGTGCGGAGTACCGCCGGATGAAATTCCTGATACAGATATGAAACATGATCATTGCCGCGGTCAACAGCCATGAGGTATTGGATCAAGTCGTTCGTGCCGATGCTCAAAAAGTCAACTTCCTTGGCGTATTCATAAGCCATAACAGCCGCTGACGGGACTTCGATCATAATACCGAGGCGCATTTTTTTATTGTATGGTTTTTGTTCGTTCTTTAATTCTTCCGCGCACTCGCGAAGTAAAAATTTTGTCTGTCTAATTTCCTCAATAGATGAAACCATCGGAAGCATCAACTGAATGTTATCGTGCTGGTTCGCGCGCAGCAAAGCACGAATCTGGGCTTTGAACATGACTCTGTTTTCAAGCAGGAATCGTATACCGCGCAAGCCGAGGAACGGATTTGCTTCCTTAAAATCCCATATCTTTACCTTGTCGCCGCCCGTATCGAACGCGCGGATGGTAACCATGCGGGGATAAATACGCTGCGCAAGCCTCGAATACGTGATGCACTGTTCGTCTTCGTTCGGGATTTCACCGTTTTCTTCGATCATCTGCTCTGTCCGGTATAATCCGATGCCTTCGGCGCCGTTGGTAACAACCATTTCAATTTCACCGGAGACATCAACGTTCGCATTAATAGCTATAATTTTATTATCAACAGTCTGTGCCGGTTTATCTTTTAATTCCTTCAGTTCCTCGTTGACAATCTGCATCTTTTTGATTTTATCGTTGTAGAATGCAAGCTGTTCTTCGGTCGGATTAACGAAAACGTATCCGTGAAAACCATCAACGATCAGTAAATCATCCTGATTGATGTGATGAGATCCGTCGTGAGTACCGACGATAGCGGGAATATCAAGCGAGCGGGCAAGAATAGCCGCGTGTGATGTAAGTCCGCCGCGGTCGGTGACATATGCCTTGGTATCCCACTTTGAAAACAACAATGTGTCCGCCGGGGTTAAGCCTTCACTCACCACAATAACACCCGGAGTGATCCTTGATTGCAGGCGCTTCTTTTGCAAATTACGGATGATGCGGTTTTTAATATCTTCAATATCCAACGCCCGTTCTTTGAGATAATCCTCATTTGCAACGATCATCAGATCCTGATATTTGGTAATCTCGTTCTGGACAATAAAATCAGGATGTTTTTTTTCCGTCCTTATTCTTCTTTCAATGCACTCCTGAAGTACCGGATCATCAAGTATCATCAGTTGCGCGGAAAAGATACCTGAGCGTTCCGGACCCATTTTTTCATGTGCAAGATCAAAGATTTTTGTCAGTTCTTTTTTCGCTTTGCCAAGTGCTTCGCGGAAATTTTCAATAGCTTCTTCTACATCAATAATATCCTGATCGCTTACCGCGAGAACTTCCTTATGGAACAGATGGGCTTTGCCGATGACAATACCCGGAGCGGCAGCGATGCCGGCGACGGTATTGCTGGCTTTTTTTACAATTTCTTTTAAACCTTTCATAGCTCGTCAAACCCTCTCTTAAAATAGTCCAGGATATCCTTCGCGAGGTCTTCTTCGTCTGCGCCGTTAAATTCAAGGTGCAGTTTTGCGCCGATACCGGCCGCCAATGTCATGACGCCGATAATACTTTTCCCGTTAATACGCAATCCGTCTTTCGATATGAAAAAATCGGATTTGTATTTCGAGGCTATCTTCACAATTGTTGCCGATGGCCGTGTATGAAGGCCTGCCTTATTGATAATTTCTACCGTTTCTTCTTTCATCAGTTCGTTCTCTTGATTAAATGATAGGCGAGGCGCTTCAGCAGCTCACGGTTATCTTCATCTTGTATTGCAGAAAGACTCTTTAGAGCCTTGTTAGTATATGAGGTGATCGCTCTGCGTGCATCATCAATAACGCCTAATTTATAATACATATTTTTGAAGAATGGAATTTCTTCCGGTGTAATTCCTTTGTTTTTTATCATGCGCTTGAAATGCGGCTTTGATTTTTTGTCGGCTTTTTCGAGTGCCTTGATGAACAGATAAGTTTTTTTGCCTTCAATAAGATCACCACCGATGTTTTTACCGAATGATTTCTCATCGCCGGTAATATCAAGAAGATCATCCTGAATCTGGAACGCGATGCCGATATTTTTACCGAATCCGGACAGTGCTTTTATGACTTCAGGAGAAGCACCCGCGATTTGTGCACCTATTGCACAGCAGGTTTCAAGCATGATGGCGGTTTTCTTGGTAATCATTTCGATGTACAGGGGAAGTGACACGGTGGGCAGAACCTCAAATTCCTTATCGAGACTCTGTCCTTCGCATACTTCAACGAGGCTGCGGGTAAATGTTGCGATAACGGATTTTGCATCGCTGTTTAAATCTTTCAACAAATACTCGTATGCAATGGAAAGCAGGCTGTCGCCCGCGAGGATGGCAGTGCTCAGATCATATTTTTTGTGCAGGGTTAAATGGCCGCGCCGTTTATCGGCGTTATCCATAATATCATCGTGCGCAAGAGTGAATGTATGCAGCATCTCAATTGCAAGAGCGGCATTATATACTTTTGAGAACGAGGTTCCCGCGGCCTTTGCCGAAAGAAGTACGAGAAACGGGCGTATTCTTTTACCCGGATTGTCGAGCAGGTAGGCTGACGGCTCATATAACGATGCCGGCTTTCTATTTGTTAAGAGCCCGGCAAGTTTCTTGTCAATGGTTTCGCGCTCTTTGTTATAAAGTTTTTTGTAGTTGTCTTCCGTAATCAAACGAAGTTTTCCTTTTTGATTAAAACGCGATCGTTAAATTTGCTCAACGAATCGCATCCCGTGAGATACATAATTTTTCTGATAATGTCAAACCATCCGGTTATTAACGATATGGTTCCTTCAATGCCGTCCTTCTGAAGTGTTTGCAGTATTATTCTGGCAGAAGCTATGTGATCGGCACCGAGAGCCAGAGCTTTGGCCGCATCAAATGCCGAATTAATACCACCCGAACCGATAAGCACGAATTTCCTGTTTTTTTTCAATCCGGCGATTTCTCTGATGCAGTACGTGGTCGGCATACCCCAGTCCCAGAACTCGGAGTTTTTCCCGTCGCCGTTCCGCAGAATTTCCACGCCGCCCCAGCTTGTACCGCCTGCACCTGCTACATCTATGCCTTTTACCCCGGCTTCAAGAAGCTTTTTTGCATCTTTTAGAGAAATACCCGAGCCGACTTCTTTTATAATGACGGGAATGCCGATTTCCTTAACAAACTGTTTGACGGCGGCCATTAATCCGTGCATATCTGCTTGTCCATTGTGCTGCAATAATTCCTGTAACGGATTAAGATGCACAATAAACGCATCGGATTCCAGAACGCCTGCCAATCTTTTCAACGGATCAAAATTCTTTTTCATTTCTATGATTTGTGCGACCCCGATGTTGGCGAGTAAAGGGATGTCTCCCGACGCTTTTCTGATGCTCTTAAACGCGTTATCATATTGCGTGGTTGCGATAGCAAAACGCATACTGCCGATACCCAGAGGGATGTTTAATGCTTTCGCGGTTTCTGCAAGCTGAAGATTAATGTTGTCTGCATTATCCGTCCCGCCGGTCATGCAAGAAATGATGAAAGGATAGTCGGTTCGTTTTTTTAAGAATCTAGATACAAACGAAATTTCTTTAACATCTACTTCGGTCGTGGCGCTGTGAATAAAATCATACCGGTCGAATCCCGCGCTTTTCGTTTTAAAAGCAACGGCATCGGTCGCGCATAATTCAAGATGCTCTTTTTTGCGGTTTTTTATTTCCTGAATTTTCGACACTGCTGCAACACCGGTAAATGATGAATAACTAAGTAAAGTAATATAAAATTTTATTGAGAAGAATAAAACCTTGAACACCAATATATTGCGAAAATCCGCAAAAAATGCTTTTAATAAAACGATTTATTTTTTATCTTGAATTTAAGTACCGCTGGTTTACAAGATTTGCCGGTATGGCTCGTGAGAACACAATTCTCTTCCAATACGAATTTTAAATTTCTTGTTTTTATTCATATTAGGGTAAAGAATGAATCAACTTTTTGCAAAAAAACCATTGAATGTTCTCCTGGAGGAAATGAAAGGGGAAAACCGCCTTCGTCGCATTCTCGGACCGACTGCCTTAACGGGGCTCGGGGTGGGTGCGATAATCGGGACGGGAATATTTGTATTAACCGGTGTCGCCGCACATGATAAAGCAGGTCCTGCCGTAATTCTCTCATTTGTTTTTGCCGGACTCGCATGTATTTTTGCCGCCTTGTGTTATGCGGAGTTTGCTTCTATGGTACCGGTTGCCGGATCCGCCTACACGTATGCCTACGCTACACTTGGTGAGTTGTTCGCATGGATCATCGGCTGGGATCTGATTCTTGAATACGCGGTTGCTTCTGCCACGGTTGCACACGGCTGGTCTCATTACTTTCAAAATTTTATCGGGATATTTGGAATTAATATTCCCGGCTGGCTTTCAAAATCGCCCATGGATTATGATGTGATGACCGGTCACATCGTTTCTACCGGAACGTTCATAGATCTGCCAGCCTTCATCATCGCCCTCATCATAACTGCAATATTAGTCAAAGGTATAAAAGAAAGCACCGGATTCAACACGACCATGGTTATTATCAAACTCGCGGTTGTTCTGCTCGTTATAGTTATGGGTGCATTTTATATCAATACAGCAAACTGGCATCCGTTCGCACCGTATGGATTTACCGGAATCAGTTTCTTTGGCAAGACCATTCTTGGTGAGTCAAATGGGGCAGGTGCACCAGTCGGAGTTATAGCCGGAGCAGCGATGATATTTTTTGCGTATATCGGATTCGATTCTGTTTCAACACATGCAGAAGAAGCAAAAAATCCTCAGCGTGATGTTCCGATCGGCATTATTACATCGCTAATACTCTGCACAGTACTGTATATTGCGGTAGCTGCTGTAATTACCGGAATGGTTCCGAGTAACAAAATAAATATTGACGCACCGGTTGCGGATGCGTTCATGCAGCGCGGATTAGGCAAAGCACAATTTATTATATCCTTGGGTGCGGTGTCGGGAATTACTTCGGTCCTTTTGGTGCTGATGCTCAGTCAGCCCAGAATATTCCTCGCAATGGCACGAGATGGATTTTTACCTGCAAAGTTTTTTGGTGCAGTGCATGAGAAATTCAGAACGCCTTGGAAGTCAACAATACTTACCGGATTTTTTGTCGCAGTGCTCGGAGGTTTTCTCCCTCTCCGCATTCTTGCCGAATTAGTGAACATCGGGACGCTCTTCGCGTTTGTTGTGGTATGTGCCGCGGTGCTTATTATGCGTAAGACCCATCCGGAAGCTGAGCGCCCGTTCCGCTCGCCCTGGGTGCCGTTCGTTCCCATAGCCGGAATTATTACCTGCGCCATTCTTATGTTCTCGCTTCCGGTTGAAAACTGGTGGCGGCTCTTCGGATGGCTCGCAATAGGTATTGTGATCTACTTTACCTACGGCAGAAAACACAGTATCATGCATAAGATTTTGCAAAAAGAAAAGAAATAAGTAGTAGTTAAAACTTATTAAAACCCCCGCTCTGCGGGGGTTTTTGTTATCTGTATCTTAAAGTAGAAACTCTTCGATGTTGCTTGGTGTAATTACTTTGGCTGCTTTAACCGGATAGTTGCGCATAAATGTTTGCGAGAATTTCGCTTTTGATTTCGGATTCCATTTGAGCTCGTACGCGAAATAATCACCCTGCCGCTCCTCGATATAATCAATTTCCTGCTGTTGTGTCGTCCGCCAGAAATAGGGGAAGTAATCATCATCTGCATACACATTCCGTTTCATGCGCTCGCTGACAACATAGTTCTCCCATAACGCGCCAACATCAGTACGCTGTGAAAGCAGATTGAAATTTCCGATAACCGCGTTGCGAATACCGTTATCATAAAAATAAAACTTCTTTCCTTTTTTTATCTCGTTGCGCACGTTGCGATTAATCGCGGGCAGACGGAAAATAATAAATGCTTTCTCAAGCAAATCAATATATTTTTCGACACTATTATTGTTTGTCCCCGTTAACACGGCAAGTTCATTATAGGAGACTTCGCTCCCTATCTGCAGGGCAAGTGCTCTTACGAGCTTGTTGATGAGCGAAGGATTGCGAATAGTTTCGATAGCAAGTAAGTCTTTATACAAATAGCTGTCGGCTAATAATTTTAAAAGGGCCGCAGAATCTTGCGGCTTGGTTACAATTTCAGGATACGCCCCGAATATCAACCGCTGCTCACACAACCTTGACTCCTCAAGCATGTTGGTATGTTCCGTCAGTTCTTTATAGCTAAGCGGAAATAGCCGATACTCCCATTTTCTTCCCGTCAAAGCTTCTGCCGTTTTATTTGCCAATTCGAACGATGATGAACCTGTCGCTATTACCTGCACATCGGTCAAATTGTCCACGAACAGTTTTAATATTGTTCCAATGTCGGTAATTTTTTGTGCTTCGTCAATGAAGACAATTTTATTCGAGCCAGCGATATTTCTAAGTTTGGTCGAGGTTGCATTGCGTAGCACTTCTCTGGTATCTGATTCATCGCCATTCAACGATAATATGCCTGAGCTATAATCTTTCAATATCTGTTTTACCAGAGTCGTTTTTCCTGACTGGCGAGGTCCATGTACAATGATTACTTTTCCGCCAAACATACGCCGGGCTATATCGGATTCAATACTTCTTTTAATCATATGTCAAAAATCCTGAATATTTCTGCCATAAACATAATGAAATGTAATCGTAATTACAAAATATTATAATAATTTGTAATTACGATTACAAAAAACCATAATATTTAATGAATAAAATCACCGAATATCATAATAAACGGTGAATTTGCTCCTAAATTTCGTTTTTTGGCTGAAATTCCACTAAGGTATCAATCTCGTACAGGTCAACTAGAAGTATAGAACGGCAAAGCCGTGGCAGCATAGTAGAAATGATAGATTTCCGGAAAATTGAGCTCTGTCAAGAGCGCCTCTATCATATTTGCTCGGCATCGTTCAAGCTATCATAAATAACGTTCATATATTTGGAGCCGTGCTTCCAGACTCTATTCTATATTTTTCAAATATTTCTACTATGCTGACACGGCTTTGCCGTTCCTGATATCACAGTTACCGCCAGCTAATTCGAAGAATAAAATGAGCGTGCGGATTTCTCCGGGACATGGAGATTTTCCTTTCCATTCCGTCTTTTGAGTAAAAATCGTATTTTGTTCACTTGAATTCTCGATTATTCATTTTGCACAGAAACGGTAAATGAAATTCAGGCATATACTTTTATTGATCTTCTTGGTGTCGTCCTGCACGTTTCCGCAGGCGCTTCAGGAAATGGTGCTCCATCTTAAAAAGATAACAGAACAAGATAAACTGAACCCCGGACAGTACATTGAACTGACAAAACGCTTCGGTAAATATGATCTGCATCCTAATACCGACTACATTCCACTTCCGGGCAAACCAGATTCACTTCCCGCAAAAGATGTTAATAGCTTTGTGTTCGGCGTTATTGCTCATGAAGCGCTCAAAATTTCGCCAAAGGAAGCACAAATGTTTATGACTGTCATCGCAAAGGATGCTGCAAAAAACAAGAAGGCATATATAACCGGGTACTTTTGGAAAAACAGGTACTTGTTCGTTTCTCTTGCATACGATATAATGCAGGGTAAGGCGAAGTTTTACTCGCAGCGCATAAAGACTTTAAAAGACAGTTACCTGCGCGTGGATGATGTTTTTAAAGAGAATAAAAAATACTGGAAATTCCGGCTGGCGAAAGAGCGGCTGTTCAACTGTTCGTATATGGCGGACACGTTGAAGAAATTCAAGTTCAGTCAGGAAGAGCAGTCCATTTTACAGAGGATGTGTGATTACAGCATATATGCAGCCTATAAGGATGGGGAGCGAATAGTGTTTGTTGTTAACGGAGTGCTGGATAATACTTCAGGATTTATCTATTCAACTGAGCCGCCGCAGAAAGAAAGTTTCAGTCCGGCTTTACACATAACAACTCTTGAATCGGCGGGAGAAAATTTTTATTTCTATGTCTCTGATTAAAATACATCTGATATATCTCTTACTATTTCTGGCGTTCGCTGTTTCTACAACATCGGGACAATCACATTTGATTTCGCCCGATTATCTCAAAGGGGAGTGGGCAGGTTCATTCAGTTGGAAACGGGATACCACCGGGTATCCTACAAACATTGATTTCCGTTCACCCGGTATATGCCGGTTGTCCATTATGGAAGGCAAAGTAAATCTTGCATTGCGGGTTGAGTACTGTGATGAGTCGCAGGCTTCTTATATTGTTGATCCCGATATGTCGGATCCGAATCCGCTATTTATCAGTGCCCGTCTGACGATAACAAAACTCTCCGATTATATTTCCTGTGTTTACCGGATTTCATTCGCGTTTGAAGGGGAAGAAGAGCAGTGGAGTGGATTTCTATTTCGTATACGATAAGAGGCCGATGGATACTACTATTCTGAAGAATCGCTTATAAAAAAATACGGAGAGAATCCTCATAGAAAACCCTCTCCGTGTCAAACATTATAAAGATTCGATAATCTCTAAGGTCTGTTTAATTTTTTCTCTGTCGGTTTTACCTTTGAGTGTGGTAAACTTAACACCGACGATAGCACACTTAACACCCTTTTTCTTCTGGTCGGCACACCAACCGTTCAAAAATTTCTTTAATGCCGGTAATTCGGTTGCCGCATCAATAAGCGATTTTTTCGGCGCGTAGGTCTGGATACTGATCTGATTAGAAGCAGTAACGGTTAACGCACCTTCTTTGTTCGAAAACGAGTATTGAATCGAAGTTTCCCCAAACATGCCATACGCGAAGGCTTCCAGGTCGGGAAATTCGGCAAGCATGTCATCACTTTTGAAAATGACACTGAGAATGAATTCCATTCGGACTCCAAAAAATAAATAAATAATACACTAATAATACCGCGTTATATGCGGATTGCTTCTCTCCCGATAAACAGATTATATCAGTTGCTGTAAACAACTGCCTGTTGGCAGCCGATATTTACCGCATGTTCAGGAATTGTCCGGCATTCCGGTATCAATTAACGATGTGAGTAACACTTCTGCCGGAACGATTAAACCCGATCCGGTTCCGGCAAAAAACTGTAAATTGTGTTCACAATATAAAATGTTTACTTTCCAAGTGCAATGAGATTTAGTGCACTACCTGCTTTAAACCACTCAAACTGTCGTTCGTTGAAGGTATGATTAAGAGAAATTTCTTCGGTTGTGCCGTTTGCATGCTTAATGAGGAGCAAAAACGGCTTGCCCGGGGCAAAATCTTTCAGGCCCTTAATTGACAAAGTATCATCTTCCAGAATTTTATCATAATCTGCCGGGTTGGCAAATGTTAGAGGAAGCATTCCCTGCTTTTTAAGATTTGTTTCATGAATTCGTGCGAAACTCTTAACGATAATCGCCTTACCGCCGAGGAAACGGGGCTCAAGAGCTGCGTGCTCGCGGCTCGATCCTTCGCCGTAGTTTTCATCACCGACAACAACCCAGCCGATACCTGCCGCGCTGTATTCGCGTGCGGCTTCAGGTACTGATTTTACTTCGCCGGTTTTTACATTCTTTGCTTTTCCTATCTCGCCGGAATACGCATTAACTGCGCCGATGAGCATGTTGTTTGAAATATTATCAAGATGTCCGCGATATTTCAACCATGGTCCGGCCATGGAAATGTGGTCGGTGGTACACTTGCCTTAGCTTTGATAAGCACTGCAAGATTTTCAAACTCCTCACCATTCCATGGAGCAAACGGTTTTAATAACTGCAAGCGTTCGCTTGCCGGTGCAACTACTACCTCAACAGAACTGCCGTCGGCAGCCGGAGCGATAAAGCCTTCCTCGCCGCGGGTAAATCCGTTTCGCGGTAATTCTTCACCAACAGGCGGATCTAATCTAACCCTAATGCCCATGTCATTTACTAACTCATCCGTCATCGGGTTAAAAGCAAGGCTTCCGGCAATGGCGAGTGCGGCGGTCAATTCCGGACTTGCGACAAAGGCGAATGTATCGGGATTGCCATCGTTGCGTTTTGCAAAATTTCTATTGAACGTTGTTACAATTGAATTTCTTTCGCCGGTCGGGTTATCCATGCGTTTCCACATACCGATACACGGACCGCACGCGTTGGCCATAACCACGCTGCCGATTGATTCCAGTTCACTTAACTGTCCGTCTTTTTCAATTGTCGCACGAACCTGTTCCGACCCGGGGGATATGATAAACTGTGCTTTCGGCGTAATCCCTTTTGCTTTTGCCTGCCGGAGAATGCTTGTTGAGCGGTCAATATCCTCATAGCTTGAGTTGGTGCAGCTTCCGATAAGAGCCGCGCTTACTTTTTCAGGATAGCCTTTTTCTGCAACGGCATCTTTCATGGCTGAAATCGGCCATGCGAGGTCGGGGGTAAACGGACCGTTAAGAAATGGTTCAAGTTCACTCAGGTTGATTTCAATGACCTTATCAAAATAAGCGGATGGATTTTCCAGAACTTCTTTATCATCGCTCAAATCTTCTGCAAGAGCTTCTGCCATCTTCGCGACATCTGCGCGTCCGGTTGCTTTTAAATACGCGGACATCTTTTCATCAAATGCAAAGATTGAACAGGTCGCGCCGATTTCAGCACCCATGTTACAAATAGTGCCTTTGCCGGTGCATGAGAGTGACCGGGCGCCTTCGCCGAAATATTCAACAACCGCGCCGGTTCCGCCTTTAACAGTCAATAAGCCCGCGACTTTTAATATGACATCTTTTGCAGATGCCCAGCCGGAAAGCTTGCCTGTCAAATGGATACCGATAAGCTTAGGCCATTTCAATTCCCACGGCATACCTGCCATAACGTCTACAGCATCCGCACCACCGACGCCTATTGCTATCATACCGAGTCCGCCCGCGTTAGGGGTATGTGAGTCCGTGCCGACCATCATACCGCCGGGGAAAGCATAATTTTCTAAAACAACCTGATGAATAATTCCCGCGCCGGGTTTCCAGAAACCGATGCCGTATTTTTTACTGACGCTTTCAAGAAAATCATACACTTCTTTGTTTTCGGTGTTGGCCTTTGAAAGGTCATCTTCAGCTCCGACTTGTGCACGGATAAGATGATCACAGTGAACGGTTGACGGAACAGCTGTTCTTTTTTTACCGGCTGACATGAACTGTAATAAAGCCATCTGCGCGGTAGCATCCTGCATGGCTACTCTGTCGGGGGAAAGATCTGCGTAATCATTTCCTCTTTGTAACGGCGTATTAACGCGTTCCCATAAGTGAGCATACAATACTTTTTCTGCATAGGTCAACGGCTTTCCCGTTAATTTCCTTGCGTAAGCAACGCTATCCCGAAAGTTTTTATAAACAGCTTCAATCATGTCAATGTTTGCGGTCATCTTGCACCTGAATCTAAGTTAATAGAAAATTGTTTTTTCTAAAGTTACAAAATTTTTTTTATTACAAAATTCATTTCGCTATAAACTTTAAAAAATATTTGTCCATGCCGGTAAAATGGGCTAAATACGCATATGGTGCCCACGGTAGTTGGGCATAAACTACACAGAGGAAAACATTGTTAAAGTAAATTTTCGTTCCGCACAAGCAATAAATTTTATGTGGTCTAGTCCTCCACTACCATTGCAGGACGGCGCGTAATAGAATGTGCTGTAGAACTTTGCGAGTCCATTTTATATCACAAGTGAAAATGAATTCACCCTCGCCAGCTGAATTTAAGCCAAACCTGCATCCTCCGGCTCTTCCCTCTCTTGGTAAGAGAGGGAAGGAGGGTGAGTTCACTTTTTAAATCACTTATGCATCTCACTCTAATAGCCAGCACGATTGTGCTTTGGATGTTAATCATATTAGAAGATTCGCCTTGCTGAACTTTTCCAGCAAGGCTCAGTGTGTATAAGGAATTGAATAAATAAAGTTCAAAAAATAACTTGATATTAATGCGAATCATGTATATTTTTAGCGGCAGATACGAGGGGCGGTCTGTGTACAAATGGAAAACCTTCGATATATTGAAAAAGGATGTATGATATGCCCGAACGTATCATGAACTTTACATCTTCTTCTGCAAACAATTTTTGTATGTGCCATGAAAAAATATATCTATTTCGCTTTGTTTGTTGCTCTTGCATGCACCGGTTGTAAAAAAGACGGTGATATTACCGGCAACACGGGGTATTCTATTCCGAATCTCTGGTCGCCTGCCAATCATACAATAAGCCAGCCGCTGACAATTGATTTCAACTGGAGCGTGGTGAACGGTGCTTCCAAATACCAGCTCGGGATATCAACCGATAGTTCTTTCGCAACAAGATTTTTTAATGACAGTACACTGACGGCAACAACACAGAAGGTCAGCGGATTTACATTTTACACAACCTATTATTGGCGCGTGCGTGCAAAGAGCGGTGGTACGTGGACGGAGTATTCGGATACATACACATTTAAAACCGTGCCGTTCAGCATGCTTACTATACCGGCGGGAACATTTATTATGGGCGATCCGTATAGTGAAGGCGGGGCAAACGAACACCCGACGCACTCGGTAACACTCTCATCATTTTCAATAAGTAGTACGGAAGTATCGCAAAGGATGTATCAGATGTTCACGGGAACAAATCCTTCGACTTTTCCGGGGACGTTATATCCGGTGCATATGGTGTCGTGGTATGATGCAATTGACTACTGCAATAAGCTGAGTATTGCCGAAGGTTTGACACCGTGTTATTCAATAAATGGAAGTACCGCTCCCGGATCATGGACCAGCGGGACAATTGTGATGTCGAAGACCGGTGGATACCGGCTGCCTACTGAAGCTGAATGGGAATATGCGGCCTCCGCGGGCGGAAATAGGTATTCCGGCACCATCTCACCTGCCGAGGCCACCAATTACGCGTGGTTTTACACCGAACCTCAAAGCAGCATTCATCTGGTCGGAATAAAACTGCCTAACAGTTACGGACTGTATGACATGTGCGGAAATATCACGGAATGGTGCTGGGACTGGTACAGCGACTATACTGCAGATGCTCAAACAAACCCCACCGGAGGGGCTACGGGAACTCTCCGGATCGCAAAAGGCGGAGCCTGGTACAGCACAATTGAACTATGCCGTATATATTATCGCTATTCCTATGCTCCGGGAACCAAGGACAAATATGTTGGATTTAGAGTGGCAAGGGATTAAGGTTTGATTTGTATTCGCGCAAGCACCATGATTATAAGTTTGCGAATACAAAATTTGGCCATGTATGGCAAAAAATAGCCACAAATATCGAAAACGTGGTTGATTTTAATTGCAAATATTAACCACAAAGATATATATTGTGGTTAATATTTGAAAAGCATATGAAAACCTTAGAAATAACAGCCCAAATACTACAACACTTTAAAAACCGAAACTCGTTCACACGAAATGAACTGTTGGATTTCTATAATCTGTATGAACCTGAGCTAAACAACAGGACTTTCGGATGGCGTGTTTTTGAACTAAAAAAGAAACATGTCATTCACTCTGTTGGAAGAGGAATATACGCAATTAACCGTCGGGCTCCCTTTCAGGCAGTTGAAGAACCAATATATCGTGAAATTCATGAACAAATTATGGGGCAGCTTTCTGTTCTAGGTGAACACCGCTTAAAAAAAGAAATTTATTGTATCTGGGATACAAAATGGATGAACCGTTATATAGATCAACAGCTTTTTAAAACGTTCATTGTCCTGGAAATATCCGAACCATATTTGGAAACTGTATTCTTTGGGCTAAAAGACTGTGGCTTGACGAATGTTTTTATAAAACCCAATCGGGAAATGTTCTCCAGATATATTATGGACACGGAAAACCCGGTAGTATTGAAGCCACTGTATACCAGATCCCCTATTAAAAAAGAAAAAGGTATTCGTTATGCTTCTATCGAAAAGATTTTAGTTGATGTATACTGTGATAAGCAGTATTTCGATTTTTTACATGGTAGTGAAATGAATAACTTTACTCAAAATGTAATTGCAATGCATAATATTGATTTTTCTAAACTTATAAACTACGCGGCAAGAAGAAGATGCCGGGAAGAACTAAGAAATATTTTAATCATGTATCTTGATGACGATTTAAAGGGGCAATTTCTTTGATAAGCCAGACTTCATGTTCACCGGAGCATTTAAAATCAATAAAATCAAATAAAGAGTTCGAAAAAATTAATCCGTCAAATCTTGAGAAGATGATATACGGGTTTGTCTTGTTGGAGAATATAAAGTTGGCGGGACTTGATTTAATTTTTAAAGGCGGAACGTGTCTCGCGTTGCACTTCGATAAGCCGAAACGGTTTTCGGTGGATATTGATATACTAACCGTGAGCGAAAGAAAGGAAATTGAGGATATTCTCAATGCTATTGTTTCGAATAGTAACTTTAACCGATGGGGTTTATATGAAAAGAGAAGTTACAAGGAAAATGAAATTCCAAAAGCACATTACTTTCTTGCCTATGATTCAAGTATAGATAATAAAGAAAACTATATTTTGCTTGATATACTGTTCGGAAAAAGTTTTTATCCAAAAACTATAGAATTGGAAATTAACAATTCATTCATTGTCAATGACGGGGTGTCCACTAAAATCATGGTGCCGACTATAAATTCGATTATCGGCGATAAACTTACTGCATTTGCGCCTAATACAAGCGGATATAATTATAATAAGGGTCTGGAACTTCAAATGATTAAGCAGCTCTTCGATCTGTCGTTTTTATTTGAGGAAATAACGGACTTTCGTGAAGTTTATGATTCGTTTTATGCTAAAATTGATACGCTGAATACATATCCTAATACGCGATGGTCACCTGAGAATATTTTAGAAGATGTATATACTACAAGTTATATCCTTTCAACAGGCGGAGCCGGGCTTACTGCAGCCGAACAATACAAATACGCGGAACTTGAAACAGGAGTTAATCGCATATCGGATTTTTTAATTCACCGGCCTTTTAGAAAAGAACATGCCATTGAAGCAGCCTCGAAATTAGCTTTGCTATGTGCAAAAATCAAAAAGCAAAATTTCGATGTTGTAGAGGAATTTGATTATGTCACAGGTAACGTGAAATACCTTATTGCAAATCAGAAATACACCGCGCTAAACAAATTAAAAAACCAGACAACACGCTCCCTCTTCTACTGGAATCAAACGATTAGTTTAATAGATCAATAGAAAACTGTTGACTAGGAATCAGTTAGTCGCTCAGCAATTTTGTGATTCCACCGTCACAGCAATAAATTATGCACTTGACTTAACACAGAACGTTTTATACTATTGCACTGCCGTTTGACTTATGCTTCGCCCGGAAGTGTCATTATGGGCAGGAGGCGGGTTCGGGCTTACCGCCGGGATATCAGGTTTTATGGATTCGTTGGAGCCTCCATCGGTTTAGCGGAGTGATTTCAACGAATCCTTTTTTTATTATGCACACATCTGTGAAAATCCACCTCATCCGTATCATCCGTGGTCTATCTTTCTTATATTGCGATTACGTTTTAAAAATTTAACCGGAACAGCAATAGATGGAATGGAAAGAATCCCCATACTTTAATTACGAGGATAATGTACTTCACGCGGAAGGTGTGCCCGTGCCCGAGATAGTCGAGGCGGTCGGGACCCCCGTTTATATTTACAGCAGGCAGTTTCTTGTTGACCGTGCCCGTGATTTTCACAAGGCATTTGAGGAAATTCCCCACACGGTATTTTACGCGATGAAGGCTAATTATAATCTTTCCATCGTTCGCACTCTGGCCTTACGCGGCTGCGGCGTTGATGTGAATTCAGGCGGTGAATTATATCGCGCATTGAAAGCGGAAGTTGATCCTCATAAAATTTTAATGGCCGGTGTCGGTAAAACTGAAGAAGAAATCCGCATGGCATTAAAGCATGATATTCTATTGCTAAAAGCCGAATCGCGCTGCGAGGTTGAAGTAATTAATGAAATCGCGGGACAGCTCGGTAAAAAAGCACGCGTTGCCTTGCGTGTCAATCCCGATGTAAGCGCGGACACACATCCCTATATTTCAACTGGTTTATCAAGCAACAAATTCGGTATCAACGCGGCAGAAGCGGCAACAATATTTCTCGATAAATCATTTGACCATGTCGAATTCACCGGCGTTGATATGCACATCGGCTCCCAGATAACGACGATTGGTCCTTATGAAGAAGCCATTACAAAACTTGTCGAGCTTATTCAATATTTAAAAGAGAACGGTCTGGAACTGCATCATCTTGATGTCGGTGGAGGCATCGGCGTTGAATATCAGAATGAAGATACGTTCACTGTATTCGATTATGCAAAAGTTATTATGCCTTTGTTGAAAAAAACGGGACTGCATATCTTTTTCGAACCCGGCAGATATATGACTGCTAACGGCGGCATTCTCGTGTCAAAAGTTTTATACAACAAATCGAACAACGAAAAGAATTTTGTGATTGTTGATGCCGGGATGAATGATTTGCTCCGTCCTTCGCTCTATCATGCAGAGCACCACATACAGCCGGTTGTCCGGAAAGAAGAAAATGCAAGTATTACGGCTGACGTTGTCGGTCCCATTTGCGAGTCGGGTGATTTTCTCGGCAAGGATAGGCAAATGCCGGCATTGGAACGTGGTGAATTGGTCGCAGTCATGTCTGCCGGCGCATACGGTATGGTAATGTCATCGAATTACAACGCGCGGTCGCGTCCGCCTGAAGTACTGGTTATTGGCGACACATGGCAAATTGTCCGCTGCCGCGAAAACTACGAGCATCAGATATGGGACGAGCTCGACGCGTTTGTAGGATAAGGCGTTCTTTGTCATTCCCGCGAAGGCGGGAATCCATGTGATTCATTTTTTTTGGGGGAGAATACATCAGGTGAAACAATATTATGTGTATATAATTGCGAGCAGGAAAAATGGCACGCTCTATATTGGGGTGACCAATAATTTTATCCGGCGCGCTTATGAGCATCGGGAAGGGTTGGTAGATGGTTTTACAAAAAGGTATTCGGTCAAAATTCTAGTCTTCTATGAAATACATACCGATATCAATGTGGCTCTGCTTCGTGAGAAACAATTAAAAAAATGGAATCGTGCATGGAAAATTCAATTGATTGAGGAAATGAATCCTGATTGGTCGGATCTTTATGAAACTATAATTTAACTGGAATGGATTCCCGCCTTCGCGGGAATGACATTTTAAAGCTAATGAGTATTTATAATATGCTATTAATAACTTCGTCATTTATGCCGGAGAGTAGAGGTGTAAAATGGAAAACAACACAGACATAAATCACGAACACGTGCGCAAAAACAACTGGCATCAGCAGCACAAAGAGCATCAGACGTTCGGTCAAAAGATTGCGGATGCTGTAGCAAACGGAATGGGCTCGTGGAGCTTTATCATCATACAGACGGTTTTTGTTATCATATGGATGTCTCTCAATGTAGTGGGCTGGTGTTTTCATTGGGATGTTTATCCGTTCATTTTATTGAACCTGCTTTTCTCTACACAGGCAGCCTATGCTGCACCTATCATCATGATGGCACAGAACAGACAGAGCGACAGAGACCGCTTTCAGGCTAACGAGGATTATATAACTAACGTGCGGGCGAAAAAGGAGATTGAAGAACTGCAAAAGTCGCTCGCCCGCATCGAAAATGAAAAACTTGATGTGATTCTCGCGGAACTGAAAGAATTAAAAGCTCAAAAAAACTAATACAATTTCCCGATATATTCCAAACACATAGGTTAACCTATGTGTTTGGAAAAAGACTTCTCCGTAATACTACTGTCAAATACCCCAATTAGTAAATATTTCTCACTCAAACGCTGCGTTTTCCGCATTGTGAGCGGCTGCAACCTTGTATCTACCCTCAAAAATTCATAAATTGCCGGTTCGTAATTATTTATAGATAGAGGATAGAGTGGATTTTTTGCATTTTAAGCAGCGGACACACACTTGCGGCGAGCTGCGCGAAGAACATATTGGTCAGGAAGTAGTTCTCAACGGCTGGGTTGATACCAGAAGAGATCTTGGCGGCGTTATTTTTATTGAAATGCGCGACCGCTACGGCCTTACGCAGGTTGTTTTTGAACCCGTATTTCATGCTCAGGCACATCAGGACGGAAAAGTACTCCGTAATGAATATGTGATAAGCGTTGAAGGCGTTGTCCGTAAACGTCCCGAAGGAACTGAAAATACGAATTTACCGACAGGCCAGATTGATGTTCTCGTTAATAAGGTAGTCGTCCTTAATGCAGCAAAAACTCCTCCATTCCAGATTCAGGATAATACAGACGCGGGCGAAGACCTCCGTTTGAAATACCGCTATCTCGATCTGCGCCGTCCCGCTATGCAGAAGAACTTGATGCTCCGCCACCAGATGTATCTTATTACCAGAAAGTATCTCGACAGTCTTAGCTTTGTTGAAGTTGAAACTCCGGTACTGATGAAAAGTACACCTGAGGGTGCACGCGATTTTCTCGTGCCGAGCAGAATGCACAGAGGTAAATTCTACGCGCTGCCGCAGTCACCCCAGCAGTACAAACAGATACTCATGGTCGCCGGTATGGATAGATACTTCCAGATCGTAAAATGCTTCAGAGATGAAGATTTACGCGCCGACAGACAGCCTGAATTTACTCAGATAGATATTGAAATGTCCTTCATAGATCAGGAACAGATTTTTGCCGTTCTTGAAGGATTGATGAAAGAATTTTATAAAGAAGTATGGAGCCGCGATTTGCAGCTTCCGCTTCCGCGTCTGACATTTGACGACGCTATGGAGAAATATGGTTCGGATAAGCCGGATTTGCGTTTTGATTTAAAGATGACAACCTTGAACACAGTCTTCGCTAATTCAACTTTCCGCGTATTCCAGGATGTTGTTTCTAAAGGCGGCATCATTACGGGAATTGTTGCACCCGGATGCGGTAACTATACACGCAATCAGCTCGACAATATTACCGATTTCACGAAGAAGCTCGGTGCTGGCGGACTCATCTGGATTCGCGTTAAAGAAGAAGGACTTGAATCGCCGACCATGAAATTCTTCACTGAAGAAGAACAGAAAAATCTCATTGAGGCGCTCGGTGCTAAAGCGGGAGATTTGTTGCTCATTCTCGCCGGTGATAAATTAAAGACTTTAAATCTTATGGGCAGCCTGCGTCTTGAAATGGCGCGCCGTCTTGAACTTATCAAGCCGGATGCTGAACCGAAATTATTATGGATAACCGACTTCCCGTTATTTGAGTGGGACGAGCAGACTAAACGTTATTATGCAATGCACCATATGTTTACTTCACCGCGTCTGGAAGATATTCAGTATATGGATACCGACCTTTCACGTGTTAAAGCAAGAGCATATGACCTCGTTCTGAACGGCAGCGAAATTGCCGGCGGAAGTATCAGAATTCACAATGCCGAATTGCAGCAAAAAATGTTCGATGCACTCGGAATGACATATGAAGAAGCACAGGAGAAATTCGGTTTCTTGATGAACGCGTTCCAGTTTGGCGCTCCGCCTCACGGTGGTGCGGCATTCGGATTCGACCGTCTTGCAATGATATTTGCAGGCGAGTCTTCAATCCGTGACGTTATCGCGTTCCCGAAAACCGCAAGCGGTATGTCGCTGATGGATGAAACGCCGTCGCCGGTAACGGAGGACCAGTTGAAAGAACTGCACATCCGTGTCCGCACACAACAGCCGCCACAATAGACCGCTGACCTGTCCGACTACGTTAGTCAGGCGGGTGACACGGATCGGCACAGATAGAATTATATATAGCAAACCCCGCATACGCGGGGTTTGCTTTTTTAACGAATACTTGTCATTCCGGGCTTGACCCGGAATCCATATCGAAAAATCTCACAATCTTATTTGCGGTTATTAAAAACATTCAGCGGAAATCTGCGCCTGCCCGCCGACGGCGTGGTTACCCGCCCGCATGACTGTGTCAGCAGTCGGGCAGGTCCGTGTCATTCGCGCTTGCCCGCCGAAGGCGTGGTTCTATTGTCGCTATTTCAGGATTATCATTTTCTTTTGAGCGGTAAAGGCACCGGATGTTAGTTTATAAAAATACACACCACTTGAAATTCCGGAAGCATTAAACGGAATGCTGTATCTGCCTGCCTGTTTATAATCATCTAGAATTACGGCAATCTGTTGTCCCATTGCGTCATATATCGCTAGGGTAATTCTGTTATCTGTGGGGATTTCAAAATTTATCGTTGTAACAGGATTAAAGGGATTCGGGAAATTCTGATGCACGATAATATTTGCTACGCGCATATTCGCCGTCACTACGTTGGAATAAGTATATTTACCATCACTATCAATCTGCTTTAACCTGTACTGAACTGAATTAACGCTTCCAGATGGAGAATCGGTAAACGCATAATGATGAGCTGCATTGGTGTAACCGTTGCCGTGCACAAAACCGATGCTTTGCCATTCTTCACTTTGAACATTACCGCTATTCATGATTTTCCGCTCAACAGAAAAACCGTAATTGTTAATCTCGGTTGCTGTTTCCCATTCAAGTAATATTTTATTTCCTTCAACTGATGCCGAAAATGTTGTCAACTCAACGGGGAGCAAAGTTTCTGTCATTGCACTTTGTACATTCACTTTGCCATAGCCCCATGTACTGTTGGGTACACTGCCGGTATACGAATCCGTTGTTGTATGATTCGCGAGAGCAGTATATATAGTAGAAGGGTAGGCAAGCGTATCCTTTTGTAAAAGCAATGCGGCAGCTCCTGCGCATACCGGAGTCGCCATGCTGGTTCCCTGCATAACATAGTAATTGGCATTTCCGCCGGGAATACTGCCGTCATTATCAATCCAGAAAAGATCAGCACTTGTTAATACATCTCTATCACGTATCGAAATAATAACACTGCCTGGTGCGGTTATGTTTGGCTTCTGAGTGCCGTCAATCCGAGGGCCTCTGCTGGCGAATGGAGATATATCGTTAACGGTGTTGCCGTTGTTCCAGCTGCTATTGTTGTAATCGGTCCATGATGCACGTGTATTGAATGATGAAACCGAAAAGGCATGGTCGGCAGTTGAAGGCGCTGCGACGGTGTAATACGGATCGGATGAATTGAATTTCACCTTGCTGTTTCCCCACGACTCATATATATGATATGTCTGCGAATGCGCGGAAGGATTAATCACCCGTAAATAATATGTCGCACTGCCGGACGGTAGATAATCATTGCTTGATGATAATTGCGACTCAGTACCTCGTGAGCTTTCGGTTGTTGAGTCAACACCATATGCAGTATATGGTGTCTGTGTGTTATCATAATACTTGAGTGTCAAATTGCTGCGGTCGGAACCATCCGACCATACAAGATTGAAAAACAACGGCGTGTCATTTGTCCCCGCGCTTGCAACATTAACTTGAATAAATTCTGACGAATCATGCGCTGCAACGGTTCCGGAGTAGTGCCTTGCAGTAGTGCCGTCATTTCCCGCGGCGATAAAAAAAGGAACACCTTTGCCATATACCCAATCTGCCGCCTGCTCGAGCGATTCTGAACCGTCGTGATAGGTGTTCCAACTTCCATAACTCATTGAAACGATTTGTGCGTGGAAAGTGTCAACAGCCGCGTGCATAGCAGCAATTTCAGCCGCGCTTGTTGCTCCGCCTGTCCCGTCTTTCCCAATCTTAAGGAATATTAGCGAAGCTTCGTATGCAATGCCCTTATAAGAACCACCGCCGTTTCCTGTGTTGCCGGCCGAGAGTGTCCCTCTGCCGAGCACTGAACCGGTTACATGCGTCCCGTGTGCGGTCACGGTATTTTCAACCGTATCATCAATGGATGTCGGGTATTTGGAATAATCTCGCTTTGTGATTGATGCCGGAAGATCATCGTTCGTCGGATCGGTATCAAGTCCAGAATCCAATATTGCAATACGGATACCGTTTCCTGTCCAGCCTGCGCTCCATGCGGAGTCGGCATAGATTTTTTTCGCGGCTTCGTTATTCAAAGGATTTGACAGTTCTTCTGCCGAATCAATTTTCTTGAGAAAGGATAACTGAATAATTTTTTCAAAGCTTGTCGTGGGTATCGTTGCAACAACAAATCCGAGTGGATGATTTGCAGACGGCCGTGTCCATGTGCCCGGAAATATTTCAATGCCGAGCTGATTCATGGAATCAATTTGTAAAGCGGACGGATAATCCTGAAAATAGAGTATCGTTTGCATTACGGCAGGTTCGCTGCTCGATGTTCTTCGTGAGGCGGCTTGTAATCTATCATTCAGCGAGCGGAGGAGGAATCCGCTGTAAATCTTGTTCTGCTGATTTTGTGAAAAAGCGTGGGGATGAATCTCACGAAACCGCATGGCGGTTTGTGAAAATAGAATCGTCTGCACGAGTAACCATATGCTCAATATTCTAATCATCGTTCACTTCTATTCATAACACCGAAAAGAATTTAAGAGAATAATATCAGGAATTCAAGATAAGAAATGAAATAGAGGGGAGGGTGTGACGGGGTTCATATGTATAATTCCTAACCCAGGGGTTAACCCCTGGGTTAGGAAGAAGAAAAAGTTATTACAAAGCTTCTTTTAATTTTTCCAGAAACTCAGCCGGCTTTACAAATCCGGTTATACGCGCGACTTCCTTACCCGATGCATCAATGATGAGCACCGTTGGTACGCCGACAATTTTAAATTCATTGCGAAGTTTTTCAACTTCCGGCGAAACGGATTTTGTCATATCGGCTTTGAGTGCTTTGAACCGCTTGCTTTCTTTTATGACATTATCATCAGAGAATGTTTCTTTGTCCAGCTCTTTACACGGGATGCACCAGTCGGCATAGAAATCAATAATCATCGGGGCTTTACCGAGTGCTGTACTGTATTCGGACGGAGTATACTTCGACCACTCGATAGACTTTTCTTTTGTCGGCATAAGCATAACCACCGCGGCAATGATAACACCGATTGAAAAAACAATACGGAATGTTTTAAATCCTTTGAGATTGTTGCCTGCCTTTTCAAAAATCAATAAGTAGACTCCTGCAATAAGCATATACACCGGAAGCAGATAACCTGAAATTGATTTCGGGAATAACGGCAGCGCAAAGTATAGAGCCATGCCGAGAAGGACGAAACCGAATATATGTTTAACTGCATCCATCCAGACACCCGAACGCGGGAGATTTTTGATTTTGCCTGAGAAGAGTGCGAGTACAAAATACGGTGTGCCTAATCCCAGCGCGAGGAAGAAGAATAACAGAAAACCTTTGAGCGGATCGCCGATTGCTGCAACGTATGTTACGAGTCCAAGTACAAACGGACCGATACAAGGAGCAGCAACAATACCCATCGTCAAGCCCATGAAGAAAGCACCAAATAATCCTGATTTCGAATCACCGGCTTTTTCCATAAGTGAATCGGGCAGCTTGAATTCATACACACCGAACATGCTGAGTGAAAGTGCAACAAGAACTGCGACAATAGCTATAATAACAACCGGACTCTGCATAAGCGAGCCGAATATCGCACCACTGAGAGCAGTCACGACTCCAACTACCGAATACGTTATCGCAATACCGATAAGATAGAGGAATCCCATCATCGCGAGACGCTTTGTACTTCCTTCACTTTGCCCGCCGAAAAATCCGATAGTTACCGGAATGAGCGGATAGACACAAGGTGTTAGATTAAGTGCGAGTCCGCCGAGAAAAACCAATAACAAACTCAGCCATATGCCGCTGCTTTGCAGCCGGTCTTGAAGAGAACCATCGCTTTTGCCGGTGGCCGGAGTCTCTAACTTTGAAAAAATATCCTGATTGATGCTTGATTCCGCGGTAGATTTATCAACAACGGTAATATGAATTGTATCTTTAATATCTTTCGGCGGCATGCAGGTCGCGTTGTTGCAGGATTGGTATCCGAGGTTAACAACAACAGTATATTCGCCGGGCTGTGCGGCATCACTTATTTTTAATGCGCCTTGTATAATTACTTCGCCTTCAAACACGGAAACCGGTTTGTCGGAGAATCCGAGCATGATATCCTGCGCTTTGGGGTAAGTTACTGAAGTAAGCGACGCGATATTCTTGTCGGATGCTGCGGTAAGCTCCGTAGCGATAAGAAAATCATCTTTGGGTTTATTCGAATTGATATGCCAGCCTTTTTCAACGGTGGTTTTGACCGCAAGCTTGATGGTGCTTCCGGCATGAACCTTATCCGATGATAGAAAGCTTTTAATTGACGCGTATTGTTTATCAACGCCTGATTGCGGCATTGTTGCGCTTATTAATAATAAGCTTATTAGTATAGTATATAGAAAACGTTTCATTATCTTCTCCAACCTTGAACTATGGGGTATCTTCTTCCATAGCCAAATGCTTTGTATGATACACGTAGAGCCGGTGCAGCCTGCTTGCGTTTGAACTCGTTCATATCAACGAGACGTAACATTTTTTTCACGGTTTCGGGTTCGGGTACTTCGGCAACAATCTCGTCGTATTCTTTATTCTCTTCGAGATAAGCACGTAATATTTTGTCGAGCACCGGATACGGCGGCAGACTGTCCTGATCGGTCTGATTAGGACGAAGTTCCGCCGAAGGAGCTTTCTCGATAATTTCGCGCGGGATGATTTCTTTATCGCGATTGATGTAATTACTTACACGATATATATCGGTTTTATAAACATCCGCGATAACCGCGAGTCCACCGCACATATCGCCATATAACGTGCAGTATCCCGTAGCGAGTTCCGATTTATTTCCCGTCGTCAGTAACATATAGCCGAGCTTGTTTGCGATAGCCATTAATGTTACTCCACGAACGCGTGATTGAATGTTTTCTTCGGTCGTGTCTTCTTTACGGTTACCGAATTGAGGCGACACCGAATTAATTAATTCATCTACTGCCGGTTGGATGCTGATTTGTCCATGTGAGATTCCGAGATTTTTAATCAATTTTATTGAGTCACTGATACTGCCGTCGCTGGAATATTTTGAGGGCAGCAGAATAACGTGAACATTCTCGGCTCCGAGGGCCTGCACCGCGAAGTAGGCAACAATAGCCGAATCAATACCGCCGCTCAAACCGAGCAGGGCTTTTTTGAATCGCATTTTAACAAAGTATTCTTTTATACCGAAGATAAGTGCGTCGTGAATTTCCTCTTCAAATGAGCGTTCGATAGATACGATTTCTTCATATTCTTCTTTTGTGTCGAACATGAAAGCATCTTCGGCAAAAACCTTTCCGGTTTTTACCAATCGGCCTTTGCCGTCAAAACATAAACTTGCGCCGTCAAAGATAAGATCGGTCTGCGTTGCTGCACAGCATACATACGCCAAAGGTAAAGAGCCCTTATTGCATAATGCACGCAGCATCTGCCTGCGCTCTTCGCGTTTACCGAATGAATACGGACTCGCGGAAATATTTATCAATACCGTCGCACCCTGCTGCATTAAACGTTCGACAGGATCGTTCAAATACAGGCGGTGCTTCCAGAAGTCTTTGTCATTCCAAATATCTTCGCAAATGGAGATGCCGAGTTTCTCATCTTTGAACTCATATATTGAAACGCTCTTCGACGGTTCAAAGTAACGCATCTCATCAAACACATCGTAGTTTGGTATCAATGTTTTATGCTGGATGAATTTTATCTCGCCGTCATGGCAGAGTATCGCGGAGTTGTATAGATTGGTTCCGATTGCATCATCGTCTTCATCAATCGAGCCGAACAGCAAGCCGACTCCGCCAGTCGCGGCGGCAAGTTCTTTTGCTGCTTTATGGACGGTATCGCGGAATCCTTTTTTTTCGACTAAGTCAAGTGGGGGATATCCGAGCAAAGCGAGCTCGGGACATACAACAATGTCCGCACCAGCGTCAATACCTTCATAATATAAATCGAGAATCTTATTCTTATTACCTTCAATATCCCCGATAATGGGGTTCATCTGTCCGACAAAAATTTTCATATGCTTCTGAATTATTAATCAACTACGAAAAATAACAATTTTTGGGGAGAGAGGCACCTTCCCCCGGCCCATGGTTTTAATTGTTGTGCCAACAATCATTATTCCCAACTGTCCTTGGTCGTGGATGAGGTTATTGCCGGTCTTTTCCGTGTCCGGCAGGCCAGAATCATGGAACACATTCATTCATACGTTTCTTTGAACGATGGCGAATATTTCTTCTTTGTTATTCTTCGCGTGTGTGGTTATTTTGCCAATTACTATTATTTATTTACTGGAACCATATGAACAGGCGCGAATTCTTTAAGAATGCAGGAACTGCCGGCTCTTTGGTGGCTGTTTAATTTGGGTGACGGGACTCTAAACAAGGTGAGAAAATATTATGGTGGATTCGAATATGAAAAAGCACAAACCGGAAGCCTTGCAATGACGCAATTTCCGATGAGCGAAGGCAGAGTTACCTGTTCGGGTAGCACGTATGCTTACGAGTATCAGATGAAGGATCATCTGGGTAACGTGCGGGCGAGTTTTACCTGTGATGCAGGCACTCCGATTATGCAACAGGAGGATTATTATTATCCGTTTGGGTTAAGCTTCCGCATGCAAGATGCCGCCTCCGCGAACCGCTATTTATATAATGGTAAAGAAAAAGAAGATTTCCATAATCTTGGCTGGAATGACTACGGCGCCCGATTTTACGATCCGCAATTAGGCAGGTGGCATGTTATGGATCCGAAGCGCGATAACTCATCAAACTCTAGTCCGTATATATACTGTTTGGGTAACCCTATAAATTTTACTGATCCGGATGGAAATCACCCGTGGATTGCAAATTTAGCAAGAAGCAACCCAATTGAGCTCTATATGCTTCGTAATACATCAGACAAGCGTCCTCTAAATTACATGAGGTATTCTTCTGCTGAATGTGAAAGTTATAATCATGGAGTGTTAGAAAAGGCGGTTAATATCATCTGTGATAAATCGCCTCAACTTGGAGTATTCCTGAAGAATAATCAAATACCTATACTTATAGCTTCAAATTTAATAGAAGCCGAAAGTGCCTCTGGAGTAGCACTTATGGGAAAGATAGGTGCTATTATTGATAAATCTCGTTTAAATAATCCAATTTTTATGGCGGCTGCTCTTTTGCACGAATCTGTGCACATGAATGGGGGCAGTGAATTTTCAGCATGGTCTGCAACTGTCTCCGCAGGATTAGTAACCGATCAGGGTTATTTAAACACTTTAAAATGGGCTTGGGATAAGACGAAGCCAGGCGGAGTTAATTACTGGGCTAAGGTGACTAGTGGTATGGATTCGAATGTTGAAACAAAAGCTTATGATTATGTTACTTCACCCTACCCGACAGTTGTTGAGCAGGCTGGCAAAGAGTTACTACAAGCCGTACACACTGAAGGTGATAAAATTAATGCTAAATAGAGGACGAATAGTATATGAAACAAAATGGTTATATTTTTTTAGTATGTAGCGTTTTTTTATGTTTCGCGGGTTGCAGCAAACCTCAGAAAGAAGCGCAAGTCATAAAAAGAGTGGATGTATTGTTTTGTAATTATCCCGAAATAATGCCTGATAGCGGATGCGTATTTGACCTAATTCTGAAGTCTGACGCATCAATGATGGACGACTTTTTTTTAGTTGATTATTCGGAAAATACTGCTTTTAAATATTGGAAAAGGCAATATAAGAACTCGACAATTTTAGAATATCGCTTTCGGGACAATAGAAACGGATTTAATTATATAATTGGATGTGGTGGATACGAAATTTTCCATAAAAATTTACAATTTTATATTAAGTGGAGATCTTTTCGTCAGGCGCTTAGCATGGAAGAATTAAACGATAAAATAATTATGGATGATGATATTGGCTTGAACACGCAGTATTTGGAAACCAACTTATCAAAAGAAACCCTTTTGAAATTTTTCCACGATGTTAGATGCAAAGTAATCGTTAAAAGACCAAAAAGTATTTCTGTTGATCTGGACACACTCAACAGATTGATTCATACTAATAACTGTGAACCTATATTTGAATTTTAGTATGCCGGATTGTAAGGAGTTTTGTTGAATCAAGTTCGGCTATGGTTACAAAGATGAGGAGCAACGAAGTTATTTATAGAACCAGGAAGTCCATGGGGAAAATATTATATTGAATCCTTTGATAGGAAATTACGGGATGAACTCTTCAATGGGGAAATATTTGATGCCATATTTGAAGCACAAGTTATAACGGAACAATGGCGGCGGCATTACAAAAGAAATAGACCGCACAGTTCGTTAAATTTTCGACCTCCTGTATCGGGGACACTATCCTGCATAAGTTTGCTGGTGCTTGATCTCTGGGCCTAACATAACAACTGGTACAGATACTGAGGGCAGGTCATATTACCAGGGAAATGCGACGTTATATAGTCAACGGTTTTATTTCGAAGGAATTGAATATGAGTTTCCGGTCGGTGGTGATATACATATGACGCAATTTCCGATGAGCGAAGGCAGAATTACATGTTCTGGCAGCACGTATGCTTACGAGTATCAGATGAAGGATCATCTGGGTAACGTGAGGGCGAGTTTTATCTGTGATGCAAGCGGTCCGGTTATGCAGCAGGAGGATTATTACTATCCATTTGGATTAAGCTTCCGTATGCAAGATGCCGCCTCTGCCAACCGCTATTTGTATAACGGCAAAGAAAAAGAAGATTTCCATAATCTGGGCTGGAATGACTACGGCGCACGCTTCTACGATCCGCAATTGGGCAGGTGGCATGCGGTGGATCAGATGGATATTAATCATGCATCCTATTCTTATGCAAATGATGACCCAATGAATTTGATAGATAATGGGGGCTGTAGCCCACCCACTTGGACAGATGAAGAAGGAAATGTATTAGCAATATATAATGATAACGATTATAATGTGTATATGGCTCCTGGTTGTACATCTAAAGCAGATATTGATAATTTCCGGGCAAATGGCAATAAGCCATATGTTATGGGAGAAACATGGACAATTCTTGGATTTGCTGATTTTGAAAAATTTGAGCAGAGCGGAGTAGTGGTTCCAATGAGAGGAGCTAAAATAGACTTCCTTTCTTGCTGGGCAACTTCTAAAGCCCAAGAAATTTTGGACAGTAATCCATCAATTATAGAGTATGCCATCAATGCCCGAGGCGGTCACGTATGGGATATAAAAACTAAAACGCCTGATTTAAATCCCGGATATGGCTCATTGTTATACGGAAAGTATGCCTCCGGAAGAGATGCTGGAAATTTTGTTGCCGGAGCTTTTGCAATACAAAGCGGAAGTCCGGATTTTGTAAATTATGGATATGGATTATATAATGCTTCCAAGAATAATATTTGGGGGGCAGCGTGTTTGTTTTTCCGTAATGTAATGATCCAACCCGTAGCCGATAATTACGACGCGATCTACAATTATTATAAGTGTTATGGTGAGGATGCACTTTCCAAAGCTGGTCAGAATGCAGGAAGTAATTGGAGGAAAAATTTAAAGTAATGAGTTGGCTTGCCTCTTTTATGAAACCAAAACAAATAATATCTGCGTGGGGATTAATTGTATTATTTGTTGTAAGTTATATAATTTACTCAATTTTTCTTAGTCATCATATAATATATTATAGTTATAATGGTGTAACTATTACCCGAATAGATAAAGATAATGGCGAGTATTATTTTTTATACGGAAGATATAATTATTTTACAAAAGGAGGTGCGATAGAATGTATTTATGGTCGAAAGTTAACTTTTAAAGATTATATGTACGGCTATATAGTATTTAAATCTAATAGGGAAGTTTTAATAATTCGGTGTGAAGGTTTAAGCGATTATATTGGCAAGAGTATTGATAGTAGGTATGTATCATTTATAGATCATCCAGATAATTATTTGATTGATTCAATTTTGGCGGATGTAAAGAATAACAACGGTGCATGGATTAGAATAAATGTGCCCATTGATTCTGAAAAACACGCAATTGAGAATTCCGATACTAAAGTAAAGACAGAATATTAAGTAGTTGAAATAAACTTGACGAAAAGAATTAAAAGGATTCTTTTTTTTGCATCAATGAAATATCCAAATATTTAGCGATCAAATGAAGCTAATGCGTGTAAATGATTTCCGATGAGCGAAGGCAGGGTTACCTGTTCGAATAGTACGTATGCATGCGAGTATCAGATGAAAGATCATCTCGGTAACGTGCGGGCAAGTTTTACCTGTGCATCCGGCGCTCCAGTTATGCGGCAGGGGGATTATTACTACCCGTTTGGGTTAAGTTTCCGCATGCAAGATGCCGCCTCTGCAAACCGCTATTTGTATAACGGTAAAGAAAAAGAAGATTTCCATAATCTTGGCTGGAATGACTACGGCGCCCGCTTCTACGATCCGCAGTTGGGCAGGTGGCATGCGGTGGATCCGATGGATATAAATCATGCATCTTATTCATATGCAAATGATGACCCTATTAATTTGATAGATAATGGGGGCTGTGAACCATCAACTTGGACAGATGAAAAAGGGAACGTATTAGCGATATACAATGACGATGATTATAATGTATACATGGCCCCCGGTTGTAAAAATCAAGCAGATGTTGATAATTTTCGAACAAAAGGCTATATTCCATATATTATGGGGCAAACATGGACAATTCTTGGATTTGCTGATTTTAGCATATTTGAACAATCTGGGATAATAACTCCAATGAAAGGAGCGAGAATAGATTTTAACTCGAACTGGGGGACCGATCAAGCCAAACAAATTTTAGGAAGTGATCCGGGAATAATCAAATATGGTTGGAATGCCCGAAGTAAAGGGGATTGGAATATAAAAAAATACGCGCCTGGGGGTTTTGGATACGGATCAAAATTATATGGAAAGTATGCCTCTGCCAGAGACGCTGGAAATTTTATTGCTGGAGCTTTTGCTGCTCAAAGTGGGCATCCCGAATTTGTTCAATATGGATATGGTCTTTATAATTCTTCTGGAAATAATTCCGGTGGTACGATTTGGTTACTTTTTAGAAATGCTATCCTTCAGGCGGTGGACGTTAATTACGACGCGGTCTACAATTATTATAAATGTTATGGTGAGGCCGCACTTTCCAGGGCGGGAATTCAGGCGGGATTAAATTGGGAAAATGGTAAAAAACAATGATCAGAATGAAGTCTCTTTTTTGCTTTAAGAACCGAAAATATATTATAGTGTTGACCATAATTATTTTTAGTTATGTTGTTAATGCTTTGTTTTTTAGCCATAGGACAATTTATTATAGTTATAATGGAATAACGGTTACTCGGATAGACAAAGACAACGGTGAATATTATTTGATTTATGGTAAGTACAATTATTTTAATAAGGGTTCAGCCAGTGAATTTCTATCTGGTGGGCAATTGACAGATGATGGGCTGATGAATGCTTACCTATTATTTTTGCCTGATAAAGAAGTTGTTATTATCCGTTGCGTAGGAATGAAAAATTATGTCTGTAAAAGTATAAAAGGGAAATTTTTATCAATTACTGATTATCCTGAAAAGTATTATTTGGATTCAATTTTGTCGAATTTAAGAAATAATAATGGTGATTGAATTGAAATTTATTATCCTGTTGAATTAGAAAATAAATATGGCGTGGCTGCTAATTCAAAGGTGATTATAGAAAATTAAGTAATTTGAATCAAAAACATCAATTTAAGCCAAAGGAAAATCGCTTGCTAACAAAGGAGAGTGATGAAAACATGGAATAGTTCTTCCCAGGTTATATACAAAGATAACGTGGACGGATAATTCCCGGATGGAAAACATGTATGCCGCCGATGGGACAAAGCTGCGGGTTCGGTATTATCTGAGCAGCGGCGCTTTGGACAAAGAGAGAAATTATTTCAGTGGATTCGAATATGAAAAAGCACAAACCGGAAATCTTGCAATGACGCAATTTCCGATGAGCGAAGGTCGTGTTACCTGTTCCGGAGGAACGTACGTTTATGAGTATCAGATGAAAGATCATCTCGGTAACGTGCGGGCAAGTTTTATCTGTGCATCCGGCTCTCCGAGCATGCAGCGGGAGGATTATTATTATCCGTTTGGGTTAAGCTTCCGCATGCAAGATGCCGCCTCAGCCAACCGCTATTTGTATAACGGCAAAGAAAAAGAAGATTTCCATAATCTGGGCTGGAATGACTACGGCGCCCGTTTTTACGATCCGCAATTAGGCAGGTGGCATGCGTTGGAGCCTAAAGAACAATTTCATGCGAGCTATTCTTTTTGCGATAATAATCCGAGTAACTTAAGAGATGTGGGTGGTAAATTTGTTGTATCAGGGACAGTCGCCACTAGATTCGATATGCCACAATTTACGGTTCTGACTGGAGTGGAGGCATTTACGAGTTGGGTGGGGTTGGGGTCAATGCTAATACGATCTATTCATAATGATCCCGCATATCGTCCTTCCGTTGCGGATTATTTAATAGCGGTTACTTTGGCTGGGTTTGGGAAAATTTTACAGCTTGGAAAGGAGGCAATTCCTCCGGCAGAACGAGCGATACAAGAACTTGTTGCAAATAAGCTTCAAACGATAGGGTCTGTTGCTGTCACTGCTGCGTCCATTCAAAATGTTCATAATATTAGCCAAGACGCGGGAATTTTTACGCAGGCAACGAAAACAACAGTTCAACTTAAATCTGGTGAAATTGTTCCATTAGCAAGCTACAGAACTGAAATTAAGCAGACTAAAGTATATGACGATATAGGGAAAATGGAGATAACTCAGGAAACAGTTCTTGAATTAAATCCCAAGATCGCCGCTGAAAAAGGATCTAGTGCTGAATCATTCTTTGATCTAAAACTCAATGAAATTGGTAGAGATTTGTACGGAGCATATTATTATAAACAAAAATAAATGTGGAGAATTGTGATGAAGATGCAGAGTAAACATATTCTATTATATCTGATTGTCTGCACGTTAGGATTAGCTTGCTCGAGTAGAAAGCTTAAAAAAGAATTTTATAATTTTAATAAACCGCTTGAATTCAATGCAGCTATTTTTATTGAGGCGGACTCTACAGATGGCCCCCTTTCCGGTAAATTTGGGGATATTGTTATCCAAGACCTTAATTCCGGAAAGAAATTCTATTTGAATTCTGATACGTATTATGATGGTCATCCGGTCTTAAGCACAGATAGAAAGGGTGTATTTTTCTTTTCTAAAAGGACAGGAAGCGATTTCTCCCGTAAAATAGCTGGCCTTAGTTGGCCTAGTGGAATATATTATTTGTCCTTGATTGATGGAAGTATTCGGCAGCTTCCGATTTCCGATTCCTCAGAAGGCCTTCCGCCACCCACGTGTATGGCAACAATGCCTAACGATTCAGCCTTGGTGATTTGTACAGTTTCCGGAATTATTACGTATAGCATGAAAAGTGCAAAATTTCAAAATTTTGTTGCAAAACCAGCAGATTTGGGCCTGAGTGAAAAAGTTGGGGTAACAGCCGATGGTAAATACTTCTATGTCAACTATGATGTTCCGACAAATATTGCACATAGAGAAAAAACATATGTAACCAGACTGGGAGACACGACGAATATATTGTCTTTTATTGATTATACATGGAGATATGCAAAAGTAATTGGATATAATGGCAAAAAGGGAGAGTTTTATCTCGCGTATTATCCATTCGACTCAACATATAAGGATTTAAATCGCGAACTCTACAAATATAATGTCCGAACAAAAAAAGCTACACTGCTTCTCAGATTTAACGATATCACCAAAGAGATGATGCTCCCACAATTTATGCCAAATGAAGATTTTGTATATGGGTATATCCGCAAGCAGCCACCGGAATTTGGTCTTCAATTGTTTTGCTGTAATTTAAAATCCAAAACAATCAACTATTATACGTTCGATGATAAAATAATAACCACGGATTATTCATTTTTCTGGAAGTAAACGATTTAAATGACTATTCCTAAATTGTGAAAAGGCTGGTTCGTTAATCCATCGGACTTGAGTAAATAAAATACCAACTGGGAAGCTTGAATTGACACAATTACATATGAGCGAAAGTAGAATTACTTATACAAACGGAACGTATGCATTTGAGTATTAGATAAAAGACCATTTGGGTAACGTGCGGGCGAGTTTTACCTGTGCATCCGGCGCTCCGAGCATGCGGCAGGAAGACTATTACTATCCGTTCGGATTAAGCTTCCGCATGCAAGATGCCGCTTCCGCCAACCGTTATTTATATAACGGAAAAGAAAAAGAAGATTTCCATAATCTGGGCTGGAATGACTACGGCAGGCTTTTACAATTGCGACCTGCAAATCCTTAATGGTGTTCTCTTTCGTTCTGCCAATCTTTTCACCGGTTGCCGGATTAACACTAATCGTATAGTTCTCATCTGCACCCATGATGTCCACACTATTTATTTGTAGCTGATAAGTAAACTAATGGTTTTGGGGTAAAAGTTCACACCAAAATAAACAGAAGCCAACAAATGAATACTTGCCATTACAGGAGCGAACAAGCGAAAATTACATGGTCTATAAGTATCGCAGCGTTATAGGGTGAAATGCTTTTATCAATAGTATACATACATGAACTGGTTAGTACCATGTTTAAAATCATCACATCAATGAATATTGCAGAAATGGAGATTATGGTTTAATTAAAATGAGTGAGGTTCGTGTGTTCCTCATCACCGTGTGCGTGAAACGTTTTCACAGAAAGTTTTGTTTGCATATATATATATAGGGTAGAAATACCGCTCTTTGAAAAATTGTTTAAAAATGACTTGACAAGTGTACATGCG
This sequence comes from Ignavibacteriaceae bacterium, assembly GCA_963662605.1. Classification (GTDB taxonomy): domain Bacteria; phylum Bacteroidota; class Ignavibacteria; order Ignavibacteriales; family Ignavibacteriaceae. Next base: position 893,462 of record OY759785.1, read on the forward strand.
CACACTATATTTGTAGTAAACAAATGGACACTACTTTATGGCAAAAGAATTAACAGACCGTCAATTAGAGATATTGCAGTTTATTCAGCAGTTCAAGTCCGAAACGGGGTATCCGCCGACTTTGCGAGATATTGGAAAGAATTTCGGTATGGCTTCCACTTATGGCGTACAGCGCCATATTGAAGCCTTGGAGAAGAAAGGATATCTGACCCGTGACAGCAATACCAGTCGTGGACTGAACATTGTCCGGGAAGGCGAAACTGAACTTTCGTATGTGCCGGGCAGAAATGACGGACTTAATATTGCAAAAATTCCGGTCGTCGGACGTGTCGCAGCAGGTATGCCGATAACCGCCATTGAAAACCTGGAAGGTTCTTTAGCAATTGACATGTCATTTCTGAAGAGTAATGAAGACCATTTTGCCCTGAAGGTAAAAGGCGATAGTATGATAGATGATGGAATCCATGACGGCGATTTTGTGATTGTTGCCCCGACACAGGAAGTCAGCCACGATCAGATAATTGTTGCTCGTATGTTTGATGAAGTTACGGTGAAGAGATTCCACAGTAAGAATGGACAGGTAAAGCTTATTCCGGCTAATGCAAAGTATCAGCCGATAGAAGTAAAGAATTTAAACGAGTTCTCGGTTGTCGGGAAAGTCGTTGGTGTTATGCGCTGGATATCATAGTCATAAAATATTACAAGGAAATTACAATGAAATCAGAAATTTTTTCACAGGCAATTAAAGAAGGTCGTTCACTCAGGTTCTATTATCAGCTTCGGGAATTTATCATAGATCCTTATTTTATCTTTACCGAAGAAGACGGAACCAAAGCACTCTACGGCAAGTCATATTCTACAAGCAGATTAAGTAAGTTTGATTTTGAACGCATAGTCAATATCCGCTTACTGCCGCTGCGCGAAGTTAAGCCAATTATGCCGGTGTCACCCCTTCTTAATTAAGGAGGAACTGTTATGAATCATATGTCAGAAAAAATAGAAATATTAAATTTGTTAGTGCCTAAACTATGGTGGGATGGCTACAGAGTCATCTCCCGCCGTTTTGCAAAGCATCTTCCGGAACCGGAACCTGTCGGCATGTATGATGTTGATGTAGTTGCTAAGCGAGGAGACACGTATCTTATCGGCCTGTCTATTACTGCAGCCGATTTGAATGATGCCAAATTTGTTGAAAAAGTACGATTTTTAGCTTCCAGAAAATCACGTTATACTAACCAACCGATACGTTTGTGGCTTGGTGTGGACCAGCCTCATTATGCCCGTTTAATGGCAATAATGAAAACCGTAATGGAAGAGGAACGCAAAAACATTAAGTGTATTTCAGTAGTTGTCACTCCGGCTCCTTCCCTGTTTCAGGGAAGCCACACCCTGCCGAAGCAGCCAACAACTCATTTTGTTTAGATACATAGTATTTACATTCATCTTTTATTTTCCTAACTTCTCGTTATGGAAAATGACTCTGTTAAAAACACGTATGAGTTTGAAAACGCAGCGCATTTCGAAAGTATTGTCCGGAATATTGAGGGGTATGTATATTCCGTAATTTATGAAGGGGGAAATGTTGCTGCTTCTTACCACAGCCCGCAATGTGAAAAAATAACAGGGTATACTCCCGGCGAGTATATGCACAATCCGTTGTTGTGGATTGACATGGTTCATCCCGAGGACAGACAGAGAGTTGTTGAGCTGTTTGATAACTCAACCGGCAAACCCGTGCAAAAGCATATCGAGCACCGGATCATTCATAAAGACGGAACAATTCACTGGGTCTCCAACCGGTTTACCGAGCAATTTACCAAAGATGGAATTATAAAGAGAAGAGACGGTATTGTTGTTGACATTTCCGCGAGTAAGGAAACCGTCATGTCGTTCTATGATTCCGTTGAAAGATACAAGGCCTTTGCTGAAAACTCTTACGATTTGATTTACGAAATCGGCAGGGATTCGGTTATTCTGTTTGCAAGCCCGAGTTTTATTCAGACACTTGGATATACTCCCGACGAGCTGCTTCATAAAAAATATATTGATTATGTCCACCCGGCAGATCGTGATGCGGTTTTAGCAGAGATGCGAAAATCACAAGGGCAGATAACCCACCGGCTGAAACACAAAGATGGAGATTGGTTATGGTTCGAGAGCAGCGGGAAGGATTATTTTACCGCCGAAGGTGAAAGACGCGGCGTAATTGTTTCAAGGGATATTTCATACCGGAAAGGCATTGAGAAAAAGTTAATCCGCAGTGAAAAAATGATCGCGGTTGGTGAAATGTCCGCCATGATTGCTCACGAAACCCGCAATGCTCTGACTTCGATTAAAATGATTATGCAACTTTTGCAGGAATCAAGACGAATTACCAAATCCGAGAAGAATTCTATATTTGTTGCGCTTCAATCAATCTATCATCTTGAAAATGTGATGAAGCAGCTGCTCTCATTTGCGCACCCCGTGGCAATTAAACCCGCATCCGAAAATGTTAATAAGTTGATAACTGAGTGTATATCTTTTTTGGATATGCAGGCAAAGAAAAAAGATATTCGTGTTTCAACAAAGTTAGAGGAAGATATTCCGCTGTTGCAGCTGCACGCGCCAACGATTAAAGAATGTCTTATCAATTTATTCCTTAATGCTTCTCAGGCATTTGAGGGTGAAATTCCAAAAGCACGCCGCAGAATCGTTATTTCCACTGAACGAATAATACTAACAGAAGACATTGTGAATCGTGCTTTGAGTACCGACAATGAATATTTTCAGGTATCGGATGGCGAATATCCGGAATCGGATATCACACTTTCAAAGGGAACAGAGTGCGTACTTATAAAAATTGCCGATAACGGCAAAGGAATTTCGGACTCATATTTGAAGCATATCTTTGAACCGTTTTTCACGACAAAAGAAAAAGGATCGGGACTGGGACTTTCCATAGCAAAGAAGAGTATAAATGCACATGGCGGAGTAGTCGCAGTTGTTAGTCAGGAAGGAAAAGGAACATCATTTAAAATATACTTACCGCTTGGAGCCGATGAAAACGTATAACAAAAAACTTCGTGTGTTGGTTGCTGATGATGATGAGAAGATTATTTTCGCATTCAGGCAACTGTTGTTGAAAGAAAAAGTCTCCGGCTTATATGCTGAAGATGGACAGAGGGCATACGAAATTGCGGTGAAAGAAAAACCCGATATTATTTTTTTGGATTACACTCTCCCTAAGATTAACGGCCTTGAGGTATTGAGAAAAGTTCAGGCGGTAGAACCATCCATACCGGTAGTTATTATTACCGGACATGGTTCTATGCACATAGCGGTGCAAGCTATCAAGGACGGAGCGTATGATTATTTTACAAAGCCTCTGGAGATACGAACCGTAAGAAGTATATTAAAAAAAATACGTGAGGCGAATACCGGAAATTCAGTTGACCTCGCCGCAAATACTATCCTATATAATTCCGAAGTTCTTGAATCAAATGATATTATCGGTAAATCCTCGTTGATGCAGGAAGTATATAAACTTATCGGTTCCATTTCGCGGACACCGAATACCGTTCCCGTATTAATAACGGGGGAAAGCGGAACAGGCAAAGAATTGATTGCCCGGGCTATTCACAATAATTGCTGCGGCGGTCAGGAGCCTTTTATTGGTATCAATTGTAACGCTATACCTGAAGGATTGCTCGAATCCGAACTGTTCGGACACGAAAAAGGATCCTTTACGGGAGCCTACGAGCAAAAGCCCGGCAAGTTTGAGTTAGCGGGGAACGGGACAATTTTTCTTGACGAAATAGGCGACTTGACCTTGAACTTTCAACAGAAATTGTTACGGGTGTTGCAAAACCGGGTATATGAAAGAATCGGCGGAGTAAAATCCAAACAAGTGAAAGCAAGATTCATTGCAGCGACTAATATAGATATACATGAGGCGGTGGAGAATAAAACTTTCCGGAAAGATCTGTTCTATCGTCTGCACGTCGCCCATATTCACTTGCCTTCACTACGGGAAAGGCGCGAAGACATTCCTCTGCTTGTAGAATACATGATGAGAAAATATAATGATGAACTCAAGAAAAAAGTGAGTTCAATCTCTCCCCGAACCATGGAATTGCTGATGAAATATCATTATCCGGGCAATGTCCGGGAATTGGCCAATATAATCGAACGAGGATTCATATTGGCAAAGGGAGACAGGCTTGAAATTGAAACAATCAACGAAACTACGGATTCCGGCTTTTCCGGTGCCGGGGGAAACGTTGACAAAGGTTCATTTATTGAGGCAAAAACGCAATATATGACTGTTTTTGAGCGAGAATACATCAAGGCTCAGCTGCTTAAAACAGGCGGCAATGTTAGCAATGCAGCCAAATTATCCGGTATGACCCGCCAGAATTTCCAACGTCTGATACAGAAGCACCTCCTTGAGGCTAAGGACTTTCGGTAGACAAAAGTAAAAAACTTTTTTTGTAAAGTTAATTTTGTATTTGATTTTTTTTTATTAAGTTATACAAGTTATTCCTAAAATCTGTCATTCGTTCGTAAATACATACTATATATAACTTGAGAGGCACTCAAAAATGAAAAAACTTTTACTGGTTTTCTTTGTTTTATTGGTTGGGAAAGGTCTTGCTCAAATCTATGCACCGGAAGGATTAAATATGCCGGGCGCGTGGAATGGTTGGACAAACCCCCCGACGAATGCTCTGGCTTTGGCATGTTCAGCTCAAACATCAGGCGGCTTGCTCACGGTTTTAACCGATGATCAAAGACGCTATCACACAACCTTCCAATCCGGATCAGGTGGTGTTGGTTCCGGTACAAATGAATGGCTGTTCACCAGCGGTCCTTCGGGAAGTCCGTGGAACAATAAGTGGGGCGGCGTTACCGTTTCGCTTAACACTATTCAAACATACACATTTGGCGGAGCTAACAACTCAGCAACAATTACAAGCGGAAAATACTATACGCTTAATTGGAAAGATAACGGATATGGAAACACCGAAGCTATCTTTATGGAAACCTCGGGTAATCCGGTATCAATTTCTTCTGTTGTTGATAATAATCAAGGCGCCGGAGTGAACGATACAGTTACTGTAACGTTATCCGGTACTCCATCAACCGAAGAAAAAGTTTATCTCCGTTATACAACGGATTCATGGTCAACACATAAGTTTGTTTTGGCAACAGGTTCGGGAACAACGTGGAAAGCTGTAATCCCGGCAGCAAATGTATCGTCGTCTATGGTAGGTTCTTATAAGGGGTTAACGTCAACGGTTACGCTCGCGGATACAATGAAAGCATATCGCGTAGCACTTTACACACTATATTCAAAAGATGGAGCTCCGATAACTGCAATTACTGCAGGTAACTGGTCATCCGCTTCAACCTGGAATATCGGAAGAGTTCCAAGTGATGGGGCATCTGTTATTATAGATGCAAATGTTACTATTGATCAGGATGTTAATGTATTAAATCTTACAATCAATTCCGGAAAAACTCTTACCGCCTCATCAACCAAGACGTTGACAATTGCAAGCGGTGGTGTAATAACAAATAACGGCACATTTACTCATGGAAGCGGAACTGTTGTATTTGCCGGTTTGGGTACCGTGACCGGTACTGTCGGATTTAACAACGTAACTATGAATGGTGGAGTCAATTACGGATCAGCTTCAACAATTAACGGCACAATGACTCTCAATTCAGGTGCCTGGGTTGAAGCAAATTCACCAATCTATGCATCCGGATCCACCTTAAAGTATAATACAGGCGGAACATACGGCAGATGGCTGGAATGGAAAGACACCACGGGAGCGGGTTATCCGTCAAACGTCGTGATCTCTGCTTCGACAACGGTAGATTTATATAATAGCGATACTACGGTTGCGAGAAGAATTTCAGGAAACCTGACGATTGATGCTTCTTCAGGTATATCGCTGGTAAACAAAGCAGCAACATTAACCGTTAATGGTGATATTGTAAATAATGGAACAATTACTTTGTCCGATCAGTCCGGCGGTGATCTTATTGTTAAAGGTAACTTTACGAATAATGGGACTTTTACTGCGAATGACCGGGCAATAAGTTTCAAAGGTTCAAGCCAGCAAACAGTCGGCGGAACTACTGCACCATTGAATTTTGCTTATGTAATTTTCAATAACGCGGCAGGTATTGTCCTTGCACAAAATGTTGTGGCTTCAAAAACAACATGGCTAACCGCAGGCAAAGTTTCACTTGGTAGTTATAACTATGTGATTGGAGATACCATTATCGGTACATTCTCAACATCTGCAATGATGAGCACTATGAGTACGGGACAGGTTAAAAAAATCTACACAGGTAAAACTTCTTTCTTGTTTCCGGTTGGGTGTATAACAAGATATACACCGGTAACAATTACAAATAACGGAACATTCACAGCTGATACAATCGGCGTTGCGGTTACCAACACCAAACACTCTGCGAACAATAACGCCACGGATTACCTGAACAGATATTGGACTCTTTCAGGCGCAGGTGCCAGCGTTAATAATTACACAGCTGTATTCCAATATACATTATCGGATATATTTGGAACGGAAGCCAACTACGTCGGAGCCCGCTATAACGGTTCGGCATGGACAGCTTTAACCGCGGTAAATACAACCGCGCATACATTTACAGCAACTGCACAGAGCAGTTACGGCGTATTCACCGCAGGCGCGGCAAGCGGCTTTAGCAGCGCCGGACATATAGCGGCTAAGGTAATTCCGCAGGGATTTTATAATGCGGGCGGTTATCTTAATGCGAGTGATACGGTTTTAGTACTTCTTGCAAATGTAGCATCACCTAATGCAATCGTTGATTCGGCTTATGCGATATTGGACTCATTGACATTCACCGCTACGGCTACCATGAGTGCAGCCAACAGCGGAACGTATTATGTCGTTGTTAAACATCGCAACAGCATTGAAACATGGAGTGCTTCCGGAGTCGCTTATACAAAGGGTTCAACAACTTCATATGATTTCACTACCGCAGCTACTCAGGCTTACGGCAGCAATGAAGTTGAAGTTGCTACCGGAGTATACGGCATCTATGGCGGCGATTGCAATCAGGATGGATATGTTGATCCTCTTGACCTTTCAATGGTTGATCAGGATTCATTTAATTATGTTTCCGGCAGAGCCGGTGTTACCGATGTTAACGGTGACGGCTTTGTTGATCCTCTTGATCTTTCAATCGTGGATCAGAATTCATTCAATTATGTCGGCGTAAAACTGCCGGCTTCCGGTAGATTCGCTGCAAAGAGCAAAGCCCCGCAGGGAATCCATTTTAATGAATTCAAGGCTACGCAGGTTAAGTAATTTCCCAGTATAGTTAGTTCTGATAGGGAGGACATCTCAAGCAGGTGTCCTCCTTTTTTTTTTGTTTTACACGCTCCCGAAATGACCGGAAATTATGTAAATTTCCATTTCAAAAATATTTTTTTAGAAAAAGGACGAATTATGAATTATTTAGTCTTATTGCGCCACGGCGAATCACAATGGAACCTTGAAAACCGCTTTACCGGCTGGGTTGATGTTGACCTTTCTCCAAAGGGAGAGAAGGAAGCAAACGAAGCAGGCGAGATGATGAAAGCAAAAGGGTATCATTTTGATAAGTTGTTTACTTCGGTATTGAAGAGAGCAATCAGGACTGCTGAAATCGCAACTACAGTTGCCGGAATCCAAAATCTGCCGGTTGAACGCGACAAAGCTTTAAATGAACGCCACTATGGTGCATTACAAGGACTTAATAAAAAAGAAACTGCCGAAAAATTCGGTGACGATCAAGTACACATCTGGAGAAGAAGCTATGATGTTCCTCCGCCAAGTGATGTTACTGAATTGAATCCCGACGGATACACTGAAAGTTTGAAAGATACTGCTGCGCGTACCATCCCGTATTATCAGGACAAGATTGAACCCCTCGTTAAAGAAGGGAAAAACATCCTGATTACTGCTCATGGTAACAGCCTTCGCTCACTGGTTATGTATCTTGATAATTTAACCAGAGAACAGGTGTTGGAATTAAACATTCCAACCGGCAGCCCGCTTGTTTACGAGTTTGAAGACGGAAAAATTCTTAACAAATATTACCTAAAGGGATAAATGCATTCTCTTTTTTATGAATTCCTGAATGACGATGAGCTGCTCCGTATATCGCACACTATCCGCGATATGGAGAAGCATACATCGGGTGAGATTGTGGTCTCGATAAAAGAGCGGCGCAGCATCTTTCAGAAGGGCGTGTCCGTTAAACGTTTTGCACAAAAGGAATTCAAAAGATTAGGAATGAAAAAGACCAGGGATAAAACAGGAATCCTGCTTTTTATCCTTCTTGAATCCCGGGAATTTTATGTGCTTGCCGACGATGGAATTCACTCCATCGTCGGTGACAGCGCATGGGAAGGGATAAAAGAAACTCTTCTTCAGTATTTTACAACGGGAGAATTCTGTAACGGAATTATTGCCGCGGTCAGGGAAATGGGAAAAATCCTCTCCCCGCACTTTCCGATTAAACCGGACGACACTAACGAAATTTCAAACCGTGTCATAGTTCGCCCTTAAAAATCAACCTTTCACCGATAAGCACTAATATGATTAAAGTTGTCGTCGGTTCAAAAAATCCGATTAAGATTCAAGCTGTTTTGGAAGCCTTTGGCAATTATTTCAGCGATGTTGAAGTACAGGGAATTGATGTCGCTTCCGGCGTATCCGATCAGCCGTTTGACCATGAAACTTTCATCGGAGCGGAAAACCGTGCCCGCGCATTATATGAACAGAAAAACTCAACCGGTGAATATGATTATTACGCGGGTATTGAGGGCGGTATTGTAAAAGTTTTTAATTCATGGTTCGCTCTGGGCTGCATTTGTCTGATGAACCGTGAAGGTAAAAAATCGTTCGGAACAAGTGCGTTATTTCAATTGCCGGATGAATGGATAGAAAGACTGCGCGGGGGAATGGAGCTCGGGCATTTGATTGATGAAGTGACGGGAGATAAAAACTCCAAGCAGAAGAACGGTGCCATCGGATATTTGACACAGAATGTTTTAACAAGAAAAGATATATACATTGAGGGAGTGATAACGGCACTTATCCCATTCTTCAATAAGGATATATACTTTCAAAAGAGATGATGAATATGAAACCGACGAATCAGGATATATTACGATTGTTTTTCCGGTTACCGGCTCCGGATAAAGATGCTCCCCGCGAAACAAGATTTGAACTCCCCGCGATCAGCGATAAAAAAATGAAACGGGTCCAAAAGTTTCTCAAGCATTTTTATTATCAGGATGAAAAAGAAGTTTTTACCGCAACGGATAAATTATATGGTACGCTTCCTGAAAACCGGTTTTTCAAAGAAGAATTTATGCTTGCCGAAATTGCCGATCTGTTTGTTCAGAGAAAACTAAAAGTTGAAAAAGTCGCTGAGAATATTCAGGCATGGTTGGATGATGAATTAATTGACTTCGACATGCTTGCTTACGGTGACAAACATGCTGTAGTAATCAACTTGTATTCTACTATCGAATCAAACGAGATTGATGAATATGTTGATGACTTGGTGAAGTTTAAAACATTCTTCAAGGAATACGCGAATCACAAAGTAGTCGGAGCCATTGGGGTATTAGATATATCCGCGGAAAATTTAAAATACGCTTTTTCCAAAGGACTATATGTAATGAAAAAGAATAGTGAGTTCGTTACAATAGTGAACAAAAAGACTTTTAAGCCGACAACCTGGTAAAAGTTAAACGCCTTTTATTACGTTTACCATTTCAATAGCGCTCATAGCTGCGTCAGCACCCTTGTTTCCGGCTTTGGTACCTGCCCGTTCAATAGCCTGCTCAATCGAATCAGTTGTAAGAATTCCGAATGTAACCGGAAGAGCGTGTTTTAACGAAACAGCAGCAATACCTTTGCTTACTTCACTTGCAACATAATCAAAATGTGGAGTGGCACCGCGGATTACCGCACCGAGACAGATAACAGCATCCCATTTTTTAGCCTGAGCTGCTTTTTCCGCCATAACGGGAATTTCAAATGCGCCGGGGACTTTAATAAGGGTAATTGCATCATCGCTGGCCCCATGGCGTTTAAGACAATCAACAGCTCCGTCAACCAATTTGTTAACGATAAAATCGTTGAATCTGCTTGCAATAATCGCAAACTTAAGATCTTTTGCCTGTAGATTTCCTTCAATAACTTTCATAGTGCTAACTTCCTTATTAATAGAGTCTAAAAATATCGCTTTTTGGGCAATTATCAAAAGTCGGGAAATATGCCCGGATTCGATGTTTTTATGCGAAAATACCGACCGGTGCAAGATGAGGGCAATTACGCGGCGTTTTACCACTCCTCATAAAATACAGCCCGCCAAGTTATTTTTCTACAACCGTAACAGCAACTTTTATATCTTTCGCTCATCTTTATAATTGTACAAATTGAATGGTTTATGAAGAATGACGGCGGCTCGACAGAATTTCTTCTTGTATACGCGAAGCTCAAACAGCCTGTTTTTAATTATGTCTCGAAGATGATTCGTGACAGACAGCAATGTGAGGATATTGTACAAAACACATTTCTGAAACTGTTTGCGCAATTGCAGAATATCAGGGAGAAAGATCGAATTACCCAGTGGGTGTTCCGGACGGTGAGAAATGATATTTATCAATATTACCGTACAAAACACACGCATGTGGATCAATTCAACGTGCAGGATGTTGACGATATTGCTGAAGCATCGCCCGATAATCCGGAAGCGCAATATGAGCAGTATAACATCAAAGAAATTGTAAACAGGGAACTTGATAAACTGCCGGTGGAACAGAAAGAAATTTTCCTGCTGCGTGAGTACGAATATCTGAGTTATCGTGAGATAGCCCAGCTGCTGGATATGGACGAAGAGCTGGTGAAGAGCCGGTTGTACAAAGCGAGGACAAAACTCGTCTTGCGCTTGAAAAAATTTTTTACGATAAACGGATAGATTATGAAAACAAATGAAATTATAAACTTGACGGATGCATATTTTGCCGGTAAAACCACATCTGAAGAAGAACGGCTTTTATTTGTATCCCTTTCCCAAAACATCGAAGGCAGAGAATATTTTAAGGATTCCATGCTGCTGAAAACAGCACTGCAAACGGTTGAAGAGCCTTTTCCCGAACATCTTGATGCAAAGATTCTGGTTGGAATCCAGAGTCAAAATAAGGCTACTATGTTTGACTATCTGAATCCACGCTTCCTGCCGTTATATGCAGTGACCATTTGTGTCATCGTTTTTACCTTCGTCTTTTTCAATAAAATGGAATCATACAAATCCGAAATGGAAAAGACAATGCAAACGGTAAAAGATCAACAATATACCATCGAGCTATTAATGAACGGACTGCCGACAGTGCAGGTCAGGCCGACATCACAACAAGTATATAAATTAATGAATAATTAAGGAGTTTTTATGAAGACGATTATCAGGTTAATGCTGCTATTGATATTCGGTTTGCCGGTTTGTGCATTTGCCACAGGTGAATCCACGAATGTTCCGGCGGTTCTGGATTTGGCTGACTCGATATATCATATGGCCGATAAAATGCCTGTGCCCGTGGGAGGAATGGAGGCAATATTTAAAAACGTGCATTATCCCGACAAAGCTGTAAAGGCAAAAAAGGAAGGAAAGACCATAGTCGCCGCAGTTGTAGATGCTAATGGAGATGTAAAAAAAGTTACCATAAAGAGCAGTACCGATAAAGTGTTCGATGCGGCATCAAAAGACGCGGTGAAGAAAACGAAATTTACACCGGCACTCGTAAATGGTAAACCGGTTAAAAGCGAGATTGCTATCCCGATTCAGTTCCGGCTTGATGGTAAAGACGATATGCCTTTAAATGAAGAGATGCCTACAATAATTGGCGGCACCGATGCCATCATGAAAAATGTCAGATATCCTGAGGCTGCCAAAAATGCCAAGATCGAAGGAAAAGTGTTCCTGCAAGGCGTGATAGATGAAAATGGAAATGTGACCGAGGTATCCATTTTTAAGAGTGTTAACCCGGACTTGGATGCGGAAGCAATGAGGGCTTTCAGTTCTGTCAAATTTATACCGGGGAAAAAAGATGGCAAACCAGTTAAGGTTAAAATCATTATTCCTATTATGTTTAAGCTGGACTGATAAATATTGGTGTGAAAATTTGATTGATCTAAAACTTGGATTTATTAAAAGAGCGGCAAGTGTCGCTCTTTCTTTTTATTGCTACTTACCATTTCTGGCGCAACGGCCTTTTGGACCTGTACCGTCACATACACCATAAACTGCGCCTGTGGTTGAGTCCTTAACCGTACCGGCATACTTGCAAGCTCCGGTTCCGTTACCTCTGCCTTTTCCTCTACCTTGTCCGTTTTTTCTTCCTGCATTAGTGCCGTAATTGTCGCATAGACCATCACCGTTCTTATCAACAAAGTAGCGGCCTTTTGTGTTTGATTGCGGCTTTGTTGTATTCTGCTGTGCGTATGCTGTGGTGGTAAGAGTTGTTAACGACACCAAAATGATGGTTAAAAAGAAAAAGAAATTCAGTCTTCTTTGCATAAATACTCCAATATATTTTGTTGATTGATTGCACGATTGAGTTTCAAACAATGTGCCACATTTCAATCGCTCAAAAAAGGGTCTAAATAAAGGATGATATACGTTTCTTTGCATAAGTAGACCGGATGGTCGTAATTGGCGGCCTATAATGTCGAACTCGATGAGCTGCTGTTAAAAATGTTTGAAAATATTGGAAAATATTTTGGCATGCGAATTGTTTCACGTCTATACAACATTAATCTTTAACAAAAGGACACCTATGAAAAGCTCTATTGCAATTCGATTATTCGTCGGCATACTTCTCTTATTATCATTGACACGATGCAACAATGCAGAAAACAGCATGTCTCCTCTGTCCGGTGAATCAAACAGCGCAAGAGGCACACAGACCGCGGATCAATATTTACCGATGCTGGCGGACACTGCTTTTACAACTCATAACACGGATTCATCATTTACCGGGCAGGATGGTTTACTCTACATGAGGGAAGAAGAGAAACTGGCGCATGATGTTTATTTGTATCTCAATACAAAGTGGAATCAAAAAGTATTTGCGAATATAACAACGAGTGAACAACGCCATGTTGATGCCATGAAATATCTGCTTTCGATATATAATGTAGCGGATCCCGTAATCAATGAAATCCCCGGACAGTTCGTTAATAGCCATTTACAGGATTTATATAATCAGCTTATATCTGCCGGTAGTGTCTCGCTCGTAGAAGCATTAAAGGTAGGTGCGGCAATTGAGGAAATAGATATACTCGACATTAAAAAGGAAATTGCCGCTGACAGTAAGTATACCGACATAACGGGTGTATACACGAATCTGATGTCAGCTTCAGAAAATCATTTGAGGGCTTTTGTCCGGAATCTATCACGTCAGGGAGTTACATATCAACCTCAATATTTGACCGCGCAAGAATACGCTGCTATAATTAACTAATGCTGCAAATCAGTCGGGAAATTCCATGTTTCGCGACTTCCCAGGCCTGTTGGGTCGAATTTTTCGACCTAACGGGCGAATTATGGGTTTTCATATTAAAAATTTTACTATAATTCAATGAATTCTTGGAACAGTTTTTGGTTTAGTTACATCAAACCATTAGTTAAAAAATTACTTGATATGAAAGCTTCTGCCAAAATACTTACAGCACGGAATTATCTTCTTGTCCCCATCATCGTACTGATTTCGATCGTAATATTCTCCGGTATTAACGAAATGAAGCAGTCAACTGCCGCGTTGATGGTGTTAACGAAGAATCAGGCCAGAGCAATGATGGAAACATTGGTCATGTCTTCACAGAACAGCATCACCGCACAGGAGAGTATAGAAAAATCAGTGAAAGGCAGACTGCTTGATAATGCCGGAATGCTAAAGATGCTTTATGAGCAAGGCAAACTATCTAATAGTTTTTTGAAAGAGTATGCAAATAGTCACGAGCTATTCAGGATAAATATTTTTAACAGCAGCCGCGAAATGATTATGAGCAATGTTCCAATCGGCGGAACCTCCGGTGGTCAGGGAATGAAAGGCCGGGGATTCGGAAAAGGCCGCATGATGGGGAAAATGGGATGGGGCGGCGGTAATGGCGGTAGAAATTTGACCCGCACACAGGAACTCCCTGAACTGGACCCGATTTTTAACGGCACAAAAGACACTTTAATCATAGGCTTGAAAAACGCACGTTTTAATGATGCCCTGCGTTACGTTGTCGCTCTAAAAGCGAAGGGGCCCGTAGCAATTGTTGTGAATACTGATGAAGAGCAGATGAGTCATGACAAAAAAGAAGGAGCACTCGCTGCGCTGGTTAAAAATATCTCATCAAAAAAAGATATCGCATTCTTTATTCTGCAGGACGCAAATGGAATTATTGCGGCAACGGATGAGGCTCCGAAGTATAATACCACATCCGACTCTGTTTTTATTGCTAAGGCAATCGGTTCCGGCAAGTTCAATTACCGGCTTGCTACGTTTAATAACAAAGATGTTCTTGAGGCAATCCAGTCGTTTTCGTTTCCTGACAATTCAATTGGAGTGATAAGAATCGGCATACCATTGGACTTATTGGAACAACTGAAAAGTGGAATTTTAAACCGTATAATTCTCAATGCCGTCTTCCTTTTTCTTGCAGGCGCACTGATTATACTGTTCTTTCATGTCCGGCAAAATTACAGAACTCTTGAAGGACAGTTTAAAGACGTTGAATCTTTCTCTTCCGGCGTAATCGAAACGGTGAATGATGCAATTATTGTGTACAACGAACGTGATGGCATTAAGATTTTTAACAAAGCGGCGGAAAAGCTATTCGAGCTTCAGGAAGTGCAGGTTATCAACAAAAGGCTTTCTGAATTACCATTTAACGATGATTTAAAAAGACTATTTGATTCTCAATCAGGCCTCGAGGAATATACCGTGCATGTGGGCGGTAAACGTAAACAATTGATGGTATCGAAGAGTGGTTTTCTCGACTCGGAAAATACTGCGAGCACGATTATTGTTGTACGGGACTTTACGGAATTCCGGACATTGGAGATGCAATTACAGCGGAAAGAACGCCTGACCGCAATGGGTTCGCTTGCTTCCGGAGTAGCTCACGAAGTAAGAAATCCGTTGAATTCCATCGGTACCATCGCACAGCAGCTTGATAAGGATTTTACTTCTGTGGAAAATACAGATGAGTATCATAAGCTGGTGAAAATAATTTACAGTGAGGTTAAGCGAATAGATAAAACGGTATCGAATTTCTTAAAGTTTGCCAAACCCGAAGTAATCCACCCGGAATATTTTAATTTGAGCGAATT
This sequence comes from Ignavibacteriaceae bacterium, assembly GCA_963662605.1. GTDB lineage: Bacteria > Bacteroidota > Ignavibacteria > Ignavibacteriales > Ignavibacteriaceae. The sequence goes on from OY759785.1 coordinate 908,885, forward strand.
TTTCGAACAAATTTCCGGCCAGTTTGTAAGTGAACTTGGTGAAAAGGGAGTAGCGCTAAGTATAACAGTATCCGAAGATTGTAGAGTTCGGTGGGATAGGAATCAGATTCAACAGGTAGTGATTAATTTGATTCGGAATTCCGTTGAGGCGATGAAACGTGGCGGTAATATTACTATTATGGCGGTTAAACAGCCATCAGGTGAGAGACCGGTTGAGATAATTGTCGAAGATAACGGGCCGGGTATACCGGCTGAAATACTCCCCAAAATTTTTAACCTCTATTTTACCACAAAGCCGGAAGGCACCGGGATAGGTTTGAGTGTCGTACAAAAAATCATTGATGAACACGGCGGCATAATATTTATTGATAGCTCTATAAAAGAAGGTACCTCAATTCATATGCAGATGCCGTTGGAAATTGGAAATGTGTAAGGAAATATATTATGTGTGATATGTCGGTTCTTATTATTGATGATGAACAGATTCAGCGGGAATCCATTGAAGGATTTCTCAAGCGAAGAAAATATACCGTAATGACGGCAGCGAATGGCGAAGATGGTCTTAAAATTGCCGAACAAAATGCGGTTGACGTTGTGTTGACGGATTTTCGTATGCCGGGGCTTAATGGCCTTGAAGTATTAAAGCGGGTAAAGGAAATTAATCCGGAAATAGATGTGGTTGTAATTACCGCGTACGGAAGCGTACAGGATGCGGTTGATATATTAAAAGCCGGAGCATTCGATTATCTCACAAAACCCATTGATCTTGATGAACTTGAAAATTTACTCGGCCGGATATGTGAACGGCGCATGCTCGTATCGGAAAACAAGTTACTGAAAGAACAGCTGCGGGAGAGATACCGTTTTGAAACAATCATCTCGCAGAGTAAAGAGATGGAAGAAACTTTGAATGTCGCAGGAATGGTGGCAAATACAAAAGCCACGGTTCTTATTCGCGGTGAAAGCGGTACCGGGAAAGAACTTATTGCAAAAGCTATTCACTATACCGGCGATAGAAAAAACAACCCGTTTGTTACTGTTAACATTGCTGCCTTATCGGAAAATTTATTGGAAAGTGAATTATTCGGGCACGAAAAGGGGGCGTTCACCGGGGCAGTAAATTCACGTTCCGGTAAATTTGAATTGGCTGACGGCGGTACGATATTTTTAGATGAGATAGGCGAGGTACCGCTTTCAGTTCAGGTTAAGCTCCTTAGGGTTTTGCAGTTTGGCGAAATTGAAAGAGTCGGCAGCGATAAAGTGAAGAAAGTTGATGTTAGAATAATCTCTGCCACACACCGGAATCTTGAAGAGATGATAAGCACCGGCGAATTTCGTGAAGATTTATTTTACCGGATAAATGTTGTTCCGGTTTTTGTCCCTCCGCTGAGAAAAAGAAGAAGTGATATTCCATTGCTGATTGATCACTTTATTGAGAAGTATAAATTGGAAAATCATAAAGAAATTTCCGGCGTTACAAAAGAGGCACTCGACAAGCTTATCAAATACGAATATCCGGGTAATATCCGGGAACTGGAGAACATTGTTGAGCACGCGGTTATATTTAGCAGAGACGGCTATATTAAGGTGAAGGATATTCCCCTGAATATTAACGCTGAGCCGGAAAAGAATGTACTCAACCCTCTGAATCTTGATGACGATTATGAGCAAAAAATGACATCATTTGAAAAAGAAATGCTTCTTGAAGCAATTCATCTGGCCGGGGGAAATAAAAGTGCTGCTGCAAGAATGTTGAAAATATCGGAACGGCATTTGCGGTCGAGACTTGAACGGCTTGGATTAAAGCAATGATTTGTCAAAGATGAAATGAAACGGGTATTGAGCTTTCAATACCCGTTTTGTTTTATTAGTTGTTTTCTAATTCTTTTGCGACTGCAATTGCGGCAATAGTACCGTCGGAAACTGCTGTCGTTATCTGTCTGAATTGCTTGCTCGCCACATCACCCACGGCAAACACATCCTGAACATTAGTTTTCATACCTGCATCGGTTTTAATGTAGCCCCAATTATCAAGAGTGAAATCAGCGTTAAGATCGCTGATGTTCGGCTGCATGCCTGCAAATATAAACACACCATCGCAGGAAAGTGTTTTTAGCTCATGTGTTTTTAAATCTTCCACAATTACCTGGTTGACCGAAGAGCCGGACTTTACAAACTCACGTGGTTCATGCTCAAAAACAAATTCAATTTTCGGATTGGCGAATGCTTTTTCCTGCGCTATTTTATTAGCCTGAAGTTTATCAAACTGATGAACAATGGTTACCTTTGAAGCAAACTTGGTAATAAAGAGCGATTCCTCAATTGCCGAATTACCACCACCGATAACAATAACATGCTTGCCTTCATAGAACTTCGCATCGCATGTTGCGCAATAGGAAATACCCTGTCCTTTGTATTCCTTTTCGCCTTTTACTCCAAGTAAACGTGGAGAAGAACCGGTTGCAATCAAAATCTTTTTTGCTTTGATGGTCTCAACGCCGTCAACGACAACGTATTTTTCGGATAAATTAATATCGGTCAACTCAACAGCTGAACGGAATTCCGCTCCGGCGCCCTTTGCCTGTTCTGCCATGTGGTGCATCAGCATATATCCGGAAATAGGCTCACTGAATCCGGGATAGTTGCTGACCAGATGTGTTATTTTAACTTGACCGCCGGGCAATTCCTTATCAACTACGATGGTTTTCAATTTAGCCTGAGCAGTATATATGGCTGCTGATAATCCCGCCGGTCCACCACCGATAACCAAAACGTCACATGAGGTTTCGGAATTATTGATTTTACTTTTCAGTTCCTCACTTCTTTCAGTGGGAATGAGCAGGTCGAGATTTTTCATAATATCGGAGCGCTTAACACCACCGGTAAGTCTGTCTCCAACCATTTCACCGTTTTTGTAAAAAAGCAGAGTCGGGCTGGACGTAACACCTAACTGTTGAGCTAATTCCCGGTTTTCCTGGCGGAAAATTTTGATGAATTTTATATCGTTGCCGTAAATATCCGCGAGTGCTTCGAATTTACTGGCAAGTGCTTCGCACGGCGGACATTCGGTTGAGTAAAAATCAACAACGACGGATTGTCCTTGTAAAACTTCGGCGTTAAAATCTTCGCCGGTTATATGTAAAATATTTTCTGACATTATGCTTCCTCAGTATTATAAAATGAAATGCCCATGCCGATAAGCTCATTAATTGGCCGGCAATCGGGGCTATGCAATTTTCCTGTTCTGTTAAATGCAACTGCCGCGCATCCGCCGCCGCAGGCAAGCTGTTTACTGCAGTTGGCACATTCCGCAATGGTTGTCACATCACGCTCTTCCCATTCGGTCACCTTTTCATCATTAAGCGTGTAGGAAGGATAAAAAGCGCCAAGTGATTCGCCCGGCTTTCCGACGGTGGCCGTGCATGCAAAAATCCTACCCGTGTAATCAAAAGCCCATTCGGTTTTACATCCTGTGCAGGCATCAAATAAGGGGGCAGGGAGTTCGCCGTTTTCAAAAAGAAATTTTGATATGGAGAATGCCGGTTTATGAAATTCAACTATGTGCGGGTGCTGCTTAACTAATTTGTATATGTATTCGTAGAACTCCAGGCGGGAGAGAATTTTTTCGTTTCCTGTCTGGCAGTAATGCAATTCGTAATTTCTTCCGAGCTGTGTTTTGAAAAACGGACTCTTCGTCCAGCCGCGGTCAATTGCGAACTGTGCCAGCGCCGGAAGTTCTTCAATGTTGAGTTTATCAACAACCATCCGGAGGTTGATGGTTATATTGTTTGCCAAAGCAAGATCAATGCCGTCAACAATTTTATCGAATGTTGCCTGCCCGCCTTTTAAATATCTGCGGGTATCGTGTATGGTTCCCACGCCATCAAGTGTCACTTGAACTTCTCTAATGCGGTGGGATTTTAAAACATCCATGTATTCCGCAAGTGCGTAGCCGTTGGTTACGACTGCAACATCAAGATTTGCCTCTGTTGCTCTATCAAAAAAGTAGGTGATGATATTTTTATTGCCGGCACCCGTCAATAGCGGTTCTCCGCCGAAAAGGGTAATATACTTTCTTCTGCCGGCGAATTTGGTTTTTACCGTTGCAAAAAAAGCACCAATAATATCTGCCGATAATTTAGAAGTGTCGTTTTCGTATCCGGACTGATAGCAATAACTGCAGTCGAAATTGCAAGAGTACCACGGGACAAAAAATATCTGTACTTCATCCGAATCTTTATCATCAAGATGGTCGAGATACTTCTCGTTGTAGAGCCGTTTCTCTTCGTTTTCGTCTATCAGATACCCTTTCGCAATAAATTCATCACGTTCGGGATAGTTACCATTCATCACTTCAGCGGCAATTCCCGGTGTGAGTATATCAGCGTTACCTGTCAGCAGATTGACGATATAATAAGAATCGGAATCTTTAATTTTTGAAAATATGTTGTATTTGGAAAAGTACATAATCTGCCTTGTTGAGATTGGTATGATGCAGGGAAATGAAAAAAGTTGCGAACGTCTTTATAGAAAAAGAGCCGGTGCAAATTTCTTTGTCCGGCTCCAATCCAAAGGATTCAGTTAATCATGGCACCCTGCAACAGTCTTAGAGACTTTTGCACAGCACTGAGCAACCTTTTTATCGGTGTGCTGTTTTTTCGTGATTAATGATTTCATCGGTTTTTCTCCTTTGATTTGTTTATCCTTTACAGCAGCATGAAGCCTTGTGCCCCATGATGGTAAAGCTCGCTACTTGAATTTTTCCTTTGTCGTAAGGTTTGCTCTCTTCCAGAACGTCAATGTCCTGAAATCCCGCCTGACGTAGGGTTTCAAAATATTTATCTCGGGTAATTGCTCCTGCCCAGCATTCGGCAACTGCATCGGGATCGTTGCGATATTCTTCCGGCACATCGGCTGTTGAATATATATCGCTAACGACAAAACGTCCGCCGCCTTTGAGTATGCGGTGAATTTCGCTCCACACCGCGAGTTTATTGTTGGCGTGATTGATAGTACAATTTGAAATGACGAGATGGACGGATTTATCCGGCAGTGGTAAACTTTCAAGGTCGGTCTTTATAAATTCTACGTTTGCTATGCCTAACTTTTCTGCATTCTTTCGTGCTTTTTCGAGCATGCCGTCGGAAATATCTAATCCGAATACTTTGCCGGATTCGCCCACGGTTTGTGCCATACGAATTGCGTCGTTGCCTCTTCCGCAGCCGAGGTCAGCACAAAACTCGCCGACCTGTGGCTCGCTGTAACCTATTGCACCGCCGCAGGAAAGGCAGCAGCTGTCTTCTGCTAATTTACTATATCGAGTATCAATTGCTTTAGTGTCCATTACTATCCTGTGAAAATAATTATTCTATTGTTCAAAAATAATGAGTTTAGGAAATATTTCTAATATGATGTTTTGATTATTAAAAGGATTCGTTTAAAAATAAAAAACCCGCTGCGGAATCCGTCAGCGGGTTAATGGAATTGGGATAATTTATGACGGGAGTAGATCTCTCGTTTTGAGTTTTGAGGGAGTGTAAATTCCCATGACTCCTTTAATGCCAACGGTCATAACGATATTAAAGAAGAAAGCTACAAATCCGATGAACAGAAGCACTCCCGATAAAGCAGCCAGAATCATATAGACCTGATATTCGTTGTTATAGTATAGTGTTCTGCGAAGCATGCCGTGCAAGCCTGCCATCCCCATGAAAGCGCCCATACCGATACCGCCGAGCAGGTGCGCCCAGAAGTGAATATTGGTTAATTTATTGCTGTAAATCTCTGCTCCATTAGTAAGTATCGGCAGCAGGAGATATATGGCGGAGTATAATGTCATAGAAAGACCGACCAAAATAGCCACATGCACATGTGGTCCGACAATCCATTGAGTATTATGAAGGATACGATTTAATCCTAAATCCGCCTGCATGATTCCCGCCGGAACTGCAAGAGCAAAACCGAGTAAACCTCCTAATAAGAATTTCAGAGGCGCAGTCATTTTCAACGGCTTTGCACTCCACAAAGTTACTAATGTGATAAAAAATGCAAGGCCCTGGGTAATCAATTCGAAAGCAGTAACCATTTCACCGGAAAGGATCTTCAAAATTCCCGGCTGTGCCTGATCGGACATAAGGTGATGCGACCAAACCACCCATGATACTACCATTTCGATGAAGAGTGCAGCACGAGCAATGTTTTCCATGAAAAGCTTTTTACCGGTAATCAATGTGGCAAGAAGATACCATGTGCCGGCAACAAAAATTAAAACAAGTCCGTCTGCGATAAGATCTAATCCCCACCAGAACCAGTTTTTATAGAGCAGCGCATCAATTGCGGAGTGTTTTAAGCTTACGCCGCAAATTTCTGCAATCATGTATACAAGAATGAGTACGCCGGTGAAAGTAATAATTGCTGCATTTAATGCGGTATCCACGGTGCCGCGGGCAATTGCAGCCACGGGGAGCGAAACAGCATGTTCTCTTTTGTTTTTGGAGAACAGATTCGTCAATCCGCTTAAGCCGAGAGCGGATTTAATGAGCTCGCCGGAATTCTGTTTTTCCCAGCCTTCAGGTGTGTAAGTAATCGTTTTGAAAATATTGATAACGAATAAAAATGTTCCGACCATTACAAGAGCAATACCGAGAATAAAAAATGCACCGCCCAAAACACTGAACTGGGTAAAGTCAGCAGGCAGCGGCCAATAAAGGGTATATAGCGGGCTATAGTGTGAAACGAAACCGGAGAACCAGAATGTGAATGTACCACCGGCTATGAGCCAGAGAGTCCAATTACCGGTCTTGATGCTCCAGAGGGGTTTTTTCATAAGGAACGGAACCAAGAACAAAAATGCACCAAATACAATAGAGTATGTTGACCCAAAAATTCCGACAAGAGGATGAGCAGTTAAGATTGCAAAAAATTGACTCTCGGTTACCCCCGGAATCGGTGCAACTTCATAAACGCGCATTATCATTCCTTCGATAACCGCAAAGGCATAATAGATGAGTCCAACGACAACAAATCGCAGTGTGAGTTTTTGCATAGGAGTTAATGTATCAGGTTTAAATAAACCTTTTGAACCTGAAAGTAGTGTCTGTGTAAAATTCATTTGTCTTTTCCTTTCTCTTTACTCAATGACCTTGACAACATCACGCAGGAACATACCTTTTGTTCCTTTCCAGCCGGAGTATTCTGTAGACCGGATGGAGTACACGGCCGGTTTATCAAACTGCCAGAGTATATCATTGTCCCCATGCCAGGGGATAACCTGCATTTGGAAAACCATCGAGTTATCCTGCCGGAATAAACCGAATCCGTACGTTAAATCTTCCGAGCGCACGTTAAAACGGACTTTCTCATTTACTTTGATAATGAGCGTGTCAGCCGGGAGACTGAACTTGTGGTTTTTTACTGAAATACTGAATTCCCGGTCGGCCTTAATATGAGCGCGGTTAAGGTCCATCGGTTTCCAGGGAATAGTTTCGTGTGTTACAATATGCAGAGAAACACCGCATACAATGAGAAAGGCTACAAATGAATAAAAGTAAACGGGTTTTAGTTGTCTGCCTTCTTCACCTCGTGTGACTTTATAGGCAAACCATGCCATCAAAGCCATAATAGCCAACACATAACATGTGTACGCTATTGTCTGGCCATGAAGAACAATACTTGAGTCAACCATAGCGATTCCTTTAATAATTAATTTTAAATGCTACCTAAATATAGCATTTAAAATTAAAAAAATGCTAATGCATTTTTGCAATATCGCTCAACCGGGTTGAGGTGATTTTTTTTCTGATTTGTGTTTGGGTTGATGTCCAGATGTTGTGCATAACACAAGGAGTCTCAAGAGCACAATTATCAAACCCGAAAATACATTTCGACTCCTCGCTAAATCCGTCGGTGGCGTCAATAATATCTGCCAGATAAATATTCTTGCTGCTGCCGTTTAACTTAAATCCACCGTATTTGCCGCGTACTGAAATTATGAGATTCTTTTTTGAAAGCTGTGTTAATAGCTGCTGGAGATACTTTTTTGGTATCTTTAATTGCTTGTGGAGTACTGCGGACGAATACATTTTGGATTCATTTTTCGCCATGAAAATAAGAGTGCGAAGTGCATATTCCGAAGTTTTTGAATACATGTTGACTAATCGTATTTATTGAACGGTACAAATATACAAACATTGATGTGAAAGGAAGAAGCGTAGTAGATAAAAACAATGAGATAGATAAGAGAATCCGAAGATTATCCCGTTTCATTTCTGGTAATAACGCCGTGAATTTTCCGGTACGGAAGTTTGTAGAACTGTACAAAGTTCGGAGCGAGTTTTTTGAGTATGGAGAAAATCTTTAAGAATAAACTCTTGGTAATTAGTTCTTCAACTCCATAAAAGATAACGCGTTCGTTGATGTTGTGTTCTTTTAATATTGCCGAAATATCGAGAAACTCCATGTATCCGGCTTTGATTGACAGGCCTGATAATCCTCTCGCGAGGTTTGGAACAAACTCAGATGTTATGGAGTATGGCGTATCGGTTCGTTCAATTGAAACCAGAATATTGTCATCGTAAATAATGCCTGAACTGATTGTGCAATGCACGAGATACGGAGGCATTTCCTGGAAGTTCCGGGTGAAGTACAGGGCGGTTCCAAGTACGCGCTTACCGGAATCATATAACTGTTCGTAACTTTCAGTGTACACATCCAACGGAAGGCCGCGGAAAGTTTTGTGAATACGTTTATTACCTTCAACCCACAGAATGATTGTGGCAAGCGGCATAAGTGCAATGATAATAGACCAGTATCCGCCGTGTGGAATTTTACTCATCACCGCACCGAGAAACAGAACATCAACGATGAATACAAGAATGACGGCGGTTAATTTTACCCAATCTTTTTGATACGAGAAAATCCATATCATAAAGATGGAACTGATAGTCATAGTTGCCGTAACGGCAAGACCGTACGCGGCGGCAAGATTGATGGACGCTTGAAAGAGAAGGATCATAAACAGAACCGCGGCAAGTAAGCCCCAGTTAACTGCCCCGATGTATATCTGAGATTTTAAATGGGTGGAGGTAAAAGTAATTTTCAGCAGCGGGAATATTCGTGTTGTGATACCCTGATAGACAATCGAAAACAAAGCGCTAATCATTGCCTGCGAAGCAATGATAGTCGCAATAATTGTCAGAAGTATGAACGGTATATACAAGTATTCGGACTGGTGCCTCACCATTGCAAAAAGAAATGAGCCTTTTACCTGATGTGCCATAGCAAATGCACCCTGCCCCAGATAATTCATGAGCAGGGCAATGAAAACAAATACCCACGCGCTTCTAATCGGCTGGGCGCCGAGATGTCCCATATCCGCGTACAATGCCTCGCCGCCCGTCGCGCACAGAATTACTTCCGACAGAACAAAATATCCGACGAGACCGTTGTGCATCAGAAAATCAATTGCATAATATGGGTTCAGTGCGCCGATGATTCCGGGATGGTTGAGAAGAGCCACAAATCCGCTCGCAAAAAGAGCAACAAACCAGATGAGCATAATAGGGCCGAAGAGCCGCGCGACTTTATCTGTCCCCTTATACTGTACCGAAAACAATGCAATGGTAATTACTATGGTTATTATCAGGATAGTAATATGCTTCATGCCGGTTAACCCCGGGATGAGCGGAAGTCCTTCGACAGCCGACAGAATACTTATCGCCGGAGTGATAACGCCGTCCCCGAGCAAAAGTGAAATACCGACGTATCCGAGGAAAGTAGCAAACCCGTAGCGTCGGCCTTTTTTCAAATACGATTGCAGAATCTCTTTAAGTACAACGATGCCGCCTTCTCCTTTGGAGCTCAGACTCATTGCCAGCCACCAGTATTCCATGGTTACAAGAGTGATCAGCGTCCAGAAAATAAGCGATATAACGCCATAAATATGCTGAACATCCGGGGTGAGCAAAGTAAAAACAACGGTAAGGGTATAAATCGGACTTGTTCCGATGTCACCGAAAACGAGTCCCATTGCTTTTACATTATCTGAGAAAGAAGCGAGTTTAAATTTCATGCACCTGAAGAATTATTTTCTGAATGATAACCGGCGAAAATTCATATTAACGGAAATTAATTTATCAAATTAGTTGCACACTACAAGGTGGGTATTAGGCTTTTCTGTGAATATTTTGAAGTGTTATAAAACCAAAACCCCGGCTTCAACCGGGGTTTATAAACGCAATCTGAATTATTTATCTTTTGAGCGGTTTGCCCTCAGCATCTTTGAAACTGCCGACAATAATCATAATGAGATCAACAAGAGTCCAGATACCGCACCCGCCGAATGTGAGCAGCTGAACAATACCGATGCCGGTGTGTCCGGTATAGAACCGGTGAATGCCCAGACCGCCTAAAAAGAAGCAGAGCAATAATGTGGTGAGCCAATCCTTTGATGATACATCTACGGGTTTTGCTAATGCAACACCGCAGGTTGTGCAAACAACGGCAGCCGGATTGGTTTTTGAACCGCAATTCTGACAAAAGTTGACACCTTTCATCGGTGGAACACCGCATGAAACACACATGACAGCTTGTGGCGCAACTTCTTTTCCGCAATTACGACAAAACATATGTTCTCCTTTAATCTTTCATGATAAATTTTCAGTTAGTGGAATTCCTCCTGAGCAGTAAGCAGGTCTGTAAAACAGATTTGCTTCAATAACAGTCGGTTTAAATTACATAAACTGATCTATATATCATAGAAAAATTACGTCTGTCCGTAATTACGCTGATGGGATTATTTCTGCTCGTCCGTTACTATGAGCTTGGAAACATCGAAACCCTTATCCTTTGCCAGGATCTTAAGCTTACTGAAAAGCTCTTTATCAATTGATGCCTGTCGTGCGAGTATCCATAGATATTTTCGTTTCGGTTCTCCGACTACCACCCATTGATAGTTTTCTTTGTCGAGCGCGATAATCCAGTAGTCTCCTTTGAACGGCCAGAAGAATTGAACTTTTAACTTCGCGTTCCCGCTGTTGGGTACGATGAAAGCTTTTCCGGTTACTTCATCCGGTTCACTTGAATCCTTTTGCGTGCACCGGTTAACGACGCGGATAGTTTCATCATCTATCTTGCTGTACTCTGCAGTGCTTTGTGCGCATTGTTTTTGAAATGAATTTGGAAGCCGGGCAATTTCATACCACTTGCCGAGGTACCTGACCGGGTCAACATAATCTACTGTTGGAAGCGGGGCGTATGAACCGCCGCACGCGAAGGATACTAAAGACATGAGTACTACACCCATCAAATATATTTTACTTTTATTCATATGAAACTCCGTTTTAAAAAGTAAACGCACTATAAAAAGACTTAGTTCCACACCTTTAAGATAATCTAAATAATCATTTAAAGCATTCATCAAGCAATTTGGGGCACTGTTGTAGAATGGTAAAGTGACTCATTATGGAACAGTGTTCTGCATGCTAAAATCCGACAAAATAAAGCGAATATAAGCTAATAACGGGCTTTTTGCCTCTGGTACGATAATTGAATTTGATAACCAGATAATTCAATAAAACAAAAAAATAACTGGAGTAATATAGATGCGATTTACTAGCTTAGCCTTCGTACTCATAGCGGTTGGAGTTATGGTTTTTACAGAACCGGTCAAAGCTGATGGATGCAATCTTTCAGGATTTGCAACGTACACACAAGGTGGGTGGGGAAGTCCTAGCAACAGTGCTCCGGGCAAATTAAGAGATGCCCACTTCGCAGAAGTCTTTCCTTCCGGTATGACATTGGGAGGTAACTATACAGCAAAATTCGATAATGCTGCTGCGATTCAAGCATTTCTTCCGCAGGGAGGCACAACCGGAGCTTTTACCTCTAATTATACTAACCCGACTTCAACCAGTGCCGGAGTTTTTGGCGGTCAGATAGCGGCACTTGAGTTGAACGTGAAATTTAATGATGCCGGATTTCTTGGAACAAATTCTACGAAACTCGGTGATCTGATAATTACATCAGGCACATTTTCCGGCATGAGGGTTTACAGACTTCTTCAGTTTGCTAATATAGCTATCGGAGGCGGATATACACCTTTTTCAATGATAGATCTTGAGACAGCAGCCGATAAGATCAATAACAATTTCGACAATGGTACTCAGGACCTTGGCTATTTAACATGCCCGGCGCGAAACACACTTTCAATCGGAGATTATGTTTGGAATGACATTGATAAAGACGGTATTCAGGACGGGAATGAAAGCGGTATATCGGGCGTTACCGTTAAACTTATGGATTCTGATTTAAATTTGGAAGCAACTACGACAACCAATGCAAGTGGATTTTATTCCTTCAATAATATAGAAGGAAACTGTTACGTTATTCAAGTCGTAGCTCCGGCAGGATACAGTTTCTCACCGAAATATCAAGGTTCGGATACGAAATTAGATTCAAATGTTGATCCTTCAACCGGAAGGACTACAAGCGCCAATTATACTTGCGATGACTACACTATTGACGCCGGTATGTACGCGAATACGGCAGATTTAAAAATTGAAAAAAGTGTTAATGACACGGTTTTGGCGTGCGATAAAAATCTTACTTTCACAATTACAGTAACTAATAACGGACCATTTGCTACAAGCGGTGTTATTGCATCTGACAACCTTCCTGCAGGCCTGGTTTTTATTTCTGCTTCCTCTTCACAGGGAAGATATAACAGTACAACAGGTCTTTGGCAAGTTGGAACTTTAGCGAACGGTGCTTCCGCTACGCTAACACTCGAAGTTAAAGTTGACTGCTCCGTAATGAATCTTTCAAACATCGACCTCGGGCCGGCAAAGGATTTCAACGTGTTTGTGTTAGGTGATATTGAACAGCCATCAGCAGACACACAAGGCAAAATGGCGATTGCAGGAAATGCAACGCTTGGATGTTACAGTGTCGCTGATCAGCTTCCTGCTTCAGACGGAACAGTTGATGTTCTCATCGTCGGTAAAAAACTGATCTACACAAGCGGTCAAGTTTTTGCCGGTAATGCCGTATATGGCGACTCATCAAATCTTCCTAAGACATCAGTTTCCTTTGCAAGCGGTACGGTTCGCAAAGGTTCAGCTATAGATTTTGATGCCGCTAAAGCATATCTCGAAAATCTCTCTTCCGATTTAGGTAATTACACAGTTAACGGCAGCACCACAATGGAGTGGGGAGCAGTTAACTTGAATGGCAGCGATCCTTATCTTAATGTATTTGAAGTAAAGGCAAGTGATTTGAACTCTGCCAATAACATGCAGATTGGTGTTCCTAATGGATCTGTTGTCGTTGTAAACGTAGTCGGTTCAACGGTTAACTGGCATGGTGGATTAAGTGTCTCAGGAACGGCCATCAATAACGTACTATATAACTTCCCGCAGACAACGGATTTAACGATCTCCGGAATAAACGTAACCGGTTCAATTTTAGCACCTTTTGCTAATCTAACTTATCCGGCAGGAGTTATCAACGGCCAGGTTATCTGTAAATCAGTAAAAGGCAGCGGCCAGTTCAATCACTCCCCGTTCCTTGGCAATATTCCTTCGGATGTAAAAATTGTTAATACCGCTTCTATCACAACATCCAACACGACTGATCCGGTATCAAGCAATAATAACTCATCGGTATCCTGCTCATTTGCCAAGGCTTCTACCGGAAAATCAAATACCGGTGATTGGAAAGAATATGGTAACTTACCGGCTAACGAATCTGTTTCCTGTGTAGTTGCCGGAAAGAACGGTTCTGTTTACGCTGGTACAGCTACAGGCCGTATCTATAGAACAAATGACAATGGCGCAACCTGGACAAACATTAATCCTGATATGGTTGCCGGATTAATCTATACCATCAGATTCCATGAAAACGGTGCAATCCTTGCAGCGTCAGTAAGCGGAGTTTTCGCTTCAAAAGATAACGGTGCAACATGGTATCAGACAGGCTTAAAGAATAAAGATACCCGCTCATTAAAAGTTGACGGCGATGGCAATGTATTTGCCGGAACCTGGGATGCCGGAATGTTCGTATCTAAAGACGGAGGCGAAACATTTACCGCAGTTAACACTGGTTTAGGCAGCCACCTGATGATCACCTCATTAGCAGTTGCAAATGACGGAGCAATCATTGCCGGTACATTTGACGGCGGTATGTTCAAGTCGGCTGACAAAGGCAGCAGCTGGTCACCATTGAACGTCGGATATAATTACATCTGGACAATCGCTTCGGATTCAAAAGGCCGCCTCTTCGCAGGTACATACGGCGACGGCCTCTACTACTCAACTTCAAATGGCGCTGAGTGGACAAAATCAACATTACAAGTCGGATTTGTTTACGCTCTTACAGTTGATAAATCAGATAACGTTTATGCAACATCATATTCCGGCGGAGTGTTCTCATCTGCTGACAACGGTGCATCATGGAAAGCAACCGGATTGAGCGGAATCGGGTTAACTTCAGAAACCGAAATCATTGAATATAAAGACAGCAAGGTTGCATATACCGGTACATCAACTGGCAAAGTTTACAAAATGGCTATGGCTGTAACCGGAATCAACTCCTCTTCAAGCCTTATCCCAACTGAGTTGAAATTGGATCAGAACTATCCGAATCCTTTCAACCCGAGCACAAAGATTTCTTTTGCTCTGCCGAAATCACAGAATGTTTCTCTTTCGGTATTCAATATGCTTGGACAGGAAGTTGCAACATTAGTAAACGGAACACTCGAAGCAGGTAACTACAGCTTCAACTTCAATGCAAATGAATTTGCATCAGGTGTTTACATTTACCGACTGCAGACAGCCAATCAGGCAATAACAAAGAAAATGGTTCTTCAGAAGTAAAACACACCGGATACTCATTTTATGAAGGCCGCCCCGAATAATCGGGGCGGCCTTTTTTATTTTTACGTATAAACGCACCTGCATATACCGGACGGGCAGGCGCGTTTATACGAAAACAAATCGATGCGTCTCTACGTAAAAGTCCCATCTTTATAAAATCTTTATATCTCTTCCGGCTTTTTAACAGCGTACTTATAAACCGCGACGTACATTTTCAGGTGAAATTTATATGATTGGATGCTTTATGGACACTATAGCTTTGATACTCGCATGTGTTGTATTGCTTTATCTGATAGTTACACTTGTTAAACCGGAATTATTTTAAGATACCGATATGAATTACTTACTGAATTTATGTGAACTCGCTTTGTTTCTCGGACTGCTATATGGCGGTGCGAGAGCAATAGGGCGTTATATGGCAAAGGCATTTAGCGGAGAGCGGACGTTTATGAGTCCGGTGCTGGAGCCTGTTGAAAATTTTATATATAGAGTATGCGGGATAGATGCTTCTAAGGAATTGGATTGGAAGCGTTATACGTTTCAACTGCTCATCTTTAACGCGCTGGGCTTTTTCGCAGTACTCGCGGCTCAATTAACACAGGCATATCTGCCTTTGAATCCGCAGAAACTGCCGAACGTAGAATTCTGGCTTGCACTTAACACTACCATTAGTTTTGTAACGAATACAAATTGGCAGTCATATGCGGGTGAAACAACGTTGAGCAATTTTGTTCAGATGCTTGGACTTACTGTACAGAACTTTTTGAGCGCGGCTACTGGCCTGGCAGTACTTCTTGCTCTTGCTCGCGGATTGAAAGCCCGGCAGGGAAAAACACTCGGCAATTTTCAAGCGGATGTTGTGCGAATAGTGCTATATCTGTTCCTTCCTCTTTCTATTTTGATTGCGATGTTTCTGGTCAGTCAGGGAGTAGTACAAACATTCGCCTCGAATTTGAAAATCACAACATTGGAAAATCTTACGCAAATAATTCCTTTGGGGCCGGCAGCT
The DNA here is from genome assembly GCA_963662605.1 of Ignavibacteriaceae bacterium. GTDB lineage: Bacteria > Bacteroidota > Ignavibacteria > Ignavibacteriales > Ignavibacteriaceae. The sequence continues at coordinate 924,764 of OY759785.1, forward strand.
TCTCAGGTGGCGATTAAGCAGATCGGCACCAACGGGGGCGGATTCTTTAATGCGAACAGCGCGTTCGGTCTTGAAAACTCGACTTACCTATCAAACTTTTTGCAGGTGCTATCTATCCTTTTGATACCTGCAGCACAGGTGTTTATGTTCGGATATATACTCGACGCGAAGAAATTTTCGAAAATGATATTCCGGGTTATGCTCGCCTTATTTCTGCTGGGACTGTTTGCTTCATGGATAGCGGAAGCCGTGCCGCATGCAGCGTTTCCTAATTCTGTAATGCTTGAAGGAAAGGAAATCCGTTTTGGTTTGTTCCAAAGCGTTCTCTGGTCTGTTTCAACAACCGTCGCATCAAACGGATCAATTAACGCGGCAATGAGCAGCCTCTCTCCGGTATCCGGAATGATTGCAATGCTGAATATCCAGCTGGGCGAAATTGTATTCGGAGGTGTCGGTTCCGGATTGTACGGCATGTTTTTGTTTATTCTGCTTACTGTGTTCATTGCCGGATTGATGATTGGCAGGACGCCTGAATTTTTTGGCAAGAAAATAGAAGCATTTGAAATCAAGTGGACAATTATAGCAATTCTTATCCCAAACGTATTAATACTTGTCTTTGGTGCGTTAGGTGTTACCACACAGGCAGGACGTTCCAGCATGCTGCACACCGGACCGCATGGATTGTCTGAGGTGTTGTATGCCTTTTCATCCGGAGCAGGCAATAACGGAAGCGCGTTCGCGGGATTGAATGCCAACACGGTATTCTATAATGTTCTTATCGGTATTGCAATGCTTCTCGGTAGATTCGGCGTGCTCATTCCGATATTGGCTATTGCCGGTAACTTAGTTAAGAAAAATATTGCTCCGGTTACCGAAGGAACGGTGCGGACAGATACTCTGCTTTTTGGATTTTTACTGTTCTCGATAATTTTGGTCGTCGGGGCATTAACGTTCTTCCCGGTGCTTGCAATTGGTCCGCTGCTGGAACACTTGCTGATGAATATGACGGTTATATTGTAGTGAGGAGATGAATATGTCAAGAGAAAAAAGTTCTTTATTAAATAAAAAAATAGTCGGTCAGGCAATAATTGATTCGTTTAAGAAACTCAGTCCGAAATATTTAGTTAAAAATCCCGTGATGTTCATTGTCGCTATAGGCGCTGTGCTCACTACTATTATATGTGCGCAGGATTTGTATCGTGGCAGCCGGTCGCTGTTTGATATTCAAATAGCAATCTGGTTATGGTTCACGGTACTGTTTGCAAACTTTGCAGAAGCAATAGCGGAAGGCAGAGGGAAAGCACAATCGGACAATTTGCGGAAACAGCGCATGGATACAATGGCGCGCAAATTAGTTAACGGCAAAGAAACGAAGGTATCGGCGGCGGAACTGCGAAGGGGCGATCAGGTCGTTTGTGAAGCCGGAGATATTATTCCCTCGGATGGTGAAATTGTAGACGGTATCGCGAGCGTGGATGAATCGGCAATCACCGGTGAATCCGCTCCCGTTATTCGCGAAAGCGGCGGCGATAGAAGCTCAGTAACAGGTGGTACGCTCGTTTTAAGCGACAGAATAATTATTTCTATCACGTCGGATCCGGGTGAGACATACTTGGATAAAATGATCAGCCTTGTTGATGGTGCAAAAAGAAAAAAAACACCGAACGAAATTGCCTTGTCAATTTTATTGTCCGGTTTGTCAATTGTCTTTCTTGTTGTCGTCGTAACCTTAAAATATTTTCTCGATTACTATCATGTTACGATGGGGCAGGACACCAGTGTTGTTTCTGTGCCGATACTAATATCACTTTTAGTCTGTTTAATTCCAACTACAATCGGCGGTTTGTTGAGCGCGATTGGTATCAGCGGCATGGACAGGCTTCTGAAACATAATGTTATCGCAATGAGCGGGCGTGCTGTTGAAGCTGCCGGTGATATTGACGTATTGCTGCTTGATAAAACCGGCACGATAACCCTGGGTAACCGCATGGCGGCAGATTTTATTCCTGCTCCTTCAATTACGACGGAAGAGTTGGCGGATGCGGCACAGCTCGCTTCGCTTGCCGATGAAACACCGGAAGGACGTTCTATTGTTGTTCTGGCAAAAGAAAAGTTCGGTATTCGCGGCAGAGATATTAAAGGAATGAATGCCGCGTTTGTACCATTTACAGCCCAAACCGGTATGAGCGGCATTAACATTGCGGCCGCTGCCGATAAACCGGAACGCATTATCCGTAAAGGTTCACTGGAAGCTATAAAAACATATCTTTCACAGGAAACGGGACTGAACCTTCACGCGCAACCGGACTATCTGTTCACGCATATGGTCGGTATAGATATAGCAATTGAAGGCGGAACGCCTTTGCTGGTAGTTGAGAACAAACGCATTCTGGGCGTTATTCAATTAAAGGATATGGTAAAGGGCGGCATAAAAGAACGTTTTGCGCAATTGCGCAGAATGGGTATCCGCACGGTTATGATAACCGGAGATAACGCTTTAACGGCAACGGCAATCGCCGCGGAAGCCGGCGTTGATGATTTTATTTCCGAAGCAAAGCCGGAAGATAAACTCGGCAGAATTCGTGACGAACAGACTAAGGGCAGAATGGTCGGCATGATTGGCGACGGAACAAATGACGCCCCGGCTCTTGCACAGGCAGATGTTGGTATTGCCATGAACAGCGGAACTCAGGCGGCACGTGAAGCCGGCAACATGATTGATCTCGACAGCAATCCTACAAAACTGATTGAAGTAGTGGAAATCGGCAAGCAGCTTTTAATGACGCGCGGAGCACTGACGACATTCAGTATTGCAAATGACGTATCGAAATATTTTGCAATCATCCCCGCGATAACGGTTTCGTTGTTTGCAACAAAGGGATTGAATGGCCCGTTGTCAATTTTGAATATCATGCATTTGGCAAATCCCGAGAGTGCGGTTTTAAGTGCGGTTATATTTAATGCGCTTATCATTATTGCTCTTGTGCCATTGGCATTAAAGGGCGTTGCATACCGTGCCGAGGGTGCGGCTGTAATTTTACGAAGACATATTATGTTATACGGAGTCGGAGGTCTGCTTGTTCCGTTTATCGGGATTAAGATTATTGATATGTTGTTAATTTTGTTAGGATTAGTGTAATGAAAAATGATTCGTTTTCTTTGGTAAAGCTTTTCCTCGTGTTAACGGTGGTTACTGGCTTGTGTTATCCGTTATTCATCACTGCATATGCGCATGTATGTTTCCCTGTTAAAGCTAAGGGTGATGTGGTAGCGCTTAACGGTAAAGCAGTCGGTGCAAAAATGATTGGACAGAAATTCACTGATCCGGAATACTTTCAATCAAGACCGTCTGCCATAGACTATAATCCAGTGCCGTCCGGCGCATCAAACCTTTCCATCACTTCGGATTCACTGAAGAATCTGTACGCCATTAGGAAAAAGGAATTTATAAAATTCAACAAGCTGCCGGAAGCAACTGATGTCCCTTCGGAAATGTTGTTCGCCTCGGCCAGCGGTGTTGATCCGCACATAAGTATAGAATCGGCATTTTTGCAGGTCGGTCGTATCGCTTCAGTTCGTAAATTTGGAGTGGATAAAAGAAATGAACTTTATCAAGTGATAGACAAGCTGGCTTTTCACCGGGTATTCGGATTCGCGGGTGAAAAGTTAATCAATGTATTGGAATTAAACGTTCAATTAGACAAAATGGATGCAAAATGAACGAAGACGGTTTAGTATCGCGTGATGCAGATAAAATTCTTCAGCAGATTAAGAAAGATGAGACCCGGCAGGCAGAAGGCAAGCTGCGTATCTTTTTCGGTATGTGCGCCGGTGTAGGCAAAACATATGGCATGCTGCAAATGGCTCAACAGTTGAAGTCAGCCGGTGTGGATGTTGTTGTCGGTGTCGTTGAAACACACAAGCGTGTCGAGACACAGAAATTGGTGGGGGAGCTTGAAATTATTCCTCTAAAATCACTGAGTTACCGCAATGCCGATTTTTACGAAATGGACATTGACGCTATTTTGAAAAGAAGGCCGAAACTGGTTCTTGTTGACGAACTTGCACATACCAACATTCCCGGCAGCCGGCACACAAAACGGTATCAGGATGTACAGGAAATTCTTGCAAGCGGTATTGACGTATTTACAACATTAAATGTGCAGCATATTGAAAGCCGTTGTAAGGTAGTACGTGAAATTACCGGCGTGCAGATACGCGAAACAGTTCCCGACTCGATTCTTGAAAGAGCGGATGATATAGACTTGATTGATTTAACTCCCGAAGAATTACTTCAAAGATTGCGCGAAGGAAAAGTTTATACGGATGAAAAATCAAAAAAATCAATTGATAACTTTTTCAGAAAGGGGAATCTTACCGCCCTGCGCGAAATGGCGCTGCGCATAACGGCCGAGCGTGTCGAAAAAGACCTGCACGAATACCGGGCGGAGAAAAAGATTTCCGGCGTGTGGAAATCTTCTCAAAAACTTTTAGTGTCTGTTGGCCCCGGACCCCACTCGGCTGATTTAATACGGTGGACACGGCATCTCGCGTATTCAATGGAAGTACCCTGGATTGCAGGACATGTGGAAACAGATAAAGAAATAAAACCTGAGTTTCAGGAAAGTTTGACTAAGAACATTGAACTCGCGCGTGAACTCGGTGCCGAAGTTATCACTATACAAGATATTGATGTTGCGCAAGGACTTCTGAAAATAGCGCGCGTGAATAATGTAACGCAGATTCTCATCGGAAAAACACGAAGAAATTATTACGACATACTTTTTCAGAGAAAAAATATTATTGATGCATTAATAAAGCAGTCGGGCAGTATTGATGTATCAGTTATCGGCGGCGATGAATTTAAAAAGAGGAGTTTCTTCAACCCGTATCTTCATTTGAAATATTCTTCCGTAGCCAGATATCTTCTGGCGATTGCTATTATAGCCATACTCACCGCTATATTATATGTAACCCATCAGAACATCGGGTATCAAACCGTATCACTCATTTATTTGTTCACTATTCTGCTGATGTCCTTATTCGATTTCGGACCCGGGCCGATTATTGTTGCGTGTATGCTAAGCGCGTACAATTGGAATTTCTTTTTCATTCCGCCCGCTTTCACGTTGTGGATAAGCAAGTTTGAAGACATCGTTATGTTCTGCATGTACTTCATTGTGGCTGCCGTTGCCGGATATTATACATCCAGAATACGGGCACAGCAGGTACTACTTGACCGGCGTGAAAAAAGAACGGTTTCGCTTTATATGCTTCTCAAGGATTTAACATCTTCCGCCAATATAGATGAAGTGGTCGAGTCCGCAGTTTTCCATCTTGGCGAGGTATTTAACGCCAAAGTGGCCGTAGTGTTGGTTGATGAAGTTAATAAGCTTCATCCGCAGACTCATTCTGCAAGTTCATTCTTCTTAAATGACAGCGAATGGCTTGTGGCGAACTGGACATTCAATAACGCGAAAAAAGCCGGCGAGAATACCAACACACTTCCGTTTGCGCAAGGCACGTATTATCCTATACGCTCCAAGAGTGGAATCTATGGTGTGTTCGGCCTAAGCATGGAAAGTAAAGAGAAAAAATCACTTGAAATAGACATGCTGCTCGATACATTCCTGGCACAGATCAGTGTCGCCATTGAAAGAGAGTATCTTAATACGATCGCGAAAAATAACCTCATCCATCTGGAAACGGAACGCTTGTATAGTACACTGTTTGATTCTATTTCGCACGAACTTAAAACACCAATTACTACGATTAAAAGCGCTGTCGAAACGTTTAATGACGTAAATAATTTGCAGAATGAAAAACTCCGCGCGAATTTAGTGAATGAAATGGATATTGCGGTTTTCCGTTTGACCAAATTGGTTGATAATCTTCTTGATATGACGCGGGTCGAATCCAAGCAGATGCACCTGAAACTTGCACCGCATACCGTGATGGATTTGATTAACTCCGTGCTGGATAAGATGGAAGTTGAAGCACATGGACGTGTCATTCGTGTTGAACATGCGGACGAAGAATGTTTTGTTAATTGTGATTTCGCTTTGCTTGAGCATGCTGTTCTTAATATCGTGCGTAACGCGGCAGAATATACTCCCGCAGATTCCGAAATTTCAATCAGAACCGGAAAAATAGACGGCGGGACATTCATCAGCATCGCGGATAACGGCAGCGGAGTGCCACAGGATTCATTGGAAAAAATATTCGATAAATTCCATCGCGAGCCGGGCATGAAAACCGGAGGCATGGGACTCGGGCTTTCTATTGCCAAAGGATTTGTTGAAGCACACGGCGGTAAGATAACCGCAGTTAACCGCGCGTCAGGTGGTTTGGAATTTACTATCTATCTTCCGTAAATTGAAGCATGTTAAAAGAACAAACCATACTTATTATAGACGATGAGCCGCAGATACGGAGAATACTCCGCATTACGCTTGAAGCCGAAAATTTCAAAGTGATTGATGCCGATAACGGACGGGATGGTTTATTGCTTGCCGCGAATCATAATCCTTCGCTTATTATTCTCGATCTCGGGCTGCCGGATAAAGACGGCTCTCAAGTGCTTGAAGAATTACGCATGTGGAGTTCTACGCCGGTCATGATTTTATCAGTACGAAATGCCGAAGATGAAATCATCAACGCACTTGAAAAAGGTGCCGACGATTATATTACGAAGCCGTTTAGTCCTGCTGAGTTAAGCGCTCGTATTAAAGCGAATCTGCGCAGGTCGCAGGTAAAAGAAGGCGAGCCGGTGATTAGTAACGGCTCAATTACCATAGATCTGCTTAAACATGTTGTACTCAAGAATAGCGAAGAAGTCAAACTCACGCAGATGGAATACAAACTTCTCGCGTTGTTTATGAATAACATCGGAAAAGTGCTTACCTATAATCTAATCTTTAAATCTCTTTGGGGAACCGCATCCCCGGAAAACGCGCAATCACTCCGTGTATTTATCGGAACCTTGCGTAAGAAAATCGAAGATTCACCCGCACGCCCCAAGTTTATTGCAACCGAATCCGGCGTTGGTTACCGGATGAAACAATTGTAATATCACCATACATCATATCAGACGAAGAGACACTTTGGGATCCTCTATATTGTCGAGAAAGCGGGTGTCGCTATATAGACTCACGTGCCGGGATGTATATTCCACGTCATAAATGACGTGGTTATTAATAACTCCATCATTTATGGCGGAGTACGTGACAACTGACTTTATATAGTCGCGGGTGTTAGATATACAGGCTGCGACTTTTTCATATGTGGTTATGAAATATTTAGACGAAGTGTTCTCGATATGTCCCGATACATCGGGACTACTCGAACACCCCTACATACTAAATTTGTAATATTTCGTTAAAAAACGAACAATCATAATAAATTCCAGAAAAAACGTTTAAAATAGCTTGCAAAATGATTTTGTTTGTATTACGTTTCGGTAAACAACGAAATGAAATTATGAACGAACGTAGTACAATTATTTTTAAAGCCCTGTCCGACCCGAACCGCCTTCGCATTCTCAAAGTGTTGCAGGGACGAATTCTCTGTGCCTGCGAGGTGAAGGATGTATTCGGCTTAGCAGGTTCCACAATTTCCCAGCACATGAGCATTCTGCGTGAGGCGGGATTCATCACGGAAGAGAAAAAAGGCAAGTGGGTACACTATTCAATCAACATGAGGCCGTCTGATCCAAGGGTGAGTTCAATACTTTCCATGTTAGACTATTGGATACAGGATGATGAGTTGGTCTCGGAAACGTTGAAGGCAGTCCCACCGTTAAAAGACACTATCAACTGCTGCAAAACTCCATCTAAAAAGTAGAAGTTTTATCACTATGAACAAGTACAAAGTTTTATTTGTGTGCATTCATAACAGTGCACGAAGCCAGATGGCGGAAGCATTTCTCAAGCAAGTCGGCGGGGAGATGTTTGATGTTAAAAGCGCCGGTATAGAAGCCGGGATACTTAATCCCGTTGTTGTTGCTGCAATGATGGAAGTCGGGATTGATATCTCCGGTAATCAGACGAAGAACGTTAGTGAGTTTATTGAGCGGGGAGAAATATTTGACTACGTTATTACGGTTTGTGATGAAACAAGCGCAGAGCGGTGTCCGTATTTCCCGGGTAAAGTTACAAGGCTGCATTGGAATTTTCGCGATCCCTCAGTGTTTGCGGGTACATATGAGGAGAAGCTTCGTGAGACAGGTGTAGTCAGGGATGAAATCAAAGTCGAAGTTGAAGCCTGGGCTACGCAGATTAAGCAGAACAAAACTATTGCATAAAGCCATGTCAACACTAACTAAAAAACTATCATTTCTCGACCGGTATCTGACGGTGTGGATATTCTTGTCCATGCTGGCCGGAGTGTTGTCGGGATATTTCTTTCCGGGTATTACTAATTTCTGGAATTCATTTCAAAGCGGCACTACGAATATTCCAATCGCCATCGGTTTGATATTGATGATGTATCCCCCTTTGGCAAAAGTGAAATACGAAGAGCTTGGAGATGTTTTTAAAAATGTAAAAGTGCTGTCGCTTTCATTAGTGCAAAACTGGATTATCGGCCCGGTGCTGATGTTTGCCCTTGCCGTTATTTTTCTTCAAAATTATCCGCACTATATGGCGGGACTCATCATTATCGGATTAGCCCGATGTATAGCCATGGTAATCGTATGGAACGACCTGGCAAAAGGCGATACCGAATATGCTGCCGGGTTAGTAGCGTTTAACTCAATATTTCAAGTGTTGTTTTTTTCGGTTTACGCGTACGTGTTTTTAACAGTCATTCCTCAATCAATAGGCTTGCAGTCGTTCAAGGTGGATATTACGATTGGCCAGATAGCTCAAAGTGTCTTTATCTACCTCGGTATTCCATTTATTGCCGGAATGCTGACCAGATTTGTTCTGCTGAAAGTAAAGAGCAGAGAATGGTATCAGAATAATTTTATTCCAAGAATTTCGCCATTGACCCTGATTGCATTATTGTTTACCATTTTTGTAATGTTCTCTTTGAAGGGGGAGTATATCGTTAAAATACCGATGGATGTTATCCGAATTGCAATTCCTATGGTTGCCTACTTTTTAATAATGTTTTTTGTTTCGTTTTATTTGAGCAGAAAAGCTGGTGCGGGCTATGCTAAAACCGCCACGCTGTCATTTACGGCCGCGAGTAATAATTTTGAACTGGCAATAGCAGTCGCAATTGCTGTTTTTGGAATTAATAGCGGAGAAGCATTCGCCGCCGTTATCGGGCCGTTGGTGGAAGTACCGGTGTTGATTGCCTTGGTTAATGTCGCCCTTTTCTTTCAAAAGAAATATTTTCCAGTCAGGGAAGGTTCTGCCGGATGAGTTTTGCAGTTTTAAAGAGCAAATGGTTTGAGCCGAAAAATGTTATTTTCCTTCTCGCCCTGCCTCTATGGCTTTCTCTTTATATGAACTTGGAGACTCTGATAAATATCCTTGTATATAGCACATTACATTTGTCAAAGGGAACCAAATTAACAGAGGCAATATGGTTCTTCGTGTTTGAAGTGCCAAAAGTGATGCTGCTCTTAGTATTGATAGTATTTTTTGTTGGAATTATCAGGAGCTACTTTTCGCCGGAGCGAACCAGGAAAATTCTTGGCGAAAAAAAATTATTTACTGGCAATGTTATGGCGAGTTTACTGGGAATTGTAACGCCATTTTGCTCGTGCTCTGCAATCCCGCTGTTTCTTGGGTTTGTTGAAAGCGGTGTTCCGCTTGGAGTAACATTTTCGTTTTTAATTGCAGCGCCTATGATTAATGAAGTAGCGCTTGTCTTGTTGTTCGGATTGTTCGGGTGGAAAACAGCTTTACTATATATGTCAACCGGATTAGTGATTGCTATGTTTTCCGGGTATGTTATAGGAAAATTGAAATTGGAGAGGTTTGTTGAGCCGTGGGTGTATGAGATAAAGACAGGGGATTTTGAGATGACAGAGGAGAGAACCCCATTTGCTCGAAGAATTACAGCAGGAGCAGAAGCTGTTAAGGAAATTGTGGGAAAAGTTTGGATTTATATTGTTGTTGGAATCGCAGTAGGAGCCGGTATTCACGGTTATGTTCCGGAGAACTTTATGGCATCCCTTATGGGGAAAAGTGCCTGGTGGTCCGTTCCTATTGCCGTAATGCTCGGAGTTCCCATGTACTCAAATGCCGCCGGTATCATTCCGGTTGTTCAGGCATTATTAGAGAAAGGGGCATCTCTCGGTACTGTGCTTGCTTTTATGATGAGCGTAATCGGACTCTCGCTTCCCGAAACAATAATATTAAAAAAGGTCCTTAAGCTGCAACTCATCTTCGTTTTTGTCGGAGTCGTCGCCGTGGGAATAATAATCGTAGGATATATTTTTAACTTAATATACTAAAGGAAATTCAATGGATATTAAAATTCTTGGCACCGGATGTAAAAGATGCCAAACACTCGAACAAAATGTACGGAATCTTGCAGCGGTTAATAACATTGCGGCTAATATCGAAAAGGTAACGGATTTACAGCAGATAATGGCATATGGTGTAATGAGTACTCCCGGACTGGTTATTAACGGTACGGTTAAAAGCACCGGCAGTATTCCAAAAGACGATCAAATATTGGCATGGATGAGGGAGGCTTAAATGACCGGTAGGATTGGCGTGTTAATATTGTCCATGCTTGTTATTATTGGTGCCGAACTGATTTCTGGACAGACAACAGGTAAACCGAAAGTAACATTTGTTGAGCTCGGGTCTGTACGTTGCATTCCCTGTAAACAGATGCAGCCTGTTATGAAGGCTATCGAGAAAAAATACGGTAATCAAGTTAAGGTCGTTTTTTATGATGTGTGGAAAGCCGAACAGAAAGTGTTTGCCGATAAATATAAAATACAATTGATACCGACGCAGGTGTTTTTAGATGAGAACGGTAAAGAGTTCTTCAGACACGAGGGCTTTTATCCTGAAAAAGAAATAGATAAGATTCTTAAATCAAAAGGAATAGTTCCGAAGAACTAAAGGACTAAAGTATGCTTGATACCGTTTTTACAGGGCTGTATGATGCGATGACCGGTTCGGTCTGGCTTGCGATTTTGTCAGCATACGCATGGGGAGTGCTTAGTGTATTGCTTTCTCCATGTCACTTGTCGAGCATCCCTCTCATAGTCGGATATATCAGCGCGCAAGGGAAGATTAACATGAAAAATACTTTTTATATCTCCTTTGTATTTTCAATTGGCATACTCATTACCATCGCGGCAATCGGAGCGATAACTTTTTCATTAGGGCGGTTGATGGGGGACATCGGAGCAGTCGGTAATTACATTGTGGCTGGTGTGTTTTTTATAGTCGGATTGTATTTGCTGGATGTGATAAATCCGAACTGGAACGGATTCAAAGTAAAACAAATAAAGCCCGGCAGTCTGATCGCTGTGCTGATACTTGGTTTGTTATTCGGTCTGGCTTTAGGGCCTTGCACTTTTGCATACATGGCACCTGTATTGGGTATTGTTTTTGAAACTGCTAAGACGAACTACATTTTATCAATCGTATTTTTAGCTTCGTTTGCTGTTGGACATTGCTCGGTAATTATAGGTGCGGGTACTCTGGCCGGTAAGGTACAGCGTTATCTTAATTGGACGGAAACGTCCAAGGTTACGATATGGATAAAGAGAATCTGCGGACTTCTTGTTATTGCAGGCGGAGTTTACTTTATACTTATATAAGAATGATTTATTATTGAAAGGATATTTAATAAAGGAACAAAAATGAATACTGATGAAAAAACAAAAGAAATCGTAAAAGAAAAATACGGCGCTATTGCCGCGAATGCCGGAGAAAGCTGCGGCTGTTCATGCGGATGTGGCACAGACTCTAAAATTGTCGGCTACACGATTATGAAAGATGAATACACGACTCTGGATGGTTATGTCCCGGATGCGGATCTCGGTTTGGGGTGCGGATTGCCGGTTGAATACGCCGGAATAAAAGAAGGAGATACCGTCGTTGATCTTGGATCAGGTGCGGGCAATGATGTATTCGTTGCAAGAGCTGTGACCGGTGAAAGCGGAACGGTATATGGAATTGACTTCACTCCTGAAATGATCGCGAAGGCGGAAAGAAACAAAGCAAAGATCGGATATACAAACGTCCACTTCAAATTGGGTGAGATAGAAAACATCCCATTGGATGCGGAAATAGCCGATGTTGTTGTGAGTAACTGTGTTTTGAATCTTGTCCCTAACAAAGAAAAAGCATTCAGCGAAATGTACCGCATCATCAAAAAGGGTGGTCACTTCTGCGTTTCCGATATTGTCCTTAAAGGACAATTGCCGGAACAGTTGAAAAAATCAGCCGAGATGTACGCCGGATGTGTGGCGGGAGCCATTCAGCAGGATGAATATCTGGGAGTTATTGAAAAAAGCGGTTTCACAAATGTTCGCGTCCAAAGAACAAAGACAATTCAACTGCCGGATGAAGTTCTGAAAGAATATCTTACCGATTCTCAGATTGTTGAGTTCAAAAAAAGCGGACTCGGTATTTTCAGTATTACCGTTACCGGCGAATCTGAAAATTAAAATGAGTGAATAGTATTTACTGCGAGAAGCAACCGCACCCTTACTTCGTGGCTTTTAAACGAAATACATATTTCACCCCTTGTTATTTAAACTGCCAATCCGACTATGGCGTGATTTGATCCGCGTAAGCGGATCAGGGTGCTCTATCCACTATGCATTTCAGCAAGTTGCTTAATCGCATATTTCGGGTTAGTATTCAGAATTGTGACATCACAGTACGACGATTAACTTTTTGAGACGCTCAAATGATGTATTGTGCACATGCCGCTATAACTGCCGTAATATGTGTACATCCAATTTCGTATTAAAATCAAAATAGTATGCACAAATGTCATATTCTCAATTAAAAAGCTAAAAACGATTCTTATCAGCGGGAAAAAGAAAATTTTGATAGGTGCTTTGTGATGCTTATCTTAATGTAGATAGAAAACTGCCGCCGTGACTATATATGAAAGCTTCGTATGAAATATTATTTTAATGCCTTATTAGGTCTGTTTTTCATCTCCGTAATGTTTTTTGGCTGTGTCTCATATCGTTCTGAAATTCATGGACAATATTCCGGGACTGCCCCGGGGAATCCGAAGTCTACGCAGACTCAAGTATCTGTTTTTTTTCATTTTTCGCATCTGGAACAGGCAAAGGGCTATGATGCTGTTCCCAAAATAATTTCACCGGATTATTCGTTCCGTGATATTTTTTCTGAGGCAATGAAAGAGATAACGAATATTAAATCTTTCGCCACGTTTACCGATTATGTTGAAGATATAAACGATGTACATCGTCGCAAAACACGGGATAGTTTGAAGTTGGCTAACGATTTTACAATCCATATATCTATAAAAAAGGAAAACGCATTCGGAAAACACTTTCTTGCGGATCTTTTTTCCTATTCAAGCGGGACCATCATTCCGGTAGGGTATACCTGGGACTACATAATCACTGCAGATGTTTTGAATTCAGAAAGCCGGCTATTAAAAAGTTATACAAGGAACGCTTCGTTAAGTACATGGACTAATATTGTCTTAGTCTTTGTATATCCATTTTACGCCTCGCATGGCGTCACTGAGGAAATATATTTTGAATCACTCAGGGACATTCTCAGCCAGATTAATGATGAAGGGATTTTGAACAAGTAAAACACCCCACAAAAAAATACTGCTTCTCATGGATCGTAATATCCTATGAAATGTCTATTGTCGGAGTTGTGCTGGTTCAATCTTTTTTTCAATGTCACTTGTTTTCGCAGTGTAGTGCTTACCCTTTTCGTTTCACGCCGCCATTAGCTCGCTTTTTCTCCTGAAGGTGATGCGGGTAATAGCCCGCTTCGGGGGAACTATTGGAAATTGGCCCGTTTTATGGGATTTTTGAGTGGCATTAATAAAATTTATGCCATACATCATACATAATTACCTTGCATTGTTGTATATTATATAGTATAATTGTCGAAATTTTACTTTCTAATCCGTGTTACGCAATTCAAATATAGGCTGAACTCATTGAGAAGATTTTCCGGGCTCTTTTTGGCGTTTTTATTGTTAGGCTTACTGAATGTTAATGCTCAGGTTTTGTTAAATGCCGATAGTACAAATGATGCCTATACGCGAATAGCGTCTAAGGGGTATATGTATGAAGTTCCTGATTGCGTCCACCCCGTGGTTCACATAACCGAGCCGTGGGATTCCTTTCTCAAGGAGTATGTATTTTCATTCAATATGCACAAGTCAATAGATAACGACCGTTGTATAAATTTTGATCGTCAAAGAATTGAAATAAAAACATGGGATGGCTCACCGGACAGCATGATTTTTTTTAACGGGGAAACGATGGTTAACCGGTGGAAATTTAAATTGGATGCCGGCTTCCAACCTTCAACAAAGTTTACGCACATACACCAGATAAAAGCCGGTGATGGAACCTACGACACGGATAATCCGATACTTACATTTACACCAAGATATGCATCACCTAACAGGTTTGAAGTAATTTTTGTTACACCGATAGCAGACGGAAGCGTTAACACTTACCTTGCAAAAATTAATCTCGCTCCGTTTTTGGGCACCTGGGTTGAAGCATATGAAAAAGTAACGTTCGGCACCAGCGGTACATATTCTCTGACAATAAAAAGAGTAAGCGATGATTCGGTCTATTTAAATTATTCCACAACGGGTATTAAAATGTGGCGGGACAGTATAACATTCTGCCGCCCCAAGTATGGAATATACCGCAGTCTGGAAGACTCGACAAAGCTGCGCGATGAATCAATTTTATTCGCGGATTTTTCGCTGAGAAAAGATGCATCGCAAACAGTTCCGGCTAATCCAACAGTATTGCACAGCACTGCAACAAAACCGACGGAAGCGCCTTTGGCATGGACTGATAATTCCGGAGATGAGTTGATGTTTCGAGTTGACCGCTCAACAAACGGCAGCACGTATACTTTCTTGGGCTATACTATGGCCGGTGTAACGGCATATACCGATACGGGGCTTTCGCCATCAACTAAATATTATTATCGGGTGCGGGCCGAAAATGTCGCAGGTAATTCCGGTTATGCTACCTACACCTATACAACAAGCAACGGTATACCCGATGCCCCAAGCGGATTGACGGCTTCATCTATAAGCTCAAATAAAGTTGTATTAACATGGGCAGATAATTCCACAGATGAGAGTTTGTTCAGAGTCGAACGTTCTTTGAATGGAAGTACATACACATCAATTGGGACTACGGCTGCAAATGTTGCAACATATTCCGATTCCGGCTTAGCTGCATCAACGTTATACTATTACCGGGTACGTGCGGAAAACAAATACGGTAACTCGGCGTACACAACATACAGCGTTACAACATTAATTACTGAGCCGACAGTGCAGACATCAGGCTTGCAATTCACAACAGTGAATGACGGGAGTGAATCAATTTCCTTTACGCCGGGTAACGGCACAAGGAGACTGCTTCTCATTCGTGCGGACTCGGCGGTATCTGCAAATCCAGTTGACAACTCGACCTACACGGCAAGTAATGCTTATGGAAGCGGCACACAGGTGGGCAGCGGTAACTACGCCGTTTACTCCGATACGGGTTCATCACTCACCGTCACCGGATTGACAGCAGGAGTGCGATATTACATAAGTGCCTACGAATATAACGGTGCCGGTGGTTCGGAAAACTATTTAACAGCAAATCCGGCAACAGGTTCATTTGTCATTGCCGTCGTAGAACCGGCAGTACAGGCATCGAACGTAACTATTTCATCTCTTACATATTCATCAATGACGGTTGCGTGTACGAAAGGCAGTGGCAGCAGAAGAATATTTGTTGTGCGCGCATCATCTTCAAACTCAGTCGCTCCGGCCGATAGCATAACATATTCTGCCAATAGTGTCTTCGGATCGGGAAATACAACAGGTGCGGGAAATTACGTCGTGTATAGCGATACCGGTTCATCAGTTACCGTAACGGGATTAACACAGCTAACATCATATTCCGTGAGCGTTTATGAGTATAATGGCACCGGCGGCGCGGAAAATTATTTAACTGAATCCCCGGCAACAAACTCCGCGACAACATTATTTAACGGCATATCATCAACCGCAGCGGGCGGTGTATGGAGCAACGCTTCAACATGGACAGGCAATGTGGTTCCGGGCAGCAGTGATGATGTGCTTGTCTCGTCAGGGGCAACCGTTACTATTTCAGGTACAGTCAATGTATTGTCTACAACCATTGCTGCCGGAGGAAAACTCACTCTGAGTGCGGCGACGACATTGAACGGTAGTATTATTTGTAACGGTACAATCAGCGGCGGCGCTTACGTACTGACTACAAACGGCAATCTAACTGTTTCGGGAACATCGGCACAGTTGGGTTTTTCATCATC
Organism: Ignavibacteriaceae bacterium; assembly: GCA_963662605.1. Classification (GTDB taxonomy): domain Bacteria; phylum Bacteroidota; class Ignavibacteria; order Ignavibacteriales; family Ignavibacteriaceae. The sequence continues at coordinate 941,233 of OY759785.1, forward strand.
ATCGGGAAAAGTTGCACAGACAGCTGCCAGAACTTTTACGTTGTCGAACGGAGCAACATTTGAACATTATGCCACCGGGGCGACGCCTTTAAGCACGGTGATGTCTGTTTCAGGCAGCGGGGCATGGACTTGGGTGGTAGATAATTCGGCAAACAACACAACGATTTCATACAAGAACAGCAGCAGTAGTACCGTAATAACGGCCTTACCGAACGGGCAGTCGTACGGTAACCTGATGGTAAAATCACCGACAAATTCACCAGGGGCGGACTGGACTGATAAACTCGGTGCGAATTTGTCTATACTTGGGAATTTCACGATACTGAACACAACCACAAAGAATATGGGATTCAATCTGTCCGGCTACACGATTTCGGGAAACAATTCCACAAGTACTTTTAATTTTTCCGATACATCATCCGTTGCGGCGGCATCTATAAGGTTAATCAACGGTAGCACCGGAAAAGTAGTTACGGATTTTGCGGCTTCTTTCCCCGGATTTGTTTCGGCAAGCTATAACAGTATGACTACAGGTGCGGATACCATTCCCGGTGGGACCTATCCAAACCTCACGCTGAGTGGAACAGGTGCGAAATTGCTCAACGCGAATCTGACGGTAAACTCAGCTCTTGCTTTAAACTCGGGCAAATTGACACTCGGCGCTTATAATCTTATTGCAGGAGGTTCGATTACCGGCACTTTCAATTCATCAAGCATGATTGTCACGTCCGGCACAGGTGAACTAAGGAGAACAATTACATCTGTTCCTGCCTCATTAGTTTTTCCGGTTGGTGCGGCAAACACTTATTCTCCGGTCTCGCTAACGTTGAATAGCGGAACATTATTCTCTGCATACATTGGTGTAAAAGCAACAGCACAGAAGAGTGCCAACAACACGAGCACCACAAATTATCTGAACAGAACATGGACAATTACTTCCAGTGGCCTTACCGACGCTGTGTATAACGATACTCTGCAATACGCGGCGGGCGATGTCACAGGAACCGAATCAAATTTGTACGGCGGATTATACAGTTTGTCAAAATGGAAGAATCTCGGAAACGTTGATGCAGTGAATCACTACATTATCGGGAATAACCTTACGGCATTCGGCGATTTCACCGGCGGTGAGTTATCTGCCTTTCCGACAAGCGGCTTCGTGAATGTAAAGGTTGTGCCTCAGGGTTTTTATAACTCCGCCGGATATCTCAACACTTCGGATACCATAAAAGTATTGCTCGCAAATGCTTCAGCACCGTACACAATTGTTGACAGCGTAAGCGCAATTCTCGATTCACTGAGCTTTACAGCTTCTGCAGAAATGAAAAATACTTCGTCCGGAAATTACTTTGTTGTCGTAAAACATCGGAACAGTATTGAAACATGGAGTGCCTCGGCTATTGCCTTTGCTCAAGGAGAAACAGTGTCTTATGATTTTACCGATGCACAAAGCAAAGCATATGGAAACAATTTAGTGCAAGTATCCTCTTCGCCGGAAGTGTGGGCTATCTACGGCGGGGATGTTAATCAAGACGGCTATATTGATCCTCTCGATTTATCCATGGTTGATCAGGACTCCTTCAATTATGCATCAGGCAGATATATGACGACGGATGTAAACGGCGACGGCTTCGTTGATCCGCTGGACTTGTCTATTACCGATCAGAATTCCTTCAACTATGTAGGTGTTCAAAAACCTTTCACCCGAAGAACTGTTAGAAGAATCAGATGATGTAATTATCATTAATGCATATACCCTAAGCCGTTCTTCAGAACGGCTTTTTTATTATTACGGGCTTGCTATTGTGGAACAGGTATGCGATATTATATATATAGAATCGTGTGTTCAAAAATTTAATTCCTGTTTCAAAACTTTGTTGAATTGGCTGCGGTGAATAAAACTACAATAATCTTAATAATGCTGCTCACCTTGCACATGACCGGTTTTTGTCAGAATGTGCATGTTACGGATTCGCTAAAGAATAAGTTCCGGGAGCAGGCGAATGATACCACAAAAGTAAGTCTTGCAATAAAAATCGCGCAAGACTACATGCTTATTGATCCCGACAGCTCGATATTTTATGCGCAAAAGGGATTGTCAATTTCTGAAAGATTGGATTATCTAAGGGGAAAAGCCGTATGTATGCATCTGCTGGGGACGGCATACACAATGAAGGATAACTATGCCACCGGGCTGAAATATATCTATAGCTCGCTTGAGCTAAAACAACAATTACATGATGAAAAAGGAATTGCCGCGGGTAAGATTACTCTTGGTAATATCTATAAGAATGCTTTAGAACTTTCCAAGGCAATGTGGGTATTTAAAGAAGCTGCCGATATATTTGAAAAATTGCATGACACAATTAATTATGGCGTCTCTTTGAACTGCATGGCAAATGTTTGTGTGGATCAGGATAGCCTAAAACAGGCACTCGCGTACTTTTTGAAGGCTTCGGATATTGCCGTAAGATATAAAAATGTTTACAGTATAGCCAATGCGAATTTAAATATGGCTATCGTTTATAATAAGCTTGGTGATAGGGAAAAGTCCAGACGATTTGCCGAAGCGGGTCTGAAGTTAAGTTCTGAAATTCAGTATGCCGAAGGAGAAGCCGGTTGTAAGATCGTCCTTGCACGGGTCGCTATGGCGGAAAAGGATTACAAACAGGCGATCGGCTTTGCAACGGATGCTTTGGAAATATCACAGGATCTCGAATCCTATTATGATATATATCGTTCTTCATCAATACTATATGGGTGTTACAAAGAGACGGGCGACTACAGAAAGGCACTTAAATATCATGAGATATCCGGAGCCGCAAATGACAGTATTATGTGTTTGGATAAGGCTGAGAGTTTGAGCCGTATTCAACTTAACAATGAAATACGGCACCGGGAAAGTGAAATCTCGGAGTTAAAGCAAAAGTCTCGTGAAAAAAACCTCGCATTGATTGTTCTCGTATTTGTTATTGCCGCCGGACTCATAATTACATACATTATATTAAGAAGCCGGCAGAAAGAACGTAAAATTAATCAGCTGCTTTTATTGCAGACAGAGGCCAATGTTAAGCAGAATGCCGAATTGCTCATACAAAAAGAGTTTATTGAAAAACAGAACAGCGAGATTGCAGAGAAAAACACTCTGCTTACCAAAAAAAATGAAGAGTTGCAAATTCTCGATGAGCAAAGAAATAAAATACTGGGTAGAGTTGCTCATGATATGAGGAGTCCACTGGGGACAATATGCGGATTGGTGGAAGTTATTTCTTCCGAAATAGATGAGAACAATTATACGGAAGTCAAAAAATATCTTACCTATATAGAAAACATCAGTAAGTCGTCGCTTCAGTTAGTTAACGATTTGCTTGATATATCAGTTATCGCCTCCGGTAAATTGGTTCTGCAAAAAGCGTCCGTTGCATATTCTGAACTACTGCGTGAAACTGCCGGCTACTACAATATCCGCGGGATAAAGAAAAACATCCGCGTCAATTTGAGTATGCCGAAAGAAGAGCTGGGCGTATTTTGCGATCCGAATAAGATACGGCAGGTATTGAACAATTTATTGGATAATGCTATCAAATATTCTGAGTCAAACACTTTAATAGAACTCAGGACTAAACTTGAAAATGGTTTTATAAGGACGGAAGTCACGGATGCCGGTGTCGGAATTCCGGAAGAGGATATTGAGAAACTTTTCAAAGAATTTAGCGTGACATCTGTAAAAAGCACCGGAAACGAAAAGAGTTCGGGACTCGGTCTGGCAATTTGTAAAAAAATTGTCGAGACTCATGGCGGGCAGATTGGTGTTTGCAGCAAGTTAGGACGTGGTTCTACGTTTTATTTTACCATCCCGGCATAGCGAATCCAGAAAATTTTACGGTTCATATGAAAACTTGGTGGCACAAAATACGAAAGTAGGTTGTCGTTCCGGAAAATCTGCCGTAGAAGAACTGATAACTTTTGGATTTAGCTCGGCAGATTTATCCGTTCGCAGAATGCTGCGCAGAATCCAGATTTGAAAAAGCTTTGAGAAGTATAATTGAGATAAAAGCTAGGGGGTAGTTTCAAGAGCAAAATTGCGGGTTTTCTTGAGCAAATAAGCTTAAAATACAATTCAAAAACAACTTTTAAGAGCAATCCCCCTTTAAGAGATTCTTGAAATGGATTCTGCACAGCATTCTGCGAACGGACAAATCTGTCGAACCACGTTAGTTAGTTTAGAAACATTTCGCGACAGTCCGCCTCGGCGGATTCCGGAATGACGACTTCTCTCTCTAAAAATTTTCGGGTTAATCAACTTTGCCTCTAAAATTTCATTTGAACCAATTTTACGTTTTTAGCTTTTATTCGTAGTTTTTTCATGAATTTCCAATTTGCATGGTTTTGGAAAAACTCTTATATTTAAAGTCTTGAAATTATTCATTTTATGAATAATAATACGGGCGCGTAGCTCAGGGGTAGAGCATCCCGACTTTTCGGGAGGGTCAAGTGGTTCGCGCAGAGAAAAAGTTCTTAAAAAATTTGTCAGGTTAGGTAACGGGCGCGTAGCTCAGGGGTAGAGCATCCCGACTTTTCGGGAGGGTCGAGTGGTTCGCGCAGAGAAAAAGTTCTTAAAAAATTTGTCAGGTTAGGTAACGGGCGCGTAGCTCAGGGGTAGAGCATCCCGACTTTTCGGGAGGGTCGAGTGGTTCGCGCAGAGAAAAAGTTCTTAAAAAATTTGTCAGGTTAGGTAACGGGCGCGTAGCTCAGGGGTAGAGCATCCCGACTTTTCGGGAGGGTCGAGTGGTTCGCGCAGAGAAAAAGTTCTTAAAAAATTTGTCAGGTTAGGTAACGGGCGCGTAGCTCAGGGGTAGAGCATCCCGACTTTTCGGGAGGGTCGAGTGGTTCGCGCAGAGAAAAAGTTCTTAAAAAATTTGTCAGGTTAGGTAACGGGCGCGTAGCTCAGGGGTAGAGCATCCCGACTTTTCGGGAGGGTCGAGTGGTTCGCGCAGAGAAAAAGTTCTTAAAAAATTTGTCAGGTTAGGTAACGGGCGCGTAGCTCAGGGGTAGAGCATCCCGACTTTTCGGGAGGGTCGAGTGGTTCGCGCAGAGAAAAAGTTCTTAAAAAATTTGTCAGGTTAGGTAACGGGCGCGTAGCTCAGGGGTAGAGCATCCCGACTTTTCGGGAGGGTCGAGTGGTTCGCGCAGAGAAAAAGTTCTTAAAAAATTTGTCAGGTTAGGTAACGGGCGCGTAGCTCAGGGGTAGAGCATCCCGACTTTTCGGGAGGGTCGAGTGGTTCGCGCAGAGAAAAAGTTCTTAAAAAATTTGTCAGGTTAGGTAACGGGCGCGTAGCTCAGGGGTAGAGCATCCCGACTTTTCGGGAGGGTCGAGTGGTTCGCGCAGAGAAAAAGTTCTTAAAAAATTTGTCAGGTTAGGTAACGGGCGCGTAGCTCAGGGGTAGAGCATCCCGACTTTTCGGGAGGGTCGAGTGGTTCGCGCAGAGAAAAAGTTCTTAAAAAATTTGTCAGGTTAGGTAACGGGCGCGTAGCTCAGGGGTAGAGCATCCCGACTTTTCGGGAGGGTCGAGTGGTTCGCGCAGAGAAAAAGTTCTTAAAAAATTTGTCAGGTTAGGTAACGGGCGCGTAGCTCAGGGGTAGAGCATTTGCCTTTTAAGCAAAGGGTCGGTGGTTCGAGCCCACCCGCGCTCACTTGGAAATCCCACGTAAGTGGGATTTCTTATTTTAAATAGTAATCTTTAATGGGGAACTTATGTCACAACACTTCGTTTATATCATCAAAAATTCCATCGGTAAACACTACATAGGCGAAACGGAAAATCTTGATCGGCGTTTAAGGGAGCACAATAAGGATAACGGTCATTTTACCGGATACAATGGTCCCTGGGAACTTGTAATCTTTTCACTCTGCCAGAGTAAATCAGAAGCCGTACAACTTGAGAGGAAGTTGAAGAACTTCAAAAATTCCAAATATGCCATTAAGTATCTTGCTGATTTGCATAAAGGGTAGAGCATCGCGATCAGCCTCGGCGGACAAGCTTGTCGGGAGGGTCGGTGGTTCTCCACCGGATGCTACGCAGAGCCCACCCGCGCTCACCAGTAAAGTCCTTGTAGCTCAATGAGTTACAAGAAATTTTAATAAAACTAATTAAGTTGACCATTTTTTGTCGTTTTTACCCACCGACTACTTCAGTAATTGGTAAAAAAAGAGCGCCTATTCAGCGCTCTTCATTCCCGTGAATTTATTCAGTTCCAGTCTTTGTCTTTCAATATCGGGTTTGTTATAGTACTGATCAGTCGTTGATATATTCTCATGACCAACCAGTTTTGACACAGTCGAAAGCTCCATTGACTTGCTCGCAATCGAAACAAATGTTTTGCGAAAAGTTTTTGTGTTTATGCCTTTTTCATAGATACCTATTTTCTAAATGCAAAACTTGCGGCACTCGCATCTTTATAGTAAATTATTTTCCCTTCTTTGACCTCCGCTATTCTCCGCTTAAGAATTGGAACGAGATTATCGTGAAATGGAATTTCACTCTACTTTTTTCTTTTGGCATCCCAATAGCGGTTGGTTTTGGTACTAAGGTCAATGTCTTTGACTTCATTTCAATTAAGCTTGAGGGTCTCAATTCTGTATAATAGGCCATCCATATCAATGGTTGAAAGTTCGAATTCTTATTATTAAGATTGTCAAATATTAATTGCAACTGCTCGTCGTTGAACGTAACAATCTCTTTTCTTTCCTGAGGAATGCGAACACTTTTATTCACTTTGAAAATGGACAGAGGATACAGTGCTTATGATTTGGGCGTAGATAACGGCGATGCGGTTTTGTTTGATCCGAATGGAAATATTCTGTTGATGAATGAGACCAACAGCTCGAAAAAATACACGTATTATCCCGGCACCAACAGGGTCATGAATACGAATGGAACAGGTAGTCAGCAGTTTACGTATGACGCTTCCGGAAATATTATCGCCTCGCAAGGAAAAAATCTCGCAATCACGTATGACCCGTATTTTAACCTGCCGGTAACAACTGCGCTGACAACTCCGGGCTCATTAACCACGCAATATCTATACGGACCGGGGAATGAGCGGATGGAAAAAATCTATTCCGATCAAACGTACACATTTTATGTCAGGGGCAAGAGCGATTACCCGGTGATGGAAATAACCCGGACATCGGGCGGGTCGTGGGCGAAACGGCTGTACGTGTACGGGCATTCGGGAATTATTGCGATTACGGAAAACGCGGGGAACACGTGGGGCTACATTCTCAAAGATCACCTTGGCTCAACCCGCAGGGTGCTTAACAACACGAATACCGCGATAGCGGAATACCAGTACTCCCCGTACGGCAGAACGATGTACGCCTCCGTTAGTCAGGATGCTAAGTACAAATTTACCGGTCAGGAGTTGGATAATGAATCAAATCTTTATAATTTTAGGGCGAGGCTTTACGATACGGAAGCCGGCTTGTTCTATGGAGCCGATCCGGCAAGGCAACTTTTTGCTTCTTATAGGTATTGTGGCAATTCTCCCATTACAAGGATTGATAAAGATGGGAAGTTTTTTATTATTGATGATTTTGTATATGGATTTATCAAAGGCTTAACACATGGACAGAATGTATTTAAAGAGGGCTATCATTCGGCAAAGAATCCGTCCATCAATAAACTGGCAAATGTTATTGATGGTGTTAGCTCCGGGGGAGGATACCCGTACTTCAGCAATAACGGGAGTACAGATCCGGCACAGTATGATTATGATGATAACGGAAATTTGATAAAAGATGTTAAAAAAGGTATTTCTTCAATAGAATATAATTACTTAAATTTACCCGTGAAGTTAACGTGGACGGATAATTCCCGGATGGAAAACATGTATGCCGCCGATGGGACAAAGCTGCGGGTTCGGTATTATCTGAGCAGCGGCGCTTTGGACAAAGAGAGAAATTATTTCAGTGGATTTGAATATGAAAAAGCACAAACCGGAAGTTTTGCAATGACTCAATTTCCGATGAGCGAAGGCAGGGTTACTTGTTCGGGTAGCACGTATGCTTATGAGTATCAGATGAAAGACCATCTCGGCAATGTGCGGGCGAGTTTTACCTGTACATCCGGCTCTCCTAGCATGCAGCAGGAGGATTATTACTACCCGTTTGGGTTAAGCTTCCGCATGCAAGATGCGGCTTCCGCCAACCGCTATTTGTATAACGGCAAAGAAAAGGAAGATTTTCATAATCTGGGCTGGAATGACTACGGCGCTCGCTTTTACGATCCGCAGCTGGGGCGGTGGCATGCGGTGGATCCCGAAGGATTTGTCAAACCCTTTTTATCGCCATATGTTTATTGTTTTAATAATCCAATAATGTTTACAGATCCGACAGGTGCAGATGAAAGTCCTATTTACGATCCGCATGGTAATTTGTTGGGAACTGATGATCAGGGGCTTCAGGGTGCTGCAATAATTATGGATCCTAAAAATTTTAGACAAGGGATGAAACATTCAGAGGCTATAAAATTTGATTTGGGGATAAGTGGCTTGGTGGACAAAGCAGCGATAAATAGTTTTCGATGGAGTTATGCTAGTTTACCTTCTAGGCCTGATTGGGATGGGTATCTGACCTTAGAAGAGGCTACTCTATGGTATAGACACGGCAATGGACAAAAACTATTTGCTGATTTAAGAAAAATTGACTTATCTGGTGTTTCTAAAGATGATTTCTCGGGAGCTGGAGGTAAAACAGTGTTTAATTTGTTCTTTAATAGTAACAGTAGTAATGATGCTTTGGTTTATGGTAATATAACTCTTCGTCTTGTTTCCTCCGATTGTGTGCGAGCATTTGACGATATATATGATTTTCGTTCTCATACATGGTGGAATCCACTGAACTGGGGTAGAAACTTTGAGACAATAATTGGTGGTTCATTAGCAGGTCAAGGTGCTGATTTTCCAATTAGTTTGTATGGTACGGTAAAACTTAATCCGACGATTCCTTTATATTTGATGGCAAAATGAGAATAAAACTTAAAGCGTACTATGGCTTAATAGTAATTGTCTTGCTGATACCGCTCTATATGTTAATTAATGCTCCTCATACATATTCTCTCAAAGAATTAAGTGGTGGTTATCATCTTCGCCCAGCGGGACATCATTTACACGACATACTGGGATCATCTAATCAAGAAAAAGATATTCCAGCTGATGTTATTGCTTATTGCTTTAGTGACGATTTTATAATTGCGGCACAAAAGCCAGAGCCGGTAGATAATTCGGTTTATAATCAAGATTGTGTGTATAAGCTCGGACGATCCCAAACTTATTATTGGATAATTGTACATAGAGAGAAACGGGTGCTAGGACCTATGGTTGAGAAGGAATATCTCGAGACCAGAAAAAGATACTATATTCCCGGTGATTTACAATTAAAACCTGTGGAATAAAAGATGATGCTCCGGTGGGCATTAGATGTTTTTCATCATCTAATAAAGAGGTCTGGGTTACCTGTTCGGGTAGCACGTATACTTATGAGTATCAGATGAAAGATCATCTCGGTAACGTGCGGGCGAGTTTTACCTGTGCATCCGGCGCTCCGGTTATGCAGCAGGAGGATTATTATTACCCGTTTGGGTTAAGCTTCCGCATGCAAGATGCCGCCTCTGCCAACCGATATTTGTATAACGGAAAAGAAAAAGAAGACTTTCACAATCTGGGCTGGAATGACTACAGCGCCCGCTTCTACGATCCGCAATTGGGTAGGTGGTATTCAGTAGATCCACTGGCGAGCAAATATCCGGGCTGGAGTCCGTATAATTATTGCGCAGGGAATCCGCTTGTTTATATTGACCCGACTGGTAAGAACTGGTTTTATTATCAAGCCGAAGGCGAAGACAACCCATCTTGGCACTGGAAAGAAGGAAGGAAAACGACTTACAAAAATAAGGCCGGAGAAACAGAAACCATTTATAGTAATTATGTTTATTTGGTAATTTACCGAATATTCGAGAAAAATGAGCATGGTGCTGCCCTGGGAACGCTGACGCTATATGGCAATGGATTTAATGATGTCATAGTTCAGTCTAACGGCGTCTTTAGTGGCGGCAATGACTATGAAAGCATTACTGAAGGGAATCGATTTATGAATCTGAGTAGGCGAGAAAGAGGATTGGAAGCAGAACTTGATCAAAATGGTGATGTAAACACAGTTCCGAATGATGGTTTGCAATACTTCCCGAATCCGGTAATCCGAATTGATAACCATTTATATAACGTAGGGGCCGCCTGGGGAAGTGGAAGAATACATTTAAAAAGTGATAGTTTTAAAGATAACAAATACTTGCACGGTGAGGGTAAATACTTTGGATGGACTCAGGGTTGTGTTTGTGACAGATCCGAGCAAATATTTTACTATTTTAACTCACATCCAGAAATTAATGGCATTGTGCCATTCTACACCGTTAAGTACAAACAATAAGGGAGGATCGGGTATGATACCCAGAACACTATTATTCACTGTGTTATTTACATTTTACGGCTTTTGCCAGACTACATCATTAAACAATACAATTTGGATACAAAAGGATATTGTATGGCATAAAAGCCGAAATCAGCATGCATCTAATGCTATTGCATCTGTAAGTATACTTGTATTTAAGCCAAATAACGAATTCATTGAGTACAGTTTGGTGCTAATATCTTTTGGAAAAAGGATTAAGCGCATCGACGAATCCAACCATTGTGTGATATACACTGGGAAATGGAGTCAAGCAAGAGATTCCATTATCGTGACAAAAAAACTAATTAAAGAATCTTATGTAATTAAAGAGATCAACAGCCCGCCTACGGACACCTCTACCACAAAAGAGGTTATGTTTATATCCAATAATAAGGTAAAAATAATTAGGGCGCGTAACAAAAGTTACATTAGATCGACTATTAAATGGGAAAAAGATAATTATGATTTTCTTATGAAAACAAAGCATTAATCACGGATTGGTATTTTTTTCACAAAGCAACAAGCGAAAAATGCCTAAAGACGTTGTTGATTTTAGACGAATGCATCCACGATACTAATTTGCTTTAGTTAATTTTAGTTTTTAGTCTAATAATTGCGATTTCGTATAATAAGAAATAAGAGTTGATCAGAAATATAGGGGATGCCCATAGCGGCCTTGACTATTTCGGCGCAAGGTATCATAACTTGGATGTCGGTAGAAAATATTTAACGAGGGACTAATAAGTATTTTGTCATCGAATTAATAAGCTGTTATGAAAATAGAGATTCTTGTTCCATTACAATTGATGATATATTGAGACAAATTTTACAAAAAAGAACTTAACATTTACGAAATGTTGCTAAGACATTGAATAGAAAAACAGGCCACTAATAGAGAATTATAATAGTAAGTAAATCATGGGTGAGTTTATATGAAATTATTAGGTGCTACTAAAAAAGCAAAAAAAGCCACATCGCTTTTAATGAAAATCGTTTCTGTTGTTTTTATTGCAAATTCTCTCTTTGCTCAGTCAAAACACATTGCTATTGTTTCCGAAAGCGGCTGGCGACCTTACATTGTGTCGGATCAAGATGGGTGTGCTCACGTTGCATGGGAAGAAAAAGTACCAACCACTGATTCTTACGAATTGTATCCATTCTATGCGAAATTCGATAAATCCGGGCAAAAAATTACCGAAACAATACAGTTAATGAATGAATTGTATAATAGGTATCCTCGCATTATTCCTGGGAGAGATAAGATACTTGGCCTTTTTGATTATGTATTTCCCGGGTCAATGGAAACCTGGATGTATGGACAATTTTACGATTTTAATGGAAATAAAAATGGTGGGCTAATTGACTTTTATCAAGGCAATTCACCATCTGGTTTTGGGGAGGATGATACCACATTCAAAATCGTTTGGGCAATGCCTGACCAAATTGTCGGGACCACATGTTCCGTGGAATATTTAGGAGATAGGCAAGTACTTGTTACGCGTTCAGTAAGCGGAACTAAATTCTTGCAACCGAAAATATTTAAGAATAAAAGCAACAATACATACGCTCTCACTTGGGTTGATAATAGTTCGGGGAGTAATCAAATATATATTCGGATATTGAGAAGTGATTGGTCTCAAATCGGTGAAGAGTACACCGTGTGTAATGATACCACAGTTAAGAATATATATTATTATGGGGCGACGATGGACAGTGCCGGTTATTTTTCAGTCGCGTGGGCAGGAAGCCGTAATGGTATTTGGCAAATATATCGAAAGAATTTCGATTCGAGTGCTGTTCCTTATGGAGATATCGACATTGTCGCTACAAATATTGATTCGGTGAATAGTTACACATATGCCAATATCGCAACAAATAAGAATGGTGAGTCAGTCGTTGTATGGGAGGGCAAGGTAAATAAAATCGCCAATATCTTCATGCAAAGATTTGATAAAACTCATGCAAAAATCGGAAGCAGTATTAATTGCTCACAGTCAGCTTTGCAAAGTTATGAGCCAAATGTATGTTTTGAAGATAGTTCTATTTATGTCACGTGGTGGGATGTAGATAATTCAAAATCCCGTGTAATGTTAAATGTTTTGGATTATAATAACCCACTTGATGGGATAGTGCCTTCGCGCATTGTTCAGTCAAATAAAAGTTCATTTGTACTACATCAAAACTATCCTAATCCATTTAATCCCTCAACCACCATTTCATTTGAGGTACTTTCATCAGGTACTTACCAAGTTGTGATATATAATGCTATGGGAAAAATTGAGAGAAGTTTGTTAAATAAATATTTGCCCGCTGGAACTTATAATACGATCTGGAATGGGATGAATGATGCGGGTATACCTGTTCCTTCGGGAATTTATTTTTGTCGCATCTCGAACGCACTAATTTATCAGAGCACAAAAATGCTGCTTATTAAGTAGTATTTTATAATATACATTATATGAAACAATATCAGGGAGGTTCTCATGTTGCGCTGTTCATCTAAGGTTCTAATTTTCCAATTTTTGTTCTTATTGATAATTTTCTTTCAAATGAGCACTGTTGCTCATGTCCCTATTCAAAAGTTAAAAAAGACACCTAAGCAAGTGAGTCCTTCAATAAGCATGATCATGATTTCATTTCAGTTTTAAGATTAATGTAGTGTTTAAGGCGTTAGTGTAGTGTAATTTTAGTAGACAAGGCATAGTAAACCTGAGCCCCGCTAGTAAGTTTTTTCTTGTGAGTTGCTATGCAGCTCTACGGAAATAAACGTGGTGTAGGCCATTCAGTATAGGAATGCTTTCAATATCACCATCCGACTGTATCGCTCTTCCTTCCGGCGAATCCTTGTTGATCCCAATATGAGTTCGATACTTGTTGTAATAAGAAATATATTCTGTTAGAATTGTTCTTAGATGGGTTTCATTAATTACGATCACATTATCAAGACATTCTCGTTTAATACTACCAATTACCCGCTCAACATATCCGTTTTGCCATGGTGACCTGTATGCTGTTATGACTTGTTTTATCCCCAGATTTTTTAATCCATTGCTGAAGACTAATCCATATCGCTTATCCCGATCTCGTATAAGATATTTCGGCGCCCAGCCTTCAAATAAAAGATTCCGGATCTGCTGAAGTATCCACGCGGCATTTGGATTAGTGGTTACGTTAAAATGCAGCAGCTTTCTTCTCCCATGTTCAATGATAACTAATACATGGAGTAACTTGAAATTAATAGTTGGAACTGTTAGAAAATCTATAGCAATAATTCCAGTTGAGTGATTTTTCAAAAATGTTTTCCAACTTTGTCCGGTTGGTTTGCGGTTCTTTTTTGGTAAATATCTTTGGACTGTTGACTGAGAGATTTTTACGCCAATTTTAATTAATTCTCCATGGATTCTCGGCACACCCCATAATGGGTTTTCTTGTGCTGTTCGCTTTATCAATGAAATAATCTCACGCTCAATTTTCGGCCTGCCATTTTGAGGATTTGATATCCATTTCCAATAATACCGAAAAGCATTTCTATGCCACCGGATCACGGTTTCCGGTCTAACAATAATGGTTTTTTGTCTCCAAGTCGGAAGATATTTTTTCAACATACAAAAGAATAGGCGTTCGTTGTTTTTGATCTGAACTTTTGGGCTATTTCTCTTTAATATATCCAATTGTTTTGAGAGGTATAGTACCTCGAGTTGCAATTGAGTTCTTGTTTTTAACGAATTAAACAAAAAAGCGAATAATAGCTTAATCATGTATAACCAGTCCTGCGCGAGTGAAAGGGCATATGAGTAAATAGGAGAAGAATCTACTTCCATAGGCGGCAAAAATCAATCCGTACCAGTACTGAGTTTTTGTCCCGACCGGGGCAGCAAAAAAACCATTTGGTTTATATATGCGCAAATACGTATACTTATAGTATAGAAATACGCATTTATATAAACCAATTACTCAAAAACGATTGTTTTAATTCTAAAGTGCCGGATATGAGCAGAATAAATGAGCTAATACTACAATGGCCGCGGGGAACTGTCAAATCATCTAAAGAACTTAGCGAATTGGGCTATAGTCCTCAGATATTGGCGCGCTATGTGAATTCGGGTTGGATACAGCTAATAGCGAGGGGCGCATATACGTTATCCGGTGATCTAGTTGACTGGCAGGGCGGGCTTTATTGTTTACAGAAAGATTCTGCATCTCTTTTGCATGTTGGAGCCAGAACGGCACTTGAACTAAAAGGTTTCGGACATTATCTGTCCGGTGTCGGCAAGAAAATAGAATTGTTCAACCGGCTTGGGCACAGACTCCCCCGATGGTTTACTTTGCAGCCATGGATGAACAACATAAACTATTTTAGAACGGACATCTTCCGATACGATTCGAAAAAAACATTCTCGCTTGAAGAGATAACCGGAATATCTGTAAAAATTTCATCCCCGGAACTTGCCATACTTGAAATGCTTTATCTTGTCCCAAAGCATCACTCATTCGAAGAAGTAGGTTTAATAATGGAGTCGCTGACAACATTGCGAGGGGAAGTACTGCAAATACTTCTCGAAAAATGCTCCTCGGTTAAAGTGAACAGACTCTTCTTCCTTTTGGCTGATAAATACAATCATAGCTGGCTGACCGATCTGCGCGGGGAAAAGATTAATTTTGGCGATGGAAAAAGAAAGCTCGTGTCCGAAGGTAAGTTAAATAAAAAATACAGTATAACGGTTCCAAAGAATTATGAAGAATAGTCAATATTTAAAACAAGCTGAATTACTATTAAAAGTGCTTCCCATCATAAACCGGGAATCTGTATTTGCCCTCAAAGGCGGGACGGCAATAAATTTTTTTGTACGGGATTTGCCACGTTTATCTGTTGATATTGATTTGGTTTACCTCCCGGTTGAAGAAAGAGAGCGATCTTATAAGAATATTTCGACGGGCTTATTGAAGGCCGAAGAAACTATACTCAAAATAATACCCGGCACGAAAAGCCAAAGAAAAGTATTTGGAGATTTTGTTATCGGATTAATTATTCAAAACAGTGAAGCGACGATAAAAATAGAACCAAATACGACAATGAGAGGAAGTGTTCTTCCGGCAGTAGAGTATGAGCTTGGTGCATATGCGAAGACAATGTTTGAATTATCATTGAAAGTTCGGTCGCTCGCGAAAGAAGAATTATACGCGGGAAAGATTTGTGCGGCGTTGGACAGACAGCATCCAAGAGATCTGTATGATATAAAATTGCTTTTTGACAACGAAGGACTCACTGATGTAATGAGAAAACTATTTATTGTTTATCTCATCAGCCATAACCGTCCTATGCATGAACTATTGCGACCAAATTTTTTGAATATAGCTGATATTTACAATCAGGAATTTTTGGGAATGGTCCGTGAACCTGTTGCGCTTGACGAACTGGAAGCGGTAAGGAAAAAACTTGTGTCAGAAATAAGTAAATCACTTACTTACGAGGAAAGAAAATTTTTGATCTCCTTCAAATCGATGAAGCCGGATTGGAGTCTTCTTGGATTTAATGATATTGAAAAATTACCCGCGGTAAATTGGAAGTTAATGAACCTGAAAAAGATGGATAGGGTGAAACACTCCGTTGCGCTTTCAAAATTGGAGAAGGTTCTTTCTCTCTAAATTATTGAGTGAAAACCTTATCTGATTTTAGTAATACTTGTACACTAAAAATGATACTGTAGACGAATATTGAACGCAAATTACTACTTCCAAAACTACTTCCGCGCAATAGATGAAAAACCGTAGTCATAAAGCCTTATAATATATTGAGTTACAGACGGGAGAACTTTTATTTTGCGTGATACTCTGCCTTTTAAGCAAAGGGTCGGTGGTTCTCCACCGGATGCTACGCAGAGCCCACCCGCGCTCACAAAAACCTTCAAAATCAACGTGTTTTGGAGGTTTTTTCTTTTTAAAGAATCCCGGTTTTAGACTAAGTTACCCATTTTTAGTAATGTAAAACAGATTGTATAAATGGTAAATTCTCCGTATTCCGAAGAGAAGTTCCTATTTAAAAGTCAAAAAGACACGCAAGTACACAACGCTAACGTGCATTGTGTTTAAGTTCCATTTTGTTGCTAAGTTTATTACACTCTTTAGCCGTTAGTGTCGTTGGATTATAGTAAAAAAGAAATGACGGTTTATCACCAAACGAGAGTTGGTACCACTCAATACTTGTCCGGCGAAGGTGTGGTTTTCAGTGTCACCTGTCCGCATGACTGCATCAGCGGTCGGTCGAGTCTGTGGTCTATATCTGGCTTTTGCGACAGCCTTATTTCTTACTCTAATAAATAAGGGAGAACGGCGGCACTTCATTTATGTTATCAAAAATCCTGCCGATAAACACTGTATAGACGAAACAGAATATGTTGCGTGAGCATAATAAATATAACAATCATTATATCGAATAGTAATGACCCGCAGGAGTTCGTGATTAACTCGGTCTGAAAAATAATTCAGAACATGTTCAACTTGAGAGAAATAAGACTCTCAGTTTTTAATACACCGAACGCTGAAAGCGAGCGTGTTAATATCCGCATTAAGAACAACATCATTTAGCCAGCCGTGAATCGCCATATAATACGTATTGCTGCCTGAAGGAACGGATGTCCAGAAATCAGTTTCGAGCGACATGCCATCATAGGTAATGCCATAACCAAGATGATGCCGGTAACCACCGAGCAGAGCTGTAAATCCAGAAGCGTTATTTCCAATTCCGACCTCAGTCCCTTGGCCAACCGCCTTCAGATAATTTCCTTCATAGTTAACATACTCGGCAAAAATTCTAACTTCCGAAGTATCCGGAATATGCCAGCCCGAAGGACAAATACCCTGAATCCCTGAACCACCTCCGGCATATTGCATGGCTTCGTTCCATTCGTAAAGTCCACCATACACATTACAGTATGTTGTATCGTCATTAAAGCAATTCTTTTCCAAAATCCCATTATTGGTTTGGTATCCGCTACCGTCTATTCTTATACCCACATTAAGATTCTCTTTTAGCCAGCATTGTGTTCCCATTTGCACTGTGTGGTACGTGGTTCCTTCATAGTCAACTGTTTCCGTGCCCGGACACGGCAAAGCGATTGGCGCGCTGGATATTGTAAATGTATGTGTCTCTGATTTTGAATTGTTGCCATGTGAATCATCAGCAATAATATACCAGTAATATGTAATTCCTGAATGTGCAATCGAATACAAAGAATACGTGCTGGCTGTAATTCCGCTAATGACATTTTGCGGCGGGGAAGATGTTCCATAGTAAAGCGTGTAGGTCAACGGATCTCCATCAGGATCTGAGCAACTCCAATTCAAAGTCGAAAAGAGCGATACAACACTGCCTTTATCGGCTGGAGCGGTGAGTGTTGGTGTTGAAGGTGCACTACCCAACTTTGTCGTTGTAAAGTCCCAAATGTTTGACCAACCCGAAGTACCGTTGCTGCTTGTAGCATTAACGCGCCAGTAATATTTAGTCAGATAATTAAGCCCCGTTATCACCTGACTGGTCTCAGTAAAACCGCTGTTGTTATAAATCAGATTTGAAAATCCGGCATCGGTAGATATTTGCAAAGCATAACTTGTTGCGGTCGCACTTGCATTCCACGAGAGCGTTGGCGGGAGAGTTACATCTATTAAGCCGGACGATGGGGATGAAAGAATAGGAGCAAGTGGTGGACTCAAGACGCCATCACCTTTAAGGCAGCGAACACTGAAAGCATCTTGTTTAAAGTCATAACCGTATGTAACTATACTATTTTCTTTTACCAGATACGTGGCGCTTGCTTTATCTGTCCCGAATTCGGAGGAAGTCCATAAGTAAACTGCATTGCCAACATTGATATATGTGTAGTCGAGATAATAGCGATATCCCTCAAGCAGACCGGAAAAGCCGCTTGTGTTAGTCCCACCGCCATTTCCCACGGCTTTTAACGCAGAGGCATCACTAACAGCTGCTGCTAAAGTATGATACTCGTCAATTGTAGGTAAATGCCATCCTGTCGGACATATTCCCTGCGTACCGGCTGTTGTTACATACTGCATCATCTCGTGCCATTCATAAAGTCCGCCATACATTGCGCAGTTAGCCGGGTCATCATTATAACAATATTTTTCAATTGTTCCATTATCCGTTTGCGAACTGCCTCCATTTATCCTTGTCCCGATATCAAGGTTCTCCTGCAGCCAGCATTGACTTCCGATTTGAACTGTTTTATATACTTTTCCGGCATAATCCACCGAAGGAATTCCCGGGCAGGGATTACCCTGAGTTGAAAAACTCCAGGTACCTGACCATCCCGATGTACCATACGTGTTTGTTGCATTAACGCGCCAATAATATGTTGATGAATAACCCAACCCTGTTACTTGCCGGCTTGTTCCTGTTATTTGCCCCTCACTATAGATAAAGCTTGCAAAGCTGCTATCGGCGGATACTTGCAGCATGTAACTCGTTGCCATTGTACTTGCACTCCATGTAAGTGTCAGTGAAAGGCCAATGTCCATCGTGCTGTTTGTTGGTGTTGACAAATTGGGGGCGGCTGGTGCGGTTCCTATCGTTGTAAAGCCGCACTCACCAGACCAATTTGAAGTGGCAAACCTGTTGATAGCTCTCACGCGCATATAATAGGTTGTTAATCTGTTCAATTCCGGAACCAGGTGGTTTGTATCGGTTATTCCCGTTTGGGTATAAACCATATTTGCAAATCCGTTATCAGTAGCGATCTGCAAATCATAAGTGGCAGCTCTTGCGCTTTTCATCCAGGTGATTGTTGGCGTAATAGAGACATTTAGCTCATTGCAAACAGGTAATACGAGTTGAGGGATCTCGGGCGCTGTTTTTATCGTGGTAAAGGCGCACTCACCCGACCAATTGGAAGTCGCATATTTATTTGTTGCACTTACCCGCATGTAATATGTTGTCAGTCCGTTTAATTCCGGAGCCTGTATACTTGTGTCGGTTATTCCGCCTTGGTTGTAAACTGTATTTGCAAATCCCACATCTGTGGATATTTGCAAAGTGTAACTTGTCGCTCTGGCGCTTTTATTCCAGACAATTGTCGGCGTGATAGAAATATCCTTCGAACCGCACACAGGAAGCACAGTTTGTGTGTTCTCAGGGAATGTTTTTTCCGTCGTAAAACTGCATTCACCCGACCAATTGGAAGTCGCATATTTATTTGTTGCACTTACGCGCATGTAATATGTTGTCAGTCCGTTTAATTCCGGAGCCAGCAAGCTTGTGTCTGCTATATTGCTTTGGTTAAAAATTGTATTTGCAAATCCGTTATCTGTCGCTACCTGCAAATTGTAACTTGTCGCCCTTGCACTTTTATTCCAGGTAATTATTGGCGTAATAGAAACATCTCCTGAACCGCAAACAGGAAGCACAGTTTGTGTGTTCTCGGGGAATGTTTTTTCCGTCGTAAAGCTGCATTCACCCGACCATCCCGAAGTGCCCAAAGTGTTCGTTGCATTTACCCGCATCCAATACGTTGTCAATCCGCTTAATTCCGGGACCTGCATACTTGTGTCTGCGATATTGCTTTGGTTATAAATTGTATTTGCAAATCCGTTATCTGTCGCTACCTGTAACGTGTAACTTACGGCCATTGCACTTTTCATCCAGATAATCGTCGGCGTAATGGAAATATCTTTTGCATTGCAAGCGGGCAATACGATTTGTGTGGCTCCGGGCGCCGTTTTAATTGTTACGAAATTCCACACATCGGACCAGCCGGATGTACTTAGGCCATTACTTGCACTAAGACGCCAATAATATTTTGTGAAATTATTAAGTCCGCTAATTTGTTGACTTGTCCCCGTTAAGCCATTTTGATTGTACATATACGTTGAGAACAAGCTGTCTGCTGATACCTGCAACGTATAACTTGTTGCCGTAGAACTTGCATTCCATGAGAGTGTCGGTGAAATTGATACGTCAATTGCTCCGGTTGAGGGGGAGGAAAGTGCCGGAGGACTCACGGTGCCATCACCTTTAAGACAACGCACGCTTAAGCCATAATTTTTGCTTGAATTAGCTGACCGGATAGTGCTATCATCGTAATTTAGATAACTGTAGCTTGCGTTCGTCGCATCGTACTCAGTAGTACTCCACAAGGGAATGTATTCCCGTATACTATTGAAATATCCCAGATAGTGACGGCTGCCCCCCAACAAAGCAGAGAATCCGCTCGTATTCGTACCTGCGCCGCTTCCCGATCCCTGTCCTGCGGCCTTTAATGTATTGCCGTCATTCTTTACTGTGGACTCCAACACCTGAAATTCTGCCTGTGTTGGTATGTGCCAACCGGCTGGACATATTCCTTGCGTCCCGGCTGTTGTTACATACTGCATTGATTCATTCCATTCGTACAATCCTCCGTAAGTATCACAGTTTGCGGGGTCATCGTTATAACAATATTTTTCAATTGTACCGTTATCTGTCTGCGTACCGCTTCCGTTTATTCTTGAACCAACATCCAGATTTTCTTTTAACCAGCACTGACTGCCGATCTGTACCGTATGATATGTTTTTCCTGCATAGGTTACCGTCGGCGTTCCGGGACATGGATTTCCTTGCGTGGTAAAGCTCCATGTACCAGACCAATTTGAGGTACCGTAACTATTGGCCGCACTGACTCGCCAGAAATATTGTGACGAATATCCTAAGCCTGTTATTTGTGTTGAGATTGCGGTAATTGTACTATCGTTGAATACAATAGTGGTGAATAAGCTATCTGTTGCTACTTGCAACCGGTAGTTTTTACTGCCTGCGCTTGCAGACCATGTCAGTGTCGGCGGAATAGCAATATCTGCAGTATTATTTATAGGTGTTGCCAATACTGGAATGCTTGGTGCTGATCCAATTGTTGTAAAGCTCCATGAAGTTGACCAACCCGACGTGCCATAACTGTTAGTTGCGCTTACACGCCAGTAATATTTTGTAAGATAGTTTAAGCCGACTAACTGCTGATTCGTCGTAGTTAAATCATTTTTATTATACACAAAGCTTGAAAATAAACTATCAGTCGAGACTTGTAATGTGTAACTGACTGCAGTTGTACTTACATTCCATGTGAGGATAGGTGAAAGGCTTAAGTCCCCGGCCTTATCTGATGGTGTCGCCATTGTAGGGATAGCTGGTGCTGTTCCTACAGTTGTAAAGCTCCATACACTTGACCAGTCCGATGTGCCATAATTATTGGTTGCGCTGACACGCCAGAAAAATTTCGCCAAATTGGTCTGAATGCTAACCTGCTGACTTGTTGTGGTCAGACCGCTTTTATTATATACAAAATTGGTAAAACCGGCATCAGTTGATACCTGTAGTGTGTAACTTGTCGCCGTTGCACTTGCATTCCAAGAGAGAGTTGGAGTGAGTTCAACATCTATTAGATTATTAGCTGGTGATGCTAAAACCGGAATGCTTGGCGCAACTCCTGTGGTAGTAAAATGCCATACACTCGACCATCCCGATGTTCCATAGCTGCTTGTTGCATTGATATGCCAGTAATATTTAGTTACATTACTCAGCCCGCTTATTTGTTGACTGGTGGAAGTTAAGCCACTCTGATTAAAAATAAAAGTTGAAAAGAGACTATCTGTCGAAACCTGCAATGCATAACTTGTCGCTACTGCACTTACGTCCCAGGTTAATGTCGGTGATACCCCAATATCAACTGCATTATTAACAGGCGTGGCCAACACCGGTACACTTGGAGCTGTGCCGATAGTAGAAAAGTTCCATACAAGTGACCAGCCCGATGTACCGTAGCTGTTGGTTGCCCTGACACGCCAGTAATACTTTGTTACATTATTCAAACCGCTCAATTGTTGAGTTGTTGAAGTCAACCCGCTTTGATTATAAATAGTACTCGCAAATAAACTGTCTGCTGATACTTGTAAAGTATAACTTGTTGCTGTCGCGCTCGCGTTCCACGTGAGAGTCGGAGAAATACTAACGTCAATTGTATTATTCGTGGGTGTTACCAAGACCGGTACACTCGGGGCAATTCCTATGGTTGTGAAATTCCAGACACTTGACCAGCCCGATACGCCATAACTATTTTTTGCTTGTACCCGCCAATAGTACTTCGTACTGTTTGTTAAACTCGCAACTTGTTTTGAAGTTGAGGTAAGCGTACTGTCATTGAAAATGATGCTTGTAAACCCGGTATCTGTTGCCACCTGCAAACGGTAACTTGTACTACCTGCACTAGCAGCCCAGGTCAGTGTTGGCGGAATGCTTACATCAACAGTATTATTTGCCGGTGATCCTAATGCAGGTGTGCTCGGTTCGGTCCCAATCGTTGTGAATTTCCAGACACTTGACCATCCTGACGTTCCGTAACTGTTCGTCGCAGCGACACGCCAGAAATACTTTATGAGATTATTCAGCCCTGAAATTTGCTGCGTCGTCCCCGGTAAACTGCTCTGATTAAAAACATAGGTTGAGAATAAACTATCAACCGATACCTGCAGCGTGTAACCCTGTGCCGTTGTGCTCGCATTCCATGTCAGCGTAATTGATAGACTGACGTCTACAGCATTATTTGCGGGTGTTGCCAAAAGCGGAGTGTTCGGTGCAATTCCTATGACTGTAAAACTCCATATACTTGACCAGCCTGAAGTACCATATTTATTTGCTGCATTTACCCGCCAATAATATTTCGCGAAATTATTTAGTCCGCTGATCTGCTGGCTCGTAGTAGTCAGGCCGCTCTGATTATACACGTAACTTGAAAAAAGACTGTCGGTCGATACCTGCAATGCATAACTTGCCGCAGTGACACTTGCATTCCATGTAAGCATTGGTGAAACACTTACATCGATTGAATTTGCAGGGGGTGTCGACAGGACGGGTACATTTGGCGTGATTCCGGTAACAGTAAAATTCCAGATGCTTGACCAGTTCGAAGTGCCGTACTTATTTGTGGCATTTACCCGCCAGTAATATTTCGTAAAATTGCTCAACCCTGAAATCTGTTGAGTTGTATCTATTAATCCATCCTTACTGTATATAATACTTACGAATAGCGTATCTGTTGACACTTGTAATGTATAGCTCACTGCTTTTGCAGAGCTATGCCATATTAATGCTGGTGTAAGATTGACATCAACAATGTTATTGTCAGGAGCTGCTAAAACAGGCGCATTTGGGGCGACTCCAACTGTTGTAAAATTCCAGACAGTTGACCAACCCGAAACACCGTACTTGTTTGCGGCATTTACACGCCAATAATATTTTGTCAGATTGTTAAGTCCGGCAATTTGCTGACTTGTGTCTTGTAATCCGCTTTTATTATAAATTAATGCGGCAAACCCTGTGTCTGCGGCAACCTGCAGTGAATAACTTGTTGCCGTGTTACTTTTCTTCCAAGCTAATGTTGGCGGATAATTTAAATCTGTCGTATCGTTTTTGGGTGTTCCCAAAACCGGTGCGTTTGGAGCTGTGCCAAGTGTTATAAAGTCCCAAACATTTGACCACCCTGAAGTACCGTACGTATTTGCCGCATTCAGGCGCCAGTAATATTTGGTTGCATTACTAAGTCCTGGAATTTGTTGATTGGTCCCGGTTAATCCACTCTGGTTATAGATAAAACCTCTGAATAGACTATCTGTTGAAACTTGTAACGAATAGCTTTCAGCTGCGGCGGTAAGATTCCATGAGAGTGTCACGCTTAATTCTACATCTGCAGTATGACTGATGGGTGATGATAGTACTGGCACTATAGGAGCAGAAGTATTGTCCACATCTTTTATACAGCGGATTTGCAAACCCAATGTTTTACTGCCGGTATTCACGATAACGGACCCAATGTCGCATGCAAGACCTAATCTTACGGCTTTCCCTGTATCGCTCTCAGCGGAACTCCAAAAATAAGTATTACGTCCTAAATCATTAAATGAAGCATTGCCATCTCTCCAGCCCGAAAGCAAAGCCGAGAACCCTGTGGCATTACTCCCCGCTCCGTTTTCGATTCCTTCCCCAATTGCTTTTAGGCCATTACCGCCTGAATATCCAATTACTGTTGTCAGCAGTACTGCATACTCTTCTTTTGTCGGTATATGCCAGCCCGTCGGGCATATACCCTGAATGTTGTATGTAAACGCGGGATTCGGTGAGGAAATGTGTGTTG
Organism: Ignavibacteriaceae bacterium; assembly: GCA_963662605.1. Taxonomy (GTDB): domain Bacteria; phylum Bacteroidota; class Ignavibacteria; order Ignavibacteriales; family Ignavibacteriaceae. Next base: position 965,908 of record OY759785.1, read on the forward strand.
CTCCATTTTGATACTGCACCGCCTCTGCCCATTGATACAAACCGCCATACTTTGCACAATTTGTATCAGAGTCGTTATAACAATACTTTTCAATTGTTCCGTTGTTGGATTGAGTTACATTCCCATTCACTCGTAATCCAACATCAAGGTTTTCTTTGAGCCAACATTGACCGCCGATCAGCACGGTGTTATATGTTTTACCAAAATGAGTTACGGTCTGTATTCCCGGACATGCCGATCCCGACTGAGGGGCTTCAGCTTTTATTGTGTTTTCCTGATTCTCCACGATTACATTTGACTGATCATTATCGGAAATACTTTTTCCTTTGGAGCGAAATGCAAAATAGAAATAGTTCAATCCGGGATTGAGGTATATCTCTCCTCCTGCTTTTCCGCCGGATACGGAAAATGAATAATTCCCCAAATACTTGTAAAAGCTACCTGTATAACTCTTGTAGAGAATATCATATATATCGAAAATATCAACGACACCCTCACGAAGCAGCTTTGAACGCAATGAAGTATCTATCAAGCTAACCTGATTAGCGGCATCCCATGCATTGATGAATGTGCTTTCATTCGAATAATTTGTCATATCAAGTATGAGAAGTTTAACCTCGTCAATTGGTGCGGTTATTGTATCATTCGCGGTGGTTGATTTTATCTGTCGGGGGAGATTGAGGCTGCCGGATTTATCCCAGAAATATCCGGTATGGATTCCGGCTTTATCGGCGTTTTTTAAATTTAATTGAATTTTTGCTGTTGTAGGCTGCGCGGGACCTGATATATCGTTTCTGCATGAGACTTGAGTCAATATTATAGCAATGCAATACAAATAAACACAACGATGAATTAACATACATGCATTCCTTATACAATTTTATCACGCATTTCTGAATTACATATTCGAGCTATTGTCGGTATATCAGTGTTGAGTACTTATAAATATAGGAACTCTAATTCGTATGGTTTGTGTGTTAAATTGTTATTTCTTTCTTACATCCCTCCATGAAACTTCATAAAAGCCTAGTTGTTAGTTTTATGACTGTCAGTATACACTAATTTGGTTTATCTTCAAAGATTATTTTACGTATCGGCGGGTTTAGATAATGACCTGCCCCAATAAGTTGTACCAGTTGTTATGTTAGTCCCGGTCATCAAGCACTTGCAAACTGATGAGGGATAATGACCTCCGGTACCGGAGGTCGAAAATTTAACGAACTATGCGGCCTTTTTCTGTTGTAATGCTGCCGCCATTTTTCAGTAATAACCTGTGCTTCAAATATAGTATCAAATATTTCTCCATTCAAGAGCTCATCCCGTAATTTCCCATTAAAGGATTCAATATAACCGTTCTCCCAAGGACTTCCCGGTTCTATAAATAGCGTCGTTACTCCTAATCTCTGTAACCATAGCCGAACTGATTCTGCCGTAAATTCTGTTCCGTTATCTGAACGTATATGATCAGGTACTCCATGAGCAATAAATAACTCGGACAACTTAAACAGTACTTCATCTGCCTCTATCTGACGCTTGATGTGAATTGCCAGGCATTCTCTTGTATATTCATCAATAATATTCAAGATGCGTATTGCTTTTCCGTCACTTGTTCTCTCATGAACAAAGTCATAGCTCCACACATGATTTTTCTACATCGGTCTTAACCTAATTGTTGAGCCGTCATTTAACCAGAGTCTCTTTCGTTTTGGCTGCTTTTTCGGCACTTTCAGCCCTTCTTCCCGCCAAATGCGCTCGACTCGCTTATGGTTTACTCTCCAGCCTTCGGCTTTAAGCAATGCAGTTATTCTGCGGTAACCGTATCTTCCATAATCACAAGCTGATTTTACTATCGCTTCTCTGAGTAACTCTTCATCAGGCTTCTCTTTTTTCTTTCTGCGTTGAGTTGATCTCGGTTGTTCCAATACCTTACAGGCTCTGCGTTCTGATATTTTTAGCTCTGTCATTACCGCCTCAACTGCCCGGCGCTTCTTTACCGGGCTCAGTAATTTCCCCGGGATGCCTCCTTCAGGATAGAGTTGTCCAGCGAAAGGTCTGTCACAAGCTTTCGGAGTTGACTGTTTTCCTTTTCGAGTTCTCTTAAGCGCTTTGCCTGATCCATCCGTATGCCACCGTACTCTTTTCTCCACCGATAATACGTCTGGTCAGTTACCCCTAATTTCCGGCAAATCATTTCCAGGGACTCACCCTGGCTTTGCAGAACTTCTGCTTCCCGGAGTTTTCCTATAATCTGTTCTGGTGTAAATCGTTTCTTGCCCATAATTTTTCTCCTTCAATCCAAATATAACTATTGGATCTCTTTTTGGGGGGCAGACAGGCAACAGTAACGTATCAATAAAACGTTATTACGATATTACTCCGTCAACCAATACCGGGTTGAATGCAACTTTGGTATTTCACTATGACGGCCGCAGTTCCGAACTCAATGGCGTAGTAGAATCATCACTGCAGCTATTCAAATCAACGGATGCCGGAAGCACATGGTCATTGGGTGTCGGAACAGTTAATACGACAGCCAAAACTATTACGTACGGTGGCATCAACGACTTTTCACGTTGGACAGCAGCGGGGCAAAGTGCTCCACTTCCTGTTGAATTGAATGCATTCAGTTCTGAAGTTGAAGGCAGGAATGTTCGCCTTGATTGGACAACGGCAACCGAAATTAATTCTTACAAATTTGTAATTGAGCGTTCCAAAACCGGCAGTGGTTCATGGTCTTGTGTTGGTGAAGTTCGGGCAAGCAATTACAGTAATGCTCCGAAGTATTACAGTTATACTGATAAAAACCTGAAAACAAATACGTATTCATATCGCTTGAAAATGATAGATAACGATGGTTCGTTTGAGTATAGCAAAATTACTACTGAAGCCACCATTGCCACACCAACTCACTTCAGTCTGTCTCAGAATTATCCGAATCCGTTTAATCCTACGACAAAGATAACGTATGCTTTGCCTGCAGACAGTCATGTGACACTCGAACTGTATTCAATTTCAGGACAAAAAATAGCAACCCTGGTAAGCGAAAATGCTGTCGCGGGATTCTATGATGTTTAGGTTAATATGAACAGTTATGGATTGGCGAGCGGCATGTATCTCTATCGCTTCAATGGCCGCGACTTGAATTCAGGCAACAAATTCACCACTGTTAAAAAAATGATTTACCTAAAATAGTATTTCTTATAGCTCAAAAAACAGCCGTCCAAAGTGACGGCTGTTTTATTTTTAAAGCCCCACTTTGTCAATCATCTCGAATTGACAAATACCGCAAATCAATATAGTATTCATTTTGAGTATATAATCTTCATCTCCTCAAGATGTGCTGGATAATGAAAGTAAGTCGCTCGATTTATATTCCAATCGAACATCCAACAACAATCATTCTTCTACCAAAATAACTGAGTATGTCTTTGCGCGATGAATAATCGGGTGAATATGAATAACCGAATATGTTAGTAAAGTTCAGAATGTTTAATCCTTCCATGTACGCAACAAGAGAATATTTATCAAACAATTGTCCGAAGTATGTCAACCGCAAGTCAACGCGTTTGTAATTCGGGAATCGTGCTGAGTTCGTCATGCCGTAATCCGGTTCATAGACGTTTTTTGCTGTGTTGAATGTTGAAGACAATACCGGAGTATAAGGTTTCCCGGTCGCAAATTTCGCGTTGATGCCTACCTGCCAGTGCTCAGCCACATTATACTTGACCACCAATGAAAGATTATGGGTAATATCATAATCGCTGTTTGTATAAGAATCGTAATCCATCCACTTCCGTTTTGTGTTGATATAGCCGTAAGAAATCCATCCGGTTATATCGGAAAGAAGTGAGCCTTTGAGAATAACATCAACACCATTCGCAAAGCCGTGGCCGGAGTTATCATAGTTCGTAATATCGTTTTCCAGCGGCAGATTTTTGTAATCTTTATGGTACATTTCTACGCGGAATGAATTCTGCTCGCCAAGGTCGAGTTCATACGAAGCGATGTAATGCTCGGCGCACATCGGTCCCAGATCCGGATTACCGTCAACGGGTGCATACAGGCGCGGGTCGGGAAGCTGATGAAAAATACCCCAGCCGAGACAAAACACAGATTGGCCGGAAAGTTTGTAGCCGATACTTGCCCGCGGATCGGTCCATGATTGTTTGTGTCCCGGAAATTCATCGTGACGCACGCCGCCGGTGAATGTAACATGGTTCAATCCCAAGGGATTAAGCATCTGATATTCCGAATACATACCCCACCGGTTTGCCTGAAGCGCGGCATCAATAACTTTTGAATAGGCGCCGGGACGCATATCATAATCCTCTGCCGGGATTCTTCCTTCGTATGTTATTCTGCGGTTTTCATACTCGGCACCAGCAAGTAGTTTTGAACTGCTGCTGAGCGTATACTCAAAATCGTTTCTAAAATTATATACATGGTCTGCTCTGTCTATATCCAATACGCCGAGTATCCATGTGTTGCCGAACCGGTTATACGACAGACTGTTTTTCATAATGATTCTATCGGATAATAGAAGAGTATTCTGGAGATTAATGAACGTGTTTTTGGAATCGCCGTTGAATGTTCCGTTATATTCCGCACGCTCAACGTTAACGCCCTCGTCATCCGCCGCGTAAGAACCGAACAATTTGATTTTACCCGACTGCGAATAAGAATATATCAGCGCGCCTGTCCCGCTTTTTGAAACAGGGGAGGACGGTATGCGTTCGTTGCCGCCGTTAAGCCAAAAGATCGGCCGTGTGAAACTCTGCCGTATATCAAAATACCCGCCGAGCTTATCTTCTATAATGGGCATATCAACCGTTAAAGAAGCATTCGCCATAGAAAGAGCAATATTGTAATTTTCTCTGCCCGGAATATTTCTGGTATCAATATCAAGTACACCGGATAACGCGTTACCGTACTTCGCGGAGAATCCGCCGCTGGTAAAAAACATGGAACGCACGACACTCTGATTAAGATTGGAAAACATTCCGCCGTAACCGGATTCGAATGTCATGGTGTGATAGACCACTGCCTGATCAATAACGGTTATTGTTTCGAGCGGATCACCGCCGCGCACATACAGTTCGGCGCTCTCGGAGACCTGTGTAATCCCCGGCAGTGTTTTCAGTGATTGATAAATATCCGCCGCGCCTCCCGGTGTTGTCAGAACATCCATTCTTGTTATCACGACACCTTTGTCGGCTTCGGAGCCGTATGAACTTGCAGTAACGATTGCCTCTTTCAGATTTACGGCATTATCCTCAAGCACAAAGCTAACGGTGTTTTTCTGTTTCGGCAGTAAGGTTATTTTCTGTGATACCGGTTTATATCCGACAACACTTGTTGTTACCGTTACTTCGCCCTGCTTTTTTGTCGCGAAGGAAAATGATCCGTCCTCGGCAGTCATGGTGCCGTCACCAGAATTCGCGATAAACACGGTTGCATAGGGCAGCGGCCTGTGTTGGGAGTCCGTTACCGAACCCTCAACAGTGGTTTTTGTTTGCGCGATGATCAGCGATTGCAGTAGCATGAGCATTGATGCAAAGAGTGATATGTACATGCGTTTCATTGTATACACTTTCAATTACTATTTATTCTTGCTTGACATTGTTTTTTCGAGTGCGGGGAGGAGATTATATTTTATCCATCCGTATTCCGGTTCAATAGATAAAGCTTTCTGATAGATGAATTTTGCCGCTTCGTAGTTTTCCAATTGTTCATATGAGCGCCCTAACCACGCGAGTGATTCCAAATATCCCCATGATGGCTGCAAAGAATCTGATATTTCCTCCTTTTCAAAAAGTGATACGGACTTTCTGAAATTATCGGCGGCATCCGAATAACTTCCACCGAACATTTTCGGCATGTTGAACTTCATTGAACCACGGACAATGTAAATTCTGGGATTCTTTGCGTTTGCTTTTTCTGCCTCTCCGAGTAAATTAAAAATAGTGGAAGAGAGAGAGATTGCGGACATCGGACTGTTGGCAATCTTCATCATGTATATAGAAGCGAGTAATGCTTTACCTTCCGATTCCATTCCCTTTATCTCCGAAAGCTGCAATCCCTTTTTCTCTGTTTCCTCATAATACTTTTCAAAGGCATCTTTGTTCTGCAAATTCATTTCGAGCAGTTTGTAACCGGTGAACGTAACATAGTAGAGAGATAATGGATCGCTCGTATCGGCGGCGAGAGCTTTTTCAAATACGCTCCGGGACTTTAGCATCAGATCCTGATTGTAGACAGCGCTTGCCTGTTGCGCAATTGCTTTGCCTTCTTTCAGCAGCTCATTCGCGGGTGCGGTCTGCGGTTTGATAATGGAGACAGCGAGTATAACCAAAACAGTAGCGGCAGTAATGATTTTCATAGCGTTCATTGTAGTATTCCTTTTGTTATATTAATAAAGTACTTTGAATTTTAAAGTAAATAGGTAAAAATTTTTATTTTTTTATCATTTTTTCAAGACGCTCAACATAAGCTTCAAAAGCTTTCTTTCCTTTAGAAGAAAGGGCGTAGATCGTCTTTGGTTTTCGGTCTATAAACTCCTTTTTAACGGAGACATAGCCGGCTTCCTCAAGTTTGCGGATGTGCACGCTCAAATTTCCGTCTGTAGTGTTTACTTTTTCTTTGAGAAAATTAAACTCGGCTTCTTCAACGGAAATGAGAACGGAAATTATCGCCAGCCGGATCCTTGAGTGAATTATATCATCAAGTTGTTGGTAGTCAAATTCGTTCACGACCGGCTCTGCTCCTCGCGTTTATATTTTCTGTATACCATAATGCCGGGGAGTGTCTGAAAGAAAAACATCAACGCTGCCATAATGAGCATCTGATTAATATCGCGCACCAAAAATAGTATGATGCCGCCTATCCACCAGCCGAGTGATAAATACGATGTCGGTTTTGAATCGAGAATCCTTCCTGCGATAAAATATCCGCCGCCGCAGATAATCGCGAGGACAGGGGAAATATAAATTCCGTGCATCCCTCCGATAACCGGACCGCCGAATCCGATCAGAGTCATGCAAATTCCGGCTCCAAGCCAGACTGCGCCGATAGCTTTTGTGGTGATGGTTTTGGGGGATTTATCCGTGCATTTCTTTCTATTGTAGTATGAGAAGCCCCAGCCTATCGGTATTAATATGAGCCATACCCAGAGAAAATTGAATCGCATGCCGGTAATGGCCAATGTATAGGTTATAAGCATGCCGACTATAATAAGCGCGCCCCAGATGATATAGTCCATTCCGTTGTAAACGATTGAACGCTTGGAGTCCTCAATTACCTTTTTGATAAATTGAAGCTCTTCTAACGCGTATTTTTCATCCATTTTAGCCTTCTCCATAAAGTACTTTGTTTTTCAAAGTAAATATATGACAAAATGGAACGCTTGTCAAGAAGAAAATGAAAAATTGTGAATTCGCATTAACAAGGTTGCTTTAGAGTCTGTTGCAAAACGCCCCTATAAACTGAACTCACCCCGTTGCCCCTCTCTTGGCAAGAGAGGGGCAAGCCCGAAGATGCGAATTTTGCTTGTATTAGCTGGCGGGGGTGAGTTCGGTGTTGCAACAGAGGTTGAAAACTAACACAAAGAGATTGGCATCAAGCTCTTCAACCCGCAGAAAGTCGCTCGATAGAATCATTCGCCCCGTTTCAGTGTCTGTTGAATAATTCATGAGCACCAAAGGTGCGGCAGCTAAGTAGAAAAATGATAAAAAATAGTAAATAGAGTGCTGAAAGCACGGCTCATGTAAATTGAAGCTGTCACATAATAGAGCCGCACCTGCCCAGCCAGCCGGGCAGGTCTTCGACGCTCATGAGTTAAAATAATGTTGTCTGTGCTTCTTTATTTGGATGAAACGTTCCGATAATGATAAATGGATTCGGCGAACGGTAATGATTAACGTAAGTAGTCCCCAGATAAAAATTTAAATCCTTTTTATTGGCGAAATCATCAAAATATTTTTCGCGAACTTTTTTACACGCTGTTTCTTCATCGCCATATTTTACCAAACAGTTCCAATATAATTGCCCTGTTTCCCAGTCTTCTATCATTAATGTACTCTTCCGGCCTGCATCATCCAGAAACACAAAGGAAAATTTGTAAGGAAGTTTTTTTACTACCTCAAACGGGTTTTCACTTTTTTCAAATAATTTAAGCTGATTTAGGTGTGCAAGTTTCTTCGGATCCCATTCTCTTTCAACAGGCTCAAAAATAAAATCAAGAATCTTTGTCGGCTTAAATACTGCCAATGAAGTGCAAACAGATTCCTGTTTAGCTTCGTTTATGAGAGTAGTAAGATTCGTATATACTTTTTGTAGTACAATATTTTTGCGTTCAAGCCAATTATGCTCTGTGTCGAGATGAGATAGTATTTGAGGAGGTTCGTCAATATTAACAGGCCGGAAGCTCTCCGGACGAAAATCAGATGTGTTCTTAACCAAATCAAGTTCAATCCAATCGTACTTTTTATATCTGCTATCGTAGTCAAGCTTTCGGAAAGGAATTGGATAAATTCTCACCCATGTTCCATCTTCTTTAAACCCCGCAGTACATACGAGCTCGTCGTATTTTGCCGATAATGTGGGGTATGTTTTAACAGCGATTAATACCCTTGTTTTTCCCATGTTTTAGATATGTATTAGTTTATAATTCCACAGCTTATTGTTTTGTAATGATATTGCTAATTGATTCCGGTGGCAATGTTCATGGTCTGCCTCGAAGCATGTAATTGCAACCGATGATTTTTTGTTCAATATTTCCAGTATCTCAACCTGGTCTCGCATATTCTCTTGTAATGTGCCGGAACGATACTCGGTAAATATTCGCTGATAATCCGAATCGGAGGATAAGTCCTGCCGCTTTTCTGATGCTATGCCGAGTCCAGGAAAATGATAATATGCAATATTGAGTTTTTCGCACTCACTCTTTAACTGACTTTTCGAAAATCCGAATTTCATACTAATAGGATTCCGGCGGACATCGCAAAGCACTCGTATGCCGTTCTTAATCAGTAAATTTAGATATTCTTCAATTGAACGGCCTTCATATCCGATAGTATAGAGCGCTTTTTCAGAAGGCTTGGATTTATATGCCGATATTTTTGCAAGTTCATCCGTGCTTAATATGTCCTGCGCCATTTGACTATGTATCGCATAATAAGGGTAATTCGTGTAGGTATAACGAATAAGCTCTTTAGTACTTACATTAGTAAATTCCGCGAGAACCTGATTGAGCAAAGCGCGGTCGCTGACTGATAATTCGTTGAAATAGGAATGTGAGTCTGATTTTTGCCAGTGGTCACCGGCCAGGGCAGTCAACTTGTACTTTATCATAGTACAAAGGTCCTGATTCGCCTGAAACGAATAACACCCGTACCGGAACGGCACAAAATGGAAATCAGGATTAGACTTTCGCATGCAGAAAACAAACAACAGTTTTTGCAGTCTCAATTTTTCCAGACTATTGTTATTCTTTTCCAGCAGGGCGAGTAATATTTTTCTGCGATAGTACATCGGTACCGGCAAATATTCGATTAATTGACAAATAATATAAATGCAATATAACTTTTTTCTGAGTAAGATGAAGGTTGATAACTTATGGAGTTTTATTGCAGCAAAAATCAAATCAGTTATACCCTGAAAGCAAGGATAGATATTTTGACTTTTTAATAAATTTGCATAGCTTTGTATAATTTACTATAAAAACTAGAGTATTAATAGCCTAGTTTAAATGAGTTTTCTTGAGTTAATGAAAATTAAATGGTAAGATCATAATTATGTGTTTTAAATAGTTATATGATCCACAAATCAACTGGAGGGTAAATGGTTAGCCAAAAAGATCAAGAGATCCGGGATATTAATATCAAGGATTTAGTTCTTTGGACTGAAAATCCACGGGATGCGATAGATGAAAATGCCACCGATCAAGATATTGTTGATAAAGCCTTTGAAGATAATCATTATAAGTGGACTTTGCCAAAACTAGCCAAGGAAATGGGATCGCGTTATGACTTTAGCGAGCTTCCAACAGTTGTATATAAAGGCTCTAAACCTATTGTATATGATGGAAATAGAAGAATAATTTTAGGGAAGATTAAACTAGGCCTCGTTAAGATTAAAGCGAATCACAACATAGAGATTCCTGAATTTCCAGAAGAAATTCCTTGTAATGTGTGTATCGAGAGTATTGCTATTGAAAACATTTATAGAAAACATAGTGATACTGGATCTTGGCAACCACTTGAACGTGACATTTTTCTTCATAAGTTTATGCGTAAACCTAAAAGTGATTTTTTACTACTTGATGAAAACACCCATTTTATTAGTACCTTTAACCATTTAAACCAACGGTTTGTAAAAGACGAAATTTTTACAAAAGATAATTTACATGGGCTAGGATTTAGTTTTAAGAAGGGCAAACTTGAAAGTACCCATACAAAAGAAGAAGCCCAAATGATTCTCCAAGATATATCCGAAAAAGTAGCGAATAAAGACATTACCACTAGAAAAAGTCGAGGGAGAATACAGGAAATTTTAACTCCAATTTCGCAGAGGCTAATTAGTCAAAACAAGAATAAGCAATTTCGGCCAATAGGAATTAAATTCGTTGGCACCGCATCACGTAAAACTCCAAGATTGACAAAAAGAACAGCTAAGGTTGAACAGCAAATATTTGGTGGCAAATTGTACCTGCAAATAGGTACAGTCAGTGATTTATACAGGGATATTGTCGATTTATATGAATATTATTGTTTAAATAAATCCAAATTATCAGAATCCTTCCCTTCGCTTATTAGAATGGCTCTGCGTTTACTATGCGAAACAGCCGCACAAGATAACGGACAACAGATTGATAAATTCTTGAAGCAAAATTTTCATGTTGTAAAAGAAGGCTTAAGTAAAGACATTAAAACAATGTTAGCAAATCAAAATGTTACTGAAAAGAGCGTTACACAACTAATTCAAAGTGGTGCACATAATTACAAAGATTCAAGTAATCTGCAACAAACAATAGCGCTTTCTATAATCATAGGGGGAGTTTTGCAAAATATTTTCGGGATAACTGAGTAAAATGACATCCCATTATTCACCTTTAAGATATCCAGGCGGGAAAAATTGCATATTCCCATTTATGTCCAAAATTTTCTATGAGAACCGCCTTTTGGGAATAAACTATGCCGAACCATATGCCGGTGGAGCTGGGTTGGCCCTGCGTTTATTAATCGAAGGATATGTGAATAGTATTTATATCAATGATTATGATAGAGCCATTTATGCTTTTTGGAAAACGATAATAGAGATGCCCGAAGAATTTTCCTGCTGGGTAAAAAAAGTTGAAATTTCGGTCAAAAACTGGACAAAGTACAAAGAAATTCAAAAACATGCAGCTGATGTCACCTTATTTGAATTAGCAAAATCCACATTCTTTCTTAATAGAACTAACATCTCTGGAGTTATAAAGGGTGGGGTGATTGGTGGTATAGAACAAAAGGGGAAATATAAAATAGACGCAAGGTTTAATAAAACCGACTTAATTCAAAAGATACAATTGGTAGGGACTCTTAGCAATCGTATAACTGTGTCTAACTTAGAAGGAATAGCATTTCTTGAAAAAATGAATAGGAAGAAAGAAGAAGTATTTATTTACTTGGATCCACCATACTACCAAAAGGGAGCAGATCTTTATATGAATTACTTCTCGAAAAAAGATCATGAAAAACTCTCAAAGTATGCAACTAAAATGAAACAGTTCTGGATGATATCATATGATAATCATGATTTCATATTAAACCTCTTTTCGCAACAAAAAAAAATAAAGTATAGACTCTCGCAGTCCACATCAAATAGAGTCGGAGATGAAGTACTAATCTTTTCTGATAAGATAGATTATTTAAATGCCATGAAGTATTTAAGTTCGCCTTCAAAAATTTAAACTCGGAATATCCAAGCTGTATTTGAATTAATTCTTGCTTAAAAATGTAAATAATTCTTCTGCTAATTGATCATTCCTATCCAAGTAAGTACAACACCAAATTCTTCATCTCCACGACCTCAAATTTTTTGAAGCCGGAGGCTTTGGCGGTTTGTTCGATGAAGCTGCTTTGCAGGCGGTGTTCGATAGGGGGACCGTATTCCTCAGTCGCGTATTTCCATTCGAGTATTGCTAAATATTTTGCCGAGACTCTGAAGGCTTCATTCATGGCTTTTTGGTAATCCGACACTTCATGAAATACCAATCCCATAAACACCAAGTCAAAATCACCTTCGTCAAAGGGGAGTTCTTCCGCTTTTCCCATACGAAAATCGCTGAGAGGCACGTAGTGCTGCGCGGCTTCGAGCATTTCGGAATTCAAATCGGTACCGGCGACTGCTAATCCGCGTTTAAAAAATTCCTCAGCGAAAATCCCGCTGCCGGTTCCGACATCAAGCACCGATGTAATTTCACGGTCTATTAAGCAGAGATCAACAACTTTTTCCAATTCAAGGCGAGCCATTCGTTCAGGCGAACGCAGGCGTTCTATGCTTTGACTATATATTCTTTCATTCATATAAAATCTCTTTAAGATACTCTTATTTTATTAATCTATATAATATGATGAAAATTACCGGCGCTGGATTCGTTTTGGTGAATCAATGCAGTTCGGTGAATCCATTTTGTTTGTTATTTCATCATACCAACAACAAATAAAAGGAATTATCATGTTACAAACAAATTTAACGCATGTCCTTTCAAAGGACGATCACAAAAAGATATTGGAAGAAAACGAAAACGTTATGATCTGCTGCGGGCGGATGGGTCCGATGTGTATTCCCGTGTATAGCGAAATGCAGGGACTGCGTCCAGAATATACGAATGTTACGTTCGCCGATATGGAATTCGATACTCCGGATGCAAGCGTTATCCGCGGCCTTCCCGAATGCAGTAATTTCCGCGGATTACCGTTCGTTGTTTATTATAAGAATGGAAAAGTCGTACATGCCACATCAAGCATTCAATCCAAAGAACAGATAACGGAAGTGTTGAACACGCATTTCGGAAAATAAGAAGTTGTAGTGTGCATCATTAACACGGAGGTTTAGTGTCTGTTGCACAAGTCAATGCAGCTCATCATTAACACGGCCTTTTAAGGCCGTGAGAAGGAATGCCTCCAACATCCCGGACTTTAGTCCAACCAAGATGTGTTTTGGGACTAAAGTCCAACTCTCGGGTTCCTTCCTTCCACGGTCTGAAGACCGTGGTTAATGGAAAAAGTTCTGCAACACGCTCTTAACTCATGGGTTAGGAAGATAATAGTGGGAATATTCTTCTCAATCCTTTTATCCTCATTTATCGCCGTTATTTTTATCTTAACACAAATATAAAGCCGGTCGGTGGCATCTTACCTCGAGAATAACTAAATTGTGAACGTCTATTATTATACACAGGCCAGACTCCCGCTTTTGGGATGATTCTTTTACTTATTTTCTCAAGGAAACCGTATGTCGCGATTTCACTACATAGTATTAACTATATTAACGTTTAGTATATTTAGTCCTTTCCTAAGCGCTCAAAGTACACCTGATTCATTGTACTCTCAATCTTTGCTTGCACAGTTGGATGCCCTGCAAACGAATGTCCGGATGAGAAAGACAGGTGTACCGGACAGAGCAGCTAATAATAAAACCATGCTGTTGTTAAATGCAAAAAAGAATTTCAGCAAGCTTACTCCCGATGCTCAAACAACTTTTTATAAGGTTATGGCACGTCCGACAGGGTTAAGCAGCACGTACTTAGAAACAACAAAAAACTTTTTTAAATTCTATTATACAACAACGGGAACCAACGCGGTTTCTACCACCGATGCGAACTCAAACAGTGTTCCTGATTATGTTGAAAACATGGCAACGGCTTTCGCAAGAGCTCTGACGGTGTACGATTCGCTCGGCTTTGCGCGTCCACCTATTGCTACATCCGATGCCGGACGGTATTGCGTGTATCTTTCAAACAGTGCAGCAGGCAGCGGTGTTTACGGTTACTGTCAGGGTGAAACTTCAGTGGGGGATAATCCCAACACGAGCGGCGTAACCGAAACCTCGGCTTATACAAGTTTTATGGTTATGCGTAACAACTATACCGGGTTCGGCAGTACCGACGCTTTACTGCAAATCGCGATGGAGGTTACCACGGCGCATGAATTTTTCCACGCTATTCAATTCGGATATGACACCAACAACTTCACCAGCTTCCCGATGGAGATGTGTTCAACGTGGGGCGAGGATATCGTATTCCCGGGCGATGATGATAACTGGCAGTATCTCAGTGATATTTTCCCGAAGCCATACATTTCTATAGATTATGATGACGATCTTGATGGAACAACGATAGCATCCGGACACTGGTATGCCTCGTGGATTTTCCAGCGCTACCTCACCGATCGTTTCGGTGGTGATCTTACCAAGACATTCTTTCAGAATGTCGTAACCCAGTATTGGTCAACTGCAATGAACAATGCCCTTGTTGCAAAAAGCTCAACATTGAAAGACGCTATTAAAGATTATAATGTAGCTATTGCACTGTTGACTTCCTCAAACACGTCACCAATGAGCACGTATCGCTTTTCCCGCGGCGATGATTACCGCACCGCCAGCAATACAAAAAATACCTATGGCCCGTTCGTGGTTACCTATCAGGGAACAATCAACTTTAACGGAACAACAACAACCTATAATTCAAGCAGCAATTTATATCGTGCTTCTGCAAATTTTATAAAGATTGTTCCGACAGCAAATTTTTCAATCAGCACTGCGCCAACAACAACCAACGCTAATTTTTCCGCGCGTCTGTTAAAGTTGAACAGCTATACTAATCCGACTGTCCTTTCGGTTGTTGAACCGACAACATCGGGAAGTAATTTAACCTTCACGGTGAACGATCAGTCGAGTTATGGATATTATGTGTTGGTACTCTATAATACATTATATGCTACATCATCGTCACGCACGATAACCTCTATTCCATATTCGGTAACAGTCAATCCGGTTTCTACAACAGCGACCGTTGCTCTGACATCGCCCGTCGGTGGTGAAACGTGGGCACCTTCTTCTGCTCATAGTGTTACATGGACAAGCGCAAATATTACGAATGTAAAACTGAAATATTCCTCCGATAACGGTTCTACCTGGTCGGATATCATCGCAAGTACTGCAGCCTCAGCAGGCTCTTATTCTTGGACCGTGCCTTCTGCTGCAACCACACAGGCAAAAGTCATTGTAATGAGTACGGCCGATACAACTGTTGCTTCGACCAGTGGAACTTTTACAGTGGGAACGGTTTCCTCTGCAACACTTTTGAACGAACCTTTCACGGGTTTTTCTACCGGTACAATCGCGAGTCCGGGCAGCACGGATGTTTCAGGTACTCTGAATTCGTACACAGTAGTTTCAGGATGGACCGGTTCGAAAATTTACAGTGCTGGCGGAGCGATAAAACTCGGCTCATCATCAGCAATGGGCTACATTGTAACGCCTTCGCTTGACTGTTCAGCAGGTTCAGGCACGTTGAAATTTAACTTGCAGACATATGGAACCGATACTAAAACCGTATCCGCGTATATTTCAACCGATGGCGGTACCAACTACACTCAGCTTGGCACTGCAATTACGCCGACCTCAAGCATGGTAACCCAAACGCTTGCATTTACCGGCGGCACAAGTACAACGAAATTTAAAATTTCAGCGGGTGCTGCTTCTTCAAACCGTTTTTATCTTGATACTGTGATCGTCGCGACAAGTTCAAGCATTACTGCTCCAACAACCCAGGCATCCGCGGTTGTATTTTCATCAGTCACTTCATCGCAATTCACGGCAGGGTGGACAAATGGTAACGGTACCGGAAGAATTGTAAAAATTAATACGGCGAACAGTTTTACTGCTCCAACCGACGGTACTTCTCCCACGGCTTCTGCAACATACGGCGGCTCGGGTGAACAGGTTGTTTATAACGGCGCGGGCAGCAGTCTGACCATTAACGGCTTAACTGCTCCAAATACATATTATATCCGCGTGTACGAATTTAACGGCAGCGGTTCATCAACAAAATTCCTGACTACTACTGCAACGAATAATCCGAACAGTCAGGCAATTACGCTCTCAGCACCAACAACGCAGGCATCTGCAGTCGTATTCTCCTCAGTCGGCGCAACTCAGTTTACCGCCGGATGGACGATAGGCAACGGTTCGGGCAGAGTAGTTAAAATAAATACATCAAACAGTTTCACCGCTCCGGCAGACGGTACTGCTCCCACTGCATCGGCAACCTATTCCGGTTCGGGTGAGCAGGTTGTGTATAACGGAACGGGCAGCAGTCTTACGATAAATGGACTTACTGCTTCTACAACATACTACGTCCGTGTGTATGAATTCAACGGCAGCGGTACATCAACAAAATATTTAACGAGTACTGCAACGAACAATCCGAATAGTCAGGCAACAGGTATTGTTCTTTCGGCAGCATCCGACATGATCATTGATTCATCATTTGTGCCGACGGCAAATATTGCGTACGCTTCATATCAGGATACGACCCTTACAACTTCGAACAGTCTTGAAGTTGCAAGATTCACTATACGTGACGGTGCCGGTTCAGCAGATGCAGATGTTCAGGCAACTACGTTAACGTCTGTTACATTTACAGTCGCCAATTACGCGAACCTGCGTAAAATCGCTATCTTTGACGGGACGAGTAATGTTGCCGCGCAAAGTTCAGCCTCAACTCTTACGTTCAACGGCTTGTCGCTCGCGGCAAGTGACGGCGGCAGTAAAACATTTTCAGTGCGCGCAACATTTGCCGCTTCAGTAACCGATAAGCAACAATTTTCATTTACCGTTTCTGCGGCCACCGCAAATGCTTCAGGCTCCACATTCGCCGCAGCTGCGGCCGGTGGTGCTGCAAGTCCGACTACTGGCGACCAGAACCGCATCGCGGTAACTGCAACAACTTTAACATTTGTACAGCAGCCGGTTTCTGCATCGTTGAACACGGCAATCAGTCCGGCGGTAACCGTTGCAACTGTGGATGCGTTAGGAAATTATGACTATGATGCCCGCAGTGTCAACATAACTGCATCGGGGGCAACGCTTTCCGGTTCTCCGGTCAGTTCAACCACGGCCAACGGAGTTGCAACATTCAGCACTTTGACATTTACGACAACCGGTACCGGTGTATCGCTCACCGCGGCATCAACCGGACTAACAAGCGCCATCAGTAATTCGTTTAGCGTTACCAATACGCCGGTTTCTCTTGTGTATTGGAACATGAACGGACAGTCGAGTTATGGAACATCACCACTCGTACCGTCATCAAGCAACGCGAACATCACTATCGGTTCGCTGACACGAGGCTCCGGTGTGTTAACGTCAGCAAGCAGTCCGGCTTCACGTGCCTGGGGCGGCAATGGCTGGAATTACACAACTGCAGCTGCTGCAATTACGGCAAACGCTTTCATGACTTTTACAATTACTCCCGTAGCAGGATATACATTCTCCGCGGCAGCATGTTCACTGACATACCGCCATCCGTCAACAGGTGCGACATCCGGTCTGTTGCAATATAAAATCAACAGCGGTTCGTTCGTTGATATTGCTACACTCTCGTTTTCATCCACCTCTTCAAGCGGGGCAACACTTGTTCAGGATTTAAGTGCATTGACTGACCTTCAGGCAGTTCCGAGTACATCAACCGTAACGTTCAGGCTTGTGCCGTACAGTGCTTCTGCATCAACCGGAACATTCTATATATATAATTCGAGCAATAACACAACAAGTCAGGATCTGGCAATAACAGGCAGCGTACAGGCAATTGTGACATCAGGAGATGTTTCGGTGAAGGTTATTCCACAGGGATTCTATAATGCTTCCGGGTATTTGAATTCGCGGGATACCGTTAGAATTCTACTTGCCAACAGCGCCTCGCCTTATGCAAGTGTTGATTCGGTTGACGCTGTTTTAGATTCGCTGTCTTATACTGCGACCGGTACGATGAACAATGCTGTGAACGGTAGTTATTACATTGTTGTAAAACACCGGAATAGTATTGAAACATGGAGCGCGGCTGCACAGACTTTTACAAAAGGTGCAACCACTACGTTCGATTTTACCTCGGCCGCTTCACAGGCTTACGGTAGTAATGAAGTTCTTTTAGATAATGGATCATATGCGATTTACAGTGGTGACAGCAATCAGGATGGCTATGTTGATCCGCTTGATCTTTCATTGGTTGATCAGGATTCGTTCAACTACATCGCAGGCAGATCTTTGACAACTGACATTAACGGCGACGGTTTCGTTGATCCGCTTGATCTTTCCGTTACCGATCAGAACTCATTTAATTATGTCGGCGTTCAGCGTCCCGCAGCGGGAAGAATTATCAGCGCCAAAGAACGCGCATTGGCATTGCCTTACTATCAGAAATGGCTGAAGAACAGAACAAAAAATATAAAGTGATTATATTATGCTTTCAACTTGTATTAAACGGTTGAAAATTGCAGTGCATAAGAAATAAATAATTATCATAAAGAAGGCGTCCATGAGATGCCTTCTTTATATATACTATTTTCAAATTTATTTTGATTTATGGTGTGCTAACCAGGTAACGGCTTTACTGATTATGAATCTTTGTTCTGCACGTTTTTCAAAATGGGGACTTATACTGATAACTCTGCCTTTGCCATACTCACCTTGCGCAATAGCATCAGTGCCGATCATAACGCCGCTTGGTGCACCTTTTTCCGCAATCTCGGTATTGAATCTGGCGAGCACAGTATAATCCGAAACTTTATCAGAGACTCCGGGAGTCAATAGCGGTCCCTGATTATATTGTACCACAATGGTGTCTTCTTTCAAGCCGAAAAATTCTTTTCCCTCCGGAGTGAGTTTCAAGACCACATCGCCGGAACCACGAGCCCAATGCTCACGGTCAACTACCCACGCGTTGAGGATTCCTAATGACCATGGATAAAAAGTTGTCGAAAGGTATGCCCCGGCACAGATACCGAGATAACCACCGCCCCGTTTTACAAAACTTCGTATTGAATCTACTCCGCTTTCTTCAAGAGTCTTTGCCTGTTTGGAACCGGAGCCGCCCGGTTGTACTAACACATCAAATTTGGAGAGAATTCCGGCGCGGACATCCTCGGCGTTTATTACTTGTATACTGAAAACGTTTTCATCCGCCAGAGAAAGACTGACATTGTCGGTTCCGCGCTTACCGGCACCCCCGTCTTCAAAAATTGCGACCCGTATTTTGGCTGTCTGAGCAAATAAGGGAGAAGTAATTGTATATATAATGAACAAAATGACGTAAGTTTTCATTTTTCGGCCGTGATTAGTGTTCTTTTTACAAACAATTTTCCTGCCAAGCTGCTATTTGTCCGGAAAAATTTTCACTTGCACAAAAAGCTTTAAAATCCGGTTAAATCAGGAACTTTAACTATACTTTACAATTCATGCCTCAAACGCCTAAAATATCACTGGGTATGTCTTGCCCAAAAATGTGTGAAAATTGCTCATATTGTTTGTTTTTATAGTAATTCCAAAGAAATTCACACAAAAAAAGCGGTACAAAAATTGCAGCGGATATTGGTGGGTTATGCGTAAATGCTCACCGTCAAAACCACACTTCCGGGCATGAAAACGCAATATTAATTTTTTATAATTATTTGCTTGTTGACAAATATGGCAGATTGTTGTAACTTGGATTAAAAGTATTATGTCATACATAACTCGAATTACATATTATCTATCTATAAATAAATAAAGGCTCATTCTATGAAGCAAATTTACGGTTGTGTTTTTTTGTGTATCATGGTTCTGTCGCTCTCTCATACCGGTTTGGCGGCTACAAGATTTGCTGTCGCTAGTGGTAACTGGAGCGCCACTTCAACGTGGTCTGCCACAAGAGGCGGCTCTTCAGGTGCGGCCGTACCTACCAGTGCGGATTCAGTTATTATTCCAAGTTCGTGGACTGTTACGGTTGCATCAAGTCCCGCAAGTTGTAACGCTCTAAACGTTGAATCAGGCGGAACAATTAAAGGAAATACTGCGCTGCCTACAAGCAGTATAGTTTATGTCCGCGTGTATGGACTTACCGTTACAGTAAACGGTACGTGGGGAGTAGTATCTCCCGGAGATAACCTTTCGATGGAGTTATATGGTAATGTTACCATTTTAGGATCCGGAGCAAAATACTTCGCAAGAATTCGTCCGGGAAGTTCTCAGGCAGGCAAGACCTGTACCATTGATTGCGATTTGACTGCATTCTATAACGGAAGTTCCGGATCAGGCGGTTCTGCGATTTATACTGATAACAACGGCGCTAATGACGGTACTACATTCATTATTAAAGCCGGTAGAACGCTTACTTTGGGTGATAAGGCATATTTGGGTATGTCCTCATCGGGTAGCACTGACGGTGCTAGTTCCGGTACTATCAATGTTTATGGTACGGTGAATATGGGGACAGCTTCCACACTTGTTCTCAGTGTGGCTTCAGGAAAAACTTCAAATTTAAATGTCTATTCAGGCGGTGTTGTCAATTTAGGCGGCAATTTATATGCGCCTTCATCATCTGCCGGTACAATAAATGTTAGTGTTGCATCGGGAGCCAGCATGGTAGGAGCTTCTTCCACAAGCTATTATTATAATATCGGAAAAGCAACTTTAACATTGAACGGTACTCTTGATTTTAACGGTACTAGCACGTCTACAAGAAATATCGGTACTGCTACCGTTTCTTCTACAGGAAAACTCAGATATAAAGATGGAACAACTTCCAGCGGTACGATAACTCTGAATTCAGGTTCAACGGTTGAGTATTACGGATCATCAAGCATAAGTGTTTCCGGCGCCAGTTCATTCCGCAACCTTTTGATTAACAATTCTGCCGGAGTTAGTTTTTCAAGCGATGTAACAGTCAATGATACACTCGCGCTTTCCAGTGGTATAGTAACGGCCGGCACAAGTGTTTACATAGCTTCGGGCGGAACTGTTACCAGAACCGGCGGACATGTGAACGGTATATTGAAAAAATATATTGCAACCGGTGCTACCTCCTCAACTTTTGAGGTTGGTGATGCGACGAACTATACCCCTGTTACGGTTGCGTTTAGCAGCGTTTCTGCCGCAGGTGACCTTTCTGTAAAATCAAATTCAGGATCGCATCCCAGCATTCTTGCATCGGGAATCAATTCAGGAAAAGGTGTTGCCCGTTATTGGACAATTGCGAATAGTGGTATAACTTTTGACAATTATTCTGCAACGTTTACTTTTGTCCCGGGTGATATTACGGCCGGGGCGAGCACCTCAAGTTTTATTTCACAATACTACAACGGTTCTGCATGGAGCAGCACTCTGACAATGGGTACATTGACCTCAACCAGTACACAGGTAACCGGAGTTACGGCGATTGGTGATTTTGCAATTGGCGAGGCAGCCACATCAGATCCAACCATTAGTATTGCAGGAGCTTTATCGGCTTTTGCTAATACTGCCGTAGGCAGTGTATCTTCTGAACAAAGCTATACCGTTGCAGGTGTTAACCTGATTGCGGATATCTCAATTGCACCGCCAACGGGATTCGAAATTTCTACTACTTCAAGTTCAGGAACCGGCTTCGTTGCTACTAATCCAATCGTTCTTACGCAAAGCGGCGGATCCGTATCAAGCACGACAATTTATGTTCGTTTTGCACCTGTTGCAAGTGGAAATATTTCGGGTAATATTGTGCATACAAGCACAGGCGCATCAGCCCAAAATCAGGCTGCATCCGGTTTAGCTTTAGCAACGGAACCCACAACGTCAGCATCTGCGGTAACTTTCTCAAACATCGGGCAGACAACAATGACCGTTTCGTGGACAAACGGCAGCGGTTCAAACAGACTCGTCCTTGCCCGTGTTAACAGTGCGGTTGCAAACATGCCAACAGATGCAACTTCGTATACGGCAAGTGCAGTTTATGGCAGTGGTACTGTCGTTGGTTCTTCTTATGTCGTTTATAACGGTACCGGCAACAGTGTTGATATCAGCGGCTTAACCGAAGGTAACCCGTATTATTTTTCAGTATTCGAATTTAGTGGCAGCGGTGGAACAGAGAATTATCGGACTACATCACCCGCAACCGGTGCCCATGGCGCGAATTCTGTAGTTTCAGCCGGTGTAACCGGAAACTGGAGTTCAACAAGCTCCTGGGTCGGCGGTATTTTGCCTACTTCAGTTGATAACGTTAAAATAGGCAGCGGTTCAACCATTACTATTGACGATGCAAATGCAGTATGTAAGGACTTGTCATTCACTTCTTCATCTTCATCAAAAATTGCCTTTGGCGCAAGCGGTGTGCTAAATATCTATGGTGATTTTTATTGCGTTGCGGCAAACACAGCATCAGGCTGGGCGGCAGGCGGCAAACTCAGATTTACCGGCTCTGCGGCAGTTCAAACACTTATGGGTCTCAGCACGAGCAAATCCGGAACATCCCAGTTTCCGTTCATGGAAGTTGTTGTTGATAAATCAGCCGGCAAAGTGGCAACACAAATAGCGGTTGATGCGGACAATACTTTCAGTCTCGGCACCAGTTTAGAAATCGTAAACGGAACATTCGAATTAGGTCAAAAGGATGACATTCAGGGTGTCGGTTTAGATTTGACAACAGCAACCCTTCCGACAATTACCGTCCAAAGCGGTGGTACATTCACGATGCTTGCCGGCGCTTCTCATATACGTTCCGGTACAAGCAGCTCAAATTCAATCGGAAAAATGACTTTGTACGGAACTGCCGAAATTTCATCAACAAGTACTCTACAGATTAATATCGGTGGTGTTGATATTCAGGACGGTGGAACCCTCCGTCTCATGAGTGGTTGGTCAACTTCAGCAGCAGGCCTTAATAATACCGGTACAATCACCATTAATAACGGTGGTACACTACGTTTCTCAACAACCTCATCTAACATGTGGAATGCTGGTTCGTCAATTGTGCTCAATTCGGGTGGAATAATCTTAAGTACCATTACCACCGCCATGACTCTTCCGGCATCGTTAACGGACAACGGCGGTATATTCCGTTTCTCATATGTTGACCAGTCAGGCATTCCTGCAAGAACATACACGAATCTTGAACTTGCAGGCAGCGGTGTAAAGTCACTTTCCGGAGCAGTAACTATTAATGGAACATTGTCCATTATGGGTACAGCGAGTCTGGATGTTAGCGGCGGCTCACTTACTTATGGTCCTTCAGCTACATTACAATATGGCGACTCCGGACAATCAACAGCTCAAACAACAACTGATGCTGAGTTACCTGCTGATGGCGGTCCGGCCAATGTTGCTATTTATAATAGCGGTGGAGTTACTCTGCATGCAAGCAGGTCAATAAGCGGTAATCTCAACTTGATTCAAGGCAGTCTCTCAACCGGAGCAAATACCTTAACATTGGGCAGTGATGCCACAATTTCAGGTGAGGCAGCGGGAAAATATGTTGTGGGAAATCTGCAAACCACCCGCAGTTTGAGCGGCTCAAGCGGTGTTGATATTGCAGGCATGGGTGTTGCGTTGAATCCGAACGGTAATGATCTCGGCAGCACAACTATTGTCAGAACTTCCGGATCAGCCGGATATGTTAATCAAGGCGACGGCAGCATTAACCGGAGATGGAAGATAACACCGACATCGCAGCCCTCGACCCCGGTAGATGTTACTCTCGGATGGGTTTCAAGCGACGATAATGGAAAAGCGATTGCTTCACTCTCCGCCTGGAGAAGCGAAGACAATGGTTCTACCTGGTTCAAAATTGCAAGCGGACTGAATGGTTCTTCCCGTTCAGTAACTTTTGCAACGTCAAGCTTTTCAGATTTTACTCTAACAGGAAATGAGGAATTACTTCCGGTTGAGTTAAATACTTTCGCCTCATCGGTACAAGGCAGAGTTGTGAAACTTGAATGGGCTACGGCGACAGAAGTAAACTCTTATAAGTTTGTTGTGGAGCGTTCAAAGGATACACAAAACAACTGGTCGAAAGTCGGCGAAATAAATGCAAGTAATTACAGCAATTCACCAAAGAATTATTCGTTCACGGATAACAATGTAAATACGGGCAGTTATTCTTACCGGTTGAAGATGGTTGATAATGACGGAACATATGAGTATAGTAAGGTTGTTGAAGCATCCGTTGCAGCTCCAACCGAATTTAAAGTTTCGAAAAATTATCCAAACCCGTTTAATCCATCTACGAAGATTTCATACGCTCTTCCCGCGGATGCAAACATCTCGATAGAGTTGTACACTATTACCGGACAACGGATAGCGGTTTTACTCAATGAAACTGCGTCAGCCGGTTATCATGACTTTTCAATCAACATGACTCCTTATAATTTATCAAGCGGATTATATTTCTATAAATTCAGCGGTAAGGAAGTGTTGTCGGGAAAAAACTTGAACTATGTAAACAAAATGATTTATCTGAAGTAGCATGATTTGCTATTAGTAAAAAGCGGAGAAGAAATTCTCCGCTTTTTTTATATACGTTCGTCTGTACGCTCTCCGATTCCATCGTTACAGATATTTCCTCACCGTTGGGCAAAAACCCCCCGGCGCGATGCCACATGCAAAATAAAGCTGCGAATATGATGTCTTTTAATGGTGATATTGATGCTCTGTTTGGCACGGAGATTGAGTATTAAATTATTGTTCTGGTCCCGCATTTTTTAACGAATGTTCGTTCAATAAATATTTGAGGATACCATATATGTCGAAGACTACGATGCAGAAGATCTATTGGCCATTGATGATCATACCTTTTATTTCATTGATATTTATGGCGCATATGGGGCAGTCGGGCCGTACTCATATTACCAGCACATCAGGCTGCAGCTGCCATTCATCCAGTACAAATTGTGTGGTTACTATTACAGGACCAGACACAGTAAAAACAAATTCACTTAACACATATACAATAGTCATTTCAGGTTCAGGCTCATCGCTTGGCGGCGGAGCTATTGATATTGCAACCAATAGCGGAACAATTGCCTCTTCCGATTCTTATCTTACTACATCAGGAACAACAGGCGTCGAACTTGTGAGTGCCAGCAGAAAGCCCGCGACCTCCGGTACCATTACATATGTTGTTAATTATACAGCTCCTTCAGTCCCCGGTAGTGCGAAATTTTGCGCAACCGGTATGTGGTCAAACGGAAGCGGATCGAGCAGTGACTATTGGGCATTCGCACCGGACAAAGCTATTGTTATTATCTCTTCTGCTACGGCATTACCGGATGTGCCCGCACTCAATTCTCCTGCAAAGAATGCAATTGATCAGCCCAAACAAGGCATCCAATTTTCCTGGAACCGTTCAGCAAATACTGAAAAATTTTCCTTCCAACTATCCTCATCAAATTCATTTAGTACGCTTCTGTATAGCGATACAACCTTAACCGACACAAGTTTAGTGATGCCAACTCTTGGACTGCTGAATGCAACCATGTATTACTGGCGGGTATTATCGCGCAACAGTCTCGGCAGCAGTGCATGGTCTGATGTTTTTAATTTTACTACGATCGCCGGTGCACCGCTTACCGGAACGAAAACTATCGGAGGTGCGAATCCGGAATATGCAACGATCAGAAGTGCTTTGAACGATTTAAATGCACAAGGAGTTGCTGCTCCGGGAGTTACATTTTTATTAAGAGCGGGAACATACAGCGAAGATACATTATCCATTCAGACTACAACTTCAAACTCAGCCGCACCGATTATCTTCGCTCCTGAATCAACAGATGCGGTAACAATTGTTGGTGCGGGTTCAGCCACATCGCCGTTTGTAATTAAAGTTGACAATACCGCCTATGTAACATTTGATGGCGGACCAGGCAAAGCATTGACTATTGCAGGTTTCGGAACGAATGCACAACGCGGAATTTACGTTGCCGGGAATTCGCCATACTGCACTATTAAGAATTGCATTGTAAAGTCAGGAGCGTATTCTTCCAGCAGCTATTGCGCTGTTGAATTATCCTCCGTAACTGCAAAGGCGTTACCGCACAATTCAAAGATTGACGGGAATATCATTCGGAACGCATACTATGGTGTTCGTCTGACCGGAAACGGTGCCTCGGATAGTTTGCTCAATGTAACGGTTAGCAACAATCTTGTTGATTCGGTTGCAATAGGTGGAATATATACAACAAATACTGCGTATTGTAAAGTATACGGAAATGATGTCAGCGCTCTTCTCGGCGGAGGTGCTTCTTTGACTTCGGCGATGTATGGAATTTATGCCGGTTCGAACACGGACTTTATGCGCATTTACAATAATCGCGTACATGATATTAATCAACAGTCAACATCCTCAAGTATTACGTATGGTATTTCAACAAACACCGGCGCCTCCGGACATGGTGGTAATGTCATTTATAATAATTTTATAAACTTGAATTTAACCCAGGCTAATGGAACCGGCAGTATATATCCGCTATACGTTTCCGAAAGCACAAATCCCGATTCTGTACTTTTTAATACGGTCAAATTACAAGGAACCGGAACGGGCGCAAGAAGTTCTACGTGTTTCTATAAGGGCAGCGCAACGGGTTCATGTGTGGTTAAGAACAACATTTTTATTAATCTGAGAACCGACGGGACAACGGGCATCGCAAGTGCTATCGGAAGACCATCAACCGGAACTACTGCAACGATGGTATCCGATTATAACAATCTATATGTTGGTAATTCAGACACCACACAACACAAAATAGGCCGATTCAGTACAACTTCGTACTTTGTTACATTGCCTTTGTGGGCTGCGGCGAATTCCGGCGACGCTTCAAGCATTTCCGAAGATGTTCCTTTTGTCAGCAGCAGCGATTTGCATATTAATTCAGCCGTTGCCAGCGGTCTAAAAAATGCCGGGGTACCGATTCCGGGTTATGCAACGGATATTGATGGCGATGCAAGAAACATTACTCATCCCGATATAGGGGCAGATGAATTTAGTGGTAACCCAACCTCTGTATCAAAAGATAATGCTATGCTTCCGGTAGAAATGGAACTGATGCAGAATTTTCCAAATCCGTTTAATCCTTCCACGGATATCCAATTTACGGTCAAAAATTCAAAGTATGTTACTCTGAAAATTTTCTCTTTGATAGGCAAAGAGGTGACTACTTTGTTTGATGGCTATGCCGTGGGTGGAATAAGAAATTCCGTCCGTTTTAATGCTGGGGCGCTGTCTTCAGGAATTTATTATTATGTTCTGACCGACGGTAGTGACCGGCAGATAAGAAAAATGACACTCCTTAAGTAGGAGAATATTTGTAATTTGCTCAAAATGTTATTGATATGTTTTTAGAAACTTGCCCGCCGGTAAGGCGGGCAAGTGAATTATCTATGAGAATGAAAAAACAATTTAAGATTTTCTTCTGTTTATCCGTTTTGTGCGTGCAGTCCTTGACTGCTCAGGTACCGCTATCCGGTAATTTGAGTACCTATGTAGACAATTTCATTTCAAATATGCCCGCGTCATATGCCAATAATGATTATCTGGCTCCATCGGTATCAAATTTGAATACGTGGGGCAATGCAGTTTTGTACATTATGCAGGGAAATTATGCTTCGGCACAATCAGCAGCCGACAGCATTGGTTACAGAGTAGTTGCTTATACAAATACCTCCACGAGCCCCAATAACTTGTTTTATGTTTTAGAGAAAAAAAGTACGTCAACGAACCATTGGGGCATGTTTATTTATAATCCTTCGGCGACGCGCAGGAAGTTGTTTATTCAAGCGCCTCATCCGAAATATGATTCCTACACCGGCAAGCAAGGTTTTTATATTTTTCTGAATCTTAATTGCATAGCATTTTACATATCAGGCACGCATCGCTGCAATAGCTCAAGCGCATCATCATGCGATGGAACCAGTGCGGTTTGTACGGACACAGCTGAAGCGTATCGTTTGTCCGATCAGGCGCATACTGAGAGCACCCTCCAGCGAGCCACTGAAGTATTTAACTCGAACGTCACTAACCTCGTCGTTATCCAACCGCATGGCTTTGGGCAGGATGCCGGAGACCCTGATGCAATTATGAGCAACGGAACAAGAACTACTCCGTCACCTGATTACCTGACGATGCTTAAAAATAATTTTCTGACGATAGATGATACGCTTACCTTCAAGATAATGCATAAAGACCTGTCGTGGACTAAATTGGCCGCCACGGATAATACACAGGGAAGACTCTTAAACGGAAGCAATGATCCGTGTGAAACAGCAGCTTCAACCGGTACGGGACGCTTTTTGCACATTGAACAGGCTTACGCGTTGAGAGATAATGATGCGCATAGAAAAAAACTTTCCGACGCGATTGCTCTGACGTTTGGCGTTGATGGCTTAACTCTTGTTACTCCAAACGGAAACCAGACACTTACCGCGGGCAGCAGCTATAGTATAACATGGACAAGTACCGGTGTTATCAGTAATGTTAAACTCGAATATTCCGTTGACAACGGTGCGACATGGAATACGATAACATCAAGCACTGCAAATACGGGTTCATATTCGTGGACTGTCCCCAATATCGGAACGTGGCGTGGAAAGGTACGCGTAACGAATGTTGATTACACTTCAATAGGTGATACCAGTAATGCAGCATTTAAAATATCATGCGCTGTTTATCCGACAACGGGATTAACTTCTTTCGCTGATCCGGCAGCAGCATTCGGTTCAAGATTACTTGACGGCGTATATGACTTTCACCGGGGAATGGATTTTGCGGGGGCGTACAACACACCGATTCACCCCGCGTTGCCGGGTGTGATTGTTCGAATGGAAGATTCAAGCGTCACAGCAGGCACAGCACTACAAAGGAACGGTAACTGGATATTGGTAAAAGTTGATTCGGCAGCGGGAGTGCCAAGGCACAACGCATATCTACATCTGAATGGATTTTATAAATACAAAGTTGGCGATACGGTATCTACTGCCGATACAATCGGCTTCATGGGAAAATCGGGATACCAGATTAATACTGTTCATTGCCATTTTGAATTATATAAAAATCTTTCAGGTACATCCATTGATAAGGACAAATCAAATAATCCTTTGGAAGTTCTACCATACACTAACGCAAACAGCTCTTCGGTAAGTTTTATTACCAGGAATGATTCAACGGCTATAATGGTATCAACGCCGGAAACCGAACTCGATTTTGATCAAATAGCAATATATGGTGAGAGTGCTTCAAGAACAGTCGGATTTAATTCACGAACAGGCATTGATCCCGATAACAATGATAATCCGGCTTATAACAATGTGCTCATTGATCCGGATCCGTTTATACAAGATTCATCAACCCAGCGGATACGTTTCTGGGTAAAGAATAGTGAAATAGGAATTATAGATTCAGTCCGCATAACCGATATTATGGGCAACTCATTTATCGCATCTCAATATTCTCTCGGTCCACGCTATGCAGTAGCTACCGGAAATTGGGATGGCGCAATTTGGGCATCATCATCCGGCGGATCGGCAGGTTCAGCAACCGTACCTATTTCATTAAACAACGTAACAGTCAATTCCGGTGTTACGGTAACGGTGAACATTTCAAATGCCGAATGTAATTCTGTTTCATTTGGTTCAACGACTTCAAAATTAAGTTTTGCTTCCGGAAGCATTTTAAACGTGTATGGAGATTTTACGCTCGCATCAACTTCACATAATGCCATATCATCATGGGCGAGCGGGGCAAAAATACGGTTTACCGGCACGGCATCAACACAAACATTAAGCGGGTGGAGTACGAGTGCATTCTCAACCGGTTTTAATGAAGTGGTCGTTGATAAAACTGCTGGAAAGGTTGTAACGAGTGGAACCGGTATGCGGTTCCAACTCGGGACAACACTTGATATCGTAGACGGTACTTTCGAATTAGCAGCCTCGGATGTTATTGAGGGACGTACCTACGCAAATGTGGCAGCCGCGCCGAATATTATTGTCGAAAGCGGTGCAATTTTTAACATGGCGCAGACTTCATCAGTTACCGGGTCGTTGATAAGAAAAGCATCAAACACCGGTGACGAAAACAGCAAGATAGGCGGCCTTACTGTCTATGGCTCGGCATATCTGGCTTCGTCGGTAAGCAAAGGACTGAGTTTTACCGGCATAACAATCGGAAGCGGCGGCTACGTACAGTTTCCAACATCACGGGGTATCTTGGCAGGCTCGGTCAATCCGGGTGCGATTGTCATCAATAGCGGCGGTACTCTAAAGAATAGTGTAACAACAAGTCTGTGGTACGCTAACGCAACAACACCGGCATCAATTACCATCAATAGCGGCGGTGTATATGAAATATCCTCTTCTTCAACTGTTTTACCATCGGGAGGAATAACACAAAACAGCGGTTCTGCAATTAAGTTCACCAGTGATGTTTCTGCAACACTGCCTGCTGGAATTTCGACATACAAAACATTGATCCTTTCGGGTGCGGGTACAAAGTCGCTCAATGTTAATACAACAATATCGGAAGCGTTACAGCTTTCCGGAAGCTTTACGACTCTCACTCTTGGCTCGTATACGTTAACGTACAACGCCGCGGCAAAATTACGCTACGGTGCATCGGGACAGACAACTCCTCAAACAACCGCGAGTGCTGAATGGCCAGCCTCCGGCGGTCCACAAAATATTGAGATATATAACTCCGGCGGTGTAACACTACATGCCGCAAGAACAATCAGCGGAGTACTTACTCTGAGCAATGGTTTATTTTATATCGGTGACAATACACTCACGTTAGGCTCCTCTTCCTCAATTTCCGGGACACCGGATGCGGCGAAGATGATCGTCACCAATGGTACGGGTAAAGTGGTCAAGTCAATCGCGAATGACGCGGCACTCCCGTACAATTTTACTTTTCCGATAGGAGACAGTACCGGAACGAGTGAATACTCACCGGTTGCTGTGTCGCTGACGAGTGGTACGTTCTCGTCAGCGGCTATCGGAGCCTGGGTTGCAAACAGCAAACATTCTCAAAACACTTTAGCGGATAATTACCTTAACCGGTATTGGACTCTGACATCAAGCGGCATTACATCGCCGCTATATACTGCCGCGTGCAATTACACGGCAAGTGATGTTGTCGGAAGTGAAACCAATTTTCGCGGCGGATTGTATACCGGAGGTGCATGGACTGATCTTGGTGCGGTAAGTGCAAAGACCATAACAGCGGCAAATAAAAGTGTGTTCGGTGATATTACCGCGGGAGCATTTTCAGTAACGGGCTATGTGAGTGTAAAAGTTATTCCGCAGGGATTTTATAACGCGGGAGATTTTCTCAATGCAAAGGATTCTTTAAAACTCTATCTCGCAGCATCAACCGCTCCGCATTCATATGTTGATAGCACGAATGCTGTATTGGATTCCACAACCTTTCAGGCAACGGGCGCGTTCAACTCGGCTGCCACGGGAAACTACTATGTGGTTGTTAAACACCGCAACAGTATCGAAACCTGGAGTGCGGGAACTATTGCATTCACACAAAATGCTTCGGTGGCGTATGATTTCACCGATGTCCAGTCACGAGCGTATGATAATAATTTAACACAGGTTAATTCTTCGCCCATTCGCTGGGCAGTATATGGCGGTGATGTAAATCAGGATGGTTATGTTGATCCGCTTGACTTGTCGCTCGTAGATCAAGGTTCCTTTAATTACCTTTCGGGCAGGGGACTGGCGGAAGATGTTAATGGCGACGGCTACGTTGATCCGCTTGACCTCTCGATAGTTGACAATAATTCATTCAACTATGTCGGTGTACAGAAACCGCAGACTTCAAAACTCATTGATTTTTACATGAGCAAACGCTTGAAGAAAATCTTCGACAGCACGAAATAATTATTGGTGCTGTTTTTCCAGATTATACTGTTTCATTTTTGCGTACAACTGACGGCGGTTGATCTTTAATTTCAACGCAGTTTGTGTCCTGCTCCAGTTGTTTTCTTCAAGTGTCTTTAACATTATCGTCCGCTCAATCGTATCAAGAATTTCATTAAGCGACTCACCCTTCTTCAATTTCTCATCAATTGCAATTATCTCATCATGAGTATGCAGCTTGCTGGGGAACAGATCGGGTGTTATGATGCTTTCTCTTGCCATAACGATTGCACTATGAATAATATTTTCCAACTCCCTGACGTTACCCGGCCAATGATAGTTGGAGAGCATAAACATACTTTCCGGAGAGGCTATCGTCTTACCGAAAGAATCATATTTTTTTATGAAGTGGTCAACTAATGAAGGAATATCTTCAGCATGATCGCGCAACGGCGGTATGGTAATCCGCACAACATTAAGGCGGTAATAGAGATCTTCGCGGAACCGGCCTTCGGCGACTTCCTGCTCGATGTTTTTATTTGATGCAGCTATAACGCGCACATCAACTTTAATAGTCTGCTTGCCGCCGACTCTCTCGAATGAGTGATTCTGTAAGACACGCAGCAGTCTGACTTGAAGCGGCTGTGACATGTTGTTGATTTCATCAAGGAATATCGTGCCTTTGTCTGCCAGTTCAAATCTTCCCTGGCGCATATTGACCGCTCCTGTGAAAGCACCTTTTTCGTGTCCGAACATTTCACTTTCGAGTAAAGTTTCCGATAAGCCGCCGCAGTTCACTTTGATAAACGGACGGTTTGAACGCAATGAGTGGCGTTGAATGGCATCTGCAATAAGTTCTTTACCGGTACCGCTTTCGCCTTCGACTAAAACAGTTGCATCAGTTGGCGCTACTTTACCGATGAGCTTGAATATCTGCTGCATCTTGGTGCTTCTTCCGATAATCAGCGGTTCGGTTGAGGGTTCGCTTTGCTGTGCAAATTTCGATTTCAATTGTTTCACTTCGTCGCAAAGATCACCGTAGTTCAGCGCGCGGAAAATTGACATTTTGAATTCTTCAATATCGAACGGCTTTTCCATGTAATCAAAAGCGCCGCACTTCATCGCCTCAATTGCACGCTCACTTGTTCCATATGCCGTAAAGATGATAACCGGAACATCGGCGTTTATTTTTTTTATTTCCTGCAGTGTCGTGAGGCCGTCCATTTTCGGTAGATTAATATCGAGCAAAATCAGTGAAGGGTTGTTGAATTTCACCTGCTCCAATGCCTGAAGCCCGTCGCCGGCTTCAAATGTAATATGGCCGTCGGCAGTTAAAAGATCGGCAATGTTTCTCCGCATCGCTACTTCATCGTCAACAATTAAGACAACTTTACTCTTGCTCATGTTATACTTTATTAGTTACTGGTAGATAAATTTTTACTAATGTGCCTTGCGGCTGGTTGGCATGAAATTCCATCCTGCCGTTATGGGAAGCAATAATTTCTTTGCAAATAGATAAACCGAGGCCGACACCCTGTTTCTTCGTCGTGAAGAAGGGGGCAAAGATTTTGTTGCGTATGGAATCTTCAATGCCGTTTCCGAAATCTTTAACAGTAGTTTCGATTTCCCGCGTGCTGCTATTGTAACTCATACCGACAACAACACTGCCGCCTTCGGGCATGGACTCAATCGCATTATTTAAAACATTTATAAACACCTGTTCCAGTGCGCCGTCATCGCCGGACATCATCGGAATGTCATCACTCAGGTTCAGTATGATTTCCGAATGTGAATTAATTTGGACAACGGCTACTGCTCTCATAAATACTTCCGAGAGGCGGAGCTTTTGGAAGTCGGCCGAAACGGATTTTGAAAACGCGAGCAGTCGCTTGACAAGCCGTGTCAGGCGGTCAATTTCATCAACAACCATTTTGAAGGATTCGTCATTCAGAAGTTTATTGTCTTCTTGCGACTGTTGCTTCTTAAGCTCCTGCTGCCAAATCTGGATTCTGGTCTTAATAATTGCAAGAGGCGTTTTCACTTCGTGCACCACACCGGAAATCAATCCGCCGAGCGTTGCCATTTTATCTTTCTGAATCAATTCAAGCTCGAGCTTTTGCCGCTTGTGATGTTCGGAAGATAAAGCCGCGACCATTTTATTTACATAACCGCCGATTGAGCCGAATACACCCGGCAGCTCCGGAATGCGATGGCCGGGATCGTTCTCGATTTTTTCAATGTTAAGGCGAAGCTGGTTTAATGTGTACCTGTAGCGGAAATAGGCGAAAGCAATGAGGAAAAATCCGGCAATGGATATCATTGCTGATGAAGAAAAGAAATTCCGTATTTTAACGCTTGGCATGTCCCGTTCAATATGAATTCTTGCCCAGACACATCCCACGATCTTTCCGTGATAAATAATCGGCTTTGTTACTAAGGGGAAAATAGCCGGATCAAATTGATGTACTTCGGAAACAAGCGCTCGTTTTTCAATGCACTTATGTAATTGCGAAAGGATAATGTCATACGATCTTGGCGGCGGACCGTAGATAGGTATTGGCGGGGGAGAAGTAGGATAGTCATAGCCTATAAATTTTTCGAGTTCAGGAGAGTAGAAACCACCTTCAATACCCGGATTTTTGCTGAGTACAAGCGTCGTGAGTGCCTTCAGGTTGGAATCAACTTCGTCAACAACAGATTCCGTTATGATACTGCGGTTGAATACTCCGTTTCTGTGAAGATTGTAAATATAATCGCCGGACAAATTTTCGAGATCATTAATGGCGCGGACGCATATTTTCATCTTTTCCGTGACTACTTCATTCGTCCATGTATCAATAATATTAATAGCAATAGCGGCAATGCCCGAGATGAGGCAGAGCGCTAAAATAGTAATCAGTATTTTCGTTTTTGTTCTTTTTTTCAAAATAGCTATCTCAATATTCATTTATAGTTAACAAAATGGATGCCACAAAATAACACTAAATTCGGTCATTTTTAAGACCTAATGGGCAAAAATAGCCCACCAGGCTTAGCGAACCTACTATTTTAAGCAATTAAACATTGTACGGCTTCAAAGAGCCGAGCTTATGAAAAAAAGTATAGCCTGAAATTATTTGTTGACTCTTCTCATTTTCTTGATTAAATTTAATTAATAAAAAACATAAATCGAAAATCTTGGGGGTATAAATTAATCTACTCTTCTACCAAACCCACAAGATAAATAGTATAACCTCGAATATCTAAGAACTGTTTGTAAATATGTAATCCGGGATACAAGTATGAGAATCTTAAAATTTCTTGTAGTAGTTTTTATTATATCCAATATAGCGGCGTATGGACAGCAGAATAATACAATTTTGGTCTCACAGTCGGGACAAACACCGTCACTTGCCGTAGATGACAAGGGTAATGCTTTTGTTTCCTGGGAAGAGGTCATTGCTTCCGAAGGCGGGGGATATGGACTGATCAAAAAGTTTGCCGAATATAGTCCGGCTGGTACCTGTTTGATCCAGCCTACTTCGCTTACCGGCGCGGGGTACAGTCAGCCTAAAATCATTCCCGGAAAGGATAAACTCCTGTGGGTGTGGACGCAGCAGTTTATGGAAACATATGCTTTTTGTCAGCTTTTAAATTGCGATGGAACTGCCGCAGGTGATCCTTACTTTGTAGAAATGGGCACCGTGAGTTCTGGGTTTGCCAATAGTGATAGTACATTTACGATAGTTTGGAGTGGTTATGGTGGGGGTGTTTCTGCTTTGACCTATCCAAAAGCTTCCAGTCCAAAACTTCTTATTAATCGTGCTTCATTAGCACTGAACCCAATCTATTTGCGCGATTCAATTGATAATACCCGAACATTGGTCTGGGCAGTTAATGAAACTGGTGGGTACAACCTTTATGCAAAAATTTTCTCGGCAGCTGACGATACAATCAGTTCAACTATAAAAATAAATACTGATTCCTCGGCCAACGGACTTATGTATTTCAACTCTTCCAAGGGGACAGTTGGAGAAACGATTATTATTTGGTCTTCAAAGAAAAACAATACATGGCAAGTGAACATGCGCGTATTGAGCAAAACTGGAGAATTGTTCAACGAACAAGTCATTTCCGAAACAAGTGATAGCACTTTGGAATATGCAATAAACAGTGTTGCTGTAAATGAAGTTGGGGCATTTGTCGTGGTTTGGGAAGGAAACCACAGACTAATACTCAAGTTTTTTGATGCCGAAGGTTCTTATACCGGTAAAGTGATGAAAATTGAAGGCGATAACAAAGATACATACCAAGGATATCCTAATGTGGTTTATGCAAATAGGTTAATATATCTGGCTTGGATGGATGATACTACAATTCAAATGAGAATTCTAAATTCCGATACACTTTTCAACACAATAGGGGCTTCAAATACATTACTGAAAATAGAGTCGCGATTCATGCTATATCCCAATTATCCGAATCCGTTTAATCCCGTCACAACGATAAATTATCAGATACCAAAAGCCGGATATGTTTCTATAAAAGTATATGATGCAATTGGAAGTGAAGTAAGTACGTTGCTCAGTGAGTACAAAGAACAAGGTACGTATAGCTGCTCATTTAATGCAGCCAATTTGTCGAGCGGTATGTACTTTTACACTATGAAATCCGGGGATTATACGGCAACCAAGAAAATGCTTCTGCTGAAATAAACCTTGCCTCAATTATAATTGAAAGCCCCATTGCCGTGGGGCTTTCTTGTTTTAAACTTGAACGCCTTTAAAATGCGAGATTAAAATTGAGGTTTTAGTGCGAATCTTGTGGAATCTGTAATGCATCATCTGCCAATCTCGTGCCGAGACAGCAATGCTGTCAACTTAAGAGAAAATACCCGGGAAATCGTTGTGTTAATAAAAATTAGCATGTCATTCCGTTCGCAGAATCCCGCTGGGAGAATCCGTCGGCAGACGGATATTCGGAATCTATTCTGCCCTCAGTTGATTTCAACCTGGATTCCGTATAAATCTGACGAACGAAACTATCCTCTTCGCTCTATATTCTCCCGTCAGATTTTACGGAATGACAAACAAATCCTTAAGTTGACGGTATTGGTCGAAACAGGAGGGGGGACGGTTCCAGGGAGCCGGAATTTCACCTTATCCGAAAACACGCCCGTGTAACTTGTGCTTGACATTTGCAAAAATATGTAGTATGTTGTTCGGGAACTTTAGTTCCAAAAATATAAAACATGGAACTTTAAACAAATTAGATATTTTTCCACAAACTTGTTGCCTCAAAAGCACAGACGAATATCATATGGATTTCAACCCTTTCATCAATCAGGAACGCCTTGTCGAATCATTCAAATCACTCAGTCTCATAGACGGTATTCACGGTAATGAACTTACTATTGCCGGGTATCTGATGAAGACTTTACGAACGTTAGGCCTTGAAGCGGCAATGGATGAAGCCGGTTCAACATACGGCGGTAACGCGGGAAATGTTATCGGCCGCCTTCCGGGAAAAAAAGATGCCGCTCCGGTATTTCTCTGCGCGCATATGGATACCGTACAGCCTACAAAGAATTTGAAACACGTGATTGAGGATGGAGTCATTAAAACCGATGGCACAACGATTCTCGGCGGTGATGACAGAGCCGGAGTCGCGGTTATACTTGAGATTTTACGCGTCCTGCAGGAGCGCAATTTGGAACACGGTCCGATAGAAATTTTATTCAACGTGTGCGAAGAGGCCGGAATGTACGGAGCGAAGTTTATCAAAGCATCCGCCTTACAATCTACATTCGGATTCGTGTTCGACTGTCAGGCTTCACCCGGCGCATATATAATAGAAGCTCCCGGTGCAGTTGCATTTACTGCCAAAGTAAAAGGCAAATCGGCGCATGCTGCCGTATCTCCCGAAAAAGGTATTCATGC
Source organism: Ignavibacteriaceae bacterium (assembly GCA_963662605.1). GTDB lineage: Bacteria > Bacteroidota > Ignavibacteria > Ignavibacteriales > Ignavibacteriaceae. The sequence continues at coordinate 1,003,728 of OY759785.1, forward strand.
TATTCAGGTAGCATCGAAAGCTATTGCACAATTACAGTTGGGCAGGTGGGATGAGACGGGCATGCTGAATATCGGCACGATTAAGGGCGGCGTTTCAATCAATGTTATTCCGGATTATGTGGAAATTACCGGTGAGACACGGAATGCCAATAAAGAAAAATTACAATCACAGATTGAATATATCCGTGGTACTTTTGAAAAGGCAGCCAACGAAGCCGGTGGAAGTGTCGAAATAAAATTTACGGAAAAATACGGCGGTTATCAGTTTGATGAAAGTGTCAAAGCTATTGATATAGCGAAAAAAGGCATTCAGGCGGCTGGTTATACACCAACCCCGATACGCTATCCCGGCGGGAGTGATGCTAATGTATTGAATAATAATGGTGTTACAGCACTCAATCTTGGCGTCGGATTTAAAAACGCGCACTCATTTTTGGAGAGGATTGCCATAGCCGACCTTGAAGGGACGGCAAGGATTGGCCTGAATATTGTAATGCAGTGTGCATCGGAATCAATTTAAACACTTTGTAAAGCGGGCAATGATTATCCAATTTTCAGAATCACCGAATTCAAAGGATCTTTAGATGAACATACAAAACGAAGTTAAGAAGACAGAAATTAAAAAACGCGAACCGAAACTCTGGGAAGCAAGCATTCCGATTATAGCAATGGTAATATTGCTGTGCGGAGGATACGGCGTTATGCATCTTCCGGTAGAAATGCTGTTGATTGCTGCTGCGTTTATTGCCAGTTTAATTGCATTGCGTCTTGGCTACAGTTGGAAAGACATTGAAGGCTCAATCATTCAGGCTATCTCAAAAGGTATGCCTGCACAGATGATTATTATCATCGTCGGAATAATGATTGCTTCGTGGATTGCGTCCGGAACAATTCCCATGCTGATAGACTACGGCCTCCGTATTGTTTCACCGACCTATTTTCTTGTAACCGCATCGTTGGTATGCGCTTTTGTATCACTAATAACCGGAACACCATACGGAACCGCCGGAACTCTCGGCATCGCTTTTATGGGCATCGGCCACGGACTCGGCATACCTCTCGCGCCTGTAGCGGGAGCCATTGTCGCGGGTTGTTACATAGGCGATAAATTGTCGCCGTTCTCTGCCGCCGCAAATCTTGCATCAGCCGCAGTTAAAGGTTATGTAATGGATACCAGCCAGCACTTATTGTGGACAACCGTTCCCGCTTTTGTCATCGCTCTTATCGTATACTGGATCGTCGGCAGTCATTATGCAATTGTCAATACCGGTGCGGACAGGATCGCCCTTATCCAGAACACACTACAATCAAGTTTTAAATATAACTGGCTGATGCTGCTTCCTCCTGTTCTTGTCTTGGTCTTAACGTTCAGAAGAAAACCCGCTGTCCCCGTTATGTTATTATCATCGGCCGTGGCAATTATTCTGGCAATGGCTTTTCAGGGAAAAAGTCTTGCTGACGTTATGGAATATTGTGTCACCGGGTACAAGTCTTCAACCGGAGTTGTCCTTGTGGATCAGTTGCTGACACGCGGCGGATTAGTGAGTATGATGGGCATAACACTTATAACGTTCTGTGCTTTTGCATTCGCAGGCATTATTCAGAAGGCGGGAATATTAGACCTTCTGCTGAAGAAGATCATGAATTTGACAAAATCAACCGGCATGCTCATCGCCTCGGCAACTGTTAGTTCGCTTGCTACAGGCCTGCTGACCGGAAACGCGTATTTAAGTGTGTTATTACCGGGCGAGCTTTTTGCTCCCGCATTTAAAGAGAAAAAACTTGCCGCGAAAAATCTGGCAAGAATTACACAGGAAGCGCATATTATTGTCCCGATTACTCCATGGGCAATTGCGGGTGTGTATATGTCGGGTACGCTCGGCGTATCCACATGGGACTACGCGTTGTGGGCGATATCGAATTATGTCGGATTTATTCTGGTGGTGATTTACGGATTCATAGGATTTAAAACTGCTCCGCTAAAAAGCGAAGATGAATCTCAGCCGGGTAGTTAGGCCTTTCGTGTCTTCCTAACCCAGGGGTTAACCCCTGGGTTAGGAATGAACACTGATTTAGGTTTTCTTGTTTATTGCAGATGCTTGATATATCTTTTATATGATAAAAATATTACAAATAGTTTTCCGGAGATTTCGAAATGAGTGAAGATATAAAATCAATTGAGATGCTGATCAGAAACAATCTGGACAGTTTCAGCAAAAAGGAAAAAGAGATAGCAAACTTTTTTGTTGAGCAATTGACCGACATTGCATTTCTCTCGATACATGATATTTCAAAAAAGCTGTCGGTGGGGAGAGCGTCCATTGTCAGGTTTGCCAATAAACTCGGGTATGACGGGTTTTACGGATTGAAACAGGATGTGAAAAACAATCTGCAATCAAGCATTGCTCCGCTTGAGCGGTATCAGCTCGCGCTGAAGAATCCTTCATCCGGCTACGCGACAATTTCCCAGATAGCTGAAAATGAGGTAAACAATATCAATTTCGCCGTGAATAATTTCGATAAAGCATCATTTGAGAAAGCGGCAAAGCTTCTGGCACATTCAGACATCGTATATTGTACAGGTTACAACATGTCCTCTTTTGTTGCGGGAATGCTGAGTTATTTGCTTCAGCGAATCGGGTTGAAATCATTTCCGACAACACTCGGCGGCCGATCTTTGGAAGAGCAGTTAATCAACATTGGTAGAAATGACGTTCTTGTTACGTTTTCAAATCCGCCTTATTCACCTGAAACAATCAAAGCGGCGCAGTTTGCAAAAGAGCAGAAGTGCAAAGTTATTTCCTTTACCAATTCCATCGCGTCACCGATTGTCGAGTTTTCGGACATCGTTATTACGGTCAAATCGGATAGCGCAATATTCACCAATTCGTATTCTGCAATACTGGTTGTGCTGTACGCGTTAGTTAATGAGATAGCGATACACAATAAAACACGGTTTAGAAAAGCGGTTGATAAAAAGCACATTTCCAACGCCAAAAGTAAGGATAAGGCGTAACCGGTAAGGGCAGCCGGGCGGTGCGATACAGCACATCACTCCGGCGGCGGCAGGGTTTTATTCCTGCATTGTTCTTGAGCGGAATTATATACTTGACATTACAACAATTATATACTAAGTTGCAAGGGAACATATGTTCCAAAATAAAAAATATGGAAAATATGTACTGCGCGATGACTGATGTAACTGTTTAATGATAGATCGCTTGGTTGAATACGATTGAGATTTCCACATTCCTTACAATCGTTGAAATCTCAGATACTTGAAAAAAGTAAAACAAATTAAAATTTATTTGATGAGGTTAAAAATGAAACAGTTGCTCCTATGTATGGTATCACTCTTCTTTGTATTTCAAATATCCGCGAATGCACAATCAGCCTCCGTTACCTGGCCGCTGAATATTGACGGTACACCGGCTATTGTTGGAAATGTATCCGGTACAACATTTGACACGAACTCAACCACCAGCATTACCGGATTTGTATCACATACGTTTGCCGATACAAGTTATAAAGGACTTATCGTCGCCGCATCCGGATTTAAGAGCTGGCCGGCAGACAGCACAACCACTACGGCAAATGCCGCGTTCACCGGATTATCAACCGGAGTAGAGCGCTTCATTCAATTTTCCATGAAACCCACATCGGCTGAACTGCTGAACGTAGAGAACATCTCCGTGCAATTGACAGAGAGCGGATCTGCCACAAACATCAATGCCGTTGTCGGATATTCTACTGACGGAGTAAACTTTACCGCGATAAACAGCTCTGGAATCAACGGTAATCCACTTCCGGCAAATACTACTTTAATTATCAGTACTGTACCAACATTGAAAATTTCGAGCAGCAACACACTATACATCCGTATTATATTATGGAGAAAAGCAAACAGCACCGCATCAAGCAGCTGCGTTTTTATCAATAATGTCACTGTTTCTGGCTCGTACTCACAGTCTAATCCTGCTGCCGCCGCAATCTGGAATTTAACCGCGAATGGTACCGCGGCTATTACAGGCAACGTAGTTGCAAGCACAATTGATACGGCTACTTCGACAAACATCGTCGGCTTTGCCGGACATACATTTGCCGATACCAATTTTACAGGTCTTATTGTCGGCGCAACAGGAGTAAAAAGCTGGCCTGCAGATGGTTCAACCACTACAGCCAATACTGCTTTCACCGGTCTTTCAACAGGATCCGACCGCTACATTCAATTTATCGTTGCCCCGTCAACAGGCAATACGTTTACCGTTAATAATATTTCCGTACTTCTTACTGAAAGCGGTTCGGCAACCAACATTAATACAGCCCTCGGTTATACGACAGACGGAACAAATTTTACAACGTTCAACAGCGCCGGTCTTACAGGCAACGCTTTACCGGCCAATACCACGCAAACATTTGCCGCCACGCCCGCAGTAACTTTGTCTGGCAGCGAGCAAATGATCGTCCGCCTGATCCTGTGGAGAAAAGCAAACAGCACTGCTTCCAGCAGCAGCGTGTACGTGGGCAGAGTTACCATATCCGGAACAACGAGCCCGGTATCCGGTATCGCATCGGAATCAATGAACGCAAAAGGTTTTGCGGTATTCCAGAATTATCCGAATCCGTTTAACCCAAGTACTGTCATAAGCTATCAGCTTCCGACCGATAACATGGTTGATGTAAAAGTATATAACGCGCTTGGAAAAGAAGTTGCAACTTTAGCGCACGGAATGCAGTCATCAGGCATGCACTCGGTTAGCTTCAACGCGGGCAATCTCTCAAGCGGAACATACTATTATCGCGTTCAGGCCGGAACAAATGTTAAGACCGGCAAAATGCTGCTCTTAAAGTAAAAGCGATTGCAAGGATTACTCGAAATTATGTCATTTTCTCTCAGCGGCACGGCAGGATTAACAGGTGTTAGTTCTACGAACACCACGATATACAGAACCCTACTTTTTGTGTTGGTCCTGCCGGCCTTTATTAACGCGGTCAGTATCCAAAAAATCGCGAAAATCCAGGCCGCCGGATATGTTACCTTCAAAGCGAATAAATCCGTTTCTACGAATACGATTACCTGGAAGGCTGCCCGGTATTACATGGACGAAAGCACCAACGCGGTAACTTACGGAGCCGATACTGCCACAGCGGTCGGAGATCTGGTGCAATTCAACCTGCAAAAAACGAGCGGGCAGTATTCGTTCTATAAAATTTTTGCTTATGAAGCCGGTGTCGCCGATTCGGTGACCGTGCAGGTTTTTACCGCAGGCGTTGTACAAAAATATCTGTATGCCAATGCGAACTATTCTCAATATTATATTCCTGTCTGGATAGTCTTACCGACCGGATATTCTTCTTCTTCCAAATTTATCATGACCATGTGCGGTATAAACCGTGATGCGTCCGGCATTGCGACATATTGGCTTCCGTTTGCAAACACCAATAATTATGTTGTCGCTTCTCCTGAATTCAATTCAACCAACTGGAGTTCAGACGCCTACATTCTCGGTAATATGTTCACCGGCTCGGACGGCAGCGGAACACTCAATCCCAAAGCACGCTGGTCGTTTAATATTGTTGAACAGATGCACAAAGAGTTGTATCAGAATTGCAGCCTCACCGATTCAACCTATGAGTTGTGGGGACATTCGGCAGGCGGTCAGTTTGTTCACAGACTCGCGTTCTTTCTGCCCGACAATCTTATAACACGATATATCGCCGGTAATTCAGGCTGGTATACTTGTCCCGATTTAACCGTGACTTTCCCCTGGGGCGCGTATAACACGCAGTTGAATCTTGCGCAAAGCGATCTTGTCGCGTACACAAACAGAAAATTAGTAATCATGCGTGGCACGGCCGACACGGTAAGAGATGCCGCCCTCAACGTTGACCCGAGGTCGGATGCACAAGGACTGAACCGTTACACAAGAGCCGCGTATTTTTATAACAACGGCAAAACGGTCAACGCATCACTCGCATGGAAAATGGTTGATGTTACAGGAGTCGGGCACGACGATCAGAAAATGGCAGTTGCCGGTGGTAAATATATATTGGCGAACCCGACATCGGTAAACAATGAACACTCCGTAGTTGTAGAAAAATTCAGTATAACGAATTATCCGAATCCATTTAACCCTTCAACAAACATTGTCGTTTCACTTCCGGCAACTTCTCCGGTGAAAATAACAATTTACGATTTGCTGGGTAATCAGGTTGCGACACTCTATAACGATATACTGACAGCAGGGAATCACCAGTTTACGTTTAACGCTGCGCATTTTGCAAGCGGCATATATGTATGCCGCGTGCAGAGTGATGTTTACAATTCCACGGTAAAGATGCAGCTGATTAAGTAATAGAACATCAGAATACAATACTCATAAGGCAAGAATGAAAACTTTTACTAAGAATCATTTTTCAGCAGCGGCAATGTTCTTCATGTTGCTTCTGCCTATGCTCTCCGGATGCGATCCGTTTCAACAGGATGGTATTACTTCTCCGGATGAAATAGCAAAAAAAGGATATTTTTATATCGCCGACCGGGGCACCAATTCACTTATCATGCTGGATTACGGCATGCAGGAATTAAAGCGCTGGTCTCTCAACGCAATTGCTCCGGATACCGTTGCGTTGCAGGGAATCACATTCAACGGAAAAAATGTGTGGCTTGCATTTTCCGGAAACGAAAAATTTATTGTTCAGGTAGATGCTACCGATAATAATTTAGCAATACTTCATTCAATAAAAGTACCCCCATATGTAAGCGGATCTACTCAGGGTACGGTTCGTGGTATTGCAAACGACGGCCAGTATTTGTGGGTGGTCAATTCCGGTTCGGCAACATATGCACTGACCCCGACGCTCTATAAAATCAGTTTGGCAAATGATTCAACGGTTGCATCCTATCCGATACCTGCTGCATCACCACGAGGAATTACGAGCGCCAATATTGCTGCCGACGCGTATGGAAAAGGCCCGGCTGCCGGTTTGTATCTGCTTGATAACGACACCAAATATGTTTACTACTTTAATAATTCCACACCGCTCTTTAAACAATCCTTTGCTGCTCCGGTTCCTCCTGCAGGAACGACATGGGATCAGACACTCGGCATTACAAACGACGGCGAAAGTTTTTACACATTAAGTTATAGTGATCTGGCTTCTTATTTATTCAAGACTTCTTACCTCGGTGAAGTGGGATTCAGTTACAAACTTCCCTATAAATATCCTGTCGCTGTGGCGTGGTCAAACTACGATATTCGCACAATCATTCCTCCGACTGTCAGCGGTATTTCTCCGGCAAGCGGAGCTCAGGGAAAATCAGTTGCTGCGTATGTCAGCGGTTCGGGTTTCCACGAAGGTTCGGGATTGGCAGTTAATCTTGGTTCCGGCATAACTGTGGATACGGTAAAATATGTCAGTGCAACTTCTATTTACGTTCGCCTTACAATTGACGCAAATGCAACTCTCAGAAAAAGAAATATTGTTGTTACCAATCCGAACGGCAGTGTGGCAACCGGCGATTCGTTATTCAACGTTACTGCTGTGCCGGTTTCCGAATATCTTTTCGTGACTGATTACAGCAACATGTTGTATCAAATCAGAGTTAGCGATACGGCAGTAGTGCAGTCCGTCAGTACATCTGCAATATCATCCGGCTCTCCGAGAGGATTAGCATATGATGGTACCAACTTGTACATGGGATGCAGCAGTCCTTCTTATAAAATTTACAAAATTTCGGCTGCTAATAATGTTATAACGGCCTCCGATTCAATCGCATGTCCGTTTAATACCGGTACACTGCAAGGATTGACCTATTATAATGGCGCGCTATGGGTATTACAGACTAACACAGCCGGTATGATCTATAAGTTGGATCCGGCAAACGGTGCGGTTTTGGATTCAATCGTTGCTCCGGGTACAACCGGTGCGAGAGGGTTGGTTTTTGCGAACGGCCTCTTATACTGCAACGACCGCGACGGAAAGAATATTTACAGCTGTGATCCGTTGGTAAAACTTTGGACCATAGCATTTGGTGAACCGGCTCCACCTGCCGGAACAACATCAACAACCGGCATGTTTTTTACCGGAACAAATTTCTGGATGTCCAACAGCGGCGGCACTAATGTGTTGTCGGATGTTTTGATGGAAGTAACACCGACAGGCAGCATTATCCGGTACTTTAAAGCCCCTAATGCCGGTGCCGGACAGCCAAGCGGTATTGTTTATTGCCAATTGAAGGACAATTAAAATGAAATTACAAAAATCAACCCTCATATATATTGTTTTACTCGCTGTCACTTTTTGTAAAGTTGATGTGTTTGCGCAGTTTGATGTGGGCGGTGAATTCCGTCTGCGTTACTACAACGACATTTATTCCCAGCTGCAAACCGATAAAAAAGCTGTCAGTTATACCCGTATGTTGGCGCGCATCAATACTTCATACAAAGCATCCGATATGGTTACTTTCAATGCTGAGGTTATGAACCTTGCCGACACCTCAACATCTCCCGCAAGAGGCATTTCGGGCACAGGCCCGATGCATTTCGGCATTTCGCAATTGTATGCTGAGTTAAAACAATATGATTTTTACGGATTCGACATCGTGCGTCTGCGTGCAGGCCGTCAGCAGTTCTCTATCGGTGACGGACTTTCTTTCGGCGAATCATATTACTACTATGACAAGTTCGACGGCGGCAGACTTGATGTATCTTACGATCCGTTTACCTTAACCTTGTTCGGCGCAATTTACGGACAGAGTTTAAGCACAAACGGTTTATGGCCGCAGGAAGCCTCGGACAATATTTACGTTGCAAAGCTGGGTGCAAAAGTACTCGATCAGGATTTAATGCTATACGGAATCAACAACCGTCCCCGCGGCGAATATAACGACAGTTATATTATCGGTGGCGGAAGTGCTGGAAGCTTTCTGAATGAAATGCTGGATTACTCAGGTGAAATCGCGTATCAGAAATTCAATAAACAGCCCGGCGGCTTTGATAAAGCTGGATTGGGCTATATGGGAAGCCTCGGCTATAGTTTTTCAGTTCCGTACTTCAAACGCATCAAGATTGAGACCAAATACGCGGCAATGCAGGGGGATGATCCTGCAACTGCACAGATTGAGCAGTTCAGTCCTGCTTTCCCTGACTTTGAGTTTGGCGAAAGAACCGGATTTGTCAACGGTGTTATCGGCGGCTCTTATCCGCATGACGATAAATATGCCGAAGGCTCAAGAATCTGGTATTCACGCATCTACTTTATTCCGAAAGATCTGCCGAAGTTCAGAGCGCAGTTTCAATACACAATGGTGAGACCATTTACCGAGAGAGTTGACGGCTACAATCAATTTGATGATGAATTCCAGGTGAAGCTTTACTATTCAGTAACATCGAGGGTGCAGTTCCAGGTACGATATGAGCGTATTATTCCGAATGGTGCCGATGCCGATCTAAATAAAAACGGAACCATTTCTTCAACCGAGGACAGAAATTATCTTGATAGTTACATGGTTGAATTGCGGGTTAAATTTTAAGGAAAAATGATTATGCAGCAATATCAAGCAACAATACAAAACACGAGACGCGGGAGTTTCAGATTCCTGCTGTTTATGTTGGTTTGTTTCATTCTTTCATTGGTTGCCGGTTCGGCAATAACTGCGCATGCAAAAAGTTTTTCCGCATCCGATTACTCCGAAAAAAGTATCGCCGCCGCCGATACCGTCATAACCGATTCCGCTAACGAGGAAAAAGATAAGCCGGAAGTTGTTATAACCAAGACAAAGAAAAAATCCAAATCCGGTTCTCAATCCCCAAAGGCAGCGAAGGGCGCCGGAGCGGCCATTGATGAAGACGATGATAATGATATGTATGTGCCATATGAAAAATGGCGCATAGATAAGTTCGACAACTGGGGCGCACGCAAAAAGGCGAAATCATCCGGAGTGAAAACTGAAACGGATGCACCGGACTCAACCGGCAACAGCGACAGTAAAAAAGGATTTAACGACAAAGACAAAGAGTTATAGCAAACATTTATCCTCCCGGCTGTAGCTCTGATTTCTGAAAATTCATTTTTAAAATTTGGCTGACTGTAATTGAAAATTACAGTCAGCACGGGCAGAAAACGCCCAAAATTGCGTAATTCTTTCTCATGCTCCGTAATAAATGGGCAATTCGGCTAAAAAACGAAACAATTTTTGGTATTGGAATTGCATGGCTTTATAAAATAAGATTGGCAGAACTTGTCAATCACCACATTCTCAGGGGAACCGTTACGTGCGACATTCGTTCAGGATACATACGGTCATCTCGATTCGTTTTACTGCTCGATGACTCTCTATGTGCGACATAAGTTCAGGATACGTGGTCATCCGGATTCCCCCGATAAACCGGGATATCCGATGATCCTTAGTTGCGATATTATTCAGGATATTCTGTTTATAACGAGTTTATAAGATTTTAAAATTTATCCATAATGCGAGGTTCTTATGAAAACATTGGGACGACTTTATTTAAGTCTTCTATTTATTATGTTAATGAGCGCGGCCACACTTGCACAAGATAGCGTGACTGTTCCCTATACCGATCATTTTAACTATAATACCGGGAGCATCGGTGGACAAGGTAAATGGGTTAATCTGAATACAGGAGACTCATTGCTTGTTACTGCCGGGAATTTAAGCTATCCCGGTTTTGCTGCCTCCACCGGAAAAAAATTAGCTTTTGACGGTTCCGGTAAAGATCCCGCAATAACCTTTACGCAAACATATTCCGGGAAAATATACGCGTCATTCCTTTTGAAAATATCCAGCCTCGGTTCAATGAATACCACCGGTGGGTATATTGCAACTTTCTATCAGGGTGCTGCGAGTGTTACAAGTGGCACTCTTTTGTGGCTCAGGAAAGATGCAGACGGTACTTCATTTGACATTGGTTTAAGTTCAAGAACCACAACCACGATCTCCTGGACAACAGCCAAGACAGTTGGCACGACATATTTAATTGTCATGGATTATGAGATAGTTTCCGGCGCAACAAACGATGTATCTAACCTTTGGATTAATCCGGATGCTTCATCTTTTGGTAGTGCAACGGTTCCAACGCCAGCTTTAACAACAACCAATAGCGCGGCTGATTTAACTGGTCTGGGTCGATTCACGATTAGGCAGGATGCAACTACAGCCACTCCGTTTTGCGAGCTTGATGAGTTACGTATTGGAGCCACTTGGGCTGACGTAACTCCCGCATTCTCTGCTACAAACTACTATCCAAAATCATCCGGAAATCTTGATTTGCTCTCCACTTGGGGAACGAATACAGACGGTTCCGGTACAACACCTTCGGATTTTACTTCCGACGCGCAGATATTTAACATTAGAAATCAATTATCTCCTGTGATTGGAGCAAATTGGGTTGTTTCCGGTACCACATCAAATGTCATTCTTGGTGACGGAACAAATACTACCAATTTCACTATTGGAAGCACTTATTCATATACGGGTCCGATTGATGTTTCAGCTAATGCAACGCTTACTTTACAAAATACAACAATCCCTACAATCGGAACATGTAATGCCGCGAGTACTGTTGATTACGCCGGGACGGCCACTCAGGGCATTGTATCGGCAAGCTATGGAAATCTTAAAATCAGCAACTCGGTTGATGCTACAGCACCTGCAACTATGAACATAGCCGGAAATCTAACCAACAATGGTGTGTTTACCCACAACAACGGAACCATAATATTTAATGGTTCGGCTTCTCAAACCATTGGCGGTACATCATCAACGGCGTTCAATAATGTGACCGTGAATAGCGGCAGCGGCCAAAGCAATATATTGGAAGCAACCTCGGTTATCTCGGTCAACGGTGCACTTACGATTAGCAGCGGCACGTTGAAAATATCAAGCGCTTCAACATTGAGCCTTGCATCGTGGACTTCTGTCCCCGCAGCGGGAGGATTCTGGCTGAACAATGCAGGTGCGTCCGTTACAATCGCCGCAGGCAATACAACATTCAACGGATTATTCCGTTTGACGAATGGTACATTCAACACGGGTGTTGCAGCGGATCAGAACATTAACTGTAACACGACGGCAACATTTGTTATAGAGGGCGGTACATTAAATATCGCGGGCAGATTGTCAAGAGCAAGTTCACCTTCAGGTTCATACACACAGACGGGCGGTACTGTTAATGTTGCTACGTTCGGTTCAACCGCGACCGGATGTTTCTATTTCGGCAGTGCGGGTTCAACATTCAACATGAGCGGCGGAACAATCGTCATTCAACAGCCGAATACAGGCACATCAGCCGATTATACCATACTGAGCGGCGGTACGGCAAATGTTACCGGTGGCACTGTACAATTCGGTAATGCCGGCACTCCTGCCGGAAAAACTTTCCGCGTTAGTAGTTCAGCCATTCCTATCTTTGATCTTGTTGTTGATGGAACAAGTAATGGAAAGACCGTTCAGGCAAAATATGATGTACTCATTTCAAACTCCCTTACAATAGCCAGCGGTTCAACGTTCGATGTGTTTGGCAATGTTGTTACTTTTAGCGGTGCTACGGTGACAAACAACGGTACGATTATCGGCTCTCTTTCCGTATATCCCGACAGCCGTTTTAACTTCTCAGGTGCATCGGTTGCGCAAACATATACGGGAACCGGTACGGTTGGAACCTATTCTGATCCGCTTTCAGGTATTGGCTTCAGCAATATGCTGGGTGTCACTATCGATGCAAGCGTAACAAATTTGAACGTCAATAGAATTAACGCATTTGCCGGTACAGTACATAACACAAATAAACTAACAATAGGAAACGACAGCGGTAAAGTATCATATATACTTATTGGTAGTACAGCTGCAAACTCAAATACAGCAGGCGTTTTGGATGTTGCTCCTGATTTTCAGCTGAGCAGCGGCGGATTAACACTCTATTACGGTAATGCTAGCAATGTGCCTTCAACGGGTGTTGAAATTCCTTCAAGCCGTGCATTAGTTAATTTAACCGTCAATAATGACGCGGGTGGCGTCGTTATATCAGGTGGCAATTTAACAGTTAACGGAGCATTAACTCTCTCAAAGGGACTTTTAGACATTGGCGATAATGACCTTATTCTGGGTTCGGCAGCAACGATTAGTGGAGCTCCTGCTGATTCGGCAATGATCGTAACCACTGGAAGCGGACAAGTGAAAAAATCGGTATCCGCAGTTCCATTCCAGTTTACATTCCCTGTAGGCGACAAATCCGGAACCCCGGAGTATTCACCGGTTAATGTCACCCTGAGCAGCGGTACATTATCTTCTGCTTACATTGGTGTTGCAGTAGCCAATGCAAAGTATTCCAACAATTCAAGTACAACAGATTACATCAATAGATATTGGGCACTTACCGCCAACGGTATTACGGATCCGGTTCATACCGACACATTGACATATGTTGATGCCGATATCGCCGGTACCGAAGCTTCACTTAATGGTGGATTGTACAGCGGTTCAAGCTGGAGTGATTTAGGTGCGGTTAGTGCCGCTAATAATTACATTGTCGGAACAAATCTCACTTCATTCGGTGTTATTACCGCCGGTGAAGCCGGTGCTTTTTCAAGCGCGGGTACGGTTGTCGTAAAAGTAATTCCGCAAGGATTCTATAACGATGGCGATTATCTGAACTCATCAGATACGATTACGGTCTTGTTGGCAAATGTATCTTCACCATATGCTATTGTTGATTCTGCGGCTGTTATTCTGGATTCAATTTCATTCCAGGCAACTGCTTCACTCGCAACAGCTGCAAGCGGCAGCTATTACATTGTTATCAAACACAGAAACTCTATTGAAACATGGAGTGCCTCGGCGGTCGCTTATACAAAGGGTTCAACAACGAATTACGATTTTACCACGGATCCTTCAGCAGCTTACGGTAACAACGAAGTTGCCGTAGGCTCTGCAGGCAGATATGCTATCTTCAGCGGTGATTGTAATCAGGATGGTTATGTTGACCCGTTGGATCTTTCTATGGTAGATGGTGATTCATTCAACTATGTTTCAGGCAGAGCTTTAACAACCGACATCAACGGTGACGGGTATGTTGATCCGCTGGATCTTTCAATATGCGATCAGAATTCATTTAATTATGTCGGTGTAAAGCTTCCTGTTTCAGGAAGATATGCCGCGAAGAGCAGTGCCCGTCAGGGAGTGCATATTAACGAGTCTCTGAAAATGTTGAAAAAATAATATATTCTCCGTGTCAATATTTCGTCGTCGTCTTGGCAAATTTTGACACCTTTCTGAAATGGCTGATTCCACAGGAATCAGCCATTTTTTATTTTAAATATTTCACTGCATATTTAAGCCCACAATTTTTTGGACATGGGCAATAATAGCTCAATAAAAATGCTCTATTCATTCTATAATGGGGTTTTTTAACAAATTAAAGGGGTCGCCCCCAACCTTTTTTGGTATCATAATTGCAATATAAATCGGGTGCTTGTTTTATAGCTTATTTTTAGGTCTGAATTTATCAATGAAAATCGGTTAATAATAATGAGATTCTGGCTAAGCATAACGTTCTTTTGTGTTCTGTTCACCGCCGCATTTGCACAAACAACCGTGAGCGGTGATATTGAATCAACAATTACGGATATCGTTTCGACAATCCCCGGAAACGGATCAAATAGCTTTGTCATTCCAAGCACTGCACAAATCAATGTCTTCGCTTCCGCTTTTTCTCAAATGAGCGCGGGCACTTTTTCAAACGTTGCAAGTCTTCTCTCTCCATACGGATATACCATTACAAAGTTTTACAACACGCCGACAAAAGACACCCTCTATCTGCTGAAAGAGACACTTCCGTTGAAGTATGGCTGGGGAACATTCGTTTACAATCCCAAATCCACCAATGATCTGGCAATTGAAATTCCGCACCCGCTATGGGATAAATATACATGGAGCATGGGCATAAAAGTATTCTTGGGTGCGAAGGCAAAATGGTATAGTCTTGCCGGAACTCATCGTTACGCCAACGATGATACGTCTTCCGACATGGCTCACGTGACAAAATCAATGTTTTATACAGCGCATACAACAAATGCAAATGCAGTAGCAATTCAATGTCATGGATTTGACGGTTCATCTTCAACGTATACGGGATATCCGGATGCTGTTATCAGCTGCGGCACATTGTATCCATCAACCGTTTATTACACATTAAAAGATAAATATACTGCGCAGGGATTTGATGTGGGTGTATTCAGTTATTCAACATACAGTGCGCTCAATAAATTGGGAGCTCAGACAAACACCGAAGGTCAATGGTCCAACTCTAACGGTAAAAAGTTCGTTCATATTGAACACGATCAGCCGCTCCGTTACGATACAACGAATATGCGAAAATGTGTTAATGCAATCGTGAGCGTGTTTGGCTTAACAACGGGGGTAGAAGATGGCCAAGTACATAAAACTTCATTTAATATAATCAAAGCTTTCCCGAACCCTTTTAATCCCGCAACAACAATAAGCGTTGAGCTTTCTCAATCAGGCGAAACTGAAATTTCGGTTACGGATTTGATGGGAAGAAAAGTTCAGGAATTATTTAATGGTTACATGGCTGCCGGTACGCACAACATAAAATTCAATGCCGGAACCCTTTCCTCGGGTGTATACTTCTGTACGCTGCGGAGTAACAAAACGATAACAATCACTAAACTCATTTTAATGAAATAATAATGCAGAACGATATGAAAAATCCAAGAGTGCGATTCAGGTTATTCTTCGTAATATTTTCGGCGATCTCGTTATTTGTATTAGGCGGGTGCGACCCCTTTACGAATGACGGAATCACAAACCCTGCAAATGTTACCGCGAAAGGTTACTTTTATGTAACCGAGTCAGAGTCAAATTTGTTGCTTATGCTGAATTACGACGGCGCGGAGTTAAAACGCTGGTCACTTGACAGTCTTGCCTCAGACAAAAGCATACAAAGTGTTACTTTTGACGGAAAATATCTCTGGCTTGCCTTTTCCGGCAACGAAGATATGATTGTAAAAGTTAATGCCGAAAGTGATACACTGGTTGCATTAAAAACCATAGATGCACCACCGACAAAGTGGGGTACTGTTCGCGGCATAGCTCATGACGGCACATACCTGTGGGCATTGAACAGCGGCAGCAGCTTAGATACTCATCCATTCGCTCCGACATTATACAAATTGGATGCAACCTCGGGTGCAATTTTGCAAACCATTACTCTTTCAACTCCCGAACCAAGAGGACTTTGCTATGCGAATCCCTCACTTGATGTTTACGGGAGAGGCCCGAAAAAAGGAATTTACTATACCGACGTGACCAAAGACAAAGTATATTGCTACAATCTGGAAAAATTTGTCATTGATACCGTTTTTTCAACCCCGGTTCCACCAAGAGGTGTTGATTACAATTACGCAACCGGACTTTCATATGACGGCGGATATTTTTATGAAATAAACAGCAGCAACACCGCGGATCATCTTTATAAACTCGATTATAAAGGAGAAATAAGTTCAAGATATGATTTGCAGTACGCGCATCCACAGTCTATTGTTTGGGCAAACTATGATGTACGCGGCGGCGGACCTCCGGAAATCTCATTAGTCTCTCCCGCAAAAGGAGTTATCGGTACGGGTATGGCCGTTGATATTACCGGCTCAGGATTCAAAGCCGGTTTCACTGCCGATTTTGGAGCAAACATTACTGTTGATACGAGCATTTTAATAAGCCCGAATCAGGCACACTTATATATTCATATAGATGCTGCGGCTTCCTTAGGTTACAGAGATGTCACTGTTAAAAATACTAATGGACTGAAGAGTGTTCTTGCTTCCGGATTTAAGGTACTTGCAGTAGCTGAAGAAGATTACATTTATATGGGCGAATCGGTTTTGTCCAGAATATATCAGATCCGCCTAAGCGACAGTACGATTGTTAAATACTGGAGTACTAAATCTGTTGCATCAGTAAGCAGTTTGCAGGGAGTCAGCTACGATGGAACAAACATCTGGCTCAGCAACTCAGGTACAGACAGACACATTTACAAACTCAATCTGCCAGGCGGCACTGATACAGTCGCGACCATTGAGGTCGGCACAACACCGATTCCGGTTGCCACCAGCGGTACACTGCGCAGCGCTGCGTTTGCCAATGGATACATATGGCAGGCCATTAGTGAAACTTCACCGACACTTGGAAAAATTATCCGCATTGATGTTTCCACAAATACAACGCTCGATACCATTATCTGCCCCGGTTCAAATCCGCGCGGTATGACCTGGATGAACGGCGTGTTATATGTTGACGATACCGATCTTGATAAGATTTACCAGTATAACATGACTACGAAAGCATGGACTGAAATCGGTGCGACTCCTGCTGCCGGCGGCAGCAAGTTCGGAACCGGCTTGAGCAATGACGGTGCAAACTTCTGGATAGCAAATTCAAGCGGCACTGACGACCATCTATTCAAAGTAAGTACGACCGGTCAGGTATTATATGTAATGAATCTTCCGGCAATGATCACCTACGACATGGGTATCACCGGTATCGCATTTGTAACGAAGTAATGGAGTTGAAAATGAAAAACAAAAATCAATATATCTGGTTATTTTTATTTCTCTTTGCTTCATTGCTTAATACAAGTGGAGTAAAAGCACAGGTTAAATTTGAGGGTGATTTCCGTCTGCGGTGGTATAGTGACCAATTCACGCAGAGCATGGATAATCGTGAAAAAGAAAATTATATGAGATTGTACGGAAGGCTTCGCGTATCAGCGAGAGCATCCGAACTCGTGAATTTCAATGCCGAGCTGTCAACGGTTACTGACAATCCTAATGCTCCGACAAGAAACATCTCCGGTACGGGGAGTATGCACTACGCGATAAGTCAGATATACGGTGAAATTAACAGCCCCGATTTCCTCGGCTTCGACGCCACCAGAATCCGCGTAGGACGGCAGCAGTTCCAGATCGGGAACGGCATGAGTTTCGGCGAATCATCATATTACAATGATAAGTTCGACGGTGCCCGTGTAGACGTTGCTTACGATATTTTCGATCTTACCGCGTTCGGAGCCATAACAGGACAGAATGTCAGTCCGAGTGGTTTATATCCCGATCCGGGCAGTGATCAGATTTATGTGTTAAAGGGCGGCGCGAACGTTTTTAATCAGGACGTAATGGCATATTACATACTCAATAAACCGCAAGGTACCTTTAACGATAGTTATATTCTCGGTACGGGAATTGCGTCAAACTATTTTGGCGGAAGACTCGAATATTTCGGCGAAATCGCCATGCAGAAATTCAATACAGCAGCAGGAACTCCCGACAAGGGCGGCATCGGATATATGGGTGGTGCAGCGTACCGTTTTTCATTCGGACCGTTCAAGTCGGTTAAGATAGAATCGAAGTATGCAGCGTATGAAGGAGATAATCCAAATACGGCAAAAGTTGAAATGTTCAGCCCTGCATATCCAAGCTTTTTCTGGGGTGAAAGAACAGGATATGTAAACGGTGATATCGGCGGAGATTATCCGTACAACACCCGCAATCCGGAAGGCTGCCGCATATGGTACTCAAGAATTTATGTTATCCCGTATTTCATGCCCAAACTGAGAGTACAGTTCCAGTACACCAACGTCAATGAATATAAAAATTATGACGGTTATAACTCGATGGATGATGAATGGGCCATTAAGGCGTATTATTCTGTTTCGAAAAATGCAACAGTACAGTTACGTTATGCAAGAGTCATTCCGAAGGGTGATGATCATGATATGGACGGCGGAGGCTCAATATCATCATCAGAAGACAGGTTAGGCATTGACAGATATATGTTCGATTTTCAAATTTCTTTCTAACAGGTATACAGAATGTCCACGGAATTACTCGTTCTTATAGTTCTTATAGTCACATTTGTTGTTGGCGTATTTGCATTCAAATTACCGTCCGGCGTAGCGCTGTCATTGAGCGCGGTATTGGGCGCGGTAGCCGGCGGGTTTGGCTTTCCGATCCGCCATCTTGTTGAAGGCAGTATTGCGTTCCTTGATCCGATTTTAATTGTGTTCACCGCTATGATTTTTATGAAAGTGGTAAATGCCACCGGAGCCCTGGCTTCGATTAATTATTCAATCATAACAAGAATGCACAGATTTCCAACGCTTCTGGTAATTCTCATGGTGTTCTTTGTAATGTTTCCCGGTATGTTGACCGGAATTTCTTCGACGTGTATTTTAACAACGGGAGCGTTAGTCGCTCCCGCTTTACTCGCTATGGGAATGCCCGTGCCTGCAGTTGCAGCGCTTCTCGCGATGTCCGCGGTATTCGGTATGATCGCTCCTCCGATTAACCTCCCGGTTATGATTATCGGCGGCGGTGCTGATATGCCGTATATCGGTTTCGAGAAACCTTTGATACTGGCAACATTCCCGGCAGCTATTTTTACGGCGATTTATTATCGTGTACGTTACCTGCGCAAATTTGATGTGCAGCAGGTGCTTGCAAAACTTCCTCCGACATTATATCCGAAGCATGGTTTCAAAATGTTTATTCCGATGTTTATTGTTATCGGATTGATGATGGCTACCCGTGTTTTTGCAAAGTACATTCCTGATATCGGCATTCCGCTTACGTTTATTCTTGGTGCGCTTGCCGGTTACGGAACAGGAGAAAAATTCAAAATTGATAAATTAATTCGCGAATCGCTCAAAGAATCTCTTCCGATATTAAGTATCCTTGTAGGCGTCGGAATGTTTGTCCAGATAATGACTCTGACCGGCGTACGCGGGTATATTGCGACATCAATCATAGATTTGCCGAAAGGCCTCTTGTATCCCGCGATGGCGCTTATATTGCCTGCATTCGGCTCCGCATTTACTGCCTCATCGGTATTTGGTGTGCCGCTTGTATACGCTTTCCTCGGCACTAATGAAATTGTTGTAACATCAGGACTAACACTAATTGCCGGTGTCGGCGATCTCATGCCTCCGCCAATGCTTCTGCCGGTTTTCTCAGGCCAGGTCGTTGGAGAGAAAAGCAGTTTTAAAATTTTGAAATACTGTACTGTGCCGATTATTATAACATTACTTATCGGTGTATTAATGATCATGTTTGCCCGGCAAATCGGCTCGGTAATCTTATAAGGAATTGTCCATGCTATTTTACATTTATATCGGTATCGTTATTCTGTTACTGGTTTACACGGTAAGAGAATTGTTTACAGAAAAAAACTGGAAGACTCAAGTGGCGTATGCACTCTTGATAATCCCGTTAATTTTAAGAACTCTATTAATTAAGTAAGCGGCATGATGAAATCCGGTTTTTACGTATATGCTTTCTTTGTCCTTTGTTTGTGCGGCATTAGCAGTGCCTCCGGACAAGGTAACAGCGTGCTCGATATGCTTTCCAAAAAGGATACCGTCCGCATATTAATAACCGATTCCGGCTTGGGCGGTGTTTCTGTGGTTGCCGGTATTGACTCGGTTCTTGAAAGCAATAAAATATTTGCAAAAACAGAGATTACGTTTTGCAATGCTTTACCATCGGCAGGTTTTCGTTACAATGAATTGCCGGATGCGAAATCAAAAGCAAAAGTATTTTCCGGAATGCTTTATAAAATGCAGGAACTGTACCGTCCCGATATTATACTGATCGCTTGCAACACGCTATCAGTCGTATATCCTCTGACAGAATTTGCAGCCACGACCACAGTTCCGGTTATGGGTATTGTTGAGTTCGGCGCAAAGGCAATTGCCGACAGTATGAAGGCTAATCCGAAGTCGGCTATTTTGATTCTTGGAACCGAAACAACAATTCAGTCGGATGCCTATCGTCAGAGTCTTCTGCGTTACGGTATTGACTCCACGGTAATTGAAGGAAAGGCTTGCCCGAATCTGGAAAGTGAAATTCAGGTTGACCCTTCAAGCGACATGACATCAAATCTAATTGATTTTTATATTGATGAAGTATCGGATAATTATAAAAATAACGCGGGCACCTGTTTCGCGTCTCTCTGCTGCACGCATTACGGATTTGCACGAGAGGTATTTCAAAAGAAACTTGACGCGGTTTGTAAGAAAGCGGTTATTATTAATCCGAATACTTCAATGATCAGAACGTTTTCCGATGCTTCGAGACCCGCTATTGGGAACAGCAGTACTACGGTTCGCGTATGTTCTCAAGCAGCGCTTTCGATGGAAGAAAGAGATTCAATTGCGAAGCTGCTGAAACCTGTTTCAGGTAAAACGGCAGATGCTCTGATCAACTATGTGCAATTGCAAGGAATATTTAAGTAACGTACAAATGAAAGGCAATTCTATGAGGAAACATATTCTATCATTAGTGTGTATTGCTCTGTTCGCGTTTAGCCAGTTGAATGCGCAGGTAACGACTGCACAGTCAGGCTCGTGGCAGTCAGCCTCTACATGGAGCAATAGCATAGTCCCTGATTCGACGACCGATGTTCAGATCTCTTCGGGAACAACGATTACTATTGATGAGGGAGCCGCATATTGCAAGAGTATTACTTTCGCCGATACAAGTGCGCATCTTGTGATTGCATCTGCGAGCAGCATGTTTCATGTATATGGTGATTTTACTCTTAACTCAACCGCGCACAAAGCATTTTCTTCCTGGACGACGGGCGGAAAAATTGTCTTTTCCGGATCGGCACTCAAACAAACATTAAGCGGATGGAACACTGCGACCGGTACGTCAACTGTTTTTCTTGAAATGATAGTTGATAAGGACACCGGTGTTGTTGCAACAGCAAGAAATAATATGCGTTTTGCCTTTGGTACAAGCCTTGAAGTTAAAAAAGGAACATTTTTACTCGATAGCTTGGATGACATGGAATCAAAATCTCTCGGCGGTACCGGCCAAACCGGAACGATAACGGTTTCGAGTGGTGCATTGTTTACTATGGGCGGTGGCGGTTCTTATATCCGTAGAGGTACTTTTTTGCTTTCAAGTGATTCAATCGCACCCCGCATAGGGAAATTAACGGTTTATGGAAAAGCGCTTTTAACCAGTACAAGTTCAAACGGTATGAACATCGGCGGCATTGAAATTATGGACGGCGGCCTGGTTACATTAGCAACCGGCGGTTCGTCAACATATTTTAATCCGGGAACTATAATAGTACACTCAGGCGGCGTACTTCAAAATAACACGACAACAAATGTGTATCATGCCTCAGCCTCAGTTGTTCTTGAAGAAGGCGGAGAATTTAATTCTGTCGCAAGCACAACACCGATTCCGGCAGCTGTTTTTGATTATACTCACGGTACTATCAGGTTTTCACGCTCGAACGACCAGACGCTTCCTGCATCTTTAACACAGTTTAATAATTTATACTTAAGCGGTTCGGGAATTAAAACCTTGGGTGGAAACATCACCGTAAATGGTACACTTTCACTTCGCGGTACTGCATCGTTAAACTTAGGGACATCTACTCTTACATATGGACCTTCCGCGATCTTACAATACGGCGCTCCGGGACAAACCTCAGCTCAAACAACTGCTGATGCAGAATTTCCGGCTGTGAATGGTCCAAGCAACATCAGTATTTATAACGGCGGCGGAGTTACTCTGCATGCCGATAGGATTATTTCCGGCACATTGACTCTTTCATCCGGTCAATTTGATAACAACGGTTCGGCTGATGATAAAGTTCTTACGATGGGAAACGGAAGTACAATCCGCAGAGCTTTAGGTACACTTTCAACCGCTCCGGCATTCGCTGGCTCGGTTAATATGTCATATATCAGTACGGTTGGTAAAGCAACTACAGATGTTGAATTCCCGACTAGCGCATCCGCGGTAAACAATCTTACCATCACCTCATCAAAGGGTGTTGCCTTAGGTGCTGATGTTCAGGTAAACGGTTCGGTTATTTTTGAATCAGGTGCTTCATCTCTTACAACGAACGGTCATGTATTAACGCTTGGAGAAAGCGGAGCATTAACCGGAGAAGTTGATACAGTATATGTTAAAGGAACAGTAAAAACTCAGCGTGCAGTCGGAACTTCCGAAAGTACTTTCGGCGGTATCGGTTTGGCACTCTCTGCAGGTTCGAATGATTTAGGTACGGTTGTTGTAACAAGAAGTGCCGGAGAGTCAAGTGCGGTTTCCATCAACGGCAGAAACAGTATCGCACGTACATGGACAGTTGTTCCGCAGGCGCAACCGGTATCAGGCAGAACGCTTACATTATCCTGGCCGGCAGCTGATGATAACGGACTTGCTTTCGGAGAAAAAATCTGGGGCAAGGTAATGCAGTTAAGCGGCGACAGCTGGTTACAGACCGGTGCGGAATCGTCTGTTACTCTTGTCGAACCCCGCACGATTTCTGCACAGGTAACTTCGCTGTCAACTATTACCGTGCTTGATACAAACAGGTTAGTAGGAATTAACGATCAAATCGGCGGTAAGGCTCATGGATTTGCTCTGCATCAGAATTATCCTAATCCATTCAATCCTTCAACATTGATTCGATTTGAATTAGATAAAGATCAGTATGTCAGTTTATCGGTATATAATACCGTTGGTGAAGAAGTCGCAGTTCTTGCACGCCAGCAGATGCAGTCCGGCGTTCATCAGGTAGTGTTTAACGCGAATAACTTGCCGACAGGTTTGTATTTGGCAAAATTGCGCGCAGGTTCTCACAATAGTGTCATTAAAATGCTTTTAGTCAAATAATATTGTTTGAAGCTGATAGAGCTAAAGGTTAATTAGTCATGAAAAAAAATCAAATTGTTGCAGTTGCTTTTCTGGTGATTGCTATTGGTCTAACTGCAATTGCTTCTGCTGAATTTATGCAGATGAAAAAACCGGATGTTGTTTATCCTTCATCCGGTTTAACAAAGAAAACTACATTGTCTGCTTATTGTGGTTCACTCAAAGGAACGAGCGGTGATACTCCGGTTTACTTCTTTGATAGTAAAACTCCCGGTGCTACCGTTCTTGTTTTAGGCGGGACACACCCCAATGAGTCGGCAGGTTTTATGTCTGCATTCGTATTGCTGGAAAATCTGAAAGTCGAAGCCGGCAAGTTTATTATTATTCCACAGGCCTGCGGCAGCGGTTTTACATGCACCGATCCTTTGGAAGGGCTTCCGGAATTCTTTTCGATAAACGGCCGCCATGGTGCCCGTCAGTTCAGATCCGGTTCGCGCGTGTCAAATCCGCTCGATCAGTGGCCTGATCCGCTGGTGTACATGCACTATCCAAGCGGTCAAAGCTTGTCCGGATTCGAAACGCGTAATCTTAACAGGTCGTACCCCGGTAGAGTAAACGGAAATTTTTGCGAGCGTGTAGGTTATGCGATTCTTAATCTGATAAAAACAGAGAATGTGGATGTCGCGTTCGATCTTCATGAAGCGGCTCCGGAAATTCCGATTATCAACGCAATCATCGGACACGAGAAATGTCAGGATATTAGCGCAAGCGCTATTCTGGAATTGGAAATGAACTCGTTGACTTATGCGCTTGAAGTATCTCCGAAAAATTTCAGAGGTCTCAGCCACAGGGAATGGGGCGACAGCTCAAAAGTTCTACCGTTCCTTATGGAGACAAGCAATCCCATTCAGGGCAGGCTTCGCGGAAAAACGGACGCCGATCTTATTACTCACGGCGTTGACAGATTCTATGCCAAGGCAAAGAAAACTGCAAATTTCAGAATTACCTATGATGAAGTGAACGGTTATCCTTTGAAGGTCAGAGTTGCAAGGCATCTTGCCGGTATTTCTGCAATACTCGGGGCATACAACGAAAAATTCCCCGAGAAGCAAATCAAGTTTTCTAACATACCTTCCTACGAGGAAGTAACTTCAAATGATGTTGGATATTATTTACATTAATCATGAAAGAGAAGAAAATGAAAAAATTAGCATTGTTCGTAATTATCTGTTTTTCAATGGTCGCATTTGCCAAAAGCCCGGCCGCCGGAAAATTCGCTCAACCAATTCTTGTTACTTCAGCAGGTCAGAGCGCGGATGTTAGTCTTGCCGGTACTTTGTTAAAAAAATTGAACCTCAATTATAAAGTATCAAACCTGGCGACTGAATCAGAACTTGGTGGAGTTAAAACACTCATCATCGTTCCCGGATTCAGCTCAAAAGGTCTCGGTGCTGCCGGAATCAGCCGTGAGAAAGAATTAGAAAGAGTTGATAAAATTATCAAAGCAGCAAAAGCTAAGGGTATCAAAGTTATTATGCTTCACTTAGGCGGCAAAGCACGCAGAGGCGCTCAGTCCGATGATTTATGCCAGATGTCGGCAAATGCAAGCAGCCTGATGGTGGTTGTTAAACAAGGTGATGAAGACCAGTTCTTCACTCACATTGCTGCCAAAAAGAACATCCAAATTGATGTTGTCGGTAAAATGGCAGATGCTTTAACACCTTTGAAGGAAGCTTTCTAATCATGCAAAAAGCTGTTATTCTCTTCAGAGCGATACACTCTGAACTACAGTCCGGATTCATGAAGGGAATTTCGATTTTTCTTATCCTATGCTCCGGTTTTACCTGCGGACAGCAGACATTGCCGGATAATGGGGTAACAAGTAAAAACGGTTATGTCGAATATATACCGGGAAATCTTCCCATAATTCTTTCCGTACCACATGATGGCGAAAAAGGCCCGGACTTCATTCCTGACAGGACGGGCGGAGAAGTTCATACAAAAGCAGATGTTGGAACGCAGAAGCTTGGTTATGCTATCCGTCAAGCCTTTTTTGATATGACCGGAAAGGTACCGTTTCTTGTTGTAAATCATATGAAACGTAGAAAAGTTGATGTGAATCGCGAAATAGAAGAGGCCGCGATGGGAAATTCAATTGCGGAAACAGTATGGGATGATTATCACTCGTATATTGACAGCGCGAAGGAACAAGTATATAACGAATTTAAAAAAGGCTTATATTTGGATATCCACGCGCACAATCATGATGCCCAGTATGTTGAGCTCGGCTATTTGTTGGATGCGGAAGAACTCGCCTTAACCGATGCTGACCTTGATGATGATATGTTTATCGAAAAGAGCAGTATGCGGAATTTGATTTTTTCTCATCAAAAGCAGATACAGTTTTCTCAATTGGTGAGAGGGAATAACAGTCTTGGTGCAATGCTTGATGAAGCAGGCTATCCCGCTGTTCCATCACCGGCGCATCCGGCACCGGGTGAAGATTCCTATTTCCGGGGCGGTTACAGTTTGAACAGGCACGGTTCTGCCTCGGGCGGATCAATTGACGGCATTCAGGTTGAGACAAATAAAAAAGAAATCCGTGACAGTGATACGAATATTGAAAAGTTCGCCAGAACTTTTGTAAAAGTCTTGATACAGTACATGGATAGATATTACGGTTTTCATATTGCCATTGCTGCTCAAAGCAAAAGCAATTAATAAGTTGAAAAAGTCTTGAATAGTTTCAGAAAAAAATCGAAAGCATTACGATGATTTTTAATAACGAAAAAAATAGATTGCATGCATTCCTGCCGGTTGTAGTGTTCTTTTTATTTACGCTGCTATCGCCGGTGTTCGCTCAGGTTCAGAAAGATGTGAACGGATCCGAAGGAATGGCCGCTACTGCTCATCCGCTTGCCACACGCGCAGCGATCGAGATGATGGCGAAAGGTGGAAACGCGGTTGACGCGGCTGTTGCTGCTGCATTCGCGATAGGTGTTGTGGAACCCGATGGTTCCGGCCTTGGCGGCGGCGGCGGTATGGTTATCAGCTTCGCCGGACAGAATAAAAATATCTTTATTAATTATTATCAATGCGCGTCGGAGAATGTTGATAAAATCTCCTTCGATTTTGATAAGGATAAAAAATCAGCGAAATCTATTCTTGTACCCGGAACGGTAGCCGGACTGGTGACTGCACTTGAAAAATTCGGAACGCTGCCCCTGGCGACGGTTATGCAGCCCGCGATTTCCTACGCGCGGAACGGATTTGCTGTTGACGAAACTTTAAGCAAAATCGTACTTGATAATTCCGAGGTATTGCAAAAGTACCCGGCCACTTCAGCCATCTTTCTTCCCGAAGGTTTTCCTGTAGGGCAGGGCGATACGCTGCGTCAGCCGTTACTTGCAGAAACTCTTGAGCAGATCGCACTGCATGGCAGCCGCGGATTTTATGAAGGCCCGATTGCAGAACAAATGGTTAAAGAAGTAACTGAGAACGGCGGAATGATAACTCTTAATGATTTAAAGAATTATCATGCTGTAGTAAGTGAGCCGTTGATTGGTACATTCAGAGGTTATAAAATTTTAACATCTCCTCCGCCGTTAAGCGGCGCGTCGGTCATCGAAGCATTAAATATCCTTTCACTTGGAAATCTTAATGAGTGGGGACACTTCAGCACCTCCGAAAAGAGTCTGCATTTTCTTGCCGAAACATTTAAAAGAGTTTCTGCCGACAGGGGCGCTTTTCTCGGTGATCCGTTCTATGGAAATATTCCGGTTAAAGGAATTACCTCCAAAGCATTTGCTAAAGACCGTTATGCAACAATAGATTTCGGTCAGGTTAATCCACCGGAAAACAAGCAAGTCAAATCAGGCAACGCTTCAAAATATAATACGGATTCGGCTCCTTCTCAGAAAGCAGCTAAATATGAGCAGGCTCAGCCGGATACCGAAGTGAGGGAAGATAATGATGATCAGGATGATGAAATAATGCCGAGTTCCAGATCATGGAAGAGTGACAAATTTGATAGTTGGGGCAAGAAGAAACAAAAACATAGTGCAGCGCCGACCCCGGTTGTTACTCCGGCAGATACAACAGATAAAGTTGACGATAAAGACCGGATGGAATCACAGTTATATTATAAGATGAGTGATGAGCAATACGCTGTGCTTGCAGAAGCATCAGGCGAAGGCGGACATACGACACATCTTTCAATTGCTGATAAAGCCGGCAACATGGTCGCGCTTACTCAAACGCTGGGTAACTTCTTCGGTTCCGGACTCAGCAGCGCCGGTGTTTTGTTCAATAACGGATTGGTAAATTTCTCCGCTGTTTCTGAAAAAAACAGAATACAGCCCGGCAAAAGACCAAGAAGTTCGATATCTCCGACTATCATTTTAGATAAAGATGATAGACCATTTATCGCATTGGGAAGTCCGGGAGCCGGTAGAATTATCCCTACTGTTACTCAAATTATTCTCAACTTGCTTGAGTATAAGATGAGCATTACCGATGCAAATAATGCGCCGAGAATGTACTCGCAGAAATTTGATGAGAAATTATATCTCGAAGGCCGCGTGCCGGTAGAGGTACGTGATGCCTTGGTTAAAAAAGGACATCAAATTCAAGTATATGATGATTTTGATCTATACTTCGGCGGTGCTCAAATCGTTGAGTATGATGCACAAACAGGTAAATTTTATGGTTCAGCCGATAAACGTCGTGGCGGATCAGCCGGAGGAGGCGACTAAGTATTACTAAAATAAGTTTCCCCTTATAGATATCTCTAAAGTAATACTAAAGGTGAGTGGAACATGTTTCGCTCACCTTTTTTGTTTTAAATAGTATCCGCCAACAGGGAGGAAAATCAGAATGATGAATGTAGCGGCTAACACTTTATTCGACTGTCTCGAATAAAATAATGGATGATCGTCGGGTGCTTTAGTATCGGTAATTGCATACTGCATTGCCAGATTTTTGATGTTGAGCAAATGGATAAACGGTATGTGCTTTTCTGATATTCTTGAAACAACACCGCGTTCTTGATGTATGCACGTAACTATTTCCGTATGAAGTCCGTTGGGAATAAGTTCGGCATGAGAGCAGTATCCCAACGCGGTCTGATTACCGCCTATATTAATAAGTAATCCGATATTGCTTTTTAACAGCAAATCGCATTTGTGTTGAATGCTTTCTTCAATTGTGAGGGGGAAAAAGCAGGTTTTCCCGTTTCGTTTCAGCGTGCTGTCGAATGCGGCTTTTCCTTCTTCAATTAATCCGCCTGCCGTATCGCCCTCAGCACCGTATGTTATCAAATTCGCACTATAGAGGCATCCGCCGTATTTTTGCATCCAGCCCTCTATGTCAGGCAGCAACGCGTCGGGTTGATTTGCCCCGAATGAAGATGCGCCGAGTGAATAAATGATAACGGCTTTTCGATGCATCGTTTGCAATGCGGCAAGTGTTTCTATATATAATGCAGGAAAAGAACCGGACGCAACTATTCCGATGGGTTTATCAGGGTCGGCTTTCGATTCATGAATCAGTTTAACAATCAAAGCAGGGAAGAGGTCATTATTGGAGAGCTCTTTAGCCTCAAGCGAACCTAATGTCGTAGTCGTTTCCGTGTATTCATCGCCGATAATGTAATTTTCATGGCCGCGTTGATCCGCGCTATTCGGAAGTCCGGCTTTTACTTTCTGTTGATAAACAATTCTTCTCCATTCGGAACCAAGCTTCATGGCTTCCTTCATCTCGTTGGCATATGAAACGGGAACCTGCCGCGTAAAGAAAGAACTTCCCAGCGCAATGGCAATCAATGCGGCTGTTCCGGAAATCCATAAATAATACTTTGCCATACAATCCTAATGAAGAATAATGCCGAATAAGCCGACAAGAGCCGTAACAATTGCAATTGAAGTTAAGGTTGGAATAACTTTTTGCCTGCTCATTTCATTTGCAATCAATCCAGGGATGATATATCCGACTACGGAAAGATCAAGGTAGGTTATGTTCGCTTGCGCGGTAATACTTTCCAGCAGGAGCTTAACAATAAAACCCAGAATTATGGCGATCATTAACCGTCTGCGTCCGAATATGAGAAGGTATTTTGCAAGTTGTTCGAGAGCTATCCACACAATTATTGAAGCAACAATAGTGCTCAATATTCTTAACGGAGAATGCAAGTATAGCGCGAAATAGGCGGGAGCAATAACTCCTCCGGCGGTATAGCCGGTAAGTTCGTAATAAAGAAATCCGAGTATCAGTCCAAGCAGAAAAACTTCAATAATCATTTAGTATTCCGGTTATCAATTTCTTGAATAATAGAAAAACCGGTATCTGCGATATTTCCGATACCGATAAATAAACACTTTTTAGCCTGTACGGCGGCAATCGAATCCATTTGCGATACAGCTTCACTTGCAGATGAAATGTTATACACCGGAAAGGTTACATTCTTCAGCATTCGTACAGCTGCCTTGCGATGATTGCCCGTTACCAACACGCCGGAGAATCTGTTCCCGTTACTGAGCCATGCGGAAAACAATTTTGTCCGTTCGGGGCGGTCCGAACGGGTATTGAGAACAATATAATTACTACAGTCGCTGTTTAATTTTCCCAACCATGAGCTGATAAACGAATCAGCAGACGGCGAATCATTGACGGCGAATCCATTAAGAAAGAAATACTCTTTCCTTCCAGCCTGTACGGTGGTCAGCAGTGATTTCTGTCGCGATGCATATTCGATAATCGCTGTTTTGGCTTCGCCGGTTTCGAGTCCGGCAGCCTCAATGGCGGTTAACGAAAGATTGATATTCTGTTCGAATATCCCATCGGGTAATGTAACACCATTAACAAAATTCTTTGCCGCAATAAGCCGGGCATTTTTCTTTTCGCTCCATTTGCGGATAAGAGGGTAGTTGCCGTCTTCAATAGTAACAACGATTCCACCTTTTGGAATTGCGCTGCAAATTGCCGCAACTCGTTCCTCAATACTTTTCCCCATCTCTTCAAAATGATCTTCGCCGATATTGGTAATAACATATATTGACGGACGGAGAGCTAATGACTCGACTCTCTGATTTTCCGGATGCAGGGACATACATTCAAGCACTATGCCTTTGCTGTGCTCATTTAATGCTTGCCTGATTATTGAGAATTGTTCGTGAACTCTTGCAGGGCCTCTCCGGCGGATTGGTTCTTCCAAGCCGTCGGCATGTATAATTGTCGGGATGATGCCGGTGATTTTTGCGAATGCTTTTACTTTGTCCGCTCTCAGACCGGCGGCAATATAACTTGTAACGCTCGACTTTCCCCGTGTTCCATTCACGTGAAAGCGGTAGGGGATAGCTTTAATCGCTTTCGTAAGCCGCAATTTTTCTGCTATCAGGTACAGAAAAACGATTATGAGAAATCCGGAACAGATATAAAAATAATGGTTCATACAAATATTATTGCTGAAATTTTCACCTTGTGCTCGTGATGGTTTTTGCCGGTTTGGCGGTATAACGACCGGAAGCAAATTGAAAATTATAATAGTAATCTTATGTAAAATAAGGCTTTATACCGCATAATAAAACGAGAAAAATAATTCCGGACTATTCCCCGGGCGGCAGAGAAATTTTCACTTCGGCGGGAATGAAGTTAGTCTGAGTGTAGGGGCTGCTTTGCCGGATAAAAGAATTTATATTACTTTTGTGCTCTAAAATAAAAAACAGGAATTCACTTCGTATGCGGCTGCATAGTGCAATAGCAAAAATAGAATGGAAGTATGCGATTCTATACTCTGCATTCATTCCGGTTATTGATCTGGTGAACGACAGCCAGCGGTTCGGCTATGGTCGGGGGAGAATGGCGGTTCTAAAGTGGATATATACCTTTCTGTTTAACTTGGGGGTCTGGGTTCTCAATTCGGTAATCATGAAGCATTCCGGAGAGGGTAAAGATACGTGGGCAGTGATTAAGAATGCGGGGATGTGGCTTTTATGTAATGGCCTTATGTTAATCTTTCTTATTGCCATGGTAGACATAATATTATTGAAAAGCATTCCGTTTGCTCCTCCGAAAAGCTACTATTTGTATATTATATTCCGAGGTTTGGTCGGTATAGGAGTTATATATATTATTCAGAGTGCTTTGCGTTCAAGTGCCCGCGCTCATGCAACATCTATGCAAAACCAGATGCTGAAGACGGAAAATATCCGTTCGCAGTTTGAAGTGCTTAAACATCAAATCAGTCCGCACTTTTTGTTCAATTCTCTTTCAACTCTACACTCAATGGTTCGCCTGAATAATCCAAACATGGAAGAATATGTGCTGAAGCTTTCTGAAATTTACCGGCATCTGCTAATTAAAAAGGAGCTGGATGCAGTATCATTGGAAGAAGAGGTACATTTTGTCAAAGATTACACCTACATGCTGCAATCACGGTTCGTTAAAATGCTGGATGTGGATATTAATGTGCCCGATGAATTGATGCAGCGGAAGATACCGACGTTTAGTTTGCAGTTGTTGGTTGAGAATTGTATGAAGCATAATATCGCTTCGGTGGAAAAACCGCTGCATATCAGGCTTTTCAGCGACTCACCTGATACCATTACTGTTGAGAACAATGTTCAATTGAAATTGACAAAACCCGAAAAATCGGGTTATGGCTTAAAAAATCTTGAACAACGCTACATTCTCTTGGGCTGCTCCGATTGTTTTGTGATACACTCGGATGAAAACAAGTTTCGTGTAACTCTTAAACTTCTTGATGTATAAGAAAACCAATATGTTGTTATCGGCGATTGTATGAAAAAGATTATATTATTATTGCAAATTTTGAGGGGACAGAATGAATATTGTCAACCATAGTGATAGAATTACGCTGAATATGTTACTCGAAAAATACATGACAAAAACCGAATGGAAGTTCGCACTTTTATTCTCAGGTGCACTAACGGTGTTTAATATGATAAATAGCAGCCAGCATCTGCGAGCCATTGACAGATACCATATGTTCCTGACATGGATAGTAATATTTGTTTTTTTACTTTTTGCGTGGATCGTGAACTCCTACGTGCAGGTGAAATACGGAAGTTATCTTGAAGATAAAATATCAATACGTAAGCTTTTCTTTATTTTTTTCTACAATACTCTTCTTCTGGTGTTTTTACTTGTCGCGTTGGACTTTGTATTTCTCAATCAATTGGAATTGATCGGGTTTAAGGAAAATTACACATTAGTCGGAATTACATTTCAAGGCATAGTAGGTATATGTCTGATAAATATCATTTTGTACGCTGTCCGCTCGAAAGTTGAGAACCAGGAAGTTCAGCTGCAAAATCAGATGCTGAAAACGGAAAATATCCGCTCCCAATATGAAATATTAAAGCAACAGATTAGCCCGCATTTCTTGTTTAACTCCTTATCCACACTGCACTCAATGATCCGGTTAAACAATCCGAATTCAGAGAGATATGTCATTAAGCTTTCTGAAATGTACAGGCAATTGCTGGTTAAGCGGAATGTGGACTATATGACGCTGAAAGAAGAGCTCGTGTTTGTTAATGATTATATTTTCATGGTAAGCGCTCGATTCGGCGAAATGCTGAACATTGACATCCGGATTCCCGATCAAATGCTTTCTGCTACGCTGCCTACGTTCAGTATACAACTGCTGCTTGAAAATTGCATGAAGCATAATATTATTGCGAAAGATAAACCGTTGTACATTTCGATTTACTCGGCGCAGCCGGGAACAATTACGGTTGAGAACAATAAACAATTAAAAATTTCTACTATGGGTAAATCCGGTTATGGGTTAGAAAATTTAAATCAGCGCTACGAGTTGTTGGGATATTCTGAGGGGGTGACCGTAACGGCAGACGATGAAAAGTTTAAAGTCACCATAAAATTATTGGACATATGAAAATATTAATCATTGAAGACGAGCCTCAAACCGCGCAAGTACTGAAAGAGATTATTACCGGAATAAAACCGGATTGTGAAATTGTGGGTATATTAGACAGTATTGACAAAACGGTCAAATACCTATCAGTTAAAGAAAACACACCGAATCTGATTTTTATGGACATTCAACTGGCCGATGGTGTGAGTTTTGAAATATTTTCACGGGTAAGCGTGGATTGCCCCGTAGTATTTTGTACGGCATACGACCAATATACCTTGCAGGCATTCAAATCAAACGGCATCGAATATATCTTGAAACCGATAAAAGAGGATGATATTCGTTCAGCATTCGAAAAAGTTGATAAACTCAATCTCTCGTTTCATACAAACGAATACATTGTCTCCATTCTTAAAAATCGTTTCCCCGATCAGAAGAATTACCGCACCTCTCTCATCGTTCAACACAAAGAAGGTTTTATTCCCGTTCCGGTGGAGAATATTGCGTTTTTCTTTCTTCTTAATGAAATTGTATACGTCTATTGTTTTGACAATAAAAAATATTCAGTATTCAAAACGATGGATGAAATTGAATCTACTTTGGATCCGGAGCAGTTTTACAGAATCAGCCGCCAGATTATTCTGAACCGGAAAGCGATTAAGGAAATCCAGCCCTACATGAACCGAAAGGTTATCGTAAAGACCGATTTGCAGACTTCTGAGCGGTTGATCGTAAGCCGTTTAAAAGTAACTTCCTTCATGAAATGGATAGAACAACCTTAAAAGTGGTTATTTCGACCGGCATTTTGAGCAATTCAGGCAAAAATTTGGACGGGGAAAAGACTAAGGTGTCTATTTTTGCTCTGTTACTTAAATAAAAAAGTCGAAATAGTTCAACGTTCTGCTTGAAAAAAATAAGGTTATGCCTGTCTTGGTATTTGATAAAAATTCCGGTCACGAATTGTGCTCGTTCCGGGTCGGGGCACTATCCCATTTCTTCGGCAGAAAGCTGAATTCAACAAAATGAATTGACGCACACGCATGAAAAAACTTACCATCTTCTGTTTGATTTTATTCAGGGTGATTTCCGGCCAAAATGCCACTCCCTATTTCCCATCCACTTCAGGTTATAAATGGATGTTCGAGGTAACTCATCTCGACTCCGTGAATAATCCGCTGCCGTCGGGTCAGGAGGTCAGGATAGATTCGTTGACTGCTGCCCGTGAGTACTCAGGCAGGAACGGCTACGGTGTTGTAAGTAAGCGTGCCGCCGCCGCGTCAATAAGGCAGGTGGGTTACACAGATACGAATTATGTTGACCCGGGCACCGGAGACGGTTACGAATACTATAATGCCGCTTACCAAATGAGTGCGCTATCCGGTCCGCTGAGTTCTATCGGCATCTCGGATATTTCGTCAATCGGTAAAGCCTTTAACGGATGGTATAGTCTGTACCGATTTTCATCGGCAGTAAACAGCACGTATTCGGTTTTCAAACACGACACCACAGTGATGATGAATGGGTCGGCTATGCCTGTTCGTTTGGAGTTGAGCGGAAAACGCCTTAGTGACGATTCCGTTCAAACAAAAGCGGGAAAATTTATTTGTAAACGGTTTCTTATGAATTTTGTTGTCAGCTATTTAGTAACAATAGCTCCGCTGCCACAAATGGCAATTCCAATTGCAACATTTGCAGATACGGTTTCTATAACACAGGATAAATGGATTGTGAAGAGTTTTGTTCCTGCAACAAAAATTGACCTTTCGCTGCTTGGATTGGGCGTATTCAATGTTCCCGGCGAGGTTACTTCGCTTATCACGGAAAATATGGTTTTTGCAATTGCCTCGGAACAGCATCAAGACAAGATTGAATACAGACTTGAAGACTGTTATCCCAATCCTTTTAATCCCGTTACCACAATCGGGTACAAGGTTGGTGAAACAAGCCGGGTTTTATTGAAAGTTTATAACGGGCTTGGAAAGGAAGTCGGGACGGTGATAGATGATGTGCAGAATGCCGGCGAATATAAGGTCGCTTTTAACGCGGCTTCACTTCCATCAGGAGTTTACTTTTATCATTTACAAACGGGGAGATACAAAGCAGTTAAAAAAATGCTGCTTGTAAAATAATATATGACACGTGCAGAATGGAAATATGCGATTCTTGTCTCTGCCGCACTGACAGTTTTTAACATGATTAACGACAGCAGGGGTAGGGCAAATATTGTATGGGGTAGAATGGTTCAATATTGGGTACTGATTTTTATATTTTTGCTGACCACCTGGGTCGCTAATTCGCAGATTCAGGCAGTGCTGAGAAAATATGAAAAAGATAAAGTATCAATTATCAATTTGCTTGTTATAATTTTAGCGAACCTGTTAATTTTGTTCGGGCTGTTGTTTTTCCTTGACGTATTTCACGTAGTCCAAATTAGAGTTATCGGCCCCCGGAGCAATTATTTGTTGGTCTCATATCAGGCTATCGTGGGTATCTGTCTTATATGCATCATACAGTTTGCCGTTTATTCAAGCATGCGTTCGCAGGAAATTTTATTGCAGAATCAGATGCTGCACACCGAAAACATCAGGTCGCAATTTGAAATCCTCAAGCAGCAAATAAGTCCCCACTTTCTTTTTAATTCGCTCTCGACGCTTCGCTCCATGATTCGGCTCCAGAATCCGCACTCGGAGGAGTATGTCATCAAGCTGTCGGAAATGTACCGGCAGATTCTCATTCAGAGAAATATTGATACCATTCCGCTGAAAGACGAGCTGGACTTTGTAAATGATTACTTATACATGCTGAACGCCCGTTTTGAAAATATGTTGAACGTAAATATTGACGTCCCGGCAGAATATCTCCAGTGTTATTTGCCGACATTCAGTCTTCAGCTTCTTCTTGAAAATTGCATTAAGCACAATGTTCTTTCAAACGACAAGCCGTTAAATATCCGGATATTCTGTGTCGCTCCGGAGACATTGATTATTGAAAACAATCTGCAAAACAAAGTCTCACAGGTTGAAAAATCAGGATATGGGTTAGATAACCTTTCGCAGCGGTATAAACTGCTGGAGTGCGAAGGTGGTGTCCGGATATTTGCCGATGATAAAACATTCCGTGTATCCATTAAGCTATTACAGTAATGAAAATATTGATTATTGAAGATGAACTACAGACCGCTGAAGTTCTTAAGGATATTATTCTCAATCTCCGGCCTGACACAGAAGTTGTCGGTATTATTGACAGTATTGAAAATTCGGTGAAGTTTCTGTCCGTTCCGGAACATCAGATTGATCTGATTTTTATGGATATTCATTTAGCAGACGGATTGAGCTTTGAAATCTTTTCACAGGTAAAAATAGATTGCCCGATCGTTTTTTGCACTGCTTATGACCAGTATGCTCTCCAGGCTTTTAAGTCAAACGGCATTGAGTATATTCTAAAACCGGTTAGTGATGAGGACATCAAAAGGGCATTTGAAAAAGTTGACAGCCTGAAGCAATCACTAAGCGCGGAGAAAGAAATACTCTCAATTGTAAAGGAAGCTTTTCCGGTACAGAAAAATTACAAAGGAGCTTTCCTTGTCGAGCAGGGGGACAGCCTTGTGCCGATAGCAATTCAGAGCGTTGCATTGTTCGCATTAGTTGATGAAAAAGTGTACGCCTATTGTTTCGACAACCGGCAATACCCCATTCCTAAGTCTATGGAAGAAATAGAACTTGCTTTAAACCCCTCCCAGTTTTACAGAATAAACCGGCAGATAATTCTCAATCGTGATTCGATTAAAGGGATTAAACAGTATTTTAACCGAAAAATCATCATCTCCGCGAATGTTCACACATCCGAACAATTGATTGTCAGCAGGCTCAAAGTCTCAGCGTTTTTACGCTGGATTGAAAAACCATAACCTTGGTCATTTCGCCAACCTTTTTGTTCAATTCAGAGACAAAATTAAGTTAACTGCGAAGCAGTAACTTTATTTTATGTGCAGAAGATTATAAAATTACGAAAATAGTGCAGGAATATTGATGATGAGGAAAGTCTACTTTTTTCTGTTCTTAGTCAGCATGCTGACAAGTAATATGTTAGGAGCAATACAGCCGAGTATGTATTTTCGGTCGAATTGGTCAAACAAAACGGCAATGACGCGGGTGACGCTTCCGGATAATACAAACAGCTACGTCATATCGTGGCCGTACGCGTCAATCGGCGCGACAACAAATCAGTGGTATAAAATGGAAGTAACAGGAAACTATACCACGAACCAGACCTGGGGCTACGGCAGTGCACCGGCCTTCAACACGAGTACAACGATACCGGTAAACGGAGCCAACGGCTTGATGACAGCCACCTCCGGAAACACGTATTTCTTCTCGATAAAGGATGTAGCAAACAGTACGGCATCCGTGGGTTTCGTTTTCGCCTTGGGCGGCACCCCGGTAACAATCAGTTCAATCAATGCGTCATCTGCTTCACCGGGTACAGCTGTAACGGTGACCGCTACCCTTAGTGGTTCGGTTGTGACCAATCAGACAGTATGGCTTCGGTACTCGGTAGGGTCAAGCACGTACGCAACATCCACCATAACCCAAATGACCGGGAGCGGAACAAGCTACACGGCAACCATACCGGGACAGACAGTAGGTACCGTGGTATATTATTACTGCTTTACTTCCGGAACAGTTGCCGGAGGCGGAGGAGTAACAACCAGCAACGTAACACAGGCAACGATAAACACATCGGTAACCACAAACAGTTACACGGTAGCCGCAGCGCAGACCTTAACGGTAAGCCCAAGTACATTAACAGGATTTTCTTACTGGCCGGGTTCCGGCCCATCGGCAAGCCAGAGTTACACGTTGAGCGGACAGTATCTGGACAATCCGGGCGTGGTGACGATAACAGCGCCAACGGACTATGAGATATCCAAAGACAACAGCACGTTCGTCAGCTCAGATACAGTAGCCATAACCTCGGCAACGCTATCTGCAAGAACGATATATGTGCGATTAAAAGCGGGGTTAAGCTCAGGAAATTATAATAGTGAGAGTATAAGCAATGCCGGAGGCGGAGCGGCAACAATGAATGTGATCTGCAGCGGGTCGGTATTGAAGTATGCACCAACAAGTCAGGCAACCGGGCTGGGTGCCTCCAACGGTTCACCTTCGTCCACGGTCATACATCTGGTCTGGACCGATGCCCCTTCGACAGACGGTTACCTGATCCGCGGCAGTTCTATAAGTTATGCAAGTATAAGTGATCCGGTAGACGGGACAGCAGTAAGTGATGGAGGGTTGGACAAGAACATAGCATCGGGAGTGCAGCAGGCAGATATAACGGGACTGAGCCAGGGAGCGACGTATTATTTTAAAGTGTACGCGTATAACAATAGTGGTGCAAATATCCGTTATAACGTTGTCAGTGCCCCGACAGCAGAAGCAGCAACCACGGTATCCACATATTACTCGAAGGCAGGAGCGAATCTGGAACAGTTGAGCAGCTGGGGAGCTAATAGTGACGGCAGCGGCAACGCACCGGTAAACTTCACATCAGACGGGATGACATATATAATTACAGCAAACGGCACCTTGGGTGGAGCGTGGACAGTAACAGGCAGTACGACGAAGATACAGGTAGGAGACGGAACCGCGGCAGTGAACTTTGCCGTTCCGGCAAGTCTTAGTGCAACTAATTTAGATATTATGAACAATGCCACAGTAACTCTGGGCAGTAATGTAACGCTGACAGGAGCAATAAACGTGAACAGCGGCGGAGTGCTGAACTGCGGAAGTTACGTGGTAGGAGGAACAAACGGAGTCTTTACCCTGAAGAGCGGCGGAACATTGAAAATCGGTCACGCGCAGGGAATAACAACGAGCGGTACGACAGGAAACATACAGACAACGGGTACGAGAAGTTATAACTCGGCAGGAAAGTACGTGTATGTAGGTACAGGAAATCAGGTAACAGGCAACGCGGTACCGAATCCGCTGGCAAGCGGCGGATTGGTTCAGAACAGCAACACGGGAGGTACGGTGACGTTGTCGCAGTATATGGCGTTCTCTTCCGGGTCATCGTTTATCGTAGATGCAGGAGCGGTGTGGAGTACAGGGTCAAACGGGCCGACGTATAACAACGGGTGCACGGCAACGATAAACGGTACATATCAGATAGAGCAGGGTGGAGGAACATATACATCCGGCACAGTTGCCTTTGCATACGGTTCCACTGGAACGCTTGCGATAAACTATACATCGGCAAAATTAGCAATATATAACAACAACCCTTTCTGGAATAATAACACAGGCTATGTGGCATTACCACCGAACGTAAACATCAAGGGTGCCGGTGGAGTGAGTGTGCAGACATCAGCTAATCTGACAGTAAGCGGAACGTTCCAGACATCGGGCCCTATAGAGATATTATACACGGGCTCTGGTATAACGATGAGCGGTACGTGTCAAATAAATGCCGGTGGAAGTTTTACATACCCGAGTTCTTCAGCGTATGTGCCGACGTTCGGTGCAAACTCAACATTGGTTTATAATCAGGGAACAAGTACTGTCCGGACGAAAGAGTGGAGTACAAGAACATCCGGTACTGGGTATCCGGCGAATGTAAGAATAAGCAACAACACAACACTCGCGCTCGGCGATACTGCCACACAATGTTCGGGTAATCTGACCATAGATGCAGGCAGTACATTAACTTCGACAAGTAATATCCTAACCGTAATAAAAGATGTTACGGTGAACGGAACATTAAACGCATC
Source organism: Ignavibacteriaceae bacterium (assembly GCA_963662605.1). GTDB lineage: Bacteria > Bacteroidota > Ignavibacteria > Ignavibacteriales > Ignavibacteriaceae. The sequence continues at coordinate 1,044,107 of OY759785.1, forward strand.
GGGTGAAATAAGGTTAAAAGGAAATTGGACAAATGCCGGAAGCTTTAATGCAAATGCTAAAACAGTGACATTCAACGGAGTTGCACAGCAGACTGTTTCGGGTGCAACGACTTTCGATAATCTTGTTTTAAATAACACAGCAGGATTAAACCTTCTTAACAGTGCAATTGTCAATAATCTGTTAACAATAACATCCGGTTCAATAACGGTTTCTTCCGGTGAAACCCTTTCTTTTGGATCAAACGGCAGCCTCTCCTCTGAATCTGCGGGACAATATGCCGCGGGAAGTGTCTCGGCATCTGCCAATATAAGTACGGTTTCGACAAATATTGCCGGATTAGGTATCTCAATTGATCCGAAAGGAAATGATTTGGGCGCAACAAATATTATTCGTTCGAGCGGAGCGAACACCGCGGTTGAAATCAATGGTGCACGCTCTATTAACAGAAGATGGAAGATTACCCCAACCAATCAACCGTCAACAGACGTGACGGTGACTCTATCCTGGGTGGCGGATGACGACAACAGTAAAATACTGAGTCAGGTATATGTTTGGAAAAGTGAAGACAATGGAAATACCTGGCTGCAAGCAGCCGGACCGTTCAATGCCGAAAGTACACACTCCGTAACATTTACTACTTCAAGCTTTTCGGACTTTACGGTCAGTGACTTAAATAACCCACTTCCGGTTGAATTAAACACCTTCTCATCCGATGTCAACGAAAGGAACGTTCAGTTGAATTGGTCAACTGCTACTGAAATTAATTCATATATGTTTAGCGTTGAACAGAGCAAATCCGGTTCGGATAATTGGAAATTGCTCGGGCAGATTAAAGCCGGCGGCTATAGCAACTCGCCTAAATATTATAGCTTCCTTAATAAAAACCTAACAACAGGTAAATATGCATACCGGTTGAAGATGATTGATAATGACGGAACATACAAATACAGTCCGGTTGTAGAAGCTGAAATCGGACTCCCGAAAAACTTTGAACTTGCACAGAATTACCCGAACCCATTTAACCCTACAACTACGATTGACTTTCAGCTGCCTTTTACCGGGAAGACTACATTGGAAGTGTTTTCGTTAACGGGACAGAAAGTTGCGGTTTTACTTGATCAGGTGAAAGAGGCCGGATACTATACAATAAACTTTAACGCCTTCGGGATCCCGAGCGGAGTATATTTTTATAAACTTCAAGCCGGTTCATTTACCCAGACCCGAAAACTCATTATTCTAAAATAATGAGTTTTGCAGGATTTTAACCCGGTTCGAAATAGTAATAAATCAACACAGGAAGAAAATGGCAAAGACCACGTATATAGTTTTACTGTTAATTGCACTTACATGCACTTTTATGATGGCGCAGCCTCAACAAGCAAGCATGTATTGCAAAGGGGGGGTGTTTTCAAACGGCTATCTCGCGATGAATTATATTACACTTCCTAATGGCACGGGTAATGATTATGTGTGGGTTTCACCGGCTCAGTCCTCAAGCGGTAACGGAAACTATAATCTGACGTTCTGTGCCAGCAAATCAACAACTACATCCGGAACGTATTGGGGGGCAAATAACGCAACCCTTGATGTTAATTCCTCTGTGAACTTCCTTGTCAATTCGGCAGATGCACATTGGATTACTGTAGTGAATAAAAAATATGTTTTTACGGTTGCCGATGTTGCAACCGGGACTGCAAAAACCGAAGCATATATTTTCGAACTTGGTGGAACACCCGCGACTATCAGCTCAACGGGAAATTCTTTCGCGTTCGAAAATACAGGGATTACCATCACGGCAGCTTTAGGCAGTGCTTTGGTTTCAAATCAGGTGGTCTATCTTCGGTGGTCAACTTCCTCTAACTTTGCGAATTCAACTGTTACGGAAATGACCGGCAGCAATGTTACTTATACTGCCGATATACCGGCTCAGATTGGCGGAACAACTATTTATTATTATTGTTTCAGTTCAGCCGCATCAGGCTTAACAGGCAGCAATTGCAATACGGCAACAATAAATGCAACACAACCGCTTAATTTCACCGTAGCCGGAACTTCACCGGTACTGCTGACTTCACAAAAAACACTTTCCGGATTTACTTACCCGTATAAATACGGACCGTCAAATGTTCAAAGCTTCACTTTGAGCGGTGCCTTGTTAACCGGATTTCCAGATGTGATTAAAATATCAGCTTCAACAAATTATGAAGTTTCGCTGGATAGTACAACGTTTTCAAGTTCATCTGTTACTATTCCCTTTACCTCTTCCGTATTGGGTAGTGCTAAAGTTTATGTTCGTTTGAAAGCAGGACTTTCTAAGGCAGACTATAACGGAGAAGAAGTAATCTGTACAGGAGGTGGTGCGGCTGCTGTGCATATTACTTGCAGCGGTTCAGTTGCATCAAGTGATCCGACCCTCACTGCCACTCCGGAAATTCTGAACTGGTTTTCGTACAATGAAGGCTCCGGGCCATCGGCATCAAAAACATATGTATTGACAGGAAGGTTTTTAACCGGCTACCCGGGCAGCATTACTGTAACCGCCAGTCAAAATTTTGAAATCTCGTCGGATAATCAAACCTTTTCTCCAACTTCAATTTCTATTCCTTATACATCGGATGTTTTTAGTGCGCCAATCTATGTGAGGCTTAAAGCCGGACTATCGTCGGCAACATATGATACTGAATATGTTACCAACACCGGCGGCGGAGCCGCAAGCGTCAAAGTCGGATGTTCAGGAACCGTATCGCCTGAAGGCCTTAACAATCAAACGTATTGGTGGAATGACCAGGTATTCTATGAGCTATTTGTCAGAAGCTTTTATGACGGAAATTCAGACGGCATAGGCGATTTTGCCGGACTAATCAAAAAGCTTGACTATCTGAATGACGGCAACCCTGCAACAACAACCGACCTGGGAGTTACTACACTATGGCTAATGCCTATCATGGATTCCCCAAGTTATCACGGATACGATGTCGTTGATTATAAAAAAGTCGAAAAGGATTACGGAACGAATGCACAATTCAAAGCTTTTCTCGATAGCGCTCATGTGCGGGGCATAAAAGTTATTCTTGATCTCGTCCTCAATCATACATCAAGCCAGCATCCGTGGTTCATCAACTCCTGCACGGGTACATCATCACCTTACCGTGACTGGTACGTATGGAAAACGACCAATCCGGGGGGCACCGGTCCGTGGGGCGAACAGATCTGGTATAGTTACGGTGGAAGTTATTATTATGGAGTCTTTACAGGCAGCATGCCGGATTTAAACTACTTCAACACGAGTGTAAAAGATACGATAAACGGCATTATTAAATACTGGCTTGATACGGTAAAAGTTGACGGATTCAGGCTTGACGGAGCCCGATATGTCTGCGAAGATGGTAATGTTCTTGCGGATGCACCATCAAATCTGGCATTTTGGCGCAACTTCAGAACTACTATTAAGGGTATTAATCCGAATGCCTTCTCAGTCGGCGAAGTATGGACAAGCACCAGCAATGTAATTCCGTACAGTGACGGCACCGGATTGGACATATGTTTTGAATTCGAAACAGCTTCGGATATTATAAGTTCTATCAATGCGCAAAATCCCACAACGTTAAAAAATCAAATTGATAATGTGATCGTCAAAAAGTTTCCATTCTTACAGTATGGTACTTTCCTTACTAATCATGATAATGTTCGTGTATGTTCGCAGCTTAACGATAATATGAACTATGCGAAACTTGCTGCTTCGCTGCTTCTGACGCTGCCGGGCGTTCCTTTTATGTACTACGGCGAGGAACTCGGAATGACCAGCGGCAGTGATGATCCTTCAAAAAGAACGCCGATGCAGTGGACAAACGGAACGAATGCCGGATTTACAACAGGCAGTCCATGGAAATCGGTAAACTCAAATTTTACAACACGCAACGTTCAGACCATGAGCGCCGACTCAACATCCATATTGAGTTTGTATAAAAAGTTTATCAACATCCGTCAGCAATATCCTTCTTTGAGAAGAGGAGAATATCTCCAGATGACATCCTCTAACGCGGGACTCTATGCTTTCGGCAGGAATTACGTGGTAAGTAATAACGTTGATCTTGTTTTTCCACTCCACAACTTTACCGGGTCAGTAATCACCAACCCGACTTTAACTTTTTCGGGAACGGAGAACGGATGCAAACCTGGAACATATACACTGCGGGATATTACAACAAATATAGGAGCAGGTCAATTGGTTGTTAAAGCGGATGGTGCAATGACGTTCACTCCTACTGTTTCAATCGGTGCATATTCTACAAAAATTTTGAAGGCCGATATGGTTACCGGAAACAACTCGGAAAATGATGCAGCTAAAGTAAAGTCGTTTAATCTTGAGCAGAATTATCCGAATCCATTTAATCCGACTACATTGATTACGTTTTCGATACCACAAAGTGCTAACGTTAAGGTAACTGTATACAATGCACTTGGTCAAATTGTCAGGGTACTTGTTGACTCGTATCATGATGCAGGCAAATACCGCCTGACGTTCGATGGCTCCGGCCTGAGTACCGGCTTGTACTTCTATAGATTAGATGCCGGCACGTATTCGCAAACTAAAAAAATGATGTTACTCAAATAATACCATATTCAATAAATCTAAATCAGGAAAACCAATGAAGAATAAAGTCTATCTCTTCTTTTTCATAGTCGTTTGTTCGGTCATGTCCCTTTACTCGCAACCGAAGCAGCCGACTATGTACTGTCGGGGTGGTTTGTTTCCGAGTGCATATTTACAGATGTCTTATATAGCACTCCCGAATGGGGCGGGCAACGATTATACATGGTTGTCACCGGCTCAGGCGGCAAGTAGTAGTGGAAATTACAACTTATCATACAATATTAGCAGTTCGACAAAAACTGCGGGGACGTATTGGGGCGATAAAGACGCGACCGTAAAAGTTAACACACCTATTACTTTTCTGGTAAGTACGGCCGATGCTCACTGGGTTATCGTCTCGGGAAAAAAATATGTATTCACGATGCAGGATGTTGCAAGCGGCACAAACGCTACAGGCTACATATTTGAATTCAGTGGAACACCCTCAACCATAACCTCAATTGCCAATTCAACGCCTTCTGAAAATTCCGATGTTACAGTGACCGCCACACTCAATGTGGCTGCGGTTACAAATCAGGTCGTGTATGTTCGTTGGGCAACATCAAGTAACTTTGCAAATTCTACCGTTACTCAGATGACTGGCAGCGGAACTTCCTACACCGCAGCAATTCCTGCTCAGTCAGGCGGTACAACTGTTTATTATTACTGTTTCAGCTCGGGGGTTACGGGGCTTACTGCTGAAACCTGTAATCCTGCTACTATTAATGTATCTACTACCAATAATTATTCGGTAGCCTTTTCAACTCCGGCTCTTAGCGTTGTTCCTGCAACTTTAACCGGATTCACGTATGTTCAGGGTAATGGTCCATCGATTTCACAAAGTTATTCTTTGAGTGGAGTTTTACTGTCCGGATTTCCGGGAAATGTTGCGGTAACCGCGCCTGCGGATTTCGAAGTTTCACTGGATAATGTATCATTTTCCAGCGCAGTTGATGTTCCATTCTCAGCGGCCTCATTACCGGCAACAAAAATATATGTTCGTTTGAAAGCCGGATTATCAATCGGTAAATATGAAGCCGAAAATGTTTCTAATGCCGGAGGCGGCATTTCAGCGGTAACGGTTGCATGCAGTGGTTCGGTAACTCTCAACCCGCCGCCTGCTTTGGTTCTCACCCCTGCATCGCTCACCGGATTCGCATATATGACCGGACAGGGTCCTTCATCAGTGAAGAGTTATAAGGTTAGCGGGACCAACCTTGAAGGTTTTCCCGGAAACATTACGGTGACTGCTTCTGCAAATTATCAGGTTTCAACGGATAGTATTAATTTCGTTTCAACATCCGTTACAATCCCATTTGCATCAGCTACATTAAATGAAACTCTTGTATATGTCAGACTGAAATCGGGTTTGGCAGTCGGCTCATACAACGGTGAGACAATTAGCATTGCCGGTGGTGGAGCTTCTGCAAGCCTGACTTGCAATGGCGCCGTATCGGCCCCTGCATCTCAAGTTCTGAAATGGTCTCCGAGTATTATAACTGAATCCGATGCGGTTACTATTACCTTTGATGCAACTCAAGGTTCTGCCGGATTAAAAGGTTATACCGGCGATGTATACGCACATACAGGTGTGTTGACTGATAAAAGTATCAACTCCGCTGACTGGAAGTGTATCAAAACCACGTGGGGAACGAATACCGCGGATACCAAATTAACCAGAATCGGAACCGATTTGTATCAGTTTGTTATTTCTCCGAGCGTCCGATCATATTATGGCGTCGCATCGGGTGATACGGTTAAAAGGATTTGTGTGGTTTTCAGAAGCGCTTCTTCTCCTTATCTTGAAGGAAAAGATGTTGGCGCCGCAGATCTTTTTGTTCCGGTTGCTCCATCAGGAATGAATGTTGTGTTTACTGCACCAACAACATTCCCAATAATTAAAAATATTAATGAACAGCAGCAGATTAGTGTTGTATCTTCAAATTCAACGCAATTGTCACTGTATGCAGATACAGCCCTGCTTGCACAAACCGCAGGGACATCACTTAATTTCAATTTTACTTGTTCCTATTATGGTAAAGTATGGATTAAGGCGGTTGCTTCAGACGGCACAAATACAAAAGCAGATTCTTTTTATGTTATCGTAAGACCTCCTGCAACGGTTCAAGCCATACCCGCGGGAATTGTTGATGGTATAAACTACCTTAGCCCGACTTCAGCGGTTCTGTGTCTGTATGCTCCGTTAAAAAGCTACGTGCATGTAATCGGCGATTTTTCAAAATGGCAGGTTGATCCGGCATATTACATGAATGTCACTTCCGATAGTACGCGTTACTGGATTCAGATCAATAACCTTTCACCGGGAACCGAATACGGATTCCAATATCTCGTTGATGGAAGTTTGAATGTTGCCGATCCGTACGCGGATAAAATTCTTGATCTTAATTTCGACAAGGACATTAAAGCTGCAACCTATCCGGATTTGAAACCATATCCGACCGGATTAACCACTCAGATGGTTTCGGTTTTGCAGACTGCACAATCTCCATATACATGGAAGACCACGTCATTCACAAAACCGCCTAAAGATAATCTTGTCGTTTATGAATTACTCATAAGAGACTTCATCTCGACACATACATTCAAAGGATTGATTGATACTATCGGATATTTCAAGAACCTCGGCATCAATGCAATCGAATTAATGCCGGTAAATGAGTTCGATATGAATGAAAGCTGGGGATATAACCCTGACTTTATGTTCGCCGTTGATAAATATTACGGCCCGAAAAACGATTTGAAGGCGTTCGTTGATAAGTGTCATGAAAACGGCATTGCTGTTATATTTGACGCGGTACTTAATCATCAAACAGGCAATTCGCCATTTGCACGCTTGTGGTGGGATGTCGCCAATAGTCAACCCGCGGCTAATAATCCGTATTTCAATGTTGTTTCTCCGCATCCGTATAGTGTCTACAATGATCTTAATCATGAAAGTACCGCAACAAAATATTTTGTTGACCGGTTTCTCAAATATTGGCTTACTGAATTCAAATTTGACGGTTATCGTTTTGACTTAAGTAAGGGGTACACCCAAACCACAAGTTCGGAAGGTACCGTTAATAATTTCGATCAGTCGAGAGTGAACAACCTTACACGCATGTACAATACTATGAAGTCGGTTGATACGAGCGCGTATTTAATACTTGAGCACTTCTGCAATAATGATGAAGAAACAGCATTATCAAATCTCGGCATGATGGTTTGGACAAAGTTGTCCGACAATTATGCTGCAACAGCCCAGGGCACAGGCGCGGATCTTACATGGGGCTCTTATAAGGCCCGTGGATTCAGTGCGCCGAATGCAGTTGCATACATCGAAAGCCATGATGAGGACCGATTAATGTACAGGATACTCCAGTCGGGAAGTTCAAGCGGCAGTTATAATACCAAAACGCTCAGTACTGCTCTTGACAGAGTAAAATTAGATGCGGCCTTCTTTATTCCGATACCCGGTCCCAAAATGATTTGGATGTTCGGTGAATTAGGCTACGATGTTACTATTACTTACAACGGCAGAGACGGTGTCAAGCCTCTTCATTGGGAATATTATTCCGATGCACAGCGCCAAAAGTTATTCCGAACATTCAAATATCTAAATACCTTAAAAACAACTTACCCGGCGTTCAGAAGTACAAATTATACTACTGATCTTACCGGAACGACAAAGAAGATCAATATTACTGATGCTTCAATGAACGTTCATATTATTGGTAATTTCGGTTTAACTGCGCAGAGCATCACATGCAATTTCCAGAATACCGGAACATGGTACGACTATTTTACCGGTGCAAGTGTTGATGTTACTAACAAAACCATGTCATATCCGTTGCAGCCCGGCGAATTCCACATCCTTACAACGGTTAAACTGCCGGTTCCCGACATGCTTACCGGATTAAATGATGAGAGCGCGAGCGGCGACCGCCCCGAAGTATTTTCACTCGGGCAAAATTATCCGAATCCGTTCAATCCAAGTACGGTTATTTCCTACCAGCTGCCGCAAAGCAGTATGGTTTCCTTAAGAGTATATAACATACTCGGAAAAGAAGTCGCTACACTTGTTAATGAGACCCAGAATGCCGGAACTTATAAAGTTTCATTTGATGGTTCGCATCTTGCAAGCGGTGTGTACTTCTATAAGATGGACGCAGGATCGTTTTCACAGTGCAGAAAACTTTTATTGATAAAGTAAGGTGTCGGAATACAATAATTGATTGTGAGACACACGAATTAGTATAGACCTTGTTCTGAGTCCCGGGATTACGGGACTCAGAATATTTTATTTAGTAAGTCCCGGTTGCAACAGGAACAAACTTCAAATATGGCAGCAACCTGAGATTAGTAAAGCGGACAAATTTTTAAAGCACTTATTTCAGGAGTATTTATGAAACACAAGATTTACTTTTTTCTGTTCTTAGTCAGCATGCTGACAAGTAATATGTTAGGAGCAATACAGCCGAGTATGTATTTTCGGTCGAATTGGTCAAACAAAACGGCAATGACGCGGGTGACGCTTCCGGATAATACAAACAGCTACGTCATATCGTGGCCGTACGCGTCAATCGGCGCGACAACAAATCAGTGGTATAAAATGGAAGTAACAGGAAACTATACCACGAACCAGACCTGGGGCTACGGCAGTGCACCGGCCTTCAACACGAGTACAACGATACCGGTAAACGGAGCCAACGGCTTGATGACAGCCACCTCCGGAAACACGTATTTCTTCTCGATAAAGGATGTAGCAAACAGTACGGCATCCGTGGGTTTCGTTTTCGCCTTGGGCGGCACCCCGGTAACAATCAGTTCAATCAATGCGTCATCTGCTTCACCGGGTACAGCTGTAACGGTGACCGCTACCCTTAGTGGTTCGGTTGTGACCAATCAGACAGTATGGCTTCGGTACTCGGTAGGGTCAAGCACGTACGCAACATCCACCATAACCCAAATGACCGGGAGCGGAACAAGCTACACGGCAACCATACCGGGACAGACAGTCGGGACCGTGGTGTATTATTACTGCTTTACTTCAGGAACAGTTGCCGGAGGCGGCGGAGTAACAACAAGCAATGTAACACAGGCAACGATAAACACATCGGTAACCACAAACAGTTACACGGTAGCCGCAGCCCAGAGCCTGACGGTAAGCCCAAGTACATTAACAGGATTTTCCTACTGGCCGGGTTCAGGTCCATCGGCAAGCCAAAGCTACACGTTGAGCGGCCAGTATCTGGACAATCCGGGCGTGGTGACAATAACCGCCCCAACGGACTATGAGATATCCAAAGACAACAGCACGTTCGTCAGCACGGATACGGTGGCAATAACCTCGGCAACCTTGTCTGCAAGAACGATATATGTGAGATTAAAAACGGGGTTAAGCTCAGGAAGTTATAATAGTGAGAGTATAAGTAATGCCGGAGGCGGAGCGGCAGCCATGAATGTGATCTGCAGCGGGTCGGTATTGAAGTATGCACCAGCAAGTCAGGCAACCGGGCTGGGTGCCTCCAACGGTTCACCTTCGTCCACGGTCATACATCTGGTCTGGACCGATGCCCCTTCGACAGACGGTTACCTGATCCGCGGCAGTTCTATAGGCTATGGTAATATAAGTGACCCGGTAGACGGGACAGCAGTAAGTGACGGGGGATTAGATAAGAACATAGCCTCGGGAGTGCAGCAGGCAGACATAACAGGACTGAGCCAGGGAACGACGTATTATTTTAAGGTATATGTCTATAATAACACGGGAAGCAATATCCGGTATAACGTAAGTGAAGCACCAACCGGCAGCGCGTCAACCACAGTCTCAACATATTACTCAAAGTCCGGAGCGAATCTGGAACAGTTGAGCAGCTGGGGAGCTAATAGTGACGGCAGCGGCAACGCACCGGTAAACTTCACATCAGACGGGATGACATATATAATTACAGCAAACGGCACCTTGGGTGGAGCGTGGACAGTAACAGGCAGCACGACCAAAATACAAGTAGGAGATGGGACAGCGGCAGTGAACTTCACGGTGGCTGGAAGTCTGAGTGCAACGAATTTAGATATTATGAATAATGCCACAGTAACACTGGGCAGTAATGTAACGCTGACGGGTGCAATAAACGTGAACAACGGTGGAGTGCTGAACTGCGGCAGTTACGTGGTAGGAGGCACAAGTGGAGTCTTCACCCTGAAGAGCGGCGGGACATTGAAAATCGGTCACGCGCAGGGAATAACAACCAGCGGGACGACAGGAAACATACAGACAACAGGTACGAGGAGTTATAACCCGGCAGGAAAGTATGTGTATGTCGGCACAGCAGCTCAGGTGACAGGCAACGCGGTACCGAATCCATTGGCAAGCGGCGGGTTGGTTCAGAACAGCAACACGGGCGGTACGGTAACGTTGTCACAGTATATGTCGTTCGCCTCAGGGTCAGTATTTATCGTAGACGCGGGAGCGGTGTGGAGTACAGGGTCAAACGGTCCCACGTATAACAACGGATGCACGGCAACGATAAACGGAACATATCAAATAGAGCAGGGTGGCGGCTCGTATACATCGGGAGCGATGGCATTCACGTATGGAACGAACGGGGCGCTGGTGATAAATTATACATCATCGAAGTTGGGCGTTTACAATAACAACCCTTATTGGAACAACAACACGGGATATGTAGCCTTGCCGCCGAACGTCAATATCAAAGGAGCCGGTGGAGTAAGTGTTCAAACGTCAGCAAACATGACAGTCGGAGGCACATTCCAAACATCCGGACCTGTTGAAATTCTCTATTATGGAAGCGGTATAACAATGAACGGTACATGTCAGATCAATGCTGGCGGAAGTTTTACATGCCCGAGTTCTTCAGCTTATGTGCCGACCTTTGGTACAAACTCAACATTGGTTTATAATCAGGGTACAAGCAGTATGCGGACGAAAGAGTGGAGTACAAGAACATCCGGTACTGGGTATCCGGCGAATGTCAGAATAAGTAACAACACAACACTCGCACTTGGCGATACTGCTGCACAATGTTCAGGGAGTCTGACTGTTGATGCTGGAAGTGCCCTTACCACTACAAGTAACATTTTAACAGTTAACGGAAATATTGCTATCAATGGCACTGTTAACTTATCCGGTGATGTGAAGGTGAAAGGGAACTGGACAAAAACCGGAAGCCTTAATGCCGGTTCACGCACAGTCACCTTTAACGGAACAATGCAACAGACAATTGCCGGTGGATCAACATTTGGCAATTTGGAAGTTAATAACGAGAACGGAATTCTTATCGGTGGTGTTGCGGATGAAACCATACAGAACAATCTGTTACTGACCAGCGGTACAATAACTCTCGGCAGCAGCAGCTTGATTCTTTCCGGCTCAATAACAGGCACACCGGGTACAGCGAATATGATCGTCACTTCCGGTACCGGCGAGTTGAAAAAGCTCATCAGCTCAACACCGGTTTCATTTACCTTTCCGGTTGGAACGGAAAATGGTTACACACCTTTGCAGCTATCACTTGCAAGTGGTTCTGCAAGTTCGGCTGTCGTCGGAGTCAGAACAGGAGGTGTAAAAAGTGGGAACAACACAAGCACTTCTAATTATTTAAACCGCACATGGATTATTTCGGGCGAAGGGATTACCGAGCCCGTGTATGATGTTTCAGCAATTTATCTGGACGGGGACATTTCCGGAGATGAATCCGCACTGACCGGAGGTTTTTTCAACGGCAGTGCATGGACAAGTCTCGGATCAGTTGACGCGGTGAATAATGCGGTAACCGGACAGAACCTTACATTATTTGGTGAAATAACAGCGGGTGAACCGGCGGCTATGGGAGCAGCGTCCGGAGCCGGACATGTTACGGTTAGCGTTATCCCGCAGGGTTACTATAATTCAGGTAACTTTCTTAACATGACAGATACAATACTTGTCTGTTTGGCAAATGATAGCTCACCATATGCCATTGTTGACTCGACAAATGCTCTCCTCGATTCGATCAGCTTTGCCGCTTCTGCAGATTTTAATGCTGCGACTTCGGGAAGCTACTATCTTGTTATTAAACATCGCAACAGTATTGAGACCTGGAGTGCCTCACCTGTATCCTTTGCTAAAGGAACGACAATCACCTATGATTTTACTGCTGCTCAAAGTAAAGCATATGGAAACAATTTGGTGCAGGTATCTTCTTCACCGGAGCTATGGGCAATATACAGTGGTGACTGCAATCAGGACGGCTATGTAGATCCGCTTGATCTTTCATTAGTTGATCAGGATTCATATAACTATGTGGCTGGCACCAGTCTTACTACCGATGTTAACGGTGACAGGTACGTTGATCCCCTGGATTTATCAATCGTTGACCAGAATTCGTATAATTATGTCGGTATCCAAAGACCCTCTGCGCTTAAAACCACCCGGGCGCAGATTCGAAAAATCGAATTCAAACTTGCCGGTTCGGTCAAGGAAGTACAAATAAATAAGTAAACCTGAAAATATTGAAGGTATAGTCTAAACGCTATACCTTCGCTTCAAATTTCTACTGTCGTCGTTTTGGCATGTAAAAAGGTTTAATTAAAGGCTAAAGAAGAATAGTAAAACAGCAACCGATGCGTTTATTTCCCTATGCATCGGAAAACTAACGAAAATCCGTCGAAAGACGGATTTTTTATTTGAATACGATGGACATACATCTCAGTACATTTTAAAATTAAAAAGAGGAGCAAAACATCGCTACCCCCGTGTAATTTGGCAAAAGCGTTGTCCGTAATTTCGCAATCCGCGGCGGCAGATTACGGAATGGCATCCGGGGTAAGCACTTTGTGGGGTATTCTAAATTTGCCGCTAAGTTTTTAACTAAGTTAAAATGAACCGATATCCCGAAAACATGTGATTTCTGTGGTTGATTTAGTCGGCAAAATACTATTATATTAATGTCAGTATATTTAAATATGCTTTGGGGCTCGGGAGACCGGGATTAAAGTGTGCGATAGGTGCGAGTTTAGCTTAACATAATGAAAAATAAATGGTCTAAACGATATATGAAAACACGCTTTCGTTTTGCTGCAATTTCTTTCTTATGCGTTCTCTTTTTATCGGCTGCGGTATGCGCACAATCCTTGCAGCGCGATCAGACCATCACCGCGTATATTTATAACTTTGCAAAAAATGTTGAATGGCAGTCTGAAGAAAATATCAGTGCATTTAACTTTAAAGTTATAAGTGCCGATCAAAATAGTATTCAGGAACTGATTAACCTTTCAACAGCTAAAACCCTGCGTGGTAAGCCCATTCGCGTCTCCTCCTCTTTAACACTCTCTAATACATCGGGCGTGCATCTGATATATGTGGCTAAAGATAAAGCGGACGAAATACCTGCAATATTTGAGAGAATCGAAGGGAAAAATATTCTTCTCATAACCGATAGTTATCCGAATAAACGATTGGTAATGATTAATTTTTACGATACGGAGAAGGGGACAATAAAGTTTGAAATAAATAAAGCAAATATTATTAATCAAAATATCCTTGTTAAAGAGGACATGATTTTGCTCGGCGGCACGCAGATTGACGTGGCGGCACTGTATCGCGAAGGGCAGCAGAGTTTGTTCAGTCTGCAAAAACACACCTCGGAATTAGAAAATAATCTAAAAAAGCTTGAATCCGTGATTGCCGAAAAAACCAAGGAAGTTGAATCACAAAAGAGCAGTCTTATACAGCAGGCACAAAAAATTCAGGAGCAGCAAAAGGTACTCGCCTCTCAAAATGAAGAATTTAAAAAACAGGAAGCCACATTAGAGACACAACTCCGCGCGATCAATGAACAGCAAAAGATTTATGAAGCAAAAAATACTGAGTTGGACAAGCTTAAAGAGGAACTAAGCAGCGGTAAATCAACGCTGAAAAGCCTGAACGAGAGTATTGAAAAACAACGTGCTGAATTGAATGCGAAAGCCAAAATTGTTACGGAGCAGGGCGCAACAATAAACAGGCAGCAAAATTATTTGTATTTCTTTATTGTCATTATCCTGCTTGCCGTCCTTTTGGTGATCAGCATCTATAAGGGATTAAAACATAAACAAAAAGTATCTGAAGAGTTAGCAATTGCTAAGGAGGCCGCTGAAGCTGCAACTATTGCAAAAAGCCAATTTCTTGCTACTATGTCGCATGAAATCCGGACACCGATGAACGCGATAATCGGTCTGTCAAATCTTGCGCTAAAGACAGAACTCGACGCTAAACAACTGGACTATCTGACAAAGATTGAACGTTCGGCGCATGTATTGCTCGGTATAATTAATGATATATTGGATTTTTCAAAAATAGAAGCGGGAAAACTAAACATTGAAAGTGCAGAATTTGATCTGTACGAAGTTATGGACACTGTATCAAACTTAGTATCTCAGAAAGCACAAGAAAAAGGGTTGGAATTTCTTATTCGTGTTGCCTCGGATGTGCCGGAGGGTTTGGTCGGTGATTCGCTGCGGATTACACAGGTTATTACGAATTATTGCAGTAACGCGGTTAAGTTTACGGAGTCTGGTCAGATTGTTGTGAGTGCTGAATTGGAAAGTATTGATACAGGCAAGGCAAAAATCAGATTCTCTGTAAGTGATACCGGTATCGGATTAACGCCGGAACAAACCGGAAAGATATTTCAATCCTTTAGTCAGGCAGACAGTTCAACATCCAGAAAATATGGCGGAACCGGACTCGGTTTGGCAATCTCAAAGTCTCTGGCAAAATTGATGGGCGGCGATGTCTGGGTCGAAAGTGAAATAGGCAAAGGCAGTATATTTTATTTCTCGGCAGTTTTAGGAATTCAGAAAGAAAAGAAAAATGACGAGTACATTCCCACCGTTGATTTGCGCGACCTAAAAGTGCTGGTCTGTGATGACAATGAAACGGCGAGACAAATACTTAAGGAAATTCTCGAATCATTTGGTTTTGCCACGACAGTCGCAAAGTCCGGAGTTGAAGCAAAGGAAATCTTAGAAGCCGGCAGGGAACATCCATATAATTTGGTGTTGATGGACTGGCAGATGCCCGACATGAACGGACTTGAAGTTTCCAAAATGATTCTTCAGGATGAGAAAATACCGAGGCCGTCAATTATAATGATTACTTCATTCGGCAGAGAAAAAATTGCTGAAGAGGCGTGGGCAATTGGAATTAAAGCTTTCTTAAATAAGCCGGTTTCGCATTCATTGCTTTTTGATACCATCATGGAGGTATTTGGTAAAGATATCAGAACTAAAAGAGGTGGCGTAAGTAAGGGATTGAAGTACGTGAAAGAAATTGAAAAAATAAAAGGCGCGTGCTTATTGCTTACGGAAGACAACGAAATAAATCAGCAGGTAGCACAGGAGCTGCTGAACGAGGCGGGATTCATTATTGAAATCGCCTGCAACGGAATGGAGGCCGTCGGAAAAGTTGCGAATTCAGGACATCCGTCTAAATATGATGCTGTCTTAATGGATCTTCAAATGCCTGAAATGGATGGGTATACCGCGACCAAAGAAATTCGGAAAATGAAGGAATATGATTCACTTCCGATAATCGCGATGACGGCTGATGCAATGTCCGGTATCCGGGAGCAATGCTTCGCAGCAGGGATGCAGGACTATATTACCAAACCTATTGACCCTGATGAAGTATTCGGCAAGCTGTGTCAATGGATCAAAGAGGACGTACACCGGGTTGTTCCGGAAGTCACTACGGTTGAAAAAAAGATAGCGGTACCGGACATCGAACTTCCAACCTTCAGCGCGCTGGATGTAAATGACGGCTTAATGCGTGTTATGGGCAAGAAAAACTTATATGTAGAACTACTTAATAAATTTCTCAAGAGTAATGCGGACTCGTATAATGAAATAATTGCCGCAGTTAAGGCCTCCGATCAGGAAAAAGCAATACGGATAGCTCATACGGTGAAGGGTGTTTCAGGTAATCTTGGAGCAAAAGATTTACAAGCAGTTGCGGCAAAGTTAGAGTCAGCTTTGCGTGCCGGTTTGAATGTTGATCCGAAGTTGCTCGGCGATTTTCAACAGCAATTGACAATTACACTGGATGATATCGCGGCAGGTTTACACTCCACAAAAAAGGATGCGGCTCCGATAAATGACTCTCCGGATGTTTTAGACAAAGAAGCGTTCAAAAAACATATTACCGAATTAAAAGCATTAGTTGAGGAAATGGATTTCGCTTCGAAAAAGAAAATAGAAGAGGTTGTTAATCTTCCGGGAACGAAGAATTATGCAGAAGAATTGAAAGCAATAGAAGAACTGATTAATAATATTGAATATGATGAAGCCAAGACGAAAATCAGTGAATTAAAAATATAGCGTTTATTATTCGAGGAATTAAGCAGGAATAAAGGTATGGCAATTGATAAGTCTGAGATTACAATACTCATTGTAGACGATACGCCACAGAACATAGACATTCTTGGAGAGTATTTGTCCGAATATAAGATCAAGGCTGCCGCCGACGGCGAAAAAGCTCTGAGGTATATTGAGTCCGGCAATAAGCCGCATCTTATTCTCCTGGATATAATGATGCCCGGCATGGATGGGTATGAAGTATGCAAGCGGTTGAAACGGAACGATAAAACAAAGGATATTCCTGTCGTATTTATAACGGCTATGTCTGAGGTTGAGGATAAAGTAAAGGGATTCCAATTAGGCGCTGTTGATTATATCACAAAACCTTTTCAGCTTGAGGAAGTAAAATCCCGTATTGAAGCCCATATCGCGCTAAGTCTGTACAGAAGCGAGCTGGAAAACATCAATCAGAAGCTTGAAATTAAGGTTCAGGAAAGAACAAGGGATCTGGTGACCGCTAAGGAAAAAGCGGAGGAAGCGAATAAACTAAAGTCGCATTTCCTTTCTCTTATCAGTCATGAATTGAGAACTCCAATGGCGGGCATACTGGGCTTCTCCGAAGTTCTTGTTGAAGAATCAACTTCTCCGGAATTAAAGGAATTTGCCGGTATGTTGTTTTCATCAGCCCGGCGCCTTAAAGATACTATTGAGTCAATCCTGACACTTTCTAAGCTTGATACATCTACCGGACTTATCAGGCCTGAAGAATGCAACATCGCATCTGAAGTGAATAAACAGATTGAAAAGTATATGCCTGTCGTTAATGAAAAGGGCATCAAGCTAACTGTGCAGGGTTCATGGAAACACCACGAGGCTTATGTTGATAAGTCGGCGTTTAGCCTTATATTCGAAAACCTTCTGAATAACGCGATAAAATACACCGAAAAAGGCGAAGTCAGGATCGTTCTGTTTGATGAAATGCTTGATGGCGAAGATGCTATTTGTTTTAGTATTGCCGATACAGGAATAGGCATTCCTTTAGACAAGCAGCAAATTATCTTTGAGGAGTTCAGGCAGGTCTACGAAGGAATGGAGCGGAATTTCGAGGGAGTAGGTTTGGGTTTATCGCTTGTAAAAAAATATGTTGATGCCGCAGGCGGAAAAATTGATTTGGTGAGTGCACCCGGTAAAGGCACCACCCTTACTGTAAAACTGAAGCAGTCCCGGCGGGAAGATGCAAGCGAGAAAACTCTCGCGGCGATTGAACCAAAATTGCCTGCACAAAAGGAAATCAAAGGCAAACCGGCAATCCTCTTAGTGGAAGATGATTTTGTCAATATTGAAATTGCGAAGTTTTATCTTCGCGGGTTCGCTGATATTGATGTGGCGAAAGACGGATTTAATGCTATTGAATTGGCACAAAAAAAACAATACGATGCTGTTCTTATGGATATTAATCTTGGACGCGGCTTGTCGGGCGTTGAAGTTACCAAGGAACTATTGACTATGGAAAAATATAAAACGATACCGATAATCGCCTGCACTGCATTTGCCATGGTTGGCGATGAGCAACGGTTCTTACAGGAAGGGTGTACGCACTATTTGTCGAAACCGTACACGAAAGAAGATTTAATTGAGCTCTTGAAAAAAGCAATGAACTTATAACTCCCAATAAATAGGTGGATATGACTACTGAACTTCATGACAGCCGTATATTGATTGTTGACGATGCCCCCGAGAATATTGAACTTCTTGCGAGCATTCTGAGTGAGTATAAAATAAGTGCTGCTCCCAATGGGCAGAAGGCGCTGAATTTTGTTGCCGGAAAGATCAAGCCCGATCTTATTTTGCTGGACATCGTGATGCCGGAAATGAGCGGCTTTGAGGTCTGTGCAAAAATAAAGGAAAACCCTTCCAGCAGCGATATACCGATAATTTTTATTACCTCCCGAACTGACGTGGCAGATGAAACGAAAGGGCTTGAACTTGGAGCGGTGGATTTTATTCCTAAGCCGATAAGTCCGCCTGTTGTGCTTGCCCGTGTAAAAAAACATCTTGAATTGAGCCGCGCACTTGAGATGCTCGCGTTACAAAATCAGGAATTGGAAGAAAGAAATAAGTTCATTACGGATAGCATTCGCTATGCTCAGAAAATTCAGAGCGCCATGCTGCCTACATATAATGAATTGAAGCGGATTTTTCCGGAAAGTTTTCTTATTCATAAGCCGAAAGATATTTTAAGCGGTGATTTTTTCTGGGCTCGCGAGGTTGACGGCCGGAAAGTGATAGCCGCTGTTGATTGTACGGGTCACGGCGTACCGGGCTCTCTGTTATCTATGCTGGGAAATACACTGCTGAATGAAATCATCTTTGCACAAAAGCTTCTTGATCCGGGGAAAATTCTTAATGAACTTGACCGGCGGGTTATTACGGAGCTCAATAAAGATGTTCACGCAGACGCGTTGGATGGTATGGACATTTGTTTGTGCGTAATAGACAGCGCTGCCCGGAAAGTTCGTTACAGTGGCGCCGTCAGGCCGCTTTATTATATATCAGGTGGAAATTTTGGCGAAGTTGATGGTGTTAGAAAATCAATCGGCGAAAATGGGAATGGGCGGAAATTTGAGACGGTTGAGATTGATATTGACGGCGAGATTTCACTTTACTTAACTACGGACGGTTTCGGCGATCAAAACAATCCGGATGGAACCAAATTCAGCACGAAAAAAGTGAAATCCGCATTAATGAATATTTCAAACTTATCGCTGCAAGAGCAAGGAAAAGCGCTCCAGAATGAACTGGAGAAGCATACCGGTAATGAAGCACAAAGAGACGACATTACTTTTATCGGTGTGAAAATTTAGCCAAACAGATATTACTAAAAAGCCCCACGATGTAGAGTCTGTTGCGCAAGTTATTCATAAAGTGAACTCACCCCCGTCCCCTCTCCACGCCGTCGGCGGGCAGGCTTGACAAGAGAGGGGAGAGCCCGAAAATCTTAATTTGGTTTTAATTTAGGTGGCGAGGGTGAGTTCGGTATTGCCACAGAAGGTGAAAAGAAATTACAAATAGTTATGCAACACACTCTGTATTGCGGGTCTTTTTTATAAGTCTACAAAACGAATAGCGGTATTAAACCATTGCTGCTGTGTGATGAATCAAATCAACTCCGGCTTGCAGCAATTGTTTTACTTCTTCCGCGGATTGTCCTTCCGCATAAAATCTTACTAATGGTTCGGTTTCCGATGCTCGGATCAAGAGCCAACGGCATTCACCTTCAAGTATAAATTTTATTCCGTTTACTACACCGCGACTCGAAAGAAATTTCTGAATATCCGTTATACTTAAATTTATAATTGCCGCAGGTGGTCCCTCGCTTAATTTCGGGAGAATCTTAACGCGGTTATCTTGTTCGTACTTGTAATCAATCCGGTCATAATAAATCGAACCGAATTCCTCAATTTTCTTTTCAACATATTCACTCAGCTTTTTGCAGTTCGATTTCGCGAGCATCTCTGCAACTATCAGTGCCGAAAGAATTCCATCTCTTTCCGGTATATGATTTTTATATCCGTACCCGCCGCTTTCCTCACAGCCGATTGCAATATCATCACTCACCATTAATTCGCAGATATATTTGAAACCGACTTGTACTTCGTGCAATTTCCGGTCACCGGAAATCAGTCGGCGGATTTTATTAGTTACCGAAGATGTTTTTATGAGTCCGCCGGAGACGTTCTTCGTATTAACAAAATAATCGTCGAGGAGAAGTATCGTATACTGAGCACTTAACCAATTACCACTCTCCAACAGAACACCCAAGCGGTCGGCATCTCCATCGGTAGCAGCACCAAACGAAAACCCCGGATGTGTGTTTAGAAATTCACTCAATGGTTTTAAGTTTGATTCAATCGGCTCCGGCGCTCTGCCGGAAAATTGTTCGTCGGCATTTTCGAAAATTGTAGTAGCCTTGCAGCCGTTTTTTTCGAGCAGTGTTTGCAAAAATGTTTGTCCCGCTCCACCCATCGAGTCAATAGCAACTTTAATACCTGCATCTCTAACTGCCGGGAAATCAATGTATTGTTCCAATTGGTGGAAATACGGGGGCACCATGTCCGTTATTTTGATAAGCTCAGCACTTCTTTTTACAGGAGCGGTTCCTATCAGTTGTTCAACTTTCATGGTCTCTTCAGTAACGAACGGACCGCCGTATGCGGCTTTGAATTTAACGCCGTTATAAACCGGCGGATTATGGCTTGCCGTTATCATTACTCCGGCGTTCAAACCCGCGTGCTTAACGTAGAAGGAAAGCGTTGGCGTCGGAATAACTCCTTCGGAAAGGAAAGCCGTTATACCGTTGCCTGAAAGCACTTCAGCGAACAATTGTGCGAAGCGTTTAGAATTTGTCCGCCCGTCAAAACCTATCGCAGCGCCAAGTGAAGCCTTGTTTGCGTTATCGTTATGCAGGTATTGAGCAAAAGCCTGAGCGGCTAAAAGAATGTTTTCATCATTGAGTTCCGAGCCGATTAAACCGCGCCAGCCGTCGGTACCGAATATAATGGGATTATTTTGCATTGTCTGTCTTGTAAAAGTATAATGATAAAAATAAGTAAATAAAATCGAATGTCAGTGAGCCACTGTATGTATAAAAAATATTTCGTATTTCTTTTCTGCTTATGTAATAGCAGGTAAATAATTATTAATTTAATTCTCCATTTAAAATAAAATCTGCAATATGAAAAAAGTACTATTATTAGGCGACTCAATTACCGAGGCCTTCAAAACAAAAACACATCTTCCCGAATACAACATCATTAATCGCGGCGTTTACGGTGACAACTCCGTGAATCTAATTGCGCGCCTCGACAATGAACTCGCAAATGCGCAAGTTGATTGTGCTTTTATCCTTATCGGGACAAATGATTTTGCGGTCGGTTGCGTTGACCGGCAAATACTGCAAAATCTCCGCACCATTCTCAACAGATTATCGCAATTAATAAAACCTGAGAACATCGTACTTATTTCGATTCTTCCAACGCTCAACATTGACAACAGAAGCAATGAAAGAATAGATATTGTAAACAATCAATTAAAAGAACTCGCCCTTGAGCTCGGTACCCATTACTGGGACTTGAACGCGGGCATGAAAGATGCAATTGGTCAAATGAAAGCAGAATACACTAATGACGGACTCCATTTATCGGAGAAAGCCTATGCTTTCTGGGCTGAACAGTTGAAGATATACATTGACCGACTGAGTATGTAATTGCAATAACTATTAGTTTATTCCGATAATAAATTTTTATACCATACTTTATATAGTATACCTGAAAGTATAATGAGCAGAATCAGAAGTATGGTGAAATTTGTCCAGCTCTTCATCATGAACATCATTCCCGTCATAAAAAGAACAATCTGCCAGGGTACTGCAATAAACGTTGAAAATATATCGCTGCGATTTTCTTTGTTGATGTTTTTTTGCTCTTCGATGCTGTATTGTTTTTTTACCTGCCCCCAAAAACCGAACGGCCTTGTTATCTTATAAAAATTGTGAAGCACTTCGCTGTCTACGGGATCAGTAAAAAATGTGCCGAGCAAGCATCCCAGCAATGAAATGCCGGACGGAATCGCAAAACTCAGATATTCGGGAATATGGGGGAAGAACAATTTTACGACGATGGCGGAAAGCATGCCGAAAAACGTTCCTGCCGCAAAACCCCAGCCGTTGAATCGCCACCAGAACCAGCGCAGCACCAAAGGAATCGCTAATCCGGCGCCCAAACCAAGCGAGAGCCAGCCCCATATCTCATTGATATTGGTTAACTGGAAACTAAAAAGCAGGCCAAGAACGACGACAGCAATGGAGACAATCCTGCTTTGTAAGACAAGCTGCTTTTCAGTAGCTTCAGGCTTGATAAACCGTTGATAGATATCCTTTACCCAGTATGCTGCACTGGCATTTATGATGGCTGTAAAAGTTGACATAGCCGCGGCCAGAAATCCCGTGATAATAAGTCCCTTCAATCCAGCCGGGATATAATCCCTGATAACGACAGGAACAACGAGCTCCGGATCAGCAATAAGATGCCCCTGCATTCCGTGATAAATGCCGAGCAAGGCAAATGCCGTGACTAACGGCCAGCGGAATGATAATAAGAAAATCCAGAAGAGAGAGAGGAATCCGGCTTCACGGTCGTTTTTGCACGCGAAATATCGCTGAGTAATATAACCACCGGCACCGCCTGCACCTTCAAGAGTGGTTTTAACCATATACAATAGTATAGTTAATCCGAAAAGGTTATATATAGAATACTGACCTTGCAAATTCATGTTTTTGGGCGGCAAAATACCCGACCACCCCTGAAAAGAATTCTTAATCGGCTGAAACGCGTTTTTACCTATCGGAATTGAGCTGTAAAACTCACCCGGAAGCGTCACGGTCGTAAATGCAATGAAACATACTGCGGCTACCGCGATAAGGATGAGAAATCCCTGAAAAACATCTGTCCATACTACGCCGTACAATCCACTGGTAACGGTATATACGGTTGTAAGAACAATGAGAATCATAGTCCCGAGCTGTTCACTGATGCCGAAGAATTCTCCGAAAAACTTACCTCCACCTATAGCAAAATAGCTGATGGTACCGATTGCAAACACGATGTTTGCTATTGCGCTTATCAACCGGGCAGTTGTACCCGCTTTACCCTCGCCGAACCGGAATTTCATCCATTCGGCTGTTGTCATCACCTTTGCCCGTCGGTTCCATTTCCCCATAAAAATCATGAAAAACGCCATAATAAGCACCATGCCGCCCCGGAATTCAATAAAGAATCCCTTTGTTCCTAACGCATAGATGAGCGCGGCAATAATCATCGTACCGGACAAATCAACATTTGCCGCCATGCCGGAAGCTCCGAGTGCCCACCAGGGGATATTCCTGTCGCCAAGGAAAAACGAGTCTATGCCCTTGGATGCCTTCTTCTCAAAGTAAAAGCCAAGCAGTATTACGCTAATCATATAAAAAGCGACAATGCTGTAATCTATTATTTGCATGATGATCTGTGCCGTAATAAGAAGTGATGCAAAACTGAATTATGCGAACGGATTTGCAGGCTTAGATAAGACCGCCAATTATCAAAATTGTTCAATATTAAGATTTACATTCTCACGCCCAGATACAACTACACCATTTGGTAGGTAGTTTCAGGGCATGAATTTTTACGCTAAACAGCAGGTCATATCGAGTAACAAAAAACGCGGGGGAACAAGCAATATTCCCCATAATTCGGTAATTTTCGTATAGAATTATATTACACTACCCAATGATGTAGTTGTATCTCTACATTGTAATCGGCACTTTTCTGTGTGCTTATCCTCAAAATCTGTATTGCAAAGCACGTACTGTTCGAGATGCTCAAGTAGAAATACGATTAATAATATAATTATTCAATTAAATAGTCTTTCCGGAAATGGCATTTTACAAATTTTGCGATAGATACTTCAAATATCCGCAAGTCTTTTTCATAACAGTTTCGATCTTCATTTTATGTTCTTGCTCCGTATACGCGCAGGGCGGCAAAGGCAAAATATCGGGCAAAGTATACGATGCAAAGACAAATGAATTAATGATGGGTGTTAACATCCGCATTGAAGGAACGAAACAGGGGGCAACGACAGATCCTAACGGCAATTACTACATACTCAATATCGCGCCCGGAGTGTATTCCGTTACCGCGAGCATGATTGGGTATGGCAGCATTACCAAAAAATCCGTAGAAGTATATATAGATAGAACCACTCCCTTAGATTTTCGCCTGTCGGATGCGACCGTACAGCTTCAGGCAGTCACTGTTGTGGCTGAAAAACCAACCATCATTAAAGATCAGACATCATCTACCACAACAGTAGACGCGGCACAGATTAACAGTGCGCCGGTTGAGGGTTTGCGCGGCGTTCTGGATTATAACTCAAGTTTTCAAAAAAATGAAAAAGGCGAGTATCAGGTTCGCGGTTCGGGAAGCAACGAAGTTGCTTTTCAGGTGAACGGAGTTTCGCAAACAAACTCAAACGATGCTATTCCCGCGTTTGGTGCTGCGACAAAAGCGGATAACTCCTGGAAATACGATGTGAACCCGATTGGTGTTCAGCAGATGCAATTGATTACCGGCGGATTTCAATCCGAATACGGTAATGCTCAGGCAGGTATTGTTAAAGTAGTCTTAAAAGAAGGCACCCCCAAGTTTACCGGAGAGGCTCGTGTCGAATACCGCCCTGCAGGACAATATCACTGGGGTAAGTACCTCTATGACAAATCAAATTTTGAATGGCAGACTTGGGGCAATCTCAACTACTGGATGCAAAAGAAAGGCGATGCGGTAAATAACAGCAGCAGCAATATCTTCACTCAGCTCGGAATGAATGCATCCACCAGATATAAAGACCTGTATGATAAAGTTTATGTAACAAAGAATGCCTCCGAAGCGGAGAAAGCAAAGTGGGATTCACTTGCAAATAATGAAATTCTCTGGGCATATAATCAGTGGGTCAAACTACATACCCCGTCCGATGATAATCCGCTCGGTGTTTATGATTACAGAAAGCTCTCGTATTACCGTGCTACATTCGGCTTCGGCGGACCATTATCAAAAAATCCCGATGTGCTTAGATTCTTCCTTTCCGGTGAATATCTAAACAAACCGACAAGAATTCCTTCGACGGAACAGTCGCAGATAAAACAGAACTATACTCTTACTTTAACATCAACGGCAATACCCGATAACAAGTTTAAATTTACCGGTACGTTTTTACGATATGTCGGCGGACTTTTCTCAGGCTCAGATGATATCCGCTGGTCAGGAATTCAGCCCGGCACGACAAGCGAAAAATATTTCGTTAACCGCGATCCCGTCAGAACCGAACAGACAACAACACAGAGCTTGACGCATACATATACCATCAATGAGCATTCCTTTATTGAGACTATAGCGACACATCAATATGAAAAATATGAGTTGCCTTACCGTTACTTGCTTACCTGGAATGATCAGAATGACCGCCTTGACGGAAGCAACGATTTAGTAGGCACACTTCTTACGCGAGGTGATTGGTGGGATCAGACCTACTTTATGTCATATGAAAATATCGCAACGGACTTCTTTCAGGATAACCGCGCAAGCACATACACGTTGAAGAGTGATTATTCAAATCAGCTTAACAACTTTAACTTTTTCAAGTCGGGATTTGAATTAAGCTATTCCGATCTTAACAATACCGGTGTTACTTACAATTATAAAGCAAACGCGTATATCGCTCAGCAGGGTGTTGCAGAGCATTATACAGCTTACCCTATCTCAGGCTCCTATTACATACAGGATAAGATGGAGTATGAAGGCATGGTTGCCAACATTGGTCTGCGTGCAGAAGCATATAATTTCCAAGCTCTTGTGCCAACCGACATATATGATGTCTTTTATCAGGGTACGCTTGGTTCGGGATATACCGGAAGTTTAACAACAAAGAAATCCGATACAAAATATATCCTTTTACCACGATTGGGTTTATCGTTCCCGATAGGCGAAGCAACAGCATTCCGTCTGCAATTCGGACACTTTGCATCCATGCCGACATTTGCCCAAGCGCTGGGAAACCAGATATATAACGGCTGGAACATGAGAGGAAATCCGAATCTTGATCCGAAAAAGACTATCAACTATGAAGTCGGTTTGCAGCAAATGCTCGATCAGGATAACAGGCTGGATATTGCTTTCTATTATAATGACCGCGTAACACAAATTGGAAACATTTCAATTGCTTCCTATACCGGAAATATTAAAAATCCGGCAGGTTATGCTTCGGACAATACTCAATTATATACATATACTACATACGCGAATAACACATTCGGTTCGACTCTCGGCATGGATATTACGCTGGAAAAGGTAACTGTTGGTGATATTACTTACAAATTAAATTATACAATATCTCAGACAAAGGCCGGAATATACGGCTCAACCGTTTTGTATCCCGATGGCGCATCAAAGTCCGATAATAGGATCACTTCGAACGCGGCTCTTTCACCTGATGACAGAACACACAAATTCAGAGGGCAGGTTCAATATACTTTAGCTGATGGAGCAGGGTTCGGGTTGTGGAACTTCAGGCCGTTTGAAAATTCGGTATTCTCATTATCATATACCGTTCAATCAGGATTACCGTTTACATATCAGACAGCTCTTGATTCGAAGGATCTTGTATACAACAAGAGATATCCATTGGAAAGCAGCTTTGATTTCAACTTCATCCGGAATATTACCTGGGGCAGTACAAGGCTGACATTCTCTGTCCGTATTATGAACATCTTTAATAACCGTTGGTTGACTCCTTTGGGGAATGCGACTAACTCAACGACCTCTACAAATATATATAAAGATGATCTGGTGCGCTGGATGAATAACGGTGTTACCATGGATCAACCGGATGACCCGAACAAGACCAGCTACATCTTGTATCCTTATATGACGTATAGAAATATTCCTCGGCAGATTTACTTCACCATAGGCGTGGGTATATAATGCCGGATAGAATTTTTATTATTGATAATCTTATGAAGAAATTGAAAATAACATTTTATATCACCGCTCTCGTGCTATTCGTAATGCCGGCAATAGTACCGGCGCAAAGCGGCGATTCGATTGACGCACCACTGATTAATTTCACCCGCGGTAAGTTATGGCACAGCCTCTACTATGGTAAATCAGGTCCGGGTGCTTTCAGCAACTGGACGAAAACCGGACCGGGATTAGACTGGCCGGGTTTTGATGTCACAAAGATAAGCGATGATATAGACGGATGTCCATCCTACTTATCATCGGGCGGAATGTATGTCGGTTGTAAACAATCGAATGACAGTGCTCTGGTAGTTGAAGAATGGTGCAGATACGCGTCGTCAATATCTAATGAATCAACGGCAAAATACATTGTTCGTAAGCATAAGAAGTATTCCGATAATCACGGCATGCAGAAAAGAAATTCCGGCGGTGAGGAAGTAATTGAAACTGTTTGGGAATACAACCCGAATTTCCCAAATGCTTATGAACCTCAGAGACAGCTTCCTGTAAGGGTCACACGCCGTGCGCATCAGTGGAGCGGTTCTCAGCGTGATGAGAATTATATTATTTATGAATATGTAATAAAAAACATATCGAATGAACTGCAAGCGTACAAAGAGACAAGAAAAGTTGTAGACACATTATTTGATTTTTACGCGATGTTTACCTACGGCCTGCACGCAAATTCAAGAAGCTGGAGTGTTTTATTCCCGACTATGACTCCCGGTGCCAGGAACACCTTCTTCACCGTTGACACTACCAAGAAAGATTATAATACCAATCTGACACGAACGATGGTATATGGAAGAGCGGGAGATTATACTAATGAGAGCGGGACTACTACTCCTGCCAGTTTCGGATTCTGTGCTTCACGAGGACAAAAGATTAAGGACTCAACAGGGGTATATTCTTCATCGGGAGAATGGCTTGCCCCGGCATTTGCCGGAGTCCGACTGCTTTATTCTCCACCGGATAAAATTCGCAATAAGGCGAGTAAAATAAACAAAATAGCATGGTCGGCAGTTGACAACAATCAGGATCTTGGCGGCCCACTTACAGGAAAAAGCGGCGTTGTTGAGCAATCGTATTCGGTTCTTGCTGATCCTTCAAACGCCTATAACGCAGTAACATCCACCTCCGATGCTCTTATGGGAAAAAGAAGAATGTGGACGATGATGTCTCTCGGCCCATGGGACATTTTGCCGGGTGATTCCATTGTCGTCGTTGTAGCGGAAATTGTCGATGGTATTGATTACAATAAAACAACAGGTAGTGACAGATATCAATATTCGGAAGTCTCAACGGTAAATCAGCTTGGTAGAGATCTCTTCGAAAAATCTTCGGACAAGGCTCAATTTACTTATAATCATGGCCTGCGTCATCCTGTTCCTCCTGTCGCTCCTGCGTTTACTGTGGATTATTATAAAGCAAAAACGAACTTTGTGGCTAACCAACTAACCTGGCCGGACAGCTGTGAAAATTTCGCAGATCCGGATGACGGAATAAAAGATCTCTATGGTTACCGTGTCTATCGCTCGGAATACTTACCGATCGGGCCATGGAAATTAGTGGCTGACATCAAAAAAGCTGATGCGAATTATTACTTCGGTTCAACATACACATTTGTTGACTCAACGGTTGACATCGGTACTTCATATTATTATGCTCTTACCGCGTATGATACAGGCAGGGCAGCATGGCCGGTTGATCCGACGGCAAAGTTTAAGGAAACCGGAACAACAAAAGTGCCGCCGCTTGAGTCATCAATTTTTGCAAACAGATCGGCATCTACGTTCGTCGCTACATCTGTGCCGACAAACAATCTGAATAATGTTCTAGTTGTCCCCAATCCATTTGTTGCCGGAGCAGGTCAGTCACAGCCGGGAGTTGAAGATGTCATTCAATTCGTCAATCTCCCGAATCCATGTACCATAAGGATTTATACGGTGCGCGGCGATCTGGTAAAAACGATTAATGTTGCCGAAGGCAGCGGTGCAATTACGGCATGGGATCAGGCTACTGATTACGGGCAATATGTTACCACCGGTGTTTATATATATCATATTGAATCCAGAGTCGGTAATAAAATCGGCAAATTGGCTATTGTGAGATAACCATGAAAAAGAATGTATTACTTCTCGTGTTGGTTTTCACAATCTCTCTTTTAGCAAGTGATTTCAAAAAAAACGGTACTGCCGGTTTTGTCTTTCTTGAACTTCCTGCAACTGCGCAAACCGCAGCTCTTGGCGAGTGTTCTGTCAGTTTGACCGATCTTAATTCTTCGGCGGTATTTTCAAATCCTGCGATTCTTGGTTTATCAAACCAGAAAGTATCGTTTTCATCGTATTACTCTCCCTGGATTGCGGAAATAAAAAATTATGGGCTAAGTGCTTCATATGCAAGTTCGCTTGGCAGTTTTGCTCTCGGAGTTGTCGCACTTGATTACGGTACAATGCCCAGAACGAAGAAATTGAATGATCAGCGAGTCTATGAACAGGACGGCACATTCGACGCGGGCTCATATGCAATCGGGCTGTCTTATTCAAGAGCGCTGACTGAAAAATTTTCTTTCGGACTTACCGCGAAATATGTTGATGAAAAAATTGACATTTATAACGCAACGAATATTGTTATGGATGCCGGAGTATTTTATTATACCGGATTCCGGAATCTGCGCATAGGTGCGGTACTGCAAAATTTCGGTACGGATGCAAAATTTCTAAACAAGCCATTCAAGATGCCTGCTGAGCTTCGCATAGGTATAGCTGATGAATTACTGCAGAATGAGAATAGCCGCCTAACAGGCATGGTTGAGTTCCTGCATCCGACGGATTCTGACGAAAAAGTGAATGTCGGTGCGGAATATGAATTTATGAACTTCCTCGTTTTACGCGGAGGCTACAAGTTCTTTTATGATGAAGAAACATGGTCGTGTGGTATTGGATTGAAAAAATTGGGTAATTATCCTGTTGCGGTTGACGTATCCTATTCGGATTACGGACGGCTTGGAAACATAGTACGATTCACGTTTCAGATGGGAGTGCTATGAAAATAAGATTATTAATTGCTGCTTTAGCAGCTCTGCTGCCGCTTGGAGCAAGCATGGCACAGGTACAGTCGGTTGATTTTTCAGGTGCTTACACTACTGCGCTCACAACGAATTCCGATTGGAAAGTCGAAAGCGCCAAAGGATATGGCGGTGATGTGCGGGTTAAGGTTAATCTGCATGACAACTGGAAATTGGGAATCAACGCGGGTTATCGCGTGCTTTCAATTAAACAGGATAATTTTTCGCTATTCGCGGAATATAACTGGAAATACTGGCAGAGATATTTCGGAAATATTAACGATCCGAATTTCAAGAACGCGACTCAATGGGTACAGCTGCTTTTAAAAGGCGATTCGACATACAGCGCTTCGTTTAATCCGGTACAGGATATAGATGTATTCCCGGTTGCGGTGAATATCAGCTATGAATTTAGTCCCGCGAAAAACTTAGTTATCCGCCCGTATCTCGGCGCAGCTATTCTGTTCTATCAGAAAAGACTGTACGTTGAAGAAAACTGGAGCAGGAAATTTGCAAGCGCAGACAACTACGTGTTCAATTATTCATTTAGAGATATGGACAAATACGTCGTTGGAAATCCGCTTGCAGGACAGGCAGGATTTGAAGCTGAATATCAATTAAATGATCTCGTAAAAGTGACCGCAGGCGCTGAGTATTATGCCTTACTTGGTAAAAAGTTCGGCGCGGGCTATTCGGATTTTCCGATGAGAGATATGTTCTCTGCACAACTCGGTATCATGCTCCTTTACTAAGATTGAAAAAGAATATATACGATGAATAATAAATTAATTTTCTTAATGACGCTCGCAGCACTCGCATTTTTTGCTCCCTTAAATAGTGCGCAGGATAAAAAATTTTCCGCCGCGGCCGAAGGTTCATATCTGATTCCTATCGGAACGCTTAGTGACCGCTGGAAAGCCACTCCCGGAGGCTCGGTATATTTTGGTATGCAGACCTCGGAAAAATGGACATGGGGCGGCAAGATTGAATATTTCAAGTATTCCGATCAAAACGAAGATAAGATGTTCATATACAGTACACAGTCGGTAAACAGCAAAAACTATACGTTTAAGGTGCCGCTTACAAATATGACCCAAAGTCTTGAGGCTTTCGGACTTACAGCTGACGCGAAATATAATATTGTCCGCGGCAGTATTATCGAAGCTAATGTAGATATCGGATTCGGAGTTTATAACTGGACATACAAGCGTAACGCGCATGATTCGCTGAACTTTAATGCGAAAATTAACGATACGCTGTATACTTTTACCGCTTTCAGCAGTATGGTCGCAAACAGCCAGACGGCATGGAGCGGAGGATTTAGCATTGGTGCTGAAATAGGTATCAAGGTGATGGATCCTGTTGAAATTACTCTTGCCGGCAGCTATAAAAATATTGTCGGGGAATTGTGGCGTGCAATGATTTACAATATGGAAAATGTTTCGACATTCCAGATGTATGATTGCAGAGCGGGAATAAGAATTAAATTCTAAAAAAATACACGATGAAAATTACTACTACTGTTTTTCTTGTTTTCTTTTTGTTAAGCGTGTGTACGTACGCTGAAAAACCGGCTGCGCCGGTTCGCGGAGTATGGATTACGAATGTGGATTCTGATGTGCTGAAGAGCAAGCAGAATATCAGTGAGGCAGTTGACTACTGCGATAGTCTCGGAATTAACACGTTATTTGTCGTTGTCTGGAGCAAGGGAATGACTTTGTATCCGAGCAAAACGATGGAGAAAATGTTCGGCGAAGAAATTGATCCTTCTCTCGCGGGCCGGGATCCGTTAAAGGAAGTGATAGAAGCCGCGCATAAAAAACGTCTAAAAGTATATGCATGGTTTGAGTTCGGCCTCTCCAGTTCATATATGCTGAACGGCGGAAGGATTATCAAACTTCATCCGGAATGGGCTGCGTTAGACACCACCGGAAAGCTTGTTCGTAAAAACGGTTTTGAATGGGTCAATGGTTTCGATCCGGTTGTGCAGGATTTCATGCTTTCACTGATAACGGAAGTAGTAACGAATTATGATGTTGATGGTATACAGGGTGACGATCGTTTGCCTGCTATGCCCGTTGAAGCCGGTTACGAACCGTACACGAAGAACTTGTATAAGCAGGAGCACAACGGTGCCGAACCCCCGCAGGATTGCCATGATTCTTTATGGATACAGTGGCGGGCTGACAAACTGAATACTTTTATGCACCGGATTTTTACAACGGTGAAATCTATTAAGAATGATTGCATCGTTTCCATGGCGCCGAATCTGTATCCGTGGTGCAAACATGAATATTTGCAGGACTGGCCGGCATGGTTGAAAAATGGTGATGTGGAGCTGATTTGCCCCCAGATTTACCGGTATGACGAAAAGAGTTATTCGTCATCACTCAAAGAAATTGTCTCGAAATACGTTGGCAAAGAAGATATGCACAAGGTTTATCCGGGATTGCTTATTAAGCTGGCAAAATACTACGCACCTAAGTCATTTATGAAGAATATGATAACTGAGAACAGAAAATACGGTATCGAAGGTGAAGTATTCTTTTTCTATGAAGGATTAAAAAAACACCCTGATTTTTTTAGAAATCTATATATACATAATAATGGAGCTACCCCATGAAAAGATGTTCACTTTATTTATTAGTAATGTTCTTTATCGTGTCCGGCGTCAGCACTTTCGCTCAATGGAAGTATGACCGGGCAATTAAATTTCCTACCGAAGACGCTGCTTATATTCAGCCGTTTCTCAGCACGGTAGATAATAACGGCAAGTTATATGTTGTATCTTCGAGAGCCACAAACGGCAGTGCTCATGACATCTTATATGTCCTGGCTAATCCGACTGACACCGTATTTACAAAAGTACTTGATTACACTGCTACATTCGATACAATCAACGTTAAACAGATTGTGGGTATCACTCATTTGAACAATGATATTTTGGTTACGGCAAAAATCAATAATTACGTTGTTCCCGGCGGGTCGTCATGTGCTTATCTATACACGGATGGTGATGCTGCAAAAGGTGTACGTTACGGATATAATCCATACCTTTCAGGCTGGGGTACCTATGTATACGGTATCTGCGCAACAAAAGATTCGGTCGTGATTGCCGGAACTCCTTATACGAATGGTATTAGAGCTTACAATTTTACCGGTTCGACAAAATTTGCCGCATACGGTGCTTATATCTCACCTGATAACTCAAATCCGGATCCGGGTGGAGCGAACACATCAGGCTATGATGTTATTAGAGACGTAGCAACAATTCCGAACGGAAATTATTTTGACGCGACGGTTCCTTTTTATACTTCACGTAATTCAAAAACCAGTGGCGAATTGAACGGCGGTATCGCGGCATGGACCGGCGGAACACAGTACAACCCCGCAACAATGACATCAAATACCTATAACTATACCGCACTTCGTGTTTCGGACAGCGATGACTTCTTGAAATTCAACAGTGCTATCGTTTGTGGTATTACCTGCGATAATTCCGGAAATCTCTGGGTTGCCGGTATTGATTCTACAAGAAGATGGGTAAAATCATTCAGTGTTGATCTCGTGACCGGTATCGCAACTAATAATGACGAGTTACCATCATCGGGCAAAGCCATTGATCCGGATGCAGCCGGTGCGCCTATGGTTGCTCCGAGTGATGTTGCCTTTACTCCGGATGGAAAATCGGGATATGTTGTTGATTCAAGAGCTAAATCAGTTTTCTTGTTCAGCAATGGTATGGTATCTGTAAAAGATAAACCGGTACAGGTTGAATCATTCGGGCTGAAACAAAATTATCCGAATCCTTTCAATCCATCAACGATGATTACGTATTCTTTACCTCAAAATATGGTGGCTCGTGTATCCGTATCCAACATTCTGGGTCAGGAAGTCGCGGTTCTTGTTAATGGTATGATGAGCGCGGGCTCACACTCTGTTAGCTTTGACGGTAGTAAATTAACCAGTGGTATTTATTTCTATCACTTACAGGCCGGTTCATCGTCATTGACGAAAAAAATGATGCTTATTAAGTAATTATAACTAAGTGCCTCGAAATCAGGAGGTGTTTGCTACAGACAGTATTGCAAGGTCGTCTTGGCTGAATTTTGCAATAACAGCAAACACCTCTTGGACTTTAAATAAACCTAATCTCAGATTGTATGAAAAGAATAGTCATTGTTGTCATTTTTATCTGCTGCACCATGATATACCCACAGCAAGTGAAAGAATTGCGCGGAGTATGGATTACTAATGTTAACAGCTCGGTATTGAGTTCTGATGCAAGCATAAAAACGGCAGTTGACTATTTGGCTTCAATCGGAGTAAATGTGATATTCCCGGTCATGTGGAACGGCGGTAATACGCTGTATCCCAGTGCTGTGATGAATAATCTTTTCGGAAAATCTATCGCTCCGGCTATGGCGGGCAGAGATCCGTTGCAAAGATTGATTATCGAAGCCCACAGAAATGGCATTGAGGTTATTCCGTGGCTTGAATACGGCTTTGCTTCCTCATACGTGTACAGTGGAAATGTCAGCAGCGATGCAATATTGAATAAGTATCCTGCATGGGCCAGTAAGACAAATACCGGGGCATACTGCATTGATGGTGATGGCAGTACAGGGTTCGTCTGGATGTCCGGCATCAATCCGGATGTGCAAAACTTTATGATTTCTATTGTTACTGAGATTCTGGATAATTATGATGTTGACGGTATTCAGGGAGACGACCGCCTCCCGGCACTTCCGGTGGAGGGTGGATATGATTCTGTTACGGTGGCAATGTATAAAGCGGAACATAGCGGAACAGCACCGACATACAATTATCAGGAAGCCGATTGGAAACGCTGGCGCGCTGATAAATTAACGGCATTTCTTGGCCGTTTGCGGGATTCGGTAAAAGTCCGCGGTACAAATTTAATTTTATCGTCTGCCCCGAGTCCATATTATTGGGGGTATGATGACCATCTGCAGGATTCGAAAACATGGGTGAGCAATGGGTTAGTAGATAATTTTATTCCACAGATTTATCCTGACCCTCCGGCGCGGAGTTTCGCAACGTATCAGTACATCCTGCAAAAAACACTCACAGACATTCCTACAGATAAAAGAAGCATTATGTATCCCGGTGTACTTGCTGAAGTCGGCTCGTACGTTATTCCTTCATCGCAGCTTGTCAACTGTGTACTTGAAAACAGAAACAACGGCTTAAACGGTGAGACTTATTTCTTTTATGAAGGCATTGCCAATACAAATAAAAACAACGGTGATACCTTACGCAGTACGGTATATGCTCAGGATGCGGCTTTGCCGTATCGCAACGGGTTCTTGTGGCGCCCGAAAGCAATAATCGTTGACGAAGATGATACCGTAAATGTCACTTCTACAGGAACTTGGAAATTAGCAAAGAGTACTTCTCTCGGATTTCACGCGAACATGTACTATACGAACGATACCGCTTATACATCCAGAACATATTATGCCAATGTACCGGCTGATGGATGGTACACGGTTTGTACGTGGATTGAAACCAATAGTATTTATAGTACCAATGCTCATTATACATTGTATACCGGATCTGATTCAGTCAACAGTTATGTTGACCAGACCCAATCAAAAAATAAAGGATTTTACAAATTTCAGGATATATATCTGACAAAAGGTTATCACAAAATTTTGAAAGTTGATAACACCGGACTTACTTCCGGCAGGTATCTGATGACAGACGCGATGATGATAATGATTAACCGGAAATTATCTCCGGATGTAATCATAAGCTCGGTGCGTGAACCGGGTGTCAATGAAAACTTGTCAAAACCCCAAGGATTTTTGTTGTATGATAATTATCCCAATCCGTTCAATCCATCAACGAAAATTTCATACGCTATCAATCATACAGGTGACGTATCTTTGAGAGTGTACAATGTTCTCGGTAAAGAAGTCGCTTCACTTTGGTCCGGCCATCAACAGGCAGGGAACTATCAATTTACTTTTGATTCCACCGGGTTGCAAAGCGGTGTTTATTTTTACAGACTTCAGGTTAATAATGTTTCCCAAACAAAGAAAATGATTGTTCTCAAATAACGCAGGCATTACTATGAAAGCCTTTCAAGCAAAATATATTTTACTCTCAATATTATTTCTAACAAGCACGATTTTTGCTCAGACCATAACGTGGTCGGAAGTAACGTCAAGCTATTCACTCCCGGCAGGAGTAAAAGTTTTCAAAGGCACACGTACGAGTCCGGCGCTGGTAGCCTATTATCTTGATGTTGATCTGAATAAACAAAATCTTGCAATTAAGCCATATTTAACTCCGGCAGGTTCAGAATTATTAAATAACTTTGCTTCGCGTTACGGAGTTATCGCGGGCGTGAATGGCGGATACTTCGGCGGGACAACATCTTACTCGGCAGTTATTCAGCCGGGAACCGTTCTTGCAAAAAATATTGCGAGTGTTACCCGCACAGCCGGAACATTTTACACGGCAAGAAGTTTATTTAGTGCAACGGAAACCCGTGACCTCGCTGTTAACTGGGTTTATCATTTCGGTACTACTGTAAAAGATGTGTACACATATACGGCTCCATTGGCAAATACCGAAGCCAAACCGGCAGCGGCCCCAACTACTTCGACCGGTACGCAGTTTTATGATTTGTTCATGGGAGTCGGCGGCGGTCCCACTTTGGTAAAGAACGGTGCGGCATATATAACCTATACGGAAGAAGTCATGTTCGGTTCCGGTGTATCACTTGATACTCAGGATCCGAGAACCGGAGTTGGCTATACGAAAGACAAGCATGTTATCATTCTTGTTGCCGATGGAAGGCAAACCGCATCTTCCGGGTTATCTTTAGTTGAGTTGGCGCAGGTTTTTGTCAATTTGGGATGCGTTGAGGCGATGAATCTTGACGGTGGCGGCTCGACGCAAATGGCGATCGGCAATAAAATTATTGATACACCATCCGAATCAAGGGCCGTTGTATCCATGCTTGCAGTTGTTAATAATGACTCACTTGGATTTCTCTCGCCGGTATATTACAAGAAAATTATTGATACCGAGGATACAACCGCATGCAAACAGGTAGGTGGTTGGACGGCTTCTGCAAATACCGGATACTACGGTACTTCCCCTTGTATATATAGTCTTATCGGTGACGGCAGCAAGTATGTTAGTTACAAACCATCACTACCGAAAAAGGGTTCCTATGATGTGTACGCTTGGTGGGTATCAGCCGGTAACAGGGCAAAAGATACGCCGTTCATCATTTCCCGTAACGGCGGAGTAGACACAGTAAAATTAGATCAGACAGTAAACAGCAGCAAGTGGAATAAAGTCGGAACGTTTACTTTCTCGGGCGACGCGACTGATGAAGTGCGGATAACTAACGGCGCAGCAACCGGAACTCTCGTAGTCGCTGATGCTATTAGGATTCTTAGTTTCGATTCTACTATCACCGATGTTAAAGGTATTGAAGAAAGCAAAACAATCTCCGGTTTTCAGTTGAACCAGAATTATCCGAATCCGTTTAATAACGCGACGGTTATTAAATACGAAATTCCATCGGATTGTTTTGTCTCAATGAAGATTTACAACGTTCTCGGCAGTGAAATTTCCACGCTATATTCGGGCAATCAGCAATCCGGTCAGCATATGGTTATGTTTGACGGAAAAGAGCTTCCGAGCGGTGTGTATTTTTATCAACTGCAGGCTGGACAATACTCGAATACTAAGAAATTTTGCCTGCTCAAGTAGTTTTTACGAACAAAACCGTGAAACATTAAAACCGGAAAAATGCTATTATGTATCCATCTTATTTATACATAATACAACACGGTGATTTTAGATATGCCAAAAAATAAATCATACGTCGTGGCTTTTAAAAGCCGCATTGCTAAAGATGACTATAATTGGGACGGCGGTGTATGGAAAGATGTTGAAGAATTGCGGCTCGATGCAATTCGCCCGGAAAGCATCCCCCCGTTTCCTGCAGTACGCGCCAAAGTCATTTATGACGCAAAAAACATCTATGTGTTCTATAAAGTTTTCGACTACAATCTTCGATGCACATGCAAGAAATTTCTTGAACCGGTACATCTGGATAGCTGCATAGAGTTTTTTGCCATGCCCGAAGCCGCCACCGGATATTGCAATTTCGAATTTAACTGCCGTGGTGTGCTGGATGGTGCATACATAGAAGATTGGACACGGACTCCTTACGGATTTGTAAAAGCGAAGAAGTTGACTTCGAAAGATAAAGAAGCAATAAAAGTTTTCAGTACGGCACCGGAATTCAAAGAAGAAGAAATTTCCGGAGAATTCACCTGGTACTTTCAATGTAAAATACCTTTTAAACTGTTCGAAAAGTATATCGGCAGAGTAGTATTTCCTGAGAATGAAATCTGGAAAACGAATTTTTACAAATGTGGCGATAAAACAAAAACTCCGCATTGGTGTTCGTGGAACAAAACACGAAAACTGAACTTTCATGACCCTGCAATATTTGGTGAATTGATATTTTCCGCAAAAGATATTGAATACAAAACATAAACGAATTACTATAACGAATTATATTATACAACACGAAACACGGAACAGACATGTTTGAAAATAAATACGGACACTTTTCTGAAGACGGAAGAGAATATATTATTACTGACCCGAGAACTCCGCGCCCTTGGTTTAATTATATGTGGAATGATCAGTATGCAGGATTAATTTCCCATACCGGCGGCGGATTTAGTTTTTTGGAATCGCCGAGAGACAATAGATTAACAAGAATGCGTTATAACTGCCTGCCGTGGGATAGGCCGGGACGTTATGTTATTGTGAAGGATGTCGAATCAGGTAAGTACTGGTCTTTAAGCTGGGCGCCGACAATCGAACGCGAATATGATGTATATGAAGCACACCACGGACAGGGGTATACGAAAATCATTACCGAGATTTTCGGTGTTCGCGGAGAGATTACATACTTTGTGCCTGATGATGTAAACGCCGAAGTCTGGCGAGTCTCACTGAAAAATGTATCGGGTAAAGCGCGTAAACTTGAGATTTACTCGTTTACGGAACTGATTATGGGTAATGCCATCAACGATATTGTCAATCAGCCGAATGATAAACACTTTCCGGAAATCCACTTTGATAAAAAGGCTGAAACTCTCGTTGCCACAAGAAGATACTGGGTGCTGAATAAGAAATTGTCGGTATCACAGCCCAACATAGATTGGAAATTCAATCTCTTGTTCACGCAAACACTCCCTGTTACGGGATTTGACGGCAGCCTTGATAATTTCATCGGTAAATGGCGTTCTGAGGCTAATCCGGAATCCGTTGAAACAGGGAAGATGAAGAACACGGAAATCACAGCGGGTGACCCGGTTGTTGCTCTGCAATCAAAAATCAATTTTAAAAAAGGCGAAACATCGGATTTCGCGGTGATTATGGGTGTTGCCCCCAAAGAAGAAGATGCCTTTAAATCGCTTCAATGGAAATCCCTCAAGAACATTACCGTTGTAGATAAGAAACTTGCAAAGCTGAAAACTAAGTGGGATGCTTATTTAAAACACGTTCAGGTAAACACACCCGATCCGAAATTTAATCTGATGCTGAATGTTTGGAATCAGTATCAGGCGAATGTTACATTTGATATGGCACGCAATTCGGGTTATTATCACGGCGGATTGATGTTCGGTACGGGTATGCGCGATCA
Source organism: Ignavibacteriaceae bacterium (assembly GCA_963662605.1). Classification (GTDB taxonomy): domain Bacteria; phylum Bacteroidota; class Ignavibacteria; order Ignavibacteriales; family Ignavibacteriaceae. The sequence continues at coordinate 1,084,472 of OY759785.1, forward strand.
GTTTCAGGATATTATCGGTACGGTAATCGTTTATCCTGAAAAAGTACGCGCACGATTGTTGAATGCACTCCGATTTCAATTTAATAACGGCTCAACGCTCCACAACTTTTTCAAGTATACCGATTTCGGAGAGAGAACAAATCACTCCGACACACCTTTGTGGGTGCCGTTTGGTATTGTTGAATATCTGAATGAGACCGGTGATTTTTCAATCCTGAATGAGAAAGTCGCCTACTACGACAAAGGTGAAGGAACTGTTTACGAACACTTGAAACGCGCGTTGGATTTTGCAATTAGCGCAACAACGAAACGCGGCCTGCCCAAGATAATGAATGGCGATTGGAATGATACGCTCGACCATATCGGCCCATTAGGTAAAGGCGAAACAGTCTGGGGCGCATTCTTCCTCGCGTATGTATTGAAAAAAACATTTGAATTGTTGAAATACAAAAAAGATACGGCAACTTTAAAACGTTGGACTGTTGCCTACGAAAAGCTTCACAAGGTAACGGAAAAATATTGCTGGGATGGTGACTGGTTTATCCGCGCTTTCAGAGATAACGGCAAACCTGTCGGCACACATTCCGATAAGCAGGGAAAAATATTCATCAATTCCCAGACCTGGTCTGTTATTTCGGGATTAGCCTCAAAAGAACATGCTGATAAAGCATTGGCATCGGTTAAAAAGCATTTGCTCAAGCCGAACGGCATCCAAATATGCTGGCCTTCATTCACCGAGGTTGATGATACAGTCGGACTTATCAGCAGATGTGTTCCCGGTAAAAAAGAGAACGGGGCAATATTTAACCACGCTTCTTCATGGTTTGTTTTGGCGGCAATAATCAATGGCGATATTGAAACTGCATATCAGGTCTATTCAAGCATGATGCCGTTGAACTCTGCTGCTAAAATTGACCGTTATGAAATTGAGCCATATGTTTATGCCGAGTATGTTACCAGTCCCGACCACCCGACAGACAATCAGGCGAGTCATTCATGGTTGACCGGTTCGGCGGTGTGGATGTATCGAATCGGATTGGATGCTATTCTCGGATTCAAAACATCTCTCAAGGGCATTACTATTAATCCTGCAATACCGGCAGACTGGAAAGAATACTCCGCCACGAGATCTTTCAGAAATAAAAAAATAAAATTGCGTGTCAGCAATCCCAATGGAAAAAACTCAGGCATTAAAACCATATTGGTTAACGGCAAAGAAGTTTCGGGAAATTTCATTGACCCTGAAAATTATCCGGGTAAAGTAATCTCTGTTGAAATCGTTCTCGGATAAACAATTTAAAGACAATAAATAGTGTAATATGGTTCAAATTGCCGGATGCAACCGGCGATTTGACCTCTTATTTTGCGGTATTTTCTTATATTTAAATATTAGAAAGTGTATAGAATAATGTTACCGCGTCCGTTTCGATATATCTTGCGATACAACTTGTGGCTTGTGATATTGGTTGGTCTCTTCCTCTCTCCGGAAACGATCTCTCAACCGGAGACTATTTTCTTCCAGACTATATCGGTTGATGACGGCTTATCTCAAAGTTCGGTCTTTTCCGTTCTTCAGGATAAGCGGGGCTTTTTATGGCTTGGTACAAACGATGGACTGAATCGCTATGACGGCTACCGGTTTGTTGTTTATAAACCGGATCCGGAGAACATTCACAGCATCACCGGAAACCGTATTTTTGTAATTTTTGAAGACAGCAAGGGGACTTTGTGGATTGGAACCGAAGGCGGGCTAAACCGGTATGACCGCGCAAAAGACCGCTTTGATGCGTATATCCATAATGATAACGATCCAAAAAGTCTTATTAATAATCAAGTTCACTCCATTTGCGAAGATAAAACCGGAAAACTGTGGATTGGTACGCATCGCGGCATCAGTATTTACGACCGCGACAAAGGTACGTTTGAAAATATTGTAAACATTCCGAAAAAATACTCTTCTCTTTCGAATAATTTTGTTTGGAATATCTATAAAGATAAAACCAACAACATATGGGTGGGCACAGATCGCGGACTTAATAAATACGATTACAATGCGAAAAGTTTTCAACGGTATTATCTATCAGGTGACACGACCAACCGTTTTTACAGGAATACTGTATTCTCAATTTACGAAGATTCCTATCATAGTTTTTGGATAGGTACACGCGGCGGACTCTTCAAAAAGGCATCCGGCGAAAATTCATTTAAACTGATAACCAACATTCAATCCGACACACACAGTCTGAGCCACAATAACGTATACTCAATACTTGAGGATGCAAATAAAAATCTTTGGATAGGGACTCTTGGTGGAGGTGTTAGTGTTTTATCACTGCCGGATTATGAACAGAATCATGGGAAATCAGAGCACTTTGAGATTTATAAATACGACGCAAAAAATGCCGGCACACTGAGCAACAACTTTGTCTGGTCGCTATTTAAAGACCGGGCGGGTATTGTCTGGGTAGGTACGGACATCGGCCTGAATAAATATGACCCGTTTTATAAACGGTTTAATCTGCTTCGCGAAGATCCCGGGAATACAAATAGTTTAATCAGCAATGATGTCACGTCAATTCTTGTTGATAGTGACAATCTAATCTGGTTCGGCACGCGAAACGGGTTGTCATGCTATGATCCGACGAGGAGAATATTTAATAACTACACTGCGGCGCATCCGCGGGAAATCGGTCTGAAAGAAAACTTTATTAAGTCGTTGTATGAAGATAAAGAAAGAAATATCTGGATCGGCACCAATGGCGGCGGGCTGATTTGCTACAATAAATCAACGCGCAAATCAAAAGTGTACTCTGCAGAACCCGGTAAACCGGGAAAGTTGAGTGATAATAAGATCATGTCTATCTGTGAAGATAAGCAGGGAATACTGTGGCTTGGAACATTGGGCGGATTGAACCGCTTTGATAAAAAAACAGGTGAGTTCACGTATTTCAAGACTAACATGCAGAATCCAAAATCCATAAGTAATGATTACGTACTGGTTGTGTTTGAAGACCGGGATGGAATTTTGTGGATAGGCACAAATGACGGACTGAATAAATTTGAACCTGCAAAACAAAAATTTACCCGCTATCAGGTTGTGCCCGGTAAAAAGAACGGACTGAGCAACAGTCTTATCATGTCTATCGCGGAAGACCGGAACGGAATATTATGGATCGGTACAAACGGTGGCCTGCACGCGTTTGATAAGAGAACGGAAAAATTTAGCCGGTATGCCGACATCAACGCGCCGGTGAATAACTCGATTTATGGAATATTGCAGGACAAGGAAAGCAACTTGTGGCTTTCTACGAACAAGGGACTGGTGAAGTTCAACCCGCGTACCAAAGCTGTGCGCAACTACACCAAGGCCGACAGAATGCAAAGTAACCAGTTTAACAGCGGCGCTGCATTTCTTGCAAAAGACGGGTGCATGTATTTCGGCGGTATCAACGGTTTGAATTACTTCTTCCCTTCAAAAATTTTAAATAACCCCGTGCTGCCTCAGGTTGTCATTACCGATTTTCAGATAATGAATAAGCGTATTCCAGTCGGCGAAAACTCTCCTTTGAAAAATTCGATAACGGAATCGAAAGAGATTGTCTTATCATATAGTGACAATGTCTTTTCGTTTGAATTTGCCGCATTGCACTTTGCCCAGCCGTTCGAGAATACTTACAAATACATGCTTGAAGGATTTGATAAGGAATGGCAGCTCTCCGGCACACGGCGATTTGTCACATATACGAATCTTGATCCGGGTGAATATATTTTTCACGTAAGGGGTGCCAATAACGACGGGCTGTGGAGCGAACCGGGTGCGATACTGAAGGTTATAATTGTTCCGCCTTTCTGGCATCGCTGGTGGTTTATTGTCGGTGTGTGCCTGATAATCTCGGCACTCATCTATCTCGGTTTCTATCTGCGCATGCGTCAGCTTCTGACCATTGAGCGTATCCGGTTTAATATCGCAGCGGATCTGCACGATGACATCGGTACAAAGCTTACGGAAATATCCATGCTGAGTGATATGGTATATCATTTTGCACCGGAAGAACAGAAGCCGGAATATGAAAATGTCAACAAAATCGGCGGCATCGCACGTTCGATGATTGATAATTTGAGTGATATTATCTGGCTTATTAAACCGGAGCAGGATACATTAAAGGTTTTATTCTTTAAATTGAAAGACAGTTTTGAAGAAATTCTCAGCATGTCGAACATCCTTCTGTATTTCGGCGATCTCGATATTCTGGACTCCATTAAACTGACTATGGAACAGCGCAAGAATCTCTTACGCATTATTAAAGAGGCTCTGCATAACAGCATTAAACACAGTCAGTGCAAACATATATGGTTAACGGCGGAGATGATCGGTAAAGAGCTGTACATCAATGTGAAAGATGATGGGAAAGGTTTCGATACCGGCGCTAAAACGGACAGGAACGGATTGTTCAATATGAAAAAACGTGCCGAAAATATTAAGGGTAAAGTCTGGGTTCACTCTGAGCTGAATAAAGGAACGACTGTTACATTTATAGCTAAATTTTAATTGATGATATGATAAACGTCATTGTAGTTGAAGATAACGAAATAATAAATGATACGCTGGCAACATTGCTGCGCAAAAGCGAAGGTATGAACTGCACCGGAACTTTTTATAATTGCGAATCAATGTTAAAGAAAATCAACAAGCTTGAAGTTGACATTGTGTTAATGGATATTAAATTGCCGGGCATGTCGGGTATTGAAGGCGTGCGCGAATTAAAAAAAATACGTCCGGCGATCACCATTTTAATGTTGACGATTTATGAAGAGAACGATCTGATATTCGAAGCATTATGTGCCGGGGCAAGCGGGTATCTTGTTAAAAAAACTCATCCGGCGAAAATTATTAGTGCAATTGAAGAAGCGTATGAAGGCGGAGCGCCGATGAGCTCCCATATCGCACGCAAAGTGACTACATTCTTTCAAAGCAATAAAAAAATCTCTCCGGAGCCTAATGTTCTGACCGACCGGGAGCTGGAAATACTAAAGGAACTGATGACGGGAAAGACGTACTACGCTATCGCTCTGGAGTGTAAAATTTCCCCTGATACAGTCCGGTTTCATATTAAAAAGATATATCAGAAGCTGCATGTGCATTCTCAGGCCGAGGCGGTAGCCGAGGCAATCCGTAAGGGTATAATCTGAGCTAAAATCCGTTATTTCCCTCAAAAAATCTCGTTTTTGCTGCCCAAAACCATCCCTTTTTATCTGCCCTTTTCAGGCACTACCGAATGATGTAGTTGAAACTCCGGTCTTAAAAGTGAACTTTACATTATGAATAAAAGCAGTTAGGCAAGTCCGGAATATTGTTCGGGTCATTCTGCCGCGTCACATATTTTCCTGAGTAAACTGATAAAGACAGTACGTGATGATACCGGCAGCCTGCTTATTCAATACTAAAGTTAAAAATAGATTACTTCATGGATAACACACAAATATATAAACTGACGAATACTGAAAAATATTTTCTTAATAAATCAGGTAACGAGTTAGTATACGCACCCACTGAAAAAATCCCGATCATTCAGGTCGCGAATTTCCCCGAGCTTGGCAAACTTGCAGCTCTCAGATTTGTTGAATGGGTACAGAGCAATCCCGGCGGCGTTGTTTCATTGCCAACCGGAAAAACCCCGGAACACTTTATCAAGAGGGTCGGATATTATCTGAACAACTGGGATAAGCCGGAGGTCATTAAGGAATTAGCCGATGTCGGCATTGACTCCCGCATCAAACCGGATATCAAATCACTTCACTTTGTCCAGATAGATGAATTTTACCCGATAGATTCTTTCCAGCATAACAGCTTTTACCACTACATCTGCAAGTATTACTTTGAACAATTCGGATTCGATTACAGCAAAGCAATGTTGATCAATGTAAATGAAATCGGTACAGCCGGGAATAAATCACTCGATCAGATATTCCCCGGCAGAGCAGTAGACCTTTCATTGCGTACCCGGTATCCGGTAAACCGCCTTGAGAGGCTGCAAAAAGAAACTATTGAAATTGTTGATGATTTCTGCACAGAATACGAAAGAAAAATAAGAGACTTAGGCGGCATCGGATTCTTCCTCGGTGGAATCGGCCCTGATGGACACATCGGTTTTAATATTAAAGGCAGCGACCACTATTCAACTACACGGTTGATACAAACAAATTACGAAACACAGGCCGCAGCCGCTTCTGATTTAGGCGGTATTGAGGTTGCCCGTAACCGGCTGGTTATTACTATCGGCTTAGATACCATAACTTACAAAAAAGATGTAACGGCAATCATTATTGCTTCGGGTGAAGCAAAATCTAATATTGTGCGTGATTCAATTGAAACACCACACTCAAACAGATACCCCGCCTCCGTTTTGCAAAAAATTCCGAATGCCCGGTTTTATCTGACCAATGGTGCGGCACTTCGCTTGCTCGAAAGACGTTACGCAGATTTGGAGAAAGAAGAAACACCATCACAGCTCTCTATTGAAAGGGCTGTCATTAATCTCGCGGTTGAAAAGAAGAAACAGGTCGTTGACCTGACAAAAGAAGATTACGACTCCGATAAATTGTGCCGGTTGATTTTACAAAGAACCGGAAAAACAATTGCTGAGATCAATAGGCTCATCAATGCTTCCGTACTTGAAAGATTTAACAAGGGTATTCGTCCTGTTGAAAACGAAACCATTCTGCATACCGGACCGCATCATGATGATATTATGCTCGGCTATCTTCCTTACATTGTTCATTTGGTTCGCAGTGCATCGAACAATCATCACTTTACTGTTATGACAAGCGGTTTTACAGCAGTGACGAACTCGTACATGCAGGAAGTTATAGAAAATCTCAAAGCGCATCTCAAGGACAAAGATTTCACACAAAGATTTACCAGCGGATACTTTAATCCCGCTTTCATTGAAGGCCGGAACAGAGATGTTAATCTTTACCTGGACGGTGTTGCTTCAAGAAGCCGCAATGATAAAAAAGAAGCGCTTGCAAGAAGAACTCTCAGAAATTTGATTGAGATTTATCATGATGACTCAATTGAAAAAGCACAGGATAGAATAGAGGAATTGCTCCGGTATTTCGATGCTCAGTATCCCGGGAAAAAAGACATACCTGAAGTGCAAAAGCTTAAGGGAATGCTCCGCGAGTGGGAAGAAGAAATATTGTGGGCACATTTCGGGTTTAATTCCGACGGTGTATCGCATCAGAGATTGGGATTCTACCAAGGTGAAATATTTACCGAGAATCCAAAATTAAACAGAGATGTATTGCCGGTATTAGATCTCTTGAGAAAAATAAAACCGACTATACTCACCGTGGCGCTTGATCCGGAAGGCAGCGGCCCCGATACGCATTACAAAGTATTACAAACGATAACAGAAGCTCTCCGCCTTTACGGTGAAGAAGAGGACATTTCAAAACTCCGCATCTGGGGTTACCGGAATGTTTGGTACAGATTCCATCCGGCGGAAGCCAATATATATATTCCGGTCAGCTTGAACAGCTTCTCGCTTTTGGAGAGTACTTTTATGAATAGCTATGGCTCACAGAAGAACGCCAGTTTCCCAAGTTACGAGTACGATGGCGCTTTCCCGATTCTCGGGCAGAGAGTTTTAGCTGATCAGTATAACACTGTCCGGCTGTGCCTTGGCAGGGACTTCTTTTTGAAACATGACTCGCCAAGAGTACGTGCCGCGCATGGAATGGTGTACATGAAAGAAATGACATTGGATGAATTTTATAAGCAATCAATAGAACTGAAAAAACTCACCGAGAATTTATAGTCCGGTGAGAAACGAGTTAATAATTAAATAATAATTTACGTTAAGTAGAGACGGAGGCAGATTGAGACAGATTAGTTTTACTCTTCTTGCAGTTACATTCATGGTTCTGGTGGCAAATGCACAGAACTATAGACTTTGGGAAAAATCAAAGGCTGTCGGGAAATATCCATTGTATATGAGTCAGGCAAATGGAAGTACCGAACGCGGTTTTGCATACGGAAAAGTTGGAGGCAACGACAGAATTTTTGTCGTTACCCGCGCATCAGGCAATAATATTGTTGTCGTAGATGCCGCCACAGGTGATAGCGTCGGAAAGCTTACCATGACCGGTATATCCGGTGGAACTATTGTGGTAAATGATGTTGAAGTTTCATCTGATGGTGTGATTTTTGCAGCGAACGTATCACTTGGTACTGCCGCCGACCCGACTTTCAAAGTGTACAAGTGGACTGATGAGTCTGCTACACCTTCTTTGGTTATTCAGCATACGATGTCACGCCCGACATTTCGTTTGGGTGATAAATTTACCGTGACCGGTTCAACTGCTGATAATACGGTTACACTTTGGGCAGCCACACAGGCAAATGATACACTGGTAAAATTCACCACGGCTGATAATGGTGCGACATTCACTCCATCATACTATCAACTGTCAAACGGAAGCACCGGTAATAGTCCTTCTGTTGCTCCTATTGGTGATGGGTCAACAGGATTTTTTATTAAATCTGCCGGCAAACCTGTTGTCCGCTTTAACGCGACCGGAACTAAGCAAGATAGTATTCCAACAGCTATTGCAGCTTCGGGTGCTTCTTCAGTGCGCTATTTCGAATATCAAAGCCGCAAATTCGTTTTGATATATAATTATGGTGCGAGTTCCTCAACGGAGAATATGAGCCTGTTTGATGTTACATCAAGTGTTCTATCCCCAAAGACATTATTTAAAACAACCTCTATGTGGTTAACCGGTGCAACAAACGCAAACGGTACCGGTGATGTTGCCGTGCAAACAGCAACCGACGGCTCAATTATTCTATATGTACTGGGTACAAACATGGGTATGTCCTCGTATCTGCTGGCAAATACATTCACTATAAAGAATGCAAAAGCAGAAACTACAAATGCCTATGTGCCTGATCTTCTTGGTGCACCTGTTACGGTCACGGGAGTTATTTCCTCTCCGAATTTCGCAACGGGAACAACCGGAGCAAATTATTATTTGTATGATGGAACAGCAGGAATAGAACTGAGTTCCGCAAAAGTACTATCGGCGTCATTGGCTATGGGTGATACGGTTACTGTAAAGGGTCGAATTGCACAAACCCGCGGATTAACCCAAATTGCTCCTCTTGATTCAATTATTTTAGCAACCGGAAGTATCTCGGTCCCAAAATCAGGAAACGTTCCGGCTGCAATCCTTATAACTCCTGCTGATTTGAGATCTGAAACTTATGAAGGAGCTTTAGTTACTGTTAAAAATCTTAAAACTCTTTCGACCAGTGCCGCATGGCCTGTAACTACCGATCAAACTAATTTGAGCATGGGTACGCTGACGGACTCATTAACACTGACAATTACTCCGGAGAGCAATCTTGGAAGTGTTAGCGAACCGGTGTGGGAACAGAATATTACCGGTATTGCAAGTCAGTACAGTTCATCTGATACTGCGGTTACCGACGGGTACATTCTTATTCCGCGTTCAATTTCAGACTTTGCCGTTACTCCTGGAGGATCAGCCAGTGTAAAAGTTATTCCACAGGGCTTCTATAATGCCTCCGGTTATTTAAACTGTGTTGATACGGTTCTGGTGCTTTTAGCGAATGCTTCGGCTCCATATGCAATCGTTGACAGTGCTTACGCAACATTGGATTCATTAACATATACTGCGGCAGCAGCTTTGGCAAAGGCTAATTCCGGTTATTATTACGTGCTTGTAAAACATCGTAATAGCATTGAAACTTGGAGTTCACAGACTTTTGCATATGTCAAAGGTGATGCAATAACCTATAACTTCACGGATTCATTGACCAAAGCATACGGCAGCAATCTTGTGCAGGTATCTACTTCACCTGAATTATATGGAATTTACAGCGGTGATGTAAATCAGGACGGCTATGTAGATCCTCTTGACCTGTCATTGGTTGATCAGGACTCATTTAATTATCAAAGCGGAACAGCTTTATCAACCGATATTAACGGCGATCATTTTGTTGATCCTCTCGATTTATCTATCGTTGATCAGAATTCATTTAATTATGTCGGTGTTAAAACGCCGGTTGCAGGCAGAGTAATTAAAGCCCACAACCGCTTACAACAAGGCATTCATAATAGTGACGTTAAAAAGTTACAAAAATAACATCCGAGCTTATTGATGTAAACAAAACTTCGGGACAAGGACGTATGAAACTTGTCCCGAAGTATTTTTAAGACCACGGTTCATAATCAGTACTGGTTAGATCGGGCAATAGTTACAAGACTAAAATTAATTTTTAAAGATCATATGTATATACCTGTGCTCCAGACTGCAGCTCTTATCGGAATTTTTATTCTGATGGCCGCGCTTATGTTCCTTCGAAAATTACCCGCCTTAATAGCATTACCTTTAATGGCATTTGCCATCGCTTTTGTCGGTGGTGTGGCTCCGATGGACATTATTCAATATGTTATCGGCGTAGGAACAATAAAGCTGCACAACGCTTATACTATCGCTCTGTTCGGCAGTATGCTTAGTGTCATTTTGCAGAAAACCGGAGTTGCGGAAAGTTTTATAAAAAAGGGTGCGGAGCTGGCGGGTGATAATCCGTGGGCAATCTCAATCATTATGCTATCGCTTATAACACTCCTTTTTTCTACACTTGGTGGATTAGGCGCGATTATTATGGTCGCAACAATCGTTTTGCCCATAATGTCTTCGGTCGGAGTCGGACCGGTAACCTCAGTAGGCATCTTTCTTTTTGGACTGAGTATCGGTGGTATAATCAACGTCGGCAACTGGGCTGTATATATCAGTGTTATGGGATTGAAGGTGCCTCAAATACGCCCCTTTGCTATGGTAATGCTGGTAATAACTTTCATCTGCGCGGTAATTTACATTACGATTCAATTATATCGCGACGGACATGCGATTAATATTACCAAAGTAATTGTGAATTCACTTATATGTGCCTCTGTTCTGGCACTTGGTTCATGGGCTTACAGTGTCTGGGTTCCGGAAGCAGCAAAAATTTCCTTCGGCTATTTTATGCAGGGGACGTGGATAGTTTTTTCTTACATCGTCGGTCTTGGCATTGCATTACTTTTTCTGGCTGGTATCATTCGAATATTTAAAAAGGACAGAGACGAGGAGCAGGATGTCCATTGGATAAGCTATTTCGCTCCTATTATTCCACTGTTGCTGATTCTGCTTTTCAATGTAGACATTATAGCCTCATTTATTACCGGCCTGTTGTACGCATATATAACAACGTATAAAAAAGGCAGAATGAATTTATTCATCCGCTCCTGTTTTGAGGGCGGCGGACTGGTGATGCCGGCAGTAGTACTGATGTTCGGTATCGGCATGCTGCTTGTCGCAATTATGGGGCCCGGAACTGCTTTGCCGCAGTATCCGGACGGATGGCCGGTCATAAAATTACTGCAACCGCTAATGCTCAATATTGTTCCCAAAAACCCCTTGATGTATGTCGTAATTTTTAGTTTGGCAGCGCCTCTTGCACTGTATCGCGGACCGTTAAACGTTTGGGGTATGGGCTACGGCCTTGCTGCTGTACTCATTGCCGCCGGTTTGAATCCGGGTGCTGTTATGGGGTTATTACTTGCCGTCGGGCAGATTCAGGGGATAAGTGATCCGACTAATACACATAACGTATGGTTGGCAAATGAAATGCGTGTGGATGTACAAAAGCTTTTATGGAATACAATACCGTACACATGGGCTATAGCACTATTCGGACTGATAGCCTCAGCCTTTATGTTCATGTAAGAGCAAACCACACCGTTGTAAACTGAAGATTTTAAAGAGATATGAAAAGAAAAATTAAAGTTGGCATTGATGTCGGCGGAACATTTACGCACGCCGTCGCCATTGATATTGCAGATTATAGTATTGTCGGTAAAGCATGCGTTCCTACCACGCACGGTGCATGGGAGGGCGTTGCAAAGGGTGTCGTTGACTCGCTTCATAAGCTATTATCAGAATCTGCAATTGATCCTTCGGAAGTTATCCTTATCGCTCACTCAACAACGCAGGCAACCAACGCACTTCTTGAAGGCGATGTGGCTGCTGTTGGAATTATTGGGATGGGTAAAGGTATCGAAGGGAAGCGGGCAAAAACTGAAACCAATCTGTCCAAAATAGAACTCTCGCCGGGAAAATTTCTGAGAACCGTGTTCAGTTATTTTGATGTCGCGAAACCGTTAAGCGAAGACGCTGTACGGAAAGCGATGGATAATTTTGTATCGCACGGTGTTGAGGTTGTTGTTGCATCTGAAGCATTCGGCGTTGATCATTGCGCCAATGAAGAACTCGTCGTCCGGATTGCAGAAGAATACGGACTTATGGCAACCGCAGCAAGTAAGATAAGTAAGTTATATGGCCTTCGTGTAAGAACACGCACGGCAGTAATTAATGCAAGCATGATGCCGAAGATGCTGGAGACTGCAAACCTGACGGAAGAGTCAATCCGAAAGAGCGGTATAACCACTCCGGTTATGGTGATGCGATCCGACGGCGGCATTATGGACATTAATGAAATGCGCAAGCGTCCTATTTTAACCATGTTATCAGGCCCTGCCGCTGGCGTTACAGCTGCTCTTATGTATGCAAAAGTCTCCGACGGAATTTTCATTGAGGTTGGCGGTACGTCAACCGATATATCGGTAATTAAGAATGGTAAGCCTCAGGTTAAAAGCGCTCAGATTGCAGGCAATCGTTTATTCGTCAGAACTCTGGATGTCCGTACTCTCGGCATCGCAGGTGGCTCAGTACCGCGCTTTGCCGGTAAAAAGATTATTGATGTCGGGCCGCGCAGTGCCCATATAGCAAATCTAAATTATGTCGCTTTCTCGGGAGTCAACGACTTTGCTAACCTTGAACTGGAAGGTATTCAGCCGCGGGTTAACGATCCGGGTGACTATATGGCAATTCGTCTTCCTAATAACGAAACAAGCGGCTTTGCTATTACACCTACTGAAGCATCATATTACCTCGGACTTGTTAAAGAGACAGGACATGGCGCTGCGAATACCGGTTTAATAGAATCGTGCATGCAGGCGTTGGGCGAAAAGTTTGAAAAAGATCCGAAAGTTCTCGCGGAAGAAATTTTAACATTGGCGTCGGAAAAAATAAAACCGGTAATTAAGCAGTTAGTCAGAGAGTATAAGCTTGATACAAATTTAATCCGGTTTGTCGGCGGAGGCGGTGGTGCTTCGGCAATTGTGCCTTATACTGCTTCGGCTCTTTCGGTACCTCATACCATAGCACAGAACAGCGAAGTGATTTCCGCAATCGGTGCTGCACTGGGAATGATTCGTGATTCGGTTGAAAAGAATATCGTGAATCCGACAGAGGCCGACATCATTGAACTGCGCGAAGAAGTTTTTCATTCTGTTATTTCGATGGGAGCAGTTCCCGAATCGGTTGAAGTCTCTATAGAGATAGACAGCAAGAATAAAAAAGTAATTGCCGTAGCGATGGGATCGAGTGAATTACGCGCACGTGATCTTGATATAAAGGTTTTATCTGAAAATGAATTACTCAACATCTGCGCCCAATCATTCCGTACCGATGCACAGAATTTAATTATAGCAGGAAAGACTTCATTCCTGACGGCAGTCATATACGCATCGGTAAAGAAGCATTTGTTTGGTCTTGCAAAAACCGGAATGAATGGCCTGCGTGTAGTTGACAAAGAAGGAACTATTAAGCTGCAACTCGCCAACGCACTTGTGCAATCGTCACCGGTCGGTGATGTGAAAAATACGATTAAGCATCTTGTCGAGAAGTTAACAACCTTCGGCGATGCCGGAGCGTTGGTGCCCGACCTGTTCATGCTGGTATCGGGCAGGATAATAGATTTTACCGGATTGATTCAGGAAGCACAGATAATGGCTCTGGCGGATATTGAAATTGCTAAAGCAGCTCCGAATGAACAAGTCGTCATCATCGCGTCGGAAAAGAAATAGTATGGTACCTGAGGAAAAACATATTTACGATTATATTGTGTACGGTGCAACGATTCCGGGAATTGTTTATGCCGTCCACATGGCAGAGCAGGGTAAATCCGTGCTGCTGTTAAATCATTATGGTTTTCCGGGCGGCAGCATTACCGAGAGTTTAGCATGCAAGCAATATGTCCACCTGAACTCACTAACCCCAATTGTTCATAAGATATTTAATGCGTTAATCCATGAAAAAAATGCCCTTACCGTATTGGAAGATAACGGGTATAGTTTTGATCCGGAAGCAGTGAAAAAAATATTACAGGAATTACTCGAATCATCGAGCGTTAAACTTTTATATCATGTACTCCCCGTAAAAGTCGCTAATCCGGATGGTAATGTGCCGCAGATTGAACTTTCGGCTAAAGAAGGAATAATCAGCTTGAGCGGAAGAACGATTTTTGACGCTTCCGATGAGCAGCTATTATCAATGTTGTCCGGTGCAGAAAAACGGGTGCCTCAAAGAGTATTTAATTTGTTTATGCACTCCGAAAAAACACCGGTCTTCAGCTCAACAATTCCAACTTCACTGATTAAAGTTTCACAAAATCGCTATTGGGCTTCCTTTGAACTGACAAACCAGGAAAGTGGAAACGCAGAAAATATGATGCAGGAAGTAATTGATAGCATTTCGGAAACATTACAAAAACAAGACGGGAGAATTCAACTTCTTCCGGTGTGTCCCGGTTACACGGCGTATGCGGATTTTATTAATAGCAGCCGTATGAACGGATTGAAAAAATTAACAGACGTAATTCAGAAAACAAATCCGCAGTATTTCGTTTTCACAAATGCTGCCTTGATGGAATCAAAATTGGATTCCGGCAAAAAAAACACGATGTAATATGGAAAATTATAATAAAATATTCGACTCTCTTAAAAGCGGCTTGATTGTTTCATGTCAGGCAAGAGGGAATTCGCCCTTCAATTCACCTGAGGGTGTAACAATTCTTGCGCAGGCAGCGAAGCTTGGCGGGGCTGTTGCTATTCGATCAGAAGGTGTTAAGAAAACAGAAAAAATTATCAAGGAAGTACAGCTTCCAGTTATCGGACTCGTTAAATCCGACTTCGCCGACGGCACGGTGCGCATAACCGGCAGTTTTCAGGATGTTGAGGATTTGCTTGCGATAGGTACTCACATTATTGCGATAGACGGAACATTCAGAAAGCGTGAAGGCCTTACCGGTCCTGAGTTTATTCATCAGGTCAAAGAGAAATATCGCTGTATTGTCCTCGCAGATATTGCCGAATACGCCGAAGGATTAGGATGTATTGATGCCGGTGCTGATGCTTTATCAACAACGCTTAGTGGTTACACACCAAATACAATTATGCTTAAGGATTTGGGCCCGGATTATAATCTTTTAAAAAACCTCGCGACGTTGGACAGGATTCCTGTATTCGCCGAAGGAAGGGTAAATACCCCCGATCAGGCAGCACATATGATTGCGCTGGGCGCATGGGGTGTTATTGCCGGAACAGCTATCACCAGTCCGAACATGGTAACGGAATGGTATATTGCAGCTATGAATAAAATAGTAGATAAGAAGAATGCGGCAAAAGATTCAATTTGATGTAGTTGTCGCGGGCGCAGGTATCGCCGGAATCAGTGCGGCTGTAAAAGCCGGACAGATGGGCGCGAAAGTAGCCCTTATTGAGCGGTACGCGTTTGTCGGCGGAATGTCAACAGCCGGGATGGTGTCTCCTTTCATGAAACACTCGGTCAACGGAAATCCGCTTGTTCAGGGAGTCTTTGGTAAGCTTGAAGAAGAAATGACCTCGCTCGGCGGAATGCTCGACAACGGCTTCTACGCGAATGCATTCAGATCAGCATCATATAAATTGCTCAAAGAATCTAACGTTTCATTATTGCTGGACACTGAACTCGTCTCGGTAATCAAGGAAAACGGAATCATTCAATCTCTCGTTGTGCTTTCACATGGAAATGAATATGAAATCGCAGGTGATGTTTTTATTGACACCACGGGTGACGCACAAATAGTATTTACCGGGGACTTTCCCTGGGTTAAGGGCGACGAAGAAACGGGCAATCTTCAGGCCATGACCCTTTTCTTCCGGATGGCGGGTATTGATATTAAGAAGGCTGCCGCTTACACGATTGATCATAAAGATGATTTCTTTTCATGGATGGACTACAACTTTGATTTTAAGAAGATCATCTCGGTAGCGGGATATTTTAGTTTTGTAAAGAGAAGAATTGAGCAGGGACAGCTTTCGCCAGATGTGCAGTATATTTTTTATACGACACTACCGGGGAGTGGCGAGGCTTCATTTAATACAACAAACATTTTAGGTCTTGACGGCTCAACTTCGCTCGGATTAACACAGGCTGAAATTGCAGGACGTAAACAAGTACACGAGGTTGTAGACTTGCTGCAAACGGAGATTCCCGGATTTGAGGATGCGTATTTACTTGAGACGGCCGTGCAAGTCGGTGTCCGCGAAACCAGAAGAGCGGTAGGTGATTACATTGTTACCGGTGACGATATTCGTACCGGCAGGAAATTTAGCAAGGCGGTTGCACGTGGTTGTTATGGAATAGACATCCATGGACAGAAAAACGAAAAAGATACGATGGAAGATCTTGCAGAAGGTGAGTATTATGAAATACCGGTTGATGCTTTAATCGTCAAGGATGCGAAAAACCTTCTTGTTGCCGGACGATGTATATCCGCTACCCGCGAAGGACATGGCGCACTGCGCATTATGCCGACATCCGCCGCGACCGGTGAGGCGTGCGGCGCGTTATCGGCAATTGCAGCATCTAAAAATATTCCGTTGCGAGATGTTGATTATCAATTGCTCCGGAATGAAATAAAGAACAATGTGACTTTTAATTGATTTTAGGTTTTATGAAAAAGACAATTTATACGAGAGATGAAGTATTTACAGAACTGGAAACGTTAGGAAATGAATACGTGAAAGTTCAAAATCCGGATTACATACATCCGGCTTTTGAGTTTTATCCGTTAGCGGAAAAGAACATGGAACCCGCCCAACAAATTCAAGCGGTCCTCATGGATATGGATGGCACTACGACAACAACCGAAGAATTGTGTATTCATTCTCTTGAATACATGGTAAGAAAACTAAGCGATAGGATGAGCAAAGATGTATGGGCCGGGTTGGATCATCAGGCTGACTATCCGCATATCATCGGCAACTCAACAACCAAGCACGTTGAATATCTTTGTGAAAAATACGGCAGTGCATTTATCCCGGAAAAGTCAGTGAGGGCATTTATTTATGCCGCATTGTGGACTCTGCTGACCGGAAAGGACAAGCAGCGTCAGGATGATGTAAGAAACAACCTGATAAATCTTGGGCTGGCAGGTGTACTCTCCGATGAAAAGTTTACCGCATTAGCAAGCTCAAAGAATATCTCGGAAAATGATTTAACCGATGCCGCCGAAGCATTGTTCGAAGGTTACGGAAAGAACATTGCCACACTGCATATGTCGGATTATGTCAGACTCGCAATTGATGTGTACTATCAGCGGTATCATCATATACTCGAAAGAATTAAAGCTGGCGAAAGCCGGAACTTGTCAACTGAGTTGTTCGCGAATCCGGACAAGCATTTGATAGAGCCTATGCCGGGAGTTGAAGTATTTCTTCCACTTGTTAAAGGCTGGTTGGGTACGGACATTCTCAATTTATATGAACTTCTTATCGCCTCGTACGAAAAGAAGTCGGGGCTGCATTACTCATTAGAAAACCAAAAAAGCATCTTAAGAAAACTTGAGGCACTGTCATTAAAGTTTGTTCTCAATCCGGCAAAAGTAGCTATTGTAACATCTTCAATATTTTACGAGGCGGATATCGTGGTTGCGGAAGTGTTTAAAGTATTGTGCGACAGAATAGAAAAAATGAATCTGCCTGATAGGAAAATCGGTTTTCTGCTGGAAAAATTCAATAACTATCAAGATTATTACGACGGCTTTGTAACTGCGAGCGATTCAAGTGAGATACGCTTAAAGCCGCATCGGGATTTATATAGTATCGCACTGCATCAGCTTGGAATGAAGAGTGAACAGTTTAAAAATGTAGTGGGATTTGAAGACAGCGAGAGTGGAACAATCGCTATTCGTGCAGCAGGTATCGGGCGCTGTGTGGCAGTGCCGTTCGCTCAGACAAGCGGACACAATTTCGCGGCGGCTTCACATATTTGCAAGGGCGGACTGCCGGAGGTAATTCTCTATCACTCTCTTTTTACTGCACTATAAGAATTTGACATTGGATGTATTATGAACGATAAAATATTTCACGTAATTTCGAACACGCATTGGGACAGGGAATGGAGATTCACATATCAGAAAAACAGGCAGATGCTTGTTGCTATGATTGATAGTGCAATTGAGATTCTACTTTCCGAACCGGATTACCGGGCATATCATTTAGACAGCCAGTCCATTGTTATTGATGACTATCTTGAAGTCAGGCCGCACCGCAGAGAAATAATTGAAAAGTTGGTCAAAGAAAAAAGATTATTCATCGGGCCATGGTACATACTACCGGATGAATATCATGTCGGCGGCGAAAACCTTGTTCGCAATCTGTTACTCGGACATAAAACATGCGCCCCGTTCGGCGGTGCTTCCAAAACCGGGTATTCTCCGTTTTCATGGGGACAGATTTCACAGCTGCCTCAGATATATGCACAGTTTGGTATTGATGTTATCATGTTCTATCGCGGCGTAAATTCTCTTGATAGTGAAAATGCCGAGTTTATCTGGGAAGGTGCCGATGGGACAAAATCGGTGACCAGTAGATTTTCAACAATGCCCCGGTATAATTTCTATTTTTATATTTACCGGACAGTGGCGCACAACGAGGGATTCTCTGATGTTGAATACAAATGGGAACGCGGTGGAATCCCTTTTCATTTCTCCGATGACGCATTACATGAAGATGACTTTTTTGTCATAGATCCGGTTGATACGTATTATGAGAAAAATATCGTTCCATCGGTTAAATCAATTATTGAGAAACAAGTAAATGATTTCACCACACCGCACGTTGTTTGGATGGAAGGGCACGATTCAAGCGGCCCGAACAAAAAGACTGTCCGTATTATAAAAGATATAAAAAGATTAATGCCCGATGTGAACGTTGTCCACAGTACATTGGAAGAATATACAAAGGGGCTTCGGGAAAATGTTAACAGAGACTCTGTTCCGCTTGTTACCGGTGAACGCCGGAGTGCTCAATATGATAACCGCAGTGGAAATCTATACGGATATATTACATCTGCCCGCACGTATTTAAAACAGAAAAATTTTGAAGCCGAAACATGGCTGCAGCGTTACGCCGAACCCCTCAATTCTCTGTCCGGTATCTTTGGTATGAATGTTAACGACACATATCCCGACATGGCATGGAATTACCTGATACAGAATTCTGCACACGACTCGATCGGCGGATGCAGTCTTGATGAAGTGCATGAAGATATGATGTGGCGCTATAAACAGACAATAGAAATTTCACGCGGCATGTTTGACCGTGCGTGCAAGCATTTGGTAAAACAGTTTAATCTGAGACGGTATGAAAAAGACAGCATACATCTGTTTGCAGTTAATACGACGAATTATCAGCGGAGTGAAATAGTTGAGGCGTATATAGATGTTCCGCAAAGCAGAGAAAGAGGTGCCATTACTCTCACTGATGATGACGGACATCAATTGGATATGCAGATACTTTCCAAAACGGATGTCGAACCTGTACTCGAACAGCTCATTGACCGTCCGATGTATTTCAAGATGAAAAGATACCATGCGTTTATTGAATGGAAAAACGCGGCACCGTTCAGCTTTTCACATGTGAATGTAGTTCCGGTTGCAAGAGAGGAAGCAGGCAGGAAGATAGACATCGCGAAAAAGGCTGCCGGTTCGTTGTTTCTTGAAAATGAATATTTAAAAATTAAAGTTTTAGCAAATGGCGCTCTTGATATTACCGATAAGAAAACAGGGAAGCGCTTTTCAAACACTGCATATTTTTATGATGAAGGCGAAGCCGGACATGCGTGGGTACATAAACAAGTAAAACCGGTTGTTACGACATTGTCGTCTAAACCTGAAATTACATTATTGGAACGCGGACAGTTATCAGCAACAATTAAGATTGAACACAAGCTGAGAATCTTTGAGGATTTGGAGGGAAGGCAATCCGGCAAAGGTAAAAAGGTCGTTATTCCGATTACTCTGTTGGTGACACTTAAAAAGGATTCTCAATACGCGGTGTTTCTGGTTGAAGTTGATAATGAAGCCGAAAGCCACCGCCTGAGAATTATGATGCCTACGTTCGGAAATGCTACAGCTTCATTTGCGGAAGGCCAGTTTGATGTTGTTGAACGCCCCGTTGAGCGGATTGACAGCACTGGTTGGGTAGAACAGCCGATGTATGATTATCCGATGTATCACTTTGTTGATGTTTCGGATGGTGAATATGGAGCGGCTGCATTTGTTGAGGGATTGACTGAATACGAAGTGCAGGAAGATGCTGCAAAGACACTTGCGATAACACTTCTCCGTGGATTCAAGTATATTATCGCGCCAAGTTCCGTGCAGGATTACTCCTGGCAGAAGGGTGCACAATGCCTCGGTAAGCATACCTATAAGCTTGCATTCTATCCTCACAAAGGCAATTGGGACGAAGGTAATGTATATGAACAGGCGATTCGTTTCAGTACGCCTTTGCGCCTGATCGAGACCGGAAGAACGAGCGGTAATAAAAAAGCAGGCGTACCGTTAATGAAGATAGAACCTAAAGATCTTGTTTTCAGCTGCCTGAAAAAAGCAGATAACGGAACAGACGGCGCGTATATTCTGCGCTTCTTTAATCCCAAGGAACAGGGAGTAATTGGTTCTATTAAGTTCTCATTTGATATTAAAACCGCGTCCTATGCGACTCTTGAGGAAATTCCCGAAGTATCTCTTCCGGTTAAGGATAACTCGATTATGGTAAGCGCTGGTGCAAAGAAAATAGTCTCAATTCTTATTACAGTTTAGCCCTAAATATATAGTGATGTCTTTGAAAGTCCGTATGATTTATTTATGCGGGCTTTCTTAGTTTTAAAGAATATACCATCGTAAATCTGTCCCGTTATTGATTCGTGCTTCGGGATGATACAGTGAAAAAATCATTATATCTGCGTTAGTATTTACCTTCTATCGAATTATTTCGCCTTCTATCATAACAAACGTGACTCTCTTATAATAACGGATAATTTCGCAGTGTAGAACAAAAAACACTTTACTTCGCTATCAACACATATTGTTCAATTAAACTACACGGGCGGCATATGGATAAAAGTATACTACTACTCATGATGCTTATTCTGGGCGGGACACAGTGCATGGCGATAGATCAGGGTAACACAGCGGCAAAACATTTTCAGTGTTTATCCGCAAAAACAAAAGTTGTTGTTGACGGCGTTCTTGATGAGGATGTGTGGAAAAGCGCTCCATTCACGGAGTTTACCCAACAGGAGCCTGTGCAGGGTGCAGCTCCGTCGTGTAAGAGTGAAGTTTGGTTCGCATATGACGAAGGCAATCTATACTTTGCCGGAAAATTTTTTGATCCGCATCCGGATTCAGTTCTGGCAAGATTAGTGCGGCGTGACTTTGTTTTCGGCGACCCTTCCGATGGTACGGTGTTGTACATAGATCCGTATCATGACCGCAGAAACGGGTATTATTTTTACGTGTCGGCAGCCGGTACACAGGCTGACGGCACAATTGAAAATGATCAGAAGTCAACCGATGAAACATGGGATGCAGTATGGGAAGGTGTATCAAAAATCAACGATGATTCATGGACTGTTGAGATGAGAATCCCTTTATCGCAGTTGAGGTTTAAAGATGCTGATCCGCAAACATGGGGATTTAACGTTGAACGGTACTTCAGCCGTAACGGCGAGACCGATATGATTGCTTACACTCCCCGTAATGAAAACGGATTTGCCTCACGTTTTCCAAGTCTTACTGACATAAGCGGTATAAAAGCATCTTCAGGAATTGAACTGCTGCCTTATGTTACGGGCAGGGCAGAGTATATTGGCAATGATGCGAACGATCCTTTTAACGGGCATAAATACATCCCCGGCGCCGGCCTCGATATTAAATCCGCTTTGGGAAACGGACTAAGTTTCAACGGAACGATTAATCCGGATTTCGGCCAGGTGGAAGTTGATCCCGCTGTAGTAAATCTTACCGACGTAGAATCTTCCTTCGATGAAAAGCGCCCATTCTTTATGGAGGGAGTAAATATTTTTAGATTCGGCGGCGGCGGCACAAACAGTACATCGAATTACAATTGGCAGAGTCCGAATATTTTTTACAGTAGAAGAATCGGCAGAGCGCCGCAGCGTCCGTTCGCGGCTGACTACTCTTATATGTCTGCCGGCACGCATATTCTTGGTGCCGGAAAAGTAACAGGGCAGGTTTTCGGTGATTGGAAAATAGCGACTCTTCATGCTCTTACAAACAGAGAGAAGGCGGACATCTCCATCAACGGAGAGCATTCGAAACTTGAAGTTGAGCCGATGACATACTACGGCGTTTTTCGTTTACGGCGTGATTACAACCAGAGCGAGCAGGGACTTGGTTTTCTTGCTACATACACCAATAGATTTTTCGACGACCCCGCATTAAAGGATATGCTGAATAAAAGTGCCGTCGTTGCGGCAGCAGACGGGTGGACGTTCCTGGACAAGGATAGAACGTATGTTTTAACGGGATGGGCTGCGGCTTCGAACGTAACCGGCAATACCACCCGCATGGTTAACCTGCAAAGAAGCAGCTTACATTATTTCCAGCGTCCGGATGCTTCGTATCTTGGCGTTGACAGTCAGGCAACATCACTAACCGGATATGCCGGAAGATTCATGCTGAATAAAAACAGAGGTCAATGGATTTTAAATTCTGCGGTCGGATTCCTGAGTCCGAAATTTGAAATCAACGATCTGGGATACGGCCAATACAGCGATTTAATTAATATGCATGTGCAGACCGGATACCGCTGGAATACACCCGCAAGTTTTTATAAGGACATCGGATTTACAACGGCGTTCTTTACAAGTTATGATTACGGCTTTGATAAAACGATGCAGGGATACGCGCTTAACGGATATACCGATCTTCCCGATCTTTCAGGTGCGGGAATTAATATGATTTATTATGACAAGAGTTATAATGCGCGGCGGACAAGGGGAGGTCCGTTGACGCAGAACCCTGTCAGCCGCTACCTGTCGGCGTATTATTATACAAATAACCGTGTGTGGTGGGTACTGAATCCATCCTTCACAGTACGTCATGGTGAGGATTACATAATGTATGATTATAATGTCAGCCTTGAGTTGAAAGTAACTCCCACGTTGACATTGACGGTAGTCCCTGATTTTACTAAGGAAACATACAATGCCCAATGGGTCACCGGTTATAAAGATGCAGCAGCAACGGAAACCTATAATCGCCGTTATGTCTTTGCACATTTGGATCAGAAAACACTTTCAACCGAGATTCGTTTAGATTGGATACTGAGTCCCAAGCTGAGTATTCAGGCATACATCCAGCCATTGCTATCGTCGGGTAAATATTCCGATTATAAATTTCTGAATAAATCAAAATCGTATGACTTCACAAAATTCGGCGAGAACGGATCAACGATTGAAAAGAAAACCGAATCGGATGGAAGTGTTTCATACGGACTTGACCCTGACGGCAGCGGCTCAGCTCAAACCAAATGGATTCCGAATCAAGATCTCAGATACTTATCCCTTCGTGGAAATGCCGTTCTCCGGTGGGAATACATGCCCGGCTCAACGATTTTCTTTATCTGGACGCAAAGCCGTCAGGATATTGAACCTGTCGGAGAATTTGAATTTGATCACTCAATGCGCGACTTATCGAATTCGCATCCGGATAATATTTTTATGATAAAATTAACATACTGGCTTGGCATATAAAGTTCAGCTACGACTCAGACAATCCGTCCCATCACCCCGGGGCGGATTGTTCTTTTATGTTACCCCATCTTGAAAATCACCGCACCCGGCGGCTTGGGTTCATTCGGTATCCAATGCCGGTTAATCTCGTTCATAGCGAGTTTGAGGACGCCGAGCGAGCGCTGGCTGAGCATATCAATTTTTATTAATCCCAGGTCTTCGGTGCTGTACATGTCCGGCTGCGTGATGATGAGTCCCAGCCCTTTGTTTTTTGCATACTCAAGCGCAACATAATCGGTGATGCGCGAGCGGGTGATGAAAATGCCGCTCGGATGTATGCTTAAATGCCGCGGATACTCTGCAAGCTGCGCGGCAATATTGACAATGGTCTTCCACGGCTCTTCCTGCAGTTGCAGCGATTTCGTTTCGGGAAATTTCTCCGCGATGCCCGGAAGGTTATGCGCTGAAGTCCATGGAATGAATTTGCTGAATTTAGAAATTTCCGATTCGGATATGCCGAACACTTTTGCAACTTCCCGGAATGCCGAACGCGCACGGAATGTTACCGTCGTTGATATCATCGCGACTTTATCATACCCGTACTTTTCAAATATGTATTTTATAATGGAGTCCCGCTCTTTCCACGAAAAGTCAAGATCAACATCAGGCGGTGATGTTCTGCCGCGGTTAAGAAATCTTTCAAAGTAGAGGTTGTGCAGTATCGGGTCAATCTCGGTAAATCCCAAACAGTAAGAGACTAAACTGTTTGCAGCCGACCCGCGCCCGATGTGCAGCATACCGCGCTGTTTTGCTTCTTTGATAATATCCCACACGATAAGGAAATAATCGCTGTATCCCAGTTCATCAATCACCTCCAACTCATATTGCAGACGCTTTATTGCCTGATCGGTTATCGGCTGATACCGGCGTGAGAGTCCCTCAAACGCGAGCTTCCACAAAAATGAGAACGAGCTTTCACCGGGGGGCAGAGGGAATGACGGGAATTTATACTCGCCGACGTGGGGATCAACATTGCACGACTGTGCTATCTTGTCCGCGTTCCATATCGCTTCCGGCAATCCCCGCCACGTCTTCGCAAACTCATCCGGTGTCTTTAAATAATACTCCGCATCAGGTGCATCCTCTTCGGATAAATTGGCAAGCGTAGTGTTGTGCCGTATCGCATGAACGACTTTGCACAGTAGGTGGTCATTCGGATTTTTGAAATACGCCGGATGAACCGCCGTAATATTAAGATGATTCTGTTTCGCGTATTCAAACAACGCGCGCGAGTGTGATTTTGTTTTCGCGGTGACGGAGAGTCCCACAAATACATTGCTTCTTCGCCGTGCTTCATCTTTCATCTCATGCAGCAGCTCAAGTGATGAGATGATGACGTATATATCATCGAGCGGTTCGTCAAAAAGTCGGGCAAGATTAAATTTGTCATTCAGCTTGCGGGATGTGATGATTCTGCATAGCTGTCCGTAGCCGCGGTCGTTCTTTGCAATAAGGACGGCGTTTAATTTCGCGTTGCCGGGGTCGTCAATATACGCGCCCAGCAGAGGTTTTATGTTCTGCTCGTTGCAGGCTCGTATAAAGCGTATCCACCCGTACATCGCGTTGGTATCCGTGATGGCCGCGTATGGACTGCCCGCGCGCTTCGCGAACGTAACCAGATCCTCGATGCGGATTGTGCCCTCAAGCAGAGAGTAATTTGTATGTGCGTGTAATGTAAACATCTAAAAATCATTAAGCCTAAAATGAAGATTGCGCGGCAGATGACCCCACCGTAAACAGTGGGGTTATTAATAACCACCCGCCTGTGGAGGGTTTACGACGTGGTGTAGAGTCCGGCGATTCAGGTACTTCCTAACCCATGGCTTAACCTGCCCGCCTTTGGCGTTCGGGCGGGGCCATGGGTTAGGAAAAATTCAATCTTGTTTATGTTTATGTTCTTCACTTTCCTTTGCCTTGCCGATTGCAATTGATTCAAATCCATATTTGTCTCGTATCTTCATCACCGCGCGAAGCATGCGTTTGCGTGTTTGTTCTTCGTCATCAAATAAAAATTGCTGTTCGTAATAGGGACTCAAATTACTGAGATGAATTCCTATCAACCGTACGCCAACACGGCGCGTGTATGCCGCGCGGAAAAGTTTTGCGGCCGTTTCGTAAATCACCTTGTCGTCGTCAGTAACATGATGAACCGTCTGCGCGCGGGTGAGTGTAGTGAAATCACCATAGCGGAGTTTTATGGAAATCGTCGAGGTCACCATTCCTTCATTGCGCAATGTTTGTCCAACTTTACCCGCGAGAGCGAATAAATGCTCTTCGATTTCCTTAACACCGACAATATCGTCATGGAACGTTGTCTCCTTTGAAATACTTTTTCGCTCATGTTCCGTATGAATTAAGTCGTTGCCGTGACCGTTCGCTTTCTCCCATAGCTCGTTACCGAACTTGCCGAGTATGGTTGTAAGATATTCGGGCGATGCTTTCGCAAGGTCGGCGATGATTTTATAACCACGGTCATGCAGGGTGACGGATGTCTTTTTACCCACGCCCGGAATGCGGTCAATTGAAAGCGGTGCAAGAAATTCTTTTTCCGTACCGTGCGGGACGTACGTAATCCCAAACGGTTTTTTGAAATCCGATGCAATTTTTGCAATCGTTTTGTTCGATGCAATGCCGATTGAGCAGGGGAGATTCCATTTCTTTTTTATCTCTGCCTGCAAACGCTTGGCAAACACATCGGGAGCGCCATAAATCTTTTCACATCCCGTGAAGTCCAGATAAAATTCATCTATTGATGCCTGCTGTACGAGGGGCAGCGTTTTTTCAAGATAGTTCTTCACCTCGTTGGAGTAGCGGACGTACTCCTGAAAATGTCCGTGGAGATATATGCCCTGGGGACATAACCGGAACGCGTTGCGTATGGGCATAGCAGAGTGCAGCCCGAACTTACGGGCTTCATAACTGCATGTGGTTACAACGCCGCGTCCGTGCGGGTCGCCGCCTACAATAACGGGTTTTCCTTCCAGTGAGGGGTCAAGAATCCGCTCTACCGAAACAAAAAACGCGTCCATATCCAGATGAAATAACGTCCTCATATAGCTGCTATATACTTTTCTTATTAGGCGAAAAGTAGCAAAAGCAAGGAATTTTACCGCAAAGGCGCAGAGACGCAAAGTAAATTTTATTGATGAACATTGTTGTTGACTATTTATTGTGGCAATCAACTACGACACAGTAAAAACATCAATTTTGAGCATAAAAAGGCTGTTTTTAAACACATCATTATACGGCAGTAAATCACGGTAATGTTAAGATTACAATAAAGCCGAACATAAAAATATTCTTTGCGTCTCTGCGCCTTTGCGGTGAATCCTCACTTTTTCTGTTGGTTTTTGGTTTTTAAAATATTAATATAGTGTGCAAATGTTCACTATTTAAATATGATGAAAAATCTCGATTTAAGCAACACAATTATTCAGGATATGTCGGAATATCAGCTTCCTGAAGGACGGAAACTGTATCAGCTATTTGATGCCGTTCCCAGGGTTATTCAGGAGACGGGCTTCAATATATTCAACTATCGCAGGGTATTTGACGACCCCGCCACGCAGGAGCTTATCCGTACCGGTAAGACTATCGGATGCTTTTATATCGAGAGTCCCGGCATGCGCTCGCTCTTGGTTCGCACCGACTGCCACACCTTCGAAATGCTCACGGCAGTATCGTCTATTATCCGTCCCGGCGTTGCCGAAAGCGGTATGATGAAAGAGTTTATCGAACGCCATAAAGATCCTTCGCGGCGAAAATATCTCATTCCCGAAATGGAAACATATCTCGGCGAAACATACGGCGTTATGGTGTATCAGGAAGATGTTATCAAGATTGCACATCACGTTGTGGGACTGTCGCTTGAAGAATCCGATTTTCTGCGGCGTGCGATGAGCGGCAAGATGCGTTCGCACAAAGCGATGGCGCTTATAGAAGATAAATTCTTTGCTTGCTGTGCGGAGAAAAAATATTCCGATGAAGTCGCGCATGAACTATGGAAACAGATAGAAAGTTTCGCAGGGTACGCGTTCTGCAAAGCACACAGTGCATCGTTTGCATTGCTTTCTTTTCAGGTCGCGTATCTCAAAGCGCACTATCCGGCCGAGTTCATTGCTGCGGTGTTGACTAATCAGGGCGGCTATTATTCATCCGCGGTATATATCAGCGAAGCACAGCGGCTTGGTA
The DNA here is from genome assembly GCA_963662605.1 of Ignavibacteriaceae bacterium. Taxonomy (GTDB): domain Bacteria; phylum Bacteroidota; class Ignavibacteria; order Ignavibacteriales; family Ignavibacteriaceae. The sequence goes on from OY759785.1 coordinate 1,112,723, forward strand.
TAAAAGTTCTACTGCCTTCAATCAACGCGAGCAGCTACGCGTACACAGGCATTGATAAAAAAATCCGCATCGGACTCATGGCGATACGAAGTATGGGAAGCGAACATGCCGCTGCTATTATTGCCGAGCGTGAAGCACACGGACGCTATACGTCGCTTGCCGATTTTCTTTCCCGCACGCGTTCGGGATATGAACAGACAAAAGCGCTTATCGTGTGCGGCGCTATGGACGGATTGAAACAAACGCGTCCCACTTTGCTGCGATTGCTTGACGTGTACATGAAGCACCGCAAAACACTGGAAAGCGGTTCGTACGATTTGTTTGCAAACGAATCCCTTAAGCTTGAACGCGATGCAATTACGAAAGAAGAATTCAGCATTGAAAAGAAATGTATGTACGAGTACGAGTCGTTCGGCTATATGGTATCAAAACATCCGCTGGGATTCTTTGCTCCGGAAATACGCTCGAAAGGTGTCGTGAATGCCGCGGATATGAAGCAGTACCACAACCGGCGGGTGAATATGACCGGCTGGTACATGGCATCAAAGCGCATCAAGACATCAAAAGGGGAGGTTATGAAATTCCTTTCGCTGGAAGATTTAACGGGAACATTCGAAGCCGTTATCTTTCCGAAAGCGTATGAAAAGTTTGCAGAGCTTACATTATCTATGGGTCCGTATTTCATAACGGGACGCGTGGACGCGCTCACCGGCAATAATATTGTCGTTGAAAACCTGTCCGTGCTCACGACCGAAACAGCACGCTCCATCACCCAGAAAGACCGCACCGATAACAACTTCTTCGGCGACCCCGAAAAAGAAGCCAACGAAGACGAAATCTACATCGCCGTCTCCCTCGACCGCGAGCAATTAAGAAAGGCGTATATAGGGTAATGCGGTCAGAAGTTTACCCAAGAAAAAGATATAAAAGGGAGATAAAGGCAAGAAAAATAAGGGATTAGGGAATTTAAAAAATGAAAGTGGTGTTATACCAATAAAGCTTGATCTACCAAAAAAAGCAAAGGTACAACACCACATGGAAGATGTAATAATAAAACAAATCAGCGAAAGAATCAAACGAGCCAGTAAGAAAATAGGGAAAAACTGCAGCTTGTCTGAAAAACGATGTATCGGTGATATGCTGTTCGGCATAATGGGCAGTAATGATACAAAACTCAGTTCGATCAGTCGAGCCTTGCAGGAAAAAACGGCGGTGGGTTATACAATCAAACGATTAAGCCGCAACCTGAAAGAAATGGATATTACTGAATCGGTAAACCGGTATATGATAAGTCAAAGGCTCCATGATTTGGAAAGAGATGAAATCATAGCCATAGATGGTGGGGATGTACGAAAGAACTACGCGGAAAAGATGGAGCATATGCGGAGAATCCATGATGGCAGTAAAAAGGAAATCTGTAACGGATATAATTTGTTCTGTATGGCAACCGTAGGTAGTCAAAGAGTCCAACCGCTCTACGGGGAGTTTTATTCCGCCGCCGATACCAATTATAAGAGTACGTACAACATCGTAACCAAAGCCCTTGATATGCTCAAAGAGCAGAACAAAGGAAAACCGAGGCTGACCATAGTCGCTGATCGCGGTCATGATGACGAGAAGATGTATCAGTACTACCAGCGCAATGATATGCGATTTATAACGAGATTACGGAAAAACAGAGGATTTACCGTAGAAGGAAGTACGATGGACAGATGTGTCGGTGACTTGTATGGTTTTACTAAGTCGAAGAAAATGATGGGCGAGGTCATCCATGAAGGAGTAGTAAAGACCTCACGCTTAGAGATAGCCTTACTGCATGGGAAAATACACACGATAGAGGAAGAATTAAGCATCGTAGTTGTCAAGTCAACCATATTTCCCGAGCCGATGTATTTGCTCACGAATATTTCCCTTGAAGATGAACGGGCGGCATATCAGGTGTATGCGAAGTATCTCAAGCGGTGGGGCATTGAGTTGTTGTTCAGGGTAATGAAAGAGAAGTTCAATCTTGAAGACATTCGGGTCATGAAGTACCGGAGACTGCGGAATGTGTTTTCCTTATTAATGGCTGCGATATACTTAATAAGTAAGATCGTCTATGTTGTTGGTAACAATACGGAGTTTATACAAAAGAGTATATTAAAGAAAGCGAAACGGATAAAGAAGACGGGGCATTTTTTGTACTACTCAATTGCCGATGGGTTAATGACTTTGATAAGGAGAATGAAGCAGAAACCGATAATCTTTGAGCCTGTATTTTGGAATCCATCTGCTTACTCCCTTTTTTATAGGACAGCAGGAGCAAAAAATGGGTAAACTCCTGGTAATGCGGTGGGTTGACTATTAATATGCTTTTCGCTAATTTGCTGTTTGCGAATCGCGAATTGCGAATATTTGAAGGCCCGGACATGAAAGTACATAATGGAATGCGTCCCCAAGATATAGTAATATTGTTAAAAATTGCTGTATCCTCAAAGGATTGGCTTGCAAAGGACTTGTCGTACGCGTTGAATATAAGTCAAAGCGAGATAAGTGAATCATTGAACCGGTCGGCTCAGGCGGGGCTGCTGAGCGCTGATAAAAGGATATTGATGAAAAACTCGCTATTGGAGTTTTTGATGTATGGCATTAAATATGTGTTCCCACAGCAGCCGGGTGCATTAGTCCGTGGGATGCCTACCGCGCATTCGGCTCCGCCATTAAAGCACTTAATTAATGCCGGGGATGAGTATGTATGGCCTTATGCAGAAGGTACATCAAGGGGACAACTAATTGAACCTTTGTACCATACGGTTCCTAAAGCTTGCAGCAATGACCATGCTTTGTATGAATTATTGGCCCTTACCGATGCTCTGCGTGTCGGTAAAGTACGCGAACAAGCGCTTGCTATAAGTGAATTAAAAAAGAGGATAAAATGAGTACAATTAAGGGGAATGAATCTTTAATACGAGAAATTGCTCTTGCATTTGGAGAACTGAATGAGAAACTGGTATATGTGGGAGGGGCGGTAGTCGGTTTTTATGCAGATGTTCCGGCTTCGAGTGAAGTAAGGCCGACGAAGGATATAGATGTTTTTCTCGAAATAGCATCATATCCAAAACTTGTCCGGCTGCAGGAACAATTAGCACGTAAAGGATTTTTTCCTGAGACGGAACAAGGGGTTATGTGCCGTTTTCAATATAAAGATATTCTGGTGGATATTATGTCAACGCATAATGTCGGTTGGGCACCAGCAGATGTTTGGTTTGAAAGGGGGTTGAAAACTCTCCGAGATTATAAAATTCAAGATGTCACCATCCGGCTATTGCATGTGTCTTATTACATGGCCACAAAATTTAACGCGTTTCATGATCGTGGAGAGGAGGCCAGAACAAGTCGTGATTTCGAAGACATTGTCTATATACTGGATAACGATTATAACTTGGTGGATGAAATAAGAAATTCTCCGGCGGATGTACATTTTTATTTAAAGCAAGAGATTGGTAAACTGCAAGAAAGTGATTATCAGGAAGCCATTCTTGGTCATTTGGGCTATGAGGAACAAACCGAAAGACTTGCAATGATTAACAAGAAAATCGAAACCATCATTCGCGCTGATGAAGACGATTAATGCTCTAATAAAAAAATGGTAGCGAAAGCGAAATGGCCAGGCAGGTCTCGGTTGAATAATGTGGGGCGATATATTCCCATACGGGAAATGATGTCGTTATATGTATTTGTTCTACAAGGATTGATCTCCTAACGGAGAAGGGACATCGGTGGAAATGATAGGACGTGGTTATTAATAACTCCGTCCTTCAGGACGGAGCCGGTTCGTGTAGAGAAAGCCGGCGGCTGTCTCACGCAAAACTGATGTGAATAAATAATTCGCCAAAGACATAGAAGCATTCTGGGTTTGCAAATAAGATAAACCCTGTTTCATTCGAGGTGAGACGCGTGCCGCACGCCTCTACAAAAATATTTTATCCTGCTTTTATCTTGGCTAATCTTGGATACGTTTTTAATGTGGTGTCGGGAATGGGAATCTTCAATCGTTCGCTGAGCAAATGAAACAATTCAAACGCGTTGGCAACTGCATTGCCTTTGGGGTGATTGTTCAATATGACGAATACTTTATTAACGGTGTCTATAATTTCGTTCACCTTCGATTCAATCTCGGCTAATTCTCCCGGCGAATACAAATAATTATACCGCTCGCTTTGCTGCTCGTACGTTTGTTCTTTCCCGATGCGCTTGAATGAACCCGCCCACGCATCTTCGTTTCTGCCGTGTAACCTGATGTACGCATGCTCTCCGGCCTTCACTGGCACAAACGGTACTGCACTGCCGATAACAGGCTGATCAATTGTACAAAGAGAGGACTTGTTCTGCCCGAGAAAATTTGTAAAGCGCTCAATGAGCCAGGATGTATGCCTCACTTCAATAAACTTGTCATATCCCGAAAAGATTTCGACAAGTTCTTTAACATGTTCTGCATTTACCTTGTTGAGTTGAAATGATAATGGGAATTGAATAAGTAAACCACCGAGCCGATTACTGTTTTTTAGTATATCAAGATTTTCAGTGAAGGCATCAATATTTTGTTGAGTGAATTTTCTTTTGTGGGTGAAATCCTGATGCAGTTTGATGACAAATTCAAAATCGTCTTTTTCGGAAACTTTTTGAACCCAGTTTTCTATGGTGCGAGGATCAATGTATGCATAATAGCTTGCGTTTACTTCGACGCAATTAAAATAGTGGGAATAAAATTCGAGCCAGTCAAACGACGATGACTGCGTTTTAGGATAAAAGCTGCCGACCCAATCTTTGTACGACCATCCTGCCGTACCGACAAAAAGTTTTTTCATTGTACAATACCTGCAATGTAAAAACTAATTAAAATGTAATATTAAAACTACCTTCCCGTAAATCCACAGTGTCCGCGGGGGATGCAAGGGTTGAGCAGAATTCAACTGTGCCTGCAATGCGGGCAGAACTGTATGTGGTAATATTCAGGATGCTGAAGTTATCAACAGGTACGTATTTCCCGACATAGGTAACTACTGCTCCGGTTTTTCGAAGTGTGCAGTCCATGGTCGCAGTAGCGTCAAAGGTGAATCCTCTTACATCTTCACCGAGTTCGAGAACGGCAGTAGTTTTAATGTATTTTACTATTATTGATACATTTACATTGCTGAACTTACTTGATGTATCGGAAATTGTTCCCGTCCCGCTGAACCGGGTAAATACATCCTGAACATAAGCACGTACTTTTGTTGCTTCCCAATGTGCCCCTCCGATTTTTGCGGAAAAGGTTCCGGTAGAGTTTGCACCGAGTTCGACAGGTTGGGTTGTTGACTCTTTTTTACAAGATGAGATTAAAACGGCAGCAGCCATAACTATTAAAAGTAAAATTCCGCGTGTGGATTTCATATGTTCCCGAGTATACAAAAGATTTCAAATATTTCTCTAAATATAACAAGAAAAATAGATGAAGGCAGAACTAAATTTCTGCCCTTAGCAATATTCATCCCAGCTTTTTACAGTCAAATCGTCTGTTTTGTAATTTTGCAGAGCTTTGACAAATCGCCGCGCAATCTGCGTATTCGTTATAAGTGGAATGTTAAGATCAACCGCCTTCCTGCGGATGGTATAATCATCGTCTAATTCGCGATTTTCGATAGCTTTCGGCAGGTTAATTACCAGATCAATATCTCCGGAAGCAAGGCAGTCTAAAACGTTCGGCGCCTTACCACTTGCAGGGCGGTAGACGGCTTTCATCTCGACACCGTTCTGATTAAAGAATTTCGCGGTGCCCGGAGTTGCATAGAATTTCAGGCCCATCTCCTTGAGGGCGATAACTGCAGGGAAAAGAATGCCCCGTTGTGTTATATCACCGATGGTAAGCAGGACAGCCTTTTTCGGCAGGCTGAATCCGGTTGACAACATACTCTTAAGGAATGCCTCGTTAAAATCATCACCAAGGCAGGCTACTTCACCTGTTGAGGACATCTCGACACCGGAAATCGGGTCGGAACCTCTTAACCGGGTATAAGAAAACTTGGATGACTTTACACCGACGTAATCAATATCAAATGAGGAGCGGTCAATGCGATTAACCTTTTCCCCCATGATAAGGCGCGTTGCAAAATCAATAAAGTTGATTTTCAAAACTTTCGAAACAAAGGGAAAGCTTCTTGATGCACGCAAATTACATTCAATCACTTTTACGTCGTTGTCTTTTGCAATAAATTGAATATTGAAAGGTCCCGTTATATTGAATGCATATGCGACTTCCTTAGCGATAATCTTTATCCGCCGCATTGTTTCTAAATATGTTCTTTGCGGCGGCAGGACTACGGTCGCATCGCCTGAATGGACTCCGGCATTTTCAACATGTTCCGTTATCGCGTAGCAGAACATTTCACCGTCTCCGGCAACTGCATCAATTTCAATCTCGCGGGCGTGGTCAATAAATTTACTGATAACAACCGGGTGATCGGGGCTGACATATGAAGCGTAGGCAAGGAAACGCTCCAATTCTTTAGGTGAGAGGGCGACACTCATTGCCGCACCGCTGAGTACATAGCTCGGGCGGACAAGCACGGGATAACCGACTGAATCCGCAAATTTTTTCGCATCCTCAATACTGGTCAGTTCATTCCATGCAGGCTGGTCAATGCCGAGCGAATCAAGTATCTGGGAAAATTTGTGGCGGCTTTCGGCATTATCAATCATCTCAGGCGTAGTACCTAACACTTTAACTCCGGCGGCATTAAGAGGCAGCGCCAGATTGTTCGGTATCTGTCCGCCCATCGAAAGGATGATGCCGGGATTGTTTTCTTTGTCGCTGATATCAAGTACGCGTTCAAACGACATTTCTTCAAAATATAATTTGTCGCAAATATCATGGTCGGTGCTGACGGTCTCGGGGTTACAATTAATCATGATGGTTTTGTACCCTGAATCATTAAGAGTCAATACTGCGCTGACACAGCACCAGTCAAATTCGACCGACGAACCGATACGATATGGTCCGCTGCCGAGTACAATGACCTGATCGTCTTCTCCCTGACTTATATCATCTTCATATCCATTATATGTCAAGTACAAATAGTTTGTCTGAGCGGGATATTCAGCCGCGAGTGTATCAATCTGCTTTACCACCGGAACGATACCTGCTTGTTTACGGACGCGGCGCACCTCTTCTTCAGTCGTCGAAGTCAGTATACCTATCTGTTTATCCGAATAGCCGGATTGTTTTGCTTTACGCAATACGTCAGGAGAGATATTTGCAAAATCCGTCTGCTTCAATAATAGCTCAGTATCAACAATGCTCTTCATTTTGTAGATGAACCATTTATCAATAGAAGTCAGTTCGTGAATCTTATCAACGGTCATTCCTTGCTCAAGTGCAGCCGCGAGACAAAGCATTCTTTTATCAGTCGGGAAACGGAGACATTCGTGCAAATCGTTAAGCTTTGTTTCATTGCACACAAAACCATTGAGCCCGTTATCCAGCATACGCATAGCTTTTTGCAGAACCTCTTCAAAACTTCTGCCGATTGCCATTACCTCACCGACTGATTTCATTTCCGAGCCGAGTGTCCGGTCAACCTGTTTGAATTTTTGCAAATCCCAGCGGGGATACTTCAACACAATGTAATCCAGTGAAGGCTCAAAGCACGCCGATGTTTCACCGGTAATATTATTTACTATTTCGTTAAGGTTATAACCAAGTGCAAGTTTTGTTGCAACAAACGCGAGCGGATACCCGGTCGCTTTGGATGCAAGCGCCGAGCTGCGGCTCAGTCTTGCATTCACTTCGATAATGCGGTAGTCAAATGTATTCGAGTTAAGTGCGTATTGAATGTTGCACTCGCCGATAATTCCAAGGTGACGGATAAGTTTGATGCCGATAGAACGGAGATTGAAATTTTCCTGCGCAGTTAATGTTTGCACCGGAGCGACGACAACACTATCTCCCGTGTGAATGCCCATGGGGTCAACGTTTTCCATAGAACAGACGGTTATGCAGTTGTCGTATTTATCCCGGACAATCTCGTATTCAATTTCTTTCCAGCCGTAAAGCGATTCCTCAATGAGAATCTGCGAAGTGTATGTAAATGCCTTCTCAGCTTTTTCTTTTAATTCGTCCTGAGAGTTAACAATTCCTGAACCCAAGCCGCCGAGTGCATATGCGATACGCACCATAACGGGGTAACCGATTTTTTCAGCAGCTGCAAGAGCCTCATCAACTGTCCCGACAGTCTGACTGACCGCCGCTTTCAATCCGGCTTTATAAACTTCATTTGCAAAATCATACCGATCCTCCGTTGCAATTATAGATGAGACAGGCGTGCCCAGTACCGTTATCTTATATTTTTCAATTATCCCTTTATGATATAAATCTACCCCGAGATTTAATGCTGTCTGTCCGCCGAAACCGAGCAGAATTCCATCCGGAAGTTCGTTTGCTATAACGCGTTCTACAAAATCCGCCTGAAGGGGAATGAAAAATACTTTGTCTGCTAATTGTTCGGAGGTTTGGATGGTGGCGATGTTGGGGTTAATAAGGATGGTTTCAATGCCGTCTTCTTTCAGTGCCTTTATCGCCTGGCTTCCCGAATAATCAAATTCTCCTGCCTGGCCGATCTGCAATGCACCGGATCCGATTATAAGTACTTTTTTTGGTTTATTCTTCTTTATCATAGTAATGACCTCACAAACATATCAAAGATGAATTCCGTATCATCCGGACCGGGAGAAGCTTCCGGATGAAACTGCGCTCCGAAGAAGGGTTTCGCGATGTGAATTATCCCTTCGTTCGTTCCATCGTTATCATTAACAAACCATTCTCTCCAGTCCTGCGGCAGCGTTTCCGAGTTTATTGCATAACCGTGGTTCTGCGAGGTTATATGGCAGCGTTTTGTGCCTGATTCGTTTACCGGCTGGTTATGACTGCGGTGTCCGTATTTCAATTTGTACGTGTCCGCACCCGCGGCTAACGCGAGTATCTGCGAACCGAGGCATATGCCCAGAATAGGCAGGCCGCGTTCGATAATTTTTTTTGTGTTCGCGATTGTTTTTTTGCAAACTTTAGGGTCGCCGGGACCGTTCGATATGACAACACCGGACACATTCTCTTTTGAAAAATCATAATCATACGGCACACGTTTAACCGTTATGTCGCGTCCGAGAAATGCCTGAATGATGTTGTTCTTTGTTCCGCAGTCCACCAGTACGATTTTCTTGCTGCCTTTTTTATAGAGAACCGGCTCGTCAATCGTAACTTCTTTTACGAAATTATAATTAGTATAATCGAAAAAGGGAATGTCTTTGTCCTCAAAAACTATTTTCCCTTTCATGGTGCCGTATTCACGAAGCTTGCGGGTTATTTGCCTTGTATCAAGTCCGAATATTCCCGGTATTTTTTCTTCATACAGCCAGTCATGAAGTGATCTTACCGCGCTCCAGTGCGAATACTCATGTGAGTAGTGGCTTACCACTATACCTTTTAATCTGATTTTTTCCGATTCGAAATATTTGAGGAGTCCATTTTCGCGTGTGGTGCCGGGGATGCCGTAATTGCCGATAAGGGGATAGGTAAAAACTAAAATCTGTCCGCAGTAAGAGGGGTCTGTCAGCGTTTCAGGATAGCCAACCATCCCCGTGTTAAAGACGACTTCACCTGCGGTGCTAGCGGGATACCCGAAGGCCTTGCCGCTAAACTCAGAGCCGTCTTCCAATATCAACTTAATATCTTGAGTAAAATCCATTGCTCTTTGTTCTTTTTTACATATGGATATTTATCTGTGAATTAATAAGTTTCAGCAGTCAACTTTTACGAAGACTATATGAAAAACGAAATAAATATGTTGCATAAACATACATAAATAAATGAAAGATTAAAAGCTTTTTCGGATAAATATTTAAATATATTGGATAATAACCTTAATTATTTAGTTTATGAATAAAATAGAGCTAAAAGATTTAATCAGCCGTCTAACGGCAGAACTCAGGAAATTCCACGATGAGGAGTATAAAATACTGACGCGGGTATTTTTGAAGTTCAGTACTAATATTTTCCTCGGCGTGAGAAATCCACATGTCCATTCGACAGCCAAGAGATTTTACCCCGAAGTTAAGAATAAACCGATTGACGAGCTGATTCAGATATGCCTTGGATTAATGGATAGTAATATTCATGAAGTTAAATCCGTTGCGATTGACTGGCTCGCCAATGCAAAAAAACAATACCGCGAAAAAGATATGAAAATATTTCATTCGATAGTGAAAAAGTATATATCCGACTGGGCTGATTGCGACGATTTTTCAACTCACGTAATTGGGCAGTATTTATTGAAATATCCGGACAAAATCGGAGAAACTCTTTCATGGTGCAATTCGAAGAATCGGTGGGTTAGGAGAAGTGCTGCTGTTTCTTTAATTTATCCTGTTAAACGCGGATTCGGATTGCCGGAGGCATTTGCTATTGCTGATAATTTGTTGCTGGACAAAGATGATATGGTACAAAAAGGATACGGCTGGATGCTGAAAGAAGCCAGCAGAAATTTCCAGATGGAAGTATTCTTTTATGTGCTTGAACATAAGGATAGCATGCCGCGGACAGCCTTGCGGTATGCAATAGAAAAAATGCCCGGCGAGCTCAAGTTGGAAGCAATGAGAAAAGATTGAGCCCTTGCTGAGGGATTCTTGGAGAGTACAAATAAAAAAATCCCTCGCTCCTCTCACGGCGGGAGAGGTCGAAAACGAATTTTTTGTGTTGTATCGCGCTTTTTTATTCTTCTTCTCCCTTTGGGAGAAGAGGTTAGGTGATGAGGGCTTCTTTTTTTTATGTCCCAGTACAACCTTTTGTACAACAGCTTAGTCTAATAGATAAATGGAGTATTTGATTGCGGAATAATTTGACACCAAGTGATAACGAATTGATTATCGAGGCGAGAAAAGGAAATGATATTGCATTTTCCGATCTCGTTCAGCGGTATGACCGGCAGGTATTTCAGATTGCTCTACGGTATTTTAAAAATGAAGATGATGCTAAGGATGTATATCAGGATGTGTTTATCCGTGTTTATAAAGGCCTTAATAAGTTTGAATTTAAAAGTGAGTTCTCAACGTGGATTTTCAGAATAACGACGAATGTTTGCCTGACGCATAAAGTGAAGGCGGAAAGCAGAAAAACGGAAAGTCTTTCACCCGGTGACGAAGATGACGCACCGGTTCAAGAGATTGCATCCCCACAACATGGAGAACCGGAAAACGAAATGATAGATAAAGATACGAAACGATTAATTCAGGAAGCGGTTGATAAGCTTCCTCCGAAACAAAGATTAGTCTTTACCTTGAAGCACGATAAAAGCTACAAGATAAAAGAAATTGCAGAGATGATGAAATGCTCTGAGGGAACAGTGAAAAAATATCTGTTCCTCGCCGTTGATAAGTTAAAAGTTCAATTAAAAAATGCTCTTATTTAACGAAGAAATTGCATATGAACCATAATTATTACAAAAAACTCTTAACCCTTTCCGTTTTTGATGAAATATCCGAGGCGGAAAAGAATGAGCTGCTGTCTCATGTGCAGGAGTGCACTGCATGCGGTGATGAATATGAAGAGTTGCGGAGACTGAAGGATCTTTCTGAAGAGGCACTGCATCAGGACGTTGATGAAATCGTTCTCTCAACCACACGGCAGGAAATGCTTAATAAAGTACATGCGTTGAGCCGTGAAAAAAGGAACGCGGAACCCTTCAAATTGTTCGGTTCTCATTCATTCGGCAAATTGCAATTCGCTTTATCGCTCACAACAATCGTAGCCTTTACTACCGTGGTATATTTTCTTGCAATACCCGGCAGGCACTCAGTGGAAAGCATTCCGGGTTTGCAGCAAAAATATGTTGTTCCCGTTCAAACTAATGCGATGTTCAGCGATGCACAACATGAAAAGCCTGATAATTCGGCAAAAGAGGTGATTTCTGTTTCTGAACGTCCGGAGCTGACTACCGAGAGGCAGCGTGAACTTGCCCATGACATAACGAACAGCAAAAATTCCGGAACACGTCTTAAAACAATTGGCGCAATTGCAGAAAATAAATCAGCCAATTCGAAAATTGTCAAGCTGGCACTAATAAAAGCTTTAACAACGGATGATAACCCCGGTGTTCGTAAAGAAGCAATGCTTGCTCTTGCTAATCTGCCATTTGATAAAGATATACAGAATGCTCTTTTGTATGTACTTGATAAAGATAAGAACTCCGGACTGCGTGTTATGGCTATAAATTATCTCGACAGCGAAAATGCCTCCAAGGGCTTAACGGATCAGAGAGCCGTGGACATTCTCAGGGATAAGGTGAACGGAGATGATAATTCATACGTGAAAATCCGGGCAAAATCAATTTTGAAGAAAATTAAGGTATAGAGGTAGATTATGAAAACGACTCGATTTTATATGATGGTCTTGTATATATGCACAATCGCGGCTGTTTCTATGGCGGTAGCACAAGAAAGACAGACAAAAGTGTTCGGGGTTAAAAAAGGCGGTACATTAACGGTGAAACTGACTGGAAACCTTACGGTTGTGCCGTGGGATAAAAATGATGTTGAAGTCAATATTATCGGATCCGATCCTGAACAGATGGTCGAGAAACTTCGCTTTGAAAGCAGTGACGGCAATGTTACCGTTGAATTAAAGGAAGGCGAAAACTGGTGTGATGATTGTGATTATCAGTTCCATACCCCTGCGGCATACAATCTTTCGTTACGCACGGTCGGTGGTGATGTTCACATAATGGGTACACTAAGTGGTAACATTAAAGCAGTAACAAAGGGTGGCGATATTAAAACCGGTGATTGCAACGGCGACGTTGAGGTTACTACTGCCGGTGGTGATATTTTTACCGGAAATATTTCGGGAAATGTAAGCTTTCATACTGCAGGTGGTGATATCAGAACCGGGAACGTCGGCGGTGAAGCAGCCATTTCAACTGCAAGTGGAGATGTGCTGGCCGGTGATATAACAAAATCCGCAAGCATCAGCACTGCCGGTGGTGACATCCGTATTGGCGAAATAGGCGGAGACATTAAAACATCAACAGCAGGCGGGGACGTAATTATCAGAAAATCAGGCGGGCAGGTTCATGTTGCAACAGCAGGCGGTGATATTAAAGTAGGTGGCGGCAAGGGATTTACCAAAACGAGCACTGCCGGCGGCGATGTATTTCTCGATAATATTCATGGAAGTGTTAACGCGTCATCTGCCGGCGGCGATGTTACAGTCCGCTTGTTTCCGGAAGGTGACGAAGAAAGTAAGCTGTCATCCGCGGCAGGCAAAATCACACTTTCGTTGCCTGAGCATGTACAAGCGACCATACAGGCAACTGTAAAAGGAATTATGCCGGAAGATTTTTCACAAAAGATTATTTGCGAATTCACTTCGGATAAAACAACAGAAGTTAAAGACGGCAAAAAAAATCAACGCATATTTATTATTAATGGCGGTGGGCAAAAAATTAATCTCTCAACGTTCGATTCGATAATTGAAGTAAAGAAAATTAAATAATCCTGCGACTGAATAAAATCACCTGAACTCTCCCGTCAAAAGCGGGGGAGTTTTTTATTTCCTTTCTCAAACACGACAAAATTACTCCTGTTTAGGAGAATTACTTGCCAAATATCAACAATATACATCTTGATGGCGCTGAAATTAGCGTGAAATTCAATATTTTTAATAGGACAATAATACTCCCATTTGGTACGGGATTTGCTGTATAATGGTAGAAAGGATGACGAAATGCAGCTTACTATGTCGGGCGAATATGCCCTGAGAGCAATGTTATTTGTGTGCTCCGAACCTTACGGAACTACATTTAAGATATCGGACATTGCAAAAAAGAACGAGATCCCTGACAGTTTCCTGAGAAAACTGATTCAGCAGCTTACACGTGCTGATTTGTTGAAAAGTACTCAGGGAAACGGCGGGGGAATTAGTCTGAAGGTTGAAGCTGAAAAGATAACGCCTCTTGATATTATTGAGATTGTTGAAGGTAAGATTGGATTGAATAAGTGTTTGATACACAATGAATTTTGTAACAGGGAAAATTATTGCTCCATCCACATCATTTGGGACGAAGCACAGACTCAGCTGCGCGACAAGTTACGAAGTAAAAGTATGAAGGAATTAGCATTACAAAACTCGCAGAATTTAAATAACGTAAATAATCTGTTCTGATACAAATATAGATTTAGTTTTATTCGTCAAGGCACAACCTTATGACGAGATTTTTAAACTCAACTTCAAACAACTTAGGAGTAACTTAATATGGATGCCGTACTGTTAGCTCGCATTCAATTTGCGATGACTGTCGGATTTCACTTTCTTTTCCCTCCTCTTTCAATTGGTCTTGCCTGGATGCTTGTCATCATTGAAGGATTAGGCCTGAAGAGAAAAGATCCTGTTTATCAAACAATCGGACAGTTTTTCGGAAAAGTACTTGGTCTTATTTTTGCTGTCGGCGTTGCTACCGGAATTGTGATGGAATTTCAATTCGGTACCAACTGGTCGGAATACTCAAAATTCGTGGGTGATATTTTCGGCGCTCCTTTGGCTGCTGAAGGTGTTTTCGCGTTCTTTCTCGAATCAACATTCCTCGGATTATATATATTCGGACGTTCGAGAGTTTCCAAAGGAGTCCACTGGTTTTCAATATTAATGGTAGCCGTAGGTGCTACTATCTCTGCATTCTGGATTATCGTTGCCAATTCATGGCAGCAGACTCCTGCCGGATTTATTGTACAGAACGGCCGTGCGGAACTAACCGATTTCTGGGCAGCAGTTTTTAATCCGTCAACTATGGTGAGATTCCTCCATACTACGGATGCCGCGCTCATAAGCGGAGCTTTTCTTATGGCTGGTATTTCAGCCTATATGTACCGCAAGGGAAAACAGCAGGATATTGCTCTCCGTTCTTTGAAGTTTGCTATTATTTTCGGATTAGTGGTTTCTTTGCTTGAAGTGTTCCCATTCGGACATGAGCACGGAAGACAAGTAGCTCAAACTCAGCCGGAAAAATTTGCTGTTATGCAGGGCTTATATACAACACAGACTGGAGCCCCGGTTGCCGTATTTGCAGTACCGTTCGACCATCCTCCAACGTTAAAAGCAAAAATAGAAATACCCGGTATTTTAAGCTGGCTCGCTTTCGGAGATATTAATGCTAAGGTTCGCGGTGCCAACGAATTCAAAAACGAAGATTTACCACCGAAGTTTTTAACCTTCGTGTCATATCATAATATGGTGGTGCTTGGTATGTATTTTATATTTATTCTTGCACTCGGTACATGGTTCATCTTTAAGGGGAAACTTGCCGATAGCAAAAAATATATGAAAGTACTCACGTGGTCAATCCCACTTCCGTTGGCAGCATGTCAACTCGGTTGGATAGCTGCCGAAGTAGGCAGACAGCCGTGGATCGTGTATCATCTGATGAAAACGAAGGATGCGGTATCCATTACCGTCGGTGCGGTTGAGATTCTTATTTCAATTATTCTCTTTGCTCTGATTTATATTGTACTTGGATATACCTTGTTGAAGCTGCTTTCGAAAAAAATCAATCACGGTTTTGAACCGGTTACCGAGAAGGAGGCATAACATGGATCTCAATCTTATATGGTTTTTACTTGTCGGCGTATTGATCGTCGGATATGCAATCCTTGACGGATTTGATCTTGGTGTCGGTGTTATACACCTGTTCACCAAAACCGAAGAAGAAAAGAGAATTAATATGAATGCGATTGGCCCTGTTTGGGACGGCAATGAAGTATGGCTGTTAACCGGCGGCGGCGCATTGTTTGCTGCTTTCCCGGTTGTCTATGCCGTTTCCTTCAGCGCTTTCTATCTCGCGTTCATGCTTTTATTAACAGCGCTCATATTTAGAGCAGTCTCGTTTGAATTTCGCAAGTATTCAGAACCGGCGCAAAAAAAATACTGGGATCTTGCATTCGGACTCGGCTCCCTTGTGCCTGCACTGTTATACGGCGTTGCTATCGGTAATGTTTTACGCGGACTGCCGCTTGATGAAAAGGGCATGTTCCACGGTAACTTTTTCGGATTGCTCAATCCGTATGCTATCGTTGTCGGATTAGTCAGCCTCACATTCTTTGTTATGCACGGCGCAATTTACCTCGCGATGAAAACAAAAGGCCAGCAGCAGGAAAAGGCCGCCGGATGGGCAAACAAGATGTGGGTCGCGTATGTGGCATTATATGTTGTTGCAACCATATTCTCATTCTTCAGTGCAAAGTACTTATTTGATACCGTGCTGAAGAATCCGCTGTTCTGGGTGCTGGTTGTGCTATTGTTTGCGTCAATAATGTACATCCCGGTCGGATTGAAGGCAAAACAATTCGGAAAATCGTTTATCGCTTCATCTGTAACCATTGCTTCTATGATTCTCCTGACAGCGTTAAGTTTGTTCCCGAGACTCCTGCCCTCAAGCTGGAATCTAAATTACAGCCTGACCATTTACAATGCTTCATCAACCCCGCGTACTTTGTGGACGATGTTAATCATTGCTTTGATCGGTGTCCCGATTGTTCTGATTTACACCATTTATGTGTATCGGGTATTCAAAGGAAAAGTCGTTCTTAATAAAGATAGCTATTAAGACACTAAATACTACTAATAACAAAGCAGAACCAACTTTTTATGTGAAAGTGTTGTTGTGTTGTAAAACTACTTTATAAACTAAATCTCAAATTTGCGCACGTGAAAGAGAAAACAATTTTTCATTCGGAAAAGGCAGTGGAAGTCAGGACACAAATGAATGCACTTGGTGCAGCCGGTGTTCCGTTTCTTTGCGTCGTAGATTTCACCTTGCAACATCCGTTTGTACTTCCGCTGAATGAAATTTCGCCGGATGACTTATTATACGATTTCAACAGTGTTACGAATATTGCCGACACAGCTTCCACCCCGCACATCATTTTTGAAAAACAGCCGGTTTCATTTGAAGAGTACCGGAAAAAGTATGACAATGTCCTGAATAACATCAAGGATGGTAATTCGTACCTACTGAACCTGACCTTTCCTACGCCCATCAAGCTAAATTGCACGTTAAAGGAAGTCGCTTTGCGAAGCCGCGCTAAATACAGATTATGGTATAAAGATAGTTTTGTCGTTTTTTCTCCGGAAGTATTTGTTACGATGAGAAACGGTAGGATTTCATCCTTTCCTATGAAGGGAACGATTGATGCTTCGATACCGGACGCGGACCGGAAAATACTTGCTGATGAAAAGGAAACAGCCGAACATATTACCATTGTGGATTTAATTCGCAATGATTTGAGCATTGTTGCAAAGAATGTCGAAGTTGAAGAATTCCGCTATGTTGATTATATAAAAACCAATCAGAATGACTTACTGCAGGTCAGTTCCCGCATATCGGGTGATTTACCAGATGATTACGCGGCTCAAATCGGTGATATTCTGTTTGCTTTGCTGCCCGCCGGCTCAGTCACCGGAGCGCCGAAGAAGAAAACGGTTGATATTATTCTGGAAACCGAAAACTATGGGCGCGGTTACTACACCGGTGTTGCCGGGATATTTGACGGTTCGAACTTTGATAGTTGCGTTTTAATACGGTATATTGAAAAAACGGAAACGGGATATGTTTTTAAAAGCGGCGGCGGCATTACCTGCTTTAGCGACGCTGAAAAGGAATACGCCGAAATGATACAAAAAGTTTACTTGCCATTTACTTAAGCCATGAATATAGTTGAAACAATAAGGATAGAGAATAGAACGCTTGATGCGATTCGTTTTCATAACGACCGGTTTAACCGGACGAGGAGAGAATTGTTCGGTGTTAACAAAAAGCTCGATCTGACAGACATCATTGAAATTCATGAAAATATCGGGGATGGTGTTTATAAGTGCCGCGTTATTTATAATGAATCCGTTCAGCGAATCGAATTTGCGGCATATACTCCCAGAACAGTTAACTCGCTGAAACTGATATTTGCCGACACTATAGATTATTCCAATAAATATGAGGATAGAACCGGGCTGCTCGCCTTATTATCGGGAATTCCGGAGGATGACATTATTATTATTAAAAACGGCAATGTCACCGACGCGTCGTATGCTAATCTGGCGTTCTTTGACGGAGAACAATGGTTTACACCGGATACATTCCTTTTACGGGGAACACGAAGAGAACAATTGTTGGAAGAGGGGATAATCCGCTCTGTTAGAATTATTGCTGAAGATATTGCAAGATTTCAATCTTGCAGGTTGATAAACTCAATGATGCTCTGGCAAGAAAGCCCGGTTGTCCCCGTCGGCAGTATTTACCTCTAACCGCAACACATGATAACATTGTGGTAGAAGAGTATCCCAGATATGTCATTCCGGACAAATCTGTCGAGCTAAGTTAGTAAGCAAGTAAGAGTTTCCGCGACAGTCCGCCGAGGCGGATTCAAGAATGACATTTTGGGATTGAATATTCAAAATTGCATTCCAAGTTCTTATAAGAACATTCTAACACAATTTAAAATTCTTTCGGAAGAGTCGCCGGACACTATTGCGATCCATCCGAATTCTTTATCTTTGAATCACTAAATTTTATTTCTTACCCGTTGGAGTACATATGAGATATTTATCGGGATTGTTAGTTTTTTCCCTATTTGTAATTGGAGTCGGAACCATGCACGCGCAAACCGGTTTACCGTGGATAAAAGCTTCGCAGCAAAAGCTTGAAAAGCAATTGATTGAAAAATATGGCGAGGCTCAAAAGAGTCGCATTGCTAAAGGATTGGCTCAGACTGCCGAATTCTGGAAATCAGAAGACGGCGGAGCCGATGTCTACGAGGATTTTGTCATGTCGAATTTTGCCGGCGATCAGAAGACGCTTGATGAGCTGTTTGGCCGCTATCAATATTTGCTCGAGCAATTAAACGGACATATGAATGAAATCGGTATGGAATTTCGCAGGCAGAATGATCTGGAAGTTGGCGACTTGCTGCCGGTTGATGATATGTTCGCCGGTTATGATCCGGCCGCTCACATCGGCGATGACTTCTTTACCAACAAGATTGCTTTTGTTGCGCTGTTAAACTTTCCTCTCACAACTCTCGACCAGCGTTTAACGGAAGGTGAAAAATGGACCCGCCGTCAATGGGCAGAAGTCAGACTTGCACAGCATTTTTCAAAACGAATTCCTGCTGAGGCGAATCTTGCCATAGCAAAAGCGTATGCAGATGCCGAAGCTTATATCGCCCAGTATAATATCTGGATGCACCATGTTCTGAATGAAAAAGGCGAACGTTTGTTCCCGCCGAAGAAAAGACTTCTCTCACATTGGAATCTGCGCGATGAAATAAAAGCTATTTATGGTGAGGGTTCTGCAGGAGTTGCAAAGCAAAAATTGATTCAAAAAGTGATGCAAAGAATCGTCACACAGACCATCCCGGCGGTTGTTGTGAACAATCCGGCTGTTGACTGGAATCCATACACCAATGTTGTTGCTCCGGCTGCGGTTAACGATGCAGGTGTTGAAATTCCGAAAACAGTAAAGGCTGACAGAGAACCGGATACCCGTTATGATATCTGGTTTAAAACGTTCCTTGCATCAAAAAAGATTGACGAATACTCACCGACAGCGCCGACACACATTGCGCGGAAATTTGATGAGGAACGCGAGATACCGGAAGCACGCTGCGAAAAAATGCTGACGGATGTTCTATCATCACCCCTGATTCCTCAAATCGCTAAACTTATTCAAAGCCGTTTGGGCAGGGCGCTGGAACCATATGATGTGTATTTTAATGGCTTTAAAGCAAAGAGCAAATACAGCGAGCCTGAACTTGATAAAATCGTTGCACAAAAATATCCGACAGCCGACGCGTACCGTGCCGATATGCCGAATATGTTTGTGAAATTCGGCTTCACAAAAGAGCGGGCAGATTATCTTATGAACAACATAGCTGTTGAACCTGCACGCGGTTCAGGCCACGCGGCCGGTCCGTATATGCGTACAGCAAAAGCTCGTCTCCGCACTCGCGTTGAAAAAGACGGCATGAACTATAAAGGATATAATATCGCAGTTCATGAAATGGGACACAATGTTGAGCAGGTCTTCTCTTTAATGAATAACGATTATACGTTGTTGCAGGGAGTTCCTAACACTGCTTTTACCGAAGCATTGGCATTTGTGTTTCAGGGACATGATCTTGATTTGTTGGGACTTGCTATACCGGACGAGCAGGCAGAAGCCTTGAAAGCGATTCAGACGCTATGGGATACTTACGAAATATCCGGTGTCGCTTTAGTTGATATGGAGTCATGGAAATGGATGTATGCCAATCCGGATGCAACTCCCGCACAATTCAGAGAAGCTGTTGTAAATATTTCCAAAGATGTTTGGAATAAGTACTATGCACCGGTATTCAAAATTCAGGATGTGGTTATTCTCGGCATCTACTCACATCTTGTTCATTCCGAATTGTACATACCGGATTATCCTATCGGACATATGATTGCTTTTCAAATTGAAGGTCAGATGAAAAAAGCGGGGAGCATCGGTTCTGAATTTGAGAGAATGGCAACTGCGGGCTGTTTGGCTCCGGACTTATGGATGAAAAAAGCAACCGGGCTGCCGGTCGGTCCAGAGGCATTGCTCAAAGCCGCAGAAGAAGCTTTGAAAATAGTGAAATAAAAAAAGGGTGCGAAAGCACCCTTTTTCTTTTACACTTGCCGCTACTTAAGCATTATCGCTTTTTTGATTATGGTAAAAGTCTTACCGCTTTGTATTTCTTTACCCCTCATCGAGATAAGATATATACCTGAAGAAATTTTCCTTCCGGAATCATCTGTCCCGTTCCAGGTAATATTCCGTTTGCCCGTGACATTTTCTTCGTTTAACAGATGCGCGACTTCTCTGCCGAGTATATCGTAGACTGTAATTCTCAGTGAACTTGGATTAAGCAGACTTACAGAAACTTTTGTCGAAGGATTAAACGGATTCGGATAAATACTTAAGCCAAGTGAATCTGTTTTATCCGGTAAATCGGTAATGTCATTCGGTACAAGGCCTGATTCGTCATAAGGATTTACCATAAAGTGTAAGGTGTCATTTGGCTCCAGCGCAATCAGTGACGTATAATCACAAAGCAAGTTGTACTTCAATGCCTGCTTGATTATACCGGCCGTATCTTTGCTTGAATACAGAAACATGTTGTTTAGCTTTATATTTCCAAGCATGGAGGCAATCACTTTCAAACCATTTGTCGTATCAACTGCAAATGGGAAAGTATATACGGCATGCTTTACATCCGCGATACCCTTGAATTTAACATCTACATTGAACGTAACACTTCCTGTGGAATTTGTACTTCCGATAAATAAGATAGGTCGTTCCGGGTCGGAACGCATAGCGCTAATTTCCGTGAAATTTTTCAGAGTATCTGTTCCACCGGAAAATACAGGAACCACTTTCATGCTGTCAATGAGCGGGTAAGTGGCCGGTTTCATCAGACTATAAACAGAAGTCCAATCTTGCAAGTGAGTTTCAATATGCGCACCGCCTGTCGTATCTGCTATTCTTTGCAATAAATAACCACTGCCGTAATATTCTTTCCCGTTTATAGTAATGCTTGACGGAGTAACGCTTGAACCATCAAGCAAATTAACTGTTTTAAACTGTGGAGTTGTATTTAAAATTGAATTTTTATAATTACCCACCCATGAATCGGTACCGATAGAAGTAACCAATGAATCGCAATTGCTGAATACAAGAGTTGTGTTTACCGTGTCAGCATTATGAGTCTTAGTTATTTCGCTAAGCATATTTGTTAATTGAAAGTTGGTGGTTACCGAATTAAGCCCGAGCATAGGTACGGCAATAGTTTTCCTCATCGGTATGTCGTCATTGAATGGCCAGATGCCGGTCACAATAACCAAACCCGCACCAACTTTTTTGGAAAGGATGTACGGATTTCCGCTTGCATCCATGAGCTCGGCTTTAACTGCAGTATCAGAAGTACTGAAATAATAACCGCCGTTATGGGTTAACGATTCGGGAAACTTCATGCCAAAATTCCCATTGGGATTTCTGTATAAAGTTATAGCTTCTTGTGTCTTATGTGCTGGTGCAAGAGTCGGAATGTAATGCGTTGCAATAAGTTCTTTGCCCATTCGATTATAATCAAAATAGCAAATGAACCGTCCGCCGTTTGCAAGTAATGTATCCAATGAGGCGATTGCCTTGTTGGCGGTGGTTTGTGAAAGGGGACTTTCATAGCCATGATCATAACTCGCTACAACATCGGAGGAGGTAAAGTACGGAATTGCAGATGAGAGATTACCATATTGTTTTGTAACTGCATAATTTGCAATATCCGTAAATGACCAAATCGTAGATGCATTATAATCACAAAACGCTATAACGGGTTTCTTTGCTTGAGCGACTGAATCACCGTATGCACTGGAAACAAATGAATCTATAACTTTGTCAACAGAGTCTGCTGAGTAGCCAATCCAGCGGGGGGACAACTTCTTTACTCTTCCAGCCCCGGCTACTAAAATGTTGAACCGGTCGCCACTCTTCATCGCTTTTTTTAATGCGGTTTTCAGCTTGGGCATTAATGTGGAATAATTTTTATTATAGACACCGCTCAAATCAACTGCTGCGAGAATATTTTGGGAAAGCGAGTCAGCTGATTTTAAATTGAATATTTTCCACGGTACAAATCCGAATTGAAAATAGTTGTCGTCCCGCGGCATTACATTATTCCGGAAAAAAGTTCCATCTGCAAAATCACAAGAAAACGATAAATTAAAACTTGGATAATTTTGGATATTTGATATCCGCGTATACTTATAATCTAATCCAAGAGTATCTGTGAAATTGGAATATTGCACTTTTGAATCTTCTACAATTGAGGGACTACCCCAAATATTTTCTCTAACCCGGAACAATAAACTAATATCTGTTCTGCCTGTCCCTGCCTGCAAAAATTTCAGAGGCATTTCACAGGTCGCATTTATGCCAGACCATTTAGTCGGGGTAATGAAGTTAATTTTTATTTTACGTGTACTGCCGGAGACAAGAGGGTACACATGTAGTTCATATTGGTTGCCGACTTTTGTTAAAAATGCCGGATCGCGCTTCATAACAACAATGCTGTCGTAGATATGACGGCCTGTCCATGTATCAAGCATGATAGCTTTCATGATATCGTTGCCTATCCACAGCCACAAATCGTTGATGACACTTCCTTCGGGTAATTCAAAACGGTGAATAATTTCAACAGTCTTTGATCCGGGAAAGGCATTATGGTCGGCATATTCCAGATACAGTGAGTTCTCACAATATGCACCGTGCGGCTCTGTTACGAGTACCGCGTTTTGTATGTACGCGGAAGCCTGGGTGTAATTACCCGGAACTCTTGCGATTAATTGGTTAGTGGCATAAAGATGTGTCTGAACTGAAATGAAAATAGCGATTAACAAACATAGAATACAAAACAGCTTTTTCATAAAAACCCCGAGAGTTTAAAACAATATTAAAATATGTTCATATACAAGTTTATGGAAAAATAGGAGCAGAGTCAACAGCGAAATGAATCTCTGGAGATAGAATTAGCCGGAGTCGCAGTGTATGATGAATACATCACGGGATTTTTTCAATTATAACGAAAAATTACCGGGTAATTTTGTGCAAAGCGTTTGACAAATCTTCTCAAGATATTGCTTATCTGTTTCATTAAACGCGGATAGTCGTGTGCTGTCCAAATCAAGCACTCCGATCAGGGCACCGTTTTGTACAATCGGAACAACAATTTCGGAGTTTGATTCATCGTCGCAGGCGATATGTCCCGGAAATTCATGAACATTTTGAACTATCAACGTTTCTCTTTTTTCTGCCGCGGTGCCGCAAACACCTTTTCCGATCGGAATTAAGGTGCATGCTATTTTACCCTGAAACGGTCCGAGTATCAGTTTTTCTCCATCAAACAAATAAAATCCCACCCAGCTTATTTTTTCGAATGCCTGTTTTAATAGCGCCGAGAGGTTAGATAGATTTGTTACCCAATGTTCGTGAACATCAAGCAGCTCCTCCACTTGAGGGAGGAGCTCTTCATAAATATCCTTATCAGTTACGGCTTGTGAAAAAAACTTGAAACTCATTTTTTCTTCTTCGTTACTGTTTTCTTTTTTGCCGGTTTGAAATCGGGAAATAAATAAGGCATTGCCTGCTCAATTGTTTCAACCGGAATGAGAGTCAATGCTTCGGTAATGTTTGCGGGGATTTCTTTAAGGTCAACTTCGTTCTCTTTCGGAATAAGAACCTTAGTAATGCCGTTGCGTTTTGCAGCTAAAAGCTTTTCGGTCAATCCGCCAATCGGAAGTACGCGTCCGCGCAAAGTAATCTCACCGGTCATTGCCACTTCGCCGGATGCCTTCATGCCGGTAAATGCTGAAACCAGAGCGAGAGCCATCGTGATTCCAGCTGACGGGCCGTCTTTTGGAATAGCGCCTTCGGGAAGATGAATATGTATTTCATGGCCTTTATAGAAATTCTCCGGAAGTCCGAATGTACCTGCCTGCGAACGGATATAGCTGAGGGCTGCCATTGCGGATTCTTTCATAACATCGCCGAGCTGTCCGGTCAACGTGAGTTTTTCAGGTCCGGGCATAATGCTGATATCCACCATCAGTAATTCACCGCCGACACTCGTCCATGCCAAACCGGTAACACTACCAACGCGGTTTTCTTTCGTGAACTTATGCGATTTATATTTTGGTACTCCGAGCAAATCTTCAATTTTATCAGCATTGATTTCATGAGCAAGAGGCTTCTTCTTGTCCTTACTTTTCTTCGCTCCCTTAATCACTATTTCTTTTGCCAATTTACGGAGCGTAGATGCGATTTCCCGCTCAAGATTACGTACACCGGCTTCTCTTGTGTAATCGGTGATGATTTTTCTGATAGCATCATCGGTAAACTTCAGATTGAATACATCAAGGCCGTTTAACGTAATCTGCTTCGGAAGAATATGGCGTTTAGCTATTTCAATTTTATCTAATTCAAGATAACTGGTCAGTTCAATAATTTCCATTCTGTCCTGCAACGGAAGGGGAATATTGTATCTGACATTGGCGGTTGTAATAAACATAACCTGCGACAGGTCGTAATCAACTTCAAGATAATGATCCTGGAATGTGTGATTCTGTTCAGGGTCGAGTACCTCGAGCATTGCGCTTGCCGGATCGCCCCGGAAATCGGAATTGAGTTTATCAATTTCATCGAGCAGGATAACAGGGTTAACTGTAGCTGCGCGCTTCATTCCCTGAATGATTTTTCCCGGCATGGAGCCGATGTATGTCTTTCTATGACCGCGAATTTCGGCTTCGTCTCTAACGCCGCCGAGACTGATACGGATAAACTCACGTCCCAATGCCCGTGCTATTGAGCGTCCTAATGATGTTTTACCAACGCCGGGAGGTCCTACGAAGCATAAAATCTGTCCCCGCATGTTTTTAACGAGATTAAGCACAGCAATATGCTCGATGATTCTTTCTTTTGGTTTTTCAAGTCCGTAGTGATCTTCATCAAGAATGCTTTTTACATGCGAGATGTCAAGATTATCTTTGCTGCGCTTACTCCACGGTAGTGAAATCATCCAATCGAGATAATTACGGATAACTGTATACTCGGGAGAAAGGGAATTCATTTTTTTGAGTTTGTTCAATTCTTCGATTGCTTTTTCATAAGCAATCTTCGGCATCTTGACAGCTTTTATCTTTTCAAGAATTTTTGCGATTTCGGGAGCGCCTTCATCATCATCGCCGAGTTCGTTCTGCAATATTTTTATCTGTTCCTGAATGATGAACTTACGCTGAGATTTTGCAATGTTCTCCTGAACCTTGGAATCAATTTCACGCTCTATCTTGAGGATATCAATTTCCGAGTTGAGGATTTTAATGAGTTCGTAGAACTGATCCTTCAGCGTGAACTTCTGCAGTATTGCCTGCTTCACATCAAGAGACTGCGTAATATTGGCAGCTGCAAAAAACAGCTTACGATCGGGTTCTTCAATGACTTCAAATGAACTCACCGAGTCGGCAGAGACGTTCTTGTTTATCTTAACATACTCAAGGAACAATGAAGTCATCTGACGGTTGAGCGCGTTCATTTCATGATCGTTTTCAAGGGCGGGAACAACGGCTTCAATCTTCGCCTCAAAAAAATCTTTGTTATCGGTATACTTGATAATCCGTCCCTGTATTAACCCGTCAACTAATATTTTCATCAGACCGTTAGGCAGCTTTAGTATCTGAACAATGCGCCCGATAGTGCCTTCCTGATAAATATCCGCTTTCTTCGGCGCGTCTATGTTGGATTTCTTCTGTGTCGCCAGAAAAATATACTTTGAATGCTGAATGGCATAATTTGCCGCGCGGATTGACTGCTCCCGACCGATAAGCACAGGAAACATCATATAAGGATATATGACAATATCGCGTAATGGTAATACAGGTAAAATTTCGGGAATATCCTCAAGGACGGAAGTCCCGTCGGATACGGTATTTAGTTTAATTTCGTCCACTATAAGCCTATTTTATGAAAAATTCGAATATATAATATAGCAAAGCCCCCTCATGGCTGCAAGGTAAGAAATAACCCTGATTAACCGCAAGGTACGCAAAGGCCGCTAAGAAATTAAATTGCTATCAAATTCTTTAAAAATCTTTGCGCTCTTGGCGCACTTCGCGGTTAATATTGGTTGGCCTAAACTAAAAAATCCCAGCAATTACTGGGATTTAGTGCACCCTGCGGGACTCTCCCGACTCGTCGGGATCCTGTGGAGAACCCGTGACCTGATGATTAAGATGGAAGGTTTAAAAATGAAAAACCTCAGTAAAAACTGAGGTTTGGTGCACCCTGCGGGACTCGAACCCGCGACCTGATGATTAAGAGTCATATGCTCTACCAACTGAGCTAAGGGTGCGGGGTAAAATTACGGAATTTCGCGGAGTTGGCAAAAAAGATTTTTCAATTTTAGATGTAAACTGAACATTTTCAGCAAAACTTATCAAGCCGCCACGCGTGACACCGTGTCACATATGGGATTTTCAAAATAATTCTTGCTTGATTTAGAAAAATTAATTGACTAATTTTGTGTACCACCGCTTCGGGCGGTGGTATTTTTTTTAATAAATCCTTTCATTTTAAATTTTGTGAGTGTTATGGCTGATAATGGTTTTGTTTATTTGACGCAAGAACGTCTTTTCGAGTTGGAACAAGCTTTACGCGAGTTAAAAACTGCCGGAAGAAAAGAAATAGCTGCTAAGATTGCGGAAGCCCGTTCGCATGGTGATCTGTCGGAAAATGCAGAATATGACGCCGCAAAAGAAGAACAAGTACTTCATGAGCTGAAAATAAGCAAAATGGAAGGTATGCTCGCGCGTGCCCGTGTCATCTCTAATGACCAGTTTACATCAAACGAAATACACATCCTTTCAAAAGTTAAAATTAAAAACGTTAAAACCGGAAAAGAGTTTGCGTATACCCTCGTTTCCGCGGAAGAAGCTGATTTTAGCCAGAATAAACTGGCTGTCACAAGTCCTATCGGTAAGGGTTTACTCGCAAAACACGTCGGAGATGTTGTACAAATACAAGTCCCCGCCGGAATGCAGGAGTTCGAGATACTCGATATTGTTTAATTGTGGAAAAATCCATTGGCACATGATGAATCTTACATCAAATTAGCTTTGGAGCTTGCTGCAAAAGGACGAGGACGAGTAAGTCCGAATCCTTTGGTGGGCTGTGTAATTGTTAAGAATCATCAAATTATCGGTGCCGGATACCATGAGTTTTTCGGGGGTTCCCACGCTGAGATTAATGCCCTGCGAAATGCGCGTGAAGATGTGAAAGGCGCAACCCTCTATGTAAACCTTGAACCCTGTTCCCATTACGGAAAAACACCGCCGTGCGCGGATGCTATAATTGCCGCCGGTATCGGCCGGGTGGTAATTGGGACTCTGGACTGCAATCCTTTAGTTGCCGGAAGCGGAGCGGAAAAACTGACAAAAGCGGGTATCGAGGTTAAGACGGGGATGTTGGAAAAAGAATGCCTTGAACTCAACCGCTTCTTTTTTAAGTTTATGCAAAAACGGATTCCCTTTGTCACCGTTAAAGTTGCACAGACTCTCGATGGTAAAATAGCCACCTTTAATAACCAGTCTAAATGGATTACCACTAAAGCATCACGGGAAGAAGTTCACCACATGCGGGCATCATACGATGCCGTGCTTATTGGTAGAAAAACTGCGATGATAGACGACCCCAAATTAACGGTGCGGCTGACTGAAGGACGCGACCCGAAACGGATAATTCTCGATTCAAAACTCCGCATTGATTTGAAGCGCTCGATGTTTCTTGCTAATGCCGAGCAGAACATTATTATTGTTACATGCGTCTCAAGTAAAGAGAAGCAGAAGAAAATTGCTTCGTTAAAAAAGTTGGGCATTAAAATTCTGTTTGTTCCTGAGGGCAAAGACGGGCATGTCAGTCTGCCGGCAGTGCTGAAAGCGTTAGGAAAAGAAAACATCATGTCGGTGATGGTTGAGGGCGGGCAGGAAGTGTTTTCTGCTTTTGTGCGGGAAAAACTTGCCGATGAATTGCGCATTTTTATCAGTCCGAAATTATTGGGTAAGGGCTTGTGCGCGTTTTCAGATATGGGTGTGACTCTGTTGGAAAAATCTCAACGATGGTCTATCCGAAGGGTGGAAAGATTTGACGAAGATGTTTTGCTGGAACTACGCAAGACACAAAATTAATATAGGTACGAAAATGTTTACCGGAATAATAGAAGAAATTGGCGCTATAAAAAGTAAATCTCCTTTGGGAGATGGATACAGATTTACCGTATCCGCAAAAAAAATTCTGTCCGATGTACAAGTCGGCGATAGTATCAGCATCAATGGCGTTTGCCAAACAGTGGTACAGTTTGATACCGATTCGTTTACGGTTGAAGCGGTTGAAGAAACAATAAAAAAGACGACATTCGGTTATTTAAAACCCGGCGATAATGTAAATCTGGAGCGGGCTTTACTTGCTACAGCGCGTCTGGGCGGCCACTTTGTGCTGGGGCACGTTGACTGTTTCGGCAAGATTGAACGGATTAACCGCCTGACGGCAGGCAATGAAGTTACCGTCTCATTTCCTGAGGAGTTTACTCCGCTGATTATCCCGATTGGTTCAGTGGCAATAGACGGTATTAGTCTAACCGTGGCAGAACTTTCCGGAAATCAGTTCAAAGTCGCTATTATACCCCATACATGGGAAAAAACTATTTTAGCCGGTAAATCTACCGGCGATTTCGTCAATCTTGAATTTGATATTCTCGGCAAGTACATCGTTCATTTAAATCAAACAGAACAGAAAAGCAGTAAGATTACAGAAGAATGGTTAAGAAACCTCGGTTATTAGTTGATAAGGTCGAACATAAAGTACTGTCAACGATAAAGCAGTATGAAATGCTTGTGCCGGGGGATGCAGTTCTTGTCGCGCTCAGTGGCGGCCCCGATTCTGTTTTTCTCCTCAGATTCCTTCATAAGTTTTCGACTAAGCTGAACATAACTTTACGGGCGGTTCATGTAAACCATTTGCTGCGCGGTGAAGATGCGGAACACGACGAGGCTTTTTGCCGTGACCTCTGTTACTCACTCGATATTCCACTGTATGTTATCAGGCACGACGTTCAGGCGACAGCCAAAAGAAAACATATATCGGTAGAAGAGGCAGGGCATGATGTCCGGTATATTCACTTCAACCGGATAATGACGGAAGAGCATCTCACCAAAACAGTAACCGCACATCACCTGAACGATAATTCTGAAACAATGCTTCTTAATATTATTAAAGGAACCGGTTTACAGGGGCTTACCGGTATCGCTCCTGTGTTAAACGGAAACATAGTTCGGCCGTTGATTGAGATTGAAAAATCTGACATTGTCGCATATCTCGAAAAGAATAAATTTCCGTATTGCACGGATGCCACGAATAAAATATCCGTCTATCAAAGGAATTTTTTGCGGACAGAAATACTTCCCGCTATCAGGGAGAATCTGAATCCCTCGGTAGATACGGCATTGGCGCGCCTCAGCAGCCTTTCAAGGGACATCGCCTGCTGTATGGGGAAAACCGTCAGTAAGATTTACAAACAGGTTTGCAAGAAAAACCCGGAAGGTGTATTGGTTAATATTGAAAAGCTCCTCGGACTCGAGATCTTTTTACAAAAAGAACTTATCCGATTTATGCTCTTGAAGGATTTCTCCACTTCTTCATCATTCACGGATGTTGGGAAAATTCTTGCTCTCGCTGAAAATCAGACCGGGCGTACATTGAAACTAAAAGACGGCGTAAGCGTCCTAAAAGATAGAGGTATACTCCATGTATTTACTAAAAATGAATCGAAGCTTGCCGGTTTGCATCAAATAACAACAGGGAACAAGTTACGGCTTGGGAATGTTGAAATATTAGTTGAAGAGATTGAAAAAAAGAAAATAAAATTCGATAATACCCGTCTTATTGAATATATAGATGCCGGAAAAGTTAAAAAAGGCCTATCGGTCAGAGTGTGGAAACCGGGTGACAAATTCATCCCACTGGGGATGAAAGGATATAAAAAGTTATCTGATTTCATGACTGACAGAAAAGTGCCGGCAAAAAACCGGAAAAATGTTCTGGTGGTATGTGACGGAAAAGAAATAGTCTGGATAGTTGGTTACCAAATAAGTGAAAAATATAAGCTGACAGCAGACACAAATAATTATTGGAAAGTACAGGTTACATCACATGGACACAGTAAAAGTCGGAGATGAGATATTCGATGTCTTCATTCCGGAGGAACAGTTACAAAAACGCATCGCTGAATTGGGTGCGGAATTAACGGAAAAGTATAAAGATACTGTCCCGATTTTTATCGGGATATTGAACGGTTCGTTTTTATTCATGGCAGACTTGGTAAAATCATATAAGGGAGACTGTGAAATTGATTTTTTCAAACTCTCAAGTTACGGTGATGCTAAAATATCGTCGGGTAATGTCAAACTGCTGAAAGAATTGAACTGTAAGGTTGACGGACGGCATCTGATTATCGTTGAAGATATCGTAGATTCCGGCCTGTCAATACGGTACATGGAAAAAATAATGGAGGAGCATAATCCTGCTTCGGTCTCGGTTGTATCACTTCTGGTGAAGCCGAAAAGTCTGAAATATGACGTTAAAATTGATTATATTGGCTTTGATATTCCAAGCAGCTTCGTTATAGGATATGGCTTGGATTATGCCCAAAAGTACAGAAATCTTCGCTCAATCTACATATTGCGTGAGGGATCAGAGCAGACCTCGTAAAGTTTAAATAAGAATAGTGTTGTATGGAAGAAAATAACGATAAAAATAAAAAGAATAACGAAAACGGTAACGGTGGAAAGAACCCGAACCGTCAGGATGATAACTTTGACTGGTCAAAAATAATCAAAATGGTTTTCGGCTGGGGCGCGGTAATCGTGGCGGCCGTCATCATGATGCAGTTATTTAAGGGCAATTCCGCTAATTATATTGAAGTAAATTATACTCAGTATGAGCAGCTTGTTGAGGGCGACAAAGTTAAAAAAGTAACAGTCACCAAGTCTGATGTTAACGATTATTTTTTAAAGGGTGATCTGAAAGCCGAAGAAATGCTCAACGGTAAAAAAGCGCAGCAGATTTCGGTAATGATACCTGAGCCGCTTTTGAAAGATCAGGAAGCGCTGTGGAAACAAAAGGGTATCCAATACACATTTGACAAACAGTCAAGTGAGTGGATGAACATACTCATTAATATTGTCCCATGGATACTGATATTCGGCGTATGGTTTTTATTCATGAGAAGAATGCAGGGCGGCGGCGGAGGCGGCACGAAAGGCATATTCTCGTTCGGTAAAAGCAAAGCAAAACTTATCAATCAATCGTTTAATAAAGTTACATTCCGTGATGTTGCCGGTGCCGATGAAGCAAAGGTTGAACTTCACGAAATCATAGAATTTTTAAAAGAACCGACCAAGTTCCAGAGACTCGGCGGAAAGATTCCGCGCGGCGTTCTCTTGTTAGGCCCTCCGGGAACCGGTAAAACATTGTTGGCCCGTGCAGTTGCAGGTGAAGCAGGTGTGCCGTTCTTTTCAATAAGCGGTGCCGATTTCGTTGAAATGTTTGTCGGTGTCGGTGCAAGCCGTGTCCGTGATTTGTTTGAACAGGGAAAGAAAAACGCTCCGTGTATTATTTTCATTGATGAAATTGATGCAGTTGGCCGTCATCGCGGTGCCGGACTCGGCGGTGGACATGATGAACGCGAACAGACATTAAACCAGCTTCTCGTTGAGATGGATGGATTTGAACAGAACAGTGGCGTTATCATTATTGCTGCAACCAACCGTCCGGATGTTCTTGATCCTGCGTTATTGCGCCCCGGCCGTTTTGATCGTCAGGTAGTTGTTGACCGTCCTGATGTTAAAGGCCGTGAAGGTATTCTCCGTGTCCACACACGCCGCATTCCTTTGGATGTTGACGTTAATCTCGAGGTTCTTGCAAAAGGTACTCCGGGACTCGCGGGTGCCGAATTAGCAAATTTGGTTAATGAAGCTGCATTACTTGCTGCACGCAAGAACAAAATGCGCGTTGGTATGGACGACTTTGAAGAAGCAAAAGACAAAGTCATGATGGGTATGGAGCGCAAGAGTATGATTATCTCTGAGGAAGAGAAAAAGACAACTGCATACCATGAAATCGGACACGTACTTGTTGCCCGAATGATTCCGGGTACAGACCCCGTGCATAAGGTGACTATCATTCCGCGCGGCCGAGCACTTGGTGTTACAAGCTATCTTCCGGTTGATGAAAAACATACGTATTCGAAAGAGTATCTGCAGGGCATGATAACCTACATGTTGGGCGGCCGTGCAGCAGAAAAACTGGTATTCGGTCATTATACTACCGGTGCAGGCAACGATATTGAACGAGCTACCGGTATTGCTCGTAAGATGGTCTGCGAATGGGGTATGAGCGATAAACTCGGCCCGTTGAGTTATGGAGCTAAAGAGGAAGAAATATTCCTCGGCAGGGAAATACAAAAACATCGCGATTACTCTGAAAAAACCGCCATTGAAATTGACGATGAAATCCGTGATATTGTTACTGATTGTATGTCGCGTGCTAATAAAATTTTGGCCGACAATATTGAACTTCTGCACAATCTTTCAAAAGAGCTCCTTGAAAGAGAAATTCTTGATGCGGAAGAAATTAATCTCGTTGTTGCTGGCGATGTATTGCCCCCGATGCAAAAAAATCAAAATGGGAAAGATGAAATTCCCGACCATGTTAAAAAACTTATGGAACAGCGCCAGCAACCATCTGAGGATGCTCCACAGTCATGAGTTTTGTTGATCATGGCTCAATAAACTACAGAGATGAGGTCACTCGAAAGATGGTGCATCTCTGTAGCTTATCCATTCCGGTTATAGGCTACTTCATTACAAAGCAATCCGCCGTCGCCATTCTCGGCACGTTAAGCATTATCGCTCTTATTCTTGATGTGGGCAGATATTTTATTCCCTCATGGGCAAGAGTTATTAATCTTATCTTCGGACCGATCATGCGCAAGCATGAAATGGATGCAAAAAAGAAAAATCTCAACGGTGCGACTTATGTTCTGCTATCGGCACTTCTTTGTGTTTGGCTATTTCCCAAAGTAATCTTTTTAACTGCATTCACGGTATTAATTATCAGCGACACCACCGCAGCGCTTATTGGTCGGAAATTCGGCAGGCATAAATTTTTATTTAAAAGCCTTGAGGGGTCGTCGGCATTTTTCATCAGTGCGGTTATCGTTGTCTTCTTAACCCCTAAAGCGGGCAATCACGTTGTCCTCGAGTATGTTATCGGCATTATCGCGGCATTTGTCGGAACGATTATAGAAAACATATCATTCGGATGGGCGGATGATAACCTCTCCATTCCAATATCCATTGGCATTACCATGTGGGGATTGTATCATTTATTCCTTCCTAATTTACCTCTCGTTCTGACAAACACAGTTCGTTAATTTTGTCGTGATGCTTCCATTTCCTACAAAAATATAATGCCTACGGCATATAACCCCACATCAAATTAATCTCAATTCTACAAAAATATAATGCCGATGGCATATAATTGCATTATCAAATATTTAATAAATGCTATGAAAAATTTTTGATTTATTATCCCGTCAGGGATTGTATTTTTGTAGGGATTGTATTTTTGTAGGGATTGTATTTTTGTAGGGATTATATTTTTGTAGAATAAATGGCATAATATTGGTTATTTTCCGTGGGAAATATATTATTATAAATTACATGGGGATTAAATGGCAAACACATATTCACAAATATATTTACAAATTGTTTTTGCGGTTCAAAACAGGGCATCTCTCATAGCCGGCACGTGGGAAGGAGAATTATACAAATATATATGTGGGATTGTTGAAAAAAATCAACATAAAATGCTTGCCATTAATGGAACCGCCAATCACCTCCATATTTTCACAGGGTACAATCCTGCCCAATCACTGCCGGATCTACTGAAAGATGTAAAACGCTCTTCTTCATTATGGATCAACTCTAAGAAATATGCTGATGGTAAATTCAACTGGCAAGTTGGGTATGGTGCGTTTTCTTATTCACGTTCTCATATAGACAAAGTTGTTAAATATATTGCTAATCAGAAGGTGCATCATAATACAATTGCATTTAGAGATGAATACGTGAAATTCTTAGAAAGCTTTAACATCGCATATGATGCAAAATACATTCTTGAAGATGTTCATGAATAAAACCAACATCTTGTTCATCACCCTAACGATGTTATCTTTTGTGTGGAGAATAATGCATATGTATTCGGGAAAAACGAGTCTACGTTGTCAAAGACTATCATTTTTTTGCGCACACATCAACAACCAACTTCCATACGCCGTAAGCATCAATTTCCCATATGTGCAGGTAGTAATATGCATCCATATTAATCCCGCATGAACCGTAGGTATATGCCAGATCATTTGAGGGAGCGATTTCCAGTCCGGCAATTCTGTAAGATCCGGACTTTATAACATGATATAATTCCTGCGCATTCGATTTTCCTTTGAGGGGGAGACCTTTATCTCTGAATAGAACAATGTTTCCGGATAGTATCGAGTCGACCCCGGCGGGTTCATTAACGCCGCTAAGTTTTGCAAATACCGCCTCAAATTTCATGAGTGTTTCTTTTGACTTGAGCGACTCCATCGGCTTGCGCTGAGCATATTGCGATGAATCTGAAAGGCCACTAAAAAACACCTTGGCGGGAATAGTATCCTTCTCATTTGTTTCTACACCGCAATCGAAAGCAACCTTCCACAATCCGAGAGTATCTTTTAGCCAGACGGAAATATATCTGCCCTTTGCAAAAACGCTGTCGGAGGCGACTTTCTGCATAGTCCATGGACCATACAGAAAACCGAAATCCCCGGATTTTGAAATGTCGCCTGATTCCGGCGCCCATGTGAGAGTTGATTTCAGCGGATAGGTGCTCCTCTTTCTGGCGATTAATTTCGGGAAAGCTTTTTCTAAGTTTGAATCGAATGATGACGATGAAGGGGAGAAGAAGGTAAGAAAACCTTCGGTTATTCCGAGATATGAAGTCGCCGCCGAGAATGCTCTTTCCGAAGCAACCATCGCTGCCTGATTCTGACAGGCAAATTTATCTTGAGCATAAAAAACATTCGTTAGCACAATCGTAAACACCAAAGCAAATAATATTCTATTCATCACAAAGCCTGATTATTGATGCGGTAATATAATTGAAAATGCAATTCCATGTCAAGAAATTGTGTGCTTGTATATGAATCCGGATCAAAAGGCACTTCGAGTGTTCCGATTTATCGGAACGTATCGAGAAGTGTCAAGAGTAAATACGTTTAGGTTGCAACCCGCGTAGCGGGCGATCATGAAAAGTATTTCCTAACCCATGACCTAGGTCATGGGTTAGGAATAAGAAAAGGGGAGAAATTATAAGTTATTCAATGCTTCAACGCCCGGAAGGAGCTTTCCTTCGAGGAATTCAAGCGAAGCGCCGCCGCCTGTTGAAACGTGCGATACTTTTGTTTCCATTCCGGCTTTTGCGATTGCAGCAGCTGAATCGCCGCCGCCGATAACCGTAACAGCGCCGGACGCAGTGGCATCAACCAAAGCCTGAGCAACACTGTTTGTACCGGCTGCAAAATTGTCGAATTCGAAAACGCCCATAGGACCGTTCCAAACGATCGTCTTGGAAGCGAGAACAGCATCTCTGAATAGTTTTCTGGTTTCCGGACCAATATCAAGACCCATCTTATCAGCAGGCATGCCTGTAACGGGCACAACTTCAGAGGGTGAATCGTTTTTGAATTCCGGAGCGACAACTACGTCAACCGGGAGTAGCAATTTAACATTTGAGTTTTTGAATTTTTCGAGCAATTCTTTTGCGAGATCAATCTTTTCGGCTTCGAGTAATGAAGTACCGATTTCCAGTCCTTGAGCCTTGTAGAATGTATAAGCCATTCCACCGCCGATGATGAGTGTGTCAACTTTTCCGAGGAGGTTGTTGATCACGTCAATCTTGCCCGAAATTTTAGCACCGCCGAGAATCGCACAATACGGACGAACAGGATTTGAGATTGCTCCACCGAGATAATCTAATTCTTTTTTCATGAGGTAACCTGCCACACAGGTAGAGATGAATTTAGTAACGCCTTCTGTTGAAGCATGTGCACGGTGAGCACTACCGAATGCATCGTTGACATACACGTCACCGAGTTCGGCAAGTTGTTTCGCAAATTCAGGAACGTTCTTTTCTTCTTCTGCGTGGTAGCGGAGATTCTCTAATAAGAGTACGTCACCCGGTTTCATTGCCGCAACAAGTTTCTTCACATCTTCGCCGATACAGTCGGGAGCCATGATAACCGGCTTACCCAGCAATTCGCTCAAACATTTAGCAGCAGGAGCCAGAGAATACTTTGGATTCGGTTCGCCTTTCGGTCTTCCGAGATGGCTCATAAGAATAGTCTTGCCGCCGTCGGCAATAATTTTTTTAATTGTCGGCAGTGATTCCACAATGCGTTTATTATCGGTAACATTTTTGTTTTCATCAAGAGGAACGTTGAAATCAACACGGACTAATACGCGTTTGTCTTTTAATTCGATCTGGTCAATGGTCTTTTTATTCATAGTACACCCGTTGGTTTATTAATGTCTGAAACAAAAAAAAGACGCAACCCGTAGGTTGCGTCTTGTGTGAGAAATTTATGCTTTCGCAACTTTTAGAACGAGGTCAACAACTCTGTTTGAATAACCCCATTCGTTATCGTACCAGGATACGAGCTTGAAGAAACGTTTTTCGTCCTTGAAGTTGTTCTGCATAGTTGCGAGTGAATCGTAAATTGAAGAACGTTCGTCGTGGATGAAATCTGTTGAAACAACTTCTTCGTCGGCAAATCCGAGGATGCCCTTCAAATATGTTTCAGATGCTTTTTTCAACAGTTCGTTGATTTCGGCAATAGATGTTTCTTTAACGCTGCGGAAAGTTAAGTCAACAACAGAAACGTCAGGAGTAGGAACTCTGAATGACATGCCTGTTAATTTACCTTTAACGGTAGGAAGAACTTCGCCAACGGCCTTTGCAGCACCGGTTGTTGAAGGAATAATATTGATTGCAGCTGCTCTGCCTCCGCGCCAGTCTTTCTTTGAAGGACCGTCAACGGTTTTTTGAGTCGCTGTATATGAGTGAATGGTTGTCATCAAGCCGGTCTCAACGCCGATACCTTCTTTTAAAAGAACGTGAACGAGCGGAGCGAGGCAGTTTGTTGTGCATGATGCGTTAGAAATAATATGGTGTTTTGCAGGATCGTATTCATTGTCGTTAACACCCAGAACGATGGTTTTAACATCGCCTTTACCGGGAGCTGAAATGATAACTTTTTTTGCACCTGCTGCGAGATGGCCTTTTGCTTTTTCTGAATCGGTGAATAAGCCGGTTGACTCAATAACGTAGTCAACGCCGTATTCTTTCCAAGGTAATTGGCTTGGGTCTTTTGTAGCTGCAACGCAGTGAACTTTTGAACCGTTCACAACGAGAACGTCATCTTCTTCTACTTCAGGTTTGCTTTTTTCGGTTGAGATAGTTCCTTTGAACTTACCCTGAACCGAATCATATTTTAACTGATAAGCAAAATATTTTGCACTTGTTGTAACGTCAACAACAGCAGCAACTTCAATTTCACTACCAAGTAAACCACGGTCTGCGATAGCAGAAAAAACCAATCTTCCGATTCTTCCGAATCCGTTGATACCTACTTTAATAGCCATTATATTTTCTCCTTACTTTCTAGTAATACCAATAATTTGAAATAAAAATTTACGGAACTATTGACTGAATCTCAACACAAAAACAGATTAACAGGTGAAAAATACGAATTTTTACCCTAAAATCTTTTTTTTGTCCTTTTTGAGCTTCTTTTTGCCTTCTTCCTTGCCGTACTCTTTTTTGTACTTTTTGGCAATACGGCAATCATCACAGAAATTCGTGCAGCATTTCTGCCACTCCGCTGTGGAGAATTTGTCCCGTAATTTTGACATTACTATTTACCGAGCAGGGTTTTTGCCTTGGCTAAAACGTTTTCAGAGGTAAATCCGAATTCTTTCATGAGAATTTCAAACGGAGCGGAGGCACCTAATCTTTCCAGACTGATAATGACACCTTCATCGCCGGTATATTTTTCCCAGCCCATGCCGATATTAGCTTCGATGGCAATACGTTTCTTGACGGCTTTAGGAAGAACAGATTCTTTGTATTCTGCACTCTGTTTTTCAAAGAGATCCCAGCTCGGGAAACTGACAACGCGAACTTTCACGCCTTCAGCTTCGAGTTGTTCGGAAGCCTTTATACAGTGCTGTAATTCAGAACCACTGCCGATGAGGATAATCTCAGGTGTTCCCTGAGAGTCCTTAACAATGTAGGCACCCTTCGCAACGCCGTTGACGGCATCACATTTCGAGGGATCAAGAACCGGGAGTCCCTGACGTGTTAATAAAAGCGCGACCGGGCCGTTTTTCTTTTCAATAGCAACTTTCCATGCACCTGCGGTTTCATTTGCATCAGCGGGACGGATTGTGGTCAAGCCCGGAATACAGCGCAATGAAGCGATTTGTTCAACCGGCTGATGGGTAGGGCCGTCTTCACCGAGACCGATACTATCGTGGGTTAAGACGTAAATCGGACGTACGTGAGAAAGCGAAGCAATACGGATGGTAGGACGCAGATAATCAGCGAACACCATGAATGTTCCACCGTAAGGGATAAGTCCACCGTACATCGCCATGCCGTTCATGATAGAAGCCATGCCGTGTTCGCGGATACCGAAGTGGAGGTTTCTTCCTGCATAGTTCGAAGCAGAAAAATCAGTTTCGCCAGCAACAAGGGTATTGTTTGAGGGAGCTAAATCAGCTGAACCGCCAAAGAGCAGCGGAAGGGCTTTTGCAAGAGCGTTGATTACTTTTCCTGAAGCCTGACGGGTAGCAAGTTTCTTACCATCATCGGCAAATTTCGGAAGAACGGTCGCCCAGTCAATATTCGTATCACCGGCAAATGCTTTCGCGAGAATGGCGGCATCTTCGGGGTATTTAGCTTTATATTGAGCATGAATTTTTTCCCATGCTGCTTCAGCATCTTTGCCCTTAGGACCGAGAGTATTGAAGAATGCACGTACTTCATCAGGTACGAAGAAATCTTCTTCGGATACCCATTTCAAATTCTGTTTTGTTAATTTAACTTCTTCAGCGCCAAGCGGACTTCCGTGTGAAGATTCTTTATCCTGTTTGTTTGGGCTTCCGTAACCAATATGTGTCTTTGTTACAATGATAGATGGACGCGGATCAGCCTGCGCGTTCTTAACGGCAGCTTCAAGCTGGCTTAAATCATTAACATCCGAAACGTGCTGAACATGCCAGTGATAAGCCTCAAAACGTTTTGAGGTATCATCCGAGAATGAAAGATGAGTCTCGCCGTCAATTGAAATTCCGTTATCATCATAGAAGAAAATGATTTTACCGAGCTTTAGATGGCCTGCTAATGATGCGGCTTCGTGGGAGATGCCTTCTTCAAGATCACCGTCACTGCAAATTCCGTAAACAAAATGGTCAATAAGCTTGATGTCATCTTTATTGAAGCGTGCAGCGATGTGAGCCTGAGCCCAAGCCATGCCTACTGCATTCGCAAAACCCTGTCCCAAAGGACCGGTAGTAGTTTCAACACCCGGAGTCAAACCGAATTCAGGGTGGCCGGGAGTAATACTGTTCCACTGGCGGAACTGTTTTAATTGATCCATCGGAACATCATAACCGCAGAGATGCAGAATACCGTAGAGCAACATGCTTCCGTGTCCGGCGGAAAGGACGAAGCGATCTCTGTTCAACCATTTCGGGTTGGCAGGATTGTGATTCATGATTTTCGAATATAATAGATATGCTATTGGGGAGCATCCCATAGGCATACCGGGATGTCCTGAATTTGCTTTTTGAACGCCATCTACGGCGAGTAAACGTAAAGTATTAATTGCTAATTGATTAAATCTTTCATCATGTTCCATCAACGGATCCTCCGGAAGCTGCTTAATTGTTTAAAGAATTTTCAATTCTCAATATAATTGTTTTAAAATCAAATTTTAAGATAAGACGGGAACCATAGGCATATTTTGTCGAATTTTGACTCATGGGGGATGATTTTTGGGTGATATAGTTAAAGATTACTTGTAATTATTTTGAATTGAAGTAAATAACGCGGCGCCTCAATGAAAAAAATCAGTCGTGCTTCGATGTCTACTTCCTAACCCACGGTTTGAACCGTGGGTTCAGAAAGGGGGCTAACATGCAAAAATCCCCCTGTGTTCGTTATATTGCATGGATTATTTCGGAAAATTATGCCAATTTGTCTATTTATGGGAAAGTTTTTCTTAAACCGGATGAAATACTCTATGCGACATAAAACACTTTTTATTCTTGCGGTCATACTCCTGCAATCTACGTTCGTATTTTCGCAAAGTTTAGAAGAAACCTACGCCTCCGCCATGGACGATTTTTCCCGGGGATCGTACGGCGCCTCGTATCAAAAATTTAAAAGTTATATATCTGCCCAATCCCTTGCTACGGAAAAACAGGCGGCTGCTCAATTTTATGCCGCGGAGTGTGTGAATCTTCTCGGCGATGTGGAATCTGCCATTTTTGAATATGAAAAAGTCATTACACTCTACCGGTTCTCAAATTACCGCGAGGAGGCTTTATATAAAGCGGGACTTTTGTATTATCAGATTAAGAGCTATTCGAAATGCCGCGACCGCCTCGGTATACTCATCTTTGATTATCCGAACAACGAACATTACGGTTCCGCGCAGTACTGGGTGGGAGAAACGTTTACTGTTGAAGAGAAATACGATGATGCGATTATTTTCTACCAGCAGGCAATTCAGGAAAAGAAAAACAACAAGTATCTCGACTATACTATATTTTCTCTCGCGGGTATTTACGAGAAAAAAGAAGATTATAAAAAAGCGGTTGAGTTTTATGATATGCTTTTAACATATTATAAAACAAGCACGCTGTATGCCTCGGCACAGTCACGCATCGGATACTGCTATTTTAAATTGAAAGATTATGAAAATTCGATTATCGAGTTGTCCAACCCCGCAGTCGAATCGTTGAATGCTGAAAAGCAGGGAGAAGCCCTCTATATGCTCGGTAATTCATATTTCCGTACTGCAGAATACGATAAAGCTCAGGCGACATTTGAAGATATCATTAAAAAATATCCCGCTATTCCGTTTATCCGGGAGATCAACTACTCTCTCGCATGGTGTCATTTTCAAAAGAGTAATTTCAATGAAGCGTACAAAACATTTCATTCTTTAGTAGATGGTACGGATTCATTGGCAAGACTGTCTCTGTACTGGGAAGGTGAGTCGCAGCGTTATCTCGGCAATGACAACGAAGCCTTGAAATCATTTGATGACTTTTTGAAACGCTATCCTTCATATCCGATGGCGTACGGCGCACAGTATCAAATGGGTGTTATCCATTATAGCAGAAAAATGTATGAAAAAGCAGGATACTTTCTTGAAAACGCCCTATCAACAAGAGATATAGATCTAAAAGGTAAAATTTATGTTCTTCTTGGTGAGGTTGAATTAAACCGGGCGAGATATCAAAAGTCGTATCAATATTTTTCTGATGCAAAATCCTTGAACTATATGCCTGCCGATTTGAAAAATCGGGCTGAGTTCGGTATCGGTGCGACAGCCTATTGCATGAAAAATTACGATGAGGCAGTAAAAGTCTTATCAGGGCTTGCCGAAAGAGACAAAAACTTTGAGACCGACAAAGTATCGTTCTATCTTGCCGAGAGTTTCTTTCAGTCCGAACGGTACCACGAGGCGTTAAGTTATTATAAAAAGGTTGATGCAAATAATCCTGAATTGGGCAGCGCAGTGATGTACGGAACGGCGTACTGCTATTATAACCAGAAGGATTATGCCAACGCATCGTTCTCTTATCTCGATTTCATCAAAAAATATCCGAAAGATATTAAAGTCTATGACGCACGTCTCCGATTAGCCGATACATATCTTGCCGGCAAAAAATACAGCGATGCGGCAAAGATATACGAGGATCTGTTGAAATCGAAGAATGTTGAAAAGAATAAAGATTATTTGAGCTATCAATACGGATTGAGTCTGTATAAAGCGGGTAAAGTTC
Organism: Ignavibacteriaceae bacterium; assembly: GCA_963662605.1. Taxonomy (GTDB): domain Bacteria; phylum Bacteroidota; class Ignavibacteria; order Ignavibacteriales; family Ignavibacteriaceae. The sequence continues at coordinate 1,155,612 of OY759785.1, forward strand.
AGGGCGCTCTTGACGAGTTTAACCGTTTGATAACTACCTATCCGCGTTCATCCTACGCGGAGAACTCTATATACATGATGGGCTGGATTAGTTTTCAGCAAGGAAAACTCGTTGAGGCGATAGAGACATATCAGCGGATGCTGCGGTATGCACCTGATTCCAAAATAGCTCCATTAGTTTACTATTCACTCGGCGACGCGTATTACAATTCGGCAAAATATGATACTGCTATCACGTGCTATTCAAAGGTAATAAACAACTACCCGAATTCGAATTATGTATATGACGCTATCAACGGTATTCAGACTTCCTATATGGCAAAAGGCGATGTTGATGCCGCGGTAAATACGATTGATTCGTATGTGAAGCAGAGAAAATCAGCCGGGTATGCCGACCAGTTGTTCTTGAAAAAAGGCGAACTGTATTACAGCCAGGGTAACTATATGTCGGCACGCTCCGCATACTCCGAATTCATATTTTTGTTCCCTAAAAGTAAAAATATTTCAAAGGCATACTACTGGATCGGGAAATGTGAGCTGCTGCTTGGCAACGCCGATGAGGCTTTAAAGAAATTTAAATTAGTTTTTGATTCTTATCCTTCAACGGACGAAGCTGTATCCGCTGTCATTGAATGGGGGCAGGAGCTCCGGAACCAACATGCGTACGATGCAGCTATCAAAGTTTACGAAGAGGCATATAATAAGATACAGACGCCTCAATCAAGAGCTGAGTTTTTATATTGGAAGGCAGTCACTCTGAATGACAAGGGTGATGTAGCTTCTGCGTATGACGTTTATGATGAAGTAGTGCAATATTATGACGGCAGCATCTTCGCCGATAAAGCGCGGTTAGATTTGGGCAACGTTGAAATGAACTCAAAACGATATAGCAACGCGGTTAAGTATTTCCAGAATCTTGCAACAAAACGTACGGATGATCTTGGTGCGGCAGCTCAATATAATCTTGGAGTGCTGTATCAGAACCAGTCAAAGTCCACTGAATCCATCACTGCATTTGTCCGTGTCTTAAACTCGTTCTCTCAGCACGATGAATGGGTAACGAAAGCCAACCTACGTCTTGGCGATACGTACGCCAAAATGAAAGATAACCGTCGGGCAAAGGAGATGTATAAGGCGGTATTGGATAAACACCCCGATGATGATTATGGAAAAGAAGCACAGCTGAAAATGAGGAGGTTGAAGTAACATGAAAAAAGCACTTCTCATTTTAGCATTGTGGAGCGGATTGATATGCGCCCAGAACACAAATACAAAACAAGGTATTGAATTACCGGAATTTGTTATTACCGGTAAAGAATCCTATGAACTTCCTGCCGCGGAAAAAATCCCGGCGCCGTTTATTCCTACAGTCTCGGACGAATTTTTGAAACCGGCATACTCCCCTGAGTTTCTGCAAGCATCATCATTGACCAGTCCGTTAAAAAAAGAAATGCAGCAAAGAGATACGGCAATAACCTTTTTTAACAAACTCGGAATACAGGCGGGTGTTGTCCCGCTGCCTTCGGTAACATATTCAACGGTTATACCTATTGATGAGTTCACTCTCGGCGGGTATCTGAATGCTGGATACAACCGTCCGCATGTTGATAACAGCTGGAAATTAATGTTTAATCCCGGTGCAGAAATAAAATATAGAATCCTTAATGGCGATAATTTCCTGAGCGATAACGAGCTTTCCATTAAGGGTGACTATAATTATTCAAATTTCAAGATGTATGCCAAACCGGATCCGGATACGCGCGATATTCACGCAACCGATCTCTCCTTGGGATTGGCAAGTTCCAAGCGGAATTTCTGGCAATACAATTTTCTGGTGCGCCATCAGTATCACCAGTTATCCAAAGAGAACCTGAACGAAAGCAAGTTCACCATTTTCGGATCAGCAGGAATATCGGGAAGAGCAGTGGAGTTTTCTCCGCAGATTCAATACTCTCAGTATATGACGAATGATTCCTCTAATTGGAATGTGGGAGAAACATTGATTAAGGTGGACGCGCCGCTGCGTTTGATTGCTTCGGATATCTTCAGCGTGGATATGGGATTGAACTTTACAAGTCTCGATACGGTGAAAGGATTGAATCCGCTTCTTGGAATTGAAATAAAATTAAAAAGCGGGTTGATGGTATTTGCTTCATATCATCCCGGCTATCAGATATACGATTATGAGAAAATGCTCGGATTGAACGATTACTCATATCTTAAAAACTTTAGAGCGACTGCCTATTCTCAGAACGCAAAACTTGATTTATCCCTTATGTACGAGATAAACCGGCAGTTTGATGTTATTGCCTCTCTGGAGTATTATAAATCAGACGAATGCCCGTATTTCCAATATCGAAACAGCGATGCCTCGTTTGAGTTGGCAAAAACCAAGGCGTACGCAACATCTGCATCGTTTGAATTGAGAATGCAGCCCGGCGAATTCGGATATTTTTACGGCAAGCTGAAGTTTAACTCCGTTAAGGATACCAGCGGCTACAAGATACCATTTAACCCGGCTGTTGAATTGTATGCCGCGTATGGATATACATTGCCGGAAGGAATTACCGCGAAGGCAGGAGTCAAACTGCGGGGCGCACAATATGCAGATCTGTTGAACAACGAATGGATGGGTGCGTATCATACATTTTTCCTCGAATTCGGCTACGCGCTATCGAGAGAGTTTTTATTTACTTTCAAAATTGATAATTTATTGAATAGAAAAAATTATATTTGGAAGAATTATCAGGAAACACCATTTAACATGGTAGCCGGTGTTACATTTCAGTGGTAAAAGTATTTATTAAAAGTAATTCCAATTTATGACGCGTTCAGAGCTTATTCGTGAAATTGCAGTGCGCGGGGATATTCCTCAACTTGAGGCAGGCCGATTCATGGAGATTTTCATGTTGAAGATGGCTTCCTTATTGGTTGAGGGTGATTCTCTTGTTCTGGACGGTCTCGGAAGTTTTACCCGCATTAAAATGACATCGGATCAGAAACGGGACAGCAATAACTCCGATGCGATTCGGTTTGTGCCGGAACATCCAACATCATTGCAAGGTGATTTGCTGTTTGGCATTCCGACTGATGTCTTTGCTTCACCCAACAATCTCGATCCGTATTTCAATCTTGGCATTAATAAACCGCTCATTCCTTTAAAGGGACAGCCGGTTATTGTGGATAATGTTCCTTCGTCACCTCACGAAATCCGTAAGTATTTCGATCAAAAAATTTCAGTGATAATCGGTTCGGGTTTGCTGGAGCGTTCCGCGGCATCGCGCGAATCGCAGTTGGCTGCTATTTTGGAGGAGGCACACGCTGAACCCGAAAAAATTCTCGTTGATGATGAAATTGAAGTTCCGTGGGAATTCGGTTCCGAGTGGAAAAAAGAGCAAGGCGAAAATATTCTGGCAGCATCCGAATTGCCTGACGGAAAAGTTTCAGCCGCTGAATCAACAGGCGCCATTGATGGTGAGGCTGATTGGGACTTTGGAACAACTGATGATGGTGAGGAACAGGTACAGGAAGAAAAATCATTGCCTTCTTTCATGCAGCTTGTTAATACTCCGGAAAAGTCTACGCAGGAATTTTCGATAGATCTTTCAGAGTTTGAAAAAGATAGCACGATTGAAAGAATACCGGAAGAAAGCATAAAAGAAACCCCCGTCCATGATGAAAATGCTCACGCAATAGATTTAACCGACGTTCTTATCAAAAAAGAGTTGGAAGCAGAAGCGGAGAGAAAAAAGAACGATGCCGAGTTTGATGAGGAATTCGAAAAATTCCGGTATCAACGGGTACGCAGCACTGCTGAAATACTCAACGTCCCGCATTTTCTTGAAGACGATACTGAAACTCTGCTTCAAAGAAAAAAAGAAGAAGATGATGAGGTCGTTAAGCAGGAGACACCGGGACCAATACTACCGGAAGAACCGGCGGATGAACCTGTTACGGCTGAAGAAGAAGAGCATAAATCCGGATTTTTCCGTACGTTTATGTGGTTTATGCTGCTGTTGATTATCGCCGGTGCTATCGGCTACTTTGTTTATGAAAAAGTTTACCGCCCTGAGCAGGAAAAGAAAGCGAAAGCAAAATCACAAAGTGCTGTGAATACAAATATAGTTGAGCGTGATTATGTGTTTCCTGTGACCTATCCGTATCCTCCTGTTCAAACAGAAGTTAAAAAGGATACCTCAATAGCCGCTGCGAAGAATGCCGCTACCCAGCAGGCACCTCCGGCAAATACTGTGGTTGAGAAAAAAGATCAGGGAACCGGAATGGCAAAAAAGGAGACTAATACAAAGAATTCCAATGCTCCTCAAAAGGTTATACCACCAGCACCAAATCCGGTTATAAAAACGGATAAAACAAAGAAAGCTCAAGTGGGTGATGGCTCGTATGTTCAGGTAATGTCGGTAAAAATTCAATCGGTTGCGGAAAGCGAAGCAGCTAAATTGAGAAGCATGGGGAAAACAGTCATCATTCAAGAAGCGGAAATACCCGGACGAGGTACATGGTATCGCGTAAAGGTACGTAAGTAAAAGTAGTGATGGCAGTATTAGTATTTATATTGTGAGCGAACGAAATTTAGATTGAAAAAGCAAAGTCAAACCCCCTCGTATTTCTTATCAATAACGCTGCACGTCCTGTTATTAGCCGGTATGTTTTTCTATCAGCAATATAAGAATTCCTTGCCGCAGCAGAATTATGTTGAAATCGGTTTTGGCGAAGGCGGACCGGGTGGTTCTCCGGGGGACGGTAGTAATCAGTTTGGTGTTGTCAATGTCTCTGAGCCGCAGCCTCAAACAGCAGATCCGGGTACGGAGGAAGAAAATAAAGATGCTAAAGTTGATCTGACAAAAAGCACTTCGACAAAATCGGATGATGCGGTAATCGCGGATAAAAGAGAAAGCCGTGGAGGTGCGGGTTCGCTGCCTTCAAAGGGAAATGGTAAGCCGGGGAGGGGATTCGGCAACGGCGAGGGCAATGGTACCGGATATGATATTGATTGGGGTGGAAACGGCCAAAGAAGGATATACAGTTATAACATTCCCGACTATCCTGCGGGGGTTAATAAAGAACTTGATATCCGCATACGATTTTCTATTTTGCCGGATGGGACAGTGGGGAGAATCGTTGTTCTGACCAAAGGAGATACCCGGTTAGAAAACACCGCGGTCAATTCCCTGCGCCAATGGCGCTTTGAACCTATGCGAAGCGGTCAACCTTCCGTTGAACAGACCGTTGTTATTGTTTTTCCGTTTCGGCTGCGTTAGTAAACACTTCGCTATAATACATTTTGTAGAAAAAATACTCCGCGGTTGATAACAGAACCAGTGCAATGGTATCCCGGTCAAAATAGTTCCTGTACTTTTCCGTTTCAATAAGCTCTTTGGGAATCTGTGTGCTGATTGTTGTTGCCAAAGTCCAGCCTACTGCGAATAAAATTCCAATAAGCATCAGATTAATGAATGCAGTGCCGAGCTTGTCATCCTGCCATTTTTTTGTAAAAATGATGAGTGCAAATATATAATGGCATGCGAATATAATCGCGTTTATCATAGAGACCTTTCAAATTCGAATAAAGATTATTGGGAGATATTCTTTCTATTGATGATTGACATTGCGACCAGCCCGCCGATAATTCCGAAGATAACATCAATGAATACGTTACCCATTAATAGAAACGTTGTGAATAAGCCGGAGAATCCCTTTGTGGATATTTCATAAATTATGCCGCGTATCAATTGAAGGGATTCTTTAAACATTCCTGCCGAGGGGAGGGTCTGAATGTATTTTTCAAATTCCGGAAATGTAATTACTATATCGTTGGATTTGGTTGCAAACGTTATGACAACTTCCAGAAGCGTTCCGAATATGGCGGTAAACAATCCAGTCAATAATCCGAAATATACACCTTCACCCGTCACAATTTTATGTAATCCGGATATTTTCTGATGTATAATCAAAGACATATACACAGCAAGAGGTATAATAAGGCAGCAGGCAAAACTTTTTAATCCCGGAACAATGGTCAATACGGCGGCTGCAAATCCACACACCAAAGCGGGAGATGATTTATGATGCATTAGTTAAAACGTTACTTTCTGATAAATGAGTAGCAATAAAAGGAAAAATACTATACCCAAAGATAATACCCGTAAGGTATGCTATCCAAAGCGAATAACCGGATAGATGCAAGAAAGTTATTCCTACTTGAATAAGGATTGGTATCGCAAAAAGCAAAATCGAATACCATGCGGAGAAAAATGTGCGGGGAAAACGATTAACCACTACCGACAACGCACCTAAAAACAAGCCGGAATATATCCCCGTGCATCTTGCACATACCGGGAAAATAAAATTATGATATATGAATGTATGTTCGGGAATTTGGAGGCAGACATGCGAAAAAAACTTTCTGCTAAAGAAAGCAAAAGGCGCAATGATTGCACTGTCTTGATAAAACGCGGGCAAGAAAAAAAGCAACAGGGAGCCGGAAAGTAAACTTGATAAAACTCCGAATTTTCTGATCGTCATTACAGATACATTCTCAGAATATATATCTTTGTGGAAGTCAGAGCGTACAAAGTGGAATTGTTGATTTCCACACTGACAATATCTCCGGTCAGAGCCGGCATTTGCAGCTGCTTAAAAGGGGCTTCCGGTGAAATACGAAAATAGATAGCTGCTGCGCTGTTCAAAAACAATATCTTATTCTTGAATGAAAAGTCAACAATACTGTCGGGCAGTGCTATGATATTAATTCCGTTTCCATATAAATCAAAGACCACTAAATTCTGTCCATCCAAAACGGCAATTTTATCATCGTCATACAGACGAATTTTCTTCGGCATATTCAATGAATACCGTCCCCAGTTGAAATCTCCGAACGCGGTATTGTAATTATGCAAGGCATCGTATTTAATGACGCGTTTGTTTTCCGAATCAAGAACGAACAAATCACCCGACGGCAGATTAACAAATGAGACCGGATAACGGAATTCTTCTTTTTGTGTCGCGCTGTTTTTCCCGTTTAATTCCGAAATGTAATTCAGGTCTTTATCAAATTGCTGTATACGGTGATTATTTTTATCGGTTACATAAACATTGAGCGGAGTGGAGAATATATCGCATGGAAAATCAAACACACCTGATTTCCAGCCGAATCCACCTGCGGTTTTTAATTGATTCCCCAAGGTATCTATCTTAATTATTTCTGAAGACCGGGCATCAATAACGTATAATACGCCGTTGACTGTGTAGGAGAATGCTTCTGCATTAGTGAAATTGCCGATAGAGTCAACAAGAATAGCCTCCTGCGCAAAGCACCTATGCAGCGAAAATACTGATAGGAATAGCAGTAAACACAGATACTTACGTGATTTCATGACTTTATTCCGGATTTCATAAAAGTTTTCATAAAATATAGCTATTCCGGGCGTTATTGACAATTACCAAATGATGTTAGCTATATCACATTTAGAGGGGAAATAGTAAATTAATTCGAAATCAATTAAATGAGATTAAACTTTTTTGCCGGTTGATGTGTTTAACATTAAAGCAGTGAAAACGTACTGCGAAAAATTTGCGCACTGTGTAATGTGACTTATATAACACCGGAAAAATATATTTACTGATTGTGCAACTTTTTTATTTTATTAACGTCATAACTATTAAAACTTAGAAAAAATTTTAAGCAACGTGAAACAATTAAGTAATCAATGGAGTGCGGCCTCTGATTTTGCTACAGCGTTCGGTGTTGTAATATTGAATAACAATAACAAAAGAAAGAGCTGGCTATGAAAACATTATTGGCCAAAATAGACAATCCGCTTTCCGAATTGATTAGTGATGATATATACGAATTGCTGAATTCCCATGGTTTGATTGATGAAAAAGCTGTAAGAGATTATCAGATCCGGAAAAAGTTTAAATCACTCCGCTCCGGCAAGGTAAGTGCCGGTGATGCGATTGATGCGATACGTGAAGAGTATCCATACTTGCAATTTGATACAATAAGAAAAATTGTTTATCAAATTTGTAAATAAAAAATCTTTTTTGCTTGACACGTGAAGGGAAAAATGATATTTTTGTATTGCCTCGTTTGCAGGTTTCTCCCCTGACCTGTAAACTAACAACAGCGGCCCAGTGTCCCCCCCAGCACTGGGCTTTTATTTTTTTATAACTATTATAATGGTTTGAAAATGGCACAAAAAGTTAGAAAAACGCACAAAACACAAAGAAAAAGTATTATCCCTCCATTTCTTGCATATTGGGAAAAAGAGAATTACCTCTTATTTCTCGCAGGTATAATCATTTGCGTTGTCGGTTTCTTCTATATGTCTGTTCAACCGTGGCATAGTTTCTCATCGTTAGTCATTTCTCCAATACTATTATTCATCGGATATGCGATTGTTTTTCCGGCAGCGATACTTTATCGCAAGAAAAAAAGTGATGCGGGTGAGGTAAAATAAGTGCTATTGGCAAAAGTTAAGGGGAACATCGTTTCCACGCAGAAGAATCAATATCTCAATGGTCATAAATTGATGTTGATTCGAACTGTTGATCTTGAAGGCAACTTCATCGGTAAAAAGGATGTTATTGCAATTGATTTGATGGATTCGGGTATCGGGGATACTGTTCTGGTTACACAAGAAGGTTCTGCAGTGCAGCAAATATTGGGGCACAATAAAGCTCCTGTTCATTCAATCATTGTGGCAATTGTAGACAAATTAAACTATAACTGATTCACACATTTCTTTTGTAGGTGGGGAGACGGATTCCTTTTATTTCAACATTCGTTTATTATTAACAGTTGAGGGCATCGGTTCGGTAAAACTGAGGAACGTTCTTAACGCGTTTCCTAAAACCGATGAACTTGAATACGCCGCGTTGCGTGAACTGTGCGCTATTGAAGGAATTAATACCGAGCTTGCCAAACGCTTAAAAAATGCTTTTAAACGAAAAGATGAATTCTCCGAAATTCTTGCCCGCGAATCTGAAAAACTGGATACCATTGGAGCTCGTTGCATTACCTATTGGGATGAAGAATATCCTGCAATACTACGAAATATTTATGATCCGCCATTAGTTATTTATGTCCTCGGTCAGATGCCTTCTGAAAGTGAAAAAGCGGTAGCAGTTGTCGGCACAAGAATTCCCACGCAGTATGGAAAACATGTAACCGCGCAGTTAACCGAAGAACTTGTCCAATCAGGAATTACGGTTATCAGCGGTCTGGCAAGAGGAGTGGATACCGTAGCGCATAGGACAGCGGTACAGAATGGAGGGTGTACTATTGCCGTTTTAGGGAGCGGTGTAGACATTATTTATCCGGCCGAAAATAAAAACCTCAGTAATGATATTCTAAAAAACGGCGCGCTGGTATCGGAGTTCCCCATCGGCACGTTCCCCGATGCGCCTAATTTTCCCAAGAGAAACAGGATAATTTCAGGATTGAGTAGAGGCGTTGTGGTTGTGGAAACCGGAATGACCGGCGGCGCTATGATCACGGCAAAGCTGGCTCTTGATCAGGGGCGGGAGGTCTTTGCTGTCCCGGGCAATATCGGAGTGCGGCAATCCGAAGGTACTCTCGCGTTAATTCAACGCGGAGAAGCAAAATTAGTCGTTAATACGAACGACATTCTGGTTGAGATTGGTGCTCAGAAGGCAAAATTGACTGCCTCTGTTGAAAAAGAAAAAATGCTGAGTACCCTGAACCTCTTTGAACAAAAACTTATTCAGGTTATCGGAATTGAGCCGATGCAGATTGACGCTATCGCAAATGTTACAACGTTATCGGTCTCGGACTGCCTGGTTTATCTGTTGTCACTTGAATTCAAGGGGCTGGTTAAGCAATTGCCGGGCAAAATGTTTATCCTTACATGATTCAAACAAGGCGAAAGTTTCTTACATTTGTAGATAAGATTTTTATATTATTTTGTATATCTGAATTTGTTATAGACGAAAGGAAGAGAAAGTGCAGTTTGAATCAATCTTAGATTTAATCCATAAAGGCGGCTTCACTGTTTATGTACTTATCATTTGCTCGATTATTTCATTGAAAGTCGCTATCGATAAATGGCTTCAGTTTCAGGGAATAAAAGAATCAATCTTACATCAGGTTGTAAGAAAAACAAAAGATTATATTAAAAACCGTCAGGTAAAAGAAGCATTAGAATATTTAAGCAGCGCAAAATGGAAAAAATTCGGAGTGAAATATTCCTCCCCGTTATTGCCTGTGTTCGTTTTTATCATCGAAAACAGTCATCTTTCTGCTGAAAAACTGGAAGAAGGTGCTTTTAATGAACTTGATAAAGAATTAGTTTCATATGAAAGAGGACTCGGTATTCCGGCTACATTAGGAAGTATTACTCCTTTCATAGGACTGTTTGGAACGGTCGTCGGTATTATTAAATCATTTGCCGCGTTATCGGTTCAGGGCAACGCGACCAACTACTCAAATGTTATCAGTGGTATCGCGGAGGCTTTGATTGCAACTGCAACGGGACTCTTTGTCGCTATTCCATCCGTTATGATTTATAATTATTTCGCCAAAAGATTAAAATTGCAGATGCCTTTTTTTGACGGTGCTATCCGCGAGTTGATCTACATAGTAAAAAACTAACGGAGTGAGTGATTAGAATGAGAAGACGACACACTCAGCCGGATAAAGAATTTTCGGAAATAAATATTACCCCCTTTACCGATGTTATTCTGGTACTGCTGGTGATATTTATGATAACGAGCCCGTTTTTGTTGAGCGGTGCTTTCAATATTAAACTTCCCAAGGCAGTATCAGCTGAAACACAGGTGAATAAAGGCGTGGAAGTATATTTATCAAGCAATAACGAATACATTATTGATAATGTTGTTGTTCCTCCGGCATCTTTGATCCAGACACTGAAGGTAAACTTCGTTACTAAAGGATCAGACGAAGTTATTGTAAAAGCAGATCAAAGCGTGCTGCACGGACAATTTGTTAAGCTTCTTGATTTGGTTAAAACCGCAGGTGCATCCAAAATTTTGATAGCAACAACAAAAGTAGCGCCTGCAGCAGGGCAGTAAGAGAAACGAACATATATTCATGAGCGCTTTTCTCAAGAAATACCTGAGCCAAAAGGATGCATTTTCTTTTGGCATCGCTGTTCTTCTGCACGGAGCCTTCCTGACATTCTTGTTCATTTCTCAAAACTCTACTAAAAATACCGGTACTGCAATCGTGCAGAATTTTATTGCTGCTGATTTCGTTCCGGAAACACACAAAGAGATCGCCGAACAACCACCGCCTCAGCAAGCGGTAAAAGTGCCTGCTGCCAAAAAAGATGTCGTCCTTACCCAGTCGAAAAATATTCCCAACAATAACCAGACAGGCGGCGGATCCACAACAGGATTCAAGAACAGTGATGCAGGTGAGGCGATTGCGTCAAAGGGCAGCGGTGGTGAAGGATATGGGACGGGCGCTGGAAGCGGCGTTGCCTACCAGAATCAGGATGTGTACAGAGTCGCGGTAGAAGAAATGCCCGAACCGTATGGAGGCGTTGAAGCAATACGCAGCAAGGTTAAAAGTCAGATTGCAAGCAGCGGAATAGCTTCAGCGTCTTCGGTTTATGTGCTGGCGTTTATTGATGAATCGGGGATTGTCCGAAAGGTACAAATCGCCAAAGGCGTGGGACATGGGGTTGATGAAATGATAGCATCGGCAGTGCAGCGAACCCGTTTCCGTCCCGGTAAAGATAAAGGCAGAGTTGTGAAAGTGCAAATGCACATCAGCATACCTGTTGCGCAATAAGATTATTTTCTTCCCGCTAAAGCTTCCAGTTTTTCAATCAACTCTAAACTTACTAAACCATCTTCGCCTGTTGCAAGTGCCGGTTTGTTTTTGATAAAAGCTGCGGTTATCAGTTTTAGTCCGCGCTGAACTTTATTGGTTCGTTTGCGGAAAGCCATCTTGGCTTCTTTTTCAAGCAGGATTGTCATCTTAGCCGAAGCTTGCTTTTGCCCGATGAGATTTTCCAGACAGATACTTCCGTCGCTGCCGATTATCTCGATACGGTTAAATGCCTTTCCCGTATTAGTAGATACTAAAAATGAAGCATACCCGCCGTTTTCGAATTTCAATGTGCCGGATGCAAAGTCTTCAACCTCACTTTTAAAAATCAAATTATCCATAATGCATGATACAGGTTCCATTTCGCCACCGAAATAACGGAACAGATCGAGCAGGTGACTACCCAAATCGCGCATCGCGCCGCCCCCGCTTTTACTTTTAATAAAACGGAAATTGTTATCCGGCGGGAAATTGATATTAAAGTGAGCATTGATATGTACGAGGTTACCGATAGTCTGATTGGCAATTAATTCTCTTACTTTATGGGCAAGCGGATGAAAGCGGTACACATAATTTACTGCTAATTGAACACCATTCTCCTGGCATTTTTGAACCATTTCACGCGCTTGTTGTGAGGTTAATGCCAGAGGCTTATCGCATAAAATATGTTTTTTTGCAGCAGCAGCCTTAAGCACCTGCTCGTAATGATCGCAGTTGGCACTTCCTATATAAACGGCATCAATATCCGAGGCGAGAAACCGGTCAAAATCGCTGAAAGCAAAAGGGATGTCAAACTTTTCATTGATGAACTTAGCCCTCTCGGGTGTTGAACTGTACACGGACATTATCCTGGCTTTGCGTATGGTTCCCAATGTCGGGATTACCGTATTTTCCGCATAATGACCAAGACCGGCGATTCCCCATTTCAATTTTTTGAATCGCATTTTTCCTAAATCCAGCATATAAAATATTTATCCTGTTGTTATGTAGAATATCCAAGTTAAAAGCAGAGTGAACGCAATGGTTTATGATTTTACGTACAATCCGGAACAGTTTATATATACAAAGTTACCAATTTTTATTCATTAAGGTTAGTATTTTTTTTCGATACGGTTGTTGCCGGGAGCTTTGGGTATACTTCCGCCAAAAACGGGTAATTGGAAAATTAGTTGGGCGGGATGGAACATGTTTTCGAATATTTCAAGCGTGCATTCAATTATTCGGTCTAACATTCTACTTGGTGCTGCGAAAGGTTAAAAATTCAAAAACTTCAAAGAAGCTCGGAAGCACCGGGTGACTGAACAGGAATAGCACGCTCAACGATTTTTCTTTTTGAATTCATTTTTGAGATAACTATTCCCCAGCCTTTTTTCATCGTCACCATAACCCCAAGCCCAAGGATTAACAATTGAGACATAATTATATGAGTTCTCATCAACTATAGCCATATCAATAGGGTCAACATATCCATCACCATTAACATCAGTTGACAAATATCCGGCAGCATAATTATAACTATCAATCGACACCAAACTCAAATCAAGCGGATCAACATATCCATCCTGATTCACATCGCCAACATATATGCAATACTTACTGCCGATTTGGATAACATTCTCACCATATGTTTTTGATGGACTGTCGGTGAAATCATAAAAAGAAATTCCATCGCGGACAATGGTAACTGGTTGAGCACTCCAAGTCTCAACACAATTTCTGTGTTTAATAACAATAAAAACAGGCAGTGCAGGGGTTGATGCTTGAGTTGCTCCAATATTGCTAAAAACCAAATTACAAGCCCCGGTAGAATCCAACACGGCTTTTGCAACATCATAGCTTTGCCCCTCAGGATAGTAGATCGGAGTGTTCTTATTGGATCCCACCAGATAGACGGTGATAGTATCTGGTGTCATTTTATTTCCATTATAGAAACCTTGGAGTAATGCATTCAGATGCAAATATGCTTTGCTTTCAGCAAATTTAATAGTTTGACTTTGTTGCGAAATTTTATAGGAACCATAGCTATCGTTAAAATATGGCTCATATGTTATTATCCATGATAACTTTCTAACATTTGTCGGAATTTCTGTAAAGAGCATATCGGCAGTGATTTCTGTTTGCGCCCAATTCACGGAAGTCCCATAATCCTTAACAACAGCATTGTTGCTCGCGTTCACTGCTTTGATTGAATAAATTATTCGATCAGTTCCTTGACAAGAAAAACGGAATCTGTCGCTAAGTATTTCAGATTTTATATTGCAAATATCGGCTCCTGGTAAAAACCTCGCAAAACCGTTCTCATGTCCCCAGGGCTCGTATGTTATAAAATCCAAAATCACAGTATTTGACGGACCTACCCGGCTGATATTTGAAATATTCGAAACGTCATATAAATTTGTATTGAAAGAGCATATATAGGAACCGAATACATCAAATTTGTGAACCATTTTGTTTGCAGGATCAGCGGCTAAAATATAGTTATTTGCATCCAAACCTAACGATTTTATGTTACACCAATTAAAATGCGGTAAAGGGGCACACAATGAAAATAATACATTATATGCTACACGCAAATACCCCGTTATCAAGGTTTTTTCGACCTCATCTGTAATGGCGATTATGGGATATGACTCTCTTTCGATTACAAGAAGATTTGCCGGATATTTAAATGGCTTATATCCGGAAAATGTCCAATATTGCGTTATTTCATCAACAAACGCACCACTTGTCGTTAAAACCACAATTGATCTTCGCTTTAGGTTTGTAACAAGTATATAATCATCAGAAACATCTGAGGGCGTCCCCATTTCGGTGTAGGCGATACTTGAAGTAAATTCTAAATATGGAGAACTATATATGTCGGGGCCGATATGAGAAATAGTATTAGAAGAAGCCGAGTAATGTAATTTTACAATTTTCTCGTCCCGCAAATCCATAACAAAAATATCGCCCGATTTTGTTACTACCATACCATTCGCTAAGCTAAAATGGTACTGGCCTGTATCTATTCCATAACTATTCAATATTGTTGAATTATCCTGCCAGTAAAATATTTGACCACATTCAGGATCTAAGCAAAAAAAGGTCTTTGCACCTGATGAGGTATCATAATAGACACCCCACTTTACGGCAGCCTGAGGACATAATACAGGGAAGTCAAAGTATTGTTCGGCGATATCAGTATTTATTTTATAAACGTTATTATAAACAGGCCTGCTGATAACCGAATTATTTTTAGAGTGTGTATTTTTAATTGTGTAAATGGCTTGAACCTCAGTTATAAATATTGTTGAAGTTCATCAGCAAACATAACAGAAAAATGTCCAATGACAATGGACCAGTTTCTGACCGGCATATTCCATTTCTTCGCAATATCACGATATGCCAAATAAAGCATTTTTTTCAAAGCATCATCATTCGGGAAAAGCGTTTTCGCTTTGGTAACTTTCCTGAACTGGCGATGCAAAGCTTCAACGGCATTGGTGGTGTAAATCATGGTGCGGATCTCTTCGGGATATTTCAGAAAGACCGACAGCTGATTCCAGTTGTTCCGCCAGGATTTCAAAGCCAAAATATATTTCTTGCCCCAAGTATCCTCTATGGTTTGCAGATTGAGCAAAGCAGCTTCTTCTGTCGGAGCAGAGTAAACAGTTTTCAGGTCACGGGCAAAAGCTTTCTGGTCTTTTGTGGCAACATACTTCATGGAATTCCTGATCTGGTGGACAATGCAAAGTTGCACTTCAGCCCTGGGAAAAACAGTGTTAATGGTCTCCGGAAAACCCTTCAGTCCATCAACACAGGCAATGCAGATTTCCTTAACTCCGCGGTTCTTAAGTTCCGTCATAACTGATAGCCAGAACGTGGCTCCTTCTGCTTCGCCAACCCAAAGACCAAGCAAATCCTTGTGACCATCTATATTTAGCCCAAGACACGTATAAGCCGCTTTAGAGGCTACTTTCTTAGTGCCTTCATCCCGAACTTTGTAGTGAATCGCATCGAAGAAAACAATCGGATAAACAGGCTCTAAAGGGCGGTTCTGCCACTCTACGGCAAGCACCTGAATCTTGTCGGTGATATGGGAAACAAGAGCAGGACTGATATTAGCTCCGTAGATTTCCTCGATATGGGCTTGTATATCCCGGGTGGTCATTCCTTTGGCATACATGGAGATAATTTTATCCTCAAGTTCTCCCAGTCTGCTTTCGCCTTTCTTGACTACAATGGGTTCAAATTCACTGTTACGGTCACGGGGAACTTCAATCGGAATTGCACCGTTATCAGTCTCTACTTTTTTCGGATAGGTGCCATTTCTGTTATTACCTGAATTATTGCCGACGGGATCGTTTTTCTCATAGCCAAGGTGTTCGGTCATCTCAGCTTCGAGCATGGACTCGATGGAGGCTTTCATCAGTTTTTTGATGGCGCCGTCTTTGCCCATGAGGTCTTTGTAGGTTTTCGCTTTCGAGAGATCTTTCTTGAACTGCTCAAAGAGTTCGTCAAGGTTTTCCATAGTGTAGTATTCCTATTTTATAAATGGTAAAATGATTTATTTTCTGCCAAAAACCAATTTCGATTTTGGCACCCCCTGGAGCACTTCGTTCCGCTACGCTTCACTTCGTGCTCCAGGGCTTTTTACCATTTACACAATCTATCTTACACTACCTATTTTTAAGCAATATACTTACATTTTGAAAATCGGTTGTAATTCTCTTCTTTTCAACTATTCCCGAACTAAGGCTGTTCTGCAGTGAACCCAATTTTTCAATAAGCCAGCCTTTACTTTTGCTCAATATAATAGTATCGCAAATAAATATACCATTAGTGTCTTCATATTTATACGGAATATACATGCGATTTATTGACTGGTTAATACCAATATCGCCATTTCCCGAAAAAGTACTAACAATATTCGCAGGAATGTTTATTCGTGAAGTCTTACTTATCGTAGTAATTAATTCTTTAGAAAACAGCGGCTCAATCGCTTTAAAATTACCTGATTTTAAAGCATTTTTTATTATCCCGAAATAATAATATCCGTAGTCTGTTCCATTGCTTTCCTTTGCCTCGCTCAGCCTATAATTTTGTCCCAATAATGGACAAAGACAACAAAGTATTATTATCAAACTCAATAATAATGTCTGCTTCATTTTATAACTCCCCGTAATTACTTCTCCAATTTAGGTAATACTTCAAGAATATCGCGTTTGTTTTCTTTTATAAAACGCATATAACCATTTGATGTTATTTCATCTGCCGTGCCACTTGACATTTTGTTTAAAATACGATTTATTAATTCATCATTCCCGGGCGCTCTATGATAAGTTAACAGCATTAAAAAGTGCCTTGAAGAATAACTTGTATTCGGATATTTTAAAATAAATTTCTCGACAAGCTCACTGGCTTTTTTGTATAATTTTGCTCTGCTGCCTATATCTAAAGCTTCAGAATAATAGGTGTGAGTCAGCACATAGTCTAAATATTCTTTTTCAAAATAGTCATACTTTAATTTTTTCGGAACTTCAAGATACTCCTCGTTGTACGACGTGCCTTTATATTTCCCAACTTCAGTTATCTCATTCATAAATTCGTTATATGCCGATTGCAAGGAATCAGGAACCGGCAGGACACGGAAGTTGAGATAATCCGACCACAATAAACGGTCATTAAAATAGAATCCCGCACGAAATTTATAATTACCTTCACAAAGCATCGTGTTGTAGTCATTTTTTCGAAAAAAACTCGCCCCATAAGCAAATCGCGTATGATCTTCATAAACATAGTACTCCTCACCAGATTGTAATATCACCGGCAAATAATCGGGGCTGTAGTCTATTGGGCTTGATGATTCGATTCCGCTTTCGACAGATAATAATGTTTCTCTTCGCGAACTTGGATAAAACTCCACTGGGTGATCACTGATATTCTTCACGGTTATTAGTATATCTACTGCCTTCCCAAATACAAATTGAGTATCGGATGTACTAACGGAAATTTGAAGCCCTTGATCTTGTCCACTATCATGTACGACCTGAGATTTAGAAGAATAAGCGTAAATATTTGAATTTTGTCTATAAAGACTCGTTGGCAGCTGGTCCGCTAAATAGGCACCTATTTTCCAGGAAACATTCATCATCCGCTGTTTATGTCCGGCACAGAAATCACATAGATTTAATATTTTTTGTGTGCTGTCATCTGGTATCCCGCTCCCACTATATCCAAGCGGAGAATTCATAACACATTCTTTACGATTTGCTCCATTATGCCAGTAATCATGTGAACCCCGATTGGAAGAATTCGAAGCTAAATCCATGCACCATTGGTGACCAAGCTCGTGAACGGCATTTGCCTTATAGAATCTGTACCTCCAGGTTGCGTAAATTGCGTTATCAATATTATTCATGAAAATATAGCTGGCGGTGACGTGCGTTGTTGTCCCGACAATATACTGTTGAGTTTTTCCAAATACTCCTGAAGGCACCTGCTGGGCATTTTTAACGAATGCCAACACCCCCCTGTCTTTGATATTATTTACATAATAACTTGTCGCATCGTCGGTTGTTAGAGATGGATATAAAACTTTTGCCATATATCTTATTAGAGGGTCTGAAGTTTCTGTATATGTCCTGTTATAAACGAAGTCAATTATCGAATCGGGCATAGCAGTGTGCAATGTGCATAATAAGTTAATGTTCATGCCTGCAAATATTTTGCGTATAGATGCCGTATCAATATCATTATCACTAAACACCCGGTAACTATTCTGCTCAATAATATCTAAATTATAATCTCTCGCATTCGGCCCGGCCAACAAAATGTTAAATGTTTTTGTTCCTCTTGACACATATTGTTCATTAACTGTGTCTTGTACGGAAACACTGGCATCATACACTTCGTATTCAGGCAAGATATAATCGAAGTTAATCCCCCCTAATTGGAAAGTGCCGAAGTAATTATGCATGTTATTCCACCAGTTATTTGTTGTGCCAATTGTTATTCGCTGAGCAGAGAAGTCCGGTGCCGAACTTGTAAGATATAAATAACTTAATTGGTTAGAGCTATAACCATTAGCAGCACCGCCAAATGTTATATCACGCACATTATCTTTTGTAGAAATCAGGTAGGTATTATACTCCGTCGAAATCAACTCAGATTTTAATTGAGTTGTATCGCCGTTAATATCCATTTTATAAGGATAATCTGCTGATGCTTGCTTCTGAGAATTATATCCAGGCGAACAGGAGCCACCAGTAAAAGATAGAAACAAGATGGTGAATAATATAAGACAACACATAACCCGCCTCTTAGTTAATAGAATTTTTTCGCCATATAGACCGGACATCACAGCACCCCCTTTTATAATTGTAATACTAACAACATACTTGGGTATCTCTTATAAATAACTTACATCTTTTTGTGGATAATGTCAAGCAATGTCGTTCAGGAGTTTACCCATTTTTTGCTCCTGCTGTCCTATAAAAAAGGGAGTAAGCAGATGGATTCCAAAATACAGGCTCAAAGATTATCGGTTTCTGCTTCATTCTCCTTATCAAAGTCATTAACCCATCGGCAATTGAGTAGTACAAAAAATGCCCCGTCTTCTTTATCCGTTTCGCTTTCTTTAATATACTCTTTTGTATAAACTCCGTATTGTTACCAACAACATAGACGATCTTACTTATTAAGTATATCGCAGCCATTAATAAGGAAAACACATTCCGCAGTCTCCGGTACTTCATGACCCGAATGTCTTCAAGATTGAACTTCTCTTTCATTACCCTGAACAACAACTCAATGCCCCACCGCTTGAGATACTTCGCATACACCTGATATGCCGCCCGTTCATCTTCAAGGGAAATATTCGTGAGCAAATACATCGGCTCGGGAAATATGGTTGACTTGACAACTACGATGCTTAATTCTTCCTCTATCGTGTGTATTTTCCCATGCAGTAAGGCTATCTCTAAGCGTGAGGTCTTTACTACTCCTTCATGGATGACCTCGCCCATCATTTTCTTCGACTTAGTAAAACCATACAAGTCACCGACACATCTGTCCATCGTACTTCCTTCTACGGTAAATCCTCTGTTTTTCCGTAATCTCGTTATAAATCGCATATCATTGCGCTGGTAGTACTGATACATCTTCTCGTCATCATGACCGCGATCAGCGACTATGGTCAGCCTCGGTTTTCCTTTGTTCTGCTCTTTGAGCATATCAAGGGCTTTGGTTACGATGTTGTACGTACTCTTATAATTGGTATCGGCGGCGGAATAAAACTCCCCGTAGAGCGGTTGGACTCTTTGACTACCTACGGTTGCCATACAGAACAAATTATATCCGTTACAGATTTCCTTTTTACTGCCATCATGGATTCTCCGCATATGCTCCATCTTTTCCGCGTAGTTCTTTCGTACATCCCCACCATCTATGGCTATGATTTCATCTCTTTCCAAATCATGGAGCCTTTGACTTATCATATACCGGTTTACCGATTCAGTAATATCCATTTCTTTCAGGTTGCGGCTTAATCGTTTGATTGTATAACCCACCGCCGTTTTTTCCTGCAAGGCTCGACTGATCGAACTGAGTTTTGTATCATTACTGCCCATTATGCCGAACAGCATATCACCGATACATCGTTTTTCAGACAAGCTGCAGTTTTTCCCTATTTTCTTACTGGCTCGTTTGATTCTTTCGCTGATTTGTTTTATTATTACATCTTCCATGTGGTGTTGTACCTTTGCTTTTTTTGGTAGATCAAGCTTTATTGGTATAACACCACTTTCATTTTTTAAATTCCCTAATCCCTTATTTTTCTTGCCTTTATCTCCCTTTTATATCTTTTTCTTGGGTAAACTTCTGATGTCGTTAAGATTTTGATTTTTTATTCCGCACATCTATTTAAACAGCAATTGAAAACTAATTTGAGAGCATGAATTTGGCAATCCGAAACAATTAAGGAAATACCGGCTAAAAGTGCATAGATTGTATCAGCACTCTGAAATTCTCATTATTTAGTTCAAATTGATTTCGCTCGCAGTGATTTTGTCCGGGCAATTGCGCTATGAGCATAATTTAATTCAAATTTTGACAGAATTATTGTATTTTAGCGTTTATACTAAAAACGGAGATATTTAGGTATTTCCAATATTTTTATGAAATCTTGGAATTTTTAATTCCGGGTTTGTACGGAGCAAAACATGAAAGCCATTACATCTTACATTAAAGAAAACGAACATCGTTATATTGAAGAATTAAAAGAATTTCTTCGCGTGCCGAGCATCAGCGCCTTACCCGAAAATAACAAAGACATGCAGGTCGCCGCATCGTTCGTCGCAGATAAACTTAAATCGGCAGGTCTAAGCAAAGTGAATATTTATCAGACGGAAGGTCATCCGATTGTTTATGGTGAATGGCTGGGCGCTCCTGGAAAACCGACCGTTCTGATTTACGGGCATTATGATGTTCAACCGGTTGATCCGATTGAATTGTGGAACACTCCACCTTTTAAACCCGTTATAAAGGATAATAAAATCTGGGCAAGAGGGGCAACGGATGATAAAGGACAGTTGTTCATTCACATTAAAAGTGTTGAAGCCTATTTTAAAAACACAGGCGCTTTGCCTCTGAATATTAAATTCCTTCTGGAAGGTGAAGAAGAGGTTGGCAGTCCGAACCTCGATATATTTATTGAGGCCAATAAGGAACTGTTGAAATGTGATGCCGTTGTAATTTCCGACACAGAGCTTTTTGCTCCGGGAGTACCGACGTTAACATACGGGCTGCGTGGCTTAGCTTATATGGAAGTTGAAGTTACCGGTCCGGACAAAGATTTACATTCCGGAACATATGGCGGTGCGGTTGGAAATCCGATAAACATTTTGTCGGCAATGATTGCAAAGCTGCATGATAAAGACGGACGCGTGACAATTCCCGGTTTTTATAACGATGTATTAAAGTTGACTAAGAAAGAAAAAGACAACTTTAAAAGGTTAAAGTTTAACGAGCGTGAATACAAAAAAAGTATCGGCGTAAAAGAGCTGCAAGGTGAAAAGGGTTATACAACACTTGAACGCGCCTGGGCACGTCCTACACTTGACTGTAACGGCATTTTCGGCGGCTGGACAGGTGCCGGGGCAATGACAATTATCCCGTCAAAAGCCACGGCTAAGATCAGCATGCGTCTCGTGCCATATCAGAAACCGAAAAAAATCGAAAAACTTTTTACCAATTACATCAAGCAGCTGGCTCCGAAAACTGTTTCCGTCAAAGTGCAATCGCTGCATGGCGGTGACGCGGTTATTACTCCGCTTGAAAACAGCGCAACTATCGCCGCTTCCGCAGCGATGGAAAAGGCTTTTGGTAAAAAAATTGTGTATATGCGCGACGGTGGAAGCATTCCGGTTGTCGCAACTTTTGCAACTGTTTTAAAAGCTCCCTCTGTCTTGATGGGATTAGGATTGAGTTCGGAAAATTTACATTCTCCGAACGAACATTTCGATTTGAAGCATTTTATGCTGGGCATCTTGAGCTCTGCATATTTTATTGATGAATTTTCCAAGTAACATGATATATCAAATGAGGTGTCTCTTTGCTTAAGAAGAAAAAAGTTTTAATATTTCTGGCGGTGTTGATTATAGTCCTTGTCGGGTACTTAAGTTATGTGTATGTGTTTAATGCCGACAGCAGCTCGTCGGGCGGCAGAGGACCCTCGCAGCAGGAAGAAGTCGCGTATGATTCCAACAAAGATCTCAGCATTCAGGAAATTAATTTAGCCGAGCGAAAAAAAATGGCTAAATCAAGATTTCCGGGCGATACTCTTGATCTCATGGAGTCGGTTATCCGGAATTATCCGAAAGGTACATACTTAATAGACAACGACAGGACTTCAAGTTACAATACTCCCCAGTCGGCAGTTATCTATACTAAAGATAATGGCGGCACATATATTTATGCTATCATTGCAAAATCACGTCAGAGTGACGACCGTCTTATTGAACAGAAAAATGTTATCGGTTATGATGCCAGTTTTATTGATTTGGACAGCACCAAGCTTGGAACTGCTCTTTTTTATCTTTCGTTGTTCAAATATGAGAACGGCGGGTTTCAGTTGATATGGGAAACTCCTGTTCCCACGCATGGCGGATTTAACAGGATGTACCTTGAAACCTGGGCTGCACATAGAACACAGTATATCAGAATTAATTTCCATGATGCACGCAGTTCGGGTCACATTGACTATAACTACTTCATGACCAATGGTATGTTCAATAAACCTATGCCGATGGAAACATATGAGGGTATTAATTGTAAAAGAACACTGGTTGATTTTAATAAGGATAAATACCCGGACTGGTGCGAGTATCTATATGTAGATAGCGGAACCACTTCTACGCCTATTGATTCGGTGTACTTTATTTTCCGTCAAAAGGACAGCGTTTTTGTTAATACGAGAAATAGCAGACAAATCCGGGCATACAATGAAATTGGCCAGGAATATTCGGTAAAATAAAGTTTAGAAATGATTTTTGTGTGTACTGTGATTTTAGATAAGTTGTCCCATGATTGATATTGTTGATCTTTCACTGCAATTTTCCGGGGTATATCTTTATAGGAGTGTCAATTTAAAAATAAATAGCGGCGATAAAATTGCTCTCGTCGGTTCCAATGGATCCGGCAAGTCGTCTTTATTTAAAATGCTCATCGGACAACTACAGCCGGAATCCGGAAGAATAATCAAGCAGAAAAAATTGACCATCGGATATTTGCCGCAGGATATTATTTATCATACGGGTAAACTTTTGCCGGATGAAGTGCGCTCTGCCGCCGAAGATATTATCAGCCTTCAGGAGAAGGAAAAAGAGATTCTTGACGAGCTCGAAGCCGTCAGCACGGATGACGAAAGACATACCGAATTGATCTATCAGCTCGGCTCGGTTCATCATCGGCTTGAAGATTTGGATTCGTATAAACTCGATATGAAAATCAGCGTTATTCTCCGCGGACTTGGTTTTACAGACGAAGATTTGGAAAAAAAGAGCGACGAGTTTTCCGGCGGTTGGCAGATGCGTATTGCCCTTGCTAAAATTTTATTGGCTTACCCCGATCTCATTCTGCTTGATGAGCCGACAAACCACCTTGATATAGATTCGCAGAAATGGCTGACGAATTATCTTAGAGATTACCGCGGCTCTATTCTGGTTATATCACACGATAGATATTTTGTAAATCAGATTACAAACCGCACTCTGGAAATATTCCTCGGAACCGTTTCCTTTTACAAAGGCAGGTATGACGATTATCTTGAGTATAAAAAAAACAGGGTAATTGAACTTGAGCACCGTGTTATTCTTCAGCAGAAAAAAATAAAAGAAACGCAGCAGTTCATTGAACGCTTTCGATATAAAGCGACCAAAGCTAAACAGGTGCAGAGCCGGATAAAGCAGCTTGAAAAGATTGAAGTACTTGAAAATCCCGATACGGAAGATATTTTGGATTTCAAATTTGATGAAGCTCCGCCAAGCGGAAAGATAGTCTGCACGATTAAAAATCTCCATCACGCGTACGCCGTAAAAGAAATAATTTCCGGATTCTCATTTGAAATAGAACGCGGCGAAAAAATTGCGTTCGTCGGTCCAAACGGGGCGGGAAAAACAACACTGGCAAAAATTATTGCAGGAGTGTTGAAGCCGACATCGGGAGAGTGCGTGCTGGGGCACAATGTTTCACTCGCGTATTATGCACAAGACATCGCGGATTCACTTGATAACGAATTGGATGTAATAGAGACTCTTGCGACATTTGCTGAACAAAAAACACTGGGACAACTTCGTTCACTTGCCGGAGTGTTCTTGTTTTCAGGAGATGACGTGTTTAAAAAGATCGGAGTACTATCCGGGGGTGAGAAAAGCCGCGTCTCTTTGCTGAAAGTTATGCTTGCAAAAGCAAATCTTCTGGTTTTTGATGAGCCGACAAATCACCTTGATATTGCTTCCAAGGCAATTTTACAGAAGGCTCTCATTGATTTTACAGGAACGGTTCTGCTCGTTTCGCATGATATTGACTTCCTTACACCCATTGCACAAAAGATTCTTGAAGTGCATCCCGGCAGTATCAAGTTATATAACGGCGGTATTCAGTACTATATTGAGAAAAAAGAGGAAGAGGCCCTCGGGAAAAGCGAAGAGTCAAAGTCTTCCGCTAAGGATAACTCCGGACTTTCAAGGAAGGATGTTAAAAGGCTGGAAGCGGAGCTGCGGCAGAAAAAATTCAGGAGCACAAAGGGACTCATTGAAAAAATCAATAAGGTTGAATTATCAATTGAACTCACCGAAGCTAAGATAGCTGAATGTGAACGGAAACTTTCCGAACCGGCGACATATGCAGATCCGCAGCTTTCCAAGGATACGACCTTGACCTATCAGCAATGTAAAAAGGATTTGCAGCTGCTTATGAATGATTGGGAAAAGCTGCATAACGAATTGAGCGAGATAGAAAAGCAATTTGAAATCTGACAGACAAATTTTGAAATTTAATTAAGGTGTAGTTTCATGGGCTTGTTGGAAGTAAAAAACTTATATAAAAACTTCGACGGTGTAACTGCCGTTGATGATGTATCGTTCGATGTACCCGAAGGAGCTATATTCGGCTTGATCGGAAGAAACGGTGCAGGAAAAACCACAATCCTGCGAATGATCATGAATGTATTTATGCCGGATAAAGGTGAGGTGTTGTTTAATGGTCAACCGGCCGGTGATGAATTCCGTGAACGCACAGGCTATCTGCCCGAAGAGCGAGGGATGTATAAAAAACTCAAAGTACTGGAAACAATTCTTTTCTTTGCCGAGTTGAAAGGGAAAACTGGCTCCAAAGTTCAGGAAGAAGCAATCCGGTATTTGAAGGAGTTTGGTTTATACGAACGCCGCAACAGTAAAATTCAGGAATTATCGAAGGGTAATCAGCAAAAGGTGCAGTTTATTTCTACGATAATTCATGATCCCGACTTTATTATTCTTGATGAACCTTTTTCGGGGCTGGACCCGATTAACACCAATGTTTTGAAGAATATTATTCTGGAAATGAAAAGAAAAGGCAAGGTGATTATTTTCTCGACGCATCTTATGGAATTTGCCGAAAAGATGTGTGATCACATAACGCTGATTGAAAAGGGCAAGGTTATCTTAACGGGAAAATTGAGTGACATCAAATCAAAGTATGCACAAAGAAACATGACTATCACGTTTGACGGGGATATTTCGTTTCTCAAGAACATGTCTTGTATCGAGCACATCGAGGATTTTGGTAAAACAATATCGGTAAAAGTTATTGATGATAAATATGTGCAGGAGGTTCTGAAATCACTCGTTCAACACGGAGTTACGGTGCAGTCATTTTTATCGAATGAAATTTCGCTGCATGAAATATTTGTTAGTCTGTGCGGGAACGATGATTCCGACATGGAAATAGGAGGGTTGGCAAATGACAAGTAAAAAGATGCTGGTAATTCTGAAAAGAGAATTGAAAAGCCGCTTATTGAGCAGGACTTTTATCCTTATGACCATTCTTATTCCGGTATTCCTCCTTGGTATCTTTGGATTCCAAAGTTTCTTGCTTTCTTTCGAAAGCGATTCGGGAACCAAGCTGCTCGTGGTTACACAATCCAGCTTGCTTAAGGAAAAGCTTTCCCTTGAATTTGATTCGTTGGAGTTTATCAGGAATGGTTACTACAATATCCGACTTGATGAATCAAATGGCGCAGATATTCAACAGTATATTAAAGAAAAAAGATCTGAGCTTTTCGGCGCCAATCTCGCAGGTATCATATTCATTCCGGACAGTGCTTTAGTAAATAAGAAAATCAGATACTATTCACCGAATCCTAACAACAACACAGTTTTTGGAAAAATAAAAGCACCGATAAACCGGGCATTGGTTGATGTCTTTTTTAAGGATAAACAGTTGGTACCGGAAGAAATTGCTTATGCTCATAAGGACGTTGATTTTGAGGGTTACCGGGTCTCAAAAGATGACAAAATTGAAGAAGAGGGCTATGGCAACATGGTCGCCTCGTTCCTATTCTCATTTTTTCTGTATTTCAGCCTCGTTATGATAGGTGCGATGCTCATGCGGTCGGTTGTAGAGGAAAAATCATCGAAAATTGTAGAGGTTTTGCTCTCTTCGATACAGGCATCCGATCTCATGGTCGGTAAAATTCTGGGTGCAGCAATAACCGGATTATTGCAAATGGCAATTTGGATGCTGCCGGTTGTAATATTAATATCTACATCCTGGTTCACGCTGCCGCAAGATTATACCCTTAAGATGGATTTTTCATATATCATGTTCTTTTTGTATAATTATTTCATTAGCCTTATCACATATCTTGGCTTGTTTGCTGCAGTCGGCGGTCTTTTTGATAGCGACCAGGATAGCCAGTCGGGTATGTGGCCGGTCATGATGCTCATTATGATACCTTTCTTTATCGCGATTACACTGCCGAGTAATCCGAATAACTCAATTGCTGAAATCGCGTCTTTTGTCCCGTTTGCCTCGTTGATAGTTATGCCGGCGAGAATGACCTTAGTAACTGTTCCGTTTTGGCAGATATTGATTTCCGTGGTTATTAATTTCACGACGATGATGGGAGTGTTTTATTTATCAGGAAAAGTATACCGTTTCGGTATCCTGATGACCGGCAAAAAGCCTAATTTGGCTGAAATTGTCAGATGGTTGAAGTTCAAAAATTAAGCCTGTGAAGGGCGTAATGTCCAAAAATTACTTGGAAATAAGAAAATCATTGTATATATTTTGAACAAAAATCGGTATTCGGATACTATTTTAATAGAATTTGGGCACTATTTTTATTATAATTGTGTTAATGATTTAAATGGTTTTAAGAGCTAAAGCCGCTAAGTTTTAATTTTGTAACTAATTTATTCACAAATTACTGGGAAAAAACGTGAAACTATATAAACTCTTTTTTGTTCTTTTACTGAGCACCGCTGCTTTTGCGCAAACATACCAAAGCGGTTGGGGCCTTGGTTTTGGTGCAACATCCCCGAGAATGTTCGGAGATACTTATGCTGATTATATTACCTTTGGCGGAAATATTTCTGTTCAAAGAGATTTTGATGAGATGAACTCATTGCGCGCAAAAATTGATTACCTGCATTTTAATGAAAATACAGCCGCTAGAACCAGTGGTTTGATTTCAAATGCAAATGGTCCTAAAACCAACGCAGTTGGCTTTGCGGTTGATTATTTATTCAGATTTGTTCCGTGTGCCGCTGTAAAAGCTTATGTGGGCGCAGGTGGAACTATGTATTATTATAAAGTTGATAATCGCGGTCCTGGACTGAAGGACGAGGGCAAAATAGGCGAATTGGGTGTTAACCTTGAAGTAGGTGCAACCTATGCTGTAGCAAATGATTGGGATCTGAAACTGGCTTTCAGTCACCATACTGTTTCAACTGATGCTTTTGATGGCGTTTTTGGAGCACAGGGTGGCGTATTCGGTGGAAATCTTGATAGCTATAACACAGTTGAAGCAGGATTGATTTATTATTGGGATCGTGGTCCGGCTTCAAAATATTGTGAACTTCCTGCCGGTGTTACAAGCAGCTATTACGGAACAAGCACCGTTGATTATGACAGAATACAGAGAATGATTGACAATGCAAAAGCAAAACCGGTTGTTATTCCTGAAGTTGACTATAAGAGAATTGAAGACATCATTGATGCAAAATTAGACAAAGTCGGTGCTAAACAAACAGTTGCTGCTTCAGCTGCTGAATTGGCATTGATCGGCGTTAATTTTGACACAAATTCTTCATTGGTTAAATCTGAAGAAAAAGCTATCCTTGCTCAGGTTGCAGCTACATTGGTTGCCAATCCTTCAATTAAAGTTGAAGTTCAGGGCTACACAGATAACGTTGGCGGCGAAAAGGGCAATAAAGCACTTTCAGAAAAACGTGCGAATGCAGTTGTTAAGTTCTTAACTGCTAAAGGCGTTGACGCTTCACGATTGACTGCAGTTGGTTTCGGTTCATCAAAACCGGCTACCGACAACAAGTCAGCTGACGGTCGTGCTCTCAACAGAAGAGTTGAATTCAAGGTTGTTAAGTAAATCTTGATTAGATGATTTATAAAGGCCTGTCTGTGAAAACGGACAGGCCTTTTTTTATTATGCTCTTTAATAAAACGATATAATTTGTTATCTTAACAACTCAAATTTTTGCCCGGATGGCGGAATTGGTAGACGCGCTAGGTTCAGGGTCTAGTGGATGTACTTCCGTGGGGGTTCGAGTCCCCCTTCGGGCACTAAAGGTTGTGACGTTGTCACAACCTTTTTTTATTTTAAATTTGCCGCATCCAAAGTCACTTTACAATCGTATTCTCAGGGCTTAAACGGATGTCTCCAACAGGAAAACTTGTTGCGAGTCTGGTTGACGAATACAAACCCGCGGGGAGCTACACGGTGAGCTTCAATGCGGCAAATCTGCCGAGCGGCGTTTATTTTTACCGGTTGACTTCAGGTTCGTTTGCCGAAAACCGGAAAATGATATTGTTGAAGTAATTGAATAGTGAAATAAATTGAGAAAGGTCGTCCTGCGTGACGACCTTTTTTATTTCTGTCAGACTTTCTTGAGAAAGTTCATCCGATCCAGAATGAGCTTCGCTATTCTCCGGTGTCCGACTTCATTGACTTGAACACCATTGCTGAAAAACAACGGCTCACCGTCATTTTCACTGGTGCCCAGAAGCTCAATGTAGGTTAATCCGGATGTATCAAATGCACGCTTCATATGGCGGTTTATGGTGTTAGTTAAATAATTTTCCCACCACGTATGGGGCCTTGAAGCCGGGCCTGCAAGCAGCAGAATAACCTCCTGTGATTTGCAGAATTCAATTACATCTGCGGCTAACTTTTCATATCGCTTTAACGCGAAGTGTACATTTCCCATCAAGTACCCAAACAGGTAATTGGTCTCAACTAAAAACCTGTAAAGCTTTTTGTTTATTCGCCTCTTTGGGCGGGCGGATGAACCGGTGCCCGATAAGTAATCAAAATCTTCCACTTTGCTTACGTCGGAGAGCAATATATTCAAAGTGCGTTTAATGACCTTTTGGTCGTTTTGGTATCTGAAAACTAATTTACAAAGTCTCAGAAAATGCTCGGAGCGGAAATGAAATAATAAGACATCTGCCGGTTTATTTTTGTTATGCTCCTTTATTTTATCCAAACAATCGGAAAATCTTTCGTAGCGAATGATGTCAAAGTTCAACGAAAGGTCAAGTGTAGATTTCACTTCCCGGCTAAGATAGGAGTGATATAATTTATCGGGAGAAATATTATCCTGAACGGGAAAACAACCGCCGACAATAACGAAGGACAAGCTGCCTTTACTCATCTCCGAGATGCCTTTTCGCTGCAAGGTATTCGTGCGGAGAAATCAGTACGCGCTTATCTCCGGCAATGGAGAACGACTTGCCGTTGCGGTTGGCTTCATATCCGGCAATCAGTCTTTTTGCGTAATCCTTGCTGCTGCCGCTATGTCGGTTAAAATCTGTATCAGTCGGTACTTCATTATGCGGAGAGACGGAAAAGCCGCGGCACCAATTTGCTTGTTTATGTGTCAGCACAATCTGCCCAACTGATCCCGATACACTTTTCCCCGTTAAACGCCGTAGCATTGCATCGAACAATTCTTTGTCATCAAGGTGCAAACAAGGTGAGTTGATATAGGTAAATCCCGCAGCCTCAACTGATGTAAGTAGATTTTCAACCACCTCCCAATAAAGTGTAGAATCCTGATGGTAAAAGGGGAAGTTGTTACTGTCGGCATTATAATCGCAATGACCGAATGCGATTTTATTAAAATTGCTTGAACGCTTCGATAAGATTGAGGAAAGATTTGACATTCCGGTTTTATTCTCTATTATTGCCACAATATCAACAAATGCCATAACCGATTCATCTAAAGCATGAAGAAGTGTTTGTATATCCGCCAGGCTTTCGGTCTTCGGCAGAAATAACGTAAGCTTGTTGAGGCTTCCATGCAGTGTAAATAGTAAAGCAATATCCTTGACGAATTCAGCTGATGATAATTGATTCAATCTGATGCCGATATTCAAATTCCGGAGATTTTGGATATTAGACCGCACAATAAATTCGAGTGTTTCGCGGCTTTGCGCTTTGCGTAGAGTCGTTTCGGCATCATTGCCAAGGCTCTGAATGCTGTCTTCAAGATCAAAACAAAGGAATGTGCTCTCTGAATAGTTTTTAAAATAGTATTCGGGAGATATGTTTTTGCCATATTTCAGAAAGTGGTACGTCTGTAATTTCATTTCTCTCGCCCCATAATGTAACGTAAGAAGAATACGTGATTTTTTTTACAAAAATATTAAAAAATCGGAGAAACTCAACCCTAAATAATTTCTATGCCCCCTATCATTCAGAATAAAGTTGTGTATTTAAAAAAATCCGCTTTTAGAAATGACAAAGATCGCTACAAGGGCGACCTTTGTCTGGCTCTAAAACATATTTAATTTTTGGAATCAGATTGCCGCAAATCCAAATAGAAAAATTTTACTACTCCGAATTTTGAGGCATCAGGTCCGCTGCACTGCAAATAATTTCCGGCCTTGAAATAGTATTTGTCGGTCGTGCCGAAATATTCGGTAGTATAGGTATGTGAGCATGTATTGCCGTTTACAGTTACGGTGATAGTACCGGTTTTCATGGTTATCGTATAAGAAATCAAATCGCCCAGCGAAAGCCCTTTTACGAGATCTACATTGTGGTCGCCTTTATCTTCATCATTGTCTTTGAACTGTGCGGTGATTTTGCACTTTCCGTCCTTTTTGCCGTTCCACATCATCTTAAATACCTGTGATTTTTTATCACTGCCGTGGATTTGTCCGATTATTATTTTTGGGGTATCAGGGACTATCGCTACCACTTTACACTCTGCAGTTAAAGTATGTTCAGTCGTGTCGGTTAACAACCAATCGGCATTTCCCGCAACCTGGCGCAGTTCCACTCTCGGATGCACCGCATCTTTCGTCGTCGTGCCGTTTTCCGGAGTTTTGAATACTAAAGAGCCATCTAAAGAGTCGGTATAAAACAGATTGCTCGAATAACCGGCGGATAGTTTTGATGGTTTTACTTCGGTAAAGCGGTAGCTGGTATCAAGTGTTTGCAGTTTCCACACGCGCAAATCGAAATTCCCGCTCGGAGGCAATTTGGTATTAAGCTGAGCAAGAGAAACTGAACAGAGACATAAAAATATGACAGCGCTGTATTTCAAAAAAGGGGGCATGATAACTCCTGAGTGAAAATGTTTTCCTTTTTGACACGTCTTAATATAAATAAGATTAACGACACATGGAGAAATAATAGAAGTATTTGTGCCTTTCACAACAGATTAGAATCATATGAATAGTTATATTTGTCGTCAAAGTTCAAAACAATTAATTAAGTCTATGCAGTTTTCACAGGCTCAAATTGAATCCGGTTATGCCAGTGCGATGAATTTGGCAAAAAGCCACTATGAGAATTTCCCGGTGGTGTCGGTGCTTATTCCAAAAGAACTGCGGAAGCATGTTGCAGTAATCTACTGGTTTGCCAGAACGGCGGATGACTTTGCGGATGATGAGACTCTCTCCGCAGAAGTTAGAATGAAACATATGACTCAATTTGAACAGCGGCTCAATAAAACCGCCGGGGGTGATCCTTCGGATGAGCTGGATGCTGCACTGTTGAATACTATTACCGAGTGTAAGATTACGGTTCAGTATCTGTACGACCTGCTGTCGGCTTTTAAGCAGGACATAATCAGAACCCGGTATGCAACATTAGATGAACTGTTAGACTACTGCAGGCGCTCTGCAAATCCCGTGGGCAGGCTGATGCTTCAGTTATTCGGACTTCATAATGCGGAAAACGTTCAGTACTCTGACAAAATATGTTCCGCACTTCAGCTCGCCAATTTTTGGCAGGATGTTTCTCTTGATGTAAAAAAAGAGAGAATATATGTCCCCGAGGCGTACCTGCAAAAATTCGCCGTAAGTGAAGATGAGGTGTACTATCCTGAAAAATCCGGCCCCAATACGCGGAAATTTAAGAATTGCATGCGGGAGTTGGTAAATATTACCGATCAGATGTTTGTTGAAGGTCAGCCGCTGATTCCCTTATTAAACGGCGTCTTTAAATATGAAATAGCATGGACCGTACTTGGCGGTCGAAAAATATTAGAAAAAATCCGGAAAATTGATTATAATGTACATCATGAACGTGTCCGTTTATCAAAGTTCGAATTATTACAATTAGGAATATCATCTTTTTTTTATGGAAGCAGCCAACGAAGGTAGCATAGCTCGTAAAAGCAAAAGCAGCTTTTACTATGCCTTTAAATTATTGCCGAAAGCCAAACGCGAGGCAATGACGGTGGTCTATGCTTTTTGCAGAAAAACGGATGACATTGTAGATGAAGGAAACGAACCGGCACAAGTAAAGGAACAGCGACTCACCAAGTGGCGCATCGAATTGGAAAAAGCCGCGCAGAACAATTCCGAATACACGTTGTTGAACAAAACACTGCAAATCGCAAAGCAGTTCAACATTCCTCTTGAGCACTTCTTCGAGTTGATTAAAGGCATGGAAATGGATCTTAAGGAGAACCGTTTTCAGTCCTTTGAAGAATTGCGCCTGTACTGTTACCGGGTTGCTTCAACAGTCGGTTTGATGTCTATTGAAATTTTCGGATACAAGCATGAAAGTGCGCGTTTATTCGCTGAGAATCTCGGTATCGCTTTACAACTGACAAACATCATCCGTGACGTGAGCCT
Organism: Ignavibacteriaceae bacterium; assembly: GCA_963662605.1. Classification (GTDB taxonomy): domain Bacteria; phylum Bacteroidota; class Ignavibacteria; order Ignavibacteriales; family Ignavibacteriaceae. The sequence continues at coordinate 1,189,296 of OY759785.1, forward strand.
TGACGCTGCCAACGGAAGGATTTATCTGCCGCTTGATGAAATGAAAATGTTCAACTATTCCGAAGAAGATTTAATGGCGCGCCGTTATAACGCGAACTTCATTCAGCTTATGGAGTTTCAGGCGAAGCGTGCAAAATTCTATTTTACCGAAGCCACCAAGTATTTAAACCACGACGATAAGGCATCCATGTACGCGGCACGCGCAATGCAGCATATTTACTTCCGCATATTGAATAGAATAATCGAAGCGAAGTACGATGTCTTTACCAGAAAAATTAAACTTTCGACATTTGAAAAGCTCGGCATTTCCGTCGGGGTTTGGGCGAAGTACAATCTCGTTTACTAATGAATAAAGCCATCATTGTCGGCGGCGGACTTTCGGGACTATCTGCTGCCATACATCTCATTAAAAAAAATATCTCTCCAATAATTATTGAAGCCTCTCCCAAAACAGGCGGACGGGCATCTTCGTATTATGACAATGACTTTTCGTCACATCTCGATAACGGTCAGCATATCCTTATGGGATGTTATTTCAACACTCTGGATTACCTGCGAATAATCGGGGCGGAAGATAACCTGATATATCAGGATAATCTGCATGTGGATTTTGTGAATGCGGAGGGAAAAGATTTACCGCTGGATGCCGGAGACCTGATTTATCCCCTTAATACATTGCGGGCATTGTTGCAGTATGAGGCTGTTCCGTTGCATAGGCGGCTTCATTGCGCGGCTTTTTTTGTAAAGTGCATTATGCTTTATCGTGGCATAAGTCCTTCGGAAAAAACGGTATCCCAATGGCTTGAGGCTAACGGTGAGGGAAGAGAAATACAGAAAACTTTGTGGGATTTTCTTTCCATCGGGGCCCTGAATACTTCTCCGGATAAAGCCGACGCATTTTTATTCAGAGATATGCTCAGACAGATTTTTTTGCGGGGTAATGCTGCGCAAACTATCATCTTACCTCGGTATAATTTATCAAAATCGTTTTGTGAACCCGCAGAAAAATTCATTTTGGAAAATGGCGGGGAGATACGATTCGGCGAAAGGCTGCTATCTCTGCAATCCGATAATGGTATCGTAAAATCAATCACGACGAACAAGCAGACATATAGCGATTTTACTTCGGTTCTCACAGCACTGCCGCCGCATGCATATTTGCATGTAGATGGAATGCCTCAGGACATTACCGCCAGTGCCGAAAAGGTAGAGTATTCATCCATTCTTACATTTCATTTGAAGCTTACGGACAATCATGTAACGAAGCCATTTTACGGATTGATAGGCTCACCTTTGCATTGGGTATTTAATCACGGTGGGTATATTACAACGGTAATCAGCAATGCCGACGAGTACCTGAAAAGCTCCGAAGATGATTTGTATAAGATGATTAAATCTGAGCTAAAAATGTATTTGAAAATTTCGCCGGAAAAAATCCAAGGATATAAAATCATTCAGGAGAAAAAAGCGACCTTTGTTCCGGACAGCGCGCAGTTAAAGAACCGGCCGAAGGCAATAACCCCGCTGGCAAATTTATTCCTTGCCGGTGATTGGGTACAGAACGGCTTACCTGCAACCATCGAAGGTGCAATTCTTAATGGCAAAAACGCGGCAAAACTTATCTCCTAATGTGCGTCCAGCCAGTTATCGCCGGTACCGATCTCAACTTTAACGGGAACATTAAGCGGAAATGAATTTTCCATTAAATCTTTAATCATCGGAATCAGCTCATCAACTTCATCCTTGCGGGCATCGAATAAAAGCTCATCATGCACCTGAAGAATCATCTTCGACACAAACTTTCTTTTCTTCATCTCGTTATGAATGTTTATCATCGCCGCTTTAATCATATCCGCTGCCGTTCCCTGAATAGGCATATTGACGGCGACACGCTCTTCAAATTGCTGAACAACACGGTTACTGCTGTTAATATTCCTGAGGAAACGTCTGCGTCCTGTTAGAGTCTGGGCAAAACCATTAGCCTTTGCTACCTGAACGGAGCTTTCAATAAATGCTTTTACGCTTTTGAAGGTATAGAAATAGGTATCAATAATCTCTTTCGCTTGTTTTTGCATTATGCCGAGCCGGGTTTTTAGTCCGAATGCTCCGATACCATAAAGAATACCGAAATTTACTTCTTTAGCCTTACGGCGCATATCGGGTGTAACCTCACTGACCGGCACGCCGAATACCAGCGCTGCAGTTCTGCGGTGAATATCCTCACCGTCAATGAATGCCTGCTTTAAGCGCTCATCGCCGCACATGCTCGCCATGATGCGCAATTCTATTTGACTGTAATCGGCACTGATAATGACATGGTCGCTATCCGAAGGAACGAATGCCCGGCGTATTTCTTTGCCGAGCTCGGTACGGATAGGGATGTTCTGTAAATTCGGATTGATGCTGGACAATCTTCCCGTTGAGGCAATGGTCTGATTATATGTTGTGTGGACTTTCCCCGTGTGCTCACTTATAAGAGCGGGAAGAGCGTCAACATACGTTGATTTAAGTTTGGCGGCCTGCCTGTATAATAAAAGCGCTTCAATAATTTCGTGCTCGCCACGCAAATTCTCAAGCGATTGGGCATCTGTTGAATAGCCGGTTTTTGTTTTCTTGGATGTACGGAGATGCAATTTATCAAACAATATCTTTTGCAACTGCTGTGTGGAGTTGATATTGAACGTTTCTCCCGCGAGAGCAAAGATGCTCTGTGTGGCCGCATCAATGGTCACTTGCAAATCTCCACTCATCAATTTTAATGCTGCCGTATCGAGTCTGACGCCTTCCTTTTCCATTTCATGCAGGACTTCAACAAGCGGAAATTCAAAATCATATGCGACATGATGCAGATTCTCTTTCTCAATTTCCTTTTGTAGAACTTTATATAGCCGGTATGTAATATCGGCATCCTCGGCGGAGTAGTCACTCAATGTCTGAACGTCTACATCAAAAATCTTTGCAGCCTGTTTTTTTGGCCCGAGTAAGTCCGATAACGGAATCGGTGTATAATTCAGATACTTTTCAGAAAGATCATCCATGCCGACCTTCTGATCCGGATCAATAAGGAAGGCAGCGATCATGGTATCAAAGGTGAAATTTTCAACACGGATGCCGAGTGTTTCCGTTACTGCAATATCGAACTTGCCGTTCTGGCAGATTTTTTTAATATCTTTATTCTCAAAAACAGGCTTGAATATTTTAACAAAATCATCAACGGGCATTCTTTCGGATGAGATAGTCGGCTCAAAAATGCCTTCACCTTTGAACGGATTCATCGCGACATAATAGGCAGTCTTTTCCTTCATGCAGAAAGAGACTCCAGCGACATGTAAACTAAATTGATCCAATCCGTCGGTCTCAGTATCAAAAACAAATTCCTCAGCCTTCGATAACTCGTCAGCTAAACGCCGGGCATCATCTTTGTCTATAATAAGTTTGTAATTAACATGCTCTTTGTTGAATGTTCTGTCGGCAACTGAAGTATCTGCAACTTCTACCGGGGTAGGAGCATTGCTTGCTTGATAAAATTGTGTGAGTTTTTGCAACAGCGCCTGTTTGAAATCTAATTCGCTGAACATAGCGCGTACCTTTTCAAAATCCGGTACGTGTATCTTTGTCGCGTTAAGATCAATTTCAATCGGCGTATTTATTTCAATCGTAACTAAACGTTTCGAGAGGAAAGCATTCTCTCTGTTGGCCTCGAGCTTTGCCTTTACGCCGGGAGGGGTGATGCTGTCAATATGCGCATAAATGTTTTCGACCGAGTGATATTTTTGAATAAGCGGCACTGCGGTTTTTTCTCCGATGCCTTTTACACCCGGCACGTTGTCGGACGCATCACCGACAAGGGCGAGATAATCAATCATCTGAATGGGTTCAAATCCGTAATCTTTCCGTACGCGTTCAATATCGAAGAGGGCGATTTCCTCGGTACTCTTTCCGGGTTTAACAATGTTTATGTTGTCATCAACCAGTTGAACATAGTCTTTGTCAGGTGTTATCATGTAGGCGGTCATACCGCTCGCGGCGGCATGCTTGGCGACTGTGCCGATAATATCATCAGCCTCGTATCCGGCCAATGAATACACCGGAATGTTCAGTACTTCAACCAGCTCCTTTATTTTACCGATTTGCGGTACCATATCCTCAGGCATAGCTTGACGGTTTGCTTTATACGCCGCATATTCAATGTGGCGGAAGGTCGGTTCTTTAAGATCGAATGCCACGAGTACATAATCGGGACGTACATCCTCAAGCACTTTGATTAATTGTGTAAGGAATCCATAAATGGCTGAGGTCGGAAATCCGTCCTTGGTGCGGAGCGGGCGGGAGATAAATGCAAAATATGCTCTATATGCCAGAGCCATTGCATCAATAAGAACAATTTTTTCTTTTTTAGCTGTCATGTAAAAACCTTTTTCGCAAAATATAAATCGGTAGTCCTGCTGCTATGAGCAGAGTTCCCATCATCGCGTTTGACGTATTCGAAATTAACGTATTCATAAGAAACAGGAAAGAAAAGATAACAAAAATTACCGGAGTAACCGGATAGCCCCATGCTTTATACGGCCGGGGAGTATCGGGCATTTTATAGCGCAAAATGATAATTCCCAATGCGCCGAGCATGTAGAACAGCCAGGAAGCAAACATCACATAATCGGTTATGGTATCAAATGAACCGGACATCACCAGTACCGCGGACCAGATTCCCTGTGCAACGAGTGATACGTGCGGCGTTGCGAATTTGGGATGTATCTTGCCGAGCGATTTGAAAAACATGTTTTCGCGTGCCATGGCGAATTGCACTCTCGCCGTGGCAAGAATGCTGCCGTTCAAGGCTCCGAATGACGAAATGATTACAAAGATGGAGATGACTGCTGCGCCGGTATTACCGAATATTTTTTCGGCCGCAGACGCGGCAACCAATTCGCAGTCCTTCATAACTTCAACAGGCAGTACATACAAGTACGCGACGTTGATGAGTACATAACCCCCCATGACAATTAGTGTTCCGTACATAAGAGCAAGAGGTACATTGCGCTGTGGATTTTTTATTTCACCGGCAACGAATGTCACATTATTCCAGCCGTCATACGACCAGAAAGCACCTGCCAGTGCCAATCCGATTAATGAAAAAAAGTTATGCGATACCTGCGGCGGAAGAGAAAACCCATGATAAAAGTTTGCAGTTGAACCATGACCGAACATTAAAAGCAATAATGATAGGACAATGATAGAACCGATTTTAATATATGTTATGATGCTTTGAACAAGTCCGCCGAAAACGACACCGACGTAATTAATGCCGGTCAGGAAGAGTATGCTGATAATGGCGACAAGTTTAACACCGAACTCAGCGAAAGGGAATATGTTACCGACGAATGGAATATAAAAATGTAAGTTAGCCATAAATGCCGGAGCGAGAGGCAGTTTAAAAAAGTACCCGATATATTCGGCAAAAATATATGCAATGGCAGCCTGACACCCGGTTTGTATTACGGAAAAAATAGACCAGCCGTACAGATACGCGGTAAAATCGCCGTACATCTTTTTGAAATACATGTACTGTCCGCCGGTTGCATCAATCATTCCGGCGGCTTCGGCATTGACCAAGGCTCCGATGCAGGTCATAATTCCGGCGACTATCCACACTAATAGCAGGAGTTCGGGAGACATCAATTGTCCCGACATGGAAGCGGGTTTTTTGAAAATACCGGCTCCGATCATGGACCCGGCCACAATCATAGTAGCTGTGGAAAGTCCCAATCCGCGGACTAATTCTTTATGTTGCTTCACGCCTTTTCCGGAAATAATGTATGTGTTTGTATCTGTTTTTAGCTTCAAAGCTGAAAAAAATATACAAAGAAAAATCGTGTATCGGAAACGGTATTTGCGGGTGCGGCATTCGGGCTGTAGTCTATCCATATTCAGTCTTCCTAACCCACGGGTTAACCCGTGGGTTAGGAAGTAGATCATGTTCATAACCGGTTTGTGCTGACGTATCACAAACTAAGGCAATTTTTATTACCCGCGGATTTAAACGATTATTATGAGAATTTTGTCTACTAATTATTATTGTTTTAATAAATTACCATGTTGAATTATTTACGTTTTAATTGAATCGGAGCATGCATGAAAAAACTATCGTTCTTACTGGCAGTTCTCTTATTGACCTGCGGCTTTAAATATTCTTATGCTAAAGGGCAGGATACTATTCTTGTCGGTTTCTGGAATATGGAAAATTTTTACGACACACTCGACGACAAAAAAATAAATGATGAAGAATTTCTTCCGGATGCAAAAAAGCACTGGACTTCGGACCGTTTCGAAACCAAATGTAAGAACCATGCAAAAGTTATTCTCGAAATGAACAGCGGCAAAGGTCTTGATGTCATGGGAATGGCTGAAATCGAAAACCGCGGCGTGGTTGAAGCTCTCATTAATAAAATGCCCGATTGCAATTACGGCATAGCACACATGGACTCCCCTGATGAACGTGGTATTGACTGCGCCTTGATATTTAAAAGCGCCGTTTTTGATTTAGTCAGTGTTGTCGGCGACACGGTTTTCCTGCCAACGAAATATCCAACCCGTCTGATCCTGCACGTTGTGCTGAAGGACAAGAAGAACGATGAGGTGCTTCATGTATTTGTCAATCACTGGCCGTCACGCAGAGGCGGACAGGATGAGTCCGTCATCAATCGTATAACCGCTGCATCAGTATTGCGTAAAGATGTGGATGCGCTGCTTGCTAAAGATAAAAATGCAAATATCGTTATTATGGGCGACTTTAACGACGAACCGACAAATGTTTCAATTGATTCCGTTCTTGCTGCCGGTCACTATATGCCGACTGCTCCTGATGCCAAAACAACGCTGCAGAATCTTGCTTGGGAAAGAAAATCCAAAGGCGAAGGAACGCTGAAATACAGAAATGAATGGGATTTATTGGATCAGATTATCGTATCAAACCCACTCGTCGGAAAGAATAAAATTAGCTATCTTAACGGAAGCTTTACCATTTACAAACAGGATTATATGATAGAAACCGAAGAAAGATACGCGGGAAGCCCGCTGCCGACATATGGCGGAAATAAGTATCTCGGTGGTTACAGCGATCATTTCCCGGTTTTCGCAAAGTTTTTAGTATCCGGTAAATAGTACAATAATTTAGGCTGTGCTTGTCCCTGGGCATTTATTTGTAAGCGGATAAGATTAATTTCCGTAATTTGGTTGGTATAAAACAATCTCCGCCTTAATTAGATACGATTATTGGTAAAATTGCTGAAAAAAGTTAAATTAGGTATTGTGTTTTCTTAAGAATTGAGAACTACATAGAGATTGATTATATAATTAAAATGGAGCGCTTATGGCAAATCCTAATAGTATCAAACGTATAGCGATCAACACCGGCGGTGGCGATGCTCCCGGACTTAATGCAGTAATTAAAGCGGCAGTTATTTCTGCCTGTAACTTAGGCTGGGAAGTCATTGGTATTCGCGATGGCTTTAACGGAATATTTTTACCTGAAAATTACCCGAATGATGACGGATTAATCAAACTGACACCCGAGAAGGTTGAAAATATTACCGCTTGGGGTGGAACTATTTTGGGTACGACAAACCGCGGAAACCCGATGCGTTATCCCATGAAAGACACCAAAGGTAATATCGTTGAAATTGATCGTACAGATGAAATTGTAGCAGGAATGCGCAGAGAAAAGATTGACGCGTTGATTGCTATCGGCGGCGACGGATCTCTTTCAATGGCGAACTACTTTGCGAAAAAAGGGGTGAAAGTTGTCGGCGTTCCGAAAACTATTGATAACGATCTTGCCGGAACAGAAATTACGTTTGGTTTTAATACCGCGGTTTCATTTGCAACTGAAGCAATTGACCGTCTGCATTCAACAGCACGTTCACACGGCAGAATTATGGTTGTTGAAGTTATGGGTCGTTATGCAGGCTGGATCGCAATGGAAGCCGGTATCGCAACATCTGCCGATGTTATTCTGATACCTGAAATTCCGTACGATATCAGTCAGGTCGCCGCCCATATAAATGCTTCGTATGAAAAAGGAAGAAAACATGCGATCATCGTTATTGCGGAAGGTGCAATACCGAAAGACGGAACAACCGCTATTATTGAAACCGAAGCCGGTAAACTGGAGCGTCTCGGCGGTGCAGCTGACCGGTTCAGCGAAGAGCTCAAGGGATTAGTACAAAGTGAAGTCCGTACTCTGATCTTAGGTCACTTGCTCCGCGGCGGAAGCCCGACAGCCTATGACCGCCTTCTCTCATTACGTTTTGGCGCAGCAGCAGTCCGCGCACTGAATGACGGTTTGAACGGTGTTATGGTTGCTTTGGATGGTCCTAATGTTAAATACTTGCCTCTTGATGAAGTATCCGGTAAAATGAGATACGTTCCTCTTGATGCGGATGTATTGACAACAGGAAGAAACCTCGGCATCTGCTTCGGCGACTAAAAAGTTAATCAGATAAAATCATAAACCCCGTCTTGCAAGGCGGGGTTTTATGTATTTAAGTGTTTTCGAAGTTTGACAGAAAGAAACCGGACTTGTATAAATCCACCTGAATTTTGCATTGCTCGTTAGTTTAGATATGTGATTTATGCCGTAGGCATTAAATTTTTGTAGAACTTAAAATTTTGAATTAAGAATAAAGATTAAAAAGATAAAAGCAGCATGCCTCACAGCAATAAAATAGAAGTAAGGGAATCAGAAATTCACGGTAAAGGAATTTTTGCGAAGGATTTTATTCCCGCCGGAGAGATCATTATGGTTATCGAGGGCGAAGTTATCAACGAAGATGAATGTGTACGGCGTGAGAACGAAGAAGATAACGTCTACATTTTTTGGAACGGGGATAATTATATTGATACTGCCAATACCGACGTTATAAAATATATCAACCACGACTGCGATTATAACTGCGAAGTTGACGACAAAGACGACAATAGCTTGTATCTCATATCTGCTGTTGATATTCAGCCTGGTGCAGAATTAACCATTGATTACGGCTATGAAGAGATATATGAATTTTGCCAGTGCAATAGCTGCCGGAGCGAAAATACAAGCGACTGATTAAACACCGCCGATACATCTTCTCAGTTCATTCCTCTTATCCGCAGAATACTCCGGATCAACAAGTATCTCGATGACGTTAAACGTTTTTGACTTGAGGCATTTCCGCAATGAAGCGGTAAGTGCTTCTTTCGTTTTTACCGGATAGAAATTCCCTTTGAATCCCTGCACTAACGGCTTAAAGTCGATATCAGGTGAGGTTACAAAATATTCTTTGAACGCATTGCCGTACTGAGCGACCGGCAGCATATCGAAAATCCTTCCGCCGTTATTATTCATAACAAGTATGGTTAAGGGAATGCGATATTTTTTTCCGATCAACAGCGAATTAATATCATAATAAAACGAAACATCGCCGGTAACGAGAAATGTATGTTCTTTGTTTTCAAATGCTAACCCGAATGCAGTAGCGGTAATCCCGTCAATGCCGCTGGCGCCGCGATTCTGTTTAACATAAATTTTCTTTTTCACGGGAGATGCGAAATTATTATAATCCCGTATCGGCAGGCTATTGCCGAGCATCAGCGTGCTGTTGGCCGGGAGCGCATCAATAACAATATTGACGAGCTCCGCTTCCTGTATTTTCCCTTTCGGGGATAAAATCTTTTTCTTTTTTCTCTCCATCGCGGCATCCGCCTTCTTCATGTATGAAAGCAGATTGCTTTTGCCTGCTGCCTTTTTCTTTTGGGGCAGCGCGAGCATATCAAGTAGAAACGACTTGGATTTTCTGTTAATGATAAGCCGGTTTTTATCGGTCGGATCAAACCTGTCGCCGTACGTATTTATAACGATACGGAAATCTTTGGATGTTGTTAATAGTTTCTCCACCAGAACGGAGGTCATTGTTCTTCCGAAAATGATGATAACGTCCGGCTGAAATTCTTCAGGGAGAGCACGTCCTCTTAAGAACGTATCATAATTGGCAACAAGGTTTGATAGCGCCTTGTTTGTAAATCGTATTCCGGATGCCGCATCTCCAAAGATAACGGCGTTATACCTGCGGGCAAGCTCATTAACAAGGGGATAAAAATCATCCTCAAAATCACCGGGGCCGACAAGAAACAGCGGGTTTTTACTTGCTGATAAAACCTTCTCGATTTTTTTCAATGTTGCGGCGGGTACGTGACCTTCGTTTTTATTCTGATCGGCTGAGATATGCAGCTTCTCTTCTGTTGCTCGCGTAAATACATCTAATGAAATATCATCGGTGGTAGTATGCGGCTCAAAAGGTTTTTCGAACGGGAAATTAAAATGCACCGGACCGCGGTTTTCGAATATCGCAGTGTCGAGTCCTTTTTCAATTTTCTTTCTGTAAGTCTGAATACCTTTTAAAGTCGGCTGCGGAAGTCCGAAGTCCGCAAAAAACCTGATGTGATTTTTGTAAATATTGGATTGACGGATTGTCTGGTTCGCTCCGGTATCAACGAGATATTCGGGGCGGTCTGCCGTGCAAACAATTAACGGTACGCGCTGTTGATATGCTTCTATAATCGCCGGGTAGTATTCAGCAACAGCAGTACCCGATGTGCACATGAGCACGACGGGTTTGTTAATGGAACGCGCCAAACCGAGAGCGAAAAAACCCGCTCCGCGTTCGTCAATAACGGAGATTGCTTTAATGTCTTTGTTATCTACGGCAGCTAAAGTAAGTGATGTATTCCGTGAACCGGGGGAAATAATGATATGTCGTATATCCGCATCGAGCAGACTGTTGATAAAAATATCTGCCCAAAAGTAATTTCTATTTATCTTCATTGTAAAAAAGCTTTATAATTGATTCCGCTTTATACTGCGATTCTTCATATTCTCCGCCGGCGTTGCTGTCTTTAACGATACCGCACCCCGCATACACGTGCATCTGCTTGTCTTTCAGTAAAGCAAGACGCAGTAAAATATAAAAATTGCCGTTCTGTTTATTAGTCAGCCATCCGGACAGGCCGCAATATAATCCACGGGAATGAGTTTCCAAACTGTTAATTAACGCGTATGCGATTTCTTTCGGGTCTCCGCACGTCGCGGGTGTAGGGTAGAGATCGGAAATTACGTTGTCTAAATCGGCACGCCGGAATCCTTCAGCCCGGATTTCCGTGCGCAGGTGCATAATACGAAGAAGTTTTTTTATCTCCGGCACCTTATTGAATGTGACATTACGGGCATGTCTCCGTAATGCCGAGGCGATGAATTGCACAACGCAGTCATGTTCAAATCGCTCTTTTTCACTGTTCATCAAATCTGCTGCGTTAGCCGAATCTTCTTCTTCAGATTTGCCGCGTTTTGCACTTCCCGCAATAGCTTCGGAATAAATTGTATCACCTTCCAAAGAAAACAATTTTTCCGGAGACGCACCGACAATAAAACTTTTTCCGCGGCGGAAAGAAAAGCGATATGCTGAAGTTTGCTTTTCCAGATTATCCGCGACAACAGCATATTCTGGTTCTGTTTCAAAAGAATATTGCATGTGCCGTGAAAGGACTGCTTTTTGTATAGTGCCGTTTAGTATCGCATTTTGCATCTCTGCGATTGAATTAGCCCATTGAGTTTTGTCCTCAGGCGCATCCAGTAAAACGGGTGCGCATTTTTCCTGACCGGCATCATCTTCCGGTATGGCGTATATAACTTTCAAAAGAGTGGAAGATGATTGCGCTTCAAAACTATTTTGTATAATAAAGCAGCCGACAGGATTTTTCAGAAAAACGAATTCGGGAATAAAAATAGAATCCTCAAAATCGCTCCACTCCGGAGCCTCTGACTTGTTAAACATTTTTTGCAGGAAAAGTAGAGGAAACTCCGTCTTTCCGGATTCATCGAGAACAGTATAGGAGCTAAATAATTTCGATCCGGCGGTATTCAACGATGTGTCGGACAAATTTTCCCGGTAAATCTCACCCACAGTTAAAAACCTGAGTGAGGCGTCGGGGGAGATGTATTGATAGAATATTTCTTCGCTCTGTGATAAGGAGGCTATCTTCCGGGTAAAATCTATGGAAGCTGCCTGCAGAACTTTGCTTGCAAATGCGGTCCGGTATGAATCTTCTATTTTTTCAAATCCGGTCTTAACACTAACATAATCATCTTGAACTAAGATGGTCACACTCCTCAAATACGAAATATTTAATCAATAACACAGAAATTTAGAGAAAGTCCCGAAGTTAATCAAAAATGATTTTTGATATTGAAAGATTCTCCTCTCCCAAGTCACGAAGTGACTTAATTTGAACCTGCCCGACTGCGCCATGCAGGCGGGTAACCCCCGGTGGAGCTTGCGGAACCGGGGGTAGAGATCCCACAAAAAAAACGTCCCCGAAGGGGGCGAACAAAATCAATCAGAAAATATCGCACACTGTCATCTATGCAGTCTATTTTCACAATAACTGATTTTTCATCATTTTTGTTTTACTAAACTCAATTTATCATGTATATCATACAACGCTTTTTACGATTACATAAGTTCCCGCCGGAACACCGGAATGACATTACGATAAATGCACTGATGCATATATCGGATGGCTCATTGTTCTTTTTGGCAATGAGTTTTATTGCCATGCAGACGATAATCCCGGTTTTCATCCAATCGCTTGGCGGGGGAGCGGTGGCAATCGGATTCCTGCCGATATTATGGACGCTGGGAACGAGTCTGCCCCAGATATTTCTGAAGAACGAAAAATTCATCCCGGTCATAAAACCGCTTGTCATGAAAATTGCTTTCTATCAGCGGTTCGCATACTTTATAACCGGTGTTGTAATCATACTGGCGTTTCCACATCTGCCGCAGCATACGAATCTCATACTGTTCTTCATGCTCTTGTCACTCTGCGCTTTCATGGGCAGCCTTTCATCGCCGAACTGGTTTTACCTGATTTCGAAAACCGTTCCCGTTATATTACGTGGCCGGGTTATAGCAATACGGCAGTTGATCGGTTCGTTCCTCGGTATTCCCAGCGGTATTATTATTACCTATGTATTGGTGACATTTCACACTCCGTATAACTACGGAATGTTGTTCATTATCTTTTTCCTGATCTCTGTCTGGTCGCTGGTGTTTCTTAACAAGGTCAGAGAATTCCCTTCAGAGGAGAAGCCTGCCGATGCAAATAAGGAAAAATTCAAGATCAGTTATCTGCTGAAATCAAATAAGAACTTTAAGGCATATCTTGCAGGGGATATTGTCATGCAATCTGTCTTTACTATTGTCCCGTTCTTCGCAGTATTTGCTTTAAAGAAGTTCAATCTGCCTGACGCGGCGGCGGGAGGCTTTACTATCGTATATATGATCGGAATGGTAGTGGGGAATATCATATTCGGTATACTGCCCGATTACTTTGGTCACAAGGTGAATATTCTGGCCATGGCTTTGAGTCTGACAATTGCGTCACTCTTTGCGTACATGAGTCAATCAATCTACGCTTTTTATATCGTGTTTATTTGCAGCGCATTCGCAAACAGTATATTGGGTATATCCCGGCTTGCAATAATCCTTGAAATGGTTGAGGAGTCCAAACGACGCTTTTACATTGCTGCCCTTAGCTCAATTGCTTCGCCGTTCGTATTGTCGGGACTGTTGAACGGGTATGTTATTCGCACATACGGATATGAATGCATGTTTGTCATATACGCAATACTCAGCATCGGGGCTTTTTTCTGGGTTTTGTTCAAAGTTAGAGATCCGAGGAAAAAGAAAGCTGTAGTAACTTATTAAGTTAAAAACAGTTGGCTTTAAAATAGGCTTTTTGCGTGATTGATTACCATCCGCAACTTTCGTAAATTTAAGTGATGAATTATTTAGAATTAGAGAAGAATATGAAACTTACAGACCTTATAACTGAAAAAACGATAATACCGGAATTTAAAAGCAAAAACAAAACCGATATTATTAACGAACTAATAGATCTTTTTAAAGATGATCCGCGGGTGAAGAATCTGGAGAAAGTCCGGGAGACAGTTCTCGAACGTGAAAAAATTATGTCTACGGGAGTCGGCAAGAATTTTGCGATTCCACATGGTAAGACCGATGCTGTTGAAGATGTTGTTTGCGCCTTTGGCCGCTCAACACAGCCTATCGAATATCAGTCGCTTGACGACCAGCCCGTACACATTGTATTTCTTATAGTCGGCCAGGATAGTCAAGTCAGCCTTCATATAAAATTATTGAGCCGTATTTCACGTATGATGACGAATGATGATTTCAGGGCGAAGCTCATCAATGCAAAAACGACTCAGGAAATCCTTGCGATATTTAAGCAGGAAGAAGCTGAGTATATAGAGTTATAAAATATTAAAAATTGCATGTTGAGAATTAAACATGGCTGTTTTTAAATGAGTGCAAGAATTTCTCTTTATAAATTTATTTTAAGGAACTCACCCCCAACCCCTCTCCGCGCCTTCGGCGGGCAGGCTTAACAAGAGAGGGAGAGCCACAAAATCTGAAATTCTTTTGAACATTACCGGCTGGGGAGAGTTTTTTTGTTTTGTGAAGTGAGTAAGTCCCGAATAGAAGTAAATCCATTCATAGTATTATTTTAAAGTTAAGCTGATGCCATTAAAAAAACCGGTTGAGCTTCCTAAGGTTCCGAAAACCCGCAAGAAAAATATTGATAAAATAAAATCTGCGGTGCCCGAAAAGAAAAAAGATGCAATCGAGTACACGATAAAGACCTACTTTCAATATGACAAGGTTCAGAAAAAACAGTTCTATGTCATAAGTCTTTATACGGTAAAGGAATTTTCATATTTGACCTATGAGATATCCGTCAATGTTGTTAAAACGAAAAACAATATTGAAATAAGCCTTTTAGGGTTAAACACGCGGCAGACTTGTCTGGTTGAAGCAAAAAACGCATTTACCGATTTGTTTTTTGAGAACCTGTTCGGCAAGCATACAATCTCCTTTATCAAACAGGATGGCAGTATAAACTCATTCCTCATTGATTTCAACATCTTCAAAAAAGAAATTATCGTATTGCAAGAAACCTCGCCGAAGAAAAAAAACAACAGAACGTTCTGCACGTTCGAAGTTGATCACTCGCTATTCAGTTTCGGCAAAGGAGAATAATCCCCGTGTGTCCTGAATTATTGAAAATCGGTCCCCTCACCATTTACAGTTACGGCTTGATGCTCGGTATCTCTTTTATTGTTGCCAGTTTCATATTGGCAAAGGAATATAAACGTGCCGGCCTGCCTGAATCGGTAGCCTCCGAAATTACGTTGATGGCGATTATCTTCGGAGTTGCCGGAAGCAAACTGTTTCACCTCTTTGAAAACTGGGAAGAGTTTCTTCATAATCCTGCAAGCATGATGTTTTCTCCCGGCGGATTGACGTACTACGGCGGATTCATTCTGGTTACTATTGCTATTGTGCTTTATTGCCGGAAGAAAAAAATCCCGTTTCTCCGTTTGGCTGATTTGACCGCACCATCACTTGCCATTGCCTATGGCATTGGAAGAATCGGCTGCCATCTTGCGGGTGACGGCGATTACGGCATTCCGACCAAACTTCCCTGGGGCGTGAATTATGAGAACGGCATTGTTAAACCGATGGATATGTTCAGAGGCAGTATATTCGAGAAAAATTTTCCCGGCGGTTTTGTCCCCAATAATACGCCATTACATCCTACGCCGATTTATGAATTTCTCGGTGCACTTATTATTTTCGGTATTCTCTGGTATTATCGTAAAAAAGCTCTCGATGCCGGACGTTTATTCATACTGTACCTTATCCTTTCGGCAATTGCCAGATTCTCCGTTGAATTGCTCCGGCTCAATCCGAATTTTGTATGGGGAATGACAGAAGCCCAATTCATATCTGTTGTGCTTTTCTTCGGCGGACTGCTCGGATTCATTTATCTGAAGGGGAAAACATCACCTCCGATGCCTGAACTGAACCCAAAGGCAGTAAAGAAAAAGAAAGACGTGAAATAGTATGGTCATTACCGGAAGAAAACCTGTTCTTGAATCATTGAGGAATGATGCCTCAATCAGTAAGATTTATATTCAGTTCGGTAACAGGGGCGATGTCATTGAGCAGATAAAACAACTCGCAAAGCAAAACAACATTCCTGTTTCGGAAGTGGCACCGCAAAAACTTATTGAGATTGCCGGTAGAGGCGAGACACAGGGAATCGCTGCTTTACGTGAAGAAATAAAATTATTGAATCTCGACCGTGTTATTGAAAAAGCGAAACAGAATAAAAATCCTTTGCTCTTATTACTTGATATGATTCAGGATCCGCACAACCTCGGTGCTATACTCCGCACGGCGGAAGCTTCGGGAGTTGACGGAGTTCTCATCACCAAGCATAATTCCGCCCCTATCAATCAGACCGTCGTAAAAGCGTCAGCAGGCGCAATAGAGCACCTCAATCTTTGTTACATTGATAATCTTGTGCAGGCATTAAAACTTCTCAAGGATAACGGCTATTGGGTTGTCGGCACATCTTTAGATGGCGACAGGACTCATACCTCGGTTGATTTCAAAATGCCGACCGTACTTGTTATGGGTAATGAAGAAAAGGGCATCAGACCTTTGACTGCCAGAAACTGCGATTTCCTCGTGAAAATCCCGATGGCTGGAAAAATAAACTCCCTCAACGTCTCCGTCGCAACGGGCGTAATGCTGTTCGAAGTGCTAAGACAAAAAAGCGTATAACGTACTTTAAAGAATCTTTCGTGTAAGTCATGGGCTAGGAAGGCGCCCCGCGTATTGATATTCACTTCTCCGCATAACTATACACTAATAAAATTCACTAAAACCCTCCTAAGAAAACTTTCACTTTGAAAAATTTTCTTATCTTTCCTTAATTAATTAGGATGGTTTTTTATGGTTCAGAAAGTTGTGCGTCCCGCAAGAAGAACGGATTACATCACGTATGCTGTACGGGATATTGTTGTGCTTGCCAATCAGGTTGCAGCTACCGGTAAAGAGATGTTATACCTGAATATCGGTGATCCGAATCTTTACGATTTCGCACCTCCGGCTCACGTTGTAGAGACCGTTCACAAGGCAATGCTCTCGAATCATAACGGCTATGCTCCTTCTTCGGGTATCCCCGAAGCGATAAAAGCAATTGAACAAGAAGCCCATAACAAAGGCATTAAAAATATTCAGGATATTTTTATTACTACCGGCGCGAGTGAAGCAATTGAAATATGTCTTACTGCACTGGTTGATTCCGGTGAGAATGTTCTCGCTCCGGCACCGGGCTATCCACTCTATACTGCCGTATCAAGTAAACTTCAGGCTATTGAAGTTCCGTACTATCTCGATGAATCAAATGACTGGCAGCCGGATATCGAAGATATCAGGAGAAAGATCAACGAGAGAACACGCGGCATTATTCTTATTAATCCGAATAATCCAACCGGCTCATTGTATTCAAAAGAAGTTCTGCAAAAAATTATTGATATAGCGCTCGAGTTTGACCTTATCATCTTCACCGATGAAATTTATGATAAGCTGCTGCTTGATGACAGCGAATACACTTCCATAGCCTCGATGAATCAGGACGTCAGCTGTATTACATTCGGTGGACTTTCAAAAAATTATTTCGTGCCGGGATTCAGAATCGGCTGGGGAATTGTCAGCGGAAAATCAACTCTGCTGAAAGAATATATTGAAGCAGTAAACAAAATATTGCGCGCACGATTGTCCGCGAATCATCCGGAGCAGTACGCGATCAAGCCAGCGCTTGAAGGCATTCAGGATCACCTTATTGTCGCGAAAGAAAAACTGACAAGACGCCGTGATATTACCTATCAAATGCTGAATTCATTCCCGGGTATCTCATGTACAAAACCGGAAGGAGCATTTTATGCTTTCCCGAAGCTGCACATGGAATACAGCGATGAGGAGTTCGTGCAGGCACTTATCAGAGAAACCGGTGTTGTTGTCGTGCCCGGAACCGGCTTTGTCCAGTATCCGTTCACGCATCACTTCCGCGTGGCATTTTTGCCGCAGGAAGAAAAGCTCGAAAAAGCGTATAAAAGCATCGGTGAGTTTTTTCAGAAATTCATGAACGAGCACAAATAGCCGCACCTACTTTGGTTTGCTTCCGTGGCACCTATTCTCTATATTTAGCTTTTTAATTATTAGAAAAAGCGTGCAAAAAATAGTACAGAATTTTGAATATAGTGAATTAGACAACGGCATTCGTATAGTAAGTGAGCAGATTCCGTACGTCCAATCTTTCTCTCTTGGCTTCTGGTTCAATGTCGGAACAAGGGACGAACAGAAAAAAGTCAACGGCATTTCCCATTTTATCGAGCATATGCTTTTCAAGGGAACGAAAAAACGTTCTGCCCGCTCTATTTCGGAAACAATTGAATCATTCGGCGGTTACCTGAACGCGTTTACATCCAAAGAACATACATGTTATTACGGGCGCGGATTAGCTCAGCACCTGCCAAAGACCATGGATGTTATTGCCGATATGATACAGCATCCGTTATTCCGCCAGTCTGATATCCGCAAAGAAGCCGGTGTGATTCTTGACGAGCTTAAGGACATTGACGACAATCCCGAAGAGCTGATATTTGATAAATTTGAAGAGATCATCTTTAAAGGCAATCCTCTGGCTTTGCCTATCGTAGGCAATGAATTTACCATTGCCTCATTCGATCATAAGACCCTGTCGGATTTTCACAAGAATCATTACGGAATAAATAACCTTTTAATATCCGCCTCGGGCAATATAGATCACAAACAGATTATTCACCTTGCGGAAAAATATATCGCTTCATCCACGAAATCGAAGCCCAATAAACGGCAGTGGGTCGGTGACGTGCAAGGCGCCGATATGACATTCGACCGGGAAATTTCGCAAGTGCATTGCATTCTCGGAACGAAGACCTACGGCTACCGTCATGAGGAGCGAATGATTCTCAACCTGCTCTCTATTGTACTGGGCGAGGGTAGTTCCTCCCGTTTATATCAGGCTGTGCGTGAAAAAACCGGCATTACCTATCAAATCAACTCATTTATCAATTCATACAACGACGCATCGGCCTTTGGGGTCTATTTTTCGACAAATGAGCGGAATTTTGACAAAGCCCAGCAGATTATTTCCAAAGAATTGGCGAAATTGAGGACAAAAAAGATAGGTGATAGGGAACTAAGACGCGTAAAAGAATATTTAAAAGGTACAATCCTTCTCGGAATGGAAAATACGTCGAACAGGATGATACGGCTTGCAAACAGCATTTTGAATTACAACCGTACCGTTAGTATTGACGAAGTTATTACAAAAATTGAAAAAATTACAGCTGAGCAAATTTTAGAAATGGCTTGTGAAGCGCTTAATGAGGACTCACTCACAAAAGTGATACTTAAATCTGCCGCACGTTCAGGCAAAGCATAATCAATCGGATAACGATATGCCAAAGTTTACAGTAGACGAAAAAGAAATAGAATTTAAACCGGGACAGACCATTATTGAAGCTGCCGCGGATGCCGGAATTACCATTCCGCATTTTTGCTGGCATGAATCCCTGTCGGTATCGGGCAATTGCCGTGTCTGTCTTGTTGATATTGAAAAGATGCCGAAACTTGCCATCGCATGTTCCACGCAAGCCGTAGAAGGCATGGTGGTGCATACGGCAAATGAAAAGACCCTTGCTGCGCGTAATGCGGTTATGGAATTTCTGCTTATCAATCACCCTTTGGATTGCCCCATTTGCGATGAGG
Organism: Ignavibacteriaceae bacterium; assembly: GCA_963662605.1. Lineage (GTDB taxonomy): Bacteria > Bacteroidota > Ignavibacteria > Ignavibacteriales > Ignavibacteriaceae. Next base: position 1,209,074 of record OY759785.1, read on the forward strand.
CTGGTGAATGTAAATTGCAGGATTACGCATATAAGCACAGCAAAGGTGAAAGCCGTTTTACTGAAGCGAAACAGCATAAGGATAAACGCGTCCCTCTCGGGCCACATGTAATGTTCGACGGTGAACGCTGCATTTCGTGTTCACGATGTATCCGCTTTTGCGATGAGATAGCAGGAGAAAAACAACTTACCTTTACACAGCGCGGCGACCGCGTAACCATCACTACCTTTCCCGGAAAAGAACTTGATAACCCTTACTCAATGAACGTAACAGACATCTGTCCGGTCGGTGCGCTTACCAGCCGCGACTTCCGCTTCCAGTCGCGCGTTTGGGATATGTCTTCGACGAAGACAATCTGCCCCGGCTGCTCCCGCGGATGTAACATTGATATGTGGGTAAAGGGTAATGAAATTCAGAGATTGACTCCACGTCTGAATAAAGATGTAAACAGTTTTTGGATGTGCGACGAAGGAAGATTGCAAACTTTTAAGCATGTTAATGCTGAAACCCGTGTCAATGGCCCGCATCTGAGAAGAAACGGCGAGATGACCAAGGTTACCTGGGATGAAGCCTGCGCCGGTGCGGTATCGGAGTTAAAAGTTTTTGGTAAAGATGAAGTGGCGGTTTTTGCTTCTGCATTTTCAACATGCGAAGATAATTACCTGTTAAGCAAATTTGCAAAGACCACAATAAGTACAAAGTACATTGATTATCAGCGCATTGTCGAAAAAGGCAGCGGTGATGAATTGCTGAAACGTGAAGATAAAATGCCAAATGCACTCGGCGCTGAAATTGTCGGTATCAATAAATTTCAGGAAGGTGAGTTTGTCCCCAAAGTGCTGGAAGGCATTAAGAGCGGAAAAATAAAAGCGCTTATTATTGTAGGCAATGATATTTTCTCGATGTACCCGGAATTGAAAGAGGCGGCAAAGAAGCTCGACCTCATTATTGTTTTCGCGGTAAATGAAAATACGACAACCCGGTACGCGCATATACTTTTCCCGCTGTCTTCGTACGCGGAACAAAACGGTACATGGGTGAATTTTCAGGGCAGGCTGCAGAGGATTCGTCCCGCGGTCGCCATTGTTGACCGTGACCGATCGCTTGATAACATGGCCGTAAGCCGGTTGGATAAATTTGGAACAGACTTTGACCGCTGGGGTAAAACAAAAAAGATTGATGCGCGTTCGGTCGGTAAAGTCGTACTCGGCCTGCAAATCGCGTTTGGACATAAAAGCAAGATCACAACAGCAGATGAAATATTTCACGAACTTGCCCAGCAAAATCCGGTCTTCAAAGGTTTGGATTATAACTCGATCGGTGAGAGCGGCGTTCAGTTAAAAATTTAAATGCAAAGTAGTATGAGCACATTAACAATAGCGATCATAGCGCTTGTCAAGATTCTGATTATCGCTAACATTATTTTACTCGTGGTTTCGTATCTGGTCTACTTCGAAAGAAAGATCAGCGCGTGGGCACAATCGCGTGTCGGTCCCAACCGGGTGGGATGGTGGGGCGCACTTCAGCCGTTTGCTGATGTATTAAAGCTTTTGTTAAAGGAAGATATTGTTCCTGATGCGGCGAACAAACCGATACATACGCTCGCACCGATCATCGCTCTTGTTGTAGCGTTTACCACGTACGCGGTTATTCCATTCGGCCCACCGGCAACATTATTCGGTTATACCATTCCGCTTGTTGTTGCAGACGTGAACATCGGTATTTTATACGTTCTCGCGTTAACATCACTCGGTGTATATGCAATAACTTTTGCCGGGTGGTCTTCGGGAAGTAAATATTCTCTTATCGGTGGAATCCGTTCTTCGGCACAGATGATTTCGTATGAAATCTCGATGGGCTTTTCGGTTGCGGGAGTTATACTCGCGGCAAGCTCATTGCGTCCGATGGATATTGTTGCTTCTCAATATGGATGGATGTGGAATGCTGTCGTTCAGCCGATTGGTTTTATTACGTTTTTAGTCTCATCATTTGCCGAGACAAACAGACTGCCTTTTGATTTACCTGAAGCCGAACCTGAACTGGTCGGCGGTTATCACACGGAATACAGCAGTATGAAATTTGCGGCCTTCTTTCTTGCCGAATACGCTAACATGATTATCGCCAGTGCGATGATTGTTACATTATATCTCGGCGGATGGCAGATACCATATGTTGACAAACTTGGACTCTCATACGGACTGACAACAGCTTTACAGGTCGGTGCATTCGTATTCAAAGTTCTCGCATTGTTGTTCTTTTTCATCTGGGTACGCTGGAGCATTCCGCGTTTCCGTTATGACCAGCTGATGAATATCGGCTGGAAAGTAATGTTCCCGCTCTCACTGATTAACCTCGTGTGGGTCGCGGTGTACGTGATGTTGTTTAGATAAGGATTGAGGAATAGTTACAGCGGTGGCATTTCGTGCGTGCCATCATTAACACGGTGCTTTAGCGCCGTGATAGTGAAAGCCCCCGCTATTGACGGACTTTAGTCCAAGTTCTATCATTATGTTGGGCTAAAGCCCAGGTGACCTTTGATATATGATTCTCACGGCGCTAAAGCACCGTGTTAATGATAAACATATTGGCGTGGTTAATGAAAATCGAATTGATATTTAATATGTGTCGTTGTATTGTATAACAACGTTTAGTGAAATTATGGACGAATTAAAAAGCAATAAAAAGAGATTAAAAGACCTTACTTTCTGGCAGAAGATTTACATCCCGGAAATTGTTAAAGGTCTTAACATAACCCTGCACAACATGTTCAGGCCTCCGTTTACTATGGAGTATCCTGAAGTGAAATTTCATCCACCCTCGTCCTATCGCGGCAGACCCGTACTTGCCCAGGAAGAGAACGGCGAAGAACGCTGTGTCGCATGTGGATTGTGTTCGCGTGTTTGTCCCTCAATCGCTATTGATATTCAGGCAGCCGAAACCGATCGCGAAAAAGAACGATATCCTGAACGTTTCGAAATTAATATGCTCAGATGTATCTTCTGCGGATTCTGCGAGGAAGTATGTCCAGAAGAAGCCATTATTATGAGCAAGGATTACGAGCTTGTCTTCCATAACCGTGAAGATGCAATCTACGGTAAGGATAAACTGCTGACGCCGGTATCGCAACTCAAAGACCGCATCGAATTTTTACGTCAGCGTAGATAGCTGCAATAGAACGCGGATGACCACGCCTATGGCGTGGTTATTTGTGTCATCCGCGTTCTATTGCGTGGAATGCATAGATTTCCACAAGGATTAAATGCCTAACGGCATAAAGAAACATAATCCATTCGCTTGCCTATTTCCGCGTAGCGGATATATGTTTGTAGAACAATAATGCTCCCTGACCCCAATATTCCGTAGGAATTATACCCTAAAACATTCGTTAAAATCAGCGTCATCTGTGTCATCCGCGTTCTATTTTTCCTAATTTACCGCAACGTTTAAAATATTTTATTCACCCGTCCGTCATAGATAGTAGAATCATTAATCAATATTGAAAATGACGGACAATACTTTAGCAATAAAGATGCAGGAAATCGCGGACAAACACACATCCGGTTCAGGCCGGAAAAAGTTGTTTGACTATATAAAGCGCAAGATTTCAAACGAGGATGATGCGGAAGACATTTTACAGGATGTTTTCTATCAATTCTGGAATGCGCTTCAGAAAGGGCCAATTGAGCAGGCCGGGGCATGGCTGTACCGTGTCGCGGAGAATAGAATTATTGACTGGTACCGTAAGCGCAAACCGGTTTCGTTGGACGCCATGAATGAGTTCTCGACAAAAGACGACGACGATAGTATTTTGGTTAGATTGGAAGATTCGCTGACTGATCTCGCAGAATTGCCTGATGAACTCTTATCACGGGCATCGTTCTGGGAAATATTAGGTGCCGCACTTGATGAACTTCCCGAAGAACAGCGGCAGGTTTTTGAGATGTACGAGATTCAGGGACTGAGCTTCAAAGAAATTGAAAAAGAAACGGGAGTCGCGTTAAATACACTGCTCTCCCGTAAGCATTATGCTATATTATTTTTGCGCAAGCGATTGCGTGAATTATATGACGAATATCAAGACTAATTTTATAAACTAATTAATGGAAACTACTATGCGTACAAAAGCTTTCAGAATACCGATGATGATACTCATGGGAATTGTCGCTTTGTTCGGCGGTTCGGTTGTCGCAATGCTGCTGTGGAATGCACTGCTGCCTCAACTGTTTCACTTCCCGGTAATCACATTCTGGCAGACAATAGGACTGCTATTACTTTCAAGACTTATCTTTGGATTCGGATGCCACAAAGGACACGGACACAGAGGCAGAGGCTTCGGTGGCTGGAACAGAAATTTTGACCATCTGACACCTGAAGAAAAAGAAAAAATATTCCACCGCTCGTGGGATGACGATTGCTGCAGCCCCCGCGGATGGGGAAGAGAACGCCCCTCTGACGGACATGACATTGACAAAAAAGACAGTGAAGTAAAATAGTCTCTGATTTGTAGACTCAATTTGAAAGGCGATCCCAGTGGGGTCGCCTTTTTTTGAGTTCTTCTAGATTCTCTTATCTGCGCAATAACTTGCAAAATTCAAAACTGCAATCGGTTTTATTGAGAATACTTAAACCTTACAAGAGACTATTAAAATTTCTAGCCCACCCCCCACCCCCCCCCAGATTGTGAAAATATATTTTGGTGCGTCAATACTAAGGATGAAATATAGCTATACAGGAAAGTTCGGGACCTAATATTGTTAGTCTAAATATATTGAGCTATCTTGTCCAAGCGAAAATCTAATGACTAACAATAACAGTTGCATGAGAAGACCAAATGTACGGGCTTGAACGATATTTACAGTATTCAGACCTCATCGACAATGGTACATCTAAGGCTGATTGTGAAAGTAAAATAAGAAATATTATAATCTCGTATTCGTATGAAACGATTATTGAAGCATTAGCCTATGTAGCCAAAACAGTGGGCCCTTCCAATGCATTAAGCGATATTTTGAATACTCAAAAACTACTTTTTAGATTCCATTATAAACAAGAACGAGTTGTTGTTCATCGAGAAGCAACAAATGTTTTATTCCAGTTTGTTTTCTCAATGCGCCCAATCATATATGGAATTCGTACGGAGGTTAATTGGCGCGATATATATATACTATATCTTCTTGTAAATGATTTTATCAATTTTTGTTTTGATCATAATGCTGAGCGGTCAGGTGATTTGGTAATGTTCTTTAATAGTAGTAAATCTGTTCGTTATTTGGAAGATCGCGTTGATATCCGCGCAAAAGCATTTCTATTCAGTGAGTATTATAAAAAAATAAATTTGCTAAATGATTCAATATATAATGATCTGGTCGTTCAGAATCTTGGATGTTCATTCGATGAATTTTTTGGAGCATTAGCGGATTTGCGTCAAAACAGTAAATTTCTTTATAGTCTCTATGATAAATTCGCCGTGATTGATGTCAGCGATATATATGGATCGTGGTCCCGGCAGAATCTTACGTTAGCTATCCCAGACGCATTTCTGTTTCTGGAAAAATATCCGCTTATAAAAATAAAGGATAAATATTTAGTTACAGACGCAAGTAATTTAATAAATTTAAGCTATAGTTACCTGTATTCGTTATTTTATGAGCATAGGAAGAATGATTTTAAATCGCTTTTTGGCAAAATGGTTGTAGAGCCTGTAGTGATAGAGTTAATTGAAAATGTATTTGTTAATTATCAAATTAAAAAAATTAATGTTGAGAAAAAGGGATTTGAATATGCGGATGCGGGGATATTATTCAATGATATCATCATTCTTTTTGAAATAAAATCGACATACCTTCGAAGAGATTTGCTTTTTGCAAACCTCCAGTCTTTTGAAAAGCATTTTAATGATAGACTAGTAAAGAAAGAGGGGGTTTCGCAACAGTTTGGTAAACTTAAAATTATCGAAGAAAGTTATGAGACTTTTTGTCGCGTCGCCAACATACCTCTGCGTAAATATAAAATCCTACCTGTTTTACTCTTTTATGATGAGATTGTGGGCTCGTTCTATGCTTCTCGATATATGTCATCTTGTTTTAATGATATGATCAAATACGAGAATGCGAACTTTACTAATTTTGTTATGATGAACAGCATCGTTATGACATTTACTGAGCTATATAGACTTCTTAAGTCAAACAAGGCCAAGAATGATAAATTTATGATGTTGACATCATATTCGAAAAGCCGCAGCCAATATCCATTAAACATGTTCTTGAATAGAAAAAAGTATTTATAGAGGCAATGGGTTCTCAAAAATTACCCCACCATGGATAGTTTTTAAATGATAAATTGAAAACAATGCAGCTTTCTAAAATAGTTAGTATTTTGAATGTGTTTTGACCTTGATGGTAAATAACTGATAGAACTGAAATTAAGTTCTTATTCAATAATTCAGCTTCCTGTGTGACGTTGAAATCAGTAGGAAATAGAGTGCCGGTTTTCTGCATTTTCATTTTTGACGATTTATGATATATTACTTAAACGTTTAAGGAGTTTCTGCTAATTTCAGATTATGGGAACTCCTTTTTTGTTTTAACCCAAATACCGGCGGCTTATTGGACTTTTATAAAAAAATACTTCTCATTTTCGGTTTGCTTGTCTCTTCCGGACTATTCACGTCTGCGGAGTTGTTTGCAAAAACGGTGTATGTCTCTACAACGGGATCGAATTCGAATTCCGGTACAATAACTTTGCCGTATTTGACTATCACCTATGCAGTCTCGAAAGCTTCGGCAGGAGACACCATCTATGTCCGTGGCGGTACATACACGGATACCACAAAAATAAGCATTTCGAAAAACGGTACGAGCGCGGCTAAGTATTACCTTCTCGCGTACGGTACTGAGCGTCCTCTTCTGAACTATTCAGCGATGATAGAATCCAGCAGTAACCGTGCATTCAGCTTGAGCGGCAGTTACTGGTATATTAAAGGTCTTGATATCAAAGGTGCCGGTGACAATGGCATGTATGTGAGCGGTTCGAATAACACGATTGAATATTGTACCTTTTCGTTTAACCGTGATTCCGGTTTGCAGTTGGCGGGAGGGGCATCTAATAACCGTATCATTAATTGTGATTCCTATTGCAACGCAGATGCCGCTAACGGAAACGCCGACGGTTTTGCCGTGAAGATGGATGTCGGAACGGGTAACTATTATTACGGTTGCCGTTCATGGCAAAACTCCGATGACGGCTGGGATGGTTACATGAGGGGCGCTGATGATGTTTCGACAACGCTTGAGAACTGCTGGTGCTTCATGAACGGGTATCTTTCAACCGGTGCCGCAAGTTCAGGCAACGGAAACGGTTTTAAATTGGGAGGCAGCGACAACAAGGATCTGCGTCATAACTTCACACTGAGAAATTGCCTCTCGTTCGATAACCGCGTGAAGGGTTTTGACCAGAACAATAACCTCGGCTCAATGACACTTTATAATTGCTCGGGGTACCGCAACGGGACAAACTACAGTTTTTATCTTACGCTTGATACCGCAAACGGCAAAGTACTGACATTAAAGAATTGTGCCGCTTTAGGCAATTACGGTTCTATTACGATTCCTTCGGTTCAGGCAACAAACAGCTGGATGTCCGGATTTACCGTAACGACGGCTGATTTTCAAAGCATTGATACAACTGGTATTCGCGGAGCACGCAATTCAGACGGAAGTCTGCCTGCCACCACATTTATGCACCTTGCTCCCGGCAGCGATTTGATTGACACAGGGACAGATGTCGGTATAACCTATTCCGGCAGTGCTCCCGATTTGGGAGCATTTGAGACGAATGCCTCTGTTTCTCTTGCCACCGTGACAACTACAGCTATAAGTTCTATAGCGTACACCTCCGCCACAGGGGGTGGGACAGTCTCTTCAGCAGGCGGTGGCACGGTGACAGTCTGCGGAATCTGTTGGAATACCTCCGGAAATCCTACCGCCTCGGATTCTCATACTTCCGATGGCACAGGTACGGGAACGTTTACCAGTTCACTTTCAGGATTGACGGCGGGTACACTTTATTATGTCCGTGCATACGCGACCAACGGGGCGGGAACAGCTTATGGCTTGGCGGTCAGTTTTACAACGACAAGTGCAGTCGTTCCTACACTTTCAACCACTGCAATTTCATCCATATCGTATACTACAGCGGCAAGCGGCGGCAGTATAACCGATAGCGGTGGTGCGGCAGTTTCGGCTCGTGGTGTATGCTGGAATACATCAGGAAGCCCGACAATCTCGGATTCTCATACTTCCGACGGCGCTGGGTCGGGTACGTTTGTTAGTGCATTGAGCGGTTTGTCAACAGGTGCATCCTATTATGTGCGTGCATATGCAACCAATAGTGCCGGCACTGCTTATGGTACGGCTGTAAGTTTTACCACATTAACGATTTCAGTCCCCACTGTAACCACTTCGGCAATAGCATCTGTTACCCAAACATCGGCTTCGGGCGGTGGGACAGTCTCATCGGATGGAGGTGCAACTGTGACTGCAAGAGGAATTTGCTGGAATACTTCCGGTACTCCGACTGTTTCGGATGCTCATTCCATAGATAGTTCTGGCACAGGAACATTTACCAGTTTGTTAAGTAGCCTAAGTCCCGCCACACGGTACTATGTTAGAGCATACGCGACTAACAGTGCAGGCACGGCATACGGCGACACGGTCGGTTTTACAACGTTGGCAATAACATTGCCCACAGTCATTACTGCTTCTATTTCATCTATTACAACAACATCAGCTCTCGGGGGTGGAACTGTCTCTTCCGACGGCGGTGCACCAGTAACGGCGCGTGGAGTCTGTTGGAGTACATCAGCTGCACCGACTGTAGCAAACAATCTTACTTCTAACGGTACCGGCACGGGTTCATTCACGAGCACAATATCTCCACTTACGGCAGGTACAAAATATTATGTGCGGGCTTACGCTACAAACAGTATCGGCACAGCTTATGGCGCTGATAGTTCATTCACTACGTTGATGGCTACTCTATCGGATTCCGTCAAATGGGTGTTGACTTCCAATCAGACATGCACGTCAGGTACGTATATCACCGGTTCAACTCAGGTATTAAGCAGCGGCGATACGACGGTTACTCTCAAGGTCAAAGATTATAATGCCGGCACTACAGGCGGCGGCGAACGTTGTAATCTGGGAACAACGTATTGGCCGAATGAATCAGCGCAAAATGACGGGAGGTATATTGAGTTTGATATGGCGCCCGTGACCGGATATGATTTTACGGCATTAAATGTAAGCTTTGATGTCGGCTATTCCGGCACAACAGGTAACATGCAATCCAATCTCTACTATTCCACGGATAATTGGGCGACACGGACTAAGGTAAATTCGAGCAACATTGTTTCTCTCAACTCAGCATGGAACAGTCCGGCACCCACATATTCGATAAATATTTCCGTTGTGAGCGGACATTCGCTTTCCTTCCGGTTGTATCCATGGTACAAATCAACTCCGAGTACAACAAAATATTTAAGTATGCGGAATTTCGTTGTTAAGGGGACAAGTTCAATTAACTCCGCATATCTCAGTGGCAATGTGGCAGTTACTGTCATTCCGCAGGGTTTCTATAATTCTGCCGGATATCTCAATGCGACCGATACTGTAAAAATTCTTTTGGCAAATGCAACGACTCCATATGCTTATGTTGACAGCGCGTCGGTGCTGCTTGACTCGCTTAGCTTCAGCGCTTCGGCGGCGTTCAACAGTGCAGCAAACGGAAATTATTATGTTGTTGTTAAGCATCGAAATTGTGTTGAGACCTGGAGCTCTTCAGCAATTACATTCGCTAAAAACACAACAGCTTCTTACAATTTTACAGATTCGCAGTCCAAAGCATATGGAAGTAATATGATTCAGGTTTCCGATACCCCCGTACGATGGGCAATTTTAAGCGGTGACGTGAATCAGGATGGTTATGTAGACCCGCTCGATCTGTCACTGATAGATATTGATTCATATAATTATGTCTCGGGCAGAGGATTAGCTTCGGATATAAACGGCGACGGTTATGTTGATCCTCTCGATATGGCAATCGCTGATGCGAATTCATTTAACTATGCCGGTGTTTCAAAACCGTCATCTGCAAGAATATCGGGCAGACAATCGAAGCTGCTTCGGAAATAGGATTTCGTATTGTGCTGAAATAGGTTGACAAAAAAATACACTTACCTCTTACTTTTTCTTGGTAAGCGATGTTTTCAATCAAAGGATTAGTTTGTCATTCCGGAAAATCTGCCGCGGATGAATTGATATTTGTAGGATTTAGTTCGGCAGATTTGTCCGTTCGCAGAATGCTGTGCAGAATCCAGTTCTGAAAAAGCTAATTAAGTAATGGGGTAAATGAGTAGCATTAAGTAGCTTCAATTGGGTAATTTAGCATTTTCTTACTAATACAAGTCAGTAATCGTGAAAATCAAGGGATCCATTGCTCTATTAATATTCGGAACAGTACACTTTTAGAATATCGTAACCTGGATTCCGTATAAATCTGACGAACGAAGTCATCCTCTTCGCTCTATATTCCTCCGTCAGATTTTACGGAATGACAGTCAAAATTTGCTACCGAAATTTCATATGAACCGTAGTCATGGATTAAGGATATGCCGATTTTTTTAATTTTGCCTCTCATTAATTCTTTTCATAATTTGTTATAGATATTTTTACATACCTGTATGTACAGGGGATTTATAACCTTAAAAGGGGAATTATGATTTCGAAAGTCTTTTCCGGCGCTACCTACGGCATAGATGCCTACCTTGTTGAAGTTGAAACACATTGTGAAAAACAAATACCGTCGTTTACTATTGTCGGCTTGCCGGATAATACGGTGAAGGAAAGCCGCGAGCGGGTTATGGCGGCAGTGAAGAACAGCGGGTACCAATTTCCCCGTCATAAAATAACAGTCAACCTTGCACCTGCTGATATACGCAAAGAGGGCAGCGCGTTTGACCTTCCTATAGCTATTGGAATTCTTGCATCCATAACCGATGTACGTCCCGATATGCTTAGTGATACGGTCATACTCGGCGAGCTTGCACTTGACGGACAGATCCGTTCCGTTAAAGGCGGATTGCCGGTTGCTGTTGAAATTCGCAACAAGAAGCTCAAGCGTTTGATACTTCCGAAAGACTCCGTGCGGGAAGCGTCTATTGTTGAAGGTGTTGAAGTGTATGGAGTCTCATCATTACGCGAGACGGTGGAATTGCTGAACGGCAATGCAACTTTACAGCCGTCCTTTACTCCGCTTGAGGAAGTCTTTGCCGAGGTGAACTCGTACAACATAGATTTTCGGGATGTCAAAGGTCAGGAGAATGTGAAGCGCTCGCTTGAAGTTGCAGCAGCTGGCGGACATAATATTATTATGATCGGACCTCCCGGGTCAGGGAAATCGCTTTTGGCAAAACGCATTCCGACAATTTTACCGCCTTTAACATTTGAAGAAGCATTGGAAACAACAAAGATACATTCCGTTGCAGGCATACTGCCACACGGCAGAGCATTAGTGACCGAGCGTCCGTTCCGCAGTCCACATCATACCGTGTCAGATGCGGCTTTGGTTGGCGGAGGTTCATTCCCCAGGCCGGGGGAGGTTTCTTTTGCCCATCACGGTGTGTTGTTTCTTGATGAACTTCCCGAATTCAAAAAGAACGTTCTTGAAGTGATGCGCCAGCCGCTCGAAGACGGCAGGGTGACCGTGAGCCGTTCGAAAATGTCCGTTGCATTCCCGGCAAACTTTATGCTTGTCGCAGCGATGAACCCTTGTCCCTGCGGCTTTTATACCGATCCCGTTAAAAGTTGTACGTGCAATCCTCCTCTGATTCAGCGATACATGTCCCGTATATCCGGACCACTGTTAGACAGAATTGATATACATGTTGAAGTGCTGCCGGTTAAATATAAGGAACTCTCTTCCGAAGCTGGCGGCGAGTCTTCAGCTGAGATTCGGGAGCGGGTTAATAAAGCACGTAAAATTCAGGAGACAAGATTTCAGACTTTTGATTTCATTTATAAAAATGCCGACATGCGAACTGCCGAAGTACGGAAATTCTGCAGGTTGGATAGCGCGGGCTCTGAGATATTGAAGACTGCGATGACAAAGCACGGACTCTCTGCACGCGCGTATGATCGCATACTCAAGGTCAGCCGCACTATCGCCGATCTCGACGGCTGCGAAAGTATTCAAGCCGCCCACGTCAGCGAAGCAATACAGTATAGGAGTTTAGATAGGGAATTGTGGAAACATTAGACAGCGTTCGGCGTTTCGAGTAGAAGTCTTCTTGATACTCCCGATAAATCGGGATACTCGAAGACCCACTTTAGTAAGATTTTTTATTATCATCAAAGGTGTTCGAGTGATCCGAACGAAGCAAGGAGCGTACCGAGAACACCGGGAATGCTGCGGAAAGTCTTCTCGATATGAGGCCTTATCAACAAAGGGAATACGAGTCGTTCATAAATGGCGATAAATGCGAACTGTTACTGAATTACTAAACGGCCTCTACTCGAAGACCCACTTTAGTGGGATTAAAATTTTGAAAACAGAGGTGTTCGAGTTCCCGAGTAATGCGAGGGAGTATCGAGAACACCGGAAGAAAACAGAGGCGGAACTTACAATACAGGGAAGATTGCATGTCCATAGGTTACATGTACATTGTCGAATGCTACGATGGTACGTTCTACACGGGAAGTACAAAAAATCTTGAGCGGCGAATAGAGGAGCATAATAGTCCGGATCGTGGGGCAAATTATACGCGGATGCGCCAGCCGGTCGAGCTGGCGTATTATGAGGAATACGATCGTATTGATTGGGCTTTCTACAGGGAGAAGCAGGTGCAAAAGTGGAGTCAGAAGAAAAAGCTCGCACTCATAGAAGGTGCACCTGGGTTGCTGCCGGAGTTGGCGAAGAAAGTAATTTTCTGTAAGGGAAGAGAAAGAATGTAAATGAGTTTTGTTAGTTCGAGTAGGAGTCTTCTCGATACGCCATGACTGGCGTCATGGCACCTGCCCGTCCGGCAGGCGGGCTCGAAGACCCACTTTGATGAGGGTCTAATATTAAAAAGGTGTTCGAGTTCGCGACTTCAGTCGCGAGTATCGAGAACACCGGAAACAACGAGAATTCCAGAAACTAAAAACTTAAAATTTAGAACTTAGAATTTCGGACTTAGTCATCCATTCCTTTTCCATTTAGAATCTTCGGAATGAACTTCGCGATACGGGATTCGCGGGTTTGTGATTGTTTGGCAGAAGAGAAGAAGAGCAGGTAAGCCCTCTGGCGTCCGGGGGTGAGTGATTCGAAGGATGTTTTAAGTTTTGGATTTTTATCAAATTGAATTTTTAATTCCTCGGGAACTGCATACTCTGAAATCCTTTTACGTTCAACTTTCAATCCGGCCTTTTCAACAGCGGCAGCTTCGCGTATGTATAATTTGATGGTTTTCTCGATCTTTATAATCTGGGCAATATCGGTAAATCGTAACTGGCGGCCTGCCTGCGTATTTTCACCAGTTTTAATCAGAATGTGTTTCGGATCTTTTAAAAGTGCGCCTTTAAAAAACATGATAGCACAATACTCTTTGAATCCCTGAAGCACAAATAGATTTTTGCCGTCAACTGTGTAGCATGGATGTCCCCATTTAATTTCTTCATCAAATCCGCACTCAAGCACAATGCTGCGTAATAGCTCAAGCTCCTTCTGCCACTTTTTTGCTCTGCCGATAAATGCGTCAACTTTGGGATTCCTATTGTTCTTCATAATGATTTTCTCCGGTTAAATTGCTTACCATAGAAAACCGAAAATCGAAGATAGAAGTTTCATGCGTTGTGTGGATTATCTGATGATTACTTCCAGGAGTCTTCTCGACCTGCCCGTCCGGCAGGCGGGTACGTCCCGACTCCTACATATACGCCTTGTCACTCAATTGCCGGTCGGGACTACTCGAAGACCCACTTAAGTGAGACTTTTGTTTTGGAAACGAAGGTGTTCGAGTGGTCCGAGCGGAGCGAGGAGCGTACCGAGAACACCGGGAAGGACGAGAACCCCTGAAATGACGCACGCAAAGGCGCAAGGCCGCAAATATTTTTTTTGTCTCTGCCTTCATATAAATTTCTTTGCGGCTTAGCAACTTGGCGTGAATCATTTGATTATTTTTTAAGAATTAGTTACAATTACAATATTGATACTATTATTGTAAACAAATGAAAGTGCTATGAAATTTGAAGGAGTAATTTTTGATCTCGACGGTACTCTGATAAATTCTTTGGATGATCTGGCGGACTCAATGAACAGCATTCTGATTGAAGCAGGATGTCCTACACATGAAGTTGAAGCCTACAAATATTTTGTCGGTAACGGATTACGGAATCTCGTCAGAAAGGCTTTGCCTGAAGAATTACGCGATGAGCAGACCGTAGCAAAATATTTTGGACTGATGACCTCCAAGTATCGTAATAACTGTTTGATTAAATCGAAACCATACCCTGGAATTGTTGATCTTCTTGATGAATTGAAATCCCGCAATCTTAAGCTTGCAGTTCTCTCCAATAAAGCCGATGAATTGACTAAGAAAATAATCGAATCTTTACTGCCGGGATATTTTGACATTGTTATTGGAATGACCAATGAGGAATATAGAAAACCAAATCCCGCGGGAGCGTTGAAAATCAGTCAACAGTGGGGCGTGAAGCCTGAATGTATTGCGTATCTGGGTGATTCGGGCACCGATATGCAGACTGCCATTAACGCCGGTATGTATGCAATTGGGGTCTTGTGGGGTTTTAGAACAGAAGAAGAGCTGCTCGCAAGCGGGGCTAAGAAAATTATTGTAAATCCTGCCGAACTGCTTACAATTTTATAAGCTGGTTTTTACGGAAATTGCATAAATTGCGCATATAAAATATTGCACTCAGGGAACATAGGCCGTCAGTATTTACATTGCGTAACACAAAACTTTTAATTTCACTTCTCCTTCTCGCCATGACTTTAATTTCGTCATGCGGGCGAGGTACATCTAATAATCAGCGCGCGTTTTACTATTGGAAGACAAATTTTTCATTGAGCGCGTATGAGAAGCAAGCACTGCATAATTTAGAAATCCAAAAACTTTATATCAGGTTATTTGATGTTGACTGGGCTCCTGAGGTAAACGATATTATTCCTGTTGGAGAAATAAAATTTTCCGAAAAGCCTCCGGCGAATATTGAAATCATTCCGACTGTATTCATAACAAACAGAGCGATGCAGAATCTTAAACTGCAAAGCATTGAGGTAGGCGCGCAAAAAATCATGTCGCAGATTGAAGGAATATGCAGTAAGAATTCCATCCCGTATAATGAAGTACAGATTGATTGCGATTGGAGCGACGGAACACGGGTTACATATTTTACTTTTCTTGATAATATAAAAAAACACCTGCATGAGCAACACAAACAAATCAGTGCTACTATCAGGCTGCATCAAGTTAAATATGCAAAACGAACAGGCGTACCTCCGGTTGATCGCGGGATGTTGATGTTTTATAATATGGGCAAGCTGGAATCAACAACACAACGGAACTCAATATATAACAAGGAAGATGCGGGTTTATATATAAACTATGTTCACGGTTACAAACTACCGCTCGATGCTGCACTTCCGGTATTTAGTCAGATATTGCAAATCAGAGAGCAAAAAATAGTTGATTTGATAAACAAATCCTTTTTGTACGATATAGAACATGATAACAGATTTAGAAAACTCCCGAACGGCACGTATCTGGTGCAGAACTCATTTTTTCTTCACGGTGTTTATTTTATGAAGGATGATATTTTGCATGTCGAGACAATAACGGGCGATGAACTGCTTGAGGCGTCGGAGTGTCTTGCCGGGCACTTGAACAAAATAAAAAGAACAATTACATTATTTGATTTGGATTCACTTAATCTCAGGAATTTCAATGAAAAAGATATTCAACAAGCCTTTTATTTTTTCGATTAGCATTCTGGTAATCGGATATACTGCTTATCTGATCTCGTGCGCGGGTGACGACTGGGGTATGTTTTATTTCTTTAATCCGGAAGTAACTCAGTCGGCAACGTATATGCCTCTTTATCGCATCTCCAACCAAGCGCTGTACGGCACGTCAAAATATTCAACTGTTTCAGACGGCGATTCGTTGAATATTCTTGAATGGCAGAAATATTTCCGCAACGCTGTATCCTATGACGACCTTTCGTATCTTTTATACTCGGTCAGTCTTGATGATGTGAATGCTATTATTGAAAAATTGAAAAATCCTAACGCCGGTTTAAAGGATTCACTTCGCCCGGTAACAGCCACGCTATCAGCAAATAAGGCGCTATCCGGTGAATTTCTGACGTACTTACGGTTTGCAAAAGAATGCGAGCCGGTCGCAGTGTACGGTGCAAAAGCATGGGACTATTACGAAGACGAAGCGCAGAAAAATGCGAAGGATCCGCGAAAGAATGAACAAATTACCTCCGGACTTATCAGCAAGGCTTTTAGTTTACTGCCTCTCGCTAAAAACAATTTTATCCGGCAGCGTTACGAGTTTCAGATCGTGAGACTGTATTACTATTCCAGAAAGTTTCAGACATGCTATGATTTTTATCAGCAGCATATTGTGGCCGTGGAATCAGGTATTACAAAATATAGATTAATGGGCTATGCGGCTGGAGCATTAGTCGGGTTAAAGCGTTATGCCGAGGCTAATTATATATTCTCGCAGATTTATGATAACTGCGAGCCGATGAGGATAAGTTCATATTACAGTTTCAGGCCGGTTGAGGAATCCGATTGGAGTGCCTGTGTGGGTATGGCAAAAAACAACAGAGAGAAAGCGGTGCTATGGCATCTGCTCGGTATCTATAAGGATCCTCTCCGCGCTATGAAGGAGATATACGCGCTTGATGTAAAATCCGATTTGCTGGATGTTCTTGTGAGCAGATATATCAACACGGCCGAAGAAGCAATTTGGAAAATCAATAATAGGGAATTACCGCCCTATCAGATATCATATACGCCCCGAGCCGATGTAATTCCAAAAGCTGCGATGCAGTTTATAGCTTCGGTGGCAAAGAATGGCAACACTCATGATCCGCAATTATGGAATCTGGCGGCATCCTATATCATGGCAGTCAATGGGCAATATAATGAAGCCCTCGCGATATTATCACGCGTTGAGACATCCGGTCAAAAAGATGTTACCGTCTATCGTCAGATTTGCAGCACGCGATTACTTTGTGTGATTAATTCCGTGCCTAAAATTACTGCCGAAGTTGAGGAGAACATTACGGCCGATATTTTATATCTCGTTCAGCACCAGCCGGAATCATACTATGTAAGCGACCCTTTAATGTGGATTAAACCTCGTCTTGCGGAACGCTACCGTAAGCAGGGCGATGTGGTTAAAGCAGAATTATTGTTTCCACAGGGACGGTTTTTTTATGACAATAGCGCCCAAATGAAAAAGATGATTGAGTTCATGGATAAACCGGAAAAAACCGAATTGGAAAAATATTATCTGTTGCAGTATCCGATGAGCCGTAAATCACTATTCGATTTTATGGCAGTCAATGAATTCTATTACGGCGATTTGAGTAAGGCTCTATCGCTGTATAACGAGGGGAATAATGCCGAGAAGTTTCAAGTGAAGAAAGCTGTCCTTGACGGATATTTTGATTCTCTTAAAAAAGTTTATAATACACCAAACATATTTGCCGAGACCAGACTGTTGGGCGAGCCTTTTATCATTCATATTAACGACTGCCATGACTGCGATCATGCTGCGGAAATACCGGATCACTATACAAAGGTTGAATTTGTAAAAGCCATGCTTAAACTGAAAACCATTGTTGATAAAGATCCGAAAAGGCATGTCTCCGAATGTCTTGAACTTGCCAATGGATTTTACAACGCAACATATTATGGTAATGCCCGGGTATTTTATGTAACCGATGTCACCAATAATTTCACTCCGTCGTCATATGAAGTCGCCCCCTCAATGAAAAACAAAATAAAAGAACTCCCGAAGTACGACTGTTCACGTGCGGCATATTATTATAAACTGGCTATGGATAACGCGACAAATAAAGAGTTGAAGGCGACGTGCGCTTTTATGCTTGCGAAGTGTGAACAGAATGAGTTTTTCCGGACGAAACCCGAAAATTATCCGGGCGACTTTAAAGCAGGCAAATATTTCCGTCTGTTGAAAAAAGATTATTCGGAAACGAATTATTATAAAGAAGTTATTCGTGAATGCGGCTACTTCAGATCATTTTTGAATAATAAGTGATAAGTCACGCAAAGACCATGTCGGCACGTGTGGTCTTTGCGCCTTTGCGTGAATTTTTAAAGCATGCGCGGGATTTGCGACGAATGATGCTGAATAATCGGGCTTTTATTGGATAGATCAAGTACATAACTGAAGCGTGCTTCGAAGCTCAACAGTTCACCGTCAACAGCCATGCGCCAGCAATATATTCCACTCACGCTATATACCGTATCGCTGATGGTGTGTATGGCGATAGTTTTTTCATGTACTGTTACGCTCAAATCCTCGCGTGAGGTAAGCTTTTCAAAATATACGCGAATTTTCTCCGGGGTATCTAAAATCCGGTTAGAAAATGTCGGAATCAGTATGGCGTCTTCACGATATAACGCGAGCAGTTCATCAAGTTCGCCGTTGTTGACATACCGCACCCATGTTTTTAATAAATCTTCAGGAGTTGTCATGGCCTTTACCTCGTATTTACAATACCTATATAACTATTACGAAAGAAAATGCGTTCCATTGCGATAAAACACACATCCGTCCAAAACGTTTAAAATAAAAAGACTACCTCAAACGGTCTAAGAGTCAAAGACAAAAAGCCGTACATTTGTTTTACAAGGACAAATAAAGAGGTAGTCAATGACAAATGTAACACTATTTTCACAAATATTAGAACTGCTTCCCCGTGAAGTTTTTGCACAAAGTGTTAAAAAATTTAGAACAGATAAGCACTCCAAAGGAATAAACAGCTGGACTCATCTGGTATCCATGCTATTCTGTCACTTTGGGAAAGCTCATTCAATTCGGGATATAACATATGGACTGCGTTCAATCACCGGTAACGCGAATCATCTTGGCATACAGGACAAAATACCCAGCCGTTCCTCGCTGTCCTACATCAACGAGCATCGTGACTGGCAAATGTTCAGAGATTTCTACTATCGGTTACTTACCCATTATCAGCAAGAAGATTCTCACCTGAACAGAAAGAAGTTTACTACAATTAAGCGAAAAATCTATATGCTCGACTCCACGGTAATTTCCCTGTGCCTGAACGTATTTGACTGGGCAACCTACAGAAATGCGAAGGGAGCCATTAAACTCCACACGTTGCTTGATTATGATGGATGCCTTCCCTCCTATATCTTTATGACAGCGGCTTCACAAAACGATGTAAAACACGCTAAATACATGACTCTTCCAAAGAAAAGCGTCGTTGTCATGGATCGGGGATATCAGTCATTCCGAATGTTTTGGGAATGGGCAAATCGAGATATATACTTTGTTACCCGATTAAAAGAAACGATAAATTATCGTAGTCTTGAAGAAAGAGAACTTCCCGTGGATAAACAAGAACATCTTCTTCGTGACGAAATAATTGAACTGACCGAGGAGGATTCAAGAAAGGAGTTCCCGGGTAAACTTCGACGGATTGTGGTCTTTAGTGCTACGAGGGGAAAAACAATTGTCTTATTAACGAACAATTTATCTTGGACAGCAGCGACTGTTGCAGAGTTGTATAAACAGCGCTGGAGTATTGAAATATTCTTCAAAGAGCTAAAACAACACCTAAAAATCAAATCTTTTATCGGTATAAATGAAAATGCCATGTGGATACAGATATGGACAGCAATGATAACAATACTTTTGTTGAGGATTATGAAAGAAAAAGCAAAGTTCGATTGGAATCTGTCCAATTTAATAGCATTTATTCGCATCAATCTCTTTGTGAAGATAGGTCTTCAATTGTGGTTAGATAATCCGTTTTGGTCTAAAAAAGAAGAAGTTCAACGATTAGGGCAACTTGAATTGTTTCAAACAGGGGGGATTGTTTAGAAAATGACTTCCCTTTTTTCGTTTTCGCTTTCTTTTCTATGCTTTTTTGCCGTGACTGATTTATTTTGGACAGCAGTGATCAAAGTCATTAACCCATCGGCAATTGAGTAGTACAAAAAATGCCCCGTCTTCTTTATCCGTTTCGCTTTCTTTAATATACTCTTTTGTATAAACTCCGTATTGTTACCAACAACATAGACGATCTTACTTATTAAGTATATCGCAGCCATTAATAAGGAAAACACATTCCGCAGTCTCCGGTACTTCATGACCCGAATGTCTTCAAGATTGAACTTCTCTTTCATTACCCTGAACAACAACTCAATGCCCCACCGCTTGAGATACTTCGCATACACCTGATATGCCGCCCGTTCATCTTCAAGGGAAATATTCGTGAGCAAATACATCGGCTCGGGAAATATGGTTGACTTGACAACTACGATGCTTAATTCTTCCTCTATCGTGTGTATTTTCCCATGCAGTAAGGCTATCTCTAAGCGTGAGGTCTTTACTACTCCTTCATGGATGACCTCGCCCATCATTTTCTTCGACTTAGTAAAACCATACAAGTCACCGACACATCTGTCCATCGTACTTCCTTCTACGGTAAATCCTCTGTTTTTCCGTAATCTCGTTATAAATCGCATATCATTGCGCTGGTAGTACTGATACATCTTCTCGTCATCATGACCGCGATCAGCGACTATGGTCAGCCTCGGTTTTCCTTTGTTCTGCTCTTTGAGCATATCAAGGGCTTTGGTTACGATGTTGTACGTACTCTTATAATTGGTATCGGCGGCGGAATAAAACTCCCCGTAGAGCGGTTGGACTCTTTGACTACCTACGGTTGCCATACAGAACAAATTATATCCGTTACAGATTTCCTTTTTACTGCCATCATGGATTCTCCGCATATGCTCCATCTTTTCCGCGTAGTTCTTTCGTACATCCCCACCATCTATGGCTATGATTTCATCTCTTTCCAAATCATGGAGCCTTTGACTTATCATATACCGGTTTACCGATTCAGTAATATCCATTTCTTTCAGGTTGCGGCTTAATCGTTTGATTGTATAACCCACCGCCGTTTTTTCCTGCAAGGCTCGACTGATCGAACTGAGTTTTGTATCATTACTGCCCATTATGCCGAACAGCATATCACCGATACATCGTTTTTCAGACAAGCTGCAGTTTTTCCCTATTTTCTTACTGGCTCGTTTGATTCTTTCGCTGATTTGTTTTATTATTACATCTTCCATGTGGTGTTGTACCTTTGCTTTTTTTGGTAGATCAAGCTTTATTGGTATAACACCACTTTCATTTTTTAAATTCCCTAATCCCTTATTTTTCTTGCCTTTATCTCCCTTTTATATCTTTTTCTTGGGTAAACTTCTGAGTGTTTTCATGGGGGAAGGGCACAGCACAGTCTTAGTATTGAAAAGATGATGTTATTTTATTAAATACAATCCAAAGATGTCATTCCGGAAAATCTGTCGCGAAAACCTTGTTAACTTGGCAACTCGACTCGACAGATTTGTCCGGAATCTAGGCTCTATGATTTTAAATACAATGATTATAACGCCATACAACATTTAAAACCTATTTTTCGTGAATTATTCCTGCGTATTTCAATAAGAAATTATAAAATACCTTCTCTAAAGCGATGTAGGTATTTCAATTTGTCTAATTACGTAATCAGCATTTTTAGGACTGGATTCCGGACAAATCTGCCGTATTAGATTTAATCTTAATAGATATTTTCGCGGCAGATTTTCCGGAATGACACTCATTCTGCGTATTTCAGTTGTCCCATGTTTTTCCAAAGCGGCAAGTATAAATCAGTAAAGTTATATTTATATTAGAGTGAATTTTTTCTGAAATTGCGGTAAAAGGAAAACGATTGTACTTAAACTATGTTATGGTTGGTGCCGGTGCGGCGATAGGCGGCATGGCAAGATACTGGCTGTCACAGCTAATTCATAAGTATTTTGTCACCGCATTTCCGTATGGTACATTGACGATCAACATCGTCGGCAGTTTTGCCCTTGGCTTTTTCATGTATTATCTCAGCGCCCGCAAAATGATTTCCTCTGAAATGCAGTTGTTTCTTACCGTCGGTTTCTGCGGCGGATTTACCACATTTTCAACCTTTTCATTAGAGACCATGAACCTGCTGCGCGATTCCGAATTTCTTTTAGGCGGAATCAATATTGTAGGCAGCGTTGTTTTATGCCTGCTTGGTACGTATCTGGCTTATGTAATTTCAAAATAAATTATGGAGCGGAGTATGCATATTTCCGGTGAAGCGAAGCTGCTGAGGATATTTGTCGGCGAATCCGATAAACATCACCATGTTCCAGTCTATGAAAAAATCGTTAGCGAAGCCCGCAGAGCCGGTCTTGCCGGTGCGACGGTTATCAAAGGCGTAATGGGTTACGGAGGTTCCAGCCGGATTCATACTGCGAAACTATTAGATTTATCGGAAGACTTACCGCTCATCGTGGAAATCGTTGATGAAGCCGCGAAGATAGAAGCATTCATTCCTGTGGTTGACCGCATATTTGAGGAGGCAAGCAGCGGAGGTCTCATAACTCTCGAAAAAGCGGAAATTCTTAAATATACAGCCGGAAGCCGGAAAAAGTGATAATTTTTGCATAAAAATTGATTTTTTTGCAAACTTACTTATCAAACAGCTGCGTGAAATTTGCCTTAATATTTTAAATATTTAGACGAATAAACTTTTTTATTAAGTTTCCCGCCCCTATTTTTGTTAATAACTTCGTGGCCGCTTCGATTTCGGAGCTTTTTAAAGCATTGCGAAAGGCTTTTTCCTTTTTTATCTTACAATTGTCAATAATTAATATATATAGAGAGATAGTTATACAATGGCTAAAGATGTTGAAGTTCAAGTACTTGATGACGTGACTGTCCGCTTTGCCGGTGACTCGGGAGACGGTATGCAATTGACAGGCTCGCAGTTCACAAGCACAACAGCACTTGCTGGAAACGATTTAAGTACCCTGCCTGATTATCCTGCTGAAATCCGCGCCCCTGCCGGAACGCTTTACGGTGTCAGTGGATTTCAATTACATTTTAGCAGCAACGATATTCAAACTCCCGGCGACAGCCCGGATGTACTGATTGCAATGAATCCAGCCGCTTTGAAAGTTAATCTAAAGGACTTGAAAAAGGACGCGACCATTATTGTTAATGTGAACGCGTTTGATACAAAAAACCTGAAGCTTGCAGAATATGCAGTCAGTCCGTTAGAAGATAATTCGCTTGAAGGTTATAATGTCATTTCGGTTCAGTTAACCGACCTGACCATGAAAGCACTTGAAGATATTCAGATAACCAATAAAGAAAAAGAGCGCTGCAAAAACTTTTTTGCTCTCGGTTTGATGTATTGGCTGTATAGTAGAAATATCCGCCCCTCACTTGAGTGGATTGAAGAGAAATTTAAAAAGAATCCGGTAATGGTTGAAGCCAACAAACGTGCTTTGAAGGCCGGATATTATTACGGAGAGAATACCGAAGTATTCACCTCCCGGTATCATGTTGAAGCTGCGAAACTACCTCCCGGAACATACCGGAATATTGCCGGAAATGAAGCGTGCGCTCTTGGATTTGTAACTGCTTCATTGCGTGCAGGTATTCCACTTTTCCTTGGCTCTTATCCCATAACCCCCGCTTCGGAAATTCTCCATGAATTGAGCAAGTACAAAGATTACGGCGTGAAAGTATTTCAAGCAGAAGATGAGATCAGTGCTATCTGCGCGACAATCGGCGCATCATATGCCGGTGCTCTTTCAATTACAACAACCAGCGGCCCGGGGCTTTCACTTAAGACTGAGGCTATGGGTCTGGGTGTTATGACCGAATTACCGATGGTTATTGTTGACGTTCAAAGAGGCGGTCCGAGTACGGGATTGCCGACAAAAACCGAACAAAGCGATTTGATGCAGGCGATGTACGGAAGAAACGGCGAAGCTCCAATGGTGGTATTAGCCGCGGGTTCACCCACTGATTGTTTCTGGCTTTCTATCGAGGCATCTCGATTGGCTGTCAAATATATGACGCCTGTAATTTTACTTTCTGACGGATACGTCGCAAACGGTTCAGAGCCGCTGCGCCTGCCCGATGAAAATGAATTGCCGGAGATACCGGTCAATTTCAGAACAGATCCTGAAGGATTCGCTCCTTACCTTCGTGATGAAAATCTTGTGCGCCCATGGGCAATACCTGGTACTCCGGGACTTGAACACCGCGTAGGCGGATTGGAGAAAAAACACATTCAGGGTGTTATCAGCTACGATCCTGCCAACCATGAAAAGATGATTGGCATTCGTGACCAGAAAATTAAGAATGTCGCAAATGATATTCCTGACCTCGTTGTTGACGGCGAGCAGGAAGGCGAATTATTGGTCGTTGGATGGGGCAGCACGTTCGGTTCGATAAAAGAAGCAATTACCCGTTTGAGAAAACAAGGTTATAAAATCTCTCAGGCACACTTCAAATATATCAACCCGATGCCTAAGAACACGGGCGATGTATTGAAGAGGTTTAAGAAGGTTCTTGTTCCTGAATTGAATTTGGGTCAATTTGCAAGCTTGCTGCGCAATGAGTTCCTTGTTCCGGTTATTCCATATAACAAGGTGCAGGGACTACCATTCAAGATTGCAGAATTAGAAGTGAAAATGATTGAGCTGCTCGGAGGTAAAGATGAATAGTGAGGTTAAGATGAAAGAAGATTTTAAATACACGGCTAAAGATTTTTCAGCGACAAACGATGTGCGCTGGTGCCCGGGCTGCGGCGATTATTCTATCCTCGCCCAGATGCAGAGAGTATCACCGGATTTCGGTGTTCGCAAAGATAAAATCGTATGGGTTTCCGGTATCGGATGCTCAAGCCGTTTTCCATATTATATGAACACATACGGTTTCCATGGCATTCACGGACGCGCTCCGGCGATTGCAAGCGGCGTGAAAATTGCAAACCCCGATTTAACGGTCTGGGTTGCAACAGGCGACGGCGATTTGCTCAGTATAGGCGGTAATCATTTTATTCATGCATGCAGACGAAATATAGATTTGAAAATCTGTTTGTTCAACAACAGAATTTACGGATTGACAAAAGGCCAGTATTCACCGACATCGGAAAAAGGCAAGAAAACAAAAAGTTCTCCATATGGAAGCGTTGATTTTCCATTCAAGCCCGTTTCGGTTGCACTGGGTGCGGGTGCTACGTTCGTTGCGCGCTCAATAGACCGCGATCCGAAACACCTGCAGCAGATGATGCTCCGTGCGGCTGAACATAAAGGAACTGCCTTTATCGAAATATTCCAGAATTGTAACATCTTTAACGATGGCGCTTATCTGAGCCTGACTGACAAAGATTCCAAGGCGAACAATGTTCTGTATCTCGAACATGGCAAGCCAATGATCTTTGGTGATGCAAATAATAAGGGTATTCGTTTGAACGGCCTGAATCCTGAAGTTATTGATTTGACTACAGGAGAATTTTCCGCAGCCGATTGCTGGGTACATGATGAATTTGATGCAAGCCCAGCGCGTTCATATATCCTTTCACAATTCAGCGACATGGAAAACTTTCCTACTCCGCTTGGTGTATTCAATCAGCAATTCAGATCAACCTACGACGCCGACGTTCAACAACAGATTGAAGACGTCAAAAAACTTAAAGGCGAAGGCGATTTGAATAAACTGTTGCGCGGTGGAAACACCTGGACTGTTGAATAAGAAAATTGTCCTCTTATACAAAGGGAGCCGTTTAGCAAATGCGGCTCCCTTTTTTTATGTCTTGGCAATCATTTCTCACAATCCTCTGAATTACCCTAATTTGATGAAAAGCGAGGTTCATCACAACCGGGTGGATACCTGTTAAAAAACCTTGACTCCATTGATAAAATGTATTAAGTTTTATTAATGCTAATCGGGCGATATGTTGTTGATAAGCTTTTACACAGAATTGTATAAACCGTAAACCCCCTTTCTCGTAACAACAAGATAGCATTTAACAATAATCCCCGTTAGAAACTTTCATAAGTTATGGGATATCTTATGATAAGACAATATTTCACGGTGATAATCCTGCCTTTATCAATAACTCAAATCAAGCATCTGAGGGGTAATACTATTTTGCTTAATGAAAAGACCTGCCAACTTGTTCTGATTTCCCTGATGTATGGAACTGATAATTCCGTAAGTAATACTCATTATCGAAAAGGCGCTTGTGTTGTCTCCGAGTGTAATGACGAATGCGCATATACAAATCATGCTTTTTCCCGATCAGCATTGCCGCTTGAGTTGACACGCGAGGCAACAACATTGCCTGTAACTAATTCTTTGAACAGCGAGGATAACAAATCATATTATTGAACTATACTGCAATAAACCTGGAGTGGGAAAACCCGCAAGTTGTAAATATTTCTATAAAATAGTAAGTGATAATAGCTCTGACATTGGGAA
This sequence comes from Ignavibacteriaceae bacterium, assembly GCA_963662605.1. GTDB lineage: Bacteria > Bacteroidota > Ignavibacteria > Ignavibacteriales > Ignavibacteriaceae. Next base: position 1,235,733 of record OY759785.1, read on the forward strand.
AACGATTTTGCTAAGGTAACACGGCGTATAATTATTTATAAAGGGAAATCAAGATGAAAAAACAAGTTACAATGTTGGCGATTTTTTTATTAATGTGTGCAAATACACAGCTATTTGCTTTCAGCGGCTCCGGCTCCGGCACTTCAGGCGATCCCTATCTTGTTTCTTCGGCATCGCTGCTTAATGAAGTGCGGAATAATCTTACAGCTTATTACAAACAAACAGCAGATATAGATATAAGCAGTTATTCCAACTGGTCGAAGATTGGAACAGCAATAACAAGTGGGAATTATTTTGCCGGTACCTATGATGGTGACGGATATAAAATTACGGGATTAACGATTACCAGTACAACAACCAGCTATAATGGGTTGTTTGGGGTTATCGGGACAGGTGGAACCGTAAAAAATCTTAGTGTTTCAGGGAGTATTTCCGGTGTTACTCAAGCCGGTATTGGGTTACTTGCCGGATACAATTTCGGCGGTGCAGTTGAGAATTGCAATTCCTCCGGCGCAGTATCAACGGCAAATAATAATGCAGGTGGATTACTCGGGACTGCATCGGGATCAGTTTCAAAATGTTACTCAACTGCATCAGTCACGGCAACAGGAACTGCATCAAGTAATATTGGAGGATTCATCGGTGCTTGTTTGACAAGCTCGCCGGTGGTCAGCGAGTGCTACTCAACAGGGAATGTTTCCAACAGTACGACAAGTGCCTCATCGAACACCGGGGGGTTTTTAGGAATGGCAACCTGGAACGTTGCCAACTGTTACTCTACCGGAAATGTTACAAGCAGTGGCGGCGGCCGGGCGGGAGGTTTTATGGGAGCAACTGGAACAGTAAGTGGTACAATTACGAACTGCTATTCAACCGGATTAGTAACTTGTACGGTTAAAGGGGGCTTTGTTGGATATTATAATACGGGAACATTCGCGAGCTGCTATTTTGACAACACAACAGCAGGAACTTCAACAATTTGCGGCACCTATGTATCATCTGCGCCGACCAATATTACAGCCAAAACCACAGCAGAAATGAAAACCGCTTCAACCTTTTCCGGATGGAGTAGTTCAATATGGAGCTTGATAGACGGTAGTTATCCTCTTTTGCTTGTGCAATTTGTGACGTTTGCGGATGGAAGCGGCTTTACTCAAAGTATAACTCCAAACAGCATAAATCAGGTACTCGGCCGGTTTCAGTTAACCCGCAGTGTAATTGGCGCAGCGCTTACATCTGTGGTTATTAAGCTGAATAATACCCGTACCGGACTCAGTAATATTAAACTGTGGTCATCATCGGACGCTGCATTTGGCGGGGATACGCAATTAGGGGGAACGGTTTCGGCCGATCCGGGGAATGGTAATTCGGTTTCTTTCAGTGGCTTTACCAGCCCGGTAATTACAAGCGGCACATATTACTTTTTAACAGGAGATATTTCATCAGGAGCTACGGGGACAGTCCGGGGAGTGATGGTTGACAATAACGGTATAACAATCAGCGGCGGTATTTTGTCGGGAACAATTGCAAATGCAGTATTATCGGATGGGGCATATCTTCTTCCGGTCGAGCTTTCAACTTTTACTGCAAAAACATCAGAAGATAAAGTTGAACTTACCTGGTGTACAAAAACAGAAGTTAATAACTTCGGTTTCGAAATTCAAAGAGCCCTGATGGAAAACAACACGGACAAGAGTCTTGCTTTTGATAAAATCGGCTTCGTTCAGGGGCATAATGTAAGTTATTCTCCAAAAGTGTACACATTCATTGATGAAACGGTTTCTCGCGGAAGTAAGTATTCTTACCGTCTAAGACAGGTTGATAATGACGGAACATCAACATATAGTGAAATTATCGAAGTTCAAGCCGGTGCAATTCCAGGCAGATTTACATTAAACCAGAACTATCCAAATCCATTTAACCCGGCAACAAGTATTTCATATGAATTGGCGAATGACGGATATGTCAGTTTGATAGTATATGATGTTCTGGGTAAAGTTGTGAAATCGTTAGTGAGCGAACAAAAGCAGGCAGGAAGATATACTGCCACATGTAACGCGTCAAACCTGCCGAGCGGTATTTATTTCTATACCTTGAAAGCGGGTGATTTTACCTCGACAAAGAAAATGCTCCTACTTAAATAATAAGTAGCTATCTATATAGTATTTTTCTCTAATACAAAGGGAGCCGTTTAGCAAATGCGGCTCCCTTTTTTAGTTCGCCCGGCATGGGCAGTAACTATAGGGTGCAAATCCCGAACACGCCTTGATAGTGGGAAGTGTCAGCCAAAGACAAGGGTGTCCTTCGTGAGAAGGAATCTGAAGGAAGTCGGAGGCAAAATCTCGGTCTGACAAACAGGAAGCAGATAGAAGGCCGATGCAAGTGGACGAGCTTGCTAAACAAAGCGAAGTCCCAAACTATCCGAAACTTGTAGAGGTAAATCTGACAGATATATGAGATGAAAGTTATCGTTCTTAACCGGGGAGGTCTGAGGCGAAGTCTTACCGCCAAGGGACGCAAGTTCGTCACGAGACAACCTGCACAGAGATGTGCAACTGACACCTCAGAAGTCAGCAGCGACCATAGTACTCCAAAAAAAATGGAGGAAGGGTCAAACGTTAAACGGAAGATGCAACGTTGAATTACTGAGATAGAGAAACTGAAACCGAAGGAAACTAGGTCTAACGGAAGGATGACTGGTTGGAAACCATGAGTGAATTTCCGAAGAAGTTGAATCAAAGTAAACACACATTGTTATGAAAATCAACCACCTAAACAAATAGAAGGATGTTTAACGAACCGCCGTATGCCGAACGGCACGTACGATGGTGTGAGAGGACGGCTGGGAAACCCCGCCTCCTACTCGATTGCGCAAAACACGAACTCTACACAAGAAGTGTCTTTCCAAATTTGCATATTGCACATATATTAACTTGACAATGGCGGAATAACTGGGTAAGTTAATGCACGGATTGTTTGAGGCATGGTGTTTTATAGGCACGTTGTTGATATGTATGAGTTAATTTCGCAAGACCCGTCGAATGATAAACAGTAATATTTCTTTTTGTGCGGTACAAATACGTCGCGTTATTATCAGCCTCTGAAGGTGACCCTATCTTCTTCAGGCAGAGTAAAAAATTGGTACTTGTTAAGTAGTAAGACAACAATATTGCAATTAGAAAGAAAAGCTATGAAATATGTAATGGTAATAATTTTGCTAAGTCTGATTTCACTTTATCCGCAAACTAAGTTCAATACCATTCTGATGAAAAAATATATGACACTTGAGCAGGAAAGAAATATACTGCCCTTTGGCGACCAAAACGATGACGGGTATGATGATTTTCTGGCATATAGCTGTATGGAAATGAAGCTATACGTGTTTTTTGGTGGCAATCCAATAGATACAATTCCAAAGATGGTTATTGGAATGTATAAGGGGGAAAAAATCAGTGCAATAACGACTATTGATGCCAATCATGACGGGAAATTAGATATAGCAATTTGCTATTATGATCCGATCACATTTGCTCCCGATTTGGAGATTTATTATGGTGGTAAACTACTCGATACCATTCCCGATTTGCATCTGCCAAAACCGGCTTGCGCTAGCAAGTGGTGGGGGGGGGCAGGATTATACACCTTGCCTGATTTTAACGGTGATGGTTATAATGATTTGGTAGTAATGGATGTTGCCATCCCCAACCATCCGAAAACTACGTCAAATTCGTTTTATTTCTATAGCCCCCATCCTGTGTTGGACTCAATACCCAAAATGGTTGTGGTTGGAGACACGACAGGAATGACCATTATTGAGAACCATACATTTGGAGATATCAACGGCGATGGGAAAACCGACATGTGGTTCTCGACTATATATAATAAATTAGATTCAAATGGTTATGCTATTGACTCATTACGTTGTGGAAATCTCATTTTAGGGAATGCAAATTGGGATACAACGGCAGTAGTTCATTTAAAACAGGGCGAACATAAATGGCGGTTTAACGCGATGTATTTTATCGGTGATGTTAACGGCGACGGGAAAGAAGACATGATAATGCCGAGTTACGGTAACTTTACGTACTATATGAAAAACAGCATTATCTACGGTAATTACCCTCTTGATACTATTCCAAAAGTAATACTCAACACACAAAACAGCGACTTGCTCCTATACGAGAAAACAGGGGATGTAAACGGCGACGGATACAATGATTTTCTCTCACGGGAAAGCGGTGGTTATGCCGTATCCAAGCTGTGGCTTGGCGGCAAAGACATGAATACACATAATTTACCAGTAGCAGTATGGGGAGATCAGGATGACTTTTTTGCCGGGGTGATAAAAGGTGTGGGTGATGTTAATGGCGATGGGGTTAATGATTTTTGTGTGGGTACTGCAACAACATCAGGAACATGCATAGACGGATATTTTATTATTTTCAGCGGGGATACGTCAATGAAAGTGGGGATAAAGGATATTCAAAGCCCAAAAACACTGGATTATAAATTAGACGAGCCATATCCCAATCCGTTCAATCCGTCAACGACTATACATTATACATTAGGACAAGACAGCAATGTAAAGTTAGCGATTTACAATACTGTGGGACAAGAGATACAACTGCTGTTACAGGAAGAACAAAAAGCGGGAGTTCACAAGTACGAGTATAACGGGGTGAACCTGCCGAGCGGAGTTTATTTTATTGAACTTACTGCATCCGAAGGTGACCACGTCATCTTCAGGCAGAGTAAAAAAATAATACTTATCAAATAATGAGGAGGTATGAAAAAAATATGGATTCTTGCATTTTTTCTTTTATCTGACCTTTTCGGTCAAGTCGATCCGACTCGATTTGCAAAAATCGGGTTTGCGGATCTTTACTGGTTACAGATGCGCAGCATATACAATATGAGCACAGGCTTTTGTAACTTCCAGTCAAATAGTTATTACTACCCGGCGCTAAAATCACTCGGGTTGAATTACGTTGTAAGTATGGCTGATGTTGAGACAAATCTTAATTCAACTTACAACGACAGCATAAAAGTGATTGACATGTATTTCCGATCATTGGTTTATTCAAATGTTCCTCGATATAATTCAGGTTATCGCTCTACCGTTTTTGCCTATTCCGATGGTAATGCTCCTGATTATTTTCCGTATAAGGCAGGTGGAATTAGTTCTGCAAATCCTGCCGATTCAGCGAATAACTTTTATTTCGGTGGCAAAATTGGGGATAATTGGTACTTCAGCCCCTATTTGCAGACGGGAGATGCCACCATCGGCGATAGAAATTATACGGACTATGATTCTTCAGGTCACCAGATCAAAACAGTTTTTGCGGGTATAGAGGATCATGAACCGGGTTATTTACTTTGTGCAGTTATATCACCGGGCTATATGGACACATATCACGCGGGTCATGATTACTATTTAGATATTAGGACCAGAATAAATCAAATCAGCGGTCAGCAAGGTACGGATACTGTTGCAATTATATATCTCACCGAAACATCAAGCACTGGTGTTGTAGTAAGGAGAGCGAGATTGTGGGAAGGCTTACCGGAAAACGAACCGGAATTATCAGCTACCACACCTTCAAGCATGGTGATACGAGCCTCCGATTTCACTACTGGCAATAATTACCTAAACATAAAAAAATTGTTTACCAAGGCAAAGGATACTACTTATCAGAATATTAAAATCTACTGGACAAAGAAAAGAGACATGTATATAGATAACATATCTGTATATAACAAGAACTATGATAGCCTTTTCGTAAGCAATGCAACCACACGTGCGGCAACAGAAACGAAAATAACGAACGAACTGAACACTAATTTCGGCGCAGTAAAAACCAACCCGCTGTGGGCTCATTTATATCACGATGAGCCCGATCCGCTTGCAAACCGCTCCGTGAAAAAAATCAGCGATCTTGCCATTTCGAATTTAGGTGCGGGAAAATATGTTAACGGCGCAAATTATATGATGAACAACATTGAACTTCATGTGGCAAATAAGCTGCGCAGAATGCCGTATGTGCTGTATGATTATTATCCACTTACCGGAAATACGGATTCATCAAGTACAGGGACCAACAATGTCCAAAACGCCTTGGATATTTTAATTAATAATTCATGGACAAGCGGAGGTACCGATTACAATTGTGGTATGCGTGCGATGATTAATCTGGCCCAGAATTATACTCCAAACGACCCATCGGATGACGTTCCTTTTTATCATACGATGCAAGTAGGCGCTGAAAAAAACATCACGGCAGGTGCAATTACTGATATTATGCATCGTGAGCCTCAGCCTGCAGAGATACTAACTCAAGGGTGGTTGGCAATGTGTTATGGGGCTAAAGGGCTCATGTATTATACAATTGCCACCAATACTTCAAGCTATAGTGGAGCTTCCGTGTATGGCTTATTTGATTCTCAAGGACAGGCAAATTATGCTTGCCAGGATCCGCGATTGCAACAAATTCCAAACGCGCGCTATTACGCTGTTCAAAAACTGAACGGACAGATAGATAAAATAAGCAGCGAACTGATGCAGCTTACGTGGGTAGATGCTTTCAGCGCGCATAAAGATGCGCCGAGCAGGTATGTCTCAAATGTCTATTACCCTATTACACCGAACGATACAAAGTACATAGAAGTCGGGTTCTTCAAAAGATCCGATGATATGTCAAATGACAACCTGGAATACCTGATGATTGTGAATAGACGGGTTTTATCATCGGAAACCAAATTAATATCTGTGCAGCTAAACAAGTCAAGTTTACCATATAATAATTGGAAGGTAACAGAAGTCGGCCAAACAACACCGTGTGCATATATTACAAAAGCAGGAACATTTACCTATTCATTTCCGCCCGGAGAAGGAAGATTGTTCCGCATTGAGCCAGTGCTCATTGCCGGGGGTAATTTGAATTATAACGACACTATTACAACAGCTCATACTGCTCCGCTGCCGGTCAGCTTAACCGTTCAACCCAACGCAACCTTAACTATCAATAGCGGTGTGACTTTACACTATCCCGACACAACATCTATGCTGTCGGTTTATGGAACATTACAAGTAAAATCAAATTTAACTATTTCGGCTAATGCAACACTGCGTATTGCTTCAACAACCACAACCGCGGGTAAGTTGTACATTGATTCAAACAAAACCCTCACTGTTCGCGGTACTTTTTGTGCTCAGGGCAGCAGCACTCAAAAAGTTACCATGGATCGAATTGGCAATATAGGTTCATGGACTATTGCCTATGACAGTAGCTACAACATTCCCGCTGCTTCTTATACGAACAGCATTTCCTGGGCGAATGTCAAACACTGTTGTCTTATTAAGATAATCCGAAGCGATGCTTCAATATCCGATTGTGCTATAGACAGCTGTATATACGGAATATGGATTCAATACTCATCCCCGCAAATCATTGGGAACGATATCAGACCTGTCTATAGCGCTATTTACGGTCTCGGTGCGACCTCTCCGTTCATATATAATAACAATATCCATAGAGAAGAATCAGGATATGGTAGTGTTGGCATTGAATTTTTTTCCAATATGTACCCTTTTGTTGCCAAGAATAGAATTACGGGTTTTTATATTGGAATGTGTTTTGAAGGAAATGCTGTCTCATATCTTACAGACAACGACTGTATTCCTCCTAACCCCAATAACAAACTTATAGGAAATTATGAAGGTCTTAGGCTCGCGAATGGTGCAATGTGTGAAGCGGGTGATGGCGATTTTTTAGGCTACAATAGCATCTCGGGAAATATCAACGATGTGTACTGCACTAACTATAGTGCGCTTTTTGCTGTTGGCGATTACTGGGGTGGCGGTGATCTCGTAAATTATTATTGCGATAGTTCATCTTATATTTGGGCACCGTTGCCACTTGATACTGACCCATGGGATAATGAACAATTAGTCAGGCCGACAGAGAATGCTCCGGTTGCAACTATTTTGAAAAAAGTGAATGCTGATGATATTGCTTCAAACTTTAAACGGGGATTGCAGTTGGAAAGAGAAAGTAAAATTGATCAAGCGATAGAGCACTATAAAAATATGGTGGCGAAAGATATGGCTACTGGCTCAGCCTTGACGAAATTAGTGCAATTGACCCGGAAAAATAAAGGCAATGACATTGGGTTTTATTTGACCGAGTTAATGAACTCAAGTATGGACAAAAAAGACGAAGTTATGAATCTGCTTGCGAATCTTACCTTACAGGAAGGTGATTATGCAGGCGCGATGAAATTATATGATAAAGTAATAGCAGAATACCCCACAAATATGACGGCAACATTTGCCATGGTTGACAAGCTTTTCGCCACGCTGTATGTTGAAAAAGACAAAGAAAAAGCCGCATTACTTCTTTCAGAATTGCAAGGTATGAACATCACCGATCCGGGCTTACTTTCATTGCTTCAATCCGCTAATATGTCAATCTATGGTGAAACTTCAACATATGAGCAGCGGAACAAGACGCTCAGTAAGACAAATACGGTTTCGAATTTACCTAAAGAGTATTCATTATCAAACAATTATCCCAATCCGTTCAATCCAACGACAAGTATTTCATATGAATTGGCGAATGACGGATATGTCAGTTTGATAGTATATGATGTTCTGGGTAAAGTTGTAAAATCATTAGTGAATGAACAAAAACAAGCCGAAAGATATACGGCAACATTTAATGCTGCAGACCTGCCGAGCGGTATTTATTTCTATACCTTGAAAGCCGGTAGTTTTGCTTCAACAAAGAAAATGCTTCTGATTAAATAGTAAAGCGCTATTTATCTGTGTTAATTCTCTAATGTATAGGGAGCCGTTTAGCAAATGCGGCTCCCTTTTTTTATGCACCAAAGCGGTTAGTTGATTTTTTATGAGGGAACTAATCGTTATTTTTCATCGTTCAATATCTATAATACAAGTAATATTCCGGCAGTATGAAGACAGAATTTCAACAACTAACCGAACTTATACATAAAAATTCAACATTTGTCCTTACGACGCATGTCAACCCCGATGGCGACGGCATTGGATCGGTTCTTACAATGTACCGCATCCTGAAAGCGTATAACAAAGAGGTATCCATTATCAATATCAGCGAAACGCCGCACTATCTCCGTTTTCTTGATAAAGATAATGTAATTCAGCAATTCGACCCGCAAATTCATCCTGAAAAATTTGCCGCGTGTGACGTTTTTATGGCTCTCGATTTTAACACGGTTGACCGGATGGGGAAAATGTCCCCGGTGTTTTCATCAATTAAGGGGACGAAGGTCTGCATTGACCATCACCAGAATCCGCAGCAGGTTTTTGACCTGTATGTTTGCTCCATTGAGTATTGCGCAACGGGACACATCCTCTACGACTATATATCAAAAAGCGCAATTGTTCCGTTCACTAATGAATACGCCCAGCCATTGTATGCCGCGGTTATGACCGATACGGGTTCATTCCGTTTTGAGCGGACAACTCCCGAAGTGCATTTGATGGCAGCCCGGTGTCTTGAACAGGGAGTTAATCCAACCGAGATGTACCGCCAAATTTATGATCAGAATCCATTTGGCAAAATGACCTTATTAGGACAGGCGCTGAGCGGGATTGAACTTTATGGCGATAATGGAGAAATTGCTGTTATGACTGTTACTCAGCAGCAGCTTGCCGATACCGGCATGAAAGAAGATGATACCGACGGATTTATTAATATCTGTATGAGCGTCGGCTCGGTGAAGATGGGTGTAAAGTTTTTGGAATTGAAACAGGGATTTAAAATCAGCCTGCGGTCAAAGGGAGAAGTCCCGGTTCATGCATTCGCTTCGCAGTATGGCGGAGGCGGACATAAGAATGCTGCTGGCATTAGATTTAAAGAAGGTAATCTGTTTGAGCGCAAACCGGATATTGTCGCGAGCGCTTTAGAATTTTTTAAAGGCATCAATAATGAATAATACGTATCAACTGAAATTTTCATCTGTACAATCAATTATAAAACCGGGGAGTAATTCGCGGATAAATGCATTCATTCCCGAAGGGGAGAAGTTCAAGCCGGAATTGCAGAAATTGTTGAAACGATTTCAACTATCGCTTTCAAAGGAAATTGAAAAACAGCTTACAGGCGATTCCGCTTCCGTTAATTTGTCACTTGATACGGCAAAGCAAATATCTTTAAACATCACAAAAGTGAAGTTTGAGCAGGAGACCGCGGTTGATTATTTCAGAAATAAGCTCGCAGGTATTGTGCAATCATTATCCAAAGTAGAGCGTTTATATATCATACTGCCGTCATTTCAGGCTGTGAAGAAGTACTTTGATTCCGAGACGTATCTTTATCAGTCGGCAATTGAAGGTATATCATTCGGCAATTACACATATAATGAGTTTAAGTCGGCAGTCCACAAAGAAAAACCGCTCGCAGTGATTTTTGAAGCCGATAAAAAAGTTTTCACCAGCTCGTTAGTAAAAGCCTCGTCAATTATGTACGGCGTTGAGTTCACCAGAAATCTTCAGAACGCTCCGGCAAACGTTATAACCCCCGATGTTCTGGCAAAGAAAATTAAAACCGAAGCCTACAAGGCCGGTTTGAAATTTCAGGTGTTCGACGAAAAAGAAATTGCAAAGCGCAAGATGGGCGGACTGCTGGCAGTAGGTGCAGGCAGTAAAAATCCACCGCGATTTGTCATCTGCTCGTATTCATCCGTTAAAAAGACTGCTAAAGTACAACCTTATCATGTTGTACTCGTCGGTAAGGGACTCACTTTTGACAGTGGTGGCATTTCCATTAAACCCGCATCAGGTATGGGAGAAATGAAAGCGGATATGTCCGGTGCAGCGGTTGTCGCGGGAACGATAATTGCGGCGGCAAAGATGAAATTACCAATTGATATTACCATTCTCATTCCGGCCGCTGAAAATATGCCCTCCGGTAGTGCCATGCGTCCCGGCGATATTGTTACTACTTCATCAGGCAAAACTATTGAAGTTGACAACACCGATGCGGAAGGAAGAGTTGTTCTGGCCGATGCACTTCACTATGCCTCAAAGCTTCATGCGGATGTTGTTATTGATCTTGCAACTCTGACAGGCGCTTGCATGGTGGCATTAGGCGAGCATGTAGCGGGACTTTTTACAAAAGACGACAAACTCGCGGATAGTCTTTATTCTGCCGGGCAGAAAACGGCCGACCGTGTATGGCGTATGCCCCTGTGGGATTCCTACAGCCCGCTTATCAACAGTGATGTTGCTGATGTAAAGAATGTCGGCGGCAGGTGGGGTGGGGCAATTTCGGCTGCCAAGTTTCTCGAGAACTGGGCTAAGGATTTGAAATCATGGGCGCATATTGATATAGCGGGTCCGGCGTTTCCGAATAATTCAACGAATTATACAAAAACATTTATGACCGGATTCGGTGTGCGATTGCTTATTGAATTTATTGAGGCTGAAATACAGCGCCGTTAGTTTACCGGCCGCTGTAGAAGTTATCTGCTTTTGTTACTTTCAAATCCTGCAACTGCGGTGCTTTTACGCGTATCTCGAATCGGTAGCCCGTATAGGTGCCAAGCGGATTCCAGGTGAAGTTCATCAACCAGCAATGCAGATCCTTGCTGACCGCAACTTGAGGCGCTGCAAATCTCTTGTTGTCAATATCATAACTACCCGAAACAATAAACTTCCATGTCGGTGTTAAATTGAAATTGAAATTGCCGCTGACATTTGAATATTTTGACGTAACAAACGGATTGCTTTTGGACATCGAATAATTGTAGTTCAATGAGATATTCCACGGAATAGAAAAATCCGCTTCTTCGGTCTCGTAAATTCCGCGATATGTTTTGTTGGCTTCCTGGTAGGCTGAAGTTACTCCGGGCATTGAACCGCCTTGAGCATTGGTGTTTTCACTTTTCCCCGAAGAGATTTTATCACCCGAAAAATTAAGAGATACGGAAAGGTTGAAATTGTTCAACCGCAGCAAGCCTTTATTATCATCGAGTAAAAACTTGCTGATTGACTTACCGGAAGTATCGTAACTGTAAAGAGAATAACTTGATGAACCGGAAAAGCTCAAAATGCTTCCTATCTGTGTTCTGTACCCGATACTGAGATTCGAAAAGCGCATACTATCTGCCGCAAAGTTATAACTGATGCCACCATTCAAATTGAGTAATTGTATTTTATTTTCTTTCGACGTCGTATCATGCGGGTCGGTCGCTGTTTTCATTTCAAAGTTGTTATCAACATTCAAACCGATTGATTGCTGTTCGCCGCGTGAAGCCCCGCCGAAAATCTCTTTCTCGTATTTGCCGTACAGAACTTCTTCGCCGGAATACGCGCTTTTATACTTGCTGTAATATCCCCATTTGTCTTTTGAAAAATCCGGTGTGAAATTATATGAAATAGATGGCGATATAATGTGTCTGATAGCAGCTATTCCCGCGAACTGCGGCTGAACAATTCCATACAATTTAGTTGACGCGGAAACACCCATGTTATACGTTCTTACAAAGCCAAGCTTATGAACATCTCTCGTGATGACAGAGTCGCCGGTACCTGCAGCATTTAAAACAGACGTACGCTCAATCTGTTTTGTGTACCAGTCCTCATGGTAACTGAAATTGGGAGCGACATTAAAATAACCGAACTTGGGAGAAAATCCGGTGCTAATGCTGTGTTGAATTCCTCCGCGGATTTGTAAATCGCCTTCGTTTTTAACACGCCGGTTTTGTAATTGCCCGTTGTAGCTGATACCTAAAAGCTCATACCATTTGCTGCTTGTTGAGCTTGCACTTGATTTGAACGGATAAAACTGTGATTTACTGAAACTTAAAGACGGCAGCACTTCGGTTATATTTCCGGAACTCAGATTTTGTGTCCGGTTATAGTTGATGCTCATGCTGCTTCCGGACTCTTCCCAATTTTTATAGTACGTTGCATTTGAAGTAATAACATTATTCAACAGCTGTGAAAGATCCGTTGAATTAAGTTTATTATATTCGCTGCTTGAGAGAAAGTTAAGATTAACATCAAAACGTGAAGTCGGAGTAAGCGTCTGATTGTGTAAAACCTGGATATTCCATTCTTTTCTCTCGGTTCGTCCGGCATCAGTTTTTTCTCCGGTAACAAGATCGGCATATCCGCCCTGTATCAATCCGCTGAAATTATAACGCTTTGCATACCGGAAACGGCTGTTGAGGCGGTAACTGCCTTGAGTAAAATAATCACCGGTCAGAGCTTCATCAACGTAATCATTGATTGCCCAAAAATATCCCATGTGTGAAAAATATTTTCCGTAGTCTGCACTTTCACCGTAAGCGGGTGGAATAATTCCCGAACGACGGCCGGATTGCAGCGGAACGACAACAAATGGCAGCGGAATAGGGAAGGGGACACCCGCAAATGTCAGCCAGACCCATTTACCCATCATCTGTTCTTTTTGAATGACTTTCATCTCCGTGCCATAGAAACAATAATGCGGATCAGCTGCATCGCATGTTGTGTATAAACCATGCTCAATAAAAAAGGTTGACCTATCCATCTTGTTAATCTTCGCACCCGAGTATGCAGCCTCTTCACCTTTCGTTGCGGCATAGGTGATATAACCGCGCGTGGTTTTAAAGTTGTACCGCATCCGGGTACCCTTGTATTCCTCGCCCTTATCAACAAGAACCGGAGTTTCGGTCAACTGCCCTTTGAGAGAGTCGATTTCTTTACCGAAAGCCTGAACGTTATTAGTGGGGAAATCAACAAAGATTTTACCGCTTTTCAGATTCGTGTTCTTGTATTTCAAATCGCCGGAACCGTAGATATCCATTTTCCTGTCCTGCACGTAAAAGATAAGAGAATCCTTTCCGCTGGCGTAGACAACAGAATCCACATCGGAACCCTTTTTGTGGAGAGTGTCGGCAGTCGTTTTCAGGGAGTCCTTTACCGTGGTAGTATCTTTCGGCATAACAAGCGGCTTATCGCCCTGCGTTTGCGCCGTCAGAGTTACTATACCGATCAGGAAAATCAGAATAAAATGTAATCGTTTTATGGTCATTATACCGGTATTAAAAAAACTCGATTTAATCAGTCCTCAAATTACCGATAAACACAGAGAGTTGAAAATTTTTTTTAGGCAGAAAAAGGGGGATGGGGTGGTTTTAGGTCTTCCTAACCCATGGCTTAAGCCATGGGTTAGGAAATAAAAGGTGTTACATTCCTAACAATTCTTTCACCTTCCGCATGTTGTCTCTGCGGACTTTCAGGCGGAGTTCGACTTCGGTGTCGGTGTATACTTCGGTCTGTACTTCGCATATCTGGCGAAGCTTTGGGACAAGGTAGCTGCGTTGATGATCCAATGATGCTTCCATATACTCGTAATCGGAGTCAATCAATTGCTCTATTTTCTCCCTAAGTTTGGAGATGTTCATGCCCTTTATGGCGGAGAGGATGACTGAATCGGGATAATTGTTCATCAGATATTCGATGGTTTCCCGTTTATCAATCAAATCTATTTTGTTGAATATCATGATTTGCTTTTTGTCTTTGCATCCGAGTTCTTCGAGCGTCTGATTTACAACGCGGATGTGGTCTTCATAAAACGAATTGGAAACATCAACAATGTGCAGAATTACGTCGGCTTCGCGAACCTCGCTTAACGTGCTTTGGAACGATGCAACAAGATGATGCGGCAGCTTTCTGATAAATCCGACCGTATCGCTGAGAAGTATCGGGACATTTTTCTGTAACTGGAATGTCCGGGTTGTCGAATCGAGCGTTGCGAAAAGTTTATCCTCGGCAAGTACTCCGGCATCCGTCAGTAAATTAAACAGTGTGGACTTACCGGCGTTAGTGTAGCCGACAAGAGTTGCTTTGATAACGTCCTTACGCTGTTTTGTCTGAATGGAGCGGTCAGCTTCAATCTCTTTTAGTTTCTGTTTTAAAAATGCAATGCGGTCGCGAATCAACCGTCGGTCGGTTTCAATCTGTGTTTCACCGGGACCCTTCGTACCGATGCCTCCGAACTGCTTCGACAAGTGCGTCCATGCTCTTGTTAAGCGGGGGAGGAGATACTGCAATTGCGCGAGTTCAACCTGAGTTCTTGCGGTCTTTGTCTTCGCGTGCGCGGCAAAAATGTCCAATATCAAACCGCTGCGGTCGAGAATTTTTCTATTAACAAGCTTTTCAAGATTACGAGCCTGGCCGGGAGTGAGATCGTCATCGAAGATAATCAGATCAATCTCGTTTTCTTCAGCGAGCATAGCTAACTCTTCAGCCTTGCCTTTACCAAGATAGTACGTGCCGTCGTACTGGGTTTTTTCCTGTATCATGCGCATTACCGTTTCGGCACCGGCGGTTTTAGCTAACTCTTCCAACTCGTCAACATGTTCATAGACAATCTCACGCTCGTGAAAGCGTGTTTTTACTGCGACTAAAATTGCGCGTTCTATCTTATTTTGGACAATATCTATCATTATAACGAATAAATTCCGGTTTCTATTAAAATTTCAAATGACTTACCCAAAATAGGAAAACTTAGAGGATAGTCCCACATAAACACTACTGGTCGACGTGAAAACTTGTAACAACTCAATGTCCCTCTTTTGTCATTCCGGAAAATCTGCCGCGAAAGTGCTGAACAAGTACGAATTTAAAACGGCAGATTTATCCGGAATCCAGTTCATAGAAATACTGTTCAGCTTAAAAACATGGATTCCGGACAAATCTGTCGGACTGGGTAAGTAAGCATAGAAGCATTTATGCGACAGATTTTCCGGAATGACAGGACATCCATTCACGGTTTTTCTACTGAACTGAATTAATGCGAAATAAATGCATATTTAATATTTATCGTGTTTTAGTAAATTAGAAGCCTTGATATTCAATAATATTGACAGTGCACGTATGAAAAAGATCGTTATGGTCGGTCCGGCATATCCTTACCGGGGCGGCAATGTACTTTTTGTCTCACATTTGTATGAACTCCTCAAGGAGAAATACGACGTGAAGGTATACAACTATAAAGTTTTGTATCCTTCCTTCCTTTTTCCGGGCACATCGCAATATGATAAAAGTGATACACAGATTAAAAAAGTCCCGAACGAACGCTTAGTTAACTCGATGAATCCGTTCAACTGGTTCAGTGTTGCCCGGAAATTAAAAAAAGAAAACGCCGATCTTATTATTTTCAACTGGTGGCAGCCGTATTTCGGACCATGTCATTTTACGATTTCGTATCTGCTTAAAAATAAGTACAAGGGAAGAATGATAAGTTTTCTGGAAAACTTCATATCACATGAAGAGAATCCGGTTGATAGCGTTCTTACCAAAATCGGCTTAGCCAATCAGGACGGCTACATGACGCTTTCGGAAAAAGTTAAAGAGGATGTGGCTGCCGTTTATCCGGAAAAACCCGTTTACCGCAGTGAACTGCCGCCATACGACTGCTACACCGGAGGTAAGGAATCGCAGGGTAAAACCGAATTCGGTTTTTCGCCCGATGATAAAGTGCTTTTATTTTTCGGTTATATAAGAAATTACAAGGGCGTTGATGTTCTGCTGCGCAGTATGCCGGCACTTATTCAATACGACTCCAAAATAAAGCTGCTCATTGTTGGCGAATCGTATGAGGACATCTCTATCTATACTTCGCTGATAAAAGAACTCAAACTTGAACAGCACGTTAAGCTGATAAACTTATTCGTTCCCAATGAAGAAGTTGGTAAATATTATCAGATAGCAGACCTTGTTATCCTTCCTTACAGAAGTGCGACGCAGAGCGGTATTCTGAATGTAGCATACGGTTTTAGTAAACCCGTGCTGGTTACGGATGTCGGTGGATTGAAAGAATATGTTCAGGACGGTAAAACCGGATTGGTCGTAGCACCGGAATCACCCGAAGCAATTGTTGAGGGCGTGAAAAAATATTATGCGCTCAGGGATACTGTTGACTTTGCGAAGAATATAGCTTTATGGGCGGATACGAATTTGTTCCGCAAAATTCCGGAATTTATTGAGGACTTCCTAAAGAGAACCGGCAAAGCTTAGTCTTTTGGTTCTTTCGATTGGCCGAGGATGTGATGTTTTAACAGGAGTGTTTCAAAGTACTCATCTTCAATACCGTTTGCATTTGCAATAATTTTGAGCCATTCCAATTCTTTACTATGCATAACTTCATCACTGAAAGCCAGGCGGAACCCGTCATCCAAAAATAATTCCGCGACCTGCCTGCTGGAAAAGAGAATAGGCTCTTCCGTGATATATTTATTGGTCATCAGACTCTTCAAGGTGTCTTCGTAAAAATCCTTGCTGAATCCAAACTTCTGCGCTACTGTCCGGATGATGTTTTTTTCATCATCAACTAATTGCTCATCTTTACGTGCAAGGATAAGGAGTCCCTTTAAGTAGTTGCTTTTATCGGGAACAGTAAACATAGTATCATCTTTCAAAATTCATCCACTGAAAATATACCTTTTTCATTAAACAAAAAGCGCATAATTATTAATTTATTGTTAGAATGTTTAGCGCATTCGTTTTATATTCAGAAATCTTACCGCAAAGTACGCGAAGTACGCCAAGCATATTTTTTTAGCGTAAAGTCGAATATATTATTTGACTGAAGTATAGCAAAAAGCGGTTAGTGTTAATTTAAAAATACTTTGCGATCTTTGCGGCCTTCGCGGTTAATCTCAGAAGATGCGGGTGGAGTTGAGTTCTTTATCGAGTGCTTTGTAATTGGGGATGTGTTTACCGACTTCATTCCAAAAGGCCTTTGAATGATTCGGGTGCCGCAAGTGGCACAGTTCGTGAATGATAACATAATCAATCATTTCAACACTGAATTGCAGCAGTTTGTAGTTTAGTGATATATTCGCGCGGCGTGAGCAGCTGCCCCAGCGCGACTTCTGTCCGCGTACCGAAACCTTGTTTACTTTAAATCCATACCGCTTGGCGAGTTCAAAGCACCTGCCCGGAAGATACTTACGCGCGTTTATTTTCTGGAACTTTGAAAATATTTCGTGCGGTGATTCTTTACTTCCGGCGGGATAGTAAATGTGAATTTCGTCCCCGACAAATCTGCATAGGTATTTTTGTCTGCCTGCTTTGGGAAATAAAACAGGCGTGAAGCTTTTACCTCCGTAGAGGAACTGTTTTTGCTTTGGTTTTAATGAGTCTAAGTGCTTTTCTAACCAGTGGATATTTCTGCTCAGGAAGCGCTTGCCCTCTTCAATGTGAATGCCATAGGGGACAACAATTTCCAGACTGCTTTCCTTGGCGATACGAAGCTGCATCCGTTTAGCTTTCAGGCTTGAGCGCAGGACATAATGAATCTCAACTCCCTGTACAGTAATTGTTCCGGTTTCCTTTTGTAGAGAAATAGATCTTCGCGTAATGCCGAACAACTTAGTCCTGCTTCTTGTAGGTAGTCTTTTCCTTGGAATCCTGAAGAATGATACCGAGCTTTTTCAGTTCATCGCGGATAAAATCCGACATCTGAAAATTCTTTGAAGCCTTTGCCTGAGTCCGTACACTAAGAAGTAATTCAATAAGCTCGCTTTCCAATGTAGGATCTGTGGTGTTAGTTTTTTCCAACTGTACTACGCCGAATATGCCGATAACGATTTTTTGAACGAAAGACATGATCTCGTTGACAAATTCCTTCGCAGGATTTTCAGTCTCATTCAGGACTCTGTTCGCATCGCGGACAAAATCAAACACAACGGCAAGTGCCCGCGGTGAATTAAAATCATCATTGAGGGCTTCTTCAACGGATTGATAGTAACCGGCGAGATTGAAGTCGGGCTGATTGCCTCCGCTCACTGCCGATTGCTGAAGGTCGAGAAGTCTTTCATAGAAGTTCTGGACTTTCTGTAAACCGCGTTTGGAGGAATCCAATCCCTCGCTTGTGAAATTGAGCGGCGCAGCGTAATGAGTCTGTGCAAAAAAGAAGCGGACGGTTTCCTTTGAATACTTTGCAAGAATATCGCGCGCGGTGAAAAAGTTGCCGAGTGATTTGGACATTTTTTCATTATCAATATTCAGAAATCCGAAGTGCAGCCAATAGTTTACAAATTTTTGTCCGGTTGATGCTTCGCTTTGCGCTATTTCATTTTCATGATGCGGGAAAATCAAATCACTGCCGCCGGCGTGAATGTCGAACGTTTTACCGAGATGCTTGCAGCTCATTGCAGAGCACTCAATATGCCAGCCGGGACGGCCTTTGCCCCAAGGACTTTCCCAGAATGGTTCGCCTTCTTTGGCGCCTTTCCATAGAGCAAAGTCAAGTGGACTCTTTTTAGCTTCGTTTACTTCGACTCTCGCGCCTTCCATGAGGTCGTCAATGTTTTTACCACTCAATTTGCCGTAGGTTTTAAACTTGGATATTTCATAGAATACATCATTACCCGATTGATATGCCGTTCCGTTATCAACAAGACTTTGAATCAGCGCGACAATATCTTCGATATGTTCAGTCGCTCTGGGATAAATCGTCGCCGGTTTAATGCCGAGTGTGGTTATATCTTTAAAGAACTCATCCGTGTACGTTGTCGCGACTTGCTGTGCGGATGTGTTTTCTTTCAATCCTTTTTTAATGATCTTGTCGTCAATGTCGGTCAAGTTCATAACGAACGTAACCTCATAGCCGAGATATTCAAGATATTTTCTAATGAAATCCGAATTGATAAAAGAACGTGCGTTGCCGATATGGAAAAGATCGTAAACGGTCGGACCGCAGACGTACATCTTGACCTTCCCGGCTTCGAGTGGAATGAATTCTTCTTTTTTCTTTGTCAACGTATTGTAGATTGAAAGCATAGCCGCCAAAAATTTTTATAATAATCTTTAAAATACGCAAAGAACAGGGGAAAGGCAAAGAATTGGGGAACTTCGGAGTCCGGTGCCCTTAGCGCCGATATCACTCTTTACTTCCATATCCATATTTGTCTGATTTGCGGTTTTGCCGCATATTGCATATTGATTTTAATTAATTAGTTGGCGATCGGATTTCTGTCTATATGAAATTTTGGGCAATTGTTATTCTCTTTTGCAGCACTGCATTATATGCTTCACCGGACTCTCTTATGCACAGGAGCGGATCGCCGGATTCACTTATGCAAAAAGGCGGACATCAGGATTCGCTCGCGATGCAGAAATATGTGCCTGATACAACGGCCGCAAAAAAGGTTGTTGATACTACGCGATTTGTCCTGCCCCGCGCTCTTTATACAAATAGCAGCTTTATTACAGATTCAACTTTTCTCTGGAGTGATTACCGATTTGCAGGAGATGTGCTTTTAATATTTCCAGCCACATTCAACCGCTCGCTGGGTACATTGGGTCAGCACGAAGAACTGCTGATATACGGCAGGGGATTTAACGGGATCAGTGTATTTCAGGACGGCCTGCTTTTGAACGATAGGACATCCAATAATTTTGATTTCAATTTTATCCAGACTGAATCAACCGATTCCATAGAGATCGCATCATTACCGCGCGGATTTTTATTCGGTGCCAAGAATAATCCGGTCGGCATAAATGTAATGCCCTCATCAAAAACTGTCACAGCCCCGTACTCACGAATTAAATTTTATCAGGCACCGAACGGCGAAGCAATGCTCGATGCGCGGTTTAATCAGCGGGTGTATAAAAAAGCACAGTTGTCATTTGAAATAAGCAACAGAAAGATTGACCAGTCGTACGAAAATTCTGATTATAGTTTATGGGCAATTAAAGCCGGACTTATGGTTCCGCTCAACAACTCCACGACCTTCTATACGAATTTTCAACATGACCGCATGGTGACCGGCTTGTACGGCGGGGTAAATGTAGATTCGGTTGCAAAAGAATATAATGACGTAACCACTGCAATATACTCTCCGATTCAGGCATTCCCCAATTATGCGTTCCGCTACGAAAAACAGCATCAGAATACGGTATCGGCAATGCTGAATTCAACCTATCTGAATAGCGCGTTCACATCGCTCCGTTTTTATTTCAGAGATAACCTTACCGAATACCGGGAAAACGAATACAATCAGGATGCGGCGAAGCAAAGAATCGTTTTTAATCGAGCATCGAAGTCGGAGGGTGTATCATTACGGCAGGATTTGAATTTACCGTTCGGCTCGCTGAACGCTTTCGGCGGATATGAATATACCACGGTTCAGGATTATTACAATTTTACCCGTCCGCAATCATCTGCATTGTACGCGGGGGCATCACTCAACACGGCAATGTTTGACAGCACTGTTATCCCGGCTGTATTCGCTAAGTACTTGAATATCAGCGGCACTGCTTATAAAGGTGCGGGTGCCGACTTGCAATATAACTTCACTGACAAACTCAATGTATATGCAGGTTATTCCACCTTTGAAAAACAGCGGGAGTATGTCTACGAACCCGAAAAGAATATTATGCATAATGCAGAAATAAAACTGCGTGCGAAATATCCACAGTGTACGTTTGAATGGAATGCCTTTTATTCAAAAGGAAATAAACTTGCCGACAGCAGCGTTATGGTGAATGCCTACGATGAAAGCGGAACAAGATTTGTCAATGCTAACGATGAGCCGGTTACAGGTACAGGCCTTTCGTTAAGTGCACGCTATTCATTTTTGCAATTGGAGTCATCGGTCTCATACCAGAAATCAACGATGGATAACAAAGCTATAAAGACAGTCCCTGAAATATCCGGCAATGCCGGATTGTATTATCGCGGAATTCATTTTGATTCGAGTCTCGTAATTAAGGCAGGTGTTCAGGCAAAATTCTTTACGGGCTTTACTCCTTTGCAATATGATTATTTCTACACGCGTACATACTATTCGCCATATGTTAAAGCCATTAAAGCCAACAGCATATTGAACATTGTTGTTGTCGGAGAAATCAAAAAAGCGGCGATCGTGTATTTCACCTACGAAAACCTTCTCGGTGCAGAGTATTACATCACCCCCGTTTATCCGGCCTTCGGGCGCGGCATGCGCTTCGGATTGAGCTGGGAATTGTGGAATTAGAATAACCGCAGCCCTCAACCCTAGCCCTTCTCCCCGAGGGAGAAGGGAAATCACAATTAAAATATTTTCGTTTCCCTCTCCCTCTGGGAGAGGGACCGAGGGTGAGGGTTTTGGTATTACTTTAACAATTAATTTCACAATAATTCCCTTTATAGAAACTTAATAGTTCTCATTGATTTTCTTCCGCTACTTCCTTAAGTTGCACCTACCTGAATTTGCTGTTGTTATTATACTCTCCATTTACACTTCCATATAACGCAGCCCATCTAAACACATAATGGTATATATCTATGAGAAAATGGGAACTTAAGACATTCATCGAAGAATTTTGCGATGATACTCGAAAAGATAAACAATACTGTTTCATTCTTGGTGCTGGAGCATCAAGGCAATCGGGAATACCAACTGGTGGAGAATTGGCTATTCGATGGATGGATGAGATTAAACTGAGATACAGTTCGACTAAATATGAAGAATGGATACGCGAAAATAACATAGCATTAGATGATCTTGCAAAAGATTATTCAAAAATCTTCGAGAAGCGATTTGAAGGTGATGAGGAAGCCGGATATGCGTTTCTAGAGAATATAATGGAAAAAGCTGAGCCAAGTATTGGTTATTCTGTCTTGGCTCAAATACTTACTAGAACAAAACATAATATTGTTGTTACAACGAACTTTGATAGTCTTACCGAAGATGCTCTATTTATCTATACAGACAAAAAGCCTTTAGTAATTGGGCATGAAGCACTGGCAAATTTTATTAAAACCCATAGCCCGCGCCCCGTCATTGTTAAAATTCATAGGGATGTTTTGTTGTCACCTCATAATGACACAACGAATACAGGTAAAATGGCAGATAATTTCAAAAATAATTTAGAGGAGGTATTTAAATGCTGCACCCCCATATTTATCGGTTATGGCGGCAATGATGGTAGTCTGATGAAATTTTTAGAAAATTTGTGCCAAATTAAAGGACATTTGTTGTGGTTATATTGGGAAAAAGCAATCGAACCAAAAGATTGCATTGAAAAATTTGTTAGTGACCATGGCGGTTTTGCAATACCAATCCCAGGATTTGATGAAGTTATGGCGCAGATAGGTGACCGTTTGGAATTTGAAAAGCTGGATAATAGGGTTAAGGAGGTTGCTGAGGAGAGAAGTAAAAAATATGGCGAACAATATTTAAAGATTAAGAGTCAACCCTCCTTAGATGCCGATACAAGCTCTGCATTATCTGGCATCTCCAATAGAGGGGAAGAGAGTTGGTGGCAATATCAAATTAAAATTGAATCTACTTCTGATGTTAATGAGAAAGAGAAATTTTATAAAGATGGTCTGCAACGTTTCCCAAATAGTTCAGAATTGATGCATTACTATGCTCTATTTTTAGAAAAATTTAAGAAGGATTACGATGAAGCCGAGAAATATTTTAAAAAGTCTGAAGAGAATGATTCTCGCTATGCTGACAATCTGGGAAACTATGCGAATTTTCTAAGTGATATAAGGAGAGATTACGATAGCGCTGAAAAATACTATCTGCGAGCGATAGAAGTAAATCCTTTTGATGCGGTACTTCTTGGAAATTATGCGAATTTCCTAAAAGATATAAGAAAGAGTTACGATAGCGCTGAGAAATACTATCTGCGAGCGATTGAGCTTGATCCTTATGATGCGACGAACCTTGGTAACTATGCACTTTTTCTAAAAGATATTAAAAATAGCTATGCTCAAGCAGATGAGTACTATCAGCGTGCAATAGAACAAGATCCCAATCATGCTAATAATCTCGGGCTTTATGCTACTTTCTTAGAATATATTAAGAAAAACCTCAAAGAAGCGGAAAAGTATTATTTACGAGCTATTAAACAAGAACCTGAGCATACAAATAATCTCGGGAACTACGCGAATTTTTTATGTGATGTTAATAATAATTATGATGAAGCTGAGAAATATTTCATGAAAGCCATAAAAAAGGATATTGACCATGCAAATAACTTTGGAAATTATGGAAAAGCTTTAGTGGCAATGCGTCGACTTGAAGAAGCAAAAGAAAAAGTGGATCGGGCAATTGAACTGAATGCTGGTGAAAAAAATGGACTTGAAGTCGAACTATGGTTTTACCGTTATGCTGTTTTTTATAAAGACTATCCAGAAAGCAAATCCAAAATTGAAGAATTGCTAAAGGAAGGCGTGAGATCTCCCGGTTGGAATTTGGATGGAGTGCTTGCTGTTGCGAAAGAATTGGGGCATCCGGATTATGCGAAACTCGAAGAGTTTGCGAAGGAGATAACAAAAGAGGAATAGTGGTTGTAGCTGCTGTTTATGGGGTTAAAGTAGTTTAGGCAGCCCTCAACCCTAGCCCTTCTCCCAAAGGGAGAAGGGAATAGGAGTGCAAAATTTTCTTTCTGGTTTTCTTCCCTCTCCCTTTGGGAGAGGGACCGAGGGTGAGGGCGGTTTCTCTTGTTTTCTTATTGCCTATTAATTTCCAACGCAATCTTTTTTAGCACATCATATATATTATTCTCTACTTCATCATTTGAAAATCGTATTACTTGTACCTTAAGACATTTCAATATCTCAGTTCTGTGTGCGTCTTCCTTTAATCTGTATTTATGAATTGACCCGTCAAGTTCAATTGCCAAGCGTTTTTCCGCACAATAAAAATCAACTATAAAGAATGACTCCAGCCCGTCCAGATCATAGTAAAACGGATGTTGCCTGCGGAACTTCAGTCTGTGAAATTGTCTATTCTTAATGAGATTCCATAGAATTGATTCGGCTTTTGTCTGACGTTTGCGTAGTTCACGACAGTTAGAAATTGCAATGATAGAAAGTGCTGCTTTAGAATTTAACCCCATAGTTCTTCCCGATTTTTGCTTTAAAATTAAAAATTTCGGTTATATAAAGCAAAAACACAGCCTCAACCCCCTGTCTGCTGGCGCAGTCGGGCAGGTACCCCTTCTTACCGAGGGAGAAGGGAGTAGGAAGGTAAAATTTCCTTTCTGATTTTCTTCCCTCTACCTTGGGGAGAGGGATCGAGGGTGAGGGGTGGCCGCCATTCATGCGCCTGAAACAAATACCCACAGTAAGTTTTTCTGAATAGATTCCTGCTCCGTTGGGAATGTTCCGGATTTTAGAGATTTTCCTGATTTTTCTAAAAACATTTCCACAAAGTTATCCACATTTCTATCCACACCCCCATTTTTAGCGCTATCTTGTTGTATTGTAATAAGATAGCATTATTTACTTTAATGTTAATAACAGGATGTCCACATATTGTGTATAAATCATAATCGCTTACGGTGAAAAACCGACTAAGTATCAATCCTGTAAGGACTTAACTGTGAAAAAATAATTAAAATAATGAAAAAAACAGTTGACTTTAGTGTGATATTTGCGCAAATTTGGAATGTGGAGGGAAATGGTTCCCAATCCCAAAAAATGGAGCGAAGTGTTGTTTAAAGGAAGTTTTCAACATACATTCGACGCAAAAGGGCGGATTATCATCCCGGCGAAGCTGAAAAAGTATATTTCAGAAGAAGCCGATGATACACTTATTATGGTTCCCGGCGCCGACAAGTGCATTGAAGTATATCCGAAAGACATCTGGCTTAAGAAGGAAGCCCAGTTGGCTGCCTTGAATATTGATAATGAGGAAGAGGCCTTTCTCATTCGCGCACAGATGAATCGAGCACACGAAGATAAAATGGATCCGCAGTCAAGAATTCTTGTACCTGCGCCACTGAAAAAATACGCGGATATTCAGACTGACGTTCTGGTCGTCGGTACATTGGAGAGAATGGAGTTCTGGAATCCTGCTGCTTATGAAGAGTATTTTAACAAGTTCACCGAGCCGCTGCTTTCTCTGAAGGCAAGACTGCTCGCAAGGAAGAACGAAATTGGTTCATGATCCGGTATTACTCCGGGAAAGCTGTGAGTTCCTCGTTACGAATCCTGACGGGACTTACTTTGACGGAACTATAGGATTCGGAGGACATACAAGGGAGTTTCTTAAAAAGTTGTCTGCATCCGGAAAAATTCTTGCAACGGATCTGGATGAATCGGCTTTTCAGACAACAAAAACTGCGTTTGAGGGAGAACATCGGGTTCAATTATTTAATGTAAATTTCTCGAAGATTGACCTGGTCGCGAAAATAGAATCTGTTAAGGGTTTTGACGGAATTTTTGCCGATCTCGGCGTTTCCTCATTCCAATTAGATAATCAGGATTCCGGATTTTCATTTAAACAAAACGCAAAGCTTGATCTGCGCATGAGCAAAATGAGTAACAGTCTGACCGCGGCAGAAGTGGTCAATACGTTTTCCACAGAAGAACTGAGTGATATTTTTTATCACTACGGTGAAGAAAAAAATGCCCGCAAGCTGGCACGGAGAATTGAAGAAAGACGCACTTTTCATCCGCTCACACACGCTCAGGATATTGAAGACATCGTCAGGACCCTTGTTCCACCGAACTTTGTTATAAAAACCATGACAAGAGTATTCCAGGCGCTTCGCATATACATAAATGATGAATTAGACAACCTGAAAGAATTTCTGGATAAGTCAGTCGAACTGCTGGTTCCGGGTGGACGTATCGTCATTCTTTCATATCATTCATTAGAAGACAGAATAGTGAAAGAAATTTTTAAATATGAAGAGCTTTCGTGCGTTTGCCCGAAAGATTTTCCTGTTTGCCGCTGCGACAAAGAACAGCGCCTTACTATTTTAACAAAAAAACCGGTAACACCGTCTGCTGAAGAGCTTTCAGTAAACTACCGGTCGCGCAGCGCCAAACTGCGGGCGGCGGAGCGTGTATGAAAAAAGAAGACGGCGCAGTAAAATTATTATCCGCAACTCTTGGTGTGTATATTTTCTTGTTCCTCATCGCACTTGTTGCGATCAAAATGCTGATTGAAGATCTGAAAGCACAGAAGACAAGAATTGAAGCTAAGATCGGAATCCTTACGGAAGATAAAACAAATCTGCTGACCAATATTCAACGCGCTGAAGGCGAGGAAAGAATTTCCACCATCGCCCGCGAAGAGTTGGGGCTCGTGCAGAATGAAGGAACAAGCTATGTGCTGGTTGTTCCGGTTACAGAATTTAATGCAAGAAGTAATTTCCAGAAAAAATGAACACGGATCGCTTACTTGGTGTAGTAATTGTGCTTGCGCTGCTGATTATCGGCATCATCGCGAGATTATTCTATATACAAGTATACTCCCACGCCGAATATAAAGTTATGGCGGAACGCCAGCAAATCGGCAAGGAAGTTATCAAGGCAAACCGTGGATTGATTTACGACCGGAATATGATCGTTCTTGCTTACAGCGACCCGGAAGTTTCTTTTTATGTCAGTATGCCTCAAGTGCGCCGTTTCAAAAGAGGCAATGATACCCCGGATACTTTGATGTGGAGAATCGCAAAAAGTTTTTCGGCAGTGACGAAGAAAAATCCTCAGGATTATATGAACCTGATGAAAAGCGGCAAGAATCGTGTATTGCTTGAGCAAGTCTCGGATACAACGGTTCTGCGGCTTAAAGAAATCAGACTCGATGGTTTGTATACCGAAGAACAGCAAAGACGTTTTTATCCGTACAACAATCTGGCATCGCACTGCATAGGATATATTGATAAAACTGTGTTTGACGGAAAAGACGGAATTGAGAAATCATTCGAGAATGATTTGCAGGGGAAAGATGGTTTACGGTTTATCCTTAAGGATCCGAACGGACACATGATTTCAGTCATTGACGAATCAACCGTTCCACCGCAAACCGGAAACAATGTCATCCTTACGATTGACAAGCATATTCAAATGTTCCTTGAAGAAGAATTGGCAAAAGGCCTTGAGCAGTTCGGCGGCGAATACGTGACCGGAATTATCATGGATCCGCATACCGGCGAAATTATTGCAATGTCGAACGCGAAAAATTACGATTTGAACAATTACAATAATTTTTCTGATTCTACCCGCAGAAACCGGGCAATCAGTGATAGTTATGAACCGGGTTCAACATGGAAAACCATCGCTCTTGCCGGAATGCTGGATCGCTCGCTTGTTAACGAGAACGAAAGCGTGGATGTCCAGCACGGGAAACTGCAATTGATGGGTGCGAAGATTGAAGATACGCATGCAGGCGGCATTTTGAGCGTCAAACA
This sequence comes from Ignavibacteriaceae bacterium, assembly GCA_963662605.1. Taxonomy (GTDB): domain Bacteria; phylum Bacteroidota; class Ignavibacteria; order Ignavibacteriales; family Ignavibacteriaceae. Next base: position 1,263,916 of record OY759785.1, read on the forward strand.
GGTATTTACAAAGTCAAGTAATGTCGGTATGGCAAAACTCATTCAACGCTTCAATGTTGATGAGTTTTATACATATCTGCGCGGTTTGGGTTTTGGCAATGTAACAGGTGTCGGACTTCCCGCCGAAGCAAAAGGCACCTTAAGAAAACCCGCATCGTGGTATGGTTCGACACAATTAACGCTTGGTTACGGTTACGGAGTCCAGGTTTCAGCCTTGCAGTTGATTACGGCATATGCTGCGATAATCAACGGCGGTTCATTGTTGCAACCGCAGATTGTTAAAAGAATTGAGTCTTCAACCGGAGGATTGGTCTCTGAAACAAAGCCGAAAGAAATCCGCAAGGTGATTTCATTCAACACTTCAAAAAGAATGATTGAGTTGATGAAGGCAGTTGTTGAAGAGGGTACCGGTAAGAAGGCAAAAATTCAGGGCATCACAGTCGGCGGCAAAACAGGAACAGCAAGCATTTTTGAAAACGGGTCGTATTCAAGCAGATATAATGCCTCGTTTGTCGGCTTTTTCCCCGCTGAAAATCCGAAGTACCTATGCCTTGTTGTCATGCATAAGCCGAGCAAAGGAAGTTATTACGGCGGTGACGTTGCTGCTCCGATCTTCAAAGCAGTTGCCGAAAAGATCATCGGCTATGATGACGGATTGAAGATGCAGAAGAAAAACGAAGAAATGAATGCCGGTAAAAAATTTGCGGCAGTAGAAGGAAAGACACAAAGTGTGCAACCTGCTGATACATTAAAGATTAAGATGGCGAGAAGCAAAGTGACTAATAAAACTGTTATGCCTGATGTACGTGGATTGTCGTTGCGCGACGCAATAGCAATTCTCGCTCAGTTGAAATTAAATTATTCTATTTCCGGAAGCCAGAGAGTGCTTTATCAGAGCATCGCTCCCGGTTCAAAAATTACTCCCGGAATGAAATGCGAAATCCGTGGAGTTGAAGCCAAACAAGCATTGGCGGCAGCACATTAACATATGGAACTAACAAAACTTATAAATAGTGTCCACGCGATACAGGTTTCCGGCGAAGTTGAGAGAAAAGATATCAACGGTATCTTTTATGATTCGCGGAAAGTAAAAAGCGGTTCGCTTTTTGTCGCGCTGAGCGGTTATCGTACCGATGGGCACCGTTTTGTTATGGATGCCATGAACAGCGGCGCCTCCGCAGTTATTCTGGATAATGACTCCGTAGTTCCCGATGATTTTTTTATTCATCGTAATGTAACTAAGATACTTGTGAAAAATGCACGTATTGCATTAGCGGAAGTATCAAAAGCATTTAATAAAAACGCAGCTGACAATTTGAAGTTGATCGGTATAACAGGCACCAAAGGCAAAACGACAACTGCTTGGTTAGTTAAACATATTTTGGAATCAGTCGGTAAGAAATCCGGTCTACTTGGAACAATAGCAAATTACATCGGACAAAGAAAATTGTCCACATCGCTGACCACACCGGAATCTTGCGAACTGCATGAATTGTTCGCGGAGATGGTAAGGGAAGGATGCACGCACGCGGTTATGGAAGTTTCTTCGCACGCGCTGGCATTGCATCGTGTACACGGACTGCATTTTGCTGAAGCTATTTATACGAATTTATCTCTTGATCATCTGGATTTTCACGAGACATTTGAAAATTACTTAGATGCCAAGAAAATATTATTTACATCGTTAAGCGGCGAAGCTGTAGCAATCATCAATATTGATGATGAACGTTCGGATGCCATATTAGCCGCTGCAAATGTGAAAAAATTAACATATGGGCAGAGCAGCAAAGCCGATTTGCGTATTGCAGATATTACGCTTGGGTTGGACAAAACAACATTTGTACTGCACTTTGCGGGCAAAGAGTATCGCATTGAAAGCAAGATGTTCGGCGTGTTCAACACATACAATATCACTGCTGCTTTTGCCGCGGCGTATTTCAACGGTATTGCACCGGAAGAAATTATCAAGGCCATCGGGACTGCACCGCAGGTGCCCGGACGTTTTGAAGTAATCAGCTCAGGAAAAAAGCAGGTAATTATTGATTATGCACATACACCGGATAGCTTGTTGAAAACTCTGGAAAATATCCGGCTGATTGTTAAACACGACCGTCCCGTTGTAACCGTTTTCGGATGCGGCGGTAATCGCGATACAACCAAGCGGCCTATCATGGGTGCGATTGCAACTGATTTGAGCGATTCGGTTTTTGTTACCAGCGATAATCCACGCCGTGAAGATCCGAATGTGATTATCGAGGACATTGTAAAAGGAATTAAGAAAGATAATTACGTCGTTGTTGCGGATAGGGAAGAAGCTATCCGTAAAGCTATTAAAGATACTCCGGAAGATGCAGTAATTCTTGTTGCCGGTAAAGGACACGAAGACTATCAGATTATCGGTGAGACAAAGTATCCGTTTTCTGATGCAACGATTGCTCATAATGTAATGGGAATTGCTTAAGATGAAGAAAATAACCCTAACCTTTGCTGAACTGCAAAAATTAACTCAAGCCGAATTTCATAATTTTAGCGGCGATGAGGTTTTTGAAAACGTTACGACCGATACGAGAACAATGAAGGCAGACGGCATTTTTGTTGCTATTGCCGGAGATAATTTCAACGGTCATGAGTACATCAATGAAGCAAAGAAAAAAGGTGCGGCCGCGGTTGTTCTTCAGAAGGGAAAGATCGAAAAGATTCCGGCAAAGATTCCGTCTATTGTCGTTCCTGACTCCGTTAAAGCCCTTGGCGAGTTAGCTGCCATATGGAGAAAAAAACTCACTGCCAAGGTGATTGCATTGACCGGCAGCAACGGTAAAACGACAACGAAGGAAATGCTTCTTGCAGTTCTCGGCGAAAAATATTCGGTAATCGGAACCGTTTCGAATAATAATAATTTTATCGGCGTTCCTTTAACCATTTTCAGCACCAATGCTTCACACGAGTATGTAGTTATTGAAATGGGAACAAATCATATCGGCGAAATTGCATATCTCGCCGGAATTGTTCAGCCTGACTACGCATTGGTGACAAACATCGGGCCTTCGCATCTTGAATTCCTCGGAACTATCCAGGGGGTCAAGAAAGAAAAAGTCGCATTGCTAAAGGCAACCAACAACCGCAAGGGTAAAGTGTTTATCAATACTGATGATAAGCTGCTAAAGCCTTACGCCAAAGAGTTTGATGATGTTGTTACCTATGGTTCGCACTCAAACGCCGACGTATGCGGTAAAGTAAAGCGTTTTAATAAATTCGGCTATCCTGTCCTTTCAATTGACAGCGAAGAAAAGAATCTGGATGTCACTGTTCCGATTTACGGCAAAACAAACGCACTCAACGTGCTGGCTGCGACCGCAATCGGTTTAGAATGTGATTTAACCAAACAGGATATTATCAGCGGTATTAAAAAACTGCACGCGCCGAAGCAGCGTCTTGAAGAAAAAGAATTGAAAAACAGTTTGATTCTTGATGACACATACAACGCGAATCCGCAATCCATGATTGCCGCGTTTGATGTAGTGAAGAATATCAAATATTATAAAAACCGTTGGGTTATTCTCGGCGATATGAGAGAGCTTGGTGAGGATAGTGCAAAATTACATAAGTCACTTGCTGCACCATTAATGAAAATTGACAATGTTCGTGTGTTCACCATTGGTGAGCATATGTACCACCTCTTTAAAGAGTTGAAAAAATATTACGTGCCGGTCTGGCATTTTTCCGACCGGAAAGCTTTGATTGAAAATATCAACGATACTGATCTTTCTCATTCGGTCATTCTGGTAAAAGGCTCACGCGGCATGAAAATGGAAGAGTTTGTTAACGTTATAAAAGAGAAATACAATTAAAGATGTTATACTATCTATTTGAATATATACAGAAGAATTTTGCACCCCCGGGATTTGGGATGTTCAAATATATTACGTTCAGATCGGCATTGGCCGCGATTACTGCATTGGTTATTTGTTTTTACTTCGGTCCGAAAATCATCAAGAAACTTCAGAAGATGCAGATTGGCGAAGCAAAGAAGATTGATGGTCCGAAAAGTCACTGGTCAAAAGCCGGAACGCCTACAATGGGCGGCATCATTGTGCTCTTATCGGTTTTCGTACCGGTATTGCTTTGGGGAGATATCAAGAGTATCTATATCATCGTAATACTCGCCGGAGTTCTTGTTCTCGGCGGTGTGGGATTCCTTGATGACTATTTGAAAGTAATTAAAAGATACCCCAACGGCCTGATTGCACGTTATAAATTGCTCGGTCAGTGTGTTGTCGGACTCGGAGTCGGCATTGTGGTTTATTTCTCGAAGGATTTCGGCGGATACAATACGTTGACCACAATCCCGTTTGTAAAAGAGTTCAATCTTGACTTCTCTTATCTATATATACCGGTTATTGTATTCGTCGTAACGGCAACATCCAACGCGGTGAATCTGACCGATGGACTTGATGGTTTGGCAATTGGACTTGTCACAATCGCGATGTTGACCATGGCATTATTGAGCTACCTGAGCGGAAATGCTATTTATGCACATTACTTGAACATTCCATTCCTTCCGGGTTCGGGAGAATTGACAGTGTTTGTTGCAGCAATGGTCGGTGCAGGACTCGGATTCCTGTGGTTTAATTCATATCCGGCGCAGGTTTTTATGGGTGATACCGGGTCACTTGCTTTAGGCGGTGCGTTCGGAATCCTATCTATTCTTATAAAGAAAGAACTCTTTATTCCTATTCTGGGCGGAGTCTTTTTCATGGAAACAATCTCCGTGATTATGCAAAGAGTTTATTTCAAGTATACGAAAAAGAAATACGGTGAAGGCAGGAGAATCTTTAAGATGGCTCCGGTTCATCATCACTTCGAACTTGCCGGATGGCAGGAGCCGAAGATCGTTATGAGGTTTTACATTATCGGAATTATTCTGGCAATAATAAGTCTCGCATCTTTCAAGATAAGGTAATTTGTGTTAACGAAGGAATTTTTTCAATCGGTTCGGGATCGTAAAGTAACCATACTGGGTGCGGAGCGCAGCGGTATCGGTGCGGCAAAGCTTGTGAAAAAGCTTGGCGGTATCCCGTTTGTCAGTGACTTTGCAAGTCCTGAAAAGCTTCAGGAGCAAATCGCTGTTCTGAAAACCGAGAATATAGAATTTGAAGCGGGCGGGCATACTGAAAAAGTATTTGCCGCCGACTTTGTTATTATCAGCCCGGGTGTGCCTTCAAACGCTCCCGTGGTAAAGGAATTGGAAAGCCGCAATGTTCCTATCATCAGTGAGTTGGAATTTGCTGCGTTGTTCTGCCAAGGTACTATCATTGCAATCACCGGCACAAACGGCAAGAGTACAACAACAACGTTGATAGACCACCTGTTAAAAACAGCGGGATATTCTTCTGTAATGGCAGGTAATATCGGTCTGGCATTTTCCGAGGTAACACTCGATGTTCCGGCTGACGGTTTTGTTTCTCTTGAAGTATCCAGTTTTCAATTAGATCATGTGATGTTCTTTAAACCGCGTGCGGCTATGATTCTGAATATTACTCCTGATCATATGAACCGCTACGAACAAAGTATGATTCTGTACGCGGAATCAAAGTATAAGATTTTCAAGAATATGGATTCTTCGGATTATCTGATAATTAACGGTGACTCCGAATGGTTCACGAAGGATAAAATTCAGTCTGAGGCGGCAATAGAATATTTCAGTCTGAATGGCCCGGTGAGCAATGGTATTTGCCTGAATGACGGCAAGATTATTGAGTACGCGAACAATGCAATTACATTTGAGTGCCCGGTCTCAAACTTACAGATACCGGGTGAGCACAATATTCAGAATGCCATGGCTGCTATTGCTTCCGTAAAACCGTTTATCGGTAATAACGAAGTGATAATCAAAGGATTGCAATCATTTAAAGGCATAGAACACCGTCTTGAACTCGTGGAAGTAATTAACGGAATACTGTATGTCAATGATTCCAAGGCGACAAACGTTGATTCCGTATGGTACGCTTTGAAAAGTTATGACACGCCGATTTATTTGATACTCGGCGGCAAGGATAAGGGTAATGATTACGAACAGATAAAGCCTTTAGTCCTTGAGAAAGTTAAAAAGATTTACGCGATAGGCGAATCGGCTGAAAAAGTATTCAAATTCTTCCATAACGATGTTAAAGTTGAAATTAAAAAATCAATGGAGGATTGCATCTTCGCGGCGAGCAAAGAAGCCCGTCAGGATGAAATCGTTTTATTGTCGCCGGCATGCGCAAGTTTCGATATGTATGATAATTTTGAACACCGCGGACTGGTCTTTAAAGAGGCAGTAAGGAAATTATTGCAATGAAAAAATACTCGTTTGCACTGTTTTTCTTTGCGGCTATTACTATGGCATTCGGATTGGTCATCCTTCTGAGTGCGAGCAGTATTTACTCGGTGCAAATACGTTCAAATATGTTTGCGATCTTTTTCGGGCAGTTTATCAAAGCTATCGGCGGAATATTCCTGATGATCATTTTTGCATCTATTCCGTATCAGCGGTATAAGGATTTCAGTAAGATTGCCATGATGTTGATCATTGTTGTTCTGATTTTAACGATAACCGTAATGCATCCTATCGCCAACGTAAGAAGATGGTTCAAGCTTGGTCCGATACTTTTTCAACCAGCTGAAATTGCGAAGCTGATATTGGTGGTTCACCTTGCCAAGCTGTTAGAGGATAAAAGTGAGTGGCTCCATGATTTTAAAGAAGGACTGCGGTATCCGCTGTTCTGGATATTTGTTACTACGGTTTTGGTTGTAGCTCAAAAAAGCGTCAGCAACTCGGTTATTATTCTTTCAACCTCGTTGATTATGCTTTTTGTTGCCGGAGCAAACTGGAAACATCTGGCTTCGGGAATTGTCGCAACAGGAGTCCCTGTGCTTGGCTTTATGATGATGTTCAGCCATTCCAGGGCAAGAATCTACGCATTCTTCGGGGACGGCAGCTTGCAATTACGCCAGGCGTTAATCAGTCTCGGCAGCGGCGGCATTTTCGGACTTGGTTTTGGAAACAGCAAACAACGGAATTTACATCTTCCGGAGGCGTACGGTGATTTTATCTTCTCCATTGTGGGGGAGGAAACGGGTTTGATAGGTGCATTATTGACAATATTGCTCTTTGTAACAATATTCGTCATCGGCATGATCATCGCAAAGAACGCGAAAGATAAATTCGGACAGCTGCTCGGATTCGGTATCGCGGTATCATTCCTGCTTCATGCAGTAATTCACGTTTGTGTATCAACGGGACTAATGCCGACAACGGGTATCCCGCTCCCATTATACAGTTACGGCGGAACTTCGCTATTGGTCATTTGCGCGTCTTTAGGGATACTGATGAACATAGGCTTTTCCAATGAAAAGGCGACCGAAAACAAAGTGGAATTGAAGACAGCATGACGCAAGAAGTAAAAATAAACTTTTTATTTGCCGGCGGCGGAACGGGCGGGCATCTATTCCCGGCTCTTGCAGTTGCAGAACAGCTCATGAAGAAAGTGCCAAATGCTAATATCACGTTTGTCGGCCGCAAAGATAAACTTGAGGCGCGTATTGTTCCGCAATCAGGTTATACATTCAAGCCGATTATCGTAGAAGGATTTTATCGCAATAACGCTTTTAAGAATCTGGCTGTCCTTGCAAAGCTTATGATCGGCACATTACAGTCATTAGCTCTTTGTATGAAATTAAAACCAGCCGCACTTATCGCAACTGGTGGCTACATTTCCGGACCGGCAGCTGTTGCTGCTCGGATAATGGGAGCAAAAATTGTTTTGATTGAACCGAATAGTTATCCCGGTGTGACAACGAGATTGTTGGAGAAGCAGGCAGATGAAATTTATCTGGCATTTGAAGACTCCAAGAAATATTTGAGGAGCAAAGATAAATTATTTATTACCGGCAATCCGGTACGTTCGTCATTAAAGATTTCAGATAAAGCTGCTGCTTGCAGACATTTTAATTTGAATCCTGATCTACCCGTGCTCTTAGTCATGGGTGGAAGCCTCGGAGCAAAGGCCTTTAACGGATTTATTGTCGAGCATATTGAGGATTTTAAGAGCAACAAAATTCAAATTATCTGGCAGACGGGAAAGAACTGGTATGATGAATATAAAAAATATTCTTCACCATCAGTATATGTTACAAGTTTCATAGATGAGATGGAAATGGCGTTTTCAGCGGCTGATATGCTGATGAGCAGGGCGGGAGCAACCATCGTTGCAGAGATTGCATCATTGGGTATGGCATCCATATTAATTCCATCCCCGAACGTCGCAGAGAATCATCAATACTACAATGCAAAGGCATTGGCAGACGCTCAAGCGGCAATATTGATACAGGAAAAAGAGATGAAGTCGAAATTGTACGATGCACTCGTAGCAACTATCGGCAGCAAAGAGCAATTACAAACATTATCGGCGAATGTAAAAAGTTTATCAAATGAAAAAACTTCTGAGATTATTGCCGAAAGAGTTATTAAATTAACTATTTGATATAAAAATTTCCGTAAAATAGAAGAATCATGTTCAAGACCATCAGAAAAATATATTTCACCGGAATCGGCGGCATCGGAATGAGCGGCATTGCTGAGATTTTACATAATCAAGGCTTCATTGTCAGCGGCTCAGACAGAGCTCTTTCCGATGTAACGAAACATCTCAGCAGTCTTGGCATTACAATTTATGAAGGTCATGCGGCAGAACATATAACCGACGCGGATGTGTTAGTCTATTCTTCAGCGGTATCGGTTGACAATCCGGAAGTACAGGCAGCGTTCGAGAAAAAAATTCCGGTTATCAAACGCGCTGAAATGCTGGCCGAATGTATGAGAATGAAATACGGTATCGGTATTGCCGGTACACACGGTAAAACGACAACGACTTCAATGGTTGGACTCGTTTTGACCGAAGGTGGCATTGACCCGACAATTATCGTTGGTGGAAAGTTAAGCGGACTTGGTGGAACAAACGCACGTCTCGGAGACGGTGAGTTTATTGTTGTTGAAGCTGATGAATTCGACAGGACATTCTTGAAGTTGACGCCGACTATCGCCGCTATTACAACTTTGGAAAAAGAACATCTGGATACCTATAAAGATTTGGATGACATTAAGACCTGCTTTATTGAGTTTGCCAATAAGGTGCCGTTCTACGGTTTTGTTACTGTGTGCATGGATGAACCGGCCTTACAGGATATTATTCCGTTCATCAACAAGAAAACCATTACATACGGAACAACATCACAGGCAGATGTCAGAGCTATTGATATTAAATATGACCAGTTCTCAAGTTCATATACGGTAAAATACATGGGCGAAATTCTCGGCGAGATAAAGATGAGAATCCCGGGATTGCATAATGTTAAGAATTCATTAGTTGCAGTTACTATCGGTATGGAACTTGGTGTAGATTTTAAAGTGATTAAAGCATCGCTTGAAAAATTCGGCGGTGTTTACCGGAGATTTGAAGTAAAATACAATGAGGATGTTTTGGTTGTTGATGATTACGCTCATCACCCGACTGAAACAAGTGCTACTTTGGCTGGAATCCGTTCCGGATGGGACAGAAGACTGATCGCCGTGTTCCAACCTCATTTGTATTCACGGACAAAAGATTTTCATGAAGAGTTCGGCAGATCATTCCTGAACTCGGACGTTTTCATTTGCACGGATGTCTATCCTGCACGTGAACTTCCGATTGAGGGAATAACCGGCGAACTTATTGCGAAAGATGCGAAGAAATTCGGACATAAGAACGTTATATACGTTCAGGATAAAAACGGGTTGCCGGATGTTCTGAAATCCATAGTTAAAGATGGCGATATTGTCGTTACTATGGGCGCAGGTGACATCTGGAAATTCGGTGAGAAGTTCGTTGATATGTTGAAGACAAAGAAAAGCGGAGCCAATGCCTGAGATGCATAAAGTATTTCTTGCTCTGCTGGTTGTTGCTCTTGGTGCGGTTATCCTTGTCGCAAGCAGGGAGGATAAGTCCAAAGTGATACACCACATTGACATCAAAGGAAATGCTTTGCTGAACTCGGATGATTATTTGCTTTTCGCGGGATTGCAAAACGATAAAGCTCTGCCGGGAATATCTGCCGGTGATGTCCGTGCAAGATTGCTGAAACATCCGTATGTAAAAGATGCGATTGTGTATTTCAGCGCTCCGGAAAAACTTCAGATTGAAGTGTCGGAAAAATTGATGAAGGCAAGAGTCTTCGCACAGAGCGGCGAGTATTTTGTTACTTCAAATCTGGAAATGATTAAGTCGTTGAAAAATACTTCTCCGTCTGCAACCGATATACCGGTTATCAGCGGAATTGAATATAATGAACAGAATGCCTTGCCGGTGGAAGTTGCACAGAAACTGAGTGAGTCGGTTGAATTAATTAATGCAACGCTGCCCGATTCGTCAGTTTATGAAAAGAATCTTTCTGAAATTTCATTTTCGGAACGGGATAAGTTAAAAGTAACATTATCGAACATTACACCAAAAATTTATTTAACAGATAAAAATATTACACAGCAGGTACATTACATAACCACCCTGCTGAAAGAAAAGGAAACATACGCGCAGATGTTGACGCATGCGGATTATGTTGATGTGCGCTTTGAGAAAAAAATATTCGTCGGATATTCTTCTCAGATAGGAATATAATGAGTCATATGAATAGAGCAAATATAATTACCGGACTTGACCTTGGAACAACAAAGATTTGCGTCGTTGTTGCAGAAGTGCTTGGGTCGAATTCGTTTAAAATTCTCGGCTATGGCGTCGCAAAGTCGGAAGGTCTACATAAAGGTATTGTCGCGAACATCACCAAAACGGCCGAGTCTATTAAAGAAGCCGTTAAAATTGCTTCAAACCGTGCCGGTGTTGAAATTGATACCGTGAATGTAGGCGTTGCAGGAGAGCATATTTCTTCCATGCGTCATAGAAATTTTGTTACTATAACGAATGAAGAGCACGAGATCACGAAAAGTGATTTGGAACGTCTGGACGCTGATGTCAGGACGATCAGAATCCCGAGCGACATGCAAATCCTTCACGTTATTCCGGAAGAATTCATTGTGGATTTTACCGGAGGCGTTATTGATCCTGTCGGTATGTTCGCAACAAAGCTGGAAGCAACAAATCACGTTGTACTGGCGTCGGTACCGGCAATGAATAACATCAGAAAGTCAATTGAGCGGGCTGATCTCAACGTCGGTTCATTCATTTTACAGCCTTTGGCTTCCGCGGCATCAATCCTTGATGATAACGAAAAGGATTTGGGCGTGTTGATGATAGACATCGGCGGCGGAACGACAGATTTGGCTATTATTCATCATAAAGCTATCGTGCATTCAAAAGTGTTCGGTATCGCGGGTAATCAGGTTACAAATGATATTCGTGAAATGCTCGGCGTTACAACTGAAGAAGCCGAATACCTGAAAAAAGAATTCGGATATGCACTTGAAAGTGCAATTATTAAAGACGAAGAAATTATTATTAAAGGTGTTGGTGCCTGGGGTAATTCCAGAACTTCTGTAAGCATCATCACTCAAATTATCAATGCCAGAATGAAGGAATTATTCAATCTCATTGATAACGAAATCCGTAGTTCCGGATTAAAGAATAAAATCCGGGCGGGAATTATTTTGACCGGCGGCGGATCGCTACTGCGCGGAACATGTGAGCTGGCTCATGAAATATTCGGCATGCCCGCAAGAATCGGCATCCCGATGGATATGTTCACCGGTTCAATGAATGAGATTGAAAAACCCGAGTACGCGACGGCTGTAGGACTGTTGCGCGGTATACCGGGTCAGATTATTCAGAGAATTGAAGAACCTGCCGATAAGTCGCAGAAGAAAAAGAAAAAGGAAGTCAAAAAGAAGACGGATAAAGACAAAAAATCTTTCGTCGGTCAGTTCTGGTCAAATATCAGAATGTTTTTTAGAGATTTATAATATCAATTTAGTTAGAGAGGAACAAATGAGTCAGTTCGCAACTATTGATCGTTCAAGTAAAAGTAATGCATTGTTAAAAATCGTCGGTGTTGGCGGTGGTGGATGCAACGCGTTGGAGTCAATGATCCGCAGAGGATTAAGCAACGTGGAATTCGTGTCAGTCAATACTGATGCTCAGGCACTTGAAAAAAATAGCGCACATCATAAGATTCAGGTAGGCACCAAAATTACTAAAGGTCTTGGAGCCGGAGCAGATCCTAACGTAGGAAAAAAGGCAATCGAAGAAGACACGGAGAAAATTGTTGATATTCTCCGCGGCAGCGATATGGTTTTTCTTACCGCGGGTATGGGCGGCGGTACCGGTACCGGCGGATTGCCTGTAGTTGCCTCAATAGCTAAAAGTCTCGACATTCTGACCGTCGCTATCGTAACCAAGCCGTTCCGCTGGGAAGGCAAACTGCGCATGATGAATGCCGAAAAAGGTATTCAGGAATTGAAGCATTATGTTGACAGTTTGATTGTTATCCCGAACGAACGTTTGATTTCAATTATTGACAGAAATTTCAACTTCTTCCAGGCGCTTGATAAAGCAAATGAAGTTCTGTATGAAGCCACCAGAGGCATCGCTGACATTATCAATGTTGAAGGACTTATCAACGTTGACTTCGCCGACGTGCGTTCGGTAATGCAGGGCAGCGGTGTTGCTCTTATGGGCTGCGGTATTTCATCCGGCGAAAACAGAGCTGTTGATGCCGCACAGAAAGCAATTTCAAGTCCGTTCCTTGAAGGAATGAACATTAAAGGTGCTAAGAGCGTTCTTCTGAATGTTACCGGCTCAAGCAACCTGACTATGCAGGAAATCAATGAGGGTAACCAGATTATCTTTGACGCTGCCGGTGAAGAAGCAAATGTTATCTTCGGCTGTGTACGCAAAGAAGAAATGAACGATTATGTAACGTATACCGTTATCGCTACGGGTTTTGACGAAAAGAAAACATCGGGATCGAAAACAACAACGACGACGATTAAACAGCCACGTCAGGATCAGCAGGATAAAGGGCAACCGACACTTTTTAAGAGCGCTGCTCCGAGATTGAAATTCACGAACATGGAACTATCGGAAGCAGAAAAAGATGATTTGGATGTTCCAGCCGTTATCCGGGTTAAGTCTCCTAAAATTGAAATGCCGGAGACCAACGAGCCTGAAGTTACTGAACAGGCGGCAGGATTTACATTCGAGCCGTTCAAATCTATTCCACTTGATGAACTGACAAACGAAGAGATCAAGAAAAAGGAAAAAGAATTGGACGACGACAGTTCCGCGTTCTTAAGAATGATGATGGACTAATATCCGTTACATGCAAAATTAAAAAGGCTGTCCTGATGAAGGACAGCCTTTTTTTATAACTCGTTAAGTAATTCAGTTTATCATTAATCCGGCGTTTTAACGCCGGGATAGTATGTCCCCTCTGTGTTCGGACTTCAGTCCAAAATCAAAGTACCATTGGACTAAAGTCCGGAAGGTTTCGGAGTATAGCTTTCACGGCGTTAAAACGCCGTGTTAATGATATAGACACGTTGCTCTGCACGTCTGTTATTGGTAAGGAAGGTCTAATCACTATTCAATCTTCGCCAGAACCTCATCAATTGATGCTGTCGGCAGCTCGCATTCGCTGTTGTGGCACAAATAGAATATCGGCTCTCCCTCAATATCATTCATGTCGGTCGTAAAAGGAGCAAAGGTACAAATAGGATTGTTCTTTATAGAAGTATCCTTATATAGTACCACTTTGTTGGGATTATAAACACTGATGAGTTCGCGCATGTACCGTTTCAAATTTAAATTAGCTGAGTTTCCGGCAATCACTATCTCAACGCCATTATCCTGCATCATCTCAATACCGCTCATAAAATACGCAAAGGCCGAAGGGGAGTTTTTTACTATATGTGAAAATGCCCTTGATGCCGTTGTCGCTTCCTGCTCGTAGCCGCCGTTGCCGGTAAGCCTGTAGAGCTTTTGCAAGTTCGTCAGCATGACGGAATTTCCGGATGGGATAGCTCCGTCATATACTTCTTTTTGCCGGATGATAAGTGATTCGGCAAAGTCGGCAGTGAAAAAGAATCCGCCTGTAGTATCGGTGAAATGTTCAAGGACAGTCTCGGTTAGCTGGATAGCCTTTTCAAGATATACTGCATTGAAGGATGCTTCATACAGTTCGATGAAGCCCCGGATAACAAACGCATAATCCTCAATACATCCGTCATGTGAAACGTCTCCGTCGCGATAGCGGTGCATCAATCTGTTTTCTGCAGTAATCATCGTGCTTATAAGAAAATCCGCCGCACGTTCAGCTTTGTTAATATATCCCGGATCATTGAAAATCTTTCCGGCACTCGCATACGCAGCAATCATAAGGCCGTTCCAGTCACTCAGAATTTTGTCATCCTTGGCTGGACGGATTCTTTTTTCGCGTTGATGGAAAAGTATCTCGCGGGCTTCTTTCATTTTTTCGGAAAGAGCATCTTCTTCAATACCGATTTCCTGCGCAATTTCAGAAAGCTCTCTTTTTATATGAATGATATTATCGCCCGTTGATTCTCCGGCAAGGGGATCGGCAAAATTTCCGTTGTCTTCAATATTATATAAGAGAGAAAATGCTCCGGCCTTGTCGCCGAGCAGGCTCTTAATTTCATGTGCCGACCACATATAGAATTTACCTTCTTCGCCTTCACTGTCGGCATCTTCGGCAGAATAAAAGCCGCCTTCGGGCGAAGTTAATTCATGGTCAACGTAATTGAAAATTTCTTCGGCAGTCTGTCTGAATAACGCATAATTCGTCGCGTGATATGCTTCGGTATACGCATATGCCAACAACGCCTGATCATAGAGCATTTTCTCAAAGTGGGGGACTAACCACTCCTTATCGGTTGAGTATCTGTGGAACCCGTAACCGAGATGATCGTATATTCCGCCTTTTCTCATTTCGATCAGCGTCTTTATTACCATATTAAGTGCTTCCTGACTCTTCGTCCGGTGGTAATAGCGGAGAAGGAATATCAGGTTGTGCGGAGTAGGAAATTTCGGCGCGTTGCTGAATCCGCCGAAATCCTTATCAAACCTTTCCTGAAACTGTGCAAAGGCAGCATTACATAAATCAATAGTTACTTTTTGTCCATCGCCCGCGGGGGATACTTTGGAAAGGTGTTCCGTAATTTCTTTCGCTGAATTTAAAATATCCTCGCGTTGTTTTACCCATAGCTCGGTAATGCGCGGAAGAATATCGGTCAAACCGGGACGGTTGCCTCTTGTTTCACGCGGAAAATATGTCCCGGCAAAAAAGGGGAGCTTATCGGGAGTCATGATAATGGTTAACGGCCATCCGCCGCCGCCGGTCAGCATCTGACAAACGGTCATATAGATGGCATCAATTTCGGGGCGCTCTTCTCTGTCAACCTTTATTGAGATATAATCTTCATTCAACAAAGTGGCAACTTCATCATCCTCAAAGGATTCCTTTTCCATAACATGACACCAATGGCATGTGGAGTATCCGATTGAAAGAAATACCGGTTTATCTTCAGCCTTTGCTTTAGCGAATGCCTCTTCTCCCCAGGGGAACCAGTCCACCGGATTGTACGCGTGCTGTAATAAATACGGACTCTTTTCGTTGATAAGTCTATTAGATTTATTTTCTGTACTCATGTAATTCCTTTCAACGGCAAAATGCCGGTCAATCAATTTTCATATAATAGAGTAGAACCGGAGGTGGAACGGATTAGTTCACTTGGTATTTGTGCCACTGTTCAGAGCAATTCGTAATAGCTCTTCAACATCCGTACACCCGGTATCAAGCTGATGCTGATACGCAGCCTCCAGCATCGGCTTAAACGATGAGCCGGGTGCCAGTCCGCTTTCTATCAAATGCCTGCCTTTAAGAACAGGCTCAATTTTATCTATACCGAATTCCTCGCCGTATTTAAGAGCAAGGGTGTGATCCGGAAAAATATCTTGAATAGTTCTGCCGCGTCTTCCTGCCGCATCGGCATGCGTTACCCACGCGAGTATCTGTAACGGGATAGCATTATGCAGCCGTTTCCATGCGCCTTCTCCGGCGTTTTGCTTATAGAGCGCGGAAGGCCGCATGTGCGTATTAACAATCGTCATAACACGGTCTATCAATACCGAGTTGTTTGTCATCCTGCGCAGGAATCGGTAAGCAATGTGCTGTCCGATAACTTCGTGCTTGTTGGATGAGAATGTAACCGGATCAGTCGTTTCAGGTTTACCAATATCGTGACACAACATACCGAGCATATACGCCATCTGCCATTTTTCAGGAATGTGTCCCCGTAACTGTGCGGCGTTATCCACAACGATAAGTGTATGAACCCACACATCACCTTCGGGATGATACTCGGAGTTTTGCGGACAGCCGATCATCGCTTTTAATTCAGGAAATTTTTCTATCCAGCCACAGTCTACAAGAAATTGCAGACCGAGCGAAGGCTTGTCCGCCCTGAGTAATAGTTTGCGGAACTCTTCGAAAATTCTTTCGCGGGGCAATGTATCAAAATCATCTACCATTGAGCGGCAAAGTGCTATTGTATCGGGATCAACGAATTTGCCCTTGCGGGGAAGCAATTGCATAATGCGCAATACGCGAAGTGGATCTTCAACGAATGTTGCCGGATCGGTTGCTTTTATTCTGCCTTCTTCAAGATGCCTCAGCCCGTCGAAGAAATCAAGGATTTCTCCGGTATGCAAATCAAGATACATCGCGTTTATGGTAATATCCCGCCTGCGTGCGGCTTCTATCGGTTCAAGGTCGGGGACAAGGTCAATGGTGAATCCTTTGTGTCCGATGCCGATTTTACTATCCCGCCGCGGTATTGAGAAGTCGTACTCGACCTTGCTGATTTTAATTTTGATAACACCGAATGCTTTTCCAACCAGATTCGGTGTGCCGAATTTTTGCAATATCGTGAGCAGGCTGTCATAGGAAAGCCCGTACACCTCAATATCCCAATCCTTTATGGGCAGCCCGAGGTGATAGTCAATAACACCGCCTCCGACCAGAAGACATCTTCCGCCGGATTCGCTTATCGAACTAACGATATTTTCAAGTTTTTTATTCTCGAATTGGAGCATTCAGCTAAATCTCTATAAAATAAGTACTAAAAATAACCTAAACCGGACAAAGATACGAATTACCGGAATAAAAGGGGCGGGGATTTTTGCCCCTTTTCTCTTATCAAGAGAAAAGGGGGCAGGGGATATGAGTTCATTTTTACCAAACTCATTATCGAGTAGTCCTAAATAAGTTTTCATAATGCCCGGATTTTTCCGGATTCCGAAATCAATAAATTTAATATATTAAATGATTGAAATTTGCCATTCAGGAAAAACCAATTGTTAGAGTGGATTTTTTCCTGTGAATGTCGAGAATGTTGCATTAGTATTTTTATAAAGTGAACTCACCCCCATCCTCTCTCTTACCAAGAGAGGGGAGAGCCCGAAGATATAATATTGGCTTTAATTAAGTTGGCGAGGGCGGTTACCGAGGAAACGAGGTATGAGTTCATTTTTCCCCAATAGTATCAAAAAGGAAATGCGAAATTGTGCAACCCACTTTGCAACGATTTGTCAACAGGTTTACTATCGTAGTCACTACATCCATGTTTTGTAATTAAGAGGCACTCATGAAACAACGCTACTTTTTGATTGCTGCAATACTTTTTGCGGCAACATTATTCATACCTCAGAAAGCACATGCTCAAAGCACGCTCAACCGCTCTGATGCTTACTTACAGGGATTCTATTGGAATTCACCTCCCGGCGGCATCTGGTATGATTCGCTTTCGGCATTAGCGTCGCGGTTGTCTTCCGCGGGTTTCGGTGCTATATGGCTGCCGCCTCCAAGCAAGGGTGCCGGTGGAGCACTATCAATGGGATATGACCCGTATGACCATTATGACTTTGGCGAGTATAAACAAAAAGAATCGCAGGAAACTCGTTTCGGAAGCCGCACGGAACTCGAAAACACAATCAAAACTTTTCACAAAGTCGGTATGCAGGTGTATGCTGATGTTGTTACGGAACACATGATGGGCGGCGAACAGTTCTGTAAGCGCGATTGTCCGTCATTCAGCGATTCCGCATGGAATTTATTTCAATATCCTTACGGTTCGGGCAGATTTAAAAAAGATTCCACATTCTTTTATCCGAATCATTTTAATTGCGATACTACAGCTCCCTTTCACGGCGCTGCCGATGTGGCGTATCAGTTCGGCGTGTGGCTTGATAAAGATCAGACAAGAATCAAGGATAGCTTAATTGTCTGGGGTCAATACCTCAGAGAAATACTTGGTTTTGACGGCTTCAGACTTGATGCCGTGAAATCTGTAAACCCGACTTTTATGGGTCCATTTATAAAAGCTGCTAACCCGACGGGATATAACGTCGCCGAATACTATAGCGGGACGGATGATATTAAATACTGGCAGTCGCAAACAGCAACTAATGGTGCCAACGTAGCAATGTTTGATTTTCCGCTTCGCTTCGCGCTTGCAGATATGTGCAATACCACCAGCGGCTCTTACGACATGACAGGGCTTGATAACGCCGGACTTGTCAACAATGGCTTATCCGGTTATTATGTCTCAACATTTGTTGAAAATCACGACCTTGACCGGACAGGTTATGACGGAACAGTAGATGGTACGAACCTTCCGATTATTACCAACAAAGAAATGGCATACGCGTATATTATGTTCTCTGAAGGTCGGCCATGTGTATTTTTTAAAGATTATATAGACTATGGCCTCTCCGGAAAAATTGACACCCTCATGTACATCCGCACAAAATATCTTGGCGGCGGTACAACGAAACGCAGCGGGTTGAATGTCTATTACATTCGCCAGGACGGTAATACCGATCAGACTACACTTGCGAAGGATGTATATGTCGCAAGAAGAGACGGCTACAACTCTCAGATAGGCGGCTATCTTGTTGTCAATGATAACGCGACACAGTGGATGGACATCTGGGTAGATACGAAAGCGGCTGAGGGAAGTATCTATAAAGATTTTATCGGACATGATGCGAATAAAACCGTGAGCGGCCCTTCGTATGTCGGTGGACCGAACAGAGTAAAACTATGGTGTCCGCCACGCAGTTACACACTATACGTTTTAGATACAACATCATTGAACAATCCGCCTGCATTGAATCCGGTTCCCGATCAAGTCGGTTATACCAATACACCTTTAAAATATCAAACCAATGCTTTTGATGTTGATAAACAAACGATTACATACAAGCTGGCAAACAATCCGGCATGGATGAGTATTTCCGCTTCGGGATTGATAAGCGGAACACCGGCAATGGCAGATACCGGCAGCTCGACAGTTATAGTATCTGTTTCCGATCCGGCCGGACTCTCGGTATCCGATACATTTGTCGTAAAAGTTTATAAAAACTATTCACCGAAACTCGGTGCGGTAAAAGATACATCGGCAATTGCAACGAACCGGTTTGAGATGACCGTAACAGCTACTGATGCCGATAAAGATTCATTGTATTTCGGATTTTCCGAAGCTCCGTCATTTCTCAGCGTAGGCAGTTCAAGCGGAATTATCGCGGGTACGCCTGCAATAACCGATACCGGTTTATACTCGGTGCATCTATTCGTTACTGATTATAAAGGCGGTTATGATTCATTGACTTTTATATTAACGGTGAAAAAGACTCCTGATCCGATTATCAAAACATTCGGTAAACCGGTCATTGACGGAACCGTGCATGAGGGTTCACCCGATTGGTTAACCGACTGGAAACTGTCAGCCGATTCGGATACCGACGGACACTGGCATCATGGCGATACTCTGACAAATGAGTTATACGGTATTTATTCAACATGGGATGCCGACTCCCTATACATCGGTGTCAGTTACGATATAAATGATTTGTATAATACTCTAATCGTGTATATTGATGCAGGTATACCGGGCGGTATTGTAAACTTTAACTCCGTTACCTCAAAATATCGCGGAGACTATGCAAAGAACAATAGATTCAGATCAACCGATTCAATTGATTTCTTCATCGCGGATTACTATAAGTCTGCACCGACATTCTTCAAGACCTACAGCGATACATCCGTTAATATAACAACAAAGATTAACGGTAAACGCGGCTTGCTTGGCAGGGATATGGAATTGGCCGTTGCATGGAATGATATATATGGTTTAGGTGCCGGATTGATTCCACCGGGAGTAAAATTGAAGATGGTTGCTTTAATAGCGGGCGGACTTAATTATGGTTCGGGGGATTCCTGTCCCGACAATCCCGATGTGGACGGCAACGCCGGACCGGATAGCTTAATCAACCTTGTTCCAATAACACCCGATCTGGATACCAACGGACTGCCGGATGCTACGGTGATTCTGAATGATGTAAAATCCGATAGAATTGTAATTCCATCTGCTTACGCGTTATATCAGAATTATCCGAATCCGTTTAATCCGACGACCAAGATTACATTCGACCTGCCGCAATCCGGTTTGGTAAACCTGACAATTTACGATGTGCTTGGCAGGAAAGTCGCAGTGCTGTTGAATGACTTTACCCAGGCTGGAACACACTCTGTGAGGTTCAACGCCTCACATCTTTCCAGCGGAGTTTATATATATAAGATAACCGCCGGAAAGTTTGCGGATGCGAAAAAGCTTTTATTAATGAAGTAATTCGCAAGAAAATTCAATAAAATGCTCATTCATTGAAAAATGGATGAGCATTTTTAATTTATTTTCAACTTAACTTTACATCAAATGGATTTTTTAGTATATTAAATTCAGGATGACTTACTACTTAGTCGGAAATATGAATTTTCTACAAGTTTTGGTGATTTATCCTAATTTTGTTCGACAACTCTGGTATTATCTTTAAGGTTAATGGAAGGTTGTTTATGCCTTACCTTAAGGCAATGGCGATAGCTGTTATTTTTTTACTCATCTCAAATGCAAATGCGTCAGACGGTAAAAAGTATTTTAAAGTAACAGGACGTATACAAATGGTCGAGAACGAACCATTTGCACATCCTGCATTATTTGTTAATGGAAAAGCGATGCACATTGACGCTGATTCAGTAACAATCAGATTACTGGTAAAATTGCAGGGTGAGGAAGTCACACTTTTTTATACAAAAAAAGTCAAAAGACTTAAAGACACATACATAAAAGTTGTAAGTTTTAAACATTTCATTCATAAATAAACTGGAACTACAATGAAAAAATCATTACTGGTTATTTTGTTCGCGTTTACTGCGGTTACTTTTGGACAGTACCTGAAACCTCTCGCTGAGGATGGCACTGTTAAATCTTCAAAAAGATACATGACTTCGGAAGAATTTCTGAAGAATGAAAAGTACAAGACAGATAAATTGGCTCAGATGTTCCCCAATCACTTAGCCAATACTGCTAAAAAAGCTAAGGGCTGGGGCTTTACGGTTGGAAGCACACATAAATGGTTCACTTTGAATAGAGTGACAGGAAATTACGAAATCCTTTCTTCTACCTGCCGTGCAGTAGGTGCAAACAGCTACATCTTTGTTGAGGATTCACTCTGGGGAAGCCGTGTGACACAAGCAGCAGTTGATTCTGTTGATCGTGCATTCAACGTTGCAACGCCAAATACTCCTACACAGGGTATTTTTGCGGTTGAAACTGAAAAATTCGGTCAGGTGCCGGATATTGATGGCGACCCTAAAGTTATCATTTTTATTCTTGATATTCGTGATGGGGCAACTTCATCAGGTTCATATATTGCGGGATATTTCCATTCATTGAATGAATATTCTAATGACGATTTGAAATCTGCCGGATATCCTCAAACAAGTAACGAATGCGAAATGTATTACTGCGATGCTAATCCTGCCGTGCTTACTACCGCTGATGGTATTCAAAACGCGATGGGAACAGCCGCACATGAATTTCAGCATATGATCCATTATTATTATAGTGATCTTTACGGACGCAGCCAGTTGACATTTGTGAATGAATCAATGTCTCAGTTAGCTCCGTATATTTGCGGTTATCCTCTTGATGGCGCTGGTGCATATTTGAATGAAACAAATATCGGATTGTTCACCTGGAGAAGCAGTTCTGATCTCGTTCTTAATGATTATGCCCGCGCACAAAGATTCTCGATGTACGTATGGGATCGTTGTGGTGAAGGAGTTATCAAAAATATCGTTCAGTCACATCAGGCTGGTCTTGCCGGTATTAAAGATGCATTTTCAAAAGCAAGTCCTGCCATTGATCTAAATACGTTCTTGCAAAACTGGTTTATGGCTAACCTGGTTGGTGATACAACTCAAAACGTTGCATATGGTTATAAAACCGCCGGACTCGAATATGCAACACCGACACCTAACTACAATCCGAATCTAACGAATAGTAAAGATACGGTTTGGGTTATGGGTGCAAAGTATATGGATTATTCGCTTGGCAAAAACCTTAAATTTAATGTCGCTGTTTCCGCAACCGACAAGGTTAAGATCAAAGCAATAAAATATACAAGTTCTTCTTATGTAATTGAAGATGTTCCTTTGAATTCTGATTACACTGTGGCTGATTACGGAACAACATATCCTACCGTACAGCTTGCAATCATGAACATTGATACAACAAGTTATTATCCGATCATTATCAACTCTACCGGTACAGCTCCGGCATCCGTTGAATTGGCACATACTTCTGCAGCACCTTCCGGAGTTCTCGTGTTTGTTGCAGGAGATTCCATTGGTGTTGCATTCGATGGTATGGTTGGTGGACAGATTGACTCGATTAAGGTTGCATTGAGAAGAGCAGGCTCGACCATCAAAGCAATGAATGCAAAAATTGGACAGATTGACGGCAGTTACGCTTGGTTGGGTACAAGTGAGACACCGTATACCAAGATTATGTCAACATTCCAATTGGTTTCACCGTTAAGTGCTACTCCTCCTTCACCGTATCCTGTTCCATGGACAAACTGGTGTACAATTAAATTCCCAGTGGGACTCGATGCATCGAAACCGTTTGCAATAACAGCGGGAATCACGGGTGGATACTCAACTGACGCCACATCCCAGAACATCATGGTTAATACCGACGCTACTTCGTTCAATGCAAGCTTTGTAAATGTTTATAGAGCTGAAACCGATACGGCGCCGACATGGATATATTACTCAGCCACCGGTGGCGGAGTTTATAACTTCTTGATGAAAGCATATGTCAGCTTCCCGGGAGCTAACGGTACAAGAGAAACAGCTGAATTGTCACCAAGACAGTTTAATGTTCAGCAGAACTATCCTAACCCGTTCAACCCGTCAACAATGATTAACTATTCCATCCCAACTGATGGAAATGTTAAAATCACTGTTTACAATACACTCGGAAAACAAGTAGCCGTATTGGTTGATGAATTCCAGAAATCCGGTTCACATTCAGCTCGTTTTGCAAACACTAATCTTGCAAGCGGTGTTTATTTCTATCGTGTTGAGGCCGGTAATAATGTAAAAACTTTGAGAATGATGCTTCTTAAGTAATTCATTATTTATTAGTACTTACTAAAACGGCTGTCCCGAACTATCGGGACAGCCGTTTTTTTGTTTAAATCCGAATCCGTTTATCGGTAAGGGCTAAGATTTTTTGCGTAAATATTCAAGAAAATCTCTAATTTGATAAACGTGTTATTCTTTGTTTTGAGAAAAAACACGAAGAAGCGTAGAATTTCTTAGAATTGAGTCTCGAAAACTTGCTAAAACGCAAATAATCAGCACAGTATTAACAGGCACAATTTTTGAATAGGATAACGACTGTTTTTAAATATATTTTCTGAGGTTATATGAGCTTTAATAGTATAGTCCTTGTAAAACAGGTTCCAGATACCGCCAACATTTCCGGACAGGTAATGAAGGAAGACGGAACTGTTAACAGGGCTTTATTACCGGCAATTTTTAATCACGAAGATCGTGTCGCTCTTGAAATGGCTTTGCAGGTACAGGACAAGCACGGTGGAAAAGTCACCGTTGTTACTATGGGTCCGCCAAGAGCTTCAGATGTTTTGCGCGAATGCCTGTTCATGGGCGCTGATGAAGCTTATTTAATAAGTGATAGAAAATTTGCAGGAGCCGATACATTAGCAACCTCATATGTATTGTCGGAAGCAGTAAAGAAAATCGGCAAATTCGATATAATTTTTGCCGGCCGCCAGGCGATTGACGGTGATACCGCGCAGGTAGGGCCGCAAACAGCCGAAAAACTCGGAATTCCTCAGGTTACCTATCTTCAGGAGATTGTTGCGCTCAAAGACAACACCATTACGGTTAAGAAGAAAATTGAAGGCGGTTACGAAATATTGCAATCTCAGCTTCCGGTGCTGGTAACAGTACTTAAAGACTCGGTATTTCCACGTCCATATAAGGCAAAAAGAGTTATGGCTTATAAAAATGCCAAAACCCTCATGGAACTGGAAAAAATGGTTGAAGGTAATTCGTTACTCTATATTGATCAATTAAAAGAAGAATACATTTCAAAACATCTCTATATTAACACCCTCACTATGGATGACCTGAAATTAGATACCGCAAGATGCGGTGTAGCAGGCTCACCGACCAAGGTGCACAAAGTTGAATCAGTTGTTCTTGCCGCCAATAAGCACGAGCACATTGAAACAAGCAAAGCCGGTATTTCTGAATTGATTGATAAACTAATGGAAGATCATATTTTTGGATAAGATTATGACAACAAGAAGTAGTGATGTTTGGGTTTTCATCGAGCACAGAAATAATAAACCCGCGGATGTTAGTCTTGAACTGCTTTCAAAAGGCCGCAGACTGGCACAAGAATTACAAGGTACCCTCAAAGCAATCGTCATCGGCAGTAAAGTTGAAAACGTTGCCAAAGAAACATTTCGTTTCGGTGCTTCCGAAGTATTATTGGTTGATCATCCGAGTTTAGAACAGTACCGCATTATGCCATACAGCAGAATTCTCAATGAACTTGTTGACTTGCATAAACCGGGAATCATTCTTTTTGGTGCTACAATCGTTGGAAGGGACATTGCTCCACGTGTAGCTTCACATACCAAAAGCGGATTGACGGCGGATTGTACTGACCTCCAGATTTCAGATGTTAAATATCTACGTGACGAATTTAAGAATCAGCTACTACAGATTCGTCCGGCTTTTGGCGGTAATATTATTGCGACTATCATTTCACCCGAAGTAACCACGCAAATGGCAACGGTTCGCGAGGGTGTTATGCGTCTTGAACCGCTTGATAGTCCGGTTGAAGGTAAAATTACCCGCATTGAATATGTACCTGCTGAATGGGATGAATTGATTAAAATTATTGAACAACACCGTCAGGAGAGCAAGGTCAACCTGAAAGGCGCTTCAATTATTGTGGCCGGAGGCTATGGACTTGGATCAAAAGCCAATTTCAAATTAATTACCGAACTCGCGAATACCATTGGGGCCGAAGTTGCAGGCAGCCGCGCGGCTGTTGACGCGGGATTTGTCACCCCGGATCGTCAGGTAGGGCAGACAGGTGTTACGGTTCGTCCGAAACTGTATATTGCCGTGGGTATTTCCGGTGCGATTCAGCATCGCGCAGGAATGCAGGAATCCAATAAGATCATGGCAATTAATAGTGATCCCGAGGCTCCGATTTTTGGTGTTGCCCATTATGGAATTGTTGGCGATGCAATGCAGATTATACCAATGTTCATCAATGTTTTTAAGCAAAAATTGAGATAGTATATGCCAAATTTTTTCACAGATAACAGCGATCTATTATATCGTTTCAAAAATTTAGATTTACGCGAAGTTGTTGAACTCGCGGAAAACAACTATGAAGAATCAAAAAAATATCCGCACGCTCCTGTCAGTTATGATGATGCTGTAGAAAATTACTACAAAATTCTTGAGGTGGTAGGAGACATTGCCGGAAATTTCATTGCCCCGCGTGCAGCCTCTGTTGATGAAGAGGGTGCTGCTTTTAACGACGGTAAAGTATCTTACGCAAAAGGCACAAAAGAATCTCTCGACCTTCTCTCTAAGGCAGAGTTGATGGGTATGATTCTTCCGTATCAATACGGTGGTTTAAATTTCCCTACTACTATATATATGCTGGCAGTGGAAATGATTTCCCGCGCCGATGCTTCGTTGATGAACATCTTCGGTTTACAGGATATTGGAAAAACCATTGAACAATTCGGCAGCATTGACCAAAAAGAAGAATTTCTACCCGATTTCGCAAGCGGAAAAAATACAGGCGCAATGGCTCTTACCGAGCCGGATGCCGGTTCCGATTTGCAGGCAGTAAAGCTGACCGCGTACCAGGATGACAACGGAAATTGGTTTTTACGCGGCGTTAAGCGCTTTATCACCAACGGAAACGGTGAAGTGCTTTTAGTGCTTGCCCGTACCGAAGCCGGATCAAAAGATGCCCGCGGCCTTAGTATGTTTGCCTGCTACGGCGACTCAACTGTTGTGGTTAGAAGAATTGAACATAAGCTGGGCATTCATGGAAGCCCGACTTGCGAGCTCCAGTTCAATGATACCCCGGCTCAGTTAGTCGGTCAGCGCAGAATGGGATTATTGAAATATGTTATCTACCTGATGAATCGTGCCCGTGCAGGTATAGGTTCGCAGTCACTTGGTATTGCTCAGGCGGCTTACGAAGAAGCTGTTAATTATGCCAAAGCCCGTGAACAATTCGGTAAGGCACTCATCGAAATGCCGGTTATCTCAAACATGCTGATTGAGATGAGAGTCACTATTGAAGCTCATCGGACGCTTTACTATAACATGTGCGAATGGCTTGATAAAAAAGAAAAATATGAAGAAGTAATAGACAAGCTCAAAGCAGAAAAAAAATCTGTCGCCGAGATGTCCGAGAAAAGCAAGGAGGCGGTAAAAATCACTGCTTTCCTAACTCCGCTTTCAAAATATTTACTTTCTGAATCGGCTAATAAAATAGCGTATGATTCTTTGCAGATACACGGCGGAACCGGATACATGAAAGAATTCAGTATCGAACGCTTGTTCCGCGACGCGCGAATCACCAACATTTATGAAGGAACTTCACAGCTGCAGGTTGTTGCTGCATCAGGCGGTGTGATCAATGACGTTCTCGGAGCATATATCGAGTCATGGGATAAACAGGACTATAAAGGCACCTTGACTCATCTGCTGGAGCATCTACGCGAAATCCGTAACATGTATAATGATTGTCTTAAATACGTTAAAGAGAAAAAAGATGCGGGTTTCCAGGAAGTTGCATCGAAAGACTTAGTTGAAATTTACGGAAGCTTGTACATCGGTTACTTATTGCTGCAGGATGCAAATAAAGACAGTAAAAAAATATTCACTGCCAGACGTTATATATTAGACTCTTTGGCAAAAGCCTTAAAAAATCAGGAGTCTATTAAGTCGGAAATGTATTCCGACGTTTTACATACTGAAACAATATTACAATAACCATAAACAGGTTAATCCCTATGAGAAAAGCGAAAAAAATCGTATATCGTTTCTTTGATGATCATGAAGAAAAACACTACGTGTTGTGTTCCTTAGATCATAAGAAACTTGAATCATTGGTTGAAAAATTCAAAACCCGCAAGGATACGGTTTATACAAAAGACTTTGTCGCGTACTTGAAAAAGCACGACAAGGATACTGAAGAGGTTATCGTTAAAGATTTCTATTTTTAATTGTTGAACACGACAAATAATAATCTTTTTGAATTATTGTTGGAACTTTTTTCCTTTTCAAGAGTATAAGGGATAAAGGATGAAAGAAGATTGTTATTTGTTGGATTTCAACAGTAAAAACAAGTAAAAATGACGAAAAAGGATGAATTGTAAGCTTAGAGACAAAAAAATCCCCTGATAATGTGGTTTTTTATATTGTGAATCTTTGCTTTATAGCTTATTTTTAGAAGTTATTTTTATTGAAAACAAAAAAATCCAATAATTTATTTTCATTTAATTTAGGAGTCATCCGTGAGTAATAAAAAATCAGAATCCAAAAAAGTCTTTGTAGGCTTTGCAGGAATAGCAATACCGATCATTTTTGTTGTGGCAATACTTAGCTACATGTTCATTTTAGGAGATCCATCAAACTTTCAGGGCGGCAATG
This sequence comes from Ignavibacteriaceae bacterium, assembly GCA_963662605.1. Taxonomy (GTDB): domain Bacteria; phylum Bacteroidota; class Ignavibacteria; order Ignavibacteriales; family Ignavibacteriaceae. The sequence continues at coordinate 1,292,086 of OY759785.1, forward strand.
TTAAGAACCATCCTCTTAATATGCTCGGCACTGTTTATCAGGGCGGTATTATCGTACCGATCTTGTTAGGTTTGTTATTAATGGTTCTTACATTCATTATCGAACGCTTTATCACAATTAACCGTGCCAAAGGCAAAGGAAACGTTACTGCATTTATTACAGAAGTTCACCAGCTTCTTTCAAAGGGCGACATTGACACAGCTCAAAAAAAATGTGTTATTCAACGCGGTTCGGTTGCTAACGTTGTTGCTGCCGGTTTGAAAAAATACCAGGAAATGGCCGCTGAAAAAGATTTAAATAAAGATCAGAAATTAGTTGCAATTAAACAGGAATTTGAAGAAGCTACTTCTCTTGAACTGCCTATGTTGGAAAAAAATCTGGTTATTTTGGCTACTATCGCCTCTGTAGCAACCCTCATGGGTCTTCTTGGAACCGTACTTGGTATGATTAGAGCATTTGGCGCTATGGCTCAGGCAGGTGCTCCGGATGCTGTCGGTCTGGCAAGTGGTATTTCTGAAGCTCTTATCAATACTGCCCTTGGTATCGGTACTTCAGCATTGTCAATTATTACTTACAACTTCTTCACTACACAAATTGACAAATTAACCTATGGTATTGACGAAGCCGGTGTGGCAATTACACAAAATTTTGCAGCCCGTTATTAATATTAAGAACGGATATAAAATATGCCAAAAGTAAAGATTCCGCGTAAAAGTACGACAGTTGATATGACCGCGATGTGCGATGTCGCGTTCCTGTTGCTGACGTTTTTTATGTTGACTACACAATTTAAATCTGATGACCCGGTTGTTGTTGATTTGCCAAAATCAATAGCTATTATCAAACTTCCGGATACTGACATTATGACGGTGACCATGACAAAAGATGGTCGAGTTATCTATGGTATTGACGGAAAGTTTAATCGGGAACGCTTGATTCAGAGAATAAGCGAAAAATATAATATTCAGTTTACTGAAGAAGAAGTTCGCAGCTTTTCTTTAACTTCAAGTTTCGGAGTTCCGATTTCGCAATTGAAAAACTTCCTAAGCCTCAATCCGGCCGACAGACAGGCTGAAATTAATAACCCCGGTATTCCGATTGACTCCGCTAATAATGAATTAGGAGTATGGGTTATGCAGGGAAGACTTTCAAATCCAAAATTCAGAATCGCAATTCGTGGAGACGGCAAGGTGCCTTATCCGGTAGTTAAAAAGGTTATTAATACTCTTCAGGATAAGAATGTTAATAAATTTAACCTGATTACCAATCTGGAAGCCAAACCGGTTGAAACGGTTGTCCAGAAAAAACAATAACGGAGATTAAGAAAAATGGCTGAACTAGATACCTCGCAAGGCGGGGGAAAACACAAAGGTAAAGGAAAGAAAAGAGCTAAAAAAGCCTCTACCCGAGTTGACTTAACTCCTATGGTTGATTTGGGATTTCTTCTCGTTACCTTCTTCATGTTAACTACGACTTTCAGTAAGCCGCAGACCATGGAGATTAACATGCCCGTTAAAGACAAAACGGCGACTGTAGAAGAGCAGGGACAGGATATTAAAGCATCAAAAGCTTTAACAATTATTCTTGCTGCCGATAACATGGTTTATTATTATTCCGGCATGGCTCAAAATGCCGATGTTCAAAAATGCGATTATTCAGCAAACGGGCTTCGTAAGATGCTTCTTGAAAAATCGTATTTTGTTAAAGATGTATTTGTTTCCATTAAAGCAACCAACGATGCAACTTACCGCAATGTTATTGACGCTTTGGATGAGATGCTCATTACGAACATTTCTCACTACGCGTTAGTTGACATTACTCCTGAAGACATCGCGTTGACTAAAAAACTATAAGTTGGGAGAAAGACTATGAGTACATTAAATCCTGTAGCCGATCTCAACGATCTGATATTCCTTCATAAAAACAAGGAATACGGCGCATACGTTCTTCGTAAAAACTACAGCAGGTATCTGACCACAGCTGTAATTATTGCGGTATCGGCTTTTATCCTTTCGATTTCTTCGCCGATGATCATTGCTTATTTTACACCTAAAGTGGTTGTTGTTAAGCAAAAAGCCAGAATCATTCAGTATACTGATTTGCAGGCACCTCCTTCAATTGATGAGAAAGAGAAAAAAATCGAAAAAATTGAAGAAGTAAAGCAGCTGAAATCAACTATTGCATTCAGACCTCCGGTAATTAAGCCTGACGAACAAGTTAAGGATGAATACATACCGACACAGGCCGAGTTGCAAAAATCTGAAGCTGGTGCTCAAACTGTTAAAGGTGATGCTAGCGGCGTTGATTTAAGTCTTATGGAAGTTCAGGCTGAAGTTCCTAAAGAAGAGAAAGAAGTAAAAGCTGAAGTATTTACCTATGTAGAAGAAATGCCGACTTTCCCTGGTGGAAGTGATGCGTTTCTTTCATTTGTAGCGCAAAAAATTCAATATCCTGAAATTGCAAAACGTGCAGGCGTTGAAGGACGCGTTGCAGTTAGTTTTGTCGTTTCACCTTCCGGTGCTGTATCCGACGTTCAGGTAATGAAGGGTATCGGCGCAGGCTGTGACGAAGAAGCGATTCGTGTTATTAGATCAATGCCAAAATGGAATCCGGGCAAGCAGAATGGCCGTCCGGTAAACGTTAAGGTATTTGTTCCGATCGTCTTCAAGTTGCAATAGTAAGTTATTCCGTGCCACTGGCGCGGAGTCGAGAGGCTGTCCAAGCACTAAATAATCAATCAATGATTGATCAAACGCGAAATGCACGGATTTTCGTAAAGATTTTTCAAAATTGAAGTGTTACGACAGCCTCTTTTATTTTAAAAACGGCTACTTATATTTTCTCTCACCATATACCACATTCACTATTACCTAAAACAATTCCTTATTCATCTGTTGGAAGAGTATTGAATCGTGCGTGCAAGTGCTCACTTTTTTGTCAAGTTCCCCATTTGATGATGCTTTACAAAATAAGCAGTCCGTGAAAAACTGCGTTACCCGCCCGCATGGCTGCGTCAGCGGGCGGGTCTGTGGGCTATTGAGCACGGCTTTGGAACTTTTTCTCAAATGCAAAGTATAATATTTAGAAAGAGCAGACATTATTGATAACACAGAGTAAGGATTAAAGGTAGAAGTTTTAACGGTAACAATTCACAGAATGGGAGAGTGACTATGAACTCTATAACATCAACAGCCGATTTCAACGATCTCGTATTCCTTAATAAAAACAAGGAATATGGCGCATACTTCCTTCGCAAGAATTATGATAAATATCTGACGATGGCCGTTATTCTCGCGGCGGGATTTTTCTTGCTTGCAGTCTCGTCACCGGTTATCATAAGCTTTCTGAGTCCCAAACCGCCTATTGTTGCTAATCCATACGTCAGTAAGCATCCAACGGTATTGGGCAAGGTACCATCAATTGTAGAGAATAAGAAGCCTGTTGAAAGTATCGAAAATGTGAAGCAATTGAGAACCACGCTTGCATTCAGACCTCCGGTTATTCAACCGGATTATAAGGTTAAAGATGATTACGTTCCTTCTCAGATAGATTTGTTAACTGTTGAGCCTGGACATGTGAGCGCGGTAGGCGACCCGAATGCTGCTGATCCGACATTAGTTGAGGTTGACATTCCTCAAATAATTTCCGTAGAAAAGCAAGCGAAAGCCGAAGTGTTAACCCGTGTAGAGGAAATGCCTGCTTTCCCGGGAGGAGAAGATGCTTTTCTTTCTTTTGTAGCTCAAAAGGTTCAGTATCCCGAAATTGCAAAACGTGCCGGCGTTGAAGGAAGAGTTACTATCTCCTTCGTTGTGCTATCAACAGGAGCCCTGACTGATATACAAGTGATGAAGGGTATCGGTGCCGGATGCGACGAAGAGGCTGTTCGGGTAATTAAGAGCATGCCGGTATGGAATCCGGGTAAACAGAATGGCAGAGCGGTAAACGTCCGGATGTATGTCCCCATAGTATATAAATTGCAATAATAATGCCAAATCACGATTGGGCGGATTTTTTAACCGCTAAAAGACAATGATGACGGTTAATTTGACGAAATACATTGATTTGCAACTTTTTCTTTAGTAAATCGTCTTTTTATTAAGTGGAAGTTCCGGCTTTAACAAAAATTTTTAAGTATTTTTCAGGTATTGATGAAACGGTTTTTGACGGTTGTCATCTAAAGTATTTACAAACGAGTTCATCGGATTTTGAAATGAAATTATTAAATATGGTTATAAGGATTTTCGGAATGGCAATGACCCTGATTTATGTGGCCGTTGGTATTTTTGTATTATTCTTAAACGGTGACGTGGTCTTTTATAGCACAGGAAGCTTCGCAGATAGGTTTAGATATAATTTATATCACTTCCATATCTATATTGGAGCGGCTCTGGTTGTGTACGGTCTGTTTAGATTATTCAGACTTTTCTTAGAGTTTAAGAAAGAAAGGGAAAAAGGTGTTGAAACAGAAGATTAGTTATTTCCTCTATATAGCTGTTTTTGCCTCAACGTTTATGCTTGTATCGTGCAACAAAGCACAAAACAATGGAGCCGAGGAAGATCAGCCGACTTATGGAACAATCCACATCTCCGTTGATGAGTCCCTAAAACCGTTGGTTGATACACAAATCACAACCTTTGAAAAGCTCTATGAAAACGCGCACATTGTCGTGTCCTATAAGTCGGAGGATGCTGCGGTAAGTGACCTTTTGAATGACTCAGCCAGAATAGTGATTGTGACAAGAGGGTTGTATCCGCAGGAAGCCAAAGTATTTGACGATCAGAAGATAATCCCGCGAAAAACGTTAGTGGCGTTCGATGCAATTTCGGTAATTGTTAATTCGCAAAACCCCGATTCTTTGATAAAACAGGAAAGAATCATAGATTTGCTTTCCGGAAAAATTAAGAATTGGAATGAATTAGTCCATACATCCAAGAATAATTCACCAATAAAAGTTATATTTGATAATAACAATTCCGGAATTGTTAACCAGCTGGCACTTATGCTGCCGGAAAAGAAAATTAGCAATAAGAATTGTTTCGCCTTAAAAAGCAGTCCGGAAGTTTTAGACTATGTAGCAAAGCACAAAGACGCGCTTGGCTTCATCGGATTGCCTTGGATTAGTACAGGTGATTCTGCAACGAATAAGTTTCTTAATACCATAACCGTTGCCGAAATTGCCCCGTTAGATACAGCACAGGCGGCAGGATATCATTATAAGCCATATCAGGCCAATCTGGCTCTAAAAAACTATCCTTTAATGAGAAGAGTGTATATATTAAGCCGGGAAGCAAGATCTGGTTTGGGTACCGGTTTCTCTGCTTTTGTGGCTGGTGATAAAGGACAGAGGATTGTATTGAAGTCGGGATTAGTCCCCGGCACAATGCCTATCCGTTTAGTAGAATTGAAGAAATAAAACTTACAGTAAGAAAGAGATGTAAATGAAAACCTTAATAAACAGCATTTCCTTTGCTTTTTTATTAATAGTTACCGTTAGCGCACAGAATGCAGCACAAATTGAAAAGCTTATGGCTTTCGAAAAATATTCTGATGCAAAAAAAGCCGCGGTAGCCTGGGTTCAATCAAACCCGAATGATGCTGAAGCTTGTTTTCAGGCTGGCAAAGTATATGCAAAATTAAATAGTCTGGATACTGCTCTGACCTTCTTTAACAAAGGTCTCTCTATCAATCCGGATTTTCTATATAATAACATTGGTGTTCTGCGCGTTAAATTTCAAAAAAATGATCTTAACGGCGTTAATGACCTTATTGAAAAACTGAAAGACGACGCAAAGAAAAAAGATATCCGTTTCCGTATAGAGATGGCGGATGCTTTAATCGCAGCTCCGGATGATTATAAAAATCAGATTACTTCGTTCACCGACGAGGCAGTAAAAATAGATAGAAAAGATGCGCGTATCTATATGGTTCTCGGTGATTACTATAATTCAATCAACGACGCGACCAAGGCCAGTGAGAATTTTCAGAAGGCAATTGATTACGACAAGAGCGCTTATCGTGCCTATGTTGAAAGAGCGATGATCTATGAACGCGTAAGAAATTTTACCGAGGCTGATACCTTGTACCACAGGGCTCTTGAAATTGAACCGTCATATCCTGTCCCATATGAAAAATTAGGTGAAATGTACTCCGCACAGCAGGATACACAAAGAGATAAAGACTATACGCAAGCCGTCGCTGCTTACGGAAAATACATTTCTCTTGCTGAGCCTTCATTGAACATTTCGAAAAAATACGCGTATATGTTATACAAAGGTAAATTGTATTCCGACGCGGTAAATCAGCTCAAATCCGTAATTAGCATGGATCCGAAAGATCCTGCAAACATGCGCCTTTTGGCCTATGCTTATTCCCGGATGAATGATTCGGTAAGCGCGATAAAGGAATTTGAAAACTTTTTTAAGGTTATTGAAAAAGATAAGATCAGTTCCGAAGATTACGAGCGCTATGGAAAAATGCTTATGAATGCCGGCAATGATTCGCTCGGTACGGAAATGCTATTACAGGTTGCGGTTTTAGATTCCACGAGATTAGATATTTATAAAGAGCTCGGTCAGTTTTATAAAGCAAAGAAACAATGGAGAAAAGTTGAAAAATACTATGATCCGCTTGTCGCCGCTAAATCCGATGATCTGGTAAACGTTTTAACTCTTGGTATGGCATGCTATTTTGATTCTTCATATCAAAAAGCAGCGAAAATGTTCGAAACAGCGACAAAAATAAAACCAGCCGAAATTGTTACCTGGCTGTGGTATTCAAGATCTTCGCTTGTTATTAACAATGGAGTTAAGGACTCAGTAACCGCACAAGTCTGCGAAAAATTTGTTCAGCTCGCGGATGTTGCTAAATACAAATCCGATATTATCACTGCTCGCTCGTATTTGGGCTTCTACTACTTTGAGCTTGATAATGAAAAAGCGAAAGAGAATTGGCAGAAGGTTTTGGAGCTTGATCCAGCCAACGCTCAGGCGGCTGCCTTCTTAAAGCAAAAGACAAAATAACAGTGTTTTCGTGAGAAAAAAGGATTGGGATATTCTCTCAATCCTTTTTTTTTGCGCTTGACGATGGATAAACGAGTACCGGTTTCGGGAGTCGGCAGCAGGGTAATAAACTGTGAAAATTAGTTGAAAACGTAGATTTTGGGACGATTTTTGCCACTATAATACATGGATTTATTCATAGATACATTGAAAAATATTATTATCTTTAAGGTTTAAAACATTTTTATTCGGAATGAGCAAGAATTGACAACAAATAGTGAAAATTCTGATGCCGTAAAGCAGAAAAAATTGAAACTATCCGGTGAGATCCCACGTCATATAGCTATAATAATGGACGGAAATGGGCGCTGGGCAAAGCAAAAAAGCTTGCCGAGATTTGCAGGGCACAAAGCGGGGGTTGATTCGGTTCGTGATATTATTGAAGTTGCTTCGCAGTTAGGGGTGAAATATCTGACGCTCTACACGTTTTCTTCTGAAAATTGGAAACGCCCCAAAGATGAAGTATCAACGCTTATGCGGCTTTTAGTGCACACATTGCAAAAAGAAATTAAGCGTTTGTGTAATGAAAATATTAGAGTAAAAACAATAGGGGATTTTTCAGCGCTTCCCCAAAAAGTTAGACAAGAATTTACCGAAGCCCTGGAAAAAACGAAAAATAATGACAAGATGCAGCTTATTATTGCAATAAGCTATGGCAGCCGGAATGAGATTGTTGAGGCTGTTAAAAAAATGATACATGATCATGAACACCGGAAACTTAAATGTGAAGATATTACTCCCGATACATTGTCTTCCTATTTGGATACAGCGGGCATTCCGGATCCCGATTTACTTATACGGACGAGCGGGGAATTCCGGATAAGTAATTTCCTTTTGTGGCAGATAGCATATTCGGAAATTTATATTTCGGATGTGTTCTGGCCTGATTTCAGAAGAAATCACTTGTACGACGCGATAAAGAATTTTCAGTCGCGCGAACGAAGATTTGGTAAAGTAAGTGAGCAAATTTCCATAAATAAAAATACGCATGTTTAAAAAACCATATATAGCTTTTCCCGTTTTCGCTTTGTTTTTTTTAGTCATATTCAATTCAGTTATCCTGTCGCAAACTGAAAGAGAAAACTACAAAATCCTCGGCGTTTCAGTGCAGGGTAATAAATCTGCAGACCCCAGAACCATCATTATCAATAGCGGCCTTAAGGTCGGTGATGAGATTCAGATTCCCGGCGAACAGACGCTCCTTGCAATTAAGCAGCTTTGGGCACTCAATATTTTCTCCGATGTCCAGATCGAGATAGAAAAGAAGCTGGCCGATGGTGTGTTTCTGCTTATAAAAGTTGAAGAATTTCCCCGTCTTGAAAAAATCGTTTTTGAGGGAAATGACGAACAAAGTACTTCTGATCTGGAAAAGAAGGTTCCCATTGCACGCGGTCAGATCATAAAGACTTCGGATATTAACCGCCTGAAGATGACATATCTGAAAATATATGAAGATGACGGTTATCTAAATGCCGACATCAAGATCAAATATTTTGAATATTTCAGAGCAGACACGACGAAAAGTGAAATTAATGTCGTATGGCGTAACCGTGAAAATCTCGCTGAAGAGTATACGGTTGAGTACGACAAAAAAGAAGCTCAGTACATGAATCTTATTGAAAAAATTAAGAATCGCGTATTAGTGAAAATGGAGTTTAATGAGAACTCAAAGGTTACAGTCCGGAAAATCGAGTTTGAAGGCAACGATCATTTCAAAACTTCCGATCTGCGTTCCGAGTTCAAAGAAACCGAAGAAGCGCGCTGGTGGAAATTCTGGTCAAGAGCAAAGTTTGACCGGAAAAAATACGAGGAAGACAAAAAAATCATCGAGACCTTCTATAAAAAGAACGGATATCGCGACGCTGAAGTTTTAGGCGATTCTCTCGCGTTTAGTGCCGACAAGAAAGATATTCAGATTTATGTTAAAGTTTATGAAGGACCTCAATACCGCGTCCGGAATATTGCATGGGAAGGGAACAAGCTCTATACCAGTGAATTCTTGAGCGAAAGATTAGGATTCCAAAAAGGTGACATTTACGATCTGGAAAAATTCAATCAGAACCTTCGCCAGAATGAAAAACAATCCGACATTTCTTCTCTCTATTTGGATAACGGCTATCTTACATTCAATCTTAAACCGGTTGAAACCAAGGTTGGAGCCGACTCAATAGATATTCTTATTCAGATAACCGAACGCAATCAATTCCGTATTGGTTCAGTTGATATAACCGGTAACGATAAAACCAAAGACAAAGTAATACGCCGCGAATTATATACAATTCCGGGCGATTATTTCAATAGAGCTCTAATGCTCCGCAGCTTACAGCAATTGGCAAACCTTCAGTTCTTTAATGCCGAGAAGTTATATCAAGAAGGTGTTGACTATAATCTTGCTAACGATAGTACGGTTAACGTCGCCTTCAAAGTCGAGGAAAAGTCCAGCGATTATTTGAATGCCTCGGTAGGGTATAGCGGAAGCTATGGATTCAGCGGCTCAGTTGGTGTTACGTTATCGAACTTTTCAGCCGCCAACCCTTTTTCAATGGGCGCCGGTCAGGTTTTAAGTTTTAGCTGGCAATTCGGAGTTAGCAGCATTTACCGTACGTTCTCACTTGGATTTACCGAGCCATGGCTCTATGATACGCCTACGATGCTTGGCGGTGATGTTTTTGATACGCGTCAGCAATATATTTATGATATGCAGCAAACAGGTGCCACAATACGTGCCGGACGTAAGCTTCGCTGGCCGGATGATTATTTTTATCTGCAAGGATTTTTCAGGTTCCAATATAACGACGTAACTAACGGCGGTGGATACTATGCAACGGGTAAATCACGTCAGTATACCCTGGGTACAACGTTGAGCAGAAAGAATATTGATAATCCGCAATTCCCGTCAATAGGTTCATCGTTATCATTGGATGCCGAAATTTCGGGCGGTCCATTTTTACCGGGCGATGTAGATTATTTCAAGGTTGATTTTAAAACCGAATGGTACAAAAGGTTATTCAGAACGAATAGAATTACTTTGTATACTTTGACGGATGTCGCTTGTATCGGCGAGCTTAAATCGAATACTCCTATCAACCCGTTTGAATATTTTTACATGGGCGGTAACGGATTAACGATTTCTACTATTCCTTTGCGCGGATATGACGACAGAACAGTCGGCCCTGTTAATAACAGTGGCGACGTATACGGCGGAAAAGTTGCAATCCATTACTGCGCGGAGTTACGTTTCGCGGCTTTAACTGAGCCGATGCCGTTATATTTTCTTGTTTTTGCAGAAGCCGGCAACACGTTTAAAGATATTGCAACTACTAACGCGTTTGATTTACGCCGCTCCGTCGGTGTCGGCGCAAGAATTATGATTAATCCGATTGGCTTAGTCGGATTTGACATGGGCTATGGCTTTGATAGAAAAGCCGTAGACGGAAAAGATCCGAGCTGGGTATTCCACTTCCAATTTGGTAAAGGTTTTTAATTTTTATTTCTTAAACATATAAAAGGCAATACAGTGAAAAAATATTTCATTTTGTTTTCTTTCGTTCTCCTTGCTACACTTACCTTCGGGCAAGGTCAACCGCAGGCTCAGGCTCCCGCAGCAACATTAAAAATAGGCTATGTTGATTCAGAAGTAATTCTCGAACAAATGCCTGAATATATCAAAGCTCAGGGCGACTTGCAGCAATTTGAAAAAACCTGGACCGATACTTTGAACTTAATGACCCAGGCTTATCAGAAGGCTATTGCCGATTATAAAAAGACAGCAGCAACAATGCCTGATAAGAAAAAAGCTGAAGCTGAAGGTAAAATTGCAGCTCAGGAACAGGCTATACAGGAACTGAACAAAGATAAATTTGCTCAGGGAACCGGCGAATATTATAAAAGATATGAGCAATTATTAAAGCCGATCAAGGAAAAACTTGTTAAAGGAATTGAAGCAGTTGCAAAAGATGAAGCCATGCAGTATATTTTCAACAAACCTGCTGATGCTCTCTTGATTCCTTACGCAGATGTTAATTATGATGTTACTTATAAAGTACTTGATAAATTGAAACGCGGTAAATAATTTTTACTGTTTAAATAAGACCATGTTTGTTTGATTACTGCTGAGGCAGAGAGGTATCTATGAAGAAGTCATTTGTTGTTTTTACACTATTGCTCCTGTTTTTAACGGGAAAAGGATTTTCTCAGTCGAAGATCGGCTATGTTGATTCTGATGCAATTATGGATCAGCTGTCCGATGCTCAGGATGCGAGACAACAACTTGATGCCTTGATTCAGGACTGGCAAGGCGAGCTTTCCAAATTGGAAGGTGACTGGAAAACGAAATATAATGATTACGAGAAACGTAAATTGATCATGACTGATCAGACCCGGATTGAAACGGAATCCGAACTGACCAAAATGGAACAAAAGATTACCGATTATCGCGAAAAGAAATTCGGTACCAACGGGGAATTGTTCCAGAAGCAAGATGAGTTTATGAAACCCGTACAGAATAAAGTCTTTACAGCAATTAAAAAAGTTGCTGATAAAGAAGATTATGATTTCGTGTTCGATCGCAGCGGCGGAGTTCTGATGCTTTTTGCTAAAGACAAATATGACATTACAAATCTGGTCCTGAAAGAACTTAATGTTACATCAACCAATAAACAGGGTGTGAAGCAGGGCAGCGGTGATACAAATCCAAATACACCGCCAAACCAACAAACCCCACCAACCCAGCAGACACCGGCAAGAGGTAAGGATGACAAAAACAATCCGGATTAAAGAAGCAGCTGAACTTGTTGGCGGTACTATTACCGGCAATAGTGAAGCGGTAATTACAACTCTTAATAAGATTGAGGATGCCTGCGAAGGCGAATTAACCTTTCTTGGTGGCGCTTCTTACCAGAAGTTCTTTCAAACAACAAAAGCTACTGCAATTTTGGTCAAGCGGGATTTTGAAAAATCCCGCTCTGACATTATCTACATCGAAGTAGATGACCCCGGTAAAGCTTTCCTCGTTATACTTGCAAACTATTTCAGCCCGGAATTTGTGCTGCACGGAATAGATCCATCAGCTTCAATTCATCCGTCTGCGTTCATCGCTCCTAATGTTTGCATCGGCAAAAATGTGGTTATTGAAGAAGGTTGTGTAATCGGCAAAGGCACTAAAATTTTCCACAACACTGTAGTATTGCGAAATACCGTAATTGGTGATGATTGCTTAATATTTCAGAATGTAAGCCTTCGTGAGGATTCTGTGCTCGGTAACCGGGTTATTTTGCACCCGGGAGTCGTGATAGGTTCAGACGGATTCGGATTTGTGCCGGATCAAAAAGGAGTTTATCAAAAGATACCTCAAATCGGTAATGTTATTATTGAAGATGATGTTGAAATCGGTGCCAATACGACTATTGACAGAGCAGCTTTAGGACATACGATTATCAAGCGGGGAACAAAACTCGATAACCTCGTGCAAATTGCGCACAATGTTTCGGTGGGCGAAGATACGGTCATGTCTGCTCAGGTTGGTATAGCGGGAAGTTCAAAGATAGGGAACCATTGTATTCTTGCGGGTCAGGTCGGCATAACGGGACACATCGTGATTGGAGATAACGTAGTTGTCGGTGCCCAGTCGGGTGTTCCGAAGTCACTACCGGAAGCCGGAACGTATTTTGGATATCCTGCAAAACCGCTAAATATAGCATTACGTACAGAAGGGCACATTCGAAACCTTGAAAAGTATGCCGCCCGTATTAAGAAGCTTGAAGATAAAATAGCAGAGTTAGAAAAACTTATTGAAAAAACACAGGGCTAAGTTTCTATAATAAGTTGATTGTTGGTTTAATCTCAATTTCAGCCGGAGTATCTTTGAAATACACGGTGTGAAGAAAAAGTCCGGACGGGGGAGCGGTAAGTTTTGCCGGTGCATCACTCTTATTAGCTATCAGGTAATTAATATCCCCATTTGACATTTTTCCTCTTCCCGATTCCACAAGCACTCCGACAATACGCCTGACCATTTTCCATAAGAAATGCGAAGCTTTTATGTGAATAAGAATAATCGGGTCAAAATCCAGCACTTCTAATTTTTCAACATGTACTCTTGTCTCGTCATTCTCGATACCTTTATCAGTAAAAGAAACGAAATCATGAGCTCCTACAAATAGCTCGCCGGCGTTTTTCATGTTGTCAATATTCAGTTGGTCTTTAATCCACCAGGAAAATTCTTTACCGAACGCACTGCGTCGCCGGCTTATCTGATAGATGTAACTGCGTGCAATGGCATCATGACGTGCATGAAAATTCTTCTGAGCGTGCTCAACCTTGAGAATATTAATTTCGGCAGGTAAGAGGTCGTTAAGTTTGAGCTGAAGTATGTCGGGATTCATCTTTGCATTTACTGCCAGATGAGCGACCTGCCCCAAAGCGTGGACGCCTTTGTCTGTCCGTCCGCTCCCCTGAATATCAACGTACGAAGCCGGAAACACTTGTTTGGCGGCGTCAATGAGCAATCCCTGTACCGTACGGCCTCCGGGCTGCTTTTGCCAGCCTGCGTACTTGCCGCCGTTATATTCAAGTGTAAGTTTAAACTTATTGTTTAGCTGGACTGTTTTATGCATCTGGTTTCTCTTGCGTAAGAATCTTTTGTTTCGCAAATAGTGACTGTAACAGCCGAAACCTGCGATGGCAGGCCGCTTGCTGTTATTCGGTCAAGGAAGTACTTGCAAATATTTTCCGCTGTTGAATGTGCGTCATGTACGATCATCTTTGAATTAAGCTTTTGCAAAGCTTCAATTAGTGCGGCATCATCTTTATGCACCATAAAGCCGTGATCCAGGCTTTCAATTATGGGCTGAACAATCAGTTTTAAATCGTAATAGTCCAATAATATTCCGTTTGCATCAACTTCGCCGTCAAGTTCAATGATTGCTTTGTACGAATGACCGTGCAAGTTGACACATTTACCATTGTGGAAGGGGAGCCGGTGTCCCATTTCCCAGTTAAATTCTTTAGCTATCTTCATTTATACTCCTCGTGTGTCCGGTGACCAGATGTATTTGTGCATCTGTAATTGAAACCGGACATTCAGGTTATCTTGTAATATCCAATTTGTTAAATCTTTTAGTTCAATTGCTCCAAAGACCGGAGAAAAAAGCACATGGCATTTTTCAGTCAATGAATACGCGTCCAAAATATTTTTTGCCCATTCGTAATCCTCTTTACAACCGATAACGAATTTGACTTCATCAGTTGATTTCAGCACCGGAATATTTTCGTAGTAGTTTTTCCGTTCCATCTTGCTTGACGGGCACTTCAAATCCATGATGATCTTTACGCGATTATCAACATCCGCGATTGGTAAACTTCCGCCTGTTTCAAGCAGTACGGTGTATCCGGAATCAGCGAGTTTGGACATCAGTTCAAGCGATGCTTTCTGCATCAACGGCTCGCCGCCGGTAACTTCGACAAGTTTTGTTTTATAATTAGCAGCCACACTCATGATCTCATCAATGGTCATTTCGCTGCCTTCATTAAAGGCGTACTCTGTGTCACAATATGAGCATCGTAAATTGCAATACGTCAAACGGATAAATATGCACGGCAGACCCGCGAATGTGCTCTCACCCTGAATAGAGTGAAATATCTCATTGGTGGTTAATGAACTCATTTGCCTGCGGTGAAATGGAGAATGCTGTTTGAAATGCCTTCACGCATCATCATAACGGCAATTGCAGCAAGTAACAGAGATGCGATTTTTGCGAATGCTTTGGTTCCGCCAATTCCCATTACCTGAATAACAAAGCGGGAATAATACAGGATAAACCAAACAAAAATAAAGTTGATGAGCATTGAAGCGATCGTAGGAATAAAACCATACTTATCAACAAGAATAAGAATGGTTGTCAATGCTGCGGGGCCGATAATCAGCGGAATTCCAAGCGGAACGATGCCGATTTTAGCGTCGGGTTTTTTTCTCTCGTCGGATGAAAACAGAATGTCGCTGATTGAAAGAATAAGCAGAATGATACCTCCGGCAATGCGGAAATCATCCACCGTAATACCGATGAATTTCAATATCAGTTTGCCGCCAAAAAGGAATATAATGGCAATTACAAATGCGGCAAACACTGCTTCAATGAGCAGTCGCTTTTTGTCTTTTTCGGAAAAATCTTCGGTAAGTCCTAAAAAAATAGGGACAGTGCCTATCACATCAATAGCAACAAAAAGAGGAATAAACGAAAGCAGAAAATTATCGAAACTCACATCAAACCCAAAAAATGTCGTATAACGTGTTGAAACAGACCTGTCGAAAGCAGTTATTGAGGAAGTACATACTTCCCGAATCGGAAAATTAGTGTCGGGGTGATAGGATTCGAACCTACGACCTCTTCGTCCCGAACGAAGCGCGCTAGCCGGGCTGCGCTACACCCCGAAATTTAGCTTACTAATATACCGAAAAAACGGTTGAAAGCAAAGAGTATGGGCGTATTTAATCTGAAAAACGCTTTTCTAAAGTCCGAACAACATTCTAACAATAAACAACGCTCCTAAAACACCTGCAATATCGGCGAGTAAACCGGCGGCGAGGGCATGGCGTATCCGTTTGATATTAACGGCACCGAAATAGACTGCCAGTACGTAAAATGTGGTTTCGCTGCTGCCGTAGAATGTTGAGGTTAGTACACCGATAAATGAATCCGGTCCA
Source organism: Ignavibacteriaceae bacterium (assembly GCA_963662605.1). Taxonomy (GTDB): domain Bacteria; phylum Bacteroidota; class Ignavibacteria; order Ignavibacteriales; family Ignavibacteriaceae. Next base: position 1,307,846 of record OY759785.1, read on the forward strand.
TGGACGGACATAATTTCCGCCATTACACCTAAAGCGCCGCTTCCTGAGAGGGGACGCATCAAAGCCATAGGTAATGCCTCGGCTGGCATTCCAATGGGGTCTGTGATGTGTCTAAAGCCGTAAATAAGCCAATCCATCGCTCCACCCGACCTGAATATGCCGATAGCAACAAGCATGGCTACCAGATAGGGGATAATTCTTATAGCGATGTTAAAACCTTCCTTCGCGCCTTCAATGAATTTCTCATAGACCTTGACCTTTTTCAGCATCCCGTAGCCGATGAAAAACAGAATAAGGAAAGGTATGGCGAAGATGCTTACTAATTGAAGCACTTCTTTTAATGAGTTAGAGTTTGAACCGGCAGCTGATTTCATTGAAATCAATCCGGTAGCGACCAGAATAAATGGAATGGAAATTATTCCGATGAAAACAACAAAACTTTTCCACTTTTCACTGAACAATGCCGAAAGCGATTTGCCCTTTAACGGGAAGTTCTCTAAAATTTTTGCGGATAAAATACCAACGATGGTCGCGCAAAAAGAACCGAACAGTGAAGTGCCGATGATGATTGCGGGTTGTGAACTTCCGGCAGTTGCACGCAAGGCGATCGCAGTTGCGGGAATCAATGTCATACCCGCGGTATTGATCGCGAGAAATGTACACATCGCGTTGGTAGCCGTGCCCTTGTCTTTGTTTAAGGTATCAAGCTCTTCCATTGCTTTTAAACCGAATGGTGTCGCCGCGTTTCCTAATCCAAGTATATTGGCGGATATGTTCATCACGATTGAACCCATAGCAGGATGATCTGCGGGGACATCAGGAAAAAGAAATCTTGTTAATGGACGCAGCCCCTTAGATAAAAATCTGATGATACCGGCATCTTCGGCGATTTTCATAATACCGAGCCATAACGCCATTATGCCAATCAAGCCGAGGGCGATTTCAACAGCAGTTTCCGCGTAATGAAGTGCAGCAGAGGTAACGTCTTTCATTTTGACAAATGAGACTTCTTCAAAATACAAATTAGCGGATAATACGTTTTGCTGCGGATTGAAACTTGATATTTCCAATTCACCGGTTATGTCGTTTTCTTTGCCGGAGGCTTTTGCAATTTCGGCTATCTTTGAAGGTGCATCACTGCCGATTACCCAGGATACCGGAATTCTCTTTGTGTGCTTTGATGTGTCTATCTGTGTCTGAAACATTAAATCACTACCGGCCTGTTCGTTAAAGTGTCCGGCATATTCAGCCTGGTGAATGATAATGCTCGCATCGGCCTTTTTTTGCAATGCGGTAGTACCGGCTTTGAGCACTATGGTAACAGGTATCGGTGTTCCGTTTTTATACGGGTCGTGCATTTTGTTCTGAATATCCGTCGTCAGGGCGGCGGCTAATCCCAGAATAATCAGTGCGGTCCAGACATAGTTTAGCATGAGACAATCCGCGGATAATAAATATTGGTTTGGTAAAACAAACGTAAATTCATTTTACCAAAATAATGGATTTCCTGATTATGTGTGGGAAAAAACGCTCCGGGTTTACAATTTATTAACCGATATTTCACTTTTAATTGTCTCGTGAACCGAGTAATTTTCATCTGTTCGTAATGTACTTTAAACACACGATTGGGAAAATAACATGAAAAAAAATGTTTATAGAAAAGTAGAAGATTTTCTGAATGTTTGGGAATATGAATCCCAGATGACACTCAAGATGTTCGCTAACCTCACCGATGAATCATTATTGCAAAAAGCAGTTCCTGAAGGCAGAGCGATGGGTATGCTTGCATGGCACATTGTACTTTCAGTAGGGGAAATGATGAGTAAAACCGGACTGAAACCCGATTGTCCTGCCGAAGATGTTCCTGCACCAAAGAGTGCTAAGGAAATATATGCGACTTATAAAAAAGCTTCAGAGTCGGTTTATTCGCAAATAAAATCTGAATGGACTGACGCTACTTTGGAAGAAGAGGACAACATGTATGGTGAGTTGTGGAAAAAAGGCGCCACAATACATGCCCTGATTACCCATCAGGCACATCATCGCGGACAGCTTACCGTGTACATGAGAATAGCCGGATTATCCGTGCCGGGTGCCTATGGCCCTTCACGCGAGGAATGGGCGACGTTCGGAATGACTGCTCCGGAATAATCTGCGGATTGTTTCTCTCTGCGGATACATTGAAGTAGACCAAGAATTTTACTAAATTGGTATATGAATTATGTCCGCTTCGAATCAGCGTTTCATGAGGTTTTTTAAGTAATCTTATGGGAATTTCTCCGGAATAAAGTTTGCTGAAATAATTTTATTCGTGATTAACTTAAATCCGTGAAAGATTTGTCCGGACAAAAATATTTTTTCAAATTAATTTTAGAAGCACCATGAGTAATATTTTTGATTTAACAGGAAAAGTTGCCATCGTTACCGGTGGAAGCACGGGGCTTGGACAAGGAATGTCCAAAGGTCTTGCCGCGGCAGGGGCTAAAATAGTATTAGTTGATTATGTCTCTTCAGAAGAAACACAGAAGCAAATTATCGCGGCGGGCGGAGACGCACATGTAATAGTTGCGGATTTGACCAAGAAGAGTGAAATTGAGAGAATTGTACCGGAAGCAGTTGCAAAATACGGAACCGTTGACATTCTGGTGAACAATGCTGGTATCATTCGCCGCACTCCGATTCTCGATTTTTCAGAGAAGGATTGGGATGATGTTATGAATCTCAATTCGAAAACTGTATTTCTTTTAAGTCAGGCAGCCGCAAAAGTAATGGTTGAAAAAGGCTATGGCAAAATCATCAACATTGCTTCGCTATTGAGCTTCCAGGGCGGTATCTGGGTGCCATCATATGCAGCAAGTAAGGGTGCGGTTGCACAGATAACAAAAGCATTCGCCAATGAGCTGGCTTCTAAAGGCCTGACCGTTAACGCTATTGCTCCGGGATATATGGTTACAAACAACACAACCAATATCCGGGCAAACGAAGAGCGATTTAAATCCATTAGTGATAGAATTCCGGCAGGACGCTGGGGAACACCTGAAGATGTTGCAGGCCCATGCGTTTTCTTAGCTTCACATGCTTCCGACTACTTGAACGGACACGTCCTTCTTGTTGACGGCGGCTGGATGGCCCGGTAAATAGTTTTTAAGAGGCCGGATATTTTATTCGGCCTCTTTTGTTATATTTCGAATATCAATTAAACTCAGGGGAGTTAACATGAGACGCGATCACCTTCTGACAGTTTTCCAGTTTTTACTAATATCCACATTCTGTTATGCCCAAAATCTCGGGCAGTTTCCTACAATGGATGGCGGATTTGAAAATGAAACAGACACCGTATTACAACTTAATGCGATTGCATCCGGCGCCGCTTCGGTACATTGGGCAACAACTTCCAACTATGGACAGCATAAAATTCTTCATGAAAACGGAAGATCGGGTTCATCATTTCTTCGGATAGACCTTTCCTCCGGCAGCTCAAAAGACATTGAATCGCCATCCGTATCCGGTGATGGAGCGGCAAGGGAGTTGTCTTCAATAATCAATTCGGTTTACTACACCATACAGCTTTACTATCGCACCTCAAGTAATACCAAGCCGGTTCTTATTAAACGGATAGGCATTGGAACTGATGGGCGGTATACAATTAATTCCGATACCGTCACATTATCGGCAACGAACGGCGCTTGGAAAAAAGTCACGAGATCGGTTTCCGCTGCGGTTTCAAATATCAATCCGCGGTATGGTATCGGTTATATTCGCTGCAGTGCCGATACGGTTGATGTTGATATTGATGACTTTGTTGTGTATGCCGCAAATAAAGCGGACACCATTGCTCCCGGCTCACCAGCTAATGCGGCAATACTAAATGCCGCTGCTCATACCTTGACTCTGAGATGGAATGCCCCTGTAGCGGGAGTGGATACCGGAGGATATCTTGTTGTCCGCAGCATAAATTCAAACTCACACCAACCAAATGTAAACGGGATCTACGCAGTCGGGAATCAAATATTTACCGGAGAAACAGTTGTGTATGCCGGTAAGGATACCACATTTTATGATACCGGCTTAACTGCCGGAACGTCATACTATTACAAAATATACACCGTTGATAAAGCATACAATTACTCCGAGGGTATTGATCTTGTAGGACGGACTAAAGAAGATAAGCTCATGGCAAATGTTACAGTGATTCCACAAGGCTTGTTCAACGTCGAAAAACATTGTCTCAATCTGAAAGACTCAGTGACTTTATATCTTGCTTCAGAATCTTCACCGTTCGGATTTGTTGACTCAACTACCTGCGCCATTGATTCAGCGACATGTATAGCCGCAGCTGCTTTTCAAAATGCAATGCCGGGTCGTTACTATGTTGTGGCGAGGCATCGTTTCTCAGTCGAAACGTGGAGCGGGGCGGCGATACCTTTCAATGCCGGAGATACAGTGTTTTATGATTTTACAACCGGAGCCGAAAAGGCATACGGCAATAATCTTACCTTGGTTGGTACAAAATACTGTCTTTTCAGCGGCGATGTAAATCAGGATGGATATGTTGATCCCTTGGACTTGTCGCTCATTGATCAAGATTCTTTTAATTATGGAGCAGGGCGGTTAGTGAGTGATTTGAATGGAGATGGTTATACAGATCCGCTGGATTTGTCTATTGCAGACGAAAACTCATTTAACTATGCGGGGGTAAAAAGACCGGCAACTGCCGGTCTGAAAAAGCCCGGCAGTTAACGCGGCAAATAGGTATTAATAGTAAAAACGAACACCAACGCGAGCCATAAGTCCGCGCATATCGTAACTTCTTTCAAAAGTTCTGGTCCGGCCGGTTCTGTCATCATGTACTTCATATTGCCAGCTTGGTTCAGAAGAGTGGTAATTAAGCTCGAACAGAAGTTCTGAATTTGTCCCGAGAGGATAGATAACTCCGGCACCGGCTCTCCAGCTAAAATCCATAGCGGCTTTGGTATTTCCATCATCGGGATTCGAATAATCTTTGTAGGATATAAAGAGGAGATCAAAGCCTAAGCCGACACTGCCGAATACACGCAGTTTACTTTCGGGGATAGGAAAGTTTGCTTCCATTGTAAAATGTGCAGGAAAATCGTATAACGTGGTTTTAGCAAGCAATTCATTGGTCGTCCCGATGTTGCCGTTAAAATCATTCAATTCTGATACGAAATTTTCATCGGTATATGTTTTGTGAAACCAGTCAACTTCCCATCCGATGTCGAAATTTTTGTCTATGCTTCGTTCCCACTGGTAACCCAATACGAAACCAGCGTCGGTAACCTGGGGGATTTGCACGCCAAATTTAATAGCGCCCGAATTATACTGTCCGAATGTTAGTGTAGTAATAAGGAAAAATGCCGCACAAAACCAAGTAACCGGAGAAAATCTCATCTGTTCCTCAAGAATATGAAAAAATATATCCAATATAAGAAAGATTGCGTTTTAAATACAGTCATAAGTTTGGCAGTGCCTTGATATTGTCTCACAGGCTTCTAAAAAGCTATTTTTTCTCCGTCACTTTGCAGCTGCTTTGGTCCCTCCTGGTGCTTATACGAGCCGAAGATGGAGTTTTCAAACCGACGTAATTGAATGAATTCTGATCGGCAATTGATAGATCTAATGGATCTACAAATTGATCTCCGTTGATATCGGTAGTTAACCTTATGCCGGAGGTATAGTTAAATGAATCCTGATCAATCAATGACAAGTCAAGGGGATCAACGTAGCCATCCTGATTTACATCGCCGCTGTATATTGCCCAACGTTCCGGTGATTGAGAAACCTGAATCTGATTTCCGCCGTATGCTTTTATTTGTCCATTGGTAAAATCGTATTGAGCGGTTGACCCTTTTGCGAATGCAATCGGTGACGCGCTCCACGTTTCAATACAATTACGGTGTTTAACCGCAAGATAGTAATTCCCCGATGGTGCTGAGAGTAAAGAAGCGGTTGCGGAAAAACTCAGCGAATCAAGCAGCACAAACGAGCTGTCAATAAAATTATAAGGTGGATTTGCCGAAGCGAGCAGAACTTCAATAGTGTCTGCGGCATTCAGATAACCGGCAGCATTAAAATAACCTTGTGGAATAACAGATACGTTAACGTAACCGATGCCGGCAAAATCGCTTCCTGTGCCCGCAGTAAAGTCGCCGAACTTCTTTAGCGCAGCAGCGGTAAATGTATGCTGAACAGCATTCACAGCACCGAGTGCTGACCATGTCGCTCCATCCCATAATCCGCCCGAGAGAAGAGACTCCGTGCCATTGACATCAGCAGGTAGAAATGTGAAAGTAGCGGAATAATCAGGATTGGTGACGCCGGATGCACTGAGCGTCCAGTATCTGTTAAGATAATCCGTGGAACTTGTATTGTCTGCGTGTTTTGCATTTGCTACACGTACACCGATAGCTGCGGAAGATAGTGCTCCTGCATTCAAAGTAATCGCAACCGGAGAGTAATCGGGCGTTGACGTATAGTCACCGACAGGAAAAGTAAATGTGAAAGGAAGTGATTGTGTGTCGGCAATAAGCTTTGTAAGTGTGCCGCTGCCCGTCGCAACCACCATAGCATTTGATGAAGGTGTGCCCTCTATTGAGCATGAGCTTCCAAGCGTTAGAGAGCTGCTTCCCAGAGTCAATCTGCCGGAGGTTAATCTTAGTATACCGTTTACCGTTGTTGAAGAAGTAAGTGTTGCGCCTGCGCTGTTATTGAGCGTCAGTTGATTAACTGCTGCGGGAAGCATAGTACCCGTTATCTGAGACGTGCTTCCGTTAAACTCATAGTTCGCTGTCGAAGGTAAGGTTATTGTCCCGGCGTTCGCAAAGCAGCCATTGACTCCTGTCGCAATGATTGTTTTCAGGGTTCCCGAACCCCCGAGAATAAAATTATCTCCGGATGTTGATAATGTCCCGTCTATTACTGTTCCTGTTCCGGCAAAGACAATCGTTCCGTTAATGGTAAATATCGCCGGACCTGCTCCACTCGCCGCGAGGTCAATTTTTAGATTACAGGCACCTAACAATGTTATAGTAACATCCGATGCAAAGGTCAGACTGCCCCAGGTATTTACATAGTTAGCAGTCCCTGTGGCGTTCAGACGAATATCTTTACAATTGGAGTAATCCGTTGAGGCAAATTTGGGAACGGTTGATCCGTTTGTGTTGAATATTAAGTACGCTCCGGAAGCGTAGTTCAATGTACCCGCGGAACCGGATTTTATAAATCCGCCCGTGGTCGCCGAACTGGCAACTGCTTTATTTACATAACCGGTTATCGTTCTGCTTTCGTTAAGTGTCAAAATTCGCGAGGTTGATATTTTGAGATTCGCAGGGCCATTAGATGCCGGCCATTCGGGACCTACTGCTGTCTGATCAATGCTTGTCATACTATACTCAAGTGTTGCACCTGCTGCATATGTCAGCGTGTAACTCCCGAAGTTTAAAACAGGCAGAGTAGTTGAGCCGCCGCCGCGGCTGAATGTTCCGGTCACTATGACATTTCCATTGAATGTTTTTGTTCCGCCGTTTCCGCTGACGGAAAGGTTAGTGTATGTTCCGCCGGGGATTGTTTGATTACCCGAATTGGTAAACGCATACGATGTAAAAGTTGAGGTTGATACTGATGTGAAGCCGGGGAACAAATTTGAAAAGTCGGTAGTACTTGACTGTGTTAAAAGCCCGACACTTCCGCCGCCTGTATTGTTAATAATAATACTGCTGCTTCCGTTTCCGGTTACGGTAAAACCGCGCATATCCAGAGACTGCTTTGCAACAGTCGTATTTGTTATGATAATGTTGCCGGTAATGGTAAGTGATGCACCGAGCGAATCTGCCCAGTCTGAAGAAGCGCTTGAGGGCGATTTCATCCCAAGATTGCCATATAATTGTGAGTTCGGCAAAGCAGAAATGACAGTAGTGGAGCTGTTATTTTTATAGGTGATAGTTGTATTGTTCGGAGAATTGTTGACAACCCAGGTCCACGTCCCGGTAGAATTTGAAACGGCGGAGGCGAGTGCTGTTGAACCTGTTTTTGCGAATTCAAAAGTAGCGCCGTTCGCGAGCGTAAAGGTTTTTGAGGCAGTCCCGACGACTCCTCCCGAGTTTGACGAAAATGTTAAAGCGGCAGTGGTGCCGGAAATGCTAATATCCCCGTTAGTGGTTAGTATATATTCGCTTCCCGAAATCGTGCCGTTATTTATAATATTTCCATTCAGTGTTACCGAAGCAGACAAAGTGAGCGAGCCCCCGCTGCTTACTGTTGTTGAAAGAACAGTTGTACTAGTTGAAATGGTTATATAGGAACCGGACGGAATGACGACGTTTGCCGCTGCACCGGGGATAATTCCACCCGCCCATGCTGCTGATGAGTTCCATGTGTATGAGCCCGTGTTAGCAGTTACGGTGCTTGATGTACTCTTCTGAACTTTTGGACCGACATCACTTGCTGTCACCGGTTTAATTATCGGAGAAGACGTTGAATACTCATCACTGCCGATATCTTTTGTTGCATCTCTTGTTTCGCCATCCATATCAGTTGTGACATAACTGTATGTTCCGAGGGATTTATTAATGGCGGCAGTGCTTGAACTACTTAAATGCCTAATGCCGTTTGCATCGGCAGTTGCAAGATTAGGATTGACATTGTAATTGTTTGCAGGAAAAGAAGTGAATCCGGTTGTTGCCCCGTATATAATATTACCTTGCCATGTCATGTTGGTCGGCTGCGTGTTGAAGCGCACGAGGGGAGAGGTAGTTCCGTAAATAATATTATTCCCTATCGTGCAATCGAGAGGAGGGAGCGTTGAGGTGGTATCTCCCAAAGCACCGATATTAAAATTGTTAACATTATCCACAAAGGTATTGAAAGCAACATAAGCGCGTTTTACCTGATAGTATCCGCTCAGCGGAGAATCGGGTATACCATTCATTATGGTAAGTGCTGATTTGAAACTTGAACCAGAGGTGCCTGAGATATAATTGTTATAAACTAAGTGATCCTCTCCGATGATTCGTATACCACCGGAGTTTGAAGCATGGTTGGCAAAAAAGAAGTTGCCGTACACCGAGCAGCGATTACCATGTCGTAACGTCAAGGTGCCCTGACAACTGACGAACGTGTTATATCGGTAAATATTTCCGCACGATTTATTTGATACTGTTTCAATTTCTCCATTACATTGTTCGAATAAATTATATTCAACAGTGGTGTAGGAGTCATACATTGACCAGTCGCTTGTACCGACGCGGATTGTCTCGCCGCCGTTCATTCCAAGAACCGGCCGGTAACCGAAATAATTCGAGTCTATCTGGTGGTAGTTTGGATTGGCATCGAGCCACACGACAAGCGTTGCGCCTAAATTCTTTTTTCCTTTCAGGTAACAATGATCTACGCGGTTATGGTATCCGTATAAAGAGACCCATTTTGAATCAATAGTGGTGTCCGGATTACTGTAGTCAACGATGCTTGTGTTTGTAAGTCGGCAGTAAGTGCTTCCCACTCCGGATGAATTTCTGAATTCAATGACATTGCCGGATGCAACGTACCCGTTTGTGAACGTCAAACCGTCAACGACTAAATACTGGCCGCCAATGCTGAGACTTGAGGCTCCGGTCAGTATAACTCCGCCGATGCTGTCAGCCCGTAGATAAATATTTGCGGTGCTTGTTCCGTTAGCGGTGAATGCTAAAACCCAGTTGTTGTAAGTTCCGTTGAGCATGGTTATGGTATCACCGGGTTGTACCGAAGCTAACGCTGCTGTAAAACCGGCGGTGGTATTGATCCGGTACTCTGCAGCTTGCAGATATGAAACAATTAGTACCAGCAGGAATGTGAAGATGCGTTTTGTCATGCAGAATATTTATTATGAAAATTATTCATTCAAAATACTGCTAAGTAACACATCATACAAGTTAATAGTTTGATAATTATATTTCGCAATTCTCTAAAATCGCCGTTTTGCACCAAATTATGAATAATTGGATCGCGGAGACTTAATTACAAGAGGGTAGCGGTACCTGTCTAAAATATACTTCGAAAAAAATTGCCGGTGTATGTAGTCAATCCGAATATTAATCAGAGCTCCTAAAAAAGGAATTTTGATTGCCTTTTGGGAAGACTAATGACCTCAAGTACCGGATTACATCTGGCCGGTACTGATTTGCAAAGAAACCATTGTGTCATTAATAATATCTTATGACTTTATATCTGCTTCCGTAAGAGACATTAACTCTTCATCGGAGTAACTCAGCATCGCAGCTATTCTTCCTTCCTGATTTGTAATTATTTCCATCAGGACATTCCGAGCTGTTCTTGCGTTACCAAAATTGTTGTCTCTGGCTCCATATAACTTAGAAAATTTCTCAGTCAATTTTACTAATCCGCCGGAAGTAAATTTATAACCATTTGAAGCAGCCATTCCTGTCGTAATGGAAACCAGCTGCTCTGGTTTATAATCTTCAAACGTAAGGATATTAGTGAATCGAGATGTAAGTCCCGGATTTGATTCCATGAATGCTTTCATTTCATTCGTATATCCGGCGACAATGACGATGAATTGTCCCTTATAATCTTCCATGCGTTTCAACAGCGTATCAATAGCTTCTTGTCCGAAATCTCCGGAGCCACGGGCAAGTGTGTATGCTTCATCAATAAAGAGAGTGCCGCCCAAAGCTTTCGTGATAATGTCATCGGTTTTTATCGCTGTTTGACCTGAGTAGCCAGCCACCAATTGCGCTCTATCCACTTCTACGAGATGCCCCTTAGTGAGAATCCCAAGCTCTCTGAATATGCTGCTGATCAATCTTGCGACTGTAGTTTTGCCGGTTCCCGGATTGCCAAGGAAAACGGAATGCAGCGGCTTTTGCATTACCTGCATCCCTCGCTCTCTTCTCACTTGAGCAATCTTCAAACTGTTTACTAATTTATCAATTTCATCTTTTACGGATTCAAGTCCTGTTAAATCAGTCAATTCCTTCATGAGCTGTTGTAATTTATCAGCATCACCTTTCGCGGCTTGCTGTCCGGCTGATTTCTTCTTTGGTAGTATATCTTCGAGGTCATTTGCAGTGATTGTCGTACGAATCTCATTCGTCAACGCTGAGGGATCAGCACTGCTTAATCGTAAATTCATCGTACGAATCGCCGTATCGAATGTATTACGAACCAATCTCGCATTACCGAAATTTTTGTCCCGATCCCGGTATAAGTCATTAAAGTGTTTCATCAATAAATATCGTGCATCTTCGGCTAACGAAAGCTTACTGCCTTTCGACATGCGGTCAAAAATTTCAATAAGTTCATCGGGGTTATAATCGTCAAAATGAAAGACTTTGGTGAAACGGGATTTTAATCCGGGGTTGCTTTCAAGAAATGATTTCATTTCCTCCGTGTATCCGGCGGCAATAACGATAAACTTACCACGGTCATCCTCCATGCGCTTGAGTAGTACATCGAGGGCTTCCTGCCCGAAATCGGAACCTGCATCTTTTTTTACGAGCGTGTATGCCTCATCAATGAATAATGTTCCGCCCATCGCTTTGTTTATCATTCCCGTTGTTTTCTGTGCGGTTTCACCCACGTGTGTAGCAACGAGCCCCTGCCGTTCGGTTTCTATTAACTGCCCCGAAGGTAGTATACCGAGGGCGGAGTAGATTTTACTGATAACACGGGCAACCGTAGTTTTTCCCGTACCGGGATTACCCAGAAAGAGAATATGGGATGAAAACTTTGTACTCAGATCTTCACCGGAATCCCGGTAATACTTTGCAAGTTTTATTAATTCATTCACATCTCTTTTCACCGAGGATAGACCGGTCAGTTTATTGATCTCGGCAGTAGCTTCTGCCAATAACTCTTCATTAACCGGAACCTGAAAACTTTTCTTCGCATCGCCGGATGAAAAGATTTCGGTAATATCCTCAAGAGAAATCGTTGTGAGTTTTTTCTTGGTTCTCTCATGCTTTGCCAATTTGAGATACCGCTTGCTCACTTGCATTTTTGCATCTTCAAAAACTTTTCGGACGGTTCGGGCGTTGCCGAAATTTTTATCACGCGCACGATAAAGCTTTGTCAGTTCTTTGAATAGTAATTTCTCTGCATCTTCGTCAATCAGGTAGTCTTCATCAAGAACCATTTTATGGAATATGCGAATCATCTCATCCGGTGTGTAGTCTTCAAAATTGAAATGGTGTGTAAACCGGGATTTTAGTCCCGGGTTTGCTTCAAGAAAATCATTCATCTCCTCGGGGTATCCGGCAGCGATAACAAAGAATTCACCTTTCTTATCTTCCATTCGTTTCAATATTACGTCAATGGCTTCCTGACCGAAATCGGTGCCCTGGCCTTTTTTTACAAGTGTATACGCCTCATCAATAAATAAAACATTGCCCAATGCTTCTTCAATAATTTTTTCGGTTTTCTGGGCAGTCTCTCCGACATATTGACCGACGAGTGCCGCACGGTCAACCTCAACAACATTTCCTTTTGGCAATAAGCCCATGCCCTTGTAAATTTTACCCATAAGGCGGGCAACGGTAGTTTTTCCTGTCCCGGGGTTTCCGAGGAATGTTGCATGAACACTGATTTTATCCTGTGCTTTTAGTCCGAGCTGTTTTCTTTCTTTCATAACTTCGAGATAGTCAACAAGCGTGCGGACGCTGTCTTTGACGCTGTTTAATCCTATTATAGATTCAAGCTCTTCGAATACTTCTGCAAAACTTACGGGTGCTTCATCAGGCTTTGCCTCTTCAGCTTTTTTCTCCGGTACATCTACATCCTGATCTGCCAGAGTAAAATGCCGGGTAAATATTTTTATCCGGTTGATGTAAAATTCCAGCCTGATCTGATTCTTTGTCCATAGGGGATTACTGCGTGTATCTATTGTCTCAGGTAATTCGTACATATCCCAATCTTTGGGAATGTTTGATGAAGCCGTAGACTGGTGAATTATTTCATCATCCATAAACCACGCGTAAAAACAATTGTGGGTGACATCAGAGACATTATAGCTCAGGTTTTTCAGCAGGATATTGATGCCGATAGCAGGTCTTGAACTGAAATTAAACTGAGATAGGTTTCTGTTTTTTGCATTTTTCGGATCATCGGTAGCATTGAATAATTTGACGCTCTCAATTTCCACTAAAGAGTTTTTATGGATTTCAAGCGGTTCCGGCTGACTTTGTGTATCCCGTATGAATTTTGACTTATTATCATCCGATTTTTTATCAGTAGATTTTTTGAAGGCTTCCTTTAATACCGCGAAGCGTTCGTTGCCGACAAGATATTTCTCATATTCTTTAATCTTCTCTTCGAAAACCGAAATTTGATTCATTCTGAACATTGATTCCATTTGCAGGAGTAAAATTTCCGGCTCATCGTAATGCGGCTGCTTGAGCAGGGTATTGGCGATTAAAAGAGAAAACCAATATTCCTTTTGTTGTAAAGCTTCCTGTGCGAGAGCAAGCACTTCCGGTTTGTTCTTTTCGTCATATGCGTTAAGATTCTTCTTGGCGCTGGCGAAATATTTTCGCAATCCCTTCCATGATGGGTTGGCGTTATTGTCCATCATCAAACTCAATTCATAAAAACTCAGGGCGCGGTCAATTTCTCCGATACTGGCTAAGGATTTAGCTTTGTTCAGGTACGTCCACGCGAGCAGTTCCTTTTGTCTGCCCTCCGTCATATTAAAATCATATATGGCGGCTTCAAAGCTGCTTAATCGCATCTGAACATAACCGCGGTACATTTGAGTCAGCAGACTTTGACCGCTTAGCTGTTTCGAAATATCCAGATAACGCTGAGCTTTTTGGGGATCGCCGCTTTCAAGGCACGCCCATGAATAGCAAACAGCCGCATCCGCGCTGTCCGGCTGATCGGCAATAAGCTTTTCGGCGATAGGCAAAGCAAGTCTAAAGCGGCCTTTCCATAAATGATCGAACGCTTCCTGCTGTAAGGTACTGAGTGATGATGATTCTGCCATATTTACTCTATATTTCTTAGGGTGTCCATGAGTTCTTTGAATTTGAGAAGTTTCTTTTGAGCCTTGTCTCCCATTCGGGAAATTCTAACCGCGGTCTTCAGCAATTTCTCATAGGATTCTGTGAGTTTCATATACTCAATCAGTATTGCCCGGCTGTTTTGTTCGCCTTTTTGCGGAAGTTCCTTTGCTTTGTTCAGAATATCGAAATATTCGGTAAAGATTTCTTCGTTTTCGTCAAGTTGTGCAGCCATAGTATCCTCACTCTGCTATAATGGTAAATTTAAAACTAACGTCTTCTTTTATTTCTTCGCCCATTTCCTTAATGTCATCATCGTCTTCCTTGTGATGCCAGTTCAGTTCAACTTCGCCGCCGCCCTTATGATAATTCTCGAGTTTGTCAATCATATCTGATAGATATTTTATGGAACTTGAATTCAAATAATCAATTTTGATATTCAAAACCATTTTCCCGGTCACTTCGAGAAAGTATGTTTGAATCCATTCGATGAGCGGTTTGAAAAATTCCGTAGTGTTTTCCGGATATGAAGAGCCGGACAGTTCAAGAATTCCGCTGGCTGCGTCAAAGTTTACGCTCAGTGTGTTCTTGGTTTTTGCAAGTGTCAAATTAGTCAACATTACTCGTTCTCCTTAATTTAGTTTGAATTATTAATAGCAATTTGTTTTCTTCAGTACGGGTAGAATAGGTTAGGGGATTTTTTGACTTCCTGATAATTTCGATAAATCCTATGCCGCCGCCCTTTGAATCATCCGGGGATTCATCCTTTAGCCGTTGTTTGTACAGTGCTTTTAATTCCTCAGCGCCTAAGGAATTGTACTGATCAAGCCTTGCTGAAATTTTTTCTAATTGTTCCGGCGTTACACTATTCTCCGAAGTCAGGGTTATTTCGGATTCGTTTCCCGCGAGAAAAAATTTCCCTATTCCTGCGGCATTTTCTTCTCCGGCCGAATCCCGATTGGCGGAATAGAAGCCGATATTCTGCAGCAGTTCGTTTGAGCAAAAGAGCACCGTTTTAAATTCCTGATGACTCATTATTTGCTCGAATGATTCTGAGAGGGAATCGGTAAACGCAATAAGGGACTGGTTGTCGCAAACACCTTCATACGAAAATGAAAATGTCCGCGAGCCGGATTCCTTATCTACATTCATCAAAAGATTATTCATAGTTCTCTCATTTGATTTATATGCCAATTACCATTATATCATCACACTCAGCCAAAGCGTTAGTGACCTCATGGATTCGCAAGTAATCCTTGAGAATATTCCCAGGCATATCAACATTTCCGGAAGAATTCTTAACTATCAAAACACTTGCCGGGTGATAAACTTCCATTTTATTAATTCTCATTCAGTGCATGTTACTGAATACCCAAAAGTGAAATTAGCTGAATAAACTTTTGAATAGCTTCATCAAATTCATACCGGTGAATGTCTTCAGTAATTTCGTGTAAAGAATTCTTTATACTGCCGATGCCCGGGAAGCGATGAATTTCGTCAATTTTGTTTTTAGCCGCCGGGTCACTATCCTCAAGTAAAAGTTTCAATTCGTCGAGCAATTGTTTAAGCGCGGCCATATCTAACTTGGCATCATCTTCTTTAATAACATCAGACTTTAGTGAGTTTATCCAGTCACCGAGTTCGTGTAAAACTTTTTGCAGCCGGTCGTTAAATTTGACAATATATTGCTCAATATCGGCCGGAATTTCTTTTCTGAGTGCGTTTTCGAGATCACCGGCAGCCTGGTTTAATTCAACGGCACCAAGATTTCCGGAAACACCTTTAATTGTATGCGCAAGCCTTATAGAAAGCTCTTGCTCGCCCTTTTGAATTGCGGTTCGTATATCGCTAACAATATTGAGATTGTTTTTGTAAAGCTTCTGAAGCAGATCGGTATAGAGTTTCTTATTGTTGCCAACCCGGCTTAAACCATTTTTAATATCAATGTTTACGAACTCAGGCAATTCGATTCCGGTTTGTTCAACAGGTTTTTGAACAGGAATATTTTGTGTGCTTCGCACACCCGGTTTGACCCATTTTACCAATGCACCAAACACCTCATCCGGATCAATCGGTTTGGTAACAAAATCCTGCATGCCGCATTCAAGGCATTTCTCTTTGATTCCCAGCATCGCATCAGCAGTCATCGCGACGAGAGGCAGATCAACATACCGGCTCAGTTCTCTGATGGCTCTTGTTGCAGTATAACCGTCCATCACGGGCATCTGAAGATCCATAAAAACTATATCATATTTCGAAGGTGTGCCGGAAGAGCTGACTTTCGCAACAGCTTCCTCGCCATTATTAGCTATTTCGACAATGAACCCGACCCCCTCAAGTAGTTCTGATGCCACTTGCTGATTAATTTCGTTATCCTCGGCTAAAAGAATACGTGCGCCTTTAATTTTCTCCATTTCCTGAATATGCTTCATCCCTTTTTTGAAATGAGCGTGCTTAGTCCGTGCTTCTTTACCATAGCTTTCCATTATGGTGTCAAACAATGTGGAATAGGAAACAGGTTTAATCAAAAATGCCTTTATTCCGATCTCAATTGCTTTTTCCGCAATTTCCTCACGTCCAAAAGCGGTCATCATAATTATTATTGGCGTTTTGGGCAATCTCATGCCGGTAATAATTTTTGAAGCTGCCAGCCCATCCATTTCAGGCATCTTCCAGTCCATTAATACCAGATCGAAGGGGTGTTCTTTTTCCTTCTCAATAAGGTCAATTGCCTCCTGTCCGGATTCGGCAGTTATCACGTTGAACGAAAACGTTTCAAGTGCCTCTTGTAATATTTCACGGGCTGTTTGATTATCATCGCAAACGAGTACCTTCAATCCGCGCAGATCAATTGTCGGGACATACTCATCGCGCTTTTGTTCTTTTTGCACTTGAAAGATTCCATCGAAATAAAACGTACTTCCTTTGCCGTATTCACTTTCAACCCAGGTAGTACCGCCCATCAATTCCGCGAGCCTTTTACTGATTGCCAGGCCTAATCCCGTACCACCGTATTTCCGGGTTGTAGAGCTATCCGCCTGACTGAAGGATTGAAACATTTTGTTTCGCTGTTCCGGTGTTAACCCGATTCCCGTATCCCGCACTGCGAAGCGGAGTTTTATATTTTCTCCTGACAGCTCCTCAACCTCAGCAGTTACAACAATATCACCCTTTTCGGTAAATTTAACGGAGTTACTGCAAAAGTTGGTGATTATCTGACCGATGCGCAGCGGATCACCTATCAAGTTCAGCGGAACATCCTTCGCGACATGTATGGAGAACTCCAACCCCTTTTCCTGAGCCTTTTGCGAAACGAGATTTGCTACAGTATCAAGCACCTGTTCTAAATCAAACTCGGTGTTTTCGATGTTTAATTTACCAGCTTCGATTTTTGAAAAATCAAGAATATCATTTATAATGCCGAGCAAGGATATTGCAGAGCGGTCTATCTTGATAAGGTAATCAAGCTGTTTGGGATTAAGATCGGTTTTCAACGCGAGGTGAGATAAACCTATGATGGCATTCATCGGTGTCCGGATTTCATGGGACATTGTTGCCAGAAATTGGCTTTTGGCAATAGTAGCGGCTTCCGCACTTTCTTTGGCAACAGCAAGCTCTTTTTGAATATGCTTTATTTCCGTTATGTCCATTATAGAAGCGACGAGGCATTCCTCACCCAAATATTGTATAGGAATGAACGAAACCAGCACATCCAGAATTTCGCCGGTTGTTAACCGCTTAAACTGAGTCTCGTAATTTATTACTATGCCGTCATTTTTCATTTTCTCAATTATTTTAGCTCTTACTTCCGGGCGAGCATACCAATCTATCGTTTTCATTCCCGCAAAATCCGTCATCTTCAAACCGTGAAGATTTGCCATAGCCATATTCGGTCTTATAACAACACCATCTCTCACTCTGGTAACTACCGTTGGAACCGGCATAATGTCAATAATTTTATCAGCGGATTCTTTTGCCTCTGCAAGTGCTGCTTCGGCTAATTTTGTGGGAGTTATATCAATTCTTATAGACAGATACTCTATAATCTGGTTATTTTCTCCCAGCACCGGGGCAATCACGGTATCCAGCCATACAAATGATCCGTCTTTAGCCTTATTACAAACTTGTCCTCTCCAAACATGCCCGGCTGCAATCGTATCCCACAACTCTTTGAAGAACTCCTTCGGATGCAGGCCTGAATTCAGCATTCTGTAATTCTTACCGATGAGCTCTTCTCTTGTATATTGCGTTATTTTGCAGAATTCTTCATTCACATCAGTAATGTTTCCTAAGGTATCCGATACGGAAACAATCGCTGCTGCATTAAGCGCCAGGTTTTGCCCTTTCATTTTGTTCAATATCTGTTGAAGTTCTTTAGTGCGTTCCGCGACTTTAATTTCCAACGTGTCTTTAGCTTTTTTAAGTTCTTCCTCGTAATTTTTTCGCTTTGTAATATCAGTATGTGTTCCTACAACACGAACAGCCGTACCTTCAGCATCTTTTTCAACGACCAAACCCCGGTCAAGCAGCCAGATTACTTCGCCGTTCTTTTTTATCGCTTTGTATTCTGATTCATAACTTGTGCCCTCCATTAAAGCCATTACCACATTGTTAGCGGCTTCATCCCTTGTTTCGGGATGCCGCAGTTCGTACCATTTGTCTACGGTTGCAGGAAATTCATTCGGTTCATATCCGAACAGTTCATACATGCGGTCGCTGAAATAAATTTGATTGCTTTTGACGAACCAGTCGAAAATACCATCGTTGCTTGCCTGGAATGCGTATTTAAAACGGTGTGTTACATCCTTCAGCTCCGATTCCTTCTGCTTGATTTTTGCAATCATCTCGTTAAATGCCGTAGCAAGAGTACCTATTTCATCTTTCGTTTCAACTTCAATTGTTTTAATACTGTGCGAATCGGTTATTTCATTTACTGCCTTCGTAAATCGGATAATCGGTTTTGAAATGCGTTTTGAGAGAAAATAGATTAACGTTATAAAAATCAGGATTGAGAATGCCCCAATGATCAGTGACATTGTTTTGCGGTTCTGAATATAAGCCAAGACCTCTTTTTCCCTCACCGAGACACTTATGCTCCATTCCGTTTTTGGAATCGGGTGGTAGTATGCCCACAGCATTTGACCGGGTTCATCGGTTATTCGTAAAACTTTCTTCCCGGTATTACCTGAAACCATTTCCCGTCCTTCGGCTCTCATATCTTCTACATTGACCGATGTGCCGGCAATGCTGAGAATGTTGTCTTTTAAAATCCGTTTCTTGCTCGGATGATAAATAAACTGTCCGCTCTTTGATACGATTATGAAATTGAAGCTGCTGTAAAAAACCGTGTCAACAAAAGACTTGAATTTAGTTAAGTCAATTTGTATGCTCGATACACCGAGGAATTTTCCGTTTTTGATAATCGGGGCAGAGACTCTGGTGCATATTAGATTGGTTTCGCGGTCTATAAACGGTTCTTGCCAATAAATTTTGCCGGTTTGTTTGGGTATCTGGTACCATTTCTCTTCAGGTCTGGTATAATCTATAAGGTTGGAAAGGTTGTGGTGGACAATTTTCCCTTTGATGGTTGTTACCGAATAAAGGCAGAGTTTCCCTTTGTTGTAATCTTTTTCGAATGCAAATCTGCCGCCGAGAATCAGATTACTTTTAGCAATATCGGTTTCCAGATATTCGTACGCTTCATTCTCAGATACAAAATCCGAGAATCTGCAATAATTAGCACCGTCTACTGCCTTGAGTTCAATGTGCTCAAGCTCGGTATTTGTTTTCATTGCAAAATCACGAACGTACATGGTCATGAAGCGGTCAAGATTTTCTTGTTCGTGACGGAGGGTGAGGTTTTCGTTGATTATGAAATAAGCGAAATATATTACCAGAGTAGGGACGAGAGTAAAGAGAAGAATTCTGTTTTTAATTGTCAATTTCATCAACGAACCTATAGTTTGTAGAATCTTGAGAACATACAAGTATCAAGAGAAAGTACTACATAGATCTATTCTAAATCCAAAAGAACTTCATCACAGTCGAGAATCCAACGAGAACTAACCGTTTTCAATTGTTTCCGGTAACCAAATATCAGTTTTTGTCAAAACCAATGACCAGCGCTGCCTTCAACCGGAGATATGAAAAACTTGAAATCCGGTCTGAATAACGGAATCAAATTTGACGAAAATAGCCTTTTTTCGAGTAATCGGCAACAACAAACTCATATCCAAGAATAAAAGTTTTATAATGTTCAAATTTGAAAACTTTTACTTTACTTAATTAGGTTTAATGTCTATCTTCGTAAATGTTTTCGAGTATTCCTATTAATAATCCGGAGTATTTATGCCGTTGTTAGAGTGGAACAATTCACATAGTGTCAATATAAAAGAAATTGACGCGCAGCATCAAAAACTTGTCGGCCTCATGAATTCGCTTTTCGAAGCTATGCGTAGCGGAAATAGCAAAGAGACTTTGGGAGTTATCCTTAATGAAATGGTGAATTATGCTGTTTACCATTTCAAAACTGAAGAAGAACTCATGAGTAAATATAAGTTCCCGCTAATTGAAGAACATGTAAAAGAACATAGCGATTTTAAGGCAAAAGCAGCCGATTTGGTTGCGCGGTATGAAAACAGTACTGCTGTCATTTCAATCGAAGTTATGAATTTCCTGCGCGACTGGGTGAACAACCACATCATGGACACCGATAAAAAATATCAGGCGTTTCTGAATGAACACGGTGTTTTTTAGCGAAACCAAATCATGTGTGTTGTTCGTATACCATTTCAGTCATAGATTTAAGATTAAACAGCCGAACTATTAAGCGCCCGGCTGTAGAGTGTTTTACAGAACTATTTGTATTCAGTTTTCCCACTCTGCAGCAACACCGAACTCTCCCTCGCCACCTAAATTTAAGCCAAATTTGCAACTTCGGGCTCGCCCCTCTCCACGCCTTCGGCGGGCAGGCTTGCCAAGCAATGCTGTCAACTTAAGAATGAAGAAAAGTGAAAACGCCCTCAACCCTAACCCTTCTCCCAAAGGGAGAAGGGAATCGAAACATTGCTTTTTCTTTCTGCTTTACTTCCCTCTCCTTTGGGAGAGGGACTGAGGGTGAGGGCTTTTTTGATTTCGCTTACTAAGATGACAGCATTGCTTGCCAAGAGAGGGGCAACGGGGTGAGTTCACTTTATTAATAAACTGTGCAACAGCCACTGCATCCGGGCGTTTACATAATTTCGATTGCTCCTGCTGTTAGAATGAGTATCGTGCCCCCAATTGCATTTGCCAGCGGGATAATATGTTATCACTCGAAAATGGCGTAGACACGTCGGAAAAAGAAATTTTCGCTTTCCCCGTACCTGAATCAACGCCCAAATATTTGAATGCCGAATTGTTCTGGTCTTTTACGGTTTTTACAAATCCCCAATCGCTCTTAATCAAGTTAAGAACATTGAGAATGTCGAGTGAAATTTCGAAGTTGTGTGCCCCATAAGCATGAAGCTTCTGAACAATCTTTAAATCAACATTGTGAATCCACGGCTCTTTGGATTTATTTCTTTCAGCGATTTGTCCTCTGTGAGATTTTAGATAATCATCTGCGTTTATGAAAGCGTTTACTTTGCTCCAATCGGTTGTGATGGTCTTATCATCCGCCGCATAAAGAATCGTTTTGGAGTCCTGGTCTTTCGGGATATATATCAAATCGTTTGAGAAAGAACCATCGGCGTTGATATCGGATCCGGAACTGTTAAACGTATAGGAGAATGGGCGGCCAGACTGACCGTTATAGAATAGCGATATTGTGGTTTCATAACCGGGAAACATATCCAACGTGTACGACAACCCGGCAAACAATCGGTGCTTTAATTCATAGTTCGAAGTCGTGAGCCCCGGACTATTGGGATCTCCGGCAATAGGATTAGTAGTCCATTGCGTAACCGCCTGACTTGAAGGAACACTGTTCAAATCTTTTGCTGTGCCGTATGTGTACCCGAAGTTCGTGTAAATTTCTTCTGCCGGAGAGCCCTGAATTTGAGCTGAGAAATTATATGAGTAGCTTTTATTCTCGTTCTTAGTAACAAAAACATCGGTGAACTTCGATTTGTAAACCGTGGAATAAACGGGGCGTCCGTCGAATGCCGTACCTGTTTGCGCACCCACCGAATAATCAACATAGTATAAATCGTTTATCGCTTTCGAATAGATAAATTCAAGAGTTCCCGTTAATCCAAACGGAAGCTTTCTATCTACTGCAATATTGAACCGCATAACCTGAGGCATTTTCAGATCAGGATCTGACGCATCAATTTCCGATGTGTACGTTTTTATTGCTGACGGCAGCCGGGAATCGCCCGCCTTGGGCTGATTATACGGGTCATAGATAAATGGAGTTCCCGCTGCAGTACTTCGGATTCTGGTTAATTCCAATCCGGTATTTAAATAGTCGTTGGCAAGCCAGACAAACGGCAGTGAACCGGTGAATATACCTGCGCCGCCGCGCACCTGCATTATCTGATCATTTTCGACATCCCAGTTAAAACCTAATCTGGGCGACCAAAGCAAATTACCGCTCGACACCTTATCCGTACTAATGCCGTAAGCTCCAAAGTATTTAATCAGGCTATCGTTCTTTGTCGGACTGTCCGGCAATATCGGATCGTCAAGGCGAATACCCACGGTGATTTTCAGATTCGGTAAAACTTTCCATTCATCCTGCACATAAAATCCGAGAGTTACCGCCGACAGTTTGGCTGCCCACCGCGGATCGTTTTTGCCCGGTACCGCGTAGCTATAATCATACTGTTTCGGCTTGCCGCTGATAAAATCCGCCATTGATGCAAAAGTATAGGTGCCGTAATAATCTCTTATAAACAGATTCCGGCCTTTGAAAAACTCATTGTGGGTTCCGGCAGTAATAATGTGCTCACCAAGATAGTAGGTAAAGTTGTCGGTGAACTCAATAACATCCTGATCAACTTCATTCGCTTGTGAAAAAGGTTCTCCGCCCGCGTTCAGTACGAGTCCTTGTTCGGTGACCGATATAGACGAATAAGGCCGGATGTTTTCACCCTGTCGGCGGTCGCGTATCCTTAACAATCCCAGAATCATTTCATTTGACATTGTATTGCCAAACGTGCTGGAAAGCTGGAGCACAGTGGAATTTGTTCTGGTATTGAATTTATATGCACGATCCGGAAATTCTAGAGTACTCACTCCGGGACTGATAATCTCATCACTTCCGTAGACATAATTATGTCGCAGCGTGAGCTTATGAGCATCTGAGATGTTCCAATCCAACCGGGTAAACAATTTTTGCGAAGGACGAAGTTTTGTAATAGCATTATAATTTCCCGGATCGTAACCGTATTTATTTGTTAGAGTATTTCTGAATACATTTCCGAGGCTGTCTATTTTAGAGCGGCTCAGTGCAGTATTCTGTGTTAGTGAAATGTTCGAAACAGCTTCATCTCTTTTCGTCAATTCACCGCTGACAAAATAAAACAACTTATCGCGGAGAATGCTGCCGCCGACACTTGCTCCAGCCTGATATTCGGTGAATTCAGCGAGCTTAGCCTTTAATGCGTCTGGACTGTAACCTGATACATTTTGATTTCGTCCATAGTAAAAGCCGCCGACTTTTAAATCATTCGTTCCGGATTTTGTAATAGCATTGATACCGCCGCCGGTAAATCCGCCGAGTTTAACATCATAAGGGGCAATGACGACCTGAAACTCCTGTACCGATTCAAGACTAAGGGGATTGATACTTGCCTGTCCGCCCGGTGCGCCGGTTGAGCCCAGCCCGAATTTATCATTGTACTGTGTGCCGTCTACCTGAATATTATTGTATCTGTTGTTTCTTCCCTGAGCGCTGAAACTTGTTCCGCTGAATTGCGGGGTAAATTTTACAAAGTCCTGAAGGCTTCTTGCAACGGTAGGGAATTCATTGATGATTTCGTTTGAAACGTTTGTAGCAGCTCCGGTTCTATCCGAGCTGATGATGGAAGAACGGTTTGCCGTAATAGTGACTTCGGATGCCTGCCAGGCTTCGTTTTCAAGTTTGAAATTGAATTCGATATTACTGCTTAATTTCAGGCTGATGTTTTTGACTTCCTGTTTTTTGAAGCCCACGTAGGAAACAGAAATAGTATACGGACCACCGGCTTTCATATTGGAGATATTATATAAGCCGTCAACTCTGGTCGTAGAACCGAATATGGTTCCGGTCGGTACATGAAGAGCCACAATGACCGCCCCCGGAAGTGGTTCGCCGTTTGCATCGGTGACCCGTCCGTTAATCGCCGCGCTGGTAGATCCTTGTGCGTGCAGGATTTTAGGAAATGTCATCAGGAAGAGTAATGTCACAAATAAAACGGTCAACAGCCTGAACATAACTTCTCCGGTTTATAAGCAAATAATTGGATGAGTCTTCACGTGAAAATACTTCATCGCCGCAACGTCCGCAAGCAAATTAATTTTTATTTTGCAGGTTTGGAGCCTGACCTAATTGAGAAGTTTACCCAAGAAAAAGATAAAGAAGAGAGATAAGGGTAATAAAAATAATGGGATAGGGAATTTAAAAGATGAAAAAGACTCAAGCCAAGCATAATCCATAGTAAAAAAATCAAAGGTGTTACTCGCGAATACTCCTGAAAGGAGTAAACAGGAATAACCGCCGGTGAAGTCATCGGAACCGGCGGATAGAAGCAAACCGCAGGACAACTCATCCGCGCAGCGGGTGAATAATCACACCATAAGCGTAGGCTCATATGCTACAGCGCCATAATCTGCGGTGTAAGATGCAGACATGCTTCGCCCCCTGCCGGGGACGGGAGAGGAAGTGGGTGGTGCTTCTCCTCCGGCTGCGCCGGAGGTTACCCGCCTGCATGACGCAGTCGGGCAGGTTCAAATTTTGTCCCCTTGGGACAAATCACATAAATAATTTATGTCAGCCCGGATAGTTGTAAGGTAGAGTTAAGTTGATACAAAAAATGGGTAAACTCCTCACCTAATTCTGTTTTAAAAATTGATTTATTGTTGTAAATTGGGAATAGTTTTTTGAAACAATGTTCGCGAGCGTAGCTCAGCTGGTAGAGCATTAGCTTCCCAAGCTAAGGGTCGCGGGTTCGAATCCCGTCGCTCGCTCATATAACCCCTTGTAAATGAAATATTTATAAGGGGTTTTTCTTTATAATTTAATGGAGTTAAACGCTTTGGGTTCTGACAAGGGCATTCTACGAATCCAATGGGTTCTTATGATAAATTGATGGCACCGGAGTACTGAAGAGGATTGTCATTCCGGAAAATCTGCCGCAGAAGAACTAATATTTAGTGGATTTAGTCCGGCAGATTTGTCCGGAATCCAGGATTAAAAGAGCTGAGTAACCTTTAGTAGGTATTGTTTCAAAAGGTTGTTTCATGTGAAGAACTGTGTATTTTCTTTCATAAACAAGTAAAAAAAGAAATTCATAGGACAACATTGGATAATGATTCACCATGATATAATTATTCGAACTGGATTCCGGATAAATCTGTCGAGAAAATTTCTCTATTTCAACAAAGATTGCCGCGACGGATTTTCCGGAATGACAATCAAAATTTGCCACCTAAATTTCACATGAAGCGTTTTTGGCAGGATACTGCGATTGGCTCAACTTTTCTTTTGCAAGAATCAGAAAAAACTACTATCTTTAGTACTCAAATTTTTGGGCGCTTAGCTCAGTTGGTTCAGAGCATCTGCCTTACAAGCAGAGGGTCCGGGGTTCGAATCCCTGAGCGCCCACTAACAAAATCCGTCGTAAGACGGATTTTTCATTTTAAACAGTTCACAGTTTTAGGGTTCTTGTAAGGAGTGTCCGGGGTTCTCCACAGGATGCCTTTGGCAGAATCCCTCAGCACATAATCTTTCTCATTCCTTGTTCTATGAGGTGTAATTTAAGATATCTCTTCAAATTTTTTTATTGCAGAATCAGTATCATCAAAAATCTGAAATACTTTATTTAAGCGGGTCAATTCAAAAAGCATGCTCACCGGAGGTTGCAAAGAGCAAATTTTTATATCCCCATTTAATGCGGCGATTTTTCTCAAACCCGAAACGATTGCGCCAAGAAAAGTACTATCTACAAATTCAACCAGCAAAAAATCAATGACAATTTTTTTTGTGGAGATATTATCAATAAAAGAATGTAATTCTGCTTTGAACGAGGACGCAATTTCTACCGTTGAATGGTTCGATAATAATTTAACGACAGCGATATCATTTTCAAAAACCAATTCATAATTTTGCACACCAATTCTCCTTGAAATAAGGCGTTCAACTTATATTAATAATCTGCCGATTTTTTTGTAGAATTAAATCATTTTTTGACAAGTCACTATATGCCAACAACATCTTATTAATTTATTTTAATCACTAAGTTTATACACCCAGATTGCTTGTTTTGGATGAAATTTAAAACTAACTTTAGTTAACATCGGCAATAATTAATTTTGTACTGCTTCTGAAACAGGTCATTAATGGACCGTATCCGTGAAAGAGAGGAGTGTTTCAATGGGAATTCATCTGGTTTCGGCGATTTTAATTAGTATCGGCAGCTTGGTTATTCTAATCTCCGCTGCAAAAACAAACAAATTATTGAAAGTTATAAGAAGCAGCCAATATCGCTCAGCATGGGTGATATTATTTTCACTCATGGTATCCTTTGCTCTTGGATATATGCTCGTGCTCTATTGGGGGGCAAAGTACGACCCTGCAATTTTAAGCATTTTGACCGGATTGATATTCTTCTTCGGAAGCCTTTTCGTTTTTCTTACCGTGAGTGTTGGAAGCCGGACAATAATTGAGCTATTGCAAACCACCGTTTCCCGATCATACTTGGATAATATTATTAAATCAATGGCGGACAGTCTTGTTGTTATAGATCTTGATAAACAATCAACAATTAAAACGGTAAATAATGCGACGGTAAACCTGCTTGGCTATACGGAGGAGGAATTAATTGGTGCCTCGGTCAGTAAAATCCTCACTGATAAAGACATTGAGCTTCTCAATAAAACCAATGGGGTATCAGATCTTATTGATATCGAAATGAATTATCGTACTAAAGAAGGCACTCAGATACCGGTGAGCTTTTCTGCATCAATTTTGAAAGATCATTTTGGACAATATGTCGGGATGGTATATGTCGCCCAAGATATTAGTGAACGAAAAAATGCTGAGCAGAAAATAAAAGAGTACATTCAGAAAATAACCGAATCCGAATTAAAGCTAAAAGAGTTAAATGCCAGTAAAGATAAATTCTTTTCAATTATCGCACATGATTTAAGAAATCCATTTGGCGCGGTTTTGGGGTTTGCAGAAATTATATTTCGTGATGCTTTGGAAATGCCTCGGGAAGAGCTTGTAGAGTTTTCTACCTATATTTATAAGCAAACCCGGACCATTTATGAGCTGCTTGAGAATTTACTTGCGTGGTCAAGGATACAAACAGGCCGTATAGAATATCACCCGGATTTCCACTCGATCGTTCAATGCATTCAAAGTTGTATTATTGTAAATCACAGCATAGCATTGAAAAAGCAAATAGAATTATCATACAATCCTGAAGGCGATGATTTTTTCTATGCCGATAAGGATATGATTCAGACCGTTTTGAGAAATCTTTTATCCAATGCCATGAAATTTACGGCCGCGGGCGGTAGGGTAACAATTGCCTGTAAGAGACTCGAAAGGATGTTGGAGATTAGTGTCGAGGACACCGGCGCGGGAATGTCCGAAACTGATATGCAAAAACTATTCAGAATAGATGTTCATCATTCTACCCAGGGCACGGATGAAGAAAAAGGTACCGGGCTCGGCTTGCTTCTATGCAAAGAGTTTACTGAGAAAAACAACGGCAGCATCAAAGTAGAAAGCGAACTTGGGCAAGGAAGCAAATTTACATTCACGGTGCCGGTTAAACCTTCGGAGAATTAGAAGGTTATATTAAAAAAGGTATGGCAATTCGGCTTTCTTCAATTGCTTCTCTCAAGATGAACAAGCTGTTTGCTAGATAGATCCAGTTTATATTTATGCAAGAAGGTAAACATATAGTATACATCTTTACTTTTTTCTAAACCGATTTCATCAGTTGATTTATAACTATTTTTATATTATATAGACGGTTAAATACACACGACACTCCTTCTAAAACTACTTCCGCGCAAATTGCAAAAATGATGTCCCCGTAACCTATTATTATTTAATGAGATACGGGCGTCAAAAATTCCGTTTTTCTTGACCATCCCGACTTGTCGGGAGGATCCGGGGTTCTGCCGAAGGCATCCCGACTTGTCTGGAGAATCCCTGAGCGCCCACAAAAATAAAGCCTTGTAGCTAAATAAGTTACAAGGCTTTTTCTTTTTTCTCGTAACCCACAATTTAGAAATTGCACATAAAATTGTACACAGTTTACGTACTTATTATAGTCACCCCAGCGCTATCATTATGGACGTATAATCAATATAAGGTTAATCATTGTGACAAGAATAGTCTTGTTCTGTACAGCGAAGCTCCGCCAACGGGCGGAAAGGTGTGTTAGCTTAGTAGTAAATGAATGTAACCATATTTAAGAGCTCCGGATGGACCGGCTCATTCTACATTGAGGGTGATTTTGAGTCGTGTCTGCGACACTCAAATACAATCGCCACAATTTAACTACTTGGCTACCGCACCTGCGGTGCTCAGGATATAGTTGCAGCCTTTTGAATGATTTCACTTTATGCGAGCGTCCTCTTAACATTCGTATTAGTCGCTGATGGCAATGTAACATAGAAGTTCGTGTACTTGTCAAATTCGGATTCTACCTTGATGCTTCCTTTGTTCAACTCAATGAACTGCTTGGTGAGGATGAGTCCGAGTCCGGAGCCTTTTTGCGGGGAGTTGCCGACTTTCTTGTTCGTATCAAGATTGAATAATTTTCCGATGTCTTCCGGCTTTATTCCAATGCCGTGATCCCGGATGAAGATGATGACGTGATCCGCATCTTCTCTGGCTGTTATAATGATGGCTTCGCCGTCCTTGTTGAATTTCACCGCGTTATTAACCAGATTTCGAATCACTAATGTTGTGGTCTGCTCATCAGCCATGAGGTATGTGTCTTTAGGAATATCACAAAGGACTTCCATGCGGCGCTGTTTGGCAATAGGCGAGTACAAATCAACCAGGTCTTTTACGATAGGGTGGAGGTGTACAGGTTTCGGCTCGATGGTCAACTCACCTAATTGGGTGCGAGCCCACGCCAACAGGTTTTCGACTAACCGGAATGCCGTGTGCGCGGAATCCGAAACATCCTTGAGAAACGATAACCGCATTTCCTCGCTAAGTTCGTGATACTGACTTAATAGTGTATCCGTAAATCCGATAATGCCGGCAAATGGACTGCGAAGGTCGTGTGAAATGATTGAAAAGAAACGGTCCTTGGTTGCATTTGCCTCGCGGAGTTTTTGTTCGGATTCAATGAGCGCACGTTCCGCGCTGCGTTTTTCCGTAATGTCGTTGATTACGCCGATAACTCCGGCGATACTGTCATCCATATTTTTCACAACCGATTTGCTGATGACAACTTCCTTGCGAAGGCCATTGCTGTCAACAATCATCGTTTCATAGTTCAGCATTTCGGTATCATCCCGAGATTCTTCAATTGAAGGCGACGCATTTTCCGGCGCATACTCGGGCATTATTTCACTGATCTGCTTTTGTACCATGTTTTCTGCCTTCAACCCGATCAGTGATTCGAAGAATCTGTTGCATCCAAGTATATTAGCATCAACATCGGCAAAATATGCCGGAACGGTCATATTATTAAGCATTGAGATGATATAATCGCTGTAAAAGCTGGAAAAGTCCGAACCAGTAAGCTGGTTAAATATATCTCCGAATATATCAGGTGTTTCAGCCGTAGGCGAATTATCGGCAGGCTGAGCACCTTTATTCTCGATCATCTGTTCCAGTTCGTGTATCTTGGCCAGAAGTTCTTGTTTTGTCAGATCTGTGTATTTCATCGGCAGCAAATTTGTTGTTTATAAGATGGTAATTGAACGGGTTCCGAATTGAAATATATGAAAACAATCAGATTCCGCAACGTGAAGACATATTAATAAATGATTTTCATTTATGAGATTCCTTGATTATTTTAGTGTCCATATTACACAATTACCCAAGGCGCTACCATGCAGTACATAAATAGGATTATTCTAATTGTCATAACCCTGTTTGTTTCATCAACATTTGCACAACGGTACATGGAAAAACTCAATCGCGGTTTTGTTGCAGTTCCATACACAGCAGGCGATTCGGTTTTTCTTAGCTGGCGCTATTTAGGTACAGATCCTGCCGCATTGGGTTTCAATGTTTATAAAAACTATGTAAAACTAAACAGTACCCCAATAACCACTTCAACCAATTTTGTGGATGTTTCGGGTGGCGCCGGTGCTTATACACTGAAGACGGTTCTTAATGATACGGAAAGTACTCAAGCTGAAAGCGCTATACTTTTTTCCAGCACCGGACTTGCCATACCGTTAAACCCGCCTCCGGCCGGAATTACACCTGCTGATTCCGCCTATACGTATACGCCTAATGATTGCAGCGTCGCTGATCTTGACGGCGATGGTGAGTATGAAATAATTCTAAAATGGGATCCGACTAACTCGCATGATAATTCGGAAAAAGGTTACACCGGCAACGTTTTTATTGACGCGTACAAATTGAACGGCACCCGTCTATGGAGAATTGACCTTGGCAAAAATATTCGTGCAGGTGCACACTATACACAATTCATGGTGTATGATCTCGCGAGTGACGGACATCCTGTAATGGTATGTAAAACCGCGGATGGAACAATTGATGCTCTTGGAAATCCAATCGGGGACAACTCTGCCGATTACAGAAATTCAAGCGGCTATGTTTTATCGGGTCCGGAATATCTTACCGTATTTGATGGAAAGACAGGTGCTGCGATTTCAACTATTGCATATGACCCGCCGCGTGGTACGGTGAGCGCGTGGGGCGATAGCTACGGCAACAGAGTTGACCGGTTTTTAGCATGTGTTGCTTATTTAGACGGCGTACACCCGAGTTTGGTTATGTGCCGTGGTTATTATACCCGCACGGTACTTGTGGCTTATGATTATAAAAACAGATCGTTAACACAGCGCTGGAAATTTGATACGGATTTAAATGGATTAACGACCTATAAAAATCAGGGCAATCACAATCTCGCTGTTGGCGATGTTGACGGTGACGGGTTTGACGAAATTGTGTACGGTGCGTGCTGTATAGACCATGATGGCACAGGTCTTTACACAACCGGATTAAAACACGGTGATGCGATGCACCTTTCGCAGATGGATCCAAGCACCTCTGATATGCGCGTATGGAGATGCATGGAAGACAGCAAGGGCTTAGCTTTGACAAATGCCAAAACAGGTGCAGTAATATTCCAGCTTACCTATACTGCCGATGTGGGACGCGCTATGGCCGCTGATATAGATCCGACACATCCGGGATTTGAATTGTGGGGCACTTCTATTGCCGGGACATATGATTTAACGGGTACTCAAGTTTCCACGAAAAGGCCTTCGGTAAATTTCGGAAGCTGGTGGGACGGTGACTTGCTTCGTGAATTGCTGGACGGTGTGAGAATTACAAAATGGAACTATGCAAACAGCAGTACATCAATCCTGTTAGACAAAACGGGGGTATGTTTGTCGAATAACAGCACGAAAGCTACTCCTTGTTTGAGCGCTGATATTCTCGGCGATTGGCGCGAGGAAGTAATTTTACGAAATGTTACCAATGATTCATTGATGATATATACAACAACAATCCCGACGAATTACCGGATATATACACTGATGCACAACCCTCAATACCGGGAAAGTGTAGCATGGCAGAATGTCGCCTATAATCTGCCGCCTCAGGTAAATTATTTTTTAGGGGACGGCATGGTATATCCTCCGGTACAACCGAATATTGTTGTCGTTGATCCGAATAACAGCAATGATATTAAGTCGGAACAGGAATTACAATCGAAAAAATTCTATATCAATCAGAATTATCCCAATCCTTTTAATCCGACGACAACAATCAGTTACGAACTTGCCGCAGCAGGAAAAGTGACTATTACCGTATCCGACATCATGGGTAGAACAGTTGCAACGTTAGTGGATGGACAGAAGACCGCAGGTACACATTCCGAAACCTTTAATGCAGCAGGACTGCCAAGCGGTACATATTTTTATACGATGCAAATTGGTACTTCGCGACAAAGCAAAAAAATGCTTTTGTTAAAATAGTTTTGACTGTCATTCCGGAAAATCTGTCGCGATAATCTAATTTGAAATAAATATAATTTCTCGACAGATTTATCCGTTCGCAGAATGCTGTGCAGAATCCAGTTTGAATAATTATACGAAGGCAAATCATTTTTCAATGTTGTCTTATGTATCTCATCTTAGACTCGATCATGGAAGAAAACACATAGTTTTCACTTGAAATGATCTTCTGCCATAATCCCAGCTAAAGTCACTCAGTTTTTTAATTCTGGATTCCGTATAAATCTGACGAACTAGGCTATCCTCTTCGCTCTATGTTCCCCCGTCAGATTTTACGGAATGACAAACCACTTTCATGCGTCATCGTCACCAAGTTTTCTTGATAACCCCGCAAGAAGATATCTTCCTAAATATATCTTAATTCTTCCAATGGTAAATAATTCGCTCCCCGCGAAAAATTTTCATGTCCGCCTGCAAAAACAGCCTAAATGCGCTTAAAAATTCAAGGATTCTGCAATCTCCAATCAGGCATACTTTTTGAATCTATATTATAGGTTTTCTGTGTGCATTTAGCACTTAACATTAAAAATTGATACTCAACTTATTCACTAATTAATTACAAGGAGCTCTCGAATGAATAAAACATTTCTGCTTGTTTTCTCTTTGTTTCTTGTTCTGTTCCTTGGTTCCCAGTCGCAGGCGCAGGTAATACACCACGGTGGTGACAGTACTAAAGTTGTTGACACAACGGGCATTAAACCCCCAATAGGTCATCATCATGATAGCACTGCTGTCGCTGATACTGCAAAACCAAGTCATCCTGTCTGGTCAGATTCTACAAAAGTAAAACCTGACACGACAAGGCCAATCCCGCCGGTATGGTCAGATTCCACAAGGGTAAAACCTGACACAACGAAACCAATTCATCCTGTTTGGTCGGATTCTACGAAAGTAAAACCTGATACAACAAAACCGAACCATCCGGTTTGGTCAGATTCCACTAAGGTCACATCTGATACTACCAAGCATGGTCATCCGGCATGGTCGGATTCAACAAAGACTTGGAATCCATCGGATACGACAAAGCACAGTCATCCTGTCTGGTCAGATTCTACGAAAGTAAAACCTGATACAACAAAACCGAACCATCCGGTTTGGTCAGATTCCACAAAGGTTACATCCGATACAACCAAGCATGGCCATCCAGCCTGGTCGGATTCAACAAAGACCTGGAATCCATCCGATACGACAAAGCATGGACATCATCCTGCATTGCCGGATTCAACAAAAACATGGAATCCGTGTGACTCGACGAAAACAAATATT
The DNA here is from genome assembly GCA_963662605.1 of Ignavibacteriaceae bacterium. Taxonomy (GTDB): domain Bacteria; phylum Bacteroidota; class Ignavibacteria; order Ignavibacteriales; family Ignavibacteriaceae. The sequence continues at coordinate 1,341,502 of OY759785.1, forward strand.
CCGACAGATACAACATCAACTGATACGACGAAACGAGTAGTCAGTTCGGGTAGTATAAATGATGTTGCAAGTACTCAAACAGTTGTTAAAGAGTTCGGCTTATCGCAGAATTATCCGAATCCGTTTAACCCCTCAACAGTTATCAAGTTTTCTCTCCCTGATAAAATGAACGCGAAATTAACCGTTTATGATATGCAGGGTCGGGAAGTCGCACAGCTTGTCAATACTGAACTTGAGGCGGGACAACACTCGGTTCAATTCAACGCATCCGGCTTAGCAAGCGGTATATATTTCTATACACTGACTACTAAGACCATGTCAGCGACTCATAAGCTGTTACTCTTAAAGTAACAACTGCTCTATTCCGAAGGGTCCCTCTGGGGCCCTTCTTTTTTTGTGCATGTTTATATGTTTTGGGGATTGAGGTTATTACCGCAGATCGAAAGAATCTATAATGCTAAACTTCCCAGTCTCTTTACTCATTCCGGTAACCTGAATAGCAGGCTTCCCGTTGTGCAGATAATACTTGCAATAATTAAACATACGCGGATTTTCAGCCGTATATAAATCCGTAGGCATATCATTTCCGTTGTGTCCCGGTTCGACATTCTGTCGCGGTCCGCCGCCTCCGCCGCTGACGATGAATGATTTTCCTTTGTATACGAAATGCTCGTAACTGTGGCAATGTCCTGAAAAGAAAGCGATGGTCTTAGCGCTTTTTACAAAAACGGGCACAAAATTGTTGAGTATGTATGAACTCCTGCCGACTAACGTGCTGTTGGTAAACGGAGGGTGATGGCAGGCGGTGATGATATACAAAACCGATGTGTTATTCTCAAGTGCGCTCATTGTTGACGTAAACCACGTTATCTGTTCATGTTTTTGTTCTGATGTCAGGTCGCCGTCGTTGGAATTCAGAAACACGATCGCGGTGCTGTCTATTATTTTATAGTACCAGGTACTTTTCTGCAGGAATGGGAAATGTTCATAAGAGTTCTGTAACGCGGTCGTGTTGCGTCCCATGTACTCATGGTTGCCCATGACGGGATAAATTGGAATATTCTTTTTAATAACCGGTGCGGCATCGGAATCATACTCTTTCCATCTGGTTTTGCTCGCACCCCAAAACACCATGTCGCCGTTATGCACAACACAGCAGGGATTCTCTTCTGCTACTTTGCCCAGTATTTTCGCGGGTACACCCTCATTCTTCTCTAAATAAAATTCCAGAAAGCTGTTGCGCTGAGTATCACCGACAAAAATAATAGGATTCTCAAAAGTTTGAGCAAAGCATGAGAGAGTAAATAATATTAAACCGAAAATGGATTTTCTTATCAATGGGAACTCATGAAATAAAAGTAAAGATAAGAAAAAGAGGAGTAGGGGGCAATTGATAAAATCATACGCAGCATTCTGAGTAACAGCGAGCTTGTAATACACGAATTATGTGTGTCATAAAGATTCATCCAAAATCGAGAAACATACCTCACCCCAGCCATCTACATCGAACAAAACCAGCATTTTAGGGCTTTCCCCTCTCCTGTCAGGCAATGCTGTCAACTTAGTAAGCGAAATCAAAAAAGCCCTCACCCTCAGTCCCTCTCCCAAAGGAGAGGGAAGTAAAGCAGAAAGAAAAAGCAATGTTTCTATTCCCTTCTCCCTCGGGGAGAAGGGTTAGGGTTGAGGGTGTTTTCACCGTACTTCATCCTTAAGTTGACACCATTGCCTGTCAGGAGAGGGGTTGGGGTGAGGTCAGTTTTTCTAAAAACGCATCAAGTTAGAAAATTTTTGATTTCCGTGCATACAATTACTGCAACATACGAGGGGAGACAGCCGCCGGCTGTCTCTACAAAAAATTATATTGTGCTATTTTCCTTCGCGGCTTTTATAAATGCCGTAAACAGCGGATGCGCCGTTATCGCTCTGGATTTTAATTCCGGATGAAACTGACATCCGAGAAACCACGGATGGTCTTTGATTTCCACCATTTCAATGAGTTCTTTGTCCGGTGACATTCCGCTGAACAACAATCCGTTACTACTGAGAATGCTTCTGAAAACATTGTTCACTTCGTAACGGTGGCGGTGACGCTCAAAGATGTATTCGGACTTGTATGCTTTGTGTGCGTTTGTACCCGACTGTATGCTGCACGGGTAGGTTCCGAGACGCATTGAGCCGCCGAGATTTTTGACATTCTTCTGCTCGGGCATGAGATCGATAACCGAATATTTATTCTTGACGAATTCCGAACTGTGAGCCTTTTTCATGCCGCACACGTTTCTTGCGTATTCAATAACCGCGCATTGCATACCGAGACATATACCGAAGAATGGAATTTTATTCTCACGGGCAAAGCGGATTGTCTCTATCATACCTTCTATACCACGGTCGCCGAATCCGCCCGGTACAAGAATTGCGCTAACACCTTTTAAAAGTGTCTGGACTGATTCCTCGTTGCATAATTCGGAATTAATTAGCCGGGTTTTTACTTTCACATCGTTGATTGCACCCGCATGAACGAATGCCTCAAGAATGCTTTTATAGGAATCATGATGATCGGTATATTTTCCGACGATAGCTACTTCAACTTCACTCTCCGGATTTTTAATCCGGTCGTGGAATTCAACCCACTCATCAAGTCTGATTTTCTTTTCGGGTAAGTTAAATTGTTTTAGGACAAGTAAGTCTAATCTCTCTTTAAAACAGACAAGGGGAACTTCATAAATTGAAGAGCAATCATATGTTGAGATAACAGATGAGCTGTTGACGTTGCAGAACAAAGCAATTTTTTGCCGCAATTCGGTATTGAGTTTTCGCTCCGAACGACAGACGAGAATATCAGGCTGTATGCCGAGTTCCAATAGGTTCTTAACGCTGTGCTGTGTCGGTTTTGTTTTTACTTCACCGGCGGATGCGATGTAGGGAACGAGCGTAACATGGATGCTGATGGCATTTTTCTTTCCGACTTCTAGCATCAATTGACGCATAGCCTCAATAAACGGAAGGCTCTCGATATCACCGACCGTACCGCCGATTTCGGTAATGATAATATCATATTCACCGAGTTCACTAAGCTTTCTCATTCTATGTTTGATTTCGTCTGTGATATGAGGAATGACCTGAACAGTTGCGCCCAGGAAATCACCGCGGCGTTCGCGGCTTATCACTTCGCCGTATATCTGTCCGGTAGTAACGTTGTTCGCTCTCGTCATGTTGGTGTCAATAAAACGCTCGTAGTGTCCGAGGTCGAGATCGGTCTCTGCACCATCGTCGGTTACATAAACTTCGCCGTGCTGGAACGGATTCATGGTTCCGGCATCAACGTTTATGTACGGATCGAATTTCTGGATGGTTACTCTGTAACCTCTCTGCTTTAATAACAATCCGAGAGAAGAAGCCGTGATCCCTTTACCTAATGATGAGACAACACCGCCTGTAATGAAAATGTATTTGATTTTGTTTTTGCTCGTCATACCGTAATCCGTTAAATATTGTATTAATATAATAATTTAATTACATGCTGCAAAAGCTACGCGTTTTCCGGCAGCGCTTCTTGTGTACTGTCCGAATTCAGCCGCTTTTTTAAGAATTTCACTATCCACAACAGGACCCTCGACACACAAACGGATACCCAAAGGATCAAGCGTGCATTGTCCGCAAATACCAACGCCGCATTTCATATACCTTTCCAACAAAAACTGCTTTTTGCAGTTCAGGTGTTCCGTCGCGGTAAGAATATTATACATCATCATTTCCGGGCCGGCCGTATAGAGGAGAGAAATCTTCTTTTCACCGGAAATCTTAAGCAGTGCATCCAGCGCAGTCGCTTTTATCCCGTTAGAGCCGTCATCCGTGACCGGGATATACTGCACCGGAGCACCTGCAAATTCATTGTGATATAATAATTCGTCTGCCGTTTTTGCTCCGTTAATGAATACTACATTTTTGTAATCATTCACCAATAAATAATTGAGCAGATAACGGAGCGGGGCAGTGCCGCAGCCGCCTCCGGCAATGACAATCAGCTCATCTTTATCGGGGAAGGTAAAACCTTTTCCATACGGGCCGCGATAATAGAGAGTATCACCCACGTTCAGCGCGGCAATCTTTTCGCTGAACTTTCCGACTTTCTTCACCGTTATTGCGAAACTATCCACACCCGCATACGATATCGAGTACGGCTTTTCACCGGTTTCGAAATCGCTGAGCATGATAAACTGTCCCGGAGCAAGGGACAAAGAACCTTTCACATATAAGGTGTTTGTTGTCGGTGTTTCTTTGATGACTGAAATTATTTCAGCTTTTATAAAATTCATCATAATCATGCAATCGGATTAATATCATTGAATGATGCAATGTTGTGCCTATCCATATACGCGATAACCTCATCGTTGATCTTTGAAAAGACTTCAATGCCCAGATAATAGACTGCTGTTCCGACACCGAGGAAAGATGCACCGGCTAAACGGAATTCAATGGCGTCGCCACCGTTCGTAATGCCGCCCGTCCCGATGATTGGTGAACTAATCAATTTCGATGTCTGATACACAATTTTGACCGCGATTGGTTTTAGAGCGTAACCGGAAACGCCACCGAACTTATTCAGAATAACAGGGCGTCGCGCCTCAATGTCAATCAGCATTCCGGGTCCAAGTGTATTTACCAATGTAAGCGCATCCGCACCGGCGGCAATAGCAGCCTTCCCGATTTCGGGGACGTTGTATGAATTGGGTGAAAGTTTGGCAATGATGGGAAGCTTTGAAATCTTTTTCACGGCAATCACTATCTCGCGGACTTTTTCCGCCGATGAGGCTAAAGGAGTGCCGTACTCATCTGCAACGTTGGGACACGAAAGATTCAGTTCCACCGCGTCGGCCTGTGAGTCGTTGACAAATTTCATCAGAGCACTAAACTCTTCAGCGCTTGTACCGAATACACTGACTATAATGGGCGCATCCGAATACTTTTTGAAATCGGTAACTTCCTGCAGGCCCTCCTCAATACCGGGATTGCTTAATCCCATAGAATTGATAAACCCGCCCTGGAATTCGGCCACGACCGGGCCGTTATGGCCCTTTCGCGGCTCGAGGGTCATTGACTTTGTTGTGACAATTCCGCAGCCGTTCTCCACTGCTTTCAGCATGCCGGAGTATGAGACTCCCATTACTCCGCTTGCCAGCACTAATGGGGAGGCGGCTTTCTTTCCGAAAAACGTTGTTGCTAAACGGGGATTCATCTATTCTCTATCCGGTTTGATGAAATCATTAATATCATTAATGGTGTATACTCTCTCGCAGTACCCACAGCGCACGGTAATGGGTTTTTGTGATTCGACGATGAACTTTGTTGAAATCTTTTCCGAGTTGGTGATGCAAACGGGGTTCGGGCAGTACATAAGATGGTCTATTTGTCCCGGTATTTTAGCTGCAACCTTATTCATCTTTTCGAAATTCTTAATGGTGACGAACGTAGCCGTCGGTGCCAGCAGGGTAATGAGATTCAATTCGTTATCGGAAAAGAATTTATTTTCAATTTTGATGATGTCTTTTTTGCCGTATTTCTTACTGCTCAACTGGGTTCCGACCATGATGGGGTCGCTGTCTTTTAAATTCAATTTTGAGATAAGCTTAAATGCCTGTCCTGCCGGAATGTGGTCAATCACCGTTCCATTTTGGATTGCATCTACTTTAAGTTCTTTCATCTTAGATTGCTCCTAATAAGTTTGCTATGATTGACTGGCGGACAAATAATCCGTTTTTCGCTTGCTGGAAGTAATACGCCTGTGGAAGTTTATCAACATCAATGGTGATTTCATTCACTCTCGGGAGGGGGTGGAGGATTTTCATACTCGGCTTTGGGTTGTTATCCGTTATAAGACTTGCGGTTATCTGATAGCTGTTCTTTACCTGATCGTATTCAACCGGATCGGCAAAGCGTTCCTTTTGTACCCGTGTAACATACATGATGTCAACCTTTGGAATGATTTCTTCCAGTGAGTCGCTTTCAATGAATTTAACATTCGCCAGCGAAGGGTCCTGAATAATATACTGGGGCAGTTTCAGGTGTTTTGGAGAAAGCAGATAAAACGTTACGCCGAAATGAGCGAGTCCATACACCAGCGAGTGAATAGTTCTACCGAAGCGGAGGTCGCCGACTAAAGCGATGGAAAGATTATTCAGCGTGCCCTGAGTTTTTTGAATGGAATAAAGATCAAGTAATGTTTGTGAAGGATGCTGATTACTTCCGTCGCCCGCGTTTACGATGGGGATCTCCAGAATTTCAGATGCTACGCGCGCCGCACCTTCGACGATTGATCTGATGACAAGCAGGTCGGCGTATTGACTGACAACAGTCACGGTATCCGCGAAAGTTTCGCCTTTCTTTACCGATGATGTTTCAGTTCCCTGCATGATGATGGTTTTCCCGTTCATCCGTTTAACTGCGGTATCGAATGAAAAAACCGTACGTGTTGATGGTTCATAAAAAAGCAGCGCGCATACTGCTCCCGCAATATCGGGATTCAATTCTTTTGATTCGATGGCGGCCGCATTGGCAAGAATAGTTTCAATATCACTTTTGCTCAATTCTCGCATTGAGATTACGTGCTTCATTGTAACTCTATATGTTTGTTGGTAAAAGATGGATTGTTATGTCGGAATGGGGATGAAATAGGGACAGCAATGGAATGCTTTTGTGATGGGGCTGCAAATCGTAAGCAATTAATGCTGTCGTTTTGCATAAATCCTATGTCCCGAAAGTCGTTTCAATTCATTTCTGTTGAATTAATTAACAAATGTTCGGAATTAAAAATAGGAAATAATTTAGGCTAAGTCCAGTAAAATCTTAATAAATTATCAACAAAGTGGAAAATAAATTTAATAATTTATTAAAAATTAACTTTTACTTAAATAAATAATTTCATACATTTTCGTCTACCATTTTTCAAATTGTAAAAATGCTACTGAAAAACTGCATTATTGACGGATTTGTTCAACACATACTCTTGAACAAAGAGTACATCGGATCCGTTGCCCCTAAAATGACAGATGCGGAAAATGTGATAGATATGGGAATGAAGATCGTGATTCCCGGAATGATTGATCTTCATACACACATACGGGATTTGGAACAGTCCTACAAGGAGGACTGGCTGTCGGGAAGTTCAAGCGCGATAGCCGGTGGTGTAACTACCATCTTCGACATGCCCAACACCATCCCCCCAACAACGTCCTTATATAATCTCCAGATAAAACAACAAGCAGCAGAAAAAAGCAAAGTCAATTACGGCATATATGCCGGTGCAACACCTTCTAATATATTAGATGTGCGTGAGATGCTTGAATCGCGTCAGGTCGCCGGAATAAAAATCTTTTTATCTGCATCAAGTTCAAATGAGGTGGTTGAGGACAGAAAAACACTGACAGAGTTTTTTAAGCTTGCCAAAGAATACGATGTTCCCATACTGACACATTGCGAATTGCAATCCTGTGTAGCAGATCGTGAACACCTATATATTGATGACAAATACAACTCGATACATTATCACAATGTTATTCGAGACAGGGAATGTGCATATAAGGCGCTGCAATTAGTTTTGGAAATTGCCTCTCAGGTAAAGAACAGATTGCACGTATTGCATATCTCCACCGCAGAAGAGATAGACCTTATTAAACAGTATAAACGGAATGATGATTTCGGCTTGACGTGCGAAGTAACGCCGCACCATTTGTTTCTGCATGATGCTGTGCTTGAGTCGGCAGGGAACTTCGGTAAAGTGAATCCGCCGATACGAAACAAAAAAGATAATGAAGTACTGTTCGAGGCATTGTTGGATGGGACAGTAGATACCATCGGCTCAGATCATGCGCCGCACTCCCTTGAGGAAAAGAAGCGGCAGTACCGAAAGGCCCCGTCGGGGTTTCCGGGACTCGAAACGACTCTGCCGTTGCTGTTCTCCCGCCATCTCTCCCTGAAAGACCTGTCTCTATCCAAAATTATCCAATTAACCAGTACGAATGCCGCCTCTATTATGAAGGTTAAAAATCGGGGTAAGATAGCACCGGGTTATTACGCTGATATTATTGTTATTGACCCGGATATTACTTACACTATTTCGGCTGATCAGTTCGCGACAAAGGCAAAGTACACACCGTTTGAAGGTATTGAGGTTAGAGGCAAGATTGTAAAAACTTTTGTGAACGGTAAAGAAATTGAGCAGAAAGGAATGCCCGTCGAATATGACTAAAGAGGATTTCATCGTTAAGTTATACGAAATCGGTGCGCTGAAATTTGGTTCATTCACGCTGAAAAGCGGAATCACTTCTCCGTTCTATGTTGATGTCCGGCAGATAATTTCCCACCCGGTACTTTTACGGGAATTGGGAGCGCTGCTCGATAGATTATGTCCTGCTGATTTGAAATACGACCGCGCCGCGGGCGTACCGTACGCGGGTATACCGATTGCCGCTGCCTTAACCATGCAAAACGGCAAGCCGTTGATTATTCCCCGCAAGGAAGAAAAAGCATACGGAAGCGGGAGCAATATTATCGGAGAGTATTTTGCCGGTGAATCGGTTTTGATCGTCGAAGACGTCATAACATCAGGTGAGAGTATCGTTGAGACGAAAAACCAGCTTGAGGAAAACGGATTGAAAGCAGTTGCCGCAATTGTGGTGATTGACAGAAGAGCAATACGTGATGATTTTTCGGCTCACACGGGCATAAAATTATTATCACTGATTACGATAGAAGAAGTGGTCTCTGTTCTGATGAGCAGGGGATTCCTGACTCCGGATCAGGCGCGGACGATTCAGATGTTTCTGATGAATACCATGGTGAGCAACAGACAGCCCTCTGAAATAGTATATAAGAATGAATTGACGAAGCAGCTTGCCCGTCGCATGCTGGAAAAAGAAAGCCGTGTCGTACTGTCTCTCGACGTTGATTCAACAACCGAGTTCTGGGCAATACTCAAGTCGGCAGCAAAGCATATTGTCATGTTGAAGACGCACATTGATACATTGAGTGATTACTCACCGGCATTTATTGCAGAGGTGCAGCAGTATTGCAAAGAGAATAGTATATTTTTATTTGAGGACAGGAAGTTTGCCGATATAGGCAATACGGTTCGCGCTCAGTATAGAGGCGGGATTTATAAAATAGCCGATTGGGCGGACTTTGTAACGGTGCACATGATTTCTGGTGAGGCAATCTTAAAAGGGTTGTTCGACGGTATAGAGAACAGAAGTTCGTTTCTTCTTGCAAAAATGTCTTCAAAGGATAACCTGATTTCGGAAAGTTATACGCGTAAGGTTATTGAGCTCGGGAAAAAGAATGAACCCGTTGTGAGCGGATTTATCGGACATGGGAAGACTCCCGAAGAGATTCTGAAATTGAGAAAAAAGATACCTGCAAACTTCCTGCTGTTAATGCCGGGAGTCCAAATAGCAAGCGCGGGTGATAATCTCGGACAAACATACATTGACCCCGCCACAGCAACTCGGAACGGTGCAGATGCTGTCATCGTCGGCAGGGGTATTACTCACGCAAAAAATATTGAAAAGGCGGCTGAAACATACAGAGTGCAAGCCCAAAACGGTTGGAATAGTAAATAAGCTAATGAAAGAATACACGTTATGACTGATAATTATAAAATTCAACGCGCGCTTATCAGTGTTACTGATAAAACAAATCTGCTTCCCTTAGCACAGGTTTTGCAAAAACTCGGAGTGGAAATTATTTCAACCGGAGGAACGGGAAAAGTTCTGACGGAAGCCGATATTAATTATACGGAAATCACTGATGTTACCGGGAATCCCGAAGCGTTCGGCGGAAGAATGAAGACAATCTCATTCCAAATCGAGTCTGCACTTTTGTTTGACAGGGAACGCGATGCACAGGAAGCTGAAAAATTACAAATAAAACCAATCGACCTTGTTGTCTGCAATCTGTATCCGTTTGAGCAGTACATCGCTGAGAATCCGGATTCCGATAAACTGATTGAATACATTGACATCGGCGGGCCGACGATGATTCGTGCCGCTGCGAAGAATTATCAATACGTCGCTGTATTGACAAACCCGAAAGACTATGATGCGTTCATTGAGGAAATGCAACAGAAAGAAGGTGCGTTGGGATTAGGTACCCGTTTAGACTTAATGGCTAAAGCATTTAACCTGACGGCCGACTATGATTCTGCAATAGCTCAAAAGATAGACAGCCTTGCGGGGAAAGATTCAGTACGGTTTTCATTTACCGGTGGCAAGACTCTGCGTTACGGAGAGAACTCGCATCAATCAGCCGCGTATTATCGCGCGACTAAAGCCACCTCGTCGCTCTATGATATTGGCATTCTGCACGGACAAGAACTTTCATACAATAATATTCTCGACTTACAGGCTGCTGTGCAGACTGCTTCGGCAATGTCTGGAATTGGTTGCGCTATCATCAAGCATAATAATCCCTGTGGTGCTGCTGAAAGCAGCGACCAATTGCGCGCATTTGAACTTGCGTGGGCAGGCGATCCGGTCTCAGCCTTCGGCGGTATCGTTGCGTTCAACGCTCCGGTTAATTTGAGGACAGTACAATTCCTGAACTTTCACGATAAAGCAAATAAGAAGTTTATTGAAATTATTGCAGCACCTGCATTTGACAATGAGAGTTTAGATTATCTCATGACTCACAAAAATCTGCGAATCGTAACATATAACAATTCCATGCTTGAAGATAAGTTCGAATACAGGATCGCAAACAATACTCTGCTCAAACAGTCGAAAGACGATCAACTCTATTCGAAAATGGAAGTCGTAAACGGTAATGCAATTGATGAAAAGCAGAAAGAGCTTATCGCATTCGGACTAAATATAATCCGCGGCATTAAATCGAATGCAATCGGAATTGTACGGCGTACGCCGGAAGGTGAGCCGCAGCTCGTGGGTATGGGTTCGGGGCAGCCGAACAGATTAAACTCGATAAAGCTGGCATGCGACAAAGCAAAGGTTAATCTTGGTGTATCAACTTTAAAAGGTCAGGGAACGCTCTTGCTTTCAGACGCTTATTTCCCGTTTGAAGATAATGTTGACAAAGCAAATGAAGAGGGAATTGATCTGATTGTTCAACCGGGCGGCTCTATCCGGGATAAGCATGTAATTGAACGCGCCAAAGAATACGGCATAACGCTTGTGTTCAGCGGACTTCGCCATTTTAAGCACTAAATAGTATGACAACTAAGAAAACTATAAATAATAGCGGTGTTAATACGAACCTTGGCAGCAGCTGCTCCACGGTCGCGTATAACTGGGCGAAGAAATCATTCTCGCACCGCGAGGGTATGCAAGGAAATCTTCTGCCGACCATTGACGGCACGTATTCGTCGCAGTTGAGCTGCGGTAATGTCAGAATCGGTATCTCCTCTGACGGTATCGGCACAAAGGTCGAAATTGCCGAACGGATAAAGAAATATGATACACTCGGTTACGATTTAATGGCAATGGCGATAGATGATTTGATTTGCAACGGCTTTGAGCCTGCTTTCATTTCGAATATACTTGATGTTGATGTTTTGGATAAAACGGTGGTTGATTCCTTGATGAAAGGTCTATACAAAGCCGCCAAAGAATCAAGTGTTATCATTACCGGCGGAGAAATTGCCGAACTGGGTAATCGCATCGGCGGGTATGGTGACGGTATGCACTTTAACTGGGGTGCGACGGCAATCGGTTTATTGCACAAGAACCTGAAGGAACCAATAACCGGTCGCGATGTAAAAGAAGGCGATGTTATACTCTCACTCTATAATAAAGGTTTTCGCAGTAACGGCTATTCATTACTGCGGAAGATACTTGAAACAAAATACGGTAAACTATGGCACTCTGCTTTGCCGGTTGGTATAAAAGACAGCTGGGGCAAGATTGCTCTCACGCCATGCACGATTTTTTCTCCGATGGTTGTCAATCTGTTGAATAAAAAACTTATTCCTCATGGCGTTGTGCACGTAACCGGCGGCGGCGTTGTTGATAATCTCGGACGCATATTGAAAGTGAATGATTTTGGTGCTGAGTTAACCAATCTCTTTGAGCCGGAAGAGTATTTACTGCAACTGATGCAATTAGGGAATGTCACTTTTGAAAAAGCATACCGCTACTGGAATATGAATAACGGAATGCTGCTGATCGTGCCGCCGAAGCCGGCAAATAAAACCATAGAAGTATTAAAGCAATCAAAAAACTGCAAAGTTAAAATTGCAGGACGCGTCATTCGTGAAAAGGTAATCTATATAAAGACTGCACACGCAGATCTTCGTTATACATCGTATAAAAATAAATAGCAATGAAAAATTATAATTTTATTCAAGTGTACTATACTGCATCATCGCTGGATAGTGCCGCGAAACAATTGCAAAAAATTCTCACCCAACACTTCCATGTCGCCCCCGGAAAAATTAAAAGCGGAAAACTTTTCATCGTTGATGAAAAGTTTGATTCAGCAAAAATACTATCCTTCGCACAAGAAGCGCTGTGTGACCAGATCATTCAGGCGGTAAGCATAAATAAACCTGTCGTGCCGGAAGGGTATCATTCATCTTTGATCATCGGCAAACTGCCCGGTGTTACGGATGATGAGGGCGTGTCCGCTGCAAAAACCATGATTGACTTTTTTGATATACAGGCATCTGATGATATTCAGATATTCTCTCAGGAATATTACATCATAGAGAACGACATTCCCGACGCAGTACTTCGTAAAGCGGCTGAAGACTTTCTGTGTAATAAGCTTATCAATCATATTTCGGTGAACATCGCCGAGAACGGTCAAATCTTTGTTCCCGAAGTGCAACTGACCGTTGATAACACGGTTGAGACAATTGATATTCAGAAGGATGAAGCTGAGTTGCTAAAAATTTCGAGTGAAAGACTGCTCGCACTCAACGCCGAGGAGATGAATGCGGTAAAGGACTATTATGCAGATAAGAAGACTATTTCGATACGAAAAAGCAAAGGTATGCCGGAAAATCCGACTGACTGCGAACTTGAAATTATCGGGCAGACATGGTCGGAACATTGCAAACATAAAGAGTTTAACGCGGTCATTGAATACACCCATCCCGACGGCACAGTCGAGAAAGTAGATTCCCTCTTTAAAACCTTTATCAGAGGTGCTACGGAGAAAGTCCGCGCCAAACTTGAAGAGAATGGGAAGAACTGGCTGGTTAAAGTATTTACGGATAATGCAGGAGTTGTGAAAGTTAATGAAGATGCTTTATTCGTGTGGAAAGTTGAGACACACAATTCACCAAGTGCGATTGACCCATACGGCGGAGCAATTACAGGAATCCTCGGTAATAACCGTGATCCGCTCGGTACTGGAATTGGTGGAGCAAAACTGCTTTTTAATACTGATGTACTGTGTTTCGGGCATCCGTCATTCTCGGGTGATTTGCTTAAGAACCAATTGCATCCGAAAAGAATTTTTGAGGGTGTGCGAAAGGGAATTGAAGACGGTGGAAATAAATCGGGCATTCCAACCGTTAACGGCGCGATAATTTTTGACGAGCGTTACAGCGGCAAGCCGCTTGTGTATTGCGGAACAGGCGGAATAATGCCGCCCCGTTTCAGCAACCGTAAAAGCTGGTTGAAGCCGGTCAGTGCAGGAGATAAAATCATTTCCATAGGCGGCAGAGTTGGAAAAGATGGCATACATGGAGCAACATTCTCCTCACGAGAACTTGATGAGCATTCACCGCAGTCGGCCGTGCAGATCGGCAGTCCCATTGTGCAAAAACTTGCTTCCGATTTCATGGTGAAAGCCTGTGCAAAAGGTCTGATTAAAACATCAACTGACTGTGGAGCGGGCGGTCTTTCATCTGCCATTGGGGAACTCGCTTCAATATCAAACGGTGCAGTTGTGAATCTTGAAACCGTGAAGTTGAAATACAGCGGATTGCTACCTTGGGAAATCTTTTTATCGGAATCGCAGGAGCGGATGATTCTTGTTGTTACACCGCAAGAAGAAGCAGAAGTTTTGCACCTTGCGGCAAAAATGGATGTTGAAGCTACTCTGATCGGGGAGTTTACCGGAGACGGTTTCCTTGATGTCCGGTATCATGGCGCTCAGGTTGCATATTTAGCGCTTGATTTTCTCCACGATGGAGTGCCGAGAAAATATTTATTTGCCGAGATGACCGGGCGCAATACTGATAAAGAGGTTTTGCAGAAAGAGAGTGATTATAACACGGTTGTTCATAAGCTGCTGGCCTCTGATAATATTGCTTCACGGGAATTTGTTATCCGCCAGTATGATCACGAGGTGAAAGGGAAGACAATCGTCAAACCTTTGATGGGCAAGACTAGAAAAGCGCCTCAGGATGCCGGAGTTGTAAGACTGAATTTCACGGGACGTGAAGCCATAGCAGTTTCAAACGGCATCATGCCTAAGTTTGTTGATGCCGATCCTTACGCGAGTTCAGCCGGAGCATTTGATGAGGCGATACGGCAAATCATAGCAGTGGGCGGCGAGCTTCCGTTGGATAGCAGCGATCCGAATTGCTTCTGGTCGGTTAATGATAATTTCTGCGTACCGGACAGTGTTTATCATCCCGAATCTAATCCCGACGGAAAACATAAACTTGCCCAGCTTGTTGAAATGTGCCGGGCACTATATGACATGAGTACGTACTTTTCAATTCCTCTGACCTCCGGCAAGGACAGTATGAAGAATGACTTCAAAGCCGGAAGCGTAAAGATTTCTGTTCCACCAACGATTTTATATTCGGCGGCTGCAAAAATAAAAGACTATACCAAATGCCTAACCTCCGAATTCAAAAAGCCCGGTGATTTGATCTACCAATTAGGTAAATCATATCACGAGCTTGCGGGAACCGAATACGCAAAGCTGTTCGGCTACAAAGACGGCAGTGTTCCAGTTGTGAGAATGGAAGATGCCATGCGGTTATACAAAAAGGTGTCGCAGGCAAACAAGAAAAAATTGTTACGGTCGGTGCATGATATTTCCGACGGCGGAATGATAATCGCTGTTATCGAATCCTGTTTCGGGAATGATGTCGGCGCTTCGCTATCATGGAGCGGAACAGAGAATTTGCCGGAAGACGCAATGCTTTTTGCAGAAAGCCACTCGCGGTTTATCGTTTCTATTGATCCGGTAAACCGTGAGAATTTTGAAAAGCTTTTCGGAACGGATGCTGTATATCTCGGTTGTGTTACTGACGAACCGGTTATACAATTCACCCATAATGAAAGACAGATTATTTCAAGTCCGGTCGCGGAATTGAAAGAAGCATGGAGCAACGGATTACGGGAGCAGATGATATGAAAGAAGTAAAAGCTTTAGTCGTAACCGGATTCGGTATCAATTGTGAAGAAGAGACGGCGGCTGCGTTTCGTGCGGCAGGTGCAGAGGCTGAGATTGTCTTTCTGAATGAAATATTTTTCGGCGAGAAAAATATTCATGAGTATGATATCCTCGCGTTTCCCGGCGGATTCAGTTTTGGTGATGACCTCGGTTCGGGAAAGGTGCTTGCAAATAAGATACGATATAAAAAACTTCCGGGCGGAACATCACTCCTTGATGAGCTGAAAATGTTTTTGCAGGAAGGCAAGTTCATCATCGGCATTTGTAATGGATTCCAGGTGCTTGTCCGGCTTGGATTCTTACCCAATACTTCCGGCGCTTTTACACAGGAAGCAACTCTGGCTCATAATGTTGGTGGAAGATTTATCAACGACTGGTGCAAACTGGATGTCAATAATACCGGCTCACCATTTTTACACGACATGCAAAAAATTGAATTACCTATCAGGCATGGTGAAGGACGTTTGATTTTTAAGGATGAAGTTGTCCGGCAACAAGTAATTGATAAAAAGCTGCATTGTATTCTCTACGAAGATAATCCGAACGGTTCGGATTTGGATTGTGCGGGACTTACGGATCCGTCGCTTCAGGTGTTTGGACTTATGCCGCATCCTGAAGCTTTCTTTACTCCGCAGAATCACCCCAACTGGGGCTCACAGAAGATTACAGATGAACAAACGGGTTTGAAGATATTTAACAACATTGTAAACTATATTATTGCAAGAAAGGAGAAGCAGTCATGAACTGTTTTTCGGGATTTTCATCACCACAGTTGATAAGGACGCACAAGGGCAAGGTCAGAGACAGCTATTCCTTGGGTTGGGGTCAGCGTTTGATCGCGGTAACCGACAGAATATCTGCTTTTGATAGTGTGCTTGATTCCTTAATTCCAGCTAAGGGAGTAGTGCTCAATAAGATTACAAATTTTTGGTTCAAGGAAACGGCTCACATTATTAAAAACCACTTCATTAAAGAAATTGATCCAGATATTACTCTTGTTCATGAAGTGATACCGATTAAAGTTGAAATGGTTATTCGCGGATATTTGACCGGCTCCATGTGGCGCTATTATAGCGAAGGGAAAAGAACGTTTTCCGGAGTGCAGGTTCCGGACGGATTGACAAAGAACCAAAAATTTCCGGTTCCGATTCTTACACCGACAACGAAAGAAGATTCGGACAGAGAAATCACTCCCGAAGAAATTGTCGCGAGTGGATTGACTGATGAGAAAACGCTGACAACCATGATGGATGCTGCCCGCGCGTTATATGATTTCGGAAGTAGGTACCTGGAGAAAAAGGGAATCATTCTGGTTGATACAAAATATGAGTTCGGAAGTAAAGACGGCAGCGTGATACTGATTGATGAGATTCACACTCCCGATTCATCGCGCTTCTGGAAGTCCGAAAATTATGCGCAATCACCTGAAAATGCAGAACAGATAGATAAAGAGTTTGTCCGCCAATGGCTTATTGCAAATAAAAAAGACGGCAAATATCCGACGAGTCTTCCGCACGATGTTATTGCGGAAACAACGAAACGTTACATCGAGATATATGAAGCAGTTACCGGAGAAAAATGGAATCTCGATCTCAAGGCGGATATTACAAATCGCGTATATACAAATCTTGTTCGAAACAACATCATAAAGCCGGGGTATGTTGCGATTGTTATGGGTTCAGTTTCAGATGAAGAACATGCGAAAAAAATTGCGGCATATCTGGAGCCATTTCAGATAAAAGTTGAAGTGCGTGTTGTATCGGCTCATAAAAACGGCGAGGATATTGCAACGCTGGCAGATGAGTATAACAACTCACTTGAAAAGGGAGTTGTTATTGCAGTAGCCGGACGCTCAAACGGTCTGGGCGGTGCATTGGCAGCTAATCTTAACATTCCTGTTATTAATTGTCCGCCTTTCAAAGATAATGTGGACATGATGGTCAATATCAATTCGTCATTGATGATGCCGGGAAATACTCCGGCGATGACCGTTATTCATCCTGATAATGCCGCGATGGCAGCATTGCGTTGTTTGAACATCAATGCGATTCGTTCAGAAATTACTGCCGGAATAGCGAAGCAGAAGAAGAGTCTCAGAGAAGCTGACAAAAAAATGAGAAGTGCGTTATAATGGGAAAAATAAATGTAGTAGTTCTTGGTTCAGGCGGGCGTGAACATGCTCTTTCCTGGAAATTATCCCAATCTCCGTTAGCGGGGACAGTGTACACCATTCCCGGAAATGCCGGAATACCGAATAGTGTAAATATTCCGATTGGACAATTCTCGGAGATACAGACATTTTGTGAAAAGAACGAAGCGAGCCTGATTGTTGTGGGTCCCGAGGCAGCACTTTCGCAGGGCATTGCAGATTTCTTTGCAGGTACCGGCATCAAAGTGTGTGGCCCGGATAAATTTGCTGCTCAACTTGAAAGCTCAAAAATATTCTCCAAGGAATTCATGGTCAGAAACGGTGTGCAGACGCCACTGTATCGGAAACTGACACCGCCGTATACTGAGCAGGATCTGTATGATGCGCTTGCTCCATTCGGTGATAAGGTGGTAATCAAATTCGACGGCCTTGCAGCAGGTAAGGGAGTCTTTGTTTGTCATAGTAAAACAGATGTAGTCAATGCACTAAAGGATATTCACGACTACTACGGTGCTTTTGCTCCACTGGTTATTGAGCAACTGTTAGTCGGTCCCGAGCTTTCCATAATCGGTTTGACGGATGGAAAAAATATTCGCTTGTTTCCTGTTTCGCAGGATCACAAACGCGTGCTTGATGGTGATGCGGGCCTGAACACCGGTGGCATGGGTGCATACACACCGGTGAAAGTCTGTACCGATGATATTTATCAAAAAATAGTTTCAACAATCGTCGAACCTACAATGCGGGGACTCCAAAAAGAAAATATAGCATATAACGGATTTCTATACTTTGGAATTCTGCTCGAATTGGAAGAGCCGTACCTCCTTGAGTACAACGCCCGTCTGGGCGATCCTGAAACGGAGGTAATTCTTCCTGCATTAGAAACCGACTTGCTTGAAGCAATTCTGCTGTCGCTGGATGGCAGACTATCACAGGTTGACTTCGTATTCAACGATCAACAGTTTGTTGATGTGGTACTTTGCAGCGGAGGTTACCCCGGGAAATACGACACAGGTAAGGAAATTAGCGGTCTGGACAAAGTATCTGATGATGTAATTGTGTTCCATTCCGCGACGATAAGGAAAGGCGATGCGCTTGTGACTAATGGCGGTCGTGTTCTTAATGTTGTCGGAAAAGGAAAAAGCTTTTTTGAAGCAAAAGAGGCTGCCTATAGGGCTTGCGGAAAAATATCTTTTGACGGCATGTATTATCGGCGCGACATCGGGGCTAAGAATCTATGAGCAAAGTACAAACCGCAATAATTATTTCCGGCAGAGGAAGCAATATGGAGGCGATAATCAGGAGTTCTCTTGAAGAGGACTTGGGAGAAGTATGCCATATTGCTCTTGTTGTAGCCAATAAACCTGCAGCAGGTGGAATACAAATTGCGCAAAGTTATAATGTTCCCGTTAAAGTGATTGAATCCAAAGGTATAGGCAGGGAAGAATTTGAAAAAGCGGTTTGCGATTTGATGGCTGAAAGGGGAATCGAGTTAATATGCCTCGCTGGTTTTGAACGCATCTTATCGCCCTATATCATCTCAAGATATGCAGGTCGAATAGTAAATATTCATCCTGCCGACACAAATGAATTTAAGGGTCTGCATGGTTACGAGTGGGCATTCAATAGCGGGAAGAAGCAAACGAAAGTCACTGTCCATTTTGTTGATGAAGGCGTTGACACAGGTTCAATTATTAAACAGCGCGCGGTTGATTTAACCGACTGTGCAACATTAGAAGAAGTCGAGCGAAAAGGGCTTGCAATAGAGCATCAGCTTTATCCTGAGGCATTGACGAAAGTGTGCAGTGCTATGTTAAGAAAATTTAGTTAGAGAGAGTTTTTATGTGCGGTATTATCGGATTAATGAGTAAACACCCAATTATTGAAGATTTGTTGTTCGGTTTGACAACACTTCAACACAGAGGTCAAACCGCGTGCGGACTTGTAACGCTTGATGATGTGTTTCATTGCATCAAGGGTTTAGGAGTCATTTCGCAGGTGTTTAATAACGAAAATCTCGCAACTCTTACAGGAAACGTCGGATTGGGTCATGTGCGGTATGCAACGCAGGGCTCATCGGATTTAATTAATGCACAGCCGCTGACTGTGAATTTCCCGTTCGGTATTGCCATGATACACAATGGAAATATTGTGAACTTCAATGACGTTCGACGTTCATTGTATGAAGAAAACCATGTGCTGATTGAAACGACGAATGATTTGGAGCTGCTGCTAAATTCCTTTGCCGCTGAACTTATCAAGAAAGATCTGAACAACATCGGGGCGGACGATTTGTTTGATGCCGTTACTTCTATTCAGAATAAGTTATTGGGCGGGTATGCGGTTATCACAACAATTGCAAAGCATGGACTGCTCGCGTTTGTTGACCCGAACGGACTACGCCCTCTTGTATTAGGCAAAAAGAAAACGGACGATGGCTATATCTACGGCTTTGCATCCGAATCGAGCACCTTTGATTATCTTGGTTATGAAGTAATTGATTCGTTGAAGCCGGGTGAGGCTGTGTTTGTTGATTTCGAAAATAATCTTCACCGGCAAATATGTGTAAGCAAAAAAAAATCATTCTGCATTTTCGAATGGATATATTTTTCGAGAGAAGACTCCTTTGTCCAGAACCGCCTGGTAGCTGATGAAAGAATGCAAATGGGCAGACTGCTTGCAAAGAAAATGAAAGAACTTGGTTTGGAGCCGGACATTGTAATTGACATTCCGACTTCTGCTTATTTCTTTGCCAACGCATTAGCAGAAGAGTTGAAAGTGCCTTACAGGAGGGGCTTGGCAAAAAACAATCATATCGGCAGGAGTTTTATCCTTTCCACCCAAAAGGAACGCGAAACAACGGCCCGGTTGAAGCTGAATCCTATCCGCGGCATAGTACAGGGCAAGAAGGTCGCGATAGTTGATGACTCAATTGTCCGCGGAACAACTTCAAAGCACATCGTAAGTTTACTCCGGAAGGCAGGTGCGAAAGAGATTTATTTTGTGTCCGCTGCACCCCCAATAATTTACCAATGTATGTACGGAATTGATATGGCGATCAAAGATGAATTGATAGGCCGGCGGCCATTGCAGGAAATTCAGGAATACCTCGGTGTTGATGCGTTGATATATCAATCGCTCGATGATCTGAAGTCGCTTTACAAAGATGAAGGATTGTGTTACGCGTGCTTCGATGGTAAGTATCCGGTTGAGGATTCGGGGAATTTTCTCAACGAGATTGAAAACGAACGTAAGCAGAATTGTTAGCTGATTGTCTATTTCGGAATACAACAAAAGTGAATCGAATATTGAAACCGTAACTCATCATTAACACGGTGCTTTAGCGCCGTGATGGTGATGCTGCATACAAAGCGACTTTAGTCCAATAACAATTAATATATTGGGCTAAAGCCCAAGAATATAGGAGGGGGTCGGTTCACGGCGCTAAAGCACCGTGTTAATGATAATCGCAGAGGCTAATGCATTACGTGCTTAATTATTTCAACTCAAGGTATGCTCATGTGTTGAGCGTGACTATTCTTATTCCCACTCAATTGTTCCCGGAGGTTTTGTCGTAACATCATAAAAGATGTTACCGGTGCCGGGGAGTGCTTTTATCTGCTTGATGATTTTCTTTAATAACTTCAAATCCATTTCATACACATCCGCGGTCATAGCATCGGTCGAGCATATCGGGCGAAGGACAAAACATTCGTTTCCGTCATTATCAAATAATGGAAGCGATACCACTGGAAGCTGCCAGATTTCTTTTATATCACCTGTTAATTTTTGTACAATATCATCAACCTGCTGAAGCAACTCTATGCGTCTATGTATAATATGCGATTTGTGAAGTTTGGGCATTGCACCTAATGGTTCAGCGGATACAACAACACGATTCACACTTTCCACGGAATTAATTATCTCAGCAGCACAACGGGAGATTTCCTTCCAGTTGAATTTCTTACCGGCGTCTCTCCATAAAACCACCGGGTGCTTATATGTCCGGTAGTCGCCCTGAACGCCGACACTCTTAACCGACAGGATATTTGCATGAAGTGAAAATGAGGCGGCGATTTTTTTTACTTTTACGAGTTCTGATTTTTCGATAGCGTACGTTGTTTGATTCGAACAAAGGAGTCTGACTGCAAGGCCGGGACCCGGAAATGGCCGTCTCCAAACGAGATGTTCGGGTAACTTTAAAAATGTACCTATTGCGCGTACTTCATCTTTGTAAAGTTCTTTCAGCGGTTCAATCACTCTGCCTTGTTCCATCAAGTCCCGGATTTCTTTAACACGGTTGTGGTGCGTTTTTATGGTGCCGGAACTTTTTGTACCGCCGCTTTCAATAGTATCCGGATAAATTGTGCCCTGTATCAGCATCCAGTTTTTATTCTTCTTATTCAGTCCATGCAGTTGTCCCCGGATAATATCCACAAATATTTTGCCGATTATCTTTCGTTTTTCTTCGGGATCAACAATGCCTTTAACAGCGGACACGAACACTTCTGCCGCATTGATGAGTTTCAGGTTTTGGAATCCAAGTGAGCGTAAGTACTCCATGACTTCTTCGGATTCATTCAACCGCATGAAACCGGTATCAATGTGCAAAGCCTCAATATTTTCACCGCCCAATACTTTCGCAGCTAACGCAAATGCGACAAGGGAGTCAACACCACCGGAGATGAAAAGATATAATTTTTTACCGCGTGCGGCGGCTTTTAGTTCATCGGCAATTGAGTTATAATATGATTGCACATTCCAGTTGCGTTTTTCCGTACACACGCTTACGAAATTTTCCAGAATTGTTTTTCCATAAACAGAATGTTCAACTTCGGGATGAAATTGAACTCCGAAAATCTTTTTCGTTTTATGTTGATAGGCGGCTATTTTGGTCGCTGCTGTTGAAGCGGTGACCAGAAAATCATCCGGCAATGCGGTAACCGAGTCGCCGTGACTCATCCAGACCTGTTGTTCCGTTTTTGTCGCAGAAAAAAGAAAGGAGCGGAGAGCTTTTACGTGCAGACCCGTATTCCCGAACTCGCGACTGATACCGGCTTCTACTGTTCCGCCCATGAGCTTTGCAATAAGGTGGTGTCCGTAACAGATACCGAGAATGGGCACGCGTATTTTTTTGATATTGGTGCCAGTGGTCAATAAGTCTTTATCGTTGACTGACTGAGGGCCGCCCGAAAAAATGACTCCAACCGTATCTTTTTTTATAAGTAGGTCTTCCGGGTCACAAATTTCACTGTATACACCGATTTCACGTATGCGTCGGGCAATGAGGTGTGTATATTGTCCGCCAAAATCAACTATTACAATTTTTTCCATAATCAGTATAAATCATTATCTCCGATATATTCACTATTATCCGGGATGAATATGTCATGTACTTTTCCTTCACGTATGGAAAGAGAAGAAACAACTTCAAGCTCGGCATTTTTATGCAGTTCACTAATTGTTGCCACGCCGCAGGTTGACATGGTTGATGTTATCTTTGAAAGCGTGATCTCCATATTGTCTTTCAACCTGCCAGCATACTCAACAAAACCCTCAACGCCTTCAATAAATTGTGACTGGTTATATCTCTGCTGTTTCCAATCCCGCGCCCTGTTCGAACCTTCGCCCCAGTAAGGTTTCATGATGCGCCTGTTGATGGTGACTTTTTCCGTCGGAGCTTCTTCCATGCGTGCGAAATAACGCCCCATCATAACGGAATCCGCACCAAGAGCGAGTGCAACAGCGATGTCTTTTGAATTGCCGATTCCACCGTCTGCGATTATTGGTATATACTTTCCGGATTGGGAATAATACAAATCGCGTTGTGCTGCTGTTTTTATAATGGCAGTAGCAAGGCCTCTGCCGGTTCCTTTTTGTTCCTGAGTGATGCAGATCGAGCCGCTGCCCATGCCGACTTTAATTGCTGCAGCGCCATTGTCTACAAGGTATTGAAACCCTTCCGCGGTCACGATGTTACCGCCGATTATAGGGATTTCGGGAAAGTTGCTTGTACACCACTTCAATGTTTCTTGCTGAAAAGTAGTATATCCATCTGATGAGTCAATACTTACAACATCCACACCTGCTTCAACAAGAGCCGGAAGCCTTTCCTGATAATCATGGGTATTAATCGCAGCAGCGGTAAGCAGTCGTTTTTTATTGTCAACTACTTGCTGGGGATTGTCAAGGTGGTCGCGAATATCTTTTCTAAAAACAAGGTAGAGGAGTTTATCGTTTTCATCAAGGACGGGGAGTACCGGCTGATGACTTTCCATTAACACCGCGTTCGCCTGTTTCAAGTTGTTTGCGTGTGTTGAGGTAACGATATCTTTCCGGTGAATCATTCTTTCGCTCACCGTCATGTTTCCATGTGGTTTAATATCGTAATCGTCCTTTCCGATTAGGCCGATGAATACTCCGCTTTTATCAACAACCGGAAACGTGTTGTACCCTGTCTTAAGGCGGAGCTTATGAAAGTCTGAAAGCAAAACATCCGGATAAATCGTCTTAGGTTTTACAAATCCGGCTTTATGTTGTTTTATCTCCGCAATCATTGCGGCTTGTTCGGATATAGGCTGTGAGCAGAATATGAATGAGACTCCACCGGCCTTGGCAAGTTCAATTGCCATTTTTACTCCTGATACTGCCTGCATTGCTGCGGATACAATCGGAATGTTTATCGTTGTAGTTTTACCGGTAAGGGGATTGAAAGCTAATTGAGTTTGCAATGATATTGCATTAGTCTTAGTCAGACTTGTAGTCAGCTGCGGAAGCAGCCGGAATTCCATAAGAGTGCGGGATGGTTCGGAAATAATTTTTCGCGGCATAGTATCCTGCGGGTTGTAATTAAATAAATAACTATGCCTTAAAATTTACAAAATTTCCTTTAAATATTTTAGTTTTTAATGTTAATTTATTTAAAATTTTAACCTTTAAGCATGATTTCAACGAGATTTGTTAAGGTACTCTTGTCAAATGGCTTTGAAAGGTAATGTGAGCACCCACCTGACAAGAACTCTTCCTTGTCGCCCATCATAGCAAAAGCAGTCAACGCGGCTATCGGTACATTTTTGTATGAATCCATGGTTTTTATTTCTTTCACGGCATCCATTCCCGTCAGCCCGATACCCAGGTTAATATCCATCAATATTGCGTCAAATTGCTTCCCTTGAGCAATTTTGATAGCATCAGGGGCGTTGGTAACAACATCAAGGTCATATCTTCCTCTGAAATATATCCTGACGATGTCAATTGTAGTCCCGTCGTTTTCAACAAGTAATATTTTCGCCCTTTTATCCGGGGCGGCAATATCCGAAGAGAGACTTCCCGTGTCTTCCAAAATCTGCATGTCGGTTTTTTGCATAGATAATATTCTTTGTTTGATAGGAATTTTTACACGGAACGTAGAACCTCTCTCTGCTTCACTCTCCAGAGAGATAGTGCCATGTAATCTTTCAATAAATTTTTTGGTAATCGTAAGGCCCAAACCGGTGCCTTCGAACCCTCTATTTCTGCCTTCGCTAACTTGTCTGAATTCTTCCCAAATAATATCCTGATTTTCCGGCGAAATTCCAATACCCGAATCAGTTACTTCAATCTGTGCCCAATACTGATTATCCTCCAAAATCTGCGAAATGCCAACCCGAACGCCGCCCTGATTGGTAAATTTTATGGCGTTATTGAGGAGATTGTTCATTACCTGTGATAAAATTCTCGAATCGGTGGGAACTGTCAGAGTGTCCGGCTCCGAATGCATTGTGAGCTGCAATCCTTTTTTAGCAGCAGTTTCGCGGAAAAGACCGACAACTTCCTCAACGATTGCTATAATATTACAATCTTTGAATAGAACATCAATTCTATTTGCTTCAATTCTTGAGAGATCAAGAATCTGATTCAATGTTTCCAAAAGCCGGGATGCGCTGATGTAGGTACGCTGCGCCATATCCTTGAATTTAGGGTCTTCAATCTCTTCCTGCATAATTTCGGTATAGCCGAGAATGCCGATCATCGGAGTGCGCAGCTCGTGACTCATGTTCGCGAGGAAACTTGATTTTAGACGGCTCATTTCTTCCGCATTATCTTTTGCCGCAATCAGCTGTTCGCGTAATTTTTTCCATTCCGTTATATCTTCATAACTTCCAAGGACGCCCAATTTTTGTCCGTCCTTATCAAACAGCGGCATCTTGCTCACTCTTATCCATGCCATTGTTCCGTCATGCCGTCTTTGGAGTTCTTCATAATTCAGTTTTGGAGCATTCGAGGATAAAACGATCTGGTCATCCTCGCGGAAATACGCTGCTGTTTCCTTGTCAAATAGATCAAAGTCGCTGATACCGTAGATTGATGTTGTATCCAGAAGTCCGCAGTCGCGCGCATACGCCTGATTACATCCGAGATAAATCGAGTTACTGTCTTTCCAGAACACCCGCTGAGGAATATTATTCAGGACTAATTGTAAGCGCTGATTAGTTTGGAAAAGTAAGTGTTCGGTTCTTTTTCTGATTTCGTTACTTGTCAGATATTCATTTGCAAATTCGATATCCCGGACAAGTGCTAACAGCAAATCACATTCATCTTTGGTGAAAAAATCTTTTTCCATGGAGCAAAAGACAATCGCACCCGTAAACTCTTCATTTATTTTAAATGGGAAACTCACTCTTGAACGAAATATTTTTCTGAGATTGTTTTTGACTTCGGCACTATAAAGGGGCGATGCCAGTATGTCGTTTACTACCATGGCTTCGTTTCGCAGAATGGATTGGATATATGCAGTTTGCCGCAATTCCTTGTCAGTAATTTTAAACAAATCCAATATCTTATCACTCTCATAACCAAACATAACGACGCGTTCAATAGTATCGTTGTAATTACTTATTTGATCTACCCACACTAAGCTGAACTGACCTTTGCGGAAGGCTACTTCACAAACATCACTCAGTAATTGTTCTCTGGTAGTGGCACGCATCATACTTTGATTTACACTACTCAGGAGATCATAAATTCGCATTAATTGAACAATTCTTTTTTCAGCCTTCTTTCTTTCGTCAACATCTTTGATAATTATCTGATAATATCTCGTGTCCTCAATACCGATCAACCGGATGCTCATCTCGACATGGAAACTTGAACCGTCTTTTTTCTGATGCTCTGCCTCGCACAACAGGCCTTCGTTTTCACCGATCTGCTCCATTGCCTGTGGAATATTGGTAGAGGAAGAGGAGCTCCATAAATCTTCAAATCGCAAATGCTGAAAATCATGGTGAGCATACCCATAAATTTCCTCTGCCTTGTTGTTGGCCTCAACTATTGTTCTTGATAAATCGGTCAACAGAATAACGTCATTCGCATATTTTATCAGATACTCGAAATGGTTTTGAATTGCCTTTTTTTCCGAGAGTGCCTGTTCAATATCTTTTTTATGCCTTGAATTTATTCGTATCCAGAATATCCAGAGGATGATTCCTTCTATAAGCAGTAATAATATGGTGATGAATGTTAAATAAACCGCCCGGACGCGGATGGGAGTATAGGCCTCTTCCTGATCCACTTTTGCTAATAAGAACCACGGAGTGTTGTGTATCGAACCGACGTATGCAATAACTTCTTCGCCTCTGTAGTCCTTGCCGATCATGAAATGATAACCGCCTTTAATCATCTTAATGCCGTTGCGGTAGCTGTCGTTTAATTTTGTTTTTAAACGCAGGGCTGCGTGAGGCCTGAATCGAAGGTTATTGGTGTAGACAAGACTATCATTATCAACTTGCAACAGAATTGCTTCACCTGATGCACTTTTTTGCGGCCATGTCTGAATGGAGGGGTACAGGAATTTATCAGGGTCTATTCGGACAATAAGCGTTCCAATCACTACAGAGTCTCTGCCAACCGTTTTTATAAGAGGAATAATCATGTCAAGATGTACTTTCCCGATGATGTCGGTAAAGTGAATTTTGGAAATAATGGGCATCTTGCGATTGACTGCTTCCCTCCCGGAATTTATGGCAGTAGGGCCGATGTTCTTGTAATACTCATTGGTTACTAATTTAACCTGCATTGTCCCGGATGTTAACGCAACCCCAAAATATTCCGAATTATGATCAACGCTTCTCATTTTGGTGAGAATCTCAGCTTTCACCTGGACATTGTTCTCATCTTTATAGAATTCTTCAACATGCTTAATAAAAAGATTATCCTGCATAATGGAGTATGCATCTTCTAATCTTTCGTCAGTCCATTTTTCAATTTGAGCGATCTTTAACTGAGCAATTGTCGCCAATTCCTCATTTTTTACCTTAGTAATGGTCTCTTTTTGCAGCGTATAAATCAGTGTGCTGGTAAGAATAATAAGAGTTGCGACCACAAAAAAGAGAATGACGAGGGCTATGGGGGTTTTGTATGCGGTTGATTTGATTTTGGTCATAAATTAATAAGCACGATTTCTCAGACAATGAAACAGTACAGCAGACTCATAACTAAAGTAAGTCGCAAAGGCGTAACATACTTTAAATTTTTATAGAATTCAATAAAAAAAACCGGAGAGTAAGGTATCCTCAGGTGTTTTGCCGATTATGTAATATATTTACCGCCTTTCATGTATATGTTTACTTTACAAAATGGTTTTTGTACTTTAAATTACTTGGAGTGTATTAATTATCAATCAAAAGAGTCGTTATGAAATATAAAAAATATTTGCTTTGCTGCCTTTTCTCCGTATGTATAATTGCCCCGGCATCTGCACAGGAAAAAGCCGACGGTGATTTTTTATCCGCGGTTATGGATAAGAGTGTTGATCCGGGACAGGATTTCTTTAAATTCGCTACCGGAACATGGATGAAAAACAATCCGATCCCCGCATCGGAGCGTGGATGGACCGTGGGGCATCTTGTTCAGGAAGAAACCTATAACCGATTGAAAGGAATCTTAGAAGAAGCATCAACATCGAAACCGGCATCCGGTACGAATAAGCAGAAAATCGGTGATTACTACGCAGCCGGACTCGATACCGCGGCTATTGAAAAGCTCGGATTACAGCCTTTGAAAAAAGAATTAGCAAAAATTGATGCAGTTAAGGACAAAAAAGCGCTCCTTGAAGCAGCCATGCACCTCCAGTCTATAGGCGTAGGTCCAGTCTTCAGTCTGTTTGTTGATCAGGATGCTATGAACAGCGATGCATGGGCTTTGTACTTGTGGCAGGGTGGTATCGGGCTTCCTGAACGCGATTATTATTTCAGGGATGACGCACGTACTGAGAATATCAGAAAAGAATATGTTAAACATGTCGCAAATATGTTTGTATTGGACGGCACCAATTCTGTAAAAGCCGAAGCCTTCGCCCGGAAAATATTTGAGATGGAAAAAGCAATGGCGGACTCTTCAAGGAAACTTGAAGATTTACGTGATCCTTATTTAAATTATAATAAAATGTCGGTCGGCGATTTACAAAAAGTCACTCCGAATATCAAATGGGCAGAACTCTTTGCAAAAAACGGCATCAAAAATGTAGACAGCCTTATCATCGGACAGCCTGAATTTTACAAGCAATTGGAAGTGCTGTTGAACAAGTATCCGGTCGGCGATTGGAAAGTATATCTTAAGTGGCACCTGCTCAATACCTTTGCAGATAAGTTGAGTTTTTCATTTGATAAAGAACACTTTCATTTCTGGCGGACAATCATGTCCGGTGTGAAGGAACAACGCCCACGCTGGAAACGCATTCAGGATGTAATTGAAAGTGATTTAGGTGAATTACTCGGACAAGTGTATGTAGAAAAATATTATTCACCCGCCACCAAAAAACGCTACGAAAAACTCGTTGACGATATAATTACCGCATATGGCGAACGAATAAAAAAACTTGATTGGATGAGTGCTGAAACCAAACAGAAGTCTCTTGAAAAACTCGGAGCAGTAACCAAAAAAGTCGGTTATCCTGATACCTGGAAAGATTTTTCAAAACTCAATATCGTTCGTGGCGCGTACATACAAAACGCAATTGCCGCTAATCAGTTCTGGTTTAACCGGTATTTACAGAGATTAGGGAAACCGGTTGACAGAACCGAATGGAACATGACTCCGCAAACTTATAACGCGTATTATAATCCGTCAAACAATGAAATGGTTTTACCGGCAGCTATTTTCATCATTCCGGGAGTACCTGATTCGCTTTTAGATGATGCCGTTGTATACTCATATGCCGGAGCTTCAACAATCGGCCATGAACTAACACACGGATTTGATGATCAGGGCAGACAGTTCGATGCCAAAGGGAATCTGAACAATTGGTGGCAGAAAGAAGATGAAGAGAAGTTCAATAAAAAGACCGAGCTCATGGTCGAACAATTCGACAACTTCGTGGTTCTGGATAGCATGCATGTAAACGGCAAGGCGACATTGGGCGAAAATATTGCCGACTTAGGCGGACTTGTTACGGGTCTTGATGCCTTTAAAAAGACAAAGCAATATCAGGAAGGAAAACTCATCGCGGGATTGACACCTGAACAGCGGTTCTGGCTTGGTTATGCTTATGCCTGGTTAGGACATAAACGCCCAGAAAGTCTTGCGCAGCAGGTAATGACCGATGTACACGCTCCGGAATATCTGCGCGTCAACGGACCGCTCAGCAATATCCCTGATTTCTATAAGGCATTTGACATTAAACCCGGTTCGCCGATGTATCGAAGTGCTGATAAAAGAGTAGTTATCTGGTAAGTGAGGAACTAAGTTTTTCTGAAATGAAAAAGGCATCCGATTGGATGCCTTTTTTCGATTCAGCAATTATTTTTCAGCTGCAACTTCTATGTGAATTTTCTTGCCCTTGACTTTCTTGCCCATCACCGCTTCAATAATTTCATCGGCATGTTTGGATGGCACATTTACAAAAGTGAACCGGTCGAAAATATCAATTTCGCCGATCTTCTTTCCGCTGATGCCTGATTCGCCGGCAATTGCTCCGAGAATATCGCCGGGGCGGGCTTTATCTTTTTTACCTACATTCAGGAAGAGGCGTACTTGATTTTCGCTGCTGCCTTCACTTGGTCTGCTTTGCCTGCTTTTTTCTTTATGCTTGCCCGATTTATGTGAACGGGGAGCTTGTTCCTGAACAAAATCATCAGATTCCTGTTTCTTATCCGTTGCCAGTTTTAGCTTCAGTAATGCCGCGGCAACTTCTAAAGTAGTATAATCATCGTCGGTGATTTTTTCAATCATATGCTCGTATTTCTTGAGCTCACCGGCATCAATAGATTTTTTAATATCTTCGATAAACTGATTTTCCCGCATCTCTTCAACATCGTCGTATGAAGGTATTGGGCTGAGTTTAATTCTCGTCTTGATATATCTCTGGATGTCTTTCAGTTTGCCGATATCACGCCCGGTAACAAAAGAGAATGCTTTGCCGGATTTACCAGCACGACCGGTTCTGCCGATACGATGAACATAATGTTCTTCATCCTGCGGCAAATCGTAATTAAATACAGCCTCAACATCATCCACGTCAAGTCCGCGTGCAGCAACGTCGGTTGCAACCAGAATTTCAACATATCCACTGCGGAATTTTTTCATTACCTTTTCACGGTTGCCTTGTGTCATATCTCCATGTAAAACGTCTGCCGAGTATCCGCGGGCCTGAAGGCGTTCAACTAATTCATCGGCGCATCTTTTTGTATTTGTAAAAACCAGAGTCAGCTTTAAATTATGTAAATCAATAATTCTGCTTAAAACCTCCAGCTTGTTCCGGTCTTTAACCTCAAAATAAATCTGTTCGGTATTTTCAACCGTCATTACTTCATGAATGACTTTTATATGCTGTGGTTCAGTTTGATACTTTTTTGTTAGATCCAGAATCGGTTTTGGCATAGTTGCCGAGAACATAACCGTTTGTCTTTCCTGCGGCGTGTTCTTCAAAATCAATTCGATATCATCTCTGAAACCCATGTCGAGCATTTCGTCGGCTTCATCAAGAACAATCAAGCGGAGATGAGTGACATCAATGGTGCCTCTTTCAAGGTGGTCGAGAATTCTACCCGGAGTGCCGATAATAATCTGTACTCCTTTTTTCAACACCTTCAACTGGCGTTCAATCGGTTGTCCGCCGTAGACAGGTAAAAGGGATATATCTTTTTTATATCTCGCAAGCTTATTCATTTCTTCCGCAACCTGAATTGCCAGTTCGCGGGTAGGGCAGAGAATCATAACTTGTAATTTTTTGCTGTGTGCGTCCATCATTTCAATAGCAGGAATACCAAACGCGGCGGTTTTGCCCGTGCCTGTTTGTGACTGGCCGATGATATCTTTTCCGCTGAGCATTACCGGTATGGCTTCGGACTGAATTGGGGTGGCTTCTTCATAACCAAGATCTAAAATGGCTTTATGCATCTCTTTCGATAGCGTCAAATCGCTAAATCGCAGATTTTTCATTAATCAACTTTCTTTTCATATAATATTTTTTAATCAACATGTAATATACGATTATATATCGAGACGAAGGCAGTATAAAAAAAGCCTGCCCCACCGGGACAGGCTTAAAAAGACGTGAAAAACGAGGAAATTACCAGATTTTAACCAATTTGTCGTCGGAATTTCTCATTTTATCACCCGGTTTAACATCGAATGCTTCCCAGAATTCAGGAACATTCATCAACGGGCCAAGCACTCTTGCTCTTCCCGGTGAGTGCGGATCGGTTTTAAGCTGTAACTTTAATGCTTCGGGTCTTTGGTATTCTGCCCAGATCTGTCCCCAGCTTAAGAAGAATCTTTGTGTCGGAGTAAAGCCATCGAGCTTTTCACCTTTCTTAAACTGATCCGTATGTTTGAATGCATTAAGGGATACGGTAATACCGCCTAAATCGCCGATGTTTTCACCAAGAGTCAAAGAGCCGTTAACTTTGAAAGTGTCAACGATAACGAAGTTATTGAATTCGTCAACCAATTTATCTGCGCGAGCGTTGAATTTGTCGGCATCTTCTTTTGTCCACCAATCGGTGATGTTGCCGTCGGCATCAAACTGTCTGCCCTGATCATCAAATCCGTGACTGATCTCATGGCCGATAACTGCGCCCATTCCACCATAATTAACTGCATCATCTGCGTCTTGGTTAAAGAACGGAGGTTGTAAGATGGCAGCAGGGAAAACGATTTCATTGCCGTTCGGATTGTAATAAGCATTAACGGTTTGCGGGCTCATTTCCCATTCGGTTTTATCTACCGGTTTGCCGATTTTTTCCAAATCAATTTTGCTTGCCCAGAGGCTTGCGCGTTTAATGTTTTTATAATAGGAGTCGTGTTCAATTGAAAGAGCACTGTAATCTTTCCATTTGTCGGGGTATCCGATCTTCACGGTAAATTTACTGAGTTTGAATAAAGCAGCTTCTTTTGTTTTATCGCTCATCCATTCGAGGCCTTTGATTCTTTCGCCCATTGAGATAAGCAGGTTTTTGACAACTGCATTTGCGCGTTCTTTTGCTTGCGGAGGAAAAACTTCTGCAACATAAAGCTGTCCTACTAATTCGCCTAAATTGCCGTTAATGACTGCAAGTACTCTTTTCCATCTTGGTTTAAGAACTTTAGTTCCGCTCAGGAACTTGCCATTGAATTCAAATCCTTCATTTACAAATGCGGAGCTTAAGGATGGGGCAGCATTTCTGATAACATCCCATTTAAGATAGATTTTTAAGTCGCTTAATGATGCTTTTTGTGTAATAGTACCGACTTCCTTCATGAATTTGGGCTGAAAGACGATAACGTATTCAGGCTTTTTATTCATCAATGCCTTGAAATAAACATCCCAGTCAAATCCTTTTGATTTTTTCTTGAGGTCACTGATAGAAAATTTATTGTACGTTTTAACCGGATCGCGGTTTTCAACCCGCGTGTTTGATTCTTTTGCAAGCTGAGTTTCAAGATTCATAACGATCTTGGCATATTTGGCCGCTGTCTTTTCATCAACCCCGGTAAGCTTGAACATGTTGGTTACATAAACAACATATCTTGCTCTAATTTCTTTTGAACGGGCATCGTCCTTAGTATAGTATTCGACATCCGGAAGTCCAACACCACCCTGATAGATATGTGCGGCGACCATGTCGCTTTTTTTGCTGTCAGGGGATGAGAAAAAATTAAATAATGCACCGCTGCCTGCGTTATGCTGCTGCGCTAAAAGCTTAATGAATTCCGTTTTATTCTTTAAAGCGTCAATTTGTTTAAGTTCATCAACAATCGGAGTATAGCCGTCTGCTTCAATCTTGGCGGAATCCATGCCGGTGGAATAGAAATCGCCGATTTTCTGTTTAGCTGATCCTTTAATCGCGTTTTTTTCGGTCAGGGTAGCTTCAACGATTTTCTGAAGGGTTTTATTGTTGTTGTCCCGCAATAATTCGAATGAGCCCCAGCGGGAAAATTCGTCCGGGATAGGATTGTTCTTTACCCATCCGCCAACTGAATACTGGAAGAAGTCATCAGCCGGTTTTACCGAGGTGTCCAAATTCCGCAGATCCAATCCATGCCCCTCTTTTCCTCCATCACCGGCAAAAAGGGCGGTGGTAAGGAAAAAGAACATTGGAGTAAGGGTAAACAGATACTTTGTTAGTTTCATTAGTTTCTCCGAAATGTTAAGTAATACGTCAAAAATTACATCCGCTGCGCGGATAATTATTCATGTTACAAAGATAATTCGATTTCCCAAAAGTATGCAAATAATTACATAAGTGGTCTCTTAAAGTGATAAAGCAAAAAAATCCGTTAATTTTTTGAAGTTAAATGAGTATTTTACAAGGGCAATTATTAACTATCAAATGGTACATGAAAAGAAGTCATCTTATAATTTTACCTTTCATCTTATGGGCGGGTTTATTTAATATGTCTTATGCGCAGCCGATATATGATAATTTGCGCGGCGGCATACAATTAAGCGGCCTCCTTCCGAGCGACGATTATAAATTCAAAAACACGTTAGAATATTCATTTCT
Organism: Ignavibacteriaceae bacterium; assembly: GCA_963662605.1. GTDB lineage: Bacteria > Bacteroidota > Ignavibacteria > Ignavibacteriales > Ignavibacteriaceae. The sequence goes on from OY759785.1 coordinate 1,375,978, forward strand.
TGCCAGAGGTTTAGTTCGCCAGAAACTTGCCAAATACTTGCAGGGAGAGTTGGGCTTCGGATACGGCAGATACGCGGGAGCTGACCAATTGAAAGTTGATTATGCAAATAATATAATCCCGATTGATTATCGCTTTCTCTTTAATCCCGGCTCTGCCCGAAACGGATTTCCGTATTTGTACGTGGGTGTCGGTGCAATGTATTATGAACTGAATAAATATCCTTCGGGCAATGGTGTTAAGGCTATTGAACAGGAAGGGTGGCTTGGCATTATCCCTGTTGGTGTCGGCCTGGAATTCAACTTGAATAATGCGACATCTATTGAAATGACTGCCGGGATAAACTACAAATTTACGAATAGCAATATGTATTACGGGGCTGAATCGCGGAGTGACCTGTACTATGTTATTTCTACCGGTATTATTTTTCAATTTACCAATGAAAATAATGACAACGATGCAGACGGATTAACAAATGATGAAGAAGCCAAACTGGGCACTGATCCGCTCAGGGCGGATACCGATGGTGACGGCATATCCGATGGAGACGAAGTAAAAAAATATCACACCAATCCGCTTTCTGCCGATACGGACAAAGATAGAATAACCGATTATGATGAAATCTATGTCTATAATACTGATCCGCTGAATGCCGATATGGACGGTGATGGATTAAAGGACGGAGACGAAATTTATATCTATCGTACTAATCCGAATAACCCGGATACCGACGGCGACGGCTTGAGTGACGGGGATGAGGTGATTAAGTATGCGACAAATCCGACGAAGACCGATTCTGACCATGACGGGCTTGATGACTACGCGGAAGTATTTACCTATCATACTTCGCCAACCGAATATGACACGGATGGCGATGGACTTAGTGACGGCTCTGAAGTGTTGACTTACAAGACCAATCCGCTTAAACCGGATACCGATGGAGATAGTCTTAGTGATGGTGATGAGATTTTGAAGTATCACTCCAACCCGTTACAGGCAGATACCGACGGTGGTGGAATTGATGACGGCGCTGAAGTCGCAGCCGGTACGAATTTAAATGATGCAAGTGATGACTACTTATTGAAACCGAAACAGCAAGTCTTGTCGGAAATTGCCCTTGAAGGAATTCAATTTAAGAGTGGAAGTGCACAGATATTATCTGTCTCCGAGAGTGTACTGAACAAAGTTGTGAAAATTTTGGCCGACAATCCTGTTCTCAGAGTTGAAATTCAGGGACACACGGATAACACGGGCGCGCCTGAGCAAAATAAAGCACTTTCAACAAAGCGTGCCGAATCAGTTAAAAAGTACTTAGTGGGCAGTGGCATTGCGGACTTTAGACTTACAATAAAAGGATATGGCGCGGATAAACCTATAGCCTCCAACAGTACCGATGAAGGTAAGCAAAAAAACAGACGAATTGAATTCATTATCGTGAAATAGAATTACAAGAAAAATAGAGCACTTCATTCAGAAAATAATTATATTTCGGTTGTGCGGGAATGGATTATATGAAGAAAAGAATCGGGTTCCTTTTAATTATTGCTATGGTTTTACTGACCGGCTGTACTGCCGGCTCTAATACTTTTGCAAATATCCCCAATACAGACGGAAATATCGCCGGTTTCTGGATGGGCTTATGGCACGGTATTATCGCTCCGGTTGCCTTTATCATTTCATTGTTTTCAAAACATATTCATTTTTATGAAATCCATAATAATGGAGGATGGTATAATTTTGGCTTCTTGCTGGGATTATCAATCGTTTTCGGCAGCGGCGGAAAAGGTGCCTCAAGAAAACATAAATGTTAAAACAAGTTTGAACTTTCGGAAGTTGAAAAGTTTTAAAGTCTATTAATGGATGCTAATTATTATTAGTACAAACACACAACCAACACAGAAGGAATACTATGAAAAGAACAATTGCTTTTTTACTGTTACTGTTTTGTGTTTTAGTTCCGACAACTAAAATACATGCACAATTTACTTATGACGGATGGAGCGGCGGTATTCAGGTACACGGCATTCTTCCGGCAAATGAATTTAAATATGATCACGGTTTGAAAACATCGTACCTTATCCGGGGACTCTTCCGCACAAAAATTGTTGAAGATTTGCAGGGTGAGCTCGGCTTCGGTGCCGGTAAATATGCCGGTTTAGATAATTCATGGTCGGAATATTCAACCAACATTTTCCCATTGGATGTCCGCTTTCTCTATAGCCCGATCTATTTTCAATCATGGTTCCCGTACGTTTATGCCGGCGGTGGAGTGATGCACTATTCAGTTCACAGATTCCCGGTTTCGGTTTCTCCTAAATCAGTTGAGAACACCGGATGGACAGGAATTATCCCGTTCGGTATTGGCGCCGAATTTAATATGTGTGGAACAACTTCTTTCGAAGTTACCTTAGGTGCAACATATACATTCACCGACGATTTGAATTACTACAAAGAAAACGACGCGAAAGATTTCTATTACAGCCTTTCAGTAGGTCTTCTTTTCCCTCGCGCACACGAAGCTAAATTAGAAGCAGTTGGTGTTCGCAGCAAACCGGCAGATGTTTTCAAGTCGGAAGTCGGTCAAACAATTCAGCTTGAAGGAATTCAATTTGCTACAGGAAGTGCAGACATTCTGCCTTCTTCAGAATCAACTTTAGCTAAAGCATTTGCTACATTAGAGTATAATCCTGAAATTGAAGTTGAAATTCAGGGACATACCGATAATGTCGGCGCTGCTGAAACAAACTTGAAACTTTCACAGGAAAGAGCTGCTGCTGTAAAAGCTTATTTAGTTAACAAAGGCATTAGCTCAGCTCGCATTTCAACTAAGGGCTTCGGCGAAGAAAAACCTGTCGCATCAAACGATACTCCTGAAGGAAGACAAAAAAATAGAAGAATTGAGTTCGTAAGAACCAAGTAAGAGAATCTTGATACGAAAAACCCCCGGCTGACCGGGGGTTTTCAATTTTAAACAGGGAAGTAAGGTCAATTAATCTAACGCTGATGCCAGATCGGTAATAAGGTCATCAACATGTTCTAATCCGATAGATAATCTGATGGTGTTAGGAGTGATGCCGATGGCATTCAGCGCCTCTTTGGTATAACTCGCGTGGCTTATTTTCATCGGCTGCTCAATTCTCGAATCTGCCGAACCAAATGATGCCTTTTCACCGAATAGTTTTGTCTTGCTCAACAAAGTTTTTGTAACTATGTCATCTGCCGTTTCTATTGTTATCACTCCGGGGCAGATAAACATTTGACGGCGGGCAAGTTCATACTGAGGATGTGATTCTAGAAACGGAAATACCACTTTAGCTATTTCCTTGCGTGTTTCAAGATACAATGCAATCTCTTTGGCTGCGGCCTCCTGAGCTTTCATTCTATATATCAAGGTGGGTAAACCAAGTGAGACTAAAAAGGCTTCGAAGGGGCTTTGGGCTCTGCCGCCTGCATTTGAAAAGAACCTGAGTTTCTTCCCCCAGCTTTTATCCTTCGCCACAACTGCTCCGGCAATCGTTGCGCTATGTCCGGAAATATATTTAGTCGCTGAGAATAACGAAAAATCAACCCCGAGAGTCAAGGGCTTTTGGGATGCGAATGTTGCCAAACTATTATCTATTGCAGCCAATGCACCATATTTGTGGAATAACCCGGCGAGCCTTTTAATATCAAGAATTTTTAGCCCCGGATTTGTCGGAGACTCGAAAATAGCTAAAGTGACTTTATGAGACTTTAAAAATTGTTCGACGGCCTCATAATTCGTCATATCCATATAGGTAACATGAATGCCGAACTTTTCTTTCAACAGTTCCAAAGACCTAAAAGTGCCGCCGTAACAATCTATTTCAGCAAGAACTGAATCGCCGGCCTTTAGAGTTGCATCAAACAGTAGTGAAACAGCTCCGACTCCGGTAGAGGTGCAAACTGCCGCCTGACCTTCCTCAGCAAGTGCAAAAATTTCTTCTAAAGCATTTCTGGTCGGATTTTCACTCCGGGAATACTCGTAAATCCGTTCGCCGCTTTGTTTTTGAAGATCAAATGTCGCAGTTTGATAAATCGGGATATGAGAAGCTCCGAACTGATCTTTTATAGAAGAATTCTCTGATAATCTAGATAGTATTGTTTCTAATTTCATAGGGTAACCCATGTTGCGTTATAATGACTGTTTAACAATGCTGAATTTACGAATAAATGCACAAATAAGCCTAAAATTAAAGATTTTTAAAAATAGATTAGAAAGTTTATAAAACGAAGCATTTTCGCAATTCATGTTCTCAAGGGGAGAATATTTAGTTAGTATGTTACCTAAAGAAATGGTATACTTAGCATCCATTTTATGTATAATTTGGATAAACTGTCATTAATCAGTTGTAAAATATAACAGGCTATTTGATGAGAAAAATTTTATACTTCTTCCCGGTGCTTTTCGGCGTTCTGCTTTTTGTAAATAACGCCCATGCTCAGACTGTAACGTCAGAGATGAATTCAACCACATTAGTTGCTCAAGGTGATAATAATTTACTGTCACCAAAAGCAGATTACTATGCCGGTGTTTATAAAATTACCGGTGCGGCATTGCGTACAGCTTTGCATGCTTTAATTAAAGGACATACCTCAATCGGTTATGCCGGATTGTGGACGGCATATAAAACTACCGATATTAAACCCAATGGAAAAATTTGGGACATGTATTCGGACATTCCCGGTGGAACGGCTCCTTACGAGTATGCTCCGGGTACCGATCAATGCGGAAATTATTCAGGTGAAGGCTCGTGCTATAATCGTGAACATACATGGTGCCAGAGCTGGATGGGAAGTACTGAACCGGCCAGTTCCGACTTATTCCATATTTTCCCGACTGATGGTTATGTTAATGGCCGTAGAAGTAATTACAATTACGGTACTGTTTCGTCAGCGACCTGGACATCAAAGAACGGCGGAAAGTTAGGCCCTTGTACATATCCGGGATTTACCGGAACTGTTTTTGAGCCAATTGATGGCTATAAAGGCGATGTAGCAAGAGCGGCTTTTTATTTTTCATGCAGATATTACACTGAAGACGCTGCATTTTCGACAAGTGACGGTACAAGCAAATCCGATATTCTTACATGGTACGCTAATCTATTGTACGACTGGAGTATAAAAGATACGGTGAGCGCAAAAGAGAAATCAAGAAATGATCTGGCGTATGGATTTCAGAAAAACAGAAATCCGTTTATTGATCACCCGGAATTTGCCGCAGAAATCTGGAAGCCGACAATGGCTCCTTCAGTTGTATCGGTAACTCTTTCGGGTAACAACGCAATTGTAATTGACTTTTCACGATTATTAGATTCAACTTCTGCAAATGCGGCCGCTAACTATGTTTCAACAGTAACTCCTTCATCTGTACAATGGGGTGTTAATAGTGATTATTCAAAGGTACTGGTCACATATCCGGCATTGGCTTCGGGTACTGATTATTCAGTGCAGTTGAAGAATTTCAAAAGCATCAACGCTGTTGTAATGAATGATACAACAATTTCATTCCACACGTCCGGCGTTTCAGCCGTTACTGAACAGGCGAAAATACCGACCACATTCAGTTTGAAACAAAATTTCCCGAATCCGTTTAATCCTTCAACGGAAATTCAGTTCAACTTGCAGGACGCAGGTAATGTAACATTGCGTATTTACGATATCCTCGGCAATCTGGTTAATGAGCTTGTTAACCAAAGAATGTCCGGCGGAACACACACTGTTTCATTTACCGCTGACAACCTGAGTGCAGGTGTTTATTATTACCGGTTGCAGGTAGGTAACGAAGCTCAGACAAAAAAAATGATATTGATGAAATAAGCAATTCAGGCTCTCGATTCTTTTAGATTAAAACTCATCCCCCAGGGATGAGTTTTGTTTTAAAGCGTCAGGCAGCCGGAAATTTGCCCAATTATTAAAAAAATGTTAGAATATTATTTTTGATTGTGCTATACTTAATATGGGACTTTTTAGAATTCCTTCAAAACTCCCGACTAACATAATACACAAAAGAAATTTAGGATATGAACGAATGAGATACCAGAATCATTCCATGACGAAAACTGTTTTAATGATATTATTATTGCTTGGAGGCAGCTATTCCGGGCTATACGCACAAACAATTACATCGGAATCAAACAACTCCGTTTTAGTTGCGCAGGTGGATAACAACATTGCGTCACCACAAGCTGATTATTATGCCGGTGTTTATAAGTTGACCGGAATTGCTCTCCGTACGGCGCTCCATAGTCTAATTGCCGGTCACACGGTTATAAGTTATGACGGCCTATATACGGCATTCCCGACTACTGATGCCAAACCTAATAATATTGTATGGGATATATATTCGGATGTCCCCGGTGGAACGCCTGCCTACACATTTACCCACGGCTCAAAAAAATGCGGTTCCTATAAAACCGAAGCTGATTGTTATAACCGCGAACACTCTTGGTGCGATAGCTGGCTTGGTGAAACAAATCCGGCTCGTTCCGATTTATTCCATATGTACCCAACCGACGGTTATGTCAATAATCGCAGAAGCAATTACACATTCGGCACCGTTTCATCGCCGACATGGACATCAACAAACGGCAGTAAACTTGGCTCAAATACCTATCCCGGATTTTCGGGAACTGTATTTGAACCGATAGACGAATACAAAGGTGATCTTGCCCGTTCAACGTTTTATATGTCTACGCGCTATTATACACAAGACGGTTCATGGGGCACAAGTAACGGAACGAACAAATCCGAAATACTAACATGGTATGCAAATCTTTTATATGATTGGAGCGTAAAGGATACCGTAAGCACGAAAGAAATTAACAGAAACAACGCGATCTATACGTTCCAGAAAAACCGCAATCCGTTTATTGACCATCCGGAATTTGCTGCTGAAATCTGGAAGCCGGCAATGGCTCCTTCAGTGATTTCTGTTAGCATGTCAGGCACTAATGCCATTGTTATTGATTTTTCACGCTTGCTTGATTCAACTGCAGCAAAAGCGGTTTCGAATTACGTATCAACGGTTACGCCTGCATCAGTGCAGTGGGGTGTGAATAATGATTATTCAAAAGTCCTTGTAACATATCCGGCATTAGCATCGGGCACGACATATTCATTGCAGTTAAAGAATTTCAAGAGTATTAATGCTGTTACGATGAACGATACCACAGTGTCGTTCCGTACTTCAGGCCTTGCCGCGGTAACGGAGCAGACTAAGATGCCGGTTTCCTTCGGCTTAAAGCAAAACTACCCGAATCCGTTTAATCCTTCTACCGAAATTGTATTTGAATTACGCGAGTCTAATCAGGTATCACTGCGTGTTTATGACGTGCTTGGAAATCTTGTAAATGAAATTGCAAACGGCAGAATGTCAAAAGGCGAGCATAAAATCACCTTTAATGCAAATGGCTTAAGCGCAGGTATTTATTACTACCAACTGCAGGCAGGCAACGAAGCTCAAACCAAAAAAATGATCTTAATGAAGTAATCAGAATAAAAATTGAATTACGGTTAACTTAAAAACTCATCCCACCGGGATGAGTTTTTTAATTTAAATCCTATCTGATTGAAAAAGTTCGTATTTAGCCGCTTAAACAGCCGCCCAAAATTGAGTACCCTGCCGAAATTCCGTATATTTGTATGTTCAAAACTGAAATTTGACACGATAAATTTTATTAGACTTAATTTGTAAAAAAGGATATTACATGGGAATGGAACAAACATGGCGGTGGTACGGACCAAACGACCCCGTTACATTAACTGATATTAGACAGGCAGGTGCCACCGGAATTGTAAACGCTCTGCAGGAAGTTCCGATTGGGGAAGTCTGGACTGTTGAAGATCTTGAGAAACGTAAAAGAATGATCGAGTGGGACTTTTCAAAAAAAGTACCGAAGAGAAGAGGCCTCACCTGGAGTGTTATCGAAAGTATTCCTGTACACGAAGATATTAAGCTCGGAAGACCGACCCGCGATATGTGGATCGAAAAATATAAACAGTCGGTACAGAATGTCGGCTGGGTAGGAATACCTACTATTTGTTACAACTTTATGCCGGTTGTGGACTGGACAAGAACTAATCTTGAGATGGAACTTGAAGACGGTGCAAAAGCACTTTGTTTTGATATAATTGAATTCGCAGCGTTTGATATTTTTATGCTGCAGCGCCCTGATGCCGAAAAAGATTATACAGAAGATATCATTGAGGAAGCAAAGCAGAAAATTGAATCCATCTCAAGCGAAGAGCGCTATATATTACAGAAAAATATCATAGCCGGTTTACCGGGTGGTCAGGAGGGATATTCTCTTGATCAGTTCAGGGATAAATTGAGCGAATATAAAGATATTGATGCTGCGACTTACCGTGAGAATTTAGCATATTTTCTGCGTGCAATAATACCGGTTGCAGAAGCATCCGGTGTGCGTATGGCAATTCATCCCGATGATCCGCCGTTCTCACTGTTCGGATTACCGCGTGTTGTCAGCACCGAGGAAGATTTAGCCTATATTCTCAATGTTCATGATTCCTCAAGCAACGGCTTGACGCTTTGCTGCGGTTCGTTGGGAGTTCGTCCTGATAACGATCTGGTCGGCATCATTGAGCGTTACGGAAACAAGATCAACTTTGTCCACTTGAGAAGTACTCAAAGAGACGGCAGAACAAGTTTTCATGAAGCAAGCCATTTGAGAGGCGATGTTGATATGTATGGTGTTATTGTTGCATTGCTGAAGGAACAGAAAAAACGTCACGCGATGAACCGCTTCGACGAGATCATTCCGATGCGTGCTGATCACGGACACACTCTGCTTGACGACTTGAAAAAGAAAACCAATCCCGGTTACTCAGCTATCGGCCTTTTGCGCGGTATGGCTGAATTGCGCGGTTTGGAAATGGGAATTGAAAGAAGCGGCGTTATTTATAACTAAGCTTAACGGGATTTTCCTTGACGATTGGGAGGGTAGAGATGCTCTCCCTTTTTTTTAATAATACAACTGCGCCGGTTTGGGAGCCATTGGTCAACGCTGATTTTTTTGCATTTAGCTTCATGCAGTGTGATAATTTGTTCATATTTTTAGGTTTCCATTTGCCGTTATTTCAGAAACGGTATTAAGTAAGATTAGAATATCATTACAGGATGAAGCATGCCAGAAATAAACGAGACTAAGAAGAAAACCGTACTTGAGCAGACATTATCAGAAGTCGTTCAACCATTTAAAGATTTAATTCACGCCCCCAGAGTTTTATGGGGTTTGAACGTTACCTATTTGATTGAAGGATTAACTTACTTTGGTGTCGTTGGATTACTTGCGATTTTTTTCAATGATTATATAAAACTGAACGATATTGATGCGGGGCATATGGTAGGTGTACTTACCGCCGGCATCACACTCAGTATGCTATTTCTCGGTGCAACAGTAGATATCATCGGCCTGCGCAGATCGCTCATCGTTTCACTGCTGGCAATGCTGGCAGGAAGAATTTTATTGACCCTCAGCCCATCCCTCTCTGCATCCACCGGAATGTGGTCCGGATCCCATATGATTGCCATGCTCGGTATTTTTGGTATTGTAATAGGTTACGGTATCTATCAGCCCGCATGTTACGCCGGTGTTAAGCGCTTCACAACGGAAAAAACTTCCGCTATGGGATATGCAATGCTGTATGCCCTAATGAACCTTGGCGGTTTTCTTCCCGGATTGATTTCTCCGCCGGTAAGAAAGAGCTTTGGGATAACCGGAGTTTTCTGGGTATATGTTGTGTTAACGGTTGTCGGTATTCTTTCGGTAATGATAATCTTATCAAAGAAGACCATCGCCCTGGCTGAGCAAAAACTTAGTGCCGAAAAACAGGCTGAGGTGGCGGAAGAGAAAGATATGCCGCTTAAAGAAAAGATGCTTTACTATTATAAGAATTTCCCATTGAGAGATGGCCGCTTTTTATATTTTATTTTCATTCTGATTTTTGTCCAAACGCTCTTTGCTCACAATTGGCTGACTCTGCCGCAATATTGTTCCCGTGCTTTTACCGGCGTTGTTCAGGACAACTATGAGTTCTTCGTTAACTTCAACCCGATACTTATCTTTATTCTTACTCCGGCGGTAGCAGCTTTAACAGCAGAAAAAGATGCGTATAAAATGATGATTCTCGGAACATTCGTTATGGCATCCCCGACGTTTTTACTTGCTCTCGGGCCAAACATCATAACCTTGTTTGCATTCCTTATATTAATGACTATCGGCGAAGCTATGTGGCAGCCGCGCTTTTTGCAATGGGTCGCAGAAATTGCTCCTAAAGGCATGACCGGTATTTATATGGGTATCGGACAATTTCCCTGGTTTCTGACTAAAGTAATCACGTCGTTGTATTCGGGCTGGTTCCTCATGAATTATTGTCCTGATAATGCAGCTCCCGCAAACATGCACACAGAGATGATGTGGTTTATTTACGGTTGCATTGCCATTATTAGTCCGATTGGATTGATTCTTGCCAAGCCTTGGATGGTAAAAGGTTTTAAAACTAAAGCTGAGTAGCGCAGCCTGTATATAATCCTTGAAGTTTGCCGAAACGAAAAAGATGCTATTACTCAAATAATTTTGTAGAAAAATCCCTTCCTTGTTTAGCGAAGGGATTTTTTTTATTATGGGGTAAGCATGCTCAATCCTTCACAGGGTAGGGCATGACTTAAATTTCAGCTATATTTGTAATAGTACTTTTTTGAAGATCATCTTTGCTGTAAGAAAATGACGTACTTATCAACATATCAGTTTTTTAAGAACAATTTTAATTATCACCTTCCCTTTATATCCTTTCCGGAATACAATTTAGAAATTCATAATTTGCAGTTTACCTCGGAGAGCTGGGAATTATTGCCCGGTGCAAATATATACCACTGTCATAAGCATAATATGGATTTCACGGAGAATCTCGGTCACAGAGATGAGGATGTTTTTCAGTTATACCCCGACTATCTGCGCCATGCTGATACCGATGTAGTTGAAAACCGGGTGTTCAATTATACGATATTCAAAAAAGCATCGCCGGAAAAATCGAAAGGGGTCATCCTGTTATTTCACGGACTGAATGAAAAGTATTGGGAAAAATACCTGCCGTGGGCGCAAAAGCTTGTCGAAAATACCGGCAAGACGGTAATACTTTTTCCGATCGCATTTCACATGAACCGGTCGCCATTGAGTTGGAGTGATTCGCGGAAGATGAATACAGTTGCAAAGACAAGAAAAGAATATTCTCCGACAATTGACAATGCGACTTTTGCCAATGCCGCTATCAGTGCCAGAATTCAGGCTATTCCGCAGCGATTTTTATGGTCGGGATTGCAGACATTTTATGATGTTGTCCAGATATTACATCATATAAAGAGCGGGCACAATCCATTTATTGCTCCCGATTGTTCTGTGGATTTGTTTTCCTATTCTATCGGATCGTTTCTCAGTGAAATTCTTATGATGGCAAATCCCGAATCATTTTTCAGTAAATCACGACTCTTTTTATTTTGCGGCGGACCCACATTAGATAGAATGCGTCCCGACTCAAAGTTTATTTTAGATAGCGATGCAACCATTGCAATTTATTCTTTTTATACTGAGCGATTCGACCGGGAACTGAAATTAGATAAAAGGGTGGCTCATTATTGCAGCGAAGAACACCCCGAAGGCACGTATTTTAAAGCAATGCTGAGTTATCATAAGTGCAAGAGTATCCGTGAAAAACGGTTACGAGAGATTGCACATCAACTGAAAGCCGTTGCACTTAAACAGGATGATGTTATTCCGCCGAATGAAGTGATTAATACATTGAAAGGCGAAGACCGCGATATACCTGTCCTGGTGAATGTGTTGAATTATGATTACCGCTATGATCATATCAACCCATTTCCGAATGAAAAAACTCTTGAATCGGCAGTTGACCGGAATTTCAACGAGTTATTCTATACAGCTTCCGAATTCTTACAATAGTTCCGGGAAACGACAATGAATCTGAATCTTGAAAAAACCGGATTGGTTTTAGAAGGCGGGGGCTTGCGAGGTGTTTATACTTCAGGGGTGCTGCAGGCTTTTATGGAGCGGGATATATACTTTCCGTATGTCATCGGCGTTTCAATGGGAGCATGTAACGCGGCGAATTATGTATCCCGGCAAATAGAAAGAAATAGAATTGTAAACATTGAATTTGTAAACGATTCCCGCTACTTAAGTTTCTTTCGGCTGCTGACCAAGGGCGAACTATTCGGAATGGACTTCATTTTTGAGACCATTCCAAATGAACTTGTGCCGTTTGATTATGAAGCGTTTTTAAACTCGACTCAAACAAACATATCTGTCGTTGCCGATTGTGTTACCGGAGAAGCCTTATATCTTGACAGCAAAAATCTCGGCAAGGATTATTTATATCTATTAAAAGCCTCAAGTAGTCTTCCGTTAGTGCAAAAGCCGGTCCTTTACAAAGGACGCTGGCTGTTAGACGGTGGTCTGGTTGACTCAATCCCGATTAGAAAGAGTCAACAGGACGGGAACGTAAAGAATGTTATTATACTTACCCAGCCGCCGAATTTCCGTAAACAACCGCAAAGTCTGCAAGGACTGATTAAAATTAAATATCCTCAGTTTAAGGGAATTCATAAGGCGCTCGCAGAGCGGCACATCATATATAATGAAACAATTGACTATATCAAGCAATTGGAAAAAGAGGGTAGTGTTTTTGTTATTCAACCGGATGAAAAGCTTCCGGTCGGAAGAATAGAGCGCGACAAATCCAAATTATACCATGTTTACGATATCGGATACTCTGATGCAAAAAAAAAAATGAATGCGTTGCTGGAGTTTTTGTTCTAACCAACTCCAAAAAGTGAATTTTTGAGCCAAAATATTCATTTTTTGACGCCATGCCCTCGACTGCCATCACATCACCTAATAAACTTCTTGTAAGAAAATGAAAATTTCCTTATTTATGTGTTAGTTAATTAAAACGCTTACTTTATCGGTTAAGTTTTCTTCAGAAGGGCTCCTCAATTTCAGTTCTGTTTCATGTAAGACGTTGAAATGTATGTACTCAGGGTGATATAAGTACAGGTGGGTAAACTGTGTTTTGTTCTGTAATAACTTTTAGATAGAATAATAAACCAACAACATATACATAGATAATAGGATACTTCGTTTGAAAAATTTGATTACTTTTTTTGTTATCGTAATTATTTTAACAAACCTCTCGTTCGGTGCAATATATTATGTATCTCCTTCGGGGGCAGACACAAATCCCGGAACAATTGCGTCTCCTGTTTTTACTCTTACCAAAGCGATCAGTCTGGTTTCTGCCGGTGATACGATTTATTTCCGTGGCGGAACGTATGTATATACTGCAACACAAGCGCTTGCAAAATCGGGGACAGCTGCCGACACAATTCATATTTTTGCTTATCCCGGTGAATATCCGATTTTAAGCTGGTCAACCTGGGCACCTTCCAGCGGTGACAGAGGAGCAGCGAGAGGAATATATTTGACTGGAAATTACTACCACATTCGTGGATTGGATATTGGTTACGCTCCGGACAATGGAATGAAATTGGAAGGTTCATATAACGTTATTGAACAATGCGTATTTCATCATAACGGCGATACCGGTCTTCAGGTTGGCTTAAAATCAAATGCTGCTAATGACGGCACGTTAGTCTGTAATAATTATATTTTAAACTGTGACGCATACCTTAATGTTGATCCCGGCACCAACTATGAAAACGCTGATGGTTTCGCTTGCAAGCTATTTCCCGGCGCAGGAAATAAATTCTATGGCTGCCGCTCATGGGAAAACTGTGATGATGGCTGGGATTTATATGAAACCGAATATCTTATCGAATTAGATAACTGCTGGACGTGGCATAACGGTGATCCGACCTTGTGGGGATTCACATCATTTAACGGTGACGGAAACGGTTTTAAACTTGGCGGCGCAGGTGTTGCAGGCGGACATTTAGTGAAGAACTGCATTGCCTTCGGCAATAAAGAAACATACTCAAGAGGGTTTCATCAGAATAATAACGGCTCAGGTATTACCGTGTATAATTGCACTGCCTGGGGCAACACGGTTAACTTTGGTTTTAACGATGCTGTCACTGTTACCAAAGTCCATACATTAAAAAACAACATTGCATTCGACTATTATAAAAATCCGAATCAGTCCGGTGCAACCAATGCAAAATTACTCGCCGGAACAATTTCAGAATTTAATACATGGGATGCCGCCACGGGTGTTACTATTACCGCGGATGACTTCATCACTATTGCAGAAGCGGATGCGATGGCACCGAGAGAAGCTGACGGCAGTCTGCCGAACAACGGATTTGCCCGCTTAAAAGCATCAAGCAAGGCTATTGATAAAGGGACAAATGTCGGAATTCCGTTCATCGGTTCTGCTCCGGATCTTGGCGCGTATGAATACAATCCGTTAAGCGATGTAAAAGAATATATTGCCGCCGATAAAAAGTTTTATCTAAACCAAAATTTCCCGAACCCGTTCAATCCCTCAACCACAATTTCGTTCACACTTTCGAACGCTTCCTATGTTACTCTGAAAGTGTATAATGTATTGGGTAAGGAAGTTACAACACTTGTTCAAGGCAGCAAGCAAGCCGGGACTCACCAGATTAGTTTTAATGCCGCAGGCCTGCCGACCGGTCTATATATTTATAAATTATCGTCAGGTACGGTTTCTGAAACAAAGAAAATGTTATTAATTAAATAATATTAGAATCATCATCATCAATCAATATAAGAACAATCATATGAAAAAGAGATACTTCTTTCTGTTTATACTGTTCATTTCGGCAGTGTATAATTTGTCTTATGCTCAGCACCTTGTTATCCAGGCGGAAGCCGGGACGTATGCGTCAACCACGAAAGTGGAAAGTGAATACGCAGGCTACACGGGCAGCGGATACATCAATACCGCTAATGCGGTCGGTGCATATCTTGAAATCGAATTCAGCGTTAAAAACGGTGGAGCCGATACGATTTTTATTTTCTATGGCATGTCAAAGACTGACGACCGCTCGGCTAATGTTCTTTTGAACAACGTTAAAATAATTGATTCGCTTGCTTTCCCGAGTACCGGCGCGTACACAACATGGAAAGCGGTGTCATTTGTAGCTGATTTGGCAAAGGGAACCAACAAAATCCGTCTTGTTGCCAGAAGTGCTAACGGATTGACCAATATTGACCGCTTTGAAATCAGCGATGAGCAGGGAGTAATGCAATATCAGCTGACGACCAATATCAGTGGTAAAGGCACAATAACAAGAGATCCCAATTCATTATATTATGATGCAGGTACAGTAGTTACATTAACTGCTGTTCCTGATGCTGCTTCAGCTTCGATCTTTTTAGGCTGGACGGGTGATGCAACGGGAACGAATCCAACAGCGACCGTTACTATGTCTGCTGCTAAAACCGTAACCGCTTCATTTAAATCAACCATTCATGGAAACTACTACATATCACCATCAGGCAGCGATGCAACAGGTGACGGTTCAAAAGCCAATCCATTCTATACATTGCAAAAGGCAGTTGATCTGGTTAACGCCGGTGATTCTATTATCTGTGCCGGTGGAACGTATAATTATACTGCGCGTGTTAATATCGGCGCTGTAGGTTCAGCGGATGAAATGATTACCTTAACCTCTGCAAAAGGCGAACACGCAGTTTTCGATTTTTCAGGAATGGCTGACGATGACGCTAATCAAGGCATGAGACTAACAGGCAGTTACTGGCATTTCTATAATTTTGATATTAAGGGTGCTGGCGACAACGGATTATTAATTGAACGCAATAAGCCAACAGGCGGTAGTTATGCTGATGTTGTCGGACTTACTGATCAGGCACATGATAACCTGATTGAATTATGTAATTTCTACGAAAATCGTGATGCCGGCCTTCAAATGAAAAACATGGCTACCTATAACAAAATCATTAATTGCGATTCTTATTATAATCGTGATGCAACAGACGGTGATGCGGATGGATTTGCTCCTAAGCTGACAGTAGGTACGGGCAACTATTTCTGGGGCTGCCGCTCATGGCAAAACTCCGATGACGGTTGGGATTTGTACTTGAAATGTACCGAAGATAACTTTCCGGATGATATGACTACGGTTATTGAGAACTGCTGGACAGCTATGAACGGTTTTTATAAAACCGGAGCCGAAGGTAGTGGAAACGGCAACGGATTCAAACTTGGCGGAAGCTCCGGTAAAGATCAACGTCACAATGCAATTTTACGCAGATGTTTGTCTTTCGATAACTTGCAAAAAGGATTTGACCAAAATAACAATACCGGTAACATGACCATGTTGAATTGCACCGGCTTTGCAAAGGCATATGTTTCAAACAGCAGCCATTTTACATATCGCTTTGATGGCTCTACATTAGCCTCGGGAAAAGCAATTACGGCTACTAACTGTATTTCGATCGGGGATGGATTGCCAAGAAAAACCTCTGCGTACGCCGAATGCGAATTACTCAGCGCAACAATAACTTCGTGCGACTGGCTCGCTACCGCTGACGATTTTGTCTCGATTGACACAACAGGTTTTCGCGGTGCACGTAAAGCTGACGGCAGTTTACCTGATATTAATTTCATGCACTTGAAAGCAACAAATACCAAGTACATTGACAAGGGTGTTTTGGCCGACGGTATCAAATATGTCGGTACAGCTCCGGACATGGGATGCTTCGAATACGGAATGTCAACTGACGTAAAGACCGATAAACCGGTTCTTGCAACGAAATACGTTCTTGCACAGAATTTCCCGAATCCTTTTAACCCGACAACACGTATTCAATTTTCAGTTCCTGCAACAGAGAATGTTTCATTGAAAGTGTATGATGTACTCGGAAATGAAATTGCCACTCTCATCAATGAGGAAAAAGCTTCGGGCACATATAATGTCGTTTGGAACGGTGCGGACAATTTCGGAAGAAAAGTCACCAGCGGTATTTATTTCTATCAGCTGAAGACTCCGAATTACTCCGAAACTCGTAAAATGATCATGATGAAGTAGTTCTTCAAATTCTTAAAAAGCCCCGGTTGCCCCGGGGCTTTTTTTATGGGTAAAATTCCCCTATAACCAGCTTTCCACCGTCCCCGTTACTGAATAATTTGTTATTTTTCATGATTAAAGTTTCAATAAATTAATTTGTCCCGCGCTATGGTTGCCATACGGGATGCAGTAAGGACGTTCGCTATGTTTGCATATCAGAAAAATAATACATATTTCGCTCAGGTTCCGGGAATGATGGAGTCGTTGTGCGAAGAGGAATTGCGCGAACTTGGTGCAGTCAATACAAAGGTAATGTACAGAGGGGTATCATTTGAGGCCGATAAAACAGCCTTGTACAGAATTAACTACCAATCGCGTATGATTTCACGAGTCTTAGCCCCGCTTGTGGTTTTTCCCTGCTATAATACAAACGCGCTGACTAATATCGCTCCCAAGATAAAGTGGGAGACATTTATGTCATTGGAAAAGACTTTTGCTATTACCTGCTCGGTGACGAAAAGTAAGATAACAAACTCATTATATGCCGCTCAATGTTTGAAGGACGGCATCGCGGATTATTTCCGTTCATTATACGATAAACGTCCGGATGTAGACACCGTAAACCCTGATGTACGCATCAATCTCCATATCGAAGAGGGAACTGCTATTATTAGTTTAGATACTTCCGGCGAATCGCTGCACAAAAGAGGCTACCGCTTATTGGCGGGCGAAGCTCCTATGCAGGAAACACTTGCCGCCGCGATTATCCGGTTGAGCGGTTGGAATGGCGAAAAGCCTCTGTGGGATTGTATGTGCGGTTCGGGGACAATCCTTTCCGAAGCATTGATGCATTATTGCAAACTGCCTGCCCAGTATTTACGAAAGAAGTTCGGGTTTTTCAATCTGCCCGATTTCGATTCGGCAATCTGGAAGAAGATCAAAGAAGATTGCGAGAAAGAAATTCGTCCGTTGCCAAAGGGACTTATCTCCGGCAGCGATATTTCACAAAGGATTTTAAAAGTTGCGGAAGAGAATCTTTCAAGACTCCCGTTTTCTGATGCCGTCAAACTTTCCGGACAGCCGTTTCAGCACATTAATAGTTTTGAAAACGGTGTGCTCATTACAAATCCGCCATACGGAATCCGTTTGGGAAATATTGAAGACGTGAAAGTACTCTACAAAGAACTCGGCGATTTTATCAAAACCAGATGCCACGGCACCACAGCATTTATTTATACCGGTGATCCTACTCTAAGAAAATCCATAGGACTCCGTACTTCGCGGAGAATCCCTCTGGTAAACGGTAAGTTAGAGGGCGTGCTGTTCCAGATTGACAGCTACGAGGGAAGTAAAAAGAGAAAATACCGGCAGGATGAAAACGATACCAGCACAGAAAATTGATATTTTCTTATGAGTAAAAGAAAACGAATACTGATTGTCCGTCAGGATAGAATTGGTGATGTGGTATTATCAACTCCGGTTGTACGGGAAGTGAAGAGAAAATTCCCGGATGCGTTCATTGCCGTTCTTGTCAGCAAATACACCGCGGATATCTATGAACACAATCCGTATGTTGATAAAATTTTGTTCACCGATGATTACGACGATGGCTCGTTTTCGGCGTTCATTAAAAAAGTAAAAGAGATTCGCAGTTACAGGTTTACTCACTCATTTAGTTTGCTCCCTCAATCAAGAATTAATTATATGCTATTTTGCGCGGGCATTCCATACCGCATGAGCGAGGGAGTCCGGTTATATCAATTCCTCACCTTTACCAAATTCGTCTCCCGTCATAAATACATCCCGCTGCGCCATGAAGCAGATTACTGCCTTGATCTCGTCAGGAGAATCGGCGTTGAACCGGAAAGTATGGACACCGAAATTTTCCTTTCGGAAAGCGAATCAGCTGAAGTGAAGAATCGGAAGCTCTCTTTGCTCGGCGATAAGAAGCATTTGGTTGCAGTTCATTCGTCAAGCAAGAAATCTGCTCCAAACTGGACTGCTGCAACATATAAAGCACTCATTGATAAGCTTATGGATACTCCGGATGTACAGGTTGTAATTACCGATGTGGATATTCCGGAAGAGTTGAAAGCGATCCCCGGGGTAATGTACAAAAGCAATAAGGACTCGCTGAGGGATTCCATCCTAACCTTCGCTGCGTGTGATGTACTGGTATCTGCCAGCACAGGGCCCATGCATATAGCTGCGGCGCTCAAAGTGCCTACAGTATCGCTCTTTTGCCCTCTGCCGGCGTGTTCTCCGGTCAGATGGGGACCGCTCGGCAATCGTTCAAGGATAATGCTTCCGGCGCACACAGACTGCGAAAAAGTATGCAAAACCAGTCCCTACGAATGCACCTTCTCCGGCGAATCTGAAATATCAGTGGATAGAGTGCGCAATGTAGTACTTGAAGTGCTTTCGAAGAATTCTATATTATGAACGGCAAAGCCCCTTTGAGGAGCTCTGCCGTTTTTAAAAGCGCATAAGTTTTACACCAATAGCATAAGGTACGGAAGATAATTAAAAACTATCTCTTGCTTTTAATTTTCACACACTGACCCGGCTTTGGCGCGGCGGCCGTTGAGCTGCCACTCGATGTTTATCGTGTTCGGGAATGTTACTCCAAACGCGTATTTATGCCTGCCCGGCAGAAATATGGTTGCCTGGCCTCTGTCTATCGGCGTTGGCGAAAAACTATTCTTATCTCCTACAGGTATATATACGCTTCTGTCATTAACGTTCAGATATCCGAACCACGCCGTCATCGTACCGTTATGGTTATCAATTTCCTTTTCAATAACCAACCGTACCGGTTTCGGCAGAGTGTTAACCACCGAAAACACCATGCTGTCCGAAAGGGCTGATGAAGCGCTGTCATACTGAACCCGAACAATTCTGTCGCCAACGGTCGCAACATCCGCGGCAAGAATCGTTGCCCTCAACAGCGAATCCGAAACAAACGTCGTTGTCCGAACGGAGTCATTCCATAGCACTTTTGAGGCAGAAGTAAATCCTTTGCCCGTGACTTCAAGCGTAAAATTGCCAGTATTCGCAAAAACAATTGCCGGTGAAATACTTTCAACTCGCGTTGAAGCTAAAAGACTATCAGGCTTAATGCAAAAAACCCGTGGAATAGAATCTAAATCGCAAGCATAATATAATTCATCCGGATATAGCTCTGAAAATTTGGTCTCACCATAGGGAGGGAGTGACAACACGCGAAGTAAATTTCCGCTGGAAGACTCGTAAATTGAAATTTTCCCTGTCTTGTATTCCTCAAACTCATCTGTTGAATCGTAGCGCTCTAAACTTGTTTCCACTAATACCATGTATTTCCCATTGTTGGTAAAAAAGGGATCAGCATAACCGTTCTCATGAATAAAAGCAGAATTTGTATTATTATTAAAATCATGCAGTCGATAATAACTATTTTTATCAGCCGTATCCCCGCTATATGAGCCTATTATTCCTAATCCGTCGCTTCCAAAACAGAGCTGATTTGTTTTAGCACCTTGGTACTCTAATTCGTATAAATATTGCTCACTTATAATTGAATTACTTGCCACAGAATAGGTCAGCAACTTTGTTTTTTCTACACCCACATCATCATAGACAGTATCCTTTGTAAAATATATCAGAGAATCGTTTCTGGAGAAGAACGCATCTTCATTTTCATCGCTTAAAGCCATATAATTATAAGTTGTTTCTTCAGTACTCGATAGCAAGTTCACAATGTGTAAATTAGCCCTGTTAGTTGATAGATTTTTTGCAAAAACATATAGTCTATTTTGAGAATTAAGAATTTTACCTATTTGTTGCTGAGAAAATGGTAGTACAATGTATTGAGATGGGTATTTCAAATTAAATGCCTCAGCATTATCCAGTCCCTGATCTACCACAAGCCATTCATCTTTGTTGTCAATATTAAATGAGTTAAATACTGCGCTATCCAGACAAGTTGTCCATTGCTTTGATTGTAAGTCAAATTTCTTTATGGCCCAAGGTGAATACCTTGTTGAAATTGAGTCACTGTTTTCACTTCTATAAATGTAAGGTTGTGAAAATATATTCTTTCCCAAAAAGCACAAGATAATGAGCAAAAAAATCATATTAACTTCAACGTGCTTATAAAAACTCATCAGATCCTCCATTTTTTTATTTAATTTCCGCCGAGAGATTTAAATATTTTGTAAACTTCCTCGCCATAATATTTATGAGTATACTTGTCTTTCGCTTCTGGATTTAATTGCCAAGTATTGTTTTTATTATTCCATTTAAATAAATATCCACCATTATAAAGCTGAAAGCTTTCCTTCAACAACTGTTGCTGCGTATAGTTTCCTTTTCGTGATAAATGACCTCTTGCATAATCAATCTTTCTCTTAAATACGGCAATCGCTGTATCAATATTTATTTTCCAATTCCATATTGATTGCTCCGATGGATGTGAGTCCAGCTGACCTATTCCAAAGCCATTCGGCCTGCCATATTTTGGCCAGCCACGTTCCCCATAAGGCCATTTCACTTTAAACCACTCAAATTGTTCAATTGTTGCATTTCTATTTTCATAGCTAACAATAGCTCGCATCTCTAAACGTTTTTCACCCGAATTTATATACGTAAATATTTCACTCGTGTCAGGGTTATTGCCCAATATCTTGTTCCCTTTTGCCTGTCCAATGCCAATAATCTTATAATTGGCATCACGCATAACAACTTTTACGTATACGTACCCTCCTGTAAAATACGGGGTTTGGTTCCCAACATCTCCTAAAACTATATCAGCCGCACTACAATCATCCCGGGTTGGCGCTTTGACTATTGAAGTATCTAAATTAGCCAATTTAAATGGGACAACCCATTGCATCTCATTGTCGCTGTGAAAATCGGCGATTCGTTTTGTTTCCTTGAAACAAGTGTTTGCCACGCGTGCGCATATATTACGACCACTTAAATACTTTCTTAAAATAGTGCTGCCTACCCAGTATCTCCATTGAAAAGTTGCATAGCCATTGAATTGTTTATTCAACTTAGCCCGGCAAGTCACCGTCGGCATTTGAGGCACATGAGAAATCGAGTCATATTGTGAAGTACTATCCGGATAAAGTATTTTAATATTATCTAAGGTTTCGATTTTAACCGGGATATATTTCGGCGAAGCCATTGCTACTAATGGGCATGTTTCACCTTGAGTGATTTTTTTTGCTGTCTTCGTACCTTTTCGTTTTGCCGCGTAAAACTTATCTAATTCTGTTTTGATCCGCTGCCAACTCGTATCAATGGTTTTGTGTTTTACTTTTTCATTTAAAGTTTCAACTATTCCGATATCTAACTTGACCGTGCCGCCGTCATCCTCAAGACTATCTGCCGCCACGAACATAATGGGTTTTACCACGCTTGCAAAGTAATTGTTTTTCGCAAATTCTCCGCCTGAAGGCTTTGCTAATATATCGCCCCATACACATCCTTCCATCATTCCTACTTCATACTGCTGGTCATCCGGAAAATCCACGTATTCGCCATTTGCATTTAATTGCTGTATCGTTATTGTTGCCGTATCCCCAGCTCCTATCATCGGCGGATCAACTATTGCCCGTATTAGTGGTGGATTTATTACTAAAGTACGTATTGAGTCCTTAATATTAGCATCTGAACTACTTACCCGGATTGTTGCCGTAGCAGGCTGTAATGTGGCAGTACCATCCGCAATTATCTGAAATTCAGCATTCCCGTCTTGCTGCGCCAGTGCATTTATGGTCTTGTATTCTCCGTCTTGAGCCGGGTCAATTAAATTTATATACTGTCCGCCTGTAAGAATTTCAACTTTATATGTGGCGTTAGCCGACACATTATAATTACAAATTCCGGGAGCTATACTCCGCAATCTATATGCTTCGGGGTTATCTAAAGACAGCATCCCCCATGTCGTATCTCCTGAACGAATATAATCGTCATTCATGTAAAAGTTTACGGCGGGAGCAAGACGATTTATTAATACCCGCGTCTGTTTTGTGATATTTCCCCAAGTAATGCTAATGTCGGCATACCTATCTACCGTATCAGTGCATAATTTTTTTTGCCTAATGCCTATACTGGAACCTTGCGGATAGGCAGCAGAATAAAAGCTGCCTATTTCATTATCCCCATCGTAAAAACTAACATAGTCCGTTTCTGTAACAATTTCGTAAGAGACTGTTTGGCCTTCACAAATCCATGACCCTTTTGAATTACAACTATTGCCGGCACTCATACCGACACTTCTATTGAAGGAAAAACATAAAGGTACATTTTCGCCTTGGACATCAAAATCATTCGCATATGGCGTACTGATATGCGAAAAGTATTCAGCCGTCAGTCCGTATCCCGGCCCGGTTAAGCGATAGCTTCCCTCATCCTTTAATACTTCATTATAATAAACGTAATATGATAGATCTGCAATTTGATTGGGATCAAGCGCAATTCTATAGAGTATCTCATAAGAACCGGGAAGTACACCTTTGATTTTTAATGTTGCATGCCCAAATGAGTCGATTGGCGACCGAATCGCCCAATTACCGGGACAAGGATCATATACGACAATCTGCCCAATTTGGGGAGGATTACTACTCCAATGCATTTCTATGCGAATGCTATCATTTATATGAATGCTATCTTCCATATAATTAATTTGTGCATGCAAATTGACAAATAGTATAATCAAGAGATAAATCAGGGTTTTTACTTTTTTCATTGCTTTCCCTCCTACTTCACGAACGGATTGAGTATCTGAAACGCGGTTTTATATTCCCACTTCCGCCTGACGATTATTCTGCCCAGAATAGCCGGCGGGCGCTGTATACCGATATGGTAATACTCATTAATGCCTACCACACTGAAATCCAGCGGGTCAATATACCCATCTCCGTTCGCGTCCTCCGAAACATAACCGCTCACGTAGTTATCCGAGGCGGATACAGTAAGAGTTTCATCTAATTGATTGACTACACCGTCCTGATTAATATCTCCGGCATAAATAGTCCACCTGCTGTTATGCTGCACCATATTATTTCCGTACGCAGTAGAACGACTCGCGGAAAAGTCAATTGATAGCGTTGCACCCCTGCTTACAGCGTACACTGATGCACTCCATGTTTCTATGTGGTTGCGATGATTAACAACTATATAATACGAACCGTTCGGAGTATTAAGGAAAGATGCCGTTCCATGTCCCGAGCTGTCGAGAAATACCGGAGAATAATCTACAATACTGTCCGGATTTGCCGCCGGCCGCAAAGAAACATACACGATATCGGGCACCATAAGCCCCGTGTACTCATTATAAAATGCCTCCAGAAGCGCTGTAATATCAACATAAGCCACTGTATCAATAATGCTGAACAGTGAATCCGAAGCGTCATAGTAACAGCTGTCTTCTGCGTCATATACGCGAAATGCACAGTTCGTGGATAATAATTGTGGTACAGTCCACTGGAATTTACCGGCGTCAGCCGGAGTTGAGGTGCTGACTGTTTGCCAGACAGTTCCATTGTCGGTAGTGTATTGTATCTTGACATTATTCACCATATTGCTCACCCAGGTAATGTTCCGTTTTTGCTTCGCGAGGAATTTTTCTCCCCCGTTCGGTGAGGTAAGATGAATGAACTTTACGGTGTCCGTGTAATCTCGAAGCGCCTGTATCTCGGCTTCGCTCAATGCCCGGTTGTAAAGTCGTATTTCATCAAGGGCGCCGCCGAAGAATTTGTTCATATAACTGCATTTCCCCAGATACATGTTTTGCCGGTTCCAGCTGAGCCCGCCCGTACAACCTGCACTACCGAAAAGCCAGCCGTTGTTGTAAACTTTTATAGAGTCCCCGTCCCAGGAAGCGGCTATATGATTCCACCCCATCTGGCAGAATGTCGTATCGTAGTAGAAAGAATATTTCTTTTCGCCCAGAGTGACATGGAGTGTATCATATTCCATGTAAAGCTCAATATCCGCCGCGGCGCAGTTGTAATGTCCTTTGGAAAGTATATATGCCGGAAAGCTGTATGGATTTACCCATGCGGTAATGGTAAGAGCTGTGATTTGCGTGTCCAGAGTCGCCGGCTCAATTGAAATGTAACTGCCGACCCCGGTAAAATGGCACGCGAGATTTGGGATGTAGGTATGATCATATATCGGATCTGTTCCATAACAAGTCCCTTTGTTGCCGTGCCCGCTTTCGTCTTCCGCAGTTCCGTTTAACGGATACCAGGCTATCAACCCCTCGGTCGGAACCTGAGCAATGCCAAAGCCGTACAATAACGTCAATAAGATTATAATTTTTCTCATGTCACCCTTTATTCATGAGTTCAGAAAAACGTAATGTTGCTGAAAAAAACAGTGGTCGGCTTGATGTGATTTGATGTAATGGGGTTTTTACCCCAACTTTTATCCGTAAACTAACAACGCTGTATTATTTTGTGGAAATAATATTTTTCAGATAATGGTATTTACTTAATTATCAATTATAGAGCAAGACAATTATTAAATAATTTTTACAAAATTTAGATTTTGAACCCCAATACTTTATTAATTCGGAAAATATTCATGAGCAACCGCCAATAAAAAACCCCTGAGATTCAGGGGTTTTTTATTAAGTAAAATTTCAGATGCTGATTATTTCTTTTTCGCGTCTTTCGGAGCGTTCATAGCATCAATTTCAGACTGCGCGAATTTTTTGAAACTGTCATCGGTCAAAGCGAGTTTGAACTGTTCCATAGCTTTTTTGCTATCGCCTTTTGACTGGAACATTTTTGCTTTGTAGTAAGCTACTGAACCCGGTGTAACGGTTCTTTTAGCAAGTGTGGAATCCAATGAAGCGTCAAATGATTGCAGAGCGAGATCCCATTGCTTTTTTTCTGCATAGGCACGGCCAAGACTCAATAGTGCTCTGTCATTCTTTGCAATTTCAAGAGACTTATTGATGCTCTCGATTGCAGCATCCCATTTTTTCTCTGAGAAAGCGGTCATACCAAGCATGAAGTGAGCAATTCTCAAAGCCTCTTTAATTCCGTTTTTCTTATTCTCATCGGCAGTGTTGTCAATTGCTTTCTGATAGTATGGGATTGCTGATTTGTAATCTTTTGCTTCGCGGTAGATGTTTGCAAGAGCTACATAAGCCATCGCATAAGCAGGATCCATCTGCGTTACCGTCAAGAATTCCTTTTTTGCTTCTTCGGGCTTTTGCATTTTTGTATAAGTAACGCCTTTGTAGTAATATGCTTTGATGTCTTTTTTCAAAGTAAGCGACTTATCGAAGTTTTGAATAGCTTCGTCAAATTTTCCTGCATTAATAAGATCTACACCGGCGTTGAGATAACTGACCGCAATTGCATTTTCTGCTTCAGCAATCATCATTTCGGCATCGGTCTTTTTCTGGGCATCCTGAGTGTTAGCCATGAGCTCTTTATTCAGCGCAATGACTTTTTCGTATTGTTTTTGAGTTGAATAAATTGCTGACAGCTGGAGATATGCTGCGTCAAAGCTTTTATTCAGGGCTATGCATTCCTGTAACTGAGCAATAGCGTTGTTTTCATCTTCGAGCTTTTTATAGATCTGCGCTTTCAGAAATGAGAGGCGGTAGTCCTTTCCGATTGCAATAGCGCTGTCAACATTTGCCAAAGCATCTTTCAGATTTCCATCTTTCATTAAGCCAACGCTTGTATTGTAAAAAATGGCCGCGTTGTTATCTAATTTGGTTGTATCCTGCTGCTGGGCGAACATGACAAGGGGAGAGACCAGCATCAGTAAAAGAAATGAGAAAAATTGTTTTTTCATACGTTTCCTTTAATTATTGATTCATGAATTACTTAATTAAAAACTATCCTGATAGCAAAAGAATATCCACGCGGTTCCGTAACCGAGCCGCTGAATATCCAATAGTTATTGAAAATTTTACCTTACAATCTATTCAAAAAAGTGAGAAATGCAATATGGTGAAGAAAAATCTGCCCTTGGAAAAAGCCGTAAAAGTGAAGTATTAACCGCTCATTTGAAGCCGGGAAGGTATAATTCGTATGCTTCACTAATTACACTACAGAAAGTCATTCCGGCTCATGGTCAAAATAGGGCGATCAGAATCCAGCCCAAATTGGCTGGCACTTTATTTAAGTCAACTAGTTATGTACTTTTCTTGACGCAAGAAAAGTACCAAAAGAACAGGTGCTGCAACAAAATCACGAAAAATTCACTGCGCTTCGCTATGAGGAAATAACTCCCTCGCTGCGCTCGGTCAAACAAATTTCCTCATGCCGCTTCGCTCCGTTCATTTTTTATTACGTGATTTTGTTGAGGCACCGATGCCCAAAAGATAGCATCTGATTCTATTTGGTTACTGGGCAAGGATTTCGATTTAGTATAACTGCCATAAAGATCACCACAAACGCATTACTGACTTTTAATTATGATTTCTGCTGCCACTGTATTGTAGAAATGAATGACTGCTGCTGCGATGAGGTGTGCACGCCTTCTATGGTCAGTCCGGCAGCTGCTCCCGCGGATGCAGTATATACGTGAATAGTGTCGCCTTCAAAACTTTCCGATGAAAAACGTATGGTCGCTTCCCGGATACGTTCCGAACGGAATTTCTCCAGAGGAAAGCAATCAAGCAGAAGTTCGACGTACTTCGTGTTGTTCACATGGCCGTTTATATCTATATCCGTATAACGGATGATTTTAGAATACGCGAGTTCTTTGTCGTCGCTAATCGCTATCTTTTCAGGATAGGCATCTATAGCGCTCATTTGGGGCTGATAGGAAATATTCTCCGGCAATTCGTTTAGACTGGTGATCTTTTTTGTGCGCGGATTGATGAGGAGCCAAGCGGTAGTTGCCAGCGCGATGGTATTGTCCTGCGCATCGGTAATACGAAAATCCCTGATAGAGAATAATTTGTATTTGGTTTTCGGCCATGTGGTGATGCGAATCTTTTCGCCGAATATGGCGGTCTTCTCCAACCGGATGCTTGCCCATGATAATACCCAGGCGAGGTCGTTCTTTTTCAGGTCTTCAAATCCTAATCCCATGCTTTCGGCATGAGAGGATGCGGCTTCCTGCATAATGTTGAAGACCGCGTTTAATTTTAATTCATTCTGAAAATCAATTTCGTACGCCCGGATAAACCGTTCTTCGGTATAAATGCTATTCATGTATTTAAAAAGGTTTCCTTTACCGGCTAACGGATGTTAAACTGCAATCTTGCCGTGACTGATGCCGTTTTATTTTTTGATGTCGTGTTGAATGCTCCACCTGCGCTGAATTCTTCGGAGGAATTTTGTCCCGTTATCTGGAACACACCCATATTGGCGCTGCACAAATCGCCAAGTGAGTTACCCGCATTTTCGGCAATCTGCTTGGCTCTATTGCGGGCGTCAGCCGTGGCGTTGGCAATCATCTCGATTTTTAACTCGGCAAGTTTCGTGTAAAGATACGTCGGCTCCTGCGAAGTCAATTCAATGTCGAGGTCAATGAGTTCTGTTATGGAGCGGGAAACTTCTTCAATCTTCCCGACTTCCTTGGACTCAATTGAAACGGTCTGTCTCAATTGATAGCCGTCAAACACCGTTCTTGTTTCGTCTTTCTCTTTAATAGTTTTAAACTCTTTTTGGATGTCTATGGAAGAAACGACAATTTCTTTATCATTGACTCCTTTTTTACGCAGATAGTCCCGAATAATATCGCTATCCCTCTTTAACAGTTTATAGCTGTCCTTAATGGAGGCTGATCTTCTTGAGTAGGAACACTGCCAGCTGATGAGGTCGGATGTAAAGTTTTTTGTAGCCATGCCGGTAACGTTAATGGTGTTTTCCGTTTTTAAATGCGAAACTTTCCACGCGTGTCCCAATATGGCGACAGCTATTATTAGCGTGAATGAAATAATAATTGTGTTGATATGTTCCTTCAAAACTGTCCTCATATTGATAAAGTTTCTTATAATAGTTTTACATGCACGAGTAATTACTGCCTATACAAATTGAATTTCCTACCGTAATGCATTTACCTTTTTCATAAATTTTTTGATTTTCTCAAAATCTAATGGTGATACCCAATTGCCGTTGGTCTTGAAATAAGAACCGACGATCAGAGCATCGCACAATTTCAGATAGTCCGGAAGATTGTCGAAAGTGATTCCTGATCCGGCAAGAACGGGAATTTTTACTTTCTTTTTTACATCACTGATTTCTTCGAGTGAGGGTTCCTTGCCGGTGCTTGAACCGGTAATGATAACGCCGTCGCTGAGGAAATATTCTGCGGCTTTTGCCGTGTCTACAATATCAACATCAGAGGTAATCGCGTGTGAACTATGCTTCTTTTTTATATCGGTGAATACAAGAACGTTTTCGGCCTGAATCTGTTTCCGGTAGCGAAGTATCTCGCCTGCGTCCGAATTAAAAGTGCCCTCATCCGCAACGTGAGCGAAGACAAATCCTTCAGCGCGGATAAAATCGGCTCCGGCTGCTAATGCGGCCGCCAATGCTTCTTTGTTGGCGCCTGCGAGTATCTGAATGCCGACCGGCAATCCTGAAACATTCTTCACTTCATACAGGATAATACTCATCATCGCCTGAATCTCAGGGCCGACGTGTCTGTTGAGATAGGGTATATCGTGCATGTTTTCAATCATCAGCACATCAATACCGGCGCGTTTGTACACAAGAGCTTCCTCTTTTGCCTTTTCTATAACTGCTTTGATGTTCCCTTTATATTTCGGCGTGCCGGGAAGTGCCTGCACGTGAATCATGCCAATAATAGGTTTATTGATGTTAAATAATTTCATTTCAGACCTTGATGATAATTTGATATTTATAACTGATTAAAATAACGCTTTGCATTCAATCGGCAATAAAAGCAATTTCTCGCCAAATTGAAAGAATCTTAACGGTTACACTGTTTTTAAATACTGTTCGAATTTGCTTACTAAATCATGCACATATGGCAGTTCAAGAAAATTATTATGATCGCCCTCTACAATCACCTCGGAGTACTTGCCGGTGATAAATTTCTTTGGGCCAATTTTGCGTTCAACGGGAGGACGGTACCGGTCTATTGCAATAAAATTCACGGCATCAATTTCAAGAGGTTTGGCTCTATAGGCGGCAAATGCTTCACTTTGGGCTTTCCTCAGGGCAACCGGCCAGCCGGTTGAAACGATTTTTGCCCGCTCAATTTCCTTGACGGTTTTTTTACGAACCATTATATTAAAACGACGTACAATGCTTTTGTAGATTTTTGTGATCATTCTTAATTTGTACACGGATAAAAAGTATAACCATTTCTCGCACGCATAAAATATTTCCAGAAGTCTTCTTTTAAGTTTCGACTTGGTTTTGAAGAAATTAGAATCGTCTTCCAGTTCTTCAAGGTCAAGGAAGAACAGTGGAATGTTTACATGCATCTCATCTTTTATAATACGAGCCATCTCAAAGGCGATTACTCCGCCTAATGACCAGCCGCCTAAGAGGAACGGCGAACCATTCATTGTTTTCAATACGTCGGCAAGATACAACCGGGCAATCTCTTCAATGCTATGGATATGTCCGGAGGATTCGGAAAAATAGAGCGGCTCAAATCCGTAAACCGGATATTCTTGAAGTATGTTATCCGTGAAATCATACAATCTATGAATCGTATCGAATGGCGGCACGATGACGATGGGCGTCTTAGTGCCTTCTTTTCTAATGGGCAGCAGCAGCGATAAGGAACCGTCGGTATGTAAGAGTTCTTTGTACTTGCTTAACCGGATTGTCAACACGGCGGGAGTAGGTGACTCGAAAATAAACCGGAGTGGAATTTCAACCTCAAATACGGCTCTGACTTTCTGCATTATCTGGAATGCAATAAATGAATGTCCGCCAAGCTCATAGAAATTGGCAGTTTGTGAGAGCGGATGAATATGAAAAACGGATTCCCATATCTCAACCATTTTTTCAACATCGCTTGATGCCGTAATAATTTCGGACTGATTTTTTTCAAGCCACGACTTAAGAAGTGCGGCTTTATCAATTTTCCCGTTGTGCGTCATCGGGAATGCAGAAACCTGTTCCAAAGCAGGCGGGACCATATATGAAGGTAATCTTTCCTGAAGGTAGCGGCGTAAAGAAGCCGTTTGTATTTCGGCATGTTGTTCGGCTTTGAAAAATGATACCAGCTCTTTATCACCGGCTTCATCTTCCGTAAAGGATACAAAAGCCTCTGTAATTCCTGCATACGATAAGATATGCTTCTCAATTTCTGCAAGCTCAATTCTATACCCGCGGATTTTTACCATGGTATCGGTTCTGCCGATATACACGATATTGCCGTCCGGTAATTCGCGTACAATGTCGCCCGTTTTGTACAGCATATCTTCTCCATCTGTACACGGATTTGGAATGAATACTTCTGCAGTCAAATCAGGCCGGTTGACATACCCTAAAGCTATTCCGGTTCCTCCGAGGTACAATTCACCGCTTTCACCTTGTTGCACGGGCTTTTTTTCACTATTAAGAATCAATGCGGTCGTGCCTTTTATAACCTTCCCGATGGGGACTAATTCTTCAGGCACATAATTATCTGCAATTTCAAAAGTCGTAGAGAAAACCGTGTTCTCAGTCGGCCCATATGCGTTTATTAAATGCTGTGGCTTTCCGTGCTCCAACACTTTGTTGACAAAAAATGCGTTTGCCTTTTCGCCGCCGAATAAGACATACTTTACGCTGCCGAACATATCGGGTTTTTCATTGACAAGATGATTAAAAAGCGCGGTAGTAATAAACATCGTGGTTATACCATTGTCCACGATACACTGATGCAATGCCTTCGTATCTAATAATGTATCCGGCTCAATAAGTGTTAACCGTGCGCCATTGAGCAGGGCAGACCAAATTTCAAATGTAGAAGCATCGAAAGAAACATTGGAAAAATGGGAAAAATTGTCGGTTGGGAGAATCTCAATATAACCGGATTCATTGGTGAGCCGGGTTATCGCCTGATGAGTAATGATTGAACCTTTCGGCGTACCGGTTGAACCGGAAGTATACATCACGTATACAGCATCGGTTTTATTTATTTGAAGTGTAAGATTTCCCGCATCTTCTTTCTCCAATTTACTGTGTATCTCATCAATATAAACCGATGTCATCTGATAGCCGGTCAATAAATCCCGGTGTTCGTTTTTGGATAAGAGAAGTGATACTCCCGAGTTTTGCAGCATAAAGCTTATTCTCTGCTTCGGATAGGATACATCTATCGGGACATATACAGCACCTAATTTTAGTACTGCTGTTATGGCAATAATAAATTCCGGTGACCTTGGCAGGCATATTCCGATGTAATCACCTTTCCTAATTCCTGCTTTTGCCAGAAAATGTGCAAGCCGGTTAGCTGATTCATTGACTTCTTTATACGTCAATGAACCATCTTTGCCGACTATCGCGATTGAATTTGCATACGCCGACGCTTTTTCTTCAAATAATGTTACAATATTCATAGCAGTAAGAATTATCCGGTATAATTGAAGTTGATGCTTTAATATAACTTAGTTTCTTGAATCTGAAAACTCACGGGAACACACATACTGTCACTCATCAAGGCGATTGACCCCGCATAATTTGGAGCGATCGACAGTTTTTTGAAGTGCAAGTATTTTGTCATACCATTCTCAGATATCTTTACCATGTCGGGAGTGAGATCAAGCCTGCCGGGGTTTGCATAGACAAGTCCCTTTCCGGCAGCTTTTGCAAATGCCTCTTTTTTAGTCCACAATTCGAAAAAGACCTGTGCACTATTTCCCGAATTTTCAATCAGCTCCTGCTCCTGCCGGGTGAATATCTGTCCGGAGACCTGGCTGATTTTTAGATTTTGTTGAATAAATTCAATATCAATGCCGATTTCTCTGTCTTTTACAAGAGCGATTGCTGCCATGTCTGCGGAGGATGAACAGCTGAATGAAATTCCTTCGCGATTCTGTCCGGATTGCAAGTTAGGCTTCCCATAATTATTTTCAACGAACTGCAATGCTTCCGGAGGTACATCGGAATACTTCGCTAATACTTGCCGGTAGAACCATCTTCGTGTAATATAATGTTCGTTGTCTTCCGGCCGATGGAATTTTTCCGCATGCTTTTTTTCGCTTTCAGAAAGACAAGATAATCTGATTTTCATCGGAACCATAATGCGGTTCATATTGACATAGGAGCAATGAATCTCGTTCGCCGTCAACATCAAGCACCAACCGGAGTTATTAAAGCTGTTATTAATGGCAATGTTTCTTTAGTAACCATGAATACATTACTTTTCTTCGTGATATTCTTCTTCAGTATTAATATCCCATATTTTAGATTTCAGAGCAGCACCGGAAATAATACTTTCTACTGCTGCCATTGCAGTAAGCATAGAGTGATCTTGATTATTATACTTGTGCATTCCGTTTCTGCCGATGAGGAAGAGATTTTCAATATTGTCAACAAAACTTCTTATTATGCCGAACTTATGATATGTGCCGAAATAGGCAGGATATGTTTTCGGCATTCTGATAATCGTACTGTCGCATACATCTTCTTCCTCAATAATATCTATTTTCGCTAATTCTTCAATGGCAAAGCGAATAAATTCTTCATCAGTCATTTTCCACAAATCATCGCCTTCATTGCAGAAGTATTCCATGCCAATCCAGACTTTATTAATATCGGAGACCATATACGGCGACCAATTATTAAAAATTTGCAGTCTGCCGACTTTTACATCGCGTTCCTGAATATAAATCCAATTATCCGGAACAATGTTATTTATGGTGACGGTTTCAGTCTCGTTTTTTATTTTCATTTTATCTAAAAGCAGGCCGACTGTTATAAAGTCCCGGTACTGTAATCCACTGCTAACCTCAGCAACGTTCGCGGGTGCAGTTGTCCCCATTGCCTGTATCAAATCTTTTACCGGCATGGTGGATAAAAAGTAATCGCCTTCAATAGTCTTATTCTCTTTTGCAATTGCATCACAATATGTTACGGCGGTAACTCTGGATTCATGCACGGCTATTTCGATAACCTCCGCATTTTTGATTATTATTCCGCCTTTGGATTCAATAATGGCGGCTGCGGTCTCCCATAAATGCCCCGGCCCGTATTTGGGATACATAAACTGCTCAATTAAACTCGTGTCCGTATTTTTTTGTTCAAGCGAAGTATCTTTTGTAAACATCGTCTTAACGGCATGTCTTAGTGCTTTGGAAACCGAAAGTTTTTTAATTCTTTGGGCGCCCCATTCGGCGTTAATATCGCGGCATGAAACACCCCATACTTTTTCGGTATAATCCTTGAAAAATGTTTTATATAGTTCTTTACCGAATCTGCTGATAAAGAAATCTTCGAGGGTGCTGACACTTTTAATCGGGAATAGTTTTATCCGGAGATATGAAAAACCGATTTTGATGATTCGAATTATCCCCAGGTTTTTGACTGTTCCCGGATTCAAAGTAACCGGATAATCAAAAAACTTTCTGAGGAAAAAAATGCGCGATAACCGGTTTCTGATAAGCATAACGCGGTCGGTGGACTCAGGATCGGGCCCGGTGGGGGATAATTTACCTGCATTTCCATTCAGGCCATCCTTCTTTTCTTTAAGAATATCGTCAATGGAGGGCGCGCCTTGAACGGGCATTATGTTTTTCCACCAGCTCATAACCGTATCGGATTTAGAAAAGAATCTGTGTCCGCCGATGTCTATTCTATTTCCTTTATAGAGCACTGTCTTCGATATTCCTCCGATATCGTCTGTCTTTTCGATAACAATCGGTTTAATATCGGATTTTTTCAATAGCTCATAAGCGGCAGTTAATCCGGCAGGCCCTGCTCCGATTATAATGGCGGTTTTATTTTCTGGCATATAGTTTTCCGGTGGAATGATTTTACTAAATGAATATGAGCTGGTGACTCAATAACTTAAACAATTCTGCCGGAGTTAACAAGATTGACAACTGATAAACAGTTATATAATCCAATCCCTCCATATGGCTGCGAGCAAAGATACTTGGTTACTTGAACTGAAATAATAACACAATGATATTGATGTAGCTATACAGAAATTTACTGCATGCGTTGGCTAAGTTACTAAATATGCAACACTTCATCAAAGCCGTAAATAGCAACTTATTGGATGTTTGGATAAATGGTAGAAGCGTCCACGTTAACGTATTACATAATTATGTCACCGCCGGAATCATCAACTTACATGTCTAACGAGAACGGTGTGAAATTCGTATCGCGGTCGTAAAAATCTTCATTTTCTTTTTTCTTCAGCATGCCAACGATGCGATAGGTGAGGGGAGTCGCAATTACCTCCCATGCAACTTTCAGCACATAATTCGTCAGCATTACTTTGAGCAGTAAGTCGTTTGGCCAGAAGGCATAAAACGCTACGGGATAAAATATCAAAGAGTCAACCGCTTCACCGGCAATTGTTGAACCGATAGTACGTGTCCATAGTAATTTGCCGCCTGTAAGTACTTTCATTTTCGCGAGTACGAAAGAGTTGGCAAATTCGCCGCAGAAAAAGGCAGTAAGGGAAGCAATAACAATCCTTGGCGTAACCCCGAATATTACCTGATAGGCATCCTGATGAATCCATCCCGGTGCAGCGGGAAGAGCCACTACAACCATTGACATTACGGATGCAAAAATGAGTGCGCTGAAACCTGCCCATACTACTTTTCTGGAGCGTGCATAACCGTATACTTCGGTAAGTATATCATTAAAGAAATAACTGATGGGGAAAAACAGAATACCCGCACCAAAGGTAAAACCCCACAACCGGACAACTTTTTCGGCGCCTATTACATTGCTGCATAACAGCACAGTAACAAATGCTGCCATAATAAGGTCGTAATATTTATACTTTTTCACGATTGCTGTCATATAATGCCTAATAATGGTAATACTATCAAAACAATTATAAACTGGAAAAATTCCCTAATAAACAAAAAGCCGGATTTGTTGAACCAAATCCGGCTTCAATATAATATAACTGATTTATACTTTTACAACCATCGCGCTGCTGACCCCGTCAATAGAAGCGATTTTTGCGAGTGTATCTTTCTCAATGAAATGATCAACCGAAATTACCGTTAAAGCATCCTTGCCGATTCCGACACGTCCCAGCGACAGTCCGGCAATATTAATGTTCGCTTCGGCGAGTACCTGACCAACCGACGCAAGTCTGCCCGGTATGTCAATGTTCGAGTAGAATAACAACCAGCCTTCGGGATTGATCTCAATTTTGAAACTATCCAACCGGACTAAACGTAATTCATTGTTACCGAACGCGGTACCTGAAATTACTCTCGTCTCAGCATCGGAGACACATTCGACGGTTAAAAGATTCGCGTAATCAGGGTCAGGACCCGCTAATGTTTCTTCAACTTTAAGCCCGAATTCTTTAGCAAGAAACGGCGCATTGATAAGATTGACCTGATCGCTGCTGAATTTGGATAAGAAGCCTTTTATAACGGCGGTTGAGATAAGTCCGTTGGAGACAGACAGGGTGTCGCCTGATAAACGGACGCTCAATTTCGTTACTTTGCCTTTAATCAATTGAGCAAATAACGAACCGAGCTTGTCACCCAACTGGACGTAAGGAGCTAACTCCGGTTTGCTGACCGAAGCTAACGCGGCTGCATTAACAGCACCTTTAATTTCCTTTTTCGTGAAGTATTCAACAATCTGTTCGGCAATTTGAATGGCAACCTTTTCCTGCGCCTCTTCAGTTGATGCACCAAGATGCGGAGTGGTCACAACTTTAGGATGCGAGAATAGGGGATGAGAAAAATCAGGCGGCTCCTTTGTGTAAACATCAAACGCAGCTGCGGAAACTTTTCCGCTGTTTAGTGCTTCAACAATATCATCTTCGTTGACAATGCCGCCGCGCGCACAGTTAACAATTTTAACTCCATCTTTACAAATTGCTAATGTTTCCTTGCGGATGAGATTTCTTGTGTTATCATCCAGTGGAACGTGGACGGTTATAATATCGGCTTGTTTAAAAATTGTTTCAATGTCGGTTAATGTAATGCCAAGCTTTGCGGCAACATCATTTGAAAGCACCGGGTCATACCCTAACACCTGCATACCGAAGCCCTTGGCCCGTATAGCTACTTCGCGGCCGATTTTGCCGAGTCCGAAAACGCCTAAGACTTTTCCGTAAACTTCTGTTCCTTTGTATGATTTTTTATCCCATTTGCCTGCTTTGATTGAGGCATCAGCCTGTGGAATATTACGGCACATGGAGAGCATAAGCGAGAAGGCATGTTCTGCGGTTGAGATGGTGTTTCCGCCGGGAGTATTCATAACCAGAATACCTTTGCGGGTAGCGGCTTCGCGGTCAATATTATCGGTGCCTGCACCGGCTCTGCCGATTACTTCCATGTTATTCATCAGGGCTATCATTTCAGCAGTGGCTTTTGTTTCACTTCTGACGATGAGCGCGTTGTAATCTCCGATAACTTCGAAGATTTCTTCTTTCTTCATGCCGGGTTTGTAGAGCACTTCGAATCCGGCATTCTCTAAAATCTCAGCCGATTTTTTATCAACGGCATCGGTAATTATTATTTTCTTTTTCATGGCACACACTTTTCTTTTTATTTATTTTGTTGTTTGCCTGCGGTATTAACCGCGTATTAATTAAATCGTTTGTGAATTTTTGCGTGAAGACACACTTAGAGTATTATGCAATGTAACCGTGCAGGGGATATTTGCCCGGGGGATGAATAACGAATTCAATGTAAGAACTGTTATGTACAAAAACAGTGCCCACTATTCATGGGCACTGTTCCATAGATACTATAAAATTTGTCCTAAGCGTTGTATAATCTGAGCTTTCGGAACCGCCCCAACCATTTTATCAACCGGCTGGCCGCCTTTGAAAAACAGCATTGTAGGAATTGACCGGACACCGAATCTAATAGCTAATTCATTGTTTTCGTCAATGTCTAATTTGCCGATTTTCAACTTTCCCGCGTATTCGACTGCAAGCTGCTCCATTGTG
The DNA here is from genome assembly GCA_963662605.1 of Ignavibacteriaceae bacterium. Taxonomy (GTDB): domain Bacteria; phylum Bacteroidota; class Ignavibacteria; order Ignavibacteriales; family Ignavibacteriaceae. The sequence goes on from OY759785.1 coordinate 1,414,083, forward strand.
GGCGCAAGTGCTTTGCAGGGTCCGCACCACGGAGCCCAGAAATCTATCAATACGGGAATGTCTGATTTTACAACTTCACTTTCAAAGTTTTCATTTGTTAAGGTAACAGGTTTCATGTTGATTACTTAGCCTTTCAATTTTACTATTTAATCGAGATTGATGTCGGCATTTTGACCGACATAATTTACAACTTCTTCTCCACCGTCGGCATGTATTATACCTCCCGAAATCCATTCACCGCCTTCGCGGCAGAGGAGGGAGATTACTTTAGCTACATCTTCCGGAGTTGTTAATTTATCTTGTGGGTTTTTTCTTCTGGCCACTTCAAGCATCTGTGTGCTTCCGGGAATCTTTCTCAAAGCCGGAGTATCGGTAACACCCGCCATGATTGCAGAAACTCCTACCTTCATAAAACCTAATTCGGTAGCAAGCTGACGTACATGGGATTCAAGTGCCGCCTTGGCAGCTGAAACAGCTCCGTAAAAGGGAATCGCTGTTCTTCCGCCGGAGGAGGTCATAGCAAAGATGCGGGAGCGTGGCACCAACAAATTAGCTGCAACGAGATCCTGAGTCCAATATACCAGCGAATGTGCCATTACATTGAGTGTCATTTCCATTTGTGCTTTTGTCAGGGTCGGTTCGCCGGATTTGGAAACAAATTCCTTGAGAGTACCGAAAGCCAAAGAATGCATAAGTACTTTTATTTTAGGAGCTCCACCGGGTAATTTTTTAAGAGATTCGACAAATTCTCTTCTCTTTTCTTCATCCGCAGCATTCATGTTAATGAATAATGCAGTACTGCCCGTGGCTTTAATTTGATCTACAATACGATGAACGTTCGGCATGGTAGCCTGGCGGTCAAGATGCACGCCGATAATATTATAACCGTCTTCAGCCAATTTTAATGCGGTTGCTTCGCCAAATCCGGATGACGCACCAAGTATCAACGCCCAATATCGTTCGTTTGTCTGAATATTCGTCACTATTTCATAACCTTACATAATTCATTGAATTTTCGCGGCTCAATAATACGAAATTACCGACTTTCTTACAATAACAGAGAAATAAGCGTTTAAGTGCCTGAAATAATCAGAAACGGTCTTCTTTTTCTGTCGTGGCAAGAATCCGGAGATAACTGTCGTACCGCTCAGCGCTTATAATTTCCTTCTCAACAGCCTCAAAAACAGCACATCCGGGCTCGTGGTCGTGAGTACAGGTATTATATTTGCATTCATTGATGAAGGGGACAAATTCCGGAAAATAATGACCGAGATCTTCTTTTTTTATGCCATATGCTTCAATTTCACGCACTCCGGGAGTGTCTATTATAAAGGTATTTTCTCCAACATGGTGCATCCAAACAGTGACGGTGGTGTGTTTGCCTTTGTTATGAAAAGTACTGATTTCTCCGGTTTCCAGGTCAAGAGCAGGAAAGAGTGTTGTGAGAATTGATGACTTGCCGACGCCGGACGGACCCCAAAGCAGGGAGGTTTTTCCGGCAAGAGACTTTTTTAATTCATTCAGACCCTTGCCCGATTTTGTACTGCAAGGGAACACTTCGTATCCGATAGATTCATAGAGCGAGATGATTTCATCGAATTCATCTGCTATAATTAGGTCGGTTTTATTCAACACTATTTTCGTTTGAAGTCCGGCACTCTCGCCCACGATAAGAAATCTGTCGAGAGTCTTGTTGTTAAATTCGGGCTGATCAGCTGATACGATTATATATAAGGCATCCAAATTAGAAGCAATGACTTGTTCAAGGCGTCCACCCTTAACTCCGGCTCCTTTAACTTTCGCGGCTTTTCGCGAAAGAAAGGAGTTCCGTTCCTGAATAGTCTCAATAACGCCGCTGCCATCATCGTTTAACTGGAATTCCACCCGGTCGCCGACAACGGCAATGTCTGTAAGAACCAACTTGTCTTTTTTAAACTTTAAATCATTTTTGAATTTACCACGCAGACTGCACCGGATATACGAATCCCTTTCCGGTGCGAATACCGAAAATGAATTGCCGTCAATCTTTGTAATTATTCCTTTGATGAATTGCTCCTTGCGTTAAAACGCTTTTCATTAGATTCAATAAATCGAAAATATATTGTTTGCATTCCTGTGATTATCATTAACACGGTGCTTTAGCGCCGTGGATTGGATAACCCCGCATAATTGGGCTTTAGCCCAACATGGAGATAGTAATTGGACTAAAGTCCGATTATTTTGGGCTTTATGCTCACGGCGCTAAAGCGCCGTGTTAATATTAAAGCTCACATTGATATTTTGAATACTCAGTTGCGTATTGTAGTTATCAAATTGCTCCTAAACCAGTTCATCGAATGTATGTGCATCGGATGAGAAGAAACATATAATACTATATCCTAAATTACGCAAAATAAAAAAGGGATGCCAACCGGCATCCCTCGTGAATGAAAATTAAAAGTGGTTAGAATCTGTAGTTAAATGACAATACGTAATTGTCATTCTGAATATGTTGATATACTCTTGATTCACCGCTGCCGTAATTATCGGTGTGTGCATCCCACCAGCCGTGTGCGTATGCAACATCCAAAGCTAATGATTCTTCAATGATGAAACCGAGGCCTCCGGTGAAGTATGTTCTGTCGTAGGATGACGGATCTCCTACGTAAGGCGATTGCTGTAAGAAATATCCACCTCGGACTCGTAATCCGATATTGGGGAATGTATACTCAGCGCCGAGATTATAATTAAGAGCTGCACGGAGTGAATTCTTAATCTGCCAATTAATCTTATTTAAATCGGAATCATATACATCGCCCTGGGCATTTTCGAATTTCGTTTCCGAATAATCCTGAAACGATATATCTAATGATGCTATTAATCCGGCATAATTCAACGAGCCGCCAGCCGAAAATACATACGGTGTTACTAAATCGTATTTTGACTTGAGCTCCGGATAAGCGCTTTGATCGAGACTGTACGAAACGTTTTCAAAGTAACTTGCGGCTTGCGTTTGGAATGTCTCATCAATGGTATACACGCGTGGTGTTTGGATTGAAATACCGAATCTGCCTAACTTCTGCAATTGGTAAATTAAACCGAGTTTGAAATTATACCCGCTGAGATCCCAGTTAAGATCATTTTGCATATCAAATGCTATGAAATGATTGGTTTTTGAGTTGGTCGGTTCTAATTGAATACCATCGTATATATACTTCACATCTTCTTCCGAATATACGGAGCTTGAAGTATACGAACCTGACAATACTGAAAGTTGAAGACCAACATACAGATTAGGAGCCGTTTCAACTGCACCGGCAAAATCCCATTGTCTCAATGCACCTGATTCCGTGTTGGTACCATACTGTTGCAACTTTCCATTAATAAGGGTATTGTAGTTCTGATCAGCCAGATACAAATCATACGGGATTGAGCCCGATTTATTAAGGTCTTGTATTCTGGAAGTAGTACCGAAATTATAACCATCAAATTTCATCAATCCGCCCAGATCATTTGTCTGGTGATAGCCGAACCCGAATACTAAACTTCCGCGCACGGTTGGGAACGGAAATACAAATGCGGCTTGATTCAGGTTTGTTGAACTATTATCGGCAGATTTCGTATTCCCAAAAAATGTAGCATCATTGGTAACTTTAGAATAATTCAATCCACCGGCAAATTCCATCTGCTTTACTAATCCTAAACCTGCGGGGTTAAATGATAGGGCAGAAGCATCATCCGAAATGGACAAGTAGCTGTTACCCATTCCGAGTGCCCTTGCCTGAGTGTTATAACCCGGCATAGCCAAACGGAGCGCATCGTTGACGTTTTGCGCAAAGAGTGAAAATGTAAATACTAAACAAACTATGGATAATTTCTTAATAGACATGATTATCTCCTTCCTCTATCTGCGCCGCTGCCCTGAGTGCTGCCTCTGTTGGAGTCAGAACTTGAGGATGATTTGTTATCGTCGTTCGGCGCGCGGTTGTTATTGCTGTTGCGCACATCTTTTGTGTCGCTTTTCGTATCAGAGCTTGAACTCTGCGACTGTCTTGTTGATTCACTCTGCTGTGATTTAGCTGCTCCGGATGAACTGCTGCCGGAACTTGTTGAAGTACCTACAGCCGGGGGTGTTGCATTTGAACTTACAGGGCGGGTTGGCACAAACGTCGTTTGCTCCGTTGACCGGCCTCCGTTTTGATTGCGAATATACTTCTGATCTTTTGCGTTCTTAATGGACTCGCTGATAACTCCGGAATGTGACCACCATGAACCGCCATAGAACGAATTATACTGGCCGTAATATACTTGAGGATAATAGCTTTCGGTTTCCATTGTTTCCTCCGAATAGTAATCATCCGGAAGTTTCTCATCAGGTGTCCACGCTATGGTATAACACCCGTAAAAAGAAAACATGAATACTGCTACTACCGCATACAGAAAATAAACTTTGATTTTCATTACCTGCCTCTTGAATGCGATGACGACTCACTCTGCCTGCCGCCGCCTGATGATCCGCGTGAACTGCCTCCGGAAGGAGATTGAGCGCGCGGATGTGATGGCGTGCTGCTGCCACCCTGTGAAACGCGCCGTTCATTAGATGAATTATTACGTCTGGATTCACGGCTTGGAGCGTTGTTTCTCCCACGGTTGTCACTGCCGACTGCAGGACCGCGTGAAGGCGAATTTTTTCTTGTATCCGTTCTTACCGACGAGCGTCCGGACTGATTACCATTTGACGAAGAACCAACTCTTGTATCCGAGGAGCGGGAATTTCTCGTATCATTCCTAATTGTGCCTGTCTCGCTCGGCCTTGAATACCGTCCTGAATTACCGTCGCGGGTCTTTGAAATTCCTGAAGACGGACGGGATACTGACCCGTTTAATCTTGTCAGAGATCTACCATCCGGATTTCCTCTGCCGTTTACACCGTTACGGATATGTCCGATATCAGCGGGTCTTCCGTGCGCGTAATTATGGTCATACCAGATTGGTCCGTGACCGCCGTAGCCGTACCATGGATTGCTCCAGCCGCCGTAATAGTATCCGTATCCCGAACACCAGTAAGACGGGTAAAAAGGATTATACCAGTATCCCCATGGGTCGTCCCAGATTGGGTCGTAAACCATGGAAAATCCGAATGAGGGTTGATAACCCCAGTAATACCGGCGATGCGGGTAAAAATTATAGTCGTAATTATTGACTACCTGACCATTGTCATCAACACTATCGTCTACATAGTAGTTGGTATCGGGGTTATCTGCCTGATCGTCACTTTGATATGACGTATCCTGGTATTGATCCTGATAATAATGGTTTTTCGGAGCCCGCTTCTGATATGCCGCAAACTGCGTATAGCATCCGGTTAGGAAAGCTCCTAACGATAAAAACACTAACGATAAAATTACACTTCTATATTTCATTGTGAACCTCTTAAATTCCTATAGACTGTATACAATAATCGCGCCAATGAAAAATATCTTAATACCAATGTAAACAGCTATTTTTGTCCAAAAGTGTCTATATAATTACAATAACTGTCTATTAATTAGTACATATTTTGACGTTAAATCTATCGGAAAATTCCACGGGGAAAAAGATAATTATTTAGCTCCACAGAGCAAATATAGTAAAATCAAATGGAATAGGGGCTGCGACCTTATTCGGCAGGCTGAAACATCATCCTATCAATTTTTTGAGATACTTCAAAAAGATCAATAGGCTTGTAAAATATAATGTCTACGGAGCTCTTTAATTCAGCTTCATTGTCACTGAATTTGTTGGTGTACACGTATGTTGAAATTACCGGAATGCCCGGGTGGCTTTCACGGACTGTTTTGCACAAATCAATAATTGTATCCGTAGGTTCCGAATCAATTACAAGCAGATCAAAATGAGCAGAGTTGAAAATATTTCCCAGCACGGAAAGGTCGGTTGTTGTGGTAACAGCGTACTTTTCGTTGAAAAACATTAACAAACTAGCGCAGAGGTTTAAGTCCGGGCTGTAAAATAATATACTCTTCATTCATCCATGTTTAAAATTGATTGAAAAGAATAGCGAAATGTGTGCCAACAGAAAAGAGACGGATTTTACCTAAAAAAATCTGTTTTTTACGGGTTTTTCCCAATAGTGATAAAATTTTTCAGGGGCTTATATAAAAATTGAGAAAATAACTGCACTTAAAATTGAGAAAATAGGAAGAAATATTCAGGAATGGGAGGTATTGACATATTCCTAGCCCATGACTTAAGTCATGGGCTAGGAATATAACGATAAAATATCAGCGGATTACGAATTTTTAATTTTAATGATTTCAGCAGCTATACTTACTGCAATTTCTTCGGGGGTATTTCCCTCGATGGATAATCCGATCGGGGCATGAACTTCTTCAAATAGTGCGGGGTCTATACCTTTGTCTTTGAGCTTCTTATAAATCCATTTGATCTTCACGCCGCTGCCCATCAATCCTTTATATTTGAGTTTCTTATTGATGACCTGCTCAAGTGATTGCATATCGGTCGGAGCCTTGGACGTTGAGATGATTGCATACGAATGATCTCCTTCACGGACGTACTGTGCAGCCTCGGTAAAGGGACCGACAATTTTTTGATGCGCGTAAATGTTGTTCGTCATGGTTATCACATCCGGACGTTCGTCAAAAACCACAACATAGAAATCAAGAAACGCAAACATCTGGCAAACTGCAAGGCCGACATGGCCGCCGCCAAAAACGTATACAGTATCCGGCTGGCCGTAGTTCTCTTCAAAATACCAGTCTTGTTCGGATGCAAAATGATAAACATAGCGCTGCTGGTTAACAATTTCCGAATGAAATTCTATTCCTTGCGGAGTATAGCGCAGCTGACCGTCGCGTTTTTCATCAAGAGCCCTGAGAATTTTTTGCACGGTTGCTATATCCTTAAGGGTTAAGGTATAGTCGGTATTGGTCTGGACACCGGAACACATTAAACCCGAGCTGTTCGGGACGTGTATTTTATGCTGCAACTCACGGAGTGTGATGTCGGAATCATTATCGGATAATCTCTGAACCGCACGCTCAACAGCATCGTATTCCATAATACCGCCGCCGATTGTGCCCCGAATATCCTTCTGCGGGTTCACGGCAAGCATGAAGCCCTGCTTACCCGGAGAAGCGCCGTTGGACTCAAATACTTTGATGAGTGCAATTTTATTACCAGCTTGCAGATTTGAAAGGATAAAATTCCAGAATTCAATATCTCTCTTCATGCGACTTCCTTAAAGGATGATGTATAAACGCTACTTTTTCAACTTTTCATTAAAGTGCTTTTCAAATTTCTCAACTTTTGGTTGAATAACAAAAGAACAATATGGCTTTCTTGCATTATCGTTAAAATAGTTCTGATGATAATCTTCAGCTTTGTAGAAATTCTTGAAAGGAGTTATTTCCGTTACGATAGGACTTTTGAATGTCCCCGATTTCTGTAATTGCTCTTTATAAGCTGTCGCAATTTCTTTTTGGGACTCATTATGATAAAAAATAGCTGAGCGGTATTGTGTGCCGACATCGGCTCCTTGCCGGTTTAAAGTCGTCGGATCGTGAGTGTTCCAGAAAATTTCCAGCAGGGAAGAAAAGGACAGTTTAGTCGTATCGAATACTACCTGACATACTTCCGCGTGTCCGGTAGTTCCGGTGCAGACTTCTTCATATGAGGGGTTTTCCGTGGTGCCGCCCGAATATCCGGAGGTGACCGATACTACGCCTTCAACTCTTTGAAATATTGCTTCAACACACCAGAAGCAGCCTGAGCCAAGGGTAACAGTATCCAGATTTTTTGTGTCGGCTGTTGAGTCATTCATTCTTGTTTTCTCCGTTTTATTCTTATTTCCACAGTACAGTGCTGTTAAGGAAAACAAAAGAATGAGCGGGAGAATTCCGTTCTTGAGAATATGTCGCATGGTAGTAACCTAAAATTCGTTAGCAAGTCCAAAGTGGATTTTCCCTTGAGAGAATCCGTCTCCCTTAGCTAACGCAAAACTCACGTTAATAATTCCCAAACTGCTTTCGAAGGCGAGGCCCAAGCCGTATCCCGTCTTAAAACCTTCGATTTTAGAGGTTCCGAAAAGGTTGTCGGCTTTTTGCAGGTAATACCCGTTATCAACGAACAGAAAGGCAAATGAACGTTTATCCAATAAAAAGCGGTACTCGGTATTTACCCATGCGACACGTTGACCAAGGAACTGATTTTCTCTGTATCCCCGGAGTGTGTTTGCTCCGCCGAGTTTATAGAGGTCGCTTACTTCGATAAGATCACCCCGTAGTTCTTTACCATGGATGGATAATGCAAACACCTGCTTTGAAAAGAACTCAAAATACATACTGAGGTCAAGCAGCATCTTTTGCTGCTCGTTGTTTGTTTTAACATTTAGCGTGGTATTATTCTCAAGAATTCTTTTTTTATCTAATGTGTACGTGTTGGAAAAATATAATCCACGTCGGGGTGAAAGAGGGTCATCCCGGGTGTCTATCTTTATTTTAAAACCGGCGGATGATGTTGTTGATTTGAATACGGTGAATACACCGCTTGATAACAAAGACGGTATCACGTTTGATAAGCCATACTGAAGTGCAATGCTGATTTCATTCGTTGCAATGTATTCAAGCGAACTTTCAAATTGCCTTTGAACGTATGACGAGTCCTGCTTTTTTTGATAGAAAGAGAGGTTGATATTAAACGGATAATTGGCGACCCAGGGCTCCAAATACTTTAGTTGAAATTCTGAAGAAAGCTTGTCTATCTTTTGCCAGTGAATGGACGTCGCTCTGCCTGTACCGAAGAGATTTTGAAAACCGATGTTGATGAGTCCCGTTAGATAACCTTTGTTGTTATTGTCGTATCCCGGCTGATAGCCGATAACACCGTCAAAAGAATTGGTGTTTTTCTCCTTCACGGTGATAACAAGAATACCTTTTTTTGAATTGGAGACAAAATACTGAGGTTCGGAAACCGATTCAAACAGGCGCATCTTGTTTAAGACTTCCGGTATCTTGTCAACCTTGGTTTGAACATATTCTTCTCCGGTTTTCACCGGAAGCTCTCTGAAGATGACATAATCTTTTGTGTTTTTATTGCCCTCAATAAGTATCTGATCAATCTTGCAGCGATCACCCGTGCTGCAATTAATGTACAGTGTTACTGAGTTGGAGAGGCTGTCATACTCTGTCTGGCGTATTTTGAAGGATGCAAAAGGATACCCGGAGTTTTGGAACGAGTTTAGCAGGGTGGATAAAAAATCTTCGACCACTTTTTTTGAAAACACCTGACCGCAAAGGAACTGATCTTCATTTTTGAACTTTCGCAATAAAAGAGAGTCGGTAATGCTGTAGTGAATCTCTTTTAATTCAGCTTGTTTTCCTGAAGAGATTGCGATGTTCAGTGCCGTTACTACCGAATCGGTGGAGGTGGAATCAACGCGGATATTTGCCTGTGATGAAAAATAACCATTGTTCTGCATTTCGCGCAGTAACGCAGCGGAGAGAGAGTCTTTTAATGTCTCACGGAGATGGAAAGGAAGCTGGGCATTGATTAACCGCAGAACCGATGACTCGTCAAAGAAAGCATTTTTTTCTACACGCAATTGATGAATTGTTTGGGCGTTGCTATTACACAACAGGACAATTGCAAGCAGAATACATTTAACGAATGGTCGGTGTGTCATCAATTAATTTCAGTTTTTTCCCTATAGGCGTAATGGTAACCTGTCCCGATAGATGTAACGCATCTTCCGGCTGCACAAGGCATACGGAGTCGCTTTGTGCATTGCAAGCACCCAGCGAAGCAGCTAACTTCACCGTATCGGCGAAAATTTGGTCCCGAAAATGCCCAAAAATAATTCCGGCGGTAAAAGCATCACCGCTGCCTGTTTCGTCAAACGGTTGAACCACAGGATTTTTAACCTTGAATTGGAAGTCGAAATTGGATGCATAAAAATCTTTTCCGCCGTCAGTCAAGAATGCCTGCTTAATTCCTTTAGTGTAGAGAGTATGCAGATAATCCGTTATCTGATTTTCATCTGCAAGGCTGAGATTAAGACTTTTTTCAGTTTCGGAAATGTTGTTGTGCAGTATCGTGGGAGCAGCGTCAATACAAGCCTGCAAATGGCTGCCGTAGGTATCCACGATTGAGATTTTATCAAATTGATGAGCGAGTTCGATTCCGTAAGGATAAATTGAATCAGCGGCAGGGGAAGGCGAACTTCCTGAGAAAAGAACAATCTCGCAGTTCTGTATCATTTTCGGAAGTTTAGCCTTGAATTCTTCAACTTCTTTTTCGGTAATCTCACTGTTTATATTGAATAGCGTTGTTACTTTTTGAATATCCTTTTCGACAATTACCGTAGCTTCGCGTGTATCGGATACGGATTTCACTGCGGTTAGTGCTAATCCTTCCGATTCCACTAATTCTCTGAATCTTTTTCCGTTATGATGCCCGAGAAAGGTAAGGTTTAAACTATGTACTCCAAGCAGTTTTAGCTGACGGCTGACGTTTATGCCTTTTCCTCCGGCCGTCTGTTTGAGCGGCACATGCCGAAAGTCCCGGCCTGATGAAAAACTTGAGATGTATGAGCGGTTTTCTAATAACGGATTGGTTGTAATAATTAAAATCATCTGAATTTATATGCCTCTGGGGGTAATTGTGTAATGAGCCGGTAATCTCCGAAACCGGTATAGTCTACGAATACTACATCAAGATTTAATTCGTAGTACTCCCATACTTCGTACGGCTTGGAATCAATTTCAAATGGATGGCGGTCAATATTGTTCGGGGTGCCGAGAAAAACGTAGACCATTCCCATATCGGTTTTCCATCCCTCAATGTAATGCGAAAAATTTCTGTTCGCGTATTCAATGCGCCGGTAATACTCTAATAAAAACTCATTCTCTTCGGTGGTTGGATTCGGATCTTTCTTTTTCCAGTATTCGTAGAATGCGCGGACTTTTTCGTCATATGTTTTATTGGCTTTCAGAGTATCCATTTCGGCAGTGCTTGCAATATATTGCATTTGCTCAATCGCCTTATCTATATCTCTTACATAATAGGGCAAATGTGCCGACCACATCGAGAATCCCTTTTTTATGTTGGCCAACGGCATTGCGGTTGTGTCATAAACTACCGCGTTGAGCACATACTCACCGTAGGGTAACGCTAAACTGTCAAGGCTGTAAGAAAGTGCATTTTTACCGGGCTGAAGGGTTTTTACCGCGGCAGTGTGGTACATGACCGTATCATCGGTATTGAATATTCTGAATGAAAGAGATACCACCCGCGTGCTGTCCGAATAGATTTCGAAGTAAACCGGTAATGAATTATGCCGGGTAGTAATGACCCGGGTGATATTCGGAATGATCTTCGTGCCGTCACCGACCTTTTGATCGGAAATGATGATGAGATCACTTGCCGATACCTTGTAATTATACGAAGGAACTTTTACCAGATGCTCGACCTTGTAGACCTGCTTTGAGTCGTTATCCTCCAGCGTACTGACAACCATGTAGGCGCGGGGCGGCAGTGTGAAAGTAACAACACTTATTTTGAAGTTTTTTGTTGATTGCGTGCTGCCGAAATTCTCAACTTTTACACTTTCATTCTTTATATGCTCTTGCAGCAATGTCGTTTTGGTGGTGTCATAAACGGAAACGGTTAAGGTGTATCCGCCGTGAAAGCCATCGTCTGTTTTATAAAAGTGGATTTTGTTGAATGGAATTTGTGCAAACACATCCATGGTCGTAACGGCTGTGTCACCTGATTTGTGGTTGAAAAAATCACAGTAAAAGGCGGGCAATGATGACATGGGGTTCATCATCTTCAATTTTGACATCTGCGGATATGCAACCGCAGACAATATCAAAAATAGTATATACGCCTTTTTCATTTTTGTAATTTTTATGAGTTAACCGGTTCAGCATAGAGATCAAATTCATCGCAATCGGTAATTGTTACCTCGGTAAATTCGCCGACTTTTACACCCACGGCAGTTTTTGAGATGAGTACCTCACCATCAACTTCAGGAGCGTCTCGATACGAACGTCCAATGTAATAATCTCCTTCAACTCTGTCAATCAGAACTTTGAAGTTTTTTTCGGTCTGGGTCTGGTTAATTTGCAGCGAAATATCCTGCTGTATCTCCAGAACCCGGGCTTTTCTGTTGTTTTTCTCTTCCATAGTTACAGGATCGCCGAGAATATAACTTGGGGTTTGCTCTTCCTGCGAAAAATCGAAAACGCCGAGCTTGTCGAATTTGAAATCTTCAATGAACGAACAAAGCTCCTCAAAATCTTCCTGAGTCTCAGACGGATACCCGACAATAAAAGTAGTTCTGATAACTAATCCGGGGATTCTTTCACGCAAAGAATTGAGAAGTTCTAACGTTCTGCGTTTTGTAATTCCTCTGCGCATTGAGCGGAGACAATTATCCGTAATATGTTGTAGGGGTATATCAATATATTTCAGGACTTTCGGGTTATTAGCCATGACCTCAATCAGATCATCCGGGAATTGAGAGGGGTACGCGTACATAAGGCGTATCCATTCGATGCCTTCTACTTCGCTCAATCTGTTTAGCAAATCGGCAATCGAACGCTTACCGTAAATGTCAATGCCGTAGGCAGTGGTATCCTGACCGATAATGATTAATTCTTTAGTCCCGTTGACGGCAAGAAATTGCGCTTCCTGCACCAATTCTTCTATGGTTTTTGATTGATGCTTCCCGCGGATAAGAGGTATAGCACAAAACGAACACGGGTTATCACAGCCTTCAGAAATTTTAAGATAAGCTGTGTGCGAAGGAGCGCTCAGAACACGCTCTCCCAGCAACTCGCGGCGTAATCTTCCACCGAGTTCGTTGATAATGCCTTCGTATTGCTCGGTACCGAAAAACGCATCAACTTCCGGCATTTCAGCCGCAAGATCTTTCTCGTATCTTTCCGATAAGCACCCGGCAACAATCACTTTTCGTACTTTTCCTTCGGACTTCAATTGCAGCGATTGAAGAATTGCATCAATTGATTCTTCTTTCGCGGCTTCAATAAATCCGCATGTATTTAATATAATAGTATCCGCTTTTGACGGATCATCAATGAGTGAGAGATCGTTTAATTTTATTTGATTCATCAAGCGTTCGGAATCAACAGTATTCTTTGAGCAGCCTAAGGTAATGACCGCTACAGTATTCTTTTTAGACATAGAACCTATTACTTACTAATAAAAAACTTAACATATAACAAAACAACAGGGGCAACAAACATCAGAGAATCAAAACGATCAAGCATTCCGCCATGACCCGGTATAAGGTTTGAAGAATCTTTAATTCCGGCATCACGTTTCAGCAGTGATTCAACCAGATCGCCCATCTGCCCGATAGTACCGGCAATTATACCGATGATGACGGCATCCCGGGTTGATAAGAATCCGGCGATAATATTTTTTGCGGCAATCATAGTAAGGATGGCAAACACAAAACCGAAAATTGCGCCTTCCCAGCTTTTCTTCGGGCTTACCCGCGGGAACAGGCGGTGTTTACCCAGAGCAGTGCCTCCGAAAAATGCAGCTGAATCGCATACCCATATAGTCGCTAATATTGCAATAACTAAATATCCGCCACGTTCGTACTCCATTCCGCCATAAAATTGACGCAATTCGACGATGGATGAAAAGAGAATGCCGACATAGAGAATACCAAGAAACGTCGCGCCAAGATTATGTATTGCCGAATGCTTGTTGCGGAACAATTCAACCAGCATCGTAATAATCAACGAAGCGATGATGATGGCGTAATAATCAACTGCATGAAAATACGCGTTAGCTACCAAGGCGATCACCGTCGCGTATCCGGTTGCTGCTAATGAGAATGACGACTTTTTTCGGCCAAAGTCAACAAATTCGCCATAGCCCAGAATGGCAATGACTAATGTAAAAGCCAAAAAATATCCATTGCCGGCTATCGCCGCGAATAAAATAACAGGAATTGCAATTAATGATACAATAATCCTGACTGCTGTATTGTTTAACTTCATGCGCTATGTATGTGTTGTTGTTATTCTTCTTCGTCTTCTTCTATATCCGGTTGAGCTTCTAAGTTTTTAATAAACGATAATGCGTCTTCCGCATCTTCTGCTTTTACGAATAGCTTGGCGTTCTGCCTTGTGGCATCAAGATTATTGCTGTCGGATTGATTGAGAATGAATGACTCAATACCGGCACCGTCGAGATTGGCCTTAACCATATCAACGTCAATAATTTGATTGCTCACATAGACCAGCGTGTAAGTTTCATCCGGGAAATGTACTTCTTCCTGTTCTTCTTCCAACTGCGGGACGAGTGCCGCTCCACAATCAGAGCATTTTAAGATACCTTCCTCGTATTCGGATTTACATTCGGGACAGTATGGCATAATAGCTCCTATTAGTGTTTTTGAAGATGATTTTTATAATACCGCTGAATCATAATTATTACCATGATAAAAAGCAAGGATGAAAATAATAATGCGATGTAGGCAGACTTTAAATCACCGAGTGAAGGGACCTGATTTTGCTCTAATTGGCTTTCGCCGAATATGAAAAATAGGATGGTAGAGAAAAAGTTGTTTGAAAAATGCAGAAACATTGAAACAAATATCGAATCGGTAGTATATACCGCGTATCCGAAATACAGTCCGAGCAGGGTAAGTGGAATAAACGCGTACGGGTTGACGTGATAAAGTCCGAAGAATAAAGCGGTGATCAACGCGCCGATAAACTTATTGTATTTCAATTCAAAGCTTTTTTGAATGAATCCGCGGAACAGAGTTTCTTCGCAGATAGCCGGTGTTATAGCGACAACGGCGACAATAATGATTTTATCCCAGAATGAGCGGATGTGAAAAAACACTCCGTATGTCTGCTCAATGGCCTGGTTTAACAAATCAAGCAACTGCTTGAGGTTCTTGAAAAAGGGGACCGTGTTCGCCCAGTTATTAAGGTAATAGTTTTGCAGTAGCATGAAATTATTCATCCACGGGATGAGTATTACCATTCCGGCCGCAAACATAAGGAATAACTTCATGTCCGGTTTCCGGATTCTCAACACAACCGAAACGTTGCTGTAAATAGCTTTGGAGAGCATGAGCGCGGGAAGCAGGAGAAATAAAACCTGAGAACCCATTTGCAGAAGGCGCAGGGAGTTCGAATCGGCTTTATTCATCGAAAAGCCGAATATGGCAAGCTGTAGTATGGCTCCCGCTAATTGAAAAAGAAAAAATCCGACAACTAAGCCGAGTATTCCCGCCGTTAACGGAGATATCTTCGCGTATAAGCGATTAGTATCAACATGCTCTTCGGGCTGTTCAGGCTTTTCCTGCTCATCCTGTGGTTGGTTGTCGTTCTGTTCATCTAACACAGAGGTCCCTTAGCGTTTTGAATTTAATCTGCCGCTGAGTCCTTCATATGCCGTCAGTTCGGCATCAATTGAGCCGATAACAATTTTAGTCTTTACTTTAACGGGCATCTTAATATCATCATTGGTCAGCCAGATGATAATATTTCCTTCGCTTTTGAAAAGTCCGCCTTCCTGAACGAGAGGTTCCACCATGATACAGTCAAATGTACCGGCAGAAACTTTGATTCTTTCTTTGCCGAGGTACCGGACGTCAAGATCGTAAACTTTGTCTTTATAGAAATTATAGAGTTTAACTCTTTCACCGGTCTTCATCTTTGAGTAGTCAATCGTGCGGGCGTAATAAAAAGCCGACATGATGTCGTTTACATAACGGGGGATAGCGTATTCACCATCAGATGTTTTTGCTTTACCTTTTCGGTGATCGAAGAATGCGGAGAAATCGCGGGAGTATTTTCCTTCGCGAACGTGCTGTTCAAATCTCCACGGGAAAATTCCCTGTACATCAACATAGGTCTCGTAGCGGTCGCGTACTTTAAATACCCAGTCAAAACTCGGTACGGAGCTTACTTCAAATAGAATATGGTAAGCGTCTCTGCCCGAAATACGCTTTGTCTGCGGGATGCTCATGGTCGCTACTCCGGCGTGGACAAATCCGTATTTAACATCAAACGTCAATTTTTCACCTTCGCGGAACGCCTGATTATTTATCTTTCTAAAATCATCTCCCGGAGGGGGAAGCATAAAACCGAAAGCTAATGCTGCTAAAATAATTACGGACAGTAATGTTATTCGTTGCTTACTAAGAACCATTATTAACTCCAAAGTTCAATTTTCTGAACAGATTTCTTTTATTCTTTTTGTAACCGATGCAATATCAATAGTGTTCATGCACTGTAATTTCTCACATTTTTTACGCGTACAGTTTTTACAGTTTATTGCCGGTTCAAATATCGTGCTTTTTTCAGTATAGGGACCCCACCTTTTTGCAGAGCAAACCTTAATCTTAGGATAGAAGCCGATGACCGGCGAACCTAACGCTGCTGCAATATGGATTGTTCCCGTCGAATTAGAAACAAAAATATCACTTTTCCCGATTAATCCCATTAATTCCGTCAAAGAAAATTTTCCTGACAAGTTAAGTGCATTCGTGCCTTCGCAAACCCTGGCGCACAAAGCCTCTTCGTTTTTATTGCCGGTAACGAGTACCGTGCCGATGTTTTCTTTTTCAATCGAGCTAATAAGTTCATTGAATTTCTCGACCGGCAGATCTACTGCACTCCCGCCACTACCGGGATGAACTATAATAATTGGATGCTTTTCGGGTACTTTGAGTTCCCTCAGCAGCTTTGAGGCGGTGTCGTTTGCTTCCTTTGGAATAGTCAAACCGTACGAAACGGATCGTGGTGTAGCTGCGGCTTCTATTTCGACTCCCTTGAGCATTCGCAGATTATATTCGAGCTCGTGATGTTTAACCTTGCTGCGGTGGTCGTAAATCCTGTTAGTATACAATAATGAAAACCACCGGAATCCGTTTCCGATGCGGAGCGGAATTTTCGCGAGAAACATCAAGAGGGAAATTGGATAATTGGGAGAAACAACAAAAACGGTATCAAACTTGTGTTCGTTTATTGCCGGTAATATTTCAGCGGCAGGTATTTTTTGTATGTCTTCCGGAAATACTATCACGTCATCAACATAACTACAGTTCCGGGGTATCGGCGCTGTATAATTACTCACGGCGAAAGTTATGTGTGCCAGCGGGAATTTTTTTTTCAATTCGGAGGCCATGGGCAAAGTCAATACGACATCACCTATTCTATCCGTGCGTATGATGAGGATTCTCTCCGGTGTCATGACTTCCTCGATAGATATGGGTTGTCTTTAATGTAGAACCGCCAGGGAATATTTTTTGCCTTAGAGATACCTATCCGTTTTGATATGCCGATATCTTTAACTGCGATTTTCTTACCCTTAGTAATCCAGATGATGTCACCGGTCAGATTTTCTTCATTTTCTTTTCTGGTGATAGCGCAAGCCTGACATAGTTTACCCGGGCCGTTGGTAAGATTAATCACTTCTTTCTGATCTTTGCACGTGCGGTGATAACGATGCCTTGCCATTATCTCAATACCGGATATGGGTTGAATTGCTCTTATCAAAACCGCCTGGCCTTCGTCTTTTTTTCCGGTGACTACATTGCAGCAATGATGGCTGCCATACGTGAAATACACGTAAAAAATACCGCCCGAAGAAAACATCGGCTTGTTCTTGTTTTTCATACCGCCGTAGGCATGCGATGCCTCATCGTTGTCGCCTTCATAAGCTTCTACTTCGGTGATGATACCGGCTAATATGTAGTTGCCGAACTTTCTATGGAGAATTTTACCAAGCAGTTTAGGTGCAACTTCAGATGCTTTTTTTTTATAAAATGATTTTGGGAGTATGTCGGGTGGTGTTTTCATGGTTTAGCTCGGGAGTATGGTGATTACTGCTGTTCCCGGAGCTTAACATATAACTGTTGAATGATAGAAACGATTTCGTTCGTCCGTTCGGGATTTCGTTTCATGAGAATTTCATAAATCTTAATTGCTTCAGGAATCTTTCCCTGCGAAGCATAGATTTTTGCGAGTGTTTCTGAAACGATGCCGCCTTCAATTTCATATGTTGTGTTGGGTTTGAATTCCGGCTCTTTGGCATTGTCGGGCAGGCGCATTTTCGCGTTCGAAAGACGTTCGGCTAATTCCAGAAATGAATCCTCTTCTTGAGGCTGTTGGATAGTTCTTTGCGGCGCAATCGCTTCACTCTCCGGTACGGAAAAGGAATCTTCAACAAAGGTCGTCCGCTTTTTGATGTTGAAAGGGGAGCGCATTTTTTTTAACTCTTCAACTTCCTTCTCGTAATATTCGTATGTCGCTTCGGAGTCAATGAGTGAACTTCCTTGTTTATACACTTTTAATGCTTCGGGGTACTTGCCCTGCAATGAAAGTGCTTTGCCCAGCAGAAAATATGCTGCTGCATAATCGGGGAAACGGTGAATGCCAATGGTGAGTATTTCAACAGCGGAATCTAAGTTATGAGAATCGATCTCCTTTTTCGCTTTGCGCACAAAAAGAGGAGACCGATTATCATATTCGTAAATCAGACAAGCTTTTTCCTCAAACAAAGATTGTTCGGATTTTTCCACCGTACCTACTTCTTTGAGTAAACGGTACGGAGTGAAATAAACGAAATGCCTGCAAAACCGATAAAGAATAACATCTGGAACGGTAAAGCTGCTATTTCAAGGAAATATATTGATGAACAGATACCGACCAAATAATAAATGGCCATTATTAATTCAACGATTGTTGAAAGATCAACTTTTTTATTTACGTACTTTTTCTTTGTCCAATCGTCTTGGCCGTCTACAACTTTATATTTCGGTGTGCGGACAAATTCACTTTTTCTTGAGAGTAAACCTTCAAATACCGCGCGTGAATTATTTACGGCGAGTCCCATTGAACCTGCCATAAAGAGCGGGAAGAGTACGATTTTCTTCTTCCAGTCCGCACGTATATCTCTCTGTGAATAATAATAGAATAAAAATGAACTGACAAAAGCCAGAACAAAGATTGACATGACAGCGAAGTACGCTTCATGTGAACCGGAGTTCTTAACAAACACTAACGGCACATTCAGAATTGCAACCAGCAGAATAAACGGGTATGCAAGGTTGTTGGTCAAGTGGAATGTGCTGACCAATTTCAATCCGAATGGAATTTTAGCTTTCCATACCATCGGAAGTACTTTCTTGGCAGTTTCAACATAGCCTTTTGTCCAGCGGAACTGCTGTGCTTTCAAGGCGTTGATTTCAGCAGGAAGTTCGGCCGGTGAAATGGTGTCTTTTAAGAACACAAAGCGCCATCCGTTTAACTGTGCGCGGTAGCTTAAATCCAAATCTTCGGTTAAGGTATCAACATGCCAGTTGCCTGCATCATAGATGCAGCTTTTACGCCAGATACCGCCGGTGCCGTTGAAGCTGAAAAAGAATCCTGCTCTGTTACGGACGTTCTGCTCTAAGACAAAGTGACCGTCCAAAGCCAGTGCCTGAGCTTTTGTTAAAATTGAATAATCGCAATTGAGATGCTCCCAACGTGTTTGAACCATACCGATTTTTGAATCGGAGAAGAAGGGGAGAGTCTTCTGGAGAAAATCTTTTTGAACCATAAAGTCTGCATCAAAGATAGCGACGAAATCGCCCTTTGCAGTCTTTAATCCCTCTTTAAGTGCACCGGCCTTAAATCCCTCGCGGCTTCCGCGGCGGATATGCTGGATGTCAAAACCTTCTGCCTGTTTTCTAAGAACAGCTTTTGCAACCACGTCAACGGTTTCATCAGTTGAGTCGTCAAGAACCTGAATTTCTAATAAATCTTTCGGGTAATCGAGTTCGCATACGGTGTCAATAAGTCTTTCGATTACATATAATTCGTTATAGAGGGGGAGTTGAATTGTTACTTTTGCATCCGGAATTTTAGCATCTTTTGGGAGAGGCTTTTCGTTCCGGTGTTTTTTGTAGTAGTATACCATGATAAAACCATGGCAGCCGAAAATAAATAGAATAGATAACGAGATAAAGTACGAGACTAAAACGATATCATCCATTAAAAAATAATCCTTTTTATAAGTTTCTTACCAGCCTGACACGGTTTCTAACAAAATATCATCTGTTATTTTATCAATCGCATCGGTTATTGCCGCATCTCTTCCTGTTTTACCATCGGCGACGCTGTAATCGCCGTAGTTGTTAAATTGTTTTTCGTAAAACGTTTTCTTTTTGACAAGATCTTTGTAAGATACTTGTACAACCAACATAACGCGTCTTGTCGTTACATTTTCTCCGGATGTTACCACCGCGGGAGCATCAGTAACGGAAGTAATTGCAGTTTCCAAAAGAGCATTAGCACTATTTTTATCGGCGATTTTCAAATTGTTGTCGTCAATAAATTTTTGTGTCAGTTTATTCGAGAAAGCTTCCCGTAAACCCGCTTCACCTGCGCCGCTTTTATCTTCCGTAAACGGAATCGCGACAGTTGAAATGTGCGGAGGAACAGAAGCGCCGGAAAATGAATAAGGACATCCGACACAGCCTGTAAAAATACTGAAAAAATAGAAAATCCCCAAATAGGTGATGACATTCGTCACAGTCGTAACCCCCTTAATTTTATAAAGGTTACGGGGACGAAACGGCCTGCTGAAATAATTCTTATGATTCATGAACAATGTCGTATTCTTTTAGTTTTCTGTATAACGTCCGTTCGCTGATTTTTAAAATTTTTGACGCGAGACGTTTATTGCCATTGGAACGCTTCAAAGCGTTGACAATAGCATTCTTTTCCAATTCCGCGATTGCATAAATTTCTTCAGGCTGGACGCTTTTCGCATCGTCCTCTTTTTGCACTAACAGATTTTTAATGTCAACGATGTCTTTTTTTAATTCGAATAAAGCGCGCATGATAAATTCGCGGTCAACATCGGCCGGCGTTTTACCCAGTGAAACCGGAAGATTCCTGTTCTCAAAATACTGTTTTTCTTCGCGAACAAGCGGGATGAAGTCTTCGAGTCCGAGTGTGGATGCTTTGCTTAAGGCAATTGCGGTTTCGATAGTGTTTTTCAGTTCTCTCACGTTTCCCGGCCAGGAGTGATTCATCAGAAATTGTAAAGCTTCCGAAGCAATAAGTACCTGACGGTTGTTTCTCGTCTGATAATCATTCAAAAAATGAATAACAAGTTCTTCAATATCGCCTCTGCGCTTTCTCAGCGGGGGTATGCTGAGCGTAACAGCTTTGAGCCGGAAGTAAAGGTCCTGTCTGAAGCGTCTTGAGTCAACTTCATTCTGTAAATCTTTATTAGTAGCTGCGATGAAACGGACATCAACCTTTGTTACTGTTTCGGCACCGATCGGCATAAACTCGCGCAGCTCGATGGCGCGTAATAGTTTTACCTGCGTTGTAAGCGGCATCTCGGCAATTTCATCGAGGAATAATGTTCCGCTGTCGGCTAATTCAAAATATCCTTTTCGTCCCTCGACGGCACCGGTAAATGAACCGCGCTTATGGCCGAACAATTCACTTTCCAGAATGCCTTCGGGAATAGCGCCGCAATTGACGCTGATCAATGGCTTGCGGGCACGCTTACTCGCTCCGTGTATAGCATGGGCGAATACTTCTTTCCCGGTTCCGCTTTCTCCGAAGATAAGAACGGAAATATCCGACGGCGCGACCTGCATGATCGTCTCAACAAGGTCTCTTATCTCCTTGCTCTTTCCTATGATGCCGAATTTTTTCTGAAAGTCTTCTATTGTCATGATTGAAAAAGTAATTTTTTCTTTAAACGTTTAAAATATTCAATTTTCTAATCAATTGCGCAGGATAATTTCATTTCTGTCGTTCGAACCAAGAGTCAAAAAATATGCCGTAGGCATTATATCTCTGTAGAAAAATGCTTTAGAGATACCCCCTTTTCCCGTAGGGAATATATAATCTCGCATCCATTGAAAACATAATAAATATATTCCCTACGGGAAAGGTTCGAGGAGGGGGATATTTATTTCTACAAAGATATAATGCCTACGGCATATCTTTGTAGAAATAACACCCTCCTATTACGGAACCGGAACGACTCTTCCTTTAACCGAATATTGCGAATTGAAATTCGGCACAGCTTTCTGTGCTGTGTTCTCATCGGAATATCCGCCTGCGTACACAACATAGAACATCGAGCCGCCGATGTCTTTTGTTTTAACATTTACAATGATATTATCCTTGGCGACTCTGTCGCGTAATGACTTTGCATTTGCTTCGCTGAGAAACGCACCGATCTGAATCGTGAATTTCGATTTCGTTTGTGCGGCAGAGGGGACTCTTTCCTGTTTTTCAGGAGTCTTCGCTACCGCCACTTCGGTTTTTACTGTCTCAGGAGCGGCATTGTCAGGCTGTTTTAAATATTTTGACTTCGGAAATTTTTGCTTTATCTCAGCCATGATCTGATTTGCTTTCTTATCCATTCCTCTGGCGCAATAATAACCGTACAGCCGGTACATTGCCGCATCGGCATATTTACATTTCGGATAACGTTGCAATAGCGATGTGTATTTATCTGCGGCACGTTCGCCATCCGGTGTAACGGCAGCGTCAAGATAGAGGAGGGAAGCATCATTCGGATTCTTTTTCAATAATGCCGGAATCTGCTTTTTAACTTCCGCGGCTCTTCCTTCGTCAATTGCCTTGAGATAAGAGCTGATGTCCTTTTCCTGGGCCATTACAGCTATGGAACAAATCTGTACCGCGATATAAACCCAAAGAAAGCTTTTAATTTTCATTTTGTTTTTGCACCCTGATAGATGTTTATTTTTCAATGCCCTGAGCTGCATACGTGCGTTTTGCTACCATTGATATGTAATCGCCGAACAATGTCGCCGATGTTGCACGGTTTATACGGACTTTCACATAGTCACCCTCGCCGATGTCCGGAGACTTCGGAAATACAACCATCTTATTCGAATCCGTTCTTCCTGAGAGGAACTGGTCGGATTTTTTGCTGTCACCTTCGACAAGCACAATATCATCCGTACCAATAAGCTGCTGATTCAATTCGTATGAAATCTGATGCTGAAGATCAATAATCTCCTGAAGCCTTTTTCCTTTTGTTTCTTCGGGCACATCATCTTCCATTTTAAATGCTTTTGTGCCTTCACGCGGCGAATACTTGAACATATACGCGCCGTCATATTTAACCTTTTGCATTACGTCTATCGTTGCAAGATGATCTTCCCATGTTTCACCCGGGAAACCGGCAATGATGTCCGTCGAAAAACTGACATTCGGAATTGCTTTTCTTGCCTTCTCAATAATTGTATGGTAATGCTCAATCGTGTATGTTCTTTGCATTGCTTCCAGAATCCGGTTGGAGCCGCTCTGAACAGGCAGGTGAATATAGTTGCAGATATTATTGTACTTGGCAATAATATCTATCAGCTTATCCGAAAAATCCTGCGGGTGCGATGTGGAGAACCGTATTCTTATATATGGATCAACAAGCGCGCAGGCTTCCAATAAGTCGGCAAAGTCGTTTCCGTTATCATCATAGGAGTTTACGTTTTGTCCCAGCAAAGTAACTTCTCTAAAACCTCTGTCGGAAAGCAGCTGCACTTCGTTAACAATGGAGTCGAGATGTCTGCTTCGTTCTCTACCTCTCGTAAAAGGGACAACACAGTACGTGCAGAATTTATCACATCCGCGCATAACGGAAATCCATGCCTGCAAGCCGTCTTCGCGGTAGGGGATAATGTCGTCGTAGGTTTCAGTCCTGGACAGGCGGACACCGATGCCTTTTTCTCCGCCGAATGCAACATCAATAAGCTCGGGAAGGCGGCGGTATTCATCGGGACCGACAACCAGATCAACGATTTTTCTCTCTTCTATCAAATCTTTTCGTAACCGTTCAGCCATACAGCCGAGAATACCGACTATCAAGCCGGGATTTGATTCCTTGGCTGTTTTTAAATTACCCAGACGGCCGTAAATTCTCTGCTCGGCATTATCACGCACGCTGCATGTATTTAATAACACAACACCGGCATCGTCAATACTTTTTGCTACTTCATATCCATTCGAACGCAAGATACTAAACACAACTTCCGTATCAGCCAGATTCATCTGGCAGCCATACGTCTCTATAAACACTGAATTCTTTCTCATATACCAATCTAATTCTTGAACAAACAACAAATATACGGGCTAAAAATACTTTTAACAAGGTAAGAGGGTAGGAATAAGATTTCCCAAAAGCGATATCACTGCTGTCCAAAATAAATCAGTCACGGCAAAAAAGCATAGAAAAGAAAGCGAAAACGAAAAAAGGGAAGTCATTTTCTAAACAATCCCCCCTGTTTGAAACAATTCAAGTTGCCCTAATCGTTGAACTTCTTCTTTTTTAGACCAAAACGGATTATCTAACCACAATTGAAGACCTATCTTCACAAAGAGATTGATGCGAATAAATGCTATTAAATTGGACAGATTCCAATCGAACTTTGCTTTTTCTTTCATAATCCTCAACAAAAGTATTGTTATCATTGCTGTCCATATCTGTATCCACATGGCATTTTCATTTATACCGATAAAAGATTTGATTTTTAGGTGTTGTTTTAGCTCTTTGAAGAATATTTCAATACTCCAGCGCTGTTTATACAACTCTGCAACAGTCGCTGCTGTCCAAGATAAATTGTTCGTTAATAAGACAATTGTTTTTCCCCTCGTAGCACTAAAGACCACAATCCGTCGAAGTTTACCCGGGAACTCCTTTCTTGAATCCTCCTCGGTCAGTTCAATTATTTCGTCACGAAGAAGATGTTCTTGTTTATCCACGGGAAGTTCTCTTTCTTCAAGACTACGATAATTTATCGTTTCTTTTAATCGGGTAACAAAGTATATATCTCGATTTGCCCATTCCCAAAACATTCGGAATGACTGATATCCCCGATCCATGACAACGACGCTTTTCTTTGGAAGAGTCATGTATTTAGCGTGTTTTACATCGTTTTGTGAAGCCGCTGTCATAAAGATATAGGAGGGAAGGCATCCATCATAATCAAGCAACGTGTGGAGTTTAATGGCTCCCTTCGCATTTCTGTAGGTTGCCCAGTCAAATACGTTCAGGCACAGGGAAATTACCGTGGAGTCGAGCATATAGATTTTTCGCTTAATTGTAGTAAACTTCTTTCTGTTCAGGTGAGAATCTTCTTGCTGATAATGGGTAAGTAACCGATAGTAGAAATCTCTGAACATTTGCCAGTCACGATGCTCGTTGATGTAGGACAGCGAGGAACGGCTGGGTATTTTGTCCTGTATGCCAAGATGATTCGCGTTACCGGTGATTGAACGCAGTCCATATGTTATATCCCGAATTGAATGAGCTTTCCCAAAGTGACAGAATAGCATGGATACCAGATGAGTCCAGCTGTTTATTCCTTTGGAGTGCTTATCTGTTCTAAATTTTTTAACACTTTGTGCAAAAACTTCACGGGGAAGCAGTTCTAATATTTGTGAAAATAGTGTTACATTTGTCATTGACTACCTCTTTATTTGTCCTTGTAAAACAAATGTACGGCTTTTTGTCTTTGACTCTTAGACCGTTTGAGGTAGTCTTTTTATTTTAAACGTTTTGGACGGATGTGAGCGATATGGGGTTACAAAAGTGGTGTAAATGATATTTGGGCAATCTTTGAAATATGTAGAGCCGCCTGGCAGGCGGCTCCTCTTTAAGCGATGCAAAATCTCGAACTGGCTACAATGCAAAACCTTTATTGGTTTTTGCAAAATAATTCATCATCTCCCATTCAACGTGAGCCGCCTGCCAGGCGGCTCTACATCTGATATTATCCAAGTTTTAATTTAACAACTTTGAGACTTGACATTCAAGTAGCATTGTGCTAAAAATTGTTTACAATAAGTACAAAAACTCAAAATTCTTCTGCAAGCCGTTTTTGTCTAATTTCGAGGCGAGTTCGAGGTACGATTTATCTCCATAGAATTTATAAGCAGATAGCAGTACTTTTACAGCGCTGCTTGGTTCAAGTGGAGCTATCTGTTTGTATTCCCATTTCTTTTCGCCGTTGGTGAAGGGGATAAGATAGTCTATTCCTTTTTTTATCGAGCCGCCGTTAGGGGAAGTGTAACTCCAGTAATCAATGCCGAGATTCCACGCGTATGTAGCGAAAATGGAAGTAGCCTCAAGGTTGAAGTACGAGTAACCGAGCGCTTTGGTTCTGACTAATTCTTCCGGCTGTTTGCCGTCACTTTCAAACTGATAATCTATGCGGACTTCTTTCAATCTATCACAATATTTTTTCGCAAAATCATTCAGACCAAGGTAGAGAGAGACACCCATCATCTGGTTGTCGTACCAAGTTCCGTGATTGTTCTTCGCTTTGCCTTCCTGTTTGCCGTTCTTGCTTTCAAGCAGCCATGTTCTGTATTCTGTGACCCATTGGCGGAATTTATCTTTATCTGCCTGTGAAAAATTTGCCGATTTGTCAATTAATCCCAATCCTTCAATTCCGTAAATAATGCTACGTCCATCCAATACTCCGGCTCCTCTTCCGGTATTTTTATTCTTTACATATTGTGCGAAGTTCAGGTTGGGATTCATTCTTGTTGCATCATCAAGATACCAGACATGCAAAAACTCAATTGCTTTCTTTGCATAGTCTTCATTGCCGCTGAAGTAATATGCCAAGGAAAGAGTGAATATACTCATGTTGGCATCGGTAAGATATTTATGGTCGGGAATGTCCTGTGTTTCAGGATTTTTCTCGCCGTCTTTTCTTATATATGGTGCGTCACCATCTTTATTTTCGTCCGGCCACCAGTAAGCAGCCATGCTTAGGTAGTCCCGCTTGTCTCCGCTCGGTGGCACCTGACTTTTTTCAGTTATAGAATGGGGGGTGGCTGATAAAAGTTTTTTCGCACGGCGGATGAGTTCTTTGTACACATCTTTATAATTCGTTTCGCCTGCATTCAACGAATTTTTAACCTTCGTCAATATTTTTTTATCCATCAAAAACACACGGAGATTATCCTCGCCGGATTGCGCGAAGGTACACATTGATGCTGATGCAAAAATGACAATTGCAAAGAGGAGTGACAGTCGTTTCATTATAGCCTTTCAAAAACCGAAATAAAGTTGATGTGAAATTATATCTATTTGACATGAAGAAACAAGAAAAGTTTAAATATACCAATTGGATTTCCTATCCCATGACTTAACCTGCCCGCCTTTTTGGCGTTCGGGCGGGGTCATGGGATAGGAATCGAGCCGAAATGAATGCAGTTATTTAAATATTTATACGTTTTTAACATTTTTTTCTTGTCGAAAAATGCATAATGCCATATATTAATGATATGAAAACGCAATATTTAATAAATTTTTTAGTTTCTCACCTAAACTTCTTCTGGTGGCCGAAGGGCCTATAATAATTCTTTGTCCTTAGGGACTCCCCCCGTAACTCCGTAACATAAAATTTTAACCAATCAGAGCTTTGTAAGTCAAAGCGATTATATAATTGAGTTTTTACCGTAAAATTATAGAGGAATATTGTCATGAGTGATAAAAAGATCTACCTTTCTGAAGACCAAATACCGGAGAGCTGGTATAATATTGTTGCGGATTTATCCGTTCCACCACCACCACCGCTGCATCCCGGAACCCAACAGCCGATTACTCCTCCGGATTTGGAGCCCCTTTTTCCGATGGATTTGATCTTGCAGGAAGTCTCTACCGAACGTTATATCGAAATACCAAAACGCGTGAGAGAAGCCTATAAAATCTGGAGGCCATCTCCGCTTATCAGAGCTACAAATTTGGAAAAGGCTCTTGATACTCCGGCGAAGATATATTATAAGTATGAAGGCGTCAGTCCTGCGGGTAGCCACAAACCGAATACTGCCATTCCACAAGCATACTATAACGCTTTGGCAGGAGTAAAAAAATTAACAACGGAGACCGGTGCGGGGCAGTGGGGTTCATCACTCGCATTCGCCGGAGCAATGTTCAATCTGGAAGTTTTTGTATTCATGGTTAAAGTCAGCTTTGAACAGAAGCCGTATAGAAAATCAATGATAGAGACATTCGGCGCTAAAGTTGTTCCAAGCCCCTCAACGCTCACTCATGCGGGACGCGAGATTTTGGCACATGATCCGAATTGTCCGGGCAGTCTCGGTATCGCGATCAGTGAAGCGGTTGAAATCGCGGCACAGAGTGCAGACACTAAGTATGCTCTCGGAAGCGTATTGAATCACGTTCTTCTGCATCAAACGATTATCGGCGAAGAAGCGATTAAGCAATTTGAAATCGCTGATGATTATCCTGATGTGGTAATTGCTTGTGCAGGCGGCGGAAGTAATTTTGCAGGATTTGCCTTTCCATTTATCGGCGAAATGCTTAGAGGCGGCAAGAAAGTCCGAGCCATTGCCGTTGAACCTGCGGCTTGTCCGAGTTTAACGAAAGGTGTCTACGCGTACGATTTCGGTGATACCGGAATGTTGACACCACTTGTAAAAATGCACACACTCGGCAGCTCATTTATTCCACCTTCAATCCATGCAGGCGGACTCCGTTATCACGGTATGGCTCCGCTTGTTAGTCACGTTAAGGAACAGAATTTGTTCGAAGCCCGCGCGGTTCAGCAAACGCCTTGCTTTGATGCAGGTGTATTGTTCGCAAGAACTGAAGGAATTATTCCAGCTCCGGAATCCACTCACGCTCTCCGTGGTGCAATTGATGAAGCTCTCCGCTGTAAACTTGAAGGAAAATCAGAAACAATCGCATTCAATCTTAGCGGTCATGGCCACCTTGATATGGGAACGTATTCATCATTCTTTGCCGGGAATTTGGAAAACACCGAATTTTCGGAAAGCGATGTTCAGGATGCAATAGCAGCTCTTCCGAAGATTGGTTAAGTAAATTATTGTCCGTAACTTTAGCCGGTTGGTGAAAATCAGCCGGCTTTTTTTATGTGAAATCTCATTAAAAATCTAAAATTTTTTAAAAAAATTAAAAAATTTCAAGTTTTTCGAGTTAAAATTTGGTGGTAATGAAAATATGTGTATTTTGAAGGTTACATTTTTGCTATTTTCATAAAAATTTGAGGTTCGAATGAAGAAATTACTAGTTCTTTCTCTATCACTCTTGATGACCTTCACAGCCATTTCTCAGGAGAATAAGGCTACCTGGAAGTTTGACGGACAAGTACAACTCCGCAGCGAAATGGACGGCCGCGACTTTTCAAACAAAACACACCCTTATTTTTATTCTACTTTGAGAACCCGCTTGGGCGCCGGTGCTAACATTGCAGATAAAGTTTTATTTTACGCACAGGTTCAGGACGCCAGACTTATGGGCGAGGAACCGTCAATCTCCTCAAATACCAAAAACCTGGATTTGCATCAGGGGTATGTAAAATTAGTTGAACCGCTCGATGTTCCGTTAACTGTTCAGGCAGGTAGATTTGAAGTCGCCTACGGAACCGACAGGTTTTTTAGCGCTTCAGCATGGACATACACTTCCAAGGCTTGGGATGGAGTTCGGTTTCAATATAATAAATCATTCAAGTTAGACGTTTTCGCTTTGACAAAGAATGACAGCTCTGTGTTTGCAAGCAGTTTTGCACCTTCTACTTCATCCTATCCGGCTAAAAATGTTTACAGTGCATCAGTGTATGGATTCTGGTTAACTACACAGCTTGATAAGGCAAACAAACTTGATGTCTTTTCATATTACGATATCAGCCGCAAGTACGATGCAAAAAACAATCCTGATTTAAAACAGGGAACGTACGGATTCAACCACACCGGTTCATACGGAGAATTATCGTCATTGACCGAAGCAGCATATCAATATGGTAAGAAAGGCACAAAAGATGTATCGGCATTCACTGTGTCGGCACAGGGATTTGCGAAAATCTGGACAGGTAAAGTCGGCGTAGGCGTTGATATTATTTCAGGAACAGATCCGAACAGCACTACAAAGTTCAGTTCATTTGATTTTTCTTACGGCACCGCACATAAACGTAACGGGCTGATGGATTACTTTTTCGAAAGTTATTCGGCAACATACGGACTCGGATTGAATGATTATTATATAACATCCTCATTCGATGTTCCGAGCACATCATTTAACCTCGGTCTGGATCTCCATATTCTGAACTCAAATAAACAAAGCGTTGCTTATGGAAGAGATTTGGGACAGGAAATAGATTTAACGATAAAATATAGCGTAATCAAAGAAGCCACATTGACGTGGGGCGGGAGCGTGTTTCTGCCGGGTGATTTGATGAAAGCTTACTTTAAGACTGCCAAGGGCGACAGAAGCGATATGGGTTTCTGGTCGTATGTAATGATCACAGCTAATTTTTAAGGAACTGCCATGAGAAAGTTATTATGTATTAGTGCAATACTGCTCGGCTTAGCCGTTCAGGGTTATGCTCAGGATTTCAGTATAGCGGCTGCGGCCGATTTGCGTTATGCTCTTACAGAGGTCGTGGCAAAATACCGCGCGGCCGATTCTACATATAAGATAGATATAATCTATGGTTCTTCCGGAAAATTGTATCAGCAAATGACCCAGCAGGCACCGTTTGACATGTTTTTTTCTGCCGACAACAGCTATCCGCAAAAATTGGAAGAAGCAAAATTGACGGCCGGAAAATCCAAGTTGTATGCCATCGGTCATCTGGTTCTTTGGAGTGCAAGCAAGGATGTTTCAAAAGGCATCGAAGTCTTAAAATCGGAAGACGTTAAACGGGTGGCAATTGCCAATCCTGAGGTTGCTCCATACGGAAAACGTGCCGTTGAAGCTCTCAAGTATTACAAACTTGATGAAGCAATAAAAGATAAAATCGTCAAAGGCGACAACGTTTCTCAGGCCGCGCAGTTCTGCTTAACAGGTAACGCGGAGTGCGGACTTATCGCTCTTTCTCTTGCTATCTCTCCTGAAATGTCCGGCAAGGGAAAATATTTCCAGATTGATTCTAAAAGTTATTCGCCTTTAGAGCAATCTTATGTTATTTTAAAGAAAGCCGAAAAAAATAAAAATGTAACTAAGTTTGTGAAATTCCTTGCGACAAAAAAAGCAAGGGCAATTTTTGCAAAGTACGGCTTCAAATTGCCGACTGAGAAATAATTAATTAGTAGTAATGGACGCAGAGTTTTTTCAACCATTTATATTATCATTAAAACTCGCTGTTTTCGCGACGGGAATTCTGATTATTATCGGAATTCCCATTGCTTATTTTTTAACCTATAGTCGTTTCAGGCTCAAGACGATTCTTCAGACCTTAGTCAGCATGCCGCTGGTTCTTCCTCCATCCGTACTCGGATTCTATCTGCTCCTCACTTTCAGTCCGAATTACTGGTTCGGAAAAATGTTAAAAGATACATTTGAATTAACCCTGCCGTTTTCATTCGCAGGTATTCTGGTCGCTTCATTGATATTCAATCTGCCGTTTATGGTAAACTCAATTCAGGCCGGATTTCAGAATCTTGCTCCATCATTGAGAGAAGCATCGTACACACTCGGTAAATCCGGATGGGTTACTTTGCGCAAGGTTTTATTGCCAAATATTAAACCGGCATTGTTAACAGGTATTTGTTTAACGTTCGCCCACACGATAGGCGAGTTCGGGGTTATCCTGATGATAGGCGGCAACATTCCCGGCAAGACAAGAGTCGCGTCAATCGCTGTTTATGACCAGGTGGAAGCTTTGAATTTCGACAAGGCAAATCAGTACGCTCTGTTCCTGTTCCTTTTCTCCTTTATTATTCTTTTGGTTATCTACAGTGTAAATAAAGAATACATGAAGTGGAGGAAAGTTTGATTAAGCTGGACTTGAAAAGAACAATTCACACGACACAGGGGAATGAACTTCTTGATGTGCAGCTTGAAGTACAAAAGAATGAACTGATAACATTATTCGGTAAATCAGGTGCGGGCAAAACAACGCTGCTCAGAATGATAGCCGGACTAGCTACTCCTGAAAAAGGATTTCTTCGTGTCGGTGATGAAGTCTGGTTCGATAGTACAAAGAAGATCAACTTGAAAACCCAGAAGAGAAACATCGGATTTGTTTTTCAGGATTACGCGTTGTTTCCAAATATGACCGTCGAGGAGCATTTACTGTTTGCTCAAGCAGAAAAGGATGTTGAGAGCGCGCACACTTTGCTGGATATTTTTCATTTAACAGGATTGAATGACCGCAAACCCTCTATGCTCTCGGGCGGACAGAAACAGCGTCTTGCTGTTGCCAGAGCACTGGCACGAAAGCCTGCAATTCTGTTGCTTGATGAGCCGTTATCCGCGTTGGATGAAGAAACCCGCTTCTTATTACAGGATGAAATTATACAGGCTCACAAAACGCTCGGCTCAACGACAATACTTGTCAGCCATGATAAAGCCGAAGTAGTAAGACTCTCGGATAAAGTATATAATATTGCTATGGGGAAGATTACCGCCAGCGGTGCCGCAAACGAATTTTTCGAAAACAGTACCCAGCGGGGAAGCTTTACTGCACAGGTTATTGAGGTACTCGGCGAAGCCATTGTTGTTATAATTAATGGGGAAAAGGTGACAGTAAAAAATCCGCACAATGGTTCGGATGTGAGAGTCGGCGATACCATAGTTTTGTATCTTTCCTGACATTTCACATAGCCGATTAGTTAGCGATTACTTGCGAAAAATCAATTTTTGAATCAAAACAGCGATTTTTTCAATAATTACTCTAATCAGTTTGCCCGCCTTTCACGTATTGAGAAAAAACCTCTTATTTATTAGAACATTTGCCAAATAGCAAAGATATTTAGTCGAATTTCTTCGTTTTTCCGCATTTTTTAGCCCTCTTAGTGGCATTATATTTGATAATGTAGAGAAATTTTCGGAACCCAACGAGGAAAAGATGCACTCTCAAATATTTTCTAAGTACACAAAAAACGATAAAAGTTCGCTTATTCCATTGTTACAGGATGTCCAAACAATTTATGGCTACCTTCCGGAAGATGCTCTTAAGGATGTAGCAGAATTTGTCGGTTCGTCACTGAGCCGCGTATATGGAGTGGCAACATTTTACAACCAATTCAGACTGACCCCCTTAGGGGATAATATTATCAGGGTTTGTCGCGGCACAGCATGTCACGTTAAAAACTCCGCGAATATTCTGGCTTCACTCGAGAATACTCTGGGTATTGCCGCCGGTGGTACGACAAAGGACAAGAGATTTACTCTTGAAACCGTAGCCTGTATCGGTGCGTGTAGTATTGCTCCGGTAATCGTTGTTAACGACGACTATCACGGCAGAATTTCTACCAGAGATATTCCTTCCATCCTGAAAAAATACGGTGCAAAGCCAAAACCTGCTTCAACTCCCACTGATAAATCAACACAAGGTGTCGCATGAAAACATATAAAGATATTTGCTGTGAAGAGTGCTGGCACTCAAAAGAAAAACCATGCGATCTGTTTATAAATTGCTGCAACGAAGGCCCTTTGTGTCACACGAGTGACAAATGCCATGCACAGTTTCAGGAACTGAAAAAACGTTTGACCTACGAAGTTCACGAAGATCCGATTATCTTTATCGGTATGGGTACTTGCGGACTGGCTTCCGGCGCACAAAAAGTTGAAATGGCTATCCGCGGAGAACTTCACAAATTAGGTATTAACGCCTCTATTGAAGCCACCGGATGTATCGGCTATTGCGCGAGGGAAGTGATTGTTGATATTAAACTCCCCGGCGAACCACGCGTTTCGTATTGTGAAATCACGCCGAAGATCGTTCCGGCTCTTATTAAAAAGACGTTAGTCGAAAAAGAAATTTACTTCGAAAATCTCCTTGGAGCGCACGCGCCTCATTCGAAGAATATTCAGCTGCTCAGCAAAGTACCATTCTTCGAACATCAGATGAAACTTGTTCTGAAGAATTGCGGTGTTATCAATCCGGTTTCAATTGACTCATATATTGCTAACGGCGGATTCAAAGCATTTGATAAAGTGCTCCGCATGATGAAATCGGAAGATGTAGTAAAAGAAATCCTTAACAGCGGACTCCGCGGCAGAGGCGGCGCGGGATTTCCGACTGGAAAGAAATGGGAATTCGCCCACAAGCAAAAATCGAATGTAAAGTACCTTATCTGTAATGCCGATGAAGGCGATCCGGGTGCATTCATGGATCGTTCGGTTCTTGAAAGTGATCCGTTCCGTGTTGTCGAAGGAATGCTCATCGCCGGATATGCAATCGGTGCTACCGAAGGTTATATATACTGCCGTGCAGAGTATCCGCTCGCCATTGAACGCCTTGAGAACACCATCGCCCTTTGTAAAGAATATGGTATCTTAGGCGATAACATTCTCGGCAGCAATTTTAATTTTCATTTAAAAATTAAAAAAGGCGCCGGTGCATTTGTCTGCGGTGAGGAAACAGCCCTTATTGCCTCCATTGAAGGCAAACGTGGAATGCCGCGTCCCCGTCCTCCATTCCCGGCCATCGCCGGTTTGTGGGGTAAACCAACCGTAATCAATAACGTTGAAACAATGGCAAACATCTCGACGATTATTAATAACGGTGCGGAGTGGTTCTCGAAAATCGGAACCGATAGAAGCAAGGGTACAAAAGTATTCGCGCTCAGCGGTAAAATTACCAACACAGGTCTTGTTGAAGTTCCGATGGGAACAACACTGCAAGATGTCGTATTTGAAATCGGCGGTGGTATTCCGAACGGAAAAAAATTCAAAGCAGTACAGATTGGCGGACCTTCAGGCGGATGCTTGCCGGATATCGTTATGAAAACAAAAGTTGAATATGAATCGTTAAAAGAAGTCGGTGCCATGATGGGCTCAGGCGGATTCGTTGTTATGGACGAAGATACCTGTATGGTTGACGTAGCAAAGTTCTTCCTGACATTCATTCAAAATGAGTCATGCGGAAAGTGCGTTCCCTGCCGGGAAGGTACCAAGCGTATGCTCGAAATCATCGAAAGAATTCCTACGAGTTATAAATTCACGAAACAGAAGACCGATCAGTTACAGAGATTCAAGGGAATGGTTCACTTGAAAAGATTGGCCGGAGTTATCCGCGATACATCGTTGTGCGGACTCGGTCAGTCGGCTCCGAACCCTGTATTGTCGGGCTTGCAATATTTCCTTCCTGAATGGGAAGAGCATTTATACGAAAGAAAATGCTCTGCCGGAGTATGTAAGGAATTATTGATATATAGAATTGATAACAGTAAATGTACCGGTTGCGGTGTATGTATTAAAAAATGCAGCTCCGACGCTATCATAGGCGAAAAAGGACAGGCGCACTACATTATCGAAGATAAATGTGCTAAGTGCGGACTCTGTTTTGAAGCATGTCGTTTTGACGCAATTGCCGCTAACTAATTACAACCGGAGAAAGACGAGAGAACAATGGTAGAATTATCAATAAATAAAATTAAAGTTAAAGCCGAAGATGGCATGACCATTCTTGATGCTGCCAAGTCAGTCGGTATTACAATTCCAACACTTTGTCATATCAAAGATCTTATCCCCAGCGGTGCATGCAGAATTTGCTCGGTTGAGGTTGAAGGTCAAAGAGGACTTGTTCCTGCCTGCGCGTTTCCGGTTAACGAAGGGATGAACGTTGAGACTAACTCTCCGCGTGTACGCCGTGCAAGAAAAACCATCGTTGAACTTCTGATTGAAGATCATCCGCAGGATTGCCTTATCTGTGTGCGTAACGGAAACTGCGAATTGCAGAAACTTTCCGAGCGCTATAGTGTCCGCGAACACCGGTATCAGGGTGAATGCAAGAAACACGCTGATGATATTTCAAGCCCGTCAATCGAACGCGATCCGGCAAAGTGTATACTTTGCGGCCGCTGTGTAAGAGTATGCGGAGAGATTCAGAAAATTTCGGCTATTGATTTTACCAACAGAGGTTTCAAGAGCATCGTAACAACGCCGTTCAACAAAGGTTTGAACGTGAGCGATTGTATCCTTTGCGGACAGTGTATTCTGGTCTGCCCGACTGCCGCGCTTCGTGAGAAGAGCAGCATGAAGGAAGTCGCCGCTGCTGTCGAATCAAAAACCAAATATGCAATTGCCCAGATAGCTCCGGCTGTCAGAGCGTCACTTGGTGAAGAATACAACATGCCGCTCGGCACCGATGTAACGGGTAAATTAGTTACGGGTCTACGCCGTTTGGGATTCAAGAGCGTTTTTGATACGAACTTTGCTGCGGATTTGACGATCTGGGAAGAAGCAAATGAGCTTGTACAGCGCATTACAGGCAACAAACCGCTCCCGATGTTCACCAGCTGCTGTCCGGGATGGGTTAAATATATTGAACACAACTATCCCGATCTTTTATCTCATCTGTCATCGTGCAAATCGCCGCATGAGATGGAAGGCGCAGTTCTCAAAACATATTATGCGAAGAAGATGGGGATTGATCCGAAAAACATTTATGTCGTATCAATTATGCCATGTACCGTTAAGAAGTTTGAAGCGTCAAGGGTGGAACTTAGCGAGCATACCCTACCGGATGTTGATGCGGTATTGACAACACGCGAATTAGTCCGCTATTTTAACCTCGCGGGAATTGACTTTGAAGATTTGAACGACGGCAAGTTCGACGATCCGCTTGGCGAGTCAACCGGTGCCGCAGCTATCTTCGGTACTACCGGCGGTGTTATGGAAGCAGCAGTTCGTAACGCGTACTACACGCTTACCGGAAACCACCTCGAAAACATGGAGCTTTCCGCTATCAGAGGATTTGACGGAGTGAAAGAAGCTTCTCTTCAGGTTGGCGAGTTGACACTTAACGTAGCTGTCGTAAACGGCATAGGTAATGTTGCTCCGATTCTTGATGATATTCGTGCGGGAAAATCCAAATA
Source organism: Ignavibacteriaceae bacterium (assembly GCA_963662605.1). Taxonomy (GTDB): domain Bacteria; phylum Bacteroidota; class Ignavibacteria; order Ignavibacteriales; family Ignavibacteriaceae. The sequence goes on from OY759785.1 coordinate 1,450,937, forward strand.
TCATTTCGTTGAAGTGATGTCATGTCCGGGCGGATGTATCAACGGCGGCGGTCAGCCGATCCATCAGAAGACCGACAAAGTAGTACAACGTATGAAAGCGCTGTATGAAATTGACAAGAAAATGGTTAAGCGCCGTTCGTACGAAAACGAATCAGTAAAAGCACTCTATAAAGAGTTCTTTATTGAACCCGGCAGCCATATCAGTCACGAAGTTCTGCATACAAGCTATCACGGCAGAAAAAAGAACTAATCGATATATAAAAATGAGAAAGTCCGTCCCGAATAGAGACGGACTTTTTTGTTTTAAATGTGATTGCTCCCGAAGGGAGTGAATGTGAATAACCGTTGGTGGAGTCGTCGGAACCAACGGATGGATGTATAATACACCCACACCTCATCCGCGAAGCGGGTGAATAATTCTCCGGAATGTATATATCTCGATGGATCTGTTATTAGAAATGTGCTGTGTTATTCGCCCCCTGCCGGGGACGAGAGTGCGAGAGGGACTCTTATCCTCCGGTTGCCACCGGAGGTTACCCGCCCGCATGACGTAGTCGGGCAGGTTCAAATTCTGTCCTTTCAGGACAAATAAATATAACTTTTATTCTTGTCCAGCTGCTCGATGTTTCTGTGCTTCTTCGAAAGTCTTGAATTTAAAAACTCCGTGTGGGACTTTCCGCTTTACTAATTTTGATGCCAACTCGTAAAACTCTATTACGTGTTTGTAATATTCAGGCGTGGGTTCCATGACCCATTGATCCCGCCGGGCATCTTCGAAAGTTTTGAATTTCTTAACCATCATTGTTATCCCGGTTTTTCATTTTCTCGGCAAGAAAAAGCAAATCCGCCCGATCTATGGCGCGATAGGTTTTCTCTTTAAGCTTATACAGACTCTCGATTGTTGCTAACCTGATCTTTTTACCTTCAACAAATACTTCCTTATACGCGACGTCTTCATACGAAAATGCCTCTCCCAATTTCCCGATTATATCAATTGAAAAATCGTCGTTAGTACCGTATCGAATTACATCGTAATTATTTATTTCGGGCAGGGTTATTTCATTAATGCTTTCGTCGTGAAAAACAGAATTGAGGGCATTTCTTAAGCGGACGATGTTTTCTTCGGTCGTTTTAACAAAAATATCAATGTCTTGGGTAAACCTTGTGGCTCCATGCAGAACAATGGCAAAGCCTCCTATAAGCACATAGTCAACACGCTCTTTTTGGAGTGCGTCCAAAACCGAAAGGAATTTTTCAGTCAGATTATTCAATTGCCAATCCGAAAAACATAATGGTTAAAATATAATCGGAAATTTAACCAAAAAGGCTTTTAATGCAAATTCTGGAAATTCTGTTTGAAGACGGTATAGTTGGTGTCGTTCGCCCCCTGCCGGGGACGCGAGTACCAGAGTGCCTCTTCTCCTCCGGTTGCCACCGGAGGTTACCCGCCCGCATGACGCAGTCGGGCAGGTTCAAATTCTGTCCTTTCAGGACAAGAGTCATTTGAATTGCCTTTTAAGAAAATTTGTTGAATGACTTCTCCCGAAAGGGAGTAAATGTGAATAACCGCCGGTGGAGTCATCGGAACCGGCGGAAAGAGGAAAGCCCTACTACCAATCCATCCGCGAAGCGGGTGAATTATCGTTAAGATTTCAGATGTTCTATCAGCACGCCTTCTCTCAGGGAGTAATCCGAGAAGTGCATTTGCCGGATGGAGAACATATCCATGACGGATTCCAATATGAGCAATCCGGCGGGAAGGATATCTGCGCGGGTTTCTTCAATGGTGTATTTCTTTAATAACTCATCTGAGGACATGTAGAAGATTTCATCCTTAAGAACCTGAAACGCTTCGTAGGTAAAACAGGGGAGACCATTTTCCGAATATTGTATGATGCCCTGTTCAGTTAAAATCGAAGCAACGATTCTTATTGTTCCGGATGTACCGTAGAACATTTCGGGATTGAACTGCGCAAAATCATTTCCTAACCCGGAAAGTTGTTCTTGTATGTAAGCCTTACATTTACCGACAGCATCATCGGTAAGTTTCAAGTCAGGAAAGAAAAGGGAAGTACACCGTACTGCACCCATTCGCAGGCTGACTGCTTTTTTCGGAGTGCATCCTGTCCCCAGAACGATTTCACTGCTTCCGCCTCCAATATCAAGAACAAAATTTCTTGAATTATCATCCTTAACGAGCCCCAAAACCCCCGTATAAATGAGTTTTGCTTCCTCATCTCCCGATAAAACCCGGACTTTCACTCCTGTTGCTTCAAAAACGGCGCTTAAAAACGCCTCTCTGTTCGCCGATTCCCTGACTGCACTCGTTGCAGTAGCTAAAATTTGACAGCCGTATTGCGCTGCAATCTCTTTATGGCGGGTGACAATAGCTATGGCATCCTTGATATTTTTAGCGGAGATATGCTTCTGATTGGCTCCCGTGAATTCACCGAGTCGCAGAACAACCCTGTCCCTGAGGTCAACAATGACTTTATTGTTTTCTATATGGGCAATAATGAGATGGAATGAATTGGAACCGATATCTAAAACAGCGTAGTATTTGGTGTTCATACCGTGCTCCGCTATTGGTGAAGCAGAAGTTGGCGGGAGACGGCAAAGACATCCTCTACACTGATTTCGGTGATGTCATCGGACTTTTTAATGTATATTTTCATGTCGCCTATGGGTGCCCACACGTGCGGATCGGTCGGACCGAACAAAGAGAGCTGCGGCGTACGAGTCGAAGCTGCCACATGAAGAATTCCGGTGTCATTGGTAATGAAAAGGTCTAATAGACTGATGAGTGCCGCGACTTCGGGTATGCTCCGGTTGATGAAAGTCAAAACACGAACATGAGATGTCCCGGCTAAAACATTGTTTATTAAGGAAATATCTGCTGTACTTCCAGTTAAAACGAAGAGTGGAGCATATTCTGCATTAAGTTTATTAATGAGCTCGGAAAACTTCTCGGCAGGCCATCTGTTCGGGGGTTTTCCTGCTCCCACGTGTAAACCGATGGTTTTTTGACCCGGGAGCACGTTCTCTTTCCTCAGAAATTCTTTGGCCGTACCTAAATCCTGATGGTCATAGGAAATAATCGGGGAATATTCGGTAGTGGTAATGCCGAACGGTTTTATTATGTCTAAAATCCTTTTCGCGACATTTGTCTCGGGAGCACGTCGCCAGTCCAGATCAACCGGCACATTAAAGAAACTTGCGTAGGTATTTGGGGTGCCGTCCAATGAAGCCGGTCCGATTTTGACCTTTGAGTTCGACAGAGCAGCCAGCAGATTATTGGTAAACGATATGGATACAACCGATGGAGCTATGCAGACATCATACCGGGTTTTTAGTATTCTCCCAAGGTCGTTAAAATAGTCCGCCTGAAGAAGCCGTTTTTTGTCGAATACGAATACCTTAAAGAGCTTGTTGTTTTTTTGGAGCGCGTCTTTATTCTGTGGGCCGCACAGGAATGTAATTTTTACATCGGGATACCTATCCTGAAGGGCAGCAACCAATGAAGACCCGGCGAGCATGTCACCCAATTGGTTATGCTGACGGATAATAAGAATGGACTTCGGGTCACCCAAATCAGTAATGTGTATCCGGGGGACTCCAAAAAGAAATTTAAACAAGCCGGGAAGTATTTTGCTCACTAAGATGTAATGTTTATCTACGATTTTTTTTCAGGCACATCATAGTATTCGGCATCAATGATATCCGAATCCTTAAAACTCTTTTCCTGTTTCTGCTCCTGCGCCTGATGCTGCTTCGGTTCTGCCGGTTTTATCCGGGAAATGAACCTGCTGAATCGCATGACCAGATACACGACAAAAATAAAAATAATCAGTTCTATCATAGAATGAGTTTCCTCTCGGGCTTATAGTATTCGATTTTAGCCCGATCCTGCCGGAAAATCTCCTTTACCAAATCCTCATAATCTTTTTTGTTGTTCACAAAGTCAATTTCTTCCACGTCAACGATCAACAGCGGGGAAGCATCATACTTAAAGAAATATTTGTTATAGGCGTTATGTAGTTCTTCGATATAACTTTTCGAGATGTGCTCTTCGATTTTCCTGTTTCTCTTTTTGATATTCGCCATCAGGCGGTCAACGCTCGATTGCAGGTACACAACAATGTCCGGCTGACGGATTGTTCTTGATAGAAGAGGGAATATGGATTCGTACAGTTTGATTTCGTCGTTTGACAAGTTCAGATATGCGAATACCTGATCCTTATTAAAAATGTAGTCGGTAATCAAGAACTCGGAGAATAAATTTTCCTGAAACAGATCCTGCTGCTGCTTGTATCTGTTTACGAGAAAGAACATTTGCGTTTGAAAAGCGAATCTTTTCTGATCCTGATAAAACTTTGCCAGGAAAGGATTAATTTCAAATTGTTCCAGCACCAAACGGGCATTGAGTTGATCGGACAGTTTTTTTGCAAGTGAGGTCTTGCCGGCTCCGATAACCCCTTCGATTGCTATGTATCTAATTTCACTCATGTTCGAAATAATATTTTTTATCTTTTTCTAGTATTTTCTTAGGCAATTTAGGCAAAACGAATCTCTTTTCTAACCGTTCTGCAAAAAAAAGATACGGTTTCCCGGTATCCGGATCGGTAATATTTTTATCAAGGTCAAGCAGTGGAATAAGGACAAAATCCCGGTTTTTCATCTCTTTATGGGGAATTGTCAGCAATTCGCCCTCTGAAGAAATGCTGTCGTACAACAAAATATCCAGGTCAATTTCTCGCTCGCTCCATTTGCTTCTTGTCTGCCGTCCTGTTTTGATTTCCACTGACTTCAGCTCAGTGAATAACTCTTCCGGCAAGAGTGAAGTCGTACACCTGAAAACAAAATTCAGGTACGCATTATGAGATGCATCACCGAGCGGCGCAGTTTCATAAACGGGGGATATTTCGTCAATCCGGATTTTGCAGCTTTCGGCGATCAGATTGAGAGCGGTAAGGATATACTGCTCGCGATCGCCCAGACTGGAACCCGCAGCAACATACGCGACAGCCATGTTTCAGCTTTGACTTTTATCGGAAAGCTGCGAAAGGTACTCCTCACGGGTTTTCACAACTTCAACTTCAACGCTGTCAACTAATCCGCCGATAGGGGGATTGTTCTTCCGTACGCGCATCGCGATTTGCTGAATGGCAGGGAAGTTAGAGAAAATCTCATCAACAATTTTTAACGCAAGTGTTTCGATAAGAAAATATTTTTTGCTCTCGGAAATGCTGATAATCGTTTTATAAACTTTTTCGTAATCAATCGTTGAAACAAGTTTATCTTTCATCGCGGCGTGGGAAAAATCCGTGTAGATATCAATATCCGCTTCGAATTTCCCGCCCATGTCTTTTTCCTGCTGAAAAACTCCGTGATAAGCGTAGAAAGAAACTTTTTTCAGGCGTATAATATTTTGCATGCTCTAATCCGCTAAAACTTTTTTTCTTCTTGTAAAGGTAACATTTGTAATTAAAAGTCCGATTAACACAAGAAAACTACCGTAAAAATGATTCTTATTCAAATACTCGTTAAGAAAAATCCAACCGACCAAAAGAGCAACGATAGGAGTGATGAACGAGCTGAATGATAAAATCACGATGTTCATGCGTTTCAGCAGCCAGTAATAGGCTGTGAATGCAACGACCGAACCGAAAACGCCGAGGTACACGACACTCCCGAATCCCTGCCATGACGGATGCACCTGACTTTTATCCTCGAACACTAACGCAAGGAGTAATGAACCTACCGCGCCGATAAACATGGGAACAAAGTTCAGCGATATCGGATTGATGTCGCTTCCATAACGTTTTACAAACACGGCAACCGTCGCCTGCAGAACAGCGCTGCCCAATATCGCCGCCATGCCGAGCATGTTGTTATTGAATGTGCCGTTGAACGAATCGGAGAAAATAGTGACGATTCCGGAAAACCCGATAATGAGTCCGATTACTTTTATCAAACTGATTTTTTCATCCGGCAGACCAAGTCGTGTTGCAATAACAATGGCAAACGGGTAGAGTGCAAACAGGACAGCCGCCATGCCGGAAGCGACATACTTTTCTCCCCAGTTGACAAACCAGAACGGGAAGACACAGGAGAATAATCCCATGTACACATATACTGCTATTGCCCGTTTGGTCAGGGGCAGAGGGAGTTTCTTAATCCACACGGCAAGTCCGAGAATAACGGAGGCGACCATAAAGCGGATACTGCTGCCTATAAGCGGAGGGAATGATTCTAAACTTACTTTTATCATCAGCCATGTCGTTCCCCATATCACGGTGATGAGGATGTACATTATCCAGACTTTTACTTTCTCGCTCATCAAATATTCCTCATCGCGATAACGCCGTAAGCACGTCCTGAATGCGTACCTTCGCGTCTGTAGGAGTGCAGCAAATCGGCCTCGTCATAACTGCATAACGGGGAGCGCTCGATATTTTCGCTGGGCACTCCATTATCTATAAGAATGTCATAGTTAACACCGCTGACATCCAACAAAAATTTTTCACCTTTCGGTAGGCAATACTTGGCATCAAACTGCGCGGCGACTTCTGCCCCGACTTCATAGTTTTTCTGACTTATAGCGGGACCGATAAACGCGTAGAGGTTTTCAACATCCGTCGAGAATTCTGTCCGCAGAACATTAATAGCTTTTTGCAATATTTTTTTGCTCGTACTGCGCCAGCCTGAATGGACTCCCGCGATAACTTTATTCTTTGCATCATACAGGAATATCGTACAGCAATCCGCCGAGCTTACTGCCAGTCCGACACCCTTTGCCGTAGTTATATGCGCATCGCTTTCACCGTGATAACCGGCTTCTGAGATGATATGCACTGTATCTTCATGCACCTGCTTCTGAAAGGCGATATCTTTCGTGGTGAGGGAAAGTTCATTGAAAAACGCTTCGCGGTTTTCCCAAACAGTGTCCGGGTTGTCACCGACGGAAAGCGATAAATTAAAATGATACGGCGGCTTCCTGTCTAATCCGTGTTTGGGACTGAATCCGAAAATAATTTCAGGAAACTGCTCGAAAATCTTGGCTTTTATTATAATCATTACTATTGTAAAAAATGAGGTGGTAATATAAAGATAAAAGGATTAGAAGAGGCTAAAAAGTCCACCAGAGAAATGAAAAGAAATAATGTTAAACTACAATTCTGATAGTATTACTTTTGACCAGACATAATCTCTTCTTTCTGGGTAAAATTTTCCATTAGGTTTTGGCTCAGTTTTTAATTCTCATTTATTAAGAAATCCTTCATTGAAAGCAAGGCTATTTTTGAAGCGGAGCTTACCTATTCTTTGTTTCAACTTGATCCTGCTCGAATGATTAATGTAGGCTGATTTAAATTTCTTGTATGATTTGTCCTGAAGAGACAAAATTTGAATAACCTCCGGCGCAGCCGGAGGAGAGGCACAACTCATACGAGCCACCGTCCCCGCAGGGGGCGAATAATACCAACATCTCAAACTGTGTGATGACAGAGTCATGGTGCATGAGCCTGTCGCCTATGGTGTGGTTATTCACCCGCTTCGCGGATGTAGTGCTGTTGGGCTGCCTCCATCCGCCGGTTCCGATGACTTCACCGGCGGTTATTCAAATTTACTCCTTTCAGGAGTATTAGCGACAGACATCTTTACTATGGCTTAGCGGAATCTATAAATCTTTTATAACAAGAAATTCAATTATGTCTAAGCCTGAAAAATTGAGATTGAGGTTTTTGCTTGGTATATTGAAGGCAATATTTTAAAAATTAAGGTGAAGCATTGAAGATTCTGGTTAGTAATGATGACGGCATCAACGCGCCGGGTATTTACGCGTTGGTTCAGGAATTAAAAAAAATAGCAGATGTAACCGTAGTAGCTCCTTTAACCGAGCAAAGCGCTGTGGGACACGCAATTACTATGAAAGTCCCGGTGCGGGTTACTGAATTTTATAAAAATCATGAATTTTTCGGTTATGCCGTTGACGGCACTCCGGCAGACTGCACCAAGATGGGTGTCAGGAATATCATGCGCGAAAATCCTGATATCGTCGTATCGGGAATCAATCACGGCTCAAACACCGCCACTAACGTCATTTATTCAGGAACCGTTTCCGCCGCGCGTGAAGCCGCTATTATGGACATTCCGGCAATCGCAGTTTCGGTTACGAGTCACGATGTAAAAGAGTTTAGCTATGCCGCGAGGGTCGCTGCATACTTCTGCAAATTGGTTGCGGAGAAAAAACTTAATCCCGGCACCATGCTGAATATCAACGTACCCGATCTACCTCCTGAAAAAATCAAAGGTGTGCTTCTGACGAAGCAGGGACGTTCCAAATGGGATGACATGTATGAAAAACGTCTCGACCCGTACGGCAACGATTATTACTGGCTCACCGGATCTCTTATCAATCTCGATCATGAAATGATGTACGACCAGTGCGCGATTGACCATAATTATATTTCAGTTTCACCGATACATTTCGACTTGACGGACAATGAGGAGTTCAGAAATCTTGCATCGTGGGAACTTTCGAAACGTAAAATTTTGTAGGTAACACGGGAAATATACAACTTGAATTACGCCTGGATTTCGGTAACAGCTCAATGGAATCTTATATATTATGTGCTGGTGTTTGCACTACTTCTGGCGTATTGTATATATATCTATAAGTATACCGTCCCGCCGATCTCCCGGAATAAGAAAATCCTCTTTATCACCCTGCGCACGCTAATCGTTGCAATTATTCTGTTCCTCGCGTTTGAACCAATCCTTGCCTTCATCCGAAGCTATGCAATAAAGCCGGTGAATTATGTTTTTGTGGATAACACAAAATCAATGCAACGCGGCGGATATAAGACCGATAAGCGCGAGATAGTAAAACAGTTCTTGAATGATTTGAAAAGCGAAAACTTAGGTGGGGAATGGGAATATTATGCATTCGGAGAAAACATCCGGAAAGTTTCTCCCGACAGCCTCGTCAATTTGAGTTATCGCGAGCCGGTCACCAACTTTGGAAAAATTTTCGACGGGTTGAGCAAAGATGACAGGCCGATTGCAAGTGTTACCATTCTTTCGGACGGAGTGATTACCGAAGGCAGCAGCCCGGTCAATTCGGCGGAAAGGATCGGCGCTCCGGTGTTTTCCGTTTGTACCGGCGATACTTCAAAACAGCCCGATATTTCCGTGCAGGATATAAAATACAGTGACCACGTGTACGCCGGAATTGAAACATCAATCCGCGTTTCCATACTTTCAGAATCGTACAACACAAGTACGGTGGTAAAACTTTTTGAAGAGGGGAAAGTTGTGCAGGAAAAGCCTGTGCGTATTCAGGAAGGTTCCAATCAGGTGTTGTTCAGTTATACTCCGGAGCAAAGCGGTGAAAAGAAAATGTCGGTGACTGCCACGCCGATGCAAGGAGAAAAGAACAAAGAGAACAATTCCAAAGTATTTTTCCTGAAAATACTCAACAGCAAGATGAAGGTGCTTCTTGTTACCGGTTCACTTTCGAGTGATTTCACCTTTATCAAGCAGGCATTGACTGCGGATACCAATGTTATTGTTAAAACTATTATTGAGATTGGGCCGAACAAATACCTTTCGCAATACAGCACGAAAGATATTGACAGCGCCGCCGTGTATTTCTTTGTTGATTATCCCTCTCAGAGTGCGGGCACGCAGTTATTCGATATGCTTTCGCAAAGAATTCGCGACAGGCATAAATCGTTATTTATCCTGTGTGGCAGCAATACCTATCTGCCGTTATTGAAAAAATTAGAGAGCGAGCTCCCGGTGTATATTGCGAAGCAGAATCCCGGCAGCCTTGACGTGCAGCCGTACATCGCTGCTGAGCAGATGAAACATCCGCTTGTACAGGCAGCGGCAAGCAGCGGCACTAATTTTGAAGAGCAGCCGCCTGTTCCGAGGCCGAACTTTGATGTTACTGCGAAAACGGAATCCGAAGTACTGATGAAAGCAAAGCTGAAAAACGAACGGACGGATATTCCACTGCTCGTATCCCGCAATATCGGCTCGCACCGTTCGGCGGTTATGTTTGCCTCCGAATTGTGGCACTGGAGATTGCAGAAAAAATCCGGTGCGGAAATGATTTACAACGGATTTTTCAATGATGTTAACAAATGGTTGAGCGCAAGCAGCGAACGTGAACGGTTCATCTGCAATCCGACAAAGAAAGTGTACTCCAACGGCGAGCGCGTTGAGTTTGTTGCAGAGTTATATGATGAGAGTTTTAATCCCGATAACGAAGGTGAAATCTCCGTTGATGTATGGGCGAGTTCAGTAAAGAACAGCCTTACCTTGAATTCAATCGGTAACGGTTTATACGACGGCTACTTCGAAGCTCCGGTCAGCGGCGATTATTCATACTCTGCAAAAGTAAAAGCTGGTAAGGAAGCATTTAAAAAGACCGGAAGGTTTTCAGTCGGTGAATACGAAGTAGAGTATTCCCAGACAGGCACCGATATGACTGCGCTTCAGGAACTTGCCGCGGCTACAAACGGGAAATGCTTTTTTAATCAGGACTACAAACCGTATTTCGATATTATTAAAAAGATACAATCAAAAGGGGTAAAAGAGGTTACGAAACGTTCGGAAATCGTGCTGTGGAATAATTACTGGGTGCTTATCATACTCGTTTCACTTTTCGCTGCCGAGTGGTTCCTTCGTAAACGTGAGGGAATGCTCTGACGGGTTTCGGTTTCTCTTGATAATTTTTCTATGCGTAATTCACTTCGGGCAATTCTGGATTTTTTCCTGCCGCTGCATTGTGCCGCGTGCAATAAACCGATACCTTCGGGCTTCGGGTATGTTTGTTCTTCGTGTTTGGGCAATTTAAAACGCCTTCCGCCGGAAATTCTCTCTATTGAGTTCAATAAAAAATTTGCGGGCACCGGGTATGTCAACGCGTATTGGGCGCCATATATGTTCTTCCGTGAGACAGGGATACAGAATATTGTACATCAGTTCAAGTACAAAAATAAATTCAAAGTCGCATTCGCGATGGGCGCTTTGGCAGGGGACATATTGAAAGATGATGCGTTCTCATATAAAGCAGATTATATTATTCCGGTGCCGCTATTTCGGACAAAGAAAGTCCAGCGCGGGTATAATCAATCGGAATATATAGCACGGGGCTTAAGCGAATCTCTATGCATTCCGGTATCGGCGAAAATATTACGAAGGATACGGAATACCCGCACGCAAACAGGACTTGATTTGGAAAAGCGTAAACAGAACATGGACGGTGCTTTTAGAATTAAAAATGCTTCGGCAATTTCCGGCAAAAATATTATCTTAGTTGATGATGTTGTAACAACAGGCGCGACTATTAATGAGTGCGCCAAAACTCTGAAAGCCGCGGGAGCCGGAGAGATTTTTGTGATTTCGTTTGCGCTGACAGGAATAGGGCGTGGGAAGTGATTTGGATATGTTCAGCATTGATTGAGAAGCCCACATCACCCGGCTTCTTCTCCTGATTGGCAATATTGTCAACTTAAGGATGAAAACGCCCTCAACCCTAACCCTTCTCCCAAAGGGAGAAGGGAATAGAAACATTGCTTTTTCTTTCTGCTTTACTTCCCTCTCCTTTGTCCGCGGGATCTCGTGCAGGAGAGGGACTGAGGGTGAGGGCTTTTTTGATTTCGCTTACTAAGTTGACACCATTGCCAGAGAGAGGTAAAAACTCGCTTTTCCTGTCCCTCTTCTCCCTTTGCTCGCAGAGTCCCGTGGAGGAGAAGAGGTTAGGTGATGAGGGCGGTTTGAGAATGGAGCAGGTTAATATGGTTATGTAACAAACTCTATGTGTTAATTAAACCTTAAGACAATCATATTTGTCTAAATTTTGAGAAACAAAAGGATAAATGGCCGAGGAACTTTCTGATTTTGATCTGATTCGTGCGTTTAAGGACGGTAATCAGGCGGCGTTTAATATTCTCGTTGAGCGATATCAGCAGAGAATATATTGGCACGCCCGCAGGATGACCGGAAATCACTTTGACGCGGATGACGTATTGCAGGAAGTACTGATAGTACTCTATAATAAATTGGCCGGTTTTAAGTTTAATTCTTCTTTATACACCTGGATATACCGCATCACAACGACAAGGTGTATAAATTTCATCAACAGGAAAAAAGTCAAACAGTTTTTCTCAATTGATGACGACGATTTTCAGGAGCTGCCGGGCGATTCTTCAACCCAGAACAGTCTTGAAGTAAAGGAAAAAATGGAGCAGCTTGATACGGTTTTGCAAACTTTACCGGCAAAACAACGTCAGGTCTTCATTCTACGGAATATGGAACAATTAAGTTATGACGAAATATCTAAAATTACGGGTACCAGCACGGGTGCACTGAAAGCAAATTATTTTCATGCATTCGAAAAGGTTTCCCGCTTAATGAAAGAAGGAAATGAATAAGAAAGTCTTTACATACTTTGATGGGCAAATGTCGGAGGATGAGAAGCGTCTGTTCGAGATTGAACTGGCTTCCTCACCTGATCTCCGGAAAGAGTTGGATGATGTAAAACTTATTTCCTCAAAGGTTAATAAAATGAATATTCATCCGGAGATGAAGGATTATTTTGTTAACGTAAGAGCCCGTGCCGCAATATCGGGAGACAGAAAACGTCCCGCCCACAAATGGCAGTATGTTTTTCAAACACTTGCGGCATCCGTTGTTGTTCTGGCAATATACGTCGGCGTTTCCAAAGTGAACATGTACAATTCATCGCATATGTTTCCTGAGGTAACACCGGTTACCGCGCAGGAGTACTCAGAGGTAATGCAGAATGAAACTCCGGCTCAGAATGATGTCGAATCAATGATCCCTTCAGGCAAAGAAGGGGACCGGTTTGTGAATGAAGTGATATCCGATGAGTTGAATCTGGATCATAAGGCCGTTTCAACAGTAGTAGAAGATTTGAATATCTCAACGGATGATATGGTAAGCGGAATGTCTGCACAGGATGCGGATAATCTGTTCGCATCACTCGAAAGTCAAAATTTAAAATAGGAACCAAGATGAAAAATGTAATTTTCTTTTGTGCCGTAACGATACTGTTATCCCTATGCCTGCCCGCCAGGCTGGCTTTTGCACAGGATAAACACGAAAAACCTCTCCAGAAAGTTGACCAGCTGGAGAAGGTTAAGCTCATTGAGTATCTTAACCTGAATGACGAGACCAATGTAAAACTTCTTAGTAAAAGGAAAGAGTTTAAAGCAAGAATCAGAAATTCTTATAAGGCTATTGATAGCCTGATTGTGGAGCTCGAAGGCTACGACGGCACTAACGATAAGCAGAATCCTGCTATTAAAAAGTGCATTGAGGAATACCAGAGAATCGAATTACAGATCATGAAGAACCGTCAGGAATACATTAACTCCCTGTATGAAATTCTAACACCCCAGCAGGTCGGTAAGTACATCGTTTTTGAAAAGAAATTCAAAAAAGAAATTCAGGACTTTATTTTTAAGGGCAGAGAGAAAAATCACAAAGGCGAGTAAAATTTTCGGCTCTTCTCGATGATTTTTATTTGAAAAATGAAAAAAAATAGTAGTTTAGAGAATCCTAATCATTGAGAATATTGGAGCCTATGAATCTTGACGCATTAATTTTCTGTGCCCATCCCGATGACGCTGAATTAGCAATGGGCGGGACAATTGCTAAGTTATCGAAAAATGGTTTGCGAGTTGGTATCATTGATTTTACACAGGGCGAGTTGGGCACGCGGGGAACTGCGGAGACCAGGCAAAAGGAAGCTTTTCAAGCAGCAATTATTTTGAAAGTCGCGTTACGTGATAACCTGCACGTACCTGACGGCGATGTTTCTGTCAACAAAGAAAACACTCTCAAGGCGGTCATTCCAATCCGCCGCTATAGACCCAAATTGATTTTCGCTCCGTATAAAAACGACCGGCACCCGGATCATGTTGCCGTCAGTAAGCTCGTTAAACGGGCATTGTTCTATTCCGGCTTACAAAAAGTTAAAACATTTGATAAAGGTTCTGCTCAGGAAGCCTATCGTCCGGAACGTCTGTATTATTACATGCAGACGTACACATTTGACCCGACCGTTATTGTTGATATCTCTGATACTTACGAAACAAAAATGGAAGCTATGCGGGCATTCGAAACACAGTTCTATAATCCGAACAGTGTTGAACCGGAGACATTCATCAGTAAACCGAATTTCATCAGATTTATCGAAGCACGCGCCGCATTCTACGGTTTCAAAATCGGTAAAGACTACGGCGAGCCCTTCTACTGCGATGAACACACCGAATTTGATGTGGTAAGCTTTTTAAAGCGATAAATCGCATAGACCATCATTTTAAATGTAAGGCTATTTCCTAACCCATAGGTTAACCTATGGGTTAGGAAGTAACACCCAAACCGCAGCATCCCTGCCTATTGTTCTTAAGCCCTTGAAGCCGTATTTTAAGTATTGAAATTATAATGTTTTACACGGATGAAAGCTTGGATACTCCGGATTTTAAAAAATACAACAGAATAAAAATCATTATCAGAGTCGGGCAGACTGTATTCTTTTTTGCCGGATTGATTGTAATGCTTGCATGCAGGTGGAATTACAGTCTGTATTCAGCTATGGAAAATTTGAAATACAGCAGTCTGTTGTCATTTTTGATGTTTGTGTACATTATGGATATTATCGTTACTGTTATCACGTTCCCGGTCGCGTTTTATTCCGGCTACATACTTGAGCATAAATATAATCTGACTTCACAAAAATTCGGTGCGTGGCTCAAGGATGAGGCGAAGGATTTTTTAGTGTCGTTTGTTATGACGCTTCCGCTGCTCCTGTTTTTTTATTATATACTTCATACGTTTACCGCTTTCTGGTGGCTGCCGTTTGGAGTAATACTGTTTTTCTTTTCTGTGGTAATGGCGCAATTATATCCGATCCTTATCTTCCCGCTCTTCCATAAGTCGGTGCCGGTTGAAAACAACGATTTGATGGAAAGAATATCGCGCTTATCTGAAAAAGCAAGCGTCAGGATTGAAAAGATACTATCGTTTGACATGAGCAAGTCAACCAATAAAGCGAATGCAATGTTCACCGGATTGGGAAAAACGAAGCGCATTCTATTGGGTGATACACTGTTGAATAATTTTTCAACGGATGAAATTGAGACGGTTATCGCTCATGAGCTCGGGCATTATAAACATAAACACATTGTGAAAAATCTTATAACGGGAACGTTCGTCAGTTTCTTCTCGTTATTTATAATATCCCAAGTTTATGCTTTTGCTTTGAAGTTTGTCAATCCGGGCGGCGCAATCACCGATACAGCATCGTTGCCGCTGCTGTTATTGGTCGCGATGGTGCTTGGCTTAATTATTTCGCCTATAATGTCGGGTATCTCAAGAAAATATGAATATCAGGCTGATAAATTTGCTGTTGTTGAAACAGGGAAGTATGATATTTTTGCAGATGCGTTGAAGAAATTAAATTCGCAAAATCTTGGCGATCCGGATCCGCACCCGCTGATTGAATGGTTGTTTTATAGTCATCCTTCTATAAATAACCGAATCAGGGCAGTGGAAAATCTCAAAGCGCTGAATATGAAAAATATGAATAGTAAATCGTAAGTTGAATAGAATTTTGATAATATGATAAACATGATAACATCTTATATACGGGTAGCACTGATTGCGGTATATCTGGTATTTTGCTCATTTACTGTGTTCATAACCAACGTTGTTGACCGCCAATTCCGCTTTTACTTCTGGTTTAGCAGGATTGTCGGGAAAGGTGTTATTTGGCTTGGGGGTGTTACGCTTAACGTTGAGATTGACCCGGCGATTGATACAACAAAGACATATGTGTTTGTATCAAATCACAGCAGTTTGTACGATGTTCCGGTGATTATGGCGGCTGTCCCAACGCGGGCATCCATTTTGTTTAAAAAGGAATTAGCAAAAATACCGGTGTTCGGCTGGCAGCTTGTTTCCGGGCCATACATTCTGGCGGACAGGCATAGTCCCGATAAAGCTATGAAGACTATTGAAAAAGCTAAGGCTTTAATGTCAGAGAAAAATGTGTCCGTTATATTATTTGCCGAAGGCACCAGAAGCAAGACCGGTGAAGTTCAGCCGTTCAAGCGCGGAGCTTTTTATCTGGCTGCACGCGTCAACTACCCGATTGTTCCGGTTGCAATTTGCGGAGCGGAAAAAATTTTAACAAAAGGCAAGATGCGATTGAATCCGGGTACAATAACTATTAAATTTGCAGCTCCGGTTGAAACCGGAATGATACAGAATAAACAAGATGAACTTGATTTGATGGAGAAAGTCCGGCAGATCATTATAAATAACAGAAAAGAGAATTAGATGGCTGTTTCGAAAGAAGATGCCGCGTATATAGCGGAGCTCGCAAGACTGAATTTTACCGATTCCGAATTAGATAAAATTACGACGGATCTGAATGAGATTTTAACATACATGGATAAGCTGAATGAGCTTGATACATCGGCGGTTGATGAACTATCCCATCCGGTCGAGTTTACCAATGTATTCAGACAGGATGTTCTTATTCCATCAATACCGACCGAGAAAGCATTGCGGAATGCTCCTTCAAAAACGGAGGAGTTTTTCAATGTGCCTAAGGTAATTTCGCAAGATTAAGGAATTAAAATGGTAGTTGGAATAATTCCCGCACGATACGCTTCGACAAGACTGCCGGGAAAACCTTTGGTTGAGATTGACGGCAAGCCGATGATAATTCACACGTACGAAAGCGCGTTAAAGTCAGCTCTTATCCAGAGAGTTATCGTAGCCACTGACAATGAAGAAGTTTATAATGTTTGCAGGGAGTATGGGGCTGATGTTTGCATGACGCCGGTGGATATTCAGACTGGCTCTGATAGAATTGCCTATGTCGCGAATGAACTCACAAGTGCGAAAGTAATTGTTAATATTCAAGGGGATGAGCCGTTTATTCCGGGAATTATGATTGACCAGGCATTGGAGCCTCTGATGCTTGATGAGCGGGTTGAAATTACCACGCTGGCGAAAAGAATTACAACCGAAGCTGAATTTCTTTCACCGGATGTCGTGAAAGTCGTTTTCGACTTGAATAACAATGGGCTATATTTTTCACGCTCACCGATACCTCACGTCCGCGATGCCAAGAGTTTTGCGGAAGCCAAAAAATTTGACTGCTACTATAAGCATATCGGTCTTTACGCGTACCGCAGAGAAGCATTGTTTACCTTTACTTCATTACAACAATCCGAACTGGAAAAAATTGAAAAATTGGAACAGCTCCGGATGCTTGAACACGGCATGATAATCAAAGTTGTGGAAACCGAATATGAAAGCCTTTCGGTAGACACTCTGGATGATCTGAAAGCCGCCCGCAGGTTCTACCGTACCATTCAAAAAAAACAAAAAAAAGAGCTTTAGAAACTGTTGCAGTTTGTCGGCAAAACTCTTTGAATCTTCATTTATCCTATACGGGTGATTCAGGAATTTGAAGGTTCTTCTAACTTCGTATAAAGCATTTATCATGAGCACCGAAAAACACTATTATGCACTTTTAGGGTGGTACGCATCATTCAAGAAGAAATAGCCATCGTTACTCAAAAGATTGAATAGCTAAATTCTTTAAGTCGAAATACGCCCCCCTGATGTAATAAAATGAATGTATTAAGCACTCCGCTGAAAATTAGCCCACTATCCTTAGTTATCTATATATAACATATCAAGGCAACGATACTCTCGTAAGTACTAAAATCTAGAAGCGTGTCTCGTTGTGAGATTGTGTATACTTATGAAACAGTTTTATAAATGAAGTTACGCTGTGTTTATTCATTTATCGACATTATGTTGCGAATATTGATTTTTGGATGCACTGAAAAAATTCACGCTAATTCTCCGATATTCTTTTGTGTCTGTAACTTACATGACAACAACATGTTACTGACTTTTAAATTTTCCCCCCGCATCAAGCTATACTCATTAATTGTTACATCGCAATTGATGATGATCGTCCATGAAAAGAACTTACATGATTGGCATATTTATTGCTATTGTACACTGATTATTATGCAATAAATGGAGGTATAAGTGCCATCTAACAAAAAGTTCCGCACAAGTATTTTTTCGGTTTTCATGATTTTGCTATCATGTTATGCCACTGCTTTTGGCAGCAGTGATCCGAATGCTTTACTGAAAAAATGGAATGCGGTTATTACAAACAATTTCACCAGTGTTTCGGAAATCGAAGGAAGAACGTTCGTTGCAGGAAACTACAACGCTTCAAGTTCCCATCAGTATGGGTTCAAATTAACAAGCAATTCTTCTGATGACATTGTTTTTGCCGTGGGCGGCTCTGTTAATTCAACAGATGTCGCGGGCATTAAGGTTTTTTACGGAAGTGCAGCAGTAAGTTCTGCAGTAAGTACTCCGACTGTCTTTCAATTCATGAATGGTGGCACCCTCTCGGCATCAAGTGCCTGGCCTGCAGCCAACTCTCCAGTCCAGGATATTATCAATGCGGCTAATTACTGGAAAACACTTACTCCAAACGGAACGGTTGAGCTTCCGGGTTCACAGCCGGCCCCTCTCAAGTTTGTTTGTCCCGCAGGACAAAAACTTGCAGTTTTTTATGTTACCGATACTCAGAGTTTAGAAAATGCGAATGCGCAGCAAATTGAACTCACTCCGGCTGACTCCACGCAGACTATCATAATTAATGTTAACTCAATAGACGGAAATGTCAATTGGGCGAGCAGTAATTTGGTCGGTAATTTTGACAATGAATACTGGCGTAGTCGAATTATCTGGAATATTTATACAACGGCGAATAGTGGAGCTATGGGGACAATCACTTGCGGTCCCAATATGAAAGGTTCATTAATTTCACCGACTGCTACATTAATAGGAAATTCAAATTTTGATGGAAACGTTGTTTGCAAGAATTTACAAATTAACAGCGAAATCCACCTTGCCTCTTCAACAGGTTGGAACGGAAACGCTCCTTCACCTGTACAAAACAACGCATCTATAGGCGATAAGGTATGGATAGATGCAGATCATGACGGCATTCAGGATGCAAGCGAAGTCGGCATCTCTAACGTTACTGTAAAATTATACGATGCAACTAACGCTTTGGTTGGAACAACTACTACGGATGCAAGCGGCATATATGGTTTTAGCGGTTTGGCTGCAGGAACTTACACGGTTCAGTTTGTTGCCCCATCGGGATATACGATTTCTCCTAAAAATCAGGGTACAGACGATAATAAAGACTCAGACATTGATCCTTCTACGGGAAAAACAGCTTCTGTTACTTTAACGGCAGGACAAAGCGACCTAACTGTTGATGCCGGCATGTATGTAACACCAGCATCACTTGGTGACAAGGTTTGGATAGATACAAATAAAGACGGTATTCAGGATGCAAGCGAAGTTGGTTTGGCTAACGTTACCGTAAAACTCTATGATGCTTCAAGCACATTGGTTGGAACAACAACAACCGATGCAAGCGGCATTTATGGATTCAGCAATTTAGCTCCCGGAACTTATACGGTACAGTTTGTAGCACCTACGGGTTACACAATCTCACCTAAAGATCAGGGAACTGACGATAGCAAAGATTCAGATGTTGATGCTTCAACAGGCAAAACAGGAAGTTATACCCTCGTTGCCGGTGATAATAATCTCACTATTGATGCCGGTATGTATGTAACCCCAGCGTCACTTGGTGACAAAGTTTGGTTAGACACAAATAAAGACGGTATTCAGGATGCAAGCGAAGTAGGCTTGGCCAACGTTACCGTAAAACTTTTTGATGCTTCAAGCACTTTAGTTGGAACAACCACCACTAATGCGAGCGGCATTTACGGATTCAGCAATTTAGCTCCCGGAACTTATACGGTACAGTTTGTAGCACCTACGGGTTACACAATCTCACCTAAAGATCAGGGAACTGACGATAGCAAAGATTCAGATGTTGATGCTTCAACAGGCAAAACAGGAAGTTATACCCTCGTTGCCGGTGATAATAATCTCACTATTGATGCCGGAATGTATGTAACCCCAGCATCACTTGGTGACAAAGTTTGGTTAGACACAAATAAAGACGGTATTCAGGATGCAAGCGAAGTTGGCTTGGCTAACGTTACCGTAAAACTTTATGATGCGTCAAGCACTTTAGTTGGGACAACAACAACCAACGCGAGTGGTATCTACGGATTTAGTAATTTAGCCCCCGGAACTTATACGGTACAGTTTGTAGAGCCTTCAGGGTATACAATCTCTCCTAAAGATTCCGGAACAGATGACAGTAAAGATTCAGACGCTGATGCTTCAACAGGCAAAACAGCATCTGTTACTTTATCAGCTGGTGATAACAACTTAACACTTGATGCAGGCATGTATGTAACACCAGCATCACTTGGCGACAAAGTCTGGTTAGACGTAAATAAAGACGGTGTTCAGGATGCAAGCGAAGTTGGTTTGGCCAACGTTACCGTAAAACTCTACGATGCTACAAGCACATTGGTTGGAACAACCACCACTAACGCGAGCGGCATTTACGGATTCAGCAATTTAGCTCCCGGAACTTATACGGTACAGTTTGTAGCACCTACGGGTTACACAATCTCACCTAAAGATCAGGGAACTGACGATAGCAAAGATTCAGATGTTGATGCTTCAACAGGCAAAACAGGAAGTTATACCCTCGTTGCCGGTGATAATAATCTCACTATTGATGCCGGAATGTATGTAACCCCAGCATCACTTGGCGACAAGGTTTGGTTGGATGTTAATAAAGACGGTATTCAGGATGCAAGCGAAGTTGGCTTGGCTAACGTTACCGTAAAACTTTATGATGCGTCAAGCACATTGGTTGGAACAACCACCACCAACGCGAGTGGTATCTACGGATTTAGTAATTTAGCCCCCGGAACTTATACGGTACAGTTTGTAGCTCCATCAGGGTATACAATCTCTCCTAAAGATTCCGGAACAGATGACAGTAAAGATTCAGACGCTGACGCTTCAACAGGCAAAACAGCTTCTGTTACTTTAGCTGCCGGAGATAATAATCTCACACTTGATGCTGGTATGTATGTAACACCAGCTTCACTTGGCGACAAAGTCTGGTTAGACGTAAATAAAGACGGTATCCAGGATGCAAGCGAAGTTGGCTTGGCTAATATTACCGTAAAACTCTATGATGCTTCAAGCACTTTAGTTGGAACAACAACAACTAACGCAAGCGGTATTTATGGCTTCACTAATTTAACTCCCGGAACATATTCAGTTCAGTTTGTAGCTCCATCAGGGTATACAATCTCTCCTAAAGATGCCGGAACAGATGACAGTAAAGATTCAGACGCTGACGCTTCAACAGGCAAAACAGCTTCTGTTACTTTAGCTGCCGGAGATAATAATCTCACACTTGATGCTGGTATGTATGTAACACCAGCATCACTTGGCGACAAGGTTTGGTTGGATGTTAATAAAGACGGTATTCAGGATGCAAGCGAAGTAGGCTTGGCCAACGTTACCGTAAAACTTTTTGATGCTTCAAGCACTTTAGTTGGAACAACCACCACTAATGCGAGCGGCATTTACGGATTCAGCAATTTAGCTCCCGGAACTTATACGGTACAGTTTGTAGCACCTACGGGTTACACAATCTCACCGAAAGACCAGGG
This sequence comes from Ignavibacteriaceae bacterium, assembly GCA_963662605.1. GTDB lineage: Bacteria > Bacteroidota > Ignavibacteria > Ignavibacteriales > Ignavibacteriaceae. The sequence goes on from OY759785.1 coordinate 1,472,653, forward strand.
AACAGACGACAGTAAAGATTCTGATATTGATTCTTCAACAGGAAAAACAGCATCTGTTACTTTATCAGCTGGTGATAACAACTTAACAGTTGACGCTGGTATGTTTGTAACACCTATCGTTCCTGCTTCACTTGGTGACAAAGTATGGTTGGATGCAAACCATGACGGTATTCAGGATGCTGGCGAAGCTGGTTTAGCAAACGTTACCGTTAAGCTTTATGATGCTGCCAACACACTGGTCGGGACAACAACAACCAACGCAAGCGGTATTTATGGCTTCACTAATTTAACTCCCGGAACTTATTCAGTTCAGTTTGTATCACCTTCAGGTTATACAATTTCACCGAAAGATCAGGGTACGGATGATAGTAAAGACTCTGATGTAGACCCAATCACTGAAAAGACAGGAAGTTATACACTCGTTGCCGGTGAAAATAATTTAACAATTGATGCCGGCATGTATTCAACATCTGTCTCGCCAGCCTCGATAGGTGATAAAGTCTGGTTAGACGCTAACCATGACGGAATTCAAAATAACGCTGAAGTCGGGATGTCAAACATAACTGTAAAACTGTACACATGCAGTGACAGTCTTGTAGCAACGACTTCAACTAACTCATTAGGAAATTATCAATTTACCAATATTCCGGCAGGAAGCTATTATGTTAAATATGTGCTCCCGTTCGGATATGTCTTTACTTCAAAAGATCAGGGAACATTAGACAGTCTTGATTCGGATGCCGATGCGGTTACCGGAAAAACAACCTGTTATACTCTTGCTTCAGGTGAAGTAAACAACACGTTAGATGCCGGAATGTACATTAACTTTGTAACAATCGGCGATAAAGTATGGAACGATACAAACCATAACGGTGTTCAGGACAACGGCGAAACCGGAGTTGCTGACGTTACGGTTAAACTGTACAGTTGCAGTGACTCACTTATAAGTGCAACAGTTACGGATGCAAACGGTAATTATTCATTCTGCTGCAGCATGGGCGCAGGTAATTACTATGTACAGTATGTACTCCCGACAGGATATGCATTCTCAACTCCTTATCAGGGAACAGATACAACGAAAGACTCTAACGCGGATGCAACTACAGGAAAAACAACCTGCACGTATATCGCGGGCGGCCAGACGAACAACACTTTAGACGCGGGTATGTATCAATTACCGGTAAATATCGGTGATAAAGTATGGAACGACGCAAATCACGACGGTATTCAGGATGCAGGCGAAGCCGGCATACCGAACGTAACTGTCTCATTGTATAATTGCAGTGGAACTTTAGCTGCAACCACAGTAACTGATGCGAACGGAAACTATCACTTTAATAACATGCCTGCAGGCAGTTATTATATCCAGATAGCCGCAATATCAGGCTACGCGTTCTCACCGAAAGCTCAGGGTTCAGATGCAAACGTTGATTCAGATGTTGATGCAACTACCGGAAAATCCGATTGTAAGGTATTTGCAGCCGGTACCACCGACAACTCTATTGATGCTGGTCTATATGTTGCCCCTATCTTACCTGCCTCACTTGGTGATAAGGTCTGGTTGGATTCAAATAAAGACGGTATTCAGGATGCAGGCGAAGTAGGCTTAGCAAACGTTACTGTTAAACTTTTTGATGCTGTAAATACATTAGTTGGAACAACAACAACTGATGTAAGCGGTATTTATGGCTTCACTAACTTAACTCCCGGAACTTATACGGTTCAATTCGTATCACCTTCGGGTTATACAATCTCACCGAAAGATCAGGGAACTGACGACAGTAAAGACTCTGATGTTGAGCCTGCTACGGGGAAAACAGGAAGTTATACTCTTACTTCAGGTATGAACAACATTACGGTTGATGCCGGAATGTATGTAACTCCTGCCGCCATGGCCTCAATCGGCGATAAAGTCTGGTTAGATACTAACCATGACGGAATTCAAAATAACGGTGAAGTCGGGATGTCAAACATAACTGTAAAACTGTACACATGCAGTGACAGTCTTGTAGCAACGACTTCAACTAACTCATTAGGAAATTATCAATTTACCAATATCCCCGCGGGAAGTTATTATGTAAAATATGTACTTCCGTTCGGATATGTCTTTACTTCAAAAGATCAGGGAACATTAGACAGTCTTGATTCGGATGCCGACGTGCTTACCGGAAAAACAACCTGTTATACTCTTGCTTCAGGTGAAGTAAACAATACGTTAGATGCCGGAATGTACATTAACTTTGTAACAATCGGCGATAAAGTATGGAACGATACAAACCATAACGGTGTTCAGGACAACGGCGAAACCGGAGTTGCTGACGTTACGGTTAAACTGTACAGTTGCAGTGACTCACTTATAAGTGCAACAGTTACGGATGCAAACGGTAATTATTCATTCTGCTGCAGCATGGGCGCAGGTAATTACTATGTACAGTATGTACTCCCGACAGGATATGCATTCTCAACTCCTTATCAGGGAACAGATACAACGAAAGACTCTAACGCGGATGCAACTACAGGAAAAACAACCTGCACGTATATCGCGGGCGGCCAGACGAACAACACTTTAGACGCGGGTATGTATCAATTACCGGTAAATATCGGTGACAAAGTATGGAACGACGCAAATCACGACGGTATTCAGGATGCAGGCGAAGCCGGCATACCGAACGTAACTGTCTCATTGTATAATTGCAGTGGAACTTTAGCTGCAACCACAGTAACTGATGCGAACGGAAACTATCACTTTAATAACATGCCTGCAGGCAGCTATTATATTCAAATAGCCGCTATGTCAGGTTACGCGTTCTCACCGAAAGCTCAGGGTTCAGACGCAAACGTTGATTCAGATATTGACGCAACAACCGGAAAATCCGATTGTAAGATATTTGCTGCCGGTGTTACCGACAACTCTGTTGATGCTGGCATGTATTATGGAGCAAGCGATCTTAAAGTAGAAAAAACAGTAAGTGACTCCGTATTATCATGCGGTAAAAACCTTACTTATACAATCAAGTTAACAAATAACGGACCTTTAAATGCAGGCAGCATCGTTGTGGCTGACATTTTACCAGCAGGTTTGATGTTTGTTTCAGCGAGCGCTACCCAGGGTAATTACGATGCCTCTACCGGAAAGTGGACTGTTGGAAGTTTATCTAACGGTGCTTCTGTTAGCTTATATATTCAGGCACAGGTAGATTGTACAGCGATGAATAATGCAAATGTCAATCTTGGTCCTGCTAAAGATTTCAATGTCTTCGTCATTGAAGATATTACACAACCTTCAGCAGATACACAAGGAAAATTGGCAGTTGGTAGAAATGCAGTTTTAGGCGGCTATAGTGTCGGTGACCAATTACCGGCTTCCAATGGAGCGGTAGACGTACTGGTGGTCGGCAACAACTTAACCTATACCAGTGGCGCAGTATATGGCGGTAATGTTGTATATGGCGGCACCTCAAATCTGCCAAAATCTTCAGTAAGTGTAATTAATGGTTCTGTTCGCAAAGATTCAGTGATTGACTTTACTGCTGCAAAGGCATATCTGCAAAACCTCAGCACCCAGCTTAGCGGCTATGCTGTTAACGGTACTACTACGTTTGAGTGGGGTACAGTTAAGATGACATGTAACAGTCCTTATCTGAATGTGTTCAATGTTAACGGCAGCGATCTTAACAGTGCCAATACGGTTCAGATAGATGTGCCGAACGGTTCAGCAGTTCTTGTTAATATAACAGGAACCAGTATTAACTGGCATGGCGGACTCTCTGTTAACGGTACAGTCATGAATAATGTTCTCTATAATTTCCCTCAGGCAACAAGCCTTGGAATATCAGGTATCAATGTCACCGGATCAGTTCTTGCACCATTTGCAAGTTTGAATTTCCCGGCTGGTATTATAACCGGACAAACGATAGTAAAATCCATGAGCGGAAGCGGCCAGTTTAACATAGCTCCATTCCTCGGCAATATACCGGCGAATAAGAGTATCGTGAATGTCGCTTCGATTGTTAGCTCAGATGTAACGGACGTAAATTGTTCAAATGATGTTTCATATGCTTCAGCAGCCTTCCCACAGGATACAACCACTACTTCACCGGGCAGTGGCAGTACCGGAGCAGGCAGCGGCTGGCAGCAAGTTGGTAATTTACCGGCAGGCGAAACGGTTACCTGTCTCAAATCAGACCTCGTTGGCGGTATTTATGCCGGTACAATATGGGGCTATATCTACAAAACGACAGATAACGGAACCACATGGACACGCGTTAATCCGGATATGATTTCCGGTCCGGTATGGGCACTCGTTATACATCCGAATGGAAACATTCTCGCGGCAACAGTTACCGGTGTTTATAAAACAAGCGATAACTGTGCTACATGGGAAGTGACTAACTTGCAAAATATGGATGTCCGCGCATTGAGAATAGATGCTTCGGGCAACGTTTACGCGGGAACATGGAATAATGGTGTGTTTGTATCTAACAATTGCGGTGTTACTTTTACAGCATCGAACAATGGCTTAGGCACTCACAATGTTATCACCTCGTTGACAGTTACTCCTAATCAGAATGTATTTGTCGGAACGTTCGACGGCGGCGTTGCAAAATCGGTAGATAACGGAAATAGCTGGGCATTCCTGAATGTCGGTTATAACTATATCTGGGCTCTGGCTTCTAACTCGAATGGCGATCTGTTCGCGGGCACCTATGGTGACGGAATCTATCGTTCGACCGATAACGGTTCCAATTGGGTTAAAGTACCGTTCCCTGCAACTTACGCTTATGAACTCGTCATTGATGCCAGTGACAATATCTTTGCCTCATCTTATAGCGGTGGTGTGTACGTGTCTACCAATAACGGCAGCACATGGACAAACATCGGAATGGGCGGCATGTCACTCAGTTCAATGATGATCATACCGAATGGTAAAGCGATGTATACCGGAACTGCTACAGGACGAATCTTTATGAAGAAATCAAATCTTACGGCAGTCAGCAGTACGGCAAATAGCAAACCGACGGAATTCAGTTTGAACCAAAACTATCCGAATCCGTTCAACCCGTCAACGGTTATTAGTTATGCAGTTCCTTACGAGTCAAAAATAATACTCAAGGTTTATAACATAACCGGTCAGGAAGTGTTTGAGCTGGTAAACGGAACAATGGCAAGCGGCAATTATCAGGTATCCATGAATGCCTCGAATTTACCGAGCGGCATGTATATCTACAGAATGAATGCGGTTTCTTCAGACGGCAAACATCAATTCAGCACAACAAAAAAGATGATGCTGATTAAGTAAATAAAAGCATAATTAGATATGACAAGGCTCTCCAATGTACGGAGAGCCTTTTTATTTTAAAAATATTGAGGCTTTCGCTGAGTGCCACATCCGTCCAAAACGTTTAAAATAAAAAGACTACCTCAAACGGTCTAAGAGTCAAAGACAAAAAGCCGTACATTTGTTTTACAAGGACAAATAAAGAGGTAGTCAATGACAAATGTAACACTATTTTCACAAATATTAGAACTGCTTCCCCGTGAAGTTTTTGCACAAAGTGTTAAAAAATTTAGAACAGATAAGCACTCCAAAGGAATAAACAGCTGGACTCATCTGGTATCCATGCTATTCTGTCACTTTGGGAAAGCTCATTCAATTCGGGATATAACATATGGACTGCGTTCAATCACCGGTAACGCGAATCATCTTGGCATACAGGACAAAATACCCAGCCGTTCCTCGCTGTCCTACATCAACGAGCATCGTGACTGGCAAATGTTCAGAGATTTCTACTATCGGTTACTTACCCATTATCAGCAAGAAGATTCTCACCTGAACAGAAAGAAGTTTACTACAATTAAGCGAAAAATCTATATGCTCGACTCCACGGTAATTTCCCTGTGCCTGAACGTATTTGACTGGGCAACCTACAGAAATGCGAAGGGAGCCATTAAACTCCACACGTTGCTTGATTATGATGGATGCCTTCCCTCCTATATCTTTATGACAGCGGCTTCACAAAACGATGTAAAACACGCTAAATACATGACTCTTCCAAAGAAAAGCGTCGTTGTCATGGATCGGGGATATCAGTCATTCCGAATGTTTTGGGAATGGGCAAATCGAGATATATACTTTGTTACCCGATTAAAAGAAACGATAAATTATCGTAGTCTTGAAGAAAGAGAACTTCCCGTGGATAAACAAGAACATCTTCTTCGTGACGAAATAATTGAACTGACCGAGGAGGATTCAAGAAAGGAGTTCCCGGGTAAACTTCGACGGATTGTGGTCTTTAGTGCTACGAGGGGAAAAACAATTGTCTTATTAACGAACAATTTATCTTGGACAGCAGCGACTGTTGCAGAGTTGTATAAACAGCGCTGGAGTATTGAAATATTCTTCAAAGAGCTAAAACAACACCTAAAAATCAAATCTTTTATCGGTATAAATGAAAATGCCATGTGGATACAGATATGGACAGCAATGATAACAATACTTTTGTTGAGGATTATGAAAGAAAAAGCAAAGTTCGATTGGAATCTGTCCAATTTAATAGCATTTATTCGCATCAATCTCTTTGTGAAGATAGGTCTTCAATTGTGGTTAGATAATCCGTTTTGGTCTAAAAAAGAAGAAGTTCAACGATTAGGGCAACTTGAATTGTTTCAAACAGGGGGGATTGTTTAGAAAATGACTTCCCTTTTTTCGTTTTCGCTTTCTTTTCTATGCTTTTTTGCCGTGACTGATTTATTTTGGACAGCAGTGCTGAGTGCGGGCAGGTACGAATTTCTGCTGCCGGTATGTTGGCGAAACACGGAAATAGTCTTATTTTACTTGGATGAATTGTATATTTTGTGCAATTGCTGAAAAGCAGGCACCGGCAGAAGTGGTATTAGAAACGGAAAAAACGATTTCTTTTTTGGACGTTAATCCGATGAACTATGGTCATGTCTTGGTTGTTCCAAAGGAGCATTTTACCGATATGGCAGTATTACCAAATGAAATTATTCCCGAATTATTTCAAACCGCCCAAAAAGTCGCGGTTGCAATGGTGGACGCTTTGAATGCAGATGGATTTAATATAGTTCTCAATAATGGCCGCGCCGCAGGGCAGTCAATCTTTCACAGCCATATACATGTAATACCCAGATTTAATACGGATAATTTCGGTATAAAACTCCATTTGAAGAAATACCCGGAGGGTGAATTACCACGGTACGGTACATTAATTCGTAAAAGTTTGCTTTAGGAGAAAATAGTCTATGAATACAAAAATAAGAGTATTAGTCGCGAAAGCAGGTCTTGACGGACACGACCGCGGTGCGAAAGTTATTGCTGCCGCTTTACGTGACGCAGGTATGGAAATAATCTATACGGGTCTGCGCCAGACACCGGAAATGATCGTTGAAGCTGCTTTGCAGGAAGATGTTGATGTTATCGGAATAAGTATATTATCCGGGGCACACATGACGATATTTCCGAAAATCCTCGCGTTGATGAAAGAAAAAGAGTTAACTGACGTGCTTCTGACCGGAGGAGGAATAATTCCGGAAGAGGATGTCGAAAAATTAAAAGAGATGGGCTGCGGCGAATTGTTTACCCCCGGAGCGTCAACGGTAAATATTGCTGCGTATATTAAGGATTGGGTAGCTAACCATCCTCGTGTATTAGTGTAAGTATCATTAGATAAATTTGCATGAAAAAAACAGCGGTAGTTTTATTTAATTTGGGCGGCCCGGATACTCTTGAGGCTGTCCAGCCATTTTTGGAAAATCTCTTTAACGATCCTGATATTTTTAAACTGCCGTTCCAGAAACAATTCGCGGCTTTTATTTCGAAAAGACGTGCACCCAAAATTGTTGAAGAGTATAAACTCATCGGTGGCAAGTCGCCAATCGGATATTGGACCGAGTTGCAGCGCTCACTTTTAGAATCAAGGCTCCGGCAGATTAATCCCTTGCTTGACGTATTTGTTGCCATGCGATACTGGAAACCTCTGACGTCAGAAACTGCTCAATTAGTTGCTGCACGTGGTTACGAAAAAGTTATATTACTTCCGTTGTATCCTCATTATTCCATTTCAACGACAGGATCCTCGTATAACGAGTGGAAACGGTGTTTTAAACAAGAATTACAAACAGCATTTATCCGTAGTTATCAGGCGAATGAGTTTTACATTAAAGCGCTTAATGCTAAGATTGACGACGGCCTGAAGCTTTTCCCTGAAGAAATACGCAAAGATGTTCATCTGGTCTTCAGTGCGCATGGTACGCCGCAAAGCTATGTTAAAAAAGGCGATCCGTACAGCTTTCAGATACAGCAGACCATTTACGAGGTTATGAATGTAAGGGGCAGTGCGCTTGGTCATTCCGTCTGTTATCAAAGTAAAGTCGGGCCGATGAAATGGCTTGCGCCTTCAACAAGCAGCACAATCGAATCGCTCGCCTCACAGGGTAAAAAGAATTTGCTGATTATTCCGGTAAGCTTTGTATCCGATCACATCGAAACGTTATTTGAATTGAATATCGAGTACCGCCACATCGCAGAAAAATGTGGAATAACTAATTATTTTGTCATGCCGGGACTGAACGACTCGCCGAAATTTATTGATGCGTTGTACAGTCTGGTAATAAATCAAGTTGAATAAGTATGGTAGATTTAGCAACAAAAAAACAAGTTATAGTTTTAGGAGCCGGAGCTTCCGGACTCTCAACGGCATATTGGCTGTATAAGAACGGGTACGATGTTATCGTGCTTGAGAAGAATGCCGAGGCTGGTGGTTCAATGGAAAGTGTCCGGATGGACGGGTATTTATTCGACAAAGGGCCGAACAGCGGTCTTGAAATAACTCCGCTTATCAGAACCCTTGTTACGGATCTGAATCTTACGGATGAAATGGTGTACGCGAACGAGAAGGGCGATAACAGATACATCCTGCGCGATGGTGAACTTCATCCGCTTCCAATGAATCCTTATTTGTTTCTGAAATCAAAGTTGTTCTCGACCAAGGGGAAACTGAGATTGCTTTTGGAGCCTTTTATTGGAAGATCAAACGACGGCTACAACCAGAGCATCTCCGAGTTTGTTGCAAGGCGATTCGGGCAGGAATTCTTAGACTACGCGATCAATCCGTTTGTTGCGGGAGTATATGCAGGCAAACCGGATGCGCTGAGTGTTAAATCGTCATTTCCAAAGTTGTACGAATTGGAAGAAAAATACGGCGGTGTTATTGTCGGGACTATCCGTGGTATTAAGGAGAGAAAGAAAAGGGAAGAAACATCCAAGCAGAGTGCGAAGATGTTCTCGTTTATTCACGGAATGCAATCCCTGCCTAAAGCAATTGCCGCAAGAATGGGAGAGCGTGTATTCTGTTTATCGGATATTACTAATGTCGCAAAATCAGGCGATCACTATTCGGTAACATTTAACAACGCCGGAATCATGAGAACCGTTGAGGCGGATTGTGTTATATCTACCCTCCCGGCATTTGCTTCTTCAAAGATATTTTCCACTTTGATTCCCGATTCGCCACAGTATTTCGAGAGTGTATATTATCCTCCGGTACTCGTACTAATGGTCGGCTTTAAACAGGAAGATATTAAGCGCCCGCTGGATGGATTCGGATTCCTTATCCCTGAGGTTGAAAAGAAATCTTTTCTCGGTGCCATATGGAGTTCGGTGCTCTTTCCGGCTCGTGCACCTAAAGAGTCCGAATGCTTTACCTTGTTTATCGGCGGCTCCAGGCATGCCGATTTGTTCGAAAAGGGTAAGGATGAGATTATCAAAAAAAGTATAGAAGAATTTAAAGAGATTATGAAGATTGAAGCCGAACCGGAATTTATCGCATCACGGTTCTGGCAAAAATCTATACCTCAGTATAATGTTGGGTATATTGAAAAAGAAAACTATTTCGACAAAGTAGAAGAAGAATTCCCGGGATTACTCTTTAGCGGTAATTTCAGAAGAGGGATTTCCGTTGGCGATTGTATTAAAAACTCCGATGTTGTTTACCAAAAAGCTGCTGATTTTTTAGCAGCTAAAAAATGATGTTTGATAGATGAATGAATAGTTGAGGTTTAGCATGGCTGAATTGAATATTAAAAGACACAGAAGACTCCGTTATAATCCGTTAGTGCGGGATATGGTGCGTGAAACGGTATTAACGAAAAATGATCTGATTTATCCGATGTTTGTAGTTCACGGTGAAAACGTGAAGCATGAAATTTCTTCGATGCCGGGCGTGTTTCAGTTTTCTATTGATAATTTAGTTAAGGAATGCAAAGAAGTTGTCGCGTTAGGTATTCCGGCAATAATTTTATTCGGCATCCCGGAACATAAAGATGAAGTCGGATCGGAAGCCTACGCGGAGAACGGCATCATTCAGCAGGCAATCCGTGCAATTAAAAAAGAAGTGAAAAATCTACTTGTTATAACCGACGTATGTATGTGTGAGTATACTTCGCACGGCCACTGCGGTGTTTTGCATGGCGATGAAGTTCTCAACGACGAAACCGTAAATCTTTTGGCAAGAGAAGCGGTATCCCACGCTGAAGCCGGAGCAGATATGATCGCTCCCTCCGATATGATGGACGGACGCATTTATGCTATCCGCAAAGCGCTGGATTACAAAGGATTTAATAAAATTCCTATCATGAGTTATGCCGCCAAATATGCATCGGGATACTATGGCCCGTTTAGAGAGGCTGCCGAGTCAACTCCTGCTTTCGGTGACCGCCGTTCACATCAAATGGATATAGCCAACACCAACGAAGCGCTTCGGGAAGTTGAGACCGATATTGCTGAAGGTGCGGATATTGTTATGGTAAAACCTGCCGGTGCTTATCTCGATGTTATTTACCGGGTAAAGGAAAAATTTGGTATGCCAACGGCTGCCTATCAGGTAAGCGGTGAATACGCGATGATAAAAGCCGCGGCTCAAAATGGCTGGATTGACGGACAGCGAATCATGCTTGAATCCTTGCTTGCAATTAAGAGAGCCGGAGCGGATATGATTCTTACCTATTTTGCAAAGGATGTTGCAAAGCTCCTGTAGTCGGCATAAAATATAAAATCATCAATAAGTTATCGGTAGGCAAAAACAATCAACCATCATGGCATCCCGATATTAACAAGAGAGTAGAATGAAAATTGCTTTTGCTTCTTCTGAAGTATATCCATTTGCAAAAACAGGCGGTTTGGGAGATGTCATTGGAGCACTGCCGAAGGCTTTGCGTCAATCCGGCTGTGATGTTAAAGTATTTGTCCCCAAATACGCGATTATTGATCATTCCAAATTCGTTTTGACATATGACTGGTCCATAGGTGAAATGCCTATACGTGTCGCGGGTAAAACCCACAACGTGAATGTTTATATGTCTACTCTTCCCGATTCAAATGTTGAAGTGTATTTCATAGACTGTCCGTTTTTCTTTGACCGCCCGAATATCTATACCGGCGATCATGATGAGGATGAAAGATTTATTCTCTATTCGAAGGCGGTCATTGAATCACTTCAGAGACTTCAATGGAGACCGGATATCATCCACTGTAATGATTGGCAGACCGGTTTGATTCCTTTCTATATTAAAGAAAATTACAACTGGGATTATAAATTCTTCGGTGATACTGCCACGGTTATGTCAATTCACAATGTAGCCTATCAGGGACGCTTCCCCAAGGAAACCGTTGCAAAAGCTGAGATACGGCCTGAGTTGTATTATCCCAACAGTCCGATTGAAGTGTGGGGTTCTGTTTGTTTTCTGAAGATAGGTCTGATGTATGCAGATGCGATTAATACGGTAAGTAAAACTTATGCAGAGGAAATCACTACATCCGACAAAGGTATGGGGCTGCAGGCTGTCCTCCGGTACAGGATAAATGATTTTTACGGAATACTGAACGGCGTGGATTACTCAGTATGGAGCCCGCAGTCGGATAAATATATTCCATATCATTTTTCGCCGGAAAATCTTGAAGGCAAACAAAAAAACAAAGAGTATCTGCTGAACAGACTGCACCTTCCGGTTAAGCCGGGTGTTCCGCTCATCGGTATCGTGTCCAGATTAGTAGATCAAAAGGGATTTGATCTTATTGCCAACAGTCTGAACGAATTAATGCAGTTTAATGCACAATGGATTATTTTGGGTTCAGGCGACGAACGCCTGGAAGACCTTTTCAGAGGGTTGTCATACGCGTTCCCTGAAAATGTTTCTACGTATATCGGATTTAACAATGAACTATCCCACCTGATTGAAGCCGGTTCGGATATATTCCTTATGCCTTCGCAATATGAGCCGTGCGGTTTGAATCAGATTTATAGTTTAAAATACGGTACGGTCCCTATTGTTCGTAAAACGGGCGGACTTGCCGATACGGTTTCCGACTGGCATGAAATGACCCATCTGGGAAAGGATACCGGCGACGGTTTTTCCTTTGTTGATTATAATTCTTTAGCTCTTGTTTCGACAATAAAACGGGCGCTGGAGTTATACAATCAGAAGGAATCCTGGGGAAGGATAATGCAAAATGGTATGGCACAGGATTTTTCCTGGGACGTTTCAGCCAAGGAGTATATTGAGCTTTATAAAAAAGCGATTTACAATAGAAGAGTTTTATAAAACATGAATCCATCTGCACGCGTTATTTTACGTAATAAGGAAGAGGGGAGAATACTCAAGGGGCATCAGTGGATATTCAGCAATGAAATAGCTTCCATTGAAGGGGATGTCCAAAATGGGGACTTCACAGCGGTTTATTCTCACCATAACAATCTGTTAGGGTGTGGATTCTATAATAAAAACTCACTTATTGCGGTTAGATTATTCACCACTGAGGCCGATTTTGATATCCATGCTCTATTTTCAGAGAAGTTGAAAAATGCGTATAGTTTAAGAAAAACATTGTTCCCTGAAAGAAACTCTTTCCGTTTTGTATTCAGCGAAAGTGATTTCCTCCCCGGATTGATCATTGATAAATATAACGACACATACGTTCTCCAGATAAACTCTGCCGGTATGGAAGCACATAAGGGTACCATTGTTGCAATACTTCAACAGGAGTATAAGGCAAAAAACATATTTACCATGCACGATGAGTATTTCAGACGTATGGAGGGACTCGCCGCCGATAATGAGATATTACTTGGAGAAAAGGGCAGCGAGATCATTTCAGATGGCAAGATCAAGTTCAAAATTGATTTTAATGCAACGCAAAAGACCGGTTTTTTCTTCGATCAAGTAGCAAATAGAGAGTATATAGAACAATTATCTTTCGGTAAGACTGTTCTGGATGCCTATTGTAATTCCGGCGGTTTTGGATTGCATGCGCTCCATGCAGGCGCGTCTCATGTAACTTTCGTTGATAGTTCCAGTTCGGAAATTGGGAATGTATCTGAAAACTTATCGCAGAATGGCATTACGGAACAGAACCGTTTTACTATGGTTTGTCAGGACGTATTCGACTTTCTTGAACAATGCTCTGTTGAAAAGAAAGCATTTGATGTTGTGATGATTGATCCACCGGCCTTCGCAAAAAACAAAAAATCCGTTAAAACTGCTCTCAAAGGATATGAAAAGCTTTATCGGCTGGCATTACATGTTCTCCGTCCCGGTGGGTTTCTTGTTTCCACTTCATGCTCTCATCATGTTACAAAAGATGATTTTCTTCAAACTGCTGCGTTGGCAGCACACCGATTAGGGACACCAATTCAGCTTTTGTATTCTACAAGTGCTTCGCCTGATCATCCGGTTTTGTTGAGTATGCCTGAGACTGAATATTTAAAGTTTGTTGTTTACCGTAAGTGTTAACATAATCGCTCATCATTTATTTATAGCGCATTTCGACATATCCCTTCACATGAGCATCAATCTGCTCTAAAAATCCATAACATCATATAACACAACGGGTTACGACTTTCCTCTGCGTCGAACGCAGTGGGGGAGGATTTGTACCCAAAAAGCGACATATTCTCAAAATGAAACACCCTTGCTATTTGCCAAAACTGCCGAAATGTTGCGAGAACAGACTAAAAACAAAGAATATTCATCTGGCATGATTTGTGAAGTTTTATGGCTGTAATCAATTTAATAAAAGGTGTTTTCATGAAACAATTTTTCTCAACTTTAGCCCTCCTGGTCATTACTACCTTACTGGTTGTTAATGTCAGCATGGCAGGTATAAAAAGTACTGCCATTGTTACTTCAGTTGATAAGGTCATTACAGTTACCTTACCGGCTCCTTATAACGAAACGGTATATGCCGGTACGTTTGCGGCTACAATTGATAGCAAAGCTACAAGCCTATACTGTATAGATATATCCAATCCTTTGGTTTACAATTCAGCATATTCCGATGTTGAAAAAACAAACGATACGCTCTCATACATTCTAAACAACTACTATCCTTATAAGACAGGATATGCCGGAATGTTAAGCCCTGAAGCTAATGAAGCAGGTGCTGTTCAGCTCGCTTTGTGGCATTTTACCGATGCTTTGAATATCAGCAACGTAACAGGTGATGCTACAGTTAAAGCAAGAGCTTTGGCAATCGTTTCAGACGCATTAGCTAATGCACATTCTTTCAGTTTGAATACTTTTTCAATCAGTTTCCCATCACAGACGTATAATGTTGGTGACGCAGTAAGTTTTACCGTAAAAGCTTTTAACGAAAGCGGTTTGGCTATGGCGGGAGTTTCTATAACTCTTTCAACTACTGCCGGAACATTGAGCACAACAACGACAACAACCGGTGCAAACGGCGTTAGCCCGGTAATCACCTTAACTCCGGGATCAGGAACAACAACTGCAACTATTACAGCAAATGGAATTGTCGGTATCCCTTCAGGAACAAAATACTTTAATAGCACGAATCCAAATACAAAACAGAAATTGATTCTTGCTAAACCTGCAACCTCAAGCCGTACCATTACACAGGTTGTAAATTGGACTTACCCACTCGTATTGAATGTCACAAAAACTGCTGACAAAAATACCTGCAAAAACGGTGATGTTATTACCTATACAATTAACGCAATCAACTCCGGCCTTGCAAACGCAACAAACGTCAAGGTTTCGGATCAGTTAGCTGCAACATTACAATATATCTCCAGCACACCTTCAGGTGAATATAATTCCACTACCGGTATCTGGAGCGTAGGTTCATTAAGTGCAGGCGCAACAAAAACTCTGACTATTCAGGTTAAGGTTAATTTGGGCGCTGACCTTTCAGTATTGAATCTCGGCGTTGCAAAAGACTATAACGTATTTGTACTTGACACAATTCAGTCATCACACTGCGATATTCAGGGTAAACTTGCCGCGGGAAAATATGCTGAATTGAGCGGATACAGTGTTGGAGATCAGCTCCCTGCAGGTTCTGGTAACGTAGCCGTTGTCGGTGAACACTTGAGCTTCATGGTTGGCCGCGTTTATAACGGAAAAGCCGTTTATGGAAAATATATCACATCAACAACTGCATTTTCAGCAGATGATGGTATTGTTCAGGATTCAACAGTGATTGACTTTGATGCCGCTACAACACAGATGCGCAACCTGTCAAATCAGTTGTCATTATTAAGCACGAACGGTTCGCAGACTTTGGAATACAATCATCTCGCACTTACCGGAACGAACAGCACACTGAACGTATTCCATATCAATGGTTCGGATCTTTCAACTATTAACGATTTATCAATTGATGTACCGACCGGATCCACTGTAGTCGTCAATGTTGACGGCAGCGGAATGGCATGGCATGGTGGTTTTGAAATTTACGGAACTACTAAAGACAAAGTTTTATTGAACTTCTATAACGCAACAGATATTACTGTCTCAGGTATCGAAGTTACAGCATCAGTTCTTGCTCCTTACGCAACATTCAACTTCCCGGTTGGTTTGATGACCGGACAGTTAATTTGCAAAACGATGCTCGGCAGCGGCCAGTTCAACTTGTGTCCGTTTACCGGTTCAGGTTCAATTGACACTACTATTGCTAACGTAGCTCAGCTGGTAAGCGCTGAAAAAGCAAGTATGAAGGTTGCTACACGTGCTATCACAAGTTACGCTTTGTTAACAACAGATAAGGTTTCTGCGGTAAAATCAGAATCCTCAAAGGTTCCGACTCAATTCAAACTTGACCAGAACTACCCGAATCCGTTTAACCCTTCAACAACGATCAGCTACTCAGTTGCAAAGAGAGAACATGTTAATATTTCAGTATTCTCAATTGACGGCAGACTTGTTGCAACATTGGTTAACAGCGAATTAGAAGCCGGCAGCTATAATGTCAGCTTTAATGCTGCAAACTTGAACAGCGGTGTATACTTCTACCGCTTCGCATCGAACTCGATGAATACAGTCAAGAAAATGATCTTAATGAAGTAAGTGGGTCTTACAAAAACACCTTTTATAAAGAAGGCCGTCCCTTTTGGGACGGCCTTCTGTTTTTATAAGCATCTTGATGTTTGTTCCGGTTACTGAAGTTTTGGTACGGTGAAAAGCACTTCAGTTCCATCATTCAGTTTTGATTCTATCTGCATTGTCCCCCCGTGTTTTTCGACCATCTCCTTGCACAGCATGACACCTAATCCGGTGCCTTTTTCCCCATTCGTTCCGGCAGTTGTAAAGTTCTCATCCAGAGATTGAAGCTTCTTTAGTGAATCAGCACTCATTCCAACGCCATTATCTTTCACATGAATGGCTACCTGATGCGAGTTTACGTTTGCCGAGAGAAAAATTGTCCCACAGTTTTTGGTGAACTTGATAGAATTTGATAAAAGATTTTGAAAGATAGATTTAAGCATATTGATATCGGCGGACACAAAAACATTAGGATCAATGCTGTTAACAATAGTGATATTTTTGTTTTTCGCATTGTTTGAAAGTAGATTCATTACTCCTGAACTTATCCGGAAGAGATTTAACCCTGTGGGGTGAAAGTCCATTCGTCCAAGTTGCAAGCATGACCAATCGAGCAGATTTTGCAGCAATTCATATTCTTTATTTAGCAGCTCGCGGAGCTGAACAATCATTTCTCTACTTTCATCATCGTTGAGATCAATCTCCGGATCGGTAAGGATTTCTGAAATGCCTAACAATGCGGTAAAGGGGCTTTTTAGATCATGCGCGATAATTGAAAAGAACCTGTCTTTTGTTGCGTTTAATTCTTTCAACTCACTGTTCATTTTTTGAATTTCAAGTTCAGCAAGTTTACTTTTGGTAATATCGCGTGATATTCCAAAAGTACCGATAATATTTCCTTTTTTATCGAATAGGGGCATTTTAGTTGAGCTTACCCAGCGATTACTATTATCTTTAAGCTGCTCCATTTCCTCTAAAGAAATTATTGATTCACCGGTTTGCAAAATGTGCTGTTCAGCCTCAAATGCTTGCTGGGCATGACTATCCCCAAAGAGATCGAAATCAGTTTTACCGATGATATCATCCGGATCGGAGAAGCCATGCTTAAGGGCTTTCGCGTTACTTGCTTTCAGAAACCTGCTTTTTTTATCTTTGAAATAGATGGCGTCGGGAATGTTGGTCATTAAAGCACGCATGAAAACTTGTTCAAGAGTTACGGCGTCTCTGCTTGCTTTGCGCTCTATAATATCTCTCATCATCATTGTGAGAAGTTCAAATTTATATTTGACTTCATCCTTCTGAAACAGCGGTATATTGTTTTGCTTCGCTTGTGACAGGGTTTCAGGTGAAGGGCTGCCGCTGACCATTGCAAAAGGGCCGATTATGAGTGTGCCGTATTTTTTTTCAAGATATACAATGTCTGTTTTCACCGCATGAATGTTGTCTTTGCAGTGAAATGATACATGAAAGTTTGCTGGTGGGAGAGATTCCTGAAGGGGTGAGCAAGCTTGGCAACGTCCCGGGGACTGAGAAAGAATACCTGAAAAATCAGTTCCCGTTCTTCTTATACCGCTCCTAACGATAGTAGCCCCAGTATTGTCGAGCAATAGAATGCTGAGATGAATATTATCATATAATAGATCACAAAGCCGGGTAAATTTTGCAACATCAATGAGCTCTGAAATGGTTGATCCCATACTAAACCATTTTGTGAAAATTATATTATTACTTAACCACCTTGTTAACGAAACTGCTAATCAGGAATCTTTGCGTCCCGATTAAACAAAAAAGTAAATTACCCTAAAAATCTCCAATATTCAATAAGATTTTTTCCTGCCATTATGATTGAACGCGTGTAGCGGTTGATTTTCTTTCGAATACCATAATTTGTTTGCTCATTTACTGAAATTAAAGTAAAAATTAATGAATATGACTTAATTTTATGCAAAATCTGAAAATTGCATAATTTTTTGTTGCTTAGGATAATTGAATTTAGTAAAATTAACGTAATTTATTTTATATTTTGTCACGCAGATGTCGGTAGTCTTAAAACTACACTATCCCTTGTCTCCTAATCAAGGTTTGTTTCATTAATTAACATGTATATTTATTATCACCAGAGTCAAGTTATGAAATCCCCTAAGTTCCATTTTCGTCTATCCTATTTGTCATTCATCTTCCTGATGGTGGGCGTTTTGAGTTCGTCTTTCGCTCAGGATAAAGTTATCGGTCAGGTTTTCACTAAGACTGAAGCGGATCAATTGTTCGGACCGGTTTTAAAATCAACTACCGTTTCGTTATCCGAGTTGAATAAAATATTGGCACAATGTGATAACTATGTCATGTTTGATGTAGATATTTCGAGTGCAAAGGTTGAGGCTATAGCTACTGATGAGGCAAGAAGACCGCTGAACGGTTATGCAAAAACCATTAAGCCGGAAAGAATAATGCACAAATACAGCAAAAGCAAAGTCCAGGAGCTTTTAACGAAATCCGGCATTAACACTGAATTCAAAGGAAGCGTGTTGAAAAGTTCTGCCACTGAAGGCTCAACACCAAATACCACCGTATCTTTTGAAGTCCGTTCGAACGTTTTTACTGTTTCAACAACAGCCTTTACGTTAGAAATGTCTTTGGGTTGCCCACCGATGTGTGATTTATAAGCTTTTCCCATGCTTCTTGTTTTATTTGGAAACATTGAAAATCTTTTATGGGTGTTCCCGGCTTTCAGGCAGTTAAAGGGGCGATATGAAGCCTTTTTTGTATTGCTTGCCTTTGAAGGTCTTATTTCGAGTTTGATAAGGTTATATCATATACCGAATGTGATAAATTACTTGCAGGTCGGGACATCCTTTCTGTTGCCTCTTTGTTTATTTGATAGAAATCGTAAGAGTGCTTTTGATTATGTTTACATCATAATATCCATTCTTATCATGGCGGTAATTATTCCCGAACACAAAATTGCCTTACTGGTAATAACACTTATCATATTGCACTTGTTCATATTTACTGTTTTCTTAAAAGATTTTGTTTGGGAAACTGTTACAAATAATTCGTTTAATTTGTATTTTGTTATGCTCATTATATATGAGCTTTCGATACTTGTGAGGCTGTTTTATGCAGCGAACGGTACGTCAATGGGTTTATATTACTATGTAGTGTTAACTATATTGGAAATTGTTATTGGTATCTTTTTTACCATCTTCAGGGAGAATAATCCGAAGCTCAAAATTCAATTAAAGCTTCGTGGCTTGGCTTAATCTCTAATTTTTGCTGATTGGATAAAAAATGGATATGTTTTTTAATACGCATAATCCGCTATTCTTCCTATTGATAGCGATCTTCATCATTCTTGCAATAACCTATTTGTTCATTCAGTATTTCCTCATTCCGCAGCAAAGAAAATACTCACTTGAAAAAAAAGAGATTGAGCTAAGAAACGAAAAAAAAATTGCACTTTTTACTACTCTCAGCCCCAACCCCGTCATCCGGTTTGATAGAACCGGGAAAATACTGTTAACCAATCATGCAGGACTTGAATTGACCGAACGCGGAACACCGGTCGGAATGAACATTCAAGAGCTTATTCCTGATCTTAAAGGCCTTGATTTAACAATAATCATTGATAATGTAGAAGAGTTTTCACTTGATGCCATGCTGGGGGAAAAAGAATATAGCATTTATATTAAGGGCATCCCTGAATCAAATTTCGGACATATCTACTTATATGATGTTACCGAACGCAAGAAGGCTATTGAGGCATTGATAGCGGCGAAGGAAAAAGCCGAAGAGATGGATCGGTTGAAGACTAATTTTCTGGCAAATATGAGTCACGAATTACGAACCCCACTTATCGGCATACTCGGTTTTTCGGAGATGCTTGCCGAGAATCTTGCCGGAACTCCTGATGAAGAATTTGCCAAGGTAATCTATACGAGCGGAAACCGGCTTCATGAGACGTTGAATAAAATACTCGATTTGACTCAGATTGAATCGCAGAAATTAACCGTCAATAAATCCGAAATTGAAATTGTTAAAAAGGTTGCCGATGAAGTAAAACTCTTCGAAAAGGCTGCTGAACAAAAAGGCTTGAAATTAAAAATTGAGTCGAATGCAGATTATATTGTCGCCGAATTAGATGAAACACTGCTGAGACAAATAGTAAATAACTTATTGAGCAATGCTGTTAAGTATACCAATCAGGGTGGTATTACGGTCAAACTGAAAAGCGAACAGACTCCGGAAACAGGTATGATTCAAATTGCTGTTTCTGATACCGGCATAGGAATTTCAAAACAGAACCAAATATATATTTGGGAAGCTTTCCGGCAGGAGAGTGAAGGGTTCGGCAGAGCTTTTGAGGGTACCGGGTTAGGGCTTACCATTGCAAAGAAATTTATAGAGAAATTAGGCGGTGAAATATTATTGGAAAGCGAAGAGGGAAAGGGTTCGACCTTTACGATCATTATCCCGTGCAAGGTAATCTCGGTGAATTCAAAAAGTAATGTTGTTGCTCCAAGTATTGATAAAATCCAAACTCTGACTTCCAATGCAGGAGCCACTGAATCGTATCATGTATTGTATGTTGATGATGACCGTTTTGCTTCAAATCTTGTAAAAATATATTTGAAAAATTTGTGTGTTGTAGATATCGCTCATGACAGTGACAGTGCTCTTGAGAATATTAAGCGAAGAAAATACGATGCCGTTTTGATGGATATAAATCTTGGTGTAGGAAAATCCGGGTTAGAGACAACGGGAATTATCCGCGGTATTGATAACTACAAAGACACGCCGATAATAGCCATTACTGCTTATGCAATGGTGGGAGATAGGGAACACTTCCTGAGCAAAGGATTCTCGCATTATATCTCCAAACCATTTGATAAAAACCAGATTTACGCTCTCATTCAGGGAATACTGAAGCCGTAACCTGATATCAGGTCAGCGATGTAAGAGACATGACGGTGGAAGTTTTTCCGAATTAACCGGAATAGTCTTGGTATGTTTACAAGCCGCACCCGCCAGATCTCCGCTATCAATACAAATCGTTCTATATACAATTGTTGATGGCTGCGGATAATTAAACTCAGCTGTAGCTCCATCCCTTCGCGCAATTGATGCCATCATTCTTCCCCAAATCGGTGCACAAGCAGTGCCGCCATACTGAAATCCACCGCCCAGTTTATACTTGGGGTCATCATAACCAATCCAGATTGCAGTAGTTAATGTTCTTGAATAACCTGCGAACCAGGCATCCGTGGAATTCTGAGACGTGCCTGTTTTTCCGGCAGCAAAACCCTTATAATGTTTACGAACGGATGTAGCAGTGCCGCTGTCAACTACGGTTTCGAATGCTTGCGTAAGTAAATAGCATGTAGCTGAATCAAGTACCGTGGATGTTTGTGCATTTCCGTAATAATATACTTTCCCGTTTTTATCTTCGATTTTAATTATGGAATAAGGTTTAGCGTAGGTGCCCTCAGATGCGAATACCTGATATGCAGATGCCATCTCTAAGGGTGATGCTTCCGCTGTTCCTAAAGCAATAGACGGGAATGGGGGAATGAATGATTGAATACCCATTTCATGAGCAAAAGCAGCTACGGAATCAGGTGTCGTGATATTGGTTATCGCGTATGCCGCAGCAAGATTAACAGAATGTTGTATTGCTGTTTCCATCGGGATGAAATGCCCCGTGTAGGTCTCTTCTGAGTTTTCAGGCCGCCATTCATTTGCTTTGCCGGAATCAATTACAATCGGTGCATCAAGCAGCGGGGTTGCCAATGATGCCCCGTTTTGCAGCATGCTGCCGTAAAGAAAAGCCTTGAATGAAGAACCGGGTTGGCGCCGGATTTGCACTGCGCGGTTGAGTCCCCGGGCATCTGCACCCGGATTTCCGCCGATCATGCTGCGGATCATGCCTGTTCCATTTTCTACACTCACCAGACCGATCTGTGCCGACTTCATTGAGGATGGAAAGTTATTCCATTGTGTCTGCACAGCATCTTCGGCCGCTTTTTGCATATCATAATTCAATGTAGTGGTTATAACCAACTCGTCGGTGTTCAAATGTTTCCCGTAAGGATACAGAATCTCGATAGCTTCTTTTCTTACTGATTCCAGAAATTGCTTGCCGATATGCTGGTTTAATTTTAAGCCCAGAGGGATCTTGGAATACTTCGTGTATTCTTTAGAGGTAATCTTACCAACTTCAAGCAAATTGTGGAGAACTTCATTTCGCCTTGTCAGCAGCCGGTCAGGATGTTTAGCCGGATCATATATGCCGGGATTCTGGAGAATCCCGACGAGTGCGGCACTTTCGGTAATACTTAATTTGTCAGGTGTTTTGCCGAAATATTCTTCTGCCGCTGTCCAGATACCGTAGACACTATGCCCAAAATAGCAGACATTCAAATACATAAGCAGAATTTGATCTTTACTGTATTTCTTTTCTAACTGCTGCGCCATCTCGATTTGAGTCAGTTTGCGGGATAAAGTCTTCTCATTACTGAGGAATAAGTTTTTAACGCATTGCATAGTAATAGTACTGCCGCCCTGCGTTGAGCCCGTCAGAGTTTTAAAAATGCTTCTCGCGAGTCCTTTATAGGAAACGCCGTTGTGGTTATAAAAATCACGGTCTTCGGTTGCTACCAATCCCCAGAGAACCCACTTTGATATATAACCTGTGCTGCGCACATCTACTCTGTTTTTTTCGCCGAAGTAGCCGATCACTTTTCCATCTGAGGATAGCACATGGCTTGCATAACTAATTCTAACGGGAGGAAGATCCTGACTAAAAAGGAAGGAGATTAACAAAAATACTAATCCAAACGAGCGTATAATTTTATTCATTGGTTAAGCGTCGAAATTAAAATAATTTACAAAATAAAAATACTAAAAAGTTGCATATTGGTGATGTTGGGGATTTATTTTTACTATCTGTATCGTGAACGATGCAGTATGGACAGGTTTATATATGATAATGTTAGGAAGTACAGATTTGAAGAAATTTCTTTTATTGACTGCGTTGATATTTGTCATTTGTACCGGTGTTGAGGCACAAACAATTAGACTCAGGGTTCTTGATAGCAAGACAAAAGAATCTATCATAGGCGCAAGCGTTATTGTTAAGGGAACAACCAAAGGAAGTATCACCGATACTACCGGTTTGGTAACAATTAGAAATATTCCCCAAATGGCATGCCCTCTTATAATAAGCTGCATTGGTTATGCAAAATTTGAACTTACGGTATCCTTGGGTGAAATACTTACGAATCAGGTAATTGAAGTATTTCTAAATTCCGAAACCGCTAATTTGGGCGAAGTAACAATTACCGCGATGAGAAATAATTCGCGGATTGAAGATACTCCGACAAATGTTGAAGTGCTTGGACAGGAAGAAATGACTGAAGAAGGTGCAATCAAACCGGGAAATATTGCCAGCTTGCTTGGCGACATTGCCGGTATTCAAATGCAGCAAACCTCGGAAACCTCTGGGAACATTAATGCCAGAGTTCAGGGAATGAATGGAAGGTATACGCAGATATTACGGGACGGAATGCCGCTCTTCGGGGGATACACTGGCAGCTTTAGTTTATTACAAATTCCGCCGGTTGACTTGCGGCAGATTGAAATAATCAAAGGTACTTCATCAACACTATTTGGCGGTGGAGCAATCAGCGGTATCATTAACTTAGTCTCCAAAAAACCGGGTAATAAAACAGAAGGCACTTTTACTATTAATCAAACCACCCTGAATGAAACCGATGTGAATGGTTTTGTGTCAGGAAAAATACATGATGTTGGGTATACGGTTTTTGCCGGTTTTGTCGGGCAAAAAGCAGAAGATGTTAATAAGGACAACTTTTCCGATGTGCCGCGGGTGCGGAATTATTCACTTCACCCAAGACTGTTTTTTTATTATGAAAACAATGCCACGTTGTCGTTCGGTATAGCGAGTTCGTATGAAGAAAGAAGGGGTGGTGATATGCATGTGCTGAGCAATAGTATTAATGCTTCACATACATACTTCATTAGTCACCGTTCGGCAAGGAATAACGCGGATTTCAATTTTGATAAGATTTATGATAACGGAGCTGTCTTTAATTGTAAGGCAACAGCCGGTGTGCTTAATAGGAGCATCGAAACGCCGTTATATTTTTTTCAAGGACATCAGTTGGACTATTATGGGGAGGCTTCCTACTATATACCGGGAGCAGGCAGTGATTTCGTTTTCGGTATTTCAACTAATGGAATGAGTTTTACCAAATCCAGAGGGATAGGTATCAATATTAATGATAGCAAACTGAACACAGCCGGATTCTTTGTTCAGAACAATATGAAGGTCACGGAAAAATTTTCTGTCGAATCAGGGCTCCGCTTTGACTATAATTCAAGTAAGAATGGCTTTCTTCTACCAAGATTGTCATTCATGTACAAAATTACACCCCAATGTTATTTGCGGTTGAACGGAGGCGTGGGGTATAGGGTACCGGATGTTTTCTCCTATATTGACGAAGAAACAGAATTAGGGTTTTATAGAGAGTCAATTGTTAAGACTGAGCGGGCGGGGAATGTGAATTTTGATGTTAACTATACTATTCCATTTGATAAAACAACTTCTTTAACTTTTGACCAATCATTTTTCTACACGCAATTAAATAAGCCGGTGGAAAAACAATTAGTCGGCGGAATTGAAAAACTTGTTAATATGGATAAACCGGTTGAAAGTTACGGAGCGCAGTCGTACGCGCGATTAGTTGTAGACGAACTTGAGTTTTATCTCTCCTATGTGTACACACAAGCCGCTAAGAAATATGATGCCGTAAATCCTTCGTTTTTGGCGACACCGGAACATAATGCCGCCATGGTGATTATGCTCGATATAGAAGACGGGTGGCGGCTCGGGATTGAATCTTCCTATTATGGTAAACAGTTGATTGACAATAATGAAAAATCGCCAGCATATGTTTTTGCCGCAGTAATGCTTGCAAAAGATTTGGGCAATTTTACATTCGTGCTGAATTGTGAAAATATCTTCGATTACCGCCAGAAAGATTATATGACCTTGGTTGGAACAACCCCGGTCTTTAAAACTTTGTGGGCTCCGATTGACGGCAGGGTTGCCAATGTATCGGTAAACTACCGAATATAATGCAAAAGGTTAATAAACTGCTTTCGAGAGAACAGCCGATGCATTAATTTATCTGTGTCAAATTGATTAATTAGTGGCATGGAGTTCTATTGGAAAAAGAAATCAAGGTGGTAGCCGAAGAAATTGTCGCAATCGGTAAAAGGATATACGACAAGGGGTTTGTTGCGTCCAATGATGGTAATATAAGTGTCCGCCTCTCGAACGACAGAGTTTTAGTAACGCCGTCCGGAGTCAGTAAAGGCTTTATGCAGCCGTCGGATATGATTATTACAGACATGCAGGGAAATATTATCGAAGGCGATAAAAAACCATCTTCGGAACTACTCATGCACCTCACCGTGTATCGTGAACGATCTGATATAAACGGCATATGCCATGCACACACTCCATATGCTACGGCATTTGCTGTCGCGGGTATTCCGATTGATGAACCGGCTTTAACGGAGGTACTCATTTCGTTAGGAACAGTTCCGTTGGTGCCGTTCGGAGTAACAGGTACACCGGAATTATCTGAAAATCTCAAGCCGTATTTAAAAAATCATAATGCGTTTCTTTTAGCTAATCACGGAGCCTTGGCTATAGGTATGGATCTTCTGTCTTCTTATTATAATCTCGAAACATTAGAACATACAGCGCATATTTTATTTTTAGCCAGACAACTTGGTAGTGTCAAAACCTTCACACCTGAACAAATTACGAAATTAATTGAGCGGCGTGATGACTTCGGCATAGACCGGAAATTAGGAATGCAAAAATGAAAAAGTCAATATTACGGATTTTATTACTTTATATTTTTTTCTGCCCTTCTTTATTCGCTGCTGCCGACCCCCATTATTTAACAGTGGCACAGGACGGTTCGGGTGATTTCAAAACTATCAATGCTGCCATTGCTGCACTCCCTATGTTTAATTATGAGCGCACGGTAATATATATC
Source organism: Ignavibacteriaceae bacterium (assembly GCA_963662605.1). Lineage (GTDB taxonomy): Bacteria > Bacteroidota > Ignavibacteria > Ignavibacteriales > Ignavibacteriaceae. The sequence goes on from OY759785.1 coordinate 1,499,100, forward strand.
AAGAATGGTTTGTATAATGAAAAATTCAGAATTGATCAGGATTACATAACGCTGCGCGGAGAGAGCAGGGAGAAGACCATCATCCGGTACAGTCTCTTACGAACAGATTGGATAGCAAATAAAGACTCCATCGGCGCTGCCGTTGTGAATTTGAACGGTGATGATATTGTTATTGAAAACATGACCATAGAGAATTCACAGCCGGAAGTCGGGCCCCACGCATTTGCAATTTATGGTACGGGAACAAGAACGGTAATAGTCAATTGTAATGTTCTCAGTAAAGGCGGTGATACGGTATCATTGTGGGATTACAAGACCGGGATGTATTATCATGCGAATTGTTTTTTCGAGGGTGCGGTTGATTTTGTTTGTCCCCGCGGCTGGTGTTTTATTAAAGACTCAAAATTCTTTGAAGTTAAACAGACGGCATCAATATGGCACGCAGGCGGATTTGACAGCAGCCAGAAATTCGTTTTGAGAAACTGCGCGTTTGATGGCGTGAAAGGATTTGAGCTCGGGCGGCATCATTACGAAGCACAATTCTACTTGTTAGATTGTACTTTCTCTGACAGTATGAAAGATAAACCAATTTACCGGGTTGTTAACGCTGATCCAAAACAGAACAGGCCATTTAATTGGGGTGAACGGTATTATTATTATCGTCCGCAGAAATCAGGCACGCAATACTCATGGTTGAAAGATAATTTTAATTCATCTGTAAATAATTTTAAAGCAGCAGATATTACCCCCGCATGGACATTTGATGGGAAGTGGGATCCGGAATCAAACGTTGGTCCCCAGATAAAGCATTTCAGTATCGGACAAGATAAAGTTCTGATAGAATTTGATGAAGTTGTTACTATTATCGGGACACCGGTAATTGAAACCTCGACTGGTAAGAAGCTCACGTACGCGAGTGGGGCAGGTTCGAACCTTATAGAGTTTAAGACAAACGGTTTACTTTCCAAAGATGACATGAAGGATTTGAGGGTCGGCAATAACGGACAAATGATCGGGACGAAAGCTTCGGTCGCTGATCGAAAAGCATCGCTGAAATTCTGATAATAAAAAAGGTGCCTTTCGGCACCTTTTTTATTGAGATATTGTAGATATCTTATTTCATCATCACAATTTTTTTAGCAGCAATCTGCTGCTTCTCGCCTTGCAGGGCGACGATATATGTTCCGGAAGCAGTCATGGCTCCGGCATCGTTTCTTCCGTCCCAATTGACTGTATATTCGGAACCGATAGATTTACTAATGCCGCTGAAGGATTTGATTTTCCTGCCCGTCATGTCATAAATACAAATAGCGCCACTTGTTCCTTCGGGTAAATTATATGAAATGCGCACAGAATTATTGAACGGGTTGGGGTAGCAGTTGTTCAGGCTGAAACCGGCGACAAAGTTATGCGTCCCTTTTATTCCTGTGACTGTTGACGATGTATCCGGTTTGAATTTTAAACCCCATACACGATTGCCGCGATAGTTAACATCGGATTGTACATCGCAGATATTCAATGAAAAATCGAATAAGCCGGTTGTTTGCAGTACTTTGACAAGCATTTTATTCCAGCCTTTTTTGATCTGGACATTTTGAGTCTCGCTGAAGAAAGAAGACGTTGCAAATGTTCTTGTACTGTTGTAAGTATACGCGGCCGTTCCGTTTATATAAACTTTGATTGCTTCGTCGGAGCCAATCCACAATTCGGCAGTTTGATCTGCGGGAGCATAAAAATATGTAAATAGGTATGTTACTACCTTATCGCTTGATGAAGTCCCGTAATAGTCATATAACGCAATGCGGTCATTGGTAAAATAAGTACTTTGGCTCCATCCGCTTATTCCCGGTTGAGGTGATAATGATGCTTCATTTGCTATGAAGGCATAATTGATAGGATCGGAAACACTGCCGACTGGATATGTGCCATTTAAAAGCCATTCTCTGTTGCTCTGTCCATAGCTGCCATAGGCAGTCTGATTTTTCTTGAATTGCTTTTTTGTTCCGTCAATTGTTGCGCCGACAACAGTGATTAAATCGGGATTGTTCGTTCCCAATCCTTGTCTTTCAGCAAGTGTTATGTGCTCAATATCGTCCGGATTAATCCCCATTAAGCGCGCGCAGACATGATCTGTCGCAACCGGATCAGCACTTGCAACGATGCAATTCATTCTTACTAAGGTACTATTATCAGTTTTAGGTGTCTTGGCGACTTCAAGACAGGCAAGGGCATCAACAACAGCTAATTTAATTTTTGCAATTGAACTGAGGTCAACAATATCTTTGTCGGACCACACGTACGGAAGTTTGCTGTAGTGTAAAAGTTTGTGTGCGTAGTTATCCCAGGAGACGCCGTTTTGTTTGTTGAATCCATATACAGTACTCGGTGCAATGCCGATTTGATTTTTCAAAGCACAAGTTATTCCGGGGTCGTGAATTTTCATAACGGGAACAGTAATATACACGTCGGCATTTACGATATCCTGAGAAATGTAATACTGCCCGCCTTGAGCGGTAGATGTACCGCCACCGGGAACGGAGACTAATTTATGATCCGGTAAGGGAAGTGAGGGAGAAGCCAGTGTATCAAAGTTTCCGTTGAGATTGGTTAAGGCAAAATTAATTCCGGCGGCAACCATTTCGGTTTTCAGAATCTGATACCCGGGAACATCGTACAAGGCTGTCCATACCTTTTGACCGGAATTATACTTTTTTTCAAATGTTGTATACGGGCGGGGAGAACCATCACCGACAAGAATTTTGATTTTCCCGTGATCAATTTCATCAATAATTTTAACAAGTGCTTTCACAACCCTTACGTCTGTAACTCCGCCGCTGCCGCTTGAATCCTGCTCAACAAGATTCGGTTTAATAAGCACAGTGTTTCCGCTTTTTACAAAATTCTGAATTCCTCCGAGAAGGTTGAGAGATCGCCTAACCATTTCTTCAATGGTAGTATAAGAGATGGCAGCATTGTCGCGGCTGACGGGGTCAGTAAGATTAGTGTCGTCGGAACGCACAATCGCAACTGTTGCTGGCTTGGCTTGTGATGCTTGACTTTTACTACTGAGTTCGAATGATATTATTCTTTCGTAAGTATACTTTCCGGCTTGGGCGAGATCCCAGTAAAGCCATGTACTTAACATGACAAGTAGTATTAAATATTTTATGCTCTTCGATCTGTTTAGCCTAAAATTAAGTGGGCGCTTTGGCATCCGATTGTCCTCCTAAAAAAGAGAGTATATTAAACCCGCCGTATACGAGAATACAACGGTCAATGTTAGATAATAAATTAGTATTTTTGCTCCGAGCAGCTTGTGAAAAGCATATAATGTTTCGACTTTTGTTGCGGGACCAACTGTGAAAAATGCTAATGTGGCACCTTTCGACATTCCCATATCCATCAAAGTCTTAATAAACGGTATTGCCGCACCGCCGCACGTATAAAACGGGACACCAAGTCCCATAGCTACCAACGTACTGTATTGCGCGTTACCGCCAAGAGCGCGTGTTATAAACTCCGCGGGAACGAGTGCTTTTACCGCTGAACTTAACAAGATAGCAAATGAAAAATATTTAAGCACGTATAGTGAGTTTCTGTAAATTTCTTTCCGGAAAGGTCTATCCGGGTGGGGTTTATATTCCTCGGGGGTTTTGATATACTTACCCAGCGACCAGAATACTGTCTTGGACAATACTCCGGATGTGATGCCGAGTAGAAAAGCGGTTCCGCTTCTCACTAATGCCATCTCCATTCCCATCTGTGTTGCCGTCAGAAAGAATATACTTGGATTCATCAGGGGAGAAGAAATAATAAAAGCCAGAATCGCGCTGAACGGAACACCGGCCGACAGGAGGCTGAGCCCGATTGGAATTGCAGCATATGTAGGCAAAGGAGAAAGTAATCCAAGGGCTGATGCAGTTGCAATGGAAATGAATTCATTACGTGCCGCGAACGAGAGTTTTCTTCTGTTGAATATTTTTAATATTGAAACGTTGAGCAGGATACTTATTACTAAGTACGGAGAAATATTGATGAACAACTCTACGAAATTTTCAATAATTCGTAATGTATAGGTGCCCTGAAGCAGGTCACGTATGTGGAATATATAGCTCAAAGTACTTCAACAATTGATAAATTATATTAGGGCAATAATAGAATAGCTCGAAGAGTACGGAATTCTTTCTATTAAACTAAAATAAACTAAACCGTTTAAGTAACAAAAGGAAAAATGCCGGTCACGGTGTACGAAATACACGGTTTGCAGCAAATTAAATTATTAACCAAGCTTAGAGATTAAGCAAGACGAAGTTTTTAGCATTAGAAATCAAGCTAAATTCGATGAAACACATAAATAAATAAATTTAAACTTGACAAAAACATAAAAAATTAATATGTTTGGACTAAACGAACTTAGTAAATAAGTAATAAACCCAAATTAACCTAATTAAAAGCAATAATAAGAGGTCAAAATGAAGAAAATAGAAGCAATTATCAGACCACACAAACTTGATGAGGTTCATGAGGCTCTGGTTGAGGCCGGTTTTGCCGGTTTGACCGTTAGCGAAGTGCGCGGCTATGGACGTCAGAAAGGGCACAAGGAGGTATATCGCGGCTCTGAATACAATATTGCCTTTGTCCCGAAAGTTAAAATTGAATTGGTTACCGAAACGGAAAGATATGAAGAAGCGATTAAAATCATTCTTGATGTCGCTCGTACCGGTGAGATTGGTGATGGAAAAATTTTCATCTATAGTATAGAAGAAACTATTCGCATCAGAACTAAAGAGTCAGGAAAAAGTGCAATATAAATCTGAAGGCTGCTGCCTTTCGGTATAATTTTATTTAAGGAGAAATTCTATGAGAAATATTACTTTACATACACGCAACCTTTTACTTATTCTTATGCTTTCGGTTGCTTCGATTGCCAACTATGCTCAGACCAGTGCTGAACCTACACCGAAACCGGTAAGTATTTCCGGCTTCTTTGATTTGTACTATTCACAAAACTTTAACAATCCCTTATCACTTACAAACAAATATCATAATTTTGATGTTACAGGGAATCAAATAGCTTTGTCTTTGGCGGAAGTGGTTATTCAAAAACCGGCTGAGCCTGTCGGTTTCCGTTTAGATTTGGATTTTGGGCCAACAACGGACTTAGTCCACTCTTCAGATGTTCCACTGAAATATATTCAGCAGGCATTAGTTACTGTTGTTGTTCCGGTAGGTAAGGGGCTGACAATTAATGCCGGTAAAATGGTTACACACATGGGCGCCGAAGTTATTGAATCACAGAACAACGTTAATTATACGCGTTCCATACTATTCGCTTATGCTATCCCATACTATCACATTGGGGCAAGTGCTTCATATCCTTTCGCTGATAATTTTACCGCCACAGGGTATCTGTACAATAGCTGGAATAGCTATACAGGCGGTTTAGACAACAACAAAGACAAAACACTCGGGCTTTCGCTTGCCTGGTCTCCGAAATCCGATCTGCAAATTATCGGTAATTGGATCGGCGGTGCTGAACAAACAACTACACTTAATAAAAGACATGTATTTGAGGGTATTATAAACTATACAGCTTCAGATAAAGTAGCCCTTTCTGTTAATGGTGATTATGGTTTTGAACGCTCCGCGACTGATGATCTTTCTATTTGGAAGGGCATTGCCACGACAGGTAAATATACGATAAACAGTTCTTGGGCTGTCAGTGCCCGGGCGGAAATCTTTAGCGATTTACAAGGATTTGCTACCGGAACAGTTCAAGATATAAAAGAGATAACACTTACCGGTGAATATAAATATGCAGACAACTTGCTGCTACGATTGGAATACAGAAGAGATTTTTCAAATGTTTCAGTTTTTGAAAGCTCTACCGGTTTATTGGATAAACTTGCACAAAATACTCTTGTGCTCGGTAGTGTTGTATCATTCTAAATATAAGTTTATAAATTGAAAGGTAATACAATGAATAAAATTAGTAATTTTTTACTCCTATGTTCGCTGGCAGTGCTGCTGTTGATCGCGTTCACTCCGACAACTACTTATGCTCAGGATCCTGCCGGCACAAAAACCGGAACTATTAAAGATGTCCCTGCTGAAAAGGCCGGTGCACCTACTCTCAATGAAGTCGCTGATGCTATCGGGCACAGCCGCATTGGTCTAAATATTGTATGGACTCTGCTTGCCGGATTCTTGGTTATGTTCATGCAAGCCGGGTTCGCAATGGTTGAAACCGGATTTACACGAGCAAAAAACGTCGCACATACTATGGGCATGAACTTTCTGGTCTATGCAATAGGACTGATCGGTTTTTACATCTGCGGTTTCGCAATAATGTTTGGCGGTGTTGGTGCGGTTTCAGCACTTGGAGGTACTCCCGGACTGACCGGTGAAGTCGCTCTTACATTATTTGGTAAAAGCTTCGGCATTTTCGGTACAAAAGGATTTTTCCTTAACAACTCAGTATATGATGTTGGTATATATACCTTGTTTCTATTCCAAATGGTGTTCATGGATACGACCTGTACAATACCTACAGGAGCGATGGCTGAACGCTGGAAGTTCGTCCCTTTTATGATTTACGCTTTCTTCATCTCTATGATTGTATATCCATTATTCGGTAATTGGGTATGGGGCGGTGGATGGCTCGCTACCCTCGGTGTTAATTTTGGGTTGGGTCATGGCCATGTTGATTTCGCAGGATCTTCTGTGGTTCACTTAGTTGGCGGTGTGGCTGCTTTGGCAGGTGCATTAGTTTTGGGACCGAGAGTAGGCAAATACAATAAAGACGGCTCCTCGAATGCTATTCCGGGTCACAACATTCCGATGGCGATTATCGGTACGTTTATTCTTGCATTCGGCTGGTTCGGATTTAACCCGGGTTCAACCCTTTCCGGAAATGATTTGAGAATCGGTGTAGTGGCTACTAATACTATGCTCGCATCAGGAGCGGGTGCATTGGTTGCTACCATTTATATGATGTGGAGATTCGGCAAACCTGATCCGAGTATGATGGCTAACGGATTGCTGGCAGGTTTAGTGGCAATCACGGCTCCTTGTGCTTTTGTTAATGCTACTTCAGCTTTCATGATTGGCGCGATTGCAGGTCTATTAGTTGTTCTCGCCGTATTCTTTATTGACCAAAAATTGCGCATTGATGACCCGGTTGGCGCAATCGCAGTTCACGGTGTTAACGGCGCGTGGGGCGTTATTTCTCTTGGTCTGTTTGCTGACGGCACCTATGGTGATGGATGGAACGGTGTTCCCGGAACCGTAAAAGGTTTATTCTATGGCGATCCTTCTCAATTAGTTGCTCAAGTAATCGGAACTGTTACCTGTATTGTTTTTGTGTTTGTTATGATGTATGGGTTCTTCAAAATTCAAGATAAATTCTTCGGCGGTATCCGGACTTCGAAAGAGGCTGAAATTGCCGGTCTCGACATCCCTGAAATGGGAGTATATGGTTATGACAATTCCGGAGATAGTGTAAAATAAAATTTCGTCAGGGGCTTCATTAGGTTCCTTATGGTTGATGTACCGTTACTGTCCCCTTTGTTTCCTGGGGGCAGTAACGTTTATAAAAATACGTGCTGTCTATTGGTTTGAAAGTAATGAAGTTTCAGTATTCCGATTCCGGAGATAGTACCAAAGATTAAAGTTGTAAAATTGGTTTTTCATTTGGTTCCTTATGGTTGATGTACCGCAGTTGCCTCCTTTGTTTCCGGGAGGCATCTGCGTTTTAAAGCAATTGTGAGCACTTAATCTTTCAAAACGTGCATTTCACATTTTGCGCAATCGAATTTCAACCGGAACTTATTTTTACCGTCGCTCAAAAAAAGTTTTTCGTAAACAGGTGGGACATTCTTGTTTATCAGCGGGCAGACATCCAATTCGCTTTTAATGCAATACTTTGTCGTCATGAGGATTTTCCCGTTTGTATCTCCCAGAAGCTCGAATCCGTTTTCACTTATCTCTGTCCCATGCCGCCGGTAAAATTCCCGTGACTTTACATTGACAACATTGGCTCTGAAATCAAGTTTTTTATCCGGATAAAGAGTGTCGTTTTTAATAACCGCTGCGTCTTTCCTTGTGTATGAATGGATTCTTTTTTCAAGGAGCCGCCGCAATACCTCACGCCGGAGTTCATTGATCTGAGAAATCGGGAAGAAGTAATTTTCAATCTGTTCCAGATGTACTTCCGAAACGCTGAAAATAGTATCGCCGGATTTTTTGAACTGTCTTTCCAGCATTACTCTATTCTTTTGACTATCAGTGCTGGGTGGAGCCTCCAAATTAGTCTCGATCTGTGCGAAATTCCCGTCCTCATCACTCGCAGTAATAAGAACAGTATCAGTATGTATCCACGCACCGAGCGACACCTGAATTTTCCGTACAGCAGTTGGAGCGGATAGTTTCTTGATAAATTCTTTATCCTTGTTGCGAAATATTTTAACGCCGGGTTTCAAGCCTTCCATACTTTCACAGAAGATTTTATTCGCTTCAATTTTATTAACAAGCATTCCCTGCAATTCACTTTCATGGTCAAAAAAGCAGAGTCCGTCTCCGTTTACAATCGTGTCTTCCGCTTTTATCTCAAAATATCCGGGATGAATGCCGATGACTGTCCCGGCGAACTTTCCGATAGCCTTTTGAGTATTCATTGAAGAGCGTTTTCCATTAGTTTCGCTGAAAAAATGTTCGGTGTAACCGCGATTGAATGTTTTATCAGGATCGGGTTCAAATGATAGCGAAACACGGCCCGATGAAGCACGCTGAAGGCTCTCGTCGCCGTCAATAATTGCATCCAGCTTTTTACGGTAGTAGGCAGTTACATTTTTTACATAACTGATATCTTTTAATCTGCCTTCAATTTTAAAAGAAGTAATGCCTGATTTAATAAGTTCGAACAAATGATCGGACAAGTTGAGGTCTTTAAGTGATAAGAGATATTTATCCTTAACAAGAATCTCCCCACTTTTGCCGATCAAAGAGTACTCCATTCTGCACGGTTGTGAACATTCACCGCGATTTGCACTTCTTCCCGTCGTTTCGGCACTCAAATAACATTGCCCGCTGTAACAAACACACAGTGCGCCATGAACAAAGAACTCCAGATCAACATTTGTCTGATCATGGATATTTCTTATCTGTTCGTTGGAAAGCTCCCGCGCCAAAATGATTCTCTGAATTCCCGTATCGGCAAGGAATTTTATTCTTTCCGGGTCAAAGTTGTGTGTCTGCGTCGAAGCAAATATCGGAACAGGAGGGATGTCCATTTCCAGAATGCTCATATCCTGAATAATTACTGCATCTATTCCGGCAGTATCCAGCTGGGTTATGATTTTTCGGGCATCTTCCAGCTCATTATCATACAGGATTGTATTTACCGTGGCGTACACTTTTGCGTAATATTGGTGAGCATAGTCAATCAGCTTTTTTATGTCTTCCAAAGAATTGCCGACCGCAGCGCGTGCTCCGAATTTCGGTGCCCCAATATATACGGCATCTGCTCCGTGCTCAATAGCGGCAATTCCGCATGCCAAATCCCTGGCGGGGGACAGTAGTTCAATTAATGTTCTATTCACTTCAATTTGCGTAATTAGTAAAACGAAAATATACTAACATTTCGCCGAAAAGCATCCAGCGGCAACCGTGATTTGGTTGTCGGCTGTTCGTGAGCTCATCATGTAACCAAAGTGCTATCTTATCAAATCCGGCCAGCTCAAGGGTGAATACCTATACAAAATTATTGCCAATTGCTATTTATTAGGAAGTGTGAAATAAGGCGGGTAAAGATTTATTAAAATGCTCCCTATGCGCAATCGGATTATCTGTAAGTGGCGTAAGAATTTTGTGGGGATGCGGCTCTCAATTGTGCCACGCTAAAATTCTAAAATTAAATAGAATACAACAAAAGTGAATATTTTGTAGGAATATTCGTAAATAACAAGTTAATAACGGGTAATTACTTGTATAAAGCACACAGTTAAACTATTTTAATGTCGCTTTATGCAGCAAAATAAATTCATTGCTGAACCGCAAAGAATTTATGCCCTTGGAACCGGCTAAATAACTCAATTCTGTAAGATATTGACTATCCGAAAGGAGATTGCCATGTTCCTTTGTACGCTTAAAGATTTTCACCGCTTCTTCAGCTTACTTTTCCTCATTACATTTTTATTTATACCTCAAGCACAAATAACTGCACAAAACCTGCAAAAAACGCAGGCTACTATTTACGAATTTGACGGGCAGCCATACGCGTTTCAAAAAGCTCATTTTGACAGCGCCACGAAAGTTGTGCTCAACAAACTCGGAATACAGATGCACAGTTTCGGTACTCCTTATAATAAGAATGACGCTACATGCAATCAGGTTATGAGCGAGGACGCAAATTACAAGGTTTTAATGCTTGGCGGGACAAAATCCGGCCTTCGGGCTGATATTCTCGACTTGACCAACCGGGTCATGATTGAATCCGCTACCGGCATCCCAAATTACAGCACTTTTATCAGCGATTTCACTGCAACTGTAATTCCAACAATGAAATATGATTACATCATTATGCAGGGGCATCCCTACGCGTGGACGACTGATACCAAGCAAAGCGAATTCAAAAAAATCGTCGAGTACCTAATCTCATATGGAGTCAAATTTATGACACCATACGAATATTGGCAGTATAAAAACGACTTATCAATTCCCAGAGTCACCGCACTTATTGCAATTCTCAAATTAGACGATTTACGTGCGACCGCATCATTATTTGCTCCTTGCTTTCCGGCGTATGATTATCTGTTAAGCAGAAAAGTTAAAGCCGGATTTGGAGTAAACTTCATGTGGAGTTTAACACAGTCGCAGATTGATACGTTAAACTACTATTTGAGACAAAAAGATTCTGCGGGAACATTATTGTTTGAACTCTGGAATCACGGATTGGATCATTCGAAATCCGAATCAGGCTCTTCCGGCAGCGGCGGAAACTGGAGTGATGCGACTATCTGGCCGGATAGTCAGCTTCCGGATGCCGCGGACGACGTGGAAATTCCATCAGGTGCAGCCGTCGTCATTGACAAAGATGCCGAATGCAATAATCTTACCATTAACGGCACCTTGACCACATCCACATCAACACCGGTTACACTTACTGTGCACGGTAATCTTATTATAAACTCAGGTGCATCATTTACTTCACCGTCTTTGACGGGTGCGACTGCAAACGTAGTGCACAATCTGATTGTGTACGGAGATTTTACGAATAACAACGGGACTTTCGATTTTCGTCAGGGTTCAGCCGGAACCACGATGCGGGTTCTTAACACAACCTTTATCGGTGATGATAATTCAACAATTAAAGTCGGGACGTTTTCATTCTCCAACAACTGCTTTAATGGTATTACCGTAAACAAAACAGGCGCAGCAAAAGTAATTTGTGCCAGTGATGTATTTATGGATCAAGGCGCTTCATCCTGTGTTTCTCAGCTTGTGCTTACGAGCGGTATTGTAGAAACAGGAAACTACTCAATCAACTGCCTGTCATTAAATTCAGCCGATGTAGTTACTCCTTCCGCAACATCATATGTAAACGGTGCTCTTGGTCGCGGTATGTCAAACTCGAGTCCTACAACAAAACTATTTCCGGTCGGTGATGCTCAGGGCTATCGTCCGGTTACTATAAAATCAACAAGTTCCGGCGTTGCCTCATCACATCGGGCAATAGTTCGCTGCGTTCATGGTGATGCCAATACCGGCAGCAGTTCATTGACTAACGGAATAACCGCTGTTTCCAAAACGCGGTATTACAGTTTAAGCTATAATCAGGGATTAAATTCCGGCGCGACAAGCATGGGATTTAATAAATTTTCACCAAGCTATGGTCTGGATGACGGTGTTGAAACAGGCAGTACGGATATCCGGGTTGCATACTCGACAAACAACAGAGCAACTTGGATTGGCATGGATCAAACGACTCCTCACGTTGCAGCTCCCGGCGCGGCACCAACGACTATAAATCCTGATTCTCTTACGTCTGTTATAACACTTAACTCAGGCAGCGGTACTATCTACTTTACGTTAGCCAAGGCAAGCGGAATTTTTACAGGAATTGAGGCATCGCAGACAAAACCGTCTCAGTTCGCAGTTTCTCAAAATTATCCGAATCCTTTTAATCCTACAACAACAATTCAGTATCAGATTCCGGCAAGTGCCAATGTCGTGCTTCGGGTTTTCAATGTGATGGGACAGGAAGTTGCCCGCTTAGTTGACGAAGTAAAACCGTCAGGCTCTTATAAAATCGGATTTAATGCAAGCACACTTTCAAGCGGCGTCTATTACTATCAACTTCAGGCAGGCAGTTTCAGCAAGACCATGAAGATGCTTTTAATTAAGTAATGTTATCGAATATGTGATTAGTTGGCTCGAAATTTTCAAGAACATTAATCAATAGGAAATACAATGAAATTGGTTTTATTACATTTGTTTGCACTGCTTGTTATAAGTGCAATATCTATTCAGGCGGGAACAATAACTTCAAAGGCAACCGGCAATTGGAATTCGGTATCAACATGGGACAGTGGAGTTATCCCCACGGCAGATGACGATGTTATTATTGCCAACGGGCATACGGTTTCACTCGACTCGACGCTGACGTACTATTGCAAAAGCCTGACAGTCGGTAAGGGAAGTTCAGGCAAACTTCAGTATGCTGCGAATGCGAATGCATCCACTACTTTGATAATAAGCGGAAATTTTACGCTTGCTACCGGTGCCCAATTTATTCTCGGAAGCATCGGGAGTTACAAGCCGTCAGTGTATCTCGGAGGTAACTTGAGTGTTGGCAACACTGCTACGTTCAATCCGGTTAGTGGCAGTACTAAAGGCGTTGTCCTTGTTTTCAATAATCCGAATAGCGGCGTAGATCAAACCATCACCGCGACAGGAACACCTACGACTTTTGTTCAGGGCTTTTTACAGGTCAATCGTCCATTACCGACCGATAAAGTTGTTTGTAGTTGTAATATGGGTATGAAAGGCGGTGGAGACGGACTAATCTTAACGAGCGGAACATTTGAGCAGACAGCAGGACGGTTCATTTTACCGACATTGTTAACGGCTAATGCTACATGCAGCCTTGGTTATCCTAATGGACGTATTCGTGTTACCGGTTCCGGAAGTTTGTTGTTCACCAGTGCCGTTACCGGTGCGGGAAGTTCAAATGGAATGGCCTGCCCGATGTACATTAATACTACCGATACGGTTTTTGTCGGCGCAAGCACGACAACCGGAATTCAAGGCGCTACAAAATTTGTGAATGACGCAACGCTGACGCTGGATGCCGGAACATTGAATGTGTACGGAAGAATGGTTACAGAAGCCGGCGGCTTGATGAGTGTTAATGGAGGGACAGTGAATCTTGATCCGCAAATGTCAGGTTCACTTACCGGTAGCAGCAGCACGCTGCAGGTTCTTTCAAACGGTTCATTCTCGATGTCAGGCGGAATAATTAATATAATTGATCCTCTCGCCACTACCGGTTCGGGCAGTGATATCAGCATGTCAACAGCAGGCACAACTTTCAATGTAACGGGTGGAACGATTAATATTGGTGACGGCGTTTCTACTAGTACAAGTGTCAACGGTTTTAAGATCAACGCTCATAATTTCCCGTTCTGGAATTTGAATATAAACGGTAATAATAGTATTCCCGGGCGCGCCGTTACGCTTACTGACGGTTCATCTCCAAGGAATCTAATCGTGCAGAACGCACTCTCTATTAATTCCGGTACTTTATTCGCAAATGTCTTAACCGGATCGAATATTACACTTGGTGGAACATTCATCAATAACGGCATCTTAAATTTGGGAACAGCCTCTACAGTCTCGCTCAATGGTGCATCTGCTCAGACTACCGGCAATTATTTCCCTGCAACCGTACCAAACCTGACGATCAACAATACTTCAGGAGTTGCGTTGACAAATAATCTGACTGTAAACGGAACACTTAATTTGACGAGCGGTGTTCTCACTTTAGGTGAAAACAATCTTATTCTTGGTGACACGGCTTCAATAGCCGGGAGCGGCACAGCATCAAGCATGATTGATGTAACCGGAACAGGTGAACTCCGTAAGCAGTTTACCTCAGCCGGAAGTTTTGTTTTCCCCGTAGGTAATGCAGGAACAGAGCCTGCTTATACTCCGGTTGATGTACAATTAAGCAGCGGCACATTGAACTCTGCGTATATCGGTATTCATGTATCAAATACCAAACACGCTAATAATACAAGCACATCCGATTATCTTAACCGATATTGGACTCTGACTGCAAATGGCATTACAGATCCGGAATATTCAGCGGCATTTATCTATGATGCGGCTGATGTTGTCGGAAATGAAAGCAACATTGCATGCGGTCTGTATAACGGTTCTTCATGGACGACTCTTGGCAGTGTAAACAGCATGGCTCATTCTATTACGGTAAACAGCATCGCTGCGTTCGGTACATTTTCCGGCATCACGGGAAGCGGCGGCAGTGCTTCAGGTATTGTTAACGTTACGGTAATTCCGCAGGGATTTTATAATTCCGGTGGATTTTTGAATGTTCGTGACACAATTACTGTATTGCTGGCTAATACTGCATCACCGTATGAAATAATTGATTCAACATACGCGGTACTGGACTCATTGACCTATACTGCGCAGGCTGATTTTTCAACGGCGCCTACCGGTTCGTACTATCTGGTTGTAAAACATCGTAATAGTGTTGAAATCTGGAGTGCCGCAGGAATCAATTTTGTAAAAGGTGAATCAGTTGCCTATAATTTCACTTCTGCTGCAGCACAAGCCTACGGGAATAATGAAATCGAAATTGCAGCGGGTGTTTATGCAATGCTGAGCGGGGACTGTAATCAGGATGGATATGTTGATCCACTCGATTTATCACTGGTAGATCAGGATTCGTTTAATTATGCTTCCGGTTCGGCAGTGCAGACAGATGTGAATGGCGATCAGTTCGTTGATCCGCTTGATCTGTCAATCGTAGATCAGAACTCTTTTAATTATGTCGGTATTCAGAGACCCTCAGCTCTAAAAATGGTGAGCGCTAAGGAACGGGCAGCGTCACTTCCATACTATAAAATGTGGAATGGTGCTAAAAAGTCCCAACAATAATTATATACGATGATTGCCCACAAATAACAAGCTATCGTTGTCTTGGCGTGATTTTTCAATGATCGGTTCCAAGTTGGAAAGTCAGTAGACAGTGATAGTAATGAGGAGGATGGAAACATCCTCCTTTTTTTATGTGCCGGTATGATAGATTTCTATTGCAATTCTCCTAACTTCGTGTGATTTTTGCCGTGTGTGTTCATTTGGCTTTTCAACCAAAACTATTGTACAGGAAAAATTATGACTACTTCCGGCAATAATCAGCAGCCCTCCTTGCATGCTAACGGAGCAAAACCCAGCCGCAGCTTGTTCTCAAATATCCTTGGTGATTTTTTTGGAGGTACGGCAGCAATGCTTGTCGCATTGCCGTCAGCTATTGCTTTCGGCCTTATCATTTATGCCCCGTTGGGGGTAGAATTTTCCAGCCGGGCAGCGATTGGAGGCATTGTCGGCACAGTTGCTTTAGGACTATTTGCCTCGATTTTCGGCGGCACAAAAAATCTTGTATCCGCACCATGTGCACCCGCGGCAGCAGTGTTGTCGGTATTTGTAGCCGACCTTGTTCATAGTGGCAGTATCCCACCTGAGGCAGTCGTTGTTTATATTGCTCTGGTTTCTTTCCTCGCTGGTATTGTTCAATTAGTCGCGGGAAATTTGGGCGGTGGTAAGTTTATCAAATACATTCCATATCCGGTTGTTGCCGGGTATTTGAGCGCGGTTGGCATTCTTATCATCATTGGCCAGCTGCCGAAATTTTTTGGAATTCCGAAAGGAATAGATTTTTGGTCAGGATTAATGAATGCCGGATTATGGAAGTGGGAGAGTATTTTTGTCGGGCTGTGTACTGTCGGCGGTATGCTTATTGCCCCCAAACTTGTAAAAATTGTTCCCGCATCTATACTCGCGTTAATTGTCGGTGTCCTCGCATACTTCGGTGCGGGTCTGCTTGACCCGGCATTGCTGACATTAAACAATAATCATTTCGTTATCGGACAAATAGCAGTTTCAATGTCCAATCTATATGATGCTTTCATTAAACAGTGGTCGTCTCTCGGTCTAATCAGTCCGGGCATAATCGGTCAGCTTATCGCACCTGTATTTACACTGGCTATTTTACTTTCAATTGATACTTTAAAAACATGTGTGGTACTCGATGCAATTACCCAAAGCCGTCACAACTCAAATCGAGAATTGATCGGACAAGGTATCGGCAACATGGTGTCGGCTTCACTTTGTGGTATCCCCGGTGCGGGCACAATGGGCGCAACTATAGTAAACATTAACAGCGGTGCGCAGACAAAAATGTCGGGAATGGTGGTCGGATTGACTGCATTATTAGTATTGTTGTTGTTTGGTAATTTCATCGCATGGATTCCGGTAGCGGCCCTGGCAGGTATTTTGATTGTTGTCGGATTTCGCATGGTTGATAAAAAAAGTTTCGCATTGCTCAAACATCGCTCAACCAGATTTGACTTCGTTGTTATTCTTGCCGTTATTATTACGGCTGTCAGCACGGATTTACTCATCGCTTCCGGTGTCGGAATTATTTTCGCCATCATATTATTTTTACGTGAGCAGATGCGTTCGTCCGTTATCCGTAAAAAGTTTCGCGGTAATGAAATATTTTCTAAAAAAGTCCGGCCGACATATGAAGTTGCCATTCTTGAAAAACACGGAGATGAAAGCATTGTATTGCAGTTGCAGGGTCAATTATTTTTCGGAACTACGGATCAGTTGTTGAATGAAATTGAACCGTATTTATTGAAATGTAAATATATACTGCTTGATATGCGCCGGGTTCAATCGGTTGACTATACGGCAGCTCACATGCTGGAACTAATACATTCGCGTCTGCAAAAAAACAACGGGAATCTGATTTTCGCTTCTGTTCCTTTGAGCCTTCCCACTGGTCAAAACGTCCGCAAGTACCTGAAAAATCTTGGCGTAGTTGAAGCGGAGGATTTGAAATTCTTTGATGACATTGATTCTGCCGTCGAATGGATTGAAGAGCAAATCCTGCGCGCTGAGAATGCTGAAAAGCATAGAGCTGAAAGAGTGCTTGATCTTTCAGAGATAGAACTATTCAGCGGTTTTTCGCAGGAAGCGCTAACTAAAATTGCAGGCTGCATGACCGAGAAAAATTATAATGCAGGTGATAAAATATTCGGAATTGATGTGGCTGAGGAATTTCCCGATGAGATGTTCTTTATTAAAAAGGGAACCGTTAAAATAATGCTTCCTCTTCATGGAGGTACTTCATATCATATTGTCTCATTCACCCGCGGCGGATTTTTTGGGGATATGGCATTTCTTGATAAAGGAAAGCGATCGGCAAATGCCGTGGCTGCGGACGATGTCATTCTATACATATTATCTCGTAAACAGTTTGATAGAATAACAGAACAGAATCCGGAAATAGCCGGAAAGTTCTTCGAGCAGATGGCCTTGGT
This sequence comes from Ignavibacteriaceae bacterium, assembly GCA_963662605.1. Lineage (GTDB taxonomy): Bacteria > Bacteroidota > Ignavibacteria > Ignavibacteriales > Ignavibacteriaceae. The sequence goes on from OY759785.1 coordinate 1,516,727, forward strand.
TATATCACATCGTCTGCGTCAGAACAATATCGAACTTAAAGCACTACAGGAGAATTGATGCAGCTATTTAGAGTTCTTCGGTTCTCTTAACAGGCATCGGTATCGGTTCACTTCTTGACGGCATAACCGGATAATCTGGAAGCCCGATGTTTTGCACGAGATCCGAAATGCGTATTTCCGTATGCTCGATAAACGATTTATTAGCCGCTATTCCTGTAAGGCAAGAGTACGCTCCGGCACGTTGATCAGCTTTCCGCAGATACTTATCCGATTTTTTATCTTTGGCAAAAATATCTTCAAGCATAACTCTGTCGCCACCCGCATGTGAACCTGTGCCTTGCCAGATATCTACTTCATAACCTGGCTTACGGAGAGGGAAGATGCGGATGTAAGTGCCGTCGCCTTTGAAAGCATTTTTTACCTCACCCTTTTCATCGGTCGTTAATTTCTCTTCCATTTTATGCTCAATCCGGCCTTTTGTCCCGTTGAAGATTACATAATAACCTTCCCATGAATTAAACGCGTTTAGTGAATAACTCATTGTAGCATTGTTTGAGTATTTAACAAGCACATTCATTGTGTCTTCAATATCTATTTCGGGTCTGAAGACGCACTGGTCGCGATAATAATGATCGTATTGTTCGTTATCGAGATAATGAATTTTGAAATACGGGTTTTTGCTCAAATCCAGTTCGAACGCGCATTTGTCTTTTTCCGGACAAGTATGGCAGCGCTCATGCGGGCCTTGTAAACCAAAGCGTTTTATTGTTTCCGGAGTGTAAAACTCTCTTTTACCCATTGCCTGAACTGCAACAGGTACGGCGGATAACCACCAATTTACCAAATCGAAATGGTGCGTCGCCTTGTGAACCATAAGTCCGCCGGACGACTCTTTATGGCTGTGCCAGCGCCGGAAATAGTCTGCACCATGAAACGTATCAAGCATCCAGTGAAAGTCAACCGACAGAATGTCCCCTATAACGCCGCTTTGCAGCAAGTCTTTAACCTGTGAACGGACAGGGGAGTAGCGGTAATTAAAAGTTACGGTGACTTTTTTACCGGATTTTTTTTGCGCATCTATAATACTCTGACATTTCTTCGCGTCAGTTGTCATAGGTTTTTCGGTGATAACGTCATAACCAAGTTCCAGCGCACGCACAATATATTTATTGTGGAATCCGTCAACGGTGGTAACAATTACAACATCCGGTTTCGTTTCACTCAGCATTTTTTCAAAGTCGTCGGCAAGGTAAATCGGAACAATTTTCCCCGTAGCTTCTTTTGCTTCAGCCTGCGCGACTTTCAGCCTGCCTTCGTTCGTATCACAAAGGCCGACCATCTCGCATATATCTGAGTATGTTTTATAAATAGCGTTTTGATAAAGATGGGCACGGTGTCCGGTACCAACCTGTGCGTATTTTGTTTTACCGGACATACCGGTTATAGTATTTGCAATGCTATTTGAGGAAAGCAGTACTCCCGCACCCGCAACTGCGGAAAGTTTTAAAAAGTCTCTTCTTGAATAACTGTTAACGAATTTTTTTCCGGATTCCATTGTAACTCCTTGAAAAAGTAACTTGTTTATTCTACGTTAGTTTTATAAATGTCCAATATAATTTCAGTCGCCAACCTTGCATTCTCACCATTGATCATCGGTTCTCTGTTCTCATGAACCGCCTGAACAAAATCACTGATAATCATTTCGTGATTGGTCGTGTCGTTTACGAGTGCGGTCGCAGCACCGGTATGTTTGTTGGTATGTTCTCTTGGTGCCGGATTATCCATCCCGTCAATCGCCCAAAAGGTAATTACATCGTTTTCCAGAATCACCGTTCCTTTATCCGAATGTATTTCCAGTTTGGCAGGGAATCCCGGTTTTGTTGCGGTAGATGTTGTAATTGTGCCGGTCATTGATTTATGGAAACAGAGTGCAGTCCCATGATCTTCGCTTTCAATTTTTTGTATGTATGTATGCAAAGAACTGATGATTTTATTGGGCTTACCAAACAGCCAGCCATAAAGGTCAATGTAGTGTGAAGCTTGCTGCATGAACGGCCCGCCGCCGTCAATGGATTTTGTACCGCGATACGACGAACTCCTGTAATAATTCTCATCACGATAATATTTAACCGATAGATCAACGGCAAATATTCTTCCGAGAGCATTATCACTGATTAATTTCTTCAAAAGCGGATTATCACCGCTGAGACGCCTCTGATATGCGACGCCGAGTTTTACACCTGCTTTACGGCAGGCTGTAATCATTGTATCACAGTTCGCCAGATTAATATCCAACGGTTTCTCAACAAAGACATGTTTTCCTAATTCTGCCGCCTCAACTGCTCCAACGTGATGAAAACTGTTTGGCGTACAAAGGATTACAACATCATAAGGTACAGTAATATTTTTAATTGAATCGGCAATTGCAATAGAGGGGGCATCTTGTAATGCTGTTGGGAGTTTCCCTGAACGGGATACGATGCCGGTAAGGTGACAGCCGGGAATATGAGATAGTGCCTGAACGTACGTGTTCGAAATATTTCCTGTTCCGACGATAACAAAGTTTAAACCCTGTGATGCCATATCCATCCGTTCTTATGAGGAGTTGAATAATTTCTACTGACAAATATACAAAGCAAAAGCTAATAAGTTAAGAGTCAGTTGCATATGGACGTATGGCGTATCAGAATTTTAATGCAAAACAATCAGTCAGGTTTTCCCTTCCTAACCTATGAGTTAAAAATTTGTTGTAAAAGTTGTTGGTAAAGTGAATTCACCCCGTTGGTTACACATTTTTTAAGTAAACAACGAATAATTTTGCATCAAACTATAATGCAATTTGTTATTATTATAAATTCCAGATAATTTAGTCAAACTAATATAATTTATGTCAGGCTCAATATGAAATACGTTTGTAACGCAGTCGCCTTGGTGCTGCTGCTGATAACCACGGTCAACGCACAGACTACTAATAGCGATTCGGTTAAAACAGATGCAACTAAATATACCATTGATAATTGTGTCAATTCGTTTGATTCGACCAAAGTGGAAAAGACGAAAGCCGGGTATCAATATTGGTTTGCCGATAAGAACTTTATTGACGGGCGGACTCTTAAGCTCAGCGTTGTAAAGCCTAAAGACGCCACTCATCCACCCCATATCCATGCGGAAGACGAATTCTTTTTTATCCTTGAAGGAACCGCCGAATTCTATCTTGCCGGAAAGACGAAAGTCGTTGGCCCGTATACAAGTCTATACTGCCCGTCAAACGTTGAGCACGGTATAAAAAATGCAGGCGATACGGTTTTAAAATATCTGGTGATAAAGAAATATATTACAAAATAATCTGGTTGTTCACATTTCCCATTATAAGGTACATCATGAATGCACAGCATCGTTTTTTGGTAAGGGGAGTTGTCATTTGTCTTATTGTTTTTGTCTTTCAACCCGGGATGTATTCTCAAAAACAGGAGAAGAGTAGGCAATCCGATGGCATCAGTCTGGATAACTTTTTCGACAGTGCACATCATTGGTATGATATTGACGAAGACACAAAAGTGATTAACCCGCTGCCCAAAAAACCAAAATGGGAGCCCAATGAAATAGACAAGATAGCTGACAATATACTGCTCTTTCAGAAATCTAATGGTGGCTGGCCGAAAAATTATGATGTGCAGGCAGTTTTACTTAAGGAGCAGATTGACAGTGTGCTCGCCGCTAAAAATATTTTAAACACGACATTTGATAACGGTACAACTCACAGCCAAATTGAATATCTTGCAAAGGCCTACAATATTCTGAAAGTTGAAAAGTATAAAGATGCATGTCTGCGCGGTTTGGACTTTGCACTATCAGCCCAATATCCGAACGGCGGATTCCCGCAATTCTACCCGGATACAAGTGGTTACCGCAAGTATATTACCTTCAATGACGGTGCGATGATTGGTGTTATGAAAATATTCCAAAAGATTGTACGGAATAATAAATTGTACGCATTTGTTGATGCGGCAAGAAGAGAAAAAATTAAAGCCGCATACGAAAAGGGAATTGATTGCATTCTAAAATGTCAGATTAAAGAGAATGGAAGGCTGCTCTCCTGGTGCCAGCAGCATGATAATGTAGACTTCCGGCCGCAGAACGCGCGCAAGTTTGAACCCGCTTCCATATGTAATGGCGAAAGTGTAGAGATTGTTCATTTCTTGATGAAAATCGAGAAACCTAATCAGGATGTTATTAATGCTATTAAAGGCGCTGTGGCATGGTTTCGTGAATCTGCTCTTCATGGCATAAAACCGATGTTGGTTGATTCACCATATGCACATTACATGTATCATAGTACAACAAAAGACCGCGTAGTGGTTAAAGACCCTACGGCTCCCGATGTTTGGACACGTATGTATGAACTCGGCACGCACCGTCCGATCTTTTGTAACCGGGATGAAAAGATTGTGTATTCTCTTGCCGAGGTTGAAAGAGAACGTCGTACCGGATATCAATGGTATGTTTATGCGCCGCAGGAAGTATTGAAAAATTATCCGACATGGTTGAAGAAAAACGGATTAACCGAATAATGATTAATTGAAATGTACTGTTAATTTCTTGGATTATTATATTTAGTCGAAGTTAACATGTCGTGCCTACGGCACTCAATTAGTTTTGGAATTCGAAAGCTATAAACATGTTGCACCTAAGGTGCTTATGAAGTGATACAAAGAATGTTGTTGCCCGCACTGGGATATACAGATTAATTGAAACTTACTCATGTGTCGGACTGAATATTCCGTGCTTTACTACTCTGAGCCTACTTTTCGAGTGGGAATATTTCTATAGTGCCAGCGGCACGATATGCTTATAGGAGATTAGTCGCTCAATTTCGTTGAGTACCGTAGGAACGGCATGTCAATTTTTTCTACTCGCTAAATTAGAGAGCTAAGATGCCTTCCCAGATACTCTTTTCGACGGGTATGCCGTAAAGCAGATGGTTTGCGCGTTGAGATAGCACCCGTTCGCCCGGATACCGTATGGCGGTATCCTCAGATTCCTTTACCGAGGCATGAAAATCGTCAATGATGTTGTTGATGATAGTATGTAATGAATGTTGCTCACCAAATTTCGATAAATCGAATGCGATGAATACCTGAGATAAGCGGTGTTCATATTTAAACTTGCTGATTTCGTGCGTCGGAAGTCCACCCGACAGAATTGCAGCAAAAATATCTAACAACAACCCGAGTCCTGCTCCTTTCCAGTAACCGATAGGAAGCGTTCTCCATGTTTCCAGAATCTCTGCCGGTTCGGTAGTCAGTTCTCCTTCGGCATTGTATCCGCCGGGGAAGGGAAGCTTCTCATTTTTCAGTTTTGCAATTTCCATTTTGCCGTAGGAGAATTGCGACATTGCCATATCAAGAACGATAGCTTCATCCTTATACGGCATGGCAAATACTAATGGATTATTACCTATGCGCGAATCAGTTGCACCCCAAGCGGGCAAATTGCCGAGTGTGTTTGTCCATCCGATAAAGCCGAATCCTTTTTTTGCCGCGAGCCAGCCATATGATCCGCCGCGCATCCAATGATTAGTGTTTGCAAGCGCAACACAGCCGATACCATTAGCAGCTGCAAGTTCCATCGCGCGATTTGTACAGATAATCGCGTTTAACGGACCGGGGCCAAGATTACCATTCCATTGTTCAATCGCTCCCAAGTTTTTCACGAGGGACGGTTCGGCATGAACATCTATACAGCCTTCATTGATATATAAGGTGAAACGTGCAAACCTGTTAACCCCGTGGGTGATTACTCCGTCCACGCTGTTGTTGACAAAAATGCCTGCACATTGTTCCGCCTTGTCCGGGGTAAATCCGTTTTTGAGGAGAACCCTGGTGAATTCATGGTGCATATCAGCGGCTTTTACGAGTATTTGTCCGGTTTGTTCTTTCATACACTGCTATTTGCTAAAATCTAAGACGAAGTATCATTTTTTACGAAGCTGCGGAATAAAATAGTAAATGGCTATAGCAACTGCTAACAGAATTACTGCATGGATTCTAATTGTTGCTACCTCTCCGAAACTATCCGCGAGTGTTCCCATGACGAGCGAACCTATTGGGAGGAAGCCCATAAATACCATGGAATAGATTCCCATAACCCTGCCGCGGAATTCATCGGCAACCGTCGTTTGCACGGTGCTATTCGCGAGGTTCAGTATTATCAGAGTGAAAAATCCCTGCCAGAAAAGGAATACGAGTGAGGGGGCAAGGTGTGCAAAGGATGAAAACAGAAACATCACAATAGGAACACAAAATGATGAAATCGTGATGAGCATACCTTTTCTTTTATACTGACTGTATGTTGCCAGTCCAAGTGCACTGAGCACGGAGCCGATTCCACGCGCTGATTGTAAAAATCCGTTTGTTGCGGCGTTTCCGTGAAGTTTATTAACCGCCCACGCCGGAAGGATGGTGGCAAATGACTGACTGAACATGCACGTAAACATTATAAGAACAATAATGGTGAGAATCAGTTTCTGCTTTCGTATGTATCTATAGCCTTCGGCCATCTGGTTGAATGTTGACCCTGATTTTACCGGCCGTTTGTGCGGCGGCAGTTTCATCATGCCTAATGCGACTAATACGCCGATGAATGAAATTGCGTTAATCAGAAAACACCAGCCCGGTCCCCACAAGGCGTAAGCAATACCCGCAAAAGCAGGGCCGATCGCAGTACCGGTATTGAACATCATCGCATTCAGTGCAATTGCATTGGTCAGCAGCTCGCGGTCAACCATTTCAAGGACAAACGACTGTCGTGCCGGTGCATCAAATGCGCTGACAATGCCCAGTAAAAATGCCAAGCCTATCAAATGCCATGGTTGAATAATATGGGCGAATGTAAGAATCGCCAGAATAAGTGCAAGCAGCATCTGAGCAGCCTGCGTCAACATGAGAATGGTTCTCTTCGGGTACTTATCAGCAAGCACACCGGCGTATGTTGAGAATATCCAGACGGGGACTCCCATGGCAAATCCTACATATCCCAAAAATGCCGAAGAGTGTGTTAATTGATAAACAAGGAACCCCTGCGCGGTGATTTGCATCCAGGTTCCCAACAGCGAAATTATTTGACCGTAAAACCAGTAACGATAGTTTCTGTATTCTAACGCAGCGAATGTATTTTTAAAGCTTAACTTCATTATATAAAAATTTCTAATCTAAAGTCTAAAATAACAAATTCCAGTTTATTGGACGTTTTTTAGAATCCTTTGGTTTAATCGAACATCATACGGTTAAAAATTATGGATTGAAAATGTTTATTTTATATATCATCGCTGGAATTTTCGTTTTATTTGTTGGATTGCAAATTTCGACAGTCTACATGGCAAAACGCTCAAAGGGAATGAAGCTGTCCGGATTACGAGGCGGCTTGAAAAAACTGGAACAAGCCGGTTCAAAGGGACTTGTGTATTTTCATTCTCCGGGATGCCATGCCTGCAAAGCTCAAACGCCCGTTATTAAAAAACTCCAGAACAAGTATGCCAATCTGTACGATATTGACGTATCAAAGGATTACGCTTCTGCAAAAGCGTTCGGTGTAAAGGCTACCCCCACAATGGTGCAAGTAGAAAACGGTATAGTTAAAGATATTATCATCGGAGCACGTCAGGAGCAGGCAATAGTATCAATTTTATCAGGAATGTAGAAGGTGTATGTATGGGAATTGTGGAGCACGTTACGGCAAAATTAATCATCTCGGTGTTGGCGGGAGCAGGGTTAGGATACGGTTATCACCGTTTGGTCGGTTGTCGCAGCGGAGCATGCCCGATAACCGGTAATCCGTATATTGCAACGATTTACGGAGCATTCCTTGGATTTATGTGGGGGACTAATTAAAGTCCCCTTTGAATTATTTCTTATCCGTGTTTATTTTCAGGATCGGGTACAAGGGGCAGAAACCCAGAAACGCAGTTACCATCGGTACAACACCAATTAGCGACAGCCACTTAAGGTTTTCAGGCAGCACAAAGTACAGAGCAAAAATAATTACCGCAGCAATAAGGCGGATTATCTTATCGAGAGAACCTACATTTTTCTTCATTGAGATTTCCTTATAATAATTTGTTACTAATAATATATTTGTTTACCGGTATGATACAGAATCCGGCAATAAGATTCAGGTAAATCTGAAAATTCCCTGTGCGGCCTACCCGCTTAATCAATTTCGGGATTTGTTATCTACATCACGTGCAGACACCCGATTAATAAAAATTATGTCCGTGATTTGTTATATTTGCGATGTTGATCAGGAATGTTACCGCTCTAAAATATTCAATTTTAAGGTTCAGCTATGCTTGGTGATTGGGTAGTCAAAAGTTCTTCCAATAAACAGATGTTCCTTTCAATCATTATTGTTCTGGTCGGATTTATTCTGGCGGTAGGATTCAGGGACTTTGATCATAGCTCATTTTCCAATTCTTTTGCCGGATTTTTATTAGGAGTGCTTCTTATCTTAATCGGCACACCTGCCTTTCTGTTTACCGGAAAAGAAACCACAACGATTGATGTAAAAACCCGCCAGATCCGGATCTATTCGAAGAATAGCTTTAAAGAAAACAGCACGGTTATTCCATTTGATGATATTGCCGGGATGCACATTTCTCATTTTGGGAAATATTCCAGCGGTGTTGTTACTTATTATATATCACTGGAATTAAAATCAGGCAAGATAATACCCTTATTTTTCCCGGCATATTATGAAGGCAGATGGAATCGGAATTCGGTTGAGGGAAAACTCGAAAGATTACAGGAAATTGTATTTCTAAAGAACCATAACGGTAAGAGTGCGCCGGAAAACTATTCCGATATTTTGAAATAACCGGTTCCAAAAAACGGTTGAACCGGTTATTTCAAAGCTGAAAGCCGCTTGCTATTACATACCGAAGTATGCCATTGCCTCTGCCTGATTTTCGGTAATTTTGAACAGGTTAAAATATCCGGTTATTTCAAAAACGCGCTTGGTGTTGGCATTTAAACCGCAGAGATAAATACCCCCGTCAAAATCCGCTAATTTCTGATGCGATAAAATGAGAATGCGGAGTCCGGCGCTGCTGACAAAATTCATTTTATTGCAATCAATCAGAATGTTGTGTATACCGCGTTCGACGATTTCATCTACTTTTTGACCAAAAATATCAACCTGAGTTATATCAAAGCGACCCTCAAGTTCAAGAATGGATATTTTATCTTTGATTGTTTCGCGTATTTCCATGTATCAGCCTTTCGCTAAATATTAGGTTTACTAAATGTTAAAATATTTTTTCCTTCTACACGTTCGTAAGAAATGTCGTGCAGAATTTTTTTACAAATGAAGATTCCCATGCCGCCGGGTTTTACGCCGTGAATACTCGTCGGGATAACCGGGTCGTCTGAATTCAGAGGATCGAACTCGATACCGTCGTCCTCAAGCTGCGCGTCAATAATCTTTCCATTATAGTTGACACGAAGCGTGATAAGGTGCTCATTCTCATCATTAAATGCATAAAAGATGATGTTACTGATAAGCTCATCAATAGCGAGAAGAAAATCATCAATAACCTCCCGGCTGATCTTCCAGGTAACAAATAAAGAATCAAGTTCAGTAGAGAGCTTGCCGATTTCCTGAATATCTTTTCTGACAAGAATCGTATACTTGAAAGGTTCGTCCTTGTCGCTCAAAACACCACGCCCGCCGAGGTATCGCAGCGTTAGCAGCGTCATGTCATCAAATTGCTCCATGCCTTCAGCAAACTTATCAACCGCTGTGATAATTGCTTTTGTCAGTTCTTCGGCGTTGAGTTCGGCATGAGCAAGCAGTACCTGTTCGAGATGCGTTTCCTCAAATAATTCCGATTCCTTGTTTTCTGCGTCTGTAATACCGTCGGTATACATGGAAATGGCATCTCCGGCTTCAAGCATGAGCGAAGCACTTCTATATGGGCTTGATTGAATTCCTATCGGGTATCCGTGGAACACTTCAAGCTGCTGAATCGTGCCTTTCCGGAGCAGGTAAGGCGGATTGTGCCCGGCATTGCAATATTCAAATTCGCCGGAGTAGACATCCAGAATGCCGATAAAGAATGTAACGAACATTTTTTGCAGATTATCCTTGCACAGGTCTTCATTGACAATCCTGACGATTTCATTCGGCATCATGCCACGGCTATACTTTGCACGCAGCAGGGTTCTGGTCATTGCCATTAAGAGGGATGCCGGAACGCCCTTGCCCGATACATCGCCGATAGCAAGAACCAAATGCCGGTCATCGGCAAAGAAATAATCATACAAATCGCCACCGACAGCTTTAACCGGCGTGAGGTGTGCGAACAGATCAATTTCAGTCCTGTCTGGGAATGGCGGAAATAATTTCGGGATAATGCTCATCTGAATATCATGAGCGATGCGCATTTCGCTCTCTATCTTCTCCATATCGGCAGTGGTTTTTTTCAGGTTCTCAATGTGATATTGAAGAGATGTCTGCATGGAGATAAACGAGTTGTTTAGTTCGCCGACTTCATCGTTCCGGTCTAACGGCTCGATATTCACATGAAAATTTCCCTGAGCGATCAGCTTTGTAGCATTCGCGAGCGAAGTTAAAGGTTTTGTGGCGGATTGACTTACTAATACAATTAATATAATGAGCAGTATACCGGTGAATATAATAATAAAGACAATAAACTCACTCAAACGGTTAATGTCGCTGAACAATTCATCAATCGGATATAACACACCGACAGACCACCCGCTTGATTTTATCGGGGCGTAATATATCCAGCTCAGTTTCCCGGTCTGCACATTTTTATACGCGAATGTCGCCTTGCCCTGCATACCGTTAATCATGTTCTGTCCCATGATGCGCATGTCCTTATAGTTGCGTTCATCGGCAAGACTAAAAAGGCTCTCGTTCATGATAAGATTTTTATTCGGATGGCAGACGATAGTTCCTGTGCGGGAAATGACAAAACAATAACCGGTTTTTGAAATGTAGGTGTTGTTAATTATTCTTACCAGACCCTCAAGTGATATGTCGGCTGTTACCGTACCACGGGCAACACGCTTTCCGTCAACAACATGATAGAAGGGAACCGAATAGGTCGCCATGAGAATGCCGCCGCCGCCCTCGTCAATATATGGTTCAGACCAATAGCCCTTATCCAAAGTTATTGGTATTTGATACCAATCTGAAACGTGATACGTGTAATTTTCATTACCGAGATAGATAGTCTTTAAAACCTTTTTATCTTTGTAAACATACGGGGAATGGTAGAATTCTTTTTTATCGTACGCGTAGGGCTCATATGCGATGGCAATACCGTAAATCTCGCGGTTTTTGGTTAAAACGGTATCCAGCATGTCAATAAGCCGGTCATCTTTAAAATCCTCGGATGAAAGAATCATACTCAACGTGTTCGGCACCTTTTCAACCCGGCGGACAAGTCCGTCAATTGTGCCGACAAAGTTCTTAACTTGCAAGCTAGCGGACGTTTCAATTCTTTCGGATATGATGTGCCTTGAGTAAAAGTATGAATAAAGAAATACAACAAAGCAAAGAACTTCGACTATTGAACAGATGTAAAAAGCCAGCTTGAAACCCAGCGAACGGTTTTTGAGAAAATTAAAAATCTTCATGGCTATTTGATACTCCTGTTTATTGCATTGAAAGCAGGTGCCTTTTTCACTAATCCGAGTTTTTCAAGAAGCCACGCGGTAGTATTATAGTCTTGTTGACTAAGGAGTCCCGTTACATGTTTTTTGCCGTCAGTATTCAGTAATCCGTGCAGGCCGTATACCGTCCACCTCATTTGGGAGTAATTCATTGTTATACTTTTTGACTTCACGTACTTCATAACGCAGTCAATGCTTTCCTCCGGATGGTCGTACATATACTGCCAGCCTTCCAGTGTTGCCTGAATGAACTTTTTGCATAACTCCGGATTGGTTTTATACGTGCTTTCAAGACAGTACAAGCCGTCTTCAGGAAGATTCAGCTGAATATCTTTATAATAAAAAGCCGAGAGGGAAGAAGAATCAATCCCGGAATTAATGATATTATGAAAATCGCTGTATGATTTTACTATCAAAGCGTCAACGCAGTCCATTAATAGTAAGTTTACCGAAGCTCCACGGGGCATTACCGTCAGGTTTAAATTGTATTTCTTAACAAATGCGTCACCGATAACCTGCAATTCCTCACCAAACATGCCGATACTTTTTCCGTTGAGGTCGTTGATTGATTTTATATTGCCGGCTTTTTTTGATACCACCATAAAAGAGGAAGATTTCAATAATTGGGCGAGGTTAACAATGGGCTGCTTTTCAGAATATAATTTGACGGCGGTTGGAAGCATAAGGGTAGTAAACATCACTTTACCCCGTGTGAGATAGGAAAGAGCGATACCCCTGCCGCCGGAAACGAATTTTACACTCAGGCCGTACTTTTTATAGATGCCCTTTTCCTGAGCAAGTATCTGTCCGGGAAATTCGGCTTGCTGTTTGCCGATGAAACAGGTTACTTCCTGCGAAAATGCTTGATTGCTTAAAAGAAGAAGTATTACGAAGACAAAAAAGCGGATTCTTTTCATAGAGCAACTATCTTCCTATTGTATACTTTAATATATCAATAATTCCGCAAAAGATGAAACAGGAAGTTGAAGGCCGGCGTACAGACAGAATCCGGCTCACATGAAAACTTGGTGGCAAAGCAATACTCCGTTGTATGTCATTCCGGAAAATCTGCCGCTAAAGTATAATACAAATTTTGATCTGACTCGGCAGATTTATCCGTTCGCAGAATGCTGCGCAGAATCCAGATTTGAAAAAGCTTTGAGAAGTATAATTGAGATAAAAGGTAGGGGGTAGTTTCAAGAGCAAAATTGCGGGTTTTCTTGAGCAAATAAGCTTAAAATACAATTCAAAACAACTTTTAAGAGCAGTCTCCCTTTAAGAGATTCTTGAAATGGATTCTGCACAGCATTCTGCGAACGGACAAATCTGTCGAACCACGTTAGTTAGTTTAGAAACATTTTCGCGACAGATTTTCCGGAATGACGACTTCTCTCTCTAAAAATTTTCGGGTTAATCAACTTTGCCTCTAAAATTTCATTTGAACCCAGAATTCCAAGTCGGGTTTTTAGATAACGTCAACTTTAGTCCGGTAAGGGTATGTGCATATTTTTTGCGGGTAGTGAAAATTTTTCATACGGACGAAATTTTCCACATTGAAATTGCAGGAAAAACAAGCTATTATGTGGCATAGAAGTTGATTAATAGCCTGGTAACTTATTCCCATTATGAGGTAAAAATATGAAACCGATTTTCGCAGCGATGTTGATAGCCGTATTGTTCGTTGGATGCAGCAAGAATGATCCGGTTAGTTCCGATAGTTCAGCTTCCTCTTCCAGTCAGGCGGCATTTAGTGCAGCTTCTATGTATAAAACAGCCGGGGACTCAACGGTAACAGCAGACAGCTCCGTATGCCCGCATGACTCCCTGCGTAACGTGCATATGCTGGATTCAATAAAGACGTATCTCACCTTGTCGGACGATCAGTACGTTCTTCTCCGGACAATAGGCGATACCTTATATGCGCAGCTTAAAGCGATTCGCTCCCTGGTGAAAAATCATCAGATATCCTGTGATTCTTCCCGTGTTCTGGTTGATGCCGCGAGAGCACAGTTTGTCGCTTCGGTAAATGCTATTCTGACAACCGATCAACAAGCACTTTTCACAACGTGGTTGTCGTTATACTGGTCAAAAGTGGGAATGGGCGGAGGTCCGGGCGGACGGCATGGAGTTCCCGGAGGTAACGGCGGGATTGAATCAAATGATTCCCTAAGAAGCATGCAAATGCTGGACTCCTTAAAAACGTATCTAAGTTTAACGGATGAGCAATTTACTCTTTTAGTGGCAATCCGTGATACTCTGACGTCGCAGATATCGGCAATTCAAACGCAGGCGATAAGTCAACAAATAACAATAGACTCAATTCGCGTACTTATGGATAACGCAAAGGCGCAGTTTGTTGCTTCTGTCAACGCTATTTTGACCACCGATCAGGCAGCTAAATTTTCTGCATGGCTCACGTTATATTGGGAGCAACCAAAGGGCATGGGACATGGCGGAGGCCGCGGACATCACGGCGGAATGCACTAAATAATTGAAATTAAAACGGCCGCTCATGCGGCCGTTTTTGGTTTTGGCCCGCTGATTCCCACAGATTTACCTACGATGCAAATATCTCTTGACTATCGGATGAATATTTGGTAAAATGGCGTAAGGCTGTTTTAAAATTCACTTCTCAAACTCTTCCTTCCTGAGATAGACAGCCGGCTGTTTAAATGTTGTTGTGTTGCTTCCTTATAATTATCTGATTCTTACACTATTAAGCTTATTGTGCTTTAAGATACTCCGTATCATAAATGCTATAACTCACCATTTCAGGTGTATTACGATAAAATTGCTTTGTGATGCGTATTATCGGGAACATCCTGAAAAAGTATTCGTACGAGGGAATAACTATTTCCATATAGTTACAATAAAATCAATACATATTCATTTATTCTTAGGTGGAGGTTATATGCATTACAGGGTTAGGCCATGTATCGTTATTATTTTGTGCGCGTTTGCTTTCTGCAATTTTCTATTTGCTCAGGGTGTCCCTAAAAAGGGGAGCGCTACCGAAAAAGTAGCTCAGTCTGCCAAAACTAATTCATTTTCACTTCCGGCAAGATACTTTCTATTTGAGGAAGAAGAATGGGAGTATTGTAATATTCCGGAAGGTGCCGTATTAACTTCCGGTGATGCTAATATTCAATTTAATCGTGCAACTAAATACATCCGGCTCCCGAGATTAGATAAGGATTTTCAGCTGGATTTACGAATTAACAATAAAATAGTAAAGTCCTTTATAACAAGAATTTCCAGACAGGAATCAGTCAAGCTTGTTGTTGCAAATTCACATCTTATTGCCGGTGAATCAATGAACCTCAAAATAGAAGTATCAAGCAACTTATTGTTTTACAAATCAGCGATAACACTATTAAAAAAGACACGAGAAGGTGTCGAATATTCCCAGGTAGAAAAAGATAAACTCCTATATGACACACCGGTATCACTTGAAGATAATCAGGCTGAATATAAAGTACGTATCGAAATGGATGATGGAACGGTGTATTTCAGTAATCACGTAAAGATCAGTGTCGCTGACAAAGTGAACGTGATAGTTTGTAATACAAATCCGGAAGTCTCCTTAGTAGAGAATGTATCAACTACAAAATTACAGCCACTTACTTTTTTTAATAAACTTGCATTGTCACTTGAAGACAAGAAAAGTACTATTCATTCAGCCGGCCTTGATAATGATGGGGCGCTGTTAATTAGAAGTCGGGCTGATACCACCAAGAGGTTCGTATTCCCGAAAGTTGATCCGCAGCTTATCAGCAGGAATTGGTTGAAGCTTGACCTGGAGGCTTTAAAAGACTGGGATGATGCCGATTGTGATCTGATTTTGAATACAGAATCACGTAAACAAATATTTCAATTCCGGCTCGAAAATCCGCGACTTGAAGCTGTTCTTAAAATTAATAAACCAGGTAATGATACCTTGAAACCGATCAATAATTGCTTTGAACAGGGTAAATACTCCGAAATAACCGATAAAGACAATTTAGTACTCTTTTTTACATATGGCTCTGACACAGTAACTTTTGAAAAAGCCAAATTCGGTAATTTTATTATTACTTCAGCTTATGATACCATTCAAAGGGGGAGCGTTGATGAAGGTATTAGGCGCCTAACATTTCCGATGTGTGACTACAAAAAGTATGATAATGGCGATTTATTGACCATTGAAGTTCGCTTTGGCGGGGAAAAACTAATTAAACAGGTGCGTCTGTATAAACTCTACGACTATTACGGGTGGTCTGGATTCTGGCTGCCGACAGTTTTAACTGCTGTCCATCTTAAAGCTGATGAATCAAATCACCGGGTTGTTAGTGTATTTCCGGTATCAGTAGCCTGGGGAATGAGATTCTATCTGAGGAGAAATAAACACTATATCGGCGCCTCTTTGTTGGCCGAATGGATTACTATATCGGACGACAAGTCCAAATATCTCTCTTCGGGTTCATTAGGTGCATTCTTTGACTTTAATAATTATTGTTATGTCGGATTTGGATATAAGTTTGAGATCCAAAAAAAGCCAATGCCGGCATTAATTGTGGATGTTTCGTTGACCAAAATTTTAGAACATCTTGTTATTCCATAAGATAATACGGTTGTATATGACGGCAGGCGAAAGCCTGCTTTCATATACAAGTAACACTATATTGAAAAGCGGGCAAGTTTAGCGTAATGAAGAATTTTCACCAATTTTGTTGAGCTGTCGAAGTATCTCCTCCATCTGCTTATTGGTAAATCCTTTTTCCTTTGCGACAGTAGCAATAGTGCCGGCTTGGGGAATCCCACAGTTTAGTCCGCATAAACCGATTTGCATCAGGTATGAAAGGAACTCAGGCTTTGCCGCTATCAGTTCATGTATGTCTGTATCTGCTGTTATCATTATTAAGATCGCAGACTGTTATTGATTCTCAACAACTACAGGCAAATTTTCTGCCTTCCAATTGTTAATGCCGCCTTGTAAATCGCGGACTTTGAATCCGTGCTTTATCAGCATATCAGATGCAATCCCGCTTCTATGGCCTGAACGGCAATATACAAGTATAGTATTATCTTTGACCGATTCCAGTTCCTGAATCCTGTTTTCCAGTTCACCCACGGGTATGAGAACAGCATTTTTAATATGACCGGCTTCACTTCTAAATTCAGCAAGCGTACGAACATCCAATAGTAACACAGTCGAATCTTTTTCAATCAGGGTGCTTGCTTCGTTCGGACTAATTAAAACATCGGAACTCTGGGCTTTTGTGCAGCCGGTCATCAAAACGATGACATTAACAATCAGGATTATGAAATATTTTTGTGCTGTCATTGTTGTATTTCTGAATTTTATTGAGCTACTTGTACCGGTTGAGGTACTTTCAGTACTTTTTCGATTATATTATAGAATTCTTGTTTCGGGAGTGCGCCCATTGCCATTTGCGGCTGTTCTCCCACCGGAATAAAAAGCAGCGACGGAATGCTGCGGATGCCAAAGACCGACGATAGTTCCTGTTCTTCATCAGAGTTGATTTTATAGAAATTTACTTTCCCTTTGTACTCTTCTGCAAGTTCTTCAATGATGGGACCAACCATCCGGCACGGACCGCACCACGGAGCCCAGAAATCAATCAATGCAGGCAACTCGCCATTGAATTTCCATTCCTGGTTTTTCTCGTAATCAAATACTTTTTCTAAAAATGTTTGTTTTGTTAAATGCTCAACCATTGTTTATGCTCCTTGTTTTTCAAAATCATTTTGTAATTTCTTGTTGGTAGGATGTATCTATGAACGAAAGGATTCAGCATAAAAACAAAAAAGCAGGTTAAACAACCTGCTTTTTTGAAATGAAAACTAAATTTATAACTACACTACTTTAGCAGCAGCATCTTTTTTGTTTCTGAATAACTGCCGGCACGCAGCGAATAGAAATAAATACCGCTTGGCAGATTATTTGCAACAAAGGAAACAGAATGGCTCCCGCCGGATTCTATTCTGTTAACGAGGGTTGCAACATCATTGCCCAGTATGTCAAATACTTTGAGGCTGACTTTGTTTTCTTCAGCGAGGGTGTAAGTTATCGTAGTGGCCGGATTGAAAGGATTCGGATAATTCTGCTTTAAAGAATACGAAACCGGCATTGCGTGTGGCTTATCTATCTGTATGCCGTTTACAATCTCACGGATAGGTCTGCGCCAAACACCTTTTTGATAGAGTGCGGCATATACATTTTCCCCATCCGTCAAAAGCGATGTAATATTCGCTTTGACCGGCAGTGTGTCGGCGTAACTCCAATTATTACCGCTATCAGTTGAAAATGTCATGCTGCTCATATCTCCCCCCCGTAAACATGTATGAACCGATAACAACCATTGCGTATGCGGTACAGGTGTTGATTTGTTTCCAACTTACAGCATTATCCGTTGAAAGAAAGACACCATTATTGGTGGCCGTATAAAGGCTCGTTGAACCGGATGGGCTGGAATAAGAAGCTATTTCATAAACACTGCCAACTAAACCTGAATCCACAGCAGTCCAGGTATCCCCGTAATTAGTTGAACGGAATAGCTGATAATTATCTGCTCCCGCTAAGATATTCTGTCCGCCAGCTCCGTCGGGGAAAACCAGAAATTGGTCAACTGCATAACCGGTGAAACCACTGTTTGCAGCGTACCATGTCGCACCGTAATCTGTAGACCGGTATATACCAGCCGCCGTACCGGCAAATAAAACGGTATCCCCCGTATTTTTTACAGCAGCGGTTAAGGCAAAAACATTTAGGTTGGTCAATCTTGTATTCGAGGTGTTCCAGCTTATACCGTTGTTGGTAGAGAGAAATATTCCGCCTCCATATGTCCCGGTAAATATATTTTTCCCTCCATCTTGACGGGGAAGGGTCAGCAATGCATATACTTTATAATTTGTCAGCCCGCTGCTGATTAAATCCCAGTTATGGCCTGCGTCAGTTGAACGAAAGACTCCGTTTTCCTGTGTGCCTGCATAAATTTCTTTTGCCCCTGAATTATCGGAATAGGAGATTAACGTATTCACGGTTAAAGGCATTAAGCCTTTATTGCATGCTTGCCAGGATTTCCCGGCATCGGTGGAATGATAAACTCCGCCGAAATATGACCCGGCATAAAAACTGCTATCATTTTCAACAAAAACTTTCAGTGCATTAGCCGTTCCAGGAAGACTTGAACATATTTGCAGCCAGCTATTTCCTGAATCAGTAGTGCTATAAACCCCGGAGCCGCTTTCCATTAATAAAGATGAATCGTTATAAGAAGCAGTGAGGCAATGAATATTGGGATTTGTCAGGCCGGCACTAACAATACTCCATGTGTTTCCATTATCTGTCGAACGGTATAAGGTGGTTGATGTTCCTGCAAAGACTTCATGTCCAACAACCGCTAAGGTACTGTATTAAAAGTCAAGCCAAAAGATTATAAATATCTTAGTTTGCAGTATTCATGGCGAAGTCCGGATTATAAGGGACATTGTTTTTATACAAAGTGTAAATTAACAGTAATAGTTTTCGGGCTACAGCAATCAGGCCGACCTTCTTCGGCTTATTTTTTGTACAGAGCCTGACATACAGATTTTTCAAGTGCTGATTGTACCGGCAGGCAGAAAGAGCAGACATATAAACCGCCTGTCTGATATGCTCATTCCCTTTTCTTGATATTCTGGTCTTGTGCTGCAAGCTTCCGGATTCATTTCTGACAACATCCAGGCCGGCGTAACTTGCAAGTTGTTTGCCGTTGCGAATCTGGGCGAAGCCGTCAGTCTCGGCAATAATACGAATAGCCGTCATGAGCCCAACACCCTTGATGGTGGTTATGTTGTCTATCTTTGCCTTCAGTTCTGGGTCATTGGAAACAAGTGTCTCAATATCGGTTCGGATCTGTTTGGCAATACTCTTGGTAAACCGAATCTGTGACTTAAGGTGTTTAATGATAGATTTTGAAGTATCATATGCCTGATTTTTAGCATGTAATCGGTTTTTCAGCTGTGCCGCTGATTCTACGGTAGCTTGGTATTCCCGGCAAAGAGCCTTGAGCTGCCTGAGAGCCTCGGTAGGCGGCTTCCATGGAGATAGCTGTCGTGATAAACCGAGTTTTGCCAGCATAATGGCATCAAGACTGTCAGTCTTCGATTTGATTTCTAATGATCGGGCAAAGTATTTTGCTTTATTGGGTAAAACAACAATAACAGAACACCCGTGGTCAGAAAGATAGTAGGCGAGGTTCTCATAATAGACTCCGGTAGCCTCCATAAGAAAGCTTAAAGGCAGAGTTTTGTCTTGCTTTTGCTGGTTTGCCCAAGCAAGCAGTTTTTTGAATCCGGTGGTAGTGTTGGTAAAAATCTGTGCCGAGGTAGTTCTTACGTCTTGAGAAAAATCTAATGAACCGTAGGCAGCACTAAGACTTTCTTTTGAGACATCAATACCAATGATGTGTTTGATGATATTCATTTGAAAACCTTTCATAAAGTCTGTAAATTAGAATGCCTGGCTTGGAGCTTCTGTGTCTTCTTGTCTCGTCATTTATCCGTGATACATGTCGTGATGTTCACTAAGTACTGTTCAGAATCTCAGAAGCTCAAGGAGTGGGGAACTATTTCTTAGCGGCGATATCACTTGTCGTGTATCTTGTCGCAAACGGTTCTCCCATTCCTTAAGCCGGGTATTTTCACCTTCTATTTTAATCTTTTATTGCTTGGTTTTCAATATACGAGGATGTAAGGTACTGATGTGATAGTTCATTTTGTACCGAGCTCCAGTTTAGTCCGTCATCATTTGAAAAATAAACTCCATAACTACCGGATGTGCCGAAAATTATCTGGCCGCCCAAAGTAGTGTACATACAAGTGAAAAACTGCATGTTGGCGATAGTTGTACAGTTGGTGAGCGCCCAAGTAATTCCGTTGTCAGTTGAACGGAAAGTGCCGTTACCCCCACTGGCAATAATAGTGTTTCCTTCATTCCCATGGCTGAGCACAATCATAGCATTCACTTGGGCATCAATAAGGGTAGTCGCTTTCCAATTTGCCCCATAATCTACTGAGCGGTAAACATCTCCATTCACCGATATAAGAAGTGTATTACTTTTATCTGAAGAGTCAGAACTTAATACCATGGCCTGCACGTTTTTATAGGTAAGGTCCAATCCCTGATTTGACGCGGTCCAGAATTTCCCGCTGTCTGTAGAAACAAATACTCCGCCTGTTAACAATCCGGCAAAAATCGTGTTATTAGGAGCAAACACTATAGAAGTAACCTTACCTCCGGCTGGCCCGCTGGTTTGTACCCACTGGGCATGAAGGTTAATTGTACATATAAAATTGATACAGATGAAGAGACCGGCAAAATTTCTAAAAGCACTCATGAACACCCCGCTATTGTACTTACTAACAATGAGAAGCAAAACACTCTATTATACAAATTTTCTCAACAATCAGCAAATTAGTCGTAATAATGCTTGAATAATTGAAGGCCATAGTTCAATTACAGCTACAGCCACAACTACCATTCATCCTGTTTTTTTGACTACTCTTGTATATAATCTTTCTCTTGCTTATTTGTATATTTAGTTTGAAGCGGGAATTTTACATTTCTTCAACGTTAAATTTTGCTATCACGATAATTCGGAACGAGATTATTTTCATGAAAATTGTTTGTATCGTAATATTATCGACACTGATTTGTATCCATGCACCGGGTTTGTATGCCCAGTCAGGAAGTAAGGGCACGCTGTCGGGATTCGTCCATGACGGCACGAACGGGGAGGCCATGATAGGCGCCACACTGGTGGTAAAAGGGACCCGTCTCGGTTGTGTGACAAACAGCAGTGGATATTTTGTTATCAACAATGTGCCGGCGGGTAAACAGACTCTTGTGGCCAGTTCTGTCGGATATACTAAAAGTCTCATAGCCGTTAGCACTGCCGATAGTTCAGCTTCGCATTTGAAAATTGAATTAATGCCGGGGTCGGTAAATCTGAACGAGGTTTTAGTAACTGGTGAGAATATGAGCACGGCAGATAAAATGTATGAGGCTCCTGTCTCCAAGTTTGAACTTTCCGGTGTGGAAATAAACTCGACTCCAAGAGTAATTGAGGCTGATTTATTACGTGCGCTGCAGACTCTTCCGGGCATTACCGCTGTTTCGGATTTCTCATCAGGGTTGTATATCCGGGGCGGTACGGCAGACCAGAATATGTTCCTCATTGACGGCGCTGACGTGTATAATCCCGACCACGCTTTCGGTATATTCTCTACGTTTAATACGAACGCGATAAAAAAAGTTGAGGTCTATAAAGGAGGGTTCCCCAGTGAGTATGGCGGCAGATTATCATCAGTTATAGACGTAATTAATCTTGACGGTAATAGGAATAGAATAGAGGGGATTGTTTCGATAAGTCTTCTTTCCGGTTCTACCACTATTCAGGTTCCGGTTGGTTCAATCGGCTCTGTCTCAGGTTCATTTCGCAGAACTTACATTGACCAGACATACGCGAAATGGGATAAAAAATTGCCGAATTACTACTTCTATGATGCAAATGGTAAAGGATTTTTTGAACTGTCCCAGCGGGATAAGCTTTCGATCAGCTATTTCAGCAGCAGAGACAATCTTGATTATAAATTGAAAAAAGATTCTCCCGATTCACCTGAGTTAAAATACGAATGGGGAAATATCACCGGGAGTTTCAATCTAAAGCATTTGTTTAGCGAAAGGCTCTTTGCTTCGTTCTGGTTTACCGGTAGCGGCTTTGACTCTGATTTTAAAATGGATAATTTATTTAATGACTCCGCGCATAATGACCTGACCGATTATACACTAAAAGCTTCGCTTGAATATTATGCTGAAAACGATCTTTCGTGGAAATTCGGGGCCGAACAAAAAAACCTCCGCTTTAGTTATAGGGAAAACTTTGGATCCGGATTAATTGATATTTATAACAGAAGTAAACTAACCACGCTGTACGGTGACCTTCGTTTACGGCCGGATGCCTTATGGGAACTTGATTTTGGGCTCCGGACGAGTGTCTACCTTTCCGATATAAAAAAGGTAAATCCCGAGCCAAGGCTCTCGGTGAAGTATAGACTTTCAGAAAACAGCACGATTAAATTTGCCGCCGGCAGATATTTCCAATATCTGAACAGGATTCAGCAGATGTTTATCGCGAGTATATGGACAGGCGCTGATAAAAACACCAAACCTTCTTCTTCCAATCACTTCATCTTCAGTTATCAGAGGGAAATTGCAGATGCAATAACAATGGAAGCTGAAGTTTATTATAAAATGTATTCGGACCTTTATCAATTTAACCAGAATCTTATTTCTTCTGTTACACCGGGTTATCATAACGAATCCGGATTCCCGGTATACAATTCAACGAAAGGTATATTTGTAAGGGGCGATGGCAATACGGCCGGTGCGGAAATTCTGCTGCGTAAAGAATCCGGTTCGATAACGGGCTGGCTCTCATACACGTATTCCCGGACAAAATATTCATTCGACGGGATTAATCACGGCCAGTCCTATGCCCCGCGTCACGACCGTGCCTCGGTTATTAATTTGGTTATGAATGGCGATTTGGGTGACATTTTGTCGGGTGAGTTTAATGCAAAGCCTGAGAAAAAAAGCAGCCGGTGGAGTTTCGGGCTAAGCTTCATGCTCGCCTCAGGACAACCGATCACAATGCCTGCATCGGTTTATTTTGTAAATAATATACCTGATGCACCAAATAGTTCGGGCAATGATCAGACTTTTCCGGGGTATAAATTATATCCCGGAACAATCGATTCTTACCGTTTACCGGTATATGCGCGTCTTGATGTCAGTCTGACGTATGAAAAGAATTACAGCGGCTGGACACTGTCCCCGTATATTCAGATATATAATATCGGGAACAGAAAAAATACGTGGTTTATCTCGTATGATAGTAAGCTTGTGGGAACAAAAATTATTCAGTCTATAGATAAATTCAATATGCTGCCGCTGCTGCCCAGCATTGGTGTAAATATCAAATTTTAACATGATAGTAATTTGCTAAGGTACAAGGCGATGAAAAAAAATTATATAATAGCACTCTTATTCCTTTCGATAGTAATCGCTTCTTGCGGTGATCCGGAAGTGCAGATAACCGATGCCGGATATCAGCCGAAAATTGTAGTTGAAGCGTATATTTTTGCCGGGGAAACTGTACGTAATATTAAGATAGCACGGAATTTCCGGCTCGGGCAGGACATTGATCTTTTAAAGATGGCGCTGACTCCGGCTGAAAATTCAACCGTTGTTGCTATCAATGGAATTACTTTGCTATTTGACAGTAAAACCAAAACATACTATAATGATGCAATTACTATTGATTATGGAAAAACGTATAAACTCACGGTCTCAACTGTGCTTGACGGGCAAACACTGAAGACCAGTTCGGAAACCACCGTTCCGAAGAAAGGTTTTGGGATATACGGTTGGCGTCACCTCGGTTATATTTCATACGCAAACGATTCGATAGAATTGGATTATACGCCGTCCGACGGAGCGAGTTTTTATATGTTCGCATTTCTTCCGGATTCTGCAAGCGAGTTTAATTATATTTACAATAACAAATTGTTTGATAAAGTTGATACCGCCGAAGTGAAGAAGAATCTGACCGAGCTGCGGACACAATATGATTGTGTTACTGAATTGAGCAGCAGTATGCATTATTACACATATCAGGTGGCTTTTTTCCGGCTGAATTTTTACAGTAAGTATAAGACTATGGTGTATGCCGGCGATGTCAATTTTAAAAATTTCATTTTCTCGGCTTCTTCCGTGCAGGAAATGGATGGTAATTTTCACGAACCAGCCACCGCACTGAACGGAGATGGCATAGGAGTTTTCGGGTCTGCAATTAAGGACTCGGTGTTTTTTATTCTTGAAGAGTAAAGGTGCCCGAATGAAAAATTATGTACTGGCTTTCATCGTCCTTTTATCGGTCAGTGCTCAGTGTAAAACTGGGCCAAAGGATTTTCCGGCTTTCCTGAGAAAATTTGTCGGAGATTGTTGCAGCAACAATAATCTCGACAGCCTTCTCGATGTCCGTTCTTCGTTATTATCTCAATTCATTCATCCGGATATCGGAGTTGGAGCATCCAATAATCCCGGAGTTGCATGTATCGGCGGAATGTATTCGTATTCCGGCGAAAAATCTACTTTGGACAGCAGCCTTTTAGTCTATTTCACATTAGATCTCCCGGATTTATCAAAGTGCAGAATAATAGCGAATAAGCTCCCGCGTGAAGGATTTTGTGAGGAATCTCCGGATAAAGACGGTATATACTACAAAAAGGTCGGCAAGATAGGACCGTTTGTGGATATTAATGATGGAGAAAACTTTACTTCGCGCAATATGCAGCTGCCTGCTAAATACAAAAACTCCCAAATTATGTATGTGCAAATACTGCTCGACAGATGGATTGTGAAGAAAATCTACTTTGTTAAAGCAGACGGCAAGTGGTGGTTCGTGTTTCTCGATAAGTGTGACTGCTCGGCGTGATAGATTTCAGAATAATAAATATTGTATAAGTTATTTGATATTTATTTCATAAATTCCTTCAACATCTTTCTTTGACATTGCAAAATTAAAAGGAGGTTATTATGAAGCAGTATTATAGCTTTCTGCTTTTATTTCTCCTTTCAGAGCAGCTATTCACACAAACAGGCCAACCTTGTCCCGGTATCCCGACAATTGATTACGGCGGGAAAACATACCATACGGTACAGATAAATAACCAATGCTGGTTGAAGGAAAATCTGAACATCGGAACGATGATCAATGGCAGCATCGGTCAGTCCAATAACGGCATTATAGAAAAATATTGTTATAACAATGATTCCTTGAATTGCGAAATCTATGGCGGTTATTATCAACTTAACGAAGCGCTGCACTATGTTAACCTCAATGGTACGCAAGGTATTTGCCCAACGGGGTGGCATATACCGACACAGAGTGAATTTTGGGAACTCGAAAATGCTGTGGGTGGAAGTTCAAATGCTTTGAAGGCCATTGGGCAAGGAGATGGTGAAGGCGCCGGTACGAACACAACAGGATTTTCATTGCTCATAGCGGGGCAATTTGACCCATACAAGGGATTTAAGGATATAAATAAAAAAGCATATGTGTGGACTTCATCCGAATTTGAGACCGATTACTTTATGACGATGTATGTCTATGCACTGGCATCATTCTTTATGGATATTCATTTTTCCACAACATACGGCAACAGTGTGCGGTGTATCAATGATCTTACGGTTTCGGCTTTGCCAGTTGAACTCAATTCGTTTATGGCCTCTGTGCATGATGGTTCAGTGGTCCTCTTCTGGCGAACCACCACCGAAATTAACTCCGCCATGTTTGTTATTGAGAAGCAGGCGGAAAACTCAAAAATATGGAATGCTGTAGGTAAATTGCCTGCAGCCGGGAACAGTTTTGCTTCTAAAGAGTATACTTTTGACGACCATAAAGTGGCAAATGGAGCATATTATTATAGATTAAGAATGGTAGACCTTGACGGTTCATATCAATATAGCAGTATTGTACGAGTTGTTGTTCAGGTACCTCAAGCGTTTAGTTTATACCAGAATTTCCCAAACCCTTTTAACAATTCGACTACAATAACCTATCAAATACCAGAAACAGCAGATGTGAGTCTAAAAGTATATTCTGTTCATGGTGAGCTTGTGCGCGTGCTTGTTAATAAAACACAATCTGCCGGAACTTATTCAGTGGCTTTACAAGCGGGAGATTTAGGCACATCGGAATACTTTTATCAACTACAAGCAGGGAAGTATATCGAGACGAAAAAATTTACACTTTTAAAATAGAATATGTAGTCGATTAGTGGTAACTTCTATGAATGGGAAATCCAATAAAACGGATGGCGGCAGCAATTATGTGATTTTTAATCAATAGTATATTCTTAAATTTCTTCGACAATGTAAAATTAAAAGGAGGTTATTATGAAGCAGTATTATAGCTTTCTGCTTTTATTTCTCCTTTCAGAGCAGCTATTCACACAAACAGGCCAACCTTGTCCCGGTATCCCGACAATTGATTACGGCGGGAAAACATACCATACGGTACAGATAAATAACCAATGCTGGTTGAAGGAAAATCTGAACATCGGAACGATGATCAATGGCAGCATCGGTCAGTCCAATAACGGCATTATAGAAAAATATTGTTATAACAATGATTCCTTGAATTGCGAAATCTATGGCGGCTATTATCAACTTAACGAAGCGCTGCACTATGTTAACCTCAATGGTACGCAAGGTATTTGCCCAACGGGGTGGCATGTGCCTACACGAAGTGAGCTAGGAGAAGTTGAAGATGCCTTAAATGGTGACTCCAACGCCATGAAAGCTATTGGACAAGGGACAGGGAGTGGCGCCGGGACAAATACCAGCGGCTTTTCATTATTGATCGCCGGCCAATATAACCCTTATACGCAAATCGTTGAGGATGTAAACAAAATGGCTTACTTGTGGACTTCATCTGAATATGACACCGATTATTTTTTAACACTGCTTATTTATGCCCAAGTCCCTTTTTTTAATGACATCCATTATTATGTTACATACGGCAACAGTGTGCGTTGTTTAAATAATCTTTCAGTGTCTGCTCTGCCGGTAGAACTAACTTCATTTACCGCCGCGGTGCAGGATGCTTCAGTGCTTCTTGTATGGAGAACGGCATCAGAAATTAACTCTGCTGTGTTTGTTGTTGAAACACGATCAGCTGACTCTGAAGTCTGGTGCGTGGTTGGGAACATACCCGCCGCTGGAAATAGCTTTAATGCTAAAGAATATTCTTATTTGGATAATAGTAAACCGAGCGGAATGTACTATTACAGATTAAAGATGGTAGATCTTGACGGTACATTCAATTACAGCAGTAATGTGCAAGTAGTCATTCTATCGCCAAAACAATTTGCACTTTGCCAAAACTTTCCTAATCCTTTTAATGGAACTACAACATTCACATATCAAATACCTGAGACCGAAAATGTGACACTCAAAATTTTTACTATCAACGGTGAGCTTGTGCGCGTGCTTGTTGATAAAACACAATGTGCCGGAACGTATTCTGTGGTTTTACATGCAGATGATTTAGGTACGGCTGAATATTTTTATCAATTGCGGGCAGGAATGTTTTTAGAAACAAAAAAGTTCATTTTGCTAAAATAAATGTCGCTACACCTGCGCTTAATTAGGTTTTGAATAGTATATAGTATGTCCAGAACTATTATCTCGGATTCATTGGGATGTTCTTAAAGTATGTAAAAATTTGATTTTCGGGATATTCAGCTGATTAGCTTGAAAACTTGTCGGCTGTATCTCAAGATGTTCAGTTGCCTAAAATTAAATTTCAGTACTTCTGTAATTAGAGCACTTCTGTCCAAAACAATTTCTAACATCCAGAAAAAAGCATAAAACAATGCGTTTTGGAAAGATTTTATTCAAAATCCAAATCAAACCCTAAATCATTTCTAT
The DNA here is from genome assembly GCA_963662605.1 of Ignavibacteriaceae bacterium. Taxonomy (GTDB): domain Bacteria; phylum Bacteroidota; class Ignavibacteria; order Ignavibacteriales; family Ignavibacteriaceae. The sequence goes on from OY759785.1 coordinate 1,544,963, forward strand.
AGGATGCAATATGTTGTCCAAAACGTTTTCAGTCTTTCAAATTGTGCAACGGAGGATAAATGATTGAAATAAGTATAATTTAAAAAGATTTTGCCATCCGTCGAAAATATTGAACTGTAAGTAAAAAGGTTCTATGATGTCCAAGACTTTTTGAAAACATTTATTTTGGACGGATGTGAATTAGAGTAGTAGATTAAATGTTATTTGATCCATGCGATTAATAAATTCATGGGAAGTCGTATTTTATAAGGTTGTGTTTTTGACATTTGTAAATGAAAACCGGTAGATTTATCAAATACACAATAAGATATTACAACTAATCAGTTATTAGCGAATAGCATGAAGCGTATTATATCCACTTTCTTATTTATACTTCTCCTTTTTGTTGCGCATGTATTTTCATCCCCGCTTAAAATACACCATATCAACGTCGGGCAGGGAGATGCCGCCCTTATCGTTTCTCCGACAGGTGTTACCATGTTAATTGATTCCGGAAATGACGGCGATGGCACGGCAAAAGTGTTGCCTTACTTAGCTGCTCAGGGAATCACGTATCTTAATTATATCGCATGCTCACATTACCACTCGGATCATCTTGGTGGATTAGATGAGGTGATAAGCGCTTTCGGAAAGACGAGCATCGGGAAAATCTATGACCGTGGCGGTGGATATTTGCCTACTTCGACTGCATTTACTTCGTACCTGTCTGCAGCAAAAGCAACCGGTAAGCGGGATTCGGTTTATCTCGGAATGGTTATTGACCTTGGCGGCGGAGTGACCATGAAATGTGTCGCAACCGTAGGAAAAGTACTGAACTATGGAGCTGTGAAGGATGCTTCCGGAAGTGAAAATGATTTAAGTATCGGCTGGGTATTGAATTATGGGAAATTCCAGTACTTTACGGGAGGTGATCTGGGAGGGGAAAGCTCAGCTTATGCCGATAGCGAAACACCGCTTGCAGGGGTGGTGGGCGATGTGGATGTTTTGAAAATAAATCATCATGGCAGCGCGTACAGCACGAATCAGACATTCGTTAACGCTTTAAAACCTGAGGCTGCGGTAATATTGGTCGGTGATGGCAACTCGTATAATCATCCGGTTCAGTCAATTCTCACCCGGTTGGTAAACGCGAAATGCTATGTCTATCAAACCGAAACAGGGACGGGCGGAACAATACCTGCGGGTAAGGGTGCTATTGCTAATGATAATATCGTCATCACAACCGAAGGAAGCAGTTACACGATTTCATACGGCGCAATCGTAGATACCTATCCGGGAGATTTCACAACCGGAATTTCAGATACATATAATCCGGCTTCATTTTCACTACAGCAGAACTATCCGAATCCCTTTAACCCTTCAACAACGATTTCCTATTCGCTGCCTGAAAGAGCAGATGTAACAATTTCAATTTATAATGTGCTGGGACAAACCATTGCAACGCTTGTTAGTGAAGAGCAGGAAGCAGGACAACATAGCATCCTTTGGAACGCGGGTAACATGGCTTCAGGCATATATTTTTATGATTTGAGGTCTGTAAAATTCAAGGAAGTAAAAAAACTCTTGTTGTTGAAATAACAATGCACCGGTGTGTGATGCGGGATTCTATTGAGGTCCCGATAGTCTAAAACTGCTATTGTTTAACTATTCAAAGTAGAATTGAGAAGCATTCTTCTAAGTTGGCTCCGCCATAATAGGGGAAAAGCTAAAATTAATGTGGCAAATTCCAGCATTTGTATTGAATAAATTTAATTTGACTATGAAGTAAAAATCTTGTAGCTTTATTTCAAATATCTTTTTGTGTAAGGATTAGGACTCATTTGTGAACTCGTCCTTAAAGAAAGAGCTTCACTTCGCACTTTAAGTTTGCAGTGAAGGGTACATAACAGAAGGTATTTGGTTAATAAATAGGAGGACTAAAGATGAAAAATATTAGGCTAAACTTTGTCTGTGTTATTGCTGTTGTGATTTTATTCTCTTCCATTATAACACCACAGAATCAGAATCTGTTGAATTTCCAAGCTAGGTTAACTGATTTAAACGGCAACATTGTGTCTAATAATAAGTATACAATAACTTTTCGGATTTACGACGCTTCAAGTAATGGGAACATTTTATGGTCAGAGACACAGCTATTACCTGTCTTTGATGGCATAGTAAATGCTCTCCTCGGTAGTATGAATCCGATAAATATTTTAATAGATCAAAACTGCTGGATTGGTTTGCAAGTTGGGACAGATGGCGAAATGACACCGAGACAACAGATCGTAGGCGTGCCGTTTTCCATTACTTCATTGAATGCGAAGGATGTTGCGAATCAGGATATTCATCCTCGTTCCGTAAGTATTGCAGGCATTGGAAAAGTAATTGATGAAAAGGGAAAATGGGTTGGCGATACTACCAGCTTCGGAGGCACTCCGGGTCCAGCTGGTCCACAAGGAGCGGTTGGCTCCACAGGTGCCCAAGGACCGAAAGGTGATACCGGTCCTCAAGGTTTGACAGGCCCAACAGGAGCACAAGGCCCAATAGGGGCTACTGGTCCTCAGGGGCCTAAAGGTGATACTGGCTCCCAAGGTTTGACAGGAGCGACAGGTGCGCAAGGCTCCACAGGGGCAACTGGTTCTCAAGGTCCGGCGGGACCTGCTGTTCATACATCTGCAGTATGCGTAAGTGCAAATACTAAACTAAGTGTTAGCTGTTCATGCTCTGTTGGTTATGTGGCTCATGTGACATCACCTTGTACAGTTACCTCTGATACAGGTTCCTGTAGCGCGTCAGGCTTCTATGATTCTACTTGGGGCAATAATTATACAGGTGAATGCTGCGTTTGTAAGCCATAAAATTCGAATTCCAATTGAAGTACATTTTATGAATTATCATTTTCTTCTTATTCGGCTTTATCTTTTTTTTATGTTTCTACTCATGTACTGGCCGTTATCTTCTGCACAGCAAGTGAAAGATTTTATGCCGGAGCCGAAATATGAAGTCCATTTGAATATAAATGAGTATTCAATGCTGAACAGCTCGACTGCTGATGGAATTACAAAATATGGAGGAGCTATTGATGTTTCTCTGAAAATGAGCCGCATTAATGGTGAGATCGAATGGGTATTATCATGTAAAAATTCTGTTGTTATGGAAGTCCTGGGGCAATACGTGGCTGAGAAATCAATTGAAATTCTTAAGGCTGTAGATCCTGATAACTTAAATACAAATGTGAAAAGCACACTGAAAGTTATCAAAACTCTTTCCGGAAAGATTGAGAATTCTCTCAAAAATCCTATCTGGGAAAGTAAAACTGCTAAAGGCACTCTTTCCAATTTCGGGAATGAATTTTATCTGCAAAATGATACTCTTCAGCTGCAGTTAAATGGTACGCGGCTTTCCGAACTTCACTCGTTAATGGGTAAAGAGATTATTGTGACAGGATTTATCAAGGAGAAGAATCATTTCGAAATAACGAAGTTTAATGAAAAACGAGATAATGTTATTGAGTTATTCGGCATGAGTCTATGTCCATTTGCTCAGCAGTCGGAAAGTCTGATACTAGAGCAACTTGACAAGTTACCAGTTGGCAAGCGACCAAAATTGGAAATACATTATATTTTGTATAAAAAAGCTGAAGCTGAGAATTCAATATATAACTCCCTGCACGGGGAGGCGGAGATACTTGAGGATCTTGTTCAAATTATTATTCGCGATAATTATCCGGCATATTTTGATCGTTACTTAAAGACGCGGCTAAACAGTAAAAACTTAGGTTGGAGTGCCATAGCTTCTCAAGCCGATTTGAGTAAAAAAGATATTAGTAATATCGAAAATATTTTCACTTCCAAGCGTGATATGCTTCTTGATAAAGAATATAGCTATGTCACCGGTACATACGAGATTTACGATAAGAGCCCTACATACGTGTGGGAAGGTGAGAAAATTAATAATCTCAGAGAAATCTCTTTTTTTAAGAATCTTAACAGCGCCCCGACAGAAGAATGTTCAAAATGATTTTTTATTGATAAGAGGCTTCATATGGTCAGTAATATGAAAACTGTAAGTTCGGAATCCAATATATTTCGAGTAGTTGTTATGATTTGTTTATTAAGCTCTGTAAAATCAGTTGCAGGCTCATTAAATGATTCAACCGAAATTGATACCAGGCAACGATATTCAACGAAATATCGAGTTGAATGGGAACTGTTTCGTCCAGCTTTTATCAGTACCGGTAACACAAAGTATCAAATTTCCGCGGTTGTCGGCGAACCTTATCTGGGGAGTTCTCAAAGAAGATCTTATATAATTGATATGGGTTATTTTTATGCGAACGTAATTATCCGTGACGGTACTGTCTTAGTAAAAGTGATTCCTCAGGGTTTTTATAATGCAGGCGGCTATTTAAATGCGGCTGATACGATTCATGTATCTCTGGCGAATGCAATATCACCGTATGCAATCATTGCGAGTTCCGATGTGATTCTGGACTCATTAACTTTTACTGCAACCGCAATAATGGAAAATGTAGCCAACGATAATTATTATTTAATTATAAAGCACCGCAGCAGTGTTGAAACGTGGAGCGCGAGCAGTATATCATTCAAAACCGGAAGTACGGTTAGCTACGATTTCACAACATCAGCTAAGCAAGCATACGGCAGCAATGAAATAGAGGTCGCGAACGGAGTATATGCAATATACAGCGGCGACTGTAATCAGGATGGTTACGTGGATCCTTTGGATTTAGCACTTCTCGATCAGGCTGTATATAATTATGCCGCAGGATTGTATCTAAGTACTGATGTAAACGGTGATAAGTATGTAGATCCATTGGATATGTCAATTGTTGATCAGAATTCGTATAATTACGTGGGAATTCAAAAACCATCATCTTTAAAAGTACTCAGTGCGAAAGAACGCGCCAAGATTGGTTCGTTTCATCAGGAACGCGGTGCGAAGAGAGCTATTAAATAAATTAAACTACTGAATCAGACTTTTCCATTATTACAATCGTTTCCGCAATTCTGTCATGTACCGTCCGGCGGTTGGGGTTGATAAAGAACTGTATAAAGCCGAATCCGAATTCCAGAATTGAAGCACCGTAACCAAGCGCGCGTTCAAGTGACTGCCACAGGGTCATATGCGAATGGGTTAATGAAACCACTCTGATTTTTAATAGTTTTTTCCCGAGAGTCTTCCCATTGCCAAAAAAAGTAGCTAATCCGAAGTAGAGAAGGGTGGAAATGATGCTGTACCAATTCTCAAAATTAAAATCAATTTTTATTTCACCATTGGATTTTAATTGTCCAGTGAAATACTCATATCCCAATAGCAATATTGATGATAGTATGACCGCAATCATCAGGTCAATTAAATATGCACTTGCCCGTCTGACGAACGGAGCCAAAATAACTCCATCAAGTTCATGCATTCTGGCGGTTTCGTGAGGATTATAATTTTTCATGATGCCTTGTTACATTCGTTTGAATTAATAAGCAAATATCAGAATAATTGCTCTTTTCTCCAAGAAAAGGCTTTTTTGTGATGTATATCAAATAATTCATCCTCCGGAGAATCGGGGATGTAAAATTGCATCAAATCTGAACAGTAATTCAAATATTTTATGTAACTTTAAAGTCCACTTATCGTGTTATAAGCAAAAAATTAGTTTGTATAATTAAACTGTCGGATGTATGAAGAACTTTTTAAAATTTTTTATCGTCTTTTTAATCTTACCGGTATATATCTTCGGTCAATCGGACTCCTACTATTCAACAATGAATCCCACGAGCTCTTCATTTATTACCGATTTGGAAGCAAGGATACGTTCACCATATACCAAAATTTCGTACGATCAGTTTGATGAAACCAACGTTGCAAATTTTGCATCCCGCGATACGGTTATCAGCGGAACTACATATGGTGTTTTTACTGATGTTTACAGCGGGGAAAATTGTGTGTATACAAAACCGTTTGCGTGGGGTTCCACTTATAGCCGTGAACATACATGGTGCCAAAGCTGGTTTCCGGTAGCAAGTACTTCAAACGAATATTATTCCGATCAATACCACTTATTCCCGGTGCAGCAAAATCACACCAACGTGGTCAGAAGCAATAATCCGTTAGGAATTGTGAAGACTGTATCCTCTTCCTATCTCGAAGCAAAATTGGGTTCTGATTCTTCCGGTAAACTTGTTTATGAACCCCGGGATTGTCACAAAGGAGATGCAGCGAGGGCATTGTTGTATATGGCGGTGCGTTATAACGGTGTTTATGGAGATTGGACATTCAATTACCTTAATAGTAACTACCTTTCGTCGCAGACACAGGATGTCGCGACCTTGCTCAAATGGAGCAAAGAAGATCCACCAGACAAGTGGGAGGTGGATAGAAACAATTACGTGCAGTCAATCCAGCAAAACAGAAATCCGTTTGTAGATCATCCGGAATATGTGAATTACATAAACTTTAACGATCTTTCAAAATTATCGCCGTCATATGCAGCAGAGCCTACTTTTGGACCCAGTAATCTGGTAATACAGAAGGGAGCAAGCTCTATCACGGTTTCATGGAACAATGTAACTTCCGGTAGCCAGCTTGCCAGCGGATATGTACTGGAAGGTTTTACTACAAACACATATTTTATCCCGATTGACGGAGACGTATATGCAAGCGATACGGTTTTGTCCGACGGAAGAGCAGTGGTCAGCATTGCTAATGACGGCACACAATCATATACATTTTATAGTGTGGATACATCACAAACTTTTTACTTCAGGATGTACTCTTATAACGGCAATGCGACTCTGCGGAACTACAAAATTGACGGGTATGCAAATTCTTTCAATCTGCTGCAACCATCGGGCGGCGAAAGTATTTCGGCAGGCGGAACATATAAAATTATCTGGTCGAGTTTAAATATTACTAATGCTAAATTAGAATACAGTACCGATGGCGGAACAAACTGGACAACGATAGTTGCCAGCACACCCGCGAGCACCGGATATTATTCGTGGACTGTCCCATCGGTAGTTTCATCAAATTGTAAAGTCCGGATTAGTGATGCAAGCGCATCCTCGACGAATGCCGTAAGCGCGAGCACCTTTTCCATATCGCAGTCATCGAATTATGTAACGCTTGGTTCTCCGGTTGGCGGGGAAAGCTGGCAGGTAGGATCGGCTCATAACATTACCTGGACGTACAGCGGAATAACGAATGTAAAAATTGAATACACGACCAATAACGGTACGAACTGGAATACGATTATTGCAAGTACTGCAGCAAGCACAGGAAGTTATAGCTGGACAATTCCCAATGCAGTTTCTTCAAGCTGCAAGGTGCGAATCAGTGACGCAAGCAATGCTTCAATCACCTCAGCATCGACAAGCACCTTTACTATTGTTGCGGCACCCGTACTGAATTTGACCTCGCCTGTAGGCGGTGAAAGCTGGACAGGAAACACAACTCATAATATAACATGGACAAGTACCAACGTAAGTAATGTAAAACTTGAATATACAACCGACGGCGGTACAAACTGGAGCACGATAATATCGAGTACGGCAGCTAGCGCAGGCACTTATAGTTGGACAGTGCCGAATGTCGGCTCCACAAATTGTAAAGTGAGAGTCAGCGACGTTTCCGGTAGTGCTTCCGCTTCCCTTAGCGGCAGCGTTTTTACAATCACACAGGTTGTGGCAGCAATTTCGTTAACCTCACCGGCAGGTGGTGAAAGCTGGGCGGGTGGCTCAAGTCATAATATTACATGGACGAGCAGCAGTATTACAGATGTTAAATTAGAATATACAACCGACGCGGGTAGTAACTGGACAACCATTATTGCAAGTACCACGGCTTCCGCCGGAAGTTATAGCTGGACTTTGCCGGGTGTTGCGTCAGCAAATTGTAAAGTCCGTGTAAGTGATGTCAGCAATGCATCTACAAACGCGGTGAGTGCAAGTGTATTCACGATAACAGCATCAGCTTCATTAACGTTGACATCTCCGGTGGGCGGGGAAAACTGGCTGCAATCCTCAATACACAGTATTACCTGGAGCAGCAGCAATGTAAACGCCGTTAAGTTAGAATATAGTACCGATAGCGGTTCCAATTGGACAACAATTGCTGCCACGGTGACTGCATCAGGCGGAAGTTATTCATGGACTCTTCCGGCGATTTCAGCTACTACATGCAAAGTACGGGTGAGCGATACCAGCAATGCTTCGCTTAATTCTATCAGTAGTTCGGTATTTACCATTTCTGCCTCGTCTTATGTTTCTCCCGCAAATTTCGGGGCAGGGTTGACTTTGACCCAGAATTTCGACAGCCTTGGTACAACTGCAATTGCTTCACTTCCGTTCAGATGGAAGGCGGATAAGAACACTACAGTCCGGACTGTCGGCACCTACACTTCCGCTGTGTCTGCAACTGAACAATATGCCGGAAACAGCATGAGTTCAACAGCTTCGAACGGTATATACAATTACGGAGCTGGTGCCGCTGCTTCTGCTACAGACAGAGCTGTCGGTGGACTTTCTTCTTCTGCAAGCAGTAAAAGCGTTAATGTGTATACTATGCTCACTAACGCGGGCACGGATCCGTTATCAGGGCTTCTCATTAGCTATGATATTGAAAAATATAGAACCGGAACAAACTCTGCCGGATTCAGCATTCAAATGTATTACTCGACGGATGGCGGAACATGGACAACTGCGGGAAGTGACTTTTTAACCAGTTTCGCCGCCGATGCAACTACTGCAGGATATGCCAGTGCACCCGGAGTTACTTCAAGTGTCAGCAACAAGACTTTGACTGTGTCAGTTGCATCTGGTTCGGTTATTTATCTTGCGTGGAACTATGCCGTAACAAGCGGTACTACGACAACGTATTCACAGGCTTTGGCTTTGGATAACGTGAGTATAACAGGACTTTCGACTTCGGCAGCACCGACAACGCAAGCTTCAAGTATTGTCTTTTCAAGTGTGCAGACATCGCAAATGACTGCCTCATGGACGAACGGTAACGGTGCAGGCAGAATTGTTAAGATGAACACAACGAACAGTTTTACTTCTCCTACTGATGGAGCTACATATACGGGAAACAGTGTTTATAGCGGTTCAGGTGAGCAAGTAATGTATGCCGGAGTAGGCAATACACTAACGGTTACCGGACTTACTGCTTCAACAACATATTATTTCAAAGTTTATGAATATAACGGCACCGGCAGCAATACAAAGTACCAGACTGCTGCTGCAACGAATAACCCGAATAGCCAAACTACGGCGGCGGTTGTTATTTCTGCCGCATCGGATATTATTGCTAAAACTTCATTCACTGCACCGACAAACATAAATTACATGCTGTATCAGGATACTACTTTGTCTTCATCCTCGCTTGAAGTTGCTGAGTTCGATATTCGCGATGGAGGTACCTCGGCCGATGCAGACCTGTTTGGTACGACTCTGACATCAATCACTTTCGGTATTACAAATCCCGGTAATTTGCGGAAAGTTGGCATTTTTGACGGAACCACTAAATTAGCTGAAACAACCGCCGCATCTTCAGTTACATTTAACGGTTTGTCCTTAACGGCTTCGGATGGTTCCGTTAAAACGCTTTCGGTTCGGGCAAGTTTTCTTTCTTCAGTAACAGACAACCAGCAATTTGCGTTTACTATTACGTCCGCCGGTGCATTATCTGGCGGTTCGCAGTTTGCAGCAGCAGATGCCGGTGGTGCAGTCAGCTCAACTTCAGGAAATTCGAATAAAGTTGTTGTTACGGCAACAAAGCTTAACTTTGTTCAACAGCCCGGCGATGTAACAATGGGAAATGCAATTAGTCCCGCTGTTACTATAGAGGGAGTTGATAGTTTTAACAATCGTGATCTTGACGATACGGCGGTCGTTTCCATAACTGCGAACGGTGCTGTGTTGAGCGGTTCACCGGTCACTGTTTCACCGGTGAGCGGATTAGCGACCTTCAGTACATTGACTTTTAACGCTGCCGGAACCGGAGTAACATTAACAGCAGCTGCAACCGGATTAACCGGAGCTACAAGTGCGTCATTCACCGTGCAGTCGGCAGGTGTTTATTCATGGGTTGGTGCCAGATACGCGAATTGGACTGACGCTGCCAGTTGGTCACCAGCCCGATCAAGTACATCTACTTCTGATATTTTGCAGTTCAGTAACGGTGATAGTGTGATTGTCAGCAATGTACCTACACAAACAATCGGCAAGCTGCTGATTACGAACAATACTCGAGTGAAGTTAAGAGCGGCTGCTGCTGTTACCCTTACTGTGGGCAGCGCATCCGGTCAAAACTTTAGTTTGGCATCGGGCTCATCATTAAACCTCGGTTCACTATATGCAATTAGTCTGACATTGCCGTCCGGTTCAACGGGTATTGTAGCCGGAAGCATGTTATGCGATAGTGCCGCGCACAAAATATTACCGACTGACAGTGCGGCTTTATCATTCCAGAACGGATCGGTTATCACCCAGTCATGTTCAGGTAATCTTTTCAGTAATACCGGGACAGCGAATGTTGTCATTTTTGAGGATGGTTCTACGTTCGTATTCAAAACGGGGAGTAATCCGTTTGCATTAACAGCGCCAAACTCAAGAATAGTATTCAAAACGGGAAGCAATTATAGGCATGAATCTTCCAACAGTCCGTCTTTAGTAGGGCGTGTATATGCCAACTTCGAAATGAATTACGCAACAACAATCACTTCAACCAGCAGTGGAAATTTCACCTGTGATAATTTAAAAGTAACAGTCGGCGTTCTTAACCTGAACCTGACCGGCACCGTTAAGATAAAGGGTAATGTTTCTGTCGCTTATGGAACGACGTTGAATTTTGCCCCTCTCGCTTCCTCAACCATCTCATTCAACGGCACAGTGCCGCAGACGATATCAAATGCCGGAACACTGAACTTCGGTACCTATGCGGGGTTGACTATAAACAACAGTGCCGGTGTAACTTTACTTTCGGATATCAGACTTAAGAACATTCTTACTCTGACCAGCGGAGCGTTGACGCTCGGTTCTTCAAACCTCTATTTGGATACAAACGCAACAATAAGCGGTACGTTTTCCTCAGCCAGTATGATAGTCGCATCAGGCTCCGGCAGTGTGAAAAAACTGCTCATCAGCGCAGCACCGCATTCATTCACTTTCCCGGTCGGAGATAATGTTGGCTCGGCGAAATATTCGCCTGTCTCATTTACTTTGAACAGCGGAACATTTACCGGTGATACCGTTAGCGTCCGGATAATATCAGGAAAACATGCAAACAATAATAATCCGACTGACTATATAAACCGGAGCTGGGTACTGACCTGCAATGGGGTAACGAATCCAAACTATACAGCAACATTTACATATGTACCATCTGATGTTTCAGGAAGCGAAAGCAACTTATCGGGTGGTTTGTGGAACAATGGTGCATGGACGGATCTCGGAACAGTCAATACTTCAACTCATACACTGACTGCAACCAATCAAACAGTGTTTGGCGAGTATACTGCCGGGGCAGCAAGCGGATTCCTCGGAGTTGGGTATGTTACAGTATCCGTTATACCGCAAGGATATTATAACAGCGGTGGTTATTTGAATTCAAGGGATACGGTTAAAATATGTTTGGCACAATCAGTATCACCATATGCATTGCTTGATTCTGTGAACGTACTTCTTGATTCACTAAACTTCTCTGCTCAGGCCGCGTTTTCTAATGTAACGTCGGGCAGTTATTATGTTGTTGTAAAACATCGCAACAGCGTTGAAACCTGGAGTGCTGCTCCGATTGATTTCCTTAGAGGTGTATATACTGCTTATGATTTTACTTCGGCCGCAAATAAAGCATACAACAGTAACCTGATTCAAGTGTCATCCTCACCGGAGCTATGGGCAATCTACGGCGGAGATGTAAATCAGGATGGATATGTTGATCCGCTCGACATAGCGTTGATAGATCAGGACTCCTTCAACTATGTCGCAGGTGCCGGGCTTTCGACCGACATCAATGGTGATGGATATACGGATCCATTGGATCTTTCGATTGCAGATCAAAATTCCTTTAATTATATCGGCATTCAGAAGCCCACTGCAGGAAAACTTCTTGACGCAAAAATCAGGAGATTGAAGGTTATGGAAGAACTTAAGAAAGCTATCGTGAAATAACCTTATTTCAAATCTATTATCGAATTTAGGCCTGACATTTGTCGGGCCTTTTTCATAAGTGGGACACTGCGCAGAGTGTAAAAAGCAGGTTTTCATGAAAACTTAGTGGCTGCAGAGCACAGAATGACAATTTGCATTTGCCATTAAATTTCCCATGCGCGGAAATACCGATTCTGAATAATTTGAAAACTATCTATTGAAATTTATTTGTTAATTAGATATGTTAACAGACAAATAATTAGGCATCTCAAAGCACTGTTTCGCGAAAGAAATTGCGATTATGTCTTTACTACCTGAATCGAGCGGCGGTTGTGATCGTTTGCGGCGGCACTCTAAACGCAATTGTACAGTTTGCGGACTTATCCATTCAACTCTTTTATCTCAGCATGTTCAGGTTCCAGTTTGTTATGACTCCACTGTATCATCAAATTTCATGAGGAAATCGGAATGAAAGCCAGAGATGAGATTACATCCTCTGTGTATGGCGTAAAAACATTGATATACACGGTGATAGTCGCTGCTGTTTATTTTGGCTTCGCAAAGTCTTCACTTCTTTTCGCCTTCCAAAACACAAATTCATCTCCTATTTGGCCGGCTACGGGAATAGCTTTTGCCGTGATATTTATTTTAGGCTACCGGTATTGGCCGGGAATCTTTATCGGGGCGCTCCTCGCGAATTATGTGACACTATATGCCCATAGCATTCCTGCTCTAAACTCTGTTGTAATAGCTCTATTTACTGCGGGTGGCAACACGGTTGAGGCGGTCGTCGGTGTGTATGCAGTCAGAAAGTTCTTGAAGGCTGCTAATCCATTGGACACTGTCCGGGATACGCTGGTTTTTGTTTTTCTATTTGTTTTTTGCAGTACAATGCTAAGTGCCAGTATTGGAACTCTCAGCTTTTTTATAAGCCAGTCAAATTGGACTGGCTTTACCTTTGTTTGGCTGACGTGGTGGATAGGCGACGCCATCGGAGGCATTCTGATCGCTCCTCTCATTTTATTATGGAAGCATGATTATGGAACCAATTGGACAATCTGGAAAGTGTATGAAGGCATTTTACTATTTTGCGCAATAGTGCTGTTTGAGATACTGATTTTCCATTGGGATCTGCATTTGGAGTATTTGGTTATTCCTCTTATGCTCTGGAGCACTTTCCGCTTTACCCGTCGTGAAACTTCGCTTGTTATTCTTGGTATTTCAGTTTCCTCCATATACTGGACTATCCACGGTGCAGGCCCGTTCGCGCATGACGCGTTGAATCAAAGCTTACTCATGCTGCAAACTTTTACGGGAATGATTGCATTATCAACTCTGCTGCTGTCGGTTGCCGTTGCGGAACGCGTGACCATTATAAACTCCCTAAAGCAAAGTGAAGAACGTTTCCGTTCGTTAGTTGAAAATGCGAATAGTATCATTATCCGTTGGGATCCGAAGGGCGTTATGAGTTTTATTAATACTTACGGATTGCAGTTTTTCGGCTATGAGCATCGTGAATTGGTTGGCAGGTCGTTAATTGACAGTATCAGTCCGGAGACTAACGTGGGGGGCAGGAATACACGAGAAGTAATGGACGAGATCAGCGCAAACCCCCGCGCACTTGAACACCATGTGCAGGAATACATCAAAAAAGATAATACCCATGTGGTTGTGGAATGGAATATCCAGCCGCTGTACAACACAGGAGATGGATCATTTGAATTCCTTGGTATCGGTACGGACATTACCGAGCGGCGCAGGTCGGAAGAAAAGATACAGGAGCTTTTGAAACAATTACAATTGGACGCGATTGAATTGGAAAAGCGGGTCGCGGAAAGAACCGCTGATCTTGAAATCGCAAAAGTGAAAGCCGAATCAGCTGATAAATTAAAATCCGCGTTCCTTGCTGCAATGTCACATGAGCTCAGGACTCCGCTCAATTCGATATTGGGATTCACCGGGCTTTTGCTGCGTGAAAAGGCCGGCCCGATGAATGAGGAACAGCTGCGGCAACTCGGCATGGTGAAAAATAGCGCTGAACATTTATTATCGCTTATCAACGACGTTCTGGATTTGTCAAAGATTGAAGCAGGGCAAATGACGGTGCAGCTATCGGAGTTTATTTTTAAGAATTCAATTTATAATGTCGTTTTATCGCTGCGGCATCAGGCTGAGAAAAAAGGTTTAGCGCTCAATGTTGAAATATCTCCGGACATCCATATTATTGTTAGTGATAAAAGAAAGTTTGAGCAAGTCATTCTCAATCTCCTTAATAACGCGATTAAGTTTACAAATTCCGGTGAAGTTAAAGTTGCGTGTATGTTAGCAGGTGAAAATGTCGAAGTTGATATTTCAGATACCGGAATCGGCATTGCCGAGGCAGATCTCGAAACCATTTTTAGTCCATTCCGGCAGTTAGATAACAGTCTTGCAAGAACATACGAGGGAAGTGGTTTAGGCCTGTCTATTTGTAAAGGCTTGATTGATAAAATAGGTGGGAAAATACGGGTAAAGAGCCGCGTCGGATCCGGGAGCACATTTACCGTAATCGTACCTATCAACCCGGCGCGGAGTTTGTGAAATAGTAATAAGAATATCCGTACGATTTTCGGGAGAATATATTTCCATTATAACCGGGAGCAATTACCCGCGTTATTATCAAAAAATGTTTATTTGAAAGATGAATATGATAAGTCGTTTACTACTGGTGACTTTTTTGTTTTGTGTGCTTGGTATAGCTCTGCACGGACAAATCCATGTTTCGCCATCCGGCAATGACACGAATCCCGGTACAGCCGCCATGCCATTTAAAACCGTACAAAAAGGTGTGAACGCAGCTGTAGCGGGTGATACCGTGTATGTACATGAAGGCGTTTATGGTGAAAGTGTAACTATCGCGAACTCCGGGACAGAAACCGGCGGTTATATAACGATTCAAAACTTTCCCGGCGAGCATGCAATCCTTGATGGTACTTCGCTTACGGTGCCTTCCACCAATACCGGAATGTTCTATATTCTTGATAAAAACTACATTGTCATAAAAGGGTTTGAGGTTCGTAATTACCGGACTACGGTGAAGAGTTATACTCCCGTCGGCATCAGGATAAACGGTACGTGCAAGCACATCCGGATATTAAACAATCATATACATCATATTGAACATAACGGGACTTCAAAAACCGGAACCGACGCGCACGGCATTTGTGCCCGTGGAACCTCTGCTGTTGATTCTCTCTATGATATTATTATTGATGGAAACGAGTTAGATAGTTTAAAACTCGGATCAAGCGAATCCCTTGTCTGTACAGGAAATGTTAAGAATTTTCGGATTACAAACAACATTATCCACGACAATAATAATATCGGCATTGACGCTATAGGTTATTGGGGAGTCGCACCGGCAAATGATAGGGCAGTAGGCGGGGTTATCAGCGGGAATCATGTATACAATATTGATTCCTACGGAAACATTGCTTATGGTACAACACGGGCTGCCAGCGGTATATACGTTGATGGAGCTATGAATGTAATCATTGAGCGGAATAAAGTACATAACTGCAACATTGGTATTCAGGTCGCCAGTGAGAAAGCCGGATGCACTGCCGACAGTATCATTGTCCGCAATAACTTCGTGTATGCAAATCAGGTATCAGGTCTTGCAATAGGCGGGTATGACGATAATCGCGGTACGACACAGAACTGTAAATTTATTAACAACACATTTTTTAATAATAACACCATAACCACGTCCGCTTATGGCGAGATGATGCTGCAATGCAAAATCAAATCTAATATTATTGCGAACAATATTTTCTATGGGTTCACAGGTAAATATTTGTTTGTCAATTATTGGAGTTCCGATTCCGCAATGGTAATAGACCACAATCTGTATTACACACCATTCGGAGCAAGCGGGAGCAGCTGGGAGTGGCGCAGATCGTGGTATTGGAACTGGAGCATGTATCAGAAGGGAACCGGCCTTGATTCGCATTCAGTTTTCATTGACCCGATAATCAAAAGTACGAGTCTGCCTGATATACACCTTGCGGCGGGTTCACCGGCAATCAACGCCGGTATGCAGATTGACGGCATTGGAGCATATGATTACGATGGTGAATTACGTTCGGATGGATTCCCCGACATCGGAGCCGATGAATATTACGCGAGCACGTCAGTTCAAGTTGAAAACGAGATGAATAAAAAAAGCTTCGCGCTTTCTCAAAACTACCCGAATCCTTTTAATCCCACTACGACCATATACTATTCTCTTGCCGATCCGGGATTTGTGACTTTAAAAGTATACGACATACTCGGCAACGAAATTCAAACACTTGTCAGCCAAGAAAAATCAGCGGGCAGCTATCGCATTACCTTTAATGCCGCACAAATTCCAAGCGGAGTATATTTCTACAAACTACAAACAGGCAATTTTAGTATAGCTAAAAAATTAGCGGTGGTGAAGTAGAATTGTAGGACGACCTCTGTGAGTCGTCCACAGATTTTGGTGGATATAGGTGCACAAAAATTGGCGACCCACTCACGGAGTCCGGTAGAGGAGAACTCGCCCAACATTATTCCCGATCATTTAATGATATAGGCCATATAGAAATTGCAATAATTTATACCCCATTGGGTATAAACCAAATGAAATTCTCCAATTTTATACCTTATCGGGTATATTTAGTTTCGTATTGAATATTAAAAATCAATAATACCTGTTATCCGCTCGTGTTTCCAGCGAAGGCGCTTTTATTTTAATATCATTCATCCATACCGGCGGCGGAGGTGCAGAACCTTCATTTAGCATCCCTTTCCATTCATCATCCGTCATGGAGCGGTAGGATATAAACTCGGAGTGACTCCAGACTGCGCCTTTTGTTATATACGGTAATCCATTGATGAGCGTGACAACGTAGATTTCGTCAACTTTACCTAATGCTTCGTTCAGGACAATAGTTTTATTCGTAGAATCCCGGTAACCATACACATTCATAATGATTGCAAGTTCTTTATCGCGGTCGGGCATATGGTCGTTGCCGAGTATGTTGATGGTTAAGTTTTCAATACGGCCTCCGATTGCGCTTAGTTCCTCAAATTCGCCGTCGGTTACGCGTTTCCCTTCAATCTCTTTTTGCGAAATGTAACGCAGGAATTTATTGAGATTCAACAGTTGGTTGTTTATATCCTTGGTCTTATCGGTTAACAGATTGTTTTGAGCCAATTTGTTTTCAACAAGCTGTAATAATTCAGCAGACCTGTCCCAGAAGGACATATTAGGTTCAACATAGCTCAGGTGAATTGCCGGAGGCGGACCTTCATCACCGCCGCCGTACTCTGCTGCCATTAATTCTTCAATATATAAGGTGAAATCATGCCGCAGCTGCGTGTAACCGCCGAGCGCGGTGTTCAGATTCTTTTTCTCCCAGAATGGTGTTTGCATGAACAAGGGGTAGTTATCTTCCGTATGGCTCAAGCTCAATGCTGTTTGCATTGTTTTACTGAAAATACTATTGTCCCAGTCGTTCTTTGATTTGAATTTTGCTTTCAGCATGTTAAGGGAGTCATCATACTTCGGCCACTGCTTCTGTTCATAAAAAACATTATGCAGAATGCTGTCCGCCATATGATTACCGAGAGCGGCAAAAACATCAAGTGCTCTTGGTGCTGTCCGTCTGTGTTTGGGCTCTGCTATTTGTACCAACTTACTGAATATCTCATTATCAAGTGTATATCTGCCCGCGGTAAACAGCACCGTCATTTTCGAAAATTCTTCCTTCGCAAACTTTGTGCCGGTTGGGACTTGAAACTTGCGCGGATCATTTGTCCGCAAGTGCTGATAAAGGACGCTCAGATTTTCAGGCTTAAGTATCTGCTCAAGTTTCTGATTGTGATAATTCGTCGTAAGAATCTTGCTTATCTGCGTTACGGAAATATTATTCTCATCCCCGGCAAGGAACTGCACGACATTGGAGAGTTTTTGAAATAAGATGGAAGCGTTTTGCGACGCGTTCAATATGTACGCGAGGCATACCGGTTTCGCGAGTGCCGATGCATCGGGAATAACGATTTTGGCGGAGTTAAGCCATTTCATGCATTTGAAATATTTGGCTAATACCGGATCACCTGTGTAGTTTCCCCGCACGGTGAATTGGCTGTATTCCGATAAGTTCGAATTCAAAAACGGCGAATTGTAACCCTCGGCAGAACTGCATTTGTCTAATTCTTCACCGTACTCCTCTTGGAGTCTTGCCGGAACCGGATAGTTTTTCCCGTTTAACAGGGCAAGGGCGACGGCGTAGTAGGTAGTACTCCATTCCAAATTCTCTTTTATGGCTCCCGGAGCAGTATTATTAGCCATATTTTGCGAAGTGAGATATAATTCATTCAGCATCTTGTTCAGCATATCAACAAGTTTGTCCTTTTCCATGTCCTTCATAATCATCGCGATATGCTTTTGCAGAACCTGGAAATAGAGGTCGGTAGTAATAAACGACGGCGTATAGTCGTAATTGTTCGTTTCATATACAGTGAACAGCTGATCATGATTTGCGGCAGTGATGACGAAGTTCTTATTGTTCAGATGCGCCATGATATTTTCCGGAACGTACTTGAATTGGTCGTAGTTCACGATAAGAGAAGTATTGATAAGTCTGAATTTACCGTCGGTAGTAATAAGCGTGCCGAGCCGTGACTTTTCTTCAGTGATGATTCGTTTCAGGAACTCATATTCCTCCGAGTTAACCTCCACGACAAAATCTTTAACATCAAAAATCGGTTGATACCATTTGAATTTATTGAAATGCGCACGCAGTACCGGATCCATAAACAAAAATCCGTTCCGGGCCAGAATTTCATTCTTCAGGTACCACAATTCCTGAAAACCGAGTTTGGTTAAATCCCGTGATGTGTTCAAAGCCGGAGGGTTTATCCGTTGATGATACCACTCTTTAATATAATCCAGCTGCCAGTACTGATCTAATTTTGTTTTAATTTCAGTCCGCTTAACAAACGTAAGCAGTGTATCCGACTGCTCGATTGCAGTAGTCAGACCTTGGTCTTTTTTCTTACAGCCCGCACCCAGCACCATAAGAAGGGTAATGCAAAGTACCACGCAGAAGCGCAGATGATTACTGATAGATTTCATGATTAAAGTCCCTTTGGCATTCTGTTAATGAATTATATGATCTCTGATAACCTTTAAATATAAATCCGAAATCGAGCCTTCCATACAGCCCAATTGTAAATGTGTTGGTATCTGATTTTTCGATGGTCACAATCTGATTCTTTTTGCGGCGGGAAGCTGCGAAATCCAATATCTCGCTGCTGAGTCTTGATGATAAGAAAAGCGGTCGGAGGCGCAGGGAATCCACATAGAAAATAAACATCCGCTTTTTTACTTCGGGATCGAATTTAGTTTTCTTGATGATGCCGAGGAATATCTCTTCACTGCCGTCCCGGTTCAAATCACCTGTACGGAGTTGAAACAGGGGCTCGCTGAACATTAATTTATCGAGTACGCATCCGGTGGAATCAATCAACTCAAGGGAAGCCGCCTGGTTTGCGGGCAGAGTTCTAATTAATACAGTCCCCGAAAAATGAGTCTCGCGGATGGACTTGCTGAATAGTACTTTCCCTGTCGCGATTTTTGCGCCGGGGTTGGATTTTGCGCTCTGATGGACGTTTGGGTCAGGGGACAGAAATGCCATCCCTGCCATCACGAAAATGATCAGTGCTGTAAGTATTACTCCGATTTGTAGTTTTGTATTAACAACGGCGCGAATGTAGTATGTACTTTCAATTTTGATGTAAGGAAAATACAAAAGTCGAGCGCAAGGTGCAAGAAGAGGTTCGCAGAGGGACGCATTGCCGGCAGCTTACTTCAAAAGGAAATAATCCGGTAAGAAAAGCATATGGGTGTTTTCACCCTGGGACAAATAATAATATGTTTAAAATTGTTGCCCACCACGCGATTCAATGTTAAAAACCTATCACTATAGTGATTGGAGTGAGACGCGGATAAAGAAGATGATCCATACTATCCAATTACCGCTGGACTAATAACCATGTCCAATAGTCTGTAATTGACAAAATTATTCCAATTACTGTCAATTTTACGTGATAAAAGCTATATTACGACCATTAGTTAAATTAATGTTGCATACAGCGTTTGTTAACAGTAAGGCTGGTATGATATTCCACAATTAAAGACGACCAAAAAATGAGACTAATAACAACGTTTTTATTGATTTTTCTTTCGATAAACGCATTCGGACAAACAAAAGAAGTCAGCCCGGGTTATAAACTGGATGAATATTTTTCAGCCTTAACAAGCCTTAAACACTTTAACGGTAATGTTATCGTTTCCCAACACGGACGAATTCTTCTTGATAAGACTTATAATATCTTCGGCGAAACAGACAGCTTACACGTAACCGCTGGCAGCAAGTTTATTATTGCTTCCGTTTCAAAAGTATTTATCAAGTTTAGTATTCTTAAACTTGTTGAACTAAAAAAAATCCGGCTTACCGATAAGCTAAATAAGTTTATTCCTGACTTTCCGAATGGGGAAAGAATTACAATCGAGCATCTGATGCACCATCAATCCGGCTTGCCAAGAGAACTTACAAATAATGAATCTTACGACAGTCTCCCGCTTTCCAAAATTGCGGAATTGGCAAAATCAGAAAAGCTGCAATTTGAACCTGGTACGCAAACACTTTATTCAAATGTCGGGTATTTCCTTTTGCATTATATTATTGATAAAACTTCAAGCAGCGGCTATTTGGCATTTCTCCGAAACGAGATATTCAAAAAAATGAAGTTAAACAACACGTTGGAATTTAACTCCGCAAGATCAGTTCCAAAATTCGCCTATGGTTTTGACAATGAAAATGGGAAAGTAATTCAAGTACCAAAAAAATACATTAATAAAACTGAAACAGGAAACTATCTTTCCACAATTAATGATTTGTATAGCTTCAGTGAACAAATGCTTTCAGGCAAGGTATTGAAAAAATCGTTGGCGCTCAAAATGTTTGAGCCG
Source organism: Ignavibacteriaceae bacterium (assembly GCA_963662605.1). Lineage (GTDB taxonomy): Bacteria > Bacteroidota > Ignavibacteria > Ignavibacteriales > Ignavibacteriaceae. The sequence goes on from OY759785.1 coordinate 1,566,155, forward strand.
GATAGTGTAATAGTGCAGGCGGGTGGGCGTCCGGGATACAGAGCCTATTTTTATAAAAATTTAAAAACGGATATAACGTTCATTTTTGTCGCGAACTATACAGACATCCCCATTCAGGAAGTGACTACCGATATTGTAAGTATTCTTAATAACAAACCTTACGAAGTGCCCCATAAAATTAGCCGTGTGGCGATTAAGCTGCCGGTTGAGACGCTGAGAAAGTATACTGGGAAATATGCATTGGAAGCCGACTTGACACAAACACTGACCATTGCGCTAATCGGAGACAAACTATTTAATGTGGATGCCAATGGTGAAAAAACAGAGCTTCATCCGGATAGTGAAACGACTTTTTTTGAAAGTCCCGACACAAAGGACGGATATGTATTTACATATAATAACATTTCCGAAAAATTTGATTTAGTTATTATGCAGACGGGATTAAAATTTAAAACAAAACGAATTGAGTAAAAGCAATACGCCTGATAAAGTTAACATAAGGCTTTTTGCTAAAATCCCTTCTATTACAACGCTATCTGAATCAAGCCGGATATGATTATCGTCGTATACGTGCGGATTGATTCAGTGTGAACGTGCTGCATCAGCAAACCGATGTTCTTGAGGTATTCAGCCAGTATAGGGGTTGGAGTTTCGTTACCGAAATCCGCCGGAACCGGGCCTGAGATGGCTTCTCCTGAGATGACATCAAACTGTGCACAATGCATCGGGCAGGTGAGATATTTGCCGTCAAGCGTATCTACTTGAAGTCTGGCTCCCGCCTCCCACATGATGTGTTTGTATATAAGTATAATATTGCGAACTTTTGGATGAATAGTCAGCCAATTAAGTACTAATTATCTTATACCGGGGCATAGCGATTTATTTGTGTATTGTGAAGTGCAACAAGCTTAGTTGCTTGTATTCTGACCTTTGATGCTTTGAATTAAACCTTCTATATCCTTATTCGCATGGATACACGTAAATTGTATTTCAGGATGCTGGTTCTGATACACTCTGAAAATCTCGTCCGCAAATGCCCGGCCGATGAAATCAATTTTATTAAAGTCAAGTTCAACTTCTTTAAATTTATCTACATGATTGAGGATGCGTTTGGCCTGGGAACGTGAAACCAATTGTTCACCTTCATACTGTGAAAGTGTTAATGCGACGGTTGTTTTGTTGAAAGAAAAGTCTGATGACTCACCGGCATAGAAATCGAAAACACTTTTCAATGTGCGATCGGATTTTCGGGAGATAGTCATTGAAACCATTGTTCCTTTTAACGGTTCGCTGACAGAAATTAGCCAGTCATTTGTTTCAACCATGTGTCCAAAAAAAAGTTCTCCGGAATAAATAGTAAACTCATCAAATAATCGTGAAGCAAAAAAGATTCCTTCGCCTGTATGATTGGATGGATTGGTGGTGAGTTTTCCTTTGCTAAGTTCAAGCAGCGCCTGCCGCTCATCGGGTAGTTGAAATTCATCCTGAATTTTCTTAAAAATACCTATTCCATAATCTATAATACTGAGGGTGATTTGAGCAACGTTGAACCGAATCAAAACTGTTGCATTTGCGGAAGATGAATGCTCAATAACATTATTAAAGATTTCCGTAAATCCATAATGACATATATTTGTAACGTTTTCTTCCAATTTGGGCAGTAAAGGCTTTATGCGGTCATTCCATATCTGATCTTCATGCGTATCGGGAGTAATGGGTTCTCGAAATTCGTTGAGTGTGGTCTTTAAACCAAAATGTCTGTTTCGTCCATTTCCCCATGCTACAATAAGATCTGATTGCACAAGAGAACGAATATGCTGCGAAATTGCTGATTTCGTGATCTTAAAATTGTTAGCCGCAAGGGGAATTATATCCTGCGGATGATTCATGACATTGTCAAGAATAAACGATAGAATTTCATCTTTTCTTTTATTCATAAGTTGCATCTTTTATCGTTAAGTATTACGGCTGTTAGCATTAAGTAAAAGCACCTATAAACGCCTCAAATATAAAGAAATTATGTCATATACAAAAGTATATTATGGGAAATTCTAAGGATTGGGAAGTGTAATAAGTCTTCTAAAAACGTCTCCAAGGCTGTATGTAAGCTGCATCGAATTATAAGTCTCGCTCTATTCGTGAAACATGTTCGTTTATCGGGGGACTCCACACCACGGGCGGGTTCACTCGGAGACCTACTTTTCTCAAATCTCTAATGTAATTATGGATAATATGGTGTACGCTTACTCCCACATGATGTAGTTGTATCTTGGCTGAATATTGCAAACTTTTGGATGAATAATTAGTCACAAAAAGTACAAGTAATGTTCTTCCGGAGTACAATGAAATTTCGATTGATACTATTTTGTCTGTTGGTTTTAGGTTTTACGTCATACGCGCAGGAGCTGCGCGGAGTGTGGTTCGCAAGGGACTCGATAGGTTCTAAAGATGCAATAGCACGGGCAATGGATTCGCTCGCTTCCAATAATTTTAACGTCGTTTATGTTGATGTCTGGACCAGAGGTTATCCGTTATGGCAGAGCTCGGTCTTTTATAATCATACCGGATTGAAAACCGATCCGGCATATCCGACCCGTGATATTCTTGCCGAGTGCATTGCAGAAGGCCACAGGTGGGGATTGCACGTTGAGGCGTGGTTTGAGTATGGTTTCGTCGGAGGATACACGGGGTATCAGGCAGGAACCAGCGGTAAAGGTAAAATTTTCGATACGCATCCCGACTGGGTTGCAAAACAGCAGAGCGGAACCGAAATTGACGGCAGTAATTTTTACTGGATGTCTCATACGAATAAAGCCGCGCAGGATTTTCTTATCGCACTTTGCACCGAGATTGCCCGGAACTATGACGTTGACGGCATTGAACTTGATCGCTGCCGCTACTCGAGTCTGAGTTACGGGTATGATTCGTACACGGATAGTTTATTTAAGTCTGAAAACGGCGGCACGGCTCCGCCTGCAACAACCACCGATACTAGCTGGATGCGGTGGCGTGCAAATAAGCTGAATGACTTTGTTGCCAGATTGTACGACAGCGTTAAAGCTGTCAACCCGCATTTGAATGTATCCAACGCGCCGAGTCACTATTCATCTTCGGCTTATAGTGCTTATAATTCGTTTTGTCAGGACTGGGCATGGTGGGTCAATCATAATAAAGTTGATAACGTCAATGTTCAATGCTATGTTGCAAGTCCTGTAACGTTCGGCAGCTATATCGGCAACATGAAAACGATGCTCAATGATTACACAAAAGCGTATCCTTCCTTCGCGCTTAAACCCAACAGCACTTCATTAACGACTGCACAGCTGCTCGGATTAATTGACTCCACGAGAAGCAGCGGGTATTTGGGAAACGGCATCTGGTATTACAGTCAGATATTTCCTTTTACAGCCCTTCTCAAATCATCACGGTATGCGGCTTCGGTCTATCCGCCTTACTCAACTGCCACATGGCGGAGCTATAAGAGTGTTGTGCCCTGGAGTGATACAGCCAACGTAAAAAGGACGGGATCGTGGATTTCCAGTGCCTCAGCCGGTTACAGTGGGAGTTCTTTGTACGCATCTTCCGGAACTACGGCATCTATTGACTATTACCTAACGGTTCCACTTGCTGCGCAATATGAAGTGTACGCGTATCAGGTTATCAGCAGCAACAGGTCAACTGCCACGCCTCACAAACTATATAATGCTTCAGGGGGAACGTCAACGGTCGGTGTTAATCAGACGAGTACGGTTAACAAAGGATGGTATAAACTCGGTGATGTGCAATTGAATTCAGGACGGCAGAAAGTGCTTACTATTTCAAATACCGGCATAACATCCGGGACGTATGTCAGTGCGGATGCAGTGATGATCGTGTTGAATAGACGGCTTTCTCCGAATGCCGATGCGGTACTTCCGGTGGAATTACAGGCATTCAGCGCGCAGGTCAGTGGCTCAAGTGTGCAATTGTTATGGACGACAGCTACCGAAGTAAATACCAGTACATTTATCCTTGAACGAAAAAAGGAAAGTGCCGGACAGTGGGAGAACATTGCCTCTATTGTAGCGGCAGGGAATTCCAGTTCGACACGCGAGTATAATTTTTTAGATAAGAATCTTTCTTCGGGGCAGTACGCGTACCGCATGAAAATGGTGGACAATGACGGCAGTTACACGTACAGCAACATACAACAATGTACCATAAGCGGAGTTGAAAAATTCGCTCTTGCTCAGAATTATCCGAATCCTTTCAATCCCTCAACGACAATACACTATTCCCTCGGTAAAGCCGGGAAAGTCGTTTTGAAATTGTTTAACGTGTTAGGCAACGAAGTGAGTACCCTGGTGAATGAGTGGAAAAACGCGGGTGAGTATTCGGTGGAATGTAAAGCCGCCGGACTTCCGAGCGGATTATACATATACCGTTTGACAGCTCCCGGATTCTCCGAAACTAAAAAAATGATGCTGATGAAATAAAATAAACAGTTAAGGAGTTATTTGTATATATTTTAAACAAATGTGTCTCGCAGTATTAAAAAATGAACTCACCCCAGCAGATGGAATTTTTAGCTTCCGGCACTTTGAGCTTCCCCCCTCTTGTCAAGCAATGGTGTCAACTTAAGGATGAAGTACGGTGAAAACGCCCTCAACCCTAACCCTTCTCCCCGAGGGAGAAGGGAATAGAAACATTGCTTTTTCTTTCTGCTTTACTTCCCTCTCCTTTGGGAGAGGGACTGAGGGTGAGGGCTTTTTTTGATTTCGCTTACTAAGTTGACACCATTGCTTGTCAAGAGAGGGGTGGGGGTGAGTTCACTTTATATAACATTGATAAAATCCAACAATGGAGAATAACCTGACTAAAGTGGAAAAACGAGCAGATGCTCTTGACGCATTACGGGGACTCGCGATACTGGGAATGATTCTATCGGGCAGCATCCCGTTTAATGATATGCTGCCGGGATGGATGTATCATGCGCAGGTGCCGCCGCCGCATCATGTTTTCAATCCCGATTTGCCGGGCATCACCTGGGTTGACCTTGTCTTTCCGTTCTTTCTATTTGCTATGGGTGCGGCTCTGCCGTTTGCACTTTCGAAAAAGGTGGATGGAGGCACACCGCAATGGAAGATTATCGTGCAGGCATTTCGCAGGGGTTTGCTTCTTTTAATATTCGCGATATATATTCAGCATATTAAACCGTTCTCAATTCTCGGTGACCCCAACACCAATACGTGGCTGACAAGTTTATTAGGTTACTTCTTCTTATTTCCCATGCTCTTGCGCATGCCCGGTACGATAAAACCACTGTGGAGATTGATTATCAAGTCGGCAGGGTATATCGGAGCGGGGATACTCGTGCTATCGTTATCATATAACGGTAAAAGTTTTTCCTTGAACCGGAGTGATATTATCATTCTTGTATTAGCAAACGCAGCCTTTTTCGGATCGGTGATATGGCTGTTTACAAGAGATAATATTCTTTTACGGTTAGGTATTATGGGCGTTTTGCTTGCTCTGCGGCTTACGCATTCTATTCCGGGTGCATGGACTCAGTGGCTGTGGGATGCGACTCCTGCTGCATGGGCGTACAAGTTTTATTACCTGCAATATTTGTTTATCGTCATTCCGGGAACGGTTGCCGGGGATATGATTTTACGATGGATGAAGTCACCGGCTGACTCCGCCGCTGATGTACCGGAATACAATAAACTTCGGTTCGGTATTGCTGCGCTGCTTCTCTTTATTTTCATCCCGCTAAATCTTACAGGCCTGTATACGCGTCACGTAACAACTACAATCATCGCCGATACTCTGCTGTGTCTATTGGGTTATCAGTTGTTCAGAGTAACATCTACATCCGCCGATAAATTATATAAATCACTTTTCAATTGGGGAACATATTGGCTCTTGCTTGGACTATGCTTCGAAGCCTTTGAAGGCGGCATAAAAAAAGACCATCCTACCGTCAGCTATTATTTTGTTACTACAGGTCTTGCTTACTACACCTATCTATTCTTTTCAATAATCATTGATTATTTCAAACAGAAAAATGTCTTTGCCTTGCTCGTGCAAAATGGACAAAACCCTATGGTTGCATATATCAGCGGCAGTAATCTCGTGATGCCGGTTCTCGCTCTCACGACTTTGAATGTGCTTCTGAACAAGCTCGTTGTAAATGCGTGGCTCGGATTTACCAAGGGAGTAATATTCACACTCCTTGTCGCACTCGTCACCTCATTCTGCACAAAGAAAAAACTCTTCTGGCGAACGTAAAATCCGAAAATGATGAAATTACTTTCTTGGGGTTGGACAAAGTGGGAATAATTCACTATTTTATAAATAAACAATTTCCAAGAAAGCTGTAAAATAGTTTCAGAAGAATATCAGGGGAAAATATGACACGCGTAGAAGCTGAAAAACTCCTAAATACCAAATTTAACCTTTCAAAATTTCATGACCGGCAGTGGGAGACAATTGAAAAATTACTGCATGGCAAACGCGTTCTCCTGATTGAAAAAACCGGCTTTGGCAAATCATTGTGCTTCCAATTTTCTGCTATAATTCTTCCGGGAATAACCGTTGTTTTCTCGCCGTTAATTGCTCTTATGCGCGATCAGGTTAAAAAGCTGCTATCATTAGGTATTCCAGCTGCCTGCATTAATAGCGAGCAGACTCCTGAAGAGAATCTTAAGATAATTGAAGACGCAAAACTTGAGAAAATTAAAATTCTATATATCGCTCCGGAGCGGCAGGAAAACAGCGAGTGGTTAGAGGCCACGCGGGAATTACATCTCGCAATGGTTGTCGTTGATGAAGCGCACTGTATCTCGGTTTGGGGGCATGATTTTCGTCCTGCATTTCGAAGAATCATCAATCTGGTAAATCTGCTGCCGAAAGGAATGCCTGTTTTAGCCGCCACCGCTACCGCAACCATTAAAGTGCAAAAGGATATTGAGCGTCAGATTTCAGGAGAAATTGAAGTCGTACGCGGTAATTTAATGCGTCCAAATCTTAAGCTATTCGTTATTAAAGTGGGGAGCGATGAAGAAAAAATGATATGGATAGGTAAAAATTTGCAGGCATTGCCCGGATCAGGCCTAATTTATTCAGGCACGAGGGTGGATACGGAAATATATACGAGGTGGCTGGAATCTGTCGGCGTTTCGGCAATCGGATACAACGCCGGATTGGATACCGAATCAAGGATGCACATAGAAGACGGATTAATGAAAAATACGTGGAAATGTATTATCTCAACCAATGCTCTTGGAATGGGAATTGATAAAAGCGATATAAGATTTATCATCCATACCCAAACGCCGCAATCCCCGATTCACTATTATCAGGAAATAGGGCGGGCGGGCAGAGATGGAAAACCAGCATATATAATTTTATTCTATAAGGACGGCGATAGGAAATTACCGGAAGCATTTATTGAAGGGGGGCGGCCTGCTATCAAGAAATATGAATCCGTTATTCGAGCTTTAAAATTGGAAATGCTTGGGGAAAGAGATTTGATGAGAATTACCAATCTCAAAAAAACACAAATTAGAGTTATTAAGGCCGACCTGATTGATCAGGGGATTATAAGACAGTTGACCAATAGGAAATTTGAATATGTGGTCAATGCACCGGCACTGAATACAAAGGCATTTCAAGATTTACGGGATGCGAAAACTCAGGATCTGGAAAAGATGATAGCATATATCAATACGGATGAATCGCGGATGAAATATCTATGTGAGTATCTGGGGGATACTTCAATAAGCAGTTATTCCGGATGTGATAATACGAATGAAAAGAAATTGCAGGTGATTGTTACTCCTGAATGGGAAAGTAAGCTGGCAGCATTTCGCGAAAACTATTTCCCCGTATTGGACGTCGCGGCAAAGGGATCTAATATGGTGAACGGTATAGCCGCATCGTATTATGGCTTTTCAAATGTCGGTACGGCAATTCACAACTCAAAGTATGAGGGAGCCGGGGATTTTCCTGATTTTCTTGTGCGCTTGACCATCAAAGCTTTTTATAAGGCCGTTGGGAAAGAACAGTATGATGTAATTTTGTTTGTCCCGCCGACTGTCTCGGGGGATCTGGTGAAAAATTTCGCCCTGAAACTTTCTCAGTCACTAAAAATAGATGTTTCTTTCAAGCTCAAAAAGGCAAAACCAACAAAGGAACAAAAGGTATTCGAAAATTCCATTTTAAAATCGGATAATGTCAGGGATGCTTTTACCTATAGCTCTCCTGAAGAGCTTGAGGATAAGAAGGTTATTGTTATAGACGATATATTCGATAGCGGAGCTTCCATGAAAGAGATAGGTCGGTATCTAACAGGAGTCGGTGCCGCAAAGATTTTTCCTTTAGTGATTGCGAAAACTGTCGGGGGCGATGTAATATGAACTGTTCCTGACCACCTATGATATTTTATCCGGTAAATATTGATATTTTTAGCGATTGAATATTTGTTGTTACTGTTTTCTGTTGACACATAAAAAAGTGAGATTTCTTTATGAATAATGAAGCTTATTGGATTGCGCTGGCCCATTTACCACGATGGGGCTACGGTAAAATCAATAATCTTATCGTCAAATTCCATCATGAAAATAAAATTTCGATAGATGAATTTTTCAACCTTTCTGCCGTCGAATGGAAGAATACATACTCATTAGATGAGAAACAAATCGCCGATATAATTGCGGCAAAAGAGGATTTGGCTAAGAATGCCTTTTTGGCTGAAAGCATGTTGAACGACGGGATCGAAATTATTCCCATTATATCATCAAGATTTTCCGAAACTCTTAAAACCAATTTGAAAGCGGCACATTGTCCGTCATTAATTTACGTCAAAGGCGACCATAGTATTTTAACCGAAGACTCCATAGCGATTGTCGGGTCAAGAAATGCTGCCGAAATTTCTTTGAAATTTACGGACAACATTGCGCGGTTAGCCGGGACAAAATTTAAAGTTGTGGTAAGCGGATTTGCAAAGGGCGTGGACAAGCAGGCGCTTGATTCATCCGTGGCGCACATCGGTAAAAGTATTATTGTTCTGCCGCAAGGTATCATGACTTTTAATTCGGGTTTTAAAAAGTACTATCAAAATATTGTGAATGGGGATGTTCTTGTTCTCAGCACATTCTTCCCAAAAGCACCATGGAAGACAGAGCTTGCAATGGCGAGAAATCCTATTATATACGGATTAGCAAAAGAAATCTATGTCGCCGAGTCGTCTGACAAGGGTGGCACCTGGTCCGGTGTTATGGATGGATTACGAAAGGGACGGAAAATTTACGTTAGATATCCCGGCACTGATGAAAACAATGCAAATTTATTATTAATCCAAAAGGGAGCTATCCCGGTTGACTTTGAAGGAACCGACATCTCGGAGTCTGTTGTCATAGTAAATCCAACATCAGAAAAAATAGGGACAATTGGATCCGATGCTCAGATGCAGATTGATTTTGAATAGTCGGTTTATAAAGTTTTAAACGAAAACTCGCTGAGCATCCATGATATAAGCACTAAGTTGAATTTGGATGCAAGAACAATTTCAAAAGCTTTATCATCATTAGAGCGTGTTGAATCATTCAAAAAGGGGCGCACCGTATATTATCGCCTTTTAGATGGGCGGAAGGCAGAACAATTGAGCATGTTCTCTACTGATTCGGATACAGGCACAGAATAAACCAGAGTTTTGTAGAGTAGATAATTCATTATATTCTCGCACCTACGACACACCGTTTCCCGGTTGGGAATATGCCTTAAGCTGACCTTTAAAAGTAGACATCTGTTCGCAGAATCCCGTGGAGCAGATGTCTCACGCAGTATCAGTGGAAGTGAATCATTCACCTCAGACAAAGAACAATTTTTCATTTCCGGATATTTTAATTCCTGCAATATATTAGGTGAGACGCGCGCCGCTCGTCTCTACATCAAACGCAGCATCAATTTTTAATTATATTTTTTGCGGCTTTGCGTGGGACATGTTCTTCAAAATTTCATGTGATATATTCCCGTACGGGAAATGGAAATTTTCGGTGCATCATTTTCTACAGAGATTAATCCGCTACGCGGAAGACAAATAACGAGATTAATTAAATTCTCAAATACCGAGATACGGCAGTTAAATAGAAACATGACGGAAAACCATAATGGAGTGCTGAAGGCACGCTCAATTATCTATCAAATTTCAATATAAATGAGTCGCTCCTGCCGGATCGCTACGTATCTCTTTGCCGTTATCAATAATATTTATATTTTAAATATGGGTTCTATTACTCGTGTTGAATTTCGCATTAGTTTTCGCTGATTTTGCTAACAGGTGATTCCCGGTGTATCGCATGCGGGAAGTATTGATTAAATAAAAATATATTGGAGAGAGGTTATATGAACATTAAAACCGTGTTCGCGGCATTCATGCTATTCATTATTTTAAATGGGCCGGCTATTTGTCAGGAAGAGCATCGTGCACCGGATAGAGGAAATTCACCGACCGAATATAGGGATAATGATCAAGATCGGAGATCGTCTGAAATCAGGATTATTAAAGAAAAGCTGAAAAATCTTGATCAAAATTATATTTCAAAATTGCGTTCCAGAGATGAAGAAAAAGCCGGAAGAATCATTGATGCTATATACAACATGTTAGACAGACTTGAGAATAAGATGTATCAAGATGTTCATCCTACACCACCTCCGCCGCCAATGCCGCAAGCAGTAAATCAGGTTGATTTTAAACGCATGTTGGAATCCATTAAGCATGAGCCGTTCGGTGATAACAAGCTTGCAGTGGTGCGAACCATAACCCAAAACAATTTTTTTACAGTCGCCCAGACCATTGAAGTTATCAAGCTTCTCAATATGTCAAATGAAAAAATAAACGCACTTGAAATGATGTATCCAAAGGTGCTTGACCGTGCCAACGGATATATGATTATCAACGAGTTTACTTTTAACAGCGACAAAGAAAAAGCACAAAGGATCATTTCCGGACGATAACAAAGTGTACGGATGTCCGCAGCCGCTATTGCATGCTGATTTTCAAAATATATGGGCAGTCTTGGACTGCCTTTTTATTTGTAACGCGAAAAAAGTACCGTAATCAATATTCTGCTCAAACCGGAACAACTACAAGCACTCCTCAGCAAGTATAATGCAATGCCAAATTAATTCCGAACGGTAAAACCGATAGGTAAAAAAATCTGGAACTATTTGCTTATTTTTAAGAAAAGGTAATTAGAAATTCTACATCGCTGATAAAAGGTTTTTGTTTATAATGTATGACAACGCACGAATGGAGAAATTGAGACGGTTCTTTTTCGGAAAGAACACGGCAATTTCATTAGAAAATAGACTGTTTATGGCAACGGTTGTAATCGGTGAGATTATTGCCATTCTGGGAATACTATTGAATATCATATTTGCGACGGGCGCGTGGGTCTTAATCGGAATTTGTTTGGTGGTTCTCGTTGTCGTCTTTATAATGCATTATTTTATCAAGTATAAGGGTATCATTGAGCCTTTCAAGATGCCCATTTGCCTTATTTCGTTCGCCGGCATGGGCGGCATCTGGCTAAATTCACTTCTGGATGGCCCTACGATTCTGATGGCGCTGGTTATACTGATGTTGAATCTGGCCGGGGCGCATGAAAAGAAAAAAAGAAAAATACTTATTCTTTTCATCGTCATGATTATAGCCGTTCATGTTATCCAAATAGTCGTATCTTCACCGGTATATGTAAATCCTCCGGATCACAGTGCATGGAGGGATAGTCTAATCACTACTTCTTTTTGCGCTCTATTCGTTTATTTGATTATTGCCTTTATCGAAAAAGAGTATAACGCTGAAAAGAGAAGAGCTGAAAAAAGTGAACAAAAATTTCAGTCATTGGCTGAGAATAGCCAAGACTTCATTATCCGGTTTGACAGAGAACACAAACTTACCTATGCAAATCATGCATGGAAGGATAGTGCGAGCTACGAAGGGGATGTCATTCCTATGCGTGAGATTGACTTTTTTGACCAGGAGCAGCATATCATTGGGGAAGACATGCTTGAAAATACCTTTCTTACCGGACAGCCGCATACCGGAGAATTTAGTAAGTCTTTACCCGGCGGAATCGTTTATTACAATTGCCGGTTTTTCCCTGAGTTTGATAAATCACAGGATGTGGTAAGCGTACTGGGTGTATTTAGGGATATTTCGGAATTGAAAAATTCCGAACTGGAGCTGTTGAAATTAAATGCCGATAAAGATAAATTCATTTCCACATTGGCACATGATCTTAAAAGTCCGTTTCAGACCATTCTCGGTTTTCTGGAAATGCTAAAAGAAAATTTCCGCGAATATAACACCGAAGAGATTGAGCAGGAACTGGGATATATTTACGACGCGGCGAAGAACCATTTTAACCTTTTGGATGATTTGTTAACCTGGTCAATATCAAACTCCGGCAGGCTACCGTTCAATCCGGTCAATTTGAATCTGGAACAAGCGTGCATGAACTCATTGGAAGCTTTGAACTTTTATGCAAACACAAAACACATCTCAATAGATGTTACTATTGATTCCCGGATTCAAGTGGATGCGGACGAGCGTATGCTGAAAACAGTCTTAAGAAATTTGGTTTCCAACGCTATTAAATTCTGCAACGTTGGGGGAGGTATCCTCATTCGTGGTGAGCAGATGCCGGACGCTTTGGAAATCAGTGTTACCGATGACGGTGTCGGAATAGAAAAAGACAGACTGCTTAGGCTGTTTGAACCTACACGCTGCAACACGACGAGAGGAACTGCCGACGAGAAAGGTACAGGCCTCGGATTACTGTTATGCAAGGAATTTGTCCAGAAGCACGGTGGTAGAATCTGGGCAACAAGTGAGAAAAACAAAGGCAGTGAATTCAGATTCTCAATTCCCGTGAATCCGGTGTACTGATATTCGTTCTTCGGTACCTTGGTACACAACACTCTTGCGGCGGTTGTTAGTTTATTCCCTTTGTCTCAAACAAATTGATCTCAGGATAAGACTTTATTTTTCCAAATTCTTGCAGTAGGAATTCGGTCATATCTCTATCGTACACTTTAAGTGCACTATATTGCTCTTCTTCTGTCGCATGGATTGTTGGAAGTGTGTTGCAAGTAATAGCATAACAGATATTATCAACTGTTTTATACCAGACCGCAGATGTTCCCCATGTCCATTCTCCAGAATGAGTCCATGCACTCTTCTTGGTTACAACCATTCCCATTCCGTAGCGGGTTTTGATGTCTCCGGGTACGGTGGTCATGAGAGCGACACTTTTTTTAGTGAGAATATCCGCCGGAGAATCAAGCCCATCTATGGACAAAACTATTTTCACCATATCTATGGGGCGGGATATCCAGCCACCACTTGAAATCATCGGCACTATGTTGCAGGTGTATGATTGAGGAGCAATCTTGGTTGTATCAAATACCGATTCCCTCGTTTGTCCGAAATAATCATAATATACTACCTCGTTGACAGCTCTCTCGGCTAGCGTGGACTTACCCGGAATGGTCGTGTAAACTCCTATAGGATGAAGAATCTCGGACAATATATAATCCGTATGATCTTTTTTTACAATTTTGCTTATTATTTCTCCTAAGAACAAGTAGTTGAAATCCGAATACCGATAGGCGGTTGATGGCGGAAAATCCAGCTTCTGCTGTAAAATGTATATAATATTATCATCAATACCCGCGGGGATAGGTGTCTTTAATGCATATGCTGCATCGTTGTCTCCGATAATGTCAACATTAATCCAGCCTGAGGTATGTTGTAATAGATTTTTTACCGTTATTCTATAGACGTTACTGTCGGCGATGTTGAGGTATTTTGCATCATTTAATATCCCATGTTCTCCAAAGACCTTATCATCCAAACCCAGCCGGTTGTTTTCAATTAATTTCATTATAGCTATAGCGGTTATAGTTTTTGAGCAACTGGCTATCCGGAACAAGCTATTGGTGGTAACGGGTTCTTTGGTGAGAGTATCGGCATATCCGAAACCTTTCGCATAGAATAATCTCCCGTCTTTGGCAATTGCGACCGAAATTCCGGGAATCTTCCATTTTTGCTTAAAATTTACAATGGCAGAATCGATTGATTTTTCACTATACACATAGTCTTGTGAAAAACATAGTGAGGATAAACAAAAAAGAAATATTGCCGTGGAAAATATTTTCATGGTGTGTCATTTTCATGTGACTGATTTTAAATTTTGTCCCTGAACAAGATAGGGATTTACCACATAATTCCAAAGCCGCCTGTTCGCTTGGCGACTTCCGTGCATAGTTAAGTCAGGTTGAGGTTTACATGAAAAATCAACGGCAAATTTGAGGCAGTTACAAAAATTACCAAGGCCCACTGTCATTCCGGAATCCGCCCAGGCCGATTCCGGAATGACATACAACGGAGTCTTGCCTTGCCGCCAATTTTTCACTTGAGGTCGGGTTGAGTAAAATCCATATCAAATGCAGCAATATTTTACTGACATAAAAAGAATTCTTTCATTATTTTTACCGGCAATGAAACAGAGATTATATAAAGTTCCAAGCAGCAGCTTCCATACATTGCAACTGAAAAAATTACATGTTCCGGAAATTTAGTTGGGTTTATAGTTTTAAAAAGGAGAAATCTAATGACACCTATCCGAAATCGTTTTGCTTACCTTTCCATCATTATCTTTTTGTCTTCAATGAGAGTTTTCGCTTTCGGCGATTCCTTGCGAACCGAAATTGAGCACATCATTGGCGGCATAAACGGTAAAGTCGGTGCTGTGGTTTTGGGGGTTGAGAACAGCGGTATATTGTCAATCAATGGGGATAGCAGATATCCCATGCAAAGTGTATTTAAATATCCTCTCGCAATTGCGGTTCTTAATCAGGTTGATAAAAAGAAATTGTCGCTTGAGCAGAAAATCCATCTTAAGAAAAGTGACTTGCTTCCTGATACATGGAGTCCGTTGAGAGATAAATATCCGGAGGGCAATGTTGATATTACATTAGATGAATTGCTGAAGATTACCGTAGAACAAAGTGATAATAACGGGTGCGACATTCTCTTCCGGCTGATGGGCGGTCCAAAAAAAGTGGGGAAGTATATCCACAGTCTTGGAATCAAAGATATTTCAATCGTCGCTACGGAAGAAGAAATGCACAAGGACTGGAGTGTCCAGTATCGTAACTTTAGTACTCCGGCTGCGATGGCTAAGCTGTTGCATAAGTTTTTTACCGGAAGCATTCTATCGGAAAAGAGCCGCGAGTATCTGTATCAGGTTATGGTGAGTACCAGTACCGGCGTTGGAAGACTTAAAGGAGCATTACCGGAGGGAACTGTCGTTGCTCATAAAACCGGCTCGTCCGGAGAAAATGAGAAGGGCATAGCCGCCGCAACCAACGATGTTGGTATAGTTACGCTGCCGAATGACAAACATTTTGTTATCGCGGTTTTTGTTTCGGATTCCGGAGCTGACGAAAAAACCCGTGACGCCGTCATTGCAAAAATCACCAGAGCTGTTTGGAATAGTTATACCGGACAATGACGTTGATATACATGAAGCGCCGCGTTTGTAACGGCGCTTCATGTATTGATACTGCTATCTGTGCTCGCGTTTGAAAACTTTTACCCGCGAAAAATCCGCTTTCGTAAATGCTTTTACGCATAAAGCGAAAAAAGCCAGGCCGATTATTATTACAATCGCAAAGCTGATTGCCGGTGTTATAATGAATCCGTTTAGGTTAAAAGCGACTCCCGCTTTCAGCAATTCATTTGTCGTCATACCTTCCATGTTAAGAGCAGCGTATCTGAAAATTGCGGTCGTGTGAGTCAGTGGATTGATGAAGATGATCGGCATTAAGATTTTCGGAATAACCAAAGTCGGGATATATGCGCCCGATAAAAACATTAAGGGGAATGTGATAACGGTAATCAGTAGCTGAAAATTAGTTGAGTCTTTTGCCTTCGCGGCAAGATAGAGTCCAACGGAGCTGAATGTAATACCGGATAGAATCATGATAATTATCATAAAGGCAGCGTTGAAAACACTGAACCGGAGGCCGAGGAAAACCCCCATGATGATGATAATAACTCCCTGTATAACGGATATAATGGCAGATGAAAGCACCTGGCCTATCGCGATTTGCCAGCGTTTAACCGGGGCTACAATTATCTCCTTCATAAAACCGCTTGAGATGTCCTCAAGAATATTCATTGAATTATTTAAGGAAGTCTGAAACACTGTCATGATAATAATTCCCGAGATGAGATAGCTCATAGGGCTGCTGATTCCTGCCATGACGGATTTAGTAACAAAGGAAAAAATAAAAAGGAACATGACCGTCATAAATAGCATCGAGAAAAGTTTCATTTTATCCCGGAGCAGTTTTAGAATATTTCTTTTTATGATAGCTGAAATTGCGCGCATCATGCTCTGATCTCCTTGCCGGTAATTGCGATAAAAACATCATTCAGAGTTCCATTGGTAATTTCGATTTCTTCAATATCGGCTTTTAAATCCGAAACGAGATTAACGATTTTCTCCGTTTCTTTGGTAGTGATTATAAAAAAGTCAGCAGCCTCTTTGTGTGGAATTTGCTCGGCATTAAGATATAGCCGCAGTGCGGTCTTGTCGCTTACTTTAAGCTTCATCGTAGTTATAGAATATTTCTTTTTAAGATTATACGGTGTATCATGAACGGTAATTCGGCCGTGGTCAATGATCGCCACCTTATCACAAATCTCCGCTTCGTCCATGTAATGTGTTGTCAAAAAAATTGTGATGTTATGTTCCTTTTGTAATTTCTTGATGTACTCCCAAACGTTTGCCCTTGTTTGCGGATCAAGACCGGTTGTGGGTTCATCTAAGAACAGCACTTTGGGAAAGTGAATCAACCCCCGTGCTATTTCAGTTCGTCTTTTCATGCCGCTGGAAAGGCTGTCTACCTGAGCATATCTCCATTGGACAAGATCAACAAGTTCAAGTACCGAATTAATTCTAGATGGAACTTCGGATTGTGGGACGTTATAAAAATCACAATGGAGTTTAAGATTTTCTTCTATAGTGAGTTTACCGTCAAGCGTTGAATCCTGAAAAACAATTCCTATTTCTCCGCGTACTTCATCTTTTTTTGCGGATATATCTTTACCGTTAAGGAACAATTCGCCTGCTGTTTTTTCGAGAATGGTGCACAGGATGTTTATTGTTGTGCTTTTTCCTGCTCCATTAGGACCCAGAAATGCAAAAATGCTGCCCTTTTCGACATTAAATGATATATTATCAACGGCGGTAAAATCGCCAAATTCTTTGGTAAGGTTTTTGACCTCAATACTGTAATCAGTCATTTGTCTTTACATAATTCTATTATTTCTTATACAGACGAACAGTGACCTGAAATATTGTGAGGCGGATTTGTGTAAATTATCAAATCGCTTATTTTTGTATACATACTATTATCAACAGTAGGAAGCCTTCTCATGTCGCAAAGAACCATTCCCCAATTATTTGAAGAAAGCGTGCAGCGCTATCCCGGAAATATTCTTATGTGGGATAAAACCGGCGCTGAGTATAAAGGATTTACTTATCGCCAAATGCACGAACGGGTTTATTCGTTAGCGGCGGGATTGCTGACGCTCGGACTCGGAAAAGGGGATAGGGCTGCATTGATTGCAGAAGGCCGACGGGACTGGGTGACTTCGGAGTTGGCTGTCCTTTATACGGGGGCGGTCAATGTACCCATTTCTGTTAAGATTGATGAAAGTTCGGATCTCAAATTCCGGCTGGCACATTCAGGCTGTAAAATGGTAATCTGTTCTGCCGGGCAGCGGGATAAAATCTGGGCAGTAAGAAATGATCTGCCCGATCTTGAAAAAATCATCTTGCTTGACGTGCCTTCCGGACTCAAAACGGATGAAATCTGTATCGAAGACGTTATAAAGCTTGGTGATGAGTGGCTTACGCAGAATAAAAAAGCTTTTCATGCACTTAGAGACGCAGTCCGCGAAACTGATCTGGCAAACATTTGCTACACTTCGGGAACGACTGCCGACCCAAAAGGTATTATGCTTACGCATAGAAATTATACTTCAAATGTTGAACAGTCAACTGCCCTTCTGCCAATACCTGAAAAATATGTATCGTTGCTGATTCTGCCGTGGGATCATGCGTTTGCTCATACTGCGGGCATTTATACCTTGATGAAAAACGGCGCATCCATGGCTTCCATTCAGATCGGGAAGACACCGCTTGAGACGCTGAAAAATATTCCTCTAAATATCAAAGAAACTAAGCCGACTTTTTTGTTGAGCGTTCCCTCGCTCGCGAAAAGTTTTAGAAAGAATATTGAAAAGGGGATTAAGGAT
This sequence comes from Ignavibacteriaceae bacterium, assembly GCA_963662605.1. Lineage (GTDB taxonomy): Bacteria > Bacteroidota > Ignavibacteria > Ignavibacteriales > Ignavibacteriaceae. The sequence goes on from OY759785.1 coordinate 1,584,534, forward strand.
AAGGGTCCGAAGATTGAAAAGCTGTTCAATAAAGCATTGGCATTTGCTATTGATTACAACGGTACGGGCAACAATCGCGGTAAGGGATTAAAAAAACTGACATATCCGTTGTATCTGCTCTATGATAAAATACTATTCAGTAAAATCCGTGAAAACTTCGGTGGCAGACTTGAGTTCTTCATCGGCGGAGGCGCTTTGCTTGATATTGAATTGCAGCGATTCTTCTACGCCATTGGCATTCCGATGTTTCAGGGGTACGGACTTTCGGAATCAGCGCCGGTGATTTCTTCGAATGTCCCTGCCTGTCACAAAATGGGCTCGTCTGGTAAACTCGTTAAGGACCTTGAACTAAAAATATGTGATGATAAAGGAAATGCACTTCCGGTTGGACAGACAGGCGAGATTGTTGTTAAAGGTGAAAACGTTATGGCGGGGTACTGGAAGAACGAAAAAGCGACAGCCGAAACGGTGAAGGACGGCTGGCTGTATACCGGTGATCTCGGCTATGTGGATGCAGAGGGCTTTCTCTACGTTATGGGTAGATTCAAGAGTCTGCTTATCGCCAATGACGGCGAGAAATACAGTCCCGAAGGAATTGAAGAAGCCATAACGGAAAACTCTGTATTCATTTCGCAAATCATGCTGTATAATAATCAATCGTCATACACAGTTGCGTTGATTGTTCCCAACAAAGATGCATTAATCAGTTATGTTAATGGTTTGGGATTGGATTTCTCAACAGCAGAAGGGCAAGACGCTGCACTTAAAAAATTGGATGATGAGATTTCGGCATTTAAAGAAGGCGGACGATTCGGAGGCATGTTCCCGAACCGCTGGCTGCCCGCGGCTGTCGCCGTATTGGGAGAAGGCTTCACCGAACAGAACCATTTCATGAACAGCACGCTGAAAATGGTACGCGGAAAGATCACCTCCTTTTACCAGAATAGAATAGACTTCCTCTACACCGCCGAAGGGAAAGATATCTGCAATCATCAAAATCGGAACATAATAAGCAGATTTTAAGACAATCCTCTTTGAAGTTTTGTTTAGAACTTATAGTTTTACATACTGATTTGGGTTTATAAATCCTCTGGTTGAATTGAGTATTGCATCATCTGTGATTGATTATTCTAATGCTATACTAGTAATAGTATAGGGCATGTATTTCATTATTTAACTATTATGTGGGTGAAGATGCCTATGAAAAGGACTGTCGTTTATCTGGCCATTTTTGTTATCGCCATTTCCATTTCGATCAACGCGGCGAATCAAATTATTCACAAAACCCCTCCTATCAATGTGACTTGTCGTGAATCATTCATGAAGGGGTCGTATGTCTTAGTCATTCAGAATAGTTCGGCCGAAAATTTAGCTTTATTCCTGAGTGCGAAAGGAAAACAAGTTGACTTTAATTTACCAGTGAATGCTACGAAAGAGTTTGGTTGGGCGCAAGGATTCAAATTCGATGCAAATAACCACTTTTTTATTTGGGGAATGGGCTTTGATACACTTCATCAAAAAATGCCGGAAAAAGAATTATCCCCTTGGAGAATCGGGTTTGCCGATGGCGGGCTTGCCATCAGTCTTTCTGATCAACTTTTACAATCACAATTGGCAAAACACATTTCGCTGCCTATGAAAAGAAAAGCATTAAAGGCAATAGAAATCCAAGTGAATCAAACTCCGTTAATCGTATTAAGCCAAAATTCTGAGAAAATCTTCGCAAATGTCACACTTCAGCCATCATTATTTCGTGTTAATGTTAGTAAGCCGATCAATGTCATTGCCTCTTTTCTTCCATATTATAAGCAAGCTAGTGGGCAAATCTGTGCAACTCAAATCAAAGTCGAAGAAATACTGTTGGATGGTGGGCAAACTGATTTTTTAAATAGTATTACACCTGATATTAATAAAATAGTAGATGAATTATTCTCCACGTATGTTATGTACCAAATTGAAAGCAGTTTCTGGATTAAACTCGCAAAAGTTGTTAATCTACGTGGGAAAGTAATTGATGGAAGACTAGAAGTGATAATACTATAGTTCTACTTCCCGAACTTCTCACCGATCCGAAATTGAATCAGTGAGTAGATGATGGTGTTAAGAATGAAAATGTAGATGATGAAACCGGAATTAGCGAATGTAAATTCTTTAAGCGTCAACAGCGTTAAAACAATTCCGATTGGTGCTGCAATCCATGGCCAGGCAATTTCCGAATCGGGATACTTGTAAGCCTTTACTAATGTTGGAACAGCTGCGAGTCCATCCGCAATGATGCTGAATACAATGGCAATGTTTCCAACTTTCGTAATCTGCCACAGAATTGACCTCCGAGCTTACGCAAAAGCACGAGGATTGGAGATAGTCCAAGAGTACATTGATTACGCTTCTGGCTCTAAGAACGACCGGGAGAATTACCTGAGGTTATTTGATGATGTTCGTAAACGCAGGACGGATTGTGTGTTTATATGCAAGGTTGACAAATTCGCAAGAAGCATAAAGGAACTGATAACCGCACTTTAAGCGGCTATTTCTACACCTTCCTGTTTTACAATTTCAATGAGGGGGGAATTGTCTTCTGATTCAAATCGTTTTTTACCTACAGCAATAGGCTCTATATTGTAGCTGACTTTTCTTGTTGAGAGCCATAATATTGGCGCATATTTGTCAGTATCCTGATCGAATATAGGGGAAATGAGCATGAGATCAATATCGCTATCTTCGGTAGCCGTACCATTAACCTGGCTGCCGTATATAAAAGCTTTACTTATAAAGATACCTTCATTAGATAACACGGATAGATATTTCTTCACAATATCTATAATTTTTGCATCAACCATTCCAAAATCTCCTGTGTCTGTTTTAAATAATTCTTGGCTGTATCGAAGTCAGGGGGTGCAATTTCATCATCAGGATATCTTCCTTCCAATTGATATTTCAAAAGAAGTCCAAGAAATTCCATAATCGAGTCGGGAAGTATTAAATCTGTATTATCCGCTAAATAAAGCAAGTTATGTGTTTTTGGCGCCAATTTACTATTGCATCTCACGTAATGAGCTTTTAAAACTTTTTCAATAGTTAAATGACAAAAGAACAAACCATGCAGAATTCTCTTTTTATCAATTAAAATTTCAGCGGTCTGTATATCAGATTGAGCAAGTTTTTTCCAGTAATCTATCTGCCGCTCTATATTGAAAGTACTCATGCTTTGCCTTATTATTTGAATGAAATATAACTAATAACCAATAAAAATGGAAGAGAAAATTCCAAAGTCATTCATGAACATCTGCTGTCGGCAAATAACTATGCCCGGGTAGTTAACAGAAAAATTAGCAATCATGTATTTAGAAAGGATTGGTTTTCCAATTATAGTGGTTTATTTCCCGTTAAAGGAGGAAAAATCTCCTGCTTTCAGTTTAGAGGTGCCCAATATTGCGGATAACCATTTTTATATGGCTCTTATAAAAACAAGTTAATAAATTTAAGCAAAGGAAAGTTATGTCAATCGAAATTAAAAATGAATCTGAAAATTCGGTTAAAATAAATGGAGACGAAGCTAAATGCTTTTTCCGAAAGGACGGTAGCCATACGTATGAAGCCCAAAGACTAACAGAAAGATTGAATGGATTGGCTGACTGTTTTACTTTCAGTGCCGATTCGGGATGGAGAAAAGATTATGTAATGCCTGCTCTCCCGGAACTTCTCCACGTTATTAAAGAATGTGCAGACGACCTGCTGGTTTTATTTGCAAATGAATGGGAAAGGACTCTTGAGTAAAATACTAAAAAATTGATATGCACACAAAGTTGGGGCTATCTGAAATAGCCCAACTTTTGTTGGTAGAACTGAGAATATAAGCTTTATTGAAAGAAATTCATTCTCGAGTTATACTTCCCGTGGAGAACCCCGGAAGCTTGTATCCTTAACGAATAAAAATAAAAAAGGTCTTCTCGATGCTTCGACAAGCTCAGCAACCTAACTCCGACTGAAGTTGGAGCACTCGAAGACCTTTTACTTTAAAACAAAAAAAAGCAGATGTCGCCATCTGTTTTAAAGGTGCGGAGAGTCAGGCCCCGACAAGTCGGGACTCCTTCGCTTTGCTCAGTCGGATTCTCAATGCAAATTCATTGCCTTCTATTCCAGTTAAGTGGCCGCCGCATGCAACTTGAGCGTAGCGAAATCCCGACGTGTCGGGACACTCTGCTTTAAAATGAAAAAAGGTCTGACTTGCATCAGACCTTCAATCTCTGCGGAGAGTCAGGGATTCTGCCGAAGGCATCCTGTGGAGAACCCCGGCTTGCATCCTTAACGCCTATAGATTTAAAATGAAAGAGGCTGTCTCATAAGTCATTTTTACTAAAAATAATCCGCGAAAATCTGCGTTATCAGCGTCATCCGCGTGCTATTTCTGACTTTTGAGACAGCCTCTTAAGTGCGGAGAGTCAGGCCTCGACAAGTCGGGACTCCTTCGCTTTGCTCAGTCGGATTCTCAATACAAATTCATTGCCTTCTATTCCAGTTAAGTGGCCGCCGCATGCAACTTGAGCGTAGCGAAATCCCGACGTGTCGGGACACTCTGCTTTAAAATGAAAAAAGGTCTGACTTGCATCAGACCTTTAATCTCTGCGGAGAGTCAGGGATTCTGCCGAAGGCATCCTGTGGAGAACCCCGGCTTGCATCCTTAACGCCTATAGATTTAAAATGAAAAGAGCAGATATTGCTATCTGCTCTTTAAGTGCGGAGAGTCAGGGATTCGAACCCCGGAAGGACTTGCATCCTTAACGGTTTTCAAGACCGCCGCATTCAACCGCTCTGCCAACTCTCCGAATGCTTTTTATATTTCTAATGTGAAATAAAATTAAGCCTTATAATTTAGGGAATAATAAAATTTTTACCAAAAAAATCTTACACGCTTCACAGAAAATCTTTTTTGCATGATGAATTTGCTTATAACAAAAAAAGCAAGAGATTTATTTTAATTATTTGTTAAAATTAATTTGGAGATGTTTTCATCTCTCCATAATTTTCTAACAGATATCGCGGTCACCAAGCTGTTAACAAAATGTGGATAACTTTGAACTGTGAAATCGTTCCACAAAAGGGCATTTTTAAATGCCTAAACTTAGCTCGAATTTTGTTATTTAAGTTTTAAGAAAATTCCGCAAGTGAAATAAAAACAAGAAGTTACGATAATAAGCGATGTGTGGATAACTTGTTGAGAAAAATCGCTTGCATATTAAGATAGCGTTAAAACATTATTTTTTAAGAAGTTCTATTTTTCAGGAGTGTTGATAACTTTAATGGAAGTATCTCTCGAACCGCGGCAAAAGTTACAGAATCCGGCCTTCGTATGGAGCGAATGCCTGAAGCTCATCAAACCGAATGTATCACCAATGACATTCAATACATGGTTCACACCGATAAAACCTCTTGAGATTAACGATGCCACGATAAAAATCCAATTGCCCAACGCGTATTTTTGGGAGTGGATTGATCAGCGCTATAATGCTTTGTTGAATAACAGCATTAAAGAAATTCTCGGCACAGATGCGGCGATCGAATATATTATTATGGACGACTGGAAAGAAGAGCCGTCTGTTATTGAGCTGCACCATAGAACGCCTCTGAATGTTCCAACGCCAAAGCCGGAAATAAAACCTGCCCCTGAACACAAAGTTGATTATGAAACCAATCTTAATCAGAAATATACGTTTGATAATTTTATCAAAGGCAGCGGTAACGAACTGGCAGTCGCGGCGGGCATGGCGATAGGGAACAATCCCGGTGGTACATCCTTTAACCCGTTTTTTGTTTATGGCGGTGTTGGACTCGGAAAGACTCACTTAGTGCAGGCCATCGGAAACTTGATCTATACAAGCGATCCGTCCAAACGCGTTATATACCTTTCCGCTGATAGATTCTCCCAGTTGTTCGTTGATGCCATTCAATCGAACAGTGCGGCCGAGTTTCAGCGTTTCTACCGCAGCATGGATGTTCTTATTCTTGATGATATTCAATTCTTAATCGGGCGTGAAAAAACTCAGGATCTGTTCTTTCATACATTCAACTCGCTGCATCAGACAGGGAAACAAATCATTCTCACCAGTGATAAGCCGCCGAAAGATTTGAAGGGCATGGACTCGCGGTTGATCTCCCGGTTTCACTGGGGACTTACAGCCGATGTTCAGCCGCCGGATTATGAAACCCGTCTGGCTATTTTAAATAAGAAGGCAGAAGAATTCGGATTGAATGCGACTCCCGATATTTATGAATATATCGCGACGCATGTTACTTCAAACATCCGCGAACTGGAAGGCTGCTTGCTAAGGCTTCTGGCTAACGTTTCGTTGTCGGCTCGCGAGATTGATCTGGAATTGGCAAAGAAATCCGTTCAGGAAATTTCCACATCACGCAAAATCACTATCTCGGTTGACCTGATTACAAAAATCGTCTGCGAAGATATGAGTATTGATGAAAACAAGGTTCGCGATAAAACCAGAAAGCAGGAGATTGTCATTGCGCGTCAGTTGGCTATGTATCTTGCCAAGGAATTAACACGCATCTCTTTGAAGAATGTCGGATTGTATTTCGGCGGACGTGACCACTCAACGGTTATTCATGCCTGCACGAGCATTCAGAATTTGATTGACACAGATGCAAACTTTGCAGAGATAGCAAAAAATATCAAGAACAAAATCGAACTCGCCTGCACCTAAAATCTGACTCACGCAAAGGCACCAAGCCGCAAAAATATTTTTTTAGACATCCTCACGGATGTCTTTTTTTATCATTGCCCTTATCTCCCAGCCTCTTCTCCCAGAGGGCAATGCTGTCAACTTAAGAGAAAACACCAGGGAAATCGTTGTGCATATAAAAATTAGCATGTCATTCCGTTCGCAGAATGCCGTGCAGAATCCGTCGGTAGACGGATATCCGGAATCCATTATGCCTTTACCTGATTTCAACCTGGATTCCGTACAAATCTGACGAACTAAGCTATCCTCTTCGATCTATATTCTTCCCGTCAGATTTTACGGAATGACAAACAAATCCTTAAGTTAACACCATTGCTCCCAGAGGGAGAGGGGAAGCTGCATTCAATTAATACTTTTTTTACCTCCCTCGCCCTTTGGGAGAGGGAATGAGGGTGAGGGCGTGTTATTGTTTGACTGCCGATTCTAGTATCTCCACAGTCCCTTTGTTGCCGTTTATTCTGACCTTCCCGCCGATGGGCAGCGATGCGATGTGTTTTGTGTGCCCGTGAGGATAATTGGTAATTACCGGGACTTTCAGTTTTCCAAGGTATTGCTTTAAAACTTCATCAACGGTGAATGCATTTGGATTTGTACTTTCGCAGTCGGTGAATTGCCCGGCAATTACTCCGTTCACTTTGTCTAACACTCCGGCAAGTTTTAGCTGATTCAGCATACGGTCAATACGATGGGGTTTTTCGTCTACATCTTCAATCAGGAGAATTTTATTATCCGGCTTCGGGAAGTAGGGCGTTCCGAGCAGGGCAACAAAATTGGCAAAATTGCCGCCAAATAAAACACCTTCGCCGATACCTTTTCTTAATACATTTACATTATGACCCGCAGGCAGAGGAACAATACCCGCAGCTTTTGGTTCTGTAATCAACCGCCAAAAATTTTCTTCGGTATAGGGGTCGGAGGTGCTGTGGAAATCCACCGCAGCCATTGGGCCGGCTATCGTGAGAATACCGCTTAGGGCAAGCAGGGCAGTTTGCAATGAGGTTATGTCGCTGAAACCGACAAAGATTTTAGGATTTTTTCTTATAATATCATAGGGTAGCATATCAAGCAGCCTGTTGCTTCCATAACCGCCGCGAATGCAGATTATGGCTTTAACTTTTGCATTGGTAAACATGGAAACGATATCATCGCTGCGCTCTTTGTCGGTACCCGCGAGGTATCCGTAAGATTTGAAAGCATTTTTCCCGATAAGTACGTTGCAACCCAATTTTTCAAAATATACAGCACTTTTTTCGATGCGGGAAAGGTCATCCGGAGCCGTTGCAGGGCAAATCAATCCAATTGTATCACCTTTTTTCAGAGCTTTGGGTTTTATGATGTTCATAAAAAATCTTTCAGAAAAAATGTAAATAATGAACTAAACCGCATGCGGAAATTGTTGTAAAAACAGCAGGGGGAATTACCGCATGAAAATGAGAAATTCAAATCAAAACATACGGTTTAGTTTGAAAAGATTAAGCAGGAAAATGACGAAAACATTTCATATATTAAGTTTTTATTTTATAAACAACCTAATATTTTTATGAGCAGAATTTATATCAGTGACTTAAAACAACACGTGGGGGAAGAGGTCTCAATTAGTGGGTGGCTATATCATAAACGTTCCAGCGGAAAGCTCCGTTTTCTGGTTATGCGTGATGGTTCCGGCTATTTGCAGGCAGTAGTTTTCAAAAATAACGTATCGGAAGAAGTTTTCGCCCTTGCAGATGCTCTGGGACAGGAATCTTCTCTGACCGTAACAGGAAAAATTAAAGAAGAAGGCCGCGCTCCGGGTGGAGTAGAGATGGATGTAACATCCGTTACGGCTATCAGCGAAGCTCATGACTATCCGATAACACCAAAAGAGCATGGCGTTGAATTTTTGATGGATATCCGCCACCTGTGGCTGCGCTCGAGCAAGCAAGTCGCTATTATTAAGATTCGTCACCGTATTGTTAAGGCTATCAGGGACTTTTTTGATAATAAGGGATTCACGTTAGTTGATTCGCCGATATTAACACCGGCTGCTTGCGAAGGAACATCTACGTTGTTTGAGACTCCGTATTTTGACCTTGGCAAAGCGTATTTAACACAGTCCGGACAACTCTATGCCGAAGCAAGTGCAATGGCATTCGGCAAAGTTTATACATTCGGTCCGACATTCAGAGCCGAAAAATCAAAAACCAGAAGACATTTAACTGAATTCTGGATGGTTGAGCCTGAAGTTGCGTTCAACGATTTAAATGACGACATGGATCTCGCGGAAGAATTCCTTGAGTACATTGTACAAAGTGTTTTAAAAGACAGAGCAGAAGAACTGAAAGTTCTCGAACGCGATATTAAAATGTTAGAGAATGTAAAACGCCCGCTGCCGAGAATCTCTTATGATGAAGCAGTTGAAATTTTAAAAAAGAACGGCGTTGATTTCCAATGGGGCGATGACTTTGGTGGAACAGATGAAACGATTATCTCGAATCAGTTTGACCGTCCGGTCATGGTTCACCGTTATCCCTCGGAAATCAAAGCATTTTACATGAAACGCGATCCGGAAAATCCGAAAGTCGCACTTGCGGTTGACGTGCTTGCACCCGAAGGTTACGGCGAAATTATCGGCGGCAGCCAGCGCGAAGAAGATTACGACGTACTCATGAAGCGCATCGTTGAACACAATCTGCCGGTTGAAGCATTTAACTGGTATCTCGACTTGCGCCGATTCGGTTCGGTTCCACATGCTGGTTTCGGACTCGGTCTTGAGAGAACAGTCGGCTGGATATGCGGCCTTGACCACGTTCGGGAAACAATTCCGTTCCCAAGAATGATTTACAGAAATACTCCTTAACAAAATACTGTTATATGACAGCTCAGATAATATTTTTTACATTTTTTGCGACGGTAGCGGTAATAAGTTCGGTTCTTGTCATCACGAGAAAGAGTCCGATTATTTCCGCGCTGTTCTTAGTTCTTAATTTTGCGGCATTAGCCGGTATGTATCTTTTACTGTATGCCCAGTTTATCGCGGTTGTACAAATAATTGTCTATGCCGGAGCCATCATGGTACTCTTCCTGTTCGTCATCATGCTTTTGCGGCCGGAGAATGAAAAACGATTCTTCGAGGATAATCCAAAGATGAAAGCAGCAGCGCTGGGAGTAGGAATACTTGTGTTATTTCAATTGACGTATGCTATCTGGCTTACATTCATGAGGAATCCTATAATCCGTGACAGGCAGTCGAGTGCGGCAATAGGAACTGTAGAAGCTATCGGCAAAGAATTGTATACAAATTACCTTCTGCCTTTTGAAGCTACGGGATTTTTGCTTCTCGCCGCGGCAATTGGTGCATTGATTTTAGCGAAGAAAAAATTGGATACAAATTCATGATTCCAATACAACTGTATTTAATAGTCAGCGCGTTTATGTTTATTATGGGCGTTATCGGAGTGTTGACACGCCGGAATGCAATCATCGTCTTTATGTCCATAGAGTTGATGTTGAATTCGGCTAACCTTACTTTCGTAACGTTCAGCTCCTATCTCGGTAATATAACCGGACAGCTTTTCGTTTTCTTTGTTATGGCGGTTGCCGCAGCAGAGGTTTCAGTCGGGCTCGCCATTATTATTTCCGTGTTCAGGAACAAGAAGACGATGAATATTGATGAGATAAATGTTTTAAAGTGGTAATAATCAGTTGAGTTACATGAGAAATTATGTCTATCTGACCGTACTGCTTCCGTTTCTCGGGTTTCTGATAAACGGTCTGCTCGGACGGAAAATAAAAAATGAAAAAGTAATCGGCATTATCGGCAGCGGGATGATAGGCATATCATTCCTTATCATCCTTGCCGCGTTTTGGGAAACTGTGCAGCTGCCGGAAGAAATGCGGAAGACAATCGTTCCACTCTTCACGTGGATGCAGACCGGTGATTTTCATGTTTCAATCGCGTATCAGGTTGATCAGCTTTCTTTATTGATGGCGCTTATTGTAACCGGAGTCGGATTTATCATCCACATATATTCCATCGGATATATGCACGGTGATAAAGGATTCTGGAGATTTTTCGCGTATTTGAACTTATTCATTTTCGCGATGATGAATCTCATACTTGCCGATAACTTTGTATTGCTCTTCCTCGGCTGGGAAGGCGTGGGGCTTTGCTCATATCTGCTTATCGGATTCTGGTATGACCGCAAGTTTGAGAAGAGCACAACAGCCGATGCCGCGAAGAAAGCGTTTGTTGTTAACCGTATCGGTGACTTCGGATTTCTAATCGGGATGTTTCTCATCTACTTGAATTTTCACAGTCTCAACTTTGGTGAAGTTTTCAGCCGTCTTGGTGGTGGAGCAATTCCCGAATCAACATTTAATCTCATAGCATTCTGTTTGTTTATCGGTGCAATGGGAAAATCGGCGCAAATTCCGTTGTTTGTTTGGCTGCCGGATGCTATGGCGGGTCCAACACCGGTATCGGCATTGATTCATGCCGCTACAATGGTTACTGCCGGTGTATACATGGTTGCGCGATGTTCGGCTATTTACGCTTCTGCTCCTGCGGCTATGATGTTTGTAGCCATTATCGGTTTGCTTACTGCTATCTTTGCGGCCTCCATCGGACTTGTCCAGAATGATATTAAAAAAGTACTCGCGTATTCAACAGTCAGCCAATTAGGCTACATGTTCTTAGCTCTCGGTATGGGTGCATTTTCTGCCGGTATCTTTCACGTAATGACACACGCGTTTTTTAAAGCTTTATTGTTTCTTGGTGCCGGTTCTGTTATTCACGGAATGCACGAAGAACAGAACATTCAAAAGTACGGCGGCTTGAAAAAGTATATGCCGAATACAAGAATAACTTTTCTTATCGGTGCAATCGCGATTTCCGGAATTCCACCACTCGCGGGATTTTTCAGCAAAGATGAAATTCTGTGGAATGCGTACTCGCATGGCGGATTCGGATTTTGGCTGGTTGGTGTTATTACTGCGCTGCTGACGGCATTTTATATGTTCCGTCTTTATATCCTTACGTTTGAAGGTAAGAGCCGGTTTGATCAGCACCATGTACATCCGCATGAATCGCCAAAAGTTATGACGGTACCCCTTATGGCGCTTGCTTTTCTATCTGTGGTGGGTGGATTTGTTGGATTGCCGAAAGTATTTGCAGGCGAGCATGGAAATGTTTTTGAAAACTGGCTTGAGCCGGTATTCAAACCCGCGCACTATAAGCTTATGTCCTACAGTGAACATAGCGGATTTATGGAAATAATGCTCATGGTGGTTTCTGTCATCGGAGCTTCAGCGGCTATACTTTTAGCGTACTACATGTATATAAAGAAAACAAACTTGCCCGAGAAAGTAAGCACCAAATTACACCCTCTGCATAAAGTTTTGTTCAACAAATACTATATAGATGAAATTTACGACACAGCCATAGTTCAGCCGATATATAAAGTTTCGGAAAAATTCCTCTGGAAATTTACCGACGTTAAAATTATTGACGGCTTGATTAACGGAACCGCTTCATTGGTTGAGCGAGGTTCGGCAGTTATCAAAAAAATGCAAACCGGATTTACCCAGTTCTACGCGATTATTATGGTTGCCGGAATAGCAATTGCACTTTTGTGGTTAATGAGATTGATGTGATATGATACAGAATTCGATACTAACGTATTTACTTTTTACTCCCTTAGTCGGTGCATTGATTGTACTGCTTCTCCCGAAGAAAGCTGAAAAGTTGATTCGCCATGCTGCGCTATATTTTTCAGCTGCGGCATTTGTCATTTCTCTTTTCGTACTTGCGGCCTTTAACAGCAGCAATGGCGATTTCCAGATGCAGGCAAAATTCGACTGGATTCATCAACTTCACATATCCTATTTTGTGGGAATTGATGGAATCTCATTACTTCTTTTATTACTCACTACATTTTTAACACCGATTACTTTATTCTCAAGCTGGTCAGCCATAAAAGACCGGGTCAAAGAATTCACATTCTTCATGCTGATACTTGAATTCGGTATGCTTGGTGTTTTTGTGTCTTTGGATTTATTTCTCTTCTATATTTTCTGGGAGTTCATGCTCATCCCGATGTATTTTATCATCGGCATCTGGGGCGGGGAAAAGAGAATTTACGCGGCACTCAAGTTTTTTATCTATACTATGGCCGGTAGTTTGCTGATGCTCGTTGCTATCATATGGATAGCTGTTTATGCTTCCGGCGCGGGCAGCTTTACAACAAACTTGCTTGAATTATATAAAATCGGCCCGACCATTCCAATGGCTATTCAGCTATGGATGTTCCTTGCATTTACCATAAGCTTTGCAATTAAAGTACCGTTATTTCCGTTCCATACATGGCTTCCTGATGCACACGTGCAGGCGCCGACTGCAGGCAGCGTTATTCTTGCCGGTGTGTTACTTAAAATGGGCACTTACGGATTAATACGGTTTTCAATTCCTTTGTTTCCGCAGGCGGCACATTTCTTTGCCCCTTACATTTCAACTCTCGCTGTGATTGGTATTATTTATGGCGCATTAGTTGCGATGGTGCAGAAGGACATGAAAAAGTTAGTCGCGTATTCTTCGGTTGCGCACCTGGGGTTTGTCGTGCTCGGTATTTTTGCACTGACTCAGGAATCACTGCAAGGCGCGGTCATCCAAATGATCAATCACGGTCTTTCAACAGGAGCATTATTCCTCCTCGTTGGCGTTTTATATGAACGCACGCACACTCGTGAAATTTCCGCTTACGGCGGCATAGCGAAGATTGTTCCGGTTTACTCGACTATGTTGTTGATTGTGAGCTTATCCTCCATCGGGCTGCCCGGCTTGAATGGTTTTATCGGTGAGTTCCTCATCCTTCTCGGATCGTTTAAATCGAGCGTCTTAAATAATTGGTGGTTCACCATTATAGCGGTGTCCGGAGTGATATTTGCCGCGGTATATCTGTTGTGGATGTATCAGCGTGTGGTTTTTGGTGAAGTCAAAAATGAAAAGTTATTGTCCTTAACCGACATGAATGCTAAAGAATTCGTAACGGTTGGACTGCTCATTGTCTTTATTGTTTGGATAGGTGTTTATCCTTCATCCTTCTTAAAATTATCAGAAGCCTCGGTTGCAAAGTTTGTAACAGAAAATCTGAATAGATAATCGTATTTAATTATTATAAGTAAATAGCATGATGTCTCCTCAACCGTATATGGTGATTCCCTTTGTTATCCTGCTCGGCATGATAGCATCCGGCCCTGTTTTATATGGTCATTTCTGGGAGAAGCATTATGCTAAGTTCGCTTTGTTTCTTGCGTTGATTGTAGCGGCATATTATGCTTTTTACTTGAATGATTTTGCAAGTATTATCCATTCAGGCATTGAGTATATATCATTCATTGCTCTGTTAAGTTCTTTGTTTATTATCACCGGCGGTATACTCATAAAATTTGACCGGCAGGGCAGTCCTCTTATAAATACACTATTCCTGCTGATAGGTGCAGTCATTGCAAATATAATCGGTACAACCGGTGCTTCAATGCTGCTTATCAGGCCGTTTCTCAAAATGAACAAAGGGAATATCCGTCCATACCACATAATATTTTTTATTTTTGTTGTGAGCAACGTCGGCGGGGCATTAACACCTATCGGCGATCCGCCGTTATTTCTCGGATTTCTTCGCGGAGTGCCGTTCTTTTGGGTGCTTGAAAATGTTTGGTATATCTGGCTGCCGGCAATTCTTCTGATATCGGCAGTGTTTTTTGTTCTGGAGTTAAAAAACAGTAATACTCCGATGAATACATCAGATGTAATCGGATTCTTTAAGTCAATTGAAATCCGCGGCAAAAGGAATTTTGGGTTCCTACTGATTATCATCTGCTCGGTATTTGTTGACCATTCCGTTATGAGTTGGGTGCCGGATTTGCATCCTTTCCCATTGGGCATTCGTGAACTTATCATGTTCGGTGTTGCTTTTGCGGCATTCAAAACATCTAAAGATGAAATCCTTCGGGCAAACGAGTTTGATTTTGAACCGATTAAGGAAGTCGCTTTCCTTTTTATCGGAATATTTATTACCATGATTCCGGCATTGCAACTGATTGCGTATGAGTCGAAAGCTTTCGGTAACTCACTGAATACCTCGACATTTTATTGGGCAACCGGATTTTTATCGTCTGTTCTGGATAATGCACCTACATATTTGAATTTTCTGAGCGGCGCGATGGGTAAGTTTAATTTGAATGTTAATCAGCTTGCCGATGTCCGGGAATTTATGATTCACGATGCAGGATATTTGCAGGCGATTTCAGTAGCGGCAGTATTTTTCGGTGCAATGACGTATATCGGTAATGGCCCGAATTTTATGGTTAAGTCAATCAGCGAGCGGGCGGGAATAAAGATGCCCTCTTTCGTTTCATACATTTTTGTATATTCTGTGCCTGTGCTGCTGCCGGTTTTCATTTTAGTCTGGTTAGTATTCTTCAAATAACATTGGAATCAATATGAACATAGACGAAACATTGAACGGTAAAAAAGTCGGTTTGTGGTATGGCAACAGACTGATTGTTCCTTTTCAGTGTCATTTTTTCAAGGTTATTGTTGACGATGATATTATTACGGATTTTTCATCGCACTCCAAAGATATTGAAATTACCGAAGAGGGCGAATTCACGAATTTATATTTCAAACAATATCCTGAATTAAATAAAGCCGTTTCGAAATATGAAGCAATAAAAATTATCGCTGTTAATAAAGGTGATGATGTGTTCAATTTCGAAAACCATAAAAAGATTTCCCTGTATCTACAGGAAAAACATAAAGTCCTTATTGAAGCCAATGAGGATGATATTTTATTTATTGAATAAATTTATTTTATGAATAGCTACGATATATATAAGATTTTACCGCTCCTGATAATTGCCGGAGCCATTCTTGTAACCCTGACGGTTGAGATGTTCTCCTCAAAGAGCAGATACATCATTCCCTGGATTGCTATTGTCGTCTGTTTCGGGACGGCATTCTTTTCATTGTTTACGTCAAATGAGGAGGGTTTGTATTTCAGCGGTATGCTTGCAGCCGGAAAACTCGTTAATGTGTTCTATTTCCTGTTTAATATAGGCGCGGCACTTGTTATGCTGATCTCCTTTGATTATATGAGAAAAATAGAGACCGAACTTGGCGAGTATTATATTTTGATTTTATCTGCCGTTTTGGGAATGATGCTTATTTCCGCAGCTCGTGATCTTGTAGTGGTATTTATCGGCCTTGAATTAATGTCACTATGTTTTTATATCCTTACCGGTTTCCGCCGCAGAAATATCAAATCAAATGAGTCGGCATTGAAATACTTTTTACTCGGCTCGTTTGCCACTGGCTTCATTGTTTACGGTATGGGACTCATATACGGCGCTGTCCATTCTCTCTCACTTGATGCGATTATCGTGAACCTTTCTTCGGTCATCAACAGTCCGATATTTTTAGTCGGCATGTTGTTATTTGTAATCGGCTTTACATTTAAAATTGCAGCATTTCCTTTCCACATGTGGGTACCGGATGTGTATCAGGGTGCACCAACTGGAGTCACAGCTCTGATGTCAACGGTAGGGAAGACGGCAGCTTTCAGCGCGTTATTGCTGCTCTTTATCCCGATTGCAGTGCAAGGCGGACAGAAACTATTTACTCCGTTTTTAGCGGCACTTTCAGTTTTATCCATGCTTTACGGAAGTATAGTCGCATTGGCACAAAAAGATATTAAACGAATGCTGGCATACTCATCCATCGCACATGCCGGGTATATGCTTATCGGCTTAGCGGCAGGGAACAGTATGGGCGCCGCGGGCGTAGTTTTTTACATCGGTGTGTACGTGTTTATGAATATCGGGGCTTTCGGTATTGTTTCCATTCTTGAAACTAAGAACGAGAAGTATCTGGCCATTGACGACTATCAGGGTTTGGGTTTTCAACAGCCGCTTCTTGCTGCGTTATTAGCTTTGTTCATGTTTTCTTTAGCCGGAATTCCTCCGTTTGGTGGTTTCTTTGGTAAGTATTACGTTTTTATTTCTGCGATTAAAGCCGGTTACACCTGGCTTGCTCTGCTTGGAATTTTAGCCAGTGTCATCAGTGTATATTTTTATTTACGCGTTATCCTTGTTATGTATTTTAAGAAGAGCAACGAGGAAATTTTAGCTGCCAAGGGCACGATGGCTATACTGGGTATTCTTACCGCGGCAATTTTTGTTGTCGTGGTTGGTATAGCGCCGGGTGCAATTGTGAATCTTATTTCGGCTTTTATTTAAATTGCGGTACTTTAATTCTCAACTAATTCTGAGAGCGTTATGATACCTCTGTTTTCACCGGAAAAAGTTCGTGGAATAGATGATTATGCGATTAATCAGTTAAAGATACCGGGGTTGCTATTGATGGAGAACGCATCCATCAACATCACGAAAGAAATTGTTAAAAGATACCCGCTCCCAAAGTATCATAAAATCGGTATTGTATGTGGAAAGGGTAATAACGGCGGCGATGGATTTGCCGTTGCCCGGCAGCTTCTTATTCACCACTATGCCGTCTCGGTTTTTCACCTGTATCAGAAAAAAGACCTTTCACCCGATGCAAAGACTAATTTTGAAGCTCTTGAAAACATCAGCAAATTCGAAAAAAGTCTGAAAATCTTCTATTGTCCGACCCTTAAGGAAGTCAAGAAGATTGAATCCTCCGATGTTATCGTGGATGCAATTCTGGGCAGCGGATCACAAGGCAACCTTTCTCCAAGCCTTTCAAAATTGATAGAATGCTTAAACGAAATAAAAGTCAGAAGAATTGCCGTTGATATTCCGACCGGATTGAATTCTCAAACCGGATACGGTGAAACAGTTTTTAATGCTGATCTTACCATTACTCTGGGCGGATTAAAACCCGGATTGTTTTTCTCCGAAGGGTACCGTTACTCAGGTGAGGTTGTAGGCGCAGGTATAGGCATCACGGATTCATACATTAACTCTTTAGATTCCGACCTATATCTTATTGAACCGGAAGACGCTTTAAGTGCGCTGCCTGTAAAAACAAAAACACAAAACAAATATTCCGCCGGGAAAGTACTTTCCATAGCGGGCTCATTTGAGTATCCCGGAGCGGGATTGCTTGCATCGCTTTCTCCTTTTTATGTCGGTACGGGCTCCTCAATTCTCGCGTTTCCTCAATCGTTATATGCAGTCGCACATACGGAAGGCGAGTATCAACTGATTGTCAAAAAGTATGACGATAAGGTAACGGGTATGTTATCCGAATCGAACATCACTGAATTACAAAAACGAATTGACTGGGCGGATGTTCTTATCATCGGTCCCGGACTTGGAACCAACTCTGAAACGGTTTCTGCAGTAAGGCAATGTATCAAGAAATTTCCCGAAGTGTTAAAAGTGATTGATGCTGATGCAATCAATGCCCTCTCGGGAAGTGATCTGAAAAAATTCGACTTAACCAATGCCATCCTGACCCCTCATGTCGGCGAATTTTCCCGGTTGATCGGAATTCCTGTTGAGGGAATCCGAAACGACATGATCTCGGTATTGAAAGAGTTCTGCATGAAACATCAATGCCACATCGTGCTCAAGGATTTCAGAACATTGATCGGTAATCCTCAAGGTGAAGTATTTATCAATACTACGGGTAACGAAGGACTCGCAAAATTCGGCAGCGGAGATGTACTATCGGGAGTTATCGGGGGTTTGTTAGCGCAAACACGCGATTTGGAAATGGCCTCCGTCGCGGGTGTGTATCTGCATGGCTTAACGGCCGATATACTTCGCGCCGGTAAAACCGAATATGGCTTTACTGCTATGCAGCTGATGCACGAAATTCCATCAACAATTAAATTCTTAAGGGATTCCATTGTTTAAATATTTAGAACGTCGTAAAGAATATTTAGTTTACATACCGTTGACGTTGTATTGGGTGACTTTGTTTATTTTCACTTCCATACCATCGTCCCGAGTTCCGAATGTCGGCATCAATGATAAGACCGAACATTCCACTGCGTTCTTTATTCTCGGATGTCTTTTAAACCTTATGCTATACTATCAGGATGGCAGTCCGTTTTTAAAGAAGCACTTCAATATAGCCACGATTTTCTTTGGCTTTCTTTACGGTGCGTTAGATGAACTGCATCAAATGTTTGTACCCGGCAGAAGCTGTGATATTTACGACTGGTTATCGGATGCAAGCGGCATTCTGATTGCCGTATATGTTGTTTTTCTCCTAAAGAAAATGGATCTACGCCGCAGTAAGTCCACTACACAATAAAGCTTATCAAAATTCTCATAATTAATTGGAAATTCAATGAAAAAATTTCTCATTTTAAGTATTTTGTGTTTTTTTGCATTCAATGGTCTCGCAAAAAACAATGATTCAAAAAAAATATTTCCTTTTCCGTATTCGAAAATCGTTTTAGATAACGGGCTAAAAATATTTTTTATCCCGTTTGATTCACCGGGACTCGTATCGTATTACTCGATTGTGCGCACAGGCAGCCGCGATGAGTGGGAAGAAGGGAAATCAGGCTTTGCTCATTTCTTTGAGCACATGATGTTTCGTGGTACGGAGAATGTCCCCGGCAAAATGTATGACAGTATCATCACCAGTATTGGTGCTGATGCTAATGCGTACACCAGTGACGACGAAACCGTGTATCACTTGAATCTTGCATCGGAAGACCTTGAAAAAGTAATTCAATTAGAAGCCGACAGATTTCAACATCTGAAATATTCTTTACAGCAATTTCAGACGGAGTCTGGCGCTGTGTACGGTGAATATAGGAAGGGAAGAACCAGCCCTTGGTCAGTTGCATTCGAGGAGATGCACAATCTCGCGTTCGACAAACACACGTACAAGCATACGACAATCGGCTTCGAGAAAGACATTAAGAATATGCCGAACATGTATGATTACAGCGTGAGTTTTTATAAGAGATATTACCGCCCGTCGAATGTCGTTGTTCTGGTAGTCGGTGATTTTAATAAGACGAAAACCGAGTCGTGGATACGCAAATATTACAAAGACTGGAAGCCCGGATATACCGAACCAAAAATAGAACAAGAGCCTAAACAGCTTGCTCCACGCAGTAAGAATGTTGAATATGATGGCAAAACCTTGCCTCTTATTATGCTCAGTTATAAAATGGACGCATTCAGCGCAAAAAACAAAAATTACTTATCAATGGTACATTTTGCCGAATTAGCTTTTGGTGAAACCAGTGCTTTGTATAAAAAATTGGTGCTGGATGAACAGAAAGTTCAGGTGCTGGAAGCTTCTCCAGGCGTAAATCGTGACCCTTACATGTTTGAGGTGTACGTGATGGTGAAGGACGAAAAAGATAATGATTACGTTTTATCTGAAATTAAAAAAACAATTGACTCATTCCGTGAAAAACCGGTTGAGGCGGCTCAATTGAATGAATTGAAAAAACGGAATAAATACAGCTTTCTTATGTCGTTAGATAACTCGGACGCAATTGCAGGCGTACTCGCCGGTTATATTGCTCTTGCCGGTGACGTTGACGTAGTAAATGAATACTATAGCGGCTTGAGTGATGTTACTCCTGCTAATATTCAAGCAGCAGTACAAAGTTATTTTATACCCTCCAACGAGAACCTGATTATTTTGAAAGGGAAAAAATAATGAAAACGAGTTTCACTAAAATCGTAATATTCCTTTTATGTATTGTTCCGCTTACATTAGCGGGCAAACCCGACAATAACCGCATCGTTCAACTACCGGTAAAGTCGGATCCGACTATATCCATTCGCATTATGTTTAATGCGGGCACGCAGTATGACCCCGCAGGTAAAGAAGGACTCGCCTACCTGACAGCTTCAATGCTCAGCGATGGAGCAACAACAACTAATAGTTATGATGTTATCCTGAAAAAACTATTTCCTTTGGCTGCTTCATTTTCCGTCACTGAAGGCAGGGAAATAGCCGTATTTACGGGAAGAGTGCACAAAGATAACTTGAAAGATTATTATAAGCTGTTTACCGAACAAATACTGTCTCCTGCATTTAAGGAAGAAGATTTTAATAGAATAAAAGAAGATGTATTAAACTATCTTACTACTACTTTGAAATATTCCAGTGACGAGGAATTGGGCAAGGCGACATTATATTCGGCGGTGTATGAAGGTACTCCTTACGCGCATCCCGATCAGGGTACTATCAGCGGGGTAAAGTCAATAACGCTGAACGATGTAATAGACTTTTATCGTAAGTACTATAACAAAAATAATTTTGTTCTGGGTATTGGCGGTGGCTACGACAAGGCATTCCTGCAAAAACTATGGAGCGATCTCGAAAATCTTCCGGCGGGAACCAAGCAAGCGGCTCCTGAAATAAAAGAGAAAAAAGTCACCGGACAGAACTGCGTTATCGTAGAGAAAAAAGCGGCAAGCACTGCTATCTCTATCGGATATCCGATAAGCGTAGTACGCGGCTCGGCTGACTGGTATGCGTTGGCAGTAGCAAACTCATGGCTCGGCGAACACCGCAACTCAAGTTCACATCTGTATCAGGTTATTCGCGAAGAACGCGGCTTAAACTATGGTGATTACAGCTATATCGAACATTATCCGAACGGCGGACGCATTCAGCTGCCTCCGGTAAACGTGCCGAGAAGAAAGCACATGTTTGAAATATGGATTCGCCCTGTCCCGAATGAAAATGCTCACTTCGCATTACGCGCTGCTGTTCGTGAGCTAAAAAAACTTGCCGACAACGGAATGACGAAAGAGGACTTTGAGTTGACTAAAGGATTTTTGAGCAAGTACATTCTTCATTATGCTCCTACAACCTCGAAAAGATTGGGTTACGCATTGGATGATAAGTTTTACGGATTGGAAAAGGGACATCTTCAACTCTATAAGAAAGCTTTGAAAAGCGTTACGCTGGATGCTGTTAACAGAGCGGTCAAAAAGTATTTTAAGACTGATAACATGATGATTGCGATTATTACGCAGAATGCAGATTCCCTAAAAGCGAATCTTGTGCAGAATGCTCAGTCACCGATTACCTACAGCACTCCTAAAGATGAAGGTATATTGAACGAAGATAAATTAATTTCAACGTACCCGCTCGAAATAAAAAATGATAATGTAAAAATTATTAGTTTAGAAGAGTTGTTTAGATAAACATAGAAAATCAATCAATGAGATATCTGAATTTAGTTTTCATCCTTGTGGCGGCATTTCTTGTGCAGTCGTGTACGGCGACTTCCAAAATTGTTGAAGATATTAATCTCCGGGTTAATCAGGTCGGATATTTACCGGGTATGGTAAAATTCGGTATGGCATTTGCCAAAAAGGAAATTGAGTCAAAACAGTTTAAAATCGTTGACGCAAAGAGCAAAGATGAAGTTTTTACCGGTAAAGTGACAGATAATCTCGGCTCATGGGGTAAATTCGGATATCACTACAGGATTGATTTCACGGAATTTAACAAATCCGGAAGTTATTTTATTGAAATGGGCGGCAAGCGTTCCGGCACCTTTAAAATTTCAAAGGATATCTATGCTTCGGTCGCCGATTCTCTCATTGAGTTCCTGCAAGTGCAAAGATGCGGGCCAACGAATCCACGCTTACATAAAATCTGTCATCTCTATGACTCTCCGATAGTCGGAGGCGACAGCACCGTGAAGGGTATTGATGTTACCGGCGGATGGCATGATGCAGGGGATTATCTGAAGTTTCTGAATACCTCATGCTACACAACGTATATGCTTCTTTTGACGTATGAATTAAATACTTCAAAGGCCGGTTTTGACGATAACAAAAATAACACTCCGGATATTTTGGAAGAGGCACGCGTGGGGATTGACTGGCTTGTGCGGTGCAACTACGCGAACAACTCGCTTATCAATCAGGTTCAAGACATGCGAGATCATGATTTCGGCTGGAGGCTGCCCGAGAATGACACATTGAAATATGACCGTCCTGCTTATAAGGGGATAGGGAAGAATCTCGTGGGCATGTATTCAGCGACTCTTGCATTGGCGTCAAGAATTTGGCGCGTGCGTTTTCATGATGATGCTTTTGCCAATAAGCTGCTTGCGACGGCTCAAAAATTCTACGCTCTCCGTTATTCTGTCCCGGATCTCGATCAAACGAATTCGGGCATGTATATGGATAAAACGTATTATTCAAAACTTGCACTTGGAGCGGTTGAACTTTATAATGCCACCGGAAATGCCGGGTATATTAACGAGGCCAAGGAACTGATGAACAAGGCTGGATCGGATTACTGGTGGAGCTGGGGCGACATCAACGCACTTGCACATTTCAGAATCGCGCAGTATTTCCCCGAATATGGTAACTATATTCTCAATAATTTGAACGCGTTTAATAACAACAAGAATGGTAATCTGTATAATCAGGGGGCTGCCTTTTCCTGGGGAACCACTCACACCATGCTGGGAATTGTTTTTCAGGCAATGTTGTGGAGTCAGTTGACGAATTCGCATCAGTTTGATTCATTGATCGTAACACAGCTTGATTATATATTTGGTAAAAATCCCTGGGGCTTATCGTTTGTCTACCAATTCGGGACAAATTACGCTAAGCACTTTCATTCTCAGGTAGCCTATTTTAATAAGGGATATTTGCCGGGAGCGATAGCTGCCGGACCGGCTCCCAAATCGGTATTAGACAATTATAAGATAGATCGTGAAGACAAACGCCCAAATGAGTTTAATTCCGATGACGTATTTTATTTTGACGACCGCATGGACTATATAACTAATGAACCGACGATTGTAACCAATGCTACGGCTATATTTGTATTTACCAATAAATACATTCTTGGTGAATAAATCCCATTATGATACAAATCACATCCATGTGTCTCATAATGATACCACCTAAGCATATAAGTATACGTTTTTATTAGAAAATAAGGGTTTTCAGTTGGCATAATAATTGAAAACTTTTATTGAATAATTCGAGATTTAAGATGATGAAGAGAAAATTAAATACCGTAAAATCAGGCCTGGCATTAATTGATAAGGCTTGGGGCGGAATGTATAAAGGCGGTTCCTATCTTTTAATTGGTCCAAGAAAATCGGGCCGGACAATGATGGGTCTGCATTATGCGATGGAATGTGTGAAAAATAAAGAGGTATGCCTTTATTTCACCAACATGCGCCCTAAAGATTTGATGATCCATGCGGCCTCGATTGACTTTGACTTGCAATCGGCAATGAACCAGAATTTAATAATTGTTGTTCGCGTCGCCCCTCCGACTGACATTTACGAATCAGAGAGCCCGGATAATTTCCTTGTGGAATATTTGAATGACATCGTGACTGTCATCGAGCAATACCAGCCCGACCGCTTGGTGTTTGATGAGTTGACCCCGTTTATCGGTTTTGAAAGCATCGGTCTCTTACAGCAGACTTATTTAAGAACTATTGAAGCTATTGAAGAAAGAAATGTTACTTGTTTGATGATTTTGGCTGAACCGGCTACTCCTTTGGCGCAGATGATTGTTGACTCAATTACACAATACTCTACAGCTATCATTTACCTGCAAAAGAAAACGGATGAGAAGGGAACACCGTCGGGAAAAGCTACTATTACTCCAAATATTGGACATACTGAAGGACAATTCGTATCCGACTTTTATATTGAGCCGTATAAGGGAATAATCTTTGATTATGATAACCAGACAAAATTTCAGAATCCATTTCCGGCTGAAGAACCTCAAGAAAGCAATGAGACCTATTATCCTTCGAATACGAGTAATTCAAAATATCGCCCTATAACAAACGTAGACATTGTACCGGAAAAAGTATCTTTCACTAACCTTTATGATCTTAGCGAATTCAGTTTGATACTGAACAATCAAATTGCATTCTTTAAAAGTACCGGTCAAGCTTTCATATTGATTTCTTTGAAACTCGATCCCATTGCCGAGAGGCAGAGAATCCTGACCATTAACCAGCTGCAAAATGCAGTCCGTTTATCAACTGATAAAAAAGATAAATTGTGTGTGGTTAAGGATAAAATTCTTGTGCTTATGGGCAAAGGACCGGAGAGAAATCTGAATGTACTTGTCTCCAAGATTAAGCAAAATCTGCCTAACTCAGATCCAAATTATTTGAGTATTATTATGAAGTACATTTACGCATTTTCGTATGAAGTTAATGAAAGCGTTGTCAATGCAGAATCTATTCTTAATGAAATACTCGAAGAAGAATCACGGTAGAGAAAACAGTCTATTATTTTTCTTTTTCCTCTGTCTATTCTTTATAGGGAGCACTTTCCTTTTTGCACAACAGGGAATAGACAACTATAAAAATGAAGCTATTAATCATATGCGTCAACAGCGCTTTAGCGAAGCTATTGACCTTCTTAACAAAGTCATTTCAGCCAAACCCCGCGCCGTTGACGGCTATTTGCTGCGCGGTGAATGTTACGAAAAACGCGGACAGCTTGAATATGCCGTTTTAGATTACCGTTCAGCCCTTAAAGTTGCCCCCAATGACGGCCGAGTTCGTAATAATTTAAGCCGTGCAGAAACCGTATGGTATGCCCAGCTCCGGAAAAAAATCGAGGGTCATCAAAGAGAAATCGCCATCAATCCTTCAATCCCTATCAATTATCTCGAAATCGGAAAATGTCATAAGCACATGGGTGAGTGGATGCTGGCCGAGCAATGGTATGACGAGTATATTAAGCGTCAGGAACCGTCTGCAGACGAAGTTATCCGGTACACTGAGATTCTCGCGAGGAATAATCACATTGAAAAAGGCGAGAAAATACTAAAGAAATTTGTTGAAAAATATCCGAATGACCACCGCTTGTGGAGCAGATACGGGTATTTTCAATTGTGGCTTGGCAAAAAGAAACAGGCCGCTGAGGATTTTCGTACTGCGTTGAAACTCCGTCCCTATTTTAAAGAAGCT
Organism: Ignavibacteriaceae bacterium; assembly: GCA_963662605.1. GTDB lineage: Bacteria > Bacteroidota > Ignavibacteria > Ignavibacteriales > Ignavibacteriaceae. Next base: position 1,610,212 of record OY759785.1, read on the forward strand.
GAAGATGGCTTAGAGCAGGCTGAGGACAGAGCGTATATTTATACCTACTTTGATACAACGAAGAATCATAAAAAGTTACTTGAGGGACAGAAAAAACCTCAGGAATACGCGATTGATAAGTACTATAGATCTTTGAAAAAGAATCCTTCCGATCTTGATACCCGATATTTGCTGGTGAAAGAACTCATCGCAGTTGACCGCCTTGAAGAAGCTTACGAACAGCTGCAGATTATCGGAACCGGTGAAGTTGATTCAACGAAATTTGTCCCGCTGTGGGATACGGTGAATGCCCGAAGAGATAAACAAATTGAGTCAAACACCGCTGCAAGTATGGCGGCATATGAAAAAGATCCCGACAATAAAGACAATGTGAAAAAAGCTGCCCAGGCGTACGCCCGGCAGTTAAATTATGAAGACGCTTGTCAGGTGTTGAAAAAATTCCTTGAAGGCAAGCCGGAAACCGAACATCATGATTTCAGATATATGCTCGCACAATATTCGGCATGGAATTTTCAATTTGAAGGTGCTATTGAGCAGTTGAATTATCTTTTGGCTAAAGATCCCAACAACCTTGAGTATCAGTTGCTCCGGGCGCAGGTTGCGGTTTGGACAACAACCGATCCGGAACTGGCAAATCAGTATCTTGATAATGTTCTGAATGCTAATCCTAAAAATCTTGCTGCATTAGTAGCTAAATCAACATTGCTCGTCAGAGATAGAAAATTTCCTGAGGGTCTTGAACGAATTGAAGCAGCGAGAAAAATCGATCCGACTAATAAGGCAGTAGAAAACGCTCAAAACTTTTATGATGTTCGTCTTGCATTAGAAGAAGATGTCAAAAACTTTGAAATTCTAAGTGAAGCCAGAAAAATTGCTGAAAGCGGCGATTGTAAAGCATCTCAGGCAAAATATGAAGAATATTTCTCTAAGATCAAGCAGCCGAGCAAAATCGAAATGATGGAATATGCCGACATTGTCGGTTGTGCAGGAGACTGGAATAAATCCAAAGATATTTACAAGAATCTTTTAACTGAAGAATATGACTTTGATGTTGCTTTGCAATTAGCAAAAGCGACCATGTGGTCGGGAGATTCAACCGGCGCGCTGCCTTTGTTTGATAAATTGGTAAAAGAAGATACCACCAGCTTTGATGCAAAATTATTTATGGCTGAAGACCTTGAAAAACTTCAGGATCGCGGCCGCGCAAGAGATCTGCTGGAAAACCTGCTTACAACCACTGTTGATACAGTTAAACGTGATGTTGTTACAAAACGCCTTGGCTGGTTGAATGCAAGTGCCGCAAGCGGCGGATCTTTCTGGTCAAGTTTGTCCACGTTCCCAAGTTATGTCCGTCTTGTTCCTTCCGGATTCCATTATTCGGATAACATGAATCTCCGGGTTTCGAATCTCGGACTCCAGATTGAACTCGGTTTGGTTCAATATTTGGGTGTTGGCGCATCGGTCAAGAGAACGTATTTAAAAGGAACTGCAAACTCAGGCACCGGAACGTACCAACAATACTTAACCAATTTGCCCGGCGACTATAGCGTTAATACTTCGATGACGACTTTTAAGTGGCAGGTTTTCCTCTATCCGACTCCGAATTTATATGCTGCAGCCGGTTTTGGTACTTTATCATATCAGGGCCTCTCAAGACGCAATGTTATGGACGGCATTATCCGGTATGAGAAGAAAAACAAAGCCTTGTTCATGTTGACTTATGACAAGTCTGATGCTGTTAGTTTCTTATATTCATCCAGACTTGTTAATTACGGTACGCAATACGGCAGCCGGTTCAACGCCGACAATTATATATTCACGTATGAATATTATCCGAGTCAGGTGCTTAAGATTTTCGGACATTATCAGTACCTTTCAATCTCTGATGGAAATCAGGGGAATGATATTTTGTTCAAGATAGGCAGAAAATTGGGTGATGGTGCTACCGGTGGATACGAATACAATATGACCAATTATTCAAGAAATTCGGGGCTGTATTACGCTCCGCAGCATTTTGAAGCTCATAGCATATGGGGCGAGTACGAGTACCCATACGATGAAGAGTGGACAATGACAGTCGGAGGAAAACTCGGTTATGTTCCTTCGAGCGATTTTATTATTAAAGAATTAAATGGCCGTGTAATCTATAAACCTTCTGATCGGTTTATATTCTCCGCTACGGCGGCAATCGGCGAGTCTTCACGCGAAGACACTTCATACAAATACGTTTCCGGATTTTTCTCAATCTATTACACCATGTTCTAAGTTTTTTTAGGTGAAGCATATTATCGGTTATGTTTATATTTGCAGATAATATGCTTCACCTTTATATTATTTAGTCAATTGTTGTAAATATCTTAGTAGACCTGAGTTGATATTCATTAAGTACGGTTAAGATGGTAAAGTTAACAAACACACTGCTTTTTCTTCTGGTTTCGGTTATATTTTTAGTAAGCCCTCATGGCAATGGGACATCGGGTTTAAACGAACCAAAATTACAATATTCCGCTTTACTTCCGTTTGCTCCATCTGTAGCAGCTTATCCGCATGCGTCCCCGGAGACAGTACCGGCGGGTTTTATAGTGCTGCATGGGAAAAAGACCGCAATAAAAGGTAACACTTCACAACTCCGTTCATTTTTTGATGCCTTATCCAAAGCGAAGCAAAAACGAATTCACATCGCGCATTGGGGCGATTCAATTATTATGGGTGATGTTATATCCGAGTATTTGCGGGAAAATTTGCAAAAACAATTCGGCGGCGATGGAGCAGGATTTGTTTCGATTAAAACCGATGAGATACGCTCAACCACCAGAGTAAGTTTTTCGAGTGATTGGCAGGAATCGTCTCTCTTTACCCGCAATCAAAACAAGCTGCCATTAGGCATAAATGGCGCTGTGTTCATGCCCTCCGAAGGGAGCTGGGTCAAATATGAAGTCGGAAGATTTAATAACCATTACCGCACATTCTCATCCGGTAAACTCTTCTATGCCAATGCGCCGCAGGGGGCATCTGTTACTTGTACATTCAGCAATCATACGGTACAAACGTTTCAGTTGGAGAGCGGAAAAAATTTAAAAAAACTTGATATCTGGTTTCCATCGGGCTCTACTTTTGTAACCATCACCTTTCGCTCATGCGCCGGGGGATATTTTTACGGTGTGAGCTTTGAGAATGGTGACGGAGTGTATGTTGATAATTTCCCGATCCGTGGAAATACGGGGGTGGGATTAGGGGAGATACCGATTAACGTATTACGTGAATTTAATTCATACATGAACTATAAATTCCTGATTATCAATTTCGGGGTTAACATTGTTTCGAACCAATACTCGAACTATGTCTGGTATGAATCGCAAATGTCCAAAGTGATTGATTATTTGCAGCAGGCATTTCCGCAAACAAGTATTTTACTGGTCAGTGTCGGCGATAAAGGAATTAAAAAAGGTTCAAACTTTATAACCGATCCGGGCATCCCCTTACTGTTACGCTCGCAGGAAAAAATTGTCAGCCAGCGAAACATCGGATACTGGAATATGTTTGAGGCGATGGGTGGCACAAACATTATTAGTGATTGGGTTGACACAACACCGGCGTTGGCATATAAAGATTATTGCCACCTTACAAATAACGGCGGCAAAGTGATTGCCGATTTGTTAACCGATGCATTATATGATGAGATGAAAAAATCTCATTAACTATTCAGCAATAATCTCATTTTAGTCGCTGTAGGTTGCAATTTAGTGCGAAAATAGCACAGTGTATCATCTTAAGACCCGTAGAGAAATAGTGTATCATATTGAAACAATGTCATTTCTGCGATTGTAGTATTCTCCCAATTTATCGGTTTTTTTTGTGGCATAATCTTTGCTAAATTAAAGATATACTTTAATACGAATTATGTAACTTATTATAATGAATGCAAATCAGAAAATACGACAAACGTCTATAACCGTTAAGAACACTGAAGCTTCTGACGGTGTTAAGACCGATAAAAAGAGACTTATTCTGCGAAGAATATTTTACTCCGGAGCCAGTTCTTTTCTGTTAATCGCGATTATTGCTTATTCCCTCCCTTATACCGTTCTCTCGATAAGTTCTTTAGTTGAATATGCTACGCTGGTTTCGCTTTTTGTATTTCTTACCGTACTTCTGATGAGGTATTTTGTTGTCTTACTTACGGCATATATATATTTAACAAAATATACCTTCGCAAAGAAAGAAGGATACTTCCCATTCGTATCAATTTTAGTCCCTGTGTATAATGAGGGCATGGTTGTAAAAGACTCTATTCAGTCGCTTCTGGAACTTGACTACTCCAATTATGAGATTATCGTAATTAATGACGGTTCAACAGATGATACCAAAGAAGTTGCCGAAACAATGGTTGGGTATCAAAGGGGTAAATACTCTGAAGTAAAAGTATCCCTTATCAATAAACCGAACGGCGGTAAAGCCCGCGCATTAAATGCAGGCATCAGTTATTCAAAGGCAGAGATTGTCTTGTGCATGGATGGTGACTCCCAGCTTTCGGAGGATTCTGTAAGAATGGCAGTCCGTCATTTTGTTGATCCGGCAATCGGTGCGGTGGCAGGAAATGTAAAAGTACTTAACCGTCATAAACTATTTACCGACCTTCAGGCACTTGAGTATATTGAAGGCTTGAATATGGCTCGTGCCTCACAGAGTTTCTTTAAATTAGTAAATATTATACCGGGTCCTATCGGAGTGTTCCGGAAAAAGGCAATCGAAGATGCCGGTTATTATTCAAGCGATACATTTGCTGAAGATGCCGATTTGACATTAAAAATTTTAGCCCACGGATGGAGAATCTATTACGAACCCCGGGCAATTTCGTATACGGAAGCGCCTGTGAAGCTGCAACAATTATTGAAACAAAGATATCGTTGGACACGTGGAATTTTGCAGGCTATTCGCAAACATAAAAGACTTCTCTATAATCCAACAATCAACTTTGGCGATTCGGCTATTTTGTGGCTGATGTTTTATGAAGCGTTAATTTGGCCGACAATGAATATCTTCTCAAACCTGTTCTTTATATTCGTTGCTTTGGCTTATGGATTTTCGAGTTTAATCTTTTTCTGGTGGGCAGGTTTGGCTTTACTGGATTTAACGTCTGCTATCTATTGTGTGGCAGTTGAAAAAGAAGAATTTAGATTAGTGCCTTATGCAATTATTTATCGTATGTTCTTCATCCTTACTATTGATATATGTAAGGTGATGTCCACGATAGAAGAATTCCTCGGTTTCCAAATGACCTGGGGAAAACTTGAGCGCATTGGCTCTACAAGTACTAAGGTTTGAAATAGGAAAGGTATATAATAATGGAACTTATCCCCATACTTGCAACGATTATCCTGATGGCAACGATCAGTACGTTCTTTCTTGCTATCGGTGCTTACGTTCTCTATAAAATTAGAGAAAAACAGGGTGCGCAAGTTGAAGCTATTCAACCGGCAACCATTCAGGCAGAACTGATTACACCTGAAGCTTTAGCAGAGTTAGCTCCGGTCGCAGAGCACGTTCCAGTGCACGCCCCCCGCGTATTTGAGCGTATGCCTACTCCTGCTTCTGCTCCGGATCCGATATTCGTTCCCGGTAGAGTTACTCAGCAAACGACACCTCAGACCGCACAACAGCGTGCTCAGGTCGCGAGACCGGGTCCGGGACCGGTTCAAGCCAAACCCGGCGAACAGAAATTTATGAAATATACAGCTGAAGGTTACGTCGCGCCTAAAGAAGAGAAAAAACAAGGAGCTGTTAAGTGGCGTTAAAGTTAAAGAAAAGAGGTTCAATCAACTCTCTTTTACTTTTAATTTCCGGTATCATAATCCTTGCAGGATCTTTCTTTACGTATATTTATGTACTGAGAGGCGTATACGGAAAATTCGATTTCGGAAAAAACTTCAGCAGCCTTTCATTCGGTACGTATGCCGTTGACAGCAAGGATTTGAAGATTGCCATTCTTTACTCGAAGAATACCGAAGAAATGCTGGTCGAGGGTAATACCTGGATTAGCGATAATGTTGTTTCGTGGAAAAAGACATTAACAAATTATCAGATGAATTATACGGTTATTCAGGATTCCGATGTTGAAAAAGGCAGACTGAACGGTTATCATCTGCTTATCATGCCGGGAACTAAATCACTTAGTGATCTTGAATATAACCAGGTTAAAAAGTTTATTAATGATGGGGGCTCAATACTTGCAACAAGTGGTGCTCCGGGTTCCTATTCGGATGATAAGAAGTGGAGAGGATGGGAGTTCTTTCAGCAAGTATTCGGTTTAAAGTTTCAGAAAGAAATATCCAAAGAAGAAATTTCACGGATTCAGACTCTGCGTGGCGGTTTTCCTCTGACTGCAAACATACCAACCGGATATCCGTTACGTCTTGCAACATGGGATATTCCGATTCAATCTTTGGTCATTGAACCGCGTACTTCTCAAATTGGGTTCTGGTATGATCCACACCGTGATACCGGTCTGGTGCATGAAAAACTTTTGGAAAGCTGTGGAATTGCTAACGGCACATACGGAAAAGGCCGTTTTGTATGGTTAGGTTTTGAACTGAATTCCGTACTCGGAGGTCAGGATTCTTACATTTATTTAGACAGGTTATTAAAAAATAGTTTAAACTGGTTATTATACCGTCCTATTGCGAACGTTCAGGATTGGCCTGCCGATTACAAAGGTGCAGCTATTATTTTGCCTATTATTAACAGTGAGCCTGATCAGATTGCGAATTTACTGCCTATACTTCGGGCAAAAAGAGTTAAAGCAGATTTTCTGATTGATCCCGCTGTTGCTGAATCGAACCCCGGCATCGTGAAAATGATTGCGTCGTATGGCGATATCGGCGTTATTCTTGACATAGGTTATCTGAACTCAGTTAATGATACCATCAACAAACTGAATAACCTTAATACACAAATCAGTAAAATCAAAGATGCCACGGCAAAAATTAAAGGTTCATCGAATAAAGATGTTATTGGCGTAATGCCGATGTTCGGGTTATACGATGATAATACGGTCAATTCAATTGCTCAGACCGGATTGAAGTATATTTTTTCGGATTCCTTGAGCGACCGTTCGGTACCCAAAGTCGTTATAAAAGGTAAGAATCCTATTATCGTTATTTCGAAAACGGCTCGTGATGATTATGAGGTTATCCGCGATTTGGGTTTGACCAATAATGATTTTCAGGTTTATACATATAACGAAGATATTGAAAAATTGCAATTTGAAGGCGGTCTGTATGTATTTAAAATACACAGTAACCTTCAATGTCATAGAGAGTATGTTAATGTTGTCGGTGAAGTTATAGATTCACTGCGTGCGAAACACATCTGGGTAACCACGGCAAGTGAACTGCATAGGTGGTGGGCAATGAGAAATAAGGTCGAGATGCGCGTTGAACAGAGAAGCATGAACCGCGTTGCAGTAACAATTTCAAATTCGGGCAAGGAAGATTTATCTGACTTTGTCGTGAATGTTGACTTACAGGTTGCGGTAAAAGATATTGTAATCTCTTCAGAAATTATCGGTACAAAGCTGCCTGATAAGAATTATGATCCGGTATCACATAATCTCGAAATGCGTCTGAAAGGTTTAAAAGCAGGCGAGTCCAGACTATATTTTATTGATTACTCCCGGGTTAATGGTTAAAACAGAATATGAATATGAAACGGTTTATTCCAGTTCCGGTATTGTTTTTTAGCGCGTTAGTACTTGCCGCCTTTTCAGGCTGTGCGGATAGCGTGAGCACAAGCGATAAACTTCCGCCGAGTATTAGCGTATATTCTCCATTGAGTGATTCTACGGTAACATACGGAAAGACATACGTCAGTTACGACGTTTCGGATGACCAGGGCGTCAGCTATATTGATATTTATGCATATCGCAGCAGTGATAATGATTTACTATTCGGTGCGCGCTTCACGGTTTCCGGAAGCACTAAGCCTAATGTTTATTTTGATCTTGATTCTGCTAAATCGGTCGGTAAGCGTATTTACTATTTTATGATCGCTGTTGATAAAGGCGGAAATCAGAAGTATAGTGATACATTAAAAAATATCTACGTTGCAAAAACATTGACCGTTCCACCGGCACCTTATAATCTAACCATTACCAGATTGTTGAATTCAAGAACTTTAAATATCAGCTGGTCGGATTCGGCTAAATATGTATCGCAATATTCATTGGAACGAAGAATAGGTTCAACCGGTTCGTTCTATGTCATCCAGACTCTTGCAGGCGGGTATTTTAATACGAACGACAGCAATGTTGATACAACCGTGACCTACTATTATAGGATACGGTCGAAAAATGAAATGGGCTATTCGGAATTTTCAAATGAAGCCAATTCCAGCGGAACAGGCGGCAGCGGCAGCCTTCCGGCTCCTACGAATCTTGTGGTTACGGCTCTTAACACCTCCTCCGATAGTTTGGTTTGGAAAAACAATACGGTAGGGAATTTCATTCGGATTGAAAGACGGGCAGATGGCTATGATACATTTACCGGTTTAGCAAATCTTAGTCCGACATCAACATATTATGTGGACGCATCAGGTTTATCGGCGCAAGCTAAATATTATTATCGCATCAAAGTTTTTTCCGGAAATGATTCTGCCTGGTCAAATGAAGCAAGCGTCACAATGCTTCCGTTTGATATTCCGGCGCCGACAGCCTTAAAGGCAGTAGTGGCTACCGATACCTTGAAGAATACAAAATACGTTCATCTTTCATGGAAAGAGAGTAGTAATCAGCTTGAAACAACGGATATTGAACGAAGTGCTATAACCACAACGAATTATACCGTTATCGGGCAGGTCGAAGGGTACAATATGTCGAAAACATATACCTATGATGATACAACTGCGTTAAAAGGCGTGGTATATTATTACCGGGTAAGAGCCCGGAGTGATACGTATAGCGTAAATTCACCATACTCAGATGCTGCATCAGCTACGCTTCCGTCTTCCAAAATGAGGACAAGCCCGGTTAAGAAATAGAATTTAAAAATTGAATCACTATGGAAACTATTGAACATACGGACATAAATTTCCTGACTCGCATTACCGAAACACTCGATTCGGCAATAGTTATTTGTGATTCAAATAAGAACATCATTCTTGCCAACAGCCGCGCGCATGAGATTTTCCCGATTGAGAACGCTGTAGAAAATCTTTTTGAGATGTTTGTTATTTCCGAACATACGAAGATTAATAAATTGTTTGAGGATGTTCAAAAGCACCAGAACGGAATTAAAGAGGTTATTTCACTGTCATTAGTGAATAACAACATGTTCAAAGGCGAAGTTTCTTTGTCCGAATACACCGGCGAGACAGGCTCCAAATATTACACGCTTAATTTTAACAAAAACTTTACCGAGTCTTCGAGAAATTCAGCCGTCAAAGTTCATATTCAATCGAATGAAATTTCATCGCTTATAACGAACGAGAAAATCGCGAAGATAATTGAAGACATTAGGTCTTCGTTTCCGTTCACGTTTTTAGGGAAAAACCGGATTCAGCAGGAAATTAATAAGCTGGATGAGATATTCTGGTTGAAAGATCCTAATGATGTTTATCTTCTTGCAAATAAAAAGTTTGCTGATGCCTTAGGACTACGCCCAAGTCAGTTGGAAGGTAAAATTGAACGAAATTTCCTGCCGATATATTTTCTTGAGTTTTACAAAACGCTTGAAACGTATATAAAGGAAACGTTAAATTGCTTAGTGCTCGAAGGTGTCCCTTTCCGCGGATTTTCATCGTGGCAGAATTATCAGACGATTGAGATTCCGTTAAGTGATTCCGAAAATAACGTTTTAGCTATTATTGGAGTAGCACAACGGAAAGAAACCACCGCTGCTGCATCCGAAAGTAATAAGATTCAGGACGCTACTTTAGTTCCCATTGACAAGCTGCCGTGTGCCTTGGGAATGTTCGACAAAGATGGAACTTTGATATCAGCTTCCAAGGCGTTCGTGGATTTACTTGAGAGTGGAAAGAATAACGCGTCAGTTGCCGATGTCTTTTCTCCACAAACAAGCATGGCAATTAAGAAGTATGTTGATTCGGATGATGCCACTGCGTTGTACATAAAAATGACATTGAGTGGCGACGCAATGACGCAATATCAGGGCTCGGTACAAAAGATTTTTGATGATACCCGCGTAAGGAGCTTTTGTGTATCAGTTAGCGCGATGCCGCAGGAAAGTAATTTTGAAAGTTTAATAAAGCATAAGGGTAAAATGTTCGATACATTGATCCAATTCAATCCGGAACCTATTCTCATCTATGATGCTGAGAATCTTAGATTCCTTGAAGTAAATGAAGCGGCTCTAAATTTATACGGATATAAACGTGATGAATTCCTGCAAATGGATTTGACCGATTTATATTCACCTGAAGATATTCAGTCCCTTCTTGATTCGTCAGCTTCAGAAGATAAGACACCCCGTTTTCAGGGACCCTTTAAGCACAGAAAGAAAGACGGAAGTACCATTCTGGTTAAGATTGCCAAGACTTCCTTTGAATTTGAAGGGAAAGAGGCTCATTTTAACATCGTAAGAAGTGCTGTTGAAGAAGAAACCAGAGCCGTTGAAAAAAATGTTATTCAAAGCTTTTTGGATAATTCATCGGACTTGATTTTTGCAACAGATATTACCGGCTTTATTTCGGAAGTCAATCAGGCTGCCGTTAATAAGTTAGGATATGCACGCGAAAAATTGATTGGTTCTTCAATTGTTGAATTTGTTACCGATAAAAGCCGCAGTCAGGTAACAACGGGAATTTTTCACTCCGCAGGAAAAGACCCGGTCAGCGTAAACGTAGTTTTTAAAACCGCGGACGGTTTGGAAATCGGCTGCAACGTTAAGGGTCTGCCTATACTGAATGCTAAAGGCAAACCGGAATCATTTAATCTTATAGCTCAACTTGAACCTGAAGTAAAAGAGATTATCAAAGAAGTAGTTAAGGAAGTTCCGGTTGAGGTTATCAAGGAAGTATATGTTGACCGCGAACCATCCGAAAATCAATCGGGAACAACCGGACAGGTGAAAACCAGTCTGGACGCTCCGCAAGTCGGCACAATATTCCATGAAATACTTACACCTATTAATGTGATTCTTGGATTTATTCAAGAAATTAGAGAGAGTATTCAAAATCCTTCAAGCGAACAGCAGGAAGCAATTAACTATATCAACCAGAACAGAGAGAGTCTGCTTGATATTATGAATGCTATTTCTGAATATGCTCAAGTCAGTTCCTCGATAAATGAAATTAGTCCGGCTGAACTCAACTTTGTTGAGCAGTTAGAGATAATTCAGAATGAGGAGAAAGAGTTTTTCGAGAACGTGAACAAGGAAGTTGTTCCCGGGAAAGTATCGCATTCGCTATCTTTCTATTCGGATGCTGCCAAATACAAACAGCTTCTGGATTTAATGATACGGATTTGCGCGAGACTGTCGGATGAAACAACGGTGTATGTATCAGCTCAACAATATGACGAGATGAGTTTCGTTGTATCCTTTAGAGATAATTTTTCCAGAATTTCTGAAAAACTGATAACGAATTTTGATAACTTTATCAATAAGAGAAATATCGGTACACCAAGAGATTATCACTTGTCGCGTTATTCGTTTTCAGCAGTAAATGCGTTGATACAGGTATTAAAAGGCAAGTATGAAATTATTACAAGGTCAGGGAAACCGTATGAAATTGGACTTGTACTTCCGCTGAACCTTTTTGAGGAACATGCAATAGAAGAACCGCCTATTGAATTTCAAGAAGTTCTCAATATACAGCCTGAAACTCCAATTACAAAAGCAGTTCCATTGCCTGTAGTTGAAGAAAAACCGGTAGTGCCCGAAGAAAAGGAAGCACGGCCTGTTGTTCAAATAAAACCCGTTGAAGAAGCAGCTGTTCCTAAGCCTGCGGTTCAGGCTCCGGTTGCAGCACCTGCTGAACCAGCCAAAGTTGAGCACGTCTCAGATGCTTCGGATAAAGTGCTGGATTTGTCTCATCTATCCTGTTTATATATTGAAGATCAGGTGGACTCGCAGATACTTTTTAAGGTTCAGATGAAAGAACTGAAGGATGTAAAATTCGCAGTCAGTTTTGAAGAAGCACTCCCGTTGCTCAATATGCAGAAGTATGATTTCATAGTTATGGATATCAACCTGCAGGGCGAATATAACGGACTTGATGCTCTGAAGATGATTCGTCAGATGCCGGAATTTGTCAATCTTCCTATTGTTGCGGTAACCGCATATGTTCTGCCCGGTGATAAAGAGAAATTCATCGCAGCCGGATTCACGGATTTCATTTCAAAACCGATATTCCGTGAAAAAATGGTCAGTGCTCTGGAAAAAATATTCTTATAAGATTCGGAAAATGGCCAATATGAAAAAGAGAGACGTAACCCGTCTCTCTTTTTTTTGCACTTCAATTTAAATAAATAATTTTATATTAAATTTGTGGTAAGCCGTTTGCGCGCACTTTTAAAGCATTATTAAAACAGGAGGATTATAATGGCAAATACTTACACACAACTTATTATCCATGCAGTCTTCGCGGTGATGGGGCGGTATAATTTAATTCCACTCTCAAAAAAAGAAGAACTTCACAAGAATATTACCGGAATTGTAACAGCAAAGGCACAAAAACTTATTGCGATCAACTGCATGCCTAATCATACGCATGTACTTCTCGGAATAAAACCAGATATGGCTGTTTCTAGCATCATGAGGGATATCAAAGCCAATTCATCACGTTTTATAAATGAGCAGAGGTGGATGGTCGGTAATTTCGAGTGGCAAAAAGGTTTCGGTGCGTTTAGTTTGGGACATTCTCAATTAACCGCAATAGTACGCTACATAGCAAATCAGGAGCAGCACCATTATGGAAGAACATTCAGGGAAGAATATGTGGAGTTTTTTAAAGCGCTATGAGGTGGACTACAATACTGATTACATTTTTAGTGAATAATGATTCATGCCGTTCCGCTGGAACTCACATGGACTTTTCCTTACCCGTTTCTATAAACATAGCGTCCCCCTGGGACTCATGCATGAATTGCTATCACCATAGGATATTTTGTGATATTTGATTTAATGTTTTCGAAATAAGCCGATTCATAAACCGCGTAGCGGTGGTATGTTTATAGAATACATGGTAGCTCAAATTATTGAGCCCTGTAGGGGCGGTATGTAATCTTTTTTCCTAACATTGGCATATATCATTTGAGATAATTGATTATTTTTATAACAATATTCTGAAATTTCTATACGGATTTTGATTATGATAGATTTACGGAGCGACACGGTTACAAAACCGGATCAGGCAATGCGCAAAGCAATGTACGAGGCGGAAGTAGGGGACGACGTTTACAGAGAAGACCCCACAGTACTTGAACTCGAAGAATTTATGTCCGACCTTTTTAATAAAGAAGCCGCCCTGTTTGTATCAAGCGGTGTTATGGGGAATCAACTCTGCCTTAATATACTCACGAACCCGCACGATGAAGTAATATGCGAAAAAGACTCGCACATATTCCATTACGAATCCGGATCTCCGGCAGCGCTTAGCGGTATTCAGCTGCATCCGGTTGCCGGAAAACGCGGCGTTATGGATATTGCTGATATTAAGCAGGCTATTCGTCCTATTGACGCATATTACATGCCACGAACCAAGGTAATTACCGTAGAAAATACACACAACCGTGCAAGCGGAGCAATCCAGCCGATGGATTCAATTAAGGCAATTAAAGCGCTTGCAGATGAGAATAATTTACGGACGCACCTTGACGGAGCACGCATCTGGAATGCCTCTGCTGCCACAGATATTCCTCTGTTTGAGTATGCTCCCTATTTCGATACGATTTCAGCCTGTTTTTCCAAAGGTTTAGGAGCACCGGCCGGCTCGATTATTCTCGGGAGCAAGGCGATGATGGAGGAAGCATTCAGAATCCGCAAATCATGGGGTGGTGGCATGCGCCAAATAGGCATTCTTGCAGCTGCTGCAATGTATGCCGTAAAAAACAATTTCGGCAAGTTGAAAGAGGATCATGAGAAAGCCCGGATGCTGGCCGAAAGGATCGCATCATTTCCCGATGTCCTCATTAATCCGGACACAATTCAGACCAATATGGTAATATTTGAACCCAAGACGAAAGATCCGCAAGCTGTTATCAGTGCTTGTGAAGCTAAAGGGCTCCGCATTTCCATGGGAACCACCACCGCGCTTCGGGCTGTGACACACTTAGATGTGTCTTTCGAGGATATTGAATCAGCAGGACAGATTCTGGAGGAAGTTTTAACAAATTAGCGGGGCGCTATGAAAAGGATAATTTTCGATATTGAGACGACTCGATGTAACCTGACTGACTTGCAGGAAAGTCAGCAGGAGTTTTTACTCCGTGATGCAGAAAAAGAAATATACGAACCGCTCAGACAGAAAAAGGTGGAAGAAACAGAAAAGAACCTGAGCTTATTTCCGTTTACTGCAAAAGTCATCGCGATAGCGTACTATGACGTTCAAAACAATAAGATATATGTCATGTACGAAAATGAAATTGAAGAGGAAAAATTCGAGGGGGAATCCGGCATTGTATACAAAGGCCTTCCTGAAAAGGATATGCTGGAACATTTCTGGCAGTATATCGTAAAATTCGATCAGGTCATTACCTTTAACGGAAGAAATTTCGATATCCCATTCTTACTATTACGTTCTGCAATTCTCGGCGTTAAACCGAGTCGTAACCTTATGGGGAACAGATACAGTACAGACAATCACCTTGACCTACTCGATGCACTATCTTTTTTCGGAGTATTCAAAAAATTCAACTTAGATTTTTACTGCCGGTCGTTCGGAATCGAATCTCCAAAAGCAAATGGAATCACCGGAATGGACGTGCATGAATTATACGTGGCAGGTAAAATTCACGAAATAGCCACATATTGTGCCGGAGATGTTGAGGCAACCTATAATCTGTTCAAGATATGGAATAATTACTTGAATATCTGAAGCTATTTGCCTTTATTCTTCTCGTTGAAAATGGAGTCATCAACTCCCTCGTTTATTTTGTAATCCGAGAAATAAGCGTAGACTGTACCGTTCGAAAATTTCTTTTTCTTTCCGGAATTGGCATCAATATCACTCTTATCAGGAGCCGGATTTTCACCCGAAGACATATCAAAACTATATATAGCTGTTGATGGGAGTCCGTATTGAGCAGCACTATTATTATCATACTTCAGCAGTATTGTAAAAGTACCCTTCAGCTTTGTTACCGATTCGATTTTTCTTATCAAATAATTCTGTTTATCAACCCATATTGTCGAAAGTACTATCTCGCTCTTTTCGCCGGAAGGAATGAGCTTGAGCACATAACACGCATTCTTTTCGACTGATTCATCCGGCTCCTGAATAACCGTGAATTTCTTTTTCAGAAACGCAGTGGGTGGAAAGGGGAATCCGGTCTTGGGGAAGAATGCCATACCGTCGGTTTTAATTTTAAATTTTTCCGGATCTTTATAAAAAATAGTCGCTTTTGTGTTGGGGATTTTAAAAGCCTCAATCTTGGGTACAATCTGAACCGTAGCCTGACAATCATGTACCTTTGATGCATATGCCCTTACTTTTTCAAGAATGGATTCTGCCTTATCACCGGATGCAGACACTATGATATTACAAAACACTATGAAGAATATTACTTTTATCATTTTCATGAGAGAACGTCCTTCCTCCGGAATATTATCAGAGTGATACCGGAAAAGAATACTGAATGACCAAGAAGAATAAGTGCTGAACGGAACAACGTTGTAAAATCTACAACCTCATCAAAACAAAGCCGCCAATCGGACATGTATGTCGTGAACAAATATGGTTTTACTGCTTTGAAGATACTGGCATCGAAAGAAGAAATTATTAAAAACACAATAATAACCGCCATGGTAGATACAATCGGCCCGATAGCATTTTCAACCATTGAGGAGAAGAAACATGACAGTGCGGCAACTGTTCCCATGCTGATGAATGCAAAACCGTACGCAAATGCAAATCTCCAAAGTACATCGTTTTTGGCAAGAATGACGACACCGTCACGTGCAACTATCAACTCTCCCGTGCCGAACACTACCAGACCAAGACCGAGGCTGAGAAGTGCAACGACAACAACAAGTACAACCGCGTAAAGCTGCGCAGCCATGAATTTTGAGACTGCAACTTTTACCCTTGAATACGGCCGGGTAAGCATCATGCGATACGTTCCGCCGGTTGCTTCACCCGCGAACAAATCCGCTGTTACCAGTGTTACGAAGAAAGGCAGGTGAACGTACAGAATTCCCAATACCTGCATAGCGATGAGATAACCGTTAAGGAAATTTCCTTCAATCAGAAAAATCTGGCTGAGCCTTTTAGTCATGAATTCCAAATAATGGTCGCCGTCAATATACAGCGCAATGTGAAATAGAATTATCAATCCCGCAAGCGCTGCAATACCGATAAAGGTACGCCACTTGTGCATGATTTTATACATCTCAATTGATAGCAGCGTTATCATTTTACCTCCGATTCTGTTATCCGGAGGAAATAATCCTCGAGTGAATGTTTGGGCACAAGAGCACTTACCGAAATTCCGGCATTGACTAATAATGTATTAAGCATAGCAATTTCATTTTTATCGTATTGCAATATCAAAGAATTTCCGGCGGCTGATTGAATTGCATTGGCAATACCATGCGTCGCAAAAACTGCTTTGGCTTTTTCGACATCGTCAACCTCCAGCGTGACTTGCATGTTGTTGGTATCTAACAGTTCGCGAACGGTTCCCTCAATCACTTTGTTGCCTTTGTTGATGATAATCATCCGGGTCGCGACCAATTCAACTTCGTATAAAATATGCGAGGAGAGCAGTATGGTTTTCTGCTTCTCTTTACTCAGATACGAGATAAGCTCACGAATCTCTTTCATTCCCTGCGGATCGAGTCCCGTTGTAGGTTCATCAAGTATTATAAGTTCGGGATCGTGAAGCAATGCCTGCGCAATTCCCAATCGTTGCTTCATTCCAAACGAGTACGTTTTTACCTTGCTGTTCCAGCGGCTGCTCAGGCCGACAAGGTCAAGTAACTCCATAATCTTTGATTTTGAGGTGTCACATCCGGACATTCTGCCGAAAATTTCAATGTTTTTATAGGCGCTTAAATAGGTGTAGAAGTCCGGCTTTTCGATGATACCGCCGATTCTTCTCAGTATTTCACTTCTGTGTGTCCGGAGATTTTTACCGAAGATAAAAATTTCTCCTTCGGTCGGGCGGATGAGAGACAGCATCATGCGTATCGTTGTACTTTTTCCGGCTCCGTTCGGACCCAAAAATCCGAAGACATCACCACGTCTGACGTTCAAATCCAACCGGTGGACAGCCTCAACATCCTTGAATTTTTTTGATAAGCCTTTCAGCTCAATTACATTGTCGCTCACTGCATTATCCAATCTGGTATTTTCCGGCTCTATTACCGCCAAATATAGGGCAAATTAATAGAGTTGCTGAAAATTTGATTATATTTTACATTGAAAAGATAATAATTTCTGGATAAAACATTGAAAAAAGAAAAAATACTGGTAACGGCAGCTTTGCCTTACGCTAACGGAAGAATCCACCTTGGACATTTGGCGGGAGCCTATCTTCCGGCAGATATTTTTGTCCGTTACCACCGGTTGAATGAAAGCGATATTATATTTGTCGGAGGTTCCGACGAGCACGGGGTAGCTATTACTATTGCTGCTGATAAAGCAGGAGTTACTCCCAAAGACATTATTGATAAATACCATAACGACAATAAAGCTGCTTTTGAGAAATTCGGAATGAGTTTCGACATGTACTCGAGAACGAGCATTCCGCTGCACCACGAAACATCCAAAGAATTCTTCCTTGAGTTCTACAAAAGAGACATTCTCAACACAAAAAGTTCGATGCAGTTTTATGACGATAAAGCTGGTATGTTTTTGCCTGACAGATACGTCGAAGGTACTTGTCCCAAGTGTGGCAATGAAGCTGCCCGGAGTGATGAATGTGAAAATTGCGGTTCGTTGTATGAGCCGTCCGAATTGAAGAATCCTGTTAGTAAAGTTTCAGGCACGACTCCCGTACTCAAAGAAACAACTCACTGGTTTTTCCCGCTGGGTGATTATCAGGATAGGCTGAAAGAATATGTAAAAACGCACGACGAAAAGTTTGATTGGAAAGACAACGTTCTCCAATACTGCAAAGGATGGTTCCACGACGGCTTGACCGACAGAGCCATCACCCGTGATCTGGATTGGGGCGTTCCGGTTCCGATTGATGAAGCGAAAGGGAAAGTGCTGTATGTTTGGTTTGATGCAGTACTTGGCTACATCTCGGCAACGAAAGAACTTTCAGAAAAACTTGGTGACCCCGAACTCTGGAAAAAATACTGGCTCGATGAAGAAACACGTTATGTCCCTTTCATCGGAAAAGATAACGTAGTATTTCATTGCATCGTGTTTCCTGCTATGCTCATGGCGTGGAATGATGGCAAGAAAAGCCAATATGTGCTTCCGGAAAACGTACCCGCGAATGAATTCCTGAATTTTGAAGGAAAGAAGTTTTCCAAAAGCCGCAACTGGGGTATTGACGTTCTGGACTTCCTTGATAAGTTCAGCGCTGATTCTCTCCGGTATGCACTTGCATTCAATCTGCCCGAACTGCGCGATGCTGATTTTTACTGGAAAGAATTTCAGGCAAGATACAATAATGAATTAGCCGACATTCTCGGCAATTTCATCAATCGCACCATGACCTTCGTCTTCAAACATTTCGAAGGCAAAGTGCCACCATTGTATGAGCTTTCTGAACGAGACAGCGAGCTGCTGAATCTTCTGGAAACATATCCAGAAAAGGTCGGAGCTCTCTACAACAGATACAAGATTAAAGACGGCCTGGCCGAGACGATGAATCTTGCCAGAGCTGCGAATAAATACTTCAATGATTCGGAGCCGTGGAAAGCGGTTAAAACCGATAAAGAACAATGTTCAACAACATTGAACATCTGTTTGCAAACTATTTTTACGCTCGCGGAATTGTTCTCTCCGGTCATTCCGTTTACTTCCGAAAAGATATTCTCCATTCTGGGCGCTAAGCCTGTTTCATGGAAGAACGCGGGTAAATACAACCTGCAGGAAGGTCATGTTTTGAATCAGCCGGAAATTCTTTTCCGCAAGATTGAAGATGATGTTATTGATGCTCTCGTCAACGGTTTGCCGAAGGACGAAGCCGAACAGCCGAAAGCAGAACAAGAACTGATTTCGATTGATGATTTCAAGAAGGTCGCAATTGTAGTCGGCGAAATTGTTGAAGCCGAGGCTGTCCCGAAGAGTGATAAGCTTCTGAAATTGCAGGTTTCCGACGGTTCAAGAATGCGCCAGATCATTGCCGGAATGGCAAAGCATTACAAGCCTGAAGAGTTGAAGGGCAAGAAAGTACTCTTTGCAGGGAATTTAAAACCTGCTAAACTCATGGGACTCGATTCCGAAGGAATGATTCTTGCACTTGAAAGTGCAGACGGCAAACTCAAGGTGATTGAGGTGCCTGCCGATATTAAAACAGGTTCAAAAGCCAGATAGAGGTCATACTGTTGCGTTTCAGTAAGTTCACCGGTATTTTATTTTTCTCATTGCTGGTATTAACAATCAGCGCACCGGCGCAGAATGTTTTCAGGATAGCACGATTGAAATACTCAGGCGGCGGGGATTGGTACAATGACCCCTCCGCTGAGGTTAATTTGCTGAACTACGTTAAACAGAATACCAACATCGCGGTCAAACCTGAATATAAATTTGTTGATATCGCCAGCGATGAGATATTCTCGTACCCCTTTCTTTTTATGACCGGCCACGGGAATGTTGTTTTCACAAACGCTGAAGCTGAGCGCCTAAGAAAATATCTTGAAGCAGGCGGATTCCTTTATATTGATGATGATTACGGACTTGATAAAGCCATGCGCAGGGAAATGAAAAAAGTCTTCCCGAGCAACGATTTTATCGAGCTGCCATTTAGTCATCCGATGTACCATATCTTTTTTAATTTTTCATACGGCCCTCCGAAAACTCACGAGCATGATAATAAGCCGCCGCAGGGCTTTGGAATATTTATCAATAACCGGCTCGCAGTTTATTATACATACGAATCAAATCCGAGCGATGGCTGGGTTGACCCGGAAGTATATCATGACCCTGAAGCAAAAAGAGTCGAGGCATTGCGCTTCGGTACCAACCTCGTTCTATGCGTCTTAAGTCAATAAAGCGGGGCGTATGAACACTGAACTTTCCCGGACGCTGGAAAAACTGAAAAAGTTTATCAGGGCTGAGTATCTCGAACGTGCTATACGGGGTGGTCAGTTCTTCGCCATACAATCATCGGGGCTTTTCCTTTTCTTTGTGATACTGGAATCCATA
The DNA here is from genome assembly GCA_963662605.1 of Ignavibacteriaceae bacterium. GTDB lineage: Bacteria > Bacteroidota > Ignavibacteria > Ignavibacteriales > Ignavibacteriaceae. The sequence continues at coordinate 1,630,708 of OY759785.1, forward strand.
TTCCGTTATCATTCTACCGTAAGAACCGTTTTATTTTTTATATGGGTCGCGGCTTCGTTAGCCTCGGGCGTGTACTATGTCGTATTTCCAATAGTCTTACGACTCAAAAATTTCTCGTTTGCACAATATCTCACCGCTGCTGAAAAGATTGGTGAAGAGTTCCCGGATATTAAAGACGAACTCCGTAACGCACTTGAATTAGCTTCACAGGCACAACAGGAGCATACATCTGGTGCCTTTGTTGAAGCCGCTTTTCACCGTGTGTATGGTAAAATAAAAAACGCCGCATTCACCGCCTTGGTGAGTTTTAAAAAATGTATCTCATTGCAGCGTTTCTCAGTTCCTGTTGCAGCAGGAATTTTACTATTAGTTGTTCTGATTCCGGCACTCAGAGCTTCAACAGAACGCCTGTTATTGTTCACGCATGAATTTGTTCCTCCCGCGAAGTATACAATCAATATTTCTCCCGGCAATACCAAGACACTGAAGGGCAGTGATGTTATTATCAACGCGGTTGTACTCGGTGGTGATCCGAAAGTGATCAACCTGTACATTAAGGATAAAGAGCATGATAAAGAGGAACAGCATACCATTGAGCGTGATTCTCTTCTGAATTTTCGCTTTGTACTTCGTGGCGTCAGGACTGATGCAGAATACTGGTGCTCACTTGAAGATGTGGTTTCGGAGAGGTACAAAATTACCGTTGTGAATAATCCTGCTATTCAGGAATTGACCCTGAAAGTCAGGCCGCCGTCATATTCAGGCTTGCAGTCTTCCGAACAAAAAGATAACGGTAACGTTACATGTTTATATGGAAGCAGTGTAGATTTTAAAATAGTCGCATCAAAGCCACTCAAAGAAGCAAACCTTGTTATCGGCGACTCGCAATATGTTAAATTACACTGCACTGATAACATTGCATCGGGGACACTGATAGCCAAGGGTGAAATACAGTATAAAGTGGTTATTAAAGATTTTGACGGCAATCCCAATCTCTCGCCGGTGGTATATGATATTAAATCGTTCGGCGACGGCTCTCCGGTAATCGAATTGATCGCGCCGGATCAGAATACCACCTTAACAACAGAACAGCGATTGCCGGTTACTGTTAAAATAGCAGATGACTATGGATTCAAATCATTGAAACTATATCATAGACTGAGTGCATCAAGGTATGAGAAGCCACAGGAAACATATCAGTCGGTAAATATTCCGCTTGACCTGACGAAGAAGGAACAGACCGTAGATTACATCTGGAATCTTTCACCGCTTTCTCTTTCAACAGATGAAGTGATTTCATATTACATTGAGGTTGAAGATAACGATGCTGTATCGGGATTCAAAAAAGCCCGGACAATAGAATGTACTATTCGCATTCCTTCTGTTACAGAACTTTTCAAAGAAAACGAAAAAGTCCAGGAGCGATCCGAGGACGAGTTGGCGAAAACTCTTCAGGAAGCTCAGGAACTGAAAAAGGATATGGAAAAGATTTCCCGTGAGATGAAGAAGGATAGTAAGGAAATTTCGTGGGAAGAGAAAGAAAAGATTCAGTCGGCTGCCAAAAAGTTTAGCGATTTGCAGCAAAAAATGGAGAAGATACGGCAGGATATTAAAGAGGCGACCAATAAACTGGATCAGAATAATCTTCTTTCAAAAGAGACCATGCAGAAATATAACGAGCTGCAAAAGCTGATGAATGAGCTTACCTCGGACGAGATGAAGAAGATGATGGAGAAACTCCAGCAGGCTATGCAATCGCTTGATAGAAAACAAGCTCAGCAGAACGTGCAAAACATGAAGATTGACGAAGAGGCATTCCAGAAGAGCATTGACCGGACGATTAATCTTCTTAAACGGATTCAGATTGAACAGAAGGTAGATGAATTAGTCAAGAAGGCCGAACAGCTTGAAAAAGAGCAGAGTGAAATTGCTCAGAAGACCGAAAAAGAATTAGGCAAAAATTCAGAAAGCCAGAGCGAACTTTCGAAACAGCAGAAATCAGTTGATAAGGAATTGAAAGACTTCCAGAAGAATCTTGAAGACCTCAAAGACAAGATGCAGGAATTCAAGGATTTGCCATCTGATGAGGCTGAAAAACTGCAAGAGGAGTTTGAAAAGCAGAATAATGACGAGCTTTCGAAAGACGCGCAGGAATCCATGAAGCAGATGCAGAAGCAGTCGGCAGCGCAGAAGCAGAATAAAATTTCGCAGAACATGAAAAAGATGAAGAGTGGGTTGCAGCAGCTGCAATCTTCACTTATGCAGAAACAGCAGATGCAGGTGTTTATGGACATGACCAAACTCTTGCAGGGAATGGTCAACCTCTCCAAACAGCAGGAAGAGTTGAAAGACCAATCGAAAAAGGGCGAGCGGGAAATGTCCTATGGCGAGAATGCCAGAAAGCAGGAAAACCTGAAAAAGACTCTCGAAAATATTTTACAGCAGATGAGCGCTTTGGCTCAAAAAACATTTGCCATTTCACCGGAAATGGGACAGGCACTGGGTAACGCGCATATGAGAATGGATGCTGCCGGGAGTTCACTGCAGGGTAAATCGGGCACTCAGGCAAGTCAGAACCAGACCGAAGCGATGAAATCCATTAATGAAGCTGCGTTGATGATGAAGCAATCCATGGACAGTATGATGCAGCAGGGCGGCGAAGGCGGCAGCGGTATGATGTCGCTTATGCAGCAGATGAACAAGCTTGCCGGACAGCAGATGAGTCTCAACAACCTGACCCAGCAATTACAGCAGGGTAACAATGGGCAGCTTTCCCAACAGCAAATGGCGCAAATGCAAAAGTTAGCTCAACAGCAGGATATCATCCGTAAATCACTTGAGCAGTTAAATAACGAAGCCCGGTCATCCGGTAATTCGAAGAAAATACCTGCGAACCTTGAGCAGATACTTAAGCAGATGGATGAGGTTATTTCCGATATGAAAACGGAAAAACTGAACGATAACCTTATTCAGAAACAGGAAAAGATTTTATCGAAACTTCTCGATGCCCAGCGTTCTATCAACGAACGGGACATGGACAAGGAACGGGAATCATTCACCGGGAAAAACGTAAACCGGAATTCACCACAGGATTTGAAAGCGTCTGAAAAGAAGCAGGATAAATTAAAAGATCAGATAAATAATCTTTCCAAAGAAGGTTATCTTAAAGATTACGAAGAGCTTATTAGAAAATATTTCGAATCATTACAAAAGTCCGGCTCTAATTAATCCGGGCGGGTAATTTTATAAACCGAGAGTTAGGGAAAACACATGAAAAAAGCAGGCGTAGTTCTATCAGGAATTCTTATCGTTTTAATGGCGGTGATATTTGTTCAGTGCAGCCTTATCCAGACATTCATCAATCTTACAAGAGTAAAATTTAAACTTCAGGGTGTGGAAAACATCTATGTGGCTAACGTTTCAGTTATGAACAAGACCAGACTATCGGATTTTAGTGCAATAGATATCCTGCAGCTCAGTGCTTCCGTTCTGAAGGGGACATTGCCGGTTACGTTTGTATTGAATGTCAATGCTGTGAATCCGAATCAGGCAACAGCAAAATCATCCGCTCCAAGTGCGACAATTACTTCGTTTCCGTGGCGTTTAGTGGTTGATTCCAAAGAGGTGCTGAGGGGTAATATTTCCCAGCCGATCACCATCCCCGGCAACGGTCAGCAGGCAAACATTCCGATTGCAATAGGCTTTGACCTTATGAAGACGTTCAAAGATAAAAGCTATGAAGGCCTTGTAGATCTCGTTCTCCGGGCCACCGGAAGATCAACCGGTTCAACGAGTCTGGAATTATACGCAAGCCCGACAGTCCGCACCGAAATCGGTAATATCGGATACCCGGGCGAAATCAAGATTATCAGTAAAACATGGACTAACTAAAATTTAGTTGGTCTTTTTCTTCTTTTTCATTTCAGGATACACATATTGAGATGGCCAGTCATCTGTCCTGAACGGTGCTGCCGGCAGCATCTCCGAATTGTAAAGATTGCATTTCGGATTCTTTGCCCAGGCGTACCGTACGGCAACCGGTTTTGCTACATCGGGACAGGTGACGGTAATCGTATTAGCGCCTGAAATAACCGCTTTCACATTCTTGTGAAATACCTTATCCGCACCTGCTACGGCAAATCCCTTAAGTTCAGTTTCTCCCGGTATGACTTGTAAACCCTTTTCGCAATTGCTTAGTGTAATAGCAATACTCGAGCCTTTTATCTTGCAGCTTTTATACATTGGGCTTTCAGCGGCAATTTTTTTACCGTACACTTTTTGCAAAGCAAGTTTCGCTAATCTGTCACCAACCGGCACTTTGTTCTTCGGGTGAATCCTAATTGAAGATTCCGGATTGTCAGGGTCATTATTAGTGTCAATAGCCACCTCCATCATCACGTTTGGTAATCCTGAGGTAAGTATTTTAGCTTGCTGTTCACGAAGGTCTGCCCAGTCGTCTTCCTCGTAGGTAGTGTCGGTTGTTGGACCCATGTTAAATAGCTGAACAAAGAGGAACGGGAAATCTCCCTGGCTCCACTCTTTACGCCAGTCCTCTATAAGTGCTTTGAAGAGTGTGCCGTATTCAAGCGACCGTTTGACATTGCTTTCACCCTGACACCAGATACCCCCCTTGATAGGAAATCCGGCGAGCGGGTGAATATGTCCGTTATAATTAAACGAATGGAATCTGCGGCGGGCGTTGGAGTCGAGAGGATTCCATTTTTCCGCACGCGCGCGAACCATCGCTAATTCAGGATCGGAGTTAATTTTCTCCTGACGCAGCCATGTCTCTATTTCACTTCCGCCACGGAAGGATTGAAGAATGCCGATGGGGACGTTTAAGGACAGAGAAAGTTTAACGGCAAAAACATATGCAATCGCCGAGACGCGGTTACCGATTTTGTTGGATGCACTGCATACGAACCACGGATCGGATTCAACATTAATTCTGTCGCTTGGTTCCGGTAACGGAGCGCTTTTTGCCAGGAAGGCCCGGATGAGCGGATAGTTTTTCGATTGATCTATCAGCGTGTCTGCGCCGAAAATATCCTTCAATTTCTTTTCCATGTTCGACTGCCCCGAAGCAAGCCACACATCGCCGACAAGAACGTTTTTTAGCATGATGCTGTCTTTACCGGTAGTTATATCTTTTATCTTAACCGTGCATGGAGTGGTGCAAACAGATTGAGCAGGCAGTTCCAATTTCCATGTGCCTTTTTCATCAATCAGGGTTGTAGCAGATGATTCTTTCCCGTTTCTTGTGAAAGTGACCTGTATTTCGTCACCGGATTTACCCCAGCCACGGAATTTCAACGGCATATCCCGTTGCAGTACCATATCCGAACTGTAAAAACGGGGTATTTCTAACTTCTGAGGAGCACTGACCGCTGAAAGTGAATCAGTAGCGCCAAAGGAAATTGTTTGAAGAAAAAGGAATACGAATATGCTGACCTGCAAGACTGCATAGCGGTGGGTTGAGGAAGACATGGCTGTAACTTTCAATGCTGAAAAAGTAAAAGGTAACTATTTAACGATTCGCAATTTATAATAAACCTCTTCAGGGGAGAAGATTCCCGCGAAGAAGCGTTCGTACATGACCGGTTCAATATTAATGATGTAGTCCATCCATTTGAGCACGGCAAAGTGCGACGTGATGAACTTCTTTTCAATGACTTCAAACTGAGCTTTTCCCTCGTAGTTGGTCCGGTGGTTGAGTTTCCACTTCTCGTAGAACTTCAGTTTGCGGTTGCCGATGTACTCGTAATTATCAAAGGTTCTGATGGAGAAGGGGATTTTGTGGTCGGGCTCGCCGAAATACTTAGTGTTCAGGAAGAACGGAGCATAGACAATGAGGATTCCGCCCGGTTTAGCAATCCGGTAGAGTTCGGTCACGGTTTTATGGAAACTGTCTAAATGCTCAAGAACATGGGAGCAGTAAATTTCGTCAAAGGTGTTATCTTCAAACGGGTAGGGGAACGTGTTGATGTCATGGATGGCATTTCCGCCGTAATCAACGATATCCAAATTAACGTAGCCTTCCTTTAAGTCCCTGCCGCATCCCAGATTCAGTTTCATCATGAATTTTTCAAAAATTAGTTTTACAATACCTCAAATTACAAACATTTATGAAAAAGAGTTCAATTTCTTTGCAGATTTGTACTTCGAGTATAAATCTGCAAATGTTTCTTCGGGTCGTTTCCATTCTTCATCGATAGTTCTGAGTTAAATTTAAGTTGTTAAATTAGTCGGATTTCAGGAACAGCGGAGCTGTGGCAGCTGAGTAGTAATAGTATTGAACATTAATTTTGAGCTCAGGATGAGCGGATCATTATAAAATATGGATGATGTTGAGCCGTGTCTGTGACACTCAAATATCCTCCTGCACGATTGCCCTATTAAGCTGCCGCACCTGCGGTGCTCTAAAAATCATGCAGGCGGATCGTTTAAAATAAAAAATCCGTCCCGGTTTGGGACGGATTCTCACTGGATATTTGAAAAAAAGTATCAATTAAACGGAATTATGGGGAAATTAACCCCTTGTAACGTTATCTGCTCTACCTGGAGCTTAGCAACGCCTTTTTTCAACATATCCAATTCGCGTGCTGCGGCTTTTGATACGTCAAGTTGTCTCGACCGGATATATGGTCCACGGTCATTTATTCTCACGACAACTGATCTTTCTGACTCCGGATTGGTTAGTCTTAATAAAGTGCCGAATTTTAACGAACGATGAGCTGCTGTCAGTGATTCCATATCATACGTTTCGCCATTGGCTGTCTGACGTCCATGAAAGTGTTCTCCATACCAGGAGACTTTCATTTTCCCAATCGGTACATACTGTACAACGGAGGTATCTTCTTTAACCGCATCATTAACAACTATCTTCTGCTCCGTCGGTTTTTGTTCATCCGTCGTCGGAATGATCTGGGTTACCGTGCTGGCACCCGCCAAAAGCAACAAGAGGGAAAATAAGAGTACTTTTGTTAATGAATTCAATAGTACCTCATATTTGTTATTTAATCATATCCAAGTTACGGCTTGCGGGGGAGGTGGGCAACGATGAACACCCCCTGAAGGGTTGCCCCCGGCAGAGACCAAATATTCGACTATTTTGGTATTTTAGTCGGTTTTTGTATACCGGGATAATTTCGACCGCTTCAATCTTAACTATGAATTAACCTACGGGGAGTTTTGCCTTGGTAACAAAGGCTGAAACGGGTATCACGATTCCTTCCGGCGTCCGGTAACGACTAAGCACGGCGATAAGCGAAGACTTGAGCTTGTCCGCATCTGTGGCGGGTATCCGCTCAAGGTGCGATCTGTTCCACGTGTTCCACCGGGACTGTAACCACTCATCTTCGTCGCGGTACTTGCACAGGTAAGTCTCGGTGCTGATAGAAATTTTCGTCAGCCCGGCATTTTCCAACATACCGGTGATGCCATTTTCCGTTCTGAAATCTTCGAAGCTCAGTTTGCCTGATTGGACCTTCGGATTTGTCATAAGCCCGGGTATTACTCTCTCAAGTATTTCTTGCAGCAATTCGGTATGGTAAGGTTTCTGCCACGACGTGAAAGTAAGAGTGCCTTCGGGTTTAAGAACTCGTTTTATTTCATTGAATCCTTTTGCAATGTCAGAGAGAAAGAACAGTCCGAATCCGGATGTGATAACATCGAACACTGCATCGTGGAATTCGAGGTTTTCCGCATCCATTACTCTGAAGTCAATATTCTGTAATGGTGTGTTATTTAAGGAGTTGCGGCAATTTCCAATCATCGGGCCGGAGATGTCAATCCCTGTTACCTTGCCTTTTGCCGACAGCATTTTTGCGATAGGAAAAGTTACGGCACCTCTGCCGCAGGCGATGTCAAGGACGTTATCATCAGGCTGGATACCCGCTTCTGAGGCAAGCAGTTCACCGAAGTACCGGAAGTACTGCGGACCCACCTCATCAAATTTTCCGGCAGAACGGTCGAACGCGGCTTTGACTTTTTCTTTGGAGTCCATTTCCATAATTTAAATTCTCAGACGTGAGCGAATAAAAGTGTTCCGTTAATACCGAAAAATATTATAATTTGCGTAAAGATTTAGAAAAAGAATAGTATTTCCGGAAAATTTATCAATTTTATGAAAATTTCTGCTTTTTGGAAGATTATCCGGCCGCTGAACACCGGCATTACATTTTTTGTCGTCTTCCTGCTCATACTTGCACTGAACCCCGCAATTCTTCTCAGCACGGCACTTCTTGCTGCCGTCTCCGCCGGATTGACCGCAGCTGCCGGAAACGTTATCAACGATATTTGCGATATTGATATAGATAAGATCAATCGTCCCGAAAGGATCTTGCCCAGCGAACAGCTTTCGCGGACTGCCGCGGGAGTTCTTTGTCTGGCACTCGTTGCCGGGGCATATTTTACCTCGGCTTATGTATCCCGCCAGGCATTTTCCATAGTCGTCGTTGCCAATTTATTTTTGGTACTGTACTCACTCAGACTGAAACGGGTGATTCTCGCCGGGAATATTGTGGTCGCCGGACTGACCGGACTTGCATGCCTCTATGCCGGAGTAATTGCAGGGAGTTTCGAGCAGTCACTCGTATTTGCCGGATTCGCTTTTCTTGTGAATCTTATCCGGGAGATAATAAAAGATATAGAAGATAGGGAAGGCGATGAGAAAAACGGGGTTATCACCTTTGTTGCTAAATACGGTATCGAAACGACAAGAAAGCTTGTACAGGTTCTGACCGTGTCGCTTATCCTGCTGACCTGCGTCCCTGTAGTTGCCGGAATATTGAAGCTTGAGTTCTTTCTTATCTGTATGGTATTCGTTAACCCGCTTCTGGTTTTTATGTTGAAATACCTTGCCGGTGATGACTATGAGTCCAAGCTTAGAAAAATGGGTAACATGCTTAAATTTTGTATGGTAGCCGGATTGCTCGCTATCTATTTTGGAATATCCCGATGAAGGACGTATCCATAAAGCTTTTAGAATTTGACGGTACGTATCATGCGCGCGGGATTGTTAATCTGTGCGGCGTGGATGAAGCCGGGCGTGGGCCGTTGGCGGGACCGGTAGTTGCCGGGGCGGTCATATTTCCTAAGGATGTCCGGATTCCGGGTATCAACGACTCCAAGATGCTAACCGCGGTTCAGAGAGATGAGCTGTTTGAACTGATAAAAGAAAAAGCAATATCATACGGCTATTCGGTCGCGGATGAAAAAGAAATTGACGAGTATAATATTCTCAGAGCCTCACTGCGGGCGATGAGCAGGTCGGTTGAAAAGCTGAATCCGCCAGCTGATTTTATCCTGATTGACGGCAATAAGAAATTTGAAACGGCTACACCCTGCGAGGCGGTAGTCAAAGGTGACGGTAGATCGCTTTGCATCGCTGCTGCTTCCATCGTGGCAAAAGTCGTGAGGGACAAGTTGATGGATGAACTGGATAAGGAGTATCCGGTCTATAACTGGGCGCATAATAAAGGATACCCGACTAAGGATCATATTCAGGCTGTTTTGAAATACGGAGCCTGCCCGTATCATCGGCAGACTTTTTTGAAGAATAAAGATAAGTGGGAGAAAAATGACTTTTATAACGAAAAAACTGGGTGATGACGGGGAAGAGATCGCCGTTCAGTATCTGCTTGATAACAGTTACGAAATTCTTGAGCGCAAATATATTTCCCATAAAAAGGAAGTTGATATTGTCGCCAAATCACCGGATGATGTTCTGGTGTTCGTCGAAGTAAAGACGCGCAAGAACGACAGTTTCGGCGAACCCGAATATGCCCTCACCAAAAGCAAACAGAAATCCATTATCCGCGTAGCCCAGGAATACCTTTACGAAAAAGATATTGTTGATACCTCAGTGCGGTTTGATGTTATCGGCATTGAGTTCGGTGAGGATGGCGAGCCGGTGGTCAATCACCTTGAACACGCGTTTATGAAGTGGTGAGGGAAGGGCAAAGTCCAAAGTCCAAGGTCCAAAGTCCGAAGTGGAATTTTGAATGTTGAATTGCCAACTTACAATTTGGTGAGTATTTCTAATCCTGAAAGGATTAAATTTGAACCTGCCCGACTGCGTCATGCGGGCGGGTAACCTTGCCCGACTGGTAGGCGGGCGTGGGTGCAACCCACGGACAGTGAAACCAACACAAACCAGCCCTGAAAGGGCTGAACGATAAAAACAAATGATAAACTTTGCAGATCAAAGCCTTGCCCAAAATAATTCAGTGGCTTTTCCCGTAAAAATATCTGTGAAAATCTGTGTTACCCGCCCGCATGACTGCGTCAGCAGTCGGGCAGGTCCGTGCCTGCCGGCCGAGGGCGTGGTCACCCGCCCGCATGACTGCGTCAGCAGTCGGGCAGGTCAGCGTTCTATTATGGCGAAAAGTAATTGAAATTGTTTAGTAAAAGCATTAACTTACTCCAGATAAATAAAAAAGAATATGGCCATGAAAAAAATATACGCGCTTCTGTTACTTTTAGGATTTACGGCTATCTGCTGCTCATCAGCGCAGGATGCCAGTATTACCGTAAAAAGTTTAGCTTCTGAAAATGTATATTTGAACGTACTCGGGAAGACCATTACCGTCGCACCGGGTAAGACTGTCGTTATTAATGATATAACTGCCGGTACCTACGACTATCAAACCACCTACGCCGTTCCTTCCGGAGTATCAGGTACAACCGTTGAAGGTACACCAAATGGTTCATTCAAAATCACGGCAGGGACAAAAGTGAACATCCTGTACGGAAGCAGAATACAGTCATCCGGTTCAGGCAGCGGTAGTTCAGCCACGCAGTCCAGCTATGTATTGACCGTATCAATCTCAAGCTCTGATCCGGTTACAACAACAACCGGAAGCTGATACAATAGAAAAATCAGTTTGACGGAAAACGGAAAATCGGTATATTTCTAAGCTATTTTTTATTGATTATTGCGTAAGCGGTCAAGATAAAACCTGACCATTTAGAATTTGACATTCAACATTTAGAACTTAGCATTTAACATTTTTTAGGACCCTTAGCTCGTTAGCCCGCCGTAGGAGGGCAGTTGGTCCGCCAAAGGGCGGATAAATTAGAGCATCCCGACTCGTCGGGAGGGTCGGAGAGAAAAAGTGTGAAATAGTTTTGGGCCCTTAGCTCAGTTGGTTAGAGCAGCTGACTCATAATCAGCGGGTCGGAGGTTCAAGTCCTTCAGGGCCCACCCACAAAACCCTCATTTGAATTAAAAATGAGGGTTTTTTTATTTTAAAGTTTTTGCATTAGGATTTAGATGTGTCTATTTTGTCTATTTGGTGCCGTTGTAAGAAGGTTTTAAGTAGGAAGTTTCCAATCTACTTTTTGATTAATGTCCGCGGCCATTTGTGATATGTCGGTGCTGATGTAAAATGACAAAGTTATTTGAATGTTCGTATGCCTGAGGTATTTCTGTAGAAAAAATGGATTGACTCCGGAGTTTGCCAGAAGACTCGCGCAGGTTTTTCGCAGTTGATGTAAGGAGTATGATGTTTTGAGTACCGGCGCAACGGGCTTGCGTCCATATGTTTTGCCGCCGTGCACCAGCCGATGTATTTTACGCGTCCAAAATAATCGGAGTGTATTGTATGAACGATATGGAATTAGATATTTATTTTTAAGATTGGCTTCGTACAGCAATTCGAATACCGGTTGAATGATGGGCATGGCTTCGTAGCGTTTTGCTTTGACGTTATGGACGTTAATTATTTTATTCTGCATATCGATATCGGAGCACTTTAATATTACTAATTCGCTAACGCGCATGCCGGTATAGAGTAGCCATTTTACTATAAAGAGCTGCATGCCGGAAAATTCATTAAGTATGATAGAAAGATCTTCCGGAGGAATAATTTTTATTTTTTTGTTTTCACTGCGCACCAGGGTGATTATATTTTTTTGTGCCATGTCATTTTTGATAAACCACGCCCACATGGCATGAAGGTGTCGGCTATATATCGCGATGGTATTTTGTGATTTATCCGCCAAGCGCATTGCATGCTGCCAATGGTTGAAATCATCCTGGGTGTAACGCATAAGGGGACGATCGGTAAGTATTTTAATAAACGAGGCGGTGGCGTTACGATAAATTTTGTTTGTTTTTTTCGCGATGAATTTTGTAAAGAGAAATTTTTCAAGGGCTGCAGAGAGTAGAATAAATGATGGGATAGACTCTAGTCTACTGGCAGCATTCAATTTAAGTGTTTGAGCGGCTTCGAATTCCTGCAGTATGGCTAGTGCTTCTTTTTTATCGGCGGTTTTTAAATTACGGCTTTTTTGTTTGCCGTTTTCATAATAACGAAGCCAGTAGTATTTAGTGAGTTTGGAAATGGAGGCCATATAATAATTATTAATTGTGAATGTTGAATTGTAAATCCACCAGACCACGCCAAAGGCGGGTAAAGGCGGACAAGTGTACGAAGTCCGAAGTGTTGAAATTCTCCGGACCTCGGAAAAATTCAACCGCCGTGCTGCCAACAATATTTAGAGCCTGCTTTGGCATTGCGTTTGCATTGTGTGCCTTTCTTTGTAGTCGCCTGACACCTGCCGGTGGTAACTGTACCTTTATCTTGAGTTACAGTTGTTTGTTTGGGTGAATCTTTAGCGGCCGGCTTAGATGTCTGAGTGTTACCATATATCCGTTCATGCTGCCAACAATAAACTGAACCGCTCTGGACATTGCGTTTGCATTGTGTGCCGCGTTTGGTTGTTGCCTGACAGCGTTGGGCGTAAACATTAGCACATAGAAATAAGACAAGAGCAACAGCAAAAATATATTTGAATCGCATAGAGCCTCCTTGTTGAATTATTTATAGAGCCAATATTTAACTCCGCCATGGTGTGAGCAGGCACCTGAGCCGGTGGCGCTTGAGGTAGTGCCATCGTTGCAGACTGCCCCTGTGCGTGTACCGCTATCACCGGATGAGGGCTTAGGTTCGGTTCCGGAATCGTTGCAGGCGGGAAGAGACAATAACACAAATACAATAAGGAAAAATATTTTTTTCATAATCCACCTATTTGATTAGTTGTTAACAGTGACTAGTTATCAATCCGAGGCAATAGAGAAAAAATATTATTAGGATAATTATTGCACATCCTTGTTTGGCTTTGGTTGGGAGATGTGCGCCGCAATTGGGACATTTTCCGGCATCTTCACTTACTTGTTTGCCGCACGTAGGGCAAGGGCGTAATAAATTTTTTGAAGCGGTAAGCGGATTTAAGCTTGGTCGTTGTTGTTGTTTGAATTCAGGAAATGTCTCATTTATCAACAAAGAACCGCAGACCGGACAGCGTGTAAGTGTTTCGTTAAATGTTTTTTTGCATTTGGTGCAAGCAGTTAGCATATCTCCCTCCAAATAAAATAATAAATTAAATAGATCGCGGCTTAGGTTGAATTAAGCACACACGGTAAAATACTTTAATATCTTCTTTTTTCAAATAGATCGGCGGACTGGACGAATTCCAGGACCGCAATTCTATTTTATCGTCCTTTGTCTCAATGTATTGTTTTATCAGCTGACGTTCATCAATGAGTAGAACAATTATGTCACCGCTCAGGGGCTTGGTTATTGTATCAACCAGAGCATAGTCACCTTGTCGAATGCCGCGCTGTGTCTGATTGTCCATAGTATCATCTGTAACTTCTACAAGAAACATTTTATCACGTCTGTGATATTTAATGTTAAGGTATCCCGCAATGTTTTCTTCATGTACCATAAAAGAAAAATCTCCCGCAATTTTGTTAATAATTGGATATAGATTAGAGCCAACTATTTTAGCGGTGGATTGCAGATTATTAACATCTGTCAACGGGGGAGTGTATTTAGATTCTTCGCCGGTAATTAACCAATCGAGGGAGACGCCTCCAAGTTTTGCAATTTTAATAATTGCAGATGTGGGAATCTCGCCTTCGCCTCGTTCGTAAGTTGATACTTGCCCTTGAGAAATTTTTAACTTTTGTGAAAACTCGACTTGTGTGAGGTTTAGTTTTTGTCGAATTCCGCGGATTCTATCCTTTAGCATAAATTATGCCACAAATATTTTAATTGCAAAAGCATTTTTTCCTTGACAAATATTGGTAATACCATTATTTTATCGGTGTAATAATTATAATAGTTCTAACATCTCTAACAATTGTTAAGATAAGAAAATGCCAACAGAAAAAAAAGTTACTGCGAATGTTCCATTACCCGCTGATTTGCATCGGGAGATGCGGTTTGAAGCAATTAAACGCGGGATAACGTTACCAGCGTTGATTGTTGAAAGGTGCCGGGCGGCTTCCGGTGTTCTCGATACGGTCACTGAAGCGGACACTCGAACACCTAAAAACCAATTAAAAGAACAGGTTGCGTAATGGCACAGCGCACGATTAACCGGCCGGCATTGCCGGGTGTTGATGTTTATTTCACGGTCCGCGAAGCTGCTGCCCATTTGGGTTTGGGTGAGCAACGTTTTTTATCAATCGTGAAAAAATATAATGTTCCAATTCTCGTCCTTGAAGATTCCCAGAAAAAAGTAATTAAACGAATTCGGCAGACTGATTTACGGATGCTGCTTGACAGAAATATGTACAGCGTTGCCGGGTGACGGTGTTCTCGACTTCTCGATACGATCGAGCTGCCGCTCGATCACTCGAAGACCGTCGAACACCTTTTTTTTATTGCTACGCCGGGTGAATCACAATAGAATCACCGGTACAAAGTTAGAGTGTGTTGTTTTGAAAATCTCAAAAATAATTTTTGAAAGATTAAAAGATGCATAAGGCTCAGGAAGAAATTTTGATGATCATACATGCAAATGGTCTGCTCTTAAAAGAGGTGGCTGATGCGAACAATATGTCTTATCAGCATTTATACTATCTGCTGCATACTGCTAAGGATATTTCGTTAGATGATTATAACTGTTTGCAAAAATATTTTGAGGTGCACGGCTATACACTCCGAGCAACAAATTCAAGTGCTGATTCTATTTATCGTAAGGCGCTGATATTCGGATGTATGACCGCTGAAAGAGTAGCGGCGGTTACGCGTGAGATCGCCCGGGTGGAACAGCATGAGGAGTTGTCATATGATGAAAAACAAAATATAATTCACGCTCTGGATGATGCGGAGAATGCTATTAAGAGGGAGTTTCAGAAAATACGGGAAGCATGTCACTGAGAAGAATTAACCGCAGAGACGCAAAGAATATTAAAAAAAGAGTACAAACATGGAAGACTACATTATCGAAGTTAGATCAAAATACGGGCGGCGCTTGGGTTTTGTCGGTAAAGACAGAAGAGTTGTGCTTAGTAAGTCCGCGGCAGCATTGTATGATAAAGCTTCTGCCATGGCAACTTGTGATGTGTGGATGATAGTAGATGAAAGAAAGTTTAGCGTACTGCCAGCATCACAAAAATTATTGATGAAATGATTTTCCACTCAGTTACCCGGGGCGAAGAAGTTAGCACTCATAGCTCCGGGAAGCTTTAACTGTGATTTCGACTTTGATTTATAACTGTGATTTTTGGGATAAACAAGATTAATAGGAGCAATTGAAATGAAAGAAGTACAAATATTTTTAGTGGGATTGGCAATCGGAGCTTTGATTGCGGGTTTTACGGCTGAATATATTCAAAAAAAAATCAGCAAAAAAAAGACTGATGAAAAAGAGTTGGCGGAAAAGTTTGCTGAAGGATGGCTGACAATAAATGAGATTAAAGCGGTTTTGAATGAACAGGACGCGTTGGCGCTTTTAACGAGTAGGCCGCCAACTTCAAGTTTTGTTGTCGCGGGGAATCCGGCGGCGGTGCGTGCACATGTGGAGGCTATGGCGGAGTTGGAGCAATCAATTAAAAATAATACTGCGAGAAATTAATGGCTGAAAGAATTTTTTTACCATTGCCACAGATGCAGGTTTGCGTTAGAACGATATCGCATGTTTTTAAAATGATAGCAGGCAATAAAAATAAACAGTTATCGTTTGATAGTATTAGCGAGAGTCTGGGCGCTTGTGGTTACGCGGCTTACCAGGTAAGGTTTATGATCGAGGCGCTTCTTACATTCAAATACGTGTACGGGAATGAGGATTGCGAGCATCATTTTATCGAAAGCATAATGGTGCCTGAGGTCGGGCACGTTGTGAAATTAGATCAACATGTTATTGATCACCCGGATGTTCTCGAAAGAATTTTGGAGGTGTGGAATGGCTGAAGATAAGAAGGTGATATTTGTTGACGGGGAAATTGATGAAGTATGTCCGTATTGCGGTGCGCAATGGGGGGTGATTGAAATGGATGAGCAGTTTTGTTCGGCATGCGGGTATCCGCATGTTTTTGACGAAGATGATGACCATGGTTATGATTTAGTAGAGGATGAAGAAAATGTCGAGGGCGACAATGGCACCGGCGAGTGAGTATTGGCAAATGTCCGCGAAGAGTAAGCTGGAGTTTATTTTGAAGTATGCCCGGTTGCTTGAGCAAACGAAGAACGGCGTGCTACGTTATAAGGAGTGCCGAAAATTTATGGATATGATTAAGCGCAAGGAAAAACTGACAATTGAGGATGTTGCTTATATCGATGACTCTTATGAACGGGTGATGAAGGCGATAGGATTGCCGAGTGTGCCGAAAACACATGACAACGTAAGAAGATTTTGAAATAATGTTTAATGTTGAAGGCTCAAGGATAAATGTCAGAAATTCGAAGTCCGAAGGAAAAGATAAAGCTAGGTCGCTAAAATAATTTATCCGAAAGGGAAAATATGAGTTTGATTTGTTGGATTTGTTTTGGTGCGGCGATGATAGTTATTGTGCCAATAGTTTTTACCGCGATTGGAAATAGAAGCGGTATGAAACTCGATAGGATTTATGAAAAGGATGGCTTAAGAAAAGACAGGAGGCGGCTAATGCGCATTGATGGCGTTCGTTATATACCGGTCCCGGAGGTAAAGTTTGCTGCCGGTATTATAAGTGTCCTTATAAATTTTTTGTTGATCGCTTACATTTTAATTAGGTGAGGGTTTATGAAAGCAGTTTTAATTATCGCCGGAATTTTTGTCGCGCTGATTTTTGCAATTTTTCTTTTGCAGCTGGCGCTGAATTTATTTAATGAATATGTGAAGAAACGATATGAAAAGGCAAAGATGCGCGATCTGGAACAGAATAAAAATGGAAGAGATTGCAAATCATGCGAGGAGATAGATACTTGTCCGGCTTATGGAATGGCTACGTGCAGCAGGTATAGGAATCGGCCGCTGAAGGTTTACAGGATGAATGATTGTGACTGGTGGTGTGATTATTCGTTAGAGGAGGCTGAGGAGCATTTCAAAGAATATTTTGGCAAAGATGCTTTGCTTGATGATGTACTTGAACTTACGAATACAGAACTAGAGACGTTAACATATTGTGCGGGAAAATTATGGCTTTTTGATGGGTGCGCGGAAAAAATAGAATATTCTTTTAAGCAAGAACTGAGATACAGAAAGAAACCTGGATTTTTTGCGACGACGGAAAATTAATATGAAGTACAAAGGAATATCGTTGTGGCAGCCCTGGGCAACATTGGTTATTGATCGGCAAAAAACGATTGAAACACGAACGCATGATTTATTTGGGAGTTTGAAAGGTCAAGATATTTTTATCCATGCGGCTAAGAAATTTGATAACTACGGTGAGGCTTGCGCAGATCATTATTTAGGTGGCAGAACTATTTGGACTAATACAAATTGTCCTATGGGGGTTATTCTTGGAATAGTACACGTTCAGGATTTTCGAAGGCTAACTAACGAAGATAGCAGGGATGCGTTGATTGATTGCGGCACAACTTTGAGGTATGGGTTAATATTAACTAATGTGCGAAAATTTGAAAAGCCAATACCCTGCAGGGGCAAGCAAGGAATTTTCACGGTTGATATCGAGGATGGAATAATAATACCAGAGCGATTGACGAAGAATAATAACACGGAACAACTGAAACTGGAATTATTATGAGCATGATTGAGTACAATAAAAACAAAGAATGTTATTGTGGTGGTTTTATGAATCGAGTAGCAGAAAGTAATTATGCCAAAAGGATCGCTTAAGAATAATCTAAAGTTTTATCAGCATCGAGTAGATGCATACCGACACCCAAAGTTTGTTTTGCTCCGGACAGAATACGGAAATGATGGATGGGCTGCTTACGGCCGTGTATGGGCATTATTTGATATGATCGGCGAGGCTGACGGATGTATTCTGAATTTGACTGTCAGGCGGAATAAGGGACAAGTTGCTGATGCACTGAAGATGAGTATCGCTGAATTAGAGACATTTTTAGAAATATTATGTGGCGAGGATATTGGCTTATTGCAACAGCCAATGCCGGAATGTTACACGGCTGAAAAAATAAAAACGCTACTTGGGGAAATATCAATTGATCGTGAATATGCCCGGCAGAGAAGGGCTAAGCGAAATCAAAACACTGCAAGAAATGACGACGAACTTTTTAGAAGTTCACCCGAACAGAGAGACAATCCTACCGATTTTATTGCAAGTTCGCCCGAACTTATGGGAAAAGATAACGATAGTATGAATAATGCTGTAAATGTTCGCCGAACTTCTGAAAAATTCGGCGAACATAACGCAGATTCGCCCGAACCTGATTACAAACAAAACAAAACCAAACAAAACAATACAAGACAAAAGAAAACTACTAGTAGTGTAAAGGCTGAATTGTTGAAGAAATACATGCCTGATTTTGCAAGTCTGGAAAATATTACTGAAAAAATAACAGCATTATATAAAGACTTTAACGACAGGACTGATATTGTCGCATTGAGTGATATTGATCCAATATTTGAAGCATTAGAGCAAGCTGACAACGGAGAGGGTTTAACTTTTGAAATAGGTTTTGAAGAGGTGATATATTCATTTGTTGCTGCTCATCAGGCTGGTAATGCGAAGACAAACTACTTGCTTGGAATATTAAGTAAGAAGCTGGAACAAAGGCGTGACGAAATGTTAAGGCGCGCGAAAAAGCAGGAGATGAATATTGCCGATACTGATAGAAATAATGCCCGAGCAGATATGAACTATAGAGATTTTCAAGAGCTCGTTGAATTTTACAACAATAACCCGAAACTATTTAAGCGTGATGAATGCGCTAAAATAGATGAAGCTATTCAGGGACGCAAGTATGTAACACTTACATGGCTTGTCCAAACGAAAATGGACGCATTAACTGATACACTACCGAAGGCAAACTAATATGGGCGTTAGAATTACAAAGGGAAAAAGAATTATTGATCTGCTTATTGATGACCTTGAAAGGGGAAACATCATGGCTATCAATAAAGCGGGCGCCGGTACGGTTGTAGACGTTAAAGGCGATATACGCAAGGTTTGGAATATTAAACTGAGTGATCTGTCAGAAAATTCATCGCATGGAATAAAGCGCTCAACTGCTTCGATCAATAGGCCAAAGAGCACGCTGACTGTACCGCATAAACCGTTTAATCTTATATACTTTAGAGCAAGGCAGCCGAAGCGCGGCGATGGTGTTACTTATGAAATGCAGAAGGGAATTAAAGCATCACGTAAACATGCCTTCATATTAAAACTGACACAGGTATCTACGAAAAATGCGGATGATAACGATAATAGAAGCTTAGTGTTTGAGAGATTCGGCCCTAAAGTGCCAAGCAAACGAAATTACAAGAACGGCAAGCCGATAATGTTGCAACAGATACGAGCGGTAAGAACACAATCTATAGCGCAACTATTCTTGGGTAGACGCGGCGGCAACTTGACAACGTTTGTTAAAGATAGTTTCGGCAATAGATACCAAGTTGAGCTAATCCGCGCAAGCAAATACTTGAGAGGTAAAAAATAGGATGAGTGTCTCATTTTGGAAAATAGGTTCTGTTCATGAAACTGCAGTAAGGGTTTCGCGAGGCGCAGAAAATCACGATGTCTCTGCGAAAAATATAGAGGTTTCGTTTCGTTATGTCGGTGTTGATAATGAAGCTGGAATGAATGAAATAAAATTTAGCAGGGATTTCGTTTTGAGGAATGTCCCGATCAAGGGGGGCAACGGGCGTGATGCATGTGTGCATCGGCAGGTAATAAGCAGCGCGGCACCGGCATACACGCTTAGTTTGCATAATGTGAATTTTGCGACAGAGCCAACACTTGCAAGCTTGCGGCGATGCTCGCAAAATTTTGCAACATTATGTAAAAGTGCGCGTCAGCGCACGGCTAAGCAAAGCCGGTGCCAGTGCGTTATGACTGAGACGGTGCATGTGACTATTACGCCGTTGCCTGGGTGGGTGGGGGTATCAATTTTGGAATGTACAAAGCTTGCTGGTAGAGGGGGAATGGAAATGCGGAGCGTTGACAATGCCCCGCATGCGATTCTTCAGCGTACAGGTTTGGAAGTGAAGAATGAGTGGATGAATGAGACGAAGCGAACGCACGAACGCAGAGGAGTTAAATTTGCGGAGCCAACGACCGGAGTGAGTAAGTGAGCGGAGACGGAATGAAGAAACGATTGATGAATGAGCAAATCTGTGAGTTGCTTTTTGACTTCTCGATATATCCGCCTGTTCTCGATACAATCGAGCTGCCGCTCGAAACTCGAAGACCGTCGGGATATTCGAACAACGGACGGAAAAATGATTGTTGATTTTGACGGGAGATGTGATGTGTGCGGAAAGATGCGCGGAAATAATCCGAAAAATAAAAATCTGTGGAATGGATTCCACGATAAGGATACAAATAAATTCGTTTGCTGGCCGTGCCAGGATAAATTTTATAAGATAAAAAAACGTGGACCGCACCGTGGAAAATACAGTGAGTTCCCGGTGCCGTTTATTAATAACCATCATCAGGAGTAAAGTTATGTGTGCAAAAAAAGTCAATAGTCCGAAGTCCGAAGTCCGAAGTCCAAAGGCCGGAGCGAAAAAGAAAAGTGTTCTCGATACGTCCGCTGGCGCGGACACTCGAACACCTTCAAAACCGGCAAAGAAAAAAAGTGCGGAAAAAGCGAAGGGTGAAAAAGTCATCAAGGGAAAACAGGCGAAAGGTCAAGTGCCGCCGCCTTTTACGGATGAAAAAATAATTGCCCATGGATTCAAAGAAGCTAGAAACTGGGAATTAGTTGAATCAAAAACTAACCCCAGAAAAAGTTTTAACGATAAAGAATTGAAAGAACTCGCCGCCAGTATTAAGAGCGTCGGAATCTTACAACCGCTTATTGTTCGTTTAACTTCTAGAGTTGTTCCGCCTTATTATGAAATAATATGCGGGGCAAGAAGATTCCGCGCGGGGATGTTGGTAAATCTGGATACCTTCCCGGTTATTGTTAAGGCCATGACAGACGAACAGGTTTTGGAAGTCCAGATTGTCGAAAATTTACAACGCGCGGATGTGCATCCGCTTGATGAAGCTGCCGGTTATAAATGCTTGATTGATTCGGGACGGTATGATGTGCAGGCAATTGCGACGCGTGTCGGTAAGCTGCCGAATTATATTTACGGCCGCCTGCGGTTGAATTATTTAATCGAGGACGTTAAGAAAGCGCTTGATGCCGATGAAATAACTATCGCGCATGCTTTGTTGTTCGCAAATCTCGATGAGAAAATTCAAAAAGAAACTTTTGAAATTTATAAAAGCAACACATGGCGGCAAACAATAAAAGGCTTGCAAGAAATCATCGCTAATAGCATGATGCTAATGAAGGAAGCGCCATTTGAAATTAACGACAGTCAATTGCTCAAAACGGCCGGGTCATGTGGTGTATGTCCGAAGAGAACCGGAAAAAATCCTTTTTTGTTCGATGATTGGAATAAAAAAAGCGATGATAAATGCACCGACAAAAATTGCTGGGAAGCTAAAATTGATGCGACAATAGATCAGAAGAAAAAAGAGCTTGAAGCAAAGGGTGAAAAGGTTCAGCTGATATCCATGAATTGGGCTGTTGCGCCGTCCTTAGAAAAGAAAAACATAATCGGGTGCAACAGTTACACGGTCAACAAGAAGGGTGTTAAATGTGAGCATCTTGTGACGGGATTAATTGCGCATGGCGGCCTTGATTCAGATCCTATCGGTAAGACAATGAAAATCTGTATTGAAAAGAGCTGCAAGGTGCATCACCCGGAGGCCGCTGGTAAGAGTGACAACGCCGACGGCGCCGGCGAGACAAAAAGCACAGACATAAAGCAGCCGAAAATAAACCGGGATTTTTCGAATACGGTAGAAAAAGTAATGTTTGATTTGGAACATGAAATTAAACATGAGATATTATACGCATTACTGCATGGTGAAACCGCGCTCGGGTCGGCTAATGAAGATACAACGCATGTGCGTCAGTTAAGAAAGCCAATGGACTTTTTATTTGACATACTAATGTTTATTATTATCCAGATATACCGGAGCGATGATTATGGAAATAAATTTTTATTTCTCAAAGCATTTGCTGATGATGGTACATTTAGGGATTATTATCCACGAGAAGAAGTTGATGCCTGGTGGGGAAAACATACGGGCGATGACTTTACTTTTATTGACGAAGAGGACATCCCATTTATTGTGCTCCTCATGAAATTGCAGAACGAACCAAAGTATAGGAAAGATGCATTGCGAGAAAATATATTGCTAAGAACATTACTTGCCATGATATTAACGCAAGCCTTTGATGACCAAGGAGGCATTACGCAGGGCGATGATTATGATTTTACAATACGTCGAATGTTTGAAATGATTGGGCCGTTGGAGTATATCGTGAACATACTGAAGATACCGCATGAGGAGAAAATAAACGAGGCGACGAAGGCGTATTTCAAAAAGACTGCAAAGATGCCGGAGCTGCAGGAGTATCGCTATGGATTGATGCGGGTTAACATTACCGAGGGAACAGAGCCGGGAATTCGTGGCGATGTGACTCTCGAATATGCAGGTACGGAGCCGGAGGATATCGTGGCAAAGGAATTAGGTTCTGCCGACGATAATTCCGGTGAAGCCGCGGACGGCGAGTAGCAGAAATTTTTTTAAAAATAAAAAAATAGAAGGGTGTGTTTCGGTGTCCCGGCCGGTTTGGGAAAGACGGGCGGGACAACAAACACAAACGGAACGTGACCACAGAGACGCAAAGTAATTTATAATAGGATGGATTCCCGCCTACGCGGGAATGACAAAAATAAAAGTGAGGTTTTCATGGATGAGTTTAGAAAAGTTTGTGAGGAATTTTTTAATTATCAAATTAACCTGAAGGGGTTTAAACTTCGGAAGAATGCTAAACCAATTTCGATTGAGGGTATTGATGCGGAAATGTTTTATTTGACTGGTTATGACCCTGAATGTGGTGAGGATTTTGTGACGGTTTTTGAAGCTGCTTCAGGTTTTCGAATGTGTGCACCACGAGATGATTTACAAAGCGCTATTATAGCTGTTAAGGAGAATGTCGCAAAGAATCCGAATTTCCACAAGTTTATTGAAAAATGCATCGGGAAATGCGGGTTGTCACCGCGATATGAGTGGGTTGGGATTGGAGAAATATCTGAAGTGCAACCACGCCTGGCGGTGGGCAAGAGTCCGAAGTTCGAAGTGGGGAGTGCAAAGGGCGAAGGGCGAAGGGCGAAGCTCGAAGCTCGGTAAGCAATTGCGAAGAAATTGTGATAACGCTAAACGAAATTTTAGAGGGAATAAAAAAAATAGAGGCAGAAGAGAAACGGAAAGGTTATGTGCGGCTGGGTTATGTGAATATCTTTTGCAAAGAGGGTGTTTATCGGCCAAGTGCATTAATGTATCCGGATTATGATTCAGCTCAACAGGATAGCGCTCTGCCGGACCAATACGTTTGTACATTGCCGGTTGATGCGAGAGAGATGATGCTGGGCGGTGTTCTCGATACGTCCGCTGGCGCGGACACTCGAACACCTTAAAAGGTTAAAATGAATTTGATAGCAACAAATTATTTCGGCGGGAAATACATGCATGTAGATTTTGTTCTGAGACATTTGCCTGAGACAAAGAGTTTTGTTGATGTGTTCGGCGGTTCGGCGGTAATATTATTGAACAAAAAGCGTGTACCAATTGAGACTTACAATGATGTCAATAGCGATATCGTTAATTTTTTTCGTGTACTTCGAGATAGAAGAAAAGGACTTGCGCTCATTAAACAGATCTATTTAACGCCTTATTCAGAAACCGAATATCTCGATTGTATAAAAAATTTGAGAGAAGGTGATGATATCGAACGCGCGAGAAGATTATTTGTCGCATTGAATCAGTCGTTTAATGGAACGTTTTCAAGGCAAACCGGATGGAAGATTAGCACGAATGTCTGTAAAACAAAAACTTCGGAAGCAATAAGCCGGTATGTTTCAAAAATTCCGAATCTCGAAATGGTGATTGAAAGAATGCGGCTTGTTCAGATATCTAATAGCCACTTTAGAAAAATATTCAGAAAGTTCGATAATAAAGACGTTCTGCTTTATTGTGACCCGCCTTATGTCCATGGGGTAAGATGCAATAATAACGAATACAAAAATGAAATGTCGGATGCAGATCACGAAGAGTTCTTGGCTTTGGCAAAAAAATCGAACAGTTTGATTGCAATAAGCGGTTATGAATCGAAGCTATATAACGAAAACCTCAAAGATTGGTATAAGGTAAAAGCGCGCGATAAGAAGAATACACTATTTCATTCTACCAGGGCTGAGGTGCTTTGGATGAATTATAATCCGGATGAATTTATCAAACCATTATTTAGTGAGGTTGCATAAAACATGAGCGCTCAAAACGAAAAAACGATAGCAGTACCAATTAGTATTTTCTTATCGCTGCTTACCGGCTACGCAAAATGCGACATGAGGGATGTGGTGGTGCCGGTGGAGGTGATTGCGGATCTGTTTGATTTGACGGAGCGGCGTATTCAGGATTTTGTTAAGGAAGAGAATATGCCAAAGATGGCACGCGGGGAGTATAGTTTATACGAATGCGTCCAGTGGTATATCCGTAAGCTGCGCCGGGATTTGGATATGCTGAAAAATTCCGGATCCGGTGAAAGATACGCGGAACAGTTAAGGGGCGATAGAATAAAAAATTTATCGTTGGCACAAAAGCTCATTCGGCAATCACAATTATTGGTAGAGGCTGAGGCGGTTAGTTTGGCGTGGGGTC
The DNA here is from genome assembly GCA_963662605.1 of Ignavibacteriaceae bacterium. Taxonomy (GTDB): domain Bacteria; phylum Bacteroidota; class Ignavibacteria; order Ignavibacteriales; family Ignavibacteriaceae. The sequence continues at coordinate 1,655,861 of OY759785.1, forward strand.
TTGAGAGTGCCGCTATCCGTTCTTCGCTTCGAGGTTTAATACCTGCTTTAGCAAACGCAATAGGTAATGATATGACTGTGCAGCAGCGACAAGATATTATTCGAAAAGAAATTGAAAATATTTGCAAGAATATTTCGGAAAATCTCCATATCGATATTGAGGACTTTACTTTTGACGATGAAGAAAAACCCGCGGAGAATGAAGAGTAATGAGATCTTTGCTTGACAGCGTGATTATTCATGACCCTACGGAATTATCACTCAGAAAAATTTATCACGCATCTCTATTAAAAATAATCAGAGAGGGACGGGAATTGTTATTGCCGCCGCCTGATAGAAATGTCTGTCAATGGGCAAATGATGAAGCTTATATAGCCGATGGTAATTCAATTACCGGTAAGTACAACAGTGACCGCACGCCCTGGGTTGAAGAAATAATGGAGGCGATTGGTAAGCCGGGAGTTAAGCAAATAACTATTGTCGGTTCCGCACAGATTGCTAAAACAACTATTATACTTAATACAATCGGTAAATATATTGACGATGATCCATGTCCGGGGTTGATATTATTGCCGATTGAAAATATGGCGAAAGATTTTGCAGAGCAGAAGCTTGAACCATATCTGCAAGCAACGCCAGCGTTGCGAAGAAAAATAACTAAGGGATTACAAAAAAATAAAAAGAATTCGATTCTTCGAAAAAAATTCAAGGGGTCATTTATCAATATCGGCAGCGCGGCGACTGAGCAAAGCTATCGCATGCGTTCTGTTAAATATATAATTATAGATGATCTTGATTCTGTTAAAATGAATATAAAGGAGGGCGACCCGGTAGATTTAGCAAGAAACAGAATCAAATCATTTTGGGATGGTTTTGTTATTGTTGCAACAACACCGGGGCGGTATAAGGAAAGCCGCGGTTGGAACGAGTACGAAAAATCCAACATGAAGAAGCCATATGTCACATGTCCCCATTGCGGGTATAAGTTTGTTATGGATTGGAAAAATCTGATATGGGACATTGACAGAGATTTACTTAAGCGTATTATTCACGAAGATAAGACAACAGCGGCTTATCGTTGTAATGGATGTGCCGTGCTCATTACCGAGAGCGAGCGTATTAAAATGCTGGCGCCGGGAAAAATAGAATGGATCCCGGAACATCCTGAGATTAAAGATCACTATGGTTTTTGGATTTGGGAAATATATAATCCACGTATTTCAATGGCGGAAATCGCAGGGCACATAATCGGGGCAAGGGGAAATTTACAAAAGCAAGAAACTTTAGTGAATACTATTTTCGGATTGCCATATAAGCCGTTGGCAGGTGAAGAACTTAATCCGTTAAAATTAATTGATCATCGTTCGAATTATCTCGATCAGGATAATCCGCTGATACCTGAGGGCGTTCTTCTTATCACTGCCGCGACGGATGTACAGCGAGGAGGCGAGGATAAACCGCAGCGTCTTGAAACAGAGGTATGGGGCTGGGGCAGGAATAGGCAATCGTGGTTACTGCTGAGGCAGAGCATACCCGGCAGCATTAAGGATTACAATCAAACATGGAAATACAATGATGCAATTCTTGAAATGGTGTTCACCAGGAAAGACGGCGTTCCTCTTCAGATAACGCGCATGGCGGTTGATACGGGTTATGAAACACAGACTTGTTATGAGTATATCCGGGAACGACAGGAGCGCGGCGTGGTTGCCATCAAGGGTTCAAATAATTACGGCGCACCGGCTATCGCCAAGAGTGTTACGCTTGTTGATCAAGGGCAGGTGCGTTTATTGAAGCTCGGTACCCAGGCGCTCAAGGAGGATATTTTTAATTGTCTCCAAAATGTAGATAAGGCGGGTGATAATTATATTCACTTTGCAGAGTGCTTTTGCGATGAGGAATATTTCGCGCAGTTGACGGCTGAACATAAAATAACAATTACTTCCGGCGCACTGCAGTATCAAATTTTTGTTAAGAAGGAAAAGAACGGCGCTAATGAGGCAATAGACATTATGGTTTATAACCGGGCAATGATGGAGAGCTTATTGCCTGATTGGGATAAGCTAGAACAAAGTATTAACCGCTGGAAGGATGCAAATCCGGATGCGGTGAGGAATGCAGGAAGGAATCTATTTACCAGTGTTCTCGATACAAACGGGCTGAAGCCCGTTCACTCGAACACCTTTAGGATTGAAATTAACGAAACAGCCAGAGCGAAATTGGCACAGCGATATGAATTAGAAATAATGCTTGAATCTTTGCGGTTATTGACTGATGAAGAAAAAGCATTTATTGAAAATGCGGATGAACGCGATGAAGAGGCGCAGATTGAAGTAAGGAAAATTTTTGCTCGTATAAATGATGTTTTAATTGGGCGAGATGCTGGGAGAATGAGGCCGACAAATAATAGCACAACCCGACGTAGGCCGATAAGGCAAGGAGGAAATTTTGTTAAAAATTATTGAGATAAAAGACGATCATATTGCTTTCGAAGGAAATTTCAACGGGTTCTGTGATGTTGCCCGGGAGCTTGGCGTGCTGGATGAGATGGCAAAGTTCTACATCGATGTACGGCGGGAGTTTAACAGCATACAGGCGGAAACGGGTATGATCGGAATTGATATTGAGTATCTGCTCGCGGAAAAATATTCGAGGTCGCAGAAGACGATTCACAATATACTTTATCCGAGCACGAAAAAGTAGAATTCACGCAAAGGCGCTAAGCCGCAAAGTATTTTTTATTTAAAAAGGAGCAAAGAAATGAAAAGGTACGCGATAATTAACAATGATTGCATGAATGTTGTTTCATGGGAAAACAAAAATACAATCAGTTTGGGGGAGTCGAAATATGACAAAAAGAAAAACGATATTATTTATTTGTCATACATGGAGTTTAAAATCTTAAAGCTTATGAATCGAATCAGGGAACGAATCGTGAAAAAAGCTAAAGCCGCAAAATAATATTTATAAAAAAAGGAGCAAGGTTATGGGACTGAGGGAAGTATATAATAGGGCATTTTTGAAAACGTGTGCTGAAATGGAGGCCGAGGGTAAAACAATACCTGGATGGGCCGTTGAAAAGGTAAATAGATTGCAATTGCAGATGGCTGCGGCAGAGTTGGGGGAATTGAAACAGGCATCTGGCAGTTTTACGATTCCAAATCCGAGGAGCTATGACAAGGAAGTAATCGAAGCAGCCAGAAAAATTGCTGATGCGATAGGCGACCCTAGGGCGGCTTATGAATGTTATAGTGCAATGATAAAGCATTCGACTAGAACGGCACACCTGATGACTGCAACAAAACTTGTTGCAAGGTCAGTTTTTGAAGAGGCATACCCAGATAAGAAGGGTAGTGATGAAGCTTTATTATTCGAAGAAATTGCAATGAAGCATCTCATGCATTTTTATTTTAAGAATTTTGAAAACGGGGAAACATGGGCGCCTGATAATATCAGTCAGGCTAGATATAACCCTTGGGGGACAACATTCAAATGAGTGAGAAGAAAAAGATTTGTATCTGGACGGTGGAGCGGGTGCCGAGTGCACTGCATGGGCATGTGGATAATTATAATACTTCGTGCGGGAAGCATATTTATTATGAAATTATGTTTCATGGGCCGGTGTATTGCCATAAGTGCGGAGGGGAGATTGAGAAAGTCGGAAGTTCGAAGGTTGAAGAAGATTCACGCAAAGACGCTTCTCGATACGACGAAGCTGGCGCTTCGTCTACTCGAAGACCGAGGACGCAAAGGAATATTTTATTAAAAAGGAGTAGGTCATGTTATCGATTATTTGTGAATTATTCGTAGTGCTGGAAATAGCAGCTTTAATTGTTTTTATTATTGACAAAAAAGAAAATGGCTCATTAAGTAAAATAGGGCATTGTAACATGCTGCTATTTCAGCTATTCGGATTTCGAGTAATGAAAACAATTGATGGTAAGACGAATGAACTATTAGCATTACACATTATTTGGTTAATATTACCATTTACGGGTTGGCTCGGAGGCTATATAAAAATAGAAATGCCTCAAATATTGCTTTATAAAAAAGTCCGAAGTAATTGAATTATTAAAAGGAGGTTGGAATGCGTTGGAAAGAAAAAGAATATAGGGATGGAGAAAAAAGAGTTGTAAAAAGATTTTTATTTTTTCCAAAATTAATAGAGGGGGAATGGCGATGGTTGGAGTTGGTTAGAATAGAACAGCAATTTGATATTCCCGATGACTCTATGGCCCGTTATATGGTTGGTGGTGGAAAATGGTACGATATTAGATTTTTATAGGATGGATTTCCGCCTGGCTTCTCGACCCCTTGATACGTCATGCTGGCGCATGACACTCGGGGCAAGTACATGAAGATCGACGGGAATGAAGGCGGTTTTGAGGATTGGGATTAATTAAGTATGTTTGAAGAAAATAGGATTAAAAAATGAAAAGTAACCATGGGTTGCGGCGGTTGAGGTTTCGAATGCGAGCACAGAGGATGGCGGCGCATGAAAACTTTATACGAAGCATATTGCGTGATGTGAAATATTGGCAAATTATCGGAGCGATTCATGAGATTGAACGCTTGATGGTTAGCTGTACAATGGCGCGTATTGGTTTGAAGTTTGATATTGGTAGTAGAACTGCTATGGATATTCTGCTTGATGATAATATTATTACTCCGGAAAGAAAAGAATTTGTAAAAAAATTGCAGGATGTATTGAGTAAAACAAGCGTTTCGCGATGAAGCGGAAATAAAAAAGGAGAATGATAATATGTTGAAGAATTCCAAATATTTTAAGTTCGTTGGTGGAACGATTCTAAAGGATTCGTTTGATATTACGCTATATGTAGATTATCCAGATTATCCCAGTAATGTTACATATATAGAGCCATTTTACTGCCAACTTAGCGAGGATGCACAAAAGTTATTCTCTCTTGTAGTGCAATACTTTTCACGAAAACATACTCCGGGCTCGGAAATAAGGATTGTCTGTACTAACGAGAAAGGGTTTGTTATATTAGTCAATGGCTTCTCAATTCAGTTCCCATTTTCATTTATTAAAATGATAGACGGAAATAAATTAAAGTTTTTGGCAATTTGTATTCCGGAGCATGAAACTTTAGTTAATCAAAGACTTATGGGAAGCATGCGCAATTAACTCTACGTCTGAGGGTGGAATAATTTAAGAATAATTTGGTGAATATTTTACAGAATAATTTTTGGAATAAAAACACATTGAAGCGGCTGATGGCCGCTTTTTTATTTTAATAAATGTTAGAAAGGTTAGAGATGTTATAAATTAGCCTGAAAAGTCGGGCTTGAGAGGCAAGGGGATTTGTGGTTGTTTTGCATAAAGAAAAACAACTATAAAATTTTAAGTGTTACATGTTTAAAGTTCAATGTCCGAAGTGCGAAGGCCGCTTCACGATACGCCACGCCTGTTCTCGATACAATCGAGCTGGCGCTCGATCACTCGAACAACGGCGGGCTACTCGAAGTCCTTTTAAAAGGGAAGACGGAAAATGTTGAATTTTCCGGGATTGAAATTATATAGCGGTGATGCGTGGCAATGGTCGGAGTCTTTATCTGATTATTCGCCGGATGATTACGATATGAAAATCGTTATCAAGATGGGCACAAACGCGGCTGTAATTTTCAGTTCTCAATCTTCAATTATAAATGGGGAAAAGGTTTTTGTTTTTTCTGCTAATGCTACTAAAACGAATATTCCTACCGGTGTATATTTTTATCAAATCAAGCTTACAAACAAAACAGATCTTTTAACTAATACTATCGCCGAAGGAAAGATTTCTGTTCTCGCGAATCTGGAGAGTAATCAGGATCCGCGAGAATATTGGCTGCAAGTTGTTGAGGCTTTGCAGGATATTTATTTGAGGTTATCAAAACGCGAGACAAACGAATCAACTTACAACGGAAGAACTTTTAAGTATCGTGATTTGGCCGCTCTCCGTGCAGAGATACTGAATGCAGAGATCCGCGCCGGAGTGGTGCCAAAGCAAAAGAGAATTCTGGAGGTTGGATGATGGATATAAGAGCTAATGTGAATAAGTTTTTATCCAGATTTCTACCGGCGACCAGGCTTCTCGATACGTCCTCCTCCGTCGGACACTCGAAGACCTTAACAAAGCGGCAGTTTGAGGCGGCGGTGCCGAGCAGGCAGAATGCTTCGTGGGTCGGGGCTTCGAAGTCGATTAATACTGAAGTTAAATACGGATTACAACGCCTGCAGGATATTAGTCGCGACCTCGCCGAAAATGATCCGCTGATAAAAAAATATTTACGCACGCTTATTAAGTATGTCATTGGTCCAGAGGGTCCGACAATCAAGGCAAAGGCTTATGATTTGGTTTATGATAAAAAATCGGGACAGCTTGACAAGATTTATGACACTAAAGCAAATCAAGTCATTGAATTTCAATTCGGAATTTTTACAAAGAAAAAAAATTGCACGATGCGGCGCAATATGTCGTTTCGGCAATTCCTTAAAGTACTAGTGTTCAACCGCGCTGTTGATGGTGAAATATTTATCCGCATCGTTTATGATAAGAGCATGCTTTTCGGTTTCGGATTGCAGCTTATTGAATCTTCGCTATGCCCGATAAACTTAAATACTATAACGACAACCGGTAACATGGTTGTTATGGGTATTGAGTTAGACGATTATCTGCAGCCGGTCGCTTATTATTTCAGAAGAAAGCCAAAGAATTCCGATATCTATCTGCAATACATGAGCAACGATTACGTGCGTGTACCGGCGGATGAAATTATTCATTTCTACCGGCAGGAGTGGGCTAATCAGATACGCGGTATTCCGGAAATAGTTACAGTTGCAAATGCATTGCGTCAGTTGAAGGGTTACGAGGAGGCGGCATTATTTAACGCGCGCGCATCTGCGACGAGAACTATGGTGCTCGAATATAACGAGAACGGACCTTCTAAATTATCTGCGGCGAGTATACCGGGCGGTGTTGAAGTTGATGAAGATACGATTGAGCGCACAATGGAAATCGGTGAAACATATGTTGTGCCGCCGGGAATGAAATCAGCCGCATGGGATCCGAAGTATCCGCAAGGCGAACATCCGTCGTTCACGAAACATCAAGAGCAACGTGCATCATCCGGATTGGATACAGATTACCCGACTTTATCCAGCAACTTAGAAGGCGTTACTTATACAAGCATACGCCATGGCATGTTGGATAGCCGCTATGGTTATAAGGAACAGCAAAGCGATTTACGCGAGGATGTGATTGAACCGATCTTCGCAATCTTTTTAGAAATGGCGATGCTAAAAGGTAAAATAAATTTACCGATGCAAAAGTATGACAAATTTAATTGCATTAGAGTAATCGGCTTTACTCCGGATTGGGTTGATCCGCTGAAGGATGGTAAGGCTGTTAATGAAGCTTTAGCAAACGGCACTGAGAGTTACGAGGATGTGCTAGCTGAAAAGGGAAAAGATTTTGATGAGCATGTAGCTCAGTTAGTACATGAAAAACAAGTGTTTGAAAAAAACGGACTCGTGTTTGACACGACCAAGGTACCAATGACATTAAGTGAAGGTAAAGAAGATGAAGACAAAATCGAAAATTAATAGACAGATACTCGGCATGGTTTCGCGAAGCGTGCATATCAATCTCGAAAAGAGAGAAGAGGGCGCGATCGAAAATGATTTTCCGGTAGTCATCTCAACTCAAACACCGGCGCGTGTCGTTGATTGGGAGCAGTGGAAGATTATTGATGAAGTTTTATTATCGCAAGGATGTGAATATCCGGAGAGTCGCCAGGTAGTTATGCTTGACTCGCATAATATTTGGGGCAGCGTAGCGGAAACAATTAAGGGGAGCTGGCGGGAATGTACAAAGAGTGATTCTGAAGTATCTGCACTTGCAAACTTTTCAAGTCTTGCTGAGAAAGAAAGAACGCTTGTCATCGAGGGACATCTTACTGATGTGAGTGTCGGATATAGAACTTACAAAGAAGATACAACGATATTGCGCGCTGGTGAGAGTAGGGAATTTTTCGGTCAAACAATTAAAAACGATTTGGTAAGTAAAAATGATTTATACGTGCGTACACGCTGGACGCTTAAGGAGGTATCATTAGTAACGATAGGTGCGGACAACCTAGCGAAATTCCGAAGTGAGGCGGGTCTGGATGATAACGAACCTGAAGGCGGCGAAGGCAGTGAACGCGGTGATATTCCAAAAATAATTCAAATTAAAAAAGAAGGAAAAAGGACCATGGAAGGTGAAAGCCAAAAAACGCAAGAAGAAATCGTGAAGCAAGAGCGCGAACGTCAGAATGAGATTCGTGCGATACACGAAAAATTCCAAGGCAAGTATGATGAAACAGCATGCAGTCTTGAAAAGGCCATTAACGACGGCTGGTCAGCTGATAAATTCCGCGCCGGTGTGTTTGACAACTTCCAGGAATCAGGGAAGCACAAAAATGACACTGACGGTAAGACCGTTGTTGTCGGAAGGGCAGCTTCCGAATTAGGATTGAATGGCAAAGAGCTGAAAGAGTACAGCTACAGCCGGGCAATACTTGCAATGGCTGATGGAAAATGGAAAGAAAATTCTTTTGAAAGAGAGCTTTCCGATCAAATTTACAAAAACGCCGGAATGGAAAGAAGAGCACCGAATGCATTTACTGTTCCGTTAGAGATTTTAGCTCGCGCGGCGGCATGGGCTAACGCGGCTGCATTAAAAGGCCGTACATCATTGAGCACGGAAAATTTTGCGACAGGCGGTGCTTTGGTTGCAACTGAATTCTTGGTATCGGAATATATCGAATATCTTCGGAATCAGACGATTGCAGGAAAACTCGGTATTACGATTCTCACGGGTTTGCATGGTGATGTTATAATCCCAAAAGCACTGAGCGGTGGCAACTATGAAATGGTCGGTTATGGTTCACCGACTGAAAGCAATATGACTTTCGGTCAAATTACTATGTCGCCAAGATATGGTGCGGTAACGCAGTCATATCATCGTTCGCTTCTTATCCAGGGATCGCTTTCGGTTGATGCAATGATCGCGAATGATTCGTTAAACGCGGCGGCAGTCGGAAAAGACAATTTGATCTTCAACGGATTGGGAAATGCGCTTGAGCCACTTGGCCTGTTGAAAACAGACGGTGTATTGAGCCAATCACTCGCTGCAGGCCTCAGCTTACCGAACGTTGACAGTTTCATCGAGAAACTTGAAGAAAACAACGCGGCAGTACTTGGTGAAATCAAGTATTTGCTGTCAATCAAACTGAAGCACAAAATGAAACAAACGCCGAAAATTGGCGCGACCTATCCGGTATTCCTGATGGATGATTCCGATAAAATCGGCGGCTATCAGGCCTTTGCAACAAATCAGGTTGCTGCCAAAATTATGGCTGCTGGCATCTGGAATCAGCTCGTGCTTGGTGATTACGGTGTATATGAAGTGCTTGTTGATCCTTTCAGCAAAGGCAAAGGCGGCATTACGGAAGTTACCACGTTTGACGCGTTTGATGTAGCGGTTAAAAGACCGCATGCATTCGTTGTTAGTGACGATATCGTTTTCGAATAACTCAGATAATACTGATGCTCAGGGCGCCCTTAACCAGGCGCCCGGTAAAATTTAATTTCAATAATCAAAAATATAGGGAGTACCAATGGTACAATTTCTCACAAAGGAACAAATCAACAAAGCCGAATTACTCCGGCTTTTGCAAGACGTCCGTGTCGGTGGTGTCGCAAAAAAAACAGGCGATGTAATTGAACTCGGCGGCATGGGTAAGATTGATTTGATTCACGCAGGGTTAGCTGAAGTAGTATCTAAAGAGGACGCAGCAAAGCTGACAAAGTCCGCTGAAAAAAAAGGCGAGAAGTAACAATGGCAGACGTTAACGATTTGATATCGTTATTCACCATGGGGGATGAAGAGGATGCTTTCATTTTGAGCAAGGCAGCCGGTTCATCTCCCAAGTTAATACGGGTTAAGTATTTCTCCAGGTACGAAGCCGGGCACGCTGAACGTGCGAATTTTTCGGCGCAAGAGGATGAGGCGCATTGTTTAGAGAATGACATAACGGGTTATTTCAAGGAAGATTCGTTGACGGTTAGGGAGCAAACTAAACGCATCAAGGAAATCCGGCGCGGCGGCGACGGAGTGGCTATTTTAATTCTCAGTGATGATCTATAACAAAAATAAAAAGGAGTCAGAACTATGATTCGTAGGATTAGTTTGATTGGTGTGATTATGATAGGCATTATTGCCTTATTCGCAATCGCGCCGGTAAGTGCACAGATTAGCGCCGGTAACGGTAAGATTGTAGGCTTGATGCAGTCGCAGAGCAATGATACGCTTGAACAGAAAGCGGCAGGTGATAGTATCGTTGTTTTATCAACGGCACGAAAGTTTTCCGTCGTGAGACCTATCTTAAAAGATTATGCCGATACTTCAACCGCGGTGGATAGCTGCGTGATTGAGGCTATGGCACCTGATAGTGCCTGGTATAAAATTAATGCAAAAAATTTATTGACCGGGAATACTGATCAGTTACTAGTTCCCGGCAACGGCAACACTTGCGCCTGGGAGGTTACTGCAGCTTATTGTAAAGCTTATCGAGTAAGACGAATAAACACTGTTTGGATAACTGCACGTAAAACAATAGTGCAATTTGAGGCTTTTGCTCCTTGATGGACGGTTGCATTCTCTCACCCGTGTTATGACTTCGCTTCGCATTTGATGAATGTGCGAAGAGCTGAAGGTGCGCGGGTGATGAGAATGTTTAAGAGGTCCGAAGTGCGAAGTCCGAAGGAGAATTGCAAAAATGCTCAATTGTAAATTTTGAATTGTAAATGAAGGGCAAGTAAAGTGTGTATTAAAGCCGTAGCCAAACATGGTTGGGATTACTTTAAGGGATTAAGCGTTGGTTCTGTTGGTTATGTCATTTCCGGATTCCCGGTTGTTGCTCAATCAACGTTTGTGCCGGCACAGCTTGCCTGGCTTAGTGAGGTAATGAAAATTGTTGTCGCATTGTGCACGGCTATTTATTTAGTGGTAAAAACAATTTCAATTATTCGAAACGGAAAAGAGAAATAAAACACAATGTTTAGTGTTGAATGCTCAATGTTAAATGAAAAAAGTGCGAAGTGCGAAGTCCAAAGTCAAAAAAATATTAGAAAGAAAAGGCAATGTTTAATAAAGAGAATATTAAAACAACTGTCATTGGTATTGTGATTCTCGCCGGTGTCGCGGGATTATTCCTAAAGATAATTGACGGAACAACATTTCTGCAAATACTCGGCTCTTGCACCGCGGCGGGTTTTGTTTTAGCATCTGACGGGAAGAAAGAATAATAGCCATGATTGATTGTATTGTCGATATTAGCCATTATCAAAAGGGTATTGATACTACTGAATTGCGTGGGAAGGGAATTCTGGCAGTTATAAGTAAAGCAACGCAGGGCCTTAGCGGCGTTGATGAAACATTTTTTGAAAACATTCAGAAGTGCGTTGCTGATGGAATGTATACCGGTTTTTATCATTTCGGCATAAATGGTAATGGCAAACAACAGGCAGAGCATTTCTTGAATACTATCGCCGGATTAAACGGCATTATGGTTCTTGACTGGGAGTGGTTCAAAGGCGCAGTTATGCAGCCTTCTGATGTGAATCATTTTATCAAAACGATTTTTGAAAAGACCGGAAGGTATCCGGTGCTTTACACGAATTATTATTTTCTGCAATCACAGAAAATTCTTGACTGGAAGTATCTGAGGGCGTGTCCGCTTTGGATTGCTGAATACACCAAGGTGCCGCATTTGCCAAAACAATGGAGCAGCTGGGCGATGTGGCAATACACGGGCGGCGCCAAGATGGTAATGTATGATAACGCAAGATCCGGAATAATTGACCGGGATTATTTTAACGGCGGCGTGGATGAGATGGTGAAGTTCTGGAATGCAAACAGCCTTGGATAGAACACGGATGACACTGATTTGCACAGATTGTTATTTTATAAAAAGAATGGATTCCCGCATACGCGGGAATGACAAAAGAGAGGTTAGCATGAAAAAGTTTTTGGGAATTGTCGGTATGATTTTAATTGCGCTGGTGTTGGCCGGATGCACGACATCGAGGGAGGTTAGCAAGGAGAGCAGCGTGCATAGTGAGATGCAGGCGGCTACGGCTAATGCTTATCTGCAGGAGCATAACGCGAAGGTGACGGAGGATCTTATAATCTATGCACCGGATGATTCCGGTGTTCTCGATACATCCCTCGGGCTTCTCGACCCCTCGATACATCTCGACTCCGTCGAGACACTCGGGGCAAGTAACTCGAACACCTTTGTAAAAAGTGTTATTGATTCTTTGAAGAAAACGGCTAAGGGTGCGCCGGTGCTGCTTTATCATAAAGAGACGGTGTACGGTGATAAGACAATGAATGATAGTAAGAGTAACGTCGCGGCGAAAAAGGATTCGTCCGGGCAGTTGCATTCTGAGATTAAAACAAAAAATTATACGACGCTGATTGCGATCTGGGCGATTGTGTTTATTCTCTTCGTTGTAGGATGTGCAGGGTATAGGTATTTGAAAAATAAAACGGTGCTGTTGTAAAAGTGCGAAGTCCGAAATAGGATTCACGCAAAGGCGCTTCTCGATACGACGAAGCTGGCGCTTCGTCTACTCGAAGACCGAGGACGCAAAGAATATTTTGATAGAATGGATTCCCGCATACGCGGGAATGACAAAAGGAAATAATATTAAAATGCCACAGAGAGTTGAAACAGCACGAGATGAATCGTTAACGATACGAGAGGATATCATGCTGGATATTCTCGATCTGATGTTACTTGTTGGAACTGATGAGAAGGCTAAGAGAACGAGTCCCAAAACTTTTGATATATGGCATAGCGAGGATTATAACGACAACGAGCTGCCAGCAATAAGTATTTATGATACTGAAAGCAGTGAAGATACTCCGGGCGGGTTTACAAGGCATAAATTAAATGTTGTTCTTGAATTTGTCGGCGCAAACGGAAAAGATACTTCGAGTCAGGTTAACGCCGGAATGCAGGACATGCTCGCAATCATAAAAAAGTATGAACAATCATTTTATGCAAAGTATCGCATGGAGCCAATGCAGGTAACCGGTACAACAAAAGGTTTGGAGAGTATCAATAAAATACGCGGTGCCGGGGATGTGACTATTGAGGTGCCGTATAAATCGGATCCGTGGAGTATTTAATGTTAAATGGTGAATGTCCGAAGTGCGAAGAGAATTCTCGCAAAGGCGCTAAGACGCAAAATATTTTTATTCGAAGAAAGAAATTTTATTAGAAATAGATTACCGCATGCGCGGGAGTGACCAAAAAAATTAGGTAAAATTTTAACAACATAAAAAAAGGATACGACAATGGGTTATGCACAGACAAATTTGGAAGAGCTTTATTTTGCTCCGGGTGGAGCGAATTTTCCGGCAAACGGAACCGACGCATTTGGTATGGGCGAGGCTGATGAAGGTAGTGTTGCAATAGAACCGTTTTCACCAATATCGGTAGAGAACAGAGATTTTACAACATTGATGGATCACAAGTATTCGAAAAAAACTTATCAGTGGAAAAAAGAATTTGTTGCTGCATTGTTAACGTGTTTCAAGGCGAATGATGCTACTGTCATGGCGATTACGTCAGGTTTGTCATTTGATGAAACTGAGGGCACCTGCGCCGATGGCGGTATTTTCAAACATGAAAATGCTAAAAGCATGGGCGTGGAATTCGAATGGAATTTAACTCCCAAGGATCGCTCTAATTTGATTACGTTCCAGCGCGCTTATCCGGTTGCTGATTCGTTAGCAATTATTACAGCTGCTACGGACGTAACGCTCCCACCGGCATGCAAGGTGCCTGCTCTCGATGCAGCGAACACGTTAAAGGCATATATAGTACCTTCATTCGGCGCAGGCATCACAATCGCTGAAGATCAACTCGACGATTGGTTCTTTAAAATAAAAACACGTACGAACAAAACGGCGTTTAATAAATCGCGCGGGAAAAGAATTGATGTTGAAATAAACGCGGTGATGGACGGCGCTGATCCGGCTGATGCTGTCGCTCTGATGACACCGACTTACGTGCCCGACATTGTTGTGACAATCGGTGTCGCAACGCCCTGGACAATAACGTTTAAATCCGGCGGCCTGTTCCGAAGCGGAAAGTTAAACATCGACAAAGACAAGCGCATTTGTACGGCAATGCTGAAGGGCAGCTACTCGATGGAATATTATTCGGTTGATGAATCGGGTAATATAACATTCGGAACGCAGATAAATTAATTTCTCGACCCCTCGCATATCGATGCTGCCCGCCTGTTCTCGATACATCACGCTAGCGCGTGATACTCGAACAACGGCGGGCAAATGCGAAGACCGGGGCGGAAATGCAAGAAAATAACCCTCGCCCCTTTTCCCCCGACAAGCCGAGACAAGCTTCTGCCCGGGGGAGAGGGGGATTTAAAACATCAAGGAATAGAGCAATGAGCGAAGAAAATAAAAAAGGAAATGAAGCGGATAGGCCGATGTATAAAGAATTTCCTGTAAGACACAAAGAGGATGATCTAACGTGGAGGTCTTATCAATTTATACTTGAGGATTTGACTCAGGAGCAAATGGATGAAGTGGCGATATTATTTGCCGATCAAGACATACTCGACGCGGCCGAGGGTAAGGTTATTGATAATAGTCTCGGCGCGATAATGGGCATGAATGTCACTTTTGCAAAGAAAAGTTTGTATCCGAAAGTTTGCGCTAAAATTTTGCGAGATGAAAACGGTAATGAAAAAGATTTTGAATTCTTTAAGAAGTGCCGCGGAAAGGATACACAGGCTGTTTGTGATTTTTTTTTCAATGGCGAGGGCGCTTCGATGTTCTCTGGCGTCAGCGCATTGATGGTCTCGAGCGTGCTGAGAAAGCTGCAAGAGATAAACGCGAGTCTCTGAAAAAATATAAGGCGGATGTGTTCGATGCTGATTTATCTGCCTTTACTCATTTCGATGACGGCGTGTACGTGGCAGCTGACGGAAATGCAAGCAATATTATCGCAGTGAAAAAGCTGCCGGTACGGTTGGTTTATCAAATGCATTATAAGAAACGAATCGAGAATTTGAATTTGCTGCATGACCAGAACGCGTATACGGTTTATTTGAATTCGTTAGAGTTGAAAAAGTAGGAAGAGTTCGAAGTTCGAAGGAAGTTTTGATTGTTAAATGTTAAATACTCAATTGAATAAACACCCTCACCCTGCCCTCTCCCAGAGGGAGAGGGAATATAGAAGGATTTAATATATGGGTTTTGCACAGGCGCAAATTGATTTAGCGGTAAACGCTCAAAACGGAACGGCTACTTTAAAAATAGTTTCAAGCGAATTTGAAAAATTAACAACCGCGGTACAGCGGTCTGACGGCGCTGTTCAGAATTTTGAGCAGCGCTTTGTTGCATCAATGAATAATGCACGAAATGTTGGTCAAGGTTTTACTGAGGCGATGCGTGCACTTGATAGCGTGTACGGCAATGGCGTTAGATCGGCAATGCAGTACGAGCTGGCACAGGCGAAGTTGTTTGCAGTGTTGAAATCGGGCGGAAAAGATGCTGAAATAACAATGAGTCGGCTTGATGAAATAGCGACCAAAATTTCTAAAACGGATATGTTCAGCAAACAGGACATTATGGATATTGAGCGTTATTTTTTGACGTTCAAAAATATCGGTGGCGCATCAATAGAGCAGGCGACTGAGGCTGTGATTGGACTAAGCGAAACTCTTGATATGAATGACTCCAGGGCCGCAACTATTGCACTTGCAAAAGCACTTGACCAAGGCGTCGAGGGGATGAAGGCATTGAATAGAATGGGTCTTAAATTATCACAAGATGAATTAGATCATGTTCAAGTTTTGGAGGATGAAGGAAAAACTTATGAGATGCAAGCATATATCATTGAGCTGTTGAGTGATAAATACAGGGCATTAGATGAACAGGTGTCAGGAACGTCGGCACTTGCATTAAATCAAGCGGAAAAATCTTTTAAATCGGTACAACGCGAAGCGGGTAATTTATTAATTCTCGGATTAGGGCCGACGATGAAAGGCTTTACTGATTTTGTCGGTGCGATAAATAAATTAGATCCGGTTATTAAAGGTTTCATCGGGCTGGCGGCTGAAACAACGATTGCATTGGGATTATTAAATAGTACCGGTATCGGAAAAAATATTCTCACGTTAATGCAATTGGGTCCAAGTTATCGAACGGTAACACTTGCCATGGCTGAAAAAAGAGCAGCGGCAATTTCTCTTGGTGCAGCTGAAGAGGCAGAGGCAATTTCTGCGATGTACGCGGCAGAGGCTAACACTGCATGGTGGGCATCTATGGGGCCGATCGGATGGATTACAATCGCGGTTGGCGCTCTGGCAACAGCATGGGGATTATTTGGCGACAAAATAATGAGCGCTGATGAGGCTATGAGCGATGATGTTAAACAGCTTGGAGTAGCTAAAGCAGAATTTATTTCTCTTGGAAATATTATTGGCGATACAACAAAAAAAGAAGATGAACGGAAAAAAGCAATTGAGGATATGCAGACAAAGTATCCGGATTATTTGAAAAATAAAACGCTTGATTTGAATAATGAAAAAGATATGAATGATACCTTAAAAGAGGGTAATAAATTATTTGATGAGCGTATTCGGATGAAGAGCTTGGAAAAACAGAAGCAAAGTATAAGTGACGAACGTGGACAAATCGAAGCGGACATTGTATTGCTGAAGGATCAGCAAAAAAATGCATCGACGGAGAAACCTAAAACGACGCAGGCAATGCCTGCGGCGCAAGGTTCGTCTATGGTAAGCATTGGCGGCGGTATGGTTACCGGAGAAAGCGAATATGAAACTTTGCAGAATAAGATTAATGAAAAGCAAAAAAAATATGATGAGTTGGATAAAAAATATAACACTCTAAGTAATGCATTGATTGATAAGAAGTCCGGCGGCCAGGGGGAAAAACCTGATACGACTGCAAAGAATTTGCTTGCGAAAAATTTAGGCGGTTTGACAAACGAAGCAATTGACCGGTATGTTGACGAGCTGCAAAAAGTTGATAAGAAATTAGTCGCGGGGGGTGAGTTATCGAATAAGATTAAGGCGAAGTTAGATTCTTTGAAAAATAATTCCAGATACGGAAAGACCGGGGGGAGCGGCTTGGGATATTTGACAGATGATACTAAGATCGATTTGGAAAATTTGACAGAGCTATCGGATATGTATGCTAAGATGCAGGAAAAATGGACTATGATTCTTGGGATTAATGTGAAAAATTCCAAGGGCATCGAGGACGTTAATAAAACAAAAGAGAAGCAGCAGAAGGCACGTTATAATTTGCGGAATGAGTTTGAAAAAGTCGCGCAGAGTTTTATGGGCAACCAAATTAAAAGCGCTGAAGGTGCTGCTGAAGCTGAAGGCGGGGACAAGCTCGCCGGGTTAGAGGCAAAAGCAAATGTAATACGTAATGTTATTACGCAAGTGCAGCAGATGAATGATGACTGGGTTAAGAGTCATCCGGATTTTCCGTTGATATCGAAGCAGAAAATGCAGGAGTTGGGCAACGAGCTCGTGAAGGTGAATAACGATATTAACAAAGAGCAATTTACTGTAGAGCAAAAAGCATTACAACGTGAATCGGATCAACTGGATCAATCGTTAGAAAATATGAAGGCGACCGACATCGAGCGGTTAGCATGGAAGGCTGCCTATTTGCAAAAACAATTAGCGCTTGCACAGCAGTTTAAACAAAAAGAAAAAGAGCTTGACATTCAGGGTAAAATAGATCTTATCCCGGGCGAAGAAACTAAAGTACTTGACCGGATGAAAACGACTAAACGCGATACGAATTATGATATCGAAATTAGCCGGCAGAACAGAGCATACAATAAGACCGGATCTACGTCCGGTCTCTTCATGGCAGAGTATTTGGAGGAAGAGAAAAAGTATAAAGATCAAGTCGATAAGGTTAAGAACGACACGACCCTGGGCGAGGGGCAAAAATATTTATTGCTCGAAGAAATGGAAGCTGCTCATGGCGATAAGATGCTTGAAATCCGGAGAAAGTATTATGACTCGCTGTTAGGTGATGTCATCGGTTTTGGGGCAAAAGAATTAGAGGCTACACAAAAGGCCTTGTCGAATGTTGAAAGTGCCGTAGGCAATATGTATAAGCTTCAGGAGGCAAAAGGTAAGGCTGTTGCTGATGGTTATCGCACGACCGAAAACGATAAAGCTGATACGGATAAAAAAGCAGAGTTGGCGAAAGCGAGAACTGCGGCACAAAAAGAAGCAATTGAGGAAAAATATACAAAACGAAAAGAGAAGATTGATGAAGAAGCAAAACGTAAAGGGCAGGAAAAAGTTAAAACTCTTTTCGCGATTCAAAAGGCAGTACAAATTGCTAATGCATTTGTGAATACATACTCAGGAGCGACTGCTGCACTTGCACCGCCGCCGCTTGGAGCTGGTCCTATTATGGGTCCGATTATTGCCGGCACAACTATCGCGGCCGGGCTCGCTAATATTGCAGTGATAGCAGCGCAGGATCTTCCGAAGTTCGCGGAAGGTACACGATATGTCGAGGGTCCGGGTGATGGGAAGAGTGATTCTATATTAGCAATGCTTAGCCGGGGCGAGCGTGTTATTCCTGCCGATATGAATGCTCGTTATGGGTTGTTGTTCGACAACATTATGATGGGCAGGCATGATAATGTACAATACAATCCGGCTACGTTCGGAGCAATTAATGCGATGTACACTACTACGGTTAGCGTGGATAATAAGGGTACGCATGATAGGCTTGAACGTGTAGAAACTGCAATTACTAACTTACACGAGGGCATGGCAAGCGGCGGTATACTGGCAAAGGTAACAAGCGACCAGGCGGCGAGGATTGTAGCGGCCGGGTTGGCGGCACTTAGAAAAACGAAATGAAAAATTCACGCAAAGACGCGAAGGCGCAAAAAATAAATTTGTAAAAGGCCCTCAACCCCGTCCCTCCCGACGAGTCGGGACAAGCTTTCTCCCAGAGGGAGAAGGGAGAAAAAAAAGATGAGAAGAGTATTATTTAGAGAGTATGATTTAGCTAATACGATAAGCGGTGTACGCGGGAGTAAGGTTATTACCGGCGGTACCGGTGCATATTTTACTGACCTTGTAGTAGGTGCACCGATAGAGTTTGATAACGGAACATTTCTCGGATTTGTTGAGCAGATAAATAATGACGGCGAATTAATTCTTGATAGGGTATCGCTATGGACGTTCAGTGATGAAAATTATTGGATTGATTGGACGATGTTTGTTATCAGCACCGGCGCTATTAATCGCCGCATTGAAAGCGACATGCCCGGCGAAGCGAACATACAAGTATACGATAACGTGGACGCTTCATTTTATTTAGGCGATATGAAATATTATCCGAAGTATTTACAACAGGAAGGTGAAGAACCAATATTAGCGACAATCACTAACCCGGTTAAGAAGGCCTTCGCGCGAAATTTAGACAGTCGAAAAAGATTTTTGATCAGGATAAAAGAAAGCAAGTTTGATTATCTGCCAGCAAAGCGATTAATGACAGCGAATTTAAAAGATATAGTAAATGAAAACGGGGAATATATAGTAGCGTTGACAAAGGGAATAATAAGTAAAATGCGATTTGAAGGCATGATAGATTTCAGCAGCATCAAATCGCCGGTGTATTATGACGGAGAGGTGGAAATTTCTTTTGAGAAAAATTTTCAAATAATGGATAAGCTCTCTGCGTTAAATACGATTGCATTAACGGAAACGAGAACGGGCGGAAAATTCAAACCTGATATTATCGGGAATGTTGATTATGAGAATGTGCGATGCGGAAAAAATGCCGGGGATGATAATTTTTGGTTGTACTATTATAATGATACGGTAAACCAAAGCTTGACAAATGCGAATACTCCGGAGATTGGTACGATTATAAGAAATTATCAAAGCGGGACAGATAAATACATCTTGCTGACATTTAAGGCAATTGATACAAGTTACTTCCCGGAAGGATGCGCGCATTATTGCGGCATATCCAATTACGGATTATATAAAAGCAATTCCGGGGACTGGGGACGTGCGCCGCAGAATTATGATTTTCTATATAAATTATTCGCCGGTGAAGATATATATATTTATCAAGATGGTGTTACGAAAACTTTGCGAAAGTATAACGGAACAACATTTACGGCTACCGGCAGGGAAATTATTGCATTGAATGCGGTGGCTTTACTTAAGGCAATATTGAAAAATAAATGGCCGGATTTAGAGTTTGTAAATAATTTAAAAAATACAAACGGCACGTCTTTGAATAGTGTACCGATGCAGCTTGATTTTGTATTCCAATTATTAAACAGTTTGCCATTAGACAAAGAACCGCTGGACGCTGTTAAGACGCTGACCAGCGCAATGCAATGCTATTTGTACACGGATATTTTCGGACGATTTGTAATTGATAATAGGCAAGGATGGGGCGCTAACGGGCAATACGCGGATGTAGTTCAAATATTAGAACATGCATCATTGAAAAAATTAACGCGAAATGAGTTTGACGATAAATTAGTTGACGCGGTACAGATAAATGTTTCATCCTGGATTCCGGATCCGGATAATGATGGTGAATATTTCGACGGCGTTGGCTATGCATATAAAAAACTCGGAATAAAACCGCGAAACAAATTAACGAAAGATGTAGTGCCCGATATTTTGACTCTTCAACGTTATGGATTTACAATTAATGCTGATGCAACATTGAGTTATCCGGGACTATCCGGACAGGCCAACATGCTCAACAAATACGGTGACCTAATGGCGGCGGAATATCTTACAATATATGGAAGCAGGCATAGCAGCTATGACGCGGAGGAAGTGAGTATATCATGGGAGCGAATGGATTGGGACCTTATGCACGCGGTTGATAAGTTAGGAGTCCGTTATTTTCTGAGCAATATAAAAGAGGAGGAAAGCGGCGACGGATCGTTTAAGATGATTGAGGTGGACGGCCACGATTACAATTTAGAAACGGTCGTGGTGGGGGTTAATCCGGATGAGCAGTAGTGCAAAAAAAGAATTCACGCTAAGGCGCTAAGACGCAAAGAAATATTTATATGAAAAAGAAAATCAAAAAAAATGATTGGAGTTTAAAATGCCTGGGATAGAAGATATTGAAATTAGAATAAAAGATTTGGAAAGTGAAGCAGGGACCGGCTACGAAACTGATTTTTTTATTGTTGATAGAGAGAGTCAAACTCTGAAGATTAAACCGAATATCATGCTTGCAGCGTTTCGATTAGCAACGAGTGAGCTGAAAGGATTGATGTCTCCGGAGGATAAGCAGAAGGTACACGCGCATGCTAACGCGGCCGCGTTAGCATTGATTACTGAATTACTAATTACCGCGTGGAATAATGCTGTTTCGACTTTGCCTAATAAAGCTGATTTGGAAAATGGTAAAGTACCGGCTGCACAATTGCCCTCTTATGTTGATGATGTAATTGAGGTTGCCGATTACGCGCATTTGCCTGAGGTGGGAGAAACAGGAAAACTTTATACGACACTTTATGAAAATAAAATATATCGGTGGAGCGGCAGCGCATATGCCGAAGTATCGGCAAGTATAGTGCTTGGTGAAACTTCATCAACGGCGTATAGAGGGGACAGGGGAAAGGCTGCATATGATGCTATGCACACGCATGCTAACATGTCGTTGCTTAATACGCTGTTGACCATGAAGAAAACAATTGTGACTGTAACGGAAACGGTCCCGGATTTTATCGGGCAGATAGGAGAGGATTCCGAAAATAGATTTTATATAGGAAAATCGAAAACGGGAACGATGTGGGAGGCATTACTAACAACGAATGATCTGCCGATTGTGAGCAGCGAGCAGGATGGATTGATGACGAGCATATTATATAACATATTATCGTTTATATCTAAGGATGAAGACGGAAATGTTATTCTTAATATTCCAACGGACGGACAGGATTCAAAAAAAATAATTTTTACCGGTACGAATGATGCACAGGTAGTTGAGATTAATGAGGCTGAAGGTATTAAGGTGCTCGCGGGAATGATCCAAGTGTCTGATGAAACGAAGAGTTGGAAATTTGGAATATCCGGTGATGATTTTGTTTTATATAAATATGAAAATTCTGCATGGACTCAATTTTTAACATTTGCAGGTGCAAAGGCTGTACTGAATAATGTTTCGATCAACGAGGTTGGAGATACGGTTATACAGCTTAATGCAAACGGACAGGATGCAACCGCACTCCGGGTGCTAGACTCCGGAGGCAACGAGCTGTTTATATTAAATGAAAGTGACGGCGCGGAGTTTTTATGCACTGTCGTTGGCATTACTAAAGCGATGGTGGGGTTGGGTAATGTAGATGATACATCTGATGCGAATAAACCGATATCTAATGCGGCAGCAACAGCGCTCGCGACAAAGGCGGATTTAGTTGATGGCAAAGTACCGGCAACACAATTGCCGAGCTACGTTGACGATGTAATCGAAGCGGCCGACACAGCTCATTTCCCGACTACGGGAGAAACTGGAAAGATATACGTTGCGCTTGACACTAATAAAACATATCGTTGGAGTGGCTCTACTTACGTTGAAATTTCCGCGTCAATTACTCTTGGTGAAACATCGGCGACGGCATATAGGGGAGATCGCGGAAAGGCAGCACATGAGCACGCGGAAATAATAACCGGGAATCCGCATGGAACAACTAAGGCGGATTTGGGATTAGGTAATGTTGATAATACAGCGGATGCAAATAAGCCGGTAAGCACAGCACAGGCGGAAGCGATTGCCCTTGCGCCTTACGTGATGCGCACGCAGAATATTCAAGGGCAGAGTCTGTTAGCGAACACAACATATTATTTCGGCGGGATGTCGTACAACTTGGCCACAACAGGAAGCACCAGGCGATTACCCATCGCGAAATCGGGTAAAATAAATATAGTGTGCGGTTATTTCTATGCCTCGAACGCCGGGAGCGCGCAAACATCCGCGCTATATATTGTTGTGAATAACTTAAATAGCTACATGATAAGCAATGCAATTGTATTCAACGCGATGATTAATTCATTTAATGTAACTGGATTGAATATACCAGTATTCGCGGGCGATTACGTAGAGTTTAAATTGGTCACCGGGGCGTTTACGACAGCGCCGTCGGGGGTGTGGAGTGAAATTTTCTTAGGAATTAATTAGTTTTCGATACACCCGCCTGGCTTCTCGATACGTCACGTTTGAGCGTGACACTCGAAGACCGGCGGGCACTCGAACACCTTCGAGAAAGGTGAGAAATCCTGCAAAAATGCAGGATTTTTTTTGAAAAAAAGTGAAGAAAGTGCTTGACTTTGTATAACCAATAGGTTATATTAGTATAAGTTCTTTAACAAATTCTTTGTCACAAACAACCGGCGGAGCCAGCCGGGAAAACAAAACAGGCAGAAAGAAAAATGTTACCAAGAATAACCCCCAAGTACTTCATCGTCAAATCAACCGACTCTTATCACGCTGCCTTTTTATATGGGAATAAACTTAATCGGCAGAATGCCCTAATTGAATGCTGTTATGATCGCAAGCAGGCCGCCGATTCATTAACGGATATTATTCTTGATGCCAAAGGCGCCTATCCGACAACATTACGCAAGAACGGATCTGTTTACCAGGGCGACATCCACGAAGTAATATTCACGCGCTGCCAGAAGACTGTCTATCATGATGTATGGACGTGGCATATATACACACGCGCTGAATTGATTAAGGAATTTCGGTTGTCTCGGAAAGAATACAAGAACTTAGTGTCATAATCGGGGCAGGGTAACCCGCCTTTTATTTTGAAAGGAAAACATGGCTGAAAAATGGAAGACGCCGGCATTTTTATTGGGGTATGAACGAGATGGCGGGGAATATGTTGTCTATGCACGAGATCCGATCCTGATTGCCCGGGTAACGCATTTCGGGGATGATGAAGCAGCCTGGATGGCGGCGCAGAAGAACGTGGCATTGGGTGCAAGGACGGTATTCAACGGAGATCACATCATGTTGGAATGCGTACACGGGATAACAAGCGGCGCAGTGCCGAATGATCAGGCCGGGGCGAATAGATTTGCGGAAATTATGAGCAGAATGGGGGACTGGTATTTTTATATAATGAAGGAGCGAGAGGCGCATGACAGAAATTGAAAAATCAATTATCGAACTAATAAAAGCGATGCGTGGGGCAAGGGGCTTGACGCAAAAAGATCTTGCTGAAAAATTAAATACAAAACAATCAGCAATAGCTAGGCTGGAGAATGGTGGCCGGGGAATGACAATACTCATGCTGTCAAGAATAGCTGAGGCATGCGGTTTTGAATTTTCAGTTGGTTTTAAATCAAAATACACAATAAAAAATGGGCTGATTTTAGGACCTATGAAGGCAAGCAATTGAGGCAAAGAAGAAAGGCGATAAGTAGGAAAATTCGAAAAATAACTAAAATCGAAAAAATAAAGATTACTCATAATCAGCGGGTCGGAGGTTCAAGTCCTTCAGGGCCCACGGGAAAAACCCTCGTTTGAATTAAAAACGAGGGTTTTTTATTTTAAAGAAGCTGATTGGGATGTGCCAAGTATGTCTATTCAGTCTTCGAAAAGACTGAAATTAGAAGTGGATTTCTGCATACTGAAAAAATATGGACAGAGTACAGACTAAGATTACCATTTTGTTTTGTCGTTTTTTCTGCCGGCTGTTGACGCTTCATTTTTTTCGATGATCTCAATTTTGGTCATCAATTCACACAATAATCAAAAAGGATACTTATGTCGCTTGAAATAATGCAAGAAGAAAAACGCCCTCTGCAAACAGATGAAGAAGAATTAAAATACTTTTTTAGAAAAAAAGGAGGTCAAACCTTTGAGGCACAAAGACTAACATCCCGATTAAACGGTTTGGCTGATAGTTTTTCTTTTACTGCAGACTCAGGCTGGCGCAATGACTATAAACTGGATGCGCTGCCTGAGCTTCTTCATGTTATTAAAGAGTGCGCGGACGATTTATTGGTACTATTTACAAATGAATACGAAAGAATCTTAGAGCAATAGTTGCGGTAATATCAAATCTCAAGTCGAAACAAGCTGAAAGGTTTCGGCTTGAGATTTATCTTAAGTTGAAATCCGCATTGCAATACCTTATGCCCTTACCTGTGAAATACTTATAAGCACTTTTCGCCAGTCTTCTTCTTCCGGGAATATAACATCTACTCTTGCTTCAAGTTTGATGTTCTGTCTCAGCAGGTGGTTGGGTATGCGATTCCGGTCGCGGGGAATGTAACCGAGTTTCATACCTGATTTTGTAAATATTTCGATAGCACGTTTATCATACGGGTTAGCCGGTTCCAATTTTAAAACGAGCTGATCCCCCTTGCGCAGGTCTTCTATCACATATTCCGCGTCATAATAGCTCAACCCGGCAATAAACATCTTATCTAGAAATATACTCGCCGGTGCAGTCGGTTTCGCCACTGTCATAGATTTGACAATTGTCGGCATACCGAAAAGCCCCAAAATAAACCTTCCACGTGATATCATACTATACCTTTAATTATTCACGGGAAAAATATACACTGACCGGGACAGAACAGTATCAAAGTGTGATATTAATTTTTAATCGCAAAGAATTTTATTTAATTTGCTCATACAAAAATATACGGAGGAGAGCGCTGTGCCCGAACAACAGTTCCACAAGGCAAAAAGGCAGATAGAAATTCTCGGATTGTGTATTCTTAATCCGTTGCAGTATGTACTTGATGTTCCATACTTGGCTGTTTTTTTCGGGGTTGAGGAAATTACCATAAAAAGGGATCTTAGAGAATTGCGGAATATGGGACTGCAAATCCACTCGGCGGGTAAAAAAGGGATATATATAGAAAATTTAAACGATACTCTTAAACTCAAAGAATATCTTCTGATGTATGTGGGGTTATGTTATTCGAAAAACATTTTTGACCGTTCTACTTCGCTTCTCATTGAAAAGAAGAAAAATCTTGCTCTCGCGGAAATCGTAACCCTTCAAATCTGTGTTGATAAGTGCCGTAAGGCGAAAATAGAATATCAAAGCCATGAAAAGACGTATGAAGAGCGTGAAATCTATCCAATCCTGGTGTTTCACAGCGATGGTAGCTGGAGGGTTCTTTCGCAGGAAGGCGACCCGGTCAAGCAGTTTCATGTAGATAAAATTCGTAATGTGAGAATAACCGATGAGTCATTCAGCAGAATGCCGGTTTTGAAATTCGAACAGTTGTTTAAGCATTCTTTCGGCAGCTGGATTGGAGTTGACAGTTATGACATCAAAATTAAATTTTCAAACCTCTGGGGCAAAAGATTAAAAGACAGACATTTTGCTTCTAACCAGAAATTCATCGAACAGCCGGATGGGACATTTCTGTTTACCGCAACGGTTAACAGCCTTAATGAAGTGGTAAGTTGGATACTCAGTAAAGGTGAGGGCTGTGAAGTGCTGGAACCTGTTAAGCTCAAAGAAAAAGTGATAAAAACTGCTTTTGAGTGCTTAGCGAATTATCAAAGTCGGGATAAGAAATAAAAATAGATAAACTGATGCTTCCAATGATTATTTCAATTCATTTACTTAATTTGTGTTTAAAATATTTATTGGCTGAATATTAAACGGGGTTCGGGCCATGCTAAAATTCCTTCGGGTCGGATAAGCGAGAATCTGAATAATGAGACCGTTTTTCAAGCAAACCGATATAAAACCGTATATTTGAGAATTTCTAATAAAGATTTTACATATGAGCGAAGAGCAAAAAAGAGTATTAGAACAGCAGCTTTGGAACATTGCTAATACATTGCGGGGGAAGATGAATGCGGATGAATTCCGGGATTATATACTGGGATTTATCTTCTATAAATATCTTTCAGAAAAAATGAACATATATGCGAATTCCATTTTAAAGCAGGACAAAATCCTATACAGTGAAATTAAAGCACACACCCACCTTGGCAAAGAGCAAATCGAAGCTGTAAAAGAAGAAGCATTAGAGAAATTAGGGTATTTCCTCAAACCCTCGGAGTTATTCAGTGAAGTTGCTAAACGCGGAAATGGGGATGGAGGCAAGGATGGAGAAAGCAATTTCATACTCGAAGACTTGCAGAAAATACTGACCAATATCCAGCTTAGTACAATGGGAACGGAAAGCGAAGAGGATTTTGACAACCTCTTTGAAGATATGGACTTGAATAGCACTAAACTGGGAAAAACTCCGGAAGCACGAAATGAAATCATTGCCAAAGTTTTATCTCATTTGGATAAAATAGATTTTAAGCTTGAACATACTGAATTGGATGTGTTGGGCGATGCTTACGAATATCTTATCGGGCAATTCGCCAGCGGGGCGGGGAAAAAAGCCGGAGAATTTTATACCCCGCAGCAGGTGAGCATGGTCCTCGCTAAGATTGTTACTACCGGGAAAAATAAATTAAAATCAGTATATGACCCCACCTGTGGTTCCGGTTCTTTGTTGCTTCGTGTTGCAAAGGAAGTAAAAGAAGTCAGTAACTTTTACGGGCAGGAGATGAACCGCACAACATATAATCTTGCTCGAATGAACATGATATTACATGGTGTGCACTACCGGAAATTTGATATTAAACAAGAGGATACATTAGAGCACCCGCAGCATCGGGGGATGCAATTCGAAGCAATTGTAGCCAACCCTCCGTTCTCTGCAAAGTGGAGTGCAAGCCCTCTGTTTATGAGCGATGAACGATTTAGCCAATATGGAAAACTTGCCCCAAAAAGCAAAGCCGACTTTGCTTTTGTGCAGCATATGCTTTATCATCTTGCGGAAAATGGTACCATGGCAATTGTACTACCACATGGTGTCTTATACAGAGGTGGCGCTGAAAATCATATTCTTAGGTATTTAATTGAGGACAAAAATTACCTTGATTCAGTTATAGGATTGCCTGAAAATCTATTTTATGGTACAACATATGCGACGTGTATACTGGTTTTTAAGAAATGTAGGGAAACCCCAGACAATGTTTTATTCATTGATGCTAGCAACACTTATGAAAAAGTAAAGAAGCAAAATATTTTGCGCGAAAGTGACATTGATAAAATAATTACCACTTACAGAAATAGGACTAATGAAAATAAATTTAGTCGACAAGTTTATATGGAAGAAATAAGAAGAAATGATTTTAATTTAAATATACCACGATATATTGACAATCTTCAAAAAGAGGAATTCGTAGACCTGAAATTTGTTTGTAAATTTTTAAAAGACATAAATAATCAATCAAATCTGGTGGAGAAAAAAATCATTGAAATTTGTGAAGAGGTAAACATCCCTTATCCTGAAGGAAATAACGTAGAGCTGCTGCGTCTTTATCAAAAAGGTGTCATGCAGAGGCTATTTAACCAAAAAACAAGATTTAGAGATAGAAACGGTAGGAATTTCCCTTCGTGGGAAAAACACATTTTGGGTTCAATATTCGAATTCAAATCAACAAATTCCTTCACTAGAGATATGTTGAACTATAAAAGCGGGTTAATTAAAAATATCCATTATGGGGATATCCACACAAAATTTAATTCTATCTTTGATGTAACTAAGGAGAAAGTACCATTTGTTAACCAAACTATTAATTTAAGCAGAATAGGCGAGAATAATTATTGCAAAGAGGGCGATTTAATCTTCGCAGATGCCTCTGAGGATTATATGGACATTGGCAAGTGCATTGAGATTGTAAATTTGAACGATGAAAAGGTTATATCTGGTCTGCATACAATATTAGCCCGACCCAAATTGAGTGTGTTTGCCACAGGTTTTTGTGGCTATCTCTTCAAATCAACTGTAGTTAGAGAACAAATCAAAAAGCTTGCACAAGGTAAAAAGGTTTTAAGTATTTCACCGAAACATCTTGCAACAATAATATTAAATGTTCCATGCCTCGATGAACAAAAGAAGATGACTGAATTACTTATCGCAATTGATGATAAGATTAATATCACCAATGCCAATTTGCAGAGGATTGCAGAATATAAAAAGCAACTAGTGAAATAAGGTGATGAGTAATACGGAAAATGTCGATAAGTGGTTAAAATTCCTTAACCCTAATAATCTTAAAGAGAACCTAATGTTTTCTTCATTATATATCGCTTCATTTGAAGCATTTAAGGATTATGTGATAGAGGAAGTAAAATTTTTCTTCAACGTCGGTTTTTCAAATAAAGAATTTGCTTTTTCGGAAGAATACAATGTAAAAGTTAGAGCAAAAGATAAAAGCATAATTAAAGCTACTTTGTTGTGGCTGAAAGAAAACGATGCCATTGAGGACAAAGACATTGCCATATATGATAATCTCAGGGAATATAGGAATAAATTATCGCATGAGCTGATGTCTTTGATATTTGAGGGTTTATCCGATGAACTTCCAGAAAAATTCAGTCAATTGATATTGTTGAGAGTGAAAATTGAAAAATGGTGGATAATGAATATAGAAATACCTACAAATCCTGATTTTAACTCTGATTCTGAAATAAAGGAAGAAGACATCACAACTTCATCGCAATTATTTAATCAACTAATATTTGATATGCTTTCAGGGGATGAAACTAAAGAGAAGTATTATCAAGAAGAGTTTAAGAAGAGATTCAACAACAATGCCTAAACAACCTGAAGCGATATTAGAAGAGCAGTTAGTTGCCCAATTGAGTAAAATCGGGTACGAATATGTGTTGATCAACAGTGAGAAGGATTTAATCTCGAATCTAAAATCACAGTTGGAAAAGCATAATAATGTACAATTCAGCAAAGCTGAATTTGAAAAAGTTTTAAACATCCTGAGTAAAGGCACCGTATTCGAGAAAGCCAAAACCCTGAGAGAAAAGCAGCTCATAGTCAGGGATAATGGGGATAACTTGTATTTTGAGTTTCTTCAGACAGAACATTGGTGTCAGAACCAATTTCAGGTTACTAATCAGGTTTCAATCGAAGGTAAGTACAAAAACCGTTATGACGTTACATTGCTTATTAACGGTCTGCCGCTTGTACAAATAGAATTGAAGCGCCGTGGACTTGAACTGAAAGAGGCTTTTAACCAAATCAATCGCTATCAACGGCATTCCTTTGGTGCAAATACAGCTTTATACCAGTATATACAAGTCTTTGTTATCAGTAACGGAGTTAATACAAAGTATTACGCCAATAACAGGAATCAATCTTTCAAGCAGACCTTTTACTGGACCGATAAAGAGAATAAACGGCTAACAAATATTCTTAACGGTTTTACGAGCGAATTCTTTGAGCCATGCCATCTTTCAAAGATGATATGCAAATACATCGTTCTTAATGAAACGAATAAAAAGCTCATGGTGCTGCGTCCGTATCAGTATTACGCTGTTGAGGCTTTAGTTGATAAAGTTATGCATAGTAAAAGTAATGGCTACATATGGCATACTACCGGTTCGGGAAAAACGCTAACCTCATTCAAAGCCAGCCAGATTCTTACTACTCTGCCCAAGGTTAAAAAAGTTGTTTTTGTTGTGGACCGCAAGGATTTAGACATCCAAACCACGAAAGAATTTAACAGTTATCGTAAAGGAAGTGTCGACGGAACAGAGGATACAAAGACTCTGGTAAAGCAATTTTCAGATGATACAAAACTCATCCTTACGACTATTCAGAAACTCAATAGCGCGATAAGCAAACCGCACTATATCACCAAAATGGAAAGCCTAAAAGATGAACGTTTGGTTTTCATTTTTGATGAATGCCATCGTTCACAGTTCGGTGAAACTCATGCTCGTATCAACAAGTTTTTCAATAACCCGCAAATGTTTGGTTTTACCGGCACTCCGATCTTTGCTGAGAACTCTGTTAGAAATGAGCATGGCAAGCGGACGACTGCGGAGTTATTCGGGGAGTGTCTTCATAAATATGTAATTACGGATGCCATAAGAGATGAAAACGTACTGAAATTCTCCGTTGAATATGTCGGCAGATACAAGAAAAAAGACAGTGCTACGGAAATTGATATTGAGGTTGAGGACATCGACACGAAAGAGGTGATGGAATCTCCGCAGCGGTTAGAGAAGATTGCCGATTATATTATAGCACACCATGACCGGAAAACTCACGGTAAAGAATTTACCGCGATGTTTTGTGTTAATAGCATCGAGACATTAATTAAATACTACGAGATTTTTCAGAGGCGAAAAGATGATGGTAGGCACAACCTGAAAATTGCTACTATTTTCAGTTATGCGGCTAACGAAGAGGATGCAGATGCAAACGGGTTTATTCCGGAGGAATTATCCGTGATGGAAGAACCGAAAGTTTTATATGGTTTGCAAGCAAATAGCCGAGAAAAATTAGATGCGTACATCGAAGATTATAATAAAATGTTCGGAACTAATTTCTCAACAAAAGACAACGAATCGTTTTACAACTACTACAACGATATTTCTCAAAAAGTGCAGGGAAGGAAAATAGATATTTTACTCGTGGTGAATATGTATCTAACAGGTTTTGACAGCCCGCCTCTTAATACACTGTACGTAGATAAAAACTTACGCTATCACGGACTTGTTCAAGCTTATTCCCGTACCAATAGAATCCTTAACGAGCAGAAATCGCAGGGGAATATTGTAGTTTTCCGCAATTTGAAAAAAGCGACCGATGAGGCAATAACCTTATTCAGCAATAAAGAGGCGATTGAGGTTATTCTTATGAAACCGTATGAGGAATACGTTAAAAAATTCAATGAAGCATTTATCGCCTTGCTCAAAATTACTCCTACAGTAAACAGCGTCAATGAGCTTCAAACGGAAAATGATGAGTTGGAGTTTATCAAGGCATTCAGAGAGTTAATGAGGATAAGAAATATTCTTACTGCGTTTTCCGATTTCAAATGGCAAGACCTGGCTATGGGCGAACAGCAGTTTGAAGATTTCAAAAGCAAATATCTTGATCTGTATGATAAGGTTAAATCCGATCATCAGAAGGAGAAGGTTTCAATTCTTGAAGATGTCGATTTCGAACTGGAATTAATTCGCCGGGATGAAATTAATGTCGCTTATATTATTCAACTGCTCATTAAGCTAAAATCGAAAGTACAATCCCAGGTATCAGGTGCCGAAAAGGAAATCTTTAATTTATTGAACACCGAAGCCCGTTTGCGAAGCAAACGCGAATTGATTGAGAAATTCATTCTGGAAAATATGCCGGTGATTGATGATGCCGAACTAATACCGCAGGAATTCGAGAAATTCTGGAGTGAAGAGCAACAGACAGCTTTCAATCAGCTTATAAAAGAAGAAAATATATCATCCACCAGAACACAAGCACTTATTGAGGATTATTTGTACGCAGAAAGAGAACCTCTAAGAGATGAAATACTTGAACTACTGGAGGGTGAACAGCCTACAATTCTGGGACGTAAAAAAACAGGTGATAGGATTCTAAAAAAAATAATGAATTTTGTTGATACGTTTATAAACGGCATGACGGGGCAATAAAGCTTCGGAAAATACGTTTTTCTGAAAAAATGTTAAATATAATTTGCATAATATACTGATAATGTTGTAAATTTGTATATAAATGTAAAGTAAAGTTTACATTTTATGGATCAAGGAGGCAACATATGGAATGGCAAAGCCAGCAAATCAAAAAACTTGCAAAAGAGCGAAACATTAAGCTCGAAGATCTGGCTAAAATAATAGGCGTTAGTCGCCAGACGATAAATAGCTGGATAAATGGTAAAATCCCCAAAGGCAATCACTTTCTTCTTCTATCACGGGCGCTTGAAATAAAGCCAGCTGCTTTTTTTGAGCATAAGCCGAGTGATACTATTTTAGTGCCTGTTCATCGCGCCAAGGGCACGGCAAAGATTACTCCGGAAGTTCAAAGCGACTCGAGGGAGTTGGCTGGAGAATATGAGCATTTTTTCAAAAGTGTGAATACCACGGATTTAACTCCCGTGCTTCGTAGTAACGGGGTGGTTGAGTCGGCTTTATTAGCCCAAAAATTAAGAATGCTGATCGGAGTGCAAGATATATTTCCTTTAAACATTGAGCAGGTATGTAAGCTGCTTGATGAATTGGGTATATTTGTCATATTCAGAAGTTTCCCTGAAAAAATCAAGAGTTACGCATTCTTTACGAAAATTTACGGGAACAGGGTGATCTTTGTAAATACAAAAGTTCACCAATTGGATATAGTATTTGCTTTATTACACGAAGCCGTCCATGCTGTTCGGGATGAAATACTAGAATCCGTGCAATATGATGATGAAGAAGAAAAGCTGTGCGATGAGATAGCAAGTTATGTGCAATTCCCCGAAAGTTATATTGATAATACGTATGAGATAATAAAGGGGAGAAATAATTCCGAACAACAAAAAATCCTCAAAGAGAAGGCACTGCACTATAACCATGCTTTATATGGTTTAACCTTAAGAATAAACGCGAAGTATGATGAAATTACATTCAATGCTTCAATCGTTGATGCAAAATTACGCAAAGCTTCGCCAACTATTGAAAATCTTCTATTTAATCATTCGGATGCACAATCATTTATAGGCATGCTTGGTAAGTACAGTCCGAGGTTTATGCATGCGTTAAAATCCCAGTTGGATCAATTGACTAATAGAAGAATCATGGAACTATTGGGGCTTGAAGAAAGTGTTGATGCCCCGCTTATAAGAAAGGGAATTGAGGATATGAGAATTGCCGGGGGTAAGGATGACCATCCTATGTGATACTTCCTCAATATTGATGTTGATTAGGATAGCCCCGGAAATGTTTATTGATGAACGTTTTGAATGTGTTACATTACCGGCTGTGCGTGATGAAATATTGCGTTCGGCAAAATTTGTTGATAAATTTCCCTGGCGCAAAGAGTACAAAAACAGGATTAAAGTGCTTAGTTCATATCACTACGAAACTGAAGATTTTAAGCAAGTCAGGGATGTTACAAGTACTTATTTAGAAGCTGTAGGGAATTCGGGTCTTAGTCGGGTTGATAAAGAAATTCTTGTTTACTCGCAGACTTATAACACAGACATTACTACAGGGGATGGTCCACTAGCAAAATTTAGTAAGAAACATTATGGTATTGTAAATATTCCGGTTTTGCAACTTCTTAATAACTGGATTGCAAAAGGCTTGGTCACTATAAACGATACTATATTAGAGCTTATCAAAGAATGGGATTTACAGGACGAACCCGTCCAGCCAAAAGCTGAGATAAAGAGGTTTGAGCAGATGACTGGTTTTAAATATCCTGGCTCCTGATATATTGAGCCTTCAGCATTTTGTAGCCAAAAGAGCTTCGTTTATACAATTTAGTGCGATAATTGGGGACGTGTTATATAAATTGATTAAATCCCGATTTGGGTTTTGAGGAACGTTGTATGGAATTACACAGAAAATTCTATCGTATCTTAACGACTTATTCCCACCGTTTTTGCTTTGCTGAATAGATCTGCTTAATTCATTAAATATTTCTTAGGATTTTTTATTTTGGGGAATTAATATGAAGAATTACTATGAAGATTGAGCGTATTGAGCTTCGGCAGGTAAAGATGGAGTTGGTTTCGCCGTTTGAGAATTCGGGCGGGGCGAAGAATTTTGTTGAGCATATTATCGTCCGCATTGACTGCGAAGGTGTGACCGGCTGGGGCGAGTGCGTGGTTGAGCCTTCTCCTTCATATTCATATGAGACTCTTACGACAGCCTGGCATATCCTGAATGATTTTATTGTACCATCTTTGGTTGGCAAAGTGGTTGAAGATCTGCCATCCGCATTGGAGCAGTTCGCGTGGATAAGGGGTCATGCAATGGCAAAAGCGGGAGTCGAGGCTGCTCTTGCAGATGCATTCGCTAAGTCAGAGGGAATCTCACTTTCGAAATTTCTCGGTGGTACACGGACGGAAATCCCCGTTGGTGTAAGCATCGGATTGCAGGCATCACCTGCAAAGCTCGTTGAGGTCGCCGGTGAGTATTTGAAGGACGGCTATCAAAGAATTAAAATTAAAATTGCTCCCGGGCATGATATTGTATTAGTCAGCTCCATTAGAAAAGAATATCCGGATGTAGCTCTGCAAGTAGATGCAAACTCCGCGTACACGTTATCGGATCTTCGCTTGCTGAAACAATTCGATGATTACAATTTGCAGCTTATCGAACAGCCGCTCGCGCATGATGATGTGTATGAGCACTCCATTCTTGCTTCACACCTGAAAACCCCTATTTGTCTTGATGAGAGTATAGCAAATCTTGCCGACGCCAAAGCTGCTATTGCATTAGAGGCTTGCGCAATCATCAATATAAAACCGGGCAGGGTGGGAGGATACAAGGAAGCAATTCGAATTCATGATTTTTGCGAGTCGGTCGGCATGTCGGTTTGGCATGGGGGAATGCTGGAGTCCGGTATCGGCAGGGCGGGGAATGTTGCTCTCGCGTCTCTGCCTAATTTTACTTTACCCGCTGATATTTCGGCAAACAGGCGCTACTTTAAAAATGACATTGTCGAACCTGTATTTGAAATAAACACCAACGGTACAATCACCGTTCCCACGGGACCCGGTATCGGGGTGGAAATCAACATGGGCGAACTGGAAAAAGTGACGGTAAGAAAAGAAAAGTATAATATCCGATGATATATTATTAATTGTGAATTTTAGATGTATAGATGCTAAAATTCTCGAATTGATAAATTGTTTTTGATTTTGTGAATTGTTGGGATTCCGAAGTAGAGACGACTGGCAGGCGTCTCACCCAGTGCTGGAGTAAATGGTAAACTCGCGGAAGATTTTTAATGTTTATTTATTCTCGGTTTTTATAGATGTTTGGTCATACTAAAGGAGACGCCTGCCAGTCGTCTCTACATCGGACTCGAATTCCATGTTAGGCCTCGAATGACAATTTCCCCATGCTAGAATTCTTTTACATCTGAATAAAAATATCAGCGGTTTTGCGCCACGCCTTCGGCGGGCAAGCCTTTGCGCGAATTCTTCCTTCCAGCCTGTCTAAAATATAATCCGTTCTCGGCCATTTTTTTATTTGAATAATAATCTAAATCCATCGGCGATGTAATTATATCCTCCGATATTAGGTGAGACGCCTGCCAGTCGTCTCTACTTCGGACTCGAATTCCATGTTAAGCCGCGAATGACAATTTCCCGATGTTAGAATTCTTTTACATCTGAATAAAAATATTAGCGGTTTTGCGCCACGCATTCGGCGGGCAAGCCTTTGCGTGAATTCTTCCTTCCAGCCTGTCTAAAATATAATCCGCTCTATGCCGTTCTTTTTAATCGAATGCACGAATTGCTTCTTCCAGGCTTTGCCGATAAAGTGTTCGGCATTAAAAACTATAAGCGATTTGCCGTTTACTTTTCTTCCGTTGCTGAGTTTCGAAAGCCCGAGCACACAGCTTGGACAGGTCGTTAGAATATCAATATCTTTTCCTTCGCTGAATTCTTCGACGTTGGCGAATTTCCTTTGCCGCAGTTTATTGGTTATGTCAGGACGTGATAGTGCCAATGTTCCTGCTTCACCGCAGCAATCGGGAACCACCACAGGCGTATTGCCGTAAAGCTTGCCGAATGTTTTATCTTCGCCCAAATGCTTCAACGGGTTATGACATGGTTGATGATACAGCGGTCTTTGCATGGCAGGATTAACAGACGTATACAAACCTTCTCTTGCAATGTACTCATTGACGTCCATCAAGGAAGCACCGCTGAAAATATTCTGCAGCTCGTATTTCTCCAGCATCTCATAGCACGTACCGCAGGAAACAATAACCGCGTCAATATTCATATATCCCGCAGCGTCAGCAATCCGGTGAAAGAGAACGCGGTTTTCATAGCTCTTCAAATCCGCCTGTCCCGTTTTACCGTTCGCAAGAAACGGATAGCCGCAGCATAAAAATTCATGCGGAATAACCGTCCGTACCCCCGCGTTATACAACATCGCGACAGTTGCCATGCTGATTTCGGGAAACATCCGTTCCGAACCGCAGCCGGGGAAGTACACGACACTTTTATGAATGGGTTTATCCGGATTTTCGAATGAGTAAAAGGTATCAGGATTTTTTAGTTTGAATGTTTCACGCAGCGACTTTGCTCCGCTTTTCGGGAATGGTGTTTTCAGCATATCAGCTGCACGCGGCAGTGTGAAAGAGATATAACGTGCTACCGGCTTATATATTGTAGCGGCTAAACGCTGCGCCGTGTATCCCCAATTGAGCAATCCGATGCGGAAGAGTTTATTCGCGAAATACTTTTTTCTGCCGAGATAAAACAACGCTGCGGAGGTAAATATTTTAGAGCCTGATTTTTTCCGGTGCACCAATTGTTCGCGGATGTTCAATGAGACATTACCGAAATCAATTTTAACCGGGCAGGGCACCTGACATTTATGGCAAACGGTGCAGTTGTCGGCAATCTCACGAAGCTTGGTGAAATGGGTGAAGGATTTCATATCCAATGTCTGAGCGGAGAAAAGAATCGCTTCTGTTATCAGTCCGACAGCGAGAATTTTATTCCGTGGATTGTAGTGCATGTTGGCGGCAGGGTAGTGGGTATTGCAAACGCCCTTGCACTTGCCGCACCGTACGCACGACGCAATATTCGCGTTGAGTTTTTCCAGATCGGTTGATTCGAGTATTATTGCTTCACACTCCAATAAATTAAACGAAGGTGTATAGACAGCGTGAAGTGGGAAGTTGCTATCTAATTTACCGGGGTTGAAAATATTATCCGGGTCGGCAGATTTTTTATACTCCTGATACTGATTCAGTATTTCCTTATCAATGAATTTCAATTTTGTCAATCCGATACCGTGCTCACCGGAAACAACGCCGCCTACTCTTACCGCTTCGTTCATCGCGAGGCTTGCTGCTTCATCAGCTTGCATCATCATCTGATAATCGCTGGAGTGGACGGGGATGTTAACGTGAATATTGCCGTCACCCGCGTGCATATGGGTCGCAATGATGATGCACCGGTTTCTCTCCTCCGAAGTAATG
Organism: Ignavibacteriaceae bacterium; assembly: GCA_963662605.1. Lineage (GTDB taxonomy): Bacteria > Bacteroidota > Ignavibacteria > Ignavibacteriales > Ignavibacteriaceae. The sequence continues at coordinate 1,694,024 of OY759785.1, forward strand.
GAGTCAAATTCCGCAAGGAGTGAATCATATCCGTGAAACAAACTATAAAACTTCCGTACAACGTCGAAATCGAAATTTACTTTAACTTCATCATTTTGCAGCTGATGTAATATCGTATTGGCGTTGACTGTTCGGTTTTCAGGATTTTTTCTGAGGGCCAGCAGCGCGGCATGGCACTCAGCATATTCAACTTTAGCCTTATCCAGTGTTCCGGCAAACAGATTCAGCCGGTCGGCGGGAGCGTCGGAATTATCGGCTAAGCGGATTGTGTCGAGCCACTCGCTCAACTTTATCATCGTATTAAGATGATTTGAGAACAGGTATTCGTAATTGAGCAGTTCAATGAAGTCGGCAAACTCCGGTAGTTTTTCAATCGGGATTACGACATCCTCATTCAGTTTAAATGCGTTGGTGTGTTTTGCAATTGCGCCGAGGTGTTTCCGGTCATTCCAGAACAAATCTCTTTCGCGACGGTCTTTAGCAAAAACGCCTTCCGCATTAAATGAAGGGATCATTTTACCGGTCAGTTCGCAGGATGTTTTCAAGGCATCTTCATCATTGCTTTCAATATCAATCAGCAGAACAGCTTTTGGTATCTCATTCCTGTAGGATTTGTTCCGGTAATTGATTGCTCGCACGTACTTTTCATCAAAGTGCTCCAACGCAGTCAAGTACACATCGGGATTTTCTGCAAAGGCTTTATTTATTGCAACAATAGCTTTTGAGGCGTTGTGCATATTGGAGCCGAAGAACTCTATACACAAGGTTGTACAGTGCTTAAATGGCCGGTAGAGTGCAAATTGAGCTGAGGTAATTACACCGTCGCCGCCTTCTTTCTGTATTCCCGGCAGTCCGTTAAGTTTTTTGTTGGTGATGTCCTTGCCGAGTCCCTTTTTTCGTATATCCGTCCCCGAAAGGGTAACGGTTTTTGTCTCTATTTCCTTTTTACTTCTATGACGTGTTATCTCAAAGTGTACCGAATCTTCGGGGTGGATTTTCCGGTATGGATGATTGACTCGCTTTACTTCAACCAGATCGCCGTTCGGAGCAGCAAGCGTATAAGAGTAAAGATTATCAATCGCGGTGCCCCACATAACGCATTTCTTGCCACCGGCATTCTCTGCGATATTACCGCCGATGGTTGAAGCCCACGCGGAAGTAGGGTCAGTAGCAAACACATAACCTTTCCTCTCGCAATATTCGATAATTTTATCGGTAACAACTCCCGCTTCAGCTCTGACAACCGGAATCTCAACGCCGGATTCATTGATGAATTCAATTTCCGATATCGCATTTAACTTTTCGGTATTTATTACCATAGTGTTAGGCTTTATGGGCACAGCACCACCGGTAAGTCCCGTTCCGCCACCGCGGGGGATGATGTGTAATCCGAGTTCAGCAGCAAGAGTAATTAGTCTGGGGATTTCATTTGATGAATCCGGATACACGACAACGAATGGATACTGCACTCTCCAGTCTGTGGCATCGGTCGCGTGAAGAACACGGTGAAAAGGTGAGAACTTGATGTTTTTGTAGGATACTACGGTAATCAGCAGAGCCAAAACTTTGAGTCTCATGGCTTTATTCTTGCCGAAACTGTCGAAAAAGTCATGATCAATCTTTTGTGTTTTTGCAAGCAAGTCGTTTGCGAGCGGATTGCTCTCGGATGATTTGCGGATTGCAGTCAAACGCTTTTCGTGCAGGTTTTTAAGCTTGGTGAGGCGGCTCTGGTTGTCTAAAAAATCCTCGAAAAGATAGGGATTCCGCTCAATAATGAATATATCGCCGATAATTTCAAATAAAAGCTTAGCGCTTCTTCCGGTTTTTCTCTGGCTGCGAAGTTCTTCTATTTGCTGCCATGTTGCTTCATCAAAATAGTTTAAGACTATTTCTTTATCGGAAAAAGAGGTATAGTTATATGGAATTTCCCGGTAGCGGGAATCTTTTCTTTTCATATCTATAGACGAACGGATTTGGGCAATTATTAATGTGGAATTAAGTTATAAGAAGATAAAAAAAATCGGTCTTATATGGAATAAAAATCATACGTAATTACTCCTGAAGTAATCAAATAGTGAATGTTAAATAACCAAGCGAATTTTACGGCGGATAGAGACTTGTGACATTTGTCACATTCTGGGACGTTAGCGTTTTGAAGGAGCCTTATTCTTGCATATCAGGAATATTCTTATAGATTTAATTTTCGAAATTATTTGGTTTAATAGATTTTGCCACTTTGTGACATTGAACTTGCGCACCTTGAGTTTATTTGCAGTACCACACCTGCAATGATGGCAAAGTTAATGGCTGGATTAGATTATAATTATTGAAGGCTTATTTCAATAAATGATGTTAGCGTGTGTGTGATATAAGACGATATTTCTATTGTCATGAATAGATGTCGGGGATACGTATGTCCGAACGGTTTCTACTTCTAATTACCGCATAAACAGCGGTCATTAAAGAAGGGAATAAAAGTCTTAAGTAAATTCGGCTAACTCCTGATTTTACCATAATATCACGCCTTGAACACTTCCTCTAAGGAGGTTGGCTAATGTATAAAAATTTATTAATTTGCCTTAAGTTATTATGATTTTCTCGCCGGGTTTTAAATATTGATTTTTTTAAGCAGGTCATGTGAGTGATGCGGCAGCGCATTTTAAAAGGTCAAAAATGCTTAATATTGCGACATTAGGAATCTTGTTGAAAAGTAAAACTTGATTAATGCATACTGATTTAGATAAATGAAATTAAGATTATTAACACCTTTAGAGAGGTTTCCTTATGGATTTATTGACCAGAATAGAACAGAAATCGGCAAAGATCGGAATAATTGGACTTGGCTATGTCGGTCTGCCATTAGCACTTGAATTTGCACGTCGAGATTTTAAAGTTATTGGATATGATGTTGACGAGACGAAAATACCTGTTCTTAATTCAGGAAAGAGTTATATCAAACATATCAGTGCTGCAAGAATAAAAGAGGCAGTTGAGTCCAAGAAATTCTTGGCTACTTCTGATTTTTCGCGCCTGCCCGAAGTTGACGCAATTCTCATTTGCGTTCCCACGCCTTTAGATGAACATCGTGAACCTGACATGACATATATTGAAAAATCAGCAGAGGCCGTCTCTAAATATTTCAGAAAAGGTCAGCTGGTTGTTCTCGAGTCTTCCACCTATCCCGGCACAACAGATGAGATTATACTTCCGTTACTGGAAAATCCCAAATCACAAAACGGAGTTTCCAACTGGAAAGTTGGCGAAGACTTTTTCCTTGCATTCTCCCCTGAACGGGAAGATCCAAACAATCCGGATTACAATACATCTACAATTCCGAAAGTCGTTGGCGGTGTTACGCCCAAGTGTCTTGAAATTGCCTGCGCATTATATAATAATGTAATTGTTAAAACTATTCCAGTCACTTCAACACGTACAGCAGAAGCAACCAAATTACTTGAGAATATTTACCGATCAATAAATATTGCGCTGGTTAACGAATTGAAAATGGTTTTTGACCGCATGGATATTGATGTTTGGGAAGTGATTAAAGCTGCCTCAACCAAACCATTCGGGTATCAGGCATTCTATCCGGGACCTGGATTAGGCGGTCATTGCATTCCAATTGATCCCTTCTACCTTACATGGAAAGCGAGAGAATTTGATATTACTACGAAGTTTATTGAACTTGCCGGCGAAATAAACACATTCCAGCCTTACTATGTAATTCAAAAAACACTTGAGGCATTGGACTTCAAGAGAAAAACCTTAAACGGAGCAAAAGTTTTAATTCTGGGCGCTGCCTACAAAAAAAATATTGACGATATGCGCGAATCACCTTCACTTAAACTGATTGATATTTTACGTGAAAAGGGTGCCTCGGTAGATTATAGCGATACATACATACCAAAATTGCCTAAAACAAGAAAATATCAGTTCGAAATGGAATCGGTTCCTCTAACTAAAGAAAATATCGCTAAATACGATGTAATACTCCTGAGTACCGACCATGACAATTTCGATTATCAGTTTATATTTGAAAATGCTAACCTCATTGTAGATACGAGAAATGCATTTGCACAAATCGCCGGCAAACATTCAGACAAATTGGTCAAAGCATAATTTATGAAATTTGAAGAACTAAAAATCGCAATTATCGGCTCAGGCCGCTGGGGAATGAATCACGTCAGAACAGCCAGTGCAATTCTTCCTCCGGGTAATATAACTGTTGTTGATACAAATTCCGCAGCTTACGAAAAAGTTAAAGCCATATCTCCTGATATTGATTTCACCGGTGATTTGGATGCTGTTCTTAAGGATTCGACTATTTCATGCGTAATTATAGCAACGCCGGCTGAAACACATTTTGCGGTTGGCAAAAAATGTATGTTGAGCGGAAAACACGCTCTGATAGAAAAACCGATTACACTCCTTGCCAAGGATGCAAAAGAACTGGCTGATTTGGCAGCCGAAAAGAACGTTAAGTTAATGGTTGGACACATTTTGCTGTTTCATCCGGCGGTGCTTAAGATTAAGGAGATGATTGATGGCGGACTGATCGGTAGTCTGCAATACATCTACAGCAACCGGTTGAATCTCGGAGCCATCAGAAGCGAAGAGAATATTTTATGGAGTTTTGCACCGCACGACATATCTGTTATTCAGTTCCTCACAGGTACATCACCTATAGATATAAAAGCTAGCGGAGCTGCATTTGTCCAATCAGTTGTCGAAGATACAACATTGACCTACCTGGAATATCCGAATGGAATTCATGCTCATATTTTTGTCAGCTGGCTTCATCCCTTCAAGGAGCAAAGGCTCGTTGTTATCGGTGAACTGGGCATGATTGTCTTTGAAGACTCACTTCCGAAAGACAAATTGAAGTTCTACAAAAAAGGATTCAAAGTAGAAAACGGAAAAGTTGAAAAATTTGATAGTGATCCGGAAGTGATTGCTTTTGCTGATGCTCAGCCATTAGCCGATGAGCAAAAGCACTTCTTTACAAGTGTTTTAGAAAACACAGAGCCCAGAACTAATGGGCAACATGCTTTGGAAGTTCTCCGGATACTGGAGCAGGCAACTAAAAAGCTTAAAAAGGTAGAATAAGAAAAATCGTGGAGGGGTGAACAAAATTTGTCCGTCCCACGATTAATCGAATAATTGAGCATTACTAACAACAATTAACGGATGTGTTATGGAAGATAAAAAGTTTTATGTTAATCAATTTGCAGTAGTTGACGATAATGTTGAAATCGGCGACGGAACTAAAATCTGGCATTTCAGTCATGTTCAAAAGGGCTCAAGAATCGGTAAGAATTGTGTTCTTGGTCAGAACGTGAACGTTGCAAATGATGTAATTATAGGCAACTTTGTTAAAATCCAGAATAACGTTTCCGTATACGAAGGCGTTGAACTGGAAGACTATGTTTTTTGCGGTCCATCCATGGTTTTTACAAATATCCTTAACCCGCGCTGCAAATATCCTCAGGTTGGCAAGGAATTCTACATAAAGACTTTAGTTAAAGAAGGAGCTTCTCTTGGAGCTAACTCAACCGTTGTGTGTGGCCACACAGTCGGACGTTTTGCCTTTGTAGGCGCAGGTTCGGTTGTAACAAAAGATGTGCCTGATTTCGCGTTGGTTGTTGGTAATCCTGCCCGCGTTGTAGGTTGGTTTAGTGAGGCTGGAAATAAATTGCATTTTGATAAAGATGGCTTCGCGTATTGCGAAAAATCGAAGAAAAAATATAAATTTGAAAATAACTTAGTGAGCGAAGTAGACGCTTAGGTTAAAGTCCGAAGACCAAAGACCAAAGTGTGAAAGTGCTTGTGTTTATGTGTGGTTGTACGGAGTGTTTACTTCGAACTTCGGAAATCGTACTTAGCACTTCCCCAAAAAACATTTACAATTAAAAACTGAGAATTATATGAAAGTTCCATTATTAGATCTTAAAGCGCAATATAATCCGTTAAAGAATGAGCTTGATGAAGCTCTTATCCGTGTGGCTGAATCACAGTATTTTATTCTTGGACCTGAAGTAACCAAACTTGAAAAAAGCATGTCAGAGTTTCTTGGGTGTAAGTATGCCATTGGTGTTTCATCGGGCACAGATGCACTGCTTATCGCTTTGATGGCAATCGGCATTAAACCGGGAGATGAAGTTATCGTTCCGACATATTCGTTCTTCGCAACAGCAGGCGTTGTGTCCAGATTACATGCAATTCCTGTATTCGCAGATGTTGATCCGGTCACTTTCAATCTTTCTCCGCAGGATATTGAAAAGAGGATTACTGCAAAAACAAAGGCAATAATTCCGGTTCACCTGTATGGTCAAAGTGCGGATATGGATGCTATAATGGCTATCGCAAAGAAGCATAACCTTAAAGTTATTGAAGATGGTGCACAAGCGATCAGTGCTCAGTATCAGGACGGAAAGCCGGCCGGTACTATTGGCGATATTGGCTGTTATTCATTTTTCCCTAGCAAGAATCTCGGATGTTTTGGTGACGGTGGATTAGTCGTTACAAATAGTGACGAACTTGGTGAAATGCTTCGGATCATGCGAGTTCATGGCGGGAAACCGAAATACTACCACAAAGTTATCGGCGGTAACTTTAGAATTGATGAAATTCAGGCGGCAGTTTTGAATGTTAAACGCCCACACCTCGACAACTGGTCGGAAGGTAGAAGAAAGAACGCTGCACTCTACACCAAATTATTTATTGAGGCTGGGTTGGCAGAAGAAGAGGGTAGATTATCACTTGATGAAAAAAATAAAGTTCTTCTTCCGAAAGCTGTTTATAAAAGCACCGGACACAAAAATTATCATATTTACAACCAGTATGTTATTCGTGTCGAAAATCGCAACGAACTTCAGAAGGCGTTGAAAGAAAAAGAAATCGGAAATGAAATCTATTATCCGGTACCATTCCACAGACAGGAATGTTTCAAGAATCTTTCATCTTACGGAAATGATGCCGAGTTCCCGGTATCGAATTATGCTGCCGAACACTCACTCGCACTGCCGATTTATCCGGAATTGCATGAAGAACAGTTGAAATTTGTTGTTGAATCCATCAGCGCATTTTTCAAAGGTTAATATACATTGAATAATGACCCTGAATTGTAGAAGTTCGGGGTCATTATATATATTAAATTGATTCAGTTACTATGCTTTATATCACTCAACTAAATTCCGCAAAGTTAAGTGGAGTTTAATTGCGAGTTTTATTTGAAAAATAGAACAGATTGTGTAAATACTATTTTAGGTTACTTTTTTTTTAAGAATAACTGAGTTTTTGAGTTAGTCATTTTTTTAATATAAACTTGTAAGAAAAAAGATGAAACAATTACTTTTTCTGCTATTACTTTCTTTACCCCTATTTGCGCAAACTCAAGATTTGATCTTTGGGTATTCGGGCGAAGGCACGCAACAAAAAGCTTCCATTTACGACTTGTCTGATGCCAAGGCTGTCAACATGAAAATATCGGTATGGGGCGCAGTAAGAAATCCGGGGTATTATATTATACCGGATAATACGAATTTTATTACGTTGTTTTCAATTGCCGGTGGTCCTACAGAAAGTGCAAAATTGGAAGATATTAGAATCTTTCGACCGGGAAAAGATACCAGCAAAGGAGAAATGCTTTTTATCAATTACGATGATGTTGTTTGGGGAAAGGATTTAAAAACCTTTAAACCGGCTCCCAAATTATTGCCTGGGGATATGATTATCATTCCCGTTGAACCAAAATTCTTTCTCAAAGACTATTTGTCTTTAGGGCTAACAAGTGCAGCGACAATCTTCGCTATCTTAAATTTAATTGTTCAATTACAAAAATAAGCAGGTGTTCTGTGGAAGTACAAAATAACGAGTTTAACGAAGTCGAAACCCAGTCATTTCATGACTTCATACGAGTAATTCGGTATTATTTCCCGACCGTAATGTCAATCTTCGCGGTATGTGTAGTAGCGGGTTTAATATATGCCAGTTTGGCCATAAATGTTTACAAATCCAGTGCTCAATTAAAGATATCAAAGCCACATGGAAATATCCTTGACGCTCCAACATTGAATATGGATTTTGAAGATATAAAGAACGACCGCTTTATCGCTACTGAAATTTTGCAATTGAAAAGCAAAAACTTTCGTCTGCGAGTTGCCGAAGTACTTATTGACTCATGCAAAGCCAATGGCGATTTGAGCAAATTATACCTGCTCCTCAAAAAACCGGCTAACAAGACAAAAGGCGAATTACGTTTAAAGAATAAAGACGAAATAGCCGACATGCTGGGTAAAGAAATATCCATTGAACAGGCAAAAGGCGTTGACGTTGTTCAGATTACCATGGAATCACCTTCAAAATATGAAGCCTATTTAATTGCCAGTTGTTATAAGACCAACTATCAGGATATGAGTCAGGAAGTCAATCGAAATCAATTAACGCTCACAAAAGATTTTCTGCAAAAGCAGAAGGATGAGAAGTTGATTGCCTTGAATCATGCTGAAAATATGCTAAGAACATATCAAGAGGAAAAAGGATTTGTTTCGTTGGATGACCAAGCGAAAACTGTAATAGCGCAAATTTCCCAGATAGAGGCTCAGCTGAACATTGCGACTATTGACCTGATTGCATCTACTAACACAATGAGGAAATTGGAAGAAGAAGTTGGTAAATCCGATCCTCAATTAGTTAAATATCTTGAGAATACGGTTTCTGAAGAGTACATAAAAAATGCCCAACTCGAAATTGCCAAACTTCAATTAATGAAAGATATTGCTCAAATTGATACGGCGGTTGAACATTATGACGCTAGAATCGAAAAGAACACAGAAAATAAAATTCGCCAGCTTAATGATAAAATCCGCGAACGGATTTCCTCAATTAAAAATGTTTTAGATCAGAAAGATGTTTCTGAGATTAAAGTGCTCTCACAGAAACTGCTTGATGAAAAATTGAAAAACCAAGGGCTTCAAACTAATGTCAATCAATTATCAAAGATTTACAAAATGTATGAGGCTAAATTCAATGCTTTGCCAAAGGCCAGCATTGAGTTCGCTGATCTTAAACGTAAACAGGAATCGTTAGAACGCCTTTACACGCTCGTTGAGGGGCGTTACCAGGAGTCATTAATCAACGAACAGTCTCAACCCGGTTATGTTTCAGTGATTGAAGATCCTGACATGCCTAAAAAACCCTTTAAACCAAATCGGATGCTTATCATCATTTTTGGTATAGCGGCTGGATTAGCTTTGGGTGCCGGATATGCATTAATAAGAAACTTCTTTGATCAGACAGTCAAATCACCGGATGATATTGAGAAGAAGAAAATTAATCTTATCTCATGGATACCACCAATCAGCAATATTAATAGCGGTGTTGAGGAAGCTGAATTCACCGTATATCATTATCCAAAATCATCCGCAAGTGAAGCATTCAAGGTACTTCGAACACGTTTACAGTTTTCCAAGTTGAAGGAAAAGAAAATAAAGTCAATTTTAATAACTTCGACTGTACCCGGAGAGGGGAAAACTACTATTGCTGCCAATTTAGCAGGAAGCTTTGCACTGTCAGATTATAAGACTGTAATTGTGGACTGCGATTTTAGAAAACCGCGTATTCACTCATTTTTCAGAGAAACGCGCAGCCCGGGTTTGGTTGATTACCTTTTTGAAAATTGTGAATTAAAGGATGCAATTCGTCCGACAAAGCTGAACAATCTCTATTACGTTCCGTGTGGTACGATTCCACCGAATCCTTCTGAAATTCTGCATTCGGATAAAATGAAAGACTTCTTTGAAAACCTTAAACAAAACTTTGATTTTGTTATTGTTGATTCACCGCCTGTATTAGCGGTAACTGATGCGGAACTAATTGCAATGTTAATGGATGTTACCGTTCTTGTTTCACTTGCCGGTGTAACATTATTACCAATGCTTGAGAGAGTTGTGAATCAGTTTAGTAAAGAATCCGCGAATATGGTGGGAGTTGTACTCAATAACTTTGACGTAGAAAGCAATTACGGCGCATATTATAAGTACTACTATTATTATTATGGAAGACAAGGAAATTCAAGAAAAAATCTTAAGGATCGAATTGTTCAGAATTTTTCAAAGAAATAACCTTTCTTAATGCGCAAAGTACATCTCGGTTATCTCGATGGGATCATATTATTTTATGCTTGCCTAGTTCATGAGTGAGAATAAACGCATAGCCAAGAACAGCGTTATCCTTTATATCCGATTGATTGTGTACTCGTTTATCGGAATTTGGACATCTCGCATCGTTCTTCATGAATTGGGCGCCTCTGACTTCGGATTGTATGCCATCGTCGGCGGAATAATAGCCTTGCTTAATTTTATAAGCACGTCTATGCTGGCGACTACATACCGGTTTATTGCAATTGAAATCGGGAAGAAGGAAGGCAGCGACCCCAACCGGATTTTTAATACATCCTTTATCGTACATGTTTTGTTGGCTATACTTTTTCTGATTCTAGCCGAAACAGGCGGAGTGTTTTATGTGAAGCATTATCTTAACATCGCGCATGACAAGATTCCAGATGCACTATTTGTTCTGCATTGTTCGATTCTTGCTACCTGTATCTCAGTGATAAGTGTGCCATTTCAGGGACTTATTGTAGCGAAAGAAAAGTTCTTTGTAAGTGCTCTATTGAATGTGTTACAGGCAATACTAACACTGGGTATAGCGATTTCACTTACTATTTCCCCGGGAAATAAGCTTCACTTATATGCAATAGGAATTGCAGGAGTGATCGTTTTTATCTCGATTCTATTTTACGGATACTGCCGTTCTACAAACTATCAGATCATTAAATTTCGAATTAATCGTAATCTGGCAGATTATAAAACCATTATTAATTATAACTTTTGGATTCTTGTAGGGACAATTGCTTTTGTGGCTCGTGTTCAAGGCTCGGCAGTAATACTGAATTTATTCTTTGGTACACTTCTTAACGCTGCGTATGGTATTGCCAACCAGTTGAACAACTTTGTGATGTATTTTTCCAAAAATCTTAATCAGGCAGCGGTTCCGCAAATTACAAAGAATTATAGCGGTGGTGATACTCTGCGATCAATGGCACTAGTATATAGTATTACTAAATATGCATTTTTCTTAATGTTATTACCAACTATCCCAATCATACTTTCGATAGACCAAATCCTGGCTCTGTGGCTAAAAGAAGTTCCCCAATATACCCGGGAGTTTGTTATAATTATGCTTATAAACGGATTGCTGAATACAGTTGGTTCCGGTTTTGATGCTGCGATACAGGCAACGGGGAAAATACGAAACTATCAAGTGGCTATAAGTGCTATACTTCTATTATCACTTGGTGTCACCGCGTTGCTGTTTTATGAGGGTCTTCCTCCATTTGCGCTGAATATTGTATTTCTTACCGCCAGTGTTACAACTACGGTGATTGCAATTTATTTCATGATCAAACTGACAAGTTTCAACTTTAGCCAATACTTCAAGCTTACGCTGGTTAGATGCTTAAAAGTAAGCATCTGTATTGTTCCTTTGTATTTATTGCGGCTCATTTTTTCCGATTCTTTGTTCGGAGTTGGAATTTTTTCATTCATCGCAGTAATTGTGATTCTTGCATCTATTTATTTTCTCGGGTTGGAAGTCTCTGAAAAATCTCTTGTAGACAGTTTTCTGAAAAAAATATTTATCAAAGTTTCGCCTAAAAATGCTAACTAAGAGCTGAAGTTGAAGCGTTGATTTTTAACGTTTTATCATAATTAAATGAAGCATGTGTAAATGAAAGTTTTAATTTTAGCCGGGGGGCTCGGTACACGATTAGCAGAAGAGACCGGCTTAAAACCAAAGCCAATGGTGGAAATCGGTGGAAAGCCAATATTGTGGCATATCCTCAAGATGTACTCGTATTTCGGTTTTAACGATTTTGTGATCTTACTTGGTTATAAAGGGTATTTAATCAAGGAGTACTTCGCCAATTATTTTTTGCATATGTCCGATTTAAGAATTGATATTCAGGCAAATTCAATTGAGTATCTGAACAGCAACGCGGAACCCTGGAAAATAACTCTGATTGATACCGGAGTCAATACTCTGACCGGGGGACGGATAAAACGTGTTGAAAAAATTGTAAATAACGAACCCTTTATGCTCACATATGGCGATGGTGTCTCAGATATTGAGATACCAAAACTATTAGAGTTTCATAAATCACACGGAAAAAAAATTACCATGACGTCTGTTCAACCCGAAGGTAGGTTTGGTGCAATTCAGATCAATTCCGATTCGCGGGTTCTAAGTTTTCGTGAAAAGCCCAGAGGCGATGGCGCTTTTGTCAATGGAGGATTTTTTGTGTGCGAACCTGGCGTATTTGATTATATAAAAAATGGAGACAGCTCAGTTTTTGAACAAGAACCCTTAGAAAATTTGGCAAACGATGGTGAACTTTATACATACATGCACAAAGGGTTTTGGAAAGCTATGGACAATATGCGGGATAAGAACCAATTGGAAGACATGATTAGTAATCGTACGGCTCCGTGGATTAAATGGTAATGTAAAACATAAATATTATGAATAATGAATTTCAATTTAAAAATGGTTTTATCGGCAAACGTGTTTTTGTAACAGGGCATACAGGATTTAAGGGCTCTTGGTTATGTCTGTTGCTGAACAAGCTTGGGGCAGAGGTGCATGGTTATGCCTTAGAACCACCAACGATACCAAGTTTATTCGAATTAGCCGGAATTGCTTCATTTGTTGACTCGAAAATTGGTGATGTGAGGGATTTCGGTTTATTGACTCAAACCATAGGGAGCGTAAAACCCGAAATAGTGATTCATATGGCCGCTCAGCCTTTGGTTCGGGAATCTTACTTGCATCCTGTAGAAACATACGCAACGAATGTTATGGGTACAGTGCATTTACTTGAGGCGTGTAAAAAGGTTAAATCCATTAAGGCGATTCTCAACATAACGACTGATAAATGTTATGAGAATAAGGAATGGTATTGGGGATATCGGGAAAATGAACCAATGGGCGGATATGATCCTTATTCAAATAGTAAAGCATGTTCTGAATTAGTGACCTCATCTTTTAGAAATTCTTTTTTTAATCCTCTACACTATGCTGCTCATGGTGTATCCGTTGCAAGTGCACGAGCAGGTAATGTGATCGGGGGCGGTGATTGGGCAGATGATAGACTGATTCCTGATTTTATGAGGGCAATTACCCATAAGAATAGTTTAAAAATCAGAAATCCTTACGCGACCAGACCTTGGCAGCATGTTCTCGAGCCTCTGACCGGCTATCTTATGCTAATTGAAAAAATGTTATCCGATGGTGCGATCTATGCAGATGCATTCAACTTCGGTCCGGAAGATTTAGATGTACAAAACGTCGAATGGATTGCCGATAAAATTTGTAATCTATGGGGTGAGGGTGCTGCTTATGAGATAGATTCAGGTGTCCAGCCGCATGAGGCAAATTATTTAAAGTTAGATTGTTCAAAAGCCAAACACAAATTAGGTTGGCATCCGCGTTGGGACATATTGACGACATTGAAGTCAATTGTTGACTGGTATAAAGCTCTTGAAAATGGAGAGGATGTTCGGCGTGTCACGGAAAATCAAATTGAATCCTATCTCGGCTAAAAATATTTTAAGATACATACTCTACATTTAATAGGTAATAATGATGACTGATTTGAATAAACTCCGCGAGGAGATTTTATTAAAGACTGCTGAATATTATAACGCCCGGTTTTCGAAAAAAGAATTCATTCCGGGTAAATCAAAAATTAACTATGCAGGCCGGGTGTTTGATGAACATGAGATGCAAAACGCTGTTGATGCTGTTCTGGATTTTTGGCTGACAGAAGGACGGTACTCAGAGTCTTTTTCTGAGATGATAGCTGACTTTTTAGGTGTTGAGAATGTTCTTTTAACTAATTCCGGATCATCTGCTAACCTACTTGCATTTTCTGCGTTAACATCAAACAAATTAGGCAACAGACGGTTGAAACCCGGAGATGAGGTGATTTCAGTAGCCGCCGGATTTCCTTCAACAGTAACACCGATTATCCAAGCAGGGTTGGTTCCCGTTTTTGTTGATGTTCAGATTCCAACATACAACATTGATGTTGAGATGGTTAAGCAGGCAATCACTCCCAAAACAAAATGTATCTTTCTCGCTCACACATTGGGAAATCCTTTTAACATTTCAGCAATAAAGCAGATTGCAGACGAATATAAACTCTGGCTTATTGAAGATAACTGTGATGCCTTCGGCAGTGAGTATGATGGAAAAAAAACCGGGACTTTTGGGCACCTGTCCACTATTTCATTTTATCCTGCTCATCACATAACGACCGGCGAAGGCGGCGCTATCTGTACGAATGATCCGCAGTTGGCAATGATAGTGAGAGCCTTCAGGGATTGGGGGCGTGATTGTTATTGCGCCGGTGGAGAGAATAATACCTGTGGTAAAAGATTCTCCCAAAAATTTGGGGAATTGCCTTCAGGATTTGATCATAAATATGTCTATTCGGAAATCGGATTTAATCTGAAGATGACAGATATTCAAGCCGCCATAGGAGCCGCACAAATGGAAAAGCTCCCATCGTTTTGCAGGAGCAGAAGAGATAATTTTGCTAAATGGAAGACTGTTTTTGAGAAGTTTGATAAGTATTTTATCCTTCCTGAAGCTACCGAAAAAGCCAATCCATCTTGGTTCGCTTTTATCGTTACTTTAAGGGAAGGTGTACCATTTACACGTGATCAATTGACAACATTTCTGAATACACGATTTATCGAAACACGCAATTTATTTGCGGGCAACATGACAAAACAACCTGCCTTTATAAACGGAAATTGGCGGATAGCTGCTCATTTGAAAAATACTGATTTTATTATGAATAATACTTTTTTCCTCGGCACCTATCCCGGTTTGCAGGAGGAAATGTTTTCTTATTCGGCAAGTGTTCTTGAAGAGTTCTTAAGTAAATATTAGAATTTTCTTTATTTCATTTTGATATCCCATGTTGGCAAAAAAGTATAAATCAAAAATTGTATCTATTGAGAACCATAACTCATCCGTCTATACTATCAGTTTTGAGTCTTTATCAAGACCGTTCAAGTATTATCCGGGGCAATTTTTACATTTAGCGCTCGATGAAAATTACGATGGGGCGGGTGAATGGCCAGAATCAAGGTGTTTTTCCATGCGGAGTAATCCCGAAGAGCAAGTTCTCCGCATTACCTATTCCGTACAAGGAGATTTTACTAAGCGGATGGAACAGCAGCTTGAAGTCGGCAATGAGGTATGGTTAAAATTACCGTATGGGAATCTTTTTACACAATCTCACGGCAAACAAAATACTGTTTTTATTGCCGGTGGTACGGGAATAACACCGCTTCTATCACTTTTTACACATTCATCGTTTAATGAATACGAAAACCCAAGAATATACCTTGGGTTTCGTTCTAAAGAGTACAATGTGTATAATGATGAACTTTCACAGATGAGACAACAAAGAGCGCTGAAAGAAGATATTCTTCTTGAGATTGTATATGAAAATGAAAAGGGTGTTCTGAACATTGAAAACATTGTTGGCGAAAACAGTGAACATGTACCATATTTTATTTCCGGACCGCCAAAGATGATTAAGTTGTTCAAAAATGTATTGATGAACAACAATGTCCCAATAGAGAACATCTTGACTGATGATTGGGAATAAGTTATATGGAAATGAATTAGCCTCATGAAAACAATTTTGCTAACTGGTATAAATGGCTTTCTTGGTAGTTCGCTTGCTAGAAAATTAAAAGAAAATTATCAAGTAATTGGACTTGAATACTCGCTTAAAAATTTACACAGAATTGCCGATCTCAACTTGCAGGTGTATGCTACTGAACACGGAATTCCGGTTGAAATATTTTCCGATAATACAATTGATGTTGTTATTCATACGGCAACTTTTTATGGGCGAAGTAATGAGCCGGTAGAGAAAATATTTTCGGCAAACATGCTATTTCCGTTTCAACTTCTGGAGAATGCGATTTCCTCGGGATGCGGATTGTTTATTAACACCGATACGGTGCTTGATAGGTTTGTCAGTTCATACGCTCTGACAAAGCGGCATTTTCAGGAATGGCTCTGTTTTCGACAAAATGAAATTCAATCTGTAAACATGCAGTTGGAACATTTCTATGGCCCCGGTGCATCGGAGACAAATTTCATATCGGCAATGATAACGAGGCTGCTTAACAATGAGTCGGTTATTCAATTAACCAAAGGAGAGCAGATACGCGACTTTGTTCACATTGATGATGTAGTTGCAGCTTTTATCACGGTGTTAGAGAATGCTGGAAAACTAAAACAAACCTATTCAACATTTGAAGTTGCCTCAGGTGAATTAATTACTGTACGCGATCTGCTTACCTACCTTCAAAAAATTACGTCAAGCACCTCAAAATTAGATTTTGGCGCTTTGCCTTACCGGAAAAATGAACTGATGGTGTCAAATTCTTCGAACCATACGCTCCGTGCTTTAGGTTGGGAACCTCAAATATCTATACGTCCGGGCTTGGCACAAATGGTTAACCTTATTAATTCTGAATTACAATGAAACAAGATATCCCTGTATTATTTATAACCTTCGCAAGAGCAGATTATGCCAGAAGAACTTTTGATGCAATAAAAACTGCCAAGCCTAGATCACTTTATTTTTATTCAAACAAAGCACGATCCGAATATCCAAATGAAGTAGCTGCCAACGAGAAGATCAGAAACTTTACTGGTGAAATTGATTGGGAATGTAACGTCCATACTTTTTTTAGGGAGGAACACGTTGATGTTTATACGTCGCTTTGGGGTGCAATGGATTGGGTCTTTAACAATGAAGAACAGGCAATCGTGCTCGAAGAAGACTGCGTCCCCTCGATGGCATTTTTTGACTATTGCGCAAAATTACTTCCTCTTTATAAAAACGATCAACGCATCTGGGTTTTAAGCGGCAACAATATTATCGAAGGTTATAACCCTCATAACTATGATTATTTTTTCAGTTATTTCCCATTCCTTTACGGGTGGGCATCGTGGCGCGATCGCTGGCAAAAAATATATCGTGACCGGTTGCCGTACGAAAAAATCAAAGAGTATAAACTATTTAATCACATCTATGTACTACCTAAGGCTGTCAAGCAGGCCTTAGCCTTTACGAAAAAAATTATTGATACTCCGGCATGGGACTATCGCTTTCAAATGACAATGAAATGCCACGGTGGCCTGGGTGTGATACCTCGGGTAAATCTAGTATCCAATATCGGATTATCCGGAGTGCATAATAAAAGTAAAGGCAGTATCTTCCACAATCGGGCACTCCCTGATTTTGAGGAGTATAGCATAGATAATCCTCCGCCATTTATCATGTCTGATTTTGGCTATACGCAAAAATACTTTGACAAATATTATTTGCGGAAAAGGAAATTTCTTTATCGCCTGAGGCGTAAAGTTGCGAATTCACTTTAACATTTTTTTACTATCACATGAATAAAAAGCTTAAAAATACAATTCCCACTCCGTTATTTAATCTCGCGAGGACAGCATACATCTTTTTTAACAAAATGAAGATTAGGCGGAGGTTTAAAAAGACGTATGCTTCGGACATGAGTCGGTATTTAAAATATTCAAGAACTATGGGATTAAACACAAGTGATAAACTAATTGCTTCCATTGTCCTTCAATATCATGTTATTGAAAAGGGGCTGACTATGCCGGAAAGCAAGCTGGGATTTGGCAAAGAACGAGTCGTTGCATTATGCAAGTCTTGCCTTGAGTTTGTCTATGCGTATGGGAGTGAAGACATGCAGCTTCGGCACGCAATCGGAGTTATTCTTGAATACGAAGATTTTCATAATGCTAACAATTATCGGTTATCTGAGGAAGTACAACAGTCTATTCATAAAGTTAAAGCACTAAACATTAAAGAAGTGAAACAATCACTTCAAAAATCATTATCCGAAGAAGAATATTTTCGATTCAACAACAGTTCGTTTCCTGAATTCTCTAATTCAAGATACAGTGTCAGAAACTATTCTGATGTCGAAATCCCGTTGCCGGTCATTAATCAAGCTTTGGAATTGGCCAGGAATACTCCCTCCGCATGTAATCGGCAATGCTGGCGTACATATGTTTTTGAAGACAAAAAGCAGATGGCGCAGATTTTAGAAGCACAAGGTGGGAATCGGGGTTTCGGGCATCTCGTAAATAAGCTTATCGTTATAGCTGGAGAACTTGGAGCGTTTAGCTATACGAATGAGCGAAATCAGGTATTTATTGATGGTGGAATATACGCCATGAATTTGCTGTACGCGCTTCATCATCAAAAAATTGCCACGTGTATTATGAATTGCAGTTTTGATTTTGATAAAGAATTAATGATAAAAACCATGTGCGGAGTGAAAGAATCCGAAGTCCTCATTGCGATGATAGCGTGTGGATATCCTGTCCCGGAATTTAAAATCGCAAATTCACCGCGCTATCCTCTGTCAAAAACCAATAAAACTTCATTGAACTGAGATTCTTATGAAGATAGGTATACTCACATATCATGCTGCATATAACTTCGGGGCAAATCTTCAAGCTTTGTCAACTTTTAGGTACCTGAAAAGAGCAGGTCATGAACCAATCATGATTGATTTTTCACCTAAAGAATTGGAGGAGGCTTTTGATAAGTCGGTACCGGTAGAACAAGCTAATGCCCACAAACATTATTTACACTACAATTTTGTATTAACAGGCCGGTGTAGAAATGCGTCGGAAGTTGCTGCGGAAATCGAAAACAACAATATTGAGGCTGTTATTATTGGGAGTGATGCAGTAGTGCAGCATTATCCTTTTATTGCCCGTCTGAGCATGAACCCCTCAAAGAAATCGGGATTATCATTTCGCCTTGACCCTGTTAAATATGAAACAAATTTCCCAAATCCATTTTGGGGTGAGTTTATTGGGCATCTGAAAAAGAAAATTAAAGTTGCGATGATGTCTGTTTCTTGCCAAAACACTGATTATAAAATGATAACGAGCAGGGAAAAGTCGGCAATTTATGCAATGATTAAAAAAGTCAGTTACATTTCAGTTCGCGACAAACGTACTCGTGAATTGTTTAGCCGCGTGTCAAGGGGTGCCATCTTTCCTTCTATCACTCCCGACCCGGTGTTCGCATTTAATGATAATGTTCTGTCAATGCCGAGCAAGGAAGAGATACAGAAAAAATTTGGATTGCCGAAGCGTTATATTCTGCTGAGCTTTAATTCATCTAATACCGTATCTCGTCAGTGGATTTCCTCTTTTGAACAACACGCAAAAAAAGAAGGGTTTTCCTGTGCCGCACTTGCTATGCCAGGAGGTGTTAAATTTGAAAATGATCTCCCTTATAAAATTGATGTACCATTGGATCCTCTTGACTGGTATTGTCTTATAAAATATTCTTCCGGATATGTTGGTGAAAAAATGCATCCGATTATTGTGGCATTACATAATAACGTGCCGTTTTTCTGCTTTGATCATTATGGCATTTTGCGAAGCAAGGTATTTCTCAACCAGAAAGCCAGTAAAATCCACCATATTCTTGGCGCAGCAAATTTACTGAATAATCGGTTACAGATAGCGCGTAAATTGACATACAAACAACCTGACCCCAGAGATATTTTCATTAAGTTAATAAGTTTCGATAAAGAAGCGTGCGCTGAATTTTCGCTTAAAATGCTTTATAATTATAAAGTAATGATGAAGACAATGTTAACTGCTTTGCAGTAAAAATGTTTTTTGTCAAAATTAAAAATTTATATGAGTTGATCAGAAAACAATGATATTGTATATCCCGCAAAATATTGATCCTTTTAATACACATCTGAAAAATTTAGTTGAAGCTTATAGAGAAGCAGGTGTTACGGTAGTCGTCGGATATTCGTCGTTTGAGGACGAACAATTTATCCCGGATGTTTTCCATGTCCATTTTTTAGAAGGATTATTGAAGCATATCGATTACAACATTGATAGATTGTTCGCAAAATTTGATTTATTCAAGAGAAATAGGGTAACATTTATCTACACGGCGCACGATACTAAGCCGCACGGCGCTGTAACTGCAATTGATTTTTCTTCGGTGTTTCAGCGGTACTTGACGTATGTAGATATAATTGTGCATCACGGGAAAGCTTCCATTGATATACTGAAACAAGCATATCCCGTACTTCAGAATAAACGGCACATCGTCTGTCATCATGGGGATTATTTGAAAGACATGAGTTCATTTTCCGAAACGCAGTCTGCAGCCAGAAAAAAGTTAGGACTTCCATTACATAGAAAAATCGTATTTGTTTTTGGGCAATTGCAATACAAAAACACCTCGTTTGCTGAAGAAGTATTTGCAAAAGTTTATAAAAAAGAGAAAAACGCTGTTCTCTTATTCGCGGGTGTATCACCAATTTTCCCTTATAATAAATTAAACAAAGTTTACTACGCAATTAATAACACAATATTTAATCGCTTTCGGCGAAAAATTCTAAAAATACATAAAAGATTTTCTCAGTACGAGACCTATTTGTTGTTTATTGCTGCTGATGTTGTTTTTTTGCCTCATAAATGGGGATTGACTTCAGGTCTCATCGCCATGTCTGCTACGCTATGCAGGCCATTTGTATATCCTCAAATTGGAGTATTTGAAGAACAGGCGGAGCATTGTTTCGCTGAAAAATACACATGTAATGATCCTTCCGAAGCCTCAGAGTCTATTTGCAAAATATTATCCTCAAAAGATAAATCGTTTTCAAATGAACAGTGGTTGGCAAATAACAACTGGCAGCTTCATGTTCAAAAGGTACTTCGCGCTCTTGCGATGCCCAATGAATACTCTTTAAAATAACATTGTAGTTCTAAATTGTATGTTCAGATACATTATTGAAAAAGTTACATGCTAATAAAAACTAAGTTTCAATTACAAGATCTGTCGATTTTTTTGACAGTAGCGTCATCGACCTTATATATTGTGTTCCGAAACCTCCCTGTGTATTTGGGTACATTTGCATTCCTGTATGCGCCTATTACGCTATTTATTTTGATTCTTATCCAGCCCCGGGCTTTTATTACCGGGCCAATGAAAGCGTTGATGATATATGGTATCGTAATGGTCGGCGTGTTTCAGCATACGTTATGGCGGTTTATGAGCCCATGGAATTTGGACAATGTTTACTGGGAATTTTATAACCTTCTTGTTATGACACTCATTTTAACTTATTATATAAAAGTTAAATCCTACTATAAATTCGCCTTGATGAGCAAATGGGCAGTCTTGTTTACTTTTGTCACCTTAATTACCACTAATGTTGCGTTGTTCTTCAATTCAGAATTAGTCCGTCAGTCCGCAAGTACTGCTCTCTTTTCTCCGCTTCAGGCAAAACTGTATCAGTATTCCGGTGCCTTCAGTTATAGCTACGCCCAAGCTCTGGTTTGTCTTATACCTATTTTGTTTTATTATATAAAAAGTAATAAAGGCGCGGCTTTTTCGAAAAAAATACTAATTACGGCACTCATTTTGTTGATAATAACAGAAATACGGTCACAGGTATTTGCCAATATACTTGTGACACTCATCATTACCATCCTTTCATCTTTGAGTATAAAAAGCCAGCGTAAATCATTTATTATTGTAATGCTTATAGGGTTTGTTTTTGTGTCTATACCAAGCTCAGCATATTCCGATTTCTTTTATTCCATGAGCAAGTATGCAGATCCCGGATCGGAACTTGAATATAAACTAAGAGATTTTTCATCCTATATTGACAATCCCGACATCAGCAACGAAACAGGAGCCAGTGTTCGAGCCGAACGTTTCCCTATGCTGTTTGATACATTCTTAAGTTATCCCTTTACTGGTTTTGCATCAGTTCAGGCAAATCATAGCATTGATGGCGGCGCCCATCTATATTTCTTAAACAAACTTGCATTATATGGCATTTTTGGCTTTATCTTTTTTATCTATGTAATATTCAGAATACTACTGAGTATAGCAAAGTTGTTTGCGCCGACTTTCAGGTTTTACTATCTATTATCAATCCTTGCCTTTGTTTTCTTAGGCTCCATGAAAGCGGTTGGGGGAAGAGAGGTATGGCTGTTTCTCTTCGTAGTAATTCCGGGCATGTATTTTTGGCCGTTGCTCGAAAAAGAAAAAAGAGATAGTTAAAAAACTTAAGTACAAAAAATAGAATTAAGAAGAATTAATTTGCCCAAATTACTGATACGATATATTGTGTATATATTTTGCACAGTTTATTTATGAAAAAAATTCTATTTGTAAACCATACGTCCGGGTGGGGTGGTCCTGCTAACAGTTTGATCAGGCTGATAAATGAGTTGGATCAGTCGAAATACAGTATTAAAGTTTTATTGCTTAAACCGTCCAATATTGCAGATAAACTGAAGGAAAACGGGATAGACTACTGTTTGGCTGAATCTCGATTTTACTTGAAATATTATCGGTTTTTTCCACATAGTGAAGCCGGGTACATCAAGTGGTATCAAATCCATTATTTAATAATGCTTGGTGTTCTTTGGCTGTTGTCACGGTACATATTTGCCGAACGGGAACTCCGGCGCCATGATTATGATATTGTACACTTAAATTCATCAGTGCTGACTGATTGGCTGGCACCATCAAAGGCAAGGGGGAAGGTGATCATCCATATCCGGGAGCCGTTCCGGAAAGGCTGGGTAGATCCCCTACATTACTTTTTTAGGTCAAGAATAAAAAAATACGCCGATCAGATAATTGCCATAAGTCACGATAATGCAAGTCGCTTGAATCTGCTGTCCCGCACCAAGGTGATATATGATTTTTGGAGAGCCCCGGACATTCCGGTTCAAGACACAACCTATGCATCAAAGAAAATCTTGTATTTAGGCGGGTCGAGCACAAGTAAAGGATTTTATACCGTGGTTGATGCTCTGGAGTATCTGGACAAAGATGTACAGATATACTATTGCGGGCATTATGCAACTGAATGGAAGACCGGAAAAATATTGGTTGACGTAATGCGGTGGATTATAGGTTACGGCCGTAAGAGAGAGAAAGCCATTCAAAAGATACATGCAAATCCGAATGCTAAACTGATCGGCCTCATATATAATGTGGGTGAGTATTTATCAGAAGTGTGCTGCCTTATTTCTCCCTTTACGGTTCCCCATTTTTCGTGCCCTGTATTTGAATCATATTTGTTCGCAAAACCTGCTATTGGCTCAGATGTTGCGGGTATGGAAGAGATTATATGGCAGCGTCAAACAGGCCTGATATTTAAAAGAAAAAGCGCTCTTGAACTTGCACAAGCAATTAATGAATTAACCTCACATCCTGAAATTGCCAAACAATACGGACAAGAAGGTTATAAAGTTGCTATTGAAAGGTTCTCACCAAAAAATATTGCTAAGTTTGAATCTATATACGATTCACTTTGACCATTTCTCCATTACGATTCGAAACCTCTGTTTGTCTTTAAGTATATTGCCGTTTTAGATACATTGATTATTGTACTATTATGAAAAAGATATTATTCGTTCACCATGCTACCGGATGGGGGGGGCCCACTAACAGTTTAATCCAATTGATTAAAGAGTTGGATCCCTCTAAATACAATACAAAAGTATTGTTGCTTAAACCTTCCAATATTGCAGATAAACTTCAGGAAAACGGTATAGAATACTGTTTGGCCGGGTCGCAATTTTACCGGAAGTATTACCGCTTTTTCCCACACAGTGAAGCAGGGTATATAAAATGGTATCAGGTACCTAATATTTTAGTTCTCGGAGTTACCTGGCTCCTATCGCGTTATATATTTGCCGGTAAAGAACTGAAGAAGCATGAATATGATATAGTGCATTTAAATTCTTCCGTATTGACTGATTGGCTGGCACCGTCAAAAAGAGGAGGGAAAGTTGTCATCCATATACGAGAGCCGTTTAGAAAAGGCAAATTGGATGTGCTGCATTACTTTTTTAGATCCACAATTAACAAATACGCCGATCAAATTATCGCCATCAGCAAGGATAATGCACGACGGGTTGATTTAGCTGACAAAACAGAGGTAATCTATAATACTTTTTTGAAAAATGATAGACCGGTTCAAGAGTCATCATATGCTTCGAAGAAAGTTCTTTATCTCGGGGGGTCGAGTACCAGTAAAGGATTTTATACCATGGTAGATGCGCTTTCATATCTCGACAAGGATGTGAAGATATATTTTGGCGGGCATTATGCTACGGAACGGAAATCCGGCAAAATACTGATAGATATATTGCGATTGGTTTCGGGCTATGGTAAAAGAAGAGAGAAGGCAGTACGGAAAATACAAGAAAGCCCGAATGCTCAAATGATAGGGCTTGTATATAATGTCGGAGAATATTTATCTGAAGTATGCTGCTTGGTTTCTCCATTTTCCGTTCCTCATTTTTCACGTCCGATTATTGAAGCATATCTTCAGAGAAAATGTGCAATAGGCTCAGACGTCAAAGGAATGGATGAAATCATTTTACACGAAAAGACTGGCCTCATTATTCACAAGCTGGATCCGGTTGCTTTAGCAAAAGCAATCAATTCTTTAGTTGCGGCCCCTCATATATTACGGCAGTATGGGGAAGAAGGCTTTAACCTTGCGAACTCGGAGTTTACCTTTAACAATAAAGAGCGATTTGAAGGCCTGTATGATCGGTTATGAATTTCTATCCACTGCTAAATAATCCATTAATATACTTTTATTATTCCCTTTACTCGAAACTGACAATAATTATTCCATGAATAAACTCAATATCCTTATTTCTCATAGCAGCCTCTATAAAAAAGCGGGGTGGGGCAGAGTGTTTCCGTTGGCGGCCGGTCTTGCAAAACTTGGCAATGATGTTACAATTATCACAACAAATGAAAGCTTTTCCATCCTTCGAAAAGTCGCCTATGAAGATAATGTCCGCATCATCATCTTTCCTGAAATCATTCCTTCAAGAGTATCCAGATTGGGTTTTGGCTTTCTGAGCCTTATACGGAAGATACTGTTTGTCCTTTTACACAAATTTGATATTGTACAGACAGATAATGGTCATCGGCCTCTTGCCGGTGTACCATGCCGCATACACAAACGCTTATGGAAATCCATTTATGTCGCGGAATGGTATGATTGGTATGGAGTAGGGGGGCAATATGATACAAAACAAAGATTATTTAAGATGCTACTTGGGCGATATGAGCTCAAATGGGAACTGAAGGATAAAATTGTTGCTGACGGAGTCGTGGTTTTATCTGAAGTTTTAAGACAACGGGCTCAGACTTTGGACATGCACAAGAAAATAATTAAGTTACATGGTGGCGCTGATGTATCCAATATTCCCTATTTACATGATAATTCACAGCTAAAAGAGAAATATGGTATTGATAAGAATACACTCACCTTTGGGTATATTGATGCTTTCAGCGGAACGTTAGTTGAAGTGCAACCACTCATAGACGCAATATTAAAAGCAAATTGTGATTCCATGGTGAAAATTCTGCTTTTCGGCAGAACGGATGCTGTTGAAAATACTATGTCGGAGCGTGTAAGAAAATTTATAATGAATATTGGATGGGTTGATTACGCGCGTGATTATGAAAAATTACAATTGGTAGATGTTTATTTTACATTTAAACAATATGTACTGGGTAACCGGGCGGGGTGGCCAAATTGTATAGGAGATTATATGGCATGTGGCCGACCGGTATTTTTAAACCCGATTGGAGAAGTTGAAGAATTTGTGAAAGAATACCCAGCAGGCTTCATTGTCAGTTCATTGGATGAACCATCGATTGAGAAAAATGTATTGCATATTTTGAAGAGTCAAGATGAACTAAAAAAAATGGGGCGCATCAATAGAAATATCGCAGAGACAAAGATTTCATGGGACTGTAAAAGTCAAAATTTGCTCGAGTTTTATTACGAACTTCAAAAACTTAATGTGCAATAAATCATTTCATTAAAAATATTAACCAAATTTATTTTACGTGGTAGATGACGAAGGAATATCGGAATAATTATGGAAAATGTAGAAGAACCACAAGTAAAAATTTCATTTGTTGGCGATGTTTTGCCTGCTAATCTTCCATACACAATAGATTATGGCAATTATGATAAATTAAACTCACAAAATTTTAATTCCTTAGAAAAACAATCAGACATTTTTTTTGCAAATCTTGAGTCCCCCATTCTTGCAAACAGCAGCGGGAAAACACCTTTCTCCGGCAACCCAAGAATCATTGATTTTTTTCATAGAATTGGTATAAACATTGTAACCATCGCCAATAACCATATTTTGGAACAGGGTGCTGACGGTTTTCATGAAACCGTACGCTTGCTTCGAGAAAATGGTATTAAGGTAGTTGGCATAAATGAAAAAAACACATCCAATATCGAGTATTTTGATATTGAAAATATTCGGATTGGATTCGCAGCCTTCAATGGCGTCCATGATATCAAAAATCCTGGCTTGTATGCTGAATTAAATGAGAGCGGGATAGCATTGGCATTAGAGAATATGGGAAAAGGTAATGCTTCATTTAAAATACTGTCATTTCATTGGGGGAATGAGTATATCGAAACACCCAGCGTATACCAACTGGAACTGGCTCGTTTTGCTATCCACAATGGCTGCGATTTAATTATTGGTCATCACCCACACATCATCCAAAAATATGAGGTAATCGATAATAAGCATGTTTTTTATTCACTCGGGAATGCCTACTTCGATTATTTGTTCACAAATAGTGTAAAGATTGGATTGCGGGTCGACTGTCGTGTGACAAAAAGTGAGATGAAATTAGATTATTATTGTATATCATCAGCATCTTTAGGATTTAATCGAATTGCCGGCGACTCGGCGAAATATTTGTTAAATGATGATGAAAAAAAAGCTTGTATTGATAAAGCATATGGAGCTCACTATCTCGATAGGTTGAAAAAAATACGATTGCGTTACAGAATAAAAATGAAATTATTTATGTTTGCGTTGTTATTTTCATTGCCTATAAAGCAGAAATATGTTCTCATAAGAAATATTGGCAGTGCTTTAATTTCAAAAATAGTTAAGTAATACATAATATCGACCAAATTAAAAACACCTCTAACTTGTGTTACTTCGACAAATTAATATTAAATTTATTAGTGAGTGTTTATGTCAATTCACAATATAATTTCTGAAAAGCTATTGCTCCCTTTGAGTGATTACGTTACTGGTTTTTATCTCCATAAACAACTGCCTTTTTTACTTAAATCACAGTACTGGACTAGAGAGCAAATTGATGAATATCAGAATAAGCGTCTACGTCTGCTAATCGATCAAGCCTATTATCATGTACCTTTCTACAGAGAATTATTTGACGATTTTAGGCTACGGCCCGAAGATATTCAAGTAAAATCTGATTTGCAAAAATTGCCCATATTGACAAAAGACGATTTCAGAAAGAATAAAGAGAAATGGATTGCTGATAATATAAGCAAAAAAGGGCTGATACATACAAAATCAAGTGGTTCAACCGGAGAACCATTCAGTTATTATACCACGAAGTGGGCGTATTCATTTAGAAATGCTACTGCCATCAGAGGCTGGTATTGGATGGGATATCGGTTAGGAGATAAGTATGTTAAAACAAGTGTTAAGGGACGGACTTCCTTCATTAAAAGATTGCAGGACAAAGCAAATAGTTCCTTATTTTTAGCATTCACTGATTACCAGCAGGAGGATTTCAGGAGAATAATTCGTGCAATTGAGAAATATGATCCTCAGTTTATTAGAGGATATCCCGTCCCTTTAATGTTCCTTGCTAATCAAATGCTTTCGGATGATGCGAAGTATACAGGGAAGTTAATTAAGGCGATAAATACAACAGGTAGTACCTTGCGCGATAATGAAAGGGAGATAATTGAAAAAGTTTTCGGCGCTCCCGTATTTGATGCATATAGCTGTGAAGGAAGTGCAAATTATTCGCAGTGTCCTAGCCATGCTCATTATCATCCTTCGGAAGAATCAGCTATACCGGAATTTATTGCGGATAGCTATACCGAGGGAGATGCCGAAAGGCCACTTCGGCATATAACAACTGATTTGCAAAATCTTGTTTGTCCGTTTATCCGTTATGATACTCAGGATTACGTAGTACTTGGTGATGATAAGCCGTGTACTTGTGGTCGAAAATTCCTTAATCTTAGAAAACTTAAGGGTAGAGATACGGACATACTGATTACACCTTCAGGTAAGTATATTTTGATGGAAAATATTTTGGGCTACTTTGAGCCCAAGTACCAAATAAACCAACTGCAAGTAATTCAAGAAGATGCAAATAAGATTGTCTTTAATCTTGTTGTGAACAATTCATATGATCTTAATACTCAAGAAGAAATCCAGCATTATTGGCAAGATTTTATTGGGCGTGATGTAAATGTGTCCGTAAAGGTGGTGGATGAGATTAAACTAACACCGACCGGTAAAAGAAGAACGATAATTCGAAATACAAATGTCAAACTCAATTTTTAAATTGAACCTTTTTAAGTCGATTATCAAGGGTGCTCTAACTTTTGTCCCCGGGATATCGGATTTCCTTGAAGTTAAGAAGAAGTCTTCAAAGCATAGTGGTGCAAATGCAGAGTTCTGCTACGCCATGTGGCTGGGTGTGTTAAAAAACTTTGAAGAAAACGGCATAGTTCCTAAATTTCAAAATGTAGGTGAGCTTGGCTGCGGTGGCTCAGTAGGGCTTGGGATTTGTTCAGTCCTATGTGGCGTTGAGGGGTACACAGCATTAGAAATAGAAAACCATTTTGATGCAGAAAACAATCTGAAAATGCTGAGCGAATTAGTGTTTCTTCTACAAATTCAAGCTGCGGTTCCCCAAAATTTCACGCAGCTAAATATCAGATCGACAAATTCAGAATTCCCGTCAAGTTCAATTCGTCCTCAAATTAATGATGAAGCTTTAATTCAAAAAATTGCAGAAAACATCAAAGCAGATTGTTTGCAGACTGAACCAATCAGCATTTTGTATGACTGGGATAATAATAGGTCATCAAAGTATGACTTAATTTTCTCTCGTGCAGTTATGGAGCACGTCAATAATCCTCGCGAAGTATATAGTAAAGCTGCACAATTGCTAAAGCCCGGTGGTTTTATGTTCCACGACATAGAGTTGCACTCTCATGGGCTTACAAAAGATATTAACGGACATCTGAAAATCCCGGCAATTCTGTGGCGGCTTATCAGAGGAAGGCGAAAATATTTTATGAACCGTTGGACGCTTGATCAACATATTGCAGCTCTTGAGGATTTAAATTTTTCCATTATAGATATTCGATATACAAAAGAAAATACTGCGGACTCTAAAACCGGGAAATTGAATGGTGCTACCATTCTGGCGCAGAATCAGACTATATAATAAGAATCCGGGTACGGGTTCCCATTCCAATTAACATCACTCCATCAGAATTTATGAACGTTCTCATTGATATTGGGCATCCTGCACATGTACATCTCTTTAAGAATTTTGCTGCCGAGATGATAACAAAAGGTCATAATGTCCTATTTACCTGCAGGGAAAAAGAATTCGAAATTGCTCTCCTAAAAAAATATGGTTTTGCATTTCGCTCGCTCGGAAAGAAATATGCCGCCTCAATCGGTAAGATTTGGGGATTGGCAGAGTTCGGGTTCAAAGAATATGTAACCGGACTCAAATTTAAACCGGATATTCTCTTGAGTCATGGATCGCCATATGCTGCGCACGCAGCATTTTTGCTGGGAAAGCCTCATATATCCTTTGAGGATACCTTCAATTCAGAGCAATTGAGGCTCTATCTGCCATTTACGAAAATAGTTTTTACTTCGGAATATGAGCATCCTCTAGAATCTAAAAAAATCATTACATACGCCGGTTATAATGAACTTGCTTATCTGCATCCGAAAAGATTTACTCCTGATTCTTCGGTCATACAGGAACTCGGTGTTACCAGCACTGACAAGTATGTAATTATCCGATTTATATCATGGAATGCTTCGCATGACCGAGGGCAGGGTGGAATAACCTTTGAGAATAAAATTAAAACGGTTGCAGAGTTCTCAAAATATGCAAAGGTGTTTATTTCGTCAGAAGCAGCCTTGCCTGATGAATTACAAAAGTACAGGGTAACAATTGATCCTTCACGGATGCATGATGCAATTGCATTCGCCGGCTTGATGTACGGAGAAAGCTCAACGATGGCCGAGGAAGCCGCCATGTTGGGAACACCTGCTTTATATCTTTCCTCCATTCGTACATATTACACCGACCATTTGGAGCGTGACTATCAACTCTTGCGCTCTTTTGGGAATTCGGAGCAGGATCAGACTGCGGCAATTAATTTTGCTTCCGATATTCTACAGCATGGAGAATATCGAATTGCTTGGAAAGAACGTCAGCAAAAAATGCTGAATGATAAGATCGATGTTACGGAAATGCTTGTCTGGTTTATTGAGAACTTTCCCGACAGTGAATCTATTCTGAGAACCACACCTGATTATCAACGCAGATTCCACTAAAGAATACACTTACGCAAAAAGAACAAATACTCTCATGGAAATTTTTCAGTCGCCGCAGTATCTTGACGTTATTAAAAATTCAACCGGATTCGTTCCGTTCCATATTTCCGAAACCTCGAAAACAGGGGTTGTAACTGTGCAGGGATTCATCACGCGCGAAAAAAGTGCAATAAAAAACTTTTTTACCAGAAGAGCCATAATTTTTGGCAATCCTGCATTGCAGTCAACGGATAAGGAAGTACTACACAATTTACTCATAAAACTGCGTCAAGAACTGTCCGGCAAAGCCATATATATAGAGTTTAGAAATTTAACTGACCAATCTTCGGTTAAAGAGGTCTATGAGGCCAATGGCTTCTGGTACGAGGATCATTTGGATATTTTAGTTGACTTGAGTAAAAGTCAAGATGAGCTTTGGAAGAATGTAACAACAAAACGGCGCAACGGAATACGGAGATCTGGTAAAGAGGGGGCGGTTTTTAGTGTTGAGGATAATTTTGATTCGCTGAAAGAGTGCTATGCAATTTTGCAAGAAGTATATTCAAGGGCAAAGCTTCCCTTATATAGCTTTGATTTCTTTGAAAACATGTACAAGCTATTTAGTGGCGAAGCAAAATTGCATATGTTCACGGCTAAGTATGAGGGTAAAATTATTGGTTGCATGCTTGCTTTGGGGTATAAAGGCATTCTCTACGATTTGTATGCCGGTGCCATGATGGAATATTATAATAAATATCCGAATGATTTGATACCTTGGGAAGTATTTCTCTGGGCGAAAAGTAACGGCTATCAATTATTCGATTTCGGCGGGGCGGGTAAACCGGGAATTCCTTATAAGGTAAGGGACTATAAAAAACAGTTTGGCGGCGAATTAGTGAATTTTGGCAGGTTTAAGTTGATTCTCAATAAGCCGTTATATAAATTCGGAGAACTTGTTTTATCCCTGATAAAGAAAACAGGCCGGGGCTAAATTTTTAGAAACTCATTCAGTCATATTTTAGTAGAAGTGCACCTTTTTTATATGAAGCATAGAGATTTTACTCTTGAAAAATACGGAGATTTACTATCTGCCTTGAAAAAAACTCAAAGCCGGTTTCTGACGGTGAAGGAGTTTGTTCAGAGTAATTCAAATCCTGCAAATAGCGGGACAATAATTTTAAGGCATGATGTAGATTTAAAACCGGAAAATTCGCTACAAACTGCGATTATTGAACACTCAATGAACATACGCGGTACGTACTATTTCCGGATCATACCACAAACGTTGCATCCTGATATTATTCTAAAGATTGCCTCGCTCGGGCACGAAATCGGATATCACTATGAGGATATGGATTTGGTTAAAGCGTCCTCCTTGGATGCTCATATTGATTTGGCATATAAAAGCTTCTGCAATAATCTTGCTAAACTCAGAGAAATAATAGCAATTGATACAATCTGCATGCACGGCAGCCCTATGGGTAAATATGATAATAAAATGATTTGGAGTAAATATAATTACAAGGAATTGGGGCTGATTTGTGAGCCGTATTACGATATAGATTTCAGTCAGTTTGCATATTTTACTGATACCGGAAGAACGTGGAATGGAGGTTCAGTCAGCATCAGGGATCGTGTTAATTCAAAATTTAGCATGAATTACAAGTCAACGCAGCAGATAATAGAAAATATAGATACGCTTCCACAAAACATGATGTTCACAATTCACCCCCAGCGATGGAGTGATGATATTCTGCCATGGGTTAGTGAATTGGTTTTTCAAAATGCACGGAACGTGGTTAAAAGAATTCTGCTTTCAGTAAGAAAAGACGGATGATAGACAACCGAGTTATTATACTGTGACGTAACTATATGCCGTATTGCGCTGAAAATGAGAATGAAAATTTTCCGCCCTTCATCCACACATACGTTCTCTTGGGATCCTCGTCATTAATATCTGCATATTTTAACAGTACATTAATGAATGAATCGCGTACTATCTCGTATCTGATTCCACATTGAGCTGAATACTCTTTGCGAAGGGGACCATACAATAAATCAAGCTCCGCGGGTGGATTGTTGTATGCGTAACTGATATCCTTCATGCCACCTTTCCGGATTCTCTCTCCGATTACCTCCACAGCCAGACGGGAAATGGGACGATAGCTGAATTTAAGAGATAGCTCGTCTGCGTTTTGCCCCATCCAATCACCAAGAACATACCCCATATGCTTATATGTACTAATTTCAGAATGATTTTCATATATCCAGGGACGTAATTGAGTGTACTCAACATTCATGTCCAGATTTGGAATTACTACGTCTACTTTCTTCGCCCCCACGGTAAAAGCAAACCATGAAGTGTACCAAACACCTTTAAGAATTTTCCGGATGTTTAAAGCATCAACAAGCAGCGAGCCATATACTTGATAGGTGGCAGGGTAGTTGATCTTTAGATCAGAAAATATCATCCCGTTACCATCATCTGAGATCTGACGCCCGGTATTATGATCCATGACCTTGTAATACATAAATGGTATAAAGGTTTCCCACCTTGGTGAACCGCCATACACAAAACTGTTTCCAATCGAAAAATCGATGTTGCGTTGTATGCTGACCGATACCATATTTGCAACAAAGTACTTATCAATATATTTTTTTTCAATTGTTGGGTCTAAGCTGCCAGGATAATTATAGTAAAAACTCGCTGAATCATAGATCAATGAGTTCAACCAACCTTGCATATAGTAAAACCGCAGCCAATCCGTTGGTTGAAGTACTAATTGAAAGTGCGGAAAGTCAGGGGCCTTTGAGGATAAAATAATCTGTCCAAATTGTCCGTGACCCCAATTGGAATAGTCTTTTATTATTGAAAATGACCCCCAGTTGCCGCTTAATGAAATGCTTCCCTTGACGTCGCTGTAGTCAAATGAATTATTGCCCGAGGTCGTTACAAAATAACCGCTTTTTGGCGAAAACAGTTTCTCTCTATCAGTGTTATCACCGTACTCCGTGTTATCACGGTACTCAAAACTACCTGCAAAGTTGTTCCCATAAGTGCCCCAGAATTTTCCACCCCACCAGCGGTGATGGCCGGATTTGGCCCCATATTCTGAAATCTCATATCCGGCTATGGGCGTTACAGTAAATCTGCATAAAGAATCACGGTACTTGTATAAATACGCACGTTCATTGCTTAGTCTATCCATTTCTGATGCGAATTCCGAACAATACCAGATGTAATCCTCGCTATCTACATGATTCATCGTGGTTTGATATGGTTCAAGATCTTTCAAATGCTGAGCGACTTGCCGGCGTGTCAGTGGTTTGACTTCATCATGATAGGTAACTAATCCACGGATGGCCATCCGATCCAGAAATGTATATACCGGATCATTGGTAGAAGTAAAGACTGCTTGGGCGCGGGAGAAATTACATGATAGCAATATCAGCATTGTGCTAAAAGCAACGAGTTTCCCGCATCCAAAGTCG
This sequence comes from Ignavibacteriaceae bacterium, assembly GCA_963662605.1. Classification (GTDB taxonomy): domain Bacteria; phylum Bacteroidota; class Ignavibacteria; order Ignavibacteriales; family Ignavibacteriaceae. Next base: position 1,728,131 of record OY759785.1, read on the forward strand.
AAATTTTTCATCATTTACTTCTGGCCCGTTTTATCAGGATATTATAAAAGGATTTGAAAAAATACTTTACATCTGTCTTAAAAGGTGAAACATCATATGCGTTCATATAGTTTACTTCAGACTGTATGATTTCCTCCAGTGTTGTTGGGAGATCAACATAGAAAGGAGGAACCAGGCCCGGTTTATAGTTTTTCCGCCGTTCCCGCACTTCTTCTCCGTAGAGTGAAAGGTAGTGCTGACTAATCGGTCTCACCCCGACAAGTTTTAGCTCGCCTTTCAACCAGTTAAATATCATCGGGAGTTCATCAACCCAAATTTTTCTAAAAAACCTTCCCCATGATGTGATGCGGAAGTCCTGATGGAATTTGCCGCCCTCTTCAAGTTTATTGTGCTCATAGACAAATTTTTGCAAATACTCGGAGTACGGATGCATAGTGCGCAATTTGTATACAAGAATTATTTTCCCATCCTTCCCAATCCTTCTCATCTTGAATAGTGGGCCGTAGCTTGGGTTTTTATCCTCCTTCGGATGTGTTACTTTATGAGCAATGAAGAATACTTTCTGCTCAATTTCTTTTATAGAAATCACTTCAAATCCGCAATAATAAAGCCTGCCCAAACTTTCAGCTAAAGAAATAGCTCTATCCCGTCCTTTGGTTATCGCGAAGTAAATTGATTTTGTTATAGGTAGCTTTGGAAAAACTCGTGTCCAAATAAATTCCAAAAAGTAGAGAATCCGACCCAGATAGAATGGGTAATTTCGCTTAAAATGTTTGAAACGCAAATGTGCCGGCTCCAATGCCCCTATAAAAATGCCACCATCTTTTAACTTGTTATTAACCTCGATGAAGTATTTATTGAGATATCTGAAATTATTGATATCCTGTAAGTTGCAGAAGAATGAAATGTATTCATCCGGCATTACTTCAATATTATAGATGTCATTTGTCCTGATTGCAATGGCCAGATCAGCATCAATGGATTGTAATTCAAGGCTGGACTCAATGAATGAGAATACGGCAGGATAATTTCTGAGGAAAATGTTCCTTAGCTTGGATTCAAATGTATAATTTATTCTTTCCGTATTCGGAATGTAATATTTATCCGGGTTTACCTTCATTATATTATCCAGCGGGTCGTCATCAAGTTCAGGCGCCTTGGTTGTTGCCGCATCTACCTCATCTGACTGAATAGGTTTTAAATTAAGATATATAACGATGTCAATGATTAGCGCGGTAATAGAATAAACTATGATAGTATGCAAAAATCTAAACTGCGGGAGTAATTCCGGGGTTACATAAAATACGACGAATGAAGATAAAAGAAAAAAGTAAATCCCATTTTTAAGGATCTGCCAAATCAGTAAATATATAACATTGACTGCCCGTAAATTATAATATAACCCTGACATAAATCCGGAAATCATCCAGACGAAAAATATTATCATTAAATATTCTATTCTGGGAATTTCGGAAAACCCAGTTGCGAAGAAAAGATATTGAACTCCAATAGTGGCCGCAAATAAACATGTTTCAATAATGAATCGTGTTAATGATAAGTCTTTAAATCCACGGAAATAGCTCCGCAAACCAGCTGTGCGAACAGCAAGCATTATCTCAATCGCGAAGCCGCTGGCAGCGGAAAAAATAAATACAGAACGGGAATGGTATGCATCCGCTCCAAGTAGGTTGAAAACAGAATAAATTCCGATCATGATTATGAACGAAAGAGTCAATGACTTAATTTCGCCTAACGATGATTTTTTGTCGGTATATACAATCTTTCTCGCTATCGTGGCGGCAATTAGCCATGCAAAAGAATATAAGACTATGAAAGATGTATAATACCGGTTTGCAAACGGCAGTTTACCAAAGTGGAGCCAATGAATAACGGCAAAGGGGAGCGCGTATATCAAATAATTCCAGAGTAATCCTTTAACTTGGAACCATCTATGTGATAACATTATAAACTCGGCATAATATTTTCATAATATAACCCGTATCAGGCTGGTAATCAATAATTTTTAGGATCTTGCATACAATAACGTAATTTCAACCATGTATTGGCTGAAATTCGGTGTGTAATTCTTGAGTTTTTATTAAGGAGGTAAAATTGTATCAATTTATAAGTATCCTCCGATTGTAACACAATAATTGACGTCAACTTATTAGCTCTTTAGCAAATATAGGAAAATCATCCGCCAAAATGAAGTGTTCTGTGTAAAAGAGCTCTTTTACGAATTACATGTCATAAAACAAAGAACCCCCGCTTAGCGGGGGTTCTTTGTTTTATTATAAGTGTTGTTTTATCATGCCCGCCACCGGCAAAATCATGTCCCTATTTCAGGAATATCATCTTTTTTATGCTGGTGAACTGTTTGCCCGAGGACAATTCCTTACCCATAAACCGGTAAATATAAACGCCACTTGATAAACTGTAATTACTCATATTTACTGTTTGATCGTAGTATCCGGTTTCCGAAATGCCGTTGAAAAGAGTAGCTATCTTTTGCCCGGTTAAAGAGTATAGCTCAAGAGTTACATGGCTATTTGCCGGAAGTGTGTAAGAAATCTTTGTTGAAGGGTTAAACGGATTCGGGTAATTTTGAGACAAAGTGAATTCAACTGGAGCCGCTATCACAGCCTCAATAGTTTTGCTGAATTCATAACTACCGTCATTATCAACCATTCTTAACCGGTACTGAAATGTACCCACTGTAGAATTTTTATCTATAAATGAATAGCTCTTCGGAGAGTTGCTGTAGTTGTTAGCACGAACTTCACCGAGAACCGACCAACTATTTGCTCCGGACAGGGAACGCTCTATTACGAATTTGTACGAATTGATTTCTGTGGCGGTATTCCAATCAAGTAGAACGGTTCTGCCTTGTGTAGAGCAGTTGAACGTGCTCAATTCAACCGGAAGCGGGTGGAGGCTATCACCGGCAGTCCAGGTCGAAAATGCATCAATACCACTTAAGGTGATTGTATTTGCGGCAACATCGCGGCTTCCAACACCGCCATAAATCCATGTGGTGCCATTGTCAGTTGATCTCCACAATTTGAGATTGGACTCGCTAATGCCGTTCAACTCAGCCGTCGTATCGTCATATTTGAATGCCAGAGTTGCATTTAATCCGGTATTCACAGTAGGTGAAATACTATAGTAGCGTTTAATCGAAGTATTACTGTTTCCACTAAGAGCCGTGCCGGTAGTACGTGTTACTACAGTTGAACCGGGGGCGGCGCCATTAGCAGTAATTGCAATTCCGATCCCTCCGAAAGTATTGTTCGCGCTTTGGCTGACGGTTCTGGTGGCGGTGATTTTACCAATGACTCTGTTGCCGGAACCTTCGCTTAAGGTTGCCGAGGATCCGAGGGAGATTGTGTTTGCCCCAGTATATAGCAATCCGGCAGTCATTGTAAGAGTGCCGTTTACGGTGAGGGCTGAACCTAATGTAGCATTTCCTGAGGAAGTACGATTTACTGTAAGGTTATTAACATTTTGTGAACCGGAGGTAAAAGAAATCGTACCAAAAGCTCCTGTACCGTTAATAGTAACGTTTGAGGCGCTATTACCTTTTATAGTTCCGGAACCACTCATTGTGCTTGCGGTACCGGCCGCGCCTACTGTCAAGTCCTTACCATTAAGGTCCAATACATCAGTACTGTTAATAAAAGTAATCGGACTGCCACCGTTTGGCGCAGTTGATGTCAAATTAGTTGCGTTCAACTGTAATGTTGTTCCGGTGCCCCCTGATCTACCAACAATTATATACGGGATACTTACAGCTCCAGAGGCGTGATTAATTGTCTGGGTTCCATCTTTTAAGAAAAATATAGCACGGCCGTTGCCGGTAAAAGCGGAAGAAGAACCGAATGTTACATTACCATATGTTTTAATGTCTCCGCCCGTAGTTGCTGATAATGTCAGGGCACCGTTAATAGACATATTCCCCATAACGGTTAGAGCAGCACTCATAGCGGTAGTATTCAAAGTCAAAGTTGAACCATTATCAACGGTCATATTCCCAGCGCATTGCCTTGCTGTACTCGCTCCGCCATTTCCCAAATCTAACGTGGAGTTGTTCGAGATTTGCACGTTGTATGGATAACCTGCTCCTGATGTCGTATTCCATTCAAGGTAACGGCCATATGTTGTCGCAGAGTAATATTGGAGCGTTGAACCGCTTCCGTAAGTCGGAGGATTAGTGTCAACATAACCGCCGGCATTAATTCTGAATGTGCCGTTTATCGTAGATGCACCGCCGAAATTTACTCCGCCTGAAGCATAAACATTATTAAAGGAAACAGTACCGGAAATGGTACCTGCGCCCGCGAATGTTATTGTCCCGTCATTTGCCGTAAATGTACCGCTATTTGTAAAAGCACCGCCGGAGGTAATAGTTAAATTTACAGCAGATGCACTTTTTGATGTCAAAGTTGCACCGCTTTTAATATTAACCGAATTTGCCGTTGCTGTTGCATCAATTGTGACACTATTTTTAATTAATACATCGTAAGCATTGGTCGGTACGGTTGTGTTTTCCCATGTAGTTGTCGCGGACCAATCACCGTCTGCTTTGGAGCCGTAGTAATTTACAGTGTATGAGTAATAGCTGCCGCTTGTGTCCTTATAGCTCAATGAGGAGACTTCAATATTGGATGTCGGACTGGATAGCGTTGTTGAGAAGACAAAGTATTTTACCGTCGTTCCCTTAGCTTGTTTCGGTATTGTCACAGTTCCGCTTGACCCGGAAAATGAAATAGCACTTGAATTTGTCCAATTACTTCCATTATCAGTGCTGTATCTAAGATATACGTTCTCTTCAGAGCTTTTTGAGCCGCTCAAATAAACAGTAATGGTAATGGCATCGTTATTTGAGACAGGTTGAGAAGGTGGATTGGAAACTGCATTAATCGTTACGGGTGCAGCGCTTGTTTCCATTACAACACCAAGAGCACTGGCGTATCCGTTATTTTTCAATCTGTAAGTATAATACTTTCCGCTTGTTACTCCACCGGTCAATGAATTGTCCGATCCGGCATAGTTAGCATTCCATGTGAAAGTGCTTACTGTATTCTTACCTGCTGTTACACCGTTCCACTTGTTGTAATAACTGTCTGCTTCAAACAACCACACGGATGGATTATATGTTCCGGTTGCCTGAATTGTATAGTAGAAATATGAAGCACCATTGACAGTCTGGGTACTCATTTGATGCATGGCGCCCCAGTTGCCGTCAACTTGCCCACCAACATACATGGTTTGCGAATATAACGTAACGCTGGATAAAATCAGTAGTAATATAAAGTAACATTTTTTCATAGTGCCTCCTGAAAAAATTCAAAAAAAATCTTACGAGCCATGGCGTTGCCACAGACCCAAACATATTAAGCGACGCGATCACACCCGCGGGATGAATTTGGAGAATGTGACTGGATAACAATTTTTCCGCGGTCTATTATTACGGGTATCAGTGCTGCTTCCCGTTTGTGATTTTTACGTGTAAAAACCATTTGGAAAATCTCTCAAAAATAAAGTTAATGAACCGTTCTTTTAAGTTAACTGATTTTCCTCGCGTGTTAACTTAATAAAATTCAAAATTAAAAACAACATACCGATAGCGAAAAGTTTCACTTAAAAAGCTGAATGAGATAACGGTCAATAGAGGGCAGTATTCTTACGAAAACAGCTCCAAAAAGCAATATTTATGTTTGGGAGGAGACGTAAAATGATTATATTGCAGAATTGGTGATGTTTTAAAAAAGGTCTTCAATATGCATATGCTGTACCGGATTAATGTGGTCAAATCTACGATTCTTTTTCTCGTCGTATTTCTTATTTCGGCATCCTCCTTTGCCCAGTCAAGCAGGGCAAAAACACTAGCTTCAAACTCCGGTTTCGCAATTGAGATGGCTGCCCCAAATTTCAATAAGCAGATTGCCAATTCAGGTGCAAATATCATTGTTGACTATGTAGATTACACCCGAACTGATGCACCGGGGATATTCAAAATTCCTTATGATGAACTGATTATTGCTATACCGCAGAATTCAAAGCCGACTTTCAATTTACAAATCCTCGAAAAAAGAACTATAAAAAATGCTATACCGGCTTGCAATCCGGAAGTCGAATTTGCTGATTCAAGCATTAGATTAAAAAAAATCCCGGTTACCTCGGCTATGAGAATAAACTCAGGCGAACAGTTTGAGGTTAAGGGCTTCTTCTGGTATCGTGATTTTTACTGTGCTCATGTTCGCGTGCGCTTGGCTGAATATTCTTTTACGGCAAACAGCATTGAAGAGATTTCCAAATATAAGGTTCTTGTCAATACCGGAGGAATGGTTCAAACTTCAGCGCCAATTCTTATTCGTTCAGATATGGATAGATTAGTATCGGAATTGATTGTCAATGCCGCAAATGCAGAACAATTTCGCTCAACAAGGCAAATAAGCATAACCGACACGACAGGGAACTGGTTTAATACTTCCGCGCAATACCTGAAAATTGGCACGTATGAAGATAAAATCTACCGTATTACGAAGCAGAGCTTTGATAAAGTCGGTATATCAATCGCGGGAATAGATCCCCAAACCTTTAAATTACTGCAAAATGGCATTGAACTTCCTATAACTGTCTTTACGCAAACTCCGGGGACATTCGGAACGACCGATTACATCGAATTTTATGGTCACAAAAATTATGAGCCGGTTTCTGACAGGGTTGTTAATCCGGATTCATTACCCTATAATAATTATTTGAACCCCTATAGCGATACCGTCTACTATTATCTTACATGGGGAAATGGACTGGGACAACGAACAAAGGTATCCGGTGCAGCACCAATTGCATCAAGTGATACAATAAAGTACTATAACGATTTTATCCATTATGAACCGAACACCGTTTTCCAGGAAATCGAAAACGATGTGACGATAAGTCAAGATCCGACAAAACTTAATCGGAAATCATGGTTCGCCGGATTTTTATTTGCCAGCGGAAATTATGCAGTTTCATTGCCCGGCATATTACCGGGTAAAACGGCCGGGGTATTCGCCAGAGTGTCCAGCGCCGGTTCAAATTATACAAAAAATGCTCATACAGTATCGGTTGGATTGCGGAAAAAGCCTTCTGTTGCAAGTGATACGCTTATGAATATTTCGGGTACACAAACATTTGATAAAGGCGGAAGGGCAGTCATTGGTGGATACATCCCAACTGATTCGCTTACAACAGGAAGCAACAGTCTTCGTATTAGAAATTATGAAAACGGTTCCTCGGTTAACTATCTTGTAGTAGATTGGTATGAAATCGAATATCCGAGGACGCTCGCTGCCCAAAACGATTCCCTTCTGTTTAGTATACGGGATTCGCTGTCATTCGATTTAAGAAATGTTAAAGTCGCAAATGTAACTTTAGCTGCTGATAGTCTCGTGCTATATCGAATAGCGCCAGCTTTTGCGAAACTGAATGGATTTATCAAGTCCGGTACTAATCTTATTTTTGCGGATTCAATCGGAATGGGAAGTCAATATTGTCTCGCCGCAGTTAAGAAATTAAACCAGCCTTCTATCCTAAAAAATAAGCGATTTGCCGATCTCCGTGCAAGCCGCAAAGCCGACTATATCGGCATAACGCATTCATCATTGCTGAATGCTGCAAAAAACTACATGGGCTTTATCAGCAGCAATTATTCGGTTGATACCATATTAATAAACGTTGAAGATATATTTGATGAATTTGCGTATGGAAATCCTGATCCGTTGGCGATAAAGGCATTTCTCAAAAGTACTTTCCAGAATTGGCAGGCTCCGAAACCGTCTTATGTTTGCCTGCTTGGTACGGGCTCATACGATTACAAAGGATATTGGGCTTCGTCGCACAGTTATTCTACCGGGCTGAATCTGGTGCCGACTTTTGGTGAGCCTGTTTCCGATACATGGTATACTATGTGGGATGAAAAAGCACCGCTTATACAACAAATGCTTATCGGTAGAATTCCGTCAAAGAATGAAGCTCAGCTCAACTATTATTTGCAAAAGCATCAAGGCTATGTTGACCAACACTTAAATATTTGGAACAAGCGCGCTCTCTTCTTCTCAGGTGGTGATTCCGGTGATTCTTTGCAACTATCCGAAACCAAGAATGTGAACGATTATATTGTAAAAAATCACACAAAGACTCCCAGACTCGTTTTGGGAGTTGATCACTTTTATAAAGTTTATAGTCCTGCTTCAAATTTTGGTCCGTACAGTTCGGCATACATTCGAAACTCAATTGAGCAAGGTGGACTATTCATTTCATATATCGGACATAGCGGAACACGGACATGGGATAACAGTATAGCTGACCCGAACCAACTGCTAAACAATTCAAACAGGAGTTCACTTGTAACGGATTTTGGATGTTCTACTGCAAAATTTGCAGAACCGGATGTTGACTCTTTTGGTGGCTTGTTTGTTAACGAAGGCCAGACGATTGCATATATTGGGAATACCTCACTCGGGTTTTCCAGCACAACTCTAATGGTGCCCCAGTACTTCTACGGAAAAATTCTTCAGGATACCATTTATTGCATATCCATGGCTCATTTCGCCGCAAAATTGCAAATGTTCAGTGAACTTGGTTCTACCGGAAGCTATCGAATATTCGCAATGACAAACACTCTATTAGCTGATCCTATTGTGCGATTAGCTCTTCCGACTAAGCCTAATCTGGCAATTGCATCTTCTGATATTACCCTGTTGAATCAAGCTCCAACCGATCAGGACGATTCGACAGGCATAAAGCTATATTATCATAATCTCGGCTTATCATCGAAAGATAGCGTTTCGATAAAAGTGACACACCGATTCCCGCATAATGGCACTGAAACAACGGAATCAAAGATATTCAGGGTTAAAGTTCCGGATTTTGATGATTCACTAACTTTCAAGCTGTTGACTATCTCATCGGCGGGACAACATACGGTTACTATTCAGCTTGATTCCGAAAACTCGCTTAGTGAAATGTATAAAGATGATAACGAGCAATCGGCAACATTTTATGTATCATCACTTTCACTAAAATTGATAGGTAAAAAGTATTTTGATGCCGAAGTGCTCCCATCCGTATCCATCCTTAACGCTGCGGCAGCAACCGGCAGTATTGTTCCTCAGGTAATTGCTCAATATGATTCCGTAAATACATTCCTGACTCCGGTTCAGTTCACTACACCGGCAGATACCTTTTTTACTAAATTGAGTTTTAATTCACTGCAAAGTAACAAACGGTATTGGGGAAGATTCCGCTCAAGTCAGAATGATACATCCTGGGGAGAAGTTTTCTCTCTATATAAATCGGCTCAGAATTCATCCCTGCTTCTTGAAGATAGCGCAAGTTTTAGCGGCCTTGAAAAAACGGGGCTGTTATTCAAAAATGGAATGCGGCTTTCAATTGACTCCGTTCACATTTTAATCAAGTCAGGTGGCGGATATTATACAAAATACGGCAGCATCAACAATAATGAAAATGATATACTGCCGAATTCATTCGGATGGGGAATGGGCATTGCCGTTATTGACCCGGTTACTTTAAAAGCCGATACTGCCGCTAATTTTGATTACGGCGGCAATAATGCTCTGGTTCTGAAGCTCTCCCAGTTTATAGAGGCGATACCGACAGGTAAACTCGTCGCTATGTGTGTAATAGATGATGGTAATCTTAGTGGTGCTAACAGAGATACTCTCATTAACGCAATTAAGAAGATCGGCGGTTCAAAAATATCCTCAATCAGCTTCAGAGCGCCATGGCTTATATTCGGTAGAAAAGGTGCCGCTCCCGGCACTGTCCCCGAAAAACTCGAATCCCCGTATTATCAGGGACTTTTAACTTTTGACACCTTGCTGACAAAAAACCATAGTATCGGGAATTTTATAACTCAGGAAATATCAAAGACAAGGAAACTACGGACGCTTACACTTAACGCGCAGATTCCAACAGGGGCTTCTGTGAAGGTACAACCGATTGTTACAACTACTGCCGATGATATAGAAACTTTACCATACCTCACTTTTTCCGGCTCAGTGTCTGATTTAACATCAATTCGAATTGATACATTAAAATCGGTCAAATTTTTGACAGAGCTAAATATGGCGCCGGACGGTTCTTCGCCTGTTATTAATTCGGAATCCTTGCTGTTTGACGGACTTCCTGAACTCGGCATTAATTATCAATCCGTCAGCCTTAGTCAGGAATCATCAAAGATCTTGGATACGCTGACGTTCGGCAAGCAGTCATATATAAATGCGACTATCTCTAATGCCGGTAATATTATTTCGGATAGTGTAAAAATCACCATAGTGGAAAAGCCTTCCAATACTCTAATTGATAGCCGGGTGCTGGCTCCTATACCTGCCGAATCAAGAATCACTTACCAGGTGCCGTATACGATTTCATCAGGTGACTCGCAAAGGCAACTGATAATTAACGTTGATGCTGATGCCAGAAATACTGAGTATTACGAAGACAATAATATTTACGCGATACCGTTTACCGTAAAGGCGGATACAAGCGGCAAACCGGTTGTACAGATTTATTCTGATGATAAAAAAATCTACGATGGTGATTATATCACTTCAGCTCCGCGTATCCGGATTGAGCTTACCGATCCCTCATATGAATCAATTGACACGAACTATGTAAAAAACACAGAGACTTTTAAGCTATTGTTAGACAATACTTCCATTGCTTACAACGATTCTCGTATAAAATATACTTTTCAGGATGTCAATCCAAGAATGACCGCGCTATTTACGCCGGAATTAGCCGATGGCTCGCATACATTAAAGGTCACAGCGATTATACCATCACTCAGTGATACTCTATCTCTTAAGAGAACTCTGAGTGTTAATCAAAATCTGCAACTAATAAATGTATATAATTATCCGAATCCGTTTAATCAGAAGACCAATTTCACATTTATACTTTCGGCAGTACCTGAAGAGTTGTCTATTCGTATATATGCCGTAAGCGGCAGGCTGCTGAGAGTTATTAAGCGCATTTCTGATGAACTATCAGTTGGGTTTAACAAAAGTATCGAATGGGATGGGCGTGACGAAGATGGTGATTTAGTTGCCAATGGTGTATATTTATATAAGGTTGTTTTGAAAAAGAACGGTAAATCGGAAACTACCACAAACAAACTGGCAATTGTGAGGTGATATGATCTTCAATGTCCGGATTTTATATAAAATAGAACCTTGGAAGATAAACTGATGCCAATGGGTGGGATGATCAGGACGCTGAAAGAGGAAAAGGCATACACCGCATTTTCCTCTGCATTGTTATTGTATACTGTTTTCTCATCTTTATCCAATTATAGCGCTTCGGCGTTTGGTATAAAGCTTTACTGTATTGCATTATTATCAGCAACTGTTTTTTTTCTCTTCAAATTTACTCAAGATTTAAATTTTGTTCAAAATTGGAAATTACTCCCGGGAAGTTTATTCATATTGTTTTTCGCAGCCTACTTCGGCTTGTCAATATTATACTCTCTGAATCCCTGGTTTGGGTTCTTAAAGTGGCTGAACTTTATTTTGTCATTTCTTCCTCTGATAGCAGGGTATTATATTTTATTCAGCACTATTACCCGGGAGCGATTTGTAAGATTATCAATAATAGTTATCGGAGTGCTGATATTTAGTACCGGAGTGCTGGTTTTTTCTCAGCCGTTCAATTATGGCGGAACACACTGGCTTTCTCTCACCAACTGGAGCCATGTGGTTTACGGCAGGATAATCGGAATGTTCCTGATTCTCATGTTGATACTATACAAAACAGAGATAATAGAGTTAAAATCTTATCAGGCAGTGCTTGTTTTTGTTTTCCTATTCTATTTGAATCAGAGGACAGGTTACAGATCCGGACTCGTGGCACTCGCTCTTACAGTTCCGTTTATCGTGTTTTACTATTTGCCAAAGAAACAATACAGAAAAAAAATCCTGATTATTCTTCTGGCTGTTGTACTAACAATACCATTTATGTATTTGCATTCCTCTGCAAATAATGCACCTCAGAAACGAGTTGTATCTTTAATGCACTACTCGTATGGTAAAATGTCTGAGGATGAGCCTCTGCAAACCCGTTATAAACTGAATAATCTATGTAGGCAGTTTATTCAAGATTATCCTATCACAGGCGTTGGGTGGGGCGGATTTCGTAATCAATTGCTTGATCCCGATCCGATGATTCTGAAATACCCGCACAATATTTTATTGGAATTTTGGGTTGAATTAGGGATCCCCGGATTATTGATATTCCTTGCATTTCTTGTTTGGAGTTTCAGGCATCTTTGGAAGATACATCCGCTTTTCGCCATCAGTTACTTATATCCTTTGACTATAGCCTTATTCAGCAAAGATATTCCTGATCAAACAATTTTCACCATCTTTTTTGCCATACTTCTACTCCCGAAGGATATGCTGGAGCGCTGGAGGAATAGCATTGGCAAGAATGGCCGTGACCCGAAGAATTCAGTTGTGGTATAAACAGATGAGCCGGGTGGAAAACGTTCAATCATCTTCGCAAAGAGTTATTGGTTTTTTGCTCATCACCGCTTTCTTACTTGCACTTGGGCTATATTATATACCGCGGCGGCCTGAATTTAGTGATGAAAAAAAATTCCACCTTCCTTTAGCACAGCAATTCTATCAAACGCCGGCTTTGCAAGTTCTATTAGGTGATAATTATAACTCCGCCAATACTCCACTGCCATATATTGTAAGCGTGGGGATACTCAAAATAGTTGGAGTAACGCCGAATATTTACATTCTCCGGAAAATAAACCTTTTGGTTTATTTGCTGATGGTGGTTCTTCTCTTTTATGGCTTCCTTAAGAATGATATTTGGGTACTCATTATTGCTGCATGTAATGTTTATCTTCTGAAATCGGCAGTATTGTATTACATGGCCGATTGGGGAATATTATTCTTTTGTGTTTTTCTTGTACTGTTAAGATATGGGGGTGAGTTGAGAAAGCCGGTCACAATGCTTCTCATTATCTTGTCGGGACTGTTTGCAATTATGTCGCAACAGTTTTATATGATACTCCCTGCGGCACTGATATTTGGTGGTTTTATGGAGAACAACTACAAGGTAAATGCTAAACTCATGCCGATTGGATTTATAGTACTAATGATCGTAATACTTCCCGCGATGCTTTTTTTCAAGTGGGGAGGATTGACTCACCGGAATTTTAACGATTTCAATCCTGTTTCATTTGCGCCGACAAACGTAACTGCGATTTTGGCAATAGTGGGCTTCAATCTTTCACCCTTCGTAATTTATAAAATTATAAAAGAGAAGAAGGTGTATTGGATTCCGGCGGTAGCAGCGTTGGCGCTCGGAGTATTTCTGACTCCACGATATGAGCATTACATGTATGAGGGAGCTATTGTCGGCATTACGTTCCGGTTTATTGATAGCGTTGCGATGCACAACCCCACCGCTACCGGGCTGCTCACATCTTTTTTTGTATATCTTGGCATGCTTACTCTGCGTGAAGTTGTAAGGCTTCAGGAAGGGAAACTTGAAACCCGCGTTCAACAGTCTGCCGTTTTGATGCTCGCATTATCATATGTTTTTACATCGCACATAGGCGAGCGCCATATGGTACCGATGATATTTTTGCTGTATCTAATGCTCTTGCCGCGTCTTGAAAACCGGAAAATACTCTATATATGGGCGGCGGTTCAGATCGCAATTGGCGTAATTTACGTCAACCACTTGTTTCATGACTTGAGTATAATTTAGCTAACCCATTGTCCTTCTCAATTTGTTAAAATCTGTAATTGTACACTAATTCATTCGTAACCCAATATGGAAGAATTTTTGGTATTCTTACATATGAAGGAATTCCTCAATTTTCGTTATTTTTCGGGTCACAGCACATGATACAATACATATGCCTAAATAGTGATATTGAATCCATAGGTAAATTTCGAAGATAGTGAAAAAGCTTAAACAGATATTTAAAAAATTTATTTCCGGTCATTTTCTCCCGGTCATGTTTCTGATTATCATTCCTTTGATGTTGTACTATCCATCAATCAAGTACAATTTCACCGGCACTGATGATATACAACTTATTCGAACTAATCAGCCGTTCTATAGGCCATTAAATAATGTCTTCCATTTGTTTAAGACGAATTCATATGTGAGCCCGAATAATATTGACTTTTATCGGCCGGTACAGATGTTGTCCTTTATAGTTGATGCCCAATTTCAAACTGATAAAAGACCACTTCTCCCATTTCACATAACTTCAATAATTCTGCAAATTATAACGCTGCTTCTTCTGTACTATTTACTCGTCCATTTTAACGTTGAAAAGATTCCAGCATTTCTTTCGGCCTGTATATTTGCTGTTCATCCTCTTATAGCAGCTTCTGTGGTTTGGATACCTGCAAGAGGCGATCAACTCGCCGCTGTTTTCACCCTATTAGCGGTCATTGCATTTATACGAGTTCAGGAAGGGAAGAAGTGTTTTGTTCCATTGCATATGCTTTTTTTCGCTTGTGCCATTTTTTCTAAAGAAATTGCTGCTGCTGCCCCGGTTATATTTTTACTTGTAGATAAGTTGCTGCTTAAGAACAAAATATTTACATGGAAAAATGCGTTATTAGCTATTTTCTGGTTTTGCATCGAGGGAATATATTTTTCGATGAGAAGCTTTGGCTGGTCGAAGGATTACCCGGAAGGTATGTTGACCGGATGGGATGCGTTTTTGAAAAACATCACGCTGGTGCCTGTTCTTCTGTCGAAAGTTTTTCTTCCCTATGATCTTTCAACGTATGCGGTTTTCAAATCATGGTCGGTTTTTGCTGGCTTTTTAATCATAGCTATTCTGGCACTACTGGTTATTGTGGATAAAAGAAGAAAGGGCATTTACATATTCGGATTTCTTTGGTTTTTGTCAGCTGGTATGCCCTATATGTTTTTTAGAATGCCATATGCTGAATCAGGGAGGGAGTATTTTGAGTCTTGGGCATATTTCCCTGTAATGGGAATTGTCATTGCCGCGGGATATATTCTTAATACCTTTCGGGAATCTCGGAACTATGCGCTCACTTGCAGCGGATTCGCAGTAGTTTCTGCGTTCTTAGCCTGGGGAGCCTCTGCTCATGCAAGAGATTTTGCTAACCCATATGCTTTTGCAGATTCTGCGTTACGAAGTTACGGCAATAATGCATTCGCATATCTTGATAGAGGCCAATGGAAATTCAACTCGCGTTTCACAGATGACGGCATCAGAGATATAACCCGGTCAATTGAACTATGTCCCCGGAATGATTTTGCATTATATATCAGGGGAACATATTACTTTTATACACGGAGGAACGCAGAGGCAAGGAAAGATCTTGAGATGGCCATTCAAATAGACAGAACGTATCTTGAGGCTTATATGATGAAGGGCTGGGTAGATTTTACGGATAAACAGTATGATGCTGCGATTGCGGATTTTGCTATGGCAATCAAACTCAATCCGTCATCTGCCTGGAGCCGGTTCATTAGAGGCAAGATATATGAACAGATTGGGGATTACGAAAATGCCCTCGATGATATTTCTACGGCATCCTTCATGGCAGATAACAACAGCGCGTTCCAAGACGACTTAAGAAAAGTTAAACGGAAATTACGCGAGCAAAAAGCCTTAGAAAAAGAGCAATCTGAAGAGCCGGAGAGGTAAGCTTTTCGTGTGGGATATTTTTGCCGGGCTTCGTATCTTGCAATATTCATTTATAAATTTTCAACATGATAAGAAACAGTCATATAGCAGTGGTTCTGCCTGCATATAATGCGGCAAAGACATTAATTGAAACATACAATGAAATTCCGATGGATATTGTTGATGAGGTTATTCTTGTTGATGATGCCAGCACGGATGAAACAACAAAAATTGCAGCTCATCTTAAGTTGCAGCTTATTGTGCATGAAAAAAATAAAGGTTACGGGGGAAACCAAAAATCCTGTTACGATGCCGCATTAAAAACTAAGGCGGACATCATTATTATGCTGCACCCCGATTACCAATACACGCCGAAATTGATCGCAGCTATGGCTCATCTTTTAGAATCGGGAGAGTTTGATGTAGTTCTGGGCTCACGTATTCTGGGCGGCAAAGCAATGAAAGGCGGAATGCCTGTTTATAAATATATCTCAAACCGCTTTCTCACTTTGTGTCAAAATCTCCTTATGGGCGCAAAGCTTTCAGAATATCATACCGGGTACCGGGCATATACCAGAAAAGTCTTAGAAAACCTGCCTTGGGCAAAAAATTCTGATGATTTTATCTTCGATAATCAGTTCTTGTCACAAGCCATATATTCTGATTTCAGAATAGGCGAGATTACATGTCCAACTAAATATTTTAAAGAAGCCTCTTCAATTAATTTTAGGCGAAGTTTGAAATATGGTTTGGGCTGTCTTGCTACGGCACTGGTATTCCGGCTGTCCAAAATGAATATTATTAAGCCGCGAATCTTTGAATTTGACACACACAATCATTAACCGGCTCAAATTTCGTTAACTAAAGTTATAAAAAAGCGCCTTTTGGGAGCTATCAACAGCGATTTGGAGGGGGCACGCCTTTATTTTCTTTGATTTTATATCTCATTAACTTAAATTAAGAAATGCTGGAAAAAATTATTTTTTCAATAAAGTCAGTTATTTGGAGATGTTATGGGAAAATTTCAACATGTTATTAAAAGAACCGGCGTTACTGTCCCTTTTAATACCGAAAGAATTACGAATGCAATTTACCGTGCGGCAGTAGCCGTCGGAGGACGTGATAAAAATATGGCGGCTGAATTGAGCAAAAAAGTCGTTGCCATGCTTGAAGAAACGTATGAAGAAGGATACACACTGAATATCGAAGAAATTCAGGACATTGTCGAAAAAGTACTGGTCGAAAATGGGCATGCTAAAGTTGCGAAAGAATATATCTTATATCGTGATGAGGCAAACCGCAAACGGCAGAGGGATTCGAAACATTTTTCCAAACCTGCCGAGGAAATTCCCTGGGCCAAAATCTGGCATTCACTTGATTGGGCAGTCGCTCATGAACTGCATACCTCATCATCATTGAATGAACGCATTAAGGGTGGTCATTTTGCACACATCGTGCACGAATCCGAATCAGCCTACGAAACGCAGCTTGACACAGCTGCTGAAATGATTAAAGAAAGAGGCTCTGTACTGAAAATGGTTATGGTCAGCGGCCCATCTTCATCAGGGAAAACCACAACAACATTTAAATTAGAGCAGCGTTTAAAGAAAATGGGAATGCGCTTCGTCCCGCTTATCGTTGACAATTACTTTTTTGATCTCGAAATGCATCCAAAAGATGAATTCGGTGATTACGATTTCGAAACACCACAGGCACTTGATCTGGAACTGATTAACGACCATCTTGTACGCCTTGCCAAAGGCGAAGAGGTTAAAATTCCGTACTATGAATTCAAAATCGGGAAAAGATATTTAGATAGAACCCCTTTACAGATCAAAGAAAACGAAGTTCTCCTCATTGATAGCTTGCATGGATTGTATCCTGATTTCAGCAAAGCAATACCGGCTGAACAGAAATTTAAACTCTATCTTGAACCTTTACTCCAGATGAAAGGGCCGGATAACAAGTATTTCCGTTGGACAGATATTAGACTTATTCGTAGAATGCTTCGTGATTCAGTGCACCGTGCATACGATCCGGAACAAACATTGTTGCATTGGCATTATGTCCGTTCGGCAGAAAAACGCAATATCTTGCCATACTGTTCTACGGCAGATTACATTGTTAATACATCAATGCCATATGAAGTGCCGATCTACCGTGCAAGATTGCTGGATAAATTCATCGAATGGGAAAAGAAGTACGCTAACGATCCGCTTCGGGTTGACGCATTTGAGCGTGCCGCAAGAGTCCGGAATATGTTATCGGCAGTTGAGCCTATCTCTGATGACTCACCGGTACCGGGTGATTCAGTTCTTCGTGAATTTATTGGCGGAAGTATTATCAACGTCCACTAAGATTCTGCACATATTTTAAAAGAGGCTGTCCTATAAGTCATTTTTGCTAAAAATAATCCGCGGAAATCTGTGTTATCAGCGTCATCCGCGGGCGATTTCTGACTTTTAAGACAGCCCCTTTTTTATTTTTTACCTGTCTCAGGAAATCCCTATTTTGAACTATTGAATTGAAAATATTATAGAATTATTGGAATCATGTATATGGGCTTAAAAGAAAAAGTAACCGAAGAAATGAAAACCGCTATGAAATCAGGCGATAAAATCCGCCTCGAAACTGTCCGTTCATTGCGGGCAATGATACTTGAATTTGAAAAAAGCGGTATTGAACGTGAAATTAACGCGGATGATGAATCGAAAATGTTAAATTCTGCTGTAAAAAAAAGAAAAGAATCAATTGAGCAGTTTACTGCTGCCGGCAGAACTGAACTTGCCGCCAAAGAGGAAGCTGAACTGAAAATTTTAATGGAGTTCATGCCCAAACAGCTTACCGTGGAGGAAATAGAAGCCGAAGTTAAAAAAGCGGCCGCCGAAGTCGGGGCGACGGGAAAGGAACATTTTCCGATTCTCATGCCTGCAGTAATGAAAGTACTGAAAGGTAAAGCCGATGGAAAAGTAATTCGCTACCTTGTTGAAAAAACTTTAGGTATGAATTGAGCTACATAGATATTATAATTATTGGAGTTTGCGCTTTAGCCTTTTTGTTGGGCTTCAAAGATGGCATTATCCGGAAAATCATTGGAACCCTTGGTTTTTTTCTGGCGGTAATTATTGCAATCCGGTTTTCTCCTTTCGGAGGCAAAGCCGTAAGCGCAATAACGTCCATAGAACCGGAATTCGCTGAGGTTTTAGGCGGGTTTCTTATATTTATTCTTATCATCGTTTTAACCTCCGTAGTTAAACGGCTTGTGCATCCCCACGATAAAGTCAATAATCTGTTGAATAAGATCATTGGTGGAATTGCCGGAGTGTTGCAGGTACTTATTTTCCTTAGCGCGATATTTTATTTAACGGGAAAATTCAACTTCCCATCCAAGGCCGTTCAAGATAAATCACTGACCTATTCGACAGTGCAGGGAGTTTTGCCTAAGGCTATTGATCTGCTTTCATCGGTTAAACCGAAAACTCATATTTTGCCATCAGTAAAAACGGATAAAGACTCGATTTAATGCTTCAGACAAATCTTATAGAGAAATTAGAATTCACCAGAATCCTTAAATTCATTTCACGATATGCAATTACCTCAGGCGGAAAGGCAAGAATTGAAAACTTACGTCCGTTCAGCGGTAAAGATTATCGTGAACAAGGCGATCTTGTTTCTCAGGCAAAAGAAATCCTTATTAAAGAATCGAATCTCCCGTTTGAAAATCTGCCGGATTTAACAGAAGAGCTTGCCTTAAGCAGAATTGACGGCGCAGTACTTGCAGCCCCAAAGATACTTGCAATTTACCGTTTAGCAGTATGCTCAAGGGAAATACTTTCCTTTCTCAAGCAAAACACGGATGTCGCTCCGGATTTGGGTTTATTTACCGAGTCATTATTTCTTGATAAAGTTTTTGAGCACCACATAACCAAGATTCTTGATGAAAATGGGGAAGTAAAAGATTCTGCGAGCAAAGAGCTAACCCAAATCAGGAATGAGATCAACGAGCGAAGTGCTGAATTAAGAAAATTAGTTGCACGTTTGGCGCGGGATCTTTCGGAAAGCAAGCTGATGCAGGAAGAGTATCTGACGCTCCGGGACGGAAGAATTGTAATCCCTGTTAAAGCTGAGTATAAAAGGCAGATAAAGGGTTTCATTCATTCAGAGTCAGCCTCAGGCCAGACGGTCTACATTGAACCGGAAGAAACACTGCATCTGAACAACGAGATAATCACGCTTACCTTTGCAGAGAAGCGGGAAATTGAGCGGCTGCTCAAAGAGTTGACAAAGAAAATCGGCAGCGTCAGCCATCTGTTAAAACAGGCGTTAGACACGATAGCAGAACTGGACTCGATTTTTTCCCGTGCTCATTACTCAATTGAAATTATTGGTGCTTTCCCCACAATTGATAACAACCGTCCGTTTACACTGAATGATGCACGACACCCACTGCTCATTCAGAAACTCGGAAGAAATAATACCGTTCCGTTAGACCTCGAAATTCAAAATGACAGAGTTATTGTTATTACCGGCCCAAATGCCGGCGGTAAGACTGTGGTATTGAAAACTGTCGGCTTGCTAACGTTAATGGTGCAGGCTGGTATTCATATACCGGCATCACCTGACTCTAATTTTCACAATTTCACCGATGTATTCGTTGATATTGGTGATCAGCAGTCAATTGAAGATGACCTGAGTACATTCAGTTCCCATCTATCTAATATTAAACGGATATTGGACCACGCGAACAGCTCGGTGCTTGTTTTATTGGATGAACTCGGTACCGGCACAGATCCATCTGCGGGGGCGGCCTTGGGTACAGCCGTGCTGCATACGTTGAATGAAAAGAAAGCCACCGTACTCGCATCAACACACCACGGTAACCTGAAAGTACTTGCCCAGTCATTTGCAGGATTTCAGAACGCTGCCATGCAATTTGATACGGAAAAACTTATTCCGACTTACCAATTTAAACAGGGACTGCCCGGTTCAAGCTATGCATTCGAAATCGCTATGAGGTTGGGTTTCAATCCGGCTTTTATTTCGTCAGCTCAGAAATATCTTGATAATAAAGAATTCAATATCGAAAAGATACTCGTTGACATAGAGAAAAAAGAGTACGAATTAAAGGGTAAGCTCCGGCAATATGAAGTAGAGAATTCTCGACTGAAGGGTCTGTCGAATATGTATGAGCAGCGGGTTTCAAAATTGGAATTAGAAAAAAAGCAGATTTTGAAAAAGACAAAAGAGGAAGCAGAACAATTTCTTAAAGAGGCAAATAGAGAAATTGAGCGAACGGTCAAAGAAATTAAAGAAACTCAGGCTGCGAAACAGACCGTGAAAAGTGCAAAGTCAACTGTTGATTCTATTCTAAGTAGAACGAAGAATCTTTTACCCGATGAAAAAGAGGAAAAGTTAGTAATTGCAGAAGTCCACGTTGACGATATGGTGAAAATAAAACAGACAGGCACGGTGGGAAAAGTCATGTGGGTGGACAAAGAAAAGAACAGCGTCAAAATCCTTTCGGGAAATATTCCGATGACCGTCAAACTTTCTCAGGTTGAGCCTGCTGACAAAAAAACGGTAAAAGAGCTATCAAATGTTCATGCCGAAAATTTTAAGAGCACTTTAAACTATCGGCTTGATATCAGGGGGCAAAAACCGGAAGATGCTGAATTGAAAATTCTTCGCTTCATTGATGAGGCATACACGACAGGGCAGGACAGAGTTGAAATTCTTCACGGAAAGGGAACAGGGGTGCTGAAAAAAATGGTGCAAACCATTGCCAAAGAACATATTGGCGTTTCAAAATACTACTACGCACCGGTTGAATACGGTGGTGAAGGTATTACAATTATTGAACTTTCTTAATCTTTGAATCATTTTAGAAAATATTTCATCCAACCTTAAAAAAGATTCATCTTCACTCGAATAAAATTATTATTATATTCAATAATAAAATTTTATTATCTTTAATGAATTAATTATGGCAATTATTCAGAAAAGATTAGTTGGGTAGTTGATTGATGCAGTGTTAATCGAGAATCTTGAGTTAAGCATAGAGTGGTCACAAGATGATTATTCTATTTTTTATTCGAGTTCGATAATTAACAAATAAGGAAAGTACATTTTATGTACCTTGCCTATCAATCACAAATCATAAGGAGGTTCTGTGAAAGTTCGTAATATTACACTTTCGCTTCTTTTTGTTCTATTCTCAAGTTTAGTATATGCTGGTGGATTCCAGATTAACGAGCATGGCGCTCGTGCAATGGCTATGGGTGGTGCTGTTACCGCAATCGGTACGGACGCTTCGGCCATTTACTACAATAACGCTGCTATCACAAAATTGCCCGGATTGAATGTTATGCTTGGTACAACTTTGATTGCGCCAAGTTCTACTTTTACCGGCAAGGCAAGTGGTGTGGAAAATACAATGTCAAGGCAGACATTTTATCCGTCACACGCCTACGTAACTTATGCACTCCGTGAAGATCTCGTTGTCGGTTTAGGTTTCAACGATCCTTTTGGACTTGGTACCAAATGGGATGACAACTGGGAAGCAAAATATAACTGGATCAAAGCTGATGTTAAGGTTTATTCAATTCTGCCGACAATAGCTTACAAATTTTCTCAGAATTTATCAGTCGGCGTATCTATTCAGTACAACTTAGGTTCAGTTAACATGGCAAAGAAAGCTCCTGTTGTAATTACATCTCCTGCTTTTGTTAACTTTGGTGATTCCTACGTTAATCTTGAAGCAAAAGATAATCAAACATTTGGCGTAAACGTTGGCGTTTTATGGAATGTCAATGATCAGCTGGATTTAGGATTGTCATATCGCAGTGCTGTTACATACAAATTCACAGGAACTGCTTCATCAACAATGCCGTCTACCGTTCCAGCTCCTTACCAGTCTGCAATTGCAGCAAAATTACCTCATGGTGAAATTTCAGGAGATCTCGTAACTCCAAAACAACTTCAGGTTGGTGTTGGCTACAAAGTAACTCCTAAACTTCAACTCTCTGGCGATTTCCAGTATATCGGCTGGTCAAGTTATGACAGATTGACCTTCGTATTCAAATCAATGAATTCTTCAAGTACAACAGTTCGTGATTACAAAAATACTTTCATCGGACGTGTTGGTGCTGAATTGTTGGCTTCAGACGCTCTTGCTTTACGCGCCGGTTTATTATATGATAAAAACCCGGTAAAAGATGAATTGCTTGACGCTTCATTACCAGATGCTGATAGAATCGGTGTTTCAGTTGGCTTAGGTTACAAAATCACAAGACATATCGCGGTTGATGTAGCTTATTTATTCTTAAGCTTTGCTGACCGTACTATCACGAACTCAACAGTTGATGAGAATCCTCTTGCCGGTACAAAGATGAATGGTACATATAAATCATCTGCGAATTTGGTTTCGTTAAGCGTATCGTATTCGTTATAAAATAAGATATCGTATGATTATGAAAAGAGCGGGCTACCCCCGCTCTTTTTTTATTTATAAATCACTTCTCTTTTACTATTTTGCTCATAAACTTTCGCGTTTTTCAATAATAACAGGTGCATACAATGAAGAATGTATTTCTGCTTTTCGGATCGTTTTTGATGCTGGTTTATTTTGCGGGCTGTTCCTCACAACCGGCAGAAAACTCTCAGGATAAAGCATCACAGAAGCCGGTGATTGATACTCTAAAGGTTGTCGAAGCACCTGACACTATGAAAACCGAAGCAAAAGCAGATAGTATTGACATACCGTCCGGTAAAAAATTTACCGTTCAGATAGGTGCCTTTACTACAATTGATAAAGCAAATTCACTTTCTTCTGAAGCAGGTAAGGTTTTTCAGAAAGATTTCGTAGTCAGTTATAATGATGTTATCAAATTATACGTTGTCCGCTCAATACCCTTGTTTGATACTAAACTCGAAGCTGAATCTTTGAAGGCGGAGATACAAAAAATAAAAGGTTATGAAGACGCCTGGGTTGTAACTCTTGAATAACTGAAATGCGCGATTTAATTCCGCTTTTCACGAAGAAGGTTTTATGTACCACCAAACCAAACAACCGACAATAGATGAAATCCGCGATTTCCGGAAAAAGATTCTGGGGTGGTATAAAAAGAATAAGCGTGACCTTCCTTGGCGCAGCACATCCGACCCATATCATATTCTCGTATCGGAATTCATGCTTCAGCAGACTCAGGTTTCCCGCGTCACAGGTTTCTATGACCGGTTTCTGATAAAACTTCCGACCATTCAACATCTGGCAAGAGCCAACCGAAAGACCCTGCTGACATTATGGTCCGGACTCGGTTATAATAACCGCGCGCTGCGGCTGCAGGAGTCGGCTAAAATTATCTGCAAGCAATACGGCGGGAAAATACCGGATTCCTACGAGCGGTTAATCGCATTACCCGGTATTGGTGATTACATTGCCTCTGCTGTGTTAGCATTCGCGTACAATTTATCTGTTCCTGTTATTGACATCAATATACGCAGAGTGCTGATTCACGAGTTTTCGCTTCCCGATAGCATATCTTTACCGGAGTTGAAAGAATTGGCCGGAAAACTCATCCCGAAATCTAAGTCGGCAATTTGGCATAATGCTCTTATGGATTATGGAAGCTCTTTGCACGTTGATGTGAAAAAGAAAATACCTCCGATGACAAAGCAGAGCACTTTCAAAGGTTCCGACAGGGAGCTGCGGGGGGAGATTCTCAGGAGATTGATTAAGAACGGGAAAGTGAAAATTTCCGATTTAGAGACTGAATTTCCCGGCGACAGAATCAAGCGGGCAGTTGATGGTTTAGTTAAAGATAAATTAGTTGAAAAAACCGCTGGATTTGTGAAAATCTGAGCAAAAAACAGGGGTTTTTGCAGGTCGCTTAAATGAACTTTACCTTAGGGTAGATTGTTTCAGTATTATATGAAAAGTTGCCTTTTTACTTTAAAAACAGAATATCCGGAATAATTTCAAATCATGGCAAAAAAGCTTGAATACTTAAATCTCGGTGTTGTTCCATATCAGGATGCCTGGGAGCTGCAAAAGAGTATAATGGTGCAGCGAAAAGCGGAAAAAACAGATGACGTGTTCATTTTACTGGAACATCCGCATACATACACGTTAGGCAAGGTTGCCAAACGGGAACACCTGCTATTTTCAGAAAATGAACTGAAACAAAAGGAAATTTCGACGTTTGAAATTGATCGCGGTGGTGATATAACCTATCACGGACCCGGGCAAATCGTAGGATATCCGATAATCAATCTTAAAAATTGGTACGCGGATTCTCACAAGTATTTGAGAACGTTGGAAGAGGTTATTATCAAGGTTCTAGAAGAATTTGGAATTGCAGCCGGTCGGAACCCGAAATACACCGGTGTTTGGGTAGATGACCGAAAAATTGCCGCAATCGGCATAAAAATATCAAGTTGGATAACGATGCACGGGTTTGCTTTTAATGTGAATACGGATTTGTCACTGTTTAACGGTATTATTCCATGTGGAATAAAAGAAAAGGATGTTACGTCCCTGCAGGAGCTGACTGGTCAGCTGCAGGATATTCAAGTTATCAAACAAAATGTACTTCGGCATTTCATGGAAATATTTGACTATACGGATGTGGAATCATTGGACAATGCCGAGAAATACCTCATCAATTCGAGAGAAAATTAATGCAGGAAAATATAATTTCGCTTCATTCCCAAAGAAGCACAAAAACGATTCAAGGCTTTGATAAAGAGATCACTTTTTCAAAGGCTGAGATAATAAAATACTTCAGTCTTATGTATCAAGCTCGTCAGATTGATACCAAGGCGATGAATTACTTAAAACAGGGGAAGTCCTATTTCCACATCGCCGGGGCAGGTCATGAAGCTATTCAAGTTGCTTTAGCATCACAGATGAATCCGCAGATAGATTGGTTCTTTCCATACTATCGCGATTTGGCATTTATCATGACGTTGGGAGTAACACCAAAAGACTTTTTTTACCAGTGCTTCGGTAAAGTCGAAGATATTTCGGGTGGTGGAAGACAGCTTCCTTGCCATTGGGGTGCGACAAATATTAATATTCCGGCGCAATCAAGCCCAACAGGGACGCAGTTCCTTCAGGCTGTTGGCACCGCTTTAGCCGCAAGAAAGAAGGGCATCAAGAGTGTTTCGTATGTATCCTCAGGAGAAGGAACGACAAGTCAGGGTGAATTTCATGAGGCAATAAATTGGGCAAGCCGTGAAAAGCTGCCGGTAATATTCGTTGTTCAGAATAACAAATATGCCATCTCTGTACCTGTCTCACAGCAGAGCGGTGGGGAAGGAAGCTCAATCGCCGAAATGATGAAAGGTTATCATAATCTGCTGCGCATGAAAATTGACGGTACCGATTTTAAGGAATCATATGCCGCTGCTGCTGAAGCTCTTGAGTATGTTCGTTCCGGCTCAGGACCGGTACTCATTGAAGCCGAAGTTGTCAGGCTTCACAGCCATTCATCGTCAGATGATCAGAAAAAATACAGACAAAAAAGTGACCTCGAAGAGGACTTGCGCCGCTGCCCGATTGAGAAATTCTCTTCAATCGTAACAGCTGATGGACTCATCAGTGAAGCCGAACTGGCCGAGCTTAAAGCATCAATAAATAAACAGGTTGAAAATGCGGCCGAAGCCGCATTAAAAGGAACTGAGCCGACAGCTGATACGGTTGAAAGGGATGTCTTTGATGAAAGCGGATACGCTGATACTTTGGAATACGAGAAAACCACCCCGTCCGGAAAAAATATTGTAATGGTTGATGCCATTAATCACGCTTTACATGAGGAGCTTGAAAGAAACTCCCAAATATATGTTTTCGGCGAGGACATTGAGGATGATAAGGGCGGGGTATTTACTGCGACACGCGGCCTCTCAAAGAAATTTGGCAGGGAAAGAGTATTTAACTCACCTTTGGCGGAAGCCAGTATTGTCGGTGTGGCAACCGGAATGAGTCTTACCGGATTAAAGCCTGTGGTAGAAATTCAGTTTGGTGACTATATCTGGCCGGCATTCCTGCAATTCAAGGATGAAATAGCCTCGTTTAGATACCGTTCAGCAAATAGCTGGACTGCCCCGGTTGTTACGAGAGTTGCTGTAGGCGGCTATATTCACGGTGGTATATATCACAGCCAAAACATTGAATCAATATTTGCCCACATACCCGGCATTATGATTGCTTATCCATCTAACGCAGCGGATGCAAAAGGACTTCTCAAAACTGCTATACGATTGAAAGATCCTGTCCTGTTTTGCGAGCATAAGGGTCTTTACCGGCAAAGCTATGCTTCGGCTCCCGAACCCGATAAAGATTATTTAGTGCCTTTCGGAAAAGCTAAGGTTGTTAAAGAAGGTGATGATGTAACTGTCGTATCGTACGGACAAACACTTTGGTATGCTGTGGGAGCCGCTAATAAATTAGAAGAAGAAGGCTATTCAGTTGAAGTTATTGATATAAGAACGATAATTCCTTTGGATGTAGAGACTATCTATAATTCGGTTAAGAAAACCGGTAAAGTTATTGTAATCCATGAAGACACAATGACCGCCGGATTTGGCGCTGAGATTGCGGCAAAAATTGCAGAGAATTGCTTCGAACATTTAGACGGTCCTGTTAAAAGAATAGCTGCTAAGGATGCACACGTACCGTATAGTCCGATTTTGGAGAACGCGATGCTCCCGTCACGCGAAGAAATATATAACAGTATAAAGAATTTGTTACTTTATTAAATGGCACGATGGAATAAAGGATAGAGCATGAAGATAGATATTATAATGCCGAAGATGGGCGAGAGTATTACCGAAGGCACTATTATTAAGTGGCATAAAAAACCCGGTGATGCCGTTAAAAAAGATGAAATAATCTTTGAGATCAGTACCGATAAAGTTGATACTGAGGTCCCGGCTCCGGCTGAAGGATATATCACGGAAATTCTTTATCAGGAACAGGAAACTGTGGAAGTCGGCGTTGTAGTAGCCCGCATGTCTTCGTCGCAGGAGGATTACACTCCGGATAAAAGCGATGAAGAATCAATTGTTGACGAAGGCTCTATGCACGATATCGTGGCTAAACATGCGGCTGAACAGCAGGAACCGATTCATGTTGCAGACAAAAAGAAGGACTCCGGCAAAGGTCACAGAGCTTTGAAGTTTTTCTCCCCACTTGTCCTGAGCATTGCGCAGAAAGAAAAAGTAACGATGGATGAACTCAATAAAATTGAGGGAACAGGCATTGGCGGCAGAGTTACGAAGAAAGATATTCTTACCTTTGTTGAATTGAGAGACGAATCAGCAGGAGAGGAAGCTTCCGAAAAACCTTCTGCACAGGGTTCCATTGATAGAATTCCGATGGACAATCTGCGCCAGCTTATTATGAAGCACATGATAAACAGCCGTGACACTTCGGTACACGTTTCTGAAGTTGTTGAGGTTGATATGACTCGCATTG
Organism: Ignavibacteriaceae bacterium; assembly: GCA_963662605.1. Classification (GTDB taxonomy): domain Bacteria; phylum Bacteroidota; class Ignavibacteria; order Ignavibacteriales; family Ignavibacteriaceae. Next base: position 1,756,315 of record OY759785.1, read on the forward strand.
CGAAAATTATAAAAGCAAAAAAATCCTTTGTCCATAAAAAAGACGAAGTAAAGCTAACGTATATGGCTTTTATTTCATACGCTGTAGTTAAAGCTCTGCGTGAATTTCCTTTGCTCAATTCTTCAATTGAAGACAAGGAAATATTGAAAAAGAATTTTATAAATCTTGGCATAGCGGTAGCACTTGAGCCGGACGGGCTTATTGTGCCGAACATAAAGAATGCTCAGGATAAAAACTTAATAGGACTTGCAAAATCAATCAGCGATGTGGCGGAAAAAGCCCGTTCGAAGAAGTTAGTGCCCGATGATATTTCGGGAGGTACATTTACTATAACGAACTTTGGCGTTTTCGGTACACTTCATGGTACCCCCATAATTAACCAGCCCGAAGTAGCCATACTTGGTGTTGGGGCAGTTGTTAAAAGGCCGGTAGTGATCGAAACAGGGGAAATGGATAGTATCGCAATCAAATCAATGATGTATCTGACGTTGTCGCATGACCATCGGATCATTGACGGATTGCAAGGTGGTAGATTTCTGAGCACAGTAAAACAGATTCTCGAAAACTTTTCTGAAAATCTATTGCTGTAATAGAAAATCGTCGTATATTAACAGGTTAAATCTTATAGAAAATGATCAATTTACATCAAAGAAAATATAAAGAGCAGCTCGAAAAAGACGGAATTGTTGCCGTAAAGCGTCCCGAATGGCTTAAAGTGCGTCTTCCTGCCGGAGAAAACTTCTCTGATGTTAAAAAATTGATGCGGAATCAAAAACTTAATACAGTTTGCGAAGAAGCCCGCTGCCCGAATATCGGCGAATGCTGGAACAGAAGGACGGCGACTTTCATGATTCTTGGTGAGATTTGCACGAGAACCTGTGGTTTTTGCAACATTAAGACCGGGATGCCCTCAGCTCTGGATTTGGACGAGCCTCGCCGTGTGGCGGAATCGGTGGAGTCTTTAGGACTGAAACATGTTGTGATTACCTCGGTAAACAGAGACGAATTGAAAGATGGAGGTGCCTCCATTTTCGCTGAGTCTATAAAAAGAATACGTGCTGCGGTTCCTGATTGTACGATTGAGATACTTATTCCTGATTTCAAAGGCGAAATTGGTGCATTCGAAATAATTATGCAGAATCCGCCGAATGTTTTGAACCATAATCTTGAGACCGTTGGCCGGCTATATCATGCCGTTCGACCGCAGGCAAAGTACAGGAGAAGTCTTGACCTGCTGAACTGGTTCAAAGACCGTGGTTTGACAACAAAAAGCGGTATTATGGTAGGAATAGGTGAGCAGCCCGAAGAAATTCTATCCCTTATGGATGATCTTCGTTCAGTAGATTGTAAGATAATGACCATAGGGCAATATTTGCAGCCGACAAAAGAACATCTGCCGGTTTCAAGATTTGTATCGCCCGAAGAGTTTCTGATGTATAAGAAAGTCGGCTTGGAAAAGGGATTTACGATTGTAGAATCCTCGCCTTTGGTAAGAAGTTCTTACCATGCAGATGAGCAGGCAAAATTAATTTTTTAGTAACAATCTCAGCAAGTTTTATTTAAAAAAACTTTCTTATTTTGTTATCTGAGAAATTCCATTTATCTTATATACCCTTAAATTGAAATTATTAATCATATTTAGTTGTTTTTAATGAAAAACAGATCACTACTAGCAGCCTTAGCAATATCATTCATATTTGCTTCTGTCTCCGTGTTCGCACAGGGACTATCCAAAATCCAAAAAGACGATAATTCAAACTATACCAGCGTTGGAGAAATCCGAATGACAGTTTCGAATTTCGGCGTTTATGGAAACGGGCTTAGAAATCTCACCCAATCAAATCATCAGCCTTCCTGCGAATACCCTTCCGGCAGTGGCATTGAACATATCTATGTCGGCGGTTTGTGGATTGGAGGATTTCTAAAAGACAGTCCAACTTCTCAATCCAAATTAGGTCCTTATGTGACAACCGCCGCGATTGATGCAAGTTCTCTTTCTTCCGGAAGAAACGCCGGATTTGAGTTTACGAATGCCGATTCAAGCACAGTCCAGCAGTTTTCTTCGCTGCCTGATTCAAAATTTTATAAAGAGGGAAGTATATCGCATCAAGATTATAAGCTTGATTTTAGCGATACGAGCAAGAAGTATTCGGATGGTTCTGTGATCAGTGACCATACTTCGTTGGGATTATCTATCCACCATGAAACCTATTGCTGGGATTATTCGTTTGCGAATTTTTTCGTTATAATGAATTATACTATTAAAAACATTAATCCTAAGCAGTATATTGATAGTGTATACGTTGGTTTGTGGACGGACGCAGTTGTTCGTAATACAAAAATCACAACCTCAACTAATACTGCGTTCTTTTCACATGGCGGGGATGGATTTGCGGATACATTACAAATGGCTTATGAATATGATGCTGATGGAGATGTAGGCTACACAGATAGTTATATTGGCATTCAATATTTAGGCTCAACACCTGAAGCAAAAACTGACCAAATTATTCCTCTTACTAATTTTAATTCTTGGTCACACAATGGCACAGATGCGAATTTTTTCACTCCCACAACCGATATTCAACGGTACGTTAAAATGCAGGGATTTTTCGGGGGGAGTAATAGATATAATTCTGGTATCAACCCCGCGGATTTAAAAACCCCGTCAAATAGATCAATATTGTTAACTCACGGTTATTACAGTAACATTGCTCCTGGTGATTCCATTAATGTTGTTTTCGCTATTGTTTGCGCGAAAAAAACTGGTAATGATCCAGCCAAGGATGATACTTGGGATCAACGCAAAACTTTTTATAGCAATGCCGATTGGGCATTACGTGCATATTATGGAAATGATCGCAACCGAGATGGTATTATTCAGCCCGATGAAGATATTAATCATGATGGGAAAATTCAACGTTATGTTCTTCCCGCTCCGCCCGCTTCGCCAAAAGTGCACGCTGCTGTGGAGAGTAATAAAGTTACAATTTACTGGGATAAAATTAGATCCGAAACATCACAAGATCCTATTTCCGGACTTCGTGATTTTGCCGGGTATCGGGTTTATCGTACAAACGCCGGTTTCGATTTTGATTTGACTCAAAGCAACACATCTGCTTTAGTTTTACTGACTCAAGTTGATTCAGCAGGCGTAAATGGCTTTAACAATGGATTTAAATCGGTTGAGATGAATGCTCCTGTTACATTTGCAGGAGATACGACACACTACTGGTATAAATTAGAAGTCCCTAACCTGCTTAATGGTTGGCAATACCTATTCACAGTAACTGCCTTCGATAAAGGCGATGTTGCTAACAATGTAGAATCGCTTGAATCAAGTAAGTTATCGAATATTCTAAGAGTTGTCCCGGGAACAGTGGCTCAGGAACAAACAGCCGGGAAAATCGGCGTTTATCCCAACCCATATTACGGCAGTGCAGTCTGGGATGGTAGTTCTGAGCGTTTACGTAAAATATATTTCTATAATCTTCCTGCGGAATGTGATGTAACGATTTACACACTTGCGGGTGATATCGTAAAAAAATTCCATCATGACAAATCAAGCAATGGCTCTGAAATGCGTTGGTTTACTTCTTATGCTGATGGGAAACAGCAGTTCGCCGGTGGTGAACATGCTTGGGACTTGTTAACCGATAGAGATCAGGCAATTGCTACCGGATTATATCTCTTTACGGTTAAAAGCGCAAAAGATGGTTCGATTCAAACTGGAAAATTCTTAATTGTTAAATAAATAGGTGCAAATATGAAAAAAACAGCGTTTCTGTTGCTTTTATTAGCTTTTGCGGCGAATTTTTCGTTCGCCCAATCAAGTAAATATCCGCTGGTTACGGTGCAGCAAATTATGGGATTTGCTGATTCAACTCACGCATTGTATCCTTCTCCGTTGGTAGGCGATACAGTAAGAGTTCAGGGCATTGTCCTTGTTCGACCGACTGTAGCAGCTATCGGTGATCGTCGGCCTATCTTATATGTAGGCTCACGTTGGAGTACATATATTCAAACCGCCGATTATGAACCATGGGGCGGATTGAATGTTATTACGAATGATACAGTAGCTTCAGCAGCTACTTTGTTCAGCGAAGTTTGTGATACGGCTACGGTATGCGAATTTACTGGCGTTGTTACAACTTATTCACCTAACACAGAACTTATTCTTGTTCCAAACATCCCTGTTGAGCCTATTGAAAATATCGGACACCGTGCTGCTCCAATTCCAATTACATTGGAAGACTTGTGGACATCTCCGGGCACTACACCGAATTATAAATGGCAAAAATACCATGGGATGTATGTTCAGTTAACAGCTGACGTAAGCCATACCTTGATTACTTCGGAAAGATTTGTTACGGGTGGTTCATCTTCTTCATATGGTAGATTTAAAATCAGCGATCAAAGTGGCAACTATGCAATTATGTATCCTGCTTCAGCATACTTTAAATACACTTCTTCGATGAGTTTGACTCCGGGTGGTTATCAACCGCCGGCGGATGGATCATATATTTCATATATCCGCGGTCTTCTCATTTGGTACGGATCGTATTATGAAATTGAACCTATTTATCCCGGTGACGTTGGACCGACTCTTATTTCACCACCATCAATTAGCAGTGTGAAAAGAGATGCATTGTTGGTTAATAAAAATCAAGCTGTAACAGTATCCGCAACTATTAAAGCGACTTCTGCTCCTGTAGTCGATGCGAAAGTTCACTTTACGATTAACAGTGTAGAAGATTCAGTCTCAATGACCCGTAGTCTATCTGATACAACTATTTATAGTGCCGTTATTCCCGGTTGTACATCCGATTCATCTTTTGTTTCGTTTTATATAAAAGCTGTGGACGCAAATACGTTATCTGTCACAAATCCGGCGAATATAAAAACCAGTCAGTTTTCTTATTTCGCTATAACTAAACCACTTCAAATTCAGCACGTTAGATATAGCCCATTCGGAAGCGGGTATAGCGGATATACCGCAAGCAGTGTTGTAAGCGGAGTTTCACCAACAATTTCTTTAACAGGTACTGTTATTAGTGATACTTCTGATGTTCCTGGCCATGGTACAAGTAACCCTTCTAGAGTGTATATGCAGAATGGCAGCGGAGCTTGGAGTGGTATTTTGGTCGGCGTCGGTGGTGCTGCCGGTACTGATGTACTGAAATTAAAACGTGGTGATAACATAACGGTTACGGGTAATATTTATATGTCCTCAATGGGAACAAAAATTGATACCCTTACATCAATTGTCGTAAATTCTTCCGGCAATGCAATGCCAACACCTACAGTTCTGACTACAGGTTCTTGCGGCACTTCAATGCTTGGATTAGTAACAGGTGAACCTTACAACGGAACTTTGGTAACGTATCAAAATATTTCGGTTGATAATGCAAATCCTGATGGCCCACTGTATAATTACGGTGAGCAATATGTCACAGACGGTTCTACCCATACGAGAATAGCTTGGTCCGATGGTGGAACAACATATTACAGCGATACCACTGCCCCTAAATCTACACGCGTTCTTTTAGGTGATAAATTCACTGCATTAACCGGTGTTTTAGGCTACACGCATAATTACTATAAACTTTGTGCAAGAAAGAACGATGATGTTGTCGGATATTCAACCGATATTCGCAAAGAAAATGGTTTGCTTGCTAAAAATTATGCACTGAATCAAAATTTCCCGAATCCGTTTAACCCGTCAACGACGATCAGTTATTCTATTCCTTCAACCGGAATGGTAACTTTGAAGGTTTATGACGTACTTGGACGCGAAGTTTCAACTCTGGTTAACCAGGTTCAAGCAAACGGAAATTATAGAGTATCGTTTAATGCGTCTTCATTACCGAGCGGTATTTATTTCTACAGTTTGAACTCAAATAATTTCTCTCAAGTTAAGAAAATGATTCTTATAAAGTAATTATTATATGAAGGTGCTGATATAAACGTTATATCAGCACCTGTATTTTTTTATTTTAAGTGATAAATTCATGATAAACAAAATTGCTCTTCTTGTATTTTCGGTGATCTTAGTTTTCCTTGCAATATCTTGCAGGGATTCTATTACGGATAATCCATTAGGAAACAAGGCACCGACAACAAAAATATTTTTAGACTCAGCTTATGCCGTTAGTAAGCAGAAAAGTAAAATTGATATTCACTGGATTGGCGATGATCCCGATGGTTTGGTAATAGGGTATTATTTATCCTGGGATGGTACTAACTGGACATTTACAACTAAAAACGATAGTGTATTCGCATTACGTATTGGTGCAAATGATTCATCGTATGTATTTCGCGTTGCTGCTGTTGATAATCACGGAAATGGTTTCTATGACGCAGATGTTTACCAAAATGGTATTCATTTTGGATCAGAACCATATACGGATGTAAATAACAACAAAAAATACGATGCGGGTGAACCATTCACGGATATTGGACTCATAGATCCTCATCCGGCATCAATGCCGCTACCTATCACCAACACAGCACCAACTATTGCTTGGTTCGCGCATACAACTGTTCCGGATTCTAGCTTACCGGTAATGACGTTTCGCTGGGTTGTTGATGATTTGGATGGTGAAACGACTGTTGATAGTATAAGAATTGCGCTAAATGATACAACAAATTTTGTGTCTATTCCGGGTAGTATACGAAGCGTTACTATTTTTGGATTTGATTTTAGCAGTAATACGCCTAAACTGAAGATATTCACCGAAGGTAACGCGAGCAACGTGCTTTCCTCGCTTTTACCAGGCATAAAATTAAATGATGATAATACTTTTTATATTCAGGCAGTGGATATCGCCAGTGCTAAGTCGCCATGGATTTCATCGAAATCCATCTCGAAGTCAGGTAAATGGTATGTTAAAAAGCCGCAAGGAAAGATTCTTCTGATTGACGATTACGTGAATTCCGACGATGCTACTGCAACAAGTTTTTACAGTAGCGCTTTGAGCAGTATTAACGCATCATTTGATGTTTACAATATTCGAACGAATGATACTATACCATACATGAATGCAAATTTCCTGCAAACTTTAAAACTATATGGATGTGTGCTTTGGTATACGGATTACAGTACTCCTTCTTTAGATTTAGCTCAGGCTACAGTAAATCAGTATCTGAATGCTCATGGTAAAATTGCGTTTTCGATGCAGTTCCCCATTAATTTAACCAATGCAGATTTATTGGGACAATTAGTTGACTTCTTGCCGATTCTTAAGGACACTTCATATGTTAGAACCTCTGTATTGAAGAACACTAAAGTTACTTCAGCAAATGATGCCAGCTATCCTGATTTAACTGTATCGAGCCCAGTTTATAGGCCACGTGCATTTAATATACAGCCGGTTGGAGCAACTTCAATCTACACATTCCCGAACAAAGAATTGCTTGGAACAATCGGTTTTAAAAACTCAGATAATTCATTGTTCTTTATCGGTTTGCCGCTCCATTTAATGAATGGTTCAGGAACGGTCCCGGCTTTACTGAAAAAAGTATTTACAGATTTTAATATTAGTTTACCATGAAAAAAATAGCAGTATTAATTTTAATTTGTTTTGTATCCGTTTTCGGCCAGGAAACCGGCAGTATGTCGGGGAGAGTTACCGATAAGAAAACCGGTGAACCTTTACTTGGCGTAAACATCGTATTCAAAGGAACCTATTACGGTGCTGTGACGGATATAAATGGCAGCTACCGGGTTAAAAATGTTAACGCCGGTACATATTACGTTGAAATTTCCTTCATTGGTTATAAAACGGTTCAATTCACCAGCACAAAGATTGTTTCAGGTGCCAATAAAGTTCTTGATGTCCAGATGGAAGAATCAATGCTGGCACTGGGTACTGATATTGTCGTTATCGGTGAAAAGCCTATGATGGATGTTGAAGAGACTCAAAGTAAACGATCATTCAACAAGGATGATATAGCAAACGCTAAGCTTGCGGATATCGGTGCTATTGTTACTCAGCAGGCGGGAGTTGTAGCTACCGATAACGAAATCCACATACGTGGTGGCAGAAGCAATGAAAACGCGTTTTTGCTCGATGGTGTGTCCGTACAGGATCCGTTGGCGGGAACCGGTTTCGGTTTACAGCTTTCTGCTAACGCTATTGAAGAAGTTGAAGTTATCACCGGTGGTTATAATGCCGAATACGGACAAGCGACTTCCGGCGTTGTGAACGTGAAAACCCGTGAAGGCGGCGACAGGTATCATGGTTCTTTCTCTTACAAAACCGATAACATTATAGCTAAAAGTTCATTCCATAATTTCAATACTGATATTGTTGAAGCCAACTTTAGCGGTCCGGAACCCTTAACCAAATACGCCTTGCCAGCACTTGGTTTGCAAATTCCGGGTGAACTGATTTTCTTCGGCAATTTCTATATGGGCATAACCGACGGTATTACGCAGGGTATGTATAAAGCGACTGCACATCAAACATACTCTTCGATTTTTCATGGTTCCACCTTTGCTCCCAGAGCAGAAAATAGCTGGTTCTGGCTTGGTAAACTGACCTACAAATACTCTCCGACTTTTAAGATTCAGTATTCGTTCAATCAGTCGGTAAGTATCAATCAGAATTCACAGTCTTTGCAGCAAAATCTAGAATATGTTGAGCCGAGTCCGGGATATCAGTATACTTTCCAGAATATTCTTGACAGTGCAAACACATATACACATAATAACGTTTATCAAGCGATAAGCATTACTCATACGCTAAGCCCTAAAACGTTCTATGAGTTGAAATTTAACTACTACTTTACCCATCTGCGTGCAGATGCAAACGGTAAGTATTATAAGAATTATAACCAACCAAAAGACATTACGAATTTCCCGGTTATTTATTATAACACCGATCGCGATACGCTTGGTGTGATTCCCGGTGATGGATTCTGGGATGTCGGTAATCCATATACATGGCATGATCACTATGTTGAAGAGTATTCGGTAAAGGGCGATATCACAAGCTTCTTTGATGAAAAAAACAAGTTTAAAGCGGGTTTTGAAAATTCATTCCAGGAGATGCAAGTTGTTGACATTTACCAGCCATGGATTGGCGAACTTGGTTTGAATAATGACGTTTATAAAGTGTATCCCGCAAAGGGTGCATTCTATGCACAGGATAACATCAATTTCTCGGGTATGATCTTGAACTTTGGTTTGAGATTTGACTACTGGTTCCCGGGAAAATTTGTTGATGACGCGGTAAATAATCCTGATGTTGTCACAATTCCTGATCAAATCCGGAAAAACTACAAAGATGATACGTATAATTTCTTTGGAAGACGCTGGAAGGGAAGAATAAGTCCGCGTTTGGGTATCTCACATCCTGTTTCTGATTATCAAACTTTGTTTTTCTCATACGGACACTTTAGCAAATGGCCTAACCCTCAATTTGTTTACGCAAAGTTGAATCCGGTTAGTGCCCAGTCATCGTTCCAGAAATTCGGTAACCCGAATTTGAATCCTGAAACGACTGTCGCCTATGAATTGGGTGTTAAGACACAATTTACATCAGATGATGTTTTAACACTTACTGCATATTATAAAGATATTTTTGATTACGTAAGCACCCGGTCAGCCATTATTAATTCAGCTCGTTTATCAACAACCAGTTTGACGACATATGTTAACTCAGATTATGCCCGCTCCCGTGGTCTTGAATTAGAGTATAAAAAACGTATGGGTAAATGGTTTACCGGTGCATTGAATGCTACATACGCAATTGTCACAGGTAAGAGTTCTTCTCCGGATGAAGGTATTCTTGTACAAAGCGGAAGCTTGCAGGAAACAGTAAAGGAATTTTACATGACCTGGGATCGTCCTATCAACATATCTTTATCAACAAACTTTTATGTTGAAAGAGATAATCCGTTGTTCGGTTTCGGCAGCGGCATTCTGGATGATTACAATGTATTTATTCGTGTTCAGTTTGAATCAGGAAAGCGTTATACTCCTGCCTATTTTAATGGCGATTACACCGCTGAAGGTAAGCCTGATTACGAATATATTACTACCGATCGCAATAATAAAATCGGACAAAATTGGTTTTGGGTTGATATGAACTTCGAGAAGAATTTTTCGATCGGCAAATTGAGGTTCGCATTCTCAGTTGAAGTGAATAATTTGCTTGATCAAAAAAACTCTGCTATTATCAATCCGGTTACTGGAAAAGCTTATGAGGTCGGTCAAAATGGCCCGGCATCATGGAACGATTCGCGTTATCCTGATTTGCAGGCTCCGATAAGCGCTACTCCGCTTAATCCGGCACGGTATCTGACCAGAAGAAATGTCAAATGTGGAATTAGCTTAAGATTTTAACTATGAAAAATATCATTTTTGTAATTATACTGTTTACTCTATCCTTAACAGAACTGCACGCACAATTGTTTCCGGTTCTGGGGGGACAAAGAGCTGGAATTTCAACAGCCGAGTTCCTCAAGATCGGTGTTGGCGGCAGGGCATCTGCCATGGGCGATGCGTTCGTTGCGCTTAGTAACGATGCCTCCAGTCTATACTGGAACCCGGCCGGACTCGTCCAATTTGATAAGGATGAGGTTCTTTTTTCTCATAACAAGTGGGTCGTTGATATTAATCATGACTTTCTTGGAGCGGTGTATCATCTGGATGGCTCCAACGCGTTTGGACTTTCATTCACTTCGCTGACAATGGACGATATGCCTGTAACCACTGAATTTATGCCTTTCGGAACCGGTGAGTATTTTACGTATAGCGATGTGGCTGTTGCCTTAACGTATTCCCGGAAAATGACAAGTCAGTTCAGCTTTGGCGGAAGTATCAAATATATGGAAGAGACGCTTGATAAACTGAAAATGCGCGGCGTTATGATTGACCTCGGTACATATTACTGGACCGGTTTAGGTACATCCCGTTTCGCCGTAACCGTTTCAAATTTCGGTAATAACCTGGCACCGGATGGAAAAGTTGTATTGGTGAGTAAGCGTTCGACTTCTACTTGGCAATCCTTTTCACCTCCAACCATCTTCCGTATTGGTTTTGCATTTGAACCGTATCAGGATGAAATGAACAGAGTAACTGCTTCTGCTCAGCTTAATCACCCGAACGATAACAGTGAAAACTTGTCAACCGGTGTTGAGTATTGCTGGAATAATATGTTGTTCCTCCGCGGTGGTTATAAATTTAACGTCGAAGAACAAAATTATTCTTTCGGTGCCGGTTTTAAGGCACCAATCAGCTTTGCTAATGTTACCGTAGATTACAGTTTTTCTAATTTTGAAAAATTAGGTTCAGCTCAAAGATTTTCTATATCATTAGGTTTATAAAACGCAATGAAAAAACTTTTATTATTACTACCGCTTGTTATTATATTTTTAGCCGGCTGTCAACCGGATAAATTGGATTTAACCGAATTTAAGACTACTGCCACCCCAAATACAGGTGATACTATGTATATACGGTTGGGTGGTGAGTGGGGAGGCTTTAACAACCCAAGCGCATTGCTTATTGGGCATGAACCCTTTATATATGTCTGCGATAAAGATAATAATCGAATTGTTATGCTTAATACCGCCGGGACTGTTTTAGGTTTCTTATCAATTAAGCAGCCAGTTGCAATCGCGGAGGATTATAAAGATAATCTAATCGTTTGTGCTTCATTTGATACATTAATATTAGGTTCTACAGTAACTTATAGTGCTGTTTATAAAATCAACCTGTATGAAGCACGCCATGTTATCGCTAACGCGAAAATGACCAGAATTTTACCTGTGAAACCGGCTGATTTTGTAGCGACAAGAAAATATACTGCTGTAGCAGCATTTTTTGACAATTCATATTATGTAGCTCGGTTTGGGCCTAATAATACCAGTGTTTATGATCCTGATAATTCAATATTGAAATTTTCAGGGGATACGTTGACTGGAAAAGTTAGCGGTCTTGATCCATTAAGTATAGGGCTAAAAACTGCTTATGGTATAAGTTCTATTACTCCCTTCTCAAAGCAGAACTTTGATTTTATAACTACATATAGCACTAATGTTAGTTTTAAAGCGATATGGTATGCAATTGATCTACAAGGCGATTACTATTCGAAATTTTCTCCCGGCGACGGATCAGATTTTATTAAACCTGACAGGTTCCAAAATGCAACCGGTTCCTGCTTAGATGCATATGGAAATATTTTCATTGCGGATGCCGGAAAAGATAGTGTTTATAAATTCAATTCATCAGGTTATGAAATGCAATCGTTTGGTGGTACTTCAATATTCACGAAACCCGTCGCAGTCGGTCATTTTGACAAGATACTGTATGTCCTCGATGCCGGTAAAAATTCTATACTACGATTCATCTTATCAACGGACACTAAATGAGAAAAATATTTAGCCTGATTTTATTATGCAGTTTGTCTGTTTTCGGACAGACCGTTGTTTCAATTTCTGCACTTCATACTAATAATGCCGCCGGTGTACCTGCCGATACTGCTACTCTTTATAAAGTTAAAGGGGTTGTTACGGCAACCAACCAGCTCGGTAATAATGCTACCTATGGCCCCGGAGCAATTCAGGATGAAACAGCCGGAATGACGGTTTATGGCAACGCATTTGCATCAGGCTCTTCACTGGCAATAGGCGATACTGTTTGGGTTACTTCGCGCCTTGCATTCTACAACGGACTTACACAGCTTGATATGCGGAAAATAGCTGCTTCATCTACAGTAACTAAAGTTGCTTCAGGTAAAGCGCCAGAGCCTCAAGTTGTTACAATATATCAGATATTGAACCAGCAGTGGGCCGGATATGAAGAATTTGAAAGCCGCCTGATTCGAATCAATAATGTTACTTTTTCTTCTACAGGTGCTTTTGCATCAGGTACAACAGGAAAAACTTACTCAATTACGGATGGCACGAATTCTCTCGATTTTCGTTTAACATCCAATGCCGGTACCTCAATTAATAACCTCACTATTCCAACCGGCAAGTGTGATGTTATTGGTATCATCAGCCAGTACAAAACATCAACTCCCTGGAATTCCGGTTATCAGTTGATGCCTCGTATGATCAGTGATATTGTTACCGATGCAACTCCTCTCGTTTACAACAATCTTGTTGTAAACAACATTAAGACAGATGCATTTACCGTTAATTTCCAGACAGTAAGAGCTGGAAATACTCAGATTAAATACGGATTAACTTCAGCATTGGAATTGGATTCTGTGGTTATCGCAGGAGATACAACGAACCATAACGTTACTTTATCCGGATTGCAGCCGAATACATTATATTATTTCAAGGCAGTTTCTACTAATGCGGCTGGAACAAGTGAAAGTGCTATTCAGCAGGTCACAACCGCTTCCGGAAGCACAAAAACCGGAGCGATTAATGTTTATTTTAACATGCCGGTTGATACAAGTGTGGCGATAGCCGGAAACGCGGCAAAGGGCAGTATATCTTTTGAAGATAAACTTGTTGCCAGAGTAAATAATGCTGTTTATTCAATTGACTTGGCTGTGTATAGCTTGAACGGTTTGAGTAATCTTACCTCGGCTTTGTTAAATGCTAAAAACAGAGGAATTAAAATTCGTCTTGTATACGATAGCCGAGACGGTAGTGCCACTCAGGCAAACGTCCAGACTCTCCTTAACGCCGGTATTTTAATGAGCCAAAGACCCGCGTCACTTTCCGGAATTATGCATAATAAGTTTTTTGTCTTTGACAATCGTGATACCGTCTCGGATAATGATTGGGTATGGACGGGTTCATGGAATCCCAATAGTGCAGAAGTTGGATATAAAAACAACGCACTGGAAATAAATGATCCGACTATTGCCTCTGCATACACAAAGGAATTTGAGGAAATGTGGGGGTCTAGTACCGATACTCCGAATTCATCCGCCGCTAAATTTGCGTATAATAAGACTAACAATACTGCGCACTCATTTACTATCGGCGGCAGGGCAGTGAGATTATATTTCAGTCCTTCTGATGGTGTAACATCACAAATTTCTTCTACTATTGCTACGGCTCAAACGAGTATCTATTTTGCTGTAATGTCCTTCACGAAGAACGATTTAGGGCAGGCGATATACTACCGTTACAGTACCGGAGTAAAAGATATTAAAGGTATCATCAACAATATTAATGATACCGGCAGTGAATACGCGTATCTGCAAAACTACGGCAGCGTTGTAGCTGATGCAGGTGCCACCAATTCATCTGTCACATTACATGACAAATACGCCATTATTGATAGTTATACTGCAAATAGTGACCCTACGGTTATTACCGGCTCGCATAACTGGTCGGCTGCTGCTGAAACAAACAATGATGAGAATACTCTTATCATTACCGATTTCAAAATTGCTAATCAGTACATGCAGGACTTTAAGAAACGTTACAATGACGCTGGCGGTACGGGTACATTTGTTATTCCTACAGATGTAAAAGATACAAAGAACTCTGTTAAAGAATATGATGCTCATTTGTATCAAAACTATCCGAATCCGTTTAACCCTGTTACAACGATTCGTTTCGAGACTACTCATTCACAGAATGTGAAAATCGAAGTCTATAATGCGTTAGGTCAGAAAGTTGCAACAGTATTTGACCGGATTGTTAATCCCGGTATTTATGCGGTTGATTTCAATTCAGCATCACTCGGAAATGTCTCCAGCGGCATTTATTACTACCGCCTTACCGCCGGTGTTTACAGTGATGTAAAGAAAATGATTTTGATGAAGTAAAAGTCAGGGCATGTGAAAACATGCCCTTGCTAATTTTACCGAAAAACTCTATTTTTACATATCGTTTTTGGGGCTATAGCTCAGCTGGGAGAGCGTCCCGATAGCATCGGGAAGGTCAGCGGTTCAGAGCTAATAAAGAAGTTTAGTATGGGGCTATAGCTCAGCTGGGAGAGCGCTTGAATGGCATTCAAGAGGTCAGCGGTTCGATCCCGCTTAGCTCCACTAAGGGACGCAAACGCGTCCCTTTTTTTATGTCTGTAGTTACCAATCACATTGTGGTTATTGGATGCATGGTGGTAGCTCATCTTATGTAAAGCTGTCAAGTTGGGAGAGCGTCCCGATGCATCGGGAAGGTCAGCGGTTCCTCGCAGAGTCCCGTGGAGATCCCGCTTAGCTCCACTAAGGGACGCAAACGCGTCCCTTTTTTTATGTCTGTAGTTACCCAATCACATTGTGGTTATTGGATGCATGGTGGTAGCTCATCTTATGTAAAGCTGTCAAGTTGGGAGAGCGTCCCGATGCATCGGGAAGGTCAGCGGTTCCTCGCAGAGTCCCGTGGAGATCCCGCTTAGCTCCACAAAGTACGCATTTGCGTCTTTTTTTTATGTCCTTGATATTTTCTCGCCGCTTAAATATGAGAAGAGTCACATTAAACATTTCGAGAATATTTTCGCGGATTATTTGGATGCCGTGCATAATTTTATGAATTTTGAAATCACTTTAAAATAATACTGTATCCGTTACATTCTACACATGAAAAATCAATTAAACCATATTAAAAAATTAATAGCTCCAATCCTCAGTTTCCGACTTACCCTAAAAAACTTGTCATGGATTGTATTCGGCTTCACGCTATTGCTGCTTATTATGCCGCTAACCAAGTATTTTAGTTTTGAGTTTTGCGCCGTAGAGGGGTTGTTTTTATCGTTCACCGGAGGAGTGGTATTTATCCTGATGAACCGAAGCAGATCGAAAATCAATCTCAGGGAGTTCGCGGGTAAGTGCTTTCTCATATTTCTCATACCTCTGGCAATGCAGACAATTAAAATTCTCTTTGCCGGTTATTCGTGCCTTTGGCATGGAACCCGTTTCTACTTTGTTATTACCATGCCCTCGGTTTTCGTTGGTCTCGGCATAGCAGCATTTGCGTTGATTACCAATAAGAAGCACAGTCTGGCGTTATTCATAGGCTATTACATAGTAATGGCACTTTGGCCGTTGTGGATACTTTACTACTATCAGCAGCTGTATTTCTACAACCCGCTAATCGGGATTTTCCCCGGTACTGTTTATGACGAGCTGATTCGCATTACGCCTTTATTGATTATTCATCAGATCGGCTGTATCTGTATTGCGATTGTACTTATCATTTTTGCACAAAAGAATACGGGAAAGAACTCTCGAAGAGGATTAACCATACTGCTTTTTCTAACCGGATTTGTAGTGTGGTATGTTTCGCCTATTTCTCCGTTTGTCACACCGCGTGCTCATATTGAAAAGGAGCTTCGGGGAAGAATCAAGACGGATCATTTTCTGATTTATTACAAAGAGGGGAGTCTGACTTTAGATGCTGCTAAGGATATCGGATTGCTCCATGAGGTTTACTTTGAGCAGCTCAGGCAGTTTTATCAGACAGAACCGAAAAGCATAATACGATCCTACCTTTTCCATTCTCCGGAGGAAAAATCCCGGTTGTTGGGGACTGCCGCGGCAGATTTCGCTAAACCCTGGAAGAATGAAATATATATAACAGATGAATCTATAGCTAATACTCTCAAGCACGAACTTTCACATGTATTTACCGCTGCTTTCGGGTATTCTCCATACGAACTATCACATGGTTTCGACCCAGCTATGCTGGAGGGCGCCGCAACCGCTTCCACGCCTGTGTATGATGATTTCCCGTTGAACTATATGGCATTTCAGGCCTTTACTGCTGATACAAACTTATCGGTCTCATCGCTTTTTGGCGGATTAAGTTTTTTTGGCGGCGTATCCTCTACATCATATTGCATTTCAGGATCCTTTTGCCGGTATTTGATTAACTCATATGGGATATTGAAATTCCGGGATGCATACAAAAATGGATTTTCTAAGAAAATCTATGGAAAAACACTCAGTGAGTTGGGGAAAGAGTACAAAGCGAATCTGTTTTCGCAGGGATATGTTTACAATGCGGATTTAGCCGATTTCTATTTTAGGGGACAGGGGCTGCTCCAAAAGACTTCACCACATTATGCCGCTGAGTTAAAGCACGAATCCGTATTGCTGATGAAGCAGGGCAGATACACAGAGGCTTTGCTCTCACTGGGAAGTATTCACAAGAGTCTTTTGCAGGTTTCGCTTTTAAAAGTTAAAATTTTGGAGAAATTGAAACGTTTTGATGAAGCTATCTTTATATTAAGAGAGGCACGTGAAGTTTGTGGTAAGTCGGGAGCATGTCGCGAAATAGAATTAGCCTTAGCAAATTGCTATTTCATGAAAGGTGACCTTGATAAAGCCGGGAGCATGTATAAAGATCTACGGGAGCACGTCCAACGACCTTTTTTTAGATCAATTTGCTCCTCAAGGCTTTTGGCTGTACAAAATCGGGAGCACGTAGAGGAAGTTTTCTGCGATGATGCCAATGTTAGATACCGTCTATATTCTAACCTGCTAACTGAAACCGGCAACTCTTCGATAATTCCTGTTGTTTTAATACTTGCGGGCAATGCACATGCACCTTACGCAGATACGAAGAAAGTAATATCCAGATGGTTTGACCATCAGAAAACGATTGAAGAATACAACGCTCTTTGGTTGTTGCGGTTTGCAATAAATCATGGTGATACGGAATTTGCCAAAGACATTTTGTATAAAAATGATTCAAAAAACATTATTTTTTCACCAGCAATTTCCGAAGAACGGAAAAAGATGCGTGCTATGGAATTGATCCTTGAAAGAGGGTTTCAGTACAATATTTGGAATAATCATGAGTGAAGTAAAACGGAAACAAAACCTGAAAAGTGAAATTCTTCGGGACGAAATATTGAAAAGTATTTCGTTGATTTCCGGTACAACGTTTTACGCCAGCGGTACAACCGTGCTTGATCTCCTGTCAAAGCAACCGGTTGAAGGTTATTACTTGCATTTTTGCGGAGATAGAGGAGCTTTTCTTAACTTTTGCGAACATGACAAGGCAGGTAAAAAGTTTAGTCTTATCTCATATCATGAAAAATCCGAAACGTGGGCTTTCAGCATAGGGGGAAGGAACGTTTTAATTACGTATTACAATTCTGTCAGAAAGCTCTCGAGCGGAATTAAAAATTATGCTGCATCTGTCGGGATTCCGGTATTATCACTCTATGTTTCGCTTAGTGAGAGAAGTATCGGAAAGGTATTCAGCCTGTTTGAAGGATATGATGATTATTGCAATGGCGTTTTTCGGCATAGCCTCAACATAGTTGAGGCATTCTGGAGCCATCATTCCTTCTTATTAAGCTTATGCTACTATGCTGCAAAATATCAACTCACTCCGGATATAGGTGTCTTGGAATTAATGCGGCAGCATGCGGAGGGGGTAATCATCCCTGCAAGTGAGGGTTCGGCAATATTTTTCAAAATCCTCGGTACACCTCGGCCTTCAATCGGATTGAAGATGCTTCATGAGTCGGGACTGTTAAGAAATTTTTTCCCTGAAGCTTCAAACATGGCAGGTGTTGAGCCTGTGGGTGGATATCAACACAAGGATGTTTTTTATCATACGTGCGAAGTTGTTGATAACATCAGCCGAACGACCGGCAACATTTGGCTCCGCTTCGCGGCATTCGTACACGACATTGCTAAGCCTCATACAAAGCGATTTATTGAAGGAACCGGATGGACATTCCACGGACACGAAGAAAAAGGTGCCCGTTTAATGAAGGGGCTCTTCTACCGCTTGGGATTAGAGAGGGAAATGCTTCCTTATGTTCAGAAAATGATTCGGCTGCACTTGCGTCCGTCGGCGTTGGTGAGCGAGGAGATAACTGATTCGGCCGTACGGCGTTTGATAACCGAAGCAGGAGAGCACCTTGAGGATCTGCTTAAATTATGCCGGGCTGATATAACAAGTAAGAACCCGGGAAAAGTTAACCGCGTAAGAAGAAATTATGATGTCGTTGAAGCAAAAATTCTCGCGGTGAAAGAAAAAGATGAGCTTGCAGCATTCCAATCGCCGGTTAAAGGTGAGGAGATTATGCAAATCTGCGGGCTTAGACCCTCCCGGAAGGTCGGGGAAATAAAAACTGCGATTGAAGATGCGATATTACGTGGGGAAATTGAAAACACCTATGAGGCCGCTTTGCAATACCTCATGCGGATTAAGGATTCCTTTAATTAGAGGTTGATTCTTCCGGCTCAAAATGGACAACAACGTTAGAGTGCTGTATCTTTTGTTGAATCGCATTCTCAACGTTACTTGCAATATCGTGTGCCTGTTCAACCGTTAAGCTTTTTTCTACGTGAATATTTAATTCGATGAATTTAGTATTGCCTGCCTCTCTGACACGAATATCGTGGAAGAGAAGAACTTCTTTAATCTCGGAAACAATTATTGCGACTTGCTCGATAATTCCGTCAGGAGCCTTGTCAACGAGAGCATCAAATGCCCTCTTACCGAGGCGGTAGCTGACACTGAGAACGATTAATGCGACCATCAATGCAGCAATTGAATCCGCGGCAACATAATTAAAATTCGCTGCTATTAATCCCAACAGTACTACTGATGAACTCCAAATATCGGTTTTGAAGTGAAGTGCATCCGCCTCTAAAGCCTGACTCCCGTATTTTTTTGCTACGCGATGTAGTGCTCTAGAGCGCGAGAAATCTATAATAATTGAAATGATGACAACTGCATAACTCCATGGTGTAACCTCGATGTGTGTATTACCCGAGACTAAACGGCCGACGGCTTCATAAATAATCCAGATACAGGTAATAACAAGGAGCAGAGTTTCGATCAGAGCGGAAATATTTTCAATTTTTCCGTGTCCGAAATTATGATCATAATCAGCTGGTTTATCGGAAATGCGAACTGCAAAATATGTCACAACAGCGGCTACGAGGTCGAGAGCTGAGTGCAGCGCTTCCGACAAGATACCAAGGCTTCGGGTCAGAAGTCCAATGATTAATTTAAATCCGGTCAGGAATATAGCCGCCAAAACTGACGTGAGAGCAATATTCTTTTTTTCGTTTTTATTCGAAGACATATATGAAATATTAAGATTTTTTTTAAAAAATCATAATCATTTATAAATCTCGCGTTTTTTTGCCTGCAAGGATTCCTCTATGCTTGAAACGATTTTTTTATAGTCGGAAACAACGGATTCACACGCGATTTTTTCAATCGGGTTTTTTTGACAAACATCTTGCAGCTGCTGTAAGTGATTCTGTATGTTGCTTTTTATCAGGATGTCTTTAATACTGCCGACAATCTCTGAGAAAGTTACCGTTTTTACTTCCTTCATCATCTGGTTTTGAGTTACATAAAGATCATTGTAAGCGTTCTGAACTTCAGCCAGCTGCTTTTTCAATTCTTCATGCAGCAGAGCGTTCTCAATAACGATACCGGTACTGGAAGCCATTGCGCTGATGAATAGCTGATCCTCACGTGAAAAGTTTCCGCCTGCTTTGTTGAGAATTTGAAATACGCCGATGACGGTACTCTCGGTATTCCGCATTGGTACGCAAAGAATATTTCTTGTTTTAAAACCGGTCTGCTGATCTATTTCCTTATTAAACAGGGGATGAGTATATGGATCATCAATAATTTGAGCTTCGCCGGAGGTCGCGACTTCACCTGCAATTCCTCGATTGATCGGGAATGATATTTCCGACTTTTCTATACCCAAACCGCTTCTTGCCCATAGCATTTTTCTTGTTTTATCAACCAAGAATAACGTAGCCCTTTCAGCTTGAACAGTGTCGGTAACAAGTACAATGATCCGGTGGAGGAGTTCATCAAAATCAACAATGGAGTGTAAACTGCGCGATATTTCAAGAAGAACAGATAGTTTCTTCGTTTCATGGATGACGTCTGCAATCTTAGTCTCTTTACCACTATCTATCTGGCTCTCCAATTTTTCCGCGGCAGACTTGTGAAGAATCTCTTGCGCAATGTATAATAATTTGTCATACTCAAGAGGTTTTGGCAGAAATCCTTGAATTTTATCTCCAAATACGATGTCGGCTGTATCAAAAAAGTACGATGAAACAATTACGAGTTTCGACTCAGGCCTCATTTCATACACCTGATCAACGAACTCAATTTCACTCATTACAGGCTGCATTATTTCAATGACAATGATGTCGGGAAGAATTTCAAGTATTGCCTGAAGACCGGCCTTGCTTTTCTCTTTAACCGAAACCGTAGCTTCGATCGAGTTGGCTAAGGAGAGGTAGACCCCTTTTGTTTCCCTGTTGTCCGAAAAGATAAGAATGTTATTCTCAGTTTTCATAATTTATCCGAAAATTCAGCATGCAGCTGTGTTTGAATGTCATTACGCGGATTTAGTATCCGCCGGTAGAGGGAAAGAAACGGCTATTATTAACATCTTCTATTCCTTCCGGAAATATACTGATTTTCATTTTTATATGGCAAATTAGTCATTCGATTAAAGATTAAGCTTTATATATTTGGGGTAGGTTAATATCAAAATCCCGGTACATATAGGCGAATGAAAATTTTAGTTGCTCCAAATTGTTTTAAAGAATGCGCAGATGCAATTACCATCGCGACCGCGATTCGGGATGAACTGGTTCCCGGTTTGCCGGAAGCTATAATTGATGTTCTTCCCGTTTCCGATGGTGGTGATGGATTTCTGGATGTCTGTGCTCATGCAAACAAGATAGAGTTTCACTATGTAAAAGTTCCGGCGATTTATAACAATGATGTGGTTGATGTCCGATATGGCCGGGACGAAAATGGGGTGACCGTGTTTATCGAAAGCGCTGAGGTCATTGGACTGGCAAGAACACCGGAGGATTCCCGGAAGCCTCTTAATTTGTCCTCATTAAGTCTGGGAATTCTATTAAAATCTCTCATGCTCAACGAGCCAGCAATCGAAAAGGTTGTAATAGGGTTGGGTGGCACTGCTATTAATGATTTAGGGTTTGGGTGTGCCGAAGCATTCGGATTGCAAATACTTGATGAAACCGGGAAACAACTGCCGATATTGCCTGCAAGCTTCTCAAGAGTGGCATCGCTTGTCTTACCCTCAGAACATTTTCCGGTCGAGATTGAACTCGTCACCGATGTTCAGGCGGATCTATTGGGAGAGCATGGTACGAGCATGATGTTTTCGCCCCAGAAAGGTGCGACACCCGAAGATGTTGAAAAATTGGAATCCGGATTTGCCAATATTCTCAGGATTTTGGATAGAAATTTTAATTTGAAGTACAAGGGTAGTAAAATGGGAGCTGCGGGAGGGGTTGCTCTTGGTTTATCGTTATTTTCGAAGATCACACTTGTCCCCGCAAAGGAGTTTTTATTTTCATATTTGAAGCTCGGGGATAAAATAAAATCTTCAGATTATGTCATCACAGCGGAAGGCTCCTATGACAGTCAAAGCGCGTTACAAAAAGCCCCGGAAATCATACTGGCGGAAGCAGTAAACAAGGGTAAAAAGGCGATACTTATTGCGGGGAAAACGACAATTTCAAGCGAAAATTCAGGCTTTGAAATATTTACCCTGATAAAGCATTTCAATAGTGCCGCAGAATCCATGTTAAATTATCGTGAAGGGATTAAATTAGTTTGCCGGGAACTCATAAATTCAATTCAAAAATCCACGTGATTTGGTTACATTTATTAATTAAACAAAAATATTTATTGTGATGAAAGAATACTTAGATTTAGTCAAATTAGTAATGAATGAAGGCATCCGGAAGCGTACCCGGACTGGCATAGACACGATTTCGTATTTCTCTGCAAACTACAGAGTAGATTTGTCGAAAGGATATCCACTTCTGACGACCAAGAAGGTCGAATTCAAATCAATGCTTCACGAGGTGTTGTGGTATCTTTCCGGTGATAACCATATCCGAAATTTACGTCAGCATACCAAAATATGGGATGCGTGGGCTGATGAAGACGGCAATCTGGAAACTGCTTACGGATACTATTGGCGGAAATTCCCAAGTGCACAAAAAGATAAAAAAGGCAATTGGGTTGTAACGGAAACCGATCAGATAAAATATGTCATTGATGAAATTAAAAACAAACCGTACAGCAGAAGATTAGTTGTAAGTGCATGGGAGCCCGGCAATGCAATTCACAGCAAACTGCCACCGTGCCACTATTCATATGTGTTCAATGTGCAGGAAGATAAACTGAACTGTCATCTTACACAGCGTTCCGGTGATATTGCATTAGGAATTCCATTTAATCTGGCGGCATATGCATTGCTTACACAAATCATAGCACAGCAAACCGGACTCAAGGTCGGCTGGTTCTCACACACGATTGTTGATGCTCATATTTATGTTGCAGACCCCGGTTCGCCAATGGAAAAATACGACCATCTTAAAGGTTTGCAGGAGCAATTAACAAGAGAGCCCCTGCCTCTGTCACAGTTAAAAATCGCAGACAAACCGATTGATGAATTACGGTTTGAGGATTTCGAACTGACCGGATACCAGTCACATCCGAAAATACGTTTTGAGGTGGCTGTTTGAGCGGTGGAAACGGAAAAGTGCACATGAAGAAAATTCTCATCAGTGCAATTGCAGCGAACGGTGTTATCGGAGACTCGCAAAAGGGTCTGCCGTGGCATATACCGGAGGAGTTCAAACATTTTAAGGAAACGACTTTCGGATATCCTCTTATTATGGGGAAGAAGACGTTTCTGGAATTAGGAAAACCCCTGAAGGGAAGACTAAACATTGTTCTTTCAACGGATCCTGCTTTCTCATTTGAGGATCCATTGGTTAAAATTTTCGGCGGACTTCAGGAAGCGCTCGATTATTGTGAACTTTCCGGCGCCGAAAAGGTTTTTATAGCAGGAGGCCGTTCGGTATACGCCAAGGCTATCCTTTTTTGCGATGAGATGATATTATCGTTTTTAAAGCAGAGTGCGGAAGGCGATGTTTTATTCCCGAAGGTTGACCTGTTTGATTGGAAAATAGTTAACCAGATAGAACACGATCAGTTTACGATCAAGTATTACGAGAAAAGATAGATTTTACGTTAGAATTAAGATAAAGATACACACAAGACATGGGAAAAATTCAAATACTCCCTGATAATCTGGCTAATAAAATTGCTGCGGGTGAGGTCGTTCAACGCCCTGAATCCGTAGTAAAAGAACTATTAGAGAATTCCATTGATGCCAACTCTACGGTTATTGAGCTATTCATTAAACGCGCAGGGAAGGGGCTGATTCAAGTAATTGATAATGGTGACGGCATGACCGAAGAAGATGCCGTCCTGAGCATTCAGAAGCACGCTACGAGCAAAATTTATTCGTATGAGGATCTGGAAGCCATTAAGACTTTGGGCTTTCGTGGTGAGGCTCTCAGTTCTATCGCCTCGGTAAGCCAGCTTGAAATCAAAACCGAAACAAAGAATGATGAATTCGGTACTATCCTGCGGGTTGAGGATGATAATTCCGTTCATATTGAAAAGGGTTCATTCCCTAAAGGGACATCGGTTCAGATAAAAAATCTTTTTTTTAATACTCCGGCAAGAAGAAACTTTCTTAAAACAGATACGACCGAACTCAAACACATTGTTGATACATTTAACAAAACAGCGCTCTCGCACCATGAAATTACGTTCAAACTTTTCATGGATGATGATCTGGTATTGGATTATGCAGCGGGCACTATTGACGATCGCCTTAAACAGGTGTTCGGTGAGCCGATATTCAATGCACTCGTATATATCGAAGAAAAAACGGAATTGATTTCAGCATATGGATATATCGGCAAGCCTTCGTTACTAAAGCGCAACAAGGGCGATCAGTATGTTTTCATAAACGGACGTTTTGTTCAGAGCAAGCAAATTAACCACGCGGTATTTACAGCTTATGAAAATATTCTGGAAAAAGGAGATTATCCGTTCTTCGTTTTTTTTCTGGAACTTGATCCCGGAAAGATTGACATAAATGTTCATCCTTCGAAACTGGAAGTCCGTTTTGAAAATGAAAAAGATATTTATTCATTCATTCTTGCCGTTGTTAAAAAAGGTTTGTCATCCTACGACCTCGTTCCGAATTTAGCATTGAACGCGCCTTCGGATGATTTTTCCGTTACTTCGTCATTCAAGCCAGGTGTGCCGGTCAATAGAAGTGATTTTAGTGATCGCCCATCGCCGCGGCCGATACCGCAAGTGAGGATTTCCGAGAGGGAGATTGATGCCGTATTTAGTTCAGTCGAACAAAATATTGACAGGAAATCATCGCCGATGCCTGAAAACCTGCCGTTTGATTTCCCATCACAAACCGGCCTTCCTCAAACTGCGACATCATTGGGGACAACCATTGATGCAAGCAACACTCCCCAACAGGATGCGTTTCTTGTGCAATTGCAAAACAGGTACATCATCACGCCGATTAAATCTGGTTTGATGATTATTGATCAACATGTTGCCCATGAAAGAATTTTATACGAAAAAGCGCTGAGCCTTTTTGAATCCAATATTCCGCTGTCACAGCAGCTTCTGTTCCCGAAAACCGTGCAGGTAAATCCGGGTGTATATCTTACGCTCAAAGAGTTGCTGCCGTATCTCACGAAACTGGGATTTGAACTCAAATTTTTCAGTAAAAATTCCGTAGTAATTGAAGGTGTGCCGCAGGAATTGACAACCGGTGAGGAAGAAAAAATCCTTATGGAGATTGTTGATGAATATATCTACAATCAGAAAGTCCGCAAAATTCTTGACGATAAAGACAATATCGCGAAATCATTCTCGTGCAGGAGCGCTATTAAATCAGGCAATAAACTTACGGAAAAGGAAATGCGTCTTTTAATTGATAGTCTGTTTGCTACAAGTATGCCATATGTTTGCCCGCACGGCAGGCCGGTCGTGCTGAAGATTTCGATGGATGAGTTTGATAAACGTTTCGGCAGAACTTGAGCGGACGGAAATCATATAGCTTACTAAAGATGTATCAAAGAATGTATGGATAGTATCATTTTAATTATACTCGTATTGTTAAGTGCTTTCTTCTCGGCATCCGAGACTGCTTTCGTTATGGTTAACAAGCTCAAGATAGAGATTAAAGCGCGGAAAAATGATCTTTCGGCAAAGTACATCCTTTATTTTTTCAAACATCCGGAATCATTCTATTCCACTATACTTTTGAGTAACACAGTAGTTAACTTGACCTTCGCTTCCATGAGCACCATCCTTTTGTATCAGAATTTTCATCTTGAAGAAATTGCCATCGTTGCCATATCAACATCCGTCATCTTGCTTTTCGGGGAGATAATTCCGAAGTCAATTTCCAGAGAGAACGCTGATGTTATCTGTATGCTTTCCATCATTCCGATCAGGTGGTTGAGTAAAATCCTTTTCCCGGTTATAAAAATTACATCTTATATTGCTCAGATTCTGACAGGTTCTAAAAAACTCAAAGAAGAAGCATATATGCGAAGTTATGACAGTGAGGATATTAAGGAGTTGATTAAGGAAAGCGAAAAGGAGGGCGGTGTTACCAAAAAAGAAAGCATCCTTATCGGCAAAGTACTTCAACTCAAAGATCAGCAGGTATATGAAGCGATGCGCCCGCGTATAGAAGTAATCGGTATCGAGATTACCGCAAGCATTGCTGAAGCCATGAACGTGTTTATCGAGTCGGGTTTTTCCGTGCTGCCGGTTTATGATGAAAATCTTGACCACATCAAGGGTATTATTAAAGCACACGATCTTTTTGCGAATCCGACGAGTATCGGACAGATCATGCGGGAAGTCCCGTTTGTTCCGGAGGCAAGAAAAAGTATTGATATGCTGAATGACTTTCTTAATCAGAAAGTATCATTCGCCGTTGTGGTTGATGAGTTTGGCGGAACAGCCGGTATTGTTACGATGGAAGATATTATGGAAGAACTCTTCGGCGAAATTAAAGACGAGTATGATATTGAGGAAGATATTTGCCGGAAAATTGATGAAACCACATTTATCATCAGCGGAAAAATCGAAATTGATTACATCAACGAACATTTCGGTTTGAAAATTCCGGTAGGCGAATATGGAACAATTTCGGGGTTCATCACGGCACATATCGGAAGAATACCGGATAAAAATGAGGAAATAAAAATCCACCAATTTCAGTTTAATATTATCAGGGCGACAAATGTTAAAATTGAATTGGTAAAGATGCTCGTAAAAAAGGATTAGGCTGTTTGTCTTCGTTCAAGGATATATGAGCGGAGTGAAATGGTTATCAGAATTACCACACCGCCTAATACCGCAAATGGTGTAGGCTGCTCTCCATATCCGATAAATACCCAGATAGGATTTAGCACCGGTTCAATGATGGAAATCAAAGAAGCCTCTATCGCCTCCACTTTCTTTAATCCATAACTGAATAAGGCGTATGCTATTCCAATCTGTACGATTCCAAGAAAAGCGATCATGCCGATAGTGGACAGACTCAAAGTTGAAACTCTTGCTATGTGCGGCGAACAAAAGAGAAGAACAATAATATTACCCCAGAAAATAGCGGCCTCCTGATGATCGTCTTTAGTCTTTCTCATGCTCAGTAGAAACCCTGCAAAAGCGACTCCAGACAACAAAGCAAGAATATTCCCCAGCATATTACCCGCGGATACTTTTCCGACGAAAAATAATCCCATTCCGACGAATGTGATAATTATCGTCAGGACGTTAATTCGGCGCAGTTTGGTTTTTAGCAGGAGTGGTTCGAGTAACAAGACATAAATCGGTGCCGTGTACTGGAGAAATATCGCGTTGGCGGCAGTCGTCATTTTAGTCGCCAAAACAAAGAGTATAAGAATTCCCGAGTAACATATGCCGCTGATAAGAATCAGCGTGTTAAAATGAAAACATTTTTTACGGTATAAAGCAAAAAATGTGGCCGCTGCAAAGATACTCCGGATGCCGGATAATTGCAGTGCTTCAAGCGGTATAAGCTTAATAAGCAGTCCGCCGGTGCTCCAGAGAAGGGCAGCGACAACGATTGCAAATAACCCTCTGCGGTGCTCGGGAATTTCAATTCTTGCTGCGGTCAATTTACCGGCTCGCAAAATGTAACGTTGAAAATAATCACTTCCGAATCACTGCCGATTCTTATGGGCGGACCCCAAGTCCCTGCACCGGAGGATACATAATATTTTGTGGTGCTTTTTTCTTTATATCCCCAGCTGACTTCATATACCATTTTCGTGATGAAGTTAAAAGGGAACATCTGTCCGTGATGCGTGTGTCCGGATAACTGTAAGGCGATACCTTCTTTTTCGGCTTCCTCTAAATGGAACGGCTGGTGATCTAAAAGAATGACCGGCAGATTCTCACTTGCTTTTGCTCTTAGTTCAGAAAGCTGTTTTCTGGTTTTTCTACTGTCATCACGTCCAATGATCTGAAAGAGATTAGGTATAGTAACGATACTGTCACTTAATACGTGAACATTGTTTTTCGTCAGAAACGAAAAGGTATCTTCTTTGCCTGTAATGTATTCATGGTTACCGGGGCAGGTGTACATTCCAAGCGGAGCATAAAATTCATGGAATTTCTTATCCATACCTATCCGATGCAGCTGATTGGAACGGTCATCAACAATATCACCGCCCATGAGAATAATATCGGGCTTTTCTTCTTGCGAAACCAGGATAACTTTATCTAAAACCCGTCCGTCATTGACCGGTGTTGCATGCAGATCCGAGAAATACATGATCTTGACTGTTTTACCCGCGTTTACTGAGCTGGGAATGGAGAGGTTAATATACTTTGTTTTTATATTCTGCGCGTTGAAAAACCCGTAGAGAATCAGACCGGCAACAAGAACTATCCACAAGGCAAATAAAACATTCGCCGGAATAACGGGCAGAGAATTGGTATTGTGGCTGAGATAACGGACAATCCAGCGAGCAAACCGGTACAAATCTACTGCCACGAGAAAGAGCAGAGAGTATAACAGCACGGCAAACCACAATGATCCTATCCATAACACAATGTCGTAAAAAGTGTTGCTGTATTTCACTAAAAACATTTTTGCTGCTATATAGGCGACCGCGGCGGTAGCCATTGCAATGAGAATGTACATGCGGAATGGTTCAAGAGATGCCGGGAGAACGGCTAAGAAACGGCGGATGACATAATAATTGCCCCATCCGTAAATGGCGAAGAAAATGAGAAAAAACCACATAAAGAAAAACTAATCCGAATTATAAAACCCAAATATACGGATAAAAAAGAAAAAGGCTGTCCCGCTTTCGGGGGACAGCCTTTGAAAAACTTCAAGAAAGCGAATTAAAATTCGTAGCTTCCTGATGTTGTGTTATATATCCAATAAAGCTCAACCCAATTCTTGCTTGTTGTACCGTCAACACCCTGATTGCTGAGGATTACTTTTGAGTAGTGGTTGTCATTATCATAAACAACAAAACTCTTGTGGGCGCTTAAACTTAACGTCTTTGACCAGCTTCCGCTGCCATAAGCAGTAACATTACCGATTTTCAAAGACGCATCACTTGAGGCAAGGAAATAGCTATCTCTGGTGAAGTTAGTCAATTTAACCGGTGAAGCAACAGAATCGCCCGCTGTAGAGGTACCGTCTAACAAATACAAATCAACATAACTGTCATTGGCGTTTGAACTGATACCATATGCAGTTCCGTTTCTCAGGCACAATCCACTCGGATGTGATGAAGATGGATCTGATTTAACCCAGATACGAACTGGTCCGAAAATTGAATAAACGCTGCTTGTCATGGTTTTTGTTGCAAGCGTATCAATTTTGCTGGCTGTTGTTGTAACATTGATAGCCAGATCATTGTAATTTGTACTCTTCAAAGTAATTGTGTGTGCACCAGCCGACAAAGTGTCAATCAAAGCCGGTGTTGTATAGCTTGTTGATTTACCGTCAACAACAATCGCAACTCCAGCAGGTATCGAAGTTACATATGCACCTTGCTTGGTTGTTTCAACAGGATTCGTTGTAGTGTCGTCACCGCATCCTACGGTAAACAAACTAACGAAGGTTAATAAGAATAAACTTAAAAGAATTTGCTTTTTCATTGAGTGTCCTTTCATTTATAGAATATGAGTCCTGATTTTCAAATTATACTAAAACGGAATTATTTAGCTCCACTGATTCTGAATTTGACAAACTTAATTTCAAATATACGAAATAAAAATTAACTTTACAGAAATTGCTTAAACCCATATGATAAATATCACGCGGATTTGCTGCCGTTTCTTGCTTTTTCACTCTTTTCGTGGCATATTTAAAGTATGAATAAAGATTTTATCTTCTATACGGTTGAACAGAACAAAATTCGGGCAACGGTGTATGGTTATAAGAACCTGCCTAAACAACCATTGCTGATTTTCGTTCATGGCTTCAAAGGATTTAAGGATTGGGGTTTTATCCCATATCTTGGTGAGTTCTTTGCTTATCACGGGTTTTGCGTTCTTACATTCAATTTTTCACATAACGGTATCGGTAAAAAAGCAGGTGAATTCACCGAGCTTGAAAAATTTGCCGATAATACGGTAAGCCTTGAACTAAGTGAATTAGAGCAGATCATTGAAGCATATCAGTTTGCCTACTTCGGGAGGCCTTCGGATAAAGGTATATATTTATTAGGTCATAGTCTCGGCGGCGGATTGGCAATTCTGGCTGCAAGTCAGATTGAAGAAGTGACCGGTATAATTACATGGAATGCGGTTTCGCATTTTGACAGATATACCGAACACCAGAAGGAGGAATGGCGGAAGAAAGGTTCTCTGGATATAATAAACACCAGAACGAATCAGGTAATGCCGATGAACGTCTCATACCTTGACGATCTTGAAGAAAATGAAGATGTCCTCGACGTTGAGAAGGCTGTTCCACATATTCATAAACCTTTTCTTATTATTCATGGCGAGCAGGATCTGACCGTGCCGTTTAAGGAGGGGCAGCGTATACATGAACTGGCTGACGAAAATTTTGCCAAGTTCATTCCGGTTGAAGGCTCCGGACATACATTCGACTGTGTTCATCCTTTCGAGGGTGCCAATAAAAAGTTTGACGCGGCGGTAACCGCGACTCTGGAATTCTTGAAAAAACAAAAATAAAGAGGTCACAATGGTAATTCCCCAATCAGTGAAAACAAGCAAGGTTTTCACTTATGTTTCGGAATATAAAATTCATTTTATCATATCATTTGCCGTACTTACGGCAATTTCAGCCCATGTATCAATTCCTGTTCAGCCTGTTCCTTTTACATTGCAAACATTAGTCGTGGTGCTTTCAGGCATGATACTCGGATCCCAAAAGGGAGCATATGCACAAATCTTATATTTAACATTAGGGTTAGTAGGACTCCCGGTTTTCGCCGTTAACGGAAATATGTTAACCGGTGCTATGCGTCTTGTCGGACCGACCGGCGGATATTTATTAGCATTCCCGATTGCAGCGTATGCAGCCGGAATGATCTATGAATACCGCAAATCATTCTTTTCTACTTTGTTTGCTTTTACCGCAGGTGAAGTGATTATCAACGTTTTCGGTATGTTGTTTCTGAATACCTTCTATGTCCACAATTTACAAAAGAGTGTTGTTATCGGAGTTTCAATTTTCTCCGTTTGGACATTGGCGAAAATCGTCATCGGTACAGGAATTGTAAGAGCATACACGCAGCACAAAAAGTAATCTTAGAAATTAAACGTTTGAAATGAAAGCAATAGCCTGTACTATACTTCTTGTTACAGGATTATCCATCTTCTTTTTTAATTGTTACCGGGTTATTGCTTTCCTAAAACGTACCAGACCGGAAAACCGCTTTTCAAACATACCTCAACGCCTTAAAAACGTCCTCGCTATTGCATTCGGCCAGAAGAAAATTTTGCAGCAGCCCATCGCCGGACTGATTCACTTTTGTATTTTCTGGGGATTCATCTTCTTTTTACTTTCTATTTGCGAATCAATCGTTCAGGCATATTCGGAAAATTTCATTCTTGGCGGCGATTCAGTAATTGCCCGGATAGCTGCTAATGTTCAGGATGTCTTTGTTTTGTTCGTTGTAGCTGCTGTTATCGCTGCACTCTTACGTCGCTATATCCTGAGAATACCACGTTTGCAGAAAACAAGATCGGGGCATACATATGAAGCTGCCATCATACTTTTAATGATTCTGGTGATTATGCTAACGTTGACCGGCCAGAGCCTGACCAATCCGGCTGCATCATCGCATCATACGATTCTTATATCTCTGTTTGGAAAACAGGGGTGGGGGACAATGACTTATACGCATGAATTGTTCTGGTGGACTCATCTTATAACAATATTTGTATTCCTCAATTATTTACCCTATTCAAAACATTTTCATATCGTTACCTCAATTCCTAATGTTTATTTTGCAAAGTTGGAATCATCTGCACGTGAACTGAAAGTTGTTGATTTTGATAGCGAAGAACAAAGCTTCGGAGCCGCGGATGTCACCGATTTAACATGGAAGCAGGTGCTTGACGGATATTCGTGTACGGAATGCGGCAGGTGCGATGAAGTTTGTCCTGCTGTAGCTGCCGGAAAATCACTCTCGCCGCGAAAAATTATGATGGATATTCGCAGCCGGTCAATTGAATTGAGTACAGGTAAAGCTGAGAATAATTCGTTGTTGCATAATCTTATCACGGATAATGAGATTTGGGAATGCACAACCTGCAGATCATGCCAGAACTCCTGTCCGGTTATGATTGAGCATTTGGATACGGTAATAGATTTGCGCAGAAATCTTGTTTTAACGGAATCTGTATTTCCTGTTGAATTACAAAATATATTCAAAAATCTGGAAGTTAGTGGAAATCCTTGGGGATTTAGTTCATATGATAGGGCAAGATGGGCAGAAGGGATGCAGATTCCTTTAGTGGCCAATAATCCCAATCATGAATTTTTATTTTGGGTGGGTTGTACGGGGTCGTATGATTCACGTGCAATGAAAGTGACGAAAGCTTTTAGCGAAATAATGCAAGTCGGCGGAATTGATTTCGCAATTCTCGGCAGTGAAGAATCGTGCAATGGTGATATTGCTAAGAGAACAGGGAATGAATATTTGTCCCAGGAATTGATTTCAAAGAATTTACAGCTATTTAAAAAGTACGGAATTAATAAAATTATCACGACTTGTCCCCACTGTTTTAATTCATTAAAAACGGATTTTCATCAGTCCGGCGGTGACTTTGAGGTGCACTTTTATACCGAAATCCTCGAAAATCTTCTAAAAACGGCGAAAATTAAATTAAAAAAATCAAATAATCATTTGATTACATATCATGATTCTTGTTATATTGGAAAGTATTATAATATTTTTGATGTACCGAGGAACATACTGACTTCAGTTCCGGGAGTAAAAATTGCGGAAATGAGTCATAATAAGCATTCTGCAATGTGTTGTGGCGGTGGAGGTGGAATGATGTTTGTTGAAGATACAGAAGGCAGCAGAATTAATGCACTACGTTCAAAAGAAGCGATAGATACAAAAGCATCAATTTTAGCAACTTCATGTCCTTTTTGTATGTCAATGTTGAATGATGGACTTTTGACTTGTAACACACCGGATAATTTAGAAATTAAAGATATCGCTGAAATTATTCGGGAAAATATTATCTTATAAATAATTAATTAATGTTCTTATTTAACCGAAAGGATACAACATGGAAAAGTACCAGCAACTCGTTGATTTCGTTCAAAGCCTGCAGCCTGATTTTGTTAAATTCTACGAAAAAGGACAATCTGCAGCAGGAACGCGCCTTCGTAAAGGTCTCAGCGAATTGAAAAAATTGGCTCAGGACGTTCGTAATGACGTACAGACCATTAAAGCTGACAGAAAGACCCCTAAAGCGTAAGTTTTCATTCGCCTGTGGGATTTCATTAATAAACCAAATGCGATTACATTTCTCTATGAAATTCCATAAACGATATATTGTTCTTACAATTTTATTTCCTTTTTTATTACTATTCTTTGGGCTTATTGCAGTAAGCCCAAAGAATTTTTTTTATTCGTCTGCTAAAAAAAGCCAACCCATACAAGATTCAATCATCTCAATAAAATTCATCGCAGTCGGCGATTTAATGTGTCATTCCCCCGAATATCAATATGCAAAAGTCGTTGCCGATAGTTTTGATTTCAAACCGTTTTTCAAATTTGTTAAGCCTGTTATTGGAGAGGCAGATGTTTGCTTTGGTAATTTGGAAACAGTGCTTGCCGGAGCGGAAGAGCAATATTCCGGATATCCTTATTTCAATTCTCCTGATGAATTTCTTACCGCGATAAGAGATGCCGGATTTACACACCTTACTACTGCGAACAATCACTGTTTGGACAGAGGTGAGAAGGGCATTTTGCGCACGTTACACCAACTGCAAATAAACGGAATTCCATACGTGGGAACGGCAGAATCGCAGCGGGACAAAGACTCTATCCGGATTTTCAAAAAGAACGGAATTTCCTTTTCTCTTCTTGCATATTCTTACAGCACAAACGGCAATCCTGTCCCGAAAGGCAAAAGTTATTTAGTAAGTCTGATTGATACTGCCAAAATTACTGAGGATATTATTAGCGCGAAAGGTAAGAGTGATATTGTGATTGTCAGTTTCCACTTCGGAGAGGAATATAAGCAGAGGCAATCCAAATGGCAGGAAGCAGCTGTGGAAAAGGCGATACAGGCAGGGGCGGATATTATTATCGGCAGCCATCCGCATGTTCTTCAGCCCGGTAACTTTTTTCATTCGGATAAAAGCATGCTTGATACCGGATTAGTCGTTTATTCACTTGGGAATTTCATATCCAATCAGCAAGAACGGTATAAAGATGCGGGCGCGATCTTCCATTTTACCATTGAGAAAAACTTGCGAACACAGAAATTTAGGTTGAATAAAACAAGTTTTACTCCAACGTGGGTATTTAAGGGAACAGACAACCAAAAGCCGGTTTATTATATAATCCCCGAATCGGATTCAGCAAGCTATACGGCTATGCCGTTTTTAAATTACTTTGCTAAGAAAAGGATGCTCCAGGCATTCTCTGACAGTAAAAAGATTCTCAGCAGCTTTTCATCAAATCGAAAAAATCCATAATTCTTCTTGACAAATCCATAAAAGCACAGTATATTGATAGTGTTCAAATGCACACTAATTTAAAAGCGTTATTCACAACACAATTCCAAATAATCTTGTAAGGAGATACTACCATGACTGTGATTGAAGCATTTCTTGCTGAGTTGAAAAATGAAGCTATTGTTACCCGGAAAATTTTAGAAGCTGTTCCGCTTGAAAAAGGGGATTGGAGACCACACGAAAAAAGCATGACTCTTGTTCATCTGGCATCTCATGTCGCCAGCCTGACGGAATGGGCAGCTACCGTTATTAATACTTCCGAACTCGACTTCGCGACTTCGGAATTCAAGCCATTCATTCCTGAATCGAAAGAAGATCTGCTGAGGCATCATGATAAATGCGTTGCCAGCGCGGAAGCCGCTTTCATGAATATGAAAGAAGAGGATCTGGAGAAAGGCTGGACGCTGCGCTCAGGGGATATCACCTATTTTACTTTGTGTAAGCATGAAGTATTACGCGGTACATGCTTTAACCATTTGATTCATCACCGTGCACAACTTGGCGTATACCTGCGCTTGCTGAATGTCGCGCTGCCGCCAAGCTACGGTCCGACAGCCGACGTAAATATGTAGGGGAAACATTGAAGCTTCAAGATGGGGCTGTTTCAAAAGTAAAAAATAGAACGCTGATGACACTGACCCGCCCGACTGCTGACGCAGTCATGCGGGCGGGTAACCCGGATTTTCACGGATTGTTTTTGTGAAGAAGACTTAAGAGACAGCCTCATCAAAGAGCGACCGATGCCGATTCTTAATTTCAATTGCGCAAAAAATGAGTAAGCGCTAAATTCTCCGTTAGGAGATAAATCTTTGTAGAAAACGTAAATCACCCCCGCATTTTGTTTCCCGGATGGGAATATATCTTCCTCAATTAAAGTGTTTTGTTTTATGAGATGTGTTTAAAACAACCCGATATAATCAATCAGTTTTTTCTCTTCGTTGTTCCAATTGAATTTCTCAACCGCAAGCTTTCTTGCGTTATTTCCTTGTGTAATTCGCATAGCCGGTTGGGCAACATACCTTTGCAGAATTGCAGCGACTTCTTCAATGGCAAGCGGATTGGCAAATGCACCCACCTGTTTGATGTCTAAAATTTCTTTTATGGCGTCATTTTCCGAATATATAACGGGCCTACCCATCGCCATGAATTCGAATAATTTTATCGGCAGCGAATTACGATAAAAGAAATTGTCATCACGCAATTCGATAAAAATATCGGCAGTCTTATAAACTTCTGAAAGATTTTCATACTGAACCCAATCTTTTAGAGTGATTGTGCAATTTCCAGGAATAGAAGTAAGCATGTGGGTAAAAAGCTCTTCATCTTGCGAAGAAATGAATTTCCCGATTGCTGTTCCGATAAATATTTTATCTGGATTTTCCCCGGCAATTTTCTTTATTACTTCGATAAACCTGAAAAATCCGCGTTCCTGTGTGAATAATCCCGCGAAGCAGATATTCAGCGTAGCGCCTGTTCCGGATGCCGGATGATGAGGGAAGTATGATAAATCGGGGAAGTATGATATTACTGCATGCGGTTTGCCGGGTGAAAGAAGGAGCCATCTGCTGAGTTTTTTATTTTCACCGGAAATGTATCCGTCAATCAGTAGTCCGGCGATAACCATCATTAGATAAAACAAGGGTTTTAGAATGGTTGCCAGCAATGCCGACTTTTTTTGCAATATGTTTTCGGGATACCATTCGGTGATGTCGAGATGAATCGTTGTCTGCGCACCTGAAAATATTTTATACATGAAAGCAGGGAATATGGCAAATGCTTCGGCGCATAGTATCAGGTCGGGTTTCGCAGTGAAAAGTTGTTTGATTATATATATTGTTTTAGTGCCGTATGCTTTCTTTGCCAAACCGGCGATGGAAATTGGTTCATCATTTTCATGAATATCTTCCAACGTAGTAATAATCGTGACCGGTATACCAGCTTTTTGCAACGATTTTGCAAAGCGGTAATATATCCGGTCATCCTTTGCCGGATGGCCTGTAGTGACAATAGCGATTTTTTTATTTTCCTTCATTATCGAAAAATATAAACTTTACGGCTTAAAACGGCACAAAATCTTTGTCTATAAAATGAAAATTGAGTAAATTTGCAGGCTATTAAAATTACCGGATCAGCCCTCCGGTAAGGCAAAAAAAATAAAACACGGAAAGGTGCGGGAGTGGCTGAACCGGCACGCCTGGAAAGTGTGTGTACGCCAAAAGTGTACCGTGGGTTCGAATCCCACCCTTTCCGCCAAGAAATGCCGCAACGTATTGTTTAATAATATGTTGCGGTTTTTTCATATACGCTTACACATGAATTACACATACTTTATACTCAAAAACATCATTTTTGCGGCTTTAGCCAGTGAAGATCAATATTTCATTTTTGATTGATAAATATGTAAATTTGTGCTGTCAAAACTTTGCCAATAGAATTGACAAAATAGAATCCCTGCTCCAGCAATGAAGTGGGGATTTTACTTTTAAACTGTCCGGTTACCTTGCTTTCTGTTGCGATGCCTGATAGATATGCCTCTATTTTGCCTCTGGGAGCTCGTAGGATGCCCACCACAGCATAAACACCTGTAAGTTGAGGAATTATAAGGGGTTGCCGGTTTTTACAAGGAATTTTCAATAGAATTGGGGGGGGGTACAGGGGGCACTTTGAGCCGGTGGGGTCTTAACTATAACACCGTCTCAAATTTTACCACAAAAAATGGGAGTTTTTGGCTTATCTCTGAACACTTAAATTATTCTGTAACTCATTGTAAAATAAGCAGATAGGACTTTTTAGGGTCTGTATTGTATTTATTTGCTAAGTCCTTAATAAACAATGAGTTAGCGATAATATACAGCGGTAATGCAACATTAGGGCTTTTATCTGTCATAAAACCAAGTGAACTTGGGGAGTTTTCAGTAGCCCTAAAAAAGGGAAACCGTTAATTTATGCAACACTTAAAAAACACTAAAAATATTGTCGCTGTTGATTTTTTTATTTAATAAATATCCTACATACATTTGCTCAATAATATTTTTCAATTTTGGGTGTGGTATGAAATTATTTTTTATTTGTCTGTTGATTACCATTACATCGTTTCAAAATATCTTCTCTCAAGTAAATATTGATTCCCTTAAAAACGCTGCAAATAAAGGAAATGCTAATGCTCAATTTAATCTTGGTGTTTGCTACTATAACGGTGAAGGTGTATTAACTGATAAAAAGAAAGCAGTAGACTGGTATACTAAAGCTGCCGAACAGGGATATGCTGACGCTCAATTAAATCTTGGTGTTTGTTATGCTAATGGAGGTGGTGTTATAACTGATATGGAAAAAGCTTTTGAGTGGTTTGAAAAAGCTGCCAATCAAGGACAAGTAATGGCTCAATTTAATCTTGGTGTTTGCTACTATAACGGTGAGGGTGTATTAACTGATAAAAAGAAAGCAGTAGACTGGTATACTAAAGCTGCCGAACAGGGATATGCTGACGCTCAATATAATATTGGCGTTTGTTATAATTTAGGAGAGGGTGTTTTAACAGACAAAAAGAAAGCCGTTGACTGGTGGGGCAAAGCCGTAATGCAAGATGATGCTAATTCTCAGTTTAATCTTGGTTGGTGTTATTATTATGGCAGTGGTGTCTTAACAGACAAAAAGAAGGCTGCATCATTGATTGAAAAAGCTTATATAAATGGTCACGAAAAAGCAAAAGAATTCTGGGATAAGAATGAACTTTGGAAATATAAATGATTAACCTAATTAAACATTAAATAATAAAAAGATTCTTTTATGAAAAATCTCAGAAAAATATTTTTGCTTGTTTTCTTTTTATGCTTAATTACTGAAAGCTATTCATCTCAAATGCCGGTACAAAAACAGCAATGTCAGGCAATTACTAAAAAGGGCACACAATGCAAACGAATGGCAAAAGCCGGAAGTAATTTCTGTTTTCAGAGTGTGTATTTTTAATTGTGTAAATGGCTTGAACCTCAGTTATAAATATTGTTGAAGTTCATCAGCAAACATAACAGAAAAATGTCCAATGACAATGGACCAGTTTCTGACCGGCATATTCCATTTCTTCGCAATATCACGATATGCCAAATAAAGCATTTTTTTCAAAGCATCATCATTCGGGAAAAGCGTTTTCGCTTTGGTAACTTTCCTGAACTGGCGATGCAAAGCTTCAACGGCATTGGTGGTGTAAATCATGGTGCGGATCTCTTCGGGATATTTCAGAAAGACCGACAGCTGATTCCAGTTGTTCCGCCAGGATTTCAAAGCCAAAATATATTTCTTGCCCCAAGTATCCTCTATGGTTTGCAGATTGAGCAAAGCAGCTTCTTCTGTCGGAGCAGAGTAAACAGTTTTCAGGTCACGGGCAAAAGCTTTCTGGTCTTTTGTGGCAACATACTTCATGGAATTCCTGATCTGGTGGACAATGCAAAGTTGCACTTCAGCCCTGGGAAAAACAGTGTTAATGGTCTCCGGAAAACCCTTCAGTCCATCAACACAGGCAATGCAGATTTCCTTAACTCCGCGGTTCTTAAGTTCCGTCATAACTGATAGCCAGAACGTGGCTCCTTCTGCTTCGCCAACCCAAAGACCAAGCAAATCCTTGTGACCATCTATATTTAGCCCAAGACACGTATAAGCCGCTTTAGAGGCTACTTTCTTAGTGCCTTCATCCCGAACTTTGTAGTGAATCGCATCGAAGAAAACAATCGGATAAACAGGCTCTAAAGGGCGGTTCTGCCACTCTACGGCAAGCACCTGAATCTTGTCGGTGATATGGGAAACAAGAGCAGGACTGATATTAGCTCCGTAGATTTCCTCGATATGGGCTTGTATATCCCGGGTGGTCATTCCTTTGGCATACATGGAGATAATTTTATCCTCAAGTTCTCCCAGTCTGCTTTCGCCTTTCTTGACTACAATGGGTTCAAATTCACTGTTACGGTCACGGGGAACTTCAATCGGAATTGCACCGTTATCAGTCTCTACTTTTTTCGGATAGGTGCCATTTCTGTTATTACCTGAATTATTGCCGACGGGATCGTTTTTCTCATAGCCAAGGTGTTCGGTCATCTCAGCTTCGAGCATGGACTCGATGGAGGCTTTCATCAGTTTTTTGATGGCGCCGTCTTTGCCCATGAGGTCTTTGTAGGTTTTCGCTTTCGAGAGATCTTTCTTGAACTGCTCAAAGAGTTCGTCAAGGTTTTCCATAGTGTAGTATTCCTATTTTATAAATGGTAAAATGATTTATTTTCTGCCAAAAACCAATTTCGATTTTGGCACCCCCTGGAGCACTTCGTTCCGCTACGCTTCACTTCGTGCTCCAGGGCTTTTTACCATTTACACAATCTATCTTACACTACCACTTTCGCAGCTTGGAAATCCCCCTGTATTATGAAGCAAGACTTAACAGAATGAAACATTTTCAACCACAACAACCGTCACTTGGAGCTTTTATAACTTTTATAATGACTTTTGGAGCTTCTTTTGCTCCTTCACATGCACCACCACAACAACCAATTAATCCACATAAAAGAATACAGCTAGGCCAAATACTGCCTAATTTGTCACATGCCTCTGTCGCAAAATGACCACTTGAACAACCAGTACGACCTGACCCACACCAACTAGCAAAACAGCCATCACAACACCAACCACCACAATCACCGCAACAATTAGCATTGTTTACTGAATCGTCTGCATTACGAATAAGTTGGGGGAAAAATAGAAAAAATATAATGAAAAATATAGCCAATATGACAAATGCAGGATATTTAAGTTTTGCTCTATCCGTTATTTGCCATCTATTTTTAGCTGCCATTAGGGCATAATTATAACGTTCTTTGATAGATAAATTCGCATTATCACAATGATTAAGATTACGATACCTAGGGGAAGATATTTTAGCCGAGACATTGACATAAAGCCGATTGACAAATACCCTTTTCTTTATATCGTCGATAGGTAGATCATTAATACAGTCTTTTATGATTTTAAGGCAATCTAAAATATATTTTGCCACATGCTGAACCAATTCAGATTTATTATGATCATCATGAATTAAGAGATAATTAAACTGCCCGTATTTAACATCCCTATCGTAATCTTCAATGCCATCAATCAGATAAACTATCCTTCCAAAGTTATACCCAATTTTAGTGAATAGTAATCTTATTTTTTTATTGTAATGATCTGGGACACCGCATCCAAACACGATACTTGTAATTTCGCCAGTTGAGTCACTGTAATATTCAAAAGTATCTTGATAGTTGTCAAATTTTATTTTCTTTTTTTCTCTCTTGAATTGTTCATGGATTCTGTTATCAATAAGTCGAATGGGTAAGTTGTAATTTGTTAAAATATTTCTTGCTTTCGCAAAATTAGAATTTCCGAAATACTGTAGAAGTTTCCAAACATTATTTTCTGATCTAGAGTCAAGCACATTATCCATAATTTTATACTGCCTTAGTAGAACGTTTATTGAAGCAGTATAGGTTAGATAGTAGGGGATTGTATTATCATTCTTGGGAAGTTTCCAACAATCGCGTGCTGTTATACTATCGATGTTTTTTTCCTTATTGTCCAACGCTGCCAATAGTTCGTTTAAGAAAACAACATCATAATTTAAGGACACTCTTTCTAGATGTCCGTATAATTTACCAATGGTTTTGCAAGTGGCACAATAATTATTTCGAAAATCAAGATATCCTTTTTTTTCGAGTCTGGTTTCCTTTAGTAATCCAAACATCTGAATTATCTTAAGGTATGTTTACATAGAGGACAATGTATATGTTGGGCTGCACAATGATGACAGATAAAGTGTCCATTACTACAAGTTTTAGCACCAGATGTATCTTTATCTCTCCCGCAATTGTCACAGATCCGATGACCCATAGCAATATATTCCGTCATTATCGTATCATTTAGAATTGTCATGGAAGACATTTCAAAAAACTCATGTTTTTGCAGATCGTGCTTTTTCATACTGTTCACTCAATTCCAATAAATGGTCTTTGATTATACGATTGTTTTTACACTTATATTATTATAACCAGTTCTCTACAAAATCAGAAACATTCATGTGATCAATTTCTCAAATTTTACTGAAATATTTACGTCACTAGCTATAATTCAAAATCTATACTATTGATAATTCAGGGCAGACTGGCCAAATGCGACGTGATAAATATGTTCCCGCATATA
This sequence comes from Ignavibacteriaceae bacterium, assembly GCA_963662605.1. Classification (GTDB taxonomy): domain Bacteria; phylum Bacteroidota; class Ignavibacteria; order Ignavibacteriales; family Ignavibacteriaceae. The sequence continues at coordinate 1,798,580 of OY759785.1, forward strand.
CGACATTTTCGATTATAGGTAAGACTGGATGAGACAGGTGCATAATCCTGCGCATCACAATATGGACAAATAAATCCCCCTTCAGGTGCGCTTTTGGCAATCAAAGGTTTATCGGATCCTGGATACTGAACTCCACAATGAGGACAAATCGGAGCAAGTGAGGAGACCTGTTTTTTGCACTCCTTACATGTTACGAGAGACATTTTTGTGCCCTGTAGTTTTATGTTTAAGTAACTTCGGAAATATTCTTAACGAAAATTATTCCTACTAAACTAAAAATAGAAGAAATCGAAATGAAATTTAATTTATTGATATTTAATTTTATTGTCAACCTTATTTTTCGTGTGTATTAGCCGTTCGGGCTGACTACCAGTTATTCCCATCGTCTCTAAAACATTTCCTGGGGACATCACACTAAAATATTGCGCAAACAACTCAAAAACGTAGCATTTTTGGAATGACGCTTCGTCCCACAATTTAACTTGTGTTTCCATAATATTTTCAATAGGAAAAGACTACTTACCTCTTTACAAAAAAACAGACAGTTATTTATTTTTATCTTTCATTACCAAAATGAATACGATACATAACGAGTTTACAAATGCTTGATTTTGGGGAGTGAATTAACTAATGTTATGTATTATTGGGGCAAGGTATCGCTTGAAATAAAAATTATAATTTATTAAATAATCGTTGCCTTTTGCTAAAATATAACATATTTTAGCAATTAACGGATAGTCATCTATAAGAATTACATTTTGCGAAAATAAATAACACTTTTTAATTATAGACGCCAAATGTAATTTCTCATGTAACTAGAAAAGTTGTTTAGAGTTACAGTAATAATTGAAGTTATAAAGTTTCTGCTCGTTGTAATTGGGTTTTTGTCTTTGTCTCTAAAAAGTTGTTTTCATGACATTGATTGAACAGCATCATGTTTAACACCTAGAGAAATGTTTATTAAGGAGAGTTTTACATGTCATTTCACTTGTCCATATCATATCTTACCTTATTTTATCAAATTGATCGTTGGTAAACTTTATTAATTAACTATTAGTACAATATAGGAGACTTCAATATGTCATCTGTTAATATCTCTGATGCAACAAAATCGTTAGTTAAAGATGGAACTTTATCTCAAACCGCCGCCAATTCTTTAGCTATACAATCTAGGAATGTCCAAGTAGCTGACGTTTCAATGTTATATGATGATCCCGTATTTTCTTGTTTTTTATTTGATGAATCAGGGTCCATGCAACCATATAAGCAAAGTGTAATTGATGGTCAATCTGAAATGATCCAGATACTTAGGAAAAGTCACAAGTGCAAAAAAGGAGCTTTATATGTTGTGCAATTTTTATTTGCTGATTCTGTAAAAGTACTGAATCCGTTTGCAACACTTTCATCATCTGGCTCTGATAGTGTTATTGTTATGAATAAGGGAAATCACTATAATCCCGACGGCTATACTGCGCTTTATAAATCCCTTTTTTATCTTCTCCAAGACATGGCAGCAAATATAGCAAATGCACAAAATAATAATGTTAAAAGTTCCTTCACTATTGGGGTTATAACTGACGGAGAAGATAATCAGGGCGGTGTACAACCAGATGAAATAAAAAACATTATACAAGAGTTGCAGTTGAAAGGAATCATAAGAAGCTCAGTTATTATTGGTTTAACGAATCCCCAATTTACTTCTTCTATGTTAAATGACCTGAAGAATAGACTTGGTTTTCAAGAAGCAATTTCTTTGTCACAAGATGCTAAAGAAATAAGGCGAGCATTCGTTCTAGCCTCTCAAAGCGCTGTCTCAAGTCAAGGACAAAATTCTTAGAAACATTTAAGGATGTGACAATGAAAATAATAATTAGTGGCAAAACATTTTTAATTGATGTCCCATTAGCAAGCGGTGGCGAAGGTGAGATTTATCCATTGGACGGCTCGTCCCTTGCAAAAATTTATCACAAACAAGTGATTAATCGAGAAAGAAGATTAAAAGTTTTAGCCTTATGCAATTCATATCAAAACAATGTATCACATCTTGGCGAAGATTCGTTTGCTTTTCCTCAACAACCAGCTTATGATAATAAGGAAATCCTTGATTTTCTCTGCGGATTTTCGATGCAATATTTTAATAATTGTTCCACATTAGGGGATATTGGTTATAACTTACAATCTGCAAACTATAAGTCAAATCAATTGGATGATAAAAAGGCAGTCGAATTTATTTATAATACATTTGATGTAATCGATAGACTGCATAAATCTAGGATAATCCTTGGTGATGTTAACCCTTCAAATATTTTGTATAATACAAAGTTAAATTATCCAATTATTATTGATTTAGATGCAGCGCAAATAGGCCAGTTTCGTTGTCTTTCATGGTCTGATGAGTATTTAGATCCTTTAACCCAATCTCAGGGTAAAAACTCACAAGGTGGCTATACATATACTTATGAGAGTGATATATTTTCGATAGCTTGTGTTTGCTTTGAGTTTATGATAGGAGTTAATCCATTTTTTTGTAGAACCGACCCATCACATGATGTCATGTTTAATAAAGAAAATGGTATTTCGATGCTGAGATATATTCATGCTGGAACTAATAACCTAAATGGAATAAAATACCTTTCAAATCCCGTGAATGATAATATAAAAAGTAGAATTCATCATATACGTACCACCTTCCCTAAATTATATACTTTTTTTATTTCGGTTTTCCTTGATAGCAAAAGAACAAGTTTAATGCAAACACTTGATCGTAAAGATCCGAGACACCCTGCTTATGTATTTTATAGTCAAAGTGGATTTGATCTGGCATTAAAACAGATAGTAGCGTCAAGAAAGGTTAGCGTAACACCACAAATCCAGCAAAAAGTAGTTGGCAGTTTTATGATACCAGATTCTGGCTTCTCAACTATAATTGGCAATGTTTCACAAGTTAGCAAGGCAAATTACTCCCACAGTATCCCACTGTCGCACTTTGCAGACCCCGACCAATTAAGTCATTTTCTGAAGTACTATGGTATTGATTTAACTAGTTTAATAGGAGTGAAATAAAATGAGTAATCGGTGGAACGAAATCCCTTTTACTTATCATTTTATTAATCTTACGATTAGTAATTGCACAAACAAACTACCGTTTGTCGTTGGTGGGGCAACTCAGCAGGGAACCACTCACATATTTGATAATAGTAATAATCAAGATGCAGTCAGTTTATTTTTGAGTGATAATTTAATCATCGGCATCGTTTGTGATGGATGTACGAGTACTCATGATGAAATACGAAATTCTTATTCAAATAATGAGATAGGATCAAAATTAATATCATTCAATCTATCTAATATTATTCAAAATTATCTTTCCGAGAATAAAATATACGACAATGGTTTTTTAGAAAATATTGAAACGAGTTTATTACAAAGACTTGCAACTATTATTGATCTTCAATTAGCGAATGATGAAAAAGCCAAAGAAATATTTATTTATGACTATTTGATGACGACGATATTATGCTTCATCATAACGGAAAAGGATTTTATTGTATTTAGTTGTGGCGATGGTATTATAGGAATAAACGACAACATTCAATCACTTATGGAGAATGGTACATATTTATCATCGTTACTTTTACCAAAGTGTTGCCCTTCTGCTTATGTTAATTCAGAACCTCCTAGCGGGTTTGTTATCAATTACAAAGGGAATACATCCGAACTGCAATATATACTACTTGCGACTGATGGTTTTACCGAGTTAATTGATAAATTTCAAACAAAACTTAAGAATTTCATTTTTAATTCAACAATTAAAGCAAAAGATGGATATGATTTTATACTCCCTGAATTTCGTAAAAATATACTAAAGGATGAGGATATATCAAAATATTCAACATTAACAAATTGGCCTAAAGATGATGCTTCATTTTTATTGCTTCGGCGAGTCAGCCAAGATGACCGATTAGTATCTTCAGAAAATATTAATAAAGGGATTGAAGATGATACAATTAACTCAAATTGATGTAAAAAATTCTGGTGGACTATTATCCGCTTTACATTATAAAAGCACAAATTTTTTGCATAATATCATCCCTCAACTTGATTTTATGGGGCTTGAAAATTATCTCAGACATCATATTGTGCATACAGATCCTCACCTAGATGAATATTTTGCTGAATTATTATTTCATACTGCTTTACCTGATAAAATAAATCGTGTAGAATTTATGGAAGAATCGCTTTATTCAGCAACGAATGATTTTGGAGCCAAGCTTCTCTGGCCAAACTCGATTGTTTTTGGAATTGGAAGCACGGTATCTTATGGTGTTCAACCTTTATTATTATTTGATGAACACCTGTCAGGGAAGGGTAAAAGTTTACCTTCTTGTAGTGCGGTTGTTTTAGACTATCTTGAAAATAAAGGTGGATTTACTATAACGGATTCAATAAAAACTTTATTAAAAGAAATAAGTTCGATTGATGAATTTGGAAACGCTCATTCGCAACATTTAGGAAATTTAATCAAAACATTACATAATGTTCGCTTTTTGTTTTATAAAGGGAATACGCAAAAAGAAGATATTCGCGATTTTTTGTCTCATTCTTGGAAAAGAACTATAGTTGATATAAGTATAACCTCATTAATCTATGCACTGGAAAATAAAATTGATATTGTAGGTGATCCTTCATCAAAAAAGGAGGCATTAAAAAATTCTTTGGAGCACTACATAATTCATAGCCCTCATAAAACAAATCCCCATTTTGAAGATGCTCGGCAAACTATCTCATCAAATTATGGGAATCAAAATGCTGTATTCGCTAACGCTGTTTTGAAAGGTTCTGGAGGCACTGTCTTAAAAGATACTCTGGGAAACACAATTCCACAATTGTTAATCTTATCTAGAATATGTTTCGCAAGTTATTATACTTGGGGGGAAGAAATTACAAACCTTTTAATGATGCATTTTTGGGAAGTTGAATTTCAGAATCAATTGAATTTTATATCTTTTTCAAATGAGTTGGAAAAGGTTCTTATAAATATGAGGGACACTGATTCCCGAACTCCAGTTGGTATCATACGAGCTAAAATTCTTCCCAACATAGAAATACAAAAAGCAATACCCAATTCTCAAAACAAACAACAAAAAGTTATTAGTTTACGAAAACCTGTAATTATATTAAATTTGGTTCCTAGGGGGGATATATTTAGTGCCAATAAACCCTCATTAAATTATCTTAATTCTCATAATGATGGTTGTGGGATAGTATTTCTTGAAGACCCATTATTGGGGACAAAAACTTTATTTCGCGCAAGCAACTTCCCAAACGATAAATGGGTTAAATTGATAAACGTAATTAAATCCATTGAGCCCAATTGTTGGTATGATCCATCTACCGACCCATTAAGACCAGCTACATTTATCAATAATGGGAACAAAGCTCATCAATATGTACAAAGAAGTGGATTAGATCTGTTGTCACTTGCTGATTTAATCAAAAACATAATTAAATAGTATAGATGTTTGTTATTGAGAATGAAGTAACAGTAATTGAAGTTTTGAGTTTACCTATATTATTCGGTTCGATTATTGCGATTATTAATTCTAATAAAGTTAATGATAAAATTGAAAATATTGGGAACTGGATAAAAAGAAAACAATCTGGGACTTCCCAAAAGACAAATTGGATTTCCCAGTATTTATTTACTCCGATAATTTGGTCAGTCGCCATGATTCTTGACTGGACAAATCATTTTACTCATCATGGAGTAAGAAATGGGGTAAGGGTAGCATCCACAATTTATTTACTAGCCATTTGGGGTTTTATAATCTACCTAGCTTTTATTGCCATTACCATTCTGATAATTGTGTCCGTTGTATTTTATGTTGTTTTCAAAGTATCAATTACTCTTTTCGATGACACTGGGCAAGGAATCGATAAAAGAAGAACCGCATTCCCCCATATAAATCGATTTAGACAAGATGATATTACTAAATACGCTGGAGTAGAAGGAAAAAAAATATTTTCAGGGAATAATTGGTACAACGAAGAGTTAAAAGGTCGAGTTGATGATAACGGGAATATTTATAAGGGAACCAATTGGTTTAATGAAGAAAAAATACGGAGAATAGATAAAGATGGGAATATTTTAGAGGGTACAAATTATTTTAATGAGCACATCATTGGCAGAATAGATAAAGATGGGATTTTATATAAGGGGACAAACTGGTTTAATCAAAAGAAAATAGGAAGAATCGATAAAGAAGGCGATATCCATAGAGGAACTAATTGGTTTAATGAAAAAAAGACAGGAAGATCAGGAGATTGAACAAATAATCCATTATCTCAGTTTGAGAAGTTTTTCAACAATATTTAGTGGTAACATTTTGGTAACGTCGCCCTAAAATATTGCGAAAACGGCTTAAAAGCGCAGCATTTTTGGGAAGACGCTTCGTCCCACCCTTTCCGCTCACAAGAAGCACCTCATTGTAGGTGCTTCTTTCGTTTTAAAGAATATCAGGAGAGAAAAATGTATTTTACTTATATACTAAGAAGTTTAAAAACCGGCAAGCATTACTACGGCAGTTGTGAGGATTTGGAGAAACTCCTTATACTCCACAATGCGGGAAAAATTATTAATTCAAGAAAATATTTCATCCATTCAAACGTCAAATACAATAAGCACTCATTGCCGCATCATTTGTTTTTTGCAAATTAGCGGGTGTTGTTATTAGATGATTTATTAAAAAGGAAATTTTATGGCTCAGACAAAGATTGCATTGGTTACCGGCGGAAGCCGCGGTTTAGGCAGGGATATGGCTATTCAACTCGCGAAAAAGGGAAATGACGTTATTCTAACGTATAATCAGAATAAAACCGAAGCTGATAAGGTCGTTGCGGAAATTGTATCTCTTGGTAGAACGGCTGCGGCTTTTCAGTTGGATACTTCGAATGTAAATTTATTCGGTGCTTTCATTACTCAGGTCAAGGAATATTTGACAGAGAAATACGGCACTGCTAAATTGGACTTTCTCGTCAATAACGCGGGTACTGCTCTGTATAAACCATTCGTTGATACTCCCGAGGATCAGCTCGATTACATTATCAACATTCACTTCAAGGGCGTTTACATGCTGACACAGAAGGTTTTGGAGATAATGAATGACGGCGGAGCGATTGTGAATATTTCCTCCGGTTTGGCACGCTTCTCAATGCCGGGGACTTCGGCATATGGGGCAATGAAAGGCGCTATTGAAGTATTAACCCGGTATCTCGCGGTTGAACTCGGACCGAGAAAGATACGCGTTAACGTTGTTGCTCCCGGGGCTATTGCAACCGATTTCGGCGGCGGCATGGTGCGTGATAGCAAAGAATTCAGCGCGCATTTGGCAAGTATTACCGCATTGGGACGTGTCGGACAACCGGATGACCTCGGTGGTGTAGTAGCGTTCCTCTGTTCGGAAGATGCAAAATGGGTCAATGGCCAGCGCATCGAAGTTTCAGGCGGCGTGAATTTATAAGCACTTGCAGCCAGAATATATTATTAACAAAAGAGCATCCTCCGGGATGCTTTTTTGTTTTGTGTAAAGGTGCTACTTTTGAAAGGTAATTATTAAACGGATCCAAAAATATGTATGCTGCAATTGAACGACTTGGATTTAATCAGTGGTTCAAAGATAAAGTTGAACCTGAAAAATCAGAACACTTCAAAATTGTCCGCGTAATCAGCGTAAACAAAAACAGTTATATTGTATCAACAGGACGAACAGAAATTTATGCGGAACTTACCGGGAAGTTCTTATTCAACTTGGATTCCTCTCTCGATTTTCCAACCGTGGGCGATTGGGTATACGCCCAATTGTTTGATGATGATTCACTTGCTATTATCCACGATATTTTGCCACGAAAATCACTATTAAAAAGGAAATCGCCGGGACAGAAGGTGGATTTCCAGCTTATCGCCGCAAACATTGATATTGCAATTATTATGCAGGCACTCGATGCCAATTACAATCTGCGCAGGCTTGAGCGGTATTTAGTGATGGTCAATGAGAGCAATATTACTCCAATTGTGTTTCTGAGTAAAAGCGATTTATTGGACGAGTCTGAGATTGAAAAGAGGAAAGCTGACATTGCCGCAATCATTCCTGATGTACCCATCATTTCGTTCAGTAATAATCTGACTGAGGATATAGATAAAATCAAAGTCTATCTTGAACCAGCTAAAACTTTCTGTCTTCTCGGTTCATCAGGTGTAGGGAAGACTACTCTGTTAAATAATCTTCTTCATCAGGATTTATACAAGACACAGCCCATCAATGAAAAAGACGGGAAGGGCAGACATACTACCACGCGGCGTGAGTTGATTGTTCTGGAAAACGGCGCTCTGATGATTGACAATCCGGGAATGCGTGAACTCGGCATGATGTCGGTTGATTCCGGCCTTGATGAAACCTTTAACGAAATTGCCGAACTTGCGGGTGAGTGCAAATATGACGATTGCACACACACCGTTGAAGCCGAATGTGCCGTTCTGCAAGCTGTCCAACAGGGCGATATTTCGGAGGAGAGATATAATAACTATATTAAGATGTACAAAGAATCACAGTACAACGAAATGTCATACTACGATAAAAGACAAAAGGACAAGAAATTCGGCAAATTCATGCATACTTACCATAAAAGCATGAAAGACAAGTCGCCGTAAGTCGTTTGGGATTGTACAGCCTAAGTTCGATTGGACTGCAGGCTCATCCGGAGATCCATTTTCGGAATTGTATTGACTATTAGGCATTTTAATTGTTCTTTTGGAGCGCACGTTTTGAATTATTAGAGCAAACGTATTTTATCTATATTACAGGAAAAAGAGTTTATGTTGAATTTTAATTTTTATAATCCTACCCATATCGTATTCGGAAAAGATAGAATTGATAATCTTTCTGCTTTAATCCCCGCAGAAGCCAGAGTTCTTATTACCTATGGCGGCGGGAGCGCCAAGAAAAGCGGCTTACTTGACAAAGTAAAAGCGGCGCTCGGAAGTCGTGCAGTATTTGAATTCGGCGGGATTGAGCCAAATCCGCATTTTAGCACCCTGATGAAAGCAGCGGCCATTGCAAGAAAAGAACATATTGATTTTCTGCTTGCCGTCGGCGGAGGTTCGGTTATTGATGGAACAAAATTCATTACCCTGGCTGCCAACTATTCCGGTGATGCGCTTGATCTGTTATACCATGGGTCACCGATTCCGGCCGAGAAAGTGGGGAGTGTCACTCCTATTGGGACAGTTCTTACATTGCCTGCCACTGGCTCTGAAATGAACTCAGGTGCTGTTATCAGCCATGAGGATGGCAAATATGCTGTCATGTGTGGATTAACCCTTCCCAAGTTTTCGATACTTGATCCTACGTTGACGTATACGCTGCCGAAGATTCAGGTGGCAAACGGTATAGTTGATACATTTGTGCATACTACTGAACAGTACCTTACTTATCCGGTCGGCGGAATGATACAGGATAGATTTGCAGAAGGTATTTTGCAGACTCTCATTGAGATCGGAGCAACATCTATCGCTGAACCGGAGAACTATACCATCCGTGCAAACCATGTTTGGTGTTCAACGTTGGCATTAAACGGACTTATCGGTGCCGGTGTACCTCAGGATTGGGCAACGCATATGATAGGACATGAAATTACCGCTATGTTCGGTATTGATCACGGTCAAACCCTCGCCATTGTACTTCCTGCACTGCTTGAAGTTCAAAAAGACCAGAAGCGCGCTAAGCTTTTACAATATGCAGAGCGTGTTTGGAATTTGACGGAAGCTGATGAAGAAAAGAAAATTGATTCAGCAATTAAAAAGACACGCGAGTTTTTCGAAAGTCTTGGAATTAAAACACGGCTTTCAGAATACGGTGTTAAACCTGATGCTGTTCCGGCTTTGGTTGCTCAATTAAAAGCTCACGGCATGATTGCCTTGGGTGAAAAGGGAGCAATTACACCTGAAGTAAGTCAAAAAATTCTTGAGAATGCACTCTAAGAGATTATCAGAAGTCTTCTGATTTATCTGTCATTTTATTCTAAAAAGAGAGGCCACATAGTGGCCTCTATGTATGTTTAGTAACTCTTAAAAAGCGTTGGCGATTGACTCATGAGTTCTTTTAGTTCTTTGTCGTTGTGGTCGGCGGCTTTAAGATCATCATTGAATTGCTTTGTAATGGATTTCCCCTCGGCGGAATAACCGCTTGCAAGTCCAATCTGACGGACTCTCGCTTTTATCGCGTCTCTGTTTTTTGCCTTTGACAGTGCTTTAAACTCATCCGTATTAACAAATGCCAAAAGTCCGCGTAGATATTTTTTGGCACGTGCAGTGCTTGCTGATGTTGATGTGGTGGCTTTCGAACCTGATGGATTAAGAAGCGAAGGTGTTTTTCCTTTGTTTTGTGCTACGGTTGATGTTGAGGGGACAAAAACGAAAAGAAAAATCGCGATGAAAAGAACAGCTACATACCTCATAACTCTCTCCAATTGTGTTGTTACAAAATTATAAGCCTGTGTTATGTCTATTTGTTTTTATGACATTAACTAAAATTAAGAATTATTAATAATACCAAGCAAATCCTTTGTTGTGGTATGCGTCACGGAGGATGCGGCAAGGAAATAGGAGTATTACTGCGGTGCATTAGAGTCTGTTGCCTAAGTATATTTATAAAGTGAACTCACCCCAACCCCTCTCTTTCAAAGCAATGGTGTCAACTTAAGGATGAAGTACGGTGAAAACGCCCTCAACCCTAACCCTTCTCCCCGAGGGAGAAGGGAATAGAAACGTTGCTTTTTCTTTCTGCTTTACTTCCCTCTCCTTTGGGAGAGGGACTGAGGGTGAGGGCTTTTTTGATTTCGCTTACTAAGTTGACACCATTGCTTTCAAAGAGAGGGGGCGAGCCCGAAGATGCAAATTTGGTTTAAATTTAGCTGGCGAGGGCGGTTACCGAGTCAGCGAGGTATGAGTTCATCATTGCTTAATAAGTATGAAAACAGGGCATAAGAAGTTTTACAACATACTCTTAAACTTGACTACCGGAAGCGTGGTCATGGGTTAGAAGGATGACTTTTAACGTTTATTTGTGATTCAGGTGCAATGATAGAGCCGCTCCTTCCGGAGCTCAACTTGAAGATCATCACATTTTTCTACTAAGCTGTCACGGCGTTGCCGTTTCGAATGAACCAATACTACAAAATTTTCTTATAGCAGCGTCTGCGTTTATGCTGGCGGTGTTCAAAGTACTCCCATTGTGCCTGAATTTTTGAATTCAATTCCAATTCGCGGTTTGTTTCAATGTGGAGGACTTTATTGTTCATAAAACCTTTGCCTATCTCGTTCAGCAGGATGGCATTCACGCCTTTATTCTGATAATCACTACGTACTCCGGTAAGATAGGCGTCGGCGTATTTATTATTCTTCAGCGCACGGAGGAGGTGAATAAATCCGAAAGGGAAAAGACGTCCGTTACTTTTTTGCAAGGCGCGGGATAGGGACGGCATAGCAATACTAAAGCCGACAACTCTGTCATTTTCGTCCAATACTACCGGGACGTATTCCGGCAGGACGAATCCGAAGTACTGTTTTATGTAAACGTCAATCTGCTTATCGGTTAATTCGACAAAGCCGTATAGATTTTTGTAAGCATCGTTAAGAACGTAAAAAATATCTTTCGCGTATGGCAGGATTTCTTTCGCACTTTTCTTTTTCAGCACTTTAAGTTTATTTCTTTTCAAGGCGATTTCGGCTATGCGCTCAACCCGTTCAGGAAATTTCGAGGTTACGGTCAATTGATATTCGACCCAGTCTGCATCTTTTTCAAATCCGGCAGCTTCAATCCGGGAGGGGTAGTATGGGTAATTATAAATCGCTCCGAGTGTACTCAGTTCCTCAAAGCCCTCAACAAGCGTTCCCTCGCCGTCCATATCGGTAAATCCTAACGGACCGTGTAGATACAGTATGCCTTTTTCTTTTGCCCATTGTTCAACCGTTGCAAGCAATTGCCGCGATACTTCCTCATCGTCAATAAAATCGAACCAGCCGAAACGGCCTGCTTTCTGATCCCACCTTTCATTAAAACGGCGGTTGATAATTCCCGCAACGCGGCCGACAATTTTACCGTCCCGGTACGCAAGCCAGAATTTGGTATCGCAAAAATCAAAAGCGGGATTTGTTTTTGGGCGAAGGGATTTTATCTCATCATTCCACACAGGAGGAACCCAATATTTATTGCCTTTATACAATGTATACTGAAATTCCACGAATTGTTTTAACTCGCGCGGTGAACTGACTTCCTTAATAACTATGCCCATTGAGCCCTCGTGTGAAAGATGTGTTATGGTACATGTAATTTAAGCAGAAATCCCCTAATAGCCTTAAACGAAAGGGGAGAGAAATTCAATAATAACTCGAATATATAGAACGCGGAGCCGCCTGACTGACGTAGTCGGGCAGGTGACGCTGATAACAACGCCTTCGGCGGGCAGGCACGGATTTCCGCAGATATTGACTTAGGTAAAAGCTTCCGGTATCGAATAGTGATTTCGTTTACAGCTATTCCTAAACTATTCGTACATTTGTAATCCATTTTATCAAGCATAAGGAAGAAGACTATTGCAAATGGCTTAGTATAGTTCATTTGTAGACATTAATTTTTCATGAAATCCGTTAAGCAACATATTCGCGAGACAATCTCACTATCAATTCCGGTTATTATCGGGCAGGTGGGACATGTTATGATGGGTGTGGTGGATAATGCCATGGTGGGGCAGGTGTCGCCGTATCATCTGGCAGCGGCTTCTATTGCTAATGGTATATTCTTCATTTTTCTTGTTGTCGGTCTGGGTATTTCATATGCTATAAGTCCGCTTGTTGCAATGACAGCGGGGTCGGTGGATAAAACAAAATCATCGGCGATACTGCGGCATGGGTTTTACATTAACATGGTGTCGGCGGTAATTCTGACAGCTCTTTCATATTTTGCGTCGGGACTGATCCAATATATGCATCAATCACCGGAAGTGACTAAACTTGCAATCAGCTATACACGGATTTTGAGTTTCTCCGCTATCCCCGTCATGATCTTTCAGACGTACCGGCAGTTCAGCGAAGGGCTTTCCGTCATGCGCCCACCTATGATTATCACCATAGCAGCTAACTTCTTTCATGCCGGTGCAAATTATGTTCTTATATACGGACACTTCGGATTTCCACGGTTAGAGTTGGATGGCGCAGGTTATGCAACGTTATTTTCGCGCAGCCTGATGGCTATTGCAATGGCCTTAATCGTTTTGAAAGGCAAACGTTTTAAGGAGTACACTTTTAGAATACTGCCGTTCTCGTTTAATTGGGAAGAAGGCAAACGCATTCTCACACTTGGTGTCGGGAGCGGGTTCCAGTATTTCTTTGAAGTCGGATGTTTCGTGTTTGCTGCAATAATGATCGGATGGATTGGTCCATACGCACAGGCCGCCCACCAGATTGCTATGAATGTTGCATCAATAAGTTATATGGTCGTCATCGGAATATCCGCAGCGGGAACGATTCGCGTCGGTAATGCAGTGGGCAGTAAAAGCATTCTTAACACACGAAGAGCGGGATTCAGCGCTTTGGGACTTGCATTCGGGTTCATGGTTTGCTCCGGAATATCATTAGTATTTCTGCGTTCTGTTTTGCCGCAGTTGTATGTTGACAATAAACAGGTTATTGATATCGCCTCACAATTACTATTTATTGCAGCGTTGTTTCAAATCTTTGACGGCACACAGGCGGTAGGACTTGGCATACTGCGCGGCATAACGGATATAAAATTTCCGACTGTTATCACATTCGTTTCATACTGGATAATATGCGTACCGATAGCATACTTGTTAGGTTTTATATTCCATTGGGGTGTTGTCGGTGTGTGGATAGGCTTGCTCATCGGTCTGGCTACATCTGCCGTGTCGCTGTCAATCCGCTTTGCCGTGAAAAGTAAGAGACTTCCGGTGTAATCCGGTTATTCGATAAATCCCTTCAGATAAACTTCCAGCTCTTCGAGAACCTTTTCATCAATTGTGAACGTCACGTAATCCGCAAAGTTGTTGAGAATTACGAGTGAATTGATACTGGTGTCCATCTCTTCGAGGTTGGCGATTTTTTTGCTCACGTTGTGGTTCAAAGCCCGGATATCTTCATAAATATTTACCAGATTATTCATGTCCCAATCGGGAACATTACCACGCTTCCATGTTACATATTGGGAGAGGAGGTAAAAAGATAATGCTCTGAACTGTGTCTCTTCGAGTGAAGCAAACGGCAGATGGAAATGCAGCATGGGTTTTAATTTCCCCATGATGGGACATCCGGAACTTACCATCAGGATTCCTAACAGACTGCTAACGCCTGCCTGCAGTGATGTTTTTTTCGTGTAGGTGCGTTGTTCGGTTACTACAAATACTTCCGCGTGTTTAAAAGAAGGCATGTCGTGGAATTCAGCAATGATGTCAACTAAGTTGGTCGCGAGGGGACAGTAGTCAAAGTACTTTTCGTCAAGCGGGCAATGCGCACATTTGAAATTTCTCAGTTTTGACCATTCGGGATAACTATTACGATCGGTTTTGATAATATTCATCGTCCCCGCATCAAGCTTGATGTTGAATTCTTTACGCTGTTCGTTAGGGAAGATAAAGGTATAGGAAAACACTAATTCGTCTTTTTGGTCCATTATGCCTGCCCGTTTGTTTCAATTGCCTAATTGCAGTAACAATATTAGAAATATTTTTAATATATGACAGGAATTTTTTTGAAATCCTGAATTAAAGTGCAGAGCGTCACATAAAAGATTGGGCTTGCCAGGCTTGATTCTACTACTGTGCATCCGAATATTTTTACTGCTGGTTCGCCCCTTTCAGGGACGGATATGTTTGGTGGATCTCGCAACCATGAGTTTCTCCCAACCGCCGCGCTGCCAGCGTGCCGGTTGGGATTCACTCACGGTTATTCAAATTCAATCCCTTCAGGATTTTTTATCAAAAAATATTCTTTATTAAAATGTCTCGAAGAGACATAAATTGAACCTGCCCGACTGTGCCAGGCAGGCGGGTAACCGTGGATGGAATCCACGGTAGTGAATACAATGATTTATTCATCCCCGGCAGGGGGTGAATATTTCTCGATTGAGATTCATGCAAATGGTATTGATATAATGTCAGGCTGACGATTTACGGATTTTCAGTGAAGAGTAAAGCCTATAAAAATAGAGCCCCGGAGATTATGTCTTCTGCTGCTTCTTTTTGGCGGCCGGGAATAGCACATTATTCAGGATGAGCCTGTATCCGGGTGAGCTTTTATGAAGCGAAAGATCGGTTGGTGGATTACCGACGGCGTGCTGATAGTCCTCCGGATCGTGTCCGCCGTAAAAGGTGAATGTCCCTCTGCCGAAATTTCCGTGAATATATTTTACCTGATTCGTGCCGCTTCTTTCCGCCATAACAACAACGGATTTTTTTATCAGCTCTTTTCTGAATGCTGTTGTCTGCCCCATAAATCCTTTAATAACGTTGACATGGTTTTGCGTAAGCATAGTTGGTACGGGATCGTATTTCGCGGAGAAATCGAATAGTGTGAAATAGTCGTTCTCACGGTCGCCTATTTCGGTCGGCTGTATATCAATATCGCTGTATTCGTAAACATACGGATTCATCTCAAGCTTAAAATTCTCGAACGCAAGAGTGTTGGTAAAATCAAGCCGTAACTGGGCATCCTGATCCGGCGCGTCGCCGTCAAACATTCTATCGCATATATCAACATTGTGAGCGGCTAATGCAATATCGTAGGAATCCGTTGCCGAGCACATGGCGAAAAGGAATCCGCCTTTGCCGATAAATGATTTGATGGATGAGGCAACATCTTTCATCATATCGGAAACTTTTTTATAGCCGAGACGTTTCGCGTCATTCTCATAGCGCATCTGCTGTTCAATGTACCACTGAGCATTGCTGAAACTCGCATAGAATTTCCCGTACTGTCCCGTAAAGTCTTCGTGGTGCAGATGCAGCCAGTCATACTTGCCCAGTTCGCCGTTGAGAATTTCCTCGTTCCAGAATTTTGTATAGGGGATTTTAGCGTAGTCTAAAACAAGAGTGACCGCGTCGTCCCAGGGAGAAAATCCGGGCGGCACGTACACGGCAATTTTGGGAGCCTTTTCCAAACGGACTACATCGGTGTTTTGTGCATCGCTCTGTACTTCCGCATAAAGTCTTGCCGCTTCTACAGCCGAAATTGTTGTAAAGGAAACGCCTTCAATTCTGCATTCGGTCGCGATATTATCGGAGTAATCCAAAAGGAAAGAGCCACCGCGGTAATTCAACAACCAATCGGCTTTCCCGCCGTTTTGCAGAGCATGAAAAGTCATGCCATAGGCTTTCAGGTGGTCGGTCTGACTTATATCCATGTAGATGAGGATTTTATCTTGCGCCAGAACGCTCAGGGAGAGGAGAAGGAGACAGGTCGCAATTTGTTTTATCATGGATATGTGTCTCTTGATGGATACCAGAGGATGATTATTGCAAAACTACGGGGTCCTAAACGCGTATTTCGCAATAATCATCGCACTGATAAAAAAGTGTTAAGCTGATTCGTTGCTTTTTCTTTGTGCAGCGGCGTTTTTCTTCGGTTTACCTTCAATGTAAATCGGAGCTTCGCCTTTTTCAATAACATCACGAGTAATAATGCACTTACCGATGTTTTCTTTTTCGGGAAGTTCAAACATAATGTCGAGCATAATTTCTTCGACGATTGAACGCAGTGCACGTGCACCGGTTTTGCGCTCGATTGCTTTCTTTACCAGCGCATCCAATGCGAACGGGTCGAACTCAAGCTCGATGCCTTCATACGCAAACAACTTTTTATACTGCTTGAGAATGGCATTCTTCGGTTCGGTGAGAATGTTCATTAAGGCTTTTTCATCCAGCGAATGCAACCCGGCGATAACAGGGAGGCGGCCGATAAGTTCTGGAATCAAACCGAAATGCAGCAGATCCTCATGCTGTACCATCTGCATCAGTGCATCGTCCGAAAGGTGCTCTTTGTCATTCACTTCTGCACCGAATCCCATTTTGCTTTTATTGATGCGGGACGCGATTACTTTTTCAATACCTTCAAAAGCGCCGCCCACAATAAACAGAATATTTTTTGTGTTTACATTGATCAAGTTCTGTTCGGGATGCTTTCTGCCTCCTTTGGGTGGAACACCGGCAATGGTGCCCTCAAGTATTTTTAACAATGCCTGCTGAACGCCTTCACCGGAAACATCACGGGTAATGGAAACATTATCGCTCTTACGGGCAATCTTGTCAATCTCATCTATATAGACGATACCTTTTTGCGCGCGATCAAGATTATAGTCCGCTGATTGCAGCAAGTGAACCAGAATTGTTTCCACATCGTCACCAACATAACCGGCTTCCGTAATAGTGGTTGCATCGGCTATAGCAAAAGGGACATCCAGAATTTTCGAAAGGGTTTGAGCCAGAAGAGTTTTACCGGTTCCGGTCGGACCCAATAATAAAACGTTACTTTTTTCAATTTCGACGTCGTCAATATCAAAGAAATTCGTCTGACCGTTAACTCGTTTATAGTGATTATATACTGCAACGGAAAGAACTTTTTTTGCTCTATTCTGACCGATAACATATTGATCTAATGTTTCTTTGATCGTTTTGGGAGAAATCTTATCACTTTTCTTGGCTTTGGGTTGGTTGAAAGCAGCGAGATTATTACGAATAATATCAACACTGCTGCCTACGCAGATATCGCAGATGTATACATCCGGACCAGCAATGAGGCTTCCCACTTCCTGTGAACTTCTACCGCAAAACGAACATTTAATTTGTTTACTCATGCCTGAAAATACTCTCTATTTAGCTTGGTTTCTTAGCGTTTTAATTTCTTCGCGAACTCTATCCGCGTACATAGAAGACGGATAACTCTCTAAAAAGGTTTCATACGATTTTAGAGCAGATGCCTGATCTTTTAATCCGTATTGGTATACTTGTCCCAGATAAAAATTCGCTTTATCAGCAAAGATGTTGGTTTTTTGCTTCAGTATTTCATTTATCAATGAAATTGCCGTACCCAAATCTTCCGTGGCAATTTTAACCTCGACCTGTTTAAGCTCGGCAACACTTTTCAAAAAAAACTGATTCTGCAATTTAGCAATTTTCGTGCATAATTCATCTATATCTTGTCCGTCTCTGCGGGCAATTTTGTTCAGAATTTGCGCGTAATATGTTAAACCTAAGGAATCATTCATCGCCGTGTTCAACAGCATGGACAATTCGATTGCATCGTTGGTTTCGTCGTCTCTGGTGGATTTGACAATTTCAGACAGCATTTTCCGTGACTGTTCAAGATCATTCTTGTAAAACCAGATGTATGCAATATTCATGCGGGCTTCGTTTTTCTGCTCAAGCGTTGATTGCGGACGGCTCAAGGCAAGATTTAGAACCGTTAAGGCCGAATCCAACTGATTATCCTTAACAAGTATCTCAGCCAGCCCTTCGCACGCATCGGCAAGAAATCTTGAGGTCCCGTACATCGTTATAATAGTGTTATAATATCCTTTTGCACCTTCATCCATTCCGGCTTGTGCATATAGCCAGGCTTTGCGGTATAACGATTCAATTGCCGGATCTGAATTTCTGTAAATCTCGCATATGCTGTTGTAAGCATCAAGAATTTCCTTGTAGGACTCAATCTGCAATTTGGAAGGAAACTGCAAGGGTTTCCAACTTCCGGCGGAACGGCTCAGCCGGTCGTGCATGATATTTTCAAGTGCCTTGGCATTATTCAATTTAATCGTGCCGTTCAGAGGGGAGGACGTATATGTGTTTAGCAAGTATTTATAAACCTCTGAAGCATCTGCAAATTTTCCATCTCCAGAAAGCTGCTGCGCGTAGTTAAACAGCTCTACGCCGTTTTTCTTTTGAGTCTCATCCAATTCCTTGTACGTGCTGAAGGCTTCTTTGTGGTAGTCTCCTTCGGCATATAATCTTGCCAGTACCGACTTAACAGCATAATTCGCATTCTTGTTATCCTCAAACGGCACTTTCAATTCTTCAATAGCGTCATGCTTTTGCAGATAGGGGGTAAGCCGGTTGAACACGGGTTCAAGTTGCGCGGGATTTATTTTCAAAATTTCAACAAGCTCCTGCGCAGCATTTTTATATGCCATGGTAATCAGATAGAGATTACTCAGATCATAGCAGAAGGGAGTTTTTTCCTGATTCGCAGCTTTGCCTTTTTTCATGTAGTCCACTGCATGATCGAATGACCGGAGCTCGGCCGACGTAAATGCAAGTGTTCTGTAAAGCGAAGGGTTATTGGGATTGCGCTGTAAGTAATCATCCCATAAGGCGAACGTCTCGTTTTCTTTACCCATGTGATAGTAGGTCTTGCCGAGAAGCTGGACTATAAGAACATCGTTCTTGTTTTGCTCATATTTTGGCTTGAGCAGTTTAACTGAGCTCGGATAGTCTTTGAGAATATTGTATGTATTTATCAGACTCTGGAAGTAGGATAATTCGTTGGGGTAGCGCTCGTAAAGAGATTTGAAAATCTGCAGGGCTTTGTCGTACTCACCGGACTCCGAAAGCGATATAGCAAAAAAGTATTGATCGCTGTCCGTTTTTGTCTGGGGGTAAGCCGAGATACATATCAGGCAGAAAAATAGAATAAAAAATCTGACGGCGCTGTTGCTGGTTTTCATTACGAATAAAATAGAGAAAATTTTATATTAATCTTGAATGATAATTAAATTATCCGTAAATTTCTATTTTAAAATTTGCACATAACGAATGCCGAAGTGGCGGAATTGGTAGACGCGCTGGACTCAAAATCCAGTGAGGCTTACACCTCGTGCCGGTTCGAGTCCGGCCTCCGGTACCACAGACCCCGATTTATTCGGGGTTTTTCGTTTTAAAGCAATAGACCGTGGATAACACGGATTTTCACTGATTAATTTTTAAAAGAACCGAGCATATTTGTCATTCCCGCGCATGCGGGAATCCAGTTCCCCGATCCATTAAAGATAAACGCTTTCGATTTGTTTGGTATGACTCACGCAAAGTCCCTAAGCCGCCAAGTTTTTTTTATTAGGTCAGCGGCAATTTGCATTCTCATTTAGGCATTGGGTTATCCGGGGCGGGGAGTTACAATTTAAAGAGGACATATCAGCGCTCCGACAATTATAGCCGTTTATTTAAAATCAATAACTTCGAACCTCGGACTTAGTACTCCTGACTTCGAACTTCGAACTTCGCACTCCTCCATTAACCATTTTGCACTCAAAATTCACAATTTATTCATCCCCTCTTGCTTTTAAATTATTTGTGTGTTATGTTTGACATTATAGTTTAACAAAATTGTTAAATAAATGAGTTAATGAAATGACCACAGAAGAGCAGATTTTACAAGCAGCGACCAAAGTATTTACCCAAAAGGGCTTTGCGGCTGCCAGAATGGACGAAATTGCGAAAGAGGCGGGCATTAATCGTGCTCTACTCCATTACTATTTTCGCAGCAAGGACAAGATGTTTGACATCATCTTTGAGAGCAAATTTAATGAGTTTTTTGCTGGTGTGTACGGTCTTCTCAGCTCTGAAAAATCGGTTTTGGATAAAATAGAGGCAGTTGTCGATTTGGAATTGAAGATGTTAACCAAGCATCCGGATTTACCGATTTTTGTGCTCAATGAAATCAATGTCAATCCGGAACGGATGCTAAAGCGAATTGACCGGGATGAGTCTCCGATTTCGAAAGCTCTGGCGAAGCTGGATGCCCAGATTCTGGAAGAGCATGAAAAGGGAATTATTAAAAAGGTTAGCGGGTTTTCGCTGGTAATTGCAATCATGTCACTTTGTATATATCCTTTTGTCGCAAAAAACATCATCATGGGATTAATGAAAATGGATAAGGAAGCATTTACGCAATTTGTCCTGAGCAGAAAACAGGAGATCACTCAATTTCTCCA
The DNA here is from genome assembly GCA_963662605.1 of Ignavibacteriaceae bacterium. Taxonomy (GTDB): domain Bacteria; phylum Bacteroidota; class Ignavibacteria; order Ignavibacteriales; family Ignavibacteriaceae. The sequence continues at coordinate 1,819,627 of OY759785.1, forward strand.
AAACGGAATTAAACTTTAGAAATTAATAACAAGTGAATAGATAGTATGATAAGGAAAATAAGCTTAGTTGTTTTATCGCTGCTGATGTTTTCAGCAGGCGGGTACGCGCAGGAAAAGCTGAGTCTCGGCTACTGCGTTGATGCTGCACAGAAAAATTATCCTTTAGTTAAGCAGCGGGCATTGATTGCAGACTCACGGGATATGAATGTCAGCAATGTGTGGAAAGGATATTTCCCGCAGTTGACCATATCGGGGCAGGCGACTCATCAATCGGATGTTACCAGTCTTTCGATAAATTTTCCGGCGTTCCTGGGAATCTCTAAGATTCCATCGGTTGATAAGGATCAATATAAAATTTTGGGAGAGGTCAGCCAGACCATCTATGACGGCGGTGTCATATGTACGCAATCGGATGTTTACAAAAAAAGTGCTGAGCTTGACGATAAGAAGCTTGATACCGAATTTCATAAAGTACGGGATCAGGTTATTCAATTATACTTCTCGGTACTTTTATATGATGAGCAGCTGAAACAAGCTGACCTCGCTAATATTGATCTGGCGGCAGTATCGAATAAAATGACCGGCGGGTTGAAATATGGAGTCGCGACGCAGGCTGATGTTCAGAATGTCCAAGCGGAAATTTTGAAAAACAATCAAAGAATTATTGAACTTAAATCGGCTCGACAGGCATCGGTTGCCATGCTCGGGATACTGATGAACGAAAACATTAACGATGGTGCGGCATTCGAACAACCCGCCCACATCGAAATTGATCGTGAAGGACAGATAACAAGAACAGAATTAAAAGTTTTCGATTATCAGCAGCAGGTACTTGATGAACAGAAAGGATTGATTACCTCAAAAATCCTGCCTAAAGCAAGCGCCTTTATTCAGGGTGGATACGGGAATCCCGGCTTGAACATGATGAAAAACGAAGCCGTGACTTTCTATACGGCAGGCGTGCGGTTGAATTGGGCAATATCTAATTTATATACGAATTCCAACGAGAATGAATTGACCGAGCTTAACAAAAAGATCATCGGGCTGCAAAAGGAAACATTTCTGTTGAATACTAAAATGGTGCAGAAACAGAAGTATGAGGAAATCCAAAAACTAAAAGAATTAATTAAAGTTGACGGCGATATTGTGGCGCTCCGGGCAAAGAATAAGGAAATCGCGAAAGCACAGTTAGATAACGGAACCATCAGCTCAAATGATCTGATACGTGAATACAATCAGGAAGACATCGCGAAACAGAATCTCGTGCTGCATACGATACAACTTTTATCAGCTGAACAGAATTATAAACAAACATTAGAAAATTAAGTGAGATTGAAAATGAAAAACATGAAATATGCATTTGCTGCCATACTGTTCCCGCTGTTGTTTGCTGCATGCGGAAACGGAAACAATAAATTTGATGCAAGCGGAACATTCGAATCCGAAGAAGTAATTGTTTCGTCGGAAGCTACTGGAAACCTGCAATGGTTCGCCGTTGAAGAGGGCGCAGTACTACAAAAAAATCAGGTTGTCGGCACAGTTGATACGATACAGCTGCACCTGAAGAAAAAGCAACTCGAAGGCTCAATAACTTCTGTGCTGACAAAACGTCCGGATATTGCAACCCAATTAGCTGCTATTCAAAAACAGATTGACGTTGCAACCACAGAAAAGAAACGTTTTGAGAATCTTGTGCAATCAAATGCAGCGACATCAAAACAGCTTGATGATATTAATTCACAGCTTGATGTTTTAAAAAAGCAATATGCTGCAACAAAATCAAGTCTTACTATCACTTCGCAAGGGCTCGATGCCGAGACTATCTCCCTGAAAGCGCAGATTGACCAGATTAATGATCAGATTTCGAAAAGCATTATCAAAAATCCAATTGACGGAACTGTAATAACGAGATATGCCAAGCAAAGCGAAGTAACTGCCAATGGTAAAGCGTTGTATAAAATCGGAGATCTTTCAACGATGATATTGCGCATGTATGTCAGCGGAGATCAGCTCGCTCAAATTAAACTTGGCCAGCAGGTTAAGGTGTCGGTTGATGACGGCAAAGGCGGCTATCGCGATCTACAGGGAACGATTTACTGGATTTCGGCTAAGTCCGAATTTACACCCAAAACCATCCAGACAAAAGACGAGAGAGCAAATCTCGTATACGCAGTGAAGGTACATGTAAAGAACGACGGCCTGCTAAAAATGGGTATGTACGGCGAAGTAAAGTTTTAAGTGAAACATAATGAACGCAATTGAAATACATAATATTGTTAAAACCTACTCCTCGAAAAACAGTACGATAACTGCACTGAACGATATTTCCTTTTCCGTTAAGGAAGGGGAGATATTCGGCCTCATCGGTCCCGACGGAGCAGGTAAAACGTCGCTATTCAGAATCTTGACAACAGTGCTGCTTGCGGATAAGGGTAGTGCCTCGGTTTGCGGTTTTGATGTGCAAAAGGATTTCAGGAAAATCCGAGATATAGTCGGCTATATGCCGGGTAAGTTCTCATTGTATCAGGATTTGACGGTTGAGGAAAATCTGGAATTCTTTGCAACGATTTTCAATACTTCTATTGAAGAAAACTACGAATTAGTCGCTGATATTTATAAGCAGATCGAACCGTTCAAAAAGCGGAGAGCCGGTAAACTTTCAGGTGGAATGAAACAGAAGCTCGCGTTATCCTGTGCGCTTATTCATAAGCCGAAGGTGTTGTTTTTAGATGAGCCGACAACAGGCGTTGATCCCGTATCGCGCAAGGAATTCTGGGAGATGTTGCGAAAATTAAAAAATGCCGGTATCACGATTCTTGTTTCAACCCCATACATGGATGAAGCAAAATTATGCGAACGCATTGCCCTCATGCAGGATGGTAACATATTAAGCATTGAGAAACCGGACACTATCATTGAAAAATTCGGCAAGACTCTGTACGCGGTCACATCCGATAACATGTATAAGCTGCTGAATGATCTCCGGGAATATCCGTTCACAAAGCACTGCTTCGGATTCGGAGACAAGCATCACCTAACATTGACCGACGAGAGTAAAACGGCTGAAAACATTCAAAAATTTCTGATTGAAAAAGGAAATAAAGAGATAGTTATTAAAAAAATAGAGCCGGGAATTGAAGATTGTTTTATGGAGTTAATGACGAATTAGCATGAACACGAATGAAATTGTAATACAAGCTGACAAGCTGACAAAGAGATTCGGCGATTTTACCGCCGTTGATGAAATCTCGTTTCAGGCGCATAAAGGTGAGATATTCGGATTCCTCGGGGCTAACGGTGCCGGAAAAACTACAGCAATGAAAATGCTTATCGGTATCTCAAATCCTACCTCCGGCCATGCAACCGTTGCCGGTTATGATATTCATACCCAAACCGAAATGGTTAAGAAGAATATCGGGTACATGAGTCAGAAATTTTCGTTGTACGAAGATCTTACGGTAAAAGAAAATATTCAACTCTTCGCAGGGATATACGGGCTCAGTGATGCAGAGATAGCGAAGCAGATTGAAGGTCTCGTTACGCGTCTGAACATGAAGGACGTAAAAGATCAATTAGTCCGTTCCTTACCTCTTGGTTGGAAGCAGAAGCTGGCGTTCAGTATTGCTATTGTGCACAGGCCGAGCGTGGTTTTTCTTGATGAACCGACCGGAGGCGTTGACCCGATAACCCGACGTCAGTTCTGGGATTTGATTTACGAAGCTGCGCATCTTGGAATAACCGTGTTTGTCACAACGCACTACATGGATGAAGCCGAATATTGCGACAGAGTTTCCATTATGGTTGACGGCGTTATCAAAGCGCTGGATTCTCCGGCGGGTTTGAAGAAGACTTTCAATGCCCGGTCAATGGACGATGTTTTTCTGATGCTTGCACGCGGTGCAAAGAGATCCGATAATTAAGAGGAATTGATGAGACAATTACTGATATTTATAAAAAAAGAGTTCTTCCATATCCTGCGCGACCCGAAGTCAATGCTCGTGCTGCTGGGTATGCCGATTATTCAAATAGTCATTTTTGGATTTGCCATCACCACGGAAATCCGCAATAGCAGCATTGCTATACTGGATAATTCCAGAGATGAGATGACGCAGACGATCATTACCAGAATCGGCAGCAGCCATTATTTCAGTATTGACCGGACGATTAAAACGGAAGATGAAGTTTTGAAGGCTTTTCAGAACGGCAAAATCAAGATGGCGCTCATCTTTCAGCCGAATTTTCAGAATGATCTGATGCACACGAACAAGGCGCAGATACAGATGATCGCCGATGCGACCGATCCGAATAATGCAACGACAACAGTTAATTATGCGTCTTCAATAATTGCAGATTACCAGAATGAACTTTTGAAAACCAACGTGCAGCCGTATTCAATTAGTGTGGTGCCGAAAATGTTATACAATCCGCAATCAAAGGGCGTGTATTCATCGGTGCCGGGCGTTATGGGACTTATATTGCTTCTCTTATCGGCAATGATGACATCAATCTCGATTGTCAAGGAGAGGGAAATGGGGACAATGGAAGTGCTGCTGGTTTCACCCATACGGCCGTGGCTTATCATTCTCAGTAAGATGATACCGTATTTCATTCTGTCATTTATTAATATTGTTACCATTTTATTACTCTCAGTATATGTGTTGGGAATGCCGATTGAGGGCAGTGCACTGCTTCTGTTTGCCCTGAGTACGCTTTATATTTTTTGTGCACTTGCACTCGGACTTCTTATATCCACACTCGCGAAAACGCAGGAGGAGGCAATGTTTATTTCGCTTATCGGACTGATGCTGCCTATCATGCTGCTCAGCGGATATATTTTCCCGGTAGCGAATATGCCGACAATACTGCAGGTGATTTCAAATATCGTTCCTGCAAAATGGTATATCATTATTGTGAAATCCGTGATGCTGAAGGGTCTGGGATTGGCGAATATATGGCGTGAGGTGGTGATTTTGAATGTGATGACGGCATTTTTTATTGTGCTGAGCATCGTTAGATTTAAGACGAGGTTGTAATGCGTGTATTAAAGTTTTTATTACGAAAAGAATTTTTGCAGATCATACGGAACAAAACGATTCTCCGCATGATGTTTGCCATGCCGGTAATGCAGCTTATCATATTGCCGAATGCCGCGAATTTTGAAATGCGGAACATTATGGTAACGGTTGTAGATAACGACCACTCGGTTACGTCACAAAAACTCATCAACAAAATCGTGTCGGGCAATTATTTTAAATTAGTCAGCGAACCGGCGACCTATAAACAGGCGATGAATGACATTGAACATGACCGCGCGGATCTCATCATAGAAATTCCGCAGGGATTTGACCGCGACCTCATTCGTGATAACGCGGCATCCGTAATGATTTCTGCCAATGCAATAAACGGACAGACAGCCGGATTGGCGGTGTCGTATACCAACTCGATTATCAGGGATTTTAATAATGATATCCGGACGGAATGGATACAGAACCCGCGGATGAATGCGCTTCCGCAAATTGAAATTACCAGTCTAAACTGGTTTAATAAAATGTTGAATTACAAATTCTTTATGGTTCCCGGTGTGTTATGTATTTTGGTAACCATGGTCGGGTTTTTCATGACGGCGCTGAATGTTGTCCGCGAAAAAGAGATGGGAACCATCGAACAGATAAACGTTACTCCGGTTAAAAAGTGGCAGTTCATTGTCTCCAAGATGGTGCCGTTCTGGGTTCTGGGAATGCTCATTCTTAGTCTGGGACTGCTCATCAGTTACATATTTTACGGCATCGTGCCGGAGGGGCATTTGCTGTACATTTATTTATTCGCCGGTGTTTACCTGTTAGCCGTGCTTGGCGGCGGATTGCTGGCCTCTACATTTGCGGAAACGCAGCAGCAGGCGATGTTCATCGCGTACTTTTTCATGACATTGGTCATTCTGCTCGGTGGAATCTTTGCCTCGATTGATAATATGCCCGACTGGGCGCAGATGATTACCGTCATCAATCCGATCAGCTACTTTGTCGCTGTTATGCGCATGGTCGTACTCAAAGGCAGCGGGTTTATGGACATTTTGCCCCACTTTGGAGTAATTCTGATCTTTGTCGTATTTCTTAACGGCCTTGCCATCTGGCACTACAGAAAAAGCAGCTAAGAGGGAAGAAGGAATTATTATTATTCAAGGTGATGCCCGGTTAGCCGGGCATCTGTTTTTATATTAGTGTAAAAACTGATAATATGAGTCGTTGTTTATAACTTCGTACGTTGAACCGGGATATTCGTCAAAAAATTCTTTCGGCTTCTTACTTTTTTCCGATTTCCACTTGCACTCAAACGCGTGCAAGGTGTTTCCGTCTTCCTCAATCAAGTCAATTTCTTTTCTATCGTACGTCCGCCAAAAATAATGCTTCTTATCTTCATCAGCGTACCGCACTTTTTTTAACCGTTCTGATATACAGAAGTTCTCCCATAACCTACCGACATCATCCCGCTGTGCCAAGGGATTGAAATTCCCAATGATGGCATTTCTTATGCCGTTATCCCAGAAAAAATAACGGGGAGTTTTTGAAATCTCTTTTCTCAGATTTCTACTAAAGCCCGGCAATGAAAAGAGAATAAAGCTTTTTTCCAGAAGTTCGAGGTAGCGTACAATTGTTCTCATGTTCACGCCTAAGTTCACTGCAAGTTCGTTGTATGAGACATCATTGCCAATCTGATGCGCGATCAATCTGAGCAGGGATACAATAAACGAGGAGTCTTTATTGCCATCCAGACTCAGAATATCTTTCAACAAATTCCCATTTTTTATTGAGTGCAGAACATGTCGTTTTTCACTGTTGTTTTTGGTCAATGTTACTTGCGGATATGCACCGTAAATTAATTTGGAATCCAGATTTTTTCTTGAAGTAAGAAAATCTTCGTCCAATTCAATCTCGGAAAAGGGAAATAAATAAAAATAGCGCATTCTTCCAACAAGAGGCTCCGATAAAGATTTTTCTAATACAAATGCAGATGAGCCGGTAACAAAAATACTGAGATGCGGTACACTATCCACAAGAAGCTTCAAACTAGCCCCGATATTTGGAATTGCCTGTGCCTCATCAATAAACAGACAATCATAACCGGAAACAAAATTTTGCAGAACACCTGCTCGGGGTACAGAGAGTATCTCAGAAATATCTAAATCATCTCCCTGTACGACAAGAACTCTTTGGCCCTTTTTGATTTGCTCCTCTACAGAACGCAGCAGAACTGTTTTTCCAGTTCTCCGTGCTCCAAATAGCCCGATAACCTTCCCACCGGAAAGTTCTGTGATTATCTGATTTTCAATTAATCTTTGTACCATGATGCAAAAATTTCTATAAATATTTGTACCACGATACAAAAATTTAGAATAAATGTCAAGAAAATAAACTAAAAACTAGACAATCACCAAATAACGGGATTTTTACCCATTATGAAACTTCGAACTCCCAAAATGGCGGTTTTGTGGGTAGTTTACTTGATATGAGCAGAATTGTCTAACGGCATAAACACGAAAACTCAGGTAATCCGGAACAACTGAAAAACCATTTATAAGGGAAATGCTCGCCATTATATAAGAATTCGTGTATCGTGCTACACGAATTCACTGAAATTTGTGTAGCAAGCTACATGAATTATCAGAATTGATTCCGAAAAGGATTTCTCATTTCATGAAAATTGGACTAAAATCCGGGGTTTGGAGCTGCTTAACACAGCGGTAAAAAGCATATTGCATTACTCATGAGCGTCGCAGACGCGGTAGCCAAATAGAAAAATACCTGATTAAATATATGAGCTCCGGACGGAGCGGCTCAATTACCTATAAATTTGGAAGATATTGAGCCGTGCCCCCAGCACTCCATTATAATTTGTCGGCATGTGTCGGTTAAAAACAGCCGGAATCAAGAGCTTGCCGGGCAATAAATCCCTTAAAAATTCCTTTTTGTTTGGATTTCGCAATTTTGTATATTTGTAAGCTAATTAGAAATGCATTTTAATTAAGGAAAGTTATGAAAACAGGTATTCATCCAAATTATCGCCCGGTTGTCTTTAAAGATTTCTCGTGTGACTTCGCGATCTTATCACGGTCGACAATCAAAGCAACGGAAACGATTGAATGGGAGGATGGTAATACATATCCTTTAGTACGTCTTGAAATTTCAAGCGGCTCACATCCATTCTTTACCGGTAAACAGAAATTATTGGATTCAGCCGGACGCGTTGAGAAGTTTAACAAAAAATACGCACGCAAGACGACCAAATAAGCTTACGCTGCCTATTAATTTTTGTTTTTTTGGAAAAGCTATTCTAAATTATAGAATAGCTTTTTTTATTTGTGCTGTTAAGCGCTATCACTTTTTGCCATAAGAAGAAGTACCATTATGGAAATTTGCATTTTTGAGGACAACAAAGCAGGTAATTTAGCCCCGCTTTCGCTCGCTCGCCCGGTTTACGACCTCGTTTGCGGTATGACCATGCTTCGCAAAAAGATTGAACGGATGTTCGAGGGTACCCGAATATCACTCCATACCCGGCCATATCTCCACGATTATGTTACTCTCCGCAGTCCGAAATGTATTGTGAATAAGGTCGGATCGTCAGATGCCTGCGTGTTTATCAACGGCAGGGTAGTGCTGCCCGTAAATTTTAAAAAATTAGTTAAGTTGGATACACCGGAAGATATTGTATTTACTTGTAAAGACCAGATTGTCGGCGCAAAAGTGTCCGGCAAGAATCTGGACTTCATTAAAACAAAAATATCCGATGTGCTTACATTGGAAACGTTTGCCGGAATTCACGCAGAAGAAATTGATGTTCAGTTTTACGAGTACCCATGGGATTTTATCCGATACCATTCGGGTGAAATGTACCGGGATTACTCGCAATTGTTTGCCGGAATTTCGAATAAAAGGATTCGTGCCGAAATTGGTGCGGGAGTCCATCTGGTGAACGAGAAAGATATTTTTATTGACGAAGGTGCAATCATCAAACCGGGTGTGGTAATTGATGCATCATCGGGTCCAATCGTCATTGGTAAAAACACGGTAGTTGAGTCGAACGCGGTAATTCAAGGCCCGGTATATATCGGTAAGAGTTCAAGGGTACGTCCTTTGTCGGTGATATACGACAATACCAGTATCGGGAACGTATGCAAGGTCGGCGGCGAAGTTGAATTTTCAATCATCCAGTCCTATTCGAATAAACAGCATCAGGGCTTTTTAGGTCACGCGTATCTCGGCAGCTGGGTGAATATCGGTGCGGATACCAATTGCAGCGATTTGAAAAATAATTACAGCACGGTGCGTGCACAAACGGCTACGCAGGAGGTTGATACCGGATTGCAATTTCTCGGAATTATTATGGGCGACCATTGTAAGACCGGAATTAACACTATGCTAAATACCGGAACGGTAGTAGGTTTTTCAAGTAATGTGTTCGGCGCTGAATTCCCGCCAAAATACATTCCGTCATTTGCCTGGGGCAAAGACGCGACTTACAATGTTTCGCTCAGTGTGACAACTGCTAAGAAAGTTATGCTTAGAAGAAATCAGATGATGCATGACTGTGAAGACAAATTGTTTAAACATATTTTTGAGATAACAAAAAGTGAACGAGAACAAAGAGGGTTTAAATCCTGAAGTAAAGCAAATCCCGCTGCCGGCACATTCGGTTAAGGATCTGTATGTCGGTGTCCGTGGGCTTGCGGTAAAAATATTAAGTCGCATAGAAAGAACAGATTCATATCTTGATCGTATTTTAGATAAAGAAATCCGTTCTACGGAGTTAAGCGGTGCCGATAAGGCGCTGTTGTACGAAATTGTGCATGGAGTTGTCCGACACATGGGGAGACTTGATTGGGTTCTGAGCGGATTTTATAAAGGCCAGTTTTCCAAAGCCATTCCGATTTTAAAAAATGCTCTCCGTGTCGCTCTGTATCAGATACTTTTTCTTGATAAGGTGCCGGAGTACGCAGCAGTTAACGAAGCAGTCGAATTTGTAAAAAAATTACAGGGACAGCGTCCTGCCGATATTTCCAACGCCGTTCTCAGAAATATTATCCGGAGTAAAAACTCACTCAGGTATCCCGATCCTGAAGAAAACCTTGTCGGTTATCTCTCGACTTATTATTCACATCCTGTATGGATTGTTAAACGATGGCTCAATCGCTATGGCAGAGAACAAGCTGAAAAATTATTTCAGGCGAACAACGAAAAACCAACTCTTACGGTCAGAGTCAATCTGCATAAAATCAGTTTAGAGAACTTTATACAGCTGCTGAATTCCGTGAATATTAAATATCAGCAGGGAGCATTCCTTAAAGATTATTTCAAATTGAACTCGCTGAACAGCGTTAACCAATGGCAATTTTTCAACGAGGGCTATTTTACGGTTCAGGACGAAAGCGCCGGATTTGCCTGCCGATTGTTAGATCCGAAGCCCGGAATGCGGATTCTGGATATTTGTGCTGCTCCCGGTGGAAAATCCGCCTATATGGCCGATATGATGCAGCAACAGGGTGAAATTGTGGCGTTGGATAAATTTGATGTCCGGTTGAATTCGGTCGCTGAGACTCTGAAACGGCTTGGCATTACGATGGTTAAAACCATTCCGATTGATGCACTCGAGTATACCGAGGGCGGATTTGATGCGGTGCTGGCAGATGTTCCGTGCAGCGGATTCGGTACGTTTTCCAAGAAGCCCGATATCAAGTGGAAGAAAGAACTGATTGATATTAAACGTCTCAATGTTACCCAGTACAATTTGCTGGAGCATGCCGCATCGCTCGTGAAGCCGGGTGGAGTAATATTGTATAGTACCTGCACTATTGAGCCGGATGAGAATATCGAGATTGTAAAGAAATTTTTGGCAAAGCACGGCGAATTCAGACTTGAAGATGCAAAAGCATTTGTTCCGGCTGAAGTTGTTGATGAGAACGGATGTGTTCAGACGCTTCCGCATGTTCATAAGACCGATGGAGCTTTTGCAGCCAGATTAGTGCGTGCCAATTAGTATTTTAATTGGTATTTTTGTAGTATATTTTAATGAATTAAGTGTTTATTAGGAAATAGATCATGTTTGAGAAATTAGCTGAGGAGTTAAGGGCAGCCCGTGACAACACGCAATTAACTTCCGAACAATTAGCGAAAATTATTAAGATAGATATTAAATTTCTTCTGAAAATTGAACAAGGCGACCTGTCCTTTCTTCCTGAGTTATACATAAAAGCATTTTTGCGTGATTATGCAAGAGCGGTTCACCTTGATGACAAAATGATTATGAAAAAGTATCAGGCGGCCCGTGACGGTAAGCAATTTGAGCCGTTTGAACCGGAACCTCAGGTAGATGATGATCCTGCAAAAAATCTACCGACTGAGATTGATTATACACCTTCAACCTATAAAGTGGTAAAAACTGTTGTTGAACGCGTACAGCCTCAGCCGAATCTACAAAGAAAATTTACCGACCGTCAAATCCAACTGATTATGTTCAGTGCAGTAGCAGTTATTATTGCTGCTCTAATTATTTTCTTCGCCTTCCGGGCAACGACGGTTCCGGATATCGAAAATGACACAGCCATTTCCGAACAGGTTGATAAAGGATACGAGGAACCGGCTCCGCAAGCCGCGCAAACTCCGGCACCGGCCGATTCGACTTTTAACGTGAGTTTGCAGACGAATGCTCCTTGCTGGGTAAAATACACAGTGGATGGTGACAAAGAAATTGACACGTTGATGAAAGCTGATAAATCACTTGCGAAAAGAGTTAAGGCGCAGCTGAAAATGAGCATTGGCAATTCAGCAGCTGTTGACATTTTTATTAACGGCAAACTTCAGGATTTTCCGAAACAAAAGAACAAGCGCGCCATGCTTCTTGTAACAAAAGACGGAGTGAAACCAATTAAGGAGTAATCCGCTTCATCGTTCTTTTGCCTGAATCAGGGTGGAAGTATATGTACTGTTTTATGAAGAATGTGAAAATACCGGAATACAATGGATAAAGCATCTGCGCGAAAAAAAATTCAAGACCTCTCTGAAGAGATACGTCAGCACGACCATCGTTACTACGTATTAGCCGAACCTACGATCAATGATTATGATTATGACCAGTTAATTAAAGAGCTCGAAAAACTTGAGCTGGAACACCCCGATCTTGTAACTTCCGATTCTCCGACACAAAGAGTCGGTAAGGATCTCATCAAAAATTTCGAACAAATCGCCCACCGTTATCCAATGCTCAGTCTTGCAAATACCTATAGCGAGGGTGAACTTTTTGATTTTGACCGGCGCAATCGCGAGGGATTAGCATCGGATGAGACTATCGAATATATGGTTGAGTATAAAATTGACGGGGTATCCATCAGCCTTACATACGAAAACGGACAACTTACTGCCGGGGCTACGCGCGGAGACGGCGTTGTGGGCGATGATGTCACCGCCAACGTCCGTACGATAAAATCCATCCCGCTGATTCTGCCCAAAGATCTCATTAAAAAATATGGACTGAAAAGTTTCGAAGTCCGCGGTGAATTGTACATGGAGGTAAAAGAATTCAGGGAATTGAACGAGCGTCGGCTCGAATCAGGTGAGAAGACTTTTGCCAACCCACGAAATTTTACTGCCGGTACTATAAAAACGCAAGATCCTAAAATTGTTGCTCAAAGGCCTTTACAGATTTTTGTGTACTATCTTTTGGCAGAAAACGAACATCTCTCTTCACAAAGTGAGAACCTGAGAATTTTAAAAGAGTTAGGCTTTCGTGTTAATCCGGCTTCAAAACTGTGCTCATCAATTGAAAAAGTGAAATCGTATTGCAATGAACTTGAAGAAGCAAGAGAAAAACTTCCATATGAGATTGACGGGGCAGTGATAAAAGTTAATTCCGTACGTCAGCAAAAGATTTTAGGAAATGTTGCAAAATCACCACGCTGGGCTGTGGCATATAAATTTAAAGCCAAACAAGCTGAGACCTTATTAAAGTCAATCACCTGGCAGGTTGGCAGGACCGGAGCTATTACTCCTGTTGCCGAGCTTGAACCTGTTTTCTTAGCCGGGTCAACCATCAGTCGTGCTACGCTGCATAATCTTGACGAAATAAAACGTCTGCACATCAAAGAAGGTAAAATGGTCGTGATTGAGAAGGGTGGCGATGTTATACCGAAAGTCGTGAAAGTAGTGGATGATGACGGTGACTACGCCAAACCCCCTCAAGTCTGCCCGGTTTGTAACTCGAAAATTTTTAATCCCGAAGATGAAGTCGCCATATATTGTGAAAATCTTGAGTGCACGGCACAAGTGAAAGGGAGAATTATTCACTTTGCCGCTAAAGGTGCGATGGATATTGAAGGCATGGGTGAGTCATTAGTTGAGCAGTTAGTTGATAACGGTTTTTTGCATACCTACGCAGATATTTACGACTTAGGTGAAAAACGGGAAGCTCTGCTTGAGCTGGAACGGCTTGGCGAAAAGAAGGTTGATAATTTGCTTAAAGCCATTGAGGATAGCAAAAAACAACCCTTTGCAAGAGTGCTTTTTGCCTTAGGCATCAGGAATGTCGGCACTAACATGGCAAAAAAACTCGCATCCCATTTTAAAACACTTGATGCAATTGCGACGGCCGGTAAAGAAGAAATTGAGTCGGTTTATGAAGTAGGTGAGACCATAAGCTTGAGCCTAAGGAATTTCATGGATGACGCTAAGCATCAACCGGTCATTGCCCGGCTCCGAAAGGCAGGACTGCAATTTCGTGAAGATGTGACGGAGGCCAAAGATAATTTCTTTAAAAATAATAATTTTGTACTAACAGGTTCTTTAAATTCTTATCAGCGGGAAGAAGCCGGCAGGGAAATAGAACTTTTAGGCGGACACACGATGGCAAGTGTGGGGAAAAAGACAAATTATGTTATAGCCGGCGAAAGTGCCGGTTCAAAATTGGATAAAGCGCATAAACTCGGAATCCCGGTTTTAACGGAAGCTGAATTCCTTGATAAATTAAAAGAGGCAAAGGACAATGGATAATTTCTTTCATTTCATAGCCGGATTAATATTCAGGTTTTATTACTCACGGTGGAAAAGAAAATTTCGGCCTCAAGTTTTTAACAAGGTTTTCGATTCTGTGAAAAAAGCCGTTATAATTATGCCGCATGATAATCAGGCGATTCCTGCAGGATTAACACTCATGCAATTTTTAACGGGTAAAAACATTGACGTTACATTGCTGCTGCATAACAAATTTCATTCGGCTCTGCCGGTGACTTTGAAGTGCAAAATGGAAGAGTTTTATGACAGTGAAATAAACTTTTTCGGCATTCCCAAGCCGGATTTGCTGAACCGCCTGAAAGCTATGGAATTTGACATGGTAATTGATATGGACGGCAGTAATAACTTTACATCTGCAATGATGACTTTAGCGATTAACGCAAAAAACAAAATAGGCATAAAAAAGCCTGAAACGGTGAAAGTTTACAACATTGCCTTCGGATTATCAGGCAATTCGTTAGTGGAATCTTATCAAAATTACGTAAATTTGTTGGTTACATTTTGATAAGATATTTGGAAATCACAGGATTTTCTAAATATTTTAACAATTAAAAATGAGTGGGCTTGTATTAATTGATAACACACATCATACACTATCCCCGGGTATTGGTTTAATAATAATAAATATTTAAAATGATAGATATACAAAGATTACAGAAATTAGAACTTATTGTTTTTGATTTAGACGGCACGCTGCTGAACGATGATGCAGAAATTGGAACTGAATCTATTCAGCTGGTGAAAGATTTGCAGAAAATGGGAGTTTCATTCACGTTTGCGTCAGGGCGGTTATATTCTGCGTTGACAAAATTCGCAGAAGAGCTTCAGCTAAAAACACCTTTAATTTCGCTCGATGGGGCATATATTAAATCCTTTCCTGATGGGAATACTGTTTACGAAGAATATATTCCACGGGCTAAAGTTGAAAAAGCAATTCATCTCGCAGATCAATTTTTGATTAAATATGCTTTATGCCATGCAGAAGCAATATTTTATACAGAGCATAACGAAGTCGTTCCCGACCTGGTGGATAAATTCGGAGCGAGATTTCAAGAAGTTGAAACTTACAACGATTTACTCACGAATACGCTCGAAGTACTTTTTATCAGTGATTACAAGGACAGGCTGAGATATATTAAAAAATGTCTGGATTTTCCGAGAACGCTTGGTCTCATTACCAGCTACTCAAAATCAACGAGCAACGAGGGGCTGTATTACCTCGAAATTAAGAAAAGAGGCTCAAGTAAAGCTTCCGGCCTGAAACATCTTTTAAAACATTTGCATATCAATATCAAAAATACCGCCGTTATCGGTGATTGGTATAATGATATTGAGCTCTTCGAAACGAAGGCGGTAAAAGTTGCATTGGAGAATGCCGTACATGATATAAAAGAGCGGGCGGATATCATTACAAAACGAAATAATAATCAGGATGGAGTTGCGGAGTTCTTAGAGCAGGTTAAGAATGCAAAATTAGGTAAAAAATAACAGGCTGCCGGTGATACGAAAACGCTTAAATACCAGTCTGCGAATAAAATTTACGATTTTATTCGCAACGGTAATTCTCATCGTCCTCATGATGCCGAGGGGCGGGGCACTGGAAGCCGACGCGATAGTCGGTAACGTGTGGATGCAGGATGACCTGATTGCCGATTTCAGTTTCCCGGTTCTTAAAAACTCCATGAAATATAAACAGGAAGTTGAAGAAGAAAAGAAATCCATTCTTCCGGTTTATGTCTACACCGAAGATCCTCTGCGGCAGTCACTTGATTCAGTAAACTCCTATCTTGACAACCTTCCGGCAATGTTGAAGCATATCACAGCAGCATCAACAGGTGAAGAAAACAATCCCACTTTCTTATCGGCAAAAGCTTTTGCCGAATTAAGCAGCTTATATCTTAAAAATCTCGAAAAAAATTTCACGGCGAATACGCTGGTTGTACTGCGGAAAGATGTCGGCGAACGCATAAATGATTTTTATACAAAAGGTATTCTGGGCGAAGCACCGGGTGATTATCAGGGACAGAACATTACAATCCGTAAGAAAAATGTTGATATCGTTGAACCGGCCGCAAAGTTTATCAAATTATCAGATGTTATTGAAAGTGTCTCCAGAAACGCCCATAGCGCCAGTTATCCGGGACGTGAAAGTCTTATTGATGAATTTGCCGTACATTTTTTGCATCCGAATATCTGCTATGATCAGGCTCTGACGAAAGAAGAAATAGATTACAGCATAAAGAAGGTTTCCAAGTATACGGGTATCGTGACCGAGAACGAAAAGATTATCGGTAAACATGACCGTATTAATCCGGAGAATAAATTAAAAATTGATTCATACCGGATTGCAAAAGGAGATAGCCTAGGATGGGAAGGCTACACATTACAGTTTATCGGCAGGTTTCTGCATATTTTCTTGTTGGTGGTGCTGTTCAGCATTTATTTGTTTTTGTTCAGGAAGCGAATATACAATGAAAATAAAAAGCTGGTGATATTCGCGATTATTTTACTGTGGACAGGATTCATTACATATCTGCAAAACACCCTTGAAGGAAGTGACGCTGTCCGCTTTCTGATATTTATTCCGGCAGCTTCGATGCTGATTACGATTATGTTTGATTCCCGGGTCGGGTTTTATTCTACAGTCGTGTTTTCGCTTGTATGCGGTGCGCTGCACGGAAATGATTACGCCTTTGTTGTTATGAATGTTGTGGCGGGTGCACTATCAGCTTATAGTGTGAGAGATATTAAAAACCGGAATCAGATATTCCGATCCTTTCTCTTCATTCTTATTGCGTACATAATAGCGGTGGTCGCTTTCGGTTTGGAATCCATGACTTCATGGAAAAAGATGTTTATTGAGATGGGGTTCGCATCTACAAACGCGCTTGTCAGTCCTGTGTTGACATACGGCCTGCTGGTATTTTTTGAACAGATATTCAAAGTTACAACCGACCTGACGTTCATTGAGTTGTGTAACTTTGACCGTCCATTGCTGCGTGAACTTGCAAAAAAGGCTCCGGGGTCATTTAATCATTCGATGACTCTGGGTACGCTTGCAGAGAGCGCCGCAACTGCAATCAACGCAAATCCACTTCTTGCCCGTGCCGGTGCGTATTATCATGATATTGGTAAACTTACCAGTCCAAAATACTTTGTTGAAAACCAGTTGGATACAACAAACGTGCACGACGGTATGATTCCAGAAGAAAGCGTTAAAGCTCTTAAGGAACACGTTTTCAAAGGAAAAGAATTAGCCAAAGAATATAAACTGCCGAACGAGATTATTGATTTTATCCCGATGCATCACGGCACAACAGTTATGAATTTCTTTTATGAAAAAGCAAAGCGGTTGTATGGTGAAGATCAGATTGATTTGAGAAATTACCGGTATCCCGGACCTAAACCGAATACCAAAGAAACTGCCATTGTCATGCTGGCTGATTCATGTGAATCGGCTGTGCGGTCTATTAAAAATCCCGACGCTGAAAAAGTTGAAAACGTTATCAATAATCTCTTTAACGCGAGAATTGAAGACGGCCAAATGGATGAATCTCCTTTGACTCTTGGTGATATTATAAAAATCAAGGAGGCTTTTCACGAAATTCTTTTGGGGCAGTATCATAAAAGGATTCAATATCCCCATCAAGAAGAGTTAGAAAAAGCAGATTGAAACAAATCAGCAGCAAACATCCGTTGTATCAGTTTCTTTCCGACTATAGCAGCTATTTATACCTTGAAAGAAATCTATCCGAAAATACCATCGGTTCCTACCAGACCGATATTAAAACATTCCTTGAGTATCTGATTGAGTGTCAGGTGGCTGATCTGAATTCCGTGACGCATAAAGAAATGGTCGGTTTTTTCAAGCTGCTGACGAAAATGGGACTCAACGAACGATCGGTTGCAAGATACTTTTCCGCTCTGAAAGGTTTTTTCAGCTTTCTGATGAATGCCGGGTATATTGAAAAAAATCCGTCGGACTCCCTGACTGCACCGAAAATCTCAAGAAAATTGCCCGAAGTCTTGTCCATTGACGAGGTTAATGCGATTCTTGAGCAGCCTGATATTACCGAAGTATTAGGGACGCGTGATAAAGCGATACTGGAATTATTCTATGCCTGCGGGCTGCGGGTTTCGGAAGTTATCAACCTCCGGTTGACCGGCCTCTACTTGGATGACGGGATAATTAGGGTGATCGGAAAAGGTAATAAAGAACGTATTGTCCCGATAGGGGATTCAGCCGTACATTGGATACAGGAATATCTGAAAAACAGCCGCATCATTTTAGCGAAGAGCATAAAAAGCGAGAATATATTATTTTTAAATGTTCGCGGCTCAAAATTTTCCAGAATGGGTCTGTGGAAGATTGTCCACCATTATTCTGAAATGGCGGGTGTGACAAAACAGATTCATCCGCACACTTTCCGCCATACATTTGCTACGCACCTGTTGGAAGGCGGAGCCGATTTGAGAGCAGTACAGGAAATGCTGGGACATTCGGATATTTCGACAACGCAGATTTATACACATATAGACCGCGATTATATTAAACAGGAACACCGGGATCATCACCCACGCGGGTAATGGTATTGTTCAATAAATTACAAGTATTGAGTTTTGGATACATATAAAAAAATACTGAAGTTCGCTTTATCCTATTGGCAGTATATTGTCCTCTCCATCCTGTGTACAATATTTTTTGCACTCCTGAATGGCGTTTCGGTTTACATGGCAATCCCTTTGCTGGACACGTTGTTTCAGGAAGGCGGCAAAACTGCACAGCAAGTTACGGTTGCAGTTCACTCGTCTCAATCGTGGCTTGACTCAATCAAGCTAAGCATAAATCAGTTTTTAACAACGGTCATTATTACCGGAAACAAAACCGATTCCTTACTGCGCATATGTGCGTTCATTCTCATTGCATTCTTCTTAAAAAACTTTTTCGGCTATCTCCAGTCATTTTTCCTCATGTTTGTGGAGCAGGGGACACTTCGTGACATTCGTGATGCAATATACAAGCACCTGCATGAATTGCCGTTGAGTTTCTTCAAGGGCGAGAAAACAGGCAATTTCATATCGGTAATCATTAATGATGTAAATGTTATTCAGGCAAGTATATCCGTATCCTTTTTGAGTGCGATACGTGAACCGCTGACGATTCTCGTATTTCTGGGGATGGCATTGAGCATCAGTTGGAAACTGACCATATTCTCACTGCTGGCACTTCCGGGTGCAATGATTGTCATAGTTCTCATCGGTCGTAAACTGAGAAAGCAGATTAGTGTTTTACAATCGAAGATTGCCGATATAACTAATATCCTTACTGAAACCATATCCGGAGTAAAAATAGTTAAAGCATTCGGTATGGAAGAGTATGAGAGCAAAAAATTTCAAGGTGAGACACAGGGATTCTTCAAATTGATGCTGAGGATAACGCGCTTTAGAAGTCTTACTTCTCCTCTCACCGAGATATTCAGTGTTGTCGTTGGTGCTCTTATTATTTATATGGGCGGCAGGCTGGTGTTGATTGACCAATCCTTAAAAGCGAGTGAATTTCTCGCGTTTCTTCTCGCTATTTTTCAGCTTATTCCACCGATAAAAGAGCTTAGTCAGGTTAATAATAAAATTCAGGAGGCAGCAGCTGCCGGTGATCGTGTGTTCGCTCTGATTGAGACCCCTTCAATCATCGTTAATGCGGAAGATGCAAAACCGATAACCGGATTCAAATCGGAAATCGTTTTTGACAATGTTTCGTTTAGGTATGATGACTCGGATGAAACGATTTTGCAGAATATTTCCTTCAAAGCATCCAAGGGAGACATTGTGGCTTTCGTCGGGCCGAGCGGTGGAGGAAAATCAACACTTGTTGACTTAATGCCGAGATTTTACGACGTCTATCAGGGAGCAATTCTTATAGACGGGTTAGATATTAGGCGATACACAATCGAGTCGCTGCGCACTTTGTTTGGAATTGTCACACAGGAAACGATTCTTTTCAATGAGACTATTTCCCAAAATATAGCATATGGGCTGCAAAGCTTTTCGCAAGAGGCCATTGTTAAAGCGGCTAAGGCTGCAAACGCGCACGACTTCATTATGGAATTACCGGATGGTTATGATACGATAATAGGCGAGCGGGGCCTAAAGATTTCAGGCGGCCAGCGTCAGAGATTATCAATCGCGAGAGCGCTATTAAAGAATCCGGAAATCCTTATCTTCGATGAAGCTACTTCGGCTCTGGATAATGAGTCGGAAATTCTTGTGCAGCAAGCTATTGATAATTTAATGACTGAGCGGACGACCTTTATTATTGCTCACAGATTAAGTACTATCCGTAAAGCGACCAAGATTATTGTAATTGAAAAAGGTGCAGTTGTCCAGTTTGGCGATCACGAAAGCCTTTTAGCAGAAAAAGACGGGCTCTACAAAAAGTTATATGAGATGCAGTTTAGAGAAGAAAAATGAAAATTTACGAAAACTATAAAAGCATTGCATGGGGATTCCTCATCCTTTTTATCATAACCCTTTCCAATTCAATTTTCCTGAATCAGATTGGATATTACGGCGCGTTGGTTTTTCTCCTCTTGGGATGGTGGAAAACCAAGTCTAACCCTTTTGAAAAGAACGGACTGGAACTGTTCCTGCTGCTGTACCTCGCAGCCGAACTGTTGGCTATGATTTTCTCGGTTGATAAAGCTGGAGCATTCAGAAACCTGCTTAAAAGAGCATTCTTAATTCCAATTATCTACACAATTGCCGCAACGGCAACAGATAAAAAGAAAATTAAGACACTACTGACCATATATATCGCTTTTGCTTCTCTAAGTGCTGCCGCATATGTTGGATTTTCGATACCTCACTATCTTGCGCACAAATATCAATTAGAACAGTCCGGGCCATCAATATTCCAGTACCCCATAACGGCAAGTGAAATGATGAGTTTTGCCTGCATTATGCTGTTTGCGCTTGTAGTGAACATGAAAATGAAGCTTTCTACGCGGGTGCTGATGGGAGCTGCTTTCATCATTCTATTGATCGCTGAGTTTGCCACCTTTAAGAGGACCGGCTGGCTTGGCATGTGTGCCGGATTATTAGTCGTGCTTTTGTTCTCGAAGCGCTGGGTCATGAGCTTTGCTTTGATCGTTATTGCGGCTGCGGGATTCTTAACACAAAAGAACATCAGTAATATGTATTTTGCCCGTCAGCAGGGAAGTGCAGTGGAGATTGTTCATCATGAGGCGACTGAGGGCAGAGCATCTTTCATCATGCCGTTAGGCACTGGCTGGCTTCTTTCTGATTTTGATAAGGGATTGAAACTTTTAGATTCAACGGGTAAACTCCGGCAAACGCTGCATACCGCTGTACCAGTTGTTTCCACAATGAAATGCAATGATTCTATTTTCGCGGCATATCTACTTGATACAAGAATTGAATTGCTGCAATTGAAAGATAACCGGATAGTCAGTTTGCATAAAGAATTTCTTTCGCCGGGCTATACCGTAGGCGCATTTTTCTTTAACAATGTTCTGTATGTCCGGGATGCCGACAGCGGCATTACCATATTCCCGGATATTAATGCTTCACAAATGAAAAAGCGTTATCCGGAATTATCGCACCGTTTATTTTTTGGAGTTGATTCATCTGTCTTCGTTTTCGCTAATGAGAAAAACAGAATCTCTGTTTACGAAAACAAGGCCGGTGAAATCGGAAATAAAATTGATGATTTCACTCCTGAAGAAAAAGGCAGCACTGTTTTACATTATCAGGATAAAAAGCTGTTTGTGTCGAATGGAAATACGCTCCATGTATATGTACTTGCTCAAAAAAACCTTGCATTGATTAGTACTCATAAAACAAAAGATGCGGTCATGGGTATTGCTCCCGGCGATTCGACGGCTATGATCTATGATATTAAAGGTGGGCTATATCAATATGATTTTACACGGGATGGCTTTGCTTCGCTGCAAAATAGTCAGGCAAAACCTATGGCAATCAGTAGTCTGGATAAGAGGGGCACTACTATTGCTATATGCGAGTTGAACCGCGGCAGATTGTTGAGCATATTTGATCCCTATCATCCTTCCAACTATTCACGGTTTTGTTTCTGGCGTGCCGGCTTTAAGATGGTGAAAGACCATCCCGTATTCGGAGTGGGTGATATTGATCTGCAAAATCTTTATAGAGAGTATAAACGCCCTTACGATAAAGAAATCCAGGGGCATATGCACAACAATTATATCCATCTGCTGGTAACTTTGGGAATAGTCGGTTTTCTTATTGTTATGAGCCTGCTTTTTATGATAGGCAAGAAAATGTACAGCGTCTACGGAAAAGTGAAGTCGGATGACCTGTATCGGGCTTATGTACTGGGTTTTGCAGGAGTGTTTACTTCATTCCTTGTCGCGGGATTAACGGAATGGAAT
Organism: Ignavibacteriaceae bacterium; assembly: GCA_963662605.1. GTDB lineage: Bacteria > Bacteroidota > Ignavibacteria > Ignavibacteriales > Ignavibacteriaceae. Next base: position 1,842,110 of record OY759785.1, read on the forward strand.
TTTGGCGATCATGAGATTATAACACTGGTTTGGTTTCATTTGGGACTCATGTTCGCAATGTTCAGTGCATTCCGCAGGGCAGAAGTAAAAGAATAAGTTTTTATTCTTAATGACCCTTAGTATCGCCCGTTATCATTTGCATAATAGTGGTGAAGAGTATCTGAATATCAAGATTCAGTGACCAGTTCTCGATGTACCAGATATCCAATTCGATCCGTTTTTGGATACGCTTCTTGTTTTCCTCAAGATCCTTAACGTCGCCGCGCAACCCGTGTATCTGCGCCCACCCGGTGATGCCCGGTTTAACCAGATTTCTTAACCGGATTGCCTCGATAAAGTTTTCGTACATTTCATCATAAACAACCGCGTGAGGCCTCGGCCCGACGATAGACATATGCCCAAGCAATACATTAAATATCTGGGGCAATTCATCCAAGTTTGATTTTCTTAAAAAGCGTCCGAATTTAGTTATCCGTTCGTCGTCCTGTGATGTCGGTTTATATTGTATGTCCACTTTTTCAAATGACATGCTTCTGAATTTGTAGCATCTGAAGTACTTATGACCTTTTCCAACACGGTTTTGAATATAGAAAACGGGTCCGGGAGATAACAGTTTTTGCATTAAGGCGATGATGGTAAACAACCAGGGGACGATTGTTATACAAACAACTAACGCAACGCATAGATCAAATACGCGCTTAAGGATTCTCCAGTGCAACTCTTCCAAAGGCTCTCTCCTCAAAGAAAGCACGGGGAATTTATCAACAGAGGTAATGGTGAATTTTGCCGACAAGTACTGCAAATAATCGGGGATAATATATGTATGGAGAGCAAACTTGTTGCATGTTCTGATTATCTCCTGGATACGATTGATTTCGTTCTGTTCCATAGCAATGAAAACGTCTTCAACCGACTGTTGTTCAACCAAACCTTCAAAGTCAGAGTATGTGCCGGCAAACTCGGGAATATCAACCCGGCGATCTGAAATGAGCCCGATATATGAATAGCCGAGAGAGGGGTTCTGCTGGGCAGTGCGGATAAATTCAATTGCGGTCTCGCCGCTGCCCACGACTAATAAATTCCTTAGCGATTTGCCGGAACGTTTACGGTGCTTGAGCACCTTTCTCGTAATGATGGCTTTAACGACCGAAACAACATACAAAAGCAGAGAATAGAATAATAAAAAGTTTCGGGTGAAGAATGTCTCCTTCACGAAAAACACAAACAGAACGATAACAGCGGACTGGACGATTACCAACTTCAATAAAGAATATGCTGAGGCAGCGATAAATCTGTTCCCGATAGTCTCATAGTACCCTGAATTGCTTGCGCTGAAATACCAAGTAATGAACAGTATAAGAGGAAGGAGGAACATGTATTGATGTGTGGCAAGTAGTGCAGCCGGCTGTGCTAATAAAGCGGCAGCCAGAAATGTTCCCGTTATGACAAAGAAGTCAATAAGCAGCGAAATCGCAATCAGCGAGCGTTGGCGTGTTATCATTTATTTGATAATCTCTTTAATCAGTTTGAGTTTCGCCGGCTTTTTCTGAGCATAGCTGAATGCCTTTGCCAATCTTGTCTGAGCGGCGGAGACTTTCTTCTTGTCGTCGGTGAAAATTTCTGCGATGAGCTGTCCTTTAACTACTTTGTCGCCGATTTTCGCGTGGAGTATCAATCCGGCTTTCGGGTCAATGACATCTTCTTTTTTCATCCTTCCGGCACCGAGTTCAAGTCCTGCCATACCAACCTGATACGTGTCAATAGCACTAATATAGCCGGATTGAAGAGCGCAGAATTCAGTATGCACTTTGGATTTCGGGTACAGAGCGAAGTTCTGTAAATACTTAACATCACCGCCCTGTGCCTTCACAATCTCAAGGAACTTCTTGAGCGCCAGGCCGCTCTTTATCATCGTCATGGAGAGTTTTATACCGTCATCAATTGATTTTGCTTTTCCGGCAAGATACAGCATCGCTCCGGATAATGTCAAACTTACGGTGCAAAGGTCATCAACCCATTCGCCGTTGAGGATTTTTACGCATTCAACAATTTCGAGCCAGTTGCCGATGTAATTACCTAACGGCTGGTTCATATCGGTAATAAACCCGAGTACCTTTTTGTCGAATTCTTTGGCTGTCCCGATGAGTGATTTGGCTAACCTTCTTGCGTCTTCATGTTTAACCATGAATGCACCGCTTCCGGTTTTTATATCAAGTACTAAGCCGTCAATGCCTTCGGCTAACTTTTTGCTCATAATGCTGGACGTGATGAGAGGAATGGATTCCACAGTTCCGGTGACATCACGAAGTGCATAAATTGATTTGTCAGCCGGAGCAATTTCTTTTGTCTGGCCGATCATCACTGCATTAATCTTTTGCAGCTGCTTCTTGTAATTCTTGAGGGTCATGTTCGTGCTGAATCCCGGTATCGCTTCAAGTTTATCCAGAGTGCCGCCGGTATGACCAAGTCCGCGTCCGGAGATCATGGGAACGGGAACACCAGCTGCCGCAACGATAGGGGCGAGAATCATCGAGGTTTTATCACCAACTCCGCCCGTGGAATGTTTGTCTATTTTTACTCCCTTAACGGAAGATAGCTCTACAACAACCCCGCTATGGAGCATAGCTTCGGTCAGGAAGGCGGTTTCTTCAACGGTCATGCCGTTGAGGTATGTTGCCATCAGAAATGCAGACATTTGATAATCAGGTATTGTAGCTTTGGTAAAAGCATCCACCATCCAGATAATTTCTAATTTATCCAGAACTTGTTTATTTCTTTTCTTTTTGATTATTTCAATCGCATTCATACAATTTCCTCGGAAGCTTGTTGACGAATAAAATCAGACACGGGATGATGCGGATTTGTGCAAACATCAACTACAAAATTAATAATTTTAAGTGATTTATAAGAGGGGAAAGGGGATATAGTGCTATTTAAAATGAAAAAGCGGAATGGCCGATGGACCGTTCCGCTTTTTTAAGATCAACCAACTTGCTTAAAGAACTGCATCTTTAGCTTGTTTTGCAATACGGAATTTCAAAACCTTTTTAGCCGGGATAATCATTGTTTCGCCTGTGCGAGGATTCCGACCGGTTCTTTTTTTGCGGCTGGCAACAACGAGTTTACCAAGTCCTGGGATAACAAAACTCTTCTTAGCTTCTTTGTAAGCTAATTTGATGAGTTCTTCGAGAAAGAGTCCGGCGACTTTTTTGGTTGTGCCGGTTTTTACTGACAATGCAGCAATGATAGCTGATTTTGTCATTGGTTTTGCAGTAGCCATATATTTGCCTTTATGAATTAATTAATATAATTAATTGATGTACTCTTAAAGTTATGTAAAATTTTTATTTTATTCAATCAACAAATCAAAAAAAATAAAAAAAGTTTTACGGCAACGGCTTCCAGAGCAAGCAGAACCTTTGTGACAGGGACTTCTTCCGCTTATTATCAGGCTGAACAGGCAATAACCACCGCCATTCGTGCTGTGTGAGCGCCTATACTTTGCTTTTTGCGAGTTTCAGGATTTGACTTGCTTCTTCCTTCATGACGGGCATTACGGATAACCGGTTACCGCGCTGAAGAAGCCTCATGTCCTTCAAGCCCTCTTCATTCTTCATGGCATCAAGCGTGACCGGATTTTTGAATTTTTGTACGAGCCGGATATCAACCATAAACCATATCGGATTTTCTTGTGTGCTGGAAGGATCGTAGTGGCCGCCCTTCTTGTCGAGTGCAGTATAATCAGGGTATCCTTTGCGGACAACTTCACAATATCCTGTAATCGCCAGAGGAACCGCATTGCTATGATAGAAAAAAACCACATCGCCCGTTTTAAGTGAGTCACGGAGATAATTCCTTGCCTGATAATTCCGTACGCCATCCCAGCAGGTTGTCGAATTCTCACAGTTCGAGAAATCATCAATAGAAAAAACAGAAGGTTCGGACTTAAATAGCCAGTAGTTTTTCCACTGCTGTCCAAAATAAATCAGTCACGGCAAAAAAGCATAGAAAAGAAAGCGAAAACGAAAAAAGGGAAGTCATTTTCTAAACAATCCCCCCTGTTTGAAACAATTCAAGTTGCCCTAATCGTTGAACTTCTTCTTTTTTAGACCAAAACGGATTATCTAACCACAATTGAAGACCTATCTTCACAAAGAGATTGATGCGAATAAATGCTATTAAATTGGACAGATTCCAATCGAACTTTGCTTTTTCTTTCATAATCCTCAACAAAAGTATTGTTATCATTGCTGTCCATATCTGTATCCACATGGCATTTTCATTTATACCGATAAAAGATTTGATTTTTAGGTGTTGTTTTAGCTCTTTGAAGAATATTTCAATACTCCAGCGCTGTTTATACAACTCTGCAACAGTCGCTGCTGTCCAAGATAAATTGTTCGTTAATAAGACAATTGTTTTTCCCCTCGTAGCACTAAAGACCACAATCCGTCGAAGTTTACCCGGGAACTCCTTTCTTGAATCCTCCTCGGTCAGTTCAATTATTTCGTCACGAAGAAGATGTTCTTGTTTATCCACGGGAAGTTCTCTTTCTTCAAGACTACGATAATTTATCGTTTCTTTTAATCGGGTAACAAAGTATATATCTCGATTTGCCCATTCCCAAAACATTCGGAATGACTGATATCCCCGATCCATGACAACGACGCTTTTCTTTGGAAGAGTCATGTATTTAGCGTGTTTTACATCGTTTTGTGAAGCCGCTGTCATAAAGATATAGGAGGGAAGGCATCCATCATAATCAAGCAACGTGTGGAGTTTAATGGCTCCCTTCGCATTTCTGTAGGTTGCCCAGTCAAATACGTTCAGGCACAGGGAAATTACCGTGGAGTCGAGCATATAGATTTTTCGCTTAATTGTAGTAAACTTCTTTCTGTTCAGGTGAGAATCTTCTTGCTGATAATGGGTAAGTAACCGATAGTAGAAATCTCTGAACATTTGCCAGTCACGATGCTCGTTGATGTAGGACAGCGAGGAACGGCTGGGTATTTTGTCCTGTATGCCAAGATGATTCGCGTTACCGGTGATTGAACGCAGTCCATATGTTATATCCCGAATTGAATGAGCTTTCCCAAAGTGACAGAATAGCATGGATACCAGATGAGTCCAGCTGTTTATTCCTTTGGAGTGCTTATCTGTTCTAAATTTTTTAACACTTTGTGCAAAAACTTCACGGGGAAGCAGTTCTAATATTTGTGAAAATAGTGTTACATTTGTCATTGACTACCTCTTTATTTGTCCTTGTAAAACAAATGTACGGCTTTTTGTCTTTGACTCTTAGACCGTTTGAGGTAGTCTTTTTATTTTAAACGTTTTGGACGGATGTGAGTTTTTCATATAAACTCCAAGGTAACTCTGGGATAGATGCTATTAATTAGAGCCATAAGGCGGTCTGTAGACGTGTTTAGCTCGATTTGAAACAAGTGGCATGAGGTGATTTGCGGGTCACCTCATGCTGTAATACAAATTTATGGTTGCACGATTCCGGATTCCGGAATTAATTGGATATCAACAGGATAAAATAAATTATAGCCGTCATTACGGCGATAAATATTGTAATATTTTTGATGTTTCTGGCAGTGATAATAATTGTGGAAAGGGCTCCACGCCAATTGCATTTTCTGCAACGGTACATTTTATAAATGCCCGTGGTTTTAAGTATGCTTTCCCATACATTCTTAGTTCTTGAGCGGCGTAACGTGTTAATTTCTCCGCATGACGGACATTTCTTGTAAGCCGGATCAAATCTAAAGAGTATTTTCTTTGACTGCAGTGGCATAACGCTATTTCCCTGATAGTAACTTTAAATATTGATTCTGATTAGTTAGTAAACCGTACGCCGCCTGGTATTGGCGATCGTACTTTAAGCTTTCTCTGATTCTGCCCTCGGAATTAGTAAACCTTGAGGCTAATTCGATTTTTACTTCCTCTAAAATTTCTTTCCTGTACTCTTCAACACCTGAAGAAGAAGTTTTATCTATTTGTTTCTTAATATCCTTCAACTGGGGTGAAACATTCCGGAACTGTTTATCTTTTTCGCTTAGCGTGATAATATCAGTAAATTTTTTCTCGAACTCCGAAATATATACATATTTTTCTCTTTCGAGGAATTTTTTTAGCTCGGAGAGCAGATAATCGTTACTGAAATCAATAAAAGCCTTATTGGTATCTTTACTACAAATATAATTAACAAATTTGAAGAAAACACCTTTTGCCAGCATATCCAGTACAACTCCCTGGGGGTCGTCCCCGGTAACAATTGTATCAGGGGTTATTCCACCCGCCGCAAATACGACACGTTTATTGTCCGTATAATACTTTTTATCGGATATAGAATCGCTTGCGAGGATTGACGGATTATCTTTTGCATAGTTGATCTTTTGTATGCATCTGCCGCTCGGCGTGAAATACTTTGCCGTCGTGATTTTGAGCGAAGTATTGTAGGAAAGGGGAACCACTGTCTGTACAAGCCCTTTACCGAATGATTTTTCTCCGAGGATAACACCACGATCGTGATCCTGTATAGCGCCCGCTAAAATTTCCGATGCAGAAGCACTACCGTCGTTTACTAATACGATGAGCGGTATATCGCCAAGCAAAGGTTCCTGATTAGCATATCTCAGACTTGTACTTGCGGAATCCCTGCCTTTTGTTGAAACAATAAGTGCGCCTTTTTTGAGGAACCGGTTACAAATGTCGGCTGCAACATCCAATAATCCGCCGGGATTATTTCTGACATCAAACACAACGCCCTTAATTTCCTTCTGCTTGCGGAGGCTGAGAAGTGCATTTTTAATCTCTTCACCGGCAGGCCGGCTGAACGCAGTCAGCTTGATGTAAACATAGTTCGAGTTTTCCGGATAGAACTGAGCGAAGGCAACGTTCTTTAATTTTACCTCGTCACGCCGCAGCTCAAAATTCAGAGTGTCTTTTATACCTTCACGGAGAATTTTTAACTTAACATATGTGCCGGGTTCGCCTTTAACAAACTGCGAGATATTCTCGAAATTCTTCTGGTCAACCTTGATTCCGTTAACTTCGGTAATAATGTCGCCAACGTGTATGCCCTGCTTTTGAGCGGAGTACCCGTCAATAAGCTCCATGATAGTAATACTATTATCGCGCAATCCGATGGTTACGCCGATTCCGCCGTATTTTCCATTGGTAAGCAGGTCTATATCATCCTGACGTTTTTCGTCAATAAATACTGTGTATGGGTCAAGTGTGGAAAGCATTCCTCTGATGCCGGCGCGCATAAACTCTTCCGGGTTTATTGCGTCAACGTATTCAAAGGCGATTTCTTTATATATCCGCGTGAATATGTCTATGTTTTTGGCAACATCGAAAAAGACATCTGACTTAACGGCAAAAAATCCTGAAAGCAGCAGCAGGGGGATTGCGATGGTGAGAATATATACAAGGCGCTTATTTTTCATGCTGTTGTTCAACTTCCAGAACCTTTTTAATAATAATTTCATGAATCAGTTCAATAGGCATCGTGGCATCTATGTAAAAAAATCTTGGTTCGCTTTTAACAAGCTGCAAATAACCTTCGCGGACATCCTCAAAAAACTTCCCGGTAGATGTCTCAATACGGTCTAATTCACTCGTTGATTTCTTCTGGCGCTCAAATGCCACACTGACCGGAATATCAAGGAAGAAAGTCACAGCCGGTAGATATTCACCGACGGCAAAAGAATTAACGGCTTTCACCATATCGAGTGCCACGCCTCTGCCATATCCCTGATAGGCAGTTGTTGAATCAAAAAAGCGGTCGGAGAGAACGTACCATCCGTCTTTCAGCATTGGACCTATGTGCTCCCGGACTAACTGTGCCCTTGAAGCAGAGAAAAGGAGGATTTCGGTCTCGGTACACATCTTGTGATTCTTGTTATCCAGAAGGATTTTTCGGATCTGTTCGGATATCTGTGTGCCGCCGGGTTCGCGGAGCAGGGTGACTTTTTCACCACGGGTTTCCAAATACTTTTTCAACAATTTAATCTGGGTGGATTTCCCGCAGAAATCAATTCCTTCGAAGCTTATGAACATGCTCAGTACTTTTTAATGATTGGTTTAACAAATTCGGGTTTTATGTAATTTTTTTCAACATTAGATGGTAAGATAATACTCGGAGCGAGAACTCCCAAGGTATCATTTAATATATCTTTATAGTCAATCACTGCCTTAAAATTATCGTTGTTTAGCTTCGCGAGCACATTAATTCCGCCTTTAACGCCGAGAGTAATCTGCCCGGGGGAAAGTACTACTTTTCTATCGGGTGGCACGTTAATTACTGTAACCGGAATATTCTCAAAATCATGATCTACGATTTTCTGAACATCGAAGTAGCACTCCACGCTTGAAGCATCATACTCCACACCCGGAATCTTTGTGAGCTGCAATTTGGTTGAAAACGACTCATCTATCTTATCAAATTTAATAGCCGTGGTTTTGATAAAATCAATTCTCTCAAGAGTCTTTTTGGTCGCGAAGATTTTGATCGAGTCGGGAGCTAAAACAGGGGGGCGGGCAAGTCCGTATCCTTCTTTGAATGAAATGACGGCTTCAGATTGCACTTTAACATATGTTGAGATTGTTCTATCAAGATTTAACTGGATTATCTCAGGCGAAATTTCAAGAACTGTTATTTCCGAAGACAGCCATCCGTTTTCAGCCAGAGAACTTTTCAGGTTGATTTTGGATTTTCCGGGTTCATTTGATGCAGAAGCATAAAATACGGGATTTGCAATCTGCTGTAATTCCAAAATACTCCATCCCCGGCTTTTGATTCTTATGCTAACCGTCTGGGGCACATTATTACCAACAGAGTAGCCGTCCGGAAGGTTGATGATTTTGAGCGGGATGTTTATGGTAATGAAGTATTGTTCGGAAAGCGAGATGGATACCCAAAGAACGATTGAAAGCAGGGCAGCAGAAACAATTATCGGAAGATTTCCCTTTTGTTTCTTACCGTCAACTTTAACATCATTTTTCATTGGTCTTATATATAGTGCAATAAAATTGCGAAAAGCACTTTACTTCTTATACGAATTAAAATAGTAAAGGAGTTCCTGTCTGTTTGCTTTTGAAACATCTCTTCCGATTATGGGGAAACTTTTAATTTGGCGAGCTAAGTGCCGTAACTGATGGACGTTTAAGGTTTCAATGCCGGTAAGGTCGGGGATTTCCTCCTCAATTTCAGGCTCTTTGATTTCTTCTTCTGCCTGAATTTCAGGTTCGGGAATTTCCTCTTCAGCCTCAACTACAGGTTCTTCCTGCTCCTCAATTATTTCTTCCTTAGGTTCGTTGAATGCTGAGAATAGAGTTATTTCTTCCTCAAATTCATCTTCAACTTCAGGAATAGGCTCTTCTTCCACTTCGGGTTCAGCAGGGGTGATTTCCTCTTCAGGAACATATTCCTGAATGCCCTCATCTTCAACATCTGCTTCTTCTACGGGTGGAGCAGGCTCGGGTTCGGGTTCAACTGGTTTGAATTCTTCGACCGGTTCAACTTTTTTAGTCTTTTGGCGGGACTGCTTCTTCTCGGTTTTTACCTGTTCCTTAGGAGCAGGGCTTTCGTTTTGTTCAACGATTCCGGGAAACAATTCTGCAAGTTGAATATCGGGACGGGGGATGACGAGTGTGGATACTAATTGACCAACCCGGCTTGCTGCTGCTGCTCCCGCGTCAACGGAAGCTTTAACGGCTGCCACCTCACCAACAACGGTGATGGTTATCATAGCAGGGTTAGTTTGTTCTTTCCCAAGCAAAGTAACATTAGCGGCTTTTGCCATGGCATCAGCCGCCTCAATTGCTCCAACTAAACCCTTTGTCTCTATAAGTCCAAGGGCTAATGACATATGTAGTTAACTTATGCTTTGCGCTTAGGAAGAATAAGTTCAACATCAGCATGCGGGCGAGGGATAACATGAACTGATACTAATTCGCCAACGCGTTGAGCTGCTGCTGCTCCGGCATCTGTGGCAGCTTTAACTGCTCCGACATCACCGCGTACCATTACGGTTACATAACCGCCGCCGATAGTTTCTTTACCGATAAGTTCAACTTTGGCTGCTTTAACCATAGCGTCGGCTGCTTCAACTGCTCCGACTAAGCCTTTTGTTTCGATCATGCCAAGGGCATCAAGTGTCATAAGTTATTCTCCGTAAATAATTGATTTAGTAACCTTAAAAATAGTTTAACTGTATTAAATAGCCAAATATAAAATGATTTCTTATTGATTTTTCTAAGAAATCGTTTGTAAGTAATCTTCTAAAATAACTGCTGCGGCGTTCATATCAATGAGACTTTTTTGCCTTCTTTTACTTTTTTTTGCCACCGTGCTCCGAATTCGCTCCTCCGCGATGCTGGATGAATACCTTTCATCGAAGAACAATACCTCCACTTTTGCCAGCTCATACAGCTCGTCTTTGAACTTCCGGATGGCAGGGGCAAGCCGTGCTTCGGTGCCGTTATCGCAGTATGGCAGACCGAGAATGATTCTCACGATGTTCTGCTCCCGGATAATTTGCAAAAGATGCGGCATGAATTTCTCATCGTTAGGCAGAGTTGTATATGGTGAAGCAATTATTTTTAACGGATCGGTCAATGCGAGCCCCACCCGCTTTTCACCGTAATCAATCGCCATATACCGGCTTTCATCATGCATGTGTTTATACCTCAAGCCTTGTGACGCTTGAAACACCTTTTACTTTTTTCAAACGGTCAATGATTCTTGACAAATGTTCAAGGTTCTGTACGAACAACGTTATGGTGCCTTCAAAATATGACTCTTCGGAATCAATACTAATTGATTTAATATTCGTATTCCGATAAGCAACGATAGAATTGGAAAGCTCGTTAAGGATACCCGGAGAATCCTTACCGCGAACAAACAATCCGACAATAAAGCTGGAGTCTTCAATTTCCGGCCATTCGATAGAAACCACCTTCTCGGGTTCTCTCTTTGAAATCTCTATCAGGTTGTGGCAGGTCTTCCGATGGATTTTGACGCCTTCGCCCGTTGTTATGAATCCTGCTACCGGGTCGCCGGGAATAGGATTGCAGCACTTCGAATAGGATACAAGCATATCCGATTTGCTGCCGTTTATTAAAATTGTACCGCCGGTTGAGCGGGCGTAATTTTTGAACTCTTCGTACTGAGACGGAACATCGGACTTCTTTTTATCTTTTTCGGTTGTCTGACGGAAAGCTTCGTCCAAGTCAAGCTTACCTAATCCGATAGCTTTGAAGAAATTTCGGGCGTTGTCGAATTTCTGATCGAGCGCAAACTTCATTGTTTCGTCCGGAGAATAAGACAGCTTCATTTTCTTCAGCTTCTTTTCCCAATTCTCTTTGCCTTTTTCTACAATAACGTCTTCTTCTTTGTTCAGCCACTTGCGGATTTCCGATTTCGCCTTGTGGGTTTTAACAAATTTCAACCAGTTCTTATTGGGATGCTGGTTTTTAGAAGAGATGACCGATACCTGATCGCCGCTGCTGAGGGGAGTATCAAGCGGTACGATACGGTCGTTGATTTTCGCGCCGATACAATGGAAACCAACCGCACTGTGCACGGCAAATGCAAAATCAACCGGAGTTGAATTTACCGGAAGCCTTTTTAAGTCGCCCTTGGGTGTAAAGACATAAATCTCATCATTGTAGAGATTCATTTTAAAATTATCAATGATGCTCTTTCGCAGTTCATCTCCGCCGCTGCTATCAAGAAGGTCTCTGATCCAGTTAACATACTGGTCAATGGAGTTATCGTTCTCGGTTTTGCCTTCTTTATAACGCCAGTGCGCCGCGACTCCCTCCTCGGAAATCTCGTGCATCTTTCTGGTGCGTATCTGGACTTCGACTAATTTTCCTTCTGGCCCGATTACCGTTGTGTGCAAGGACTGGTAGTTGTTCGCTTTAGGAATAGCAATATAATCCTTGAAGCGGTCGGGAACAGGAATGTAACTGCTGTTAATAACTCCGAATACTGTATAGCACGCGTTTGGGTCGTCCGTCGCGAGAATTACTCTGATAGCGAACAAATCGTAGATTTCTTCAAACGGCTTATTCCGCTTAATCATTTTACGGTAGATACTATATAGATGCTTCGCTCTGCCGTTTATTTCAAATTCAATGTGATATTCTTTTAACTTGGCAACGAGCGGTTCTTTGAATTTTTCGATATACTCTTCGCGGTCATACCGTTTGGCGTTTATCTTTCGCTTTAACTCTTCATATGCTTGTCTGTTCAATTCCTTGAAAGCAAGATCTTCAAGTTCCCATTTTACTTTTCCCAAACCGAAACGGTGGGCGAGGGGAGCATAGATTTCCATTGTCTCCTGCGCAATGCGTTTCCTCTTATCGGGATTCAGGAATTGCAGCGTACGCATGTTGTTCAGACGGTCGGCAAACTTTACGATGATTACCCGAACGTCTTTCGTGACGGACATCAACAGCTTGCGGTAATTTTCCGACTGATCAATTTCCGTGCCTTTGAAGATGTTCTGTACTTTCGTTAATCCATCCACAATCGTGGCGATGTCGCTGCCGAAAGCCTTGCGGATCATTTCAATGGTATAATCTTTATTGTTCTCAACAATATCGTGCATCAAAGCACAGCATACGGAAACGTCGTCGAACGGAATTTCGCTTGCCAGAATTTTTGCTACGGCAACGGGATGGGTAAGATATGGTTCATCGGATTGACGTGCCTCTTCCGAATGCGCATTTGCAGCGTATTCGAAAGCTTTTTTTATAAGCGCTTCGTCAACCTTAGGAAGATTCGCACGGCATAGCGCCAGCAGCTCCTCTAATTCACTTTTAATTTTAGGGTCAGTAATTGCCATTTTCGTATAAATTTTCTCTTAAAACCAAGATACAAATTTCTTCTCTTAATTGCAGTAGAAAATTTATAATTCCAGTTTTTTTTGCACTTACTCGAATCATATCTATGAGGAAAAGTTGAACACCTGAATAATCTGCATTGACTGAGATTGTCATTCCGGAAAATCAGCCGTTAGAATGCTAAATTTTGGTGGAGTCGGTTTCGGCTGATTTATCCGGAATCCATTTTAGGATATTTTCACCTAATCAGAAATATTACTTAATTATTCCATTCATAAATGAATCAAGTGGTGCCTTACATATCGGAGTTATTCTAACTACATGTATGGTGATGAAGCTTGCAGGATGGGGGATTTTATATCGACAAATATGAATTTTTAGAATGGATTCCGGATAAATCTGCCGGATTAGATTCAAACTTAACCAATGTTTCTACGGCAGATTTTCCGGAATGACAAAACGGAGAGTCGCTATGATACTGAGTCTTTATTTAAATTTTTGCACTTCGCTGCGGAGGGCTTTAATTCTGTCTAATCTTGAGCCAAGCTTCTCCACTTCGTAGGTAGTCAGCTGACTCTCTGCGGGTATTTCGGAAAGTAATTTATTCGCGGTGCCTGCATCACCCAATGCGAAATAATTTTTTGCAAGAATATACTTCAGCGAAATTTCGTTGCAGCGATTCTTAACGTAGCTTTTATCAAACGAGTTGTAAATTTCCCAGTAGATCGCGATTGCTTTTGCGTGGTCGGTCTCTTCATAAATTCTGGCCAGATCCCATTTTAAAAATCTGCTGTTGGGATATTTTTTTATCATCGGGTCAAGGGCTTCTTTCGCGTGGAAGGTATCCTTGTTCTTCAGGCATATCCAAACGATGTTATGAACAGCCATGTGCGCGTGATAGCTCTTTTTATTGGCGGCAGTGTAAAGCATCTTTACGGCATCATTCCGCTCATCTTTTTTGAATGGGAGCCAATTGAGGAATTCTGTTTTTTCACCCGCCCAATATTTGAAGATGCCCAGAGAAACATACGCGTCGTAAAAAGAGGAGTCTATTGCGATGCAGCGCTCAAAATATTGCTTTGCCGTAACCGATGTTGTTGTACCGGAAAACCAGTCATCACGACTGAGATAGTGATTCGCTTTATATCCTTCAGCGAGACCTTTGTAATAATTATACCAGGCATTGTTCTTGTCGGAGTTCAGCAGGTGTTCTGAAATCGCGATAGCATCATTCAGCCAGTTGGTGATTTTTGTTTCGTCGGCCGGAATTTGGAAATCATTCGCGATGGCCAACTCTGTCGCGGCGAGAAATATTTTACCGAGCGGGTTCTGCGGAAATTTCTTTTGCAGCATGGAGAAGTTGATGCGGGCTTTGTGATAATCCTGATTGATAAGATTGTCCATACCCGAAGTAACTAATTGCTGGATTTCCTGATTCGGGTGGACTTGTGCGAAGCTGCTCATGGCAAAAGAAAAAGAGCACAACAATGAAAACAATAACAGCTTACAGCGTACCAAATGTTCTGTCTCCGGCATCTCCCAACCCAGGGAGTATGTAGCCTTTTTCATTTAATTCACGGTCAAGAACTGCCGCGTATATCGGGACATCCGGGTGTTCGTCCAATAGGTGCTGAACTCCCGTGGGTGAAGCAACAAGGCAGGCAAAAAATAATTTTTTTGCACCTCGTGCTTTTAAATACGAAAGCGCAGCCGAGGCACTGCCACCCGTTGCAAGCATTGGATCTAACATAATAGTAAGTGAGCTGTTCAATGTCTTCGGTGATTTTGAATAGTATACATCGGGTTGTAGTGTGCTTTCATTCCGTTGAATGCCGACGTGTCCGACTCTTGCGTCAGGTATCAAACTAATAAATCCGCTTGTCATTCCTAATCCGGCACGCAGCACGGGAACAAGAATAATACCGTCTCTCAGTACATGTCCGGTTGTTTTTTCTAAAGGGGTTTTTACAGTCACTTCAAGCAGGGGAGCGTTCTTCATAATTTCGGCAGCAAGAATCATAGATATTCTGCTGACCGCATTTCTGAACTGTTCCTGCTTTGTTAATTCGTCGCGGATTTCCGTCAGGTCTCTTTTTATAAGCGGGTGCTGTACTATAGTCAGGTTGGGGAAATTTGTATCCATAGTAAATACCGATTTTATTTTTTTCGTGAAATCTTACTTAATTGTGCAAGCGGGTTAACAAACGGCGAAAGGGGAGGCGTGTAGTTGAAGAACATATCGTCTAATTCACGGAGAAGAATATTTTTCCAGATGCACATTGCAATAATGTCTCCGTAGCCGCTGACTTCCTCGCCACCAAAAAATCCCGCACCGAGAATCCGGCCGGAATTTTTCTCAACCATTATCTTCGAAAATCCGAGAAATGAACCGGGCATAACTTTTACTTTGTTAGGTAGTGAGACTGAGAACGACTCATGCGCGATACCGGACTTTTTAATATCAGTTTCCGTTAATCCGGTTTGAACAAAGTATTTATTAAAGATTTTAACAGATGAATTCTTAATGACCGGGTGTAAATATTCATTACCGCCCGCGGCATTTGCTCCGGCGATATACCCGCTTAGCCGGGCGAGTGTTGCCAGATTGATGAGTTCCGATTTACGGATTTGCTGCAAAGGATATTCTATAACATCTCCTGCGGCATAGATATTCGGATCGGATGTTTGCAGTTTGCTATTAACCTTAATGCCGCCCGATGTACCTAATTCAATTTTATGCGTAACAGCAAGGGACGTGTTTGGCGAAAAGCTCAAAGCAGTAACCACCATATCAATTTCTATGATACGGCTGCCGATTTTAACCGCTGTAATTTTTTCTCCGTCGCCAATCAGTTTGAATTCGCAATTGGTATAAACGCTTATATTGTTTACCGTGCACAGCGCAGAGACGATTTCACTGAATTCTTCATCGGCAGCAGGGAACAGGCGATCTTTTTTTTCAATGAGCGTGACTTCACAGTTCCTTATCAATAGTGAACCGGCAATTTCAAGTCCGATATAACCCGACCCGATAACTAAACATTTACGCGGCGCATTATCGGAAACATAGTGCATAATGCGGGCGATGTCGTCAATGTTCTTCAGAGTAAAGATATTTTTGTACAGGTCATGTTCCTGAAGTGTGTTTGCGGTCGAACCGGTTGTAATAATCAAGGAGTCATACGGAAAAACATTACCTTTACAGCAGGTAACGGTCTTTTGTCTGCGGTCTATGTTGGTGATTGAAACATTGGTGAATACGGTAACGCCTTTTTCACGAAGGAATGTTTCAGGAGTGAAAAAGACGAGAGAGTGGTAATCCTGTATCTCGCCGGAAAGCACATACGGAAGTTCGCAAGTGCCGGTGGAGATGAAGTTGCTCTTTTCAAAAATAATAACATCCGCCTTCGGATTGACTCTTCTGGCTTTCGCGGCGGCGGCACATCCTGCCGCGTTTCCGCCGATGATTATTATCTTATTTTTCAGCATTACTTCTGTTTAAATACGATAGTTAACGGTACGCCGGTGAAATCATATTTGCGGCGGATCATATTCTCCAAAAATCTTTTGTAACTCTCAGCAATATTCTTCGGATAATTCGTAAAGAACAAAAATACCGGATAATTATCACCGCCCTGAGTAATATACTTAATTTTAATTTCCTTACCGGTGTGAGTTGTCGGCGGGGGAGTGGCATCAATTTCCGGGAGTAGAACTTCATTCAATTCTGCGGTCGGAATTATCATACATCTTCTGGTACGTACTTCCTTCGCCATATCAACGAGCTTGTAAATTCTTTGTTTCGTTAATGCAGAAATAAATGCGACAGGGAAATAATCGTACAATCCGAGTTTTTCCTTCAGGTATTTTTCAATCTGATGCGAAGTTTTTGAATCTTTTTCAACGAGGTCCCATTTATTAACCGCGATGATAATACCTTTTCTACGTTGAACGGCTTCATCAATAATTTTATGATCCTGTTTGTCAATACCGACTGAAGCGTCAAGCATAACAATAACAACATCAGCATAGCCGATGGCTTTTAATGTTCTGAGCGAGGCGAAAAACTCCACCCCTTCTTCAATTTTATTCTTTTTTCTGAGACCAGCGGTATCAACAAGGACTATTTCTTCGCCGTGGTATTTCAACACGGAATCAATACTGTCTCTTGTAGTGCCGGCAATCTCGGTTACGATACTTCTGTCGAAACCTAAAAGCGCGTTAGTCAAAGACGATTTGCCGACGTTCGGCCTTCCGACTATCGCAATTTTCAGGCGGGTATCCGGAGTTTCATCCAGCTCCATAGAAATATCTTCGGTGAGCATATCGAGAAAGTCGCCGATTTTACGTCCGACCGTAGCGGAGAGAGAATACGGCTCACCGAGTCCCAGTTCATAAAACTCGTGGACAAGGCCTTCCTGATTCTGGGAGTCAACTTTATTTGCGACAAGGAAGAACTTTTTCCCGGAGAGTCGGACTAAACTGGCTATTTCTTTATCACCCGGATTAACACCGGCTCTGGCATCAACCAGGAAGATTATCTTATCGGCTTCTTCAATACCGTACTTAACCTGCTCGCGGATTCCGGCCTCAAATAAGTCCGGGGATTCCGGGACATATCCGCCCGTATCAATTAATATAAAATTCTTACCCGACCACTCGATTTCGCCGTAATTCCTGTCGCGCGTAACTCCGCTCTTATCATCAACGATTGCATCGCGAATGCCGCTTAAACGGTTGAATAACGTGGATTTACCCACATTCGGCCGCCCGATAATCACTATAACCTGTTTTCTCATAAACTCTTACTTAAATTCAAAAATACCAATACCAAATTTACGGAATATAAAGGGATTCTCAATATAGGTTACTGAACCTATTAAAGGATAAGACACCGGCAAAGCAGAAGATATGGTAATTTAGTGCTGCGATTCTAAAAAGGCAGTTTTAGCATCAATCAATGACCCGAATACCAGACGTGACAAATCTTCATTACTCAGTCTATGTAATTTGTCTTTTGCGCTCGTAACCAAAAATTCAGAGAATGCATTATTCTGTTCTAAATCATCGATATTTGAGATGTCAAAATTGGTATCTACGTAGTCGCTGCTATCAAGGACAATTATTTCATCATCATATGATAACTCTGCCTTTTCCATAGCTTCCTCAAGTGTTGAGGCCTTCACTTTAACTTCTCTTTCAAGTGTTTCTGTGATTCTGATACAAAACGTATTAAGTGCCAACTTTTCTATATACTCCTCTGTTTTTAAAATCAATTATTCCTTTGTCTCTTAAAACCTGAAGTTGTTGCCTGATTTTATCTTTTACGAATTTGTTGTCGGGATGTTTTGTTTTTAAATTCTGCTCAAATTTATAAACATCATCAAGTGTGAACTCATTTTTTGAAATATTATCAATACAACTCAAAACATCCAATGTCCAGCCCCTTGCCTGTAGGTTGCTTTTGCGAAGGAATAATGATTTGCTCCACTTTTCGATCACGTTCTTTGGTTGAAGTATCTCGGAATTCTTCACTAAAAAAATTTTTCCTAAATCAGGTACGCCTACTAAATCAATGTTGCATCCTGTCCAACCGCTTCTTCTGGCTGTTAGTGCTAATGGTTTTCTTTTTTCAATAATTTCAGGTGTGAAGAAATGTTTTGGTACAATGAAGAAATTCTCAACTACCCGGCGAGTACCATTATATGATAGAAAGAAGAAGTTGGGGTTATTTAATGATGTGATTCTATTAATCATCGTTGCATAGGCACCGTCAACAATTTTTTTCGAAAGATTTCCTTTTTTACTTTTAACCTCGAACTCTTCCGAGCATTTTGGACAATAAAAATCAGCAACCGGTTTATTGTTGTCGAATTTTTGAAGGTCTTCTGCACCACAGCTTGGGCAGTAGGAGTTTTCCCTAACCCAGGACTCGGATACGACGCGGATAATTTGCGATTGGCTTGTATAATTTTGTGCAAGATTAAAATTCAAAGAGACATTCATAATCGCCTACAGCTTTTCATATGATTTTAATGAAAACGTTATTGATAAATATAATAAGTTTTATTTGAATGACGCATATCGAGGAAAGTTATTAGCACGAATTGTTTCTCCAGCGATTCGATATTTTCTCGTAGAGAATCAATCCTTTTAGAAAATGAGATGGGAGAGAAATCATTTTCCATCGGAAATATATATCCTCCGGAGAATGATGGGGCGGGCAGTGATTAATCAAACCGTGTCCAAAGCTAATCATTAACACGGTGGTGAAGAGTCTGTTGCACAACTCAAGAGCGCCGCAGGCGCGGTAGCTTAGTAGAAAAATATTGATATAAAAAAATCGAGTGCCGCAGGCACGGCTCAATTAACTATAAAATTTCGATATAAATGAGCCGCTCCGGACGGAGCTCTCTGATATGACATCGCGATTTTTCTACTAAGCTGTCACGGCTCCGCCGTTCCTGAACGTATCTGTGTTATTCAACACACCCTGAACCGCCGTGTTAATGATAGAGCGATTTAGAATTACTAACTATTGTTTCCCCAGAGGTACTGCAATTTGATGAAGTACTGCCGTTCAGTCTGGAGGAAGCGGGTGCGGTTATCGAAGCCGGGATTGACTTCAAAGTTCGTCATGTTATAGGTCGAGCCGACGTAAAATATAGTGAATGGATTGAGTTTGTAGCTGAATAGGGGAAATACCGCCACGCTTTTATCGAATGAGTTGTATTCGGAAATTAGCCGCGCGTACATTTCCTTGTTGAATTGGTATGTTGACACGTTGCGAAGAATGTATCCGTCGTAAAAAAGTTCGTTGCCGACAACATCGGATAGCCGGGAGCGGTCGAAGCTGAATGAGCATATGAATTTTTCGGTCGGCTTCAAGTCCATTGAGAAACTGAGTCTGTGTCCGTGTCCGAGTTTCGGATCATCATCGCGGTATATGTATCTGCCAAAGTTTGCCGTGAGTGAAAAACTGATCGCATTCATCGGTCTCCATTGCGTGTATGTGTTAACCCTGTGGACGTTTGCTAATTTAATTTCATGAAATATCTCGTCGTTAATCGCGAAATAATTTATCTGAAATTGCAGCTGTTTTTCAAACTGCCAATTGTTACCGATAACCACGTAGTGTTCGATAGTTCTGCTTTCATGGTCAAATCTTATGGCGGCATCGTACCATATGTTGTTTTGCTTAACGAAAGAATTATCGTGATAGAATGTCCAACCGGCATCACTCTCAACTGTCCGGTAATCATTCTGTGTTATGAATCCAAGCTGTGACTGGAAAGCAGGGGAAACGTCGTTATAAGTAAATTCGTACCAATAATTTCGTGCCTGCTGAGAAAAATATAAATTGACCGCAGTTCCGTTATAGCTTTCACCATTCAGCGCGGTATTATATCCGGTGTGGCCGAGTTTTGTTGAATCATCATAATCGTCAAGATCAACCGGCTCTTTGGTGTGGGCAAAAAGCACCTGTCCGTTGAAATAATAATTCTTCCAGAATGTATAGGTCCAATCAATACCGCCCACATGATTACCGCCGTTTTTATAGAATCGGTCGGTCAATATGCCGCCGATGTAGGACTCGCCGTCGAGGTTATAGCGTGTCCTGATGATATTTGAATACGAATGCAATCCCGTTGAAACTGATTCGCTCGATTCCTTGCCGGGAACAATGAAAATTGAATTGCGGTCAGCTGCCGATAGAACTGCATAGGACAAGTTGCCATTTTTGCCGGTCAGTTTACCTGCGTACAACGGATTGTTAACCGTGCGCGAATAGAAGGATGTAAATTTTGTTGTAAATATTTCGTTCCCTTCCAGAAAGAACGGACGTTTTTCGGAGTAATAGAGTGAGAACGCTTGGTTGGCGCTTATCTGCTGGGCATCGGTTTCAACCTGACTGAAGTCAGGATTGGCCACTGCTTCAATGGTAATATTGGATGTTGGAAAGAATTTTACGCCGACACCGGCACGTCCCTGCAATTTACCTTTTTCAAAATTTGAATATTGATCTTCATTATCGCTGAGACCCGAGTGCTGAAATCCGATGATATATGGAAGCACTTCCACGGATATTGGCGATTTTACTTGCGAGATTCCCGTGAGTAGGCCGCTCTGGCAGGCAAAACATGGATTGTTGCGATCTATCGGCATTGAGCAATATTGATAGCGGTTTTCCCGTGGATGAACGCGTAACAAAACCATTCCCCATTCCTGCATATCTTTTGCGGGGAAGCGGATTGATTTGAACGGCAGGGCAACTTCAACAATATAACCTTCGGGAGTGATTTTACCTGCCGAGTACCACACGGCATCAAAGCTGTCATCTTCGTTATTTGTCGTTCTGATTAAATCGGCTTGAATACCGAGCGGGTTAATGAGAAACTCATACATATGCTGATTGTCATGGTCGGGGTCAATGAATATTGCCATAAAATCGTCGTTGTAAATTTTATCGCGGTCACTGAGATTTGCCCGTATCAGGGAAGGGTTGGAGTCGTGGCATATGAACGCGAAATAAACATACGTATCATTATAGAGGATTTTGTATTCGGTCTTTTCCCTCGCGGGGGTGTTTTCTCCCGGATTAACTTCATAATTGAGGGAACCCGTGGGTACTGTGTTCCATTCCGGTTCATCTAATATACCGTCAATTTTTATTTCTTTAACTATTCGTGATGTACGATAATTTGAAGTAGGCGGTTCTGCCGGTTGAGAATAAACTGCAGCAGTAATAAATAAAACCAAAATGAAGAAATATTTCATCCGCACAATCCTGAAAAATTAATAATAGGCAAAATATGCTCCTTATCAACGAACTACTAAAAAATTGTTATGAACAGTCTATAAACGTGATGAACTGTAAAAATGTCAGGTTGCCGGGCTGTAAATATAGTACTCAATTTTCAGGACTTTGCCGATGAAAGGTGTCATTCCGGAAAATTTGCCGCCTCGATATTGGATGCTGAGTAAAATAGTCCGGCAAATTTATCCGGAATCCAGATTCGAATTGGGTAACTTGAATTTAGCAGAATCCTAACTTGGATTCAGGAATGACAATTGGAAATGGCCCCAAGTTTCGATTGTAAACATTTTGGGTTCACTTATAAATTATACGCCACTCCCGCTTTTATCCATCTTCCGGGCAAGGGGATTCCGGACATATCTTGATACGGTATATTAAAAAGGTTTTCTGCTGAGGCGTTGATGGTGAAATCCCGCAGTTTATATGACAGTTTAATATCCGTAAGAAAGTATGCTTTCTGATTGACTCGTGCTTCATATCTGAAAAGCCAATTGGCTGTGAACTCCGGCACAAATGATTGATTGATTTCCGTAATCAACTGATGCCTCAGATGGTCTAATACATATTTTGAAATAAAGCTACCGCTTGAAAGTTTGGAATCCAAATACGCGTAATGAATGGAAAATCTTTTTGCAATATAATCCGGTACAATTTCATTCGTCGCGATAGCTATACCGGCCTCCCCGCCAAGGGTTGTGATGTTGGTAAGGTTTGCTGCGTTCCATGCAACATCGGATGGCGAATACTTGATCCAGTCTATAAGATCAGTCCCTTTTCTAACGAAGGCACTCGCGTTGAAAGTAAAAATGCTCTGATGAAGGTTGCCGCCTAATTCCCATGTCTCCGCGTGTTCAGGTTTTAATAAAGAATACCCGTGCTGGGTTTTTGATTGATAGTATAAATCGGTGAACGTCGGGACGCGATACGCTTTTCCATACGACACATATACATTCGCGTTTTCGTTCAATGCGTAACTAAAACTTACAGAAGGAAGGAACTGCCAATTCTGATCGGAATATTTATATGCAAGACCATTCACAACTGCTTTAATTTTGTAAAAGGGAAGTGAGATAAACTCAGCCGCGATACCGCCGTTATTTCTTTTGTGGTTCCCGAGGTTTGAACTGTTTACCTTATCATATCCATACTGTCCCGTAAGCGAGAATGAACCGGCATTTGAAGTCATGATTGTTTGCAACTCGCCGTTATATGCATTCGTAAGGTGATCGTTGACCGAGTGAAAAGCGTCCGCATAGTTCAGCATATAATGGTCAACATTTTGTCTCCATGAAAATTTCGGGATGAATCTGAAATTTTTAATATTATATGATACGGAGCCCGCCAATAAAAATGTTTTTAAGTGTTCCCATTGGTCGGGATACAGACTGCTGTAAAAACTATTTGCCCCGAATTTTTTATCCGTATAGCCGAACGAAACAGCCGCGTTTCCGGATGAATAAGTGTATCCCGATTTAGCTGAGACGGTGAGGTTGTCGAAATCGGTATTATGGCGGTAACCATCTGATTTCGACTTGCTGATTGAGAGTGTATTTGAAAAATCATCAACCGGTAACTGCACGCCTAAACCTGCTCTATAGTAACCGTTCTGTCCGCCTTCAGTCGTAAAATCAACGTGACGGCTGCTGCCTTTTTTTGTAATAATATTGATTACACCCGCCAGCGCATTCGCGCCGTAGATGGTTGATGCCTGCCCGTTCAGCACTTCAATTTTTTCAATGTCTTCCATGTTAACAGGGAGGTTCATGTTGTGATGCCCGGTCTGCGGGTCGCTGAGTTTCATGCCGTCGAGAAGTATCAGAGTCTGTTCATACGAGCCGCCTCTGATGCTCACATCAGCCTGTACTGCTTCCGGTCCGCGTTTTTTAACATCAACACCCGGAACAGAGGAGAGTAAATCCTGCACATTATCAGCAGGCGCATTATCAATATCGTCTCGTGAAATAATAGAATAGCTTCTTGGAAGGTCCTTTATCGTAATCGGGATTCTGCCTGCAGAAATAACTACTTCATCAGCATTATAAACCATTTCAGTCGGTTCCTGCGCGAACAAGTCCGGCGTGAGAAGGCTCAATAAAACAGCCATTATAAAATATAAATCGTATCGTTTCATCATCATCTTTTGCGTGTGTTAAAAATAAAACGCTAATATACGGGAATTTTAAAACAATGCAAGAATGTCCAATTTCGGCAACTGAAGCAGCATGAATCGTTGATAATAGGTTAGTACTTTGAAGTGCTTGCCGTTCTTTGAAAGTTATGATGCAAATTTAGGCAGTATCGAATTACAGAATTAAAAGCCCTCATCACCCTGCCTCTTCTCCCAAAGGGAGAAGAGGAGTAAAAAAACGACATAGTGGAATCGATGAACTTTTCGACCTCCCTCTACCTCTGGGAGAGGGACTGAGGGTGAGGGCTTCTTTGTTAAGATTCGAACATCTACAAACGTTGACTATTTTTTCGGAATCGCAATCTCGCGGGTTTTTGAGATGAACTCTTGTTTCAGAAACGAGGTAGAAATATCTTTTATCAGTTCTTCGGTATTCGAGTAATTCTTTAAATAATATATCTGCACGGAATTTCTATTGCGTACAATCCAGTTCAGGATGATTTTCAGTTTTTCCAGATCCTCCTCAGCAGGTGCATTATTAATGTTTATCGAACCACCGTAATAGTCATTGAGAACGCTGAGGAAATCCGTATTCTCACTCAGGTAGTAATCCTTAATATACACTTTGCCTTCGAGGATGATCAGATAATCAGTGGTAAACGGGCTTCCTTCAACTTTGAGAATCACATTGGCTTTATTGACCGGCTCTGCCAATAGGGCAGACTTCTGAATCTGGGCGATAACCAAATCAACAAGTGATTTTACCTCTCCGGCTTTCTCATAACGCATCTGATCGGAGTAATGTTTCATCCGTTCCAGAAGGCGATTAAGGATAAACTGATTTTTACCGTACATGAATTCGTAGAGACCCTGAAGTTCGGATTCGTATAGCTCTGTATCTTTGTTTTCGCACGGTACTGTGCAGCGCTCAATTTCGGCAAGAAAACATCTTTTGGATTTTTTGAATTCTTTTTCATCGCATTCTCTGGTAAGAAATGCCTTGTCTATGAATTCCTGCACTTCCGCTGCTTTCCGGCGGGTGGTGAACAAACCGAAATAATCATTGCCGTCAAAATCAAACTCGGTAGTTACTTCCACAGTGGGGAAGGCGTGATTCCGGTTGATGCGCAGAAAATATTTATTGGTAAAATCTTTCAGCTGAATGTTATGCTTTGGGTAGACTAATTTTATCAACTCGGCTTCAGTCAGCAAAGCGGTCAGCTCTGAGCCGGTTGTCTGGAATTGCACTTTGCTGGATTGCTTGACAATTCTTTTCCCCTTTGCAGAGGCATTACCGTAAAAGTATGATTTCAACCGTGCGTTGAGCGATTTAGCCTTACCTATATAGATAATCTCATTCTTCGCGTTTAAAAAGAAATAATTGCCGGGTAAACCGGGAATATCAGCAAGGTGCTCGGCGATAGAATTATTAATCCCCGGCGTTGATACTTTTACTCCGGGCGATAATTGATAATCCATCAATTCACGAAGTGAAAGTGGCTTGGACTCTTCAAGCTGTTTGATTTCTTTCATCAGAACGTAGGCGGTCAGTTCGGCATCATCCAGTGCGCGGTGCAGTGTTCTTGTTCTTATATGAAGGTGCCGTGCAACTTTACCGAGAGATTTTGAGGGGAGTTCGGGATACAATTTCCGCGCTATCTTAAGCGTACAAATTTTTAAAGGATTGAATTCATCCCTACCCGCGCGCTGAAACTCATGCTTCAAAAAACTATAATCGAATTGGAGATTATGTCCCACGAGTACTGTGTCGGACAACATATCCAAAATTTCCGGTGCGGCATCTTCAAATAATGGAGCATCATAAACGTCTTCATCAGTAATTGTAGTCAGACTTGAGATATAGGGCGGTATCCGTGTGCAGGGATTAATGAACGTAGAATACCGGTCAATAATAAGATTATTATGAACCTTCACAATACCGATTTCAATAACTCGGCTGCTGGTAGGGCGCAGGCCGGTGGTCTCAACATCTACAACACTGAACGTTATATCGCGGACAGATGTTTCTAAAATATCAGGATTGTTCATTTTACAAGAGAATAATTTATGGTAATAATACGCAGCGGTGATTATCCGTCAAATTGCTATATTTCATGCATGCAATATTGCAATAATATTGTGAATTAGTAAATTTCCGGTGCCCCAAA
Source organism: Ignavibacteriaceae bacterium (assembly GCA_963662605.1). GTDB lineage: Bacteria > Bacteroidota > Ignavibacteria > Ignavibacteriales > Ignavibacteriaceae. Next base: position 1,868,088 of record OY759785.1, read on the forward strand.
CCTTGGTTTTTTAACCGGATAGCTGTTATTTACGCACATGAGCACTTTTGTGCCGTATATCAGGATATTTCACCGCTCATAATTATCGGGCTCTTGCATTTTTCTTATTTGGCTAATTTTCGTTATAAGCGATTGATAATTAACACACAACTGCTTTTATTAAGGATAAAATGATGTACAGAATAGTAACAATATTGATGGTGCTTGCAATGAGTACCACTTTCGCTCAAAAGGTGTTGACTACGCAGGAAGCGATTCAGATTGCCTTGCACAGAAACACCCAGCTTCAGAAGACAGAAGAGAATCTGAAGATTTATCAATCCGACCTTAAACAATCCTATGGTTCATTGCTGCCGAATGTCGGAGCTTCCGCAACCTGGAACTGGCAGAAGAGTGATTTCCCGGTTGGGAACACAACCGCTTCGGTTGATTCAAGAACCTATTCAGTGGGCGCGAGTTCAGACGTTGTTTTGTTTGATGGATTGGCAAATTACAAGACGATTGCTAAAAGTAAGTCAAATCTGGAAGGTGCAAAATTAGATGTCGAGAAGCTTCGCCAGGAAATTGTTTTCCAGACTCTGAGCTATTATTACGATCTGATGAACGCTCAGGAACTCGTTTCGGTGAAGGAAGAAGACGTAAAGTGGAATCAGAAGAATTATGAGATTATCGTTGAAAGAAATAAACTCGGCGCAATCACTCTGGCTGATGTTTACGCACAGCAGGTAAAACTCGGTAATGCCGAACTTGAATTGCTGAGAGCAAAGAACTCAGCTGAAACAATGAAAAATGATTTCCTCTATTATCTCGGTCTCGATGTGCTTGAGAGTTACACTTTTGCCGACCCAAATTTAAGTGCTGAATTGACAAAACACGGTGAGGCGGTTGATACTACCTATGGCGCTTTACAGTCCATGATTGAGAGTGCATTTCAGAACCGGCCGGACTACCTGAGTTCAAAATTAGCATTAAGCAGCACGGAATACGATCTCGGCATCGCTAAAAGCGGTTATCTGCCGACTCTGTCTAATACTCTGGGAATCGGTTATTCCAATTCTTCAACAAAGGATCTTTTCAAAAACAGATATTATTCAGCCGGCCTTACGCTGAGCCTGCCGATTTTCTCAGGATGGAGAACCGAATATAAAGTTGAAGCTGCTACCGTAGCCGCAAAAACCAAAGAACTGGAAAAGAATGATCTTGAGCGCGAGATTAAAAGATCCATGCAAAAGAATTACTTAGATCTACAGACGGCGTACAAACAGCTTGAAGTAAGCAAAAAGAATGTTACCGCCGCTGAAGAGAATAGAAGAATTGAAGAGGAAAAATATTCCCTCGGTTCAACAACGTTATTGAACGTCCTGATCGCAAACAGCGATTATACCAGTGCCGTAACCAAGTATATCAATGCCCAATATGAATACAAGAAGGACAAGGATCAGTTGCAGTATTTGTTAGGTAATCTTAAATCGAAAAATTACGAATAAACACATTAAAGGAGCTTTCGACAATGCCGAAAGGAAATAAAAAATCGAAGAAAAAAGTAATCGTGTTCAGTGTCATCGGTGGATTGATACTCCTCATCGTTGCTTTGGTTATTTTCAAAGGAAATAAGACGGAAATTACTTCTGTCCAAACCGAAAAAGTTGCCCGCAGAACTATCACGAAAGTTGTTACTGCAACCGGTAAGATAGATGCAGAATTTAAAGTAGCCATTACTCCTGAGGTAACCGGCGAAATTGTATCCTTACCGGTAAAAGAAGGCGATAAGGTTAGCAAAGGTGCATTATTGATTAAGATTAAAGCGGATACCTATCTCGCGACCAAACAAAAATCAGAGGCTGCATTGCAGTCCGCCAAGGCAGAAGCCGCGCAGAGGAAAGCCGAACTTGATAAAGTGACCTATGACCACAAACGCACCAAAGAATTGCATGCAAAAAAATTGGCGAGTGATGCTGATCTTGAAGCCGCGAACAGCCAGTTGCTGACCAGTAAAGCTCAGTACGATGCTGCTCAGTCATACGTTATTCAAAGTCAGGCTTCGTTAAAAGAAACACTTGAACAATTATACAAGACTTCAATTTCTTCACCGCTCGCAGGAACGGTATCTAAGTTGAATGTTGAACTCGGCGAGCGCGTTTTGGGAAGCGGCTTTAGTCAGGGAACCGACATTATGACCGTTTCCGATCTTTCCAAAATGGAAGCCATTGTTGAAGTTGATGAAAACGATATTGTAACCGTAAAAATCGGCGATACCGCGAAGGTTACAGTTGATGCTTTCGGCGATAAGAAGTTTATCGGTGTGGTAAGTGAAATAGGTAACAGCGCGATTACTTCAGCTACCGGTACACAGAATCAGGTAACGAATTTCCAGGTTAAGATTAAAATCTTCGATCCGGATCAGAAACTTCGTCCGGGCATGTCTTGCACGGCGAATATTGAAACTGAAACAAAAACCAATGTTCTGAGCGTACCGATTCCAAGCGTAACAGCGCGTCTTGAGAATAAAGTTGAAGCAAAAGAAGATAATTCTTCAAGTGCGGCAACCGTTGTGAAGAAAAAAGAAAAACCCGATGAAATAGTATTCTTAGTACAGGGCGGAAAAGCAAAAACCCGTGTTGTAAAGACCGGTATCTCTGATGATAACTACATCGAAATTCAGGAAGGTCTCCAGGCTGGTGAGGAAGTCGTTTCCGGAAGCTATAAAGCAATATCCCGCGATCTGAGTGACGGTGCTGTCATAAAGGTTGAGAATAAAGGCGCGGGTAAATCGAACGATAAAAAATAACATAATGGTAATTCTATAATGAATATTATAAATATTGAACATATCGCCAAAATATATAAAATCGGTGATGTCGTAGTACCTGCTTTGAGTGATGTATCGCTCCGTATAGACAAGAATGAGTACGTTGCCATTATGGGACCTTCGGGTTCCGGAAAATCAACTCTCATGAATATGCTCGGATGTCTCGATACTCCTTCATCAGGCAAATATGATTTCAAGGATAAAAGTGTCAGCGACATGAGCGATAACGAACTTGCCGAGATACGCAACAAGGAAATCGGATTCGTGTTCCAGACTTTTAACCTGCTGCCTCGTTCCGACGCTTTGCATAACGTTGAACTCCCGCTGATTTATGCGGGCATTTCATCTGCTGAGAGAAAAGAACGGGCATTTCAGGCGCTGGTTAACGTGGGACTTGAAGACCGCGTACATCATAAGCCGAATGAACTTTCCGGCGGTCAGCGGCAAAGAGTGGCAGTTGCCAGAGCTTTAGTTACTAATCCCTCAATCATTCTTGCTGATGAACCCACGGGAAATCTGGATACGAAAACAGGTGAAGAGATCATGTACCTGTTCCGTGAGATTCATCAAAAAGGGAATACGATAATTCTTGTAACGCACGAGGAATTTATTGCCAAACACGCCGCGAGAATCATCAGGATTCGTGACGGTTATATTGAGCGAGATGAAAAGGTAGCTGACCGATATATCCCAAAACTCAGTTTCAGCAAATCCGAATAAGATTGAAGATTACTTATGATAAAACGATCTATAAACATTATTTTATTTGAATTGCGTGAAGGCCTGATAATTGCATTACAGGCCATCCGTGCAAACAAAGTGCGCTCCGTTCTCACGATGATGGGAATTGTGATCGGTATATCTTCGGTCGTTCTGATGAGTGCCGCTATCAAAGGAATAGATACATCCTTTGAGCAGGGCGTCAGTGCATTAGGTTCCGATATTCTGTACATTGATAAATTTGCGTGGTTCTCAAATACCGAATTCTGGAAAATCCGGAACCGCAAGAATTTGACAATGGCACAGTTCGAAAAATTCAAGTCAGCGGCACAATTACCGATTGCCATGGCTCCCGTAACGAACAGCAATCAGACGGTAAAATATGGAGAGAACTCAGTGGAGAGTGTTTTTCTGAACGGTTCAACTTCCGATTATGTTAAAACAACCAATTTCACGTTCGATCAGGGAAGATTCTACAGCGATATTGAGAGCAGAGCGTCAAGGCAGGTCGCGGTTATCGGAAGCGAAGTGTCAAAAAAACTTTTCCCGCGCGGAGACGCACTTGATAAAACGATAAAAATCAGGAATATTGATTTTAAAATTGTCGGTGTTCTTAGTGAGCAGGGAAGTTTTATTCTCGGTGCTTTCAACCCGGACAATCAGGTGTTTATCCCCATTGGGACGATATTTAAGTATTTTCAGGATGAATTTCATAATACTATCACCTTTAACGTGCGCGCCAAAAATCCTCAGATGATTGACGAAACGAAAATTGAAGCACAAGGAATCATGAGAAAAATCCGCGGATTGTCCGTCGGACAGGAAGACGATTTTTCTATTAATCAATCTGAAGGTCTAATGAAAACCTACAATGATCAGGTCGGAGTTATCCAGATAGCCGGATTGTTTATTACTGGCCTTTCATTATTCGTCGGTGCGATCGGTATTATGAATATCATGTTTGTATCCGTTAAAGAGCGAACGAAGGAAATCGGTGTCCGTAAGGCGATAGGTGCGAAGAGCAGAACAATACTCGCTCAGTTTTTACTTGAATCATCAACAATATGTTTATCGGGAGGGTTGGTCGGGCTTTTGCTCGCGGTAATTCTCAGTAAGGCTGTGGATAAGGTACTACCCACTTCAATACAGCCCGGCATCGTTCTCGTTGCTATCGGCATATCACTGCTGGTGGGTGTCGTCGCCGGATTGGCTCCCGCGTACTCGGCAGCAAAAATGGATCCAGTTGACGCATTGAGGTATGAATAATGGAAATTAAAGAAACATTCTTAGTAGCATTGCAGTCGGTTCGTACGAACAAACTGCGTGCAGGTTTAACCATACTCGGTATTACGGTTGGTATTTTCTCTATCATCGTTATCATGACGATAATTACCATGCTGCAGAATACCATCGAGAGCGGCTTTTCTCAACTGAACAAGAACACGTTTCAGATTCAGAAATGGGAAGCTATGCAAATGGGGCCGCGCAACCGCGGGCGTAACCGTCCAGATATAACCATTGATGAATTCAACCGCTTTGAGGGCATGATGCAGAACGCGCTTTACATCGGTGCTGAACAATGGAAATTTGGAAAAATTATCAAATATCGTGATAAAGAGACGAATCCAAATATTCAGGTTGCCGGCATGACGACAGATGCAATTAAAACGAATAACTTTAAGGTCGAGTTCGGGCGTGATTTTCTCGGCACCGATATTGACTATGCAACAAAGACATGTGTCATCGGGCAGGATATTGTAGAAAAACTTTTTAACAATATTGATCCGGTCGGGCAGACCATTCAGGTTGACGGAATGCCGATGAGAGTTATCGGAATATTGGAAAAGCAGCCGCAGCTATTTGGGCAGAGCAACGATAATTTTGTTGTTATCCCGATCAGTACATTCCAGGGAATGTACGGACGATACGATCAAACGGTGAACATTACCGTTATGGCAAAATCGAAAGAAGATTATAATAACCTTATTGAGGTTGCCACGGGACACATGCGCACCATTCGCAAAGTAAAACCGGGTGAGGATAATAATTTCTATATCTTCAGCAACGAATCTCTGATCAATCAAATCAACGGCATTACATCCGGAGTTAAGATCGGCGCGATGGTGATCTCCATTATCGCTCTGCTCGCTGCCGGTATCGGTATTATGAATATTATGCTAGTATCAGTTACCGAACGGACTAAAGAAATCGGTATCCGAAAGGCGATAGGCGCTAAAAGAAGAAATATACTCTCTCAATTTTTATTCGAAGCGATATTGATGTGTATCGTGGGCGGCATTATCGGAATTGTGTTGGGAGTAGGTCTCGGCAACCTTGTCGGTGCGCAAATAAATGCGCAGATGGCTATACCATATGATTGGATTGGCATTGGTCTTGGAGTATGTGTGTTCGTGGGCGTTGTGTTCGGAACCTATCCGGCATACAAAGCCGCGAACTTAGATCCGATAGAAGCTCTGAGATACGAATAGAGTAATCGGGTCGGTGGTGTGACAGGAGAATAAGGAATGAAAAAGTTTCTTCCGGCAATTCTTGTATTGATGCTCATAGCAATAGGTTATGAATTTCTATACGGTAAATTGTTTCCTTATTCTCCTATCATACTTGGATTTTCCAAATTTGAGTTGAAAAACGTAGTAGTATATGTACAAAAAGGGGCAGACTACATTGATGTTAACGGCTTCGATTCATTACCGGTACCTGTCGAAAAATTCCATGAGCTAACATTTAATAAAAAACCCGAGCTTTTTATATTCAGAGATAGTCTTGAATATATTCATCATGGATTTTCAAAAGCGAGATTCTGTGCTTACACGAGCGGTAGATTATTCATTTCTCCCTGGGCATTACGGGAATCAAAACAAAGTCTTATATCACTACCGATTTATATCCGCCACGAACTTTCTCATGTTATCCTATTTCAGCACAAAGGAGTTATTGACTCATTTCATTATCCGGATTGGCTACTTGAAGGAATAGCGGTATATAGCGCTAACCAGATGGGGACTTCATTTTATCCTTCCAAAGCAGAAACGTACAAAGCTATAAAAGATGGAAACTTCATGCTTCCGGAGTATTTTAAAACGAGTAATGAGGATGGTGTTACACTAAAAGTGAAATATCGAATTACTTTTATGTATTCCGAATTTGCTTGTATTGTTGATTTTCTGATTAAGGAATACGGCAAGGAAAAGTTTCTGGTCTACATGAAAACACTATTCAATGATAATGACCATGACAAGGTTTTCCAGCAGGTTTATGGGACTGACTTTACAAAATGTCTGAGAGATTTTCGGCTATTTGTTAATGCTCAGAATTAAAGCTTAATATTCCGCTCCGGCTATGCGTTGAATTTTTGCTCCAAGTGAAGCCAATTTTAATTCTAGATTCTCATATCCGCGGTCAAGGTGATAGACGCGAAGGACTTCAGTCTCACCTTGAGCAGCAAGGGCAGCTAATACTAATGAAGCGCTCGCCCGCAAATCGGTTGACATCACCTTAGCACCGACTAATTTCTTACTTCCCTTTACAATCGCGCTGTTTTCTTTGACGTTGATGTTTGCTCCGAGCCGGTTTAATTCCGGTACATGGGTAAAACGGTCAACATACACGGCATCAGTAATAGATGCAACACCATCGGCAGTAGACATGAGAGCAATCCACTGAGCCTGCATATCCGTCGGGAAACCGGGGAACGGGGCAGTAGTCACATCAACACTGCCGGCTTTTAATCCGGCTGCGTCTAACGTTATGGAATCATCATCGGATATAATAGTAAAACCGCTGTCTTCTAATTTTGCGATAATCGCGTGAAGATGTTTCTCATTGCATTTTTTTACCGTCACTTTTCCGCCTGTTATAGCAGCGGCAATCAGCAGAGTTCCGGCTTCTATTCTGTCGGGAATAGTCGCAACATTGGCTGGATAAAGTTCATCAACGCCTTCAATTTCGAGAATGGAGGAATTGACGCCGTGAATTTTTGCACCCATTGAGATAAGATATTCTGCGAGGTTAGTTATCTCCGGTTCCATCGCGGCATTGTTAATAATGGTTGTACCTTTCGCAAGAACTGCCGCCATCAGAATATTACCCGTAGCTCCGACAGAAGAGCGGTCGAAATTAATTTTTGCTCCTTTTAACCTGTCGGTTTTGGCAATGATGTAACCGCCTTCAAGTTCGATTTCCGCACCTAATTTTTTCATTCCCTGTAAATGCAGGTCAACGGGACGCGGACCCCACGCACAGCCGCCGGGGAGAGAAACTTTTGCAGTTCCATAACGGGCAAGTAAAGGACCCAATACATAAATGGACGCGCGCATTTTTTTTACGTGTTCATAAGGTGCTGTTGTATTAGTGATGTTGGAAGTATCTAATGTCAACGTATGTTCTTCAAACGAACTTACAACGCCGAGTTGATTAATCAACTTCGTCATGGTAAAAACGTCATTAAGCCGGGGAGTATTATATAAAACTGATTTACCGGATGCCAGAATAGCTGCAGGAATGAGAGCGAGTGTCGCGTTTTTTGCGCCGCTGACTTCTACTGTTCCGTTCAGCGGAATTCCGCCGGTGATTATAAACTTATCCATAAACTATAATTTTGTTCGTAATATTGTGCCGTTAAATCCGGATATGTACACTCCGGAACCGGAGCCGGTTATTCTTGAGAGTGAAAGATAATTGCCGCCCTGGTTGATGAGCCAATTGGCGCCGCCGTCCACGGTTTCAAGTACTTCGCCTTTATTGCTTACGGCAAATCCGTGATTGGTATTTAAGAAATACAATGAAACGATGCCCGAGGCTTTCGTGTCAATCTTTGTCCACGTTTCTCCGCCGTTAACGGTTTTGAAAATCTCACCGCCTGCGCCCGCAATAAAGCCGGTTGATTCATTGATGAACTCAATATCCTTAAGGTAATTATCCGTGAAAGCTGGGAGGTGCGTCCATGTTGAACCGCCGTCTGTTGTTTTTAACATTGTACCACTCCACCCGACGATATATCCTGTTGAGGCGTTGGTAAAATCTATACCGTAGAGAAGATTAGACGTATTGCCGAAGAATCTTTCCCAGTTCTGACCGCCGTCAACGGAACGCAGGATAACGCCTTTGCTGCCGATGATATATCCGTAAGTCTGATTGAACCTGATTCTGAAAAGCGTTTCTCCGACACCGGAGTGGATATATTTCCATGTTTTCCCGCCGTCCAAAGTCTGGAATATTTTACCCTGCTCTCCTACAACAAAGCCGGTGGTGCTGCTCTGAAAATAGAGATCGTTAAATGTAGCAAGCGAATCGGGCGGATTAACTTTCTGCCACGAAATTCCTGAATCCGTCGTGTGAATTATTGTTCCTCTTTCACCGGCAGCAAATCCTTCGTTCTCATTGACGAACTGAATTGAATTAAGGTTTGCATCCAGGCCGGATGAAGCCGAACTCCAGCTTGCAGTCGGGATTTGTCCCGGATGATATTTTACTCCGGCGGTGGTATCGGCGGTAAGCTGTTTGCCCGCTTTTAATTTAGGCCAGAAATCCTGAATGGCTGTAAAAATATAATAGGTGAGTGTCGTAAACAAACCCAGAGCAAGCAGAGTCATGACGGCTAATTTGATTTTATAACCTAATTGTCCGTCGCTTTCTTTTTCCTTCTTGGATTTTTTGCCGGGCTTACTTTTTTTCAATTTGTGCAGAAGGTCTTCAACGTCTTCTAAGAATTGCTCGCAGGTCATGTATCTTTTCTGGAGAGACTTGTCCAAAGACTTAGCAACAATCTTATCAATCTCGGGAGGTACGGAATCGAGATTCACGGAAACGCGTCCCGGATTCTTTTTCAGATGGGCTTCCATAATTTCGTATTCGGTACCGAAGTCGAACGGAGTTTTTCCGATGAGCATTTCGTAAAAGCTGATGCCGATGGAATAAATATCGCTCTGTCTGGTCGGTTCTTCAGCGCGTATCTGCTCGGGACTCATGTAGAGAATCGTCCCGATTTTCGTGCCTGTCTTGGTAATACCTTTGTCGAACATGGATTTCGAGATGCCGAAATCCATTATCTTTACTGTACCTTCACGGTTAATAATAATATTGGAAGGTTTAATATCTCTGTGAATAAAGCCCTTGGTGTGGGCGTAGCTGACGCCTTGAAGTATCTGCTTTAATATTTCAAGAGCTTCAACGGTTTCAAGCCGCTTTTTTTTGAAAATTATTTTTTCTAATGTATCTCCTTCAACATATTCCATCGCTATGCCTAATATACCGCGGTCATCGGTAAATCCGAATACAGGAACAATGTTGGGGTGGTTTAATTTCGCCTGATTTCTTGCTTCACGTTTGAAGCGTTCGATAAATTGAGGATTATTAGCAGATTGTGTGCTGAGAATTTTCAACGCGACAAACCGCTCAAGCTTCATATCAAGTGCTTTATAAACAACTCCCATGCCGCCTTCGCCAAGCACAGAAATAATTTTGTAGTTTTCTATGACAGAACCAATCATGAAGCAGCTGCCTTCTTTAGTGTACTTGATTACTTATAATAACATAGGAATAATTATCAGGTGCGCCACGGTCTTCAATTAATTGCGAAAAAGCTTTTGAAATAGTATCCAGATCATCGGTTTTCAGCATTTTGTCAAGATCTGATTTTGTAAGTACGTTGCTTACGCCGTCACTGCACAGTAAAAATTTCCATCGTTTTGTTTTATCAAACGAAAAGTTTTCATTATCAACCAGAATGCTTGTTTTATCTCCAAGCGCCCGCATGATAACGTTTTTATGCGGATGATTTTCCGCTTCTTTTTCGGTAATATAACCGTCATCAAGGAGTTTCTGAACAAAAGAATGATCCTTGGATATTTGCACAATCCCTTTGTCGTCCTTGAAGTACAGTCTGGAATCGCCGACATGTCCCCAATAAGCTTCGGTTTGATTAATAAAAAGTACGACCACGGTAGTTGCCATGCCTTTATATTCCGGATTTTTGATCGCTTCCTGGATCAGGGCAGTATTGGCTTCGTTAACAGCACAATTTATTTTCGTGAGATAATCTTCTTCGGGATGTTCAATGAAATAATTATAGATGGTTGTAACCGCGAGTTTTGATGCAACTTCACCGGCATTATTGCCGCCGAGGCCGTCACATAAAACCGCTAAAAGCCCATCATCAACTTCAAATACATCTACATAATCCTCATTTGCGGTACGCCGCAAGCCTGTTCGGGAGGAATAGATGTAGCTCAATTTCATAAATATCAATTATTCCGGATTGTTAATTAAATTGATTTTGTTAGATAAACATAATAAAAAAGAGGCAAAATACAGTAGCAAATTGCTAAAATATTTCGCCTCTCTCAAAATTATGATGCAGGCCACATGCGGCCTGCGTGCATATGTTATGTTGTATTAGTTTCTTTGAACATTCAGACTCGATAGTCCGCCGTCAATTTTAATAACAAATTTATTTTTGGCTGATGCAAATCCGTCACTCTCGAAATTGTTGTGTGACGTTTCCTTCAACCCGCCCATGTTCTTGCTGCTTAATGCCATGTCGGTCTCAATTGAAACAGCAGCATCTTTCGGAATCAGCAGGTTGATTGACGAAGCTCCGGCTTCAATTGTTACGGTTGATTCTTTCAACGGCTGTCCGAGACTCAAATGCAGGGCAGCAGCACCCATCTTCAGAGTCAGATCTTCAATTTTCAATTTGGAGAAATCGAAGTTTGCCGTAGCCGCACCGATTTCAACAGTTGTCGTGTACACCGGCCTTGTATTTAATTTAATGCCGACACCATTGTTTTTTGTGGAATCTTTTCCAAAGGTGGCTTTCAATTCCTTCATCTTGAACGTAATTTCGGCAGTCGAATCCGAGACAGTAGTATCAACGGCAAAGCGGGACATCTTGTCTGTAGAGATAATTTTGACAAGGTCGGAATCTCCATCGCTGATAGTGAAAGCACCTGCACCTGCGTTAAGCGTCAGATCCACTTTTTTGATCTTTGCATCATCCGGCATATTGAAATTAACATTTTTCATTTCGCTATCGGAGAATTGTATGTTAGTACAACTCCATGGATGTGAAATAAGGCTGAATATTACTAAGCCGAGAAATAACCCGGCGATACCGGAAGTCGCCGCCTTTACTTGCGGCCGCTCAAAAAGCAGGTTCATACCAAGAAGGATAGGAATAACGGGCCAGAATCTCGATATTGAACCAAGCGAAATATTTGCATGGAATATGCTGTTTGACAAAAACAATATGCCAAGCGAAATAAAACAGAGGCCCCAGAATAATTGTTTAGGCTTCATTGTTTTTACCTCCTTTACGGGCTGAAAATAATAATGCGATACCTGCAATTAACAAAAGTGACGGGAATATGTTGGCGCATCCGAAAAACGGTATGAAATTCGCCAGCAATAAAACCGTGCCTACTACCACCAGAACCATTCCGAGGACACCACGGCTCTTACTCCGCTTAGGCTCCGCTTCCGGCACCGGAACTTCAGGAACTGCCTGTGCATGACCCATTTCGTATGCCTCAGGTTCTTTTGGTATAACAAATATACAAATAATATAGGCAATTAAACCAGCGCCATGCAGCAGAGTGACCAGAACAAATGCTATTCTTACAAGCACGGGATCCAGATCGTAGTACTCTGCTAATCCACCGGCAATTCCGGCGAACATCTTTTCTTTACGTGAACGATATAGTCTTTTCTGCATTGTCATAAATCCTTTATGATGATGAATAAAATCAGTCGAAACTTACATATTAAACAGAGGGTGCGCCCGTGATTATGCAGAAATGGACGAACGGAATGAGAAGCGGTCAAATTTCTAAACATGTGGTAATGTATGAAAAGTATAAATTTGAAGGTTGTCACGTTTTTCAGTACATTTTGTAGTGATATTTTAATTTCCGCTATCATCAATGGTTGCAAAATGAATGCAAAATCAAATATAGTTATAGCACTTTCCATGTTCGGCCTTGTCGCAGGAATTCTCAATGTAAATGCCGTATTAACGGATTTTCAATGGATATTCTGGCTTGCTTATTACGTTTTGGTGGGTTTGATTCTGGCAAAAAAACTCGATACCCGGATATTCTTGCATGCTTTTGCCGCCGGGTTTCTTTTCGCCGCATTCTTTTATATAATGGAAATTCTCTCAATCACGCAGCTTCTTGAAAACAATACGACCGAAAGAGATATACTAACGCATCTGCCGGATGGGGTATCGCCGCGCACGTATTTAATGTCAGTAGGGATGATAACCGGCGTGATCAGCGGAGTTATTATGGGATTGGTTACCATGGGATTTGCCCGCTTTATTAAGAACAATACTCCGCCGAAAAGTATTTAACGTGCTTTTGTCAGTTTGGATTGCAGTTCCCTGAAAGCTTTGCCCCGGTGACTGATAGCATTTTTATCATCCATACTCAGTTCTGCCATAGTCTTTGTATAACCATCGGGAACAAAATAAGGGTCATAGCCGAAACCATTCGATCCGCGTGCTTCAAATATGATTTCACCCACTAAACGGCCAAACGAAACTATGTATTGAGCGCCGTCATAATAAACAGCGCAGCATGTATATTCGCCTTTATGCGGGGAAGGGAGAGGTTTCAATTCGCTGAGCAATTTTGCATTGTTGTCGGCATCGGTCGCGCTTTCTCCGGCGTACCGGGCAGAGTACACCCCCGGCTTGTTGTCTAATTGATATAATGATATGCCTGAATCATCAGCAATAACGGGAACGCTGTATTTTTCAAAGATGGCTTTCGCCTTTATCTTTGCGTTTTCTTCAAACGTAATGCCGTCCTCATTCACTTCCGGAGAGTCGGGAAAGTCCAACAAAGAAATAATATGGTAATCCGTACCGGCAAAAATCTCATTAATCTCACGAAGCTTGCCGGGATTTTTAGATGCTAATAACAGCTCTGCCATAATTGTTTAGACCTGGATTTGCGCGCGCTGAATTAATGACTGAAGTTCAGTTTTTGCTGTTGCGACAACTTCGGCCTTATCATATGATTGGTGCACACCGTCTCTTACAACCCACTTGCCGTCAATCATAACATCCGAAACGTTTCCTGCTGTTGCTGAATAAACGATAGATGAATATACAGTATCGTCAGATTCAAACTGTGGGAATAGAGGTGATTCTAAATCAATACATGCGAGATCTGCTTTCTTGCCGACTTCAATGCTGCCGATAGAATCCTGTAAATGCAGTGCTTCGGCTCCCTTGATAGTCGCCATACGGAAGACGGTTTTTGCATCTGTTGATAATGGCCCATTGAATGGCTTCTGCAATAAAGCAGCCAGACGCATTTCGTTAAATACTGAAAGTGTGTTATTGCATGGTGCACCATCTGCGCCGAGCGAAACATGCACGCCTTCTTTGAGGTATCTGTGGATTGGCGCAATGCCCGATGCTAATTTTAGGTTCGACGAAGGGCAGTGTGATACACGGGCTTGTGTATCTCTGAGCAAACCGATTTCTTTATCATTAACATGAATGCAATGGGCAAATACGGAATGATCATCAAGCAGATTGATGGAATTGAAATAATCTATATTCTCTTTGTTATGTCTTCTTCTGACTTCTTCAATCTCACCGCGGTTTTCCGAAGAGTGCGTATGGAGGATTGAACCTTCAAAGTCTTTCATCAATCCTTTAGTCTCAATAAGGAGTTTTTCCGAACATGAGAGCACAAAGCGGGGAGCGAAGCCGTATTTTATTCTGCCGTCCTCGCTATTATGGAATGCTTTTGCTAAATCATAAGATTCCTGCAATTCGGATTTAGTTTCCGAACAAAATGCCGGGTACATATCGTTTTCATCAATCATACATTTGCCTGCTACGGCGCGCATTCCGGAAGAAATAAGTTCATCAAAAACAGTTGACTGATGACGCATGGTGCCCATATCGAGAAGTGTTGTTGTTCCTCCCATAGTCAATTCGTAGATGCCTAATTGAGCAGCTGCACGTAATGAAGAAGGTGAATGGGCATTCTCACAAGGAAAAATTCTCTTTTGCAGCCAATCTAATAATTCCAAATTGTCGGCAAGACCCCGAAATAAGGTCTGACAAAGATGAATATGCGTCTGAACAAATCCCGGTACGACTGTAAGGTGCCCGGCTTTTATCACTTCACCGTCGAAACGCTCAATATCAATTTCACTGACTTTTCTGATGCCGGAAATTTTGGAGTCTTGAATTTCTATTGCGTGATTATATAGGATACTGTCTGAGGGGTTTGCAGTTACAATTCTCTTTGGCAAAAGGAGTGTTTTTTTCATTATGCTTTTTTGTCCTGATCTTTTTCGTTAAAGATGTCATCCATTACTTCAAATGCGTATCTCAAGTGCGGAATAACAATTGAGCCGCCGATAACAAGCGCAATGTTCATGGATTCCATTAATTCTTCGCGTGTTGCACCTTCCTGAATGGAACGGTCAATGTGGTAGAAAATGCAGTCGTTACAGCGCAGAACCATTGAACCGACGAGCCCCATGAGTTCCTTTGTCTTCGCGGGCAGGGCACCGTCAATGTAGGCTTTATTATCAATCGCAAAAAAACGCTGGTAGTCTTTAAATCCTGAATTGAGGATTTTATCATTCATTTCCAGGCGGTATTTTCTTGTCGCTTCTTTTGTTTTCTTTATGTCCATACTTGAAATAATCGTGTAAATTCAACGTTTAATTTACTATAAAAGAAGGAAAAATTATCGCTTTGCCTGAAAAAAAATGATGCCGGTGAAATTTATGTTGGCAGGGAACAGGGGATTGTTTTATTTTAGGCAGTTGCATTAATTCCGATAACTCATTTTTCTATTAGTGAGGTTTTTATGATCAAGAAAAGTTTATTCCTCGTCGTGCTTTTTGCTTTGCTCATCCCATCCTTTGCTCAGGTTAAAGTAATTGGATTTAAGAAATTGCAGCAATTCCTGCCAACGGAGGTAAAAGGTTTTGACCGCCAGAAACCCACAGGCTCAACTCAGACAGTAATGAACTTGACCATGTCGGAAGCCGAGGTAAAGTTTATATCCAAGCCCCATGAAAGCGAAGCCGATACGACACCGACTATTGAAATTTCAATAGCAATTCATGATGCGTTGCTTATGCCGTACATGGTAATACCTTTAACCATGATGCAGCAAAACTATGAGGCGGAAACCGAAACCGGGTATGAAAAAACGTACATGGTGAAAGGTACTTACGTCGGTAAATTAGCCGGAATGACATCCGACTCAAAAAATTGTAAATTAGATTTCGGTGTCAATAATAGATTCTTGATTAGCATTGAGGCGCAGGGAACTGACGATGCTGCGTTAGTAATCGGAATTGCCGAGAAATTAAACATTGAAGGCCTGACAAAAGCAGAAGCGGAGAAATAGGGGGAATGTCCATAGTCCGAAGCCGGAGGTCCGAAGTTCAAAGCTCCAAGTCTGAAGTCTGAAGTGCAAAGTCCGAAGCATTAATTTAAGTACTGAACCTAAATCTGATCCTGCGGACTTTGAACCTCGGACTTAGCACTTCGGACTTGAAGCTAAATCATCTTCTTCCAGCGTTCATGTGCCAATTGGACGCTTCTATCTACATCGGCTAAAGGCAGAAGGAAGGAAATTCTGAATGAAGTGGTGGTTACGCCATCAAGCTCAATATTTTCCTTTTGCAGCAGGGAAATGGTCTCGTTCAGCACAAAGTTATCCTCGTTAATTCCATCTCCGATAAGTGACATAGCTCCGATGCCCAGTTCGAAATGGATATTGTCGCCGAACCGTTTTTCGAGTTCATCTTTGAGAGATTCCCATCCATAAATGTTTTTCAGAGACAATACAAAAGAGACGCTGTTCGGATTACCGGGGGAGCATGCTTTTGTGAAATTTAATTCTTTAATCGGAGCGTGTAACTCCTTTAATCTATTGATGATCCAGCTGAAGCTTTCAATATTGGCATGAAGGATAATTCGAACCAAATCCTTCTCATAAACAACTGCTTTAACACCTAATATCTGACCGGGAGCAAGCTTCCTGACAATAGTTTCACGTCCTTTGGTAAACGTGCTCCGGGCATAAATAGCTATGTTCGCATCCTTGGCAAATTGAACGGCCTCGGCATTGAGCACCTTTGCTCCCGCCTGTGCCATTTCCTGCATCAGCTGATACGAGATTTCGGGGAGGTGCTTGGCATCTTTTACCACTGCCGGGTCGGTTGAATATACGCCGTCAATATCTGAATAAATCTCACAGCGCTCAGCGTTAAGTGCCGCGGCAAGAGCTACTGCAGAAGTATCCGAGCCGCCGCGTCCCAGAGTCGTAATGTCCTTTTTATAGCTGACACCCTGGAATCCGCCGACTACCACTACTTTACCACTTGCAAGCTCGTCCTGCACACGGAATGGCCGGACTTCAATGACTCTCGCATCATTATGGCGGTCGTTAGTGATGATTCCTGCCTGAGAGCCGGTCAACGATACAGCTTCAATGCCGATATTATTCAGAGCGATACAAAGCAGTGACATGGTGATTCGCTCGCCGGTGCTGAGAAGCATATCCATCTCGCGCTTTTCGGGATTCTGAGTTATGCTGTGCGCCATTTCAATAAGCTGATTTGTCGTTTTTCCCATAGCGGAAACCACGACGACCACATCGTGATCCTGATTCTTGACTTCGGCCACCATAGCCGCAATTTTATTGATCTTTTCTATATCGGCAACACTGCTGCCGCCGAATTTCTGAACTATTAAACTCATATTAAACCTGAATAATTTTGCAAACTTGGGGAGATAAACTTGTTTATAGAATTACATAAAAAATACAACTTTAAAATATAAGTTTTAGCATATCTAAAAATGATTTAACAAAAATATTATCGAAAAAAAACTAATGTATTCTGAGTCTTTTCACAAATTCCGGACTTATCTATATAGTATTCTGTAATCGTGCGCCTTAACCGTGATGTTTCCGGATGCTGATTCCTGATCTCCGGAAATTGCATCGGTCAGAGTGCCGATTCCCAGATTCCACTTTCCAGCATCAAAAGTGTAGTTACTATCGGAGGGATTAATGAGTACGACCACAAATTCCTTTCCGGATTCACGGATGAATGCAAACTGTTCGTTCTTTAATTCAAGCTGGCGGTAGCTGCCATATTTCAGAGCGGGAAGTTGTTCCCGTATGGAGGCAAACCGTTTTATCTGTTCGAGCAGATTTACATCGTTATGTTCATAGAGAGAACCGAGATTCAAATCGGGACGTAAGTCTGCGTCGGATGAAGTTGTTCTTTCGCCGCGAATACCGAATTCACTACCATAATAGATTGAGGGTATACCGGGCACCGTGTACATCAAACAATACACCAAAGCAATATTCCGATAATCATTGAGCTGACTCGCGAGCCGGTTGACATCATGATTGTCGGTAAAGCTGTACAACGGCAGTCCTTTATATAATCCGGTGCTGCCGAATTGCCGATTGAGGGAGTAAGCAATCTCGAACATATTTTTATCGTTGAAGCTTGAGTACAAGCCTTTGTAGCATTCATAATTCGTGACTGAATGAAGAGTGCTTTCATTTGCCCACTTTTTATAATCGCCGTGAATGATTTCACCTAATAAGAAGAAATCCGGTTTCAATGCTTCCGTATGTGAGCGAAGAAGCTGTTGAAACTGTATATCAACGCAATCGGCAGCATCAAGTCGGATGCCGTCAATGTTAAACTCCTGAATCCATGTTGTGACTGCGCCCAACAGATGCTGTACGCAATCAACGTTTTGCAGATTGAGCTTGACCAAGCTATAATGATTATTCCATCCCTGATACGAAAACGGGTCACCCAAGGGACTGTGTGAACTAAAGTCCAATCCGGCGAACCAGTCGCAAAAAGGGGAGGCAGCTCCGTTTTCTTTAACATCGCGGAAAGCCCAGAAATCACGACCCACGTGATTGAAGACCCCGTCAAGAATCACTTTAATACCGTTTTGCTGTAATGCGGCGAAAAGCTCTTTCACTTCATCGTTCGTTCCGAGACGGCGGTCAATATTGTAGAAATCCGCAGTATCATATCCGTGAGAGGTGGATTCCCATATCGGACCGAAATATATTGCGTTAATGTGCAGCGATTTCAGATGTTCTATCCATTGGTATACTTTTCCTAAACGAAACTCGGGAGTGCTTTGAAACGTGTTATTATTCGGAGCGCCGGTAAAGCCGAGCGGGTAGATGTGATAGATGTGCATGTTGTTAAAACCGTTGATATTCATATATTAATCCTATATCTACATACCGTTAGGTATATTAAATAAAAATTACGAGTAGATTCCGTGGCTGAACTGATGTACTGCCAAAAAGATGCTCTCTTCGTTTAATGTTAATTGATTTGAAAGTGCCAGTGTTATATAATTATTCATCATACCCCATAGAGTGAAGGCATACCGCTGATGCCTGCCGCGCATATTGCCGTGATGGACGACAATTTTCTTAAACATATCCTCTAATGTCTGTAAGCTTTGTCCGATGTATGGGGCAATGGCTTCAAACGGTTCGCTTTGGGGAGAAGCATGTGAGGCGATAAGCACGAAGCGGTAAAAATCCTTATTCTGCATCGCGAAAGTGCTGAGTGCTTTCAGAACTGCACATAGTGTTTTTGTGAGATCTTTATCATAGCGGATGGCAGTTGATAGGGAATCCTGTAATCCTTGATAATGCAATGCAATCAGTGCATCAAGCAATCCGCGTTTGCTGCCGAAAAAGTGATACAGCGTCGGCTTGGTAATATTCGCACGCTTTGCTATTTCCTGAACGCCCGTCGCTTCATAGCCCTGAGCGGCAAATAACTCAAGTGACACTTGTAAAATTGTATTTTTGCTATTCATGTATGTAAATATACCGAAAGGTATAGTGATAAGCAAATAAAAAACCCCGATCAAATGACCGGGGTCAAAAAACGTCACTATTTTACGGTGTGGCAGGCCAACGTACAGACCTGCACAATAATGACGGATTAGGTTACTTAAGGCACATCATTTTCTTCACTAACGTGATTTTCTTTCCTGAACTAAGTTCTTTGGCGCTTAGCTTATAAAGGTAAACACCGCTCGATAGTCCGTAAGCATTCATATTCAAAGAGTAATCATAGTATCCTGCCGGTGCCATATTGTTTACCATCGTTGCGATTTTTTGTCCGGTAATGGCGTACAGTTCAAGAGTAACTTGTGCATCCGAGGGCAGGGCATATGTTATCTTTGTTGATGGATTGAACGGATTAGGATAATTCTGGCTGAGTTTGAATTCTTTGGGTAATCCGATGACCGCTTCGGTGTTTATTTTGCTGTATTCGAACGTGCCGTCGTTATCAATCATTTTCAGGCGGTATACATATTTTCCGCTGCTTAGATTTTTATCTACAAGGGCATACGATTGAGGGGAATTGCTGTAATTATGGGCATTCACTTCACCGATCGCTACCCATGTCTCGGCGCCGCTTTTACTTCGCTCTGCAATAAACTTGCTGGAATTGATTTCAGTCGCGGTCGTCCATGCAAGATTGACATTCCTTCCGGCAACTGTTGCATTAAAGGTATTCAGCTCAACCGGCAGGGCATTAGCCTCATCAGATCCGATATAAAACAAGTTATTAAGATCACTTGCCATAAGGCTGTTCCTATTTGCGAGTGCCGAGCTATTTGTGCCTGTCCCGCTGCTAAATGTCCCTGGTGCAATTGAGTTTGCCAGAACGATATCTAAGTGAGAAGGAATTGAAATAAAGTCAGCGTTCTGAGCACTAATAGCTGCTGCCGAAAGTGATAGGGCAAATGCATCGCCGCTGAAACCGTTTCCGGTGTTTAATGTCCAACCCATGTTATGCCGCTTATTAATGAGCAAGGCGCCGGTTTCTGTGAGTACCGGGCTGAATTCAGTAGTCCCGGTCGCACTTGTATACTGTGCCGAAACGGTGCCTCCGGCTGCCGGAGTACCACTGAGATATACACTCGCGTCTGCCGTCGTTGTTCCCATCGGAAATCTACCTGCATCGCTGCCCGCACTGAGTGCTGCATTATCGAACCAGCGTGTAAATGTTCCGCTCCCGGTGAGGTGACCGCTTGTATAGACCAATGTTCCTTTTGATGATGTGCTGCTTCCGAGAGTCAAAGTATTTCCGTTCAGGTTGACATTTCCACCGAGCGTGAGTGTCCCGTTGAGTGTAGGCCCGGACATTAATTTAACCGTGGAAGTGTTCGCGAAAGTCAGGTTGTTAAGCACGGATGATGCGGTAGGGACTTCATTACCCGTATTGAGTGCACTTGTACTTCCATAGATCAAGTTGACCTTACCCAGGAAAGTCGGAACGTTGGTTAAAGTCCCTGATAATCGGCTTATTGTAGCACCATCTGCAAATTTCAGAACCACATTTGCATTTGAATTATCTACCGAGCCGGTTTTAAGAAATAGAACATTATTTATGGTTAACGATTGGCTTGCGGCAGCCGACAAGGCCAGGATTGCACTGTTGTTTGTCTCAAGAGAATCTGAAATTACTCTGTTTGCCGCGAGAACCCAATTCTTCTTAAATCCACCGGAGTAGCTTAACTCCAAGCGGGAGTAATCCATGTCGCGGACGTTTTGGTCAAACGATGAGGTTGAGTAGCGGACAGTACCGTTGTTTACAATATTCGGAGCGAAGTATGTTGTGCCCGAAGAAGTAAGGAAAATTCCACCGTCATCTATTTGCAGCGTAGTTGGTGTGGTAGCATTTGTGTACCAGATATTTATCGAAAGCGAATTTTTAAAGGTACCGCCTTTTTTTATTCTCACAGTACCGGGATTAAAAGTATTGGCTGACCAGCTTCTGCCCGTGGGTATGTATAAGATGCCGCCATCTTCAATGTCTATGTTCGTGAAGCTGATATTATTGGTAGTACCGCATCCAAGATAGACGGAGCCATATATGGTCATCTTGCCGATTTTTTCACTTTCTTCGCCAATAAAGTTTCCTCGGCGGATATATGAGGATGAACCGACCATGTTGAACGTCGCTCCTGAATCTATCTGAATTGTCGGATATGTTGAACCGAAGGCAACAGTTCTTCCTTCCATGTCATCCGTCGAACCAAGTTCAAATGTCCCGTTCATTACCTCCAAACTTGTACCGATAGCTAATTTATAATTGTTGCCGATACCTGTAGTAAATTTGCCTTGAGCCTTATCAATAATTACTTCGTTAAAACTGAATGGATAAGGGGAAGTGCTGGTTGTTCCCAGATTCGTCACTGTTTGTTCAGCGGCTGTTCCGGAAAAGACGATTTTTGCACCGGCTTTCCAAGTTGTTTTAAAGAACGGATTCACCCGGTTGTCGTATCTGTTAAAATTCCCGAATATATAGAGGTTAGCGCTCATAACTAAGCGGGCAGTAGTATCACCAAACGAGATATTGTTACAATATGCCGCTGAATTTATTGTTATTGAGTGCCCGGCGGAAATAAGAACATCATGTAAAGAGTCAGGAATGGCGCCGCCTACCCATGTGCTTGTTGCATTCCAATTTCCGGTAGCTGCCGATGTAATAGTAGGCAGGGGAGGCAGGATAACAAATGAAACTGTGTCGCCGATGCCGGATCTGTTAATTGAGTTTATTCTGATTCTACAGTTCGTGGATGGAGTATTTGGAACAACCCAATCAAAATTGTTTACTGCGGATGCGCTGATCTGTGTCCAATTACTACCGCTATCAGTTGAATAATATATTTGCATGGTATCTATACCATTACCGGATATCCATTGAATGGATTTTGATTTTCCTGCATTCCAGGATTCAGCCGTTAACGGGGTCGCGATTTTTGTGAAACTCGCACGGCTGCCTGCATATTCTACAGCAGCACGTACCATGTAATCTAAACCGGTTGTCATTTCGGGATGCGGCGAGTGAATGATGACTCTTCCTTTTCCAAAACAGCTTTGTGCAAAAGCGGTCGAGCCGATCATAGCTCCCGGTATAGCTCCATTTTCAGCAATCTCAGTAACAAACGTTGATAGTTTTACGTACGGAGGGAGAGTGTCTACTGACCCAGGAGCCATTAATGGTCCTTGCCAGTAAATGATCGTCACAGTATCCTGAGTGATACCATAAAACTCTTTACCTTCCTGAGTAAAATTAATTACAACTGGCCCATGACCGCGATCCCAATGAGCGCCGTCAACTGCTTTTGCATTGAGGATTTTCAGTGACCATGAATATGCGGCAGAAGCCAGATACGCACCACCGCAGGTTCCGTAATATCCGCCTCCACGGTAGACAAAACTCCTGACGGAATCCAATCCTACGCTCTGTAAACTTTCCGCTTGTCCCGAGCCGCTACCACCGGGAACCAACAGCATATCAAAATTATTTAATACGCCGTTGCGGATGTCATCTCCCAATACCTCCGTATAGCGATATTTTGTGGTATCGGTAATACAGGCTTCGAACTTTGCCGCATCTCCCGTACCGACGCCTGCGTCATTATAGATGGCAATTTTAATCGGGTATGTCTGGGCAACAAGAATGCTGTTATTATTCAGAATGAGGAGTAAAAACAGAAGTGATGAATAACGTAGAAATTGTTTCATAGTACTTCCTGGTATTTGAGGGAATTTGTCCTATGTACTGAGTCAATTATTATGCCATCCAAAACCCTACGTTTTATAATTTTTTTAAATCATTGGTAGGGGGTGTGGGCAATTTCAGCGCCTTTTTGAGAATTATCATCCCTTAGAAGAGTAGAGCCAAAAATATAAAACCCATCTCGTATTGAGATGGGTTTTGGATAGAACTAAAAATCAATCTGTTATTTTACGAGCATGATTTTTTTCGTTGCCGTGTAACTGCCGGCTTTCAAATAGCTGAAATAAACGCCCGATGGTAATTCGGAAGCGTTGAAAACTACTGAATAACTTCCGGCTGCGCGATTATCATCAACAAGTGTCGCAACTTTTTTACCGAGAATATTGTATATACTCAATTGCACTTCAGATGCACGGGGTATATCAAAAGTAATTTGAGTCGTGGGGTTAAACGGATTCGGATAATTCTGGTGCAATGCATACTTTTTCGGTAAAGAATTCTTTTCTGCATCATGAATTGCGGTGAGATTAGGTGCATTTACCGTAAACTGCCCGAACGAAGTAAGCGAACATGTCATACTTCGGCTTGAAGCATCACCGGGAGTTCCGATAGCATTCCAGATGTTTCCATCGGCACTGCTATATATTTGTGAGTTGGTTAAATCTTTTCCATTATCATCTGTTGCAATCCATGAGAATGTTGTATTGCGGCCATTAACCGGTGCATTGTTAGAAGTGATTGACCATTTGCGTGCTATGCCGGGTTTTGTATTGATAATGACTGTACCATTGACACCTGAGGCGCGGGTAAGGGTGACTTTACCGAGATCATCGGCACCACTCGCTATTGATAATCCCGCTCCACCGAACGTTGAAGCACCCGAACCTACATTTCGCGAAGTTATCAGATTGCCGATAACATACGCTCCTGACTTTTCCATGATGGTGGCAGTATCACCGAGCGTAAGTGCGTTGCCTCCGGTCAGTAATGAGCCGGATGTAAATTTGCATGTTCCTTCAATTTTGCGACTGCTATGTAACGTGACATTATACTTATTGTAGATGGTCACATTCGGAGGCGCTCCGGTTTCAGGAAATTCATTGTCGGTTGTTGTTTGTGCAGCCGCTTGCGATGAGTATCCGTACTGAAGCGTGGCATCCGGTCCATAGGTCAGAGTAAATCCGTTTAAGCTTAATGTTGCCGAACTTTGCATAGTGAGTGTGCCGTTTACTGTCGTATTCACACCTAATAATTTTGCAGCCGTGCCTGTTAAAACCAGATTAGAGTATGTTGTAATACCGGCAGGAAGTGTGGACGCTGCTGTACTATACAATCTCATAGTGCTTCCGGTATTTAGTGTAACTGAAGCAGGAACACTTACCGTGCCTGAGGTTGAGTAATATTCACCACCGGAATTGACAACGAGTGCAGTCGGGGTGGTCGTGTTGGCAAACCAATATGCCGTGTTGATGCTGCTTTTTAAAAGTCCGCCGTCTTTTATGGTGATTGTGCCGGGATTAAGAAGGCTTGCAGCCCATCCTCTGCTTGTGGGTATATACAGAGCTCCTCCGTTCTCTACATCAATGCCGCCAAAATTTAATCTGTTGGTAGAGCCGGAGGCAAGATATGCTTCGCCAAAAACCGTCAGTTTTCCAATCTTCGAAGTTTCTTCTCCGGTAAAATTACCTCTTCTGATATGGGATGATGATCCCATCATATTGAACACGGCACCCGAATCAACAACAATTGCGGGAGTGGTCGGTGAGCTTGCAATGTTTCTTCCTTCAATATCATCAGTTGAACCGAGTTCAAATGTTCCGCTGACAATTTCCAAACTTGTCCCAATGCTGATTTTCAGGTTACCGCCAAAGCCGGTAGTAAATTTACCTTCGGATTTGTCAATGACAAGCTCTTCAAAACTGAGCGGGTAGGGGCTTGTACTTGTTGTTCCGAGGTTCGTAATGGTCTGTTCAGCAGCTGCTCCTGTAAAAACAACTTTAGCACCTGCCTGCCATAAACTTGATGTGTTGTAAAATGGATTCACTGAAGTGCTGAATCTGTTGAAGTTACCATAAATATAGAGATTGGCGTTAATTGCCAGGCGCGCATTGGCATCACCGAATGAAATGTCATTGCAATAACCGGCTGCATCCACTGTGACTGTGTGGCCTGCTGCAATTGATACGTTATGCAGGGAGTCGGGGAGAACTCCACCTGTCCAAGTGCTTGGGGAACTCCAATTTCCGCTGGCGGCAGAGGCGATAGTCGGCAGGGGCGGGAGTATGATAAATGAAACAGTGTCGCCGATACCGGCTCTGTTAATGGAATTGATTCTGATTTTACAGGTAGTTGATGGAGTATTCGGAACAATCCAGTCATATTTATTTACTGCGGTTGCACTTACCTGAGTCCATGTGGCGCCGTTATCAGTCGAGTAGTTAATCTGCATCGTATCAACGCCATTGCCCGAAATCCATTGGATGGATTTTGATTTTCCTGCGTTCCATTCATCGGCAGATAATGGAGTTGCTATTTTTGTAAAGCTGGCACGGTTGGCGGCATAATTAACAGCTGTGCGAACCATGTAATCTAAACCGGTTGTCATTTCCGGATGCGGTGAGTGGATGATGACTCTTCCTTTTCCAAAACAGCTTTGCGCAAAAGCAGTGCTTCCTATCATCGCACCGGGTATTGCACCGTTCTCTGCAATTTCCGTAGCAAACGTTGCTAATTTAACATACGGTGGGAGCGTGTCAACTGCACCGGGTGCCATTAACGGTCCTTGCCAGTAAATAATCGTAATGGTGTCCTGGGCGAGTTTGTAAAAATCTTTTCCTTCTTTTGTGAAGTTAAGAACAACAGGTCCGTGTCCACGTGCCCAATGAGCTCCATCAACTGCTTTGGCATTCAGTATTTTCAATGACCACGAATATGCAGCGGATGCCAGATACGCGCCGCCGCAAGTTCCGTAATATCCGCCGCCGCGGTACACAAAACTCCTTACTGAATCCAAGCCGACATCCTGCAGGCTTGCTGACTGTCCGGAACCGCTTCCTCCCGGAACCAGAATCATATCGAAGTTATTCAGAATACCTGCCCGTATATCCGCTCCGGAAACCTCGGTGTATTTATACAAATTCGTGTCTTTAATGCATGCTTCAAATTTGGCCGGATCCCCGGTGCCGACACCATCATCGTTGAAAATGGCAATTTTTATTGGGAATGATTGAGCGAAGATATTGCTGGTTGATGTGATAAACAACATCGTAATAAACAGGAAGGTCGAACAACGTAGAAACTGCTGCATAGGGATCCTTACTTATGGTAGTTACTGGTTCAGGTAAACTAATCAAAATTTATGCCATGGTTAGAATTTATAATTAGCTTAATTTAGCTTTTTTTATTTGAAAATGGGCTAATAAAACACAAAAGCGTGATGTATTTTCCCATTTTTGCCGATTTTTTGAAGTTATCACGAATTGATGGTGCCGGTTTTCGTGAAAACTCTGTGGTAACAGAGTTCGGAGACAGAATGACATGTATACGATACGGGATAATTTATTTATCGGTAAGGATTTTGTACACCTTGTAATTTTGTAAATTTATAGTAATATTTTTCAATTTTCATTTTTCAGAAAAAATCATGCGTAATTACAAAGTATTTCTGTGTCTGGCCTTTTTTGCATTATCCGGATTGTTACATCCGCAAACTACCAAAGAAGAATTTTTAAAACATCCGGAGTTAGCCGGCGGACTCTATTGTCCATATCCATATACCGCTGCAGTTCAAACTCCTGCACCGGAAGGATACGTGCCGTTTTATATCAGTCATTATGGAAGGCACGGTTCACGCTGGGTTATTTCTCCGGAGTGCCATACTATTCCGCAAAAAATTCTGAATAAAGCACTTGCCGCAGGTAAACTTACCGAAGCCGGAAAGATATTGCTGGAACGCATAAACATACTTGCCGCGCATGCTGAAAGCAGATACGGCGACCTATCGCCATTGGGTGCAAAGGAGCAAAGAGGAATCGCGGAGCGCATGTACAAATCGTTTCCGCAAGTGTTCGAAAAGGGAAATAGGAGTCGTTTTATTTACAGCCGTTCGACACAAGTGCCGCGTTGTATTTTAAGTATGTCCGCTTTTGATGAACGCCTGAAGGAATTTAACCCGGAAATATCAGTTTTGCAGGAAGCCACGCAGAGAAATAAATATGTGAACAACGATACGAAGTTGTTGAGAGATACGGCAAACAAAGTCGAATCCGTTTTTCTTAAAAAGCGATTCAATCCAGCACGTTTTATTGCTAATCTTTTTACCGACACCGTGTATGCAAAGCAAAGCATTGACGACGCCCGCCGGTTTGCGCATGAGGTATTTACCGCGGCAATGAATATTCCCGATTTGGAAGGAATACAATTTTCTTTAACAGAGTTTTTCACACCCGATGAAATGTATGTATTGGCACAGCTTTCCAATATGCAGATGTACTTTATGGCCGGGCCGTCGGGAATAAATGGAAAGGCGGTTACGAAAAGCGCATCGCTGCTTCTTGAGAATATAATCAGTTGCGCAGATAGTGCAATTCAAACGGGCAAAGTATCCGCTGATTTCAGATTCGGGCACGATACCTACATTATCCCATTACTCGCGTTAATGGATATCAAGGATATGAATAATCGTGAGGATGATCCTGATAAAATTTATTCTGCATGGACTGCTGCAAAAATCTCACCGATGGGAGTAAATCTTCAATTAATATTTTACAAGAATGCAAAAACCGGCGATGTGATTGTAAAACTTTTGCACTGCGAAAAAGAAGTTCAGGTTCCGGTACCTACAGACATTGCTCCCTATTATCACTGGAAAGATCTGAAAAACTATTACTTGCATAAACTGTTGTAAGAGAATTTCCATTCCGATATAGTGAGATGGGTTGATGAGATGAGTCCTGCGATTTTGGATTATTAATCAATCGGCATTTCTAATACCTGCTGCAATGCCATTGTCTGTCGGCGGGCCGACGAGACTTCCCGACTAGTCGGGACCACCTCCTGCGGCAACTAAATCTTCAATGAATTTTCGTGATTTCTTGCGTTTGATCTCATATTCGCGCTGCATGGCTTCAGATTTAGTTGGGTACTGTTCAGAATATTTTAATATCCAGTCATTAACCTGAGAAGTGAAATGACTCCAGCCTGCATTATGCCTTTGAATACGGAGTGCGATGTCCTGACAATGGCCGATATAGTATTTGTCTACTTTTTTAGAATAAAGAATATAAGTGTAAAACATAAATTTCCCCAAATAGTTAATAAATTTAAGTCGGCTCCCGATACGCCCGTTTACCAACGGCCTATCGGGACTCGCACCGTTTTCGTAAACTCAAACGTTGTTTCGGAGACAAATTCTTGTATCCCATGACTAAAATACAAAAAACCCTCCCGACTAATCGGGAGGGTTTTTTGTATTTTGGCGGGGCCGACGAGACTCGAACTCGCGACCTCCTGCGTGACAGGCAGGCGTTCTAACCAACTGAACTACGACCCCGTACAAATTTTTATTTTACTGAACTCGCGACCTTCCCGACTTGTCGGGACGTTTAACCAACTAAACTAATGCCCGTTTCAATAAAATTTAGACTACTAATATAATAAAAATAGTTTCAATTAGGCAAATACTTTTTATCAATTTCTTTAAATTTTTGATGGATTTGGAAGTTAGTATTTGCTTAGCAAGGCTCGTGCCGGTTCATAGCCGAGCTTCAATGCCGATTCCCAATCCTTCTTCGCACCGGGCGTATCTTTGAGCGCTTCGCGGGCAAGTCCACGGAAAAAGTAGCTCTCGCCGAGTGATGTATTTCTTTCAATGGACGAAGAATATGCCGCGATAGCTTCGGGATAATGTTTTAACATCCTTTCGGCATCCCCAAGATGATTATAAAATTCAATATTGTCCGGTTCTATTTGTAAGACGGTTTTACAGTCGTTCACGACATCCTGTAAATTTCCGAGATTCATATTTGCAAAAGCTCTGCCCTGATATGCCCAACTCTCGTGTGGTGCAAGTGAAATTGATTGATTGAACAGGGGAACAGCTTGCTGAAATTTGTGCTGATCATTGCAAACCCAGCCCATGGAGGAATAAATCCGTGGATTACCGGCATCAAGTTTTTTTGCAAAGGAAAGATCGGTAAGAGCTTCGTCATATTTTTGCAGCCTCCGCCGGGCTTCTGCACGCTGCATCAGGGCGGAAAGATTCGTTGGTTCTTTTTTAATGACTACAGAATAGTCGGATTCCGCACCGGCAAAATCATTCAACAAACCTTTCAACCACCCACGGTTTGAATAAGCTAATGTGTACTGCGAAAAAGCTATAGCATTATCATAGTCTTCCATTGCCTTGTCGAACTCCTGAATTTCAGAATATGCCAAACCCCGATAAGTATAAGCTGCTGAGTTTTCCGGATTTTTGCGTATAGCCGCTGAAGTGAAGTTGAATACATTCCGGTAATCTTCGCAATGATTCCAGGTTAAAACAGGAAAAAAGATAACAATGGCTCCGAAAAAAACGTACAAAAAGGCTTTTCCCTTTGTGAACTGCTGTTGAACAAAACAGGCAAATGCTATAATCATACCCATCAGCGGGAGATACATGCGCTGTTCAAGCTGCATGATATCATGATCGAAATTTCGTTGCCTGTATAATAGTGGAGGAAGCAGCAGCAACAAAAACCACAGAACGCCAAATACTGATAATTCCCATTTTTTTAGGATTGCATAATAGACACCAAAACCAATAGATAGTAATAACACGATACCGCTAAGGGTTGCCGCCACATCGAACTGCGGCATGAATGGCAGTCCAACCGGAAAGATGATGCTGCTGATCAGGGCGGGGAAGTATGAGAGATTCCGGATAAAGGGATACAATCCAAATTCATTTTGTACCCATGATTCGTGCACATATGCTAATTTCATAAGAAAAAAAAGCAATATGGCAGATGTCCATATTCCCGGAAATAATAGCATCCGTTTTATTTTGTTTTCGTTTCGCAGAACAACATAATAAAATATAGACAGCACTATCGGCAGTATAACAGCAGTTTCCTTGCTAAAAACCGCGAGAATAAAACAGACAGCATGTGCGAAAAGGAATGTTAATTTACCGGAACGTGCGTAATAGATGAGAGTGATGAATAGCCAAATACCGAAAAAACCTAAAAGCAAATCGCCGCGTGAACTTACCCACGAAACGCCGCCGGCTACAAGCGGATGGACGGAAAAAATCAAAGCCGCAGCGAAGGCAAATCTTTTATGTATTCTGAGTAGGCACAACAAGTAATATAAGGATACTACCGAAGCGATATGAATCACGATATTGGTCAGATGGTGCATCCACGGATTCGGGCCGCTTATCATGCAGTCTGACACGAATGTCACCAGCTGCATCGGGCGGTAGAATGTTGTCCCGGGTTTTTGAAAAAATGCATCCCGCTGAAAAGCTGCTATAATGCTGCCAAAGCGCCCAAGAATGCCCGCGTTGTTTTTAATGAGCAAATCATCGTAAATAAAATCGAAATATATCGTTTTGAAATACAAAAGCAGGGGAACAAGAATCAGAAGTGAGAGGTGAACGTACTTGTTTTCAAAAAGAAACGAACCCCCGTTTCCCGGTGTTTTGGCTTTTCTGACGTTCTTGTTGTTTTTATCTTTTTTCATGAAGTAGAATTATTTTTATGAATTTCGATATACCTCCGAAATTACGAATAAATTTTTTTTCGGAGAAATCATTATCTGCCGTTACCAGTATAGATACGATTGGGCAGAAATATCCCGTTAGTACTGTGGTTTTGAAACGATTATGAGCCGGTGAGTGCTGCGGGGTTGTATCTTAGCAAAGATTGCAACTTCTATAACTTCATACAGGATGCCGTGAAGCATTGCACGGATGCGGGTTGGAAAATTAAAAAATATTAATAAAGTAAAGTAAAATTTACAGTTAAGTGGGATGTGATTTACATTCGTTTACGTAAAAATCGTTATTGACTTTTAAAAAAAATGGTTATCTTGAAAATAGCATTATTATAAGTTATCGTTAACTACAACGATTACATTATATGCTGTTGTTAAACATTAAATGTGTTGATGATAAAGAAATATACTATTTATTTTCTATTCAGTTTAAAGTTCAGATTAAAAAAATATCTTAGTTGCTAAGTGTAATATTAAGTAAGAGTTTGAATTGACACAAAGGTTTTATGCACGCACCAATTAGCATAATTCCGTGATACTTCCGGCATAAGCGCCGATTTCTGATTTTGTGTCGCCGGTATTTTCGTGTGTTATACATTAAGATTGTTTTATCACTTTATAATTAGGTGAACCGCATAGCGTTCCCAAAATTTTATCATCAATCACTACCTAAGGAAAAAGTTATGAGAAGAAATGTTACGGTGCTATTCTTCTTGGTCCTTTTCTCGCTTTCGTTTTCGGAGGTGTACGCACAGGACTATGCCTTGTGGCCTAACAGCCCGGGAATTCCGACGTCTATTTCACCTACGACATCGGGGAACGTTCAAGCTTCTGCAATGACTTATTATAATTCAGCAAATCTTGCGTCTTATACCTCGTATTCGTCAGGTACGAAAACGATCGCAAGTTATATCGGATTTTTAATAAGCAACACGGCCGCATGGGGTACCTCGTGGACCAGCACGGGAACGAACGCGGTATACGAGCAGTATGTTATTTCTCCAGCTTCCGGTTATAATTTGAACATGACCGGTGTTGAACTATACCTCGGTTGCAGCAACACCAGCGGTTCAATGAAAGTGCAGCTTGCATATTCAACCGATGGAACAAACTTCACAACATTTGCTTCCAATAGCGCTGTCAACTCGACTATTACAGCTGCCGGCGGCGGACAGAATGGATTGTACCTTTCCAACACAGGCGGTATGACAACCGGAGCTTCAACTTCAGCGTTTACCTCCCGTGTTAACTATTGGTCAACGTCATTCAATTCAACTGCACTCTCTGTCGCAAACGGCGGGTCATTTTTTCTAAGAGTTTATCCTTATAATACTGTGGCTACTACTTCACACTGGTTGGCTGTGGCAAATGTAAAACTCAAAGGGACGGCCAGCTCTGCCGGTACTATTACCCCAGCTCCAACTTCGTATAATTTCGGAAACGTTGTGGCAGGTAGCTCCTCAGGCTCACAGTCGTTCACTTTAACGGCTTCAGGACTTTCAGCAAATATCAGCGTCAGTGCGCCCTCAGGATTTGAAGTCAGCAATGACAACTCAACCTGGGGTTCAACTACAACGGTCAATCAGGCAGGCGGAACGCTGTATGCCAGGTATTCTCCGAGTTCGGGTTCCGGAGGAACGGGCACGGTCAATATCACTTTGACCAGCAATTCTACATCGGCAAACATCGGCGTTCAAGGATTTGGATATGCTGCAGAACCAACTTCGCAATCAACGATTAGCTTCGGCACGGTTGATGGCAGCTCAATAGTTCTGAATTTGCCGTCTGCCGGTAATGGATCAAATCATCTTGTTGTTGCCAAATCCGGAAGTGCTGTAGACTGGGCTCCATCAGATCTGACGGATTACACTTCTGGTACCAGCACTGTTTTTGGTACTGCAGCCGATCAGGGCAGCGGGAACAAAGTTGTTTACAACGGAACAGGTTCAGGAAGCAGCGTTGTTACGGTAACCGGTCTTTCCGCCGGAACCACGTACCACTTTGCCGTTTACGATTTTAACATCGGCGGCGCGGCAAGTACGCAAAATTATTACACAACATCTCCGGGGACGGGTAATCAGACTACAGCAACTAATCCTACTCTGACCCCTTCAGCTGCTTCACTTACGTCATTCGGAAATGTTGTTATCAATAGTACGTCTACTGAGAAATCCTTTACTATATCCGGTGCCTATCTTACCGGTTTCCCGGATAATATAGCAGTCGCAGCTCCGGCGGGATTTGAAGTCTCTCTCAGCAGCGGCTCGGGTTTCGCTTCTTCGGTTAATGTGCCGTATACAAGTGCTACACTTTCGGCGACAACTATCTACGTGCACATGGTGCCAACAGCAATCACGTCGTATAGCGGTAACATAGCATGTACGGGCGGTGGCGCCAGCCAACAGGATGTTGCGATATCCGGATCGGGTGTCGCGGTTCCGGCTCCGACAAGTTTAGCCGTGGCTCATACTTCGGATAATATTGTTCACTTAACGTGGACATCTCCGGCAAACACATATGAAAAAGTGCTTGTGTTTGCACGTGCCGGTGGTGATATTACCCATTCTCCCTCAGGAACAGGTTCGGGTTACAACAATGCTAATTCTGATATTACATCAGCCGGCGTATATTCAACTGATAACTACCTTGTGTATGCAGGAACCGGAACATCGCTTGAGGTTACCGGTTTGAGCGCGGGAACTACTTATTACTTCAACGCGTATGCGTATGAAGGTAATGCCTGGTCTTCTGCTGCTGCAAGTGTCAACGCATCTGTGAATGTTCAAGAAGTAACTAGTCTAGCTGGGGCAGTGGGGACAAGCCAAGTTGCTTTATCCTGGACAAATCCAACATATTACAATACTCAGTCCAATTACTGGGATGAAGTTTTGGTGGTTGGCAGATTGACATCTGCTAATGATGGTACACCTTCGGGTGACGGTTCCTCTTATACAGCCAACACTACATTTGGACAGGGTACTGCTCTGGGCAGTGGTTTTGTAGTGTATAAAGGAACTTCTACAGGAGCCACTGTAACAAATCTTGCAGATGGTTCAACATATTATTTTAAGGCATTCGTCCGACATGGTTCAGTCTGGTCGTCCGGATCTGAAATCAATAAAACCATTTATCCGTATGCGAATAATGATTTAGGAACATCTGCAGATAATACATGGGCTACAGCGTCAATTTGGAAAAAATGGAACTCTTCAACGAATACGTGGGATACTTATGGTTCCGTACCTACTTCTGCCGATAATGTGTGGATTTTGAACAACGTTACTGTAAGCGTTTCCGGTATAAACTGTAAAGACTTGCATATTGCAAGCGGTGTCACTTTAAAGGGCAATAGTGCATTGACTACACCTAAATATCTAAACGTTTATGGTACGACCATTGATGTACAGGGTACGGGGAGTTTTGGTACTACTGCTGCTGGAGACGCTGCAGATGCGCTTGGAATCAACCTCCAAAATGTTGCGCCAAAAATTTCCGGGAGCAGCACATCAAATATTGCTATCAATAGGATGCAGTTTTACGTTACAGGAACTACACTTGAGATCGCTGCGCATAATGTTACCATCAATTATCACGGAAGCAGTAATACTGGAAATGCCTCCGGACTTTGTGTCAACAGTTCCTCTCAAGATAATATCGTTGTTAAAATTGATGCAGGTGATACTCTGACATTCGCTCCATGGAGTTGCATCTTAGGTGCAAGTTCATCTTCGACCGGTATTGGAAACTATAATAATATGACGTTTAATATTTATGGTACTCTGCAAATGACACCCGGAACCCCTGCGGGTAACTCAAGTACACCGACCTGGGGCGCTGGTTATATAAGTGCGGCTGCCAACACGGGTAAAACCTTTGCCATGCACGTGTTTAACGGTGGAACGCTGAATGCGACCAAATTCTTCTCGAACGGCTGCCCGGAGCTTACTTCGTATCCGGCACCGGGAACTACGTCATTAATCGTTGACGCAGGTGGAGTTATGAATTTTGCGAGCGATACAACTGATTTTACCAATACCGCTGTCATTACGGGTAATGGTACTGTGAATATTAATGGCAGTCCGTTCTTTATCGGTTCAGCCTCCGGTATTACAGCTTCTTCAGCTGCAGGGCCAATTCAAACAACCACGCGAAACTATGGAAGTTCACTGTATGAATATGTAGGAACTTCGTCGCAGGCAACGGGGGATGGATTGCCTTCAACCGTTACCGGGTTAAAAATCAGAAATTCAAGTGGTGTGAGCCTGAGCAGCTCGGTTAATGTCAATGGAACTCTCACCCTTTCAAGTGGTACATTTACAGTTGGTGCTAATACTCTTACCTTAAATAACCCGATTGCAGGAACTGTTGCAAATCTTAGTGCTGGCAATACTTCTTCAATCGCGATTGCTGGTTCTGCCAGTGATATTAATATCCCGAGCGGTGTTTCAGCGCTCAATAACTTTACTCTTAACAATACGAACGGTTCGACTCTGCAAACCGGTTTAACTTTGAACGGAACACTTACATTAACAGCCGGTCAGCTTTCACTCGGCGCTAATACTTTGGCTCTGAACGGTGCGGTAACAGCTTCATCGGGAACGATAAGCGGCAGCACAAGCTCTACTGTTTCTGTCGGTGGATCTGGTTCGGCACTGTTACCGGCAGGGTCGTATTATAATTTGACCTTAAACCGCTCATCCGGTGCACTCCTTAACGGAGCCGCCTCAGTTGCAGGCACGCTAACTCTCGCCAGCGGAGCGTTGGATCAGAATAGCAATACACTGACCATTAACTCAGGTGCTTCCGTCCTATATAATGGCGGAAGTGTTACCCCTGCATTGTCTATGCCATCAACTATCACGAATTATACTCCTCCGGCGGGCACGACAATCAACAGTACAACGGTGAATGGTACTGTAACGTTATCTAACGGTTCACTTACTATTGCATCAGGCCAAACACTTACTTTGGGTGCGTCCGGATCTATAGGTACGGAATCAGCCGGTAGTTATGTCGTTGGTATTGTTCAGGCAAATCCTGTTGCGATTAATGCATCAACAGCAACCAACATTGCAGGGTTGGGTGTTACTATTGCACCGGGTACAAATAATTTGGGTAATACAACGGTTATAAGAACCTCCGGCGCTCAGGGCTATGTAAGTCAAGGTGACGGAAGTATCAACAGACGGTGGAAAATTACACCGACTTCACAGCCTTCAACTTCGGTTGATGTAACATTAAGCTGGGTATCAGATGATGATAATGGTAAAAACATCGCTTCGCTTGCCGTGTGGAAGAGTGAGAACGATGGTACAACCTGGGAAAAAGTCGCGGGCGGACTGAATGGTTCATCTCGTACGGTTACTTTCTCAACTTCAAGTTTCTCTGATTTCACACTGCTCGGCGATAATGAAGTTCTGCCGGTTGAGCTTTCCGCACTTAGCGCTAAGGTGGCAGGTAGAAATGTGCTTGTTGAGTGGACAACTGCAACCGAGGTCAATTCATTCAAATTCGTAGTTGAACGCAGAAAATCGGGAAGTAGTCAATGGATTCGGTTGGGTGAAGTAATGGCAAGCAAATATAGCAATTCACCCAAGAACTATAGTTTGGACGATAAAAGCCTTAACAGCGGCAAATATTCATATCGCTTACAATTAGTTGATAATGACGGCTCCTATGAATACAGTCAGATAACTGCCGAGGCTGAAATCGCGATCCCGAAAGAATTCAGCTTGTCGCAGAATTATCCGAACCCGTTCAACCCGACAACGAAGATAACGTATGCTTTACCGTCAGATAGTCATGTGACACTTGAACTGTATGCGATCTCCGGACAGAAAATAGCGACTCTGTTAAGTGAAAATGCTGAAGCAGGTTACTACGATGTTCCGGTTAACATGAGCAGTTATGGATTAGCGAGCGGTATGTATATCTACCGGTTCAGCGGAAAAGAACTGAATTCCGGTAAGCAATTCACCAGCGTGAAGAAGATGATGCTGTTGAAATAATGTTAAATGCTTAGTGTCCGAAGTTCAATGTCCGAAGTCCGAAGACTAGGATATTTTGAATATTGAATTCAGAGTGTAGGGCGATTCGAAAGAGTCGCCCTTTTTAATTGCACCGAGCCATGATTGCTCGCAAAGCCGCACCCCTCGCTGCCTCGGGGACCTAATAACGCAATGTAATATTTTTACGAACAGGCAACTCAGATAGCATAGTTATTAAAAACATCCGGGCTTGTTTTATTTTTTTTCAAAATGCTTGGCGTCTCTGGGCCTTTGCGGTTAGTCTTCTGCTCCCAAAATACTAGTGATGAACGTCAATTTTAACATTTAACACTGAGCATTAAAAACTCAACATTGCCTCCGACTTTGAACTTTGCACTTCGAACTTCAGACTTTTATGTCTAAAAGGGGAGGTGTAATGCTATCAATTCTGCGAGATTAACCGTTAATTAACCAAAAATTAACCTTTTTAGAACATATATTTCACTACTTTTGATCAACTAATTCAGAAAAATTGCCCAAAGATATACCTTAGGCGATTTTGAACTTAAAAATATTTTAATTATATAGTAATTGTATAAATAGTTACTTAATGTAAATAGGCGCAAAATAGGGTTGCATTTAAGTAAATTGTAGTTTATATTGCGCATAAGTAAGATAAAACAGTCATAAAGCCTAAGTAAATTATAAATAACCAGGTGTGTTACTAAATTATTAATACAGATTAGGCTTGTGGGCTAAATAATGAAAATCGGCGGAGAATCCGCGGTTTTCTGATTTGGATTTTTGATTTTTATTCGCCTATTAAATGTGCGGGCATAAATCCGCACCCCATAAAAATCCTCCAAATAATTATTCGGGCAGTAGCGTGCATCATAGGATCGAGAAACTGTTTCTGCATGCGGCTTGAGTGTTGAACAAAAAATATTATTAGTGTAATAATGTGAATGGTGTAGTATCATTCGCGGTATTATTTGTATGCTGCGGATGGGTACCTATTTACAGTGTTTTAGGTTTGAGAAGAATTAATTTGTTATTAACGAAAGAAACACATATGAAAAAAAGACTACTTTTAATGATTTTCGGAATCATATTGATTTCGATGAGAAGTCAGGCGCAAATTGCTGCTTGGGATTTTTCAGGGAATAATACGGCGGTAGCAACATTCGCCGCAACTACCTGGAATGCAAACTTATCCTCAACGACATCGGTTAAAAATATAACCCGTGGAGCAGGTGCGGCTGCAAGTTCTGCAAACAACAGTTTCCGTACTGCAGGCTTCAAAAATGAAGGTATCTCAACAGCTAACACGGATTATTTTCAAGTGACTCTTACTGCTGCTACGGGATATAAGGTATCACTTTCTACAATAGATGCCAAATTTGGCGGAACAGCCACTTTCTATGCAAGTCCCGGCGTTACATCTCAATTTGCTTACAGCCTTGATGGCTCGACCTTTACCTTAATCGGATCGGCAGTACAATCAACTTCATTGACAATGACGCAAATAAGCTTGTCCGGTATATCTGCTCTTCAAAACGTTGCATCGGGTACAACCATTTACTTGCGCTATTACGCGAGCGGACAAACAACCACAGGTGGTTGGGGATTTCTTTCCGCATCAACAGCAGGAACAAACGGTTTGGCAATCGGTGGATCAGTCACTTCATCAAGTCTTACGCCGCCTGCCCTTACAGCCGCAGCTGGAGCTACGGTTGACGGTGCATTTGATGTTTCATTCACTGACGATGCGTCCTGGCGGGGTGCAGTTAGCGGTATCACGGTTAATGGCACATCTTTGGCATCCGCGGCATATTCAACCGGGACTTCCGGAAAAATTACTCTCACGCCGAACCAATCCACATTACTACAGAGTTCCGGTTCAAAGACAATTGTTGTGAGCGCTACCGGTTATTCAAATGCTACGGTTTCACAAACAATTGGTGTAGGTGCTGTTTCCTCTTCAACCTCTACGGCTACAATCAGCGCAGCTCTTACTCTCAATGGAACAAAAACGGTTACGGCTACGGCAAAAGATCAGTATAGTAACCTTGTATCCGGTTATACATTTAATGTATTGCCAACTGTTACAAACTCGACTGCAACAACAACAGAATCATATACTGTGAATGGCACATCTTACACATCTACACCGGGATCAGCCGCTGCTCTTGCAAGTGCTACGAACAGCTCTGGAGTCGCGACTTTTGATGTAACGATTCCAGCGACAGTAGATGGAGCTGATGGCATAAGTGTTCAGGTTAAGCTGAACGACGGAACGACAAATGTCGGCAGCGCATTTTCTTACACCGCACCGACAACACCGGCAGCATCCATTTCAAGTTCGGGATTAAGTGAAATCACCTTGAACGGGGCACAGGTTTCGGTCACGTTATCCAACACAGCTTTTACGGATGGTACATTAAGCAGTGCAAACTTTACTTTGAATAATGCACCTACGGGTACTTCGGTTAATAGCGTTGCGTATAACTCAGCAACGAGTGCGACGGTTACTTTAACTTTTAATGGTACTGATTTTGATGCGAATGTTACCAATTTTTCAGTAACAGTTGCCGGAAGTGAATTAACAACCGGATCTCCGGTCACAAGTAATACTTTGACAATAACCTCAGTAACGGAAACTGCTCCAACAGTAACAACCACCGCCATTTCAGGCACATCCAGCAGTGGAGCGAGCAGCGGTGGTAATGTAAGCTCTGACGGAGGCGGAACGGCATCTGCCGTTGTTACTGCGCGCGGCGTTTGCTGGAGTTCAACCCTCGGTGCTGAAACAGCATCAGGCAGTCACACAACTGACGGCACCGGTACAGGATCATTTACAAGTACACTTTCAGACCTTTTACCTAATACCACATATTATTTGAAAGCCTATGCAACTAACGGGGTCGGCACAGCATATGGAAGTGAAATAAGCTTTACAACAAGCGCACTTTCAGCTCCAACGGCAAACTATGCAACAGAATTCAGCACAACCGGATTTACTGCAAACTGGGGTGCCGTTACCGGTGCAACGAGTTACCGGCTTGACGTTGCTACTAATCCGGCATTTGATACAACGGTGACTATGTTAAGTGAAAATTTCGGTTTGATGACTTCAGGTTCGATAGGTTCACCTTCAAGTACTAATATTGCCGCCTCACTCGATAGTTATACACAAGTAACGGGGTGGACAGGAGTTAGCATTTATTCGGCAGGCGGTGTAGCAAAATTCGGAGCGAGTTCAACGTTGGGTTATATAGTAACACCAACGGTTGATTTATCTGCCGGAGCTACATTGAAATTTGATTTGCAAACTTATGGTTCTGATGCGAAAGTAGTTCAAGTATTTCTCTCAACTGACGGCGGCAGCACTTTCCCGACACAAATCGGGTCGGATATTACGCCAACTTCATCAATGGTAACACAGACTTTAACCGTATCGGGTGCGTCTGCAACTTCAAAAATTAAAATTTCGGCATCAAACGCTTCAAGTAACAGATTTTATCTCGATAATATTAGCCTTTCAAAAGCTAATTCTTACACCATTTCCGGTTATTCCGATCTAACGGTCAATGGGACGAGTCAATCCGTAAGTGGTTTATCACCCAATACAAAATACTATTATCGTACCCGTGCTTATTCAGCAACGAGTACAAGTGCGAATTCTTCTGTCATTTCATTAACTACACCGAATCTGATTACAGCGCCAACTGTTACGACCGGAACAGATGTTCCTGTTACAGTCAGCGGAAGTACGGGTATTTCAGGTATCACGTTCGGATCAGTAACGAATGGTGGTAATCTTGCAGTATCCAGATTTTCAGATGCCCCGGCTAATCCAAGTGGAATAACAAATTCGAATACAAGCTGGTATCGTTGGATCATCGAGCCACCTGCAGGATTTGCTTTCACAAATTATACCGTAACATTCAAGAGAACGGATATTAATGGAATCGCCATCAGTGGTGCCCAGCAAATTCCGGCTGATGGAGATAACACTTCGGTTATTCTTTATAAGCGTTCAACTCCGGGATCAGGCGCTTTTACGAATGTAGGTGCGTTAACATATCATCAAAACGGGACTCCTTCAGATATTTCAGATGATTATTTAGTATCACAGCCACTGACAAGTTTTAGCGAATTCGTTCTGGGCAGCGATCAGTACGAGTTGCCGGTTGAACTCTCAACATTAAGTGCAAAAGTTTCCACGAGAAGCGTGCGTCTTGACTGGACAACAGCAACCGAAGTTAACTCATACAAATTTGTTGTTGAAAGAAGTGTCTCCGGTGCCAATAACTGGAGTGCTCTCGGCGAAGTTCGAGCCAGCAATTACAGTAACGCTCCTAAGAGTTATGGCTTTGATGACAAAAACCTAAATTCCGGGAAATACTCATATCGCTTGAAAATGGTTGATAACGATGGTACGTATGAATACAGCAAAATTACTGCCGAGGCTACTATCGGCGTTCCCGTTGAATTCAGCATGTCACAGAATTATCCGAATCCGTTTAACCCGACAACAAAGATAACATATGCTTTGCCGGTTAACAGTCATGTTACCCTTGAATTGTACGCGATCACAGGCCAAAAGGTTGCGACAATACTCAACAGCAATGTTGAAGCAGGATATTACGATGTGCCGGTTAACATGAGCGGATATAATTTATCAAGCGGTGTTTATATGTACCGTTTCAGCGGAAAAGAACTCAGTTCAGGTAAGCAATTCACCAGCGTGAAGAAAATGATGTTCTTAAAGTAATTGTAAATGTTAAAGGCTTAATGTTCAATGTCCGAAGTTCGAAGTTCGACGTAGGGCAAATGTGAATGTTAAGTGTTAAAGGTTAAATTGTAGGGCGATCTCTTTTACCCGCCGATGGCGTGGTTGGGGTCGCCCTTTTTTTATATTTAGTTAAAGTCAATGTCCTAAGTGCGAAGGAAGGGAATTTTAATGTTAAGTGGTGAATGTTAAATTTTGAATTGAAAGTTCTAAGGTTGCATAATGTTGATTTATTCCCTACCGACCAATCACTTCAGACATTAAACACTTAAAATTGAAAGCTTATCATCATTTTCTACTCTTCGCACTTCGGACGGCGACATCTTACCATTAAACATCAAGCATTGTCTATATCCATCCGACTTTGTACTAATTCCCGTATCTTGTATTATTGAATAGCAAAAAAAATATTTTAGAGGAGATATATGAAAAGTAAGAAAATCACCGTGCAAGGAACCGAAATCACCGTCATTGAACAGGAAAAAGACGACTACATATCACTTACGGATATGGTTAGAGGTTTCGGAGATGACACCATGATCTATAGTTGGATGCGCAATAGAAACACTTTGGAATTTATCGGTATTTGGGAGGAAATTCACAATCCCGAGTTTAAAGGTAACGAATTCGTTACCTTTAAAAGTAAAGCGGGATTGAATAGTTTTAACCTTACGCCAAGAAAATGGGTTGAGGCTACAAATGCTATCGGCATCATTTCAAAAGCAGGTCGATATGGCGGTGGAACATTTGCTCACAAAGATATAGCTTTCGAATTCGGATCATGGCTTAGTCCGGAATTTAAACTCTATTTGATAAAAGAATTTCAACGATTAAAAGAGGATGAAAGCAATCGGCTGAAATTAGAATGGAACATTCACCGCACATTATCCAAAGCCAACTACACCATTCATACAGACGCAGTAAAGAAAAGTCTTATCCCGAAGGAGTTAACGGGCGTACAGGTCACGCGAGTTTATGCTTCCGAAGCTGACCTCCTTAATATGGCACTTTTCGGAAAAACAGCCGCCCAATGGAGAGAAGAGAACCCGGATGTTGAAGGGAACATTCGTGATTTCGCCACCATTGAACAATTGGTTGTCCTGACGAATCTTGAAAGCCTTAATGCGGTTTTTATTCAGCAGGGGATGAACCCAAATAATCGTTTAGTTCAACTTAACCGGATAGCTATTCAACAGCTACAAATTCTCTTGAAGAATACATCGCTAAAGAAATTGAAGTAAGCATAATAAAATTCAGCCAAAGAGCGATTATTTTGTCACAAACGGAGTATTGAATTCCGGACATGATTATTGAGTTGGTGTAGACATCGAATTTCGGACATTATTTTATTTCCGTTTTATATAAAGTCTGTCCTTCGTCATTTATAAAAGTTACAGTTATGTTTTTTTTCGTGACCGTGCAGCTGATAAATCCTGCTGAACCCAAACCGAACTTCAAGTCGTCCCGCTTTTCTACATCACGATGACCCGAACCGCCGCCGCAGATGAAGTAATCAATCGGGGCGTGGTACAGATGCTGCATGGTGTGATCATGTCCGCAGAAATATATATTAACTTGCTCCTTCGTAAGTATCGGGAGGATTTTCTCAATCATTTCTTTCGTGTCACCATGTGCCGGAGCAGAGGAATAAACAGGGTGATGGCCAATGACGATTTTCCATTTCGCATGCGAATAATGCAGCACGGAATCTAACCAATGGATTTGTACCTGTGGATATTCATTGGTAAAATGGTATGAGTTTTCTTTTTTCCTGTAGCTGTCAATAAGAGGGGACGTATCAAGATGAATAAATAATATTTCCGTTCCATTTGAAAGCTTATAAGAATGCGTATAATACCTGGCAGGGAAGTTCCAGCTTTTGCTTTTCAGTGAGTATTTTAT
The DNA here is from genome assembly GCA_963662605.1 of Ignavibacteriaceae bacterium. Lineage (GTDB taxonomy): Bacteria > Bacteroidota > Ignavibacteria > Ignavibacteriales > Ignavibacteriaceae. The sequence continues at coordinate 1,911,670 of OY759785.1, forward strand.
TTCAGCGTCAGGATAGCCTTTGTTGTCGTGATTACCAAGTGAGGGATACCAGGGGATTTGAAGTGAAGCTGAAGTGTACACATCTTCGAATTCTGTTTTCCAACGCGGCGAGTCCTCGCTGTCAATACCGTTTCCGTGGTAATTATCACCACCTGTAATAACAAATTTACTGTGTTCTTTTTGCGCAGTAATTCCCATTTGTTTTCCAACTGCAGTTTGAACCTCGCCGCCTTTGCCACCCATGTCGCTTATATAAAGAAAGTTCAGCGAAGCACTTTGAGCCATTGTGAAGCCGGGGGCAATCAAAAGGAAGATCATCAGATTGACGACATGCCGGAAATGGAGTTTCTTGTTATTCATGTTGCATTAATACTTGTTTAAAAATTTTTCTAACATTCAATATGCCGAAAATAATTTACTCATCAATAAGGATGAAGAAAATATGTTCTGATGTTTGTTCACTTGTCCATAACACTTTTATATTTAATATGTTTTGACCTTCGTCACAGATTAAGGGAGCAGGGTTTCTATTTATTGTTCTTTGCAAAAATTGTGACCTGCATCAGATAACAATATTAATTATTAAAGAATACTTGATTCACTATTCAGTATTAACTATATTTAATAAACGGATTCTTGTACGTGTGATAGCAAATTTTGTGCTGCTTTCTGTTCGCTATTAATCTGACACGATATTGGAATAATGCAATTTTATGTCGTCTCGATAGTTGGGGCTCTCATGAAAATTACCAACCCAGTATTTTTGGCTGGTCACTTGTAGCCACAGAAACCACACTCTTATTAATAAAAGATGGTGGTTCTAATGATTGCTAATTTCCCGGATCTCATCTCCGGCCTTGCCGGTAAAAAACTGCTTTTCTTCATCTTAGCGGGTACTCTTCTATGGAGTCCTTTATACGCTCAAATACCTTATGTGGCATTTAACGGATCATTATCTCTTTCCAATGACTTTTATAGTGCTTCCGGTATTGAGGCACGCCGTCCAGGAAATCAAAGCAGGGGCATGCTAAATGCCAATTTCACCTTATTCGATCAGGTTACGCTTCCATTTCAGTTTTCTTTCAGCACCAACCAATCCAGTTTTCAACAGCCCTTCAATCAGTTCGGTGTAAATCCACGAATATTTAAATGGCTGACACTTCATGGCGGATATTTTTCAGCCAAGATGAGTGACCTGACATTTGGCGACCTTCGTGTGTACGGAGGGGGAATAGATTTGACTCCCGGAAATTTCCGCTTGAAAGTTTTGTACGGACGGACCAAAGATGTTATTAATGGTGACTCTATTCGGAACATTCCGGCAACATATCGTCAAAAAGCATTCGCAGCTCAATTAGGTTATGGGAAGGAAGGTGAATCGTATATCAATATAAATATATCCCGGGTTTGGGATGATACTGCTTCACTCCTTACCAATACAACAACATCTAAACCTACAGAAAACTTAGCGATGTCGGATCAGTTCGGAATTAGATTCTCGCGAGTGCTTTCGATGACCGGTGAAGTCGGCGCATCTTTGTACTCCTCGAATTTACACGCGGAAAAAGCCGACGACCTTGCCGACCGCATTCCTTCGTTTTTCTTTACTCCCAGACTTTCAACGCAAATTGACGGGGCAGGTATATTAGCTTTCAACATTACGCCGTCGGAATACTGGTCACTTGCTCTGAGTGGTAAGTGGATCGGGCCGGGATTTGTAACCCTTGGTTATGCACAGATGCCGAATGACCTTATGGAATATACTGCGAATCCATCTATCCGGCTTCTTGATAACAGGTTGAATATTACAGGCAGTATCGGAATTCGGCAAAATAATTTGCGGAATAATAAGTTGAATACATCAAGAGGCTTTACGGGAATGACTTCCATTGATTATCAGGTGAACAGTTTCTTTGGAGTCAATTGCCTTTATAACCAGAATCAAATCAAGTCCGACAATAAAAGCGATCTTACGAAGATATCCAATGTATTCAACATGCTTACGCTCTCGCCCCGTATCATGTTTCAGGGACTCGGCGGATCCAACAGCGTAATCTTTACATTTTCATATCAGGACTCGCAGGATGATAATTCATACTTGCAGCAAACACAAACTATAGATACTACAGATATTGATCCGATTGAGGCTATCATTCAGCACTCAAGAAATCAGACCCGCTCATACATGGCGGCTCACACGTTGTCACTGCCCTCAAGCTTAACTGCTTCCACAAGTTTATTTTATACATGTACTTCTATTCCGAATGGATCAATACAAATTGCCAATATTAACGAGAACATAGGCCATCAGTTTCTTGATAACAGACTGGGGTTGACCTTGGGTCTCGGTTACAGTACGACGCATTACGTTACTACCAACGGACAGTTTATTATCAGCTTCAACGCATCATACAGTTTGCTGAAGCTGGGTTCCGTAAACTTTTCGTTGTCCAATTCCAAATATCGCGGCGGTTCGCAAACACCGAGCTATTCGGAACTTCAGGGAAATTTACAATACACGATTAATATTTAAATAATGTCCGGAAAATAGTCATGAAAAAACTGGTTTACCTATTACTTCTTTCGTGCGTTTTAAGTTCGGCGATATTTGCACAGACAGTAAAACTCTCCGCGCATGTAACGATATTAAAACCGACTTCACCCAGTCTGGCTGATTGGAAACTGAATCCAAATCTGTCGAGGCTCGACATTACCAATTTAACATCCTCACCAATTCCTAACTGCTACGTGGTTTTTTCATTCAAGAATCTGAGCACGGGGCAGGAGGTTGCGCGCAGCGTAAACAGCTATGCACGCCGGTTTACCATGCCGCTTGGAGTTAAAACACGGAACGCGGAGGAAGTGCTTCCTAATAACTATACGGACGGCATCTGGATGGATGAAACATTCAAGACGACGCTGTATACAACCGGAAAACTGCCCGAGGGTACGTATCAGATGTGCGCTCATATTAATAATGAGCAGGATCAGAATATCAGCGGTCCCGAGGCATGCGATGTATTCACGATAGTCGTTCCACAGCAGCCGCGGCTCATTTCACCGAATGATACGAATATGGCGATTGCCGGTTTGCCGATATTTAATTGGACTCCGGTAACACCATTACCTGCCGGAGCAAACATCCAATACGAATTGAAAATTGTTCCGGTTTTCGAAGGCCAGTCGGGTCAGGACGCGATGGATCGAAACGATTCACTAGCGCGGAAAACTCTGGTTACTTCATTCTATCAATATTTACCGAGTGATCCTTCTTTCGCAACATTCAAAAATGATTTGAGATATTATGCCTGGCAGGTGAGGGCATATGATGCAAATAATAAAGTTGATATTCAAAATCAGGGGAAAAGTGAAATCGGCTACCTTAAGATGAACAATCTTGAAGCGCCGAGATTGATTTCTCCGGTTGATACGAACACAACGATTTCAGTGCCGCCGATGCTTTCTTGGACGACAATTACTCCTCCTTTCGGCCAGTTCGTTCGATACAATCTTAAGGTTGTTCCGGTACCGGCAGGGCAGAGTGCTTCGGCAGCTTTGAAAGGAACAACATCTCTGCTCGATTTGAAGAATCTGACAACGGCGTTCTACCAAACAACGTATGCAGATTCTATACTGACACGTTTCGTGGATGCGAAATGCTTTGCTTGGCAGGTTCAGGCTGTTGATCAGAATGGTCAGGACGTTACGAAGAATAACGGGTACAGTGAGATACGCTTATTTAAAATTGCCCGTGCTTTAACTCCTCAGAATTTCCGGGACACGGCGTCAATTCTTATCACGGCCAATTCACCTTCCGGAAACGGGCAATATCCGAATCCGCCCAAACCGTCATTTTCGGTTATTGTCACTCCACCAATCAACGCGAGTGCAATCACTACCGGGACTTTGTCAGTTTGGAAGTCGGCAACGAAAACAGGCACACCTGTATTTACCGCAACATTTAAAGGTTCCGATGCCGCATCATACCGTGCTTCGTCATATGGTACCAATTCAACCTTGATAGACTTTATTTCCGTTAACGGCGATGACGCATCAGCTAAATCATTTGTCCCCGATACTGGAGCAACATACGTCTGGACCGTTGCACTTGATTACGCGGCTGATAAAATCCGCGCAGATGGTAAAAAGTGCAGCACTGCAACAAAGACAAGCGATGACGGGACGTTTACAGTAAAAATCGTAAAGACTGATTCAACCGCGATAAAGATTGTTGCTTTGGCACCTGTTGGTGCTGTTGCATATCCAGCACAAAAGCAGCCGTCTTTTTCAGTTGCGGTTAATCCTCCGGTAAATCCGGATGCCATAACTGGTGCCGCGTTCTCCATCTGGAAAATGCAGAATCCGGGCGATACACCGGCAAAGGTGAAGGCAGGTACTCCGGTTTTCAATACTGTTCTTACGGCAAACGATAAGAACAAAATCAAACTCAACCGGCAAGCGAAAGACACAACGTATTTTGATCTCGCGTTTTTCGATACTTCCGTAGTTGCAAAAAATTTCCAGGCAGACAGCGCGGCAACCTACTTCTGGACATTCACTCTTAATTATCAGAAAGATAAAATCCGCAAGGATTCGAGTGTATGCATCAAGCCGAGTCAAGTCTCCAACGATGGAGCATTTACTGTCATTGCCTTGGCTGATTCAACCTTATTCAACATTTACGCGGGCTATCCCGGAGAAGAGATTAAATTCCCTGAAGAAAAGCAGCCGAAGTTTATTGTCTATACTTCACCGCTCATTAATAAAACGGCAATAAAAGGCGGTAAGCTTTCAATATGGAAACTGGCCTCTGCAAACGACGATATTGAACAGGTAAAAAAACGTAAACCGGATTCAATTTATACGTTCACAGGAAATGCAGACAATCTTATTAAGGCAACTGAAGTTAATCAGGATTCACTGCGCTTAGATCTTACATTCATCAATGGGGATTCAAGCGCGACAACAGCGGGTGCAACTGCACGAAAAGTCTTTACCGCGGACAGCGGCAAGACCTATGTGTGGACCGTTGCCTTTGATTATGATAAAACAAAGATTCGACGTGACGGTGTAATTCCTTCAGCGGAAAGCCAGAGTTCTGCAGGTTCTAAATTCAGAGCCGGGACGGAAACCGGTGCATGCGTTGATTTATGTTCTGCCGCATCACCGACAAATACGACACCATCAACAAGCAACTTTGAAGAAGGTGCCGTTATTAAAGTCGGCAAGTTCCAGATGAAAGTTATTCAATCTACCGGATTCGGTAATGCACTTACGGGAACAGGTAGTATCAAAGTTCCGTATTTACGTGCTCCGATTCTAGTGAACTTCGCCAACATTAAGGTTAATACACAAAATCAGATGTATGATGGTCAAATCACGGCTGCGCAGTCACCGGGTTCACCTCTCTCTGAAGATGATGCGAACAGAATGTCCGGTGATTTGGGACTTTCAAACGATCAGGTTTCGAATATTTACAATATCGCTTCATCCGGTGCAAAGCTCGTTAGTGCATTTACCGGAACGGAGCCTATAGGACTGCCAATCGGATTTGATAATACGGTTAATGGAGAACAGGTTGTCATCGGCATTATCGGTATGGTCTGGACTCCGACGATTGCTAAACTGAACGCAGCTATACAGGTACCTTTACCACAGCTTGGCCCCGGAGTAGGTATCGGACTTGGAGCAAGAGATATATGTTTCCACCCGGGCGGGATAGGCGGTGATGGTAATGCCACATTGTATTTAGCAAGCGATTTTGGCTACAACAGCGGCAATGCAACGGATTCATGGAGCATACTCTTTAAATCCAGAACGGACAAAGATACCGGAACATATGTCAGTTTCGATTGTCATGGATTCAAGAAGTTTCAGGTTGCGATGGAAGTTAAATTTCCGAGAACATGGATGGTTCCCGATGATGATGCAACAGGAACAAAACAGGTTATTGCCCGTGTAACTGCTCAGGCAGAAAAGAGGAGCGGCGCATGGCAATGGCTTGGTGATGCAACGATAGGTAAGGTCCAGATTCCTGCAGTACCCGGACTTAAAATTGATTTGCAGGATATCGGATATGATAACTCAAGTATAGCCAATCCTCCTAATGTCGTCTTCCCGGCTGGCTTTAAAGGAAGTACGAAAGAGGACTGGACAGGTTTCTTTATTAAACGGGCCGCTGTTACACTCCCGGATGAGTTGAGACCATTGGGCTCAAGTCAGCCTCTGCAAGTTTCAATGAATAATGTTCTGATTGGAAAAACAGGAGTTAACTTCAGCTTCAGATTAGAAAACTTACTCCAGTATCCGCAGGCTGATTTCGGTGGATGGGCCGGAAGTATAGATACCCTCGCAATTGACGTAGTTAATAGTTCATTGGCGAAGGGAAGTTTGATCGGACGTGTTCACGTTCCGTTATTCGACTCATCAGTTGTTTATACTGCAAGCCTCGCGCCGACAACAAACGCCGCGGGAAAACGCTCGTTAGGTTACCAGTTTGTTATTGTGCCGGAAGGCGATATGACCGCGTCTTTGTGGCATTCTTCAATAACGCTTGAGAAGACTTCAAAGATTGAAATCAGCAATACTACCGGAAAGTTTGTTGCCTCGGCACTGCTTAACGGCAGCCTCTCCATTTCCGGAAACATCGGCAAAGTGAAAGGCATAGATTTCAAAGAAATCAAATTCCAGAATTTCAAATTGCAGAGTGTCGCTCCGTATTTTGATAAGGGAACTTGGAGCTTTGCAAGTCCGCAGAAATCAATGGCCGGATTCCCGATTTCCATCAATGATATAAATGTACTGCAAGGTACGCGTAACAATAAACAGGCAATCGGTGTCAGGTTTAATGTAGGTGTTCAGTTCGCCCCGGGTGCTAATGCGTTCGGAGGCTCAACGACTCTCGCAATTTGGGGCGTTATCAATAATGACGGTGGACAGAAGTTCGCTTTCGACGGTGTTGAATTGGATTCCATCGGTATTAACGCGAACATCGGTGTAGTTGATATCAAAGGCGGGGTACGAATCTATGATAATGATCCTGTATATGGTTCGGGTTTTGCCGGAGCCATTCAGGCAACATTTGTTCAGCAGGTAATGGTTAAAGCTTCGGCGCAGTTCGGCTCGGTAAATGATTATCGTTACTGGTACGTTGATGCAAGCTGTGCATTTACGCCCGGTATTCCTCTTTGGAATACAGGTGTGGGTTTCTACGGATTCGGCGGTGGTGCATGGTATCACATGAGGAAAAGCGGACAGGATCCGAGTCTCACAAACTTACCTGCATCTGCTAACCCGTCGGCTTCTTCTTCGCCGGGTATGTCAAACTCAGGTTATAAATATGTACCCGATAAATCCATACTGTTCGGATTCAAAGCGATGGTCATTCTTGGCACCTCACCGAGACCGGAAGCATTCAACTGCGACGTAGCAATGGATGCACAATTCCTCTCTGATGGCGGTATCAAGTCAATCGGTTTGAGCGGTCAGGGTTACATGATGATACCGATTCTCCAGCGTGACAAAGCAAGGATACGCGCTGATGTTAACGTTGATTTCGATTTCCAGAATGCTGTTTTACATGGTGTTTGCAATGCCTACATTCTTGCTGCTCCGGCTGTCACCGGACACGGAACAATGGTATTCCATATAGACAAGAAAACCTGGTACATGAAAATCGGTGAGCCTTCAAGCCGTGTAACACTTAATGTAGCAGGCTTGTTAAATATTGACGGTTACTTTATGATCGGTAAAGGAATACCGAGTATTCCGCTTCCTCCAAACGAAGTATTAAGCAGATTAACCGCCGCTCAGAAGAGCGCCCTTGCAACTACTACCCGCGACGGCAAGATTGCTACCGGAGACGGATTTGCATTCGGCGGTTCAGTATCCTTTAATACCGGAAGACAGACGTTCAGTATTTTCTACGGACAAATAAGTGCCGGCGGCGGATTCGATATGGCAATGCTGAAACAAACCAAATGCGCCGGATTTAACGGATGGCAGGGACAGGGCCAATTCTATGCTTACATGCTTGCCGACATCGGATTGTATGTTGATATTGGCTTCTGGACATACAGGCCGTGTGGTCCGTGGTACTGTTATATATGCCGTTGGTGTCAGTCAAGCTACATCGGATATCGCGGTAATTTCAGAATACTTTATATTAGTGGTGCCGCACTGCTTCAGGTTGGCGGACCTAATCCGTGGTGGGCAAAAGGTACGCTGGTAGGTGAATACAGTATTCTCGGCGGACTTGTTAAAGGTCGTTGCAATTACAGCTTTTCGAAAGGAACGATTTGTACACTATGAAAAATCTAACATTAATATATCGTAAACCTACGATGCAGGAAATTCTTGAAGCCGGTTCTTCAAGATATACTTTCATATTGATCGTAATGCTTGCCTGCTTTTTGATGACACCTGCCCGGATCTTCGGGCAGGCGATCGAAGATGAAGGCGAAACTCCTAAGGATCCGGGATTTGCAAAAATCGTTGTTATCGCAAAGACAACACCGAACTCCGTTATTCTACGCTGGGCGCCGAACACTCCGCGCGGCTGGCGCATCGGTAACCGTATCGGTTATAAAATTGAACGGAAAACTCCGGACGGTAATTATACCGCGATTAATGATACGCCCATCGTTGCATGGATGCCGGATGATATAGCGCATCTGATGGATAAGGAAAAAGATCATCAGTATCTCGGTATGGTGCTGAATGCACTGTGGAGTGATACGACGTTGATTGACATCCTTAGTACAAAAGAATTATCTCCGGAATTGCAAAAACAGAATTATACTCTTTACGGATATGCGTTGTTCGCAGCTGACAATGATACTATGACGGCGCAGGTAGCCGGATTAAGGTTTGTGGATTACAAAGTGAAAGAGGGCGAAAAATACACGTACCGCATTTCACTTGATACAACATTCACGTATCGTATTGAGGCCGGTGAAACTGCCGTTGTCGTTGGTAAAAACGATGCATCATATCCTCCTCAGGAAGTAAAAGCAACAGGCGGGGATAAAAGGATTGAACTTAACTGGAAACCCGCTAAAGACGATAAGTATTCAGGTTACATGATTTTGCGCTCCGATGATAAGGGCAAAACCTATAAGAACCTTATCGGCCAGCCGATTGTACTTCTTATACCGAAGGATGAGAGTGAAAAGCCGATAGGTGCATTCACTGATACGACGGTTGAAAATTACAAGACGTATAAATACAAAATATGCGGTGTTGATGCATTCGGAACATACGGCGAAGCGGTGCAGGTAGAAGCTAATGCGCGTGATCTCACTCCGCCTATTCAGCCGATCGCGAAAAATCCCGAGCAAATCGAATCGAAGAAAATAAAACTCACATGGGATTACGACAAACCGGAAGCAGACATGGTCGGATTCGTGATTGAACGAAGCAGTTATGCCGATAGTTGTTATCATTTGATTACACCGAAGCCACTTGCTGTTTCAGCCAGAACGTATGTTGACGAAAAGCCATCATTTGATGAACCATACTATATCGTATGCGCAATGGATACAGCGAAAAATCTCAGTGCATCATTACCGATGTACGCGGCAATCTTCGATACGGTAGCTCCCGCAGTGCCGACAGGACTGAAAGGAACTGTTGATACAAATGGCGTGGTTACACTTACCTGGCATAAAAACAAAGAACGCAGTGTGCTCGGTTACCGTGTATTGCGCGCGCATGCTGCCGATCATGAATTCGAACAGTTGACCGGAGAAGTATGCATTGATACGGTATATGTTGATACAATTCAGATTCACTCGCTGACGAAACATGTTTATTACCGCATTGCGGCAGTAAATAAAAATTACAGTCCTTCGCAAATGTCACCGATACTTGCGTTAAAGCTTCCCGCGGTTGTCCCGCCGGAAGAACCAGTATTTACTGATGTCACCGTGACCGATACATCGGTTACCTTAAAATGGGCGAAGAGCTCGAATCCCGATCTCGCTTCACAGGTGCTATACCGTCGTGTACAGGATAGTCTCGCATGGAATAAAATTGCTACATTGCCAACGACTGAGACTTCATACGTTGACAAAAAAGTCACACAGGATGTTTCGTATGAATACAAGCTCGTCTCAATTGACTCCATGAAACTTTCGTCCGAGACCAGCCGCTATATCATTGCTCGTCCGTATGATCCGGGTGTGCGTCCTGCCGTACAGAATGTGAAAGCCACACTGAAAGGGAAGACCGCTATTCTTAAGTGGACGTATAAAACTAAACGTAATGAAAATTACTGGTTTGTAATATTCCGCGCTGAGGGTAAAAAACCTTTAGCGGAGTATCAATCGGTAACATCGAAAGTAAGTGAATTTACGGATACTTCGATTAGTACGGGTTCGACATATACCTATGCGGTAAAAGTTGTAACGGGAAAAGGTGCCGAATCACCACTTTCAGCTACGTCCGTAATTACCCCGGGTAAATAAAAAAGAGAAGAGATTTCAGATAAGTAAAAGCGGAGATAGTAATATCTCCGCTTTTTTAATGTATTAAATTATACGTCAAAAATATCGGAAGGTTTCCAGTTCAGGATTTTATAGAAATCGTAACTCTCAGGATCGGGCACGTACTTCTTCGCGGCTTCGTAATCAGCCGATTCAATGAAGTGCAGATTCTGGAAGGACAACTTTGCAAGAATTGAATTCACATCAACTTCACGCGGAGGAATCTTACCGTCTTTATCTTCAATATCTTTCAGATACAGCGGGGAAATGTCGCCTCCTGAGTTTGCCGTAACAATACATCCGCTGATACCCTGATCATAAAGTTTCTTGACACCAAGTCCAAGCAAGGTACAAAGAGAAAGATCGTACGCCACCGGCCTGCAGCAGCGGGTCTGGAATCCGATTTCCATAGGCCGTGTTTTAATGTTAATGTTCAGCTTTTTCAGTTTCGCCTGGAGCAGCATGTTGAAGATATGCGATTTACTGAAGTTAGCCAGTTCGGGATGTCCGTGATCATCATAGGTAAAGTTGACTCCGGCGTTGCGTATTTCCTTGTCGCTCATTGCATGGAAAAGTCCTTCGCTGACAATCGCAGCGCCATAACGGATACCGAGAATTCTTCTTTTTATGAGAGATGAAATTATCAGGTTCGTTATTTTTTCAAATGTTGCTTCGGTCTTGTTGAACATTTCAGGTATAACCATCATGGGGTAGTGGCACGCTGATCCGATGCCGAATGCAAGGTGGCCTACAGAACGCCCCATGGAAGAAACAACAAACCATGTTTCACTGGTGCGCGCATCTTCATAAACGGTCGTGGCGACTTTTACACCCTCCTCTTTCGCAGAATGAAATCCAAATGTAGGGTTCCTGTCCGGCAGGGGGAGATCGTTATCAATAGTTTTGGGGACATGGATATTGGAAATATTAATATTCTGGTTCGCGAGATATTTAGTAATTCTATTCGCGGTAGAAGCTGTATCATCGCCGCCGATAGTAACAAGCAGTTTAACGTTATTCTTAATGAAAAAATCCGGCTTGAAGTCGGGTTCTTTTGGCTTGAACCTGCTCATAATGAGAGTAGAGCCGCCTCTGCTGAAAATACGATCGGCGTGGTCGAAATCAAATTCTTTAACTTCAGGTTCGTCGGAAAATAGACCTTTATAGCCATGGTGTATTCCAAGAACTCTGTATCCATCTCTGAGAAATGCTTTTGCAACGGTGCTGACGACGGTGTTAATTCCGGGAGCGGGACCGCCGCCGCAGAGTATCGCAACTGACTTTTCCATGAAAGAGCCTTTCTGAAATATATAGTGAAGCAAAAATATAGCAAAAAATTAACGGCTTTGCCTTAGATACTAAGGATAAAATCAAAAAATATTAATTAATTAACAGCCGGAAGAATAGAAAAGTTACAAATAGGCGGAAAAATCGGTCCGATAAAGTAAAAAATAAAATTGCTTACTTAAGAATCGGGTAGATGAAAAGTGCAGATATATTTCCTCTGGAAAAATAAGCTTAGAACAAAACGCGTTTCTACAGAGATTGATTCACTACGCGAATTCAGCTATGAATTATTGTAATCTTTATACCGTAGGTATTCAATCTCTGTAGAAATTGATTGGCTGATCGGATTAATTTTCCGGAGGAAATATATTTGCTGTAAAAATGGATGTTCTTGAATGACGTGTATCATTACATAGCTTTAAGGTATGCCTTGCGCGATTTTTGTATATCGTTCATGTTACTTACCGCCCACTCTGCAAGTTTGTGGAGGTGGGGGAGCAGTGATTTTCCTCTCGCCGTTAATTGATATTCAACCTTCGGCGGTATTTGCGGATAGACAGTGCGCTTAATCAGGCCGTCAGCTTCCAAAGATTTTAAGGTAACGGAGAGCATCTTCTGCGAAATGGTTTGAACGCATGTATGAATTTCATTAAAGCGCAGCACTTCGCCCTCTTCCAAAACCATTAAAACCAGTATGGACCACTTATCACCAATCTTTGCGATGACGTTTCTTACCGGACATGCACCGGGATTACCATATTTTTTAAATTTATTTTCGTCCATAAGTCGTTGTTTTATCATAATACTAACCTTTTGGTAAGTATTACACCCATTTGTAAGTTCTTGTTTTATATTAACTAACTTATCTATATTTACTTACTAAAAGTAAGTAAAAAACTATTTGCAACCAAAAATTAATTTAAAACAACAAACATTAGGAGTTAGTATGAAAATAGGAGTAACAGGAGCCACCGGACAATTAGGCCGGATCGTCGTAGAAAAATTAAAAGCAAAAGTACCTGAGGGAGATATTGTTGCACTTGTGAGATCACCCAAAAAGGCTGCCGAGCTTGGCGTTGAAGCCCGTGAGTTTGATTACAGCAAACCGGAGAATTTAGCAGCTGCTTTAGACGGAATAGATAAGCTGTTAATCATTTCAAGTAACGAAATCGGACAGCGGGCATCACAGCACACAAATATTGTTGAAGCGGCAAAAAAGGCGGGAGTGAAATTTATCGTCTACACCAGTCTTTTACGTGCCGATACATCAACACTCAGCCTTGCGGAAGAACATCTGGTTACGGAAAAAGCTATCAAGGCTTCAGGCATTCCATACGCGATTTTACGCAATGGCTGGTACACTGAGAATTACACCGGTTCGATTGGTGGTGTACTTGCGTCTGGCGTTGTCGTCGGTGCATCGGGAGAAGGTAAAATCTCTTCCGCGACGCGTGCCGATTTTGCTGAAGCAGCAGTAGTTGTTTTAACAACAGCAGGACATGAAAACAAGACTTATGATCTCGCCGGAGATGATGCTTACACAATGGCTGAATACGCCGCCGAAATCTCACGCCAAACAGGAAAGAATATTCCGTACAAGAATCTTTTGGTAACTGAGTATGCTAACATGCTCGTACAAGCCGGATTGCCGGAAGGCGTTGCTCAATTCCTGGCAGGCACACAACCCCCGACAGAAAAGGGTGATCTGTTCGACGACACACATCAGCTTTCAAAACTTATCGGCAGACCGACAACCACATTGAAAGAAGCCATCGCCTCAGTACTGTGATTCTTGTGATTTATCTGATGTACATGAAAGCCTATCCCATCTACGGGATAGGCTTTTGTATTTAATTTTGTCTTATTTCATGTGAGGATATTATTTTCGCTGAAAAATAGTTCTACTGGAGATATGGTTCATTCTTATATACAAATATATATCTGTGAAAATCCGTGTCACCCGCCCGCATGACTGCGTCAGCGGTCGGGCAGGTCCGCGTCATCCGCGTTCTATTTCTGGGATACGGGATTATTTTGTTTTTACGCCCAGACCCACGGGCAGAACATTAAGCGTAACTCCAGCTACAATATTTTTATCGTTCTTGAGGGCGCAGAAAAATCCGGGTGAGACACATCCGAACTTCACGAATCCCGGATACACATTCAAGTTCGCAAGATAATCTATTGTTTGTCTTTGCGAGAAATTGAACAGTGAGGATCTGAATCCGATAGCCAGACTTGCCAGCAGGGAATTGTTCTTATCATAGAAAAAATTTATCATCGGACTGAAATTTAGTGTGTTCTTATTCGTGTTGGCGTCGAGCAATACCTGATTTGTCGAAAGGAATCCTACGGCTCCCGATAACGCTCTACCGTCGGGATATTTATAGGAAAGACCGAGCGCACCGCCATCGCCGATATAATAAAACAGATGCCAGTTTTCGGAGGAGGGGAATTTCCATTTCATTGACCAGTACTGCCCCACGTTGTGCAATTCTTTTCCTTCACACAAATACATCGGCTGCAACGACCAGTCAGCCATATTCAATGTCTCACCGAAAAACTTCCGCACATTATCAAAGGAAAATAAAACGATACCGCCGGTATTGAAAATCCATACATCGGGAATCGGATCTTCGTTATAACCTTTCAGTTTTCCGTTTTCAATAAACTCATTGATTATTTCATAGGAAAGCGTGCTGACCGCACTCAGTACTTTAGGATACGGATAACCGTGCATCCTGTACCATTCATCCATAGCGGCATATTCCATTCCGCCACCAATAAGGTGCAGCTGGTAATTGGGGACCCATTGCATATTAGTACCGTCGAAGGATACGGGAAAAACTTCCTGTTTTAAGAAATTCTTCCAACCATACTGACGGATAACAGGGAAGGGATCGGAAATATTCTTCCATACGTTTGTTGCGCCGTTTGCAAAGGCGATTTGCGAAAGGTCTCTTTTCGCACCGATCTGCATAAAGTCAAATCCGCCGTTTGCCATTACATACAACGGACTATAGCTCGCCTGATTCCCGTAATCATACCCGTGATAAAAGTAATAATCCTGACAGAATACCGCGACCGGAATAAAAAGAATAATGAAGAATAGCCGAATTAATTTCATCTACAATTTATGACAGAGTAAAAAATGAAATATAACGAAAATCAGGATTTAATTATACGATACCAATATGTTGGATCGCTTTTAAGCCATTACCGTCTTAGCATCATAAATGACTATAAGTATTCGAGTTGTACTACCATGATGTTGCTTGTTAGTCTTCCTAACCCATGCGTAAACACATGAGTTAGGAAGTGCATTATTCATAATAAGCACTATAACATCGAATATACCAAACAGGACATATGCATCTATATCTAACGGATGCGCTCAATTTTTCATTATTTAAAATATCAATAATTCACTTTGTAAATTATTGAACTATTGGCGGACCTTTTTTGTTGATAATTATGACAACGAATGGCCCTAAGACTGGAGCAGCACACACCTACCATACTTCTGTTGGACTCCACACGACACACATGTTTTATGATTAACGAAACGAGGTATTATGTACTTACGGTTACGGTTATTTTGTGCTATGCTGCTGCTTATGTTCTTCGGGGTAAAACCCCTCTTGGCTCAATGGACACCAACCGGTCTTATGGCCGGTAACATCAACACGGTATTCAATAACAATGAATCAATTCTTGCCGGTTTTAACGGCGGTTCAAGCCTTATTGTATCAACCGACAATGGTGCGAACTGGCATGAAATTACTTCGGGACTGGTGCAGTATTCCGATGTCCGCGCATTTGCCGGAAATCAGACATATGTATTTGCCGGAACGACAAACGGTGTGTATCGCTGTTTGAACGACGGAAATTACAATTGGACCAAAGTATTAAATAATGTTTCCTGTTTCGCATTGTTGATTAACGGGAATAATTTATATGCGGGGGCGTTGGGAGCCGGTATTAATGTATCCACCGACAACGGAAACACGTGGAACACGATAAACAATGGGTTAACATCTACAAGCGTTTATGCTTTAACGGCACATGGGGCGGTGCTTTTTGCCGGAACTACAGCCAGCGGGGTTTTCCGTTCAACTGATGGCGGCCAATCATGGAGCCCGGCTAATACCGGAATAACCAATATGTATACTATGTCATTAACGGTTAAAGATAATTACGTATATACCGGAAGCAACGGCGGCGGCATTGCCCGTTCGAGTGACGATGGCGTTACATGGCAGCATGTTGCCGATGGAATTACACATACGCTGCATGTAGTCTGCTCCAATATATACGCGGGATTTTTATCCGGCGGCGGTATTGCTAAAACGTCGGATTACGGAAACAGCTGGGTAGATTTTAGTACCGGTCTTCCGAATACCGGCGGTTACACGGTCACGTCTATTACGCACAACTCAAGCTTTATTTTTGCCGGGACATTAGGCGGTGGTATAGCGCGTGCTCCGTATAACTGTCTTGCTTCAATCGGCGGATATAAATTTTTTGATGCTAACGGCAATGGTGTAAAGGACTCAAGCGAAAGCAAATTGCCGGGCTGGATAATTAACCTCGCGGAGGTTGATTCACTCGGTTCTTTATCCTTGCACGATACAACCGACCAGAACGGCGCGTATTTTTTCGATAGTCTTCCGGCAGGGCGGACATATCATATTTCAGAAACGCCGGTCGGCGGCTGGCACCAGACGCATCCAGCCTCAAGTAACGGATACACAATATATCTTCCTTCCGGTCAAAGCATTGATACACTCAATTTTGGCAATAAACCGGATTCTGCAATGTCTTGCGTTGAGCCTCCGGCGGGAATGGTAGCGTGGTATCCTCTTGATGAACAGGTCGGTGCCACGGTAATCAATGATATTATGGGTGGCCATAACGGCGTACCACAGCCGCAGGCCGTTACCACAATGGGTGGGCATGGGCCAATACAATCGAGCACTTTACAATTTCTCAACCCAAGATATAAAGTAGATGGTGCGCTATATTTTACTCCGAATACAACAAACAATTACATCCGTGTACCTGATAGTCCGACGTTGAATTTCGGGACGGGTGATTTCTCTGTTGACGCCTGGGTTTTTTATCCGGTAATCGGCCCGTCTTATATTTTGCCGATTGTTGAAAAATCGCAGACATACAACGCGAACAATTGTATCGGCTTCCGTCTGTTTATAAAAGCCGACACGTTGAATTTTATTCTTATGGACGGCACACAGATGACTGTTACCAAAGCAACTGTTCATAGTTCGGTATGGCAACATATAGCGGTTGTACGCAAAGGCGGCAGTCCAAACACCGTTCAAATTTATATCAACGGAATGTTGAAGGTATCATCAAACATGCAGATGGGAAGCATCAGTAACACAACCGATCTGCTTATCGCGGGCATTGACGGCCTGACGAGTCCTTGCGGTTTGCCTGCTGTATTCAACACCGGCGAAATTGCGATTGATGAAGTTGAAATATTTAACCGTGCACTTCTGCAGAATGATGTTATATCCGTATGGAATGCCGATAGTCTGGGTAAATGTAAGACGGCTTCAATTTGTGGAACGAAGTTCAATGACTTGAACGGCAACGGTATCAGAGATAACAGCGAGCCCGGCCTTGCAAATTGGAAGATCAGTCTTAATATGGTGGGAATTCCGGCTGCGACAACAGATTCACTCGGTAATTTCTGTTTCTTCAACTTACCTGTCGGGACCTACACGATTTCTGAAATACAGCAATCCGGCTGGGTGCAAACAGCGCCGTCTGTGCCGGGAACTTATACGGTGATGCTGCACCCGGGTGAAAATATTTCGAATATAGTATTCGGCAACAAAGCAGATTCATCGGAAGCTTGTGTCTCATGGTCGCTGACCGACACAACCTTGGTCACTTCCGTACTTGGCAATATCCACGGAACGCCGGAAGTAATGAGCGCAGGTTCATCATCTCCTTATATGCAGGTCTTTTATCCGTATAACGGCGGGCAGAGATTATGGGTCGGCAATACCGGATGGGTAGCAGGACCATTGGATGTTCAGCGATATATCGAATTTAACGCGGCTGCCAACAGCGGCTACAATTTTACTGCTACTAACGTGTCATTTAATTATAATGATAATCCGCTTGGTGTGAACTTTAATATCGTACAATTCCAGGCATTTTATTCAACCGATGGCTGGCAAACAAGCATCGCGCTTAACAACAGCCCGTTGATATACCTCAATACTGCGGTACAATTGTTTAATCAGGCGGTCAACGCCGCTGTACAAGCGGGAGGTACCTTCTCGCTGCGTATTTATCCATACGCGCTGAACAACGGTATTGCGATGACTCCTACATTTGCCACACACAGCAATGTCCGGATATGCGGCACAACTGAGCAAGTTACAGATGTAAAAAGCGATAAACCTTTGCCGAAGCAATACAAACTTATGCAGAATTATCCGAATCCGTTTAATCCTTCAACGGTTATCGGATATGCAATCCCGAACGCGGGATATGTAAAAATCGCCGTCTATAATATTCTCGGACAGGAAGTAAAAGTACTGGTAAGCAGTATTCAGTCGGCAGGAGAGTATAGCGTGCAGTTTGATGCAAACGACCTCTCAAGCGGAACGTATTTCTATTCCATTCGGGCAGGGAATTATTATGAAATTAAGAAGATGATTCTTTTAAGATAAGTTTTTCGCGAAATATTAAGTGCATTTTGTCCAAAGCTTCTATATAGAGTATGTGGATAAATCTAAAGTAGGCGCTTTAAAAGAGGTGAATAATAAAGTGATGTTTTTCATTAACACGGCGGTTTACCGCCGTGTTAATGCCTCTATCATTCCTTGGACTTTAGTCCCAAAAACAAAGCGATTATGGACTAAAGTCCGGGTTATTGGGGGTGCCTCTTTCACGGCGGTAAACCGCCGTGTTAATAACTTCCAGTCATTTTGAAAATTCGCCCACAAAAATCAGCGTCTAGTAATGCTTGTTTTTGCCAATTCCGACTTGGAAGAGAGGTATATCTGCAAAACAAATCATTCAAAACGGTTTTAGTATTGTCCAGCCTTTAGAATTTCAATATATTTAATAGAATATAGTCGGAAATTTAATATGAGCAAATTCACAACACGAAGTACAAGTTTTAATTCTGCTGCTGTTGAGCAGGATTTGATTATCGAGGAAACTGCCACTACAAGACGAATATTTCGAGCTGTAATTAATGATGTAAAATTAACAGCAGGTGAAACAGTAAGTGGTACGATAATTCATCAAAGAAAGGGGCAAGATGAAAATTGGACTGATTATGAACCTATAAATCTTGCAACACTAAAAGCCGGAGAAGGGGTACGCCTTAAATTCCATAGTGAAACATTAAAAAAATTTTATGAAATCCTTAAAGAGCTTTATACACTGGGACAAGAAGGTGTGCGCATGGGTGTAAGAGAGTTCTTAGTTGGCGAAATTGAAAGCTTTATTGAAGTCCCCAGCAATCGAAAACAATTTGTACAAAAACTTTTAGAGCAAAATTTTGGCGAAGAGATTTGGAAAGAGCTAACTGATACGAATCCGGATTTGGTAACGAGGTTGTCAAGAGCACGTATTCAGCATGAGCGAAGTGAGGCTTTAGAAGAGTTTGAGCATAGCTTAATCGATGAGGAAAAGAACGAAGCTTATTGGCAACAATTTTTTTATCAGAACCAATGGATATTTGGATATGGATTAAATTATCAGTTTTTATCTCTTTTAATGGACCAAGCTAATTATGGTGGTAGTGATTATACTGGGAAAGGTAGTCAAAACGGTGATTTCTTGATGTCATCAAATGCAATGGCGAAGTTTACCTGTTTGGTCGAGATCAAGAAACCAATTACAAATTTGCTAACATATACCGCTGAAAATAAACCAAAGCAATATCGGAACGGAGTATATCTTCTAAGTAGAGAGTTAACTGGCGCAGTAAGTCAACTACAAGTGAATTGCAATAGCTGGCAGGAAACATCCAGAAACAGGAAAAATGATAGGGGATTGCACGCGAATAATATAAATACTGTTATGCCAAAAGGAGTTTTGATAATTGGAAATACTAAGGAGTTGGATACAGACGATGCAACAGAAACATTCGAACTATATAGACGAAACATGTTTAACCCAGAGATTATAACCTTTGATGAACTACATGAAAGAGCGAAATTTATCGTGCATCGTGATATAATTAATAATGATGATAGTGAATTATCTTTAGATGATCTTGAATTTTAGGAATATTATCGATGGAAGAGATGGAAGACATTGTCGAACAGTATAAAAGGCAACTTCTAGAAGAAGAAAAGGAAGAACTAGCTAAGAACTCAGGTACAATAGCTGAGTTTAAGGTATATTGTAAATCTAAGGGGGTTTCTCTTGGAGATGATGATTTCCGTTACTTCCAAAAAATAGGTGTTGTTGCAATCAGTCCGAACTTAATTACAAATATTTGTCAAGATATAATTTTTGACAAAGATAAATTGGTGAAATTTGACGATTTAGTAAAAGACTTTGGAAAATTACGTTTAGAATCAGGATATGTGCCAACTGAAAATTATATGCTATTGGCTAGTCCTTTTTTTAGAAGAGGGTTTCATGAAGAAAATAACTACGCCCCTCGTTTCTTGGAACTGTTTTTAGGAAGGAAGATGAGATCTATTAAGTCCATTGCTTTGGACTTAGATCGTGTCAGAATTGATGTTGATGGGCCTATGTGCTTTGAGTTTGATACGTGGTATGGACCAAAGTTTAATGATGCTATTGAGAATATCAGTGACGGCGCCGTTAAAATAAGGCCTCCACTTGATTTGCAAGAACGGTTTATTTCTTTTTACTTTGCGGATGCTTATTCACTCGATGTATTGTGGTCAACAAAGGACCGAATACGTACTTTCCAATTGGAGGAATTTAAAACAGAAGCGGTTAAGATTGAAAATTCTAATAACACCTATTTCCCAGTAAGATACATCCATGCCGAATATGATTCAGACATGAATAAATTCAGGCATCTTGATGGAGCTATTCATCTATATAAGGAACAACAGTACTTTGATAGACGAGATAAAGATCTAAACTATTATCGAAATAACTTTAATACTATTAAACCCTATTCCATTAAATTATTTAAATTTAATGGAGAAATTGAGAATGAAGATTTCATTGAATTCACTGCGCAATTTTTAACCCAAAATCCTCTAATACATGAATATTTCACAGGTAAATATCCAGATTATATTAGTATTGATTTCATACGTTCAACTATAAAATGAAATTTGCGGGTAACAACATAGCTATGTAATTCTTCCTAAAAATTAATCCGTGAAAATCTGCATTATCAGCGTCATCCGCGTTCTATTAATTCTATCTCACAAAATTGGTCATTACCTTACGCACGGGTGCGGGCGGGGGAATGGTTTCTTTCGTCGCCGCGAGCGATTTAATGAGCCAGGCCATTCTGCTGCCGAGAATTTCCAATATCTGAACGCCTTCGTCATCTTTCAAAACTTCTTCGGGGAGTCTGCCGTGAATGACATTCCAATAATTCGATGAAGGAATAACCATCTCGGAATACATGATGAATTGATTTAACGCGGCGAATGTCATAGAGCCGCCGGTTCTGCGGACTGCGGTAACTACTGCTCCGACTTTATTTCTGAACAAGCCGCCGTTGGCTCCTGCTACATAAAAAGCTCTGTCGCAGAAACTCTTCATGGTACCGCCTATACCGGAATAATGAACAGGGGAGGCGAGAATAATGCCGTCCGCGTCTTTCATTTTCTGAACGCCCTCATTTACGGGATCGTTCTTGATGCCGCATTCTTCGTCTTTGTTCTTACCGCAGGTACCGCATGCACGACATCCCTGGATAATTTTATTACCGATATGGAGAATTTCAAATTCAATGCCGTTTTCTTCCAATGCCGAGCCGACGATTTTTAAAGCGTGATAGGTGTTGCCTTCTTTGTGAGGACTTCCGTTTATTGCTACTACTTTCATGAACATCCCAAATAAATATGATATTAGATATGCCAAAATACAAAATCTTCGGAATAGAACGCGGATGACCACGCCGTCGGCGGGCAGGCACGGATTTCCGCTGATGTATTTTTGGAGGACGTAGAAAATTGTTGCACAGCATAGTTAAAAAGTGTTAAATTTACACTTATTGAAATTTGCTAAGTGAAAACTTGAAAAAAACGAATGACATTTCCACCGGATTTTCTATTTTTAATCTGCAAATAAATAATGCTTCAATATGAAAACTTATAAATCACTCGTCAGTTCCTGCCTGTTTATCGGATGTATGATTCTGATATCAGTCCCTTTACTCAATGCTCAAGATAAACCTGCCGGCAAAGGCATTACCTGGAAAACCGCTCTGCCTTCCATCGCAAAAACCGAAATTACTATTACCCAATTCGGTGGTGTGGGCGATGGTAAAGTATTGAATACCGAAGCTTTTACCAAAGCGATTGAGTCACTCTCAAAAAAGGGAGGCGGAAAGTTAATCATACCCGCAGGGATCTGGTTGACGGGCCCGATCCAACTTAAAAGCAATATCGAAATTCACCTGAACACCGCTGCAATGATTCAATTCAGCCGAGATTTCAGTTTATATCCTCTCTCTGTCGTAGATACGAAAGGAGAAAAAGAAGTTTGTGCAGCATCGCCTATTAATGGAAGTGATTTAACCAATGTCGCTATCACCGGGCAAGGTATAATTGACGGCGGCGGAGACGCATGGCGGCAGATCAAAAAAGGCAAGCTGACTGAAAATGAATGGAAAGCTTTAGTGAAATCGGGTGGAGTACTTTCAAAATCAGGGGACACCTGGTATCCGAACACGTCTGCTATGGAGGGGGGCAAGATGGTTGATGAATTGAAAAAGAATCGAACACTGGATGTAAAAGCGTATGAGCCATATCATGCATACTTAAGGCCTAAGATGATTCGACTTATTAACTGCAAAAAGGTATTAATTCAGGACGTTATTGTTCAGAATCCGCCTAATTGGACAATAAATCCTGTGTTATGTGAGGATGTATCCATTTTGCATGTAACTGTAAAAAATGACGAGACTGCGCAGAACAGCGATGCGCTGGATTTGGAATCATGCAGGCGTTCTGTCGTTCGGGGATGTGTTTTTGATGTTGGCGATGATGGTATCTGTGTTAAATCCGGTAAGGATGAAGAAGGCAGAAGAATCGGTGTGCCGACAGAAAACCTACTCGTTGAGGACTGCACCGTATTTCATGCTCACGGAGGTTTTACCATCGGGAGTGAAATGTCGGGTGGTGTGAAGAATGTTTGGGTGAATAATTGCACATTCATCGGAACCGACATCGGCCTGCGTTTTAAGAGTACGCGCGGACGCGGGGGAGTTGTTGAGAATATCCATATTTCAAATATTATGATGTCAGGTATTACCGGCGATGCTATCAATTTCAATCTGTATTACGGCGGCAAGTCACCTTTGGATGATACTTCAACAACTATTGAAACCAATGCCCCTTCTGTTAATGAGGAAACACCTCAGTTTAAAGACATTCATATAAAAGATGTCGTATGCCGTGGTGCGAAGGCGGCAATCGTGCTTCAGGGTCTGCCGGAGATGCCGTTGCAGAATATCTCGTTGACAAATGTTGTGTTGACATCACAAAAAGGTGTCTCGGTGATAGATGCGGATGGAATCACGTTCGATAACGTTAAAGTTGAGAATGCGGCAGGACAGGCGATAAAAACACTTCGGGTTAAAAATTCCAAACTGGATTTAGTGAAATGAAAAAGCAAGGAAATTTCCGCTGGGTAGTATGCGGATTGTTATTTTTTTCAGTTTCGATCAACTACATTGACCGTTTAACAATCGGCATATTAAAAAGTCCCTTGAGCCAGTTGCTCGGATGGAGCGATATTGATTACGGAAATATTGCCGCAGCTTTTTCATTTGCATACGCTGCGGGGTATCTATTCGGCGGCCGTCTGATAGATAAGCTTGGCGTAAAGCGTGGACTACCGATATTTGTGTTTGTATGGAGTATTGCAGCCACTGCTCACGGCCTATGCGGATTTATCGGCGTGACCGAGCAATTCAGAATGAGCTTACCGTGGTTCTCTTGGGCGGAAAAGGGAATTATCTTCATGACGCTGACAATGCCATTGACCGCCGCAGGATTTATGTTTGCCCGAATTATTCTCGGACTTTCTGAGGGCGGTAACTTTCCTGCATCCATTAAAATCGTCGCCGAGTGGTTTCCGGTAAAAGAACGTGCACTGGCAACAGGAATATTCAATGCAGGAACAAACGTCGGCGCTGTTATTTGTCCTTTGGTTGTAAACTGGCTCTTTATTACCTGGGGATGGGAAGCTGCTTTTTATCTTACAGGATTAACGGGATTTATCTGGCTGATTTTTTGGTGGTTTTTATATGAGCAGCCTGAAAAACATAAGCGTTTATCTCCGGAGGAGTTGAAGTATATCAGAGACGGGCAGCCTGAACCCGAACCGGAAGGAAAGAAAATACCCTGGTTAGCTCTTCTTAAATACCGTGCTGTATGGGCTTACATTATTGCAAGTATTCTCGCGGGTCCCGCGTGGACATTCTATCAATTCTTTTTACCGGATTTTTTAAAACGGAATTTTAATTTGAACCTCACCGCTACGGCATGGTGGACAAGCGCGTTTTATTTTATTGCCGCAGTCGGGGGAATCGCCGGAGGCTGGCTTGCCGGTAAACTTCTTGATATGGGAAAGAGTTTGAATACATCCCGCAAAGTGACCATGCTGATTTGTGCCTTGGCAGTTGTCCCGGTTTTTCTTGCGCCATCCGTTAACAACGCTTTTCTTGCTACGGTCATTGTCGGCATTGCAGGCTCCGCTCATCAGGGCTGGAGCGCCAATTTGTTCAGCATCGCTTCCGACACCATGCCTAAAGAGGCAATCAGTTCAGTTGTCGGGCTCGGCGGATTTGTCACATACTTTACCGGTGGTTTTATTAATGCGTTTACAGGGCATATATTACAAAGGACAGGAAGTTATCTCTATGTGTTTATGTATTTTTCCTGTATGTATCTTATCTCATTGCTCGTGATTCAACTATTAATTCCAAAAATCGGAAGAGAGCATGCAAGGAGCTGACAGCATGAATGATTTTACGTATCCCTGGATTCCCGACCTGGGAAACGGCAGTTACAGGAATCCGGTACTATACGCCGATTATTCCGATCCTGATGTAATCCGTGTCGGCGATGATTATTATATGGTGGCATCAAGTTTTAATTGTACACCCGGTTTGCCGATTCTCCATTCACGCGATCTGGTGAATTGGAAGCTGATTAATCACGCGTTAAAAAATGTTCCGGGTGAAAAATATTATGCCGTTCAGCCCGGCTGTGGTGTTTGGGCTCCTGCTATACGATTTCATGATAACAAATATTGGATAGTTTTTCCTACTCCTGATGAGGGCTTTTATGTCATTACCGCAAATCATCCCGCGGAGCAATGGAGCGAACCGCATTTACTGAAAGAGGGCAGAGGACTAATCGATCCCGCGCCGTTCTGGGATGATGACGGCAAAGCATATCTTGTGCACGCCTACGCGGGCTCAAGGGCGGGAATAAAGCATCTTCTCCGTATTTGTCCGATGGCTCCGGATTGCTCTCAATTACTCGGCGAAGGCGAAATAGTTTATAATAATCCCGAAAAACATCCGACTCTCGAAGGTCCAAAGCTGCAAAAACGTAACGACTGGTACTATATCTCGGCACCCGCAGGCGGTGTGCAGAACGGCTGGCAGGTGATATTGCGTTCGCATAATATTTACGGTCCATATGAGGATAAGATTGTGCTTGCACAAAAGAATTCGAATATCAACGGGCCGCATCAGGGCGCGTTAGTTGATACGCCGCAAGGTGATTGGTGGTTCGTACATTTTCAGGATGCTGATGTGTACGGCAGAATCATTCATCTTCAACCCGTCAGGTGGGAAGATAATTGGCCGATGATAGGTATCAATCAGAATGAGAACGGAGTCGGTGAACCTGTGATGGAATATAAGAAACCTGCGGCAGGGGATGTATGTATTCCGCAGACATCGGATGATTTTCAGAGTCCCGTTCTTGGTATACAATGGCAATGGAACGCGAATCACTTTGACAACTGGTATTCGCTTTCTGAAAATCCCGGATATTTGCGCCTTTATCCTCAACCGGCAAATCCGGATATTCGGTTACAGCCGAATTTACTACTGCAAAAATTTCCGGCGCGGAGTTTTACCGTTGAAACAAAATTGCAATTACATCCTAAGAGCGTTGGTGAATCAGCGGGATTAGTAATAGCAGGTGAGACACAGTTCATGCTGGGATTTGAAAGCGCCGGCGACAAAAACATCATGGTGCTTAACCTCAATAACGAAAAGCAAATTATCACAGAGACAAGTAAGTCACAGATAACTCTAAAAGCGGAAGTTTCATTAGGCGGACAATTCACCCTGTCTTACTCTGTTGATGATACATTTATTTCACTGCCGCAAATCTTTCAGGCAGCGAAAGGGACGTGGATAGGCGCAAGGATAGGATTGTATTGCATAAAGCCGAGAGATGTGAAGCAAGTAGGTTATTCTGATATCTGCTATCTCAAATTTCAATAAAAAACGGCTATCCTTTTTGAGAATAGCCGTTTAATTATTTAAGCAAATCGTTTATAATTTGGGATTCCGAATATCCAATATGTAATCTTTCAACATTTTGTGTACCTTTTCCGATTGCGCGTATATTAAATGCGGATTTGAAGGTAATAGGCATTCAAAAAGAAAAAACATTTCAAATTTATCTTCATTTGCTGCTTCCGATAACACCCTTAATTGTACATCATCCTTAAAATCATTATCGGCATTCTTCAATGTTAGTAACTGATCTATTAAACACTCTTTCTCTTCGAAGAATTCCGTTTCTTCAACTGATTTATTATATTTTTTTCTAAAATTCGCCTTATAATTAGGTTCATATTCCCACATAGCTTTTGCAGCAGCATAACCGATCCAGTCTTTGTGCATATAGACATTCACCTGATTAACGCCAGTTTTCATCAACTCATACTGTGGAGTGAAATTCCATAAGTCGCTTTCATGCTTGGCCGCTTTAAAAATTTTTGTAAACGATTTTGCAATTGATGGATGGTTCCTGTTATACATGATTGCATATGTAATCTCTTCTAATGCATCACTTTTTTCATCCATATCGTAATATAGATCCGCCAGAAACCAGTGTGCCATATAATCGAAAGGATTTACTTCAACCGCCTTCTTATATTCCGTTTCCGAGTTTTTATAATCTCTTTTCAGTGAATACACTTGCGCTGCATATGTGTGAAAGGTTGATATGCTTGGCGATAAAGCGATGAGCTTATTATAGCAAACAAGCGCACTATCGTATTGTTTATCCGAGAAAAAACTTTCTGCTTTGTCAAAAATGGAATTTTCCTCATCAGATAATGAATAAGTTTTCACTACGGGGCCGTGATCTGTCTGGCAGAGGTAATATGTAGTATTGATTACGTCGCCAGCATTCGATTTTGATTTTATTTTTTTGTCGAGATTATTAATACTATAACTGAATGGTGAGGCATCCATTATTTTTAATACTTCGGAAGGTAATTTGAAATCCTGGCTCATAGCGACACATGTAAAGAAGCCAAAGACAAATAACAACAGCTTTTTCATTGGGGACTCCACTTGATAAATGGCATTAATTTATATTCTAATTTATAAAAATATTTGAAATATTGTAATATGGCAAATCATGATTGATTTGCCCTGTCAAGAAGCAAATTCTGGCTTATTTACAATTCCTATATGTGCGAACAAGCGGGCGAGTCTGACTCGCAAATGATTTCCGCCGCTTAGCGTGATGAATCGGTGCAGGCAGAAAGGTATGAAATGCCTGATTGCGGTAAGACCTGTGCGCTCTGTACTGAGGGATTTTGTTAAAACTCTAAAAAGATTTAATTAATGAAGATTTTTTAATAATTCATTGATTCGTTTTGTCCGGATGAAAAAAATATATTCAGGGAATCAAGATTTTGATTGTGAATTTAATTTGAATTAAGTAGTTTTTTACTCAATAATGCAATTAAGTTGAAATTTCTCTCTGGTGGGCGTAAAATTTGCATTTAAAATCCTATACCGGGCACAAATCGCAAGTAATATTTTATAAGTAGTGTTGATGTTGAATTAATATTGTATGGTAATGAGTTGGAGAGAGAGTATATGTTTGCCCGATTGTATGTTAGCGCCCGATGAGGGATAATGAATAAAAAAAATTCCGTAGAGCACCTACTATCAAAAACAGAAGAGATTCAATGGGCGGATCTAATATTTAACTCCTCATCGGATTCAATTTTTCTCATAAAAGTCGGCGAGACCGGTACTTTTACCTGTATTCTGGTTAACGATGCTTTTGTAAACAGTACAAAAGTTGCACGAGAAAATTTAATCGGCAAAACCCCGGCTCAACTTCTTCCTGCCGAAGAGGCAGCGTATGCAATGGGGAAATACCGGGAAGCAATTGATAAAAAGCACTCTATCAGATATGAAGAGCGGGTGATTGTTGATGGACTGGTAGTATGGGTTCTCACAACGCTGACCCCTGTTTTTAGCCATAGTGGAATTTGCACGCATCTAATTGGGGCATCTACTGACATAACCCGCCAGAAAAATATAGAACTCGATCTCAAGAACAGTTTGGCAAAATACCGCATCTTAACCGAAAGCATGATAGATGTAGTCTGGGTTCTGGATACAGAAACCTTTTATTTTAAATATGTTAGCCCTTCAGTGGAAAAACTTCGTGGCTACACAGCAGAAGAAGTTATGTCGGCTCCGTTTGATGCAGCTTTATTGCCGGCTGATGCACAAAATATCCGGAAAGCTGTAAAGGATGTCATAATCAAACTGAAGGCGGGGGAATTACCGTATGATGCACACTATATCAATGAAGTCCCTCAACCGTGTAAAGACGGCTCGCTAGTTTGGACAGAAGTCATTACGACCTATTATTTGAATCCCGAGACTGGTAAGATAGAAATACGTGGCGTGACTCGCGATATTACCGAGCGAAAGAAAAACGAGAACGCGATTCGGGAAAGTGAGATCCGTTGGAAAAGTGTATTTGAAAATTCAATTGACGCAATCAGCCTATTTCACGAAAACAAACTACTGTGCGCGAATCCGGCATTTGTAAAACTCCTCGGTTTTGAAATAGAAGAAAGCATCATTGGGAGCGAAGTCCTAAGATTTATAGCTCCAGGGGAACATAGTAAAGTTGTGAGCGAGATGATAAAACGCAAAAACGATTCTGGTTGTATTTCCAGTTATTTTACTCGTGCCATCAAGAGCAGTGGGGAAGAGTTTGAGATTGAAGTAAATGCTTCAACCTATTGGATCGGTGATAAACAGTATTCCATCAATATTATCCGCGATATTACCAAGAGTAAACAGATGGAAAGAAATCTGATTCATCTGCAAACACACTATCAAAAATTAATTGAAAATGCTGCTGATGGTATTGCGCTTGTCAACCTTACAGGAAATTTCCTCTATATCAGTCCTTCCTCATTAAAGATGTTCGGCTATCGCGAAAGTGATTTTGGGAGTCTGACACCTGATGAATTGACGCACCCCGAAGACTTGCCTGAAGTATTGGGTGTTCTGCAGCAATTAATTGCTGACCCAAAATTAAAGCCTGTCGTTCAATATAGATTTCATCATTGTGATGGAAGCTGGAAGTGGATTGAGAGCACTTTTACCAATATGCTCGCTGAACCCACGGTCCAAGCTATCGTAATTAATTTCAGAGACATTAATGAACGCAAGTTGTACGAGCTGGAGCTGAGGAGATTGTCAACTGCCGTTGAGCAAAATCCGGCATCAATAATGATAACGGACCCCGATGGCAAAATTCAGTATGTTAATAAGGCATTTGAAAAAACTACGGGATATTCTCGTGAAGAAGTCATTGATAAAAAGCCAAATATCATGAAGTCTGATTCAACTCCGCCTGAAAAATACCGGGAATTATGGGATACTATCTTAAGCGGTCAGACCTGGCAAGGTGAACTGCTTAATAAGCGGAAAAACAATGAATTCTATTGGGAAGAGGTGGCAATTTCTCCTGTCATGGATAAGAATAACAAGATTCTCAATTTCGTTGGGGTGAAAATTGATATTGAAGAGAAGAAACGGACTACGTTTGAGCTTCTGGCGGCTAAAGAAAAATCCGAGGAGATGAATAGGTTAAAATCCAGCTTTTTGGCAAACATGAGCCATGAGCTTCGTACTCCTATGATCGGTATTCTGGGATACTCTGAGATTCTTGAAGATTCAGATCTGAACGATGATTATAAACATTATGCTGCAATAATTAAAAAAAGTGGGAAACGTCTATTAGAAACGTTGAATCTGATTCTGGATTTGTCAAGAATTGAAGCCGGGAAACTGGAAGTCAATCTATCACTGGTAGATGTATGGATTACAATCAAAGAGATATGCCAGTTATTTGAAGGTGTTGTTGAGAAAAAAGGTCTATCTTTGCAGCTTCAGGCTTCAGATGAAAATGTGAATGCTGTATTAGATCTGACGATGCTGCGGCACATCATTAATAATCTTTTGAATAATGCGGTTAAATTTACAGATGCCGGTTCAATTACTGTTTCCATGCGTGTTGAGGCTGCTTCAGAAAATCCGCAGATTGTTATCGAGGTTTCAGATACTGGCATCGGAATCAGTGAAGAAAACCAGCGCATCATTTGGGATGAGTTCCGGCAGGTAAGTGAGGGTATGGGACGCTCATTTGAGGGTACGGGATTAGGACTCACAATTACAAAAAGATTTGTTGAAAAATTGAGGGGAAGTATCAGGGTGGAGAGTAGATTAGGCATGGGTTCAACCTTTACTGTCCGGCTTCCTTTGCATGAATTATCTGAGGTTGTGGAAGAACATAAAATAGCTGTTGAATCACCTGCGATTCACCACAGGATTTCGCAAGACAATCCTAAGCCCTTAGTATTGTATGTTGAAGATGACCAAATATCAGTGCAGCTGGTTACATATGTACTGTCAAATATTTGCGAGCTGGATTTTGTTTCCACACCAGCTGCAGCACTTGAAAAAGTACGAAAAAATAAATACTCCGCAATTTTAATGGATATCAATCTCGGTAAAGATCAGATAAACGGTTTAGAAACAAGTATACTTATTCGACAGATAGACGGGAACAATGCGATTCCTATCGTTGCTTTAACAGCATTTGCTATGGCAGGCGATAAAGAAGAGTTTCTTTCATCGGGCTGCACGCATTATTTGTCAAAGCCATTTACCGGAGACGAGATTAAGGATTTGATGACACACATTCTATATCCGTCAACTTGAGATGCAATATTTCGTTTGACGGAATTTGATAAGCGATACGTATTGTAATGGAGAGGCAAAACTATGTTTTCTTTTGAAATATTCTATTCAGTTATTATTGGTTTTTTAACCTTTAATCTCATAGGGGCAGGTGGGCTTGCTTATAGGAATTACAACCGGAAATTCAATTTATTGTATCTATCCTTCACACTTGCAATCATTGGCTTTTTTATATGTGATCTATTTTTTCAGACGAAGCGGGATTGTACCATCCCCGATTTTATAATTTTTGAAAAAGGTACGAATTTCTTTCTTCTTATGATAGGTATTATTCTCATTCAACTTGTTTCTGTAATCACGGGATATTCAAACAAGTTGATTAAATGGTTATATACTTTACCCCTTCTTTACTTCATCCTCATAAATTTTATCAAGCCATTCGGATTTTATTATTCCTTCGTTGAGAGAATTGATATTGTGCCGTTGGTTATGGGTATTTTTTATAACACGCCGGTAGGTAAAACATCTCAGAATGTCATGTTTATCTCAATGTACTTTATACTACTTGGCATACTGGTGATCAAGTCCTCATTGCATAAATCTGCAAAAGGTATAAAAGGCGGGGGTATGATAATTTCCGCAGCATTTATACCGGGAATATTATTACAATTTCTTTCGGCAATTCTATTCTTGATTTCAGGAAAAATAAACCTTCCAGCGATTTTGCTGTCTGAGTTAGGTTTGTTTTATGTAACCTTGCTTCTGGGAGTAAAGAACTTCTCGGATGCTTTAGAGTTAGTCGGTGCGAAAAAGTCCTCAATTCAAAGTGAGGAGCGGTACAGGCTCTTAGCAGACCATATGACCGATACTATCTGGTTGATGGATTTGAACATGCAAACGTATTACGTGAGTCCTTCTATTGAAAAAATAAGGGGCTTTTCAAGCGAAGAAATATTTAGCATGCCCATAGAAAAGCACATGCCTGCCGCGTCATTGCAGAAAGTACTTGAAACATATAATAGAGAGATGAACCACCTTAAACTTCATCCGGATTATTCATTTGTTGTTTCCCTTGAGCTGGAGTTTTATAAGAAAAACGGCACCACATACTGGTCCGAAAACACCTTTAGCCTTATAAGGGACAAAGACGGGAATCCGGAGGCGATTTTAGGTGAAGGACGTGACATTACTCCGAGAAAACTGGTAGAGGCCAAGATTAAACAACTGTCAAGAGTTGTTGAGCAAAGCCCGGTTTCTATTTTGATTATTGATGCTGAAGGCACTGTATTGTATGCTAATGCTAAGGTTGCTGAAGAATATGGCAATATGACGGGTGTGAACATTGGTGAACGTCTATACGTCTTTAATGAAAAACTTCAGGCTGAAAATGATTTGGACATTCATGCAATTCTTCAGCACAGCGTCGAGTGGCAGGGTGAAATTTCCCATATAAGAAATTCCCGAGTCAGCGTCTGGGAAGATGTATCTATATCACCAATTAAAGATGAGGAAGGCGGCTCCACTCAATTCCTGATAATAATCGAAAACATAAGCCCCCGAAAAAAACTCGAAGCTAATTTGATTTTCGAAAAAGAAAAAGCATTGGAAATGAGCCGCTTGAAATCCAGTTTCCTCGCTAATATGAGTCATGAATTGCGGACACCAATGATTGGCATTTTGGGATACAGTGAGCAGGTGATCGAAGAGACACGGGATGAGAATATAAAATCCAATATGGAAATAATTTACAACAGTGCCAGCAGGCTCATGGATACACTTAATCTTATCTTGCATCTGTCGCGTATAGAGGCAGGCAAAATGGAGATTGAGTACTCTGCCTTTGACGTGATACGAACCATAGAGGAGGTTCTTAGATTATTCGCAAGAAATGCGGAGAAGAAATCTCTGTATCTTAGGATGGAAAGAGAAAGTGAAAAACTCGTGATTGTTTCGGACGAGAAATTGATGCGGGAAATAATCAGTAATCTTGTAAATAATGGAATTAAGTTCACAGAACAAGGTGGGGTGCTCATTGAAGTTAAAACTGAAAGAGCGGGAAGTCATAAATGGTTAATCCTAAAAGTTTGTGATACAGGGATAGGGATTGCCCGTGAAAATCAGCAATTGATATGGGAAGAATTTAGGCAGGTTAGTGAGGGACATAATAGAAGTTTTGAAGGAACGGGACTCGGCTTGACAATAACGAAAAAATTTGTTGAAAAGTTAAAGGGCAATATTGTTCTGGAAAGTGAGACTAATAGCGGCTCGGTATTCACTCTCAAGTTTCCGTTAATAACTGATAGTGCCTCGGAGAATAATAATCAAAAAACTGAGAGAAGCACTGTGCAAGAAGCAAGATCTGAAATTCTGAAAATGGCTGAATTACCGAAGGTGTTATATGTTGAGGATGACTTCATTGCAGTGCAATGGGTAACAAAAGTGTTGAAAAGCATCTGTATTATCGAATGGGTAAACAGCTCCGCTGCTGCTTTGGGAAAAGCAAAAGAGAATTTGTACGCTGCGATATTGATGGACATTAATCTGGGACGAGGAGAAGATGGCGTGCAGACAACAAAAGCAATACGAAAACTTGAAGCATACAAGTCAATCCCAATAATAGCGGTTACTGCGTATGTAATGGATGGCGACAAAGAGGAGTTCTTAAACGCCGGATGCTCACACTATATAGCGAAACCATTCACTTCAGCTGAAATTAAGAAATTATTGAGCGAAATAATATCAGTCTGAAAGGACTTTGCATTGAAAAAACGCGGGAAAATTTTTCTCAAGATTTTTTTTGCGAATTTTGATGAAGAGTGCTCAAAATACGGTAACTTATTTATTTAGGTAAGGAAAAGAAAAACCTTATAAAATAAAATGTATGGCGGCAACGCCTAATAAAGACAAAAAAATATTCACGTAAAACTTAATAAAAACGGTGGGAATATTTACCCCAAGGGGATAAAACACAGAATTTTCAGAAATAATTTAAAAAATCTGAATTTTTTTTAGTTAAGGGGACACAACATTGAGCATAATCATTTTTAACTCAGGTAAGTATTTCCCTTAATAAAAATCAGCTTTCGCAATCTGCTACTTAGAAAATATGGTGAGAAAAAAATACCCACCGTGCAAACACTTCCGATGCCTTAGTTTTTAAACCTTACTTATGTAATTTTCTTCTGGTCATTTTTATTTTTCAATTTCTAAGGTAATCTATATGCAGTTATCTGGTTTGAAATATGGGGCAAAATTATTAGAGCTTGTCGAATTCCCGGTAGCCGAATTTCTTACGGACGGAGCAACACACGATGAAATACAAAATTTAATTGATAAGTACGGCAAGATTGTTGTCAAGCCGTCATTTAGCGGAGGAGTCGGGAAAAAGGGGAAAGCCGGCTTAGTTAAAATTGTTGACAATCTTACGGACGCGCTAGCGGCAAAAGAGCAGCTTTATTTTGCGACACATAAATTCGGGTCGAAAGTTGTTAAAGCCAACGGCGTAACTTTCGAAGCCTTCATTTCCGCAGAATTGGAAGTATACTTTTCAATATCATCTTCAACAATTTATCGCAAGCCGATATTCACAATTTCACCGTGGGGTGGTGTTGATATTGAGACGCTAGGTCCGGATAAAATTCGCGTGAATGATATTGATCCTTTTATCGGCCTGAAAAGTTTCGATTTGACAAACCAGCTCAATGATACTAACTGCCCTGAAGAATTCATTTCCCCGTTGGTTCAGAATTTACCAAAACTTTGGGAACTGTATGACAATTACGGACTGACAACCATAGAAATTAACCCCATTCGCATGGCGAGGGTGAATAACAAGCTTGTGCCCGTAGCTTGCGATGTTAAAGCATCATTCGATCAAGACAATCCGGCATGGAAACGTTTAATGCTCCCTAAAACGATATTCCAGACCGATGTAACCCCATTTGAGAGTGAAATCAATCAATTAAGAACATATCAGGGGCAAAGCGATGTTCTTGAGATGAATCCGGAAGGAACGATCATTCCTTTCATGTTCGGCGGTGGAGCAACCAGTGCAGCTACTGAAACATTGGGTGCCTCGGCGATATTCGCTTCCGATTTCGGCGGCAATCCACCCTATGAAAAGATGTATGAAATAAGCAAAATAGTGTTCGATCACTGGCTTGATAAGGCAAACGTGTTGGTGTTAATCGGCGGTAAAGCAAATAACACCGATATTTATGTCACGTTCAAAGGAGTCTTTGATGCATTACGTGACACAGTCGCGAAGAATGGTAAAAAACCAATTTACGTGATCATCGGAAGAGGCGGTCCAAATCTGGTAAAAGGCATGTTTTATGCAAAAGATATGCTTGATACCCTCAAACTGCCATACAGGATATTCGGATTCGATACTTCAATGATTAAAGTACTGGAGTACGCGAAGAAAATTGATACCTGGTGGGCAGCAACCGGTAAAGCAGAATACGTTGCAAAATATGGTAATGAATAGTCTATGTTCTTTCCAATTAACACTAACAGTTTTGAAATGAAATAAAGAAGATTATTATGAGACAGTTAACAACTAAACCCTTTCCGTATTTCGTCGGTGTGCATTCTCTTGAAGAATTAGTCACAAAGAATAACCGTGTATGTATTATTAACATACTCGGAAGCGAAAGTAGAAAAGTTACCCCCGTTTCTCACGAGTATAGCGGCGGCAATATTGTTGCCGGTGTGCAATATGGTAAAAGAGGGGAGCTTGAAACTAAATTAGGCAATATCCCGATATTCAGAAGTATCCGTGATGTTAAAGAGCATGGAATTAATTTTGATATTGGTGTTGTGTATTTACCGCCATCGGCAGTTTCGCAGGCTGTCGCAGAACTCGTGAATTATAACCCGAACCTTAAACGCATCGTAGTCATTACCGAAAAAGTCGCTTCAAGGGATTCACGTAATATTCGAATGATTTGTCAGGAAGCAGGTGTTGATTTGATTGGCGCCAATTGTCTTGGCGTAGCCAATGTATGGGATCATGTTCGAGTAGGTGGAGCATTGGGCGGTGATAATCCTGAAGAAGCTCTTAAAAAAGGTTCAATTGCCATTCACTCGAATTCCGGAAACTTCACGACAACAATCGCTCAGTATCTGTCAACCAAAGGATTCGGACTTTCAACTGTTGTCAGTTCCGGCAAAGATATTTATATCCACTTTGCACTTCCTGAATTTTTATATGCAGCGCAAAATGATCCGAGAACGAAGGCAGTAGTTGTGTATGTTGAACCGGGCGGCTACTATGAAAAGCAGGCCATTGACTGGATAAAAGAAAGACGTTTTGGATTTAGTAAACCGATTATCGCCTGTGTTACCGGCAGATGGAAGAAAGATATTAACCGGGCCGTTGGTCATGCAGGTGCGTTGGCGGGCAGCGGTGATGACGCGATAGCTAAGGAAGAATGGTTTGACGGTTATTTTGAAGTCGGTGTATTCGATCCGGCAAAACCGAAAGTTTCTAAAAAAGGTGTACGAGTCTCCTCCATACAGCATATCCCTGAAGCAGTTCAAGCAGTGTTTGAAAAAATTGGCGAGACACCGGACTTCAAGGCTCACGGCGATTTGTCACTGAAACCCTGGTTAGGGGATGCAAACTTCAAATTGCCACCGGAATTGGATATTCCTATTGTTGAGGCGATGGAACCTTACAATATACAGATCAAGGAAATCAACAAACAGGTCGGCGCACATTATCTCCGTCAGAATATGCAGGATAGATCAGGTGCTTCCCGGATGGATCCGAAATCACAGATTTCCGAGCTGCATGGTAAAACTGTACTTGATCTTTCCAAACACACGATGGAAGAAAACATTTACTTTGCTTTAGCTAAAGTTATGCCTGAGCCGAGAGATATTCCGACGATTGACTTCCTTTTGAATTTATTCCTGAAAATGGACGAAAACAGGATGAATTTAGTTGAGGTCGCAAAAGGTAACGACTGCTCTCCGAATGCATATATAGCCTCTCAGGTAGCCCTTATCGGTAATAAATCTTTACTCGCTAAAGCACGCTCGCATTCAAAATTTATTATCAATCTCATTAGAGAATTCGAATTGAACGATGAGACAACTACTTTCTCAAAAGAAGTTGATGACTTTATCAGAAAGAATGTACTGACCAAAGAAGAGCAGATGCGCAGTGAAGTATCGGATATGCTCCTTAAAGAGATAAAAAACAATAAGAAAAAATGTATCGCGATAGATGTATGTAAACACATCATTTCATTATCGGAAAAAGAAGGTCTGTCCATCCGTGATACCTATGAGTTCCTTCTCGCCTCTATCGGTGTCTGCATTTTCTGGAAGCCGATGCTCGAAAACAGGATTTCGCGTCAGGTTGTTGAAGATTCGATCAGCTATTTCTATATCATTTCGAGAATAGTAGCATATTCGGTTATTGACAGAAAGAATAATAAATTCTGGCAGAAATTAGTCAATACGAAAATATCCAACATAAGCGCATCCTTTACCGAGAACGCGTTCAAAATACTATTTAACCGTCCGCCAACGGAAAGTGATCTGTATGAATTCAGAAGCTTGATCGGTTTGACCATAACAAACGGCCCCGGTACTATCTCTGCAAAGGGGGCAAAGGAATCTGTCAGTGCAAGAAACCACATCTCAATGGCGTATGTCGGTTTCATGTCGAATACCGGTTTCGCTCATGGTGGTAACGGATTCGAGGCAGTACAATATTTATTGGAGCAATTTGCAAAAACCGATCTGAAAGATCCGGGCTGCAAAGACCATAATATTGACCTCAAATCACTTGCTATTGAAGCTGCCAAAACATATGGCCAATACAAACAGTTGGAAAAGGAAACCGGTGACCTCAATTATCGCAGAATCCCTTGTGTTAATCATCCGATTTTTAAGGGACATGATGTAAACATTGATCCACGCGAAAACTTTATCCGCGGTAAACTGGAAGAGCAGGGAATTTACAATATCTTCCTCGACTTCTACCACCATCTGGTGCAAGAGTTGTTCAACGAGGGTATTACCAAGAATGTTTTCTGCGTGAACGTTGATGCGGTTTTGGCAGTCATTATTCTCAAACTGGTATGGAAAGATCTGAAAGACGGAAAGCTGACGAACAAGCAAGTTCAGGATATTGTATTTACCTTGTTCCTCTTTGGCAGAGCGATCGGAGTAACTGCCGAAATCGCGGATCATCGCGACCGCGGAACGGATATGGATTGCCGGACACCGGAGAGTAAATTATCATTTGTGCTATAAAACATTTGGCCGTTTGACCGGAGAAAAAAAACTGTAAAAATTGAATTTCAACTTCGTATATTTCAAATAGAACGAAAATATATCTTTTCGGAAAATGAGAGAACAGTAGTTATTTTCTTGATAATTATTGAACGCTAATTATAATTTTCATTTGAAATATATGGCTGCAGACAGAAAAGAAGTTAATCATTCAGCAAAATCCGGAAATTCCGAAAGCATAGAAAGTGCTTTGCAAATTGTTTCTCATCTTTTTGAGGATGAGGCATTATTGAGCAAATCGGATCCCGATCTCAAGTATTTACATGGAAAAATACTATCCCTTCTGCAGGAAAAAAATATTTCAGTTCTATTACAGGATCCGGATGGCAATTCCAAAGCACTATTGGAAAAAATCTATAGCGCTCTATTTGCCAATATACCAAAAACTGATTTTGAGCGGGATGCAGTAAAGCATCTCGAAAAGCTTGAAAGTAAATTGGACGTGCTGCTCAATTCCGGAGACGCTGAAGATTACAAGCAGCTTGTGGAATCATCGCTGGATGTAATTTTCAGAATTAGTCTTCAGGGTAAACTTCTTTATATCAGTCCATCCGTAACAGATTCTTTTGGCTATACTCCGCAGGAAGTCATTGGCAAAGAAATGACTCATTTTATTCGCCAGGAAGATACCGAAAGATTCAAATACGCGATGACTGATTTCTTCAGCAATCGAATCCTCATCGGGTTCCGATCAACAATACTCCACAAATCAGGCCATGATGTTCCTGTTGAAATTGACGGCAAGCTAATTAAGCGGGGAGCAAAATATATCGGGCAGGGTACCATAAGAAATATCAGCGACCGGACTGAAGCCGAAAGAGCGTTGGTAAATGAGCAGAATCTCGTCAAAACCTTGATGGATAATTCCCCCGATGCGATTTATTTTAAAGATCTTCAAAGCCGATTTATTAAAGTGAACATTGCAAAGGGTTCCCGCCATGGTTTGAAACCGGAAGAATTGATCGGTAAATCAGATTTT
Organism: Ignavibacteriaceae bacterium; assembly: GCA_963662605.1. Taxonomy (GTDB): domain Bacteria; phylum Bacteroidota; class Ignavibacteria; order Ignavibacteriales; family Ignavibacteriaceae. The sequence continues at coordinate 1,951,175 of OY759785.1, forward strand.
GATTTTTACAGTAGGGAAGATGCTCAGAAAGCCTACGATAACGAGCAAAGAATTATTGCAACAGGCAGTTCTATTATTGATGTTGAGGAAAAGTTACTGTTGGTCAACGGTTCTGAGAAATATATCATTTCATCCAAAATGCCTTTACGTGATTCTCATGGTAAAATTATTGGAACGTACGGCATATCCCGCGATATAACCAAAAGAAAAAATCAAGAAATTCTGCTTGAAAAGCAGGACTCGCTTCTTAAAGCAATTGCCAATGCTACCATCGTTGCCATTTCAGAGTCGAATATCGGCAACTCCACTGAAAAGGCACTAAAAATACTTGGCGAGGCGGCAGAGGTTAACCGTGTATATATTTATAGAAATGTTACCGGCTCCGAATTGCAAGAACCCGGTACTCAAATAGTTTTTGAATGGGATGCTGATAATGTTGAAAAACAAATCGAACAGCTCCGTGATAAGACAATCCCATACGCGAGGTTTAGCTCCATAGCTTTATATGACCGGTTGAAAACCGGTGAAGTTGTAAGTTTTGATATTGAAGATATGACTCCGGATCAACGAAAGATATTTTTCGATCAGAATTTAAAATCTATTCTTATCGCCCCAATATTTTTAGCAAATAATTTCTGGGGTTTCATCGGCTTTGATTCGTGTTATCATAAAAGAACATGGAATGATAGTGATAAATCGGTATTAACAACGGTTTCCGCCATTATCGGAAATCTTGTTCAAAAAAGCTACGCTGACGAAGAACTGCGCAAGAAAAACATTGAATTAGATAAGGCTGCAATCCAGGCTCAAGCCGCAGTTAAGGCCAAAAGTGAATTCCTTGCATTGATGAGTCATGAAATCCGGACTCCGATGAACGGAGTTATAGGAATGACCGGGTTGCTTTTAGATGCCGGACTGACACCTGAACAGCGGGAATTTGTCGAAACTATCCGTATCAGCGGTGAACAACTATTGGTTATTATTAATGACATTCTTGATTTCTCTAAAATAGAATCCGAGCGGATGGAGATGGAAGTTCAGCCGTTTGTTCTTCGGGAATGTATTGAAGATACGCTGGATTTATTGGGCTCCAAGGCAGCAGAAAAAGGTATTGATTTGCTTTATCAGATTAAAGAGCCTACGCCAGTTACTATTCTGGGCGATGTGACAAGACTCAGACAGATTTTAACAAATCTGCTGAACAATGCGATTAAGTTTACTGAACACGGCGAAGTATTTATATCTGTCAGCTCACAAAAACTTAAAAGCGGGAAATATGAAGTTCAGTTTGCAGTGAAAGATACCGGTATCGGTATTGCCGAAAGTAAAAAAGCAAAGCTGTTCCAGCCATTTACACAAGTGGATTCTTCCACCACTCGGCTTTATGGTGGAACGGGTCTGGGACTTGTTATCAGCAAAAAGCTGGCTGAGTTGATGGATGGTACCATGTGGCTTGAAAGTGAAGAAGGAAAGGGCTCTACGTTCTATTTTACAATATCGGCTGATGAATCCGTCACGATAAAAAAACATACTCTGAGTTCGATAATTCCCGATTTACGGGGCAAATCGGTTCTCGTTGTTGATGATAACGCTACGAATAGAAGAATTCTGAAATTGCAGGTTGAGAGCTGGGGAATGTCTTCAAATGAGTTTGAAAAACCTGCCCAGGCAGTTCAGGATTTGGAGAAAGGAACTCATTATGACATTGCGATTCTCGACTATCAGATGCCTGAGGTAGACGGCATAGCATTAGCAAGAATGATTAGGGCTATCCCCCAAATATCTCAATTCCCAATTATTGTTCTTACTTCATTGGGACGTAAAGAGGATAGTGATCTGCTTCAAGAGTTGAACATTAAGAAGTTCTTGAATAAACCGATAAAGCAATCACAGTTATACGAAAGTTTAGTTTCGGTATTCAGTGATATGCCGGCTAATATATCCAAAGGTTATAAACATTATGCCATAAATTCCGAGATCGCGCAGCAGTATCCCATAAGAATATTGCTTGCCGAGGATAATGCCATTAACCAAAAGGTAGCAATACGAGTTTTTGAGAAATTAGGATACCGTATTGATGTCGCCGCTAACGGGCTCGAAGTTCTGGATGCGATGAAAGTAATTCCTTACGACATGATTTTCATGGATGTCTATATGCCGGAAATGGACGGTTTAGAGGCCACAAAGCAGCTTGTTCAAATATATGATCCGGAGAAACGGCCGATAATTATTGCCATGACGGCAAATGCCATGCAGGGCGATAGAGAAGAATGCCTCGAAGCCGGTATGAATGATTATATTCCGAAGCCAATGCGTATTGACGAATTACCTGATATGATAGCGAAATGGGGAAACAAGATACTCGCCAGAAAAGGTAACTTGGTCGAACAGTTGCAGCGCAGTAAGCTGAATACTACGATTGTTGACGAAACCAAAATCCCATTCCTTGCAGATCTTCAGACCGAAGAGGATTTAGGATTCTTCTCGGAACTTATTGATATTTACTTAAGCGAGACGCCCAAAACAATCGAAAAGCTTATGGAGGCGGTTCAGGCAAAAAATGTTCATGACGCTTCATTTAATGCGCATAAAATAAAGGGGAGCAGTATGTCTCTCGGTATTGATCCGATGACGGAATTAAGTAACCATATAGAGGAAATGGCAAAACAGGATAGGTTTGATGAAGCGCTGACAACGACTCACGAAATTCGTAACTTGTTTGAAATGTCGGTAAAAGAATTGCAGCAATTGAAGAGAAAATACTCACCGCGAAAACGCTAATTTAAAGTACCGGGTAATTGGCTTTTCAATTACCCGGTAGTGAAAACTTAGTGGCTCTGAAATAATCCGATTATATTTCCATCAACATCACTGAAAAGTGCATACCAGCCATACACCGGTATAACAGTCTTTTCGCGAAAAACCTTACCGCCATGCGTTTTTATGCGGTCAAGGTGTGCCTCAATATTGTCAACATGGAACTGGAAAATTGTTGTATCGCCGCTTTTAACCGCCGCAACTTTTCTGAACCCAATCGTTAAGCCTGCTTTCGTGTTATATAAATAATAGCCCTTGCCAAACGGTTTAACATCCCAATTAAATACATTATCATAAAACTCTTTTGCTTTTTCCAAATCAACAACTGGTATCTCAACGTGACCGATTAATTGGTTTGACATATTTTCTCCGAAATTATTTATCGTATTAACCTATTGTATATGCGTTTCACTATATAACAGCATATTGTACTCCGTAAAATAAATATTAAAAGGGGATAACAAAAGGGAAGATTGTGGAACTTATACAATAAAAAAACCCCGAAAAAGCCGTCAGCTCTTCCGGGGCGATACATCAATTAACGAGGGCCTTAGAAAGAAAACGTCATGCCGATTTTAAAGGTATTCGCCATGAGTGGAGATTCTCCGCCAAACGGGAAATTCATTTTTTCTTTACGCAATTCATACATGCCGTAAGCAATGCCGTTCTTCAAAAGGAAGTTGACAATTGGAGCGGCAGAAGGAGTTGATTTTAAAACTTTACCGACAAATTCATCTACCAGACAGTAACCGGCAGCTTCAGTTAGAACACTGCCCGCTGCTTTCCAGAATATTACTCGCGGATAAACAATAGAGCGGTTGAAAGCTGCATTCACCGAAAGATGAGGGATGATCTGTGCCTGAATACCGGACTCAGAATTTATACCGAAGCGGAAGGTATCTTCATAATAAGCAAGTTTTTTAGCATCAAAAGTATTCGTAACCGGTTCTTCGTATCTTAAACGCGTCCAGCCTATCCCAAATGAGTGGGTTAAAAGAATATTTGAGCTGCCCATATTGTAGCCGTAACCGTTATTCCAGCCGTATCCGAACTGCAGTGTGCTGGCGGTAAGTTTATTTGCCTCGTCTGACTTGTAAAAATCTTTATTTCCCGCGCTAATGTCAATATAGTGGCTCTTGAAATGAATGATATCCGTGTCTTTGTATTTTTTATCGAGACTCATATATCCGACTTTAGCTTCGCCGAATCCGTATCTTTTAAAATCAGTATTCATATCATCAACACCGAGTTGTGATCCGCCATAAAATACGGCAATGAAGGGGCTTTTATCCTTGGTAAATCCCATAAAATCTTCAGAAAAATCCCAGTCATGGTGCCAATTGTGATGCTTTTTGCAATCGGATTTCCATTCTTTTTTGTCACACTGAGCAGTATCACTTGAGTCACTTTGTGCAAAAGTATTTGTAGCGCTGCCAAGGGCTAATAACAGCATAATAAAGAAGTAATTAGTAAAACGGTTCATATTTTCTCCAATTGATTGATTTATATTAATTTCAGAAATCATGCCAAAAAATTTCATTAGTTACACATATGAAAAATATGCCATTACGGGGTGAAATGAAGGTTTTATTTGATTATTGGACTAAAATGCTGTTGAGCGGAGGAATTACTGTAGTGAATTGTGGACAATAATTCCTTTAGTGTAAACAGTTGCCGGCTTGAATGTTGTGATTTAATTACTTTTGAACGGATTTTCTCTGGAGTTCTCAAATTCCGGACGGTAGTGTGAATTGCTGTCCGACTCCTGAACCCAGCCATTGGTAAGTCCAAATTTTTGCAGGAGAGCGATAGCCTTAGCATACTCTGAGTCCCGCACAGTTCTATTTAAGAGAATATGTTTTTCGGCTCTGTTTGCCGGATAGTACTGAGACATAAGGGAAATGTGAATGTCTTTAGAGATGTGTTCGGCGATAAAACTTAATACTTCTTCCGTTTCAGATAAATCGTTAGGCAAAACCAGATGGCGAATAATCAGGCCACGGACGACAATGTCATCTTCATAAATCAATTTGCCGCCGACCTGTCTGTGCATCTCCTGAATTGCTTTACCCGTGTGAGTGAAATAATTGTCTACTGCAGAGTACGTTTTTCCGGATTCATTAGTGCCGTACTTGAAATCCGGGAGATATATATCCACAATGCTGTCAAACAGTCTGAGAACTTCAACTGAATCATATCCGTTTGAATTATAAATGATGGGGATATGAAGTCCTTGTTTTGCGGCAATGAATATTGCTTTGAGAATAGGTATGGCGAAATGGGTTGGAGAGACTAATCCGATATTGTGGCAGCCCTTCTGTTGAAGTTCAAGCATGATGTCGGCTAAAGCCTCACATGTTACCTCATTCTCTAATTCTTTGCGCCGGTTTTGACTTATCTCATGATTCTGACAGTAAACACAATTCAGATTGCAATTACCGAAGAAAATATTTCCCGCTCCACGGTTTCCCGACAGGACGGGTTCTTCACCGAAATGGGGAGTATAGGAGGAAACGATTGGCAATGACCGGCTGTAACATGTGCCGAGTTCGCCTTGCAGGCGGTTGACTTTACAATTGCTTGGACACATAGTGCAGGATTCGAGAATCTTCCAGGCGGAGTTGACCCGCTGCTCGAATTCACCGCTCTCTAACAATTTTATATAAGATGGTGTAAACATTCAAAGATGATGAAATTCTTTTGAAGGTGATTTTATCGAATGATACTTCTTTAGTCTGACCATGCGAACATTGTATGAAACATTACTAAATGAACTCACCCCAGCCTCCTACGTTTACCAAAAATCAGATCTTCGGGCTTTCCCCTCTCTTTCCAAGAGAGGGGAAGGGGTGAGTTCGTTAATTTAGAAGAGTAAAGGAGGTTCTAATGAACGTGTACTTAAACTCTGACTATCGGGTTAATTAGTCAAACGATGTTGAGAGACCGATGCGGTGCAAAGCACCGACATCACCCATTGATGAGAATGAATAATTAAAAGTATAACTTTTAACTGTCAACCCGACTCCAAGATTGAATCCTGCAAGTCCGGCATAATTGTCTATCGTCAGATCCTTCCGTTTTTTGTTGTCATAACCAACGCGAACGCGCAGAGCTTTACTGAGATTTAATTCTCCGCCGAAAGAAAAAGCATTAAAACGCTTCTTGAAACCTCCGTTGTCGTCATTCAATCGGTGTAAATCAAAATAGAGTTTTACCGGGATTTTTTCGAATCGCTTTGAAACACCAAAAACAATTTCAAATGGAATTTTTTCAGAGGTTGAAGCATAGGATGACAATTGGCCGCCCATATTTAGCATCGCAAAACCGATATTCCACTTGTCCTGTGGAAAGGAATAATTCAAGCCGACATCAATACCTGCAGCAGAAGAAGAATATCCGGCAAGCGATGAGTAGATATATTTTACTGCTCCGCCGTAAGCTAAGTTTTCACCGAGGAAATTTGAATATGCTACATCAAAGGCCACTTCACCGGCACTGAAATCGGCGGTTACATTCCCATCCTGATCCGCCCCCGTAAAGTTTCCGTAGTTAGCATATTTAATTGCTGCCGCGAATCTTCCGATACCTTCAATGTTTTTTGAACCGGCAATACCTGCAAAATTTATATCGAGCAGGTGATTGACGTAGGTTAGTGAGACCGGTGTATTTTCTATGTAGGCAATCCCCGCAGGGTTGTAAAAAATAACATCAGGGTCATCATTAGCCGAAACAAAACTTCCCGCCAGACCTGCTGCACGCGGACTCATGTCCATGCGGAGGAATTCATAAGCTGTTTGGGCAAAAGCAACATTGCCGATAATAATAAGAAATATTAAGAGCCTGATTTTTATCATCCTAATTCCGAAAATTTATTCTACTATTTATGAAAATAATGCATTCCGGAGCAAGTGAAATATTCATCACTCGACCCTGTTTATTTTGCAAGAACCGAAGTTACCTTTTTAGCTGCCTCTTTCAAAGTGCCGGTTACTTCGAAGTTCAAACCTGATTTTTCAAGCAATTCACGCGCTTCTACAGCATTAGTACCGTCAAGGCGTACAATAATCGGCAGAATAACCTTAATCTCTTTCGCTGCATCAATAACTCCCTGAGCAACCCGGTCACAGCGGACAATACCGCCGAAAATGTTAATCAGAATAGCCTTTACATTCGGATCGGATAAGATGATCTTAAATCCGTTTGCTACGGTTTCTTTATTTGCTCCACCGCCGACATCAAGGAAGTTTGCCGGATTACCGCCTGCCAGTTTAATAATATCCATTGTTGCCATTGCAAGGCCGGCACCATTAACCATACAGCCGACATTACCGTCCAACTTAATATAATTAAGGTTATACTTTGAAGCCTCAATTTCAAGTGCGTCTTCTTCATCAAGATCGCGTAACGCAAGAATGTCTTTATGACGGAAGAGGGCATTATCATCAAAATTCATTTTTGCATCAAGAGCAAGAACATCACCTTCTTTTGTCACAACAAGGGGATTGATTTCAGCAAGTGAAGCATCTGTTGCCATATAAGCTTTATATAAAGCATCAAAAAATAAAACGGCATTTTTGAATTGTGCACCTTGCAGGCCGAGTGCAAAAGCCAACTGGCGCGCCTGGAATGACTGGAAGCCGGTTTTCGGATCAACGAAGACCTTGATTATTTTTTCAGGAGTTTCAGCTGCAACTTTCTCAATTTCCATACCGCCTTCGGTTGAAACCATAACGACGTTCTGAGCAGTTGCGCGGTCAAGAGTAATACCGAGATACAACTCTTTTTCGATATTGATGCCTTGCTCAATAAGAAGTCTTTTTACAAGTTTACCTTCGGGGCCAGTTTGGTGTGTAATAAGCGTCATTCCCAAAATAGCCTGAGCAAGCGAACGAACTTCATCCAAAGATTTTGCAACTTTAACTCCGCCGCCTTTACCGCGTCCTCCGGCATGTATTTGAGCTTTTACCACCCAAACACTTCCGCCGATTTCTTTAGCGGCTTCAACCGCTTCATCAACAGAGAATGCTACTTTTCCTTTAGGGATCGGCACATTAAATTTTTGCAGTATTTCCTTCGCTTGATACTCATGAATCTTCATTCGTCTAATCCATTATTTCGTTATGAATAAATTATATTTTTTCGCTCATTGCTTTAGCCTGCATGAAGAGAAGCAAATAATCTCTTCCGCCTGCTTTGGAATCTGTTCCCGACATATTAAAACCGCCGAAAGGATGAACTCCGACTAATGCACCGGTGCATTTCCTATTGAAATACAAATTACCGATGAGGAGTTCTTTTTTAGCCTGCTCAATTTTCTTTCTGTTTCTTGTTAAGACAGCACCGGTCAATCCATACATGGTATTGTTACCGATTTTTAAAGCATCATTGAAATCCTTTGCTTTGATAACTGCCAATACAGGACCAAAAATCTCTTCCTGTGAAAGACGGGCTTTCGGAGCGATGTCGGCAAAAACAGTCGGCTGAATAAAATGGCCATTACCGGGAGCAATGCTGCCGCCGTTAAGAAGTTTGCCTTCTTTTTTTCCAATTTCAATATACTTGAGAATTCCTTTTTTTGCACTCGCACTGATAACGGGAGTAATAGGGGCATTCTCTTCAGCTAACCCCACGGTTAAAGCATCAACTTTTATTTTTAATTTTTTTACGAATTCATTGTAAACTTTTTTATCAACAATAGCTCTTGAGCAAGCTGAACATTTTTGACCCTGAAAACCGAAGGCAGATGTCACGACCGCTTGAACAGCTGCGTCAACGTCAGTCTCTGAATCAACAATAATGCTGTCCTTGCCGCCCATTTCAGCCACAACACGTTTCAACCAGATTTGTCCCGGCTGAACCTTAGCTGCTAATTCGTTGATGTGAATACCGACATCCATGGATCCGGTAAAAGAAATGAATCTTGTTTTCGGGTGTGCAACAAGTGTGTCACCAACTTCCGCGCCTGAGCCCGGAACGAAATTCAACACGCCTGCCGGAAGTCCTGCTTCCTGCATAATCTCAACATACAAGCGTCCCATCATAGGTGTTTCGCTTGAGGGTTTCAATACTACAGTATTTCCTGTAACGATAGCGGCGCTTGACATACCGACCAAAATCGCGAACGGGAAATTCCAAGGGGGAATAACAGCGCCGACACCAAGTGGAATATAGGTTAATTCATTCTTTTCGCCGGGGTAGGGGGTAATAGGCTGTTTTGCGGCATAGCGAAGCATCTCGCGTCCGTAAAACTCAAGGAAGTCAATAGCCTCAGCTGTATCGGCATCAGCTTCGGCAAAGTTTTTACCTGCTTCAAGAATCATATACGCGTTGATTTCAAAGTGTCTTCTTCTTGCGATTGCAGCGGCTTTGAATAGGATAGCTGCACGCTTGGCGGCAGGAACATATTTCCATGTTTCAAAAGTTTTTGCGGCGGTTTCTACAGCTTTTTCAACCGTTGCGATATCGCCTTTATAAAATGAAGCAATTACTTCATCCTGATTGGAAGGATTGTATGAGTGAAGCAATTTAGCGGTTTTGATTTTTTTGCCGCCAATTATAATCTCATATTTCTTGCCTAATTTTTTGCGAACTGCCTGTAAGGCGTCTTTTTGTTTCTTGATATTTGCCGGTAAAGTGAAATTTAGAACCGGTTCATTTTTAAACTCTTTAATAGCCATGGTATAACTCCGAATTATCATTTAATACAGAAAATTACGGCATTTTTTGAATATATACTAATGATGAGTAATTGCGAATTACATTTTTATCAATATGTATTGAAGCTTCTTTTTGTAGTTTGAGACTCTTCGCAGAATCCCGTGGATGTCTCGACCAATTTAGTACTGAAATATTTTTAGCTTTTGACCTATATATATTGGGCGACTCAGAGAGCTCGCCCTACAGACAACAAAATTGGGGGTCTAAGTGGCCCGATGAAATCGGGAAGTACCAGCCCGACTACCTCCGCCACCTGCTCGTCCCGCAGGCGGGAGGGGGCGAGGACACTCTTAAACTGATTTTTTATACAATTTCTAAGATTTTTCAAGGTTTTTCAGCATTAAATTAATTTGAAAATCCCCGGAAAATGAGTAAATTTCGTAGATATGAAAAAAATAATTATAGCTATTGACGGTCCTGCAGGATCCGGAAAAAGTACCACCGCCAAATTAGTTGCCGAAAAAATGAATTACCTGTACATTGACACTGGTGCAATGTATAGAGCGGTGACGTATATGGCTATGGAAAAGAACATTCTGGAAGACACGCAGGCCATTGTTGACTCATTACAAAAATCAAATTTAAAATTAAGCTATGAAAACGGCGAAACACACGTATTCATAGGCGATGAAGAAGTTACTGAACAAATCCGCTCAAAAGAAGTAAACGATCAGGTTAGCTACATAAGTACTATTGCAGGTGTCCGCAGACAACTCGTACAGCTGCAACAGCACATGGGCAACGAAGGTGGAGTGGTGATGGAAGGCAGAGATATCGGAACGGTTGTATATCCTAATGCAGAATTAAAGATATTTCTTGTTGCCGCACTTGATACCCGTGCTGAAAGACGACTTCGCGAATTTGAGATCAAAGGTAAACATTCTTCATTCACCGACGTTAAATCCAACTTAGAAAAACGCGACATTATTGACTCTTCCAGAACGCTTAATCCGTTGGTTAAAGCCGAAGAGGCGATTGAAGTTGATACGACGCATCTGACAATTGAAGAGCAAGTTGATTTTATTGTTAAACTTGCGAAGAAAAAAGTAACCCAAGGTTCACCTGACAAAGGGTGCTGGTAAAATTCTTATGAAAGTCACAGTTGATTCCTCCGCCGGTTTTTGCTGGGGAGTGGTTCGTGCAATTGACTTTGCAGAGAATGAACTGAACAAAAACAAAACGCTTTACTCGCTTGGTGATATTATTCACAATGCAGTTGAAGTCGAACGGTTAGGCAGCAAGGGTCTCAAAACAATATCCGTCTCCGATCTGGATTCGATTCCCGCAGGGAGCAGGGTGCTGATAAGAGCTCATGGAGAACCGCCATCAACCTATAAAAAGGCGATGGAAAGAGGAATTGAACTTGTAGACGCCACCTGTCCTGTTGTAACAAAGGTACAGGAGCGCATCAAAAAGTTTTGTGATCAGAATTTTCAAGTGGTGATTTTCGGAAAAAAAGATCATGCAGAGGTTATCGGTCTGCAGGGAGTTACAGGCGGCAAAGCCATTGTGGTTCTCAATCTTGAAGAGGCGATGACGTTGGTTGATTTTTCAAGACCGACGGTTTTGTTTTCTCAGACAACCATGGATAAGCCGACTTTTTACAAAATCGCAGAAGCTTTGCGGAGCAAAATTCAGCAATTGGAAATAGGTTCGATTGAAGAAACCGCTACAACATTTCACGCGAAGGATACCATTTGCGGACAGGTGAGCGGCCGTGAGAAAAAACTCCGGGAATTTGCCAAATCGCATGATGTAATCATTTTTACCGCGGGAAGAAAGAGCAGCAACGGTAAAGTTCTTTATCACATTGCTGAAGAAGAGAATAAAAATACATACTTTGTTGAAACAAAGGATGAGCTGCTGCCCGAATGGTTTCAAGGTGCATCATCAGTAGGTATAACGGGAGCAACCTCGACACCGCAATGGGTGATGGATGAGATGAAAGAGTATATCGAAAGAAATTATTAAAATTCTATTGCCATCGATAGATACAATATGTTACACTAAATTATTTTTTTGTTCGTTTTATTTCATGATGGCTGAAATGTAAATGAACGATATTTTTTTGGAGGCTTAATGTCTGAACAATTTGAGCAAAAGGCGGTAAACCCCGCTGAGGAATATGAAAAATCTAAAAAGTTTTTCAATGACGACGAGTATTCGCAAGAAGAGTTTGAAGCTCTTTCAAGGCTGTACTCGGAATCATTTCGCAATGTTAAACAAGGCGAAATGGTAAAAGGTAGAATCGTAAGAATTCTTGACGATTCTGTTATCCTTGATGTGGGTTTTAAGTCTGAAGGTCAAATTTCCCGGGATCAGTTTTCTAATTTCGCCGATGTAAAAGTCGGACAGGAAGTAGAAGTTGTCCTGGAGAGCGTCGAAGATTTGGAAGGAAATCTTGTTCTGAGCAAACAAAGAGCAGATTTCTTACGGATTTGGGAACGCGTATTGAACGCTTACGATACCGGTGAAATTATGCAAGGTAAAATCATCCGCCGCATTAAAGGTGGTATGGTTGTTGACCTTCTCGGAATGGAAGCATTTTTACCGGGTTCACAAATTGATGTTCGTCCTATCCGTGATTTCGATGCTTTTGTCGGCAGAGAAATGGACTTCAAAGTAGTTAAAGTGAATATCCCTACTGAAAACGTAGTTGTTTCACATAAAGTACTTGTTGAAGAAGAACTCGCAGACCAGCGCAAAGCTATTCTTGAGCGCCTGGAAAAAGGTCAGATTCTCGAAGGTATTGTTAAAGCAATTACCGACTTCGGTGTATTCGTTGACCTTGGCGGTGTTGACGGTTTGATTCACATTACCGACTTAAGTTGGGGTCGTATTAACCACCCGAACGAAGTTGTTAAACTCGACCAGACGATCAACGTCGTTGTTACCGATTTTGACGAAGAGAAAAAACGTATTTCTCTCAGCTTGAAGAAATTACTCCCCCATCCTTGGGAAAACATCGAAGAAAAACTTAAGATTGGTGACAAAGTCTCCGGTCGTGTCGTTTCATTAACTGATTACGGCGCTTTCATTGAAGTTGAAAAGGGTATTGAGGGACTTATTCATAATTCAGAGATGAGCTGGACTCAGCATGTTAAACATCCGTCACAAATGGTTTCCATGGGACAGATTGTTGAAGCAGTTGTTCTTAGCCTCGATAAAGACGACAAGAAAATTTCTTTGGGCATGAAACAGCTTGAACCGGATCCATGGCATGAGCTTATGGGTAAATATCCGGTCGGTTCAAAACATACCGGTGTTGCAAGAAATCTTACCAATTTCGGCGTGTTTGTTGAACTCGAACCAGGTGTTGACGGACTTGTTCACATTTCAGATCTCTCGTGGACGAAAAAAATCCGCCACCCCGGTGAAGTTGTTAAGAAAGGCGAACATCTTGATGTTGTTGTCCTTTCAGTTGACATGGATCAGAGAAAAATTTCTCTCGGACACAAACAGATCCTTGATAATCCCTGGGATGTTTTCGAAACCAAATATGCAGTCAACACTTCTACTGAAGGTAAAGTTGTACGCATTATCGAAAAGGGTCTCATTGTTGAATTGCCTGACAAAGTTGACGGATTTATCCCAACAAATCAGCTTTCAACTGCACGTATCAAAAATCTTACGATGCACTTCCCGATAGATACGGTTCTTAATGTTAAAGTTATCGAATTCGATAAGGAAAGCAAGAAAATCGTATTAAGCGCTATTGCCTGGTTGAAAGATCAGGAAGAAGGTGCTATCGAAGAGTATATCGCTGCTCACAAATTGGAAAAAGTTTCTCCGGCTGATGTTAAAGTCGCTGAAACTGTTGCTGATTCATCAGATTTTCCATCATTCGACGCTCTTGACGAAGTCCCGTCTGTTGCAGAAAGTAAATCTGCCGGAAAACAGGCCGCTTCGACTGACGAAGAAAAGGTTAGCGAATAACTCAAGCGTATCGCAATCGGGTTTCGGTTTGCCTGATTATGTAAGTTACGTGTTTATAGTTTAGAAACCGGAAAATCAGCCCATGAGTATTCATGGGCTGATTACTTTTAAGTACATTTGGTTATGATTTTTTTTGAAACGTATGGATAGAAAAGCAGCTTTTTATACATTAGGGTGTAAACTCAACTATTCGGAAACCTCCACGATAAGCAGTCAGTTTGAACGTGAAGGTTTTGATGTGGTTGATTTTGATTCGCATGCGGATGTGTATGTTATTAATACGTGCACGGTGACGGAGAACGCAGAAAAGGATTGCCGTCATATTGTACGCAAAGCGTTGCGGAATAATCCGGACGCGTTTGTTGCCGTGGTCGGCTGTTATGCACAGCTACGCCCCGAGCAGATCGTGAAGATTCCCGGTGTGGATGTTGTACTTGGCTCTAAGGAAAAGTTCGACATGTTTACGCTGCTCGATGATTTTAAGAAAAAGGAATTGTCTTGCATTTTTGTCTCTCCTGTTGAATCTTTGAATGATGATTTTCATATCGCTTATTCTTCGGATGATGATGCACGTACGCGCGCATTTTTGAAAATTCAGGACGGATGCGACTATACATGTTCATACTGCACGATTCCTATGGCAAGAGGGAAGAGCCGCAGTTCACAGCCTGATGAGGTCGTGGAAAGATTTCAGCATCTTGTCGAATCGGGTTATAAAGAGATAATCTTAACCGGCGTGAATGTCGGGGATTATGGCAGCCGTATTGGTACGGATTTTTACCAATTATTGCTTAAATTGGTAAATGTAGAAGGCGATTTTAGGATACGTATAAGTTCAATTGAACCGAATCTTCTTGAAGATAATATCATTGAGCTTATCGCAAGTTCTGAAAAAATGTGCAAGCATGTGCATATTCCTTTGCAGAGCGGCAGTGACAAAGTATTGCGGCTTATGCAGCGAAGATATACGACGGGGTTTTATGAATCGCTGATTCATAAATTGAAAGAGCGCATTCCGGATATCGGCATCGGGGTAGACGTAATCGTCGGCTCGCCGGGTGAATCGGATGAAGATTTTGCGGTGACGCATAGATTTTTGGCGGATCTGCCGGTGTCTTATCTGCATGTTTTTACATATTCAGAGCGTCCGGACACCAAAGCGTTAACAATTCCGGGCATGGTGGATGTGTTTGAACGGAAAGAGCGAAACAGAAAGCTTCGCATTTTAAGTGACAAAAAGCGTAATGAGTTTTACCGGAGCATGATCGGTAAAAAATTAGATGTTCTTTGCGAACATAAAAATGAAAATGGTATGATAAAGGGATTCTCATCAAATTACGTCAGGGTAGCATCACCGTATGATGAGTCTCTTGTAAATAAAATAATATCAGCGAAAATAAGTGACACGGATGGTCATCTGTGTTATGTTGATTCGCGGGAAAAGCAAGAAAGTATTTCACCTAAGGTTTGATTATGAATAAAAGATTTTTAGCTCTTGTTGTATGCAGTACACTCATCTTATTTCAGGCCGGCTTTGCTCAAAATTTGACAAAACAGGATTTGGCTTTATTTAGTAAAGCAAACATGAAGAATGCTCCGGCAAAAGTTTTAGAAACAGGAGAAAAAAAATCTACAGGCATCGCAATATTATTATCAGCCGCTTTACCCGGAATGGGCGAATTGTATGCGGGGGACTATCGCACCGGCAAATATTTTACTGCTGCTGAGGTCGCATTATGGATTACCGCATTCAGTATGTCAAGTTACTCAACATGGCAGGAAAACAATTTTAAGAATTTTGCTAAGTCAAAAGCCGGGGTTCAGGGGGATTCATTCGATTCCGATTATTATGCGAATGTCGCTAACTACAACAACGTAGATGAATACAACAATGAAATGGCTTTTAACAGGGATTATAAGTCCATGTACGATGCTAATGCCCGCTATTGGAAATGGAATACGGTAACGGATAGAAAAGCATATCGCACTATGTGGGTT
The DNA here is from genome assembly GCA_963662605.1 of Ignavibacteriaceae bacterium. Lineage (GTDB taxonomy): Bacteria > Bacteroidota > Ignavibacteria > Ignavibacteriales > Ignavibacteriaceae. Next base: position 1,966,643 of record OY759785.1, read on the forward strand.
TCAAGCAGACAAGCCAGTAATAATACCCGTTTTGCTACCGGTGCTATGATTCTCAATCGAATTGTCAGCGTAATCAACGCGGTCCGTTTAGTTACGGCACATAACAAAAGCTTACAAAATACCGTATCGGTTGATTTTCAATTGGAACCCGTAACACCGGTTGAAGCGCAGCTCGTCTGCAATTGCAGAGTGAACTTTTAATTCATCTTTCTGATACGAAGTTCAATATCTTTTTCACCTGCCATTAATTTTTGCAGCTGGGAAATATCCGTATCACCGGTATGGTAAGGATATAATACTTTGGGGTTGAACATTTTTGCAGCCGATACTACCTGTTCCGGTGTCATCGTGTACGGCTGATTCATCGGTAAAAATGCGTAATCAATATTTTTCAGATCAGCCATTTCCGGAATATCCTCAGTATCACCCGCTATATAAATCCTCTTTCCACCGATAGTTAGAATATATCCGTTGCCTATTCCTTTGGGGTGGTATCTTTCATGATCTTTTGTCGTGTTATAAGCAGGAACCGCCTCAATCCCAACTCCCTTGATTACCTTAGCCATTCCGTTCCGTATTAACATTCCATGCCGTAGTTTGTTATAGCCTTCCGGATTCAGTATCAAATCAGTCGTGTTTTTGCTCAGTGTTGCAATCACGGCTTTATCCATATGGTCAAAATGGGTATGCGTGATTAATAGGAGATCGGCTTTGGGAAGAGTTGCATAGTCCGCGAGATTGCCCCATGGATCAACATGGATTACCAAGCCTTTATGTTCAATAATCAAGCTCGCGTGCCCGATAAACGTTATGGTGATATTTCCATCATTAGTTTTAATGGTGTCACACTCAAATTTATTCATGTGCTCAGCTCCTTTAGTTATGGACGCTACCATTAAGAAGACTATAAAAAGAAATTTTAATCGAGTTTTCATTGTTAAATATACTCTCAAATAATCTGAAGAAAATTAGTACTCAAATGTATAAATTTAGCTTTAATTATTTCTTAATTATTCGAACGAACTATGAAGAGAAAAATTTTTACTCTTGCTGCTGCTTTTGCCATACTTAGTGTTTTGTACTCGGGCTGCGGTTTGCGCTCAAACATCCTTATCCCCGGCAAGTACAACAACGATAAGATACTTCTTTCAAACGGTTGGAAATTATCACCGGCCGGAGAGCAGATCGCCGTGGGTGATTTGCCCTTAAATATGGTAATATCTCCGGATGGGAAGTATGCAGTGCTGACTAATAACGGTGCCGGCAGGCAAAGTGTTCAAGTCCTGGATATTGCAAAAAATCAAGTTGTGCAAACCGTGCCACTGTCAAAAGCATGGCTGGGCATTGCTTTTTATAATAAAGGAAGGAAACTTGCCGTATCCGGTGGAAATGATAGCAAGGTATTTCTGTATGATTTCAATTCAGGAAACTTACAATTATCTGATTCGATCGTGCTGGGAGAATCATGGCCGAAAAGTAAATTATGGCTTGGCGGCATCACTGTGGATGATAATAACGCAGTATTGTACGTTACTGCAAAGGAGATAGATGCATTATATGCAATTGATCTGTCAAGTAAAAAGGTAATGAAAAAAGTCTCTTTGCCGTCAAAACCCTATACCTGTTTAGTCTCGTCAAAAAATCCCTATGTATACGTTTCCCTTTGGGGAGGCAGGCAGGTGGCTGTGCTGGATAAGTCCTCACTTGAAATTGTAAAGCTTATTTCCACCGGCAGCCATCCGAATGACATGGTTGAAAGTAAGGATGGTAAATATCTTTTCGTCTCAAATGCTAACCAGAACACTGTTTCAGTGCTGGATATAGAGCGTGTAAAGGAAATCGAGACAATCAATTCTGCATTAACCCCTGATGCGCTTCCCGGCAGTACACCTAATTCAGTAGCTTTGAGTGCGGATGGAACGAAATTATTTGTTGCAAACGCGGATAATAATTGTCTCGCTGTAATGGATATTTCAACTCCGGGAAAGTCGAAGTCGCTCGGTTTTATTCCTACAGGGTGGTATCCGACTGCTGTTCGAGTTGTTCCCGGAGAAGATATACTTATGGTTGCTAATGGTAAGGGTGGAACTTCAAAGCCTAATCCGCAAGGGCCAAATCCTTATCAAAAGGATACGATGGATCAATATATAGCGCGGTTGTTATTGGGAACAGTTTCAAAAATCACTATTCCGTCAATTAGTGAGATGAGTGCATATTCTCAGGCTGTGTTTGAGAATTCACCTTTGACCAATAATGAACATAAAAATAGAACTATAAGTATTCCTGAAAAACTTTTCTGTAAAGATTCACCGATAAAGCACGTCATTTACATTATTAGAGAGAACCGGACGTACGATCAGGTGTTTGGCGATATAGCAGGGGGTAATGGTGACACGTCCTTATGCTTATTCGGTGAAAAAGTGACACCTAATGCTCATGCTTTAGTCAAACAATTCACACTATTTGATAATTTTTATGCTGATGCTGAAGTAAGCGCCGACGGGCATAACTGGTCGAATGGTGCTTATGCGACCGACTATGTTGAAAAGAACTGGCCGACCAATTATGGCCACCGGGGCGGGGAATATGAATTTGAAGGCGGATATCCAATCGCGTATCCGGAGAATGGCTATATGTGGGATAACTGCAAAAGAAATAATGTGACTTTCCGCAGCTATGGTGAATTCGCTCAGAATGGTAAGACAAAGGATGCTGATGTTACTGCTACGATTGAGTCACTTGAGGGCCATGTGGCTCCGCATTACCGCTCGTGGGACCTAAATTATTCCGATGTGGATAGGGTCAATAGCTGGATAAATGAGTTTGATGCGTTTGAAAAATCCGGCAGCCTTCCGCAATATCAAGTAATAAAACTCGCCAATGACCACACCAATGGAACGGGCAAAAATCATTTAACTCCGCGTGCCATGATCGCACAAAATGACTATGCATTGGGTCTGCTTGTTGAGCACGTTACGAAAAGTTCACTCTGGGGCAGTACCGCAATATTCGTTGTGGAAGATGATGCGCAAAACGGTGCTGACCATGTTGATGCACACAGAACAGTGGCTTTAGTTATTAGTCCATATACTAAGCGTCAATTCATTGACCACGAAATGTATTCCACGAGTTCAATGGTTAGAACCATGGAATTGTTTCTTGGCTTACCGCCGATGTCACAGTATGATGCATCTGCACTGCCAATGTACAATTCGTTTATGTCATCGCCTGATATGAGTACGTTCACCCATGTTGAACCCAAAAGCGACATCTTTGAGAAGAATCTTGCAGATGCCTACGGGCAGGAGAGAAGCGATGCAATGGATTTTACACGTGAGGATGCCATTGATGAAGCATCTCTTAATGATATATTATGGCGCTCGATAAAGGGAATTCATTCGACCGTACCGGCTCCCGTAAGAGGGGCATTTGTGCGGGTGAATGATAAAGAAGATGATGACGATTAGGGGGGGGGGAGTTCAAAGTCCTAAGTACAAAGCCCGAAGGAAAAGAATGTTGAATTTTGAGTGTTTTATGCTAAATGCTGAATTTTCAACAGCGAAAGCTATGCCATAGGCATTTTATGTTTGTAGAATATATTTCCAATTTTGGATCAATTTTCCGTTAGGAAATATACCTTTTTTGTCGCAAGGGGATCGTCCGAAGTGCGAAGTCCGAAGGAAGGAAAAGATGTTAAATATTGAATGTTTAATGGTAAATGCTGAATTTTCGACAGCGAAAGCTATGCCGTAGGCATTTTATGTTTGTAGAATATATTTTCAATTTTGGATCAATTTTCCGTTAGGAAATATACCTTTTATATCGCCGAAGGGTGCCGGTAGGATAAATTATTTAATCTTTTTCGGGTTTTATTTGTAAATAATTGTAATAATCACTAAGTTAAGTTCTTTATTTTTAATCAGTTATAAGAAATCTGACGGAGCATTAATGACCAAAGCGGATTTAGTCGATATAGTATCAGACGGAACCGGGTTAACGAAGATTGAAACTGAAGCCGTTATAGAAGGATTCTTTACAAGTATTATGGAGTCCATGAAAAGCGGTAAGGGGATTGAGATTCGCGGTTTTGGTACATTTAAAGTAAAAAAGAAAAATGCCCGGTTTGCCCGCAATCCGAAGACCGGCGAAAAGGTTCATGTTCCCGAGCATTACGTACCTGTTTTCAAGTTTTCAAAAGATTTTAAAGCCCAGGTTGATTCCGGCATGCAGCAGAAGTCAATCGAAGATTAATAGTATTTTAATTTAATTAATTAAGTAACATACGGAGGTAAAATGCCCTGCGGTCGTAAAAGAAAAAGACACAAAATGGCGACTCACAAACGCAAAAAACGTTTAAGAAAGAATCGTCACAAGAAGAAATTGCGTTAGTTTTAAATTATTTTAGTGTTATTTAATTTAAAGCATCAATAAATCTTTTTAGGTGCCAGCTTGGCTCAGTTGGTAGAGCAGCTCATTCGTAATGAGCAGGTCGCCGGTTCGACTCCGGCAGCTGGCTCTTGTAGAACCCTCCCGATTAATCGGGAGGGTTTTTTGTTTTAAATTTTGCATTCGTGATGAGCGGGTCTTTGCGGTTAGTTCTGTTTGGGAGAATCTTAGCGCTTACTTAGTTCTTGCCATTCGTCCATTTCAAGAAAGCTGCCTTTAACGTTGCTTTCCATTTCGAGGAAAAGTTTGTAGGGGATAGTGAAGGATAATAAATTCTTATCTATGTGTTTTCTTGCGGCAAGATCAAAGTATCCGATGATTGCCCGGGGTTCTTCTTTTTCGTTCTCCTCGTATGAAAAGAGTATTGAGTGGCAGGCTGCAGCCCAGGGAGCAATAACACTATCAACTTTAGCTCTACCGTAGTTCGAAAGTACCACCAGAGCTGAAAGTTGATCGGGATTCACAAAAAGAATGATACTCTCGATTTTTTCATCAGCGGTGACTTGCTCCAAAGGTTTGAAAATCACATACGTTTCTTTTACGTCTCTCATCGGCAGGCAGTTTACAAATTGTTTTGCCAATTCGGGAGTCTTTAAATAATGCTCACCTTCTTCGAGTTTCTTTGTCCTTCTCGTCCCGTCTACGAGATCCTTTCTGCCGTTTGATAGCAGGTGCTCAATAGGGAAGCCCTCGTATGTGTTACCGAATCCCAATGCTACTCCGCCGCCGACACAGCCGTATGTTTTTCTATCAAAGAATGCCGTTTTTCCTTTAAAAGCTGCCGTTGATAAGACCGCAGCAACGCATCCCCAGATGTTTTCTCTGAATTGGATTCCTTGAATTGGTTTTTCGTCTGATAAAATAATAGCCAGTGGATATCCCGCGGGATGAATGGCTTCTACAATCTTACTTTTCATTTGTTTTTCATTTTTGAAAAAATTGTTCTCAAACTTACAAAATACGCGAATATATGCATCAGGTGATTTCGATTTTATATAAATAAAAAAGCCTGCCCGGAATCGCCAGACAGGCTCGTATTATATATAAATATTATTAAAAATGATAACCTAAATTAAGCTGTAGTACGGTGATTTTTTGTTTAAACTTAAATTTATCGGTCGCTGAGCCGTAACCTGAAGCGCTTGCTGTTATACCGGGTTCAAATTCCGGTTCACAAAACATATAGACAAGTCCAAGCTGAAAGTGATTTATATTTACACTGCAAATACCACCGTAAGCAAATGCAACGGCGCTTGCAGATTCCTGCGTGACCTTTGCATAGGTATAGGAGCTGCCTGTTGAAACTAATGTTGTACCCTCTACAGATGGGCTGGAAGCGATACAGAAGCCGAGGATCGGTCCGCAATAGAAATTATTTCCGGTTGGATTTCGCGTTCCGATTTTTAATCCCCCGAGTGCCCAGAATGTACTCCATGAGCCGGTTGATTGTACGGGCCTGTCTTGTAAATCAATACTATTGTAAGCGTAGCTGACGTTTATGAGACCGCCGATTTCTCCACGTGAGGCATAACTCAAGCCGAAAGTAAAACCGGTTTTCGCCATTCCATTATCTTTGTCGGCAAAATCACTTATAGGTATTGCAAGTCCGATATTAAGTGAAGTAGAGGAGTTATTCACCATTGGATCAGAATCTGCCGGGTCATCAAGAATTAACTTTCCTGTTTTGTATTGATTCCCTGATTCATTAGCATTTTGAACATATATCGTATCTTTATCAATACTCTTAATTTCTTCCATATTGAATTCATATATGCTGCCTTCAAGAGTCTTAATGCGAATCACTGAATTCGGGACAATCTGAGTGATCTGACCTTTAACAACACCGCCTTGTTTGAGATGCAAGACATCAATAATAGTTTGACTGTATTGTGCGACAACACAAATTTGAAGTGATAAAAAGATGAAGAAAAACAGCGAAGAACGGATGAACCCTCTCATAATACTCCCTAACCGGATTATTGGTAATTAAGTGTTTATATAAATACGATCGGGACACTTGTCCGGCAAAAGTATTTGTAATAAAATGATTTCTTAAGGAACCATAAGCAAGCACAACAGCACAAAAACAACAGTCTTTCGATTTACAAACAGCTATTTGCAACCCAAAACCCGTTTTGAGCTTACTGAAAGATAAGCAAATCATTTTAAGTTAAAAAAGTTAATTTTACAAATAATGTTGAAAATATGCCGATTAGTGGATTTATTAATGATTTTGATGGTTGCATTGATGGGGGAATTAACCTATATTATGAATGATGTATTACAAGTTTCCGATGCGGAACCGAATACGGCATCATTTCAAACCGTAATACACAGAGTAGCTAAATCGCTCTTTTGTCACTAAACCAATTCTAATTAACTTAAACTTTGTAGGAGTTTATGAGGAGTATTTGCTGTTTTATTGTGGCTATGATTTCTGCTTTTAAACTTGAAGCACAGGTCATCGAACATCCGGTTCCGCTAGATTCTATTGTCAATCCCAGCCTTGAACTCAGTAGTTCTGAAGGAGGGTGGGAGAAGATTGGAAATTCAGGCAGCACATCGCTTGGCTCGTCTTCGAGTCCCGTACCTTACGATGGTGCAAAACTTCTTCGTATTAGCGATTCTCTCGGATATATGCGTCAGGCTCTGCATACGATATATAAAGGACACAGATATCGCGTTTCAGCTTGGGTATATACCCATGGTACTCTGGGTGTAAGCGATTTGGGTGTTGAGACTCCTTATGAAGTAAAAACAAATCATGGAGCTTCGTGGAACCAAGTATCTGTTGAATTCGTTTCGAGTGGAGCACCTGCAATATTTTATGCGAAGTATGGACCCGGAACAGGAAAATCGTTCTTCGATGTTTTCGAGGCGGCTGACATTTCTACTACACAGGACAGTGCACAAAATGCACCGGTTCAAAGAATCAAATATCCATCACAAATTCTTGATCTGAACTGCTGGAAAATCACTTTACCTATTAATGATGCGCAGGAGATCTATAATCCTACTTTACTTGATTACTCAATTGAACCTTGGTTTAAGACAGTTCACGATACTAACGGTTGGGCCGTGCAGTTCCGTGCAAATCACGGTGGAGCTACTACCAGTGGTTCTAATAATCCGCGCAGTGAGTTGAGAGAGATGAATAGAAATTATCGGTATCAGAATTCCAAGAGTGATGCGTCTTGGTCGAATAGTAAAGGCTCGCATACTATGTGGATTAAGCAGAAAGTAACGCACTTGACTTATGTAAAGCCGCATACGGTAACCGGACAAATCCATGATGCCAGTGATGATGTGTGCGTATTCCGTGTTGAAGGACTTAACGGCGGTACCAGCGGCACCGGTGGTACAGTCGGCAAACTGGATTCTCTTGCTCAAATCTGGATTACAGACGGTGATAAAACACATGCTTATCTTGTTGATTCGCTTTACAGAATCGGTACCGTGTACACTGTGAAGTTCATTGCACACGATGGTGTGCTGGAATTTGAATACAACGGTAAAAAGCTTCCGTATAAAAAAACAAAAAGTTATACCGGTTGTTTCTTTAAATTAGGTGATTATACACAATCAAATTCCGGAACAGCTCCTAACGAGGTTGACAGTGCATATGCAGAAGTGTATGTATATGATTACACCATTACTCATGATACATTGGCAAGCAGCACAGGGGAAAGTGTGGTTGAAAAACCAAATCGCTTTGTACTTGAACAAAATTACCCGAATCCGTTCAACCCGTCAACAGTAATTAAATATGCTGTACCGGAAAATGAACATGTGAGTTTGAAAATTTACAACTCACTTGGCGCAGAAGTCTGTACATTGTATAATGGTATCAAAAATACCGGAACATATGAAGAGACATTTAACGCGGGCAGCTTCGCAAGCGGGGTGTATTTTTATAAGCTTCAGGCAGGGAATTTAACGACAACACGTAAAATGATGCTTCTGAAATAATCAATAGTCTCAGATTAATTTAAAGCCGTGGATTGGAGAAATTCACGGCTTTTTTTATAAATAGAGCCGTGCCTGCGGCACTCAATTATTTTTGGTGGACTATATTTTCTACTAGGCTGCCGCGTCTGCGACGCTCAGGAAATTTGCCCTCTGTTTTGAACGGCGGAGCCGTGACAGCCTAGTAGGAAAATAGCGAAAAAAATAACAGAGTGCCGCAGGCACGACTCAATCATTTTTATTATATTCACATATCAAATACATAATTATATGGGGATTAATCATGGCTGATACATATTCTCAAATCTACATACACATCATTTTTGCAGTCCAAGGTCGAGAAAACGCAATTCAGAGCGATTGGAAAGAACGGCTGTATCAATACATTTCCAAAATAGTTATTTCTAAAAAGCAGAAAATTTATGCAATAAATGGTATTGAAAATCATATACACATTCTGCTTAGTTTGAATACAGATTGTAATTTGTCGGTTATAGTGCGTGATATTAAGGCCAATTCATCGCGTTGGATTAATGAGAATAAATTTATTCGTGGAAAATTCAATTGGCAAAAGGGATTCGGGGCCTTCTCTCTAGGCCGCTCGCAATTGGATAGAATCATAGCATACATTGGGAATCAGGAGGAGCATCACCGGAAGAAGACATTTAGAGAGGAGTACATCGAATTTTTGAAGGCCTATGGAATTGAGTTTGATACAAAATATCTGTTTATAGATGATTTTGCGAAATGAGTCGTGCCTGCGGCACTCAAATGTTTTGTGTAATGGATTTTTCTCTACTAAGCTGCCGCGTCTCCGACGCTCCTGAAATTGCATCTTGGTTTGTTTTGGGTTGATGGGCAATGTTAAATGTATCCGAGTTGGAAATGAACCGTGCCAGTGGCACTCAATTCATCAAGAGCTAATCGTATTTCTACTAAGCTATCACGGCTTTGCCGTTCAGGAATCTGGATTGTTATTAGCGTCGGAGACGCGGTAGCTTAGTAGTATAGGTGATAAGTGTAGGGAATAGAGTGCCGCAGGCACGACTCACATTTCTTATCTATAAATGGCTGATTATTCCGCTATCTCTGCGAATCCTGATTTGGCTTCTTCGACGAATTTTTTGACGAGGTCGTAATCTTTTCGTCCGTCTTTACCTTCAACTCCGGTATGGACGTCAACACCCGCAGGGCATACTTCTACAATTGCCTGACGCACATTATCCGCGTTTAATCCACCCGCGAGAATAACCGGCTTTTCGGATAGCTCAACCAGCATAGCACTGATATTCCAATCGTGGGTTTTACCTGTTGCACCTTCGGCTCCCGTACTCGGATCGAATGTGTCTGTAATAAACGCATCAACGTAAGGGGAGAGGGAATCAACCATAGTCTCCAGTTCTTCAAAATTGTTACCACGGACAACAAGACTTTTTATAATCTCAATGTCGGGGCGCAATTTTTTTAGCTTCTGCAATTCCGAAACTTCGATATCACCATGTAACTGCATCACTTTTGAATGCAGGGCATCGCACATCTCTATAACTTCATCTGCGTTATTGATATACGTGATAAGTACGCCTTTATGTGGTGCCGGGATGGATTTAATCAGTTCGCCTGCTTCGGCTTCTGTCTGATCTACTTTGTTGACCGGCAGCCTGAGCGGGAAGCCAAGGTAGTCAACTCCAAGTTCAATCATCATCTGTGCCTCTGCGGCATCAATTATTCCGGCTATTTGAATGAGGTTGTGCATATAAATCTTTTCCTAATAATGTTTTTTCTTAAGAGCCCTCACCCTCAGTCCCTCTCCCAAAGGGAGAGGGAAGAAGAAATAGCCAATTTCAGGTTTCGACTCCTCTTCTCCCCAGGGGAGAAGAGGGCGGGTGATGAGGGGTTGTTAATTGAATTAGATGTGCATCTAAAAATATTTAAATATCACATCCTACTTTGATAGTTCTTTTATCTGATTCAAAAAATTCGGATTTGAAATTCTGATACAATCAAAATTGGTTATTTCGGCTCCGTCATTCATGAGGAATGCAGCGAGGCTGAATGCCATTGCGATTCTGTGATCGTCGTAGGATTCAAATACCGGCGTATTATTCGTAATGTTCTGTCTTCCTGCGAAAGAGAATCCATCCTGATATTCATCAACTTGAAGACCAAGATGTTTTAAATTTGTCACAACTGCTGAAATTCTATCCGATTCTTTTACCCGTAGTTCAGCCGCGTTATACAATTTGAATTCACCTTCTGCCATCATTCCGGCAATTGCCAAGGCCGGAATCTCATCAATGATGTTCGGCATGATGCTTTTAGGAATTTCAACATTGTGCAGGCGGCTGGATTTAACCAATACATCGCCATACTGCTCATTGGAGGAAATTCTAACATCCTGCACGGTAATATCACCACCCATTTGCTGTAAAAGAGTTAAAGCGGCAGTACGGGTTGGATTTAGCGAAACATTTTTAATCAGCAGCTCCGAATCCTTGAGCAGGAGTGTGAGGATAACAAAAAACGTTGAGGAACTGATGTCACCCGGAATAAAATAGTTCTTGCTGACCGGAAAGTTTTTACTTGATGAAAAGATATGCGTTTTCCCATCAACACTGAGAGTTTCTAAGTTGAGTAATATCTCAGTGTGATTTCTTGTCTGCTCTTTCTCAATAACACAGGTTTTTTCATCGTGGAAAAGCCCGCCCAAAAGAACTGCGCTCTTTACCTGCGCGCTTGGAACAGGAAGTTCATAAGTCATCGCGTGCATTGCTGCGCTTGGTTTATAGGTTATCGGCAGAGTCCCAGCATCATTCACTTCTATGACCGCACCCATCTCACGAATAGGATTAATAACCCGATTCATCGGGCGTGATGAAAGCGATGCATCGCCAAAAATAGTAGTCGGGAAGGGTAGATGCGAAAGTATGCCTGACATCAGTCTGGCTGTTGTGCCTGAATTACCGGAGTCTAATTGTCCTATGGGCTCAGTGAAATTCTTAAATCCCTTGCTGACAACCGTAAGAGTGTTGCCTTGTTGTTTCGCATCAACACCGAGAGCACGAAAGATATTGATTGTTGACTGCACATCATGAGAGACGGATAGATTTTCAATTACCGAGGTGCCTTCTGCGAGTGAGGCGAACATCACAGCCCTATGTGATATGGATTTATCACCCTCAAACGAGAGTGTACCTCTGATATGGTCAAGGGGGGATAATTTTTGATTACTCATTTCTTAATATATCCGTCTAAGAATGTTTTAAACTCATCAGGAGAAAGCTGCGACTTATCGTACATTCCTTTTTCCCGTCTCTGCCGCAATACCTCATAAAGCATAACTGCGGTTGCAACTGAAACATTCAGGCTCTGCACCATGCCATACATGGGGATAAAAATACTTTTATCCGCTTTCTCAATTCCTTCATCTGAAACGCCGCGATGTTCATTGCCGACAACGATAGCAACTTTCTTTGTCAAATCAATACTATAAAAATCAACTGCTTCGGGATTGCAATTGGTCGCATATATGGTGTATCCTTCATTCCGAAGGGTAGAGTAGCAGTCGTCAACATTTGTGAATTTATCTCTCTCAACCCATTTGTTTGCCGACGCGGAAGATTTTTTCCCGATGCGGGGGAATTTTTCAACATTGTATAAGAGCGATACTTTGGGAATGCCGACGCTGTCGCACGAACGTAATATTGCACTTACGTTGTGCGGGTCGTGAATGTTTTCAAGCACAATCCGTACATCAAACTGACGGGCTGTAACAACTGCTGCGATCTTCCGGAGTCTTTTTTCGGTTGCGATAGTAACTCCGGCTTAGTCTTTATTAAAAACTAATTTATATACTTTTTCGGTAAAGTTGCCACGTGCCTTGTCAATTTTCACTTTTTCGTTCTTGTTCAGATTGAGTAAATAACGTGCAAGCTCTACAACCTTATCAATAACTTCATCCTCCGTCGGCGCCCAGGATTCGCAACCCTTGAGCGAAGGGATTTCCGCCGTAAAACCGTCTGCTTCTTTAACGACATTGATGTCGAGAATCAATATCCGCTCCCGGCACCTGAAGTATCACCAGAAACGATTTTAACGCTCGCGCTGGCACCGATACGGCTTGCACCGCTGGCAACCATGGCTTCAGCATCTTCTTTCGTCCTGATGCCTCCTGAGGCTTTAACGCCTACTGCGGAACCGACAACATAACGCATCAATGCAATATCACCGACCGTAGCGCCGCCTTTTGAGAAGCCGGTAGATGTTTTAACGAAATCAGCTCCGGCGTGTTTTGAGATAAGGCAGGCAACGACTTTTTCTTCGTCAGTAAGTAGTGCAGTTTCAAGAATCACTTTAGTAACAACGCGGTTATTCTTTGCAGCAAGAACGACCTGCTGTATATCATTGAAGATATAATCAAATTCTTTGCTCTTGAGCATGCCGACATTGATAACCATATCAACTTCGGTTGCACCGTTTCGGATGGCTTCTTCGGCTTCAAATCTTTTTGTCTCGGTAGTAGTAGCGCCGAGAGGGAATCCGATTACCGTACATACCTTTACATCGGTATCTTTCAATATACTGTAACTTAAGGCAACATAACCCGGGTTAACACATACCGATGCGAAGTGATATTGTGCAGCTTCAGTACATAGTTTTATAACTTCATCTTTGGTCGCTTCGGGTTTCAACAACGTATGGTCAATCTTTCGTGCAAGCTCGGAATCAATCTGATCGCCGATACCGGGACCTGCTGCGATACGCTCTGCACCGACCTCTACAATTTTCTTTACGGTATTAGGTTGTGTGATAACGTTGGTTTCCCAGCCCTTGCAGGTTTCACCCTGGCAATAAAAATCGTGAAGGGATTTTTCCAACAACACTTGTGAAATTACGCGTTTTACCATATTGTCATTCATTGCTTAATCCATTCCTTATAGGATTGATATGTGTTTTTTAATAGCATTGCTCTTGTCATCAGACCGATTCCACCCGGAACCGGAGTAATGTAAGAACTTTTCGGAGCGACTTCATTGAAATCAACATCGCCCACTAATTTAAAACCTTTTTTACTCGAAGGATCTTCAACTCGATTGATACCGACATCAAATACCACAACCCCGTCTTTTACCATATCGGCCTTGATAAATTCTGGTACGCCGATTGCCGCAATAAGAATGTCCGCTTGTTTGGTATACACGGAAATATCTTTTGCTGCTGAATGGCAGACGGTGACTATGGAATTAGCGAAAGCTTTTTTCTGCATCATGATATTCGCCATCGGCTTGCCGACGATATTGCTTCTTCCGACAATTACGACGTGTTTTCCTTTGGTCTCGATGTTGTAGCGCTTCATCATCTCATGAACCCCGGCAGGTGTGCAGGAAACAAATCCGTCAACGCCAATCATCAGCTTTCCGATATTCATCGGATGGAAGCCGTCAACATCTTTAGCGGGGGAGATGGCCTCAATGATTTTCATGGAGTCAATATGTTTCGGTACCGGCAGCTGAACCAGAATGCCGTGGAAGTCTTTGTCGTTGTTATACTTTTCGACGAGACTCAGCAGCTCGGCTTCTGATGTTTCGGCCGGCAGCCTGAGTACCTCCGAGTGTATGCCTACTTCAATGCAGTCCCGTTCTTTACCTGCAACATAGGCTGTAGATGCGGGATCATCACCGACAAGAATAGCGGCAAGCCCGGGGACGGGTTTACCGGCTGCTTTCAGCAGGTCTATTTCTGATTTTAATTGCTGCTTTATTTCAGCGGCAACTTGCTTACCGTCTAATAAAATCATATGTTTTATTCAACTTTATGAGTAAAGTCCGGAAAAAATATTCTTTCAATCTCAACTGTTTTTCCGGTTGCAGTGTCAATCTTCAAAAAGACTCCGCTCATATGAACATCGTTAACTGCTGCTTCATATTTTTGCGGTGTCTGATAGATAAATCTGTTAATGGCAGCCTGCGTCTTCATGCCGATAACAGAATCATAAGGGCCGGTCATACCAACATCGCTAATGAAACCTGTTCCGTTAGGAAAAATCCGTTCATCCGCAGTTTGAACATGCGTATGAGTTCCCAGCAGAGCCGAGATTTTACCGTCTAAAAATGATGCAAGAGCAATTTTTTCAGCAGTTGCTTCAGCATGGAAGTCAATAATGACAGCGCATACGTCCCTGCGGATTTTAGCAAGCAGCCACTCCGAAGCGCGGAAAGGGCAGTCAATAGTTGCCATGAACGCGCGTCCCTGCAAATTAATGACGGCGACTTTCCCTTTTTTAGTCTCGTGTATACAATATCCCTCGCCGTGTGTGCCTTTGGGATAGTTTAACGGACGAATAGCCCGCTTTTCCGTCTTAATATATTCCTGTGACTGATGCTTGTCAAATGTGTGGTTTCCGCCGGTAATAACATTAACGCCTAAACCGAATAAAATGTCACCTTCTTTTGGTGTAATTCCTTTGCCGTCGTTGGCATTTTCGCCATTGGCGATTATCATATCAGGGCGGTATTTCTGCACGTAGCCGGGAAGCCACATTTGGAGAAATTCAAGTCCCGGTTTGCCGATAACATCGCCGATGAACAGTACGCTTAGTGTATCCATAATTTCCATAATATAAAAAGTAAATATATCGAAATCATAGGGAACAAAGAAATATTCGAAAATAAGTTAAATATGCGGAAACTTATTCGTTTTTCGGGTTGTTTAATTTTGTATAAACGGAGTATTTAATTTAATTTGTAAATTGATTTTTACAGAGAACGAATGTTAGAAACATATTTACCTTTAGTACTGGTTTTCGGCTTTGCAGTTACATTTGCCGGGGTCATTGTTTGGACCTCAAAGCTTGTTGGCCCGCAGCGCCCGAATGCCGAAAAAGAATCAACCTACGAAAGCGGCGTTGACCCGGTAGGAACTACCCATGAAAGGGTGTCCGTCAAATATTACTTAGTCGCGATGCTTTTCATCATTTTTGATATTGAAGTAATTTTTGTCTATCCATGGGCGGTTCAATTTAAGAACCTGTATCATCAGGCAGGCAGCTCGATATTTTACTCGATGATTCTTTTTCTCGTGGTGTTTGAACTAGGATTTTTATACGCTTATAAAAAAGGCGGTTTTAAATGGGATTAGAAGCGAAATTACAAACCGACGGTTTTTTAACCACGACGGTGGATGCTTTAGCTGCGTGGGCAAGAAAAGGCTCCGTCTGGCCGATGCCGATGGGAATTTCCTGCTGTGCTATCGAGATGATGGCCGCGGGTGACCCAAAATATGATATTGCACGGTTTGGGTCGGAGGTAATGAGATTTACACCTCGTCAGTGCGATCTGATGATTGTCGCCGGTACGGTTACTTATAAAATGGCAAAAGTAGTAAAAAAGATTTATGACCAGATGCCCGACCCGAAATGGGTCATTGCGATGGGTGCCTGTACTTCCAGCGGCGGTATGTACCGTTCATATTCTGTCGTGCAGGGTATTGATCAGTTTTTACCGGTCGACATTTATCTCGCCGGTTGTCCTCCACGTCCCGATAACCTTTTAAATGCTCTGATTACCATCCAGGAGAAAATCGGCAAGACAAGAGTCCGCGATTTCCAGAATGTTGAAGAAGAAGGGTATAGCGCGACATGACTACCTCATTTCTTAAACTATTAGAATCAAAAATCACAGTCGCGTTCAAGGCATACTCTCCGGAGTTTTCTGAGTTCCACGGCGATGTAATTTTAACAATTGATAAAAGGGCAATAGCCGAACTTGCAGCATTTTTAAAATATGATGAGCAGCTGCAATTCGCTCTCTGCGAAGATATCACGGCGGTTGACTGGGCAGAAAAGGCAAAACGATTTAGTGTCGTCTATCATGTCTTTTCGCTCGCGAATAATTTCCGCCTGCGGATCATGTGTCCCGTTGAAGATAATGATAGCACCATTGATTCCGTAACATCCGTATGGAAAAGCGCTTCATGGAATGAACGCGAAACATTTGATATGTATGGTATTACATTCAATAATCATCCTGATTTAAGACGTATGTACATGCCTGAAGAATTTGAGTATTATCCTTTACGCAAAGAATTTCCGGTGATGGGTATACCGGGTTCACTTCCTTTGCCAAAGAAATAGACGATTATGGGAAAATTGAAAAAAGAACAGGAACAGCCGAAAATTATTCAAGCATTGATGAATGCTGATGTTGATATCAGCGTTGAGGATGTTCTTGATAATGAAATGATATTGAACATGGGTCCCCAGCACCCGGCAACACACGGCGTTTTGCGGTTATTACTCCGCCTTGATGGTGAAACCGTAATTGCATGTGTACCCGAACTTGGATATCTTCATCGCGGTTATGAAAAGATGGCTGAGAACATGGGCTATCTTGATTTTCTTCCGCACACCGACCGTCTCGATTATCTGTCACCTCCAGCCAATAATGTTGCTTATATCCTTGCAGTTGAAAAACTGCTTGGTATCGAAGCTCCTAAGAGAGCACAGTATATAAGGATGATGATGAGCGAATTAGCACGTATTGCTTCGCACTTAGTCGCCATAGGCGCACTTGCGATGGATATCGGTGCATTGACCGTCTTTTTATGGGGGCTTCGTGAGCGCGAAAAGATTCTTGATATTTACGACGTAATTTGCGGTGCACGTTTTACCACGAGTTATGCCCGAATCGGTGGTGTTGCACAGGACATCAACGATACCGCAATCAAAATGGTTCGGGATTTTCTCGATCAGTTTGACGAAAAAGTAGTGGAGATAGAAAATCTGCTGAATAGCAACAGAATCTTTCTGGAACGCCTTGAAGGTATCGGCGTTATTTCCGCAGAGGACGCTATTGATATTGGTTTAACCGGTCCGTGTCTTCGTGGCAGCGGTGTAGAGTTTGATTTACGCAGAGCGACTCCTTATATGTGTTATAACGAAATGGATTTTAACATCCCGACATACAAGGAAGGCGATTGCCTTGCACGCTATTTTGTCCGCGTTGATGAAATACGGGAAAGCTCCAAAATTGTACGGCAGATCATTGACAAGCTGCCAAACGGCGAAACTCTGCTCAATGCCCCGAAGAAGGTGCTGCCCCGGAAAACTGAAATTTACACCCGCATGGAAGAATTGATTCACGATTTTATGCTCGTGAATTTTGGTGCTAACCCACCCGTTGGTGAAGTTTACCACGCGGTTGAAAACTCTAAGGGCGCTTTAGGTTTTTACATCGTAAGCAAAGGTGAAGGACAACCCTGGAAGTTAAAAATCAATTCACCTTCCTTTACCAACCTTCAGGCAATTCCGCATCTCGTAAAAGGGCACATGATATCCGACGTTGTGGCGATTGTGGGAAGTCTCGATCCGGTTATGGGTGAAGCTGATAAATAATTTTAATGTTGAGTAACGATTGCATATGGAATTTAAATTTAACGAAGAAAATCTCGGCAAGATTCAAAAGATCTTAGAGAAATATCCTGAAAAGAAAGCAGCTGTAATGCCGGTGCTGTATATCGCGCAGGAGCAGCATGGCTGGATATCTGTTGAAGTAATGAAAGAAGTTGCGGCCTTGCTTGAGATGGAAGAATCCGATGTACTGGGCGTAGCAACATTTTATACCATGTATCATAAGAAACCGGCAGGGAAGTATCATCTTCAGGTTTGCACTAATGTTTCATGCCTGCTGCGCGGCGGATATGAAATTTACAAGGCATATCAGGAGAAGCTCGGCATTACCAACGGTGGAGTAACCCCGGATGGTAAGTTTTCGCTTGAAGAAGTAGAATGTATGGGCTCATGCGGTACAGCGCCGATGCTTGCCGTTAATGAAGATTACTTTGAGAATCTCTCGACAGAAAAATCATTAGAAATTTTGAAATCGCTTAGCTGACAGGACGCGGATGGAAAAGATAGTTCTCCCTGATATACCGAATTTACACAAGCTTGATGTTTATAAAAGCAACGGCGGTTACGAAACAATCGCACTTGCACTGACGCAATCACAGGACGATATTATTGATCAGGTGAAAAAGTCGGGTCTTCGCGGTAGAGGCGGCGCTGCATTTTCAGCCGGACTCAAGTGGAGTTTCATGCCCAAGAACGGCGATAAGCCGAATTATCTTTGCATCAACGGCGATGAAAGCGAACCGGGTTCATTTAAGGACAGGCAGATTTTTGAATACAATCCCCATCAGTTGATAGAAGGCATTCTGATTGCCTGCTATGCTATCCGTGTTAAAAAAGCGTATCTCTATATCCGCGGTGAGTATCACAAATGGGTGAACCTCATGCAGGCGGCTGTTGATGACGCTTATGCGGCTGGACTTATCGGTGAAAGAATGAAATCAACATTCAATACTGATTTTTACTGCGACTTGTATATTCACAAAGGTGCGGGAGCTTATATTTGCGGCGAGGAGTCTTCATTGATGAACTCGATTGAAGGCAAGCGTCCGTATCCCCGTGTAAAACCTCCATTCCCCGCACAGAACGGATTGTGGGGCTGCCCTACAACTATTAACAATGTCGAAACGTTGACTAACATTCCTCCGATTATCAAAAAAGGCTGGCAGTGGTTTTCTGCTATCGGTGAACAGAAACATCCGGGTACATTATTGTTCGGTGTCAGCGGCCACGTTAACAAACCCGGAGTATATGAACTTCCTTCTGGTACACTCCTGACCGACATTATTTACAAGTATGCCGGAGGCGTTCCGGGGGACAAGAAAATCAAGTGTGTGATTCCCGGCGGTTCCTCTATGCCACCGCTGCGCGGTGACCAGCTTGAAGGCATTAAGATGGATGCCGAATCCTTAAAAGCCGCAGGCTCATCCATCGGTACAGGTGGAATCATGGTTATGGATGAAGATACCGACCTGGTTCAAGTATTAGCGCGTATTACGAAATTCTACTATCACGAAAGCTGCGGACAGTGTACACCATGCCGTGAAGGTACAGGCTGGATGCTAAAGCTTCTGAATAGAATATTACGCGGTGAAGGCTCCAAGCGTGATGTTGAATTATTGGTATCTGTCGCAAAGAACATTGAAGGTAATACCGTCTGTGCTCTCGGCGAAGCAGCTGCCTGGCCGGTGAAATTCATGGTAGAGAGATTCCGCGATGAATTTGAAGCCCGTGTAAAGGAACATGCCGAAATACCGGTTGCTGAGAAAGTACACTCCATGCGTAAGACCGGAATTCCAGTCGCCCCTATAACATTATAGCGTATAATCTAGTGAAATTGCCCTCACCCTCAATCCCTCTCCCTTAGGGAGAGGGAAGTATGATACATTTCGATTTTGTTCTACATCCCTTTATAAACAATCTGTGAAAATCCGTGTCATCTGCGCCTGCCCGCCGAAGGCGTGGTTATCCGTGTTCTATTGCATCTCGGAATTATCCCGCATTTTAGACGCTCTTCACCGAAAATAACCTTTCATACCTAATCGCTTCAAATAGGGCATAAATTATTCCATATTTCTTGCGACGATTTTGAGAAACTTCGTGCTCTCATTAGCGTCATAAATAGTAACGACTCAAAAATTTTACTAATTCCCCCCATTAGTAAGTAATCCTACGACTCAACGGTAACAGTTCACTCCCTGTTACCGTTCCTCTTTTTAAAGCAACTCCTTCGTCTTTTTTAATTATTTTTACATATTCTTTGCAGGAAGATTTATAGATTTGGTATCATAAAGAGGATATAGGAGTGATTTTATGAACTGTTATATAATTACATATGACTTAAGACAACCAGGAAGAAATTATGAAGCACTGTATGAAGCTATTCAATCTTACGGAACATGGGCGCACATAAATCAATCTACTTGGGCTGTTGTGACAACACAATCTGCTGTTCAGATTCGTGATTTTTTGCTGAATTCTATGGATGCAAATGATAGCATATTTGTTGTCAAGTCAGGGACGGAAGCAGCGTGGCAAAATGTCATTTGCCGACATAATTGGTTGCAGGAGAGGCTATGATGAATGACAATACGGAAAATAGTGGAGAAAAACCACCTAGAATCAAAAGAGGACGATTTGATTCGATCTCAATATACGAAATATCTGATTATGAATTAGAGATACTTGCAAACGGTTCTCCAAGTTCAATATATCTGAATTTCGCAATTTTTTTGATTTCGATTGGCATTTCGTTTATTATTTCCTTGCTTACAACACAGATAAAATCTATTTATTTGTTTTCATCATTTTTGGTTATAGCATTGATTGGCCTCGTCAATGGTCTGATTCTGCTTTTCTACTGGAATAATAATAGGAAATCAATTTCAGATATAGTTAAGAAAATAAAGCTGCGTATACCGAGTGATGATATGCCGTGTAATGATTCTGGCAAAACTGAGAATGGATAGACAATAAAGTTCAGTAAATGAATTTTAAAATCGATTAATCTCATGTAAGGATCTGGACTTAAGTACAAACCGGACGGAAGTTATTGTCCACACATTTGCCCGAGTTGAACAGGATACATCGCTCGGAATCTGCGTAATATATCTGGATATCTAGTCTTTTGGTAATACACAAATAAATTAAACAATATGAGAATTTTTGAGGAACAAAATATATCGTTTTCTAATTATAACTCTGAACCAAACTTGCTTCGCTGATGTACATGTCAAGGGATTACTTAACCATTACACTATCTGTCCTTTTCGCTGCTGCTAGAATTTCATAAGTCTGTCTTATCGGTTGTTAGAAAATTTTATCGCGCACTGTTATTTGTTTTGCAGAACCAATATATGCTCCACCAATACTAAATAAAATTGCGAAAACTAAAATAGTCGTAAGCCACGTACTCCAATCCATTGAAATTGGGCTTAATGAACAACCCCTGAAGAAGCCTATGATAAATCCAAGACTACTTCCAAGACCAAGCCCATATTGACTCCTTGATAGAATAAATTCTTTCCTCAATTCTGATTTTAAAGATTCCAAATTATCTAAACTATTATTCTCATGTTGTATTATCTCAATTAGCGACTTTGAAATAATTTCCTCCTTAGAGAGAATAAATTCGGAAGTACCGTCCGGTATTGAATATTCGAAATAAGTGATAGTATGAATATCATCCAGAATATCAATTGCGCTCATATATGAGAGAAAGCTATCGTGCTTGATTAATTTTTTAATTTTCTGCAATATATGTAGAACAATACTGTCGTCGCGCATGCTATCCTTACATAAATTATATTTATACAAGGCATCAGATTTTGCATTTTCATAAAATGTATTTAGCAGTTTTAGCACTGGAGGCCTGGAATTAAGATCCTTGTCTAAGGTGACAGAAATAGAAAAAAACCGATCTTCCTTAATAACTTTCCATAGAACTCTGACAGCTTCATTATCATCTAAAATAGCTGCTGAATACTTTGCATACTCGAAACCTGCTTGCAGAAAATCGGGCAAAGACGAATAGGCATGCCCTGCGCATTTTTGTGCCGATTTAAATTTTTCTTGTAAATAACATGCTCTTCCAGCATATAACAAGGCTTCAGTTGCAGCGTATAAAAATGGATCAAAATTCTTAGAGCTTTGGTAACCTGCAGGTGTCATATTATTACTCACAGTTGTGCCGCCAAAATTATACTCCGCTGAAGCCTCTCTAGCTGACATCAAGAAATACTCCTCCGCTTTGGCAAAGTTCATATGTTTTTGCGAGTACAAATAAATTTGACCGATAATATTAAGAGTAATAAAATCATTTTTCTCAATATCTTTTGCTAATAATAGGTTCTGAAAAGCGTCATTATAAAAATTACTTTGGATTCCTTCAAGTAAAGCATTTTTAAAATATTTCAGCCCTTGTTCAATGTGATATAATCTTTGTTTTTGACTATCCGGGATTCGAAGCAATTGTTCGATACTTTTAAGAAATCTATTCGTTAGTTTTTGCCCCTCGATTAACATTGAAAGCTTCCAGTCTATCATTGATGCCAGCTCACTGATTTGAGATCCTATATTCATCAGATCACAATGTATGTCTTCCAAATGCGCTGATAAAATGGAGAACCCGTCATCAAGGTTACCACAAATACTTTTAAATACATCAATTTGCTGTTTAGAAGCATCTTTTATTGTATTTTGAAGTTCAGTTTTGTTTTCACTTATTATACCAGAAATATCTTTAATATATTCTTGATGTTGTAAATATCGGAGCCATTGAGAATGGATGTTTTCTTTAGAACTTCGATTGTAATAAAAAGCCGCCATAACTACCCCTGCGTTTAGTTCAAAAATGTTCCATGAGACACTGTTTTTATGATAATAATTTCGTCTGAGTTCATTAAGTATGCACTACTCAAGTGATAAATTTATGTTAACAAAAGTATCCCGATAGAAAATATAATACAAATAAGAGAGGGATCATTTCATAATTTAATAACCTATTGCGAATATAATAAAAAGTAATACATTTAATATCTTCTAATACAAAATTTATGGGTTGGGTAAAAATGGCTGATTTTTCAATTCGCGATATATTACACAAGGTGAGTAGTGGTATTATACGAATCCCAACATTCCAAAGGGGATTTGTTTGGGATGCAGAAACGATAGCCTTTTTTATGGATAGTATATATAAAGGCTACCCAGTAGGGACATTGCAATTGTGGCGTACACACACACAATTAGAGACGGAAAAAAAGCTTGGTCCGTTTACCATATTTAGTAGAGATGACCAATTCCCGATAGATTATGTGTTGGATGGTCAACAGCGAATTACATCTATTTTTGGAGTTTTTCAAACAGATATACCCATTTCGGAAGATGAAGAGAATCCATTCAACATATACTTTGATCTAAAAGCAGATGTAAATATCCAAGATTCTCAATTTTTGTCGTTGGAATCCGGCGAGGTAAATCCTGTCCGCCATTTCCCATTGAATTGTTTGTTCGATACTGTTAAATATAGGCAAGCAACAAGCGAATTGCCAGATGAAGATGTCAACACAATTGATCTTCTCCAATCTATTTTCAAAGAAGTAAAAATTCCCTATCAAACACTCGAAACTGAAGACAATGGTAAAGTTGCAATTGTATTTGAGCGAATAAATCGGAAGGGAATTCCGTTGGATATGTATCAATTGCTCTCAGCTTGGACCTGGAGCCAAGATTTTACATTGCAAACGAAATTTGAGGAGTTGGCAGACGAATTAAAACCTTATGGATTTGAAGATGTTGGGGAAAATATAAACCTTCTACTGAGAATCTGTTCAGCAATTTTATCTGCGAGTGGCTTAGTTAATAATTTGATTAATTTGAATGGGCAAGTTGTGCGTGATCGGTTTGATGAAGTACAGAATGGTATTAAAGGAGCAATAGATTTCTTGAAAACGAACTTAAAAGTAGAGAAAATAGATAACTTGCCTTATGACAATCTATTAATTCCTTTATCTGCATTTTTTTCGTGCGAAGGGAATCGGCATTTTAATTATAATTCTACTCAACGCAAGGAAATTCTAAAATGGTTCTGGAGAACTTGTTTTTCCAAAAAGTACAGTGCTGGTACCATCAGGGCTATTGATAGAGATATTGAAGAAATAAACAAACTCAAAAACGGTCAAATATCGAATTTGTCGAGTGTGACGGTAAATATTGACAAAGATTACTTTTTGAAAAATAAATTTGCATTGGGTAATGTAAACACAAAGACACATATATTGATGTTAGCTCAAAACTCACCAAGAAGTTTTATAAGTGGTTCACTCGTTACTTTAGACTCTGTGTTAAAGGATTATAATCGAAATGAATTTCATCATATTTATCCAAAAGGCTACCTAAAAACATTGCCAGATCTGGCTATTCACGAGGCGGTGTTAGCCAATTTTTGTTTTCTTTCTCGTGCTGATAATAAAACACTTGGCGGGGTGGCTCCTAGTCGGTATCGACAACAAATGCCCTCAAATGCCAGAGAAATTTTGTACACTCACCATATTGACGAGCAACTCCTATTTGCAGATGATTATATTGCTTTTGTTGAAGATAGAGCGTTGCGGTTACTCGCAGCGTCCAAAGAACTAATCAATCAATAATGAAGAATGAGGTTTTATGGAACGTATCCGATCAGCCGATTATTGGGTGCAAAAACTGGGACTCCAGCCGCATCCCGAAGGTGGGTTCTATAAGGAGATTTACCGGAGCACGGAAGGTGTAGCGGCCGGAAATTTGCCTGAAAGATACTTGGGGGCACGGTCTTTTGCAACTTCCATTTACTATCTTTTACAAGGCAACGACTTCTCAGCATTTCACCGTATCAAATCTGATGAAATTTGGAGCTACATAGACGGTGGCTCGGCAAATATCTATTCACTCACTCCAGAGGGAGAATTGAAAGAGGAAACTCTGGGAACAGGAGAGGGTGCCACTCCGCAAATCATAGTTCCAAAACAGACATGGTTTGCTGCCGACCTTGTAAGCAAAAAATCCTACATTCTGGTTTCTTGTTTTGTCGCTCCGGGATTTGATTTCACTGATTTTGAACTCGCAGACAGAGCAAAGATGCAACAATTGTTTCCACTCCATACCGACATAATCAGGAACTTGACCAAATAGGAAAGTGAATATGGGAGCTTAATACCATTGACTTTCGTATTAATTATCAGTAAACTTTTAATGCCTATAGATTGTTTGAATAGATATAAACTATATAAGTCGCTTCGACAATGGATAAGAAGTTTTTTGCATTCTCTTTCCTTTATATCAGCCTATTCAATTGCTATGTTATAGCCCAAACCGGTTCGTGGAATCCAACAGGCGCTGACACATCTTTCCCACGTACTCTTTTTAAATCCTCTGATATACAAACCGTAAAATCATCTCTGAGCGATCCGCAGAATTTGCCACTATTTGCCGGTATTTATACTAACGCTTCTGAAGCAGTGCTTACTGATTCGAGTGATGCTTCGAGATTATTGAATAGCAATATTGCAAAAAATGCCGCGTTTGTTGTAACGCTGAGTAAAAAATATTCGGGCGGTTCTATTGCCGATATTTCATCCGACGAATCTGCCGCCCTGATTGCAAAAGTAATATCAATTCTTGAATCATTCGATACTGCTGTTGACCGGATCACCGTATCAAATCCGGCTATATACGACAGCTGGCAGTGGAGAAGTAAAGAGCTCATTGATTTTTGTATAGCGTACGACCTTTTACGCGGTGCCGGAATTCCGGACTCACAATTAGCCAATGCTAAAAACCGGATTCAGCAGTTTGCAGGACATTTATACGAAGAATCAACCCGGCTTATTGCTCCACCTACCTATCCGGTGAGTTTCTTTGATCTGGTCTTTAACAATCACGCGATAATGACAGCATCTGCTCTTGGTATGGCTGCAGTAGTACTTAATACGTCCGTAAGTTCGGATGTAAATCAACAACCGCTCAACTGGATTAACACTGCTATGTGGAATCTGGAAAACATTTTATTTAT
This sequence comes from Ignavibacteriaceae bacterium, assembly GCA_963662605.1. Lineage (GTDB taxonomy): Bacteria > Bacteroidota > Ignavibacteria > Ignavibacteriales > Ignavibacteriaceae. Next base: position 1,992,502 of record OY759785.1, read on the forward strand.
ATCAGCGAATCGCCAGAGCGAACCGGGAAGTATCGGGGGATATGCTGAAGGGCCGGGATATTTCAGGTACGGCTTTCTTAATTATCTGCCGTTTATTCGCTCAATGGGCAACATGCTTCCTTTGAGTGCGCTTCAATACACATACCGGGGAGTGCCGCGTTCTATAGCCAATCCGTTTTTTGATGCGAGGTACGATTCGCTTTACCAATGGCTCGCGGATATCAGAATGCCCGATGGGAGGCTGCCGGCAGTGGAGGACACATACATAAACACCTATTTCCCGGAGTTGGCGTTAACCGGAAAATCAGCTTTCACATGGAAGAATTCTTTTAGTCGCTCTAATATCGGAAATTCACTGAGTGCTGCCTTGATGAGTTCAAACACCGATATGCGTGCAAATTACATTGCGTCGCTTCCTGTTATAGGCTCGGGTTCGGATAGTCTTATGCATATACTGCCGTTGAGCGGCGATCTGGTATTCCGTTCTGCAAATGATTCAAATGCCGTCTACATGCATGTCACCGGAAAACATGGCATTGCCAGAGCGAATTCATATGGACACAATCAAGCAGATGTTTCGAGTTTTATTATATACAAAGGCGGCGAAGTTTTAGCAATGGATCCGGGATATGTAAGCTATGCGCGCAGGGGCGAAGTGGGGAATGCGCAAAACCATAATATGATTCTGGTGGATGGTGCCGGACCTTCGATTGGTGACCCACAGAATTCTAATGATGCCGATGGCTATATTGAAAATAATTTCACCCGTCCAAAACTCGACTATGCGGAAGTGCGAACAGCTTATTCAGGAACCACAATTAACCGGAAATTCTTATTTGTCAGAAAAACATATTTCCTCGATGCTGATTTTATCACATCCGCTTCGACGCATACATACACCTGGCAGCTGCATGGATACGGCATTGAAGGCGGTTCGGCAATGAATGATGGAGCGTTTATTGATTATTTGACAAACGGTGAAGGCATCTGGGCAAAAGGAAGTGAGTCATTATTAGTTCATACGGCCGCCAGCGGCGGGGCAGTTGCATACTCCAAGGCAGTCATGCCGCATGAATATTCATACGATTCGACGAGAAATCATACGGCAATGTACGCATCAAAAAATGCTGCCAATGCAGAATTTCTTTCAGCACTCTATCCATATGATTCAGTATCTGCAACAATTTCAACACTTACGTCATCTCCGGTTACCGCGCTTGAAATAATTGAGGGTGGATATACTGATATTGCATTTGCACAGAGTGACAGCATATTGCAAACGCTTGATAGCTCGGTGACAAAGTTACACGGGAAAATCTCTTCCAACGGCAGCTTAGCTTTGTACTCTGAGCATAACCAATCCGGCAGATTTGATCAGTGGTTTATCAAGAGCGGCAGTCTTATGCAGTCTGGTGATACCAATTTATTTGTGAGCGATACTCGTCTTGATGCCTCTTTACAGCGCACGGCTGCTAATTCATTTGTGGGATTTATAAATAAAGCTTCGACAGTTACATTTTACATCGGTGGACAGGTTGTCAACATTGCGGGTGATAATATTCAATCATGGACACAGCCTGAATTGAATTACGTGACAGTCCGGTTTTCCGGTGCGTCAAATTTTGCTATACAGACTACTGCAGCCTTGAACCTAAAAGTCATTCCTCAAGGTTTTTATAATACGGCCGGTTATCTGAATTGCAGGGATACGATTAAAATTCTACTTGCAAATTCAACAGCGCCGTATGCAATTATTGACTCCTCCATTGTAGTATTGGATTCGATAACTTTTACTGCGACTGCGACTTTTGCTGCAACTCCAAGCGGGACATACTATATTGTAATCAAGCACAGGAACAGCATAGAGACGTGGAGCGAGCAGCCCATTTCTTTCTCAAATGGAAATACAGAGTACTACGACTTCACCGATGCACAGTCAAAGGCGTTTGATAATAATCTGGTGCAAGTCTCCTCATCACCGGCCAGGTGGGCTATTTATAGCGGAGATGTTAATCAGGACGGATATGTAGATCCTTTGGATTTATCCGTTGTGGACCAGGCTTCATTTAATTATGTTTCGGGCAGGGGAGTAGCAGCAGATATTAATGGAGACGGTTATGTTGATCCTCTGGACTTGTCCATCACTGATCAAAACTCGTTTAACTACGTCGGTATCCGGCGGCCGTAATCACATAAAAGTTCAAAAGCATTAGACTCACCGGTTATAAAAACAAGTCGGGAGAAAACTTGCTGTTCATGCAGTTTTCTCCCAACCTGGTGGAAATACTATCTGGATTATTTCGATAGTTTACTGGTTTTCTAACTGAATTGCTTTTGGGAATAAGATGTTGTTCTCCAGATGAATATGGATATGCAAATCATTTTCAAAAGCAGATAACTCATAGTACAACGCCTTGAAGGTGTTGCATGCATCAGCAGGGGGATTGTAGTTCGCACTTAAATCCCGGATTTGCTGTAGTGCATCACCCGCGCTGGTATGTTCAGCTTCCATCGCGCTAATGGGGAATCGAACGGACATCGGGGCAGCGAATTCAACCTTCTGCCTCTTTGCTTCAACTATTTTCTGGATGAGTGGGAATAAAACCCTTTCTTCTTTTAGTAAGTGGCTGCTCAACTCCGTGGCAACACCATTGAACAGTTCGGTAATGGTGATAACTTCCGGATGATTATTTCCGTGAGCATTGACTACCTTATCCGCAAAAGCCGTGATTATCGGAAGCTTATCGCGAACATATTTGTGATGCGTGCTGACGATATGCTGAATCAACAGGTCAAGTTCCATGCTGTTAAAATCAGCATTACTAGCCTCTGTATAATTGAGAATGTCGGTGATTTCTTTCGATACCTGTTCGGCATTCACATTTTTACCCGCGCAAGCCTGATCGAGCGCGATATTTCCATGACAGCAAAAATCGAGGCCGTACTTTTCAAAAGTGGCGGCAGTGGCTATATTCTGCGTAACAATACTACGTAGTGTCATGTCCTTAATACTATTATTCTGTGCGTTTAACATATAATCATTCCTTATAACATTATTTAGCTTTTTTGATAAACTTAACTGACAACTGAAATACGAAAAAGACCAATACAAGAGCTCCGATACCGAATATGGTATCACCAAAAGCCCGGCTCCAGCGAATATTCTGCATGATTGGTGACTGTAAGAACTCCGAGCTGCGTGCGTACCAGTAGCCGTATTTTACTGATGCCCATGTTTGCATGAGTCCCACCGGAAGCAGGCTGAATGTGACCATGGTGAAGAGTCCGATATTGATAGCCCAGAAAGAGAAGCGGAGAGGTTTTTCATTCCATTCAATATCAGGACGCATGGAGCGCAAGGTAAAGAGCATAAGTCCGATGCCGAGCATGCCGTACACACCGAAAAGAGCAGCGTGTCCGTGTACCGGAGTGGTATTGAGTCCCTGCATGTAGTACAAAGCGATAGGCGGATTGATCATGAATCCGAAAATACCTGCGCCGAGCATGTTCCAGAAGGCTACTGCAACGAAGTAATAAATAGGCCATTTGTATTTCTTAACCCATTCGGTACTTTTTGAGAGGCGGATATTTTCCCAAGCCTCAAATCCGACAAATATCAACGGTACAACTTCAAGTGCACTGAAAACAGAGCCGAGGGCAAGGGCAATCATTGGCGTGCCGCTGAAATACAGATGATGTAATGTTCCTATAATACCACCGGACAAAAAGATTGTTGACGCCAGGATGGTAGTCCTCGTTGTTGTCCGGATACTTATCAATTGCAAACGGGAGAATAAGAATGCAATGACGACTGTTGCAAATACTTCAAAGAATCCTTCAACCCAAAGATGAACTACCCACCAGCGCCAATACTCTGCAATTGCAAGATTGGTATGTTTGCCGTACATCAAAGCAGCCGCGTAGAATGCCGCGATAGCTACGGATGATATAAGGAATAATGTCAGAATGTCTTTTTGGTCTGGATTGTTTTTCAATGCCGGTTTAATAGCTCTGACCATAAGAATTAACCAGAGTACAAGGCCGATAAACAGGGCAATCTGAAAAAACCTGCCGAGGTCAATATATTCGTATCCGCTGTGACCGAATAAGAACCAGTACTGGCCTGACATTTTATTCATTACGCTGAACCATTCGCCTGCCATTGAGCCGAGAACGACGACTAAGAGTGCGCCGAACAAAACATTAACTCCGAGTTTCTGGAATTTCGGTTCAATACCACTAACGGCGGGTCCGATGTACAAGCCGGATGCAAGCCATGCCGTGGCTATCCAGAAAATGCCGAGCTGCGTGTGCCATGTACGGGTCACCGTATAAGGCAGGTATTTATCAAGCGGGAATCCATAGAAACCGCTTCCTTCTACGGAGTAATGTGCGGTTATTACTCCGAGAAGGATTTGGATAAGAAACAAACCTGACACAATCCAAAAATATTTTACGACTGATTTTTGAGATGCTGTTAATGTAGAACCGACTACGGGATCAACTGTTGGAATCTCTTTAAACTCTTCTTTTTCGCCCTTACTGGCATAGAACCACACCATGCCGCCTAATCCTGCGAGAAGCATGATAATGCTGAATCCGGTCCAGATAATCGAATCGCTTGTTGGTGTATTTCCTACGAGCTCTTCATGAGGCCAGTTGCCGGTATAGGTAACATCGTCATTAGGACGGTTGGTTGTGGCTGCCCATGCAGACCAGAAGAAAAACGTACTGAGCTTTTTCAGCTTGACCGTATCAGTCAACGTGTGTTTTCTCATCGCGTATTCTTTTTTGCCTTCGGCGAAAAGTTTGGAATAATAATTTGAAAGCGAAGCAATTGCTTGTGCACGGGTTGTATCAACTGTCAATATTCCGGTGGAAGCATCGTATCTGTTTGTTTTAAGTGTAGTTTGAAGGCGTGATTTTAACGCTGCCTGATTTTCAGATGAAATGTTTTCAAAATCTTTTCCATAAGCGCTGCGTGACCACTCGTTGAGGATAAACATGGCTTCACGGTGCAGCCAGTCTGCTGTCCAGTCGGGAGCGACATAACTGCCGTGTCCCCACAAAGAGCCCATTTCCATACCTCCGAGGGCCTGCCAGATGTTCTGACCTTCCTGAATATCGTCTTTTGTGCAGATAAGTGTGCCGTCGGAAGTCTGTACTTTCTCCGGTATCGGAGGAGCTTCCTGATAAATGCGGTGGCCAACCCAGCCTAAAACTGCGAACGAGACCACATTCACAAAAACAAACCAGAACCAGTATTTTCTCATCATCATTCTATTCCTTGTTTTAACAATTCTTGATAATAAAAATACAGGAAGGCTCGGCCGGAAACTTTGACTTAAGTCAATATTTGAAAATTGTCAGAAAGAGAGATTTTTCAGCCGTTTGAGGTCTTTGATGATTATACTCTTGCCGCGTACCTGAATAATTCCGTCGTTCTGGAATTTTTTTAGCGTTCTCGATAGTGTTTCAAGTGCAGTGCCCAGATAAACGGCGAGATCGGACTTTGATATGGCTATGTGCAGCGAAGGCAATCCTTTTTCCGATAAAGGGGAGTGGGTGTATTCCTCCATGAGATAGTGGGCTAACCTTGAGGACACTTCGTTTAACGTGAGACTTTCGAGTCTGTTCGTCAACTCCCGCAGTTTTTTGGTGAATCCGGAAATGATTTTGAAATTTATCTGCGGATGAGTATCGAGAAATTTCATGAAGCCGTCTTTTGAAATGTAGATGAGTACGGTATCATCAATTGCCTGCGCGTTAACAGGGTAGGTGCTGCGGTTTTCAAATAAAGCGACTTCGGCGAACGGATCGAAAGGTTTTACTAAATGGACGATGGCTTCTTTACCGTCGGCAGAGAGTTTCAAGACCTTTATTTTACCTTCCAGTACGATATAAAAACCATGATAAGTTTCACCCTCGGTGAAAATAACATCATGTTTCTTGTATAATTTTATCGTTGTTGATTCGGCAACCTCGCGCAGCTCATTTTCAGAAAACTCCGAAAACAGCGGAATTGTCGCTAATATATGCTCTATTTCATGTTTGATTTCTTGCTGCATGATTATTAAACAAAATCATTGCGGAAATAATTCAATTATTAATGTTTCAGAATGGGAGCATCAAAAGTTTTTGTGTCATCCCGGAATCCGTCGGTAGATAGATATCCGGAATCCATTTTGCCTTTAATTGAGTTCAGTCTGGATTCTCCCAAGGGGATTCTGCGAACGTATAAATCTGACGGGATAAAACATCCCCTTCGTTCCACATTGTCCACGTCAGATTTTACGGAATGACAAACAACGAGATTCTTAAATTGACTGTGTTGCCATCGGAAATAGAAGAAAATAATGGTGTAAACAAAAAAAGCTTCGGAGAAGTGGCTCTAAAAAGACGATTGTTTGAGTCGCTCCTCCGGAGTTCCATCGTTTAATGTCCATGGATTTCTTCTAAGCTGTCACTCCTGCGGAGTTCAGAATATGAATTTTGGAAGGGGATTTCGATTAGATATCTTTTGTTATTTCTTTTAGCCCGAGAAAATAGGTGAGGATTGTCAGCACGAATGACAAGAGCGCTATCATGGCGAGGGATAGAGTGAAGAAACTCAGCGGCAGGGGGAGCTTCAAGTTCTGGGTGAAAATAAAATACTGGGTAAGGGGAATGAATAATACTGCTATGATAAATCCGAGATAGAACAGGCATACGAGAAAAGCTGTCGAAGCGCCTTGTGATGAGGCTATTCTAATCGGATTCTTCTCTTCAAAATTGGCAAAGTACGTACCGAATCCATAGTTCACGGATACAACGGTAATGGTAATCATCAACGTTACAATTGCCGAGAAAAGTTTCAGCGAGACTGAAAACATAACGTGACTAAAAAGCGTGAGCATCTCCGAAAGCAGCAGCATAAAGGCAAGGTAAAAGATATACCGGTAATGATATATCTTCGTGTAATTAACTGGTGCCGAGCGGATCTTCCAGAACGTGTTACCTTCCAGGCTGTAATGCGGGAACACAAACCGCAGTGCAAGCGAACTGATAAAGAACGCATTGAACAGGAAGAATACCAAATAAATCAATGCCTGCACTTCTGGATTCAGGCTTCGGTACAGTTCGGTTGATTTCCCGCCGATGCTCAGAATGAAGACTCCCATGAGGGAAATCATCAGTAGCAGGTGAAATGTCTGCGCCGGATCACGGAGGAAGAGGACTACTTCTTTTCTGAAAATACTCCAGAAGACAGGGGAGCCTTTCCGTTCATTATCAAAGCGCAGAAGTGCAACGGATTTGTTTTTCTTCTCATCGTCTTTCGGACGGATTTCCGAAGCAATAATGAATGTTTTATAACAGGTTTTTTGTGCTATAACATATCCGGCGAGCACTAATATTGCTGTTTCCGCATAAAGCAGAATGATATAGCCGAATGCCATCATTGTTTCGCCGCGTTGAAACCAGTAAAGGCTGTTTGCCACCCATGTATTCGGCAGGTATTTCAATAGGGGATTGTCAAGCTGAGCGAACATAGCTTTAACATAGGATTCCGACATGACGGCTTCCTGAATGATGCGCGGCGGGTCATTGAAATATAAAAATACAACGACGCTTATCAGGTAAAACGTGCCGAGTATCAATATCGTCCATTTAATGCCGATTTTTGACGCTACTCTGATAAGCAAAAACAGAATAAGCACACCGAGTATCGCCGCGATGAGTGTGAACGGAAGGAACAATCCCACTACCGCATTAATATAGAACATGATGCCCAGTTTGAAATACTGTCCGTATGCCAGCAGAACCGAAAACAGAATCAATATGAGAACACCCGAACTATAAAAGAAGTTATCGAAAAACTTTACGAGGAAAATATTCTCCTGCGGTATTGGTTTGGTGAACAAATAATCAATCTCTTTCGATTTGAACAATCCGGTGAGCGATACCATAATGTTGCCGGCGTTTACGGCGAGAAAAAACACAAAGAGAATAATGGAGATGAAGCGGTGAAAGAGGAAGTTATTCAATTTTAATACGGTTAATACATGCCAGAGTACTGCGCCGGAAATTTTGTACATGCCGTAAGCGAATCCGAAATAAATTAATCCGGCAGCAAGGTTTTTAATAACGGTTTTTGGTTTTTTGTCGAAGCTCAGGACAAAGAAGGAGTAGATTTTGTAGACGAGCAGATGCAGCAGCTGCTTCATTTTACTAATTCAAGGAAGAATGATTCAAGATTCTGATACTCTTTATCGTAAAAATTCCTGAAAGAGTTCAGATCATTATCGAAAATGAGTGCGCCATCTTTGATAATGCCGATACGTGAACATATCTCTTCGGCAACGTTAAGGCTGTGGGTTGACATGATGATTGCCGTGCCTTGCTGCGCTTTTTGTTTGAGGATATCCTTAACAAGTTTTGCACTTTGCGGGTCAAGTCCGACCATCGGTTCGTCCACAAGGAGAAATTTAGGATTATGAAGAAGGGCGGATGCAATGGAGACGCGCTGTTTCATTCCTTGAGAATATTCCTCAGTGCGCCGGTCAATCCACTCGCTAATTTTAAGCTCTTCGGTCACCTGCTCAATGATTTTTTTTAATTCTTTTGTGGGTATGCCGTACAAGCCGCCAGCGAAAAATAAAAATTCACGTCCGGTCAGGCGGTCATACAGATACGGCTGATCCGGTATATATCCTATGATGCGCTTTGCCTCAACCGGATTTTTTTGAATGTCAAGACCATCAATGAGAACAGAACCTTCGGAAGGTGACAGCAGTCCGCATATCATTTTTATCGTGGTAGTTTTACCGGCTCCGTTAGGACCAAGAAAACCAAAAAATTCGCCGCTGTTGACCTGGAGGTTTAAATTGTTGACAGCCTGAAACGTTCCGAATTTTTTTGAAAGGTTTTTTAGCTGTAGCATGGCAGTCAGAATTAGTTATATTATTCCAGATGGAGAACATCCTGATGAGATATAGTAATCAAATCTTCATCAGTCGGATTTAATAAGGTTGATACGCGTTCTTCCTGATTTGCAATTGCCTTATAGAATACGTTGCGCACAGTACGGGCATTGCCGAAATTCTGATCCCGTTTATCATATAGCATGGTGAAATGTTCGAATAGCATCTGAATGGCACCTTCGTCCAGTTTGTAACCGTTTTTCTCGGCACTGACCGAAGCAATTTCCAGCATCTGACGGGGATTGTAATCCTCGAACATAAAATAATTTGTAAAGCGGGACTGCAATCCCGGATTCGTATCAAGAAATGTCTGCATCTCGTTCGTATAACCTGCAACAATAACCACTAACTGATCTTTGTAATCTTCCATTCTCTTCAAGAGCGTATCAATAGCTTCCTGACCGAAATCATTGCCGCCGCGTGCCAGAGTGTATGCTTCGTCAATGAATAAGGTACCGCCAAGAGCTTTCTTGATCATCTCGTCGGTCTTTTGCGCTGTTTGTCCCTGATAACCTGCGACCAACATTGAGCGATCAACTTCAACAAGGTGCCCCTTTTCAAGGAGTCCCATTTCTTTGTAGATTTTTCCGAGCAAGCGGGCAACTGTTGTTTTTCCGGTTCCGGGATTACCGAGGAATACGCTGTGCAGATTCTTTTGCATAACGATCATGCCGCGGGATTCACGCAAGCGGGAAATTTTAATACTGCTGATAAGTTTATCAATTGAGCGCTTGACCGATTCAAGTCCGGTAAGGGAGTTGAGTTCTTTCAGATGTTCGTCAAGTTTATCCTTGTTACCCTCGATTTGAATGATCTTTTTATCACTCTTTGCAGAAATAATTTCACTTAAATCTTCCAGAGTTACGGTCTGCGTAATTTCGGGTGTCCGTTCTTCTTTTGGAACATTAACAATCCGAAGCATAAGGCTTCGTGAAGCGCTCTCGACAAGATTTCTCACTAAGCGTGCATTGCCGAAATTCTTATCACGGTTACGGTATAATTCCATGAAGTACTGGCGGAGATGTTCTTCGGCTGACTTTTGCAGTTTCAGTTTTTTCTCTTTCAGAACAACCCGAGTGATAATAACCATTTCATCGGGAGTGTAATCTTCAAACATGAATTTTTTTGTGAAACGCGATTGCAGTCCCGGATTACTTTCAAGGAATTTTTGCATGTCCTCGGTATAGCCTGCCGCGATAACAATAAACTTGCCGCGGTCATCTTCCATACGTTTCAGCAGGGTGTCTATTGCTTCCTTGCCGAAATCATTTGTGTCGCCGGTTTTAACAAGTGTGTATGCTTCATCAATAAAGAGCGTACCGCCGATGGATTGATTTATCAGGGAGGTGGTCTTTTCGGCAGTCTTGCCTACGAAAGGAGCGACGAGAGCCTGCCGGTCAACTTCAATCAGGTGGCCTTTGGGTAGTAAGCCGAGCGATGCGTAAATCTGACCGACCATCCTTGCCACCGTAGTTTTTCCGGTACCCGGATTTCCGAGAAATATGATATGGTCGGTAAATTTGCTTTGCAGATCTTCGCCCATTTCCACATAGTAGCGGGCAAGTTTTACTAATTCGTCAATATCTTTTTTAACAGAGCGCAAACCGGTAAGGCTGTTCAATTTTTCCAATGCCTTGTTGAGATTATCCTCATCAATGGTCATCTTGAAAGTTTTTGTCTGTGTCCCGGCAAACAATTGGGCAAAGTCTTCCGGCATAAACGTCGTTAGTGCTTTTTTATCCCGCATTGATTCCGGGAGTCCCAAATAGCGTTTGCTCAATTGCAATTTTGCATCATTAAAGAGATTGCGGACAAAACGGGCATTGCCGAAAGTTTTATCACGCTTGCGGTAGATTTCAATTAATTCTTTTTTTAACCCATCCTGAGCATTGGCTTCAACTGTATAATCTTCCTTCTTTGCCATGCCGCGGAAAATTTCAATCATTTCATCCGGGTTGTAGTCTTCAAAGTTGAAGTAATGATTGAATCGGGATTTCATACCGGGATTTGAACTGAGGAAGTCGTTCATCTCGTCCGGATAACCGGCAACAATAATTGCGAACTGTCCGGCCTTGTCTTCCATGCGTTTAAGCAGGGTATCAATGGCTTCCTGCCCGAAATCCTGGCCGCTGCCGCCTTTTTTTACGAGCGTATATGCTTCATCTATGAAGAGAAGTCCGCCCATAGCATCTTCAATTATCTTGTCGGTCTTTTGAGCAGTTTCACCGATATATTGTCCGACAAGAGAACTGCGGTCGACTTCAACAAGATGACCTTTCTCCAAAATTCCCATTGCTTTAAAAACATTGCCGAGTACGCGGGCGACGGAAGTCTTACCGGTACCGGGATTGCCGAGGAATACGCAGTTAAAGGAGAGATCGTCTTTGGTTTTTAATCCGAGTTTCTTCCGCTCTTTAATAAATTCCAGATAGTTGATAAACTCTTTCATCGAATTCTTGACCGAGGTCAAGCCGGTGAATGTATTGAGCTCCTCTAATATCGTCTCTACCGGTAATGCCGGAGTGGAGGCACCGGATTTTTGTTCAGCTAATGTGGAACCCGGAGCGAGTTTTTTCTGCATCTCCGTTTCAAATAGATCAACATCAAAGTCTTCATAATTTGCAATGTCGGATGAGCCGATGAGAAACCAGCGTTCGCAAAGCTTCTGTGAGTTTATGTATATTTCGACACGTGCCTGGCCGCGCCGCCAGAAACCGGGGGAATCCGTTCCCCAGCTCTGTGTAAAGTAAACATGCTTCCATGTTCTGTCCATCGGGACATCAAATGAGTTTCTACCGACTTCTTTTTCATTCACGATCCAGACTACCGTACCGGGGATTTTCTCATCTTTGATGGTGTAATAAGGATTGGAAATAATAACTTCTACACCGATATAGCGGACGGTTGATTCGGCAAACTGAATGGCGTACACTCGTTCATTTGAATTCATTTCTGCTGAGGCATCAAATGTTCTTCCAAAAATTCCGACCAGATCCGGATTCTGGAATCTTTCAAAATCAGTTCTCTTGGAGAGAGTAACAACTTTTTTCGGCAATTCCGCCGATGTTTCGGATGCAGGATCCTGCAAATCAAGTGATTTATACTTGGAAGCTTTTTTTGGCTGCTGCATTTCCGGTGCAGGTGGAGCAGAGACTTCAAAATCATCTTCCGTTGGATCAATAGCCGAATTTGCTTCCTGCTGAGCTGCTATTTCATTGCGCCTATCTTCATTATGATTAATCAGGCGGTTGTATATATTATCAAATCGCGGATTACCGCTGAATTCGGCAGCCATCTCATCTGCCTTTGCCAACGCTTCTTTCCAGCGATAAATATAATATAACATCTCAAGCTCAAGGATTCTGGCTTGCTCCTGATACTCCTTCAAAGAATTGTCTGAAAGTATTTTTTTTAGAACCCAGGCAACATACCATAGCTCTTTCAAATTAAATGCTTCTTCGGCCTCTTTAATCCAGAAATCATCTTTCCCTAAAAGCTTCATGAGAAACTGATTTTTCTTGCCGGTCACGCGTTTATACCACTCGAGAATGCCGGGATACGTAGGGTTGGTTTCGTTATCAAATCTCATGAGAAGTTCGAAGGCGCTCATTGCTTCTTCAAATCTGCCGAGACCGCTAAGACATTTGGATTTTAGGTGAAGTGCCCAGATTAACGCGCTGGAATTTGTTGAGATAACAGCATCAAGATCAAAAATCGCTTCTTCAAACATGGATAAGCGTTGAAGAATAAATCCGCGATAGAGGCGGGCTTCAGTTGCGTCACGGCTTAACTGTACCGAAAGGTTTGCATAGTCCAATGCCTGTGCCGGATCACCTATCTCAATATAAGACCAGGCGAGGCAAATTGCAGCACGACAATCTTTAGGGCGGAGGTCGTAAAGTTTTAAGGCGTTCTGTAAGGCAACACGATGTCGTCCGCTTTCAAGATGCTCGAAGGTCTCTTTTACCAGATCGTCAAACTCTTCATTAAAGCTCGGATCGCTTCCTATACGACTCATCCACTTACTAGTGCGATTCATTCTCCCATTCCGGTTGTCAGTGTTTTTCCAGTAATTTCTTTAAAACTCAATTTACGAAAGAATAACTATAAAAAAAAGGCAGGACGATTCAACATCCTGCCTTTGAAAAAAACAAAGTTTTTTTAATACATGTCGCCCATACCGGCACCAGCGCCAGGAGGCATCATCGGAGCTTTTTCAGCTTCTTTTTTCTCATAAACAACTGCTTCGGTTGTTAAGAGGAGAGCTGAAACAGAAGCCGCGTTTTCAAGTGCGGTTCTGGTAACCTTAGTAGGATCAATAACTCCGGCTTTAACCAAGTTTTCGTAAACTTCGGTTGCAGCATTAAATCCATAATCATTCTTTCCTTCTTTAACTTTTGAAAGAATGACCGAACCTTCAAGACCTGCGTTGTTAACGATCTGACGGAGCGGCTCTTCGAGAGATTTTGCAATGATCTGAATACCGGTTGTCTGGTCTTCATTTTCGCCCTTCAAGCTGCCAAGAGCTTCGATAGCGCGGACAAATGCAACACCGCCGCCGGGAACGATACCTTCTTCAACTGCCGCACGGGTAGCATGAAGAGCATCTTCAACACGGGCTTTCTTTTCTTTCATTTCAACTTCAGTTGAAGCACCGATTTTCAGAACTGCAACGCCGCCTGAAAGTTTTGCGAGACGTTCCTGCAATTTTTCGCGGTCGTAGTCTGAAGTGGATTTTTCAATCTGAACTTTGATTTCGTTAATTCTCTTTTTAATGTTCTGTGTGTCGCCGCTGCCTTCAACAATAGTTGTATTGTCTTTGTCAATAACGACTTTCTTTGCTGTACCGAGATCGTCAAGAGTAGCGTTCTCAAGTTTGAATCCTCTTTCTTCAGAGATGACATTACCGTTTGTTAAAACTGCAATATCTTCAAGCATTGCTTTTCTCCTGTCGCCGAAGCCCGGAGCTTTAACAGCAGCGATCTTCAATGTGCCGCGGAGTCTGTTGACAACGAGAGTTGCAAGAGCTTCGCCTTCAATGTCTTCAGAGATGATTAAGAGAGCTCTTCCTTGCTGAGCAACTTTCTCCAGAACAGGGAGTAAGTCTTTCATCGCAGAGATTTTCTTATCGTGGATAAGAATGAAAGGATTCTCAAGAACTGCTTCCATTGTTTCAGCATCGGTTACAAAGTAAGGGGAGAGGTAACCGCGGTCGAACTGCATACCTTCAACAACATCTAATGCTGTATCGGTACCTTTAGCTTCTTCAACAGTGATAACGCCGTCTTTTCCTACTTTTTCCATAGCATCGGCAATCAAATCGCCGATAGTTTTGTCGTTGTTAGCTGAGATAGCGCCAACCTGTGCGATTTCCGCTCTGCCTTCAACTTCTTTGCTGATTGATCTCAGGTAAGAAACAACGCTGGTAACTGCAAGATCAATACCGCGTTTCAAATCCATAGGATTTGCCCCTGCAGTAACGTTCTTTAAACCTTCACGGTAGATAGCCTGAGCAAGAACCGTAGCCGTAGTTGTACCGTCACCGGCAACATCACTGGTTTTTGAAGCAACTTCGCGAACCATCTGCGCGCCCATGTTTTCTACTGCGTCTTCGAGTTCGATTTCTTTAGCAACGCTGACACCGTCTTTTGTAACGGTAGGAGCGCCGAATTTCTTTTCGAGGATAACGTTGCGGCCTTTAGGACCGAGAGTAACTTTTACTGCATTAGCTAATTTATCAACGCCGCTTTTCAGTTTAGCGCGTGCGTCGGTATTAAATTCGATTAGTTTGTGTGCCATATTCATGACCTCCGTTTAAATTGATTATAAACTTATTTAATGATTGCAAAAATGTCGCTTTCGCGCATAATCAGATAGTCAACACCTTCAACTGTTACTTCAGTGCCGCTGTATTTACCATACAAAACTTTATCACCGACTTTAACAGCCGGAGCAACAGTTTTTCCATCATCAGAAACTTTTCCTGCACCAACGGCAACAACAGTTCCTTCAATCGGTTTTTCTTTTACGGTATCAGGAAGAATGATGCCGCCTTTGGTTTTTTCTTCCGCTTCCTGTGGTTTTACAACAACTCTGTCAGCGAGAGGGGTTAAATTAATTTTGCTCATGTGAGCCTCCTTATTTGTTGGTTTAGAAATAATGTAAAAATGTTAGCACTCAAATTTCATGAGTGCTAAATTATGGCGCATTGAAGAGAATGTCAAGAGATTTCGGGCAAATCCGGACATTTTAGAGGAAGAATTTTAAATATGGCTGTAATAATGACGGTGTGAGCTGTCATAATGGCGGATTTGACGAATATAGTAAGTCTGTCGAAATTATATGCGTATTAATTCATTAATAAGCGTAGAAAATATGAAAAATAAGATATATGCAGTATAATATATTGACAAAAGAAATATATTGTGTATATTATGTGAACTTTTACACAAATTCATAGAATTTTGGAGTATATATGGTAGAAAAGAAAAAACGCTCTTGGGCCGAACCATACAAAATAAAAATGGTTGAGCTGGTACATATGACCTCGTACGAGGAAAGGCAGGTAGCGCTGAAGGAGGCAGGATATAATACTTTTTTACTCAGATCACGGGATGTCTATATTGACTTACTGACCGACAGCGGTACCTCAGCGATGAGCGATCGCCAATGGGCTGGAATGATGATGGGCGATGAAGCCTATGCAGGCAGCGAGAATTTTTATCATCTTGAATCCACAATTCAACAATACTACGGTTACAAATATATTGTGCCGACTCATCAGGGCAGAGCGGCAGAACATATCATTTCCCAGATTATGATTAAAAAGGGAGATGTGATACCGGGAAATATGTACTTCACGACGACTAAACTACATCAGGAACTTGCCGGTGGCAGATTTATTGATGTTATTATTGATGAAGCTCACGATCCGGAAAGCGAACACCCCTTTAAAGGCGATATTGATTTAGATAAACTGCAAAAAGTAATTGATACATATGGCGCTGGAAAAATTGCCTATGTCGCCTTGGCAACATCAGTCAACATGGCAGGCGGTCAGCCGGTATCACTCGGAAACTTGAAAGCAGTCCGTGCTCTTACTGCAAAACACAATATCCCCATCATCCACGATATGACCCGTGTTGCAGAGAATGCACTCTTCATTAAACAAAGAGAACCGGGTTATGAAAACCATTCTGTCGCCGATATTGTAAAAGAAATCTGCGATTTGACCGACGGCGCTACAATGAGCGCTAAAAAGGATGCGCTTGTTAACATTGGCGGATTTCTTGCAATCAATGACTGGGATGTGTTTGAAAAAGCACGCAACATGGTTGTTGTATATGAAGGTCTGCACACCTACGGCGGATTGGCCGGAAGAGATATGGAAGCTATGGCAATTGGAATCACTGAGTCTGTCCACGAAGATCATATCAGAGCCAGAGTCGGACAGGTACAGTATCTCGGCGAAAAACTGATTGCTGCCGGTGTGCCGATTGTAAAACCTATCGGAAGCCACGGAGTATTTTTGAATGCAAAAAAATTCTTACCGCATTTAACACAGGATCAGTTTCCTGCCCAAACATTAGCAGCGGAAATATATCTTGATTCAGGTGTCCGCACTATGGAAAGAGGCATTGTATCGGCGGGACGCAATTCACAGACCGGCGAAAATATTTATCCTAAACTCGAATTAGTACGTTTGACTATTCCGCGCCGTGTTTATACACAGGCTCATATGGATGTAGTCGCTGAATCGGTAGAGGAAGTCTACAACTATCGCGAAAAGATTACCGGCCTGAAGATGGTTTACGAACCGGAATATCTCCGCTTCTTTCAAGCAAGATTCGAAAAAATTTAATACATTTACGACTCATACTCACTCTCATCCCTTCTTTCCGTCCCGGAAAGAAGGGCATGGGACGGGTAATTTTGCAATTGTCGGTCTTCTCGATACATCCCGATAAATCGGGACACTCGAAGACCTTCAAATGGAACGTGCAAATATATGATGCTGATTTTAGTTGTGATTTATGCCGTAGGCATTATATGTTTGTCGAATATTGATAGAGCCCCACATCCGGTTTTCCGTAGGAAATATATTATTGAGATGCATTACATTTGTGATATAAATATATTTCCTACGGAAAATGGTTTGGTGGGGAATGCGCTTTTCTACAAACATATAATGCCTACGGCATAGAAGAAAAGAAGAGAAAGTTTATATATCATATATCATTAACACGGCGTTTTAACGCCGTGAGAGTAGTGACATAACAACTTTTTGGACTTTAGTCCACTATAACTGAGTTCTTTGGACTGAAGTCCAAAGTTCTATAGGATTCGCTTCCACGGCGTTCCCATCGGGATGTTCCATAAAACGCCGTGTTAATGAAATCCGGATGATTCATTATTTCACATGTATAGGTGCAGACTATGAAATTCGACGATACCGATAAAAAGATTCTTGATATTCTTCAGACACGTTCTAATATTACGAATGCTCAGTTAGCTTCGGAGGTGGGTATTTCTCCTTCGGGGATGATAGAGCGCGTAAAGCGCCTTGAAAATTCGGGCGTTATAAAAAATTACGTCGCGCTTGTTGACCATGAAAAGGTCAATAAAAGCCTACTCGCAATCGTTTCTGTCTCCTTAGTCGCACACCGACTCAACGCTTTCGAAGTGTTTAATAAAAAAGTGATGGAATATCATGAAGTGCTCGAGTGTTTCAACACCGCGGGAGAAGAGGATTTCATTCTTAAAGTCGCTGTAAAGGATATGAAAGAATTTCAGAGCTTCATCATTGATAAACTCACCAGAATTGAAGTCGTAAACAAAGTCAAAACCAGCTTTGTGCTTTCAACCATTAAGTACAATACCAAAGTCGAAATCGGCGGGGAAGAATAGATTTTGTATCTTCCTATCCCATGACTTAAGTCATGGGATAGGGAAGAATTTCAATTAACTGGAATTGCCAGCACTGGCAAACGGCTTCTGTGGCGCACACCGTCAATTGTCTCACCGAAAATCAAATCCGTCAAGAATTTATGTCCGTGACTTCCCGCGACAATAAGCGAGAGTCCGTACTCACGCGCTATTCGTACAATTTCATCCTCCGGCTCACCGCCGCCGACAATTGTCGTAACATGAAATTTCTCATCCTTTAGTACTGTGCCCATGCCCTCAAGATATTCTTTCATCTGCATGGCTTCGCTATCGGCAACCATACCGCCAATGAAGCGTCCCGCAACCGTTTGGACAATATTTACCAGCAGAATATCCGCCCCCATTGTTTTGAGGAACGGCAATGCGCGCGCAATGATCTGCGCATCACGGTCTTTGTTCCCTTCAAGTGCAATACCGATTCGTTTGTAATTCTCGGCAACCGAAAACTCCGGTATGTTAACGAACGGCTCTGCAGTCCGCTTGAATTTCAACGGTACCTTGCGGATAAGCGGTTCACCAAGTACCCATAAGAGCAGGGGAAGGAGAACGACGCTCACCGGCAGGAATACAAATCGCACTACGTTTCCGATAGGTGTCGGATCAGAAATATTTTTAATGATCATATCTGAAACTAATTTTAGATTCAAAATGATGATGAAGCTAGCGGCTAACCATGCAACGACTTGTATCCACCATTTAGTAACGAACTCACCCATTTTGTGCTTATCGCTGGTGAAATGTAGTAATGGTATTAATGCAAACGGTAATTGCAAGGAGAGCAGCACCTGAGATAGAATTAATAAAAACTCGACTGAATTATCGCCGTAAAATCCGATAATAAATACCGTCGGCACCACAGCGATAAGTCGTGTAATTAATCTGCGTAACCAAGGACGAACTTTGATTCCGACGAATCCTTCCATAACGACCTGTCCCGCAAACGTTCCCGTAATGGTTGATGATTGTCCGGCAGCAAGCAGCGCTAAACCAAAAAGAATAGGCGCTGCTGTTGTTCCAAGCAGCGGGGCAAGGAGTTTATGCGCATCCACTATTGATTCAACATGCGTGTATCCTTGCGTAAAGAATGCCGATGCAGCGAGAACGAGTATTGCCGCGTTAACAAAGAAGGCTCCGTTTAAAGCGACGACGGAATCAATCAAGTTAAATTTGTTTGCTTCCTTCAAACCCTCTCTTGTTCGGGTTACATTTCTGGATTGTACAAGCGCTGAATGTAAATACAAATTATGCGGCATGAGCGTAGCGCCGATAATTCCAAGAGCAATAAATAACGATTCGCCATTGAGGGCACTCGGGACAAATCCCTTAGCTACATCGGCTAATTGCGGAGAGGTAAAAAACATCTCGACAGCAAAGCAGAGTCCGATTGTTGATATGAGCGCTAAAATAAATGCTTCCATTTTCCGGATACCTAAGGACATGAGTCCCATAAGCAAAATAACATCAACCGTCGTGATTATAACGCCCCAAAACAGTGGTATTTTAAAGAGGAGATACAGACCTATTGCAGAGCCGAGAACTTCGGCGAGATCGCACGCGGCGATGGCAATTTCGCAGACAATCCACAAAGCATAGTTAACTATTTTGGGGTAGTGGTCACGACATGACTGTGCGAGGTCACGTCCATATACAATTCCCAACCTTGCGCTGATCGTCTGGAATATGACGGCAAAAAGGTTCGCGAGAAGCACAACCCATATCAGTTGGTAACCGAATTTTGCACCACCCGCAATATCGGTAGCCCAGTTGCCGGGATCCATGTATCCAACAGAAATCATAAAAGCAGGACCGGTAAAAGTTAAAAGCCGTTTCCAGAAACTGCTGCCTTTAATATTAACAGAAGCATTTACGTCAGAAAGTGATTTATCCATATCTTCTATTCCTTTGTAACCGATACGAAAATGTTTTTTGCCACCGTTTCACTTACGGTGTATTGCTTACCGTTGATCTTTAATACAACGGAATTATCAAATGTCATTCTGTTGACCACAGTGATCTCTTTTTGAAGTTCAATACCTATTGAGCTGATAAATGTCAAGAAAGCCTGATCGTAATCATTTACTCGGCGGACAGTGCATATTGCTGATGCAGGAATATCCGACAATGCAGTAAGTTTCTTCTGCTTCGGCATGCCGCCTTTTTTTGTAGGTATGGGGGCACCGTGCGGGTCAAATTCGGGGAAGTGCATCATTTCTTCAAGCCGGTCAATTAATAAATCGGAGGAGTGATGCTCCAACCGCTCTGCTTCAATGTGAATTTGTTCCCATGGCATTTTAACAAACTCGTAAAGGAATTTTTCCCAAATGCGGTGACGTCGTACAAGATTTACCGCAGCTGCTTCGCCCTTCGGAGTTAATTTAATCTCCTTGTAGGGGGAGTATTCAATCAGCTTATCTCTGGAAAGCTTTTTCAGCATGTCGCTGACAGCCGCACCGGAGATATTCAACTGCTCTGCAATAACATTGCCCTTAATACCACCACCGGCATCCCGGTATTTATAGATGATATTCAGGTAATTCTCAATCGAAATACTATTCGCCATAAAGTTTAAGCAAGCTTAATAATTATTTTTAGCTAACTTAATATAATTTATTCGTAATGTCAATAGTCCAGCACAAGAAAATTAAGGTCCTCGTGAAAATTTGGTGGTAATGGCTGAGTGTCATTCCGGAAAATCTGTCGCGAAAATGTTTTCAAACTAACTGGTGCTGCTCGACAGATTTGTCCGGAATCCATTTTGGGAGAATATTCATGTACGAATTGATTCTTTGCTCTGCCCATGACTGGTGAGAATGCCTATTTTATTGATAGCCTGATTCAATAGCTTGTTAGGGTTTTTAAGATGGATTCCGGATAAACCTGCCGTGCTAAATTTCGACTTATTAATCACTTTTGCGGCAGATTTTCCGGAATGACTTACAGCCGTGCTTTGCTTGGACACTAAGTTTTCATTTGAACCAAAACCAACCGCAAGGGACGCAGAGTGCGCAAAGAATTTACCTAAGCGAAAATTCAGATTGCACGTTATGACGCATCAAAAGGTTTTTCACTTAAAGTATTCTGTGAAGATCTGTGCCTGTCCGCCGAAGGCGTGATTATCAGTGTCGTCCGCGGTCTATTTCTGAATTTCTAGCAGCTTTTAGTAATGTTATATTTATCTGGTTTGGACTTTTTTTATTGGTGTGAAACCGAGATATTAGTATTCTATTTTTTACTTTAATATGAATTGAATCGCCAGTTATGAAAGTAATAAGCCTTTTTCTGCTCTCATTTCTTTGCTTTTTAACAGTCCACGCGCAGGGGACAGACGATAACGCCGTACTCGGTACTGCCGGCTTTAAAAATATTACGGTGATGGATTTCAAGGAGCGATTTGAGTTCACGCCTCAATTCGGCAAGATGTCCGATAAAACTATCAAGGAATACCAACTCAATTTTCTCTATACACTGCTCTCTGAAAAGTTGTGGGCTATTGAGGCTGTGGAAAAAGGTTACGATACCACAAGTGTCATGAGAATGGTTACGAAATCCTTTGAAGATATGTTTATCCGTGACAGGCTATACATGAAAGAAATCAGAGGCAAAGCAAAATACACGCGGCAGGAATATCTTCAGGCAATCAGACGGCAATCCAAAAAGCTTTTTGTTAATTATCTGTTCTCGGAAGACTCCACTGAAATATTCAAACTCTACCGCATGATTAAGAATCAGGTGCCGTTCGATTCAATTCTGGCTGAGAGTCCGGAAAAGGTAGACCAGAAAAAACCTGAGGAAGTGGTTTTCGGGCAGATGTCTGAAGAAATGGAAGCTGACTTATATAATCTAAAGAAGGACGAATGCTCGAAACCTCTTGAAAGTCCGGCAGGTTGGTATATTTTCAAACTGGCTGATTATCAGGAATCTACTGTTATCAATCCCGATAATAAAGAAAGCGATATTGTTCAGGCTGCAAAAAAAGTCCTGACCGCCCGGAAAGAGCAGAAATTACTTTTAGAGTATTACAAAAATCTGTTAAAGAATAAAAAGATCAACATTGAAGCAGTACTGCTGAAGTCAATAGCACGTCAAGTCTCCGAAATTTTGACGGCTAAAAAAACTAAATTTAACATTAGCGACAAAGATATTATTCCACTTGTCGCAAAAGATGTTGTGGCGATACAGGAAAAATTAGGGCAGGATACTTTAGCGAAAGTTCTTTTTACGCTCGGTAAGCAAAAGTATATGGTGAATGATTTTCTGCTGCTGTTGGGTTTTGACGTGTACAAAACACTTAATCCGGAAGTAAATACGGTGTTCAAAACACTTAATGTGCGGTTACGGAGATTTATTGAAGGGGAGCTACTCGCGGCGCAGGGAAGAAAAGAAGGATTGGCTGATGATCCGGAAGTACAAAGAGAAACCGCACTCTGGAAGGACAATTATCTGTACTCGATGGCGAGATATAAAATAATGGATTCTGTGTCGGTCAGCGATACAGACGTAGTAAAATACTACAACGCCATTTACAAGGAAAAGAAATATCCCCGCGAAGTGAATATCATTGAGATACTCACTGATGATGCGGTAACTGCAGCATCGGTTCTTGAGCAGGCAAAAGCCGGAAAAGATTTCCGTGAACTTGCTAAAAGATATAACAAGCGCGGTTGGACTCAAAAGAGCGGTGGCGAATACGGATACTTCCCGATATTCATGTACGATGAAATCGGCGCAGCGGCATCAAAGATGGAAATAAATGAGATTTACGGGCCGATCAAAGTCAAAGAAGGTTATTCGGTTATCAAACTCATCGGTAAAAAAAATGAGCATATTGAAGCTCCTTCAAAAACATACGAAGAGATGAAGGATTACATCACCAAAACCCTTGAATATCAGAAAGCAAAGAGAATTCTGGATTACCGGACTGTTGATCTCGCTAAAAAATACGGGATGGATATTAAAGAAGATGCATTCCGAGGACTTGAAACAACAACGGTGACATCATTCGGTGTACATCATTTGGGATTCGGCGGGCAAGTTATGGCTTCCCCGTTATTAGCTCCGGATAATGACTGGGTCGAAATTTTCTTCAAGCAGCAAAATGTAACGCCGTAATTAGTTTTTTCCGAGTAAATCTTTCAGAGCGTCCTCGAGCAAAGGAAACTTGAAGCGAAAACCTGAGTTAAGAAGTCTCTCAGGAATTACTTTCTGGCTTTTTGTAATCTCGTAAGCGGATTCGCCGAGAACTATTTTAAGAACAAATTCCGGTACGGGAAAAAATGCAGGTCGGTGCAGTACTTTTCCTATTGTCTTTGCAACATCTTCCATCAGCAAAGGGGAGGGTGCCGTTGCATTATACGCACCATGCAGCGCGTCATTTTCAAGCGCAAACTTTATGATGCCCACGATGTCAGTAATATGAATCCATGAAAACCATTGCCTTCCGTTTCCCAATTTTCCGCCTACAAATAACTTGAACGGGGTCACCATTTTAGGCAGGGCGCCTTTGTCCCCGTCTATAACAATGCCGGTTCGTATACTTACCCATCGCATACCGGACTTTGCAGAGGCGGCTGCGGCATCTTCCCACGCCTGACAAACGTCGGCAAGGAAACCTTTTCCTTTGGGCGAACTTTCCGTGAATGTGTTATCTGCGGAACTGCCATAAAATCCCGTCGCGGAGCCGCATATGAACACAGATGGGGGATTTTTGGTTTTTGAGAAATACTCCACCAGCGCAGTGGTAGATTTTGTCCGGCTTTCCAGAATTTCTTTCTTATATGATTCGGTCCAACGCTTATCCGCAACACCGGCACCCGCAAGATGTATAACGGCGTGTATGTTTTCAAGCAATATATCGTTATCAGGCAGTGATTGCCCGTCCCAGCGTATTGCCCGGAACCCATTGTCCTTGATTGAAGCGAATTTCGCGGTGTTTCGGCCCGCGGCAATTACCGAATATCCGCTTGCTAATAATTCATGAATGAGGTGCCCGCCAATTAAGCCTGTACCTCCGGTTATAAAAACTGTATTACTCATATTCACCCGAACAATTCTTAGCCAAAAAAAAATTCGAAAACCAATTTGGACTAATATAGAGAGAAATAAAATATTTATATTCTAAACTTGAATTTTAGTTCTCTCTGCAATTCATGTTCTTAAAACAATTGGTGTGTATGGACGTAAAAAACAGACTGCAATTTATAGACTTCCATCGGGGTCTGGTTCTCCTTATCATGATTGAGGTTCATGTGGTAAACGCTTTTATGAGTCCGGCTCTGAAAGCAACCTCATGGTACCCGTATCTGTTGTTTATCAACGGACTTGTCGCCCCGTCCTTTTTGTTTATTTCCGGTTTTGCCTTTGTGCTTGCTGCGGACAAAAAATTGCCGGAGTTCCGGAAATTCGGAAAAACATTCTGGAAACAATTATCACGAATCGGGTTAATATTTTTAGTCGGCTATAGCCTTCGTGTGCCGTATTTTTCTTTGAAACGGACGATTTTTGAAGCTTCATCCGACCAATGGGCGGCCTTTTTTTCGGTAGATGTTCTGCAAACAATCGCAATGGGGTTGACGTTCTTATTTATTCTCCGCCTTCTGATTAAAAGTGATGCTCTATTCAGGAATTTAATGCTTGGAATATCGTTGGTTATTGGCATAATAACACCTGCAATCTGGCAGTATGATTTTCAGCAGCACGTTCATCCCATTATTGCAAATTATTTCAACCCGATGCACTGGTCATTATTTCCACTTTTCCCGTGGGTGGGATTTCTAACTGCCGGTGCCTATACTTCATCGGTCTTTTTACAATACCGTAAGCTGGAAAAGACTTCAATCTATTTTAAAAGGATGTTGTGGGGTGCACTGATACTGATAATTTCCGGACATCTTTTTATCACTCCGAAACTTCCCACCTATCTGATGCTTCCCGAGCCGCATTTCTTCTTTTTCACTGCCCGTATAGGGTGGGTGCTGCTCATTTTGTGGTTCTCAAGGGAGATAACTTCAAAGATAGATTTTTCAAAGCTACTTATTCTGGATGTCAGCCGTGAATCCCTACTGATTTACTGGCTCCATTTGCAATTAATCTACCGCAAATGGTGGGATGATAAAAGCTTTGCAGATGTTGTGCATGAATCATTCGGCATCGGACAAGTGGTGCTTTTTACATTTGCTCTTATAGCTCTTATGTTGATAGTTGCCGTTACCTGGGGCAACATGAAAAGAAATTATCCGAAAATAAGTAAATTCATTGCATACTGGACTATTTGGGCGTCGGTCGGACTTTTCCTTATCAGATAGTTTCAATTGTTTAGCGTTAAGATTTCGTGAAGATTTTAGGATTGTATTAGGGACAAATTTTGTAATTTTCCCTTAATAATATTATAGAAAGATCAGGTTATGGAAAAGCATTCTCTCAATGATCAGCAGGATATTGGCGTTGACGATAAACAGTATTCCATGGAGACACATCTCATTTATGGAAAAAACGTCAGCACAAAATGGGACTATTCACACCACGTTATCTCACCACTCACTTCATCCGTAATTTTCAGATTAGATTCAGCCGAAAGGGGAGCCGAAGGATTCAAAGAATTCGCTAATACGGATACTTTCGGTGAAGAACTAAATCCAATTTACATTTATGACCGTTTAGGTGAACCGAATAAAAACCTTCTTGAAGAAAACCTTGCATACGTTGAAAAAGGCGAATGTGCAGTTACTTTTTCTACGGGCATGGGTGCAATTTCGGGAGTACTTGGTATTTTAACGAGGACCGGTGACGAGATTGTTGCGCACCGATCAATGTACGGTTGTACATACTCCTTGTTTATGAACTGGTATCCACGCTATAACATAAAGTGCACGCTGACTGACCTTACCGATATAAACAACCTCATTGCCAACATTACACCTCAAACGAGGGTGGTATATTTTGAATCTCCTTCCAATCCAACCCTTGATATTATAGATATCCGGCAAGTGAGAAAAACTGTTGACGAATTAAACGAGTCACGTAAGGAAAATGAAAAAATTTACATCGTTGTTGATAACACATTCGCAACGCCATACTGTCAAAGGCCGATTGAATTGGGTGCGGACTTTACTGTTAACTCCCTCACTAAAGGTATCGGCGGATTTGGTACGGATATGGGCGGGGTTGTAATCGGCAGACGGCGTTTCCATGATTTGCTGCTGCTTATGCGAAAAGATTTCGGCGCATGCCTTGGAACAAAAGCCGCTTGGACTATTATGACGTATGGCCTTCCTACTTTACACTTACGCATCGGAAGACAAGTACAGAATGCCCAAAAAGTCGCTGAGTATCTTCATGGGCATCCCATGGTAGACTTTGTCAACTATCCCGGATTACCGAGTTTCAGATTTTATGAGCGTGCAAAAACACAAATGATTAATTTTAACGGAGAGTTTTCTCCGGGCAGCCTTATTTATTTTACCATAAAAGGAAAAGATGCCGAGGAGATGAGAAATAACGGCCGCATGGTGATGAATTACGCAGCAAAGAATGCTTATACATTAACATTGGCGGTCAGTCTCGGGCATACCCGGACATTGATAGAGCATCCGGCATCAATGACACATTCAATGATACCGGCTGATAAACTTTTAGCTGCCGACATTCATCCAGGAGGCATCCGAATGGCGGTAGGGCTTGAAAACAGCGACGATCTGATTAAAGATCTGGAGAAGTGCCTCTCGATTTTTCAATAGTTAATTTAACGGAGATTGCCCTATGGCAAAGACTTATGAAATTCATGAAGTTCACCGCATATCATCCATTCAGGATATGGTATTACAGTCGGCTTCACGATTTACCAATTTACCGGCTTTACAGGATTTAAGTTCCACACCGATAAATTCACTAACATTTTCTGAATTATTAGAACATATATTATTATTCGGCAGTGCATTAAAAAGACTCGGGATTAAAGAAAGAACGACCATCGCGGTTATTTCTGAAAACAGAGTTCAGTGGACATTAACGTACCTTACGTCAATGGCATTTAATCACATTATTGTTCCCATTGATAAAAACCTGACACAAAGCGAAATCTTCAATATCATTCACGAATCCGATGCGGAAGTAATCGTATTTTCCGAAAGCTTTCACTCAATGATGGGCGAAGCAAAATTAGTTTTAAAACGTCTGAAATTTTTCATCAGTATGGATTCTGCGGATATATCCGAGAACATACACTCCATGCCTGAATTGATCCGGAATGCAGTCCCGATGACAAAAAGTGAACTGCCGGAGATACATCTTGATGAGCCGGCAGAAATAATTTTTACATCGGGTTCACTCGGCAGGGCAAAGGGTGTAATGCTGACTCAGAAAAACCTGGCAGCAAATCTTTACGGTATGCGCTCGGCATTTAAAATTTACACATCGGATAAATTTCTTTCTATTCTTCCGATACACCATACATACGAATGTACCTGCGGGCAGTTATGTCCGATTTACAGCGGTGCAAGTGTTTGGTATTCGCGGTCGTTAAAGACAATTGTGGACGATATGCTCAAAGTGCAGCCGACTATGGTTCTGGGTGTACCTTTGATTTTCGAAAAGATGTTCCGCAAGATATATAAAACGATACAGGCGGATAAAGTGAAATCAGTTGTTATCCGGCCCATGATTCATATTACGGATTTTCTTTCTATGTTCGGCTGGAAGGATTCGAAGAAACTGATTTTCAAAGAATTGCACAAAAATTTCGGCGGAAATATCCGTGCCTTTATCGTCGGAGGAGCAGCCGCTGATCCTTCTGTCGCGAAAGGTTTACGGGAGTTCGGTTTTAACTTCATACAAGGGTATGGACTTACTGAAACCTCACCGATTTTAGCATTGAACAGGTTCGAAGCTTTTAAGGATAACGCGGCAGGCGTACCGTTGCCAAACGTTGAAATCAAGATTATTGATACAGACGAAAACGGCATTGGAGAAATTCTTGCCAAAGGTGGAAACGTCATGCTCGGGTATTATAAAAACAAAGAACTGACCGACTCGGTTATCATTGACGGCTGGTTCCATACCGGGGATTTAGGAATTATAGACGATGACGGATTTCTGCATATCAGCGGTAGAAAAAAGAATGTTATTATCACGAAGAATGGTAAAAATGTTTTCCCCGAAGAAATCGAAGATGCTCTGCTGCTGAATACTTTTATCAAAGAAGTATTGGTCTATGCTGATAAAAACACAAAGGAAGACGACGATGTAATTGCAGCTCAAATCGTACCTGACCACGAGTCATTTATTGAGATGTCGGAAAAGAATAATGTTCAAATAACATCGGATATTATCAAGTTAACCATCGGTGAAGCGATAAAACAGGTAAATAAAACACTTCCGAGCTATAAGCAAGTCCGGAAATTTACGATTCGGGATAACGAATTTGAAAAAACAACAACGCAGAAAATTAAAAGATATCTTGTGCAGCAGCCGTAGTTCAATAGCATTAACAAAAAGTATATTAAATTAAGAGAAAAGCCGTATGAAGATCGGAATTCCAAAAGAACGAAAATTTGAAGAAAGACGAATATCTTTGGCGCCGGCAGGAGTTGATACCTTGGTCAGAGCCGGGCATACTGTTTATGTGGAAAAAGGTGCCGGGACTGCATGTCACTTTCCCGACAGCGAGTATGAAGACTTAGGGGCTCATATCGTATACAGCGCCGAAGAAGTTTTTCAGAGATCGGATATTGTTGTCAAAGTCAATCAGCTGCTTGAAGATGAGTGCGAACTCATGAAAGAGAACCAGACATTGTTCTCATTCCTTCATCTTGCCACAAGCGGGAAGAAGGTATTGAATTCATTGCTCGAAAAGAAAGTAACAGCAATCAGTTATGAATTGATCGAGCAGCAGGGAGAACTTCCCATACTCCATTCAATGAGCGAAATAGCGGGACAAATCTGTGTCCAGGTTGCCGAAAGCTTGTTGGAAAGCAGCAACCACGGAGGGCGCGGCGTACTTATCGGTGGTATTGCCGGAGTTGCCCCGGCGGCAGTTGTCATTATCGGTGCCGGAGTCGTTGGTTCGGTAGCCGTACGCTCTGCAATCGGACGCGGAGCAAGTGTCATTGTTTTAGATAAGGATCTGATTCAACTCAGAAAAATTGACGCGCTCTATCATAAACGCGTGACAACTGTTGTCGCCAATCCTTATACAATTGCACGAGGAGTTAAATTTGCCGATGTGCTAATCGGTGCCGTGCAAAACAAGGCAGCAAAATCACCTCATGTTGTGACTGAGGGAATGGTAAAGACCATGAAAAAAGGAGCTGTGATTGTGGATGTTTCGATAGATCAGGGCGGCTGTGTTGAAACAAGCAGGCCTACGACCCATTCGAATCCGGTTTTCGTTTCACATGGCGTTATCCATTACTGTGTACCGAATGTGCCGGCAAAAGTAGCCCGGACAGCCAGTTTTGGGTTGACCAATGCGTCGCTTCCTTACATTTTGGAAGTTGCAGATAAAGGATTAATGCCCGCACTCAGTGATGATTCGGGATTATTAGCAGGCGTTTGTACTTATAATGGTTCTTGTTCAAATGAAGTTATCGCGGATACATATAATGTAGAATATAGAAGAATACATCTTTTTTCAAAAAACTAATCCCAAATAGGAATTTATGATAGCCGGAACACAAACTCCGATCAACTATTCGGCATCTGTCATGAAGAATTACAATTCTAAAATAGTGACAGCCGAGCAGGCAGTTAGCCTCGTAAAATCGGGTGATAAAGTGCTTATGCACTCTAACTGTGCCATTCCCATGAAATTAGTCAACGCATTGGTAGATAGAAGAGAATCACTTGAGAATGTTGAAATACTTCACGTTCTCGCGGTTGGTGAACTTCCTTATTTAAAGCCGGGTATGGAGAAACACTTCCGGCACCGCTCCTTTTTTATGGGAGTGAACGCGCGGCAGGCGGTAAATGAAGGGAGAGCTGACTTTATCCCCATATACTTGTTCGAATATCCGAAATTGTTCGGACAGGGCATCATCAAGCCAAACATTGCTTTCCTGCATCTCTCACCGCCGGACGAACATGGATTCTGCAGTTTTGGTGTGGAGGTTGGATTATCAAAAACAGGTGCCGAAAAGGCCGACATTGTTGTTGCTCAGATAAATAAAAATATGCCTCGAACATTGGGAGATAGTTTCATCCATATAAACAAGATTAACTACATTGTTGAATCTGATGAAACAATCATGGAACTGCCGCAAGGTGAAAAAGAGATGGGCGCGGAGAAGACCGAGGTATTCAACAAAATCGGTATGCATATTGCCGAGCTTATTGAAGACGGTTCAACTCTGCAAATGGGCATTGGTATGATTCCGGATTCCGTTCTGAAGTTTTTAGGAAGTAAGAAAGATCTTGGTATCCATTCCGAGATGTTCTCCGATGGTATTATTCCGCTTGTTGAAAGTGGGGTAATTACGAATTCCAAAAAGACAATCCACGCAGGTAAAATCATCGCGGGATTCGTACTGGGCTCGCAAAAATTATATGATTTCATTAACAACAATCCGATGATTGAATTTCATCCGCAGGAATACGTTAATGATCCATTTGTGATTTCACAAAACCCGAAAATGGTCGCCATCAATTCAGCCATAGAAGTTGATCTTACCGGACAGGTCTGCGCGGATTCCATCGGTTCCAAATTCATCAGCGGATTCGGCGGACAAGTTGATTTTATACGCGGCGCATCAAGATCTGAAGGTGGTAAGCCGATCATTGCACTGCCGTCAACAGCCAAAGGAGATGCTATTTCAAGAATTGTAACTACCCTGAAACCGGGAGCGGGAGTTGTCACCAATAGAGCCGATGTTCATTATGTCGTAACGGAATTTGGCGTAGCGAATCTGTTCGGCAAATCAATCCGTGAACGTGTTCAGGCTCTGATAAATATTACACATCCCAAATTCAGGGATGAATTAGCAGCATACGCAAAATCTAATAATTATATTTAATCTGATGATTGGAATTTTAGGCGACATTCACGGCTGCTACCATACGTTAGTCACTCTGGTGGAAAAAGCAGGGGAAAAATATCCGGGTATTTCATTGTACTGCGTTGGCGATATTGTTGACCGGGGCAATTTTTCGCACATGGTCGTTGAGTATATTGCACAAACCGGAATTCGCACCGTACTGGGGAATCATGATAATTTGTTTTGTCACGCGTTTTACAACCCGGGCAGTCCATGGGCTATGGTATGGGAAATGAACGGATGCCAGAAAACGATGGCGTTTTATAGTCAGAATGAGTCATTATGGGAAATTCACGCCGGATACATTAAACAATTTCCATTGTATTACGTCAGCGAGGGCTGCCTGATAACTCATGCCGGAATATCAAAGTATAATTATAGCAGTATTAAGGATTATTTGCGGGATAAGAATTTTGACTGGAATGAGATTTTAAAGATATCACAGGATGATGAAATCGGGGTTTTATGGAATAGGGCTCCCTTGCAGCCTCTCGACTTGCTTCAGGTCGTCGGTCATACAAGACATCAGGACGTTGAATTCAATAAATCCGGGAATGCTGTATACATTGATACTGCTGCTTGTGCGGGGAATAAATTGAGCTGTGTTATTGCCCAGGGAGGCGAAATAATAGACATACTATCGCAGAACACCGTGGAAGAGGACATTTCATAAAGTTGACAAATTTTTGCCTTAATTAAAACCTTGGTAAATGATATTTTTCCTAAGGGAGTTCTTCAAAAGAAGAGAAATTTTTAGTATTTTTGAGTTTACCAAAAGCGATTTGGCGGAACTAAAACTAATATCATGGAATTAACCGGAGAATATTTATAGGGTTTTTTGATACATTTCTTTTTGAGGATTCCGGTAGGGCGTTTTAACCAGTTTTACCGGAGTCAGAACATCAGTCGTTTCATTAACTATTTTTACAGGACAGAAAATTTTTTCCGGGAATTCTAAATTTCTTAGGTTTTTCTTTGCCCAGGTGATTCTTGGTGCCATCGTGTTTTATGGCCTGATGAACATCGGGTTTTCGTACACTCCTGTTTCACAGGTGGATAAGCGTATCTGGACAGATGCCCTGATGGAGCATGCTATCCGGAATAGTGCGGACTCCCTTGCGGCTCAGCACAAAGAAGCAGCTGACAGCTTACAAAAAAGTAAAACTATTGCAGCGGATAGTTCCAAAACTATCGCCGACTCCACTTCTTCATTATCCAAGCCCGTTTCCATTCAAGTCTTTGATCCTGTCGCTGCTAAAGCAAAAGCCGATTCTGTTGCTTTGACTAAAGCGGATTCAACAAAATCACATCCTGATTCACTTAAACTGAAAGCTACCGACCATAAAGCTTTAACGCCGGATTCTCTTAAAGGAAAGGCTCCGGATGTTGCCAAAATTGATTCGTCAAGGATTGACTCAACGGCACGAATGAAATATTTCAAGACGAAAAGAAAAGATGTTCCATATACTTCGGTAATTTCTCACAAACCGTCAAAATTATTTGCAACTCCTTCGCAGCAAAAGAAGGAGATTCAGATTGATACGGCAGACGGTAGCAAAGTGACTGTTAGAGAGTCCGTTGCCGGGACCCGCGTTCGCAATCCTCTCACCATGACTATGTCCGATTATATTGCTCTCAAGTTGATGAGCCATGAAAGAGAATCGTGGGAAGATATTGTTTATAAATACGAATTGAAGGATCAGAAGAAAGATCTTGGCAATTTAATCAAGGATTTTACCGATTTTGAAATTCCACTTCCAAGTGTCGGTGTACTCAGCATTTTTGGTGCTCCGAAAATCAGTTTAAAAATAGGCGGTGCTGTTGATATTCACGGCGCGTGGAGAAATGAAACGACCGAAGGTGTAACTGCTTCAAGTTTGGGAAATACAAGAAATGAACCGGATTTCCGTCAGCAGGTGCAGATAAATGTTAACGGAACGATTGGTGATAAGCTGCAAATCTCGGCAGACTGGAACACCGAACGTACATTTGAATATGAAAATCAACTGCACATTAAGTACACCGGATATGAGGATGAAATAATTCAGAGTATCGAAGCAGGAAACGTTTCACTGCAGGCATCCAACCTTGTCGGCGGCAGCGAAGCACTCTTCGGAATTAAAGCGAATTTTAAATTAGGTCCATTGGATTTGACCGCTCTTGCTTCACAGAAGAAAGGTGAGATCAAGGAAAAATCTGTTTCAGGCGGTTCGTCGAGTCAACCGTTCACTTTGCGCGCTTACAATTACTCAAAGAGTCACTACTTCGTTGATCAAGTATATGCCGATACTTCCGCAAATCTGAATATGTTCAACAATTTCTTTGCGAAGCCTACATCGGAGATAAATGAGAATTATCGAATTACCTTCCTGGAAGTTTGGAAATCTATTAATCAAGTAACAACCGATCCAAATGAATGGATGGGGAATGCCTACATAGACCTTCCGGAAAATACCGGGACATTATATGGTGACGAGTTGCGCGCTTCTACTATGACAGAAGTTCCGGGGGAACGGGTCAGAGGCAGATTTGTTATGTTGACGGAAGGAACGGATTATATCGTTCATCCGGAAACCGGATTTATTACTTTCAAAACATCCATTCAGGATCAGGATATTATCGCCGTTGCTTATACCGCCGGTGGCAAGACGTACGGTGAGTTATCAAAAAACCTGGATAAATCAAAGCTCAGCGGCCTTGTACTTAAACTTGTAAAACCTCAGAATTTGCAGCCTCAGTATAAGAAGGCTTGGAATTTGCAGCTGAAAAATATTTATTCGATTGGTGCACGGAATATTCAGAAGGATGGATTTACCTGCGATCTTAAATATGAAATTGACGGTAGCGATGCGCAGTCAACGTTGGGATCTGTCCGCTTATTGACTGCATTCGGACTCGATATTCTGGATGCAAGTAACAACGCGCAGCCTGACGGTCTGTTCGATTTTCGTCCCGGCTTAACAATTCTGCCTGCGACAGGCGAAATCATTTTCCCAACGTTACAGCCTTTCGGAAGAAATATATCGGCGGCATTACCGAATTATGACTCATTGCGCTACAATGATATATATGATACAACGGTTACATACGCTCAGCAAAATAAAGTCAAGGATAAGTTTGTTATAACAGGTCAGTCAACTGGTGAGTCGTCTTCGAGTTATCAGCTTGGATTTAACGTTGTTGAAAACTCCGTGAAGGTTAGTTTAAATGGCCGCGAATTGACCAATAACGTTGACTACTCGGTTGATTATAATATCGGTACGCTAACTATCAGGAATGAATCAGCTCTCGTATCAGGAGCAAACCTAAAGATCTCCTACGAAGAAAATGATTTATTCCAAATAGCATCAAAAACCTTGTTCGGTATACGTGGTATTTTCAATATCTCGAATAGTACAAAACTCGGATTCTCGATGTTGAGTTTAAGCGAACAAACATTGAGCGATAAGGTTCGTATCGGTGAAGAGCCGATGAACAACACTATTTACGGGCTTGATTTCCAAACTGCTGCAGAGCTCCCATTAGTTTCAAGACTGCTTGATAAAATTATTTCCACAAAGGAATCATCAAATTTTGCGATTAAAGCTGAAGCGGCTTTAATGAATCCTGACCCGAATACCAAAAAGAGTACTATTGCATCAGACAAGTCAAATAACATCGCTTACGTAGATGACTTCGAAGGAACAAAAAGAATTATCCCTGTAGGAGTCGGGTACACGGGGTGGAAAGATATAAGTATCCCTACAAACCTTGATGCTTCTATCAACGACTTGCCGGATACGGTAAAGATGAATTACAAAGCTAAGTCCTGGTGGTATAACATTCTGCCTTCGGATGTATCTGTAAATGCCATCTGGCCTAAGAAGCGTGTAGCAACCAATGATCAGCTTGTAACGGTATTGGATTTTGTCTATGATCCGTCAATTGTTGGTCCGTACAACCATTACCCATCATTGACCGACCATTCCAAGAACTGGGGCGGTATGATGAAGCTTCTTTCAAGTACCGCAAGCAATCTTGTCGAGGAAAATATTGAGTACATTGAGTTTTGGGTGAATGTAGAAAACGCTGACAAGGACGCAAAGATTAATATTGATCTCGGAAGGATCAGTGAAGATGTCATTCCAAACGGTGTTATTGATTCTGAAGATAAAAATAAAAACGAATTGATGGACGATGGAGAAGATACCGGTATTGACGGAATATTGGATGCTGCAGAAAAATCAAAATACGGCAGTACCGAAGGTGATCCGAGCCATGATAATTTTTCATTCACGAGTTCCGGAAGCAAGGATCCTGACAAGTATCAAAATATAAACAATACCGAGGGGAACTCCGTTCTTACCGATATCGGCAGATTGCCTGATACTGAGGATTTGAACCATAATGGTACGATGGATAAGGCGAACAGCTATTTCCGTTATGAAATACCTCTTGATACCAACAGTGCCACTAATCCCTTTATTGCAGGCGGCGGAAGCAATTCATGGTATCAGTTCAAAGTGCCGCTCAAAGATTTTGCACTGGCTGTTGGTTCGCCGAGTTTAACGGTGGTAGAAGGTATCAGAGTATTTGTTACCGGTACTCAGGATAGAATTCACTTCCGAATGACCGAGTTTAATCTCGTTGGCAATCAATGGCAAAAAGAAACAGCTACCGACTCAATTCTCGAATTATCAGTCGTCAGCATTGAGGATAATCCTGATTATACTATGCCGAGCGGTGTTTCCCAGGAAAAGGATAGAACAAGAAGTGATCAGAATGTTTATAGAAATGAACAGTCTTTGAGTCTTATTGTTAATGATTTGCCGGAAGGTCAATCACGTCAGGCTGTTAAATATCTTTCAAAGGCTTTGGATATATTTAACTACAGCCAGATGAAATTGTTTATTCATCCCAGCACTTCAACGGGCGTCAAATCTTTGGCATATTATAAAAGCGTAAACGAGTATTCGTCTGAAGTTTTCTTCCGTTTCGGTAGTGACACAAACAATTTCTATGAATACCGTCAACCGTTACGGGACAATATCAATGAAAATAACTGGGATGAGATTACTATTATTTTCAAAGAGTTGACGGCAATTAAACAGGCTCGTGGCGATACAGGCACAACTCGTGATTATCGAGTGCCCGTGGAAGGTAAAGAAGGGCATTTTTATGTTGTGCGTGGCAAGCCGGCCTTGACGGGCGTAAAATTTCTTGCGGTTGGAGTTACCAATAAAGCAGACGATAATCCATTGCTGCAGCAGCCAGTCTCAGGTATACTTTGGGTAGATGAATTGCGCGTTATTGGTGCTGATAATACAAAGGGATGGGCGTATAGTGTCGCAACTACTTTAAAATTGGCCGACTTGGTAACGTTGAATTATAATATCAGTAAGACTGATCCGTATTTCCATAAGCTCTCGGAACAGTTCGGTTCCCGGACGGAATCAAACAATTGGGGGGTATCAGCAGATGTTGACCTGTTGAAAATATTGCCTTTAAATTCGCAGGAAAGCAATTTAAAACTGAATTACTCCCGCAATGAAAGCGTTGGCAAACCGCTGTTCCTGCCGAGTTCAGATATTCTTGTTACCGAAGCACAAAAGTTGAAAAAAGAGCAGATGCTTCAGGACGGAGCTACCGAATCACAGGCACAAGCAGCCGCCGATCAGATTGCTGCTGATGCACAGTCCTACAACATGTCAGAATCATATTCACTGTCTAATATAAAATTGCGCATCCCTTCGGATTATTGGCTTATAAGAGATTCCTTCAATAGTTTGACTTTCGGTTATAATTTCAATAAGACATTCTCACGCAATCCGACAACGCTTGCGAGCAATACGTGGGTATGGAATGCCAATATGGCTTATGCCGTTAATATCAGTCCGGAGTATTCGGTTATTCCTGCAAGGATTCCAGTTATCGGTGTGCCTATATCATTGTCAAGTGATTACCGGCAATTCAAGTTTTATTATCTTCCGCAATCATTCAGTTTTAATATGACTGCGAAGAGAAATTACTCGTATACCGTTATCAGGGCGACTTCAACAACAGATGCCACACCGACTTCTTCTCATGACTTTCAGACCACAAGAAGTATGGCTTTCAATTGGAAGATGACGGAAAACGGATTTCTGAATTTGACCACATCCTACAATCATAGTGCTGCTTCATCACTGGCATTTCTTGAAGTTGATAGCAATGATAAACCACGCAGTGAAAAGGAAATTTGGAAAGATATTCTTTCGGGTACTATCTTTGGGCGTGACTACCAATTCCAACAAAATATTGATATTAAGTCATCACCTAAACTTCCGAATTTATTTGACATCGGTAAGTATCTGACCTTGTCGGCGGGTTATAGTGTTAATTATAGTTGGGGCAATGATTTCAGACAAACAGAGTTAGGCCGTTCGGTATCAGCTAAAAATACTTCGTCTCTTGGATTTACTCTCAGACTGAAGAGCTTGTTTGAACCTTTATTCAAAGAAGAGCTTCCAAAGCCGCAAAATGCAAATGTCCAGAAACCTAAGGTAAATCCGGTTGTTCAGAAGCCGAAAAACCTTAAAGATACGACTGCTTTATCGGCTGACGATAAATTAAGAGCGCCACAAGATACCACCGTTCAGGATTCTACTAAGTCAGGTGGTGGTTTGGCATCGAAACTCGAAGCGCTGAAGAATGGATTACTGGTTTTAAAGTTAGTAGCTAAAACAATTTTCTTTGATTATGAAAATATTTCAGTAAACTTTGCCAATCAAAACACGTATTCCTCATCTGGTATTAAAGGATATGGAAACGGTTTTAATAATCTGTGGGGTCTTTCCTATAAAGTTGACGAGGGGCCATCTCGTGCATTTATGCTTGGTTTGAGCAAGAATGCCGGTCCGCGTGCAAAAAATGGTAGTTTGACGGATAACTTCCAGCAGAGTAATAGTATTGAGTTTAAAACCTCGCGCCCTTTGTGGGAAGGTGCAAAGATAGACCTGAACTGGAAAACCGCATGGTCCGTTAACAAGTCAACTACATTGGCAACGGACTCCTTAGGTAATGTTCGCATTACAAATGTGACATCAAGCGGAACGTTGTCCCGTTCATTCTTCTCAATGCCGCCCGTATTTTTCCTTTCGTTCTTCAAGAGCGGCATCAAAAAGGTACATGAGATTTATGTGGCAAACGGCGAGACAGATATAACCGGGGCATTTGTCGAGGGTTTTGAAAGTATGCCGGTTCTTTCCAAAATCAGTTTCCTTCGTGATGTTTCCAATTATATTCCGCGCGCAAACTGGCGTATATCGTGGGATGGACTTGAAAAGCTGCCGTTATTTAAAAGTATTGCCAAAAAGGTCTCGCTTGATCACGCGTATTCATCAGATTATACCGAAGCGTGGAGATTAGACGGAGGAACGCAGTCTATTCAATCGCAAAAAGCATCTATCGGATTCCAGCCGTTGGTCGGCTTGAATATGACTTTCTTTGATTTGTGGAGCGGTAATTTCTCAGGCAGTGTAAAATACTCAACATCATCAGGTTATGATGTGGCGGTAACGACAAAGAAAATTACCGACACCTATTCCAAGGATATGGGAATTACGATAAATTATACAAAACAGGGTTTTGAAGTTCCATTCTTCGGCATCTCGCTGAAAAATGATATTGAGCTTTCGTTCTCATATACTAGAACGCAGAATTCCGTTGTACTGTATGATATGTCGGATTATACCGATGCCGGTGTTCCGCAGAACGGTACGATAAGAACTTCACTTGAGCCGAGAATTAAGTACGTGATGAGTTCCAGAGTGACCGCATCCATTTATTATAAACGGTCTTCGACAAAACCTGAAGGTGCATCCAGCATATCGGCTACCACAACCAATGAAGCCGGTGTTGACGTAAGAATTTCAATTCAGTAGGCAATGAATTTTATTAGCCGATTTATATTAGTCGTTGTTTGCTCTCTTGTTCTTTCTGTAAGCTCGTTTGCTCAGAAAGGGGAGCCGGGCATTGGTAAGACTCTCGATTCGTTGGTGAGCCTGCCATTCTTTGATTCTGCTATTGTATCACTCGATGTTCACAATCTGACTTCCAACAGTCCTGTATTTTCAAAAAACAATAAATTACCCATGCGGTCTGCATCCAATATGAAAATATTGACCGCTGCTGCTGCTTGGCATTATCTCGGATCCGAACGCCAAATAACCACAAAAATTCTTTCGGATGGGAATGTTGTAAACGGCAGTCTGCGCGGGAACATTTACATAAAAGGAGGCGGCGACCCTTTATTCGAATTGAATGATTTGGATTCTCTGATAACGCAGTTGAAGAATGCCGGAATTCGCACCATCAATGGCAAAGTCCTTCCTGACGTTAGTTTATTCGATACCGTCCGCTGGGTAAATGGCTGGATGTGGGATGACGATCCGTATTCAGATGCACCTTACATTACGCCGCTGTCAATAAATCGGAACGCGGTTGAAATTGAAGTCCGTTACGATAAAGACGCAAATTCATTTGATGTGTCCGCAAATCCTAACACTAAATTTTTCAAAGTGATTAACCAAATACGCATTGATACTTCTTCTTCAACTAATTTGTTATATACGCATCAATGGTTGGGAGGAAGAGAGCGGATATTTGTTAAAGGTGTTTGGAACCCATCCGATACAACCTCGCGTGAAGATATAAGCATCCTAAGACCGGAAGAGTTTTTCTTGTTCATATTCAAAGAGAAATGCCATGATGCGGGGATACATATTCGCAATAGAACAGGGCTGAAAAATTTGATTCATCCCGTTTGCATTGCGCAGCAGTGGCATACAGTTGCAGAAATTGTGAAAGTAATGAATAAAACAAGCAACAATTTATGTGCGGAATTGTTATCCCGGAACTTAAGTTCGGCAGCTATCACTGAGGGCATCACCGCTGAAAATGGCTTAGCTTATATAGATAGTCTTATGCGTCTCACAGGTTTTAACCCAAAAAATTACCGGATTGCCGATGGTTCAGGAGCATCGCACTATAATGTTGTTACAGCGGAATTACTCAACGGCATTTTGAAATATTTTTATAAAAACGAGCGTAGGAATTGTGCATTGTTGAAAAATTCGTTTCCGCAAGCCGGTGTTGATGGTACATTGCGTAACCGCATGACTACCGGAAAGGCATATAAACACATATTTGCTAAAACAGGAACCATTAGCGGTGTCAGTGCGCTTTCTGGATATGCCGCCGGTCAGTCAGGAAACGAGTATTCTTTCTCCATTTTAATGCAAATCAATCCCCGGGATTTAAACCGTGCACGTCAAATCCAGGATGCCATTTGCGAACTTTTAGCCTCAAATTAAAGCTTACCATTCTCCGGTAATATTACTAAATTTGTTAGTTACTCCACCCACTTTTTGGAAATGAAATGTTCAGGCACACGTATTCTTTATTTTTATTATTAGCAGCAATGATTACAATATTTAACGGATGTGACGGGAAAAAAGGACCGGAACAGACGGCTCCGTATGTATCACTTTCGAAGAATCAGCAGTATCCGAAATCCGATCCTTCAATGATATATTCTTACGTTGAAAAACAATTAGAAAACGGGCCGAGAGTTGTCGGTTCGAAAGCTCATCAGATGACCAAGGAGTTCTTTTTGGGTACTCTCCGGCAGTATGCCGACAAAATTGAAACCCAGGATTTCGAACTTACCGGATACGACAACGAGAAGTTAGCTTTGACGAATATCATTGCGAAATTCAATCTCACAGCGAAAAAGAGAATATTCATTTGCGGGCACTGGGATTCAAGGCCGAGAAGTGATCAGGATACTGATATAAAACTCCGGACTCAGCCTGTGATGGGCGCTAATGACGGTGCCAGCGGTTGTGCCGTTATGCTTGAATTGGCGCGGTTGATGAAAACAAAAATGCCGGATGTCGGGGTTGACCTTATCTTTCTTGATGGGGAAGATTACGGCAAAAGCTCGGATTTAAGCATGTTCTGTCTGGGTTCAAAATACTTTGCGGCAAATGCTAAAGAATATTCGCCTGAATTCGGCATTCTCCTTGATATGGTTGGCGACAAAGAGGCACAATTCTATCAGGAGCAAAACTCGGTAATTTTCGGAAGTGAAATTGTTGAATTGGTTTGGGAGGCCGCAAGGAGTACCGGAGCAAATAGTTTTGTTTCTCAAGCGGGTGCAAGTATTTATGATGATCATATCCCGTTAAATCAAGCCGGACTTAAGACGATTGATATTATTGACGCTTCTCTTGTGGGAGCTGATTCAACAGCCGGAAGAAGACGGTATTGGCATACCACGCATGATACTATCGAGAACATAAGCAAAAGCACTTTGGGTGAGGTTGCGGATGTTTTACTCAACGTGATTTATTCGGTAAAATTCTCCAAATGATTTTTGAAAACGTAAACGGCCTCTCCATAAATGTTGAAATTTCCGGAGAAGGTGACATTAGTCTTGTTTTCATTCATGGTTTCGCCGGTTCTACTGAAGACTGGAGCGAAATTGTGGAGTCGCTATCCGGCGCTTACAAACTTGTCCGGATTGATATGCCCGGATTCGGTAAAAGCGATAAGCCGGATGATCCCGGTTGCTATACTCAGTCATTCGGCAGTTCAGTCATCTCTACAATTATAAAAAAACTCAATCTTGGTAAGATAATCATCGTAGGTTACTCGATGGGCGGCCGATTTGCGCTTGATGTAGTTGCGTCGGATAATCAGTCGGTTATAGGCCTCATTCTTGAGAGCGCTTCACCCGGCATAGATGATGAAGAGCAAAGGGAATTGAGAATCGCCGCCGATACAGCACTCGCTGATGCCATTTTAGAAAGAGGTATGGAGTGGTTCGTTAATTACTGGTCGGAAATTGATCTGTTCCAATCGCAAAAGAAACTCTCAGAATTAAAGCAAATGCAGCAAAATCACCGGAGATTGGAAAATTCACCAACGGCATTGGCACAATCCCTGCGGACATTTGGTGCCGGAGTCATGGAACCGCTATGGAATTATTTATACACGATAGATGTTCCTGTATTATTATTGAGCGGCGAAATTGATACAAAGTTTACCGCAATTAACGGCAGGATGTGCGTTATGCTCCCATTGTGCAAACATGT
This sequence comes from Ignavibacteriaceae bacterium, assembly GCA_963662605.1. Lineage (GTDB taxonomy): Bacteria > Bacteroidota > Ignavibacteria > Ignavibacteriales > Ignavibacteriaceae. The sequence continues at coordinate 2,034,547 of OY759785.1, forward strand.
CATTGTGAAAAACGCGGGGCACAACATTCATTTAGAAAATCCTTCCGAATTTGTAAATTTGGTAAATGATTTTATTAACGATTTTGTAAAACCGGAGAAGGTATAAGCATGGCTATAGCGTGGAAGAAAGCCAAAAGATATAAAGATATTATTTACGAAAAATGTGACGGCATTGCTAAAATTACAATCAACCGTCCCGATGTCAGGAATGCTTTCCGTCCCGATACTGTGATGGAAATGTATGATGCGTTTACCGATGCCCGCGAAGACAGCAAAATAGGTGTAATACTACTGACAGGGAAGGGTCCAGCAAAGGACGGTAAGTACGCTTTTTGTTCGGGAGGCGATCAGAGAATCCGCGCAGACAAGGGTTATGTAGGGACTGATGGCGTACCTCGCCTGAATGTACTTGACTTGCAAAAATTAATACGCAGCATTCCGAAGGCTGTTATTGCTTTGGTTGCAGGATATGCAATCGGCGGCGGCCATGTGTTGCATATTATATGCGATTTGACTATTGCTGCCGATAATGCGGTGTTTGGGCAGACCGGTCCGAAAGTCGGTAGTTTTGACGGCGGTTTCGGTGCAAGTTATCTCGCAAGACTTGTCGGACAGAAGAAAGCCCGGGAAATATGGTACTTATGCCGTCAATATTCAGCACAGGAAGCTCTTGAAATGGGACTCGTTAATACCGTAGTGCCTGTTGAGAAGTTAGAAGAAGAAGGTGTTGCGTGGGCTAAAGAGATTCTGGAAAAATCACCGCTATCCATAAGACTTCTGAAATCAGCTTTTAATGCTGAGTTAGACGGTCAGACGGGAATTCAGGAGTTAGCCGGTAATGCAACGCTTTTGTACTACATGTGCGAAGAGGCTCAGGAAGGAAAGAAGGCGTACCTTGAAAAACGTAAGCCTAATTTCAAAAAATTCCCCCGACTTCCATAAGCGTGATTGGTCATGACACAAACAATTTCTAAAAGTCAGGCATGGATTTTGGCAGCACGTCCGAAAACGCTGCCGGCAGCATCAGTTGCTGTTTTGGTAGGCTCCGCGCTAGCAATTCGGGATCAGAAATTCTCTTTCACCGCTTCCTTGTTCTGTCTGCTATGTTCATTTCTGATTCAAATCGGCACAAACTTCGCCAATGACCTCTTCGATCATCTTAAAGGTTCCGATACTCCGGATAGAGTAGGCCCGATGAGGCTATTGAGTTCCGGTCATATTTCTCCTTCTGAGATGAAAGTGGCGCTTTGGATTACTTTTGGACTGGCATTTCTTTTGGGCATGTATCTGGTCTATCTCGGTGGTTTCCCAATCCTTATCATCGGTGTACTTTCGATAATTTCGGGTATAATCTATACCGCAGGACCATATCCATTGGCTTACAACGGATTAGGCGACGTATTCTCATTTGTATTTTTCGGTATCGTTGGCACTATGGGAACATATTTCGTTAATACTCACGAAATATCATTGCAGGCATTTATCGCTTCTGTCCCGGTAGGGGCCTTGGTGACGGCAATATTAGTTGTCAATAATTACCGGGATATTGAGCAGGACAGAGCCGCGAATAAAAACACTCTTGCCGTTATCTTTGGGAAAAAATTCTCTCGTATGGAATACAAGCTATTCATATTCGCAGCATTCATTGTCCCCCTAATTTTATTCGTTAATTATCATTACACGTTATGGGTATTTTTACCGGTGGTTTTAATGCCATTAGCAATAAAACTGATAACGCTATTGTCCTCATTGGAAGGGCAGGAATTGAATAGGCTTCTTGCACTGACGGCTGCGTTTTCTTCATTATATGGATTTCTTCTTGCCGTCGGCATTGCGCTTTGATTGAGAATTTGTTTATGCGATTTCGTTAACAAGGCATCATACAAGACAAACAAACTGTAAAATAGGTTTTTATGCAAACTTCATTAACTCTCAAAATCTCTGAACTTGCTAAGAATAATTCCTCATCAACCTTTCTGATAGTCCCTGAGAAATTCATTGACTCGCTGCCGGTAAAAATATCCCATCCAAGCCACAATACATCAGGGTATTATAGATTTACCTATGAAGAGATAGCGGACATTGCTGTAAAACTCAGTAAAGAAGTGACTGCTATTACCAGTACCGGGGAACGTGCGGCGGTCTTTTGTAAGAACCCGTTTCTATCAGTGCTGACGGTTTTAGCAATGTGGGAAGCGGGCATAGCGCCGGTGATGTTAAATTGCCTGATGACTGATGCTGAGTTACATGATGAACTGAAATTGACCGATACTCATAATGTCTTTCTGGATTCAAACCTTCTTTGTGTGAAGGATGAAAGTAAGCATTCAGTCCTTGATTTACTGGCAAAAAATCAGCCATTCTCTGTGCAAGATTCTGAACATCCGTTACTACCGGGACACAAAGCCGTTTATATATTTACATCGGGTTCGACGGGTAAGCCCAAAGCTGTGGAGCATACGGTGCAAAGCTTAATCGCGGCTTTTAATTCGGGCAATAAATTCTTGGGCTACAATCCGAATGATCTTTGGCTTTTATCATTACCGTTGTTTCATATATCCGGGTTGTCGGTGTTTATTCGCACCATGCTTTCGGGAGCGGCGTTGGTTATATCGGAGTCAGGTAGTGTGCCGGATATAATCCAGGCTGTTTCAAATCATCCGGTAACTATATGCTCTTTAGTACCGACTCAATTAAAAAAGTTAATTGACTCGGATGCCACTCCACCTAAATCACTTCGATTCAGCCTTATCGGTGGCGGTAAAGCTGAAGTCTCACTGCTTCAGAAAGGTTCACATTGGCAGCCGTGTCCCGTTTACGGTATGAGTGAAACCGGAGCTTTTATAACAGCACTCAAACCGGAAATTGTTAATTTGAAAAAAGGGAGTGCGGGATATATTCTGGATGGAGTTCAGATCAATATTCTCAATGATGAGATGGAGCCGGTTGGAGGCAATGAAATAGGCGAAATCAGCATCAAATCGGCAGCTTTGTTTAGCGGATATTTTAATAATGAAAAAGAGTCCACTGAAAAACTGCTTAATGGCTATTTCTTAACCGGAGATTTAGGATATATTGATGAGGACGGCTTTCTATTCATTACCGGAAGGAAAATTGAAGTCATAAATTCCGGCGGAGAGAAAATCCACCCAAAAGAAATTGAGGGATTGATATTATCCCTAGGCAGTATCAATGAGTGTTGTGTTATCGGCATACCGCACCCGGTGTGGGGAGAAGCGGTGACTGCTGTGGTGAGCTGCAAAGAGGGGGTGTTATTGACTGAAAACGACATTCTCCGTATTTTATATAAAACTTTACCTTCGTATAAAATTCCCAAAAGAATAATAGTGCTTCCCGAACTGCCTAAAAGCGCTCTGGGTAAAATTAATCGGCAAAAGCTTTATGAAATTGTTGAATCGCTGAATGTCTATCCTGAAAATCAATAGTGATTACTGATTCAGTAATTTTATACTTGCATATCCCCCCTAATTCTTGCTATTTTCCTATGTCACGATAATCAGCATAGGAAAAACATGGAAACAGTACGAACTGTATTAAAAAATAAAAGTAATGAAGTCCATTTTGTAACAAGAAGCACCTCGGTATTTGACGCGCTTAAATTAATGGCGGATAAATCTATCGGAGCTGTTCTCGTTGTTGAAAGCGGGGCATTGCTTGGTATTTTTTCAGAACGGGATTATGCCCGGAAAATTGTGCTCTGCGGTAAATCCTCCAAGGATTGCGTTGTAGGCGACGTTATGACAGAGAACGTTATTACGGTTGGCAGTACAGCACATATTGAAGAATGTATGGAGTTGATGAATTCAAGAAAGGTGAGACATCTGCCGGTTGTAGATAACGGTACACTTGTCGGGGTTATTTCGATTGGCGATGTGCTGAAAGCGATACTTACCCATAAAGAGTTCGTCATTAATCAGCTTCAGGATTATATAAAAGGAAATAGCTAAAAGAAAATCCCCCCGATGAATCGGGGGGATTTTTTAATTGCATGCGATATTGAGGTTAGGGGAGTAAAACGGCGACAGAGATTACTGTTGTCCATAATCCGTTTTTATCACCTTCGGCTGACTGTGTAACGTTGAACGAGCGTACAATTTTGCCTGACATTTTATAAATGTTTTCACGTTCGCTCCAGTCGGTATCAGGGTTGAATTCGACACCGAGAGTAGTTGCCAGCATAGTAGCTGCTAAGTCCTCGGCATAATCACCGCAAACCTTTTCATTCTCACCGTAAGGGTGGTGTTCCGAAAGATATCCATACTGATCCGAATCAGCCGGAAGCGCAACACCGATTGATGAAGCGATAAGGCGGTTTGGTTCGTTGGTAGCGTTACGGGCCATTACGCAAAACGTAATCTGTCCCGGTGTAAGCAATTTAAGCCCGTCTTCCTTAGATATGCGTTTGCATCCTGCCGGGAAAATACTGCTGACTGTAACGAGGTTACAAAATTCAATACCTGCATTGCGTAATGCTAATTCAAACGATGCAAGGTATTCTTTGTGGCGTCCGACACCTTTAGTGAAAAATATTTTGGATGGGACATACATTGTATCATCTCCTTTCCCGGTGAAACTATCCGGTAATGATTTTTAAGAAATTTCTTTTGCCGACTTTGACAATATTCTCGTTCTGTAATGAGAGAACCTCATTGACATTCGATACTTTTTGTGAATTTACCGTTACTCCTCCTTGCTGTATCAGGCGCCTTGCCTCTGACTTGGAGGGAACAAGATTGGTTACCGAAAGAAGCTCAATTATTCCGATTTGATTTCCTTCTATAGTAAGATGAAATTCAGGAATATCATCCGGAATTTCCTTTTTGATAAATAGTTTATCAAAAGCTTCTTCTGCGCGAATGTCCTCGCCGGCCGCATAATACATTGAGACAATCGTTCTGGCAAGTTCCCGCTTAATGTTTCGCGGGTTTATCGAAGCATCAGTCAACTGCGCCTTAATCTCCGCCAGTTTCGCTCCCGAAACATCGGTTGCCAATTCGAAGTACGTGTAGATTAATGTATCCGGAATTGATAATGACTTCCCGTACATGTCATTTGATGTATCATTCAATCCGATATAATTACCGTAGGACTTGCTCATCTTTTCAACGCCGTCTGTTCCGACGAGCAAAGGCATTGTGAGGATGATCTGGGGTTCCAATCCATATTCACGCTGTAAATCTCTGCCGACAAGTAAATTAAATTTCTGATCCGTTCCACCAAGCTCAACATCACTTTTAATAGCGACAGAATCCATGCCTTGCGCAAGGGGATACAAGAATTCATGAATGCTGATGGGTTCACCGTTTTTATAGCGTTTCGTAAAATCATCTCTTTCCAGCATGCGTGCAACCGTGTATTTGGATGCAAGTTTGATAACATCCTCAAAGCTCATGGTATTAAGCCATGAAGAGTTATAGACGATTTTTGTCTTTTCGCGGGATAAAATTTTGGAAGCCTGTTCGAAATACGATTCGCCGTGTTTTCTTGTATCGGCAAGAGTGAGGGCAGGGCGGGTTTCATTTCTTCCGGTCGGATCACCGATCATTCCGGTGAAATCACCAATGATAAGAATAGCCTGATGACCGATATTTTGAAACTGAGCTAATTTTCGTAAAACAACTGAATGTCCTAAATGAAGATCAGGCCGGCTTGGATCACATCCAAGTTTAATGTTTAGCGGAATACCGGTATTAATAGATTTGACAATTTTCTTTTCTAATTCTTCTTCGGGGATAATCTCCGATGCACCCCTGCGGATAATATCCATCTGCTCATTGAGAGTCGGGAATAAAGTACTCAATAGAATCGGACTCCTATTTAATAATCTTTGAAAAATAAATTTATATACATAAATGCTTTAGTATTTAATGCGTCGTTCCTGATCACGCTGAAAATCACGTTTAGCAATTGTTTCCCGCTTATCGTACATTTTTTTGCCGCGGGCAAGAGCCAATTCAACTTTAACTTTTCCATCCTTCAGATAGAGACTAAGAGGAACCAAAGTCATGCCCTTTTCTTCCATCTTATATCTGATCTTGCGAATCTCACTCTTATTTAATAAAAGTTTACGCTCACGATACGGGTCATGGTTGTTAATATTGCCTTCTTTGTATTCGCTTATCTGCGAATTGAGCAGCCAGATTTCGCCATCCCGAAGACTGGCGTAGCTGTCAGTCAGATTTCCTTTGCCTTGCCTTAACGACTTAACTTCAGTGCCTTGTAATACCAGTCCGGCCTCATAGGTCTGAATAAGAAAATATTCATGCCTGGCTTTTCTGTTTGAAACAAGGACTTTTTCTTCGGTCAATTCGGCCATACAAAATTAAATCTAAATTATTGTGATTGTATAAGGGTAACAAGCAGCAATAAATGATTTATATTTGCTGCAAAAGCAAAAACTCCATCATTCGAACTACCGGATTCCGGTAAATGTGTATACTTTCGCACCAAATGAAGAAATTCTGACTTTCAAATATAATAAATAATGAAAAATCATTGAGGGAAAAATTTTAGGGCTTGCGAGAATAGCCGAAAACGAGGCAGATAACAGAAATATGGCCTTGCTGTATGCTGGAGTGCTGAAAGCGCATGCGTTGCATTAACACGGCGGTTCACCGCCGTGAAAGATACAAAAAATAAGTTCCGACTTTATTCCAATTAATAAAACTAATGGCTGAAGCCCGGGAATCTGGGGTGCCACTCTCACGGCGGTGAACCGCCGCGTTAATACTTATTTATAGGACTTTTACCACATTTCGTGCGGTTACGTGGGGCAATATTGTGGGTCCAAAGTACAGATAGGAATAGTTAAAATTTCAATTCGATAATTCCGCAGGCTTTTTTATGTACGATAAAATGAATATATTTCCGTTTCATTGAAACAATTTATATGAAGATATACAGCTATTTATTAGATAAAATCGCGGAAAACGGTGCTTGCCATCTGGTTTTACTCGATCCGGACAAACTTACCGAGGAGCAGAATAAAAAATTTGTTTCTCAGTGTGCCGCATCAGATGTAGACGGCTTTTTAATTGGCGGCAGCCTGTTAATGAATGGAAATTTAGACGATACCTTAAAAGAAGTTCGTAAACACACGGAATTGCCATTAATCATTTTTCCCGGCAGTGTAAATCAGGTCTCAAAATATGCGGATGCTATTTTGTTTATCTCGTTGATAAGCGGCCGGAACTCCGAGCATCTTATCGGAAAGCACGTTATTGCTGCTCCGCTCATTAAGAATGCAGGAATTGAGCCTATTTCAACCGGATATCTGATCATTGAATCCGGAGCAAGGACAACGGCCGAATACATGAGCGGGAGTTTACCAATACCGCGGAAAAAGCCGGAGATCGCAGCTGCAACGGCATTAGCTGCTCAATATCTGGGAATGAAGTTCGTCTATTTAGAAGCCGGTTCTGGTGCGGATGATCACGTACCCGTTGATATGGTGAAGGTGGTATCGTCTACATGCGACATCCCGGTGATTGTCGGCGGGGGAATCCGGAATGCAGAAACCGCCTCAAAACTGGTGCATGCAGGAGCTAAAATAATCGTTACCGGTAATTTTTTTGAAAAAAACTCCTCATGGGATAAACTTAGCGAGTTTACTTCCGCCGTGCATTATAAAAAAAGTAAGACAGTTTAATTCAGGAATGAAATGGATAAAAAAGAGTTTATAACATCTTCATTGCAAGAAAGCTCTCAAACGAAGCTCAACATGATTGAGGCTTGCACTGAAGATGTATTGAAAGCAGTAGATTTAATAATCGGTATGTACAAAAGCGGACATAAAGTATTAATGTGCGGTAACGGCGGAAGTGCTGCCGATTGCCAGCATTTAGCTACAGAGTTTATGATTCGTCTTAATCATCACATTAATCGTCCGGCTTTGGCGGCTATAGCGTTAACAACAGATACTTCCAATCTGACTGCAGGCGGCAATGATATTGGTTTTGACAATGTGTTCGCCAGAAACGTTCAGGGATTGGGTCAGGAAGGTGACGTACTTTGGGCTATATCAACAAGCGGTAATTCACCTAATGTCATCAAAGCGGTCGAGATGGCTCGTCAGAAAAAGATGAAAGTGCTCGGATTGCTTGGTGGGAACGGCGGGAAATTGAAAGACTTGGTTGATGTCGCCGTGGTAATACCTTCTTCGAATACACAACGCATTCAGGAAGGACATATTACCGTAGGTCATATGATATGCGAGCTTACTGAGTTGGAACTATATTCATAATCATTGAATAGAAGCGGAATCATTGTATGAGTGATAATGTATTGAAGTTAGGTTCGAAAATTCCTCAGTTCAATTTGCCTGCGACTGATGGAAATACTTATGGATTAGATAGCTTCGCAAAGGCCAAAGTATTGATCGTTCTATTTAGCTGCAACCATTGCCCCTATGTGCAGGCATATGAAGACCGTATCATTGCGATTCAAAAGGACTATGCCGATAGTGGAGTTCAAGTAGTTGCGATTAATGCAAATGATGCTGCTGATTATCCCGATGATTCATTCGAAAATATGAAAGTCAGAGCATTGCAAAGGAAATTCAATTTCCCTTATTTACGCGATGAATCCCAGGATACTGCAAAGGCATTTGGTGCATCACATACTCCGGAATTATTCGTCTTTGATTCTGAAAGAAACCTTGCGTATTACGGTAAAATTGATGACAATTGGAAAGAGGAAGATAAAGTAAAGAGCCGGTATTTACGAAATGCTATAGACGAAATAATCGCCGGTAAACAGGTCTCCGTACCCGAAACGTTTGCAATCGGGTGTACGATTAAATGGAAAAAAGAATAGAGTAACATTTACAAAGCTGTTTGTTAAGGGTATCTCAATAAATTCATAAATCAGGTGGTTAAAATGAAAAGCATAAGATTCTTAATTTTTTGTGTTGTTTTCGCATTTCTCATCCTGCAAATCTCAACGTATTCCAGTTCATCAGGCGTTACCAATTCTACGCGCAAATATGGTCCGAACGGATGCGGCTGTCATGCGGGTGCATATACAAATGCCGAAGCAAGTGTAAAAGTTATTATTAAGGGACCCGATAGTCTCTTGATTGGCGGCACAGGAATATTTACCGTTACCGTTTCCGGAGGATCCGCATTAAAGTCGGGGATAAATATTGCCGTATCAAGCGGTGCATTGTCTACCAACGGCTCAACGATTCTTAAGCTTACGAATTCCGAGTTAACGCACAAAAGTCCGGTATCTTATACCGATGGCGCTGTTGTGTATACCTTTCAATATAAAGCACCCAATACTGTTGATTCTATTATAATGTATGCCGCAGGGAGTTCGGCGAAGGCATGGAATTTCGCCGATGATAAGGTGGTGCATGTTGTCAGGGAAATGGCAGATGTTAAAGATAACTCAATTAATAAGGATTTTTATGTACTGCAGAATTATCCGAATCCATGCAACCCTTCAACAAAGATATATTATTCAATAGCGGCTGACTCAAAAGTAACATTGTCGGTATTCTCTCTATCCGGCAAAGTTGTACGTGTTTTGTCTCAATCTCAGCGAAAGGCGGGGAGTTATACTTCTGAATTTAATGGAGTAACACTTCCATCCGGGGTGTATTTATGCCGATTAGAGGCGCAGGAGCTGAATTCCGGACGCACATTTACAAAAGTTTGTAAAATTGTATTGACTAAATGATGGGTTTGAGGAGTGCTCCTTCCAAAAAGAAACGAATCTTCGTATATTTGTATCTTACATTGAAATTTTAACGCGTTACAGGAGATCCCTCAAATACCGGGATACTCCGGTAACGCTCTTTAGTTATTAAAAAGGATTAAACAAATGATAGAAGATTCAAAAATTATTATCAGCATGATTCAATCAATGCTGGCTCCGGGATTGATGATTTCTGCCTGCGGAATGCTTTTACTTGTTATGAACAATAAGTACTCGCTCGTTGTAAGCAGAATTCGCGCATTAAATGACGAAAAGCGTAAAATAGCCATAAAATCGGGTGAAAATAGCTTTAAATTCGAAGAAGAAGTTCGTCTTCAGAGTTTGGTCAAACAGATTGAATTGCTGCATTTTCGCGTAAAGCTCGTCCGTAATGCCGTTATGTCATATTCTATTGCGGTCGGTTTATTTGTATTAACTTCACTCAGTATAGGGCTAAGATTCATTCTTGGAGTGAAACAGTTCGAAACTTTGACCATGGGCTTTTTCGCTATTGGAATGGTTATAGTACTTACCGGTGTTTTGTACGCTGCTATGGAGACCTGGCAGGGATATAAAATTGTTTCGTACGAAATTAAGGTTCATGAATAAAACCAACGCCGAGTATCCGGATTCATTTTTAGAGTCGGAAAACATTTTGCGATTATATGCCATGGGGGCTTTCCCATGGCAGAATCAAAAGAAAGCGATAAGATTGACTGGTATCTGCCTGATGTCAGGACAATAATCAAATTTCCTCATTTCAATATTCCCCGTTCACTCAAAAAATACCTCGCTGCTGAAGATTATGAAGTCCGTTTTACCTACGACCCCGAAAGAGTAATACACCTTTGCGCCGAACGCGAATCCACTTGGATTGCACCAAGGCTCATTGCAGCATATAAGAATCTGATTGACCTGGGTTTTCTTCATTCTGTCGAGATTTATCGTAATAATGAAATTGCCGGCGGTTTGTATGGTATATCTATTCGCGGAGCATTTTTCGGAGAATCAATGTTTACCATTGTGCCGCAATCTTCCAAAATTGCTTTGGTAAAACTCATGGAGAGATTGAGGAAAAGGGGATTTGTACTGTTGGATTTCCAGTATATTACCGACCATCTGGCAATGTTTGAGCCGGTACAAATACCAATGGATGAATACAAACAATTATTAACGCAGGCGTATACTAAAGAGATTTCCTTTTTGTAAGACTTAGCTGCTTAGTTCTCTTTTGGCAGCTTTCCGTTCTTCTGCATAATAGACTTCCACTCGTCAATTCCAACTACCTCGGATTCATCAATCAACATAATAGGGATGTCGTTAATAATCTTGTAACGGCGGCGTGACTTGGCATCAGTTGAGACAAGTGTTTGCCCATCAAGTACTAAATCGGCTTTTGTTTCGGGACAGCAGAGAATTTCCAGTAGCTTCGGATTAATCATAATTCATTCTCCTTTAAAAAGCGTATGACATGGTAAGGGTAGAGAGATAATCAGATTTACCATTAATGATTATTGATTGTACGTTGGATTTCACGGTGATGTTTTTGTTATATGATACTGTACTCCAGATAGCATCCACAACACTCAGAAAATGATTTATATAAATAGCAATCACGGCATGTGAGGCATAGTCATAGTAATCATTCGCTTTACCTCTGTATCCGGCATAGGTTTTCAACTGATCTAATCCAACCGTACTTCCGCCTGCAAATACAGGATCATATTGGCTGCCGTTCAAAGAAGATCCGTTTGGCCAGTAGGATTCCCATCCCGGATTATATTCGTTATATTTACCAATCAGTTCGTAATACTGCTGCGTTCCGTGAACGGGTAATTTATGAGAGCCGAGTTCAGCCTCATTAATTTTCCCCCAATCAAACCATTGCCATTCCGGTTTTGATTCATCAATTGTATATGTAATTACATACTGTGTCCGTTCAGGGTCGGCGCTGTTTTTACTATTCAGAAAATCAACATACCGTTTTACGCTCCAACCATCTTTTTTGTCTGCAATACCTTGAAAATATGTGGTCTGATCGTCTCCCTTTTTGTCATAATGAAGAGCAATCGCAATAGCTCCTACTTCAATCGCCGCAAAAATTCCGGCTTCAAGATAGTGCTCTGCGTAAAAGTCGCCCGATCCCGGTATTATCAGCGAGAACAATCCTGCAAGCATTGGATTCTTTTTGTCGGCAGGTTCAGGAAGCAAAGATTTTTTTTGCAGGGGAGTACTACTCATTGTTAGCATCTTCGAATCCATAGCTAAATTGCCGGTTAAAGCAACAGTGCTTTTGTTTTCGGATTGCGCGTTCGAAAAGGAGATAGAAATCAAAATTAGCCCAGCCAGCAGATGACGAAACATGTAAGCCTCGAAAAAATTATATAAAACTTATTGTCGAATTAAATATCAAAACCAAAAAGTACGCCCGCGTAATATCTCATTTCTTTACCGTAGGTGACCATTGTATTATTACGCGTGGTTCTGGTAAAGCTGTCAAATCCATACGATGCGTTAAAAAATACACTGGTAGGGAAGAGATAGAACGAGTTTAGCGCCATTCGTATTTCTGCACCCGCACCTTTTTTAAAACTATTAATCTTAACAATATCACCGTTCCAGGCATTACCGTAATCACCGTACACGGAGAAGAATATTTTGTCAAGATACAGGTTCCCGAAGCGGGCATCAATATTTTTCCACAATGGGAAACGGTAGGTAAGATTGAGCCATGCCATCTCATTGCCGCTTAAAGAATAAAATGGATAAGGGCGCATACCAATCAAGCCACCCAGATAAAAATCAAAGAAATCCGGTACGTTGGGCCCCAATATCGTACCACCCCGCATTTTGAGCGTGAGTGTATGGTTTTTTATAACGGGGAATGTTATTTGAGAATTCAATTCCAATCGGTTAAAATTGTAGTGGTTGTACGATGCTATCAGAGTACCATCGGAAGAATATGTATAGTTATTATCCGGATTAAACCGATTCAACTCATAATCGTACTTGAGTTCAAGCGTATTTGCGATCGGGTTAATATCGTCATCAATATACGGCAAATGGAAGTCGAAATTGTATTTTGCCTCGAAGACATTACCGATTAGATATGTGTCGCTAAAAGCCGGACTTTGTATATAACTACCACCGCTTATCGGGGTAATATAAAAACTTCCTGTCGTAGCAGAATAGGTATTGAAAGTATACTTGAATGTCAATGTGTGGAATCTTGAAATTATCCGGTGCCTTGCAATAAGATCAACCTCAAAAAGATTATATGTCACATCGGTTTGAGCAGTGTTAAATCCTTCTATCTCAACAGGAAACTCACCGGATTTACGGCTGACACTGTACAATTCAAGCGCTAATTCCGGTTTTATCCCCATATCGAATAACAAGGGGAGTTTATTCCGGTACGCGAATGAGAAAAACAGATCGCGTTCCATCCTTGTGTTCAGAGAAGCCCCGCCGAAAATTTCATAACGGTTCAGCATATCACTTGATGTAACATATACACCGGGTTTGATCTTTTCGCCGAATTTGTTTGAAGTATTATAATTATCATACCTGATAAAAGGGAAGAAAGTCAGTTTAGAAAAAGCACCCTTGTACGGAGTCTTCTGCATATCCGGCAGCTTGTAATCATCATACTGCTGGAGAGAAATCATATTAAACTTTTTGAGGTCGCCCTTCGGTTTATCCTCTCCTAACGGGGGATTATCTAAGGCAACATAGCTATTCTCAGGTTTCACCTTTACTTGTTCAGTAACCGGGATGCAGAAAAGCTTATATCCGGCAGAAGTATAACCTGCATACACGATGTTTCCGGCGCTGTCAATGGCTGGCATAAAAGCACCGCCGGTGACATTTGTTAATTGTGTGGTTTCCTTAGAACTTAGATTATAACGATATATGTTGAAGATACCGGTTTTATCGCTGCTGAAAATCAGATTACCATGGTTATCAAATGTCGGATTACGTTCGTCGCAGACAGCGTTGAGAATAAATTTGTTATTCGCTCCGGATGTATCAATCATTGCAATATCTCTGCCATGCGAGTATGCAAAATCAAAAATAATATGTTCGCCGTCAGGGGAGAACTGGGGATTGAAGACTTGTTCACCGTTACCATACGCGGTCAATTGTTTGAAGTTCTTTCCTTCAATATTAACTGTGGCTATATTTCCGGTGCCGTCTTTCTGGGAAGTAAATACAATAAACCTTCCATCCCGTGAAACGGATGGATTCGTTGCTCGTAAATCATTGGTCAGGCGGGTTTCTTTCTCGGTTGTCATATCATACACGAAGAGATCGTGAACATTTGCCCATCCCGGATTCTCTTCCGTAAGTTTTGAGAATAGTAATTTATTGGTGCCGGGTATTTGAGAAATCGTTGAACGGATACCCGCTACTACCATTTTCTCTTTCTTCGTCTTCAGGTCATATTCATATAATGAACAAAGACTGAGATAATCATTCCCTTGATTTGAAATGTAATATACTTTTTGCTGATCCGACGAAAATACCGGATAAAAATTACCGAATCCTTCACGTCCGATAGTATCACCGACAATCTTATTCTCAAGTACCTTGCTAATTCTTTCTCTGTAATTAGCTTTTAGATAATCCGACCATTCTTTGTACAGCTGTTTTCCGGATATTCCCAGAACTTCCTGACACGCTGCATCCATGGTGAAAACAGTGAGCTTCCCGAGTTTCTTAGTAAGTTCTGCAATTTTCGATTCACCGTACTTCTGGGCAATATAGCGGGTCAGAGCATAACCGGAATTATAAACAGATTCGTTGCCCAGACTTGTTTTATCGAATATTCCCATTTGTTCCCAGGTCAACATATTATTATCAAGAGCGTAGGAACGGAGAATCATGTCGCGGTGGGCATCCCATTTTTCATATCCGAGATCTTTGCGCATATATTGCGCGGTACCTTCGGCAAACCAGGAAGGCATGTTAACCATGGCGAGGGGATATGAGGCAATGACATTAGGAAAACCGTAGAGAATGTCGGGACGGCGTTCGTCTTCATAGTTCAACCACTGGAGATATACTGCAGGGAGAGTTCTTTTCGACTTCAACGAAGCCTGAATCTGCACCATGTGAGTGAACTCATGCGAAATAACATTTCGTAACCAATTGTGAAAACCCCGCAATTCGAAATCAAGTGCGCTTGACCAAATTTCAATTTTATTGTCAAAGAAATACGTGGCTCCGTTTGAATAGTCGTCAATATCCTTGATGATAAAATGAACGGGTTCCGGTTCATAATCATATAGCGAAGTAATCGGACCCCAAACTTCATCCGCAATCTTCGCAACAGCACGTGCAGTCCGTTCTGCGCCTTCATGAAAATGTACAACGCAATGTTCGCCTTTAATGGTGTACCAATTAAGTTCCGGATGGAAATCGGTGAATTGTGCTTTCACAGTGAGTGAGGAAAGCACAAGAATAGCAATGAATAGTTTTAGAGTATTGGCTGATTTAAACAAAGTAAAGTAATTCCTTCTGCAAATTCAATAGGTTATTTAACAACTGCTATTTTGATTATAGTAAATTCTTTCTTGCCTGAATCCGAAACAGCCTCTACATGGGCGAAATAAGCACCGCTTTGTACAGAAGATATGTCCCATGCTGTTTCATTCTCAAGGCCGCCGGTCGCAAAACCATTGAGTTCGGCAGCAAGATCTCCGGCGAGGTCAAAGATTTTAATAGTTACCTTTGCATTTTCGGAGGCATAATACCTGATGAATGTTTTACCTGAATTAACCGGATTAGGGTAATTGTAAACTTTTTCCTTCGGAAAAAAAGTGTTGTTGAAATTCGATTTGTAAATTGCTGTTGCACTACCGTAATTCGAATTATTTCCTTGCAAACCGGTGTACAGGATATTGCCGGAAGTACCTGCTATCTGCCATACAAAAACATCGCCGTTGCTGCTGACATTTGCGGCACATAGTTTATCGTTGAGATTAAACAATACCGGGGAGGAAGCTGCTGAGGCTGAAATTGTTAAAGGAAACCCGCTTAAACTCTTTCCTGTTAACCCGTCATTCGCGTAAACGGCTGATGATGTTAAAGCTAAAATTGTCGTTACACTTTGTCCGTTGAATTTAACCGCAGACGGCTTGGTAATATTTTCACCTGCCTCAGAAACAGAAATCGGGAAATTTTCCGCCGGTTTGCCGATGTAGTTATAGGCATACAGCTTACTGCCTGCCTGAAAACAAATGTAATTTGTGCCATCTTGTTTAATATCAAATACGGCAAACGATTTTATTTCCGGTAACTCCGCAAGAGCGAATGTCGAAATCAGAGTAGTGCCTTTGAACACATAAAACTGATTACCTTTGGATAATACGATTGCATACATATCTCCGGAAATGATCTTCGTCACGCCTAAATCTATAGCTGTGCCTGCGCCGGAAATATTTCCGCTGAAATTACTGGCTGCATATGAGAATGCCGTGGAATCCTGATTGATCTGGTGAAAAATACCATCCGTGTATGCCACTCTTGTTAATGGTGAAGTAACATTGGCAAAATTATGCGGTGTATCGAGAGCTAATCCGGCTCCGGTCTTCTTAAATTCAAGTAACTCACCATAGCGGGTGCCAACATAAATGCTGACAGAAGAACTATTTGGTACGACGAGTGGAACAGATGTAAGTGTACCTAAATGACTGGTTACCGTATACAAATTTTCGCCCGAATTATCTTTCCAGTACAAAGATAGTGTGGAGTCTTTAACACCGGCTATCCAATTTGCTCCAATGGCAGGATTTACCGATGTGAATTCCGGAAGTATTTTAATTTGTGTGAAAGTGGAATCATACACAAATACCGTGTCACCGGATTTGATAACAAAAACTCCTGAACCATTCAACGTATCAAACAATAAAAGATTTTCCGTTGAAGGGAGCGAAAGTTTTTTGTTGATGACTGGTTTAATATTTTCATTCCCGTAGGTCAGGGCAAATGACATTACTTTTCCCGGTGCAGAAAAATTCTTCATCTCAATCAGGCTTGACGCACCGGAATGAGCCTTGGTATTTGGCCGGGAGCTATTATTGAAAACACCCTTAAATAGTTTCGCATCATTTCCGGCGTACCAGAAATCTACTTTTTCGCCTTCACCGGTGACCACATCACCAAACACATTGGTAAATTGTTCGCCGATGTCACGGATTCCATCGGCTTCTTCGAGCATAATACCGCGGTTGTTTTTGTCGGCATTAATCTCATCAGAAGCAAATTTACTCTCGACTACGTTTTCATTGATATGCCAGATCAATATGCCGCTTCCGGGTAGTGCCCAATCCGGATTATCTACATCCGTAATAACACCTGACAACGAATCAATGTTGTAACTGTAAAATCCGGTGGTGTCACTCTTAAATGTTTTCGTTGAAACAGCACCATTACCATAAATCGTTAATGTAACACCGGAGGCATTAGGATCTCGCTGACGATTTTCTATAAGATAGTATTCCTTAGCATTAAGAGGAATTTTATAAATCATTGTATCAGAAGCTGAAGAAGCAGAATACGTCTTCAGGTTCAGTTTGGCAAAATCGCCCGGAGTAATTTCTACTGGAGAAACCCATCCTAATTGGATTTTTTCCCAGGCAGAAGGGGCAGGAGGGAATATACCGTTGTAAGCAAAGATACCCTGACCATCCATCAATCCTAATCTGCCGATTGCTGTTACGCCTGTCTTTGTGTCAAACAAGTCCGGTAATCCAATATGGCTCCCAATGCTTGATACCAATAAACCATTAATGGTTACCTGATATAAGTATTTGCTGTTATCAATCGCACTTGCCTCACGGTTTTCAGTCTGCGGCAAGATAAGAGAATTTGTTATTTTAAAATTCCCGTTGCTTACGGAGACACCCGCGTATGAAGAGCCAAGATATTTTTGCATAGATGTCAAATTCATGTAGACCGAAGGCAAATCTCTTTCATTGCCTAAACTTCCGGAAACAGAAACATCTCTTCCAACGCCCGCATGGAAAATTGTAAACAAGTCATAATCGGAGAAATTTAATCCGGGATTGGTAGAGTCAACCAGATGCCAAACTTCAGCAACAAACTGAGCAAGTCCGGTAAAATCAGTCGAGCCTGAAAGCGGGGAGTACCCCTTCATGTTTTTGGAAACGGTAATCACCTTAGGTAAAACACTGTAGGTCACATTAAGCTTATCATTGGAAACGTTTTTATAGTAGTTTGAAGCAAACTTCAAATGAGCTGCGAAATAAGCTGAATCATGAGGCAGCGGGTCAATGATATCCGTTCCCCAGTTTTTCGTATAAATGGAATCAAACTGGCCATTGCCGATAATTGTTGACGTATTGTTTTTCTGGAACTCAACCATGACTGCAAGGATTTTTACAGTTTGTCCTATCCTTTTTCCCTTTAATACAGGGGATTGATTTAGCGTGTGCTGAATCTGACCGTATACGAAGATCTGCAAACAGATGAAAAACAGGAAAAAGGGTTTTATGTATTTCATTATCATATGTGGTGCTTCATGTTTGATATTGAATAAAACTTCAATATGCTTCTTTTATATTCGGAATAAAACGAAAGAAGTTCTCTCTTTAATAAGAAAGAACTTCTTCTATTATTAAAAAATTTGTCTATCCATCATCAGTGCGTCAAATTTTTAAAGACCTCTTGGAAGTCCGAGTGATTTTTCAGGAACAGAATCCCAACCAACTGAGAATGTAAAACGCAATGTGTTCGATAGCGGATGGTTCTCTCTATCCTTGAATACGGATGTCGAAATATAACTGAAGTCAAATCCGTACAGGTCGTATTTGATACCGGCGCCAAGTGTGATGAATTTTCTATTACCGAACGATGGATCTTCATAGAAGAAACCGCCACGCAGTGAGAAGAGGAAGTCGCCCGGCTGTCCATACGTGTACTCAACACCCATGGTTGAAACTATATCACGAATTTCTTCGCTAAGAGGTCTGTTCGTCCATGATTTATATAACGCCTGATACCATTCGGAAGAACTTGAATTGTTTGTATCATTCTGAACTCTTTGAACAAGCAGTTTACTGAAATCAAGAGTGTAGGTGAATGAATTCAATTCGTCCTGATATAATCTGGCGGCTAAACCGACACGTAAGTTTGTAGGAATAGGATCTGCCTGAGCTTTATCAATGTAAAAGATTTTCGGACCCATATTACTTAAATTAGCGCCGATGCTGAATCTGTTGCCAAAATCATCATCAAGAAAGGGGAGATAAAGATGTGAGGGTCTCCACATACCAGCTACGTCAAAGCTCACGGTGGTTGCAACGCCGCTTCCTTGTTCATTCGCAGTAGGTTGATCAGACAAATTACTATGGATCAGGCGGAAATTCACGCCAAGACCCCAATCACTTGAAAGCTTAGTTGCATAACCAAGAGTCAAGGCCATGTCAAATGCGTGGAATGAACCTAAAGGAGTCGGGTCATTTTCCCCTGTACGAACAAATTCTCCGTAGTTCATGTAGGTGATGCTGGCAGTAACACTGCCGTTTATTGGCTCAATATAATTACGATATGTTGCATAATCATAGAAGAGATCGAGGTGAAATTCCGGTAGCCAATTACTATGAGTAATGGAAACTTCCTGACCGGTCAGAAATGCAATACCAGCCGGATTCCAGAAAATAGCTGAAGAATTATCAGCTAATCCCGCACCGGATTCTCCCAAAGCACTAAATCTCGAATCAGGTGCAATCTGCAAGAATGTAACGGCAGCTTCACCTTGTGCATAAATATTGTTATTAAGACTCATTAAAGCAGTAAGGAGTAAGAAAACTACACTAACTCGCTTCATCTAAGAACCTCCTGGAAACTAAATAGATATTTCAAATAAAAGGACAAAAAAAGCTTTAAAAATATTATCAAATCTTTAAATTTCACTAAACTTTAGAACTTAAACAAATAAATAATTTACTTGTCCGGAAATTGTCATTTTCGCACAATTGCCAGTTTCCCGGTATAGGATTTCCCGGCTTTCCCGTTTGAGGGCGAAACCTGTAATTTATACAAATAAACTCCGCTTCCACACAGGTCGTTGTCTTTGTCTCTGCCGTCCCATGATATTTTTACATTCCGCTCAGTAACACCATAATTTTCAAGCTGCTGTATCAATCTTCCGGCAATAGTGTAAATCTTGACTTTTACATCAACCGGTTCGGAGTAATTGTGATAAAATAAAAATGTCGTATTAGCGGAAAAGGGATTCGGGTAATTGTATATATAGTCAATAACGAGATCTTCGCCGGAAACAACCTTGAAAAACGCAGATGCAGTTGAGGCATTGTTAAACACGTCCCAGGCTTTCACATCAATACGGTATTCACCCTCGGTCAAATCATTGAACTGATAATCAATTGTTCCGGATTTTCCTCCGGTATTCAGGTCGCCGACATAGTAATTTGTAAAATCCAGAATATTAGATTCATCCTGATTCAGAATGCCCTGGAGCCTGCGCCCTACTCCGGATCCGGTGGTATTTAATCCAGTTTCGTCGTTTAATTTCACAATTAAGGTGGAATTAGGTCGTACCAGGAATGAACCATCTGATTCATCATTATCGAATTTAATGGTGATAGATGGACCCGTTTTATCATCAACTGTGGTGGTATCGGTACCGCCAACAATAATTTTTTTGCTAAATCCTAACCCGTCATTTGAGCTGTTATAATAATAAATGACAATCTTGCCGTTCCTGTTTTCGTATGAAATATCTTTGGGTACGACAAATTCTGTCTGGAAAGTCGAATTTTGTATGGAAACCCGTCCTTTGTAAATAACCCCGCCTTGGATATCTACTGTGTAGTTAGGACCAAATTCCGTTATCGGCATTTTTTGTTTTGAATCATATACCGTTAAAATACCTTCACCCGTATAACCGGTAAATTTTGCAGAACCGGAACTTGAAGAGAGTATGGAACCGTTAATTTTGACTTTCCCCAAAGCACTAACCTGAATATCAGTACTTAATGCTGAGCCATTTACGCTGTCAACTTGAGCGGAGTATTGCGGCAGATTGAGACGCATAGACGGATCGCAGAATAAATGATATTTCTGGTCGTTAGGTTCAGTCTTGGATTTTTTTGCCAGATAATAAGACTTGCCGATAGGGATAGGCAGATTAAGTGTGTCTCTCGAAACATCGAACATTTTATCGTAGAACTCATTATTCAATGATGCGCTAAGAGTAGAATAAACGGGTCGAGTAGCGGTAAACGCACCTATTGCACCGCCGCTTTCTTTGAGAATCAGCATTTCGGCACCGGATTGACCGCTTGTTCGATCGAAATAGCCAAAGTCACATGTTGCAGCTGTTAAAAAGAATAAGTTCGTATTTGTGAACTCGGGAATCATGGCATCCTTGACAAATACTTGTTCATGCGCCCAAAGGTCCGGACTTCCATGTCCGACGTAATTTATTATCACATTTCCTTCAAGAGCAGCCCGGACAATGGCTTCATTTACTTTCGGCTTTCTTCTACCGTAACTGGTCATTTCTGTCGGATACGCGGCGAGATAAATTTTATTCTGATCAAAAGCTGGAGGAATGTAATAGACTGACAAAGTTTCCGACTGATCGGTATGTGTTGATCCGTCAGTTGCGCCGCTTGATGTATAGCTATCATCGGCTACTAACGTGATTTTATTTCTCCATAGAGACTTGTCTGAATTAGTCTCATAAGAGATTATTTTACTGACAGCTATCGTTGCCTCGGCAAGTGACTGCACGGGTAATCTTCCGATTGCAAGGTCAATATTGTCGTTATCACCATCAATTCGTGCGAAGAAATCATCGGTATTGTACGAGTCAATTTCATTCAGTGATTCAACCGTTTCAAACGGCGGTATGAAATTGATACTGGTTCCTTCTATATTTTTATAATCATAGTCGCCATGACCGAGAAAAAGAACATATTCCGGTTTTGTAGTCCAGTTGAGAAATGCATATCGGAGAAAATCACGAACGGCACTGACATCACGGTTACCGCTTGAGAACTCGTTGTATATTTGGTTAATATCGGCAACTACAGTCGGCATAGCAACTGTGGAGCTGTTTTCTCTATGGGCTTTCAAACGATTGGCCTGAGCAATAAATTCGGTAGGGGAGATAATAATAAGCTTTCCACCTTTTGAAATACCGTGGAGATCCTGATTGTTCACAGTAGTAAAATCCGAAGGAGTTTTAAACTGGAACGGAGTGCAAGAGATGTATTTGCTGAGAGTATCGGAGTTTTCAGATGCCTGAAATCTTAATTCTCCGCCGTTAAGCCTTTGTGGATTAGATATAATTTTTACATTCGAGTAATCACTTACATCAAATGCCCAAATGCTGTTGTTGGTAAAACCGGTTAACCTGTATTCAATGGTGCCTGTGGTTTTTGGTGACCAGATAGTCAGAAAATCACTCACTGCTTTCAAATCACGGTTATAACGAATTTCATAATAATCCAGATAGCCGGTAGATGTAGTTCCGGGGGAGTTAAATGAAAAACGAAGATTGCTTACGTTATTCGTGAGTGAGCCTGAAAAATACAAAGATCCTGAATCATCAATTCCGTAGGAGTAAGAATTGGCAGCGTAGCCGTAAAGGTATTTATTCAGCAGGGTATTGTCACTTTCGGCAATTGTAAACTGAACAGCTGATGCGGAGGCATTAACGAATCGGTACAAATAGTTTATCGTAGTACCATTTAAAAGGCCTTCAAGAGTCTTCGTGTATAGGCGGCTTTTTGTCGTTTCGGTAAAAGCATCACCTAAGAATTGACGGCCGCTTTTCCCGATATTAATTTCGTCTTTTTCCCAGTACGCAAAAGCAGCTGTAGTCGTATCTACCACAGGTGTGGTTGATGAAAGGCTTTCTTGCAGTGACATCCGCTTTCCGGCACTGCCCCCGGATGTAATCCAGTAGTAGTTCTCATTTGAATAAGGAGATGAGCAGCGCTCTACAGCCCGGGTCTTTGTGTTATAATTCCAGAAATTTACTCCGCGGCCGTAAAACAAAATTGTATCAGTGGAAGTGAATTTTCCTGTTGATTCATTTGAGACATAGATAGCGTTTTCTACAAGATCATCAGGACGCAAATCCGAAACCGTAGTGGAAAGAACTTTTCCGCCATTATTATAAATTTTAATTGTCCGGGGATCAACGGAGTCAGGGATGCCAAGGGAAGAGAACATGCTTTTTGTAATCATGTAAATGCCCTCTTCAGGAGCCTGAAAACGAACCCACTTACCAGAGGCTAAAACACTGTTTGTAATGGATTTCTTTTTCAAACTCGGTGTGATGGCAAAGCTTTTGGCAATATCACTATTGATAACAAGATCGTTCAAAAAATTATCTGCGGAAGGAGCGCTAATGGTTCTATTTGCCGACGAAGCAAAAACTACTTCAAATTCTATTTTCGTTATTACCTCAATTTTAGAAGTGGCCGGTTTGAATCGTGCAGCATTAACCGCAACGGTAATGACCGGCATATTTCTGATAGATCCGGCAGAAGATTGATAAATGAAGTCTCCGGGATACATCGAGTTTCCGGAATAAACTGTTCCCTTGGAATAAAGCTGTACTTTCTGATTTAATTCCTTTTCCATCATAGGAAATGGCAAGGGAACGCCGCTCAGTTCAACAGTGCTTATGCTTCGTATGATAATCTGATTGCCGGAAATGTTTGGAACCCCAATGTCAAAATCGCGTGAAGGTATTTGCGGATAACCGGTTTTATCGGAATTGTGAAAGGTGCTGTTTACCACATCAACAAAACGGTATTCATTTCCCTCAATTGTCCGCAGAGTCGTATCTGTATACTTCGGAGTATACGAGATAACAATCCGCTGTGCTGTAGATTGCAGAATTTGAAAATCTTGTTGCGCGTGAACGGTAAGGAATGCAGCGACAAACAGAGAAAACAGAATTATGCTACGCATTTGTACGACAAATTACTTTATAAAAAATTATTTACAGTGTAGCAATAACCCGGTTAAAACTTCTCCATTTTTAGGATGAAATTACTATTATTTAGACGTATGAGTCAAGTCAAAATTTTTACGTGTCCGGAATTGTATTTTTGCGCAGGGATTTATTCAAATCGGATACTACCCCTTAAACTGTTTGTGACCAAGCCGGAACTGAAGTCTTAAGAAAGTACCGTTTAAAAATTTAAACTTTTACATCAAGCATTAAAAATCTGGATTATTGCCAATTATATGCAACAATTTGCTTAAAAAAACTCAGATAAAAAAATGAATTATATCGGTGAAGAGGGGCAAAAAAAGTTTGACAACGGCGTGAGATTTAACTCAATACTCGGTACGGGAAGGGCATAATTTTTTGCACGAACACTGGGAGCATTTTGGGCGGCGGGCTACGCAGATAATTCTTCCATGGGTGGCTAATAAATGGCTGAATAATGACCATTCGCTGTCGGGAAGCTGCTTTTTCAGTTCCGATTCTATTTCTTCAGGACTATCGGAGCTGACAAGGCCTAAAAGGTTTGAAAGGCGTTTAACATGCGTATCCACGGCAAGAGCTGGAATTCCGAATGCGTTTCCGCAGACTACCGAGGCGGTCTTTCTGCCGACACCGGGCAGTTCAATCAGTTTGTCCATATCTGCTGGTACCTTCCCGCCATATTTTTCGATCAACATTTTACAGCATCCGACAATACTTTTTGCTTTTTGCTTGTAAAATCCGGTTGAAAATATATCCTTTTCGAGTTCTGTTATCTTTGCATTGACAAAATCAGCAGGGGATTTATATTTTTTGAACAGAGCCTGGGTAACCTGATTAACTCTCGCATCAGTGCATTGCGCGGACAGTATTGTCGCTATTAAAAGCTGAAAAGGTGAAGAGAAGTCAATTGCTATTTGAGCTTCAGGATACTCATTCTTCAGCAGTTTAACGATAGCCATTGCTCTCTTTTTTGTCTGACTATCTGCCATTCATGTCCTTGTTAAATCGAGCATCTCTAATTTGAAGCCTCTCAACCGGTTTTCCGAGTTTTAGATGTTGTTCGATAATTTCATCAATATCCGAAATAGTTGCAGCGCCGTACCAGATTTGTTCCGGATAGATAACTATAACGGTACCATATTCGCAAGCATCGAGGCATCCGGCGCCGTTTACCCGGATATCAACTGGAAGTCCGGCTTCTTTTACGCGCTTTTTCAGCAGATTTCTAAATTCGACTGATCCTTTATTTGCGCAGCAGCCACGCGGATGACCTTCCGGGCGCTGATTTTCACAGACGAAAATGTGGATGTCATATCTTTTCATATAAACTCTACTACTAAACCCTTATCGGCAAAATTACAAATGGATAGCCTTGTGTATAAAATTTTCTTTGTATAGCAAACACAACATAGTTGTGCAGCCATTGTGTCATGTAGGTATCTTCCGGAAAGACAAGCTGCCCGCCGAAGAACATAACCTGCTCATATTTTTTTAGGACAAGTTCAGCATTATTGGAAATTTCGTCTACGAGATCTATGCCGATGGAAGTATATGCTTCGGCATAATATCCGGCGCTATTCAGAAATTCTACATATTTGTTCGCTTCTACATTGATATGCTTCTTTAAATTCTCAACTTCCTCAGCACCCTTAAAGGAGCCGGCGTCAACAGAGCCGACCTGTATGAAAACAAAATTTTTGAAAACGCCGCTGAACATTCTGAATACGCTTAATAATGTATGAATGCCCAAACCGTTAAAACCATTAACCATGATGACAGCTGTTTTAGCTTTATAATCGGGGACCAAAGGAGCATTGGTTTTTTCACTGCCGTCAATGTTGTAAATTGAAGCGGTCACTGAATCAATCAATACATCAAGACGTTTCAACAGATCCATAGTTTTTTCGTAGTGCTTTTTGATTTTCAATGACAGGAAAACCATTGAGCCGGTGATTAATATTGTCAGCCATCCGCCTTCACCGAATTTAATTATCACGACCGAAACGAGAATAAAGGAGGTCAGGATAAGACCAAGCGCATTTATTGCCAATTTCTTTTCCCAGTGTTTTTCTTCCTTTCTCTTTGCCCACCAGTGCCTAACCATACCAAGTTGAGAAAGTGTAAACGTGATAAATACGTTGATACTATAAAGTACGGCGAGGAACGCGATTGAACCTTTTGAGATAATCATCATGGCAATAGCAGCCAGTCCCATGAGAATGATACCGTTTTTTGCAACAAGTCTATCGCTCAAGTTAGCGAATCGTGATGGGAACCAGCGGTCAAGCGCCATATTTGACAACACCCGGGGGCCGTCGAGAAAACCCGTCTGGGCCGCGATAAATAAGAGAATCGCTTCAGATAACAGAATGGTAAACATGAATATCTGTGCCGTGCCGGGATTCCATTTGGCAGTCATCGTTTCAAATAATACGGCATTAAGTGTTTTATGTTCCGACGGATGTACATTATAAAAGAGGTAAGCAAGCATTAAGCCCATAACCGTTACAGCGAGTGAAATGGACATATAACGCATAGTCTTATGAGCTGTTTTTACTTTGGGATCCCGCAAAATCGGTATACCGTTACTGACGGCCTCAATTCCGGTAAATGTACCGGCACCCATACTATAAGATTTCATTATCAGCAGAACAGTTCCCATGATGCCCAATTGACCTACGGAATTTGAAAGTTCTCGCTGTGTCGCCGCAATGGTTTGATGCGCATCGGCAGTATGGGTGATAATGGTGTAAATTATTGCAAATGCGTGAAGCACAACGAAAGTCAGGAATATCGGGACCAGCGGTACTACTGCTTCTTTTATTCCTCGAAGGTTTAATATGAGAAGTACTACAAGTCCGACTAAAGCGAAGGGGAGTCTATATATTTGCATCCACATCGGTAGAAAACTAAAAATCGCTGCTGCTCCTGAGGCTACTGAAATGGTTATTGTCAATACATAGTCAATAATAAGCGCGCAACCCGAAATCATACCGACTTTAGGGGAAAGAAGCTTGCTTGCGACAAGGTAACCGCCACCACCCGTGGGGAATAGCTCAATAATCTGAGAGTAGCTCGACGAAATGATGAAAATCGTAATTGCGGTTCCAAGAGCAACGAAAATTCCCAGATATGGATGAGCACCCAAAGTTCTGAAAGCTTCTTCGGGACCGTAACACGACGAAGACAGACCATCAGAACCTAAACCAACCCAGGCCAGAAAGGCAATCAGCGAAAGTGTGTGAAAAATTCGTTTATCCCCGGGATCCCGGGCTCCGCCTAAAACGACGGTTTTTACTTTTTTACCAAGACTTGAAGTCGACATGAATATTTTTTCCGAGTATATACCGTAATTTAGAATCTATTTAATGAGATATACAAAAATAAATTATTAGGCGTTTCTGTAAAACGTGTCGTAGAAACTTAATATTAATTAATGTTAATATTAAATAAATAACTTTTCCAACCTAATAGACTAAAATAATTAAATATTTTATGTAATTCGTCAGATTCTTTTTGTCGTTGGACTTGCTCAATGAACTTACGCGTGTACCGGATTCTTCCGAAGCGATGCCTATGGCAGAGCCGGGATCTCTGCCTTGAGAATACTATAAAACTGGGAAAAAATTAGAGTGGTAGCGCGTACCGGATTCTTCCGAAGGAATCCACATGGGAGAACCGACGACTCTGCCGTGAGAATAAAAATTTATTGGGAAACTAGGTAAGAGTAGCGCGTACCGGATTCGAACCGGTGATCTCTGCCTTGAGAGGGCAGCGTCCTAAGCCACTAGACGAACGCGCCATGTAAAAAATAGCTTACAAAGTTAACAAATTATTTTCTTCTGGCAAAAGGGAGAGTCGAATCACCACTATTTTGCCTTGGCTAAAATTATCTCGCCGAACGTTTTGCCGGAAATGTCCTGCAGCGTCAGACCACATGACAGAATATCTGATTCCTGAAGAGCATCGCAGTCATAACCGCGGCGTACGAAATTCAACAAACCCTGTCCGGTCGCAGCATCATCAAATACTCCGCCTTTTTGAGTGGCTTGAGCGGCCTGGTCAACGAATCTTTTCAGTCTGTCTAAAGTTTGTGTCCGATTTTTTAGAAAGTAATACTGAAGTGCTGCAACTCTCGCCGGGATTTGCGATGGGTGTAAATCCCAACCCTGGAAGATGCCGTAGTTTATCGAATGCAGTACATTATCAAAATGAAGCTTCCAAGCTTTTGTGACGCTTGATCTATTCAGTGCTTTTTCATTTTCAGATGCCGGGGATTTGTATATTTCCAACGGCAGGAATGAAGTAGCTCCATCCGAAATCGAAACCGGATATAAATTCCCTGCACATTGCATCATGAAGCGGACTTCATCACAAGCCGGATGCATGTACGATTGGCTTGGGGCAGGTATTTGTATAGATGAAGTGAAATCATAAATCCCGAAATGCAAACCAAGAATTCTTTTACCGCTTGCCTTGATTAACTCAGGCAGGATGAATGTTCCTGAAGGGGAGTATAACGCACCAGGAAGTTCAATCATCAGTTCGGTTTTAATATAATTATCGGGCAGCTGTAACTTTTTTTCGAATTCAGAGATAACCTCATTAAACACGGCACATTGTTCAACGTTTTCAATTTTGGGTAGTGTGATAATGAAATTTTCAGGTAGCGAATGAATGTTCGAAAAAAAATTCGATAAGAAAATATCCAGAGTTCTCAGACTTCTTGCGGCTGAGATTTTTGTTAAAGGTTTTACTCGGAATCCGAAAAACTGCGGCAGCTGGTTGGCATTATGCGCCTTAGCCGCTTCCGTGGCAGCCTTTATTGCTGCACTGTCTTCTTCTTCTTCCGTCCTGCTTCCATACCCATCCTCAAAATCAATCCGGTAGTCTTCTAAGCATGTCGTGTTCAGCTTGTTTGAAATTTTTTCGAATAATTCACCGGCAATTGAAAAATCCGTTATTCCGAATATCTCTGTCAGTTCTTTCTTACTCGCGACATACCGTGAGAAATATCCCGACGCGATTTGTTTTACTTTTTCCGGAGTTGATTCGGTAAATAAATGCGCTCCGCCATACAGTGTGTGCATCGGCTGTTTTTTTACCGGAAAGCTGGGTGACTCAGCAGAGATGCGCTCAATTATCTTAGAGTAGTCATGTGTTTGATTAGTAGAAGACATATCACAAATAGATTTTTTTGAAAGCGATAAATTACGCATAATTCAAGAGAAAATCGGGAAATATTCACCCATGTACATGCTTTGAGCTGAACTTTTCTGCCCATTATATGTTTAAATTAAATATAGGCTTACTTTTTCCGTCTATTACGATGGAAATTTATATTTTACAGTTGGTAATTGATTTAATTTACAATTTTGGCCTTATGAAACAAAATTCTCCTTTAGCACAGTTTTTTATTGAAAATGGTTTCTCTTCTCAGATAGAAGGCGATCGTATAAGTTTTCCGTTTTATTCCGATGAAACAAAAGAAATGTCTTTTTTTAATTCCGGTGCCGGAGTTCACGATATAAGTTCGTATCCGATATTCAGACTAACGGGCACCGATGTTATTGACTTTATTCATCGTATTTCGACCAATGACATCAAATCACTTCTTCCGTTTGAAATGCGTAGAACGATATTTGCAAATGAAAAGGGACGGATTCTGGATGAGGTAATTCTTTGTACTACGGAATCCGGAATATTTATCATGGGGCATGAGGGAAGACATGAGCTGATGGAGTTCTGGCTCAACAGGTTTATTATTGCTGATGATGTTAAAGTAGAGAATCTTTATGGCAAGTACAGTGCAATCGAGATAATCGGTCCAAAAGCAGGCGCGATGCTTCGTCAATACTTTGGCGATGAAGCACAGCTCATCCAAGAAAATAAAATTCACACGTTCTTTGTAGGAAATTTTTCATATCGTGTATTTATTAATGGCCATTTTGGGGGCAATAGATCATATGTTATTATGTCACCTGTAGACTCGCTTAAAGTGCTTATGGGAGATATACTTAAATCCGGTGAGGATAACGATTTTGGGATGGTTGGCGATAATGCGTACGAATGTTTTCGCATCTCCGCCGGAATTCCCTCCGTATCTGAAATAAACGACAACTATAACCCACATGAAGCAAAGCTTCTTGACGAAGTATGTTTTACCAAGGGTTGTTACATCGGACAGGAAGTCATTGCCAGACTTTCAACATATAACAAAGTGCAAAAATATTTATGCACTCTGGTATTCGACAGCCCGTTGACGAACGGCTCATTGCCTGATCTATTTAACAACCAAAATCAATTTGCCGGAAAAATAACTTCGCAAACATTCTGTCCTGAACTCAATACAACGGTTGCAATGGGATACGTTGAAAAAAACAATTATCAACTGGGACAGAGACTGTCAGCCGAAGTGGATGGCAAATCGTATGAAGTGACAATAAAGGAATTGGGCAGCCTGTTATGAAAATATATACCAAAACAGGTGATAATGGTGAGACCGGACTTTTCGGAGGACAAAGGGTTTCAAAGGACTCGCTGAGAATCGAAGCATATGGAACCATTGATGAGGTTAATTCATTTTTAGGTCTGGCGGTTTCGTTTACGGAAAATGAAAAAACAAAAGAAATAACCGGCTGGATGCAGGATTTACTTTTTGTTGCAGGAGCCGAGTTAGCCTCACCGGATGCCGATAGTTCTAAAGTGCCGCATATAAGTGAAGATGATATCCGGAAAGCGGAATCATATATTGACGAGCTTTCCATCGGGCTTGATGAATTGAAGAATTTTATTTTGCCGGGCGGAACAAAGGCTGCATCTGCTTTGCATCTTGCCCGTGCAATCTGCAGAAGGGCAGAGAGGCAAATTGTGGCATTGCGAAAGGGTGAAAAAGTAAGCCAGGAATTGCTTATATTTGTAAATAGATTATCCGATCTTTTGTTCGTTTTAGCGCGGTTTGAAAATGCTTCAGTCGGGGTGAAAGACGTTGATTGGAAAACTCCCCGGGGGTGAATTTGGTTTCGACGGGGTTAGTAAAACGATAAAATGCGTACCGTGTTGCCCGACACCACGATAAAACGTTGGGAAAACAATAACTGGCGAATCTAATTACGCCTTAGCTGCTTAATTAAATAAGTAGCCGTTCCTTTTAGATGTTCGTGCCGTTCTAAATAGGAGCGCCGATTAGGTGCGATAGCCAAATTGAGATTCGGGTAGAAGAGGCGAAATTTCATACCGGATAGTTCTCATAAAATCCTGTCCGTCGGAGTTTTTGAGAACGAGATTAAAAGACAGACTACGTGCGTAGAGGTTTATTGATTTCTAATTTCGGACGCGGGTTCGACTCCCGCCACCTCCACAAATAATGAGGTTAGCTGGTTTCTACCATCGGACGCGGGTTCCTCGCAGAGTCCTGTGGAGACTCCCGCTTTATCCGCCGCTGGCGGGCACCTCCATTTATAATGTTTTAATTTGTCCGGGTGTTGGGTAGTCCGGCACCAGGATAGTAACAGAATGCTTTGCAGGTATTTAGGGAGATTTGAATGAGAATAATTTTGCTGATCATAATACTTACTTCTTTTGTGTATCCACAAACTGATACTTCTAAAATTTTTCAACTTCTGACCCTGTCGCATTATACATATAATTCTTATGGCATTCCTGCTGATAGCAGTATAAGTGCCAGTCACCGGTATACGGCATTAAACATCGCAGGGCAGGTAGTTCTTGCCCCGGTTATGGGAACTGTTTGTGCCATCATCCCTTTTAGTGGCGCTTTTGCTGCTGCATGGAGCGGTAAAGATGCTTATCCATGGCTGGGCATCTCAGCCATTTCATATATGTTAGGAGTATCGCTGGGGGTTAAGTGGATAGCCCGGATCGAGAATAAAAATCTGGACTATTGGAAAACTGTATACTATTCTGCTATCGGTGGAATTGGCGGCGGAGCACTTGTCTTTGGGTTTGCCCATGCAATAAAAGGGAATACCGGGGGTGCGACTGCCATAGCAGTTCTTACGAGTTCGCTTATAGGGGCAATAGCATATTCAACAAGTGAAAAAGCGTGGCAGTCCGCCGATGAAATTCCTCCGGCTTCGGGAAAAATTTCTTCACAAAGAGATCTGATTGAAAGTACAAAACTGTTTGATTTACAATTGATGAAAATCAATTTTTAAATTCATATCTCTACGTCTGTTGCTGACTATATGCTCGTGCTATGAGTTATTAAGTTCGACAATATTTATCGGTGGGCGGATTATATTTGGAAATGATACCGATTCAAATTATTTTCCATGTAAGCAACTTAAGAAATCGTTAAAATCGTACTGAGCTCTCAACGAAAATATAATAGAGACTTAAATTGTTAATTTAGAGAAGTTTCACGAAGAGGGAGTGTCCATTCGGCCCTCATTTGAAACCATAAGACTAAAAAAATTATTTCCACAAAAGCCGAAGAGGCGAGTCTTTTATTGCCATATAGCACTAATTCTCTTGGCGGTATTCAAGGAGGGCAAGACTTTTCATGTCAGCAGCACTAAAAACTGTCCGGCTTGTTCAGGATATGCTTATCAAGAACAGGATGGAGCACCCCGATAAACTTGCACTGATTTGCGAAAACACACGTTTAACCTATTTGCAAATTGATGAAATGTCGGATCGTTTAGCGAACGCGTTTGTAAAAAACGGAGTACGCAGCGGTGACCGTGTGCTATTTTATATTTTGAACAGCGCTGAAATGGTCATTAGTATTTTTGCGGCGCTCAAGGCAAACGCAATCTTTGTCGGCGTAGATTCCGGCAATACCTATGAGACATTAAAATATATCGCATCAGACTGTGAAATTTCTGCAATGGTGACGTATGATCACCGTGCAGATGTTGCATCCCGTCTTTTAGAAGAACTGCCATCGTTAAAATTCGCAGTGCTTACCGGTACAAGAACAGAAGCTCTTACAGATAAAATTCTATCCTTCAATGCTATTCAAAACGAATATGCGGCAGAAGCACCTTTACAGGACAGAATTGAAAACGATATAGCATTTTTAATTTATACCTCGGGGAGTACCGGTAAATCAAAGGGCGTTATGGTATCCCACCATAGCATTCTTTTTACCGCCGACTGCGGTATCGAACGCTTTAAACTTACCAAAGATGAAATTCACACCAGCCCGCTGCAGTTATCTTTCAGTCCCGGCATTAATCAATTGTTTCAGACATTTCGTGTAGGCGGTACGCTGATATTAGAGAAATCACTCGCTTTTCCTAATGTTATGGTGAAGCGGATGGCGACGGAAAGAGCGACAGGCTTTGCCGGGGTTCCGACTGTGTTAGCTTTGTTAATGCAGATGGATTTGAGTAAATATGATTTGAGTAATCTTCGATTTGTATCGAGTGTTGGAGCAGCATTGCCTGACCACGTTATCGAAAAAGTTTTTGAAAAGCTGCCCAATGTATCAATTTGTTCTTATTACGGAATGGCAGAAGCTTCCTACTCGCTTTCACTCGAACCGGAACAAATCAAGATAAGGCCTACATCGGTCGGCAGACCTTTCCCCGGTACTCAGGCATGGGTTATTGACGAAGAAGGGAATATGGCTGCTCCAAATCAGATAGGTCAACTGATATTACGAGGCTCGCATGTCCGGAGCGGCTACTGGAATTTTCCCGAAGGCACTGCCGAACGTTTTAGACCAGGAGCGGTATTCGGCGAACGAATTTGCTATACCGGAGATATGTTCAAGACCGATGAAGAGGGTTATTTCTACTTCGTCGGACGCAGTGATGAAATTGTAAAAAGCGGCGCAAAGAAAGTAGTGCCCAGAGAAATTGAAAACGCTCTTTACAGCCTTGATGGCGTAATTGAAGCCGCGGCAATCGGTATTCC
This sequence comes from Ignavibacteriaceae bacterium, assembly GCA_963662605.1. Taxonomy (GTDB): domain Bacteria; phylum Bacteroidota; class Ignavibacteria; order Ignavibacteriales; family Ignavibacteriaceae. Next base: position 2,068,157 of record OY759785.1, read on the forward strand.
CGATCCGATACTCGGAACCGCGATAAAAGCATTTGTGGTCGCGGCAAAAGAATACAAAGATAGCATTACACCGGATACGGTGATGGCGCATTGCAAGCGAACACTCGAAGCATATAAAGTGCCGTTGCAAATTGAAGTAAGGGATAGTCTGCCGAAGACATCGAACGGTAAGATTTTGAAAGCTCAATTAAAATAAAGGAATCATGCATGGATAAAGTTATACTATTTGGCACCACGGAAGGAGCCCGGCTTTTTTTATTCGCACTTCAGGATGACCCAAACTATGAAGTAGTCGCCTTTACCGTTGACAAACAATATTTGACAGAAGAAACATTCTGTGGATTACCGGTTGTACCGTTTGAAGATGTGACAACATTATATCCACCGGATGAGTATAAGATGTTTGTTGCAATTCTCTCTAACGACATGAACAAGTTGCGAGCAAAAAAGTACGCCGAAGTTAAAGAAAAGGGCTATTCTTTAATAACCTATATCCACCCCCAGTCAATAATTGCATCCGATGTTACCATTGGTGAAAACTGTTATATCAGTGAAGGGGTAATACTGAGGCCGGATTTAAAGATTGGTAATGATGTTATTTTAATGGCCGGAGTATTTATCGGCCATTCATCCATTATTCATGACCACTGCTATGTTGCCAGTCGGGCTGTTGTTATGGGCGCCGTAATTCTTGAATCTTTTTGTTCAATTGGCCCTAATGCTACAGTTATGGAAGATCTGACCATCGCTCAAGAGTGCCTTGTCGGCGGCGGTTGTGTTATTCAAAAAAGCACAAAGGAAAGAGAAGTATATAGAGCAAATCCGGCAACACTGCTGCCGTTAACCAGCGATCAATTATCAAAATTAGTTTTCAGGAGAAGAAGATGATAGACAAACAGATTATCCGTGATTTTCTTATGACTTTGGTTGGTAAAGATGTAAAGTTTGGTGATGATGACTCACTGTTAACTAATCAGCTTATTGACTCGCTTAATGTTGCCAATCTAATCGTGTTTCTTCAAGAGACTTTTAAGGTGACTTTTGAAAATGATGATCTGACGCCTGAAAATTTGGATACGGTGAATGCCATTTCCACATTTCTGGAAAAACAATTAGCCGCGGTGCCATCTAACCAAAATTGAAATATCGAACAAACTGGAGAACTGAATATGGCAAAATTAGTAATTTATGGTAATTCACCGGCTGCTATACAGAGTCATTATGATTTTACAAATGATTCTGAACACGAAGTAGTGGCTTTTACTGTTAATCAACGAAGTATCACGAGTCAGGAACTATTAGGGCTACCGGTAGTCCCGTTCGAAGAAATTGAAACACTGTATCCACCTGCTGAATTCAGTATGTTTATTGCCGTTTATTTTAACCGGGTTAACCTTATTCGAAAAGAAGCATTTGATGATGCCAAAGAAAAAGGGTATTCTTTGGTGAGTTATGTCAGTTCTAAGGCTATCGTTTGGCCGGACTTAGTGATTGGCGAAAACTGCATGATTGGTGATGGCGCTATTGTCAGACCTTTCACTAAAATAGGTATGAATACTTTTATTATGCCCGGAGCAATTATCGGTCACGACGCTGTTGTTGGTGAGCATTGTTATCTTGCTCTCGGCTCAGTTCTTCTGGCAGGAGCAAAAGTTCAATCGAGATGTGTTATAGGTGCGAACTCCACAATTCTCAACGGAGTTACGGTTGCGAATGAGTGTGTGATAAGTGCCGGAGCAGTCATTAACTCGAATACCAAAGAAAAAGGTGTTTATACGATTAATCAGCCGGTACTCCAGCCGCTGGGCAGTGATCAGCTTGCAAATGTGCTGTTCAAGGTACAAGTATAAGTACTGCTCAATGGTAAATGCAGAGTGTTGGATTTGTGATATGAAGAAAGTAATTGAATGAAATTAAGAATGTTGAATCCTGTGTTATTAGGTGTTACTCTTGTCAGGGTTATATTATCGAATTTGAAAATACGCACCGAAGCAGGTAAAATAGCTAAACGGCCGCCCCTTGAAATAGGGGAGACAAAGAAACTTGAGATACTTCCTTTATACGAAGCTAATTCACCGGATAATTTAGAAAAGGGTTACGGACTTTCTTACCTCATCAAGACTGACACAAAAACTATTCTGTTCGACTTAGGGCATAATCCCAAAGCAACCTCGCCGTCGCCGCTTGCAAAAAATATGGCAAGTTTGGGAATTTCTATGAATGATATTGATATGCTGATAATCTCACACCGCCACCCCGACCATGTCGGAGGTTGGAAATGGTGGCAAGAAAAAACTTTTTCTCCCGACGGCATATCCCAGCCAACGTTGGGTGATATTCCCGTCTACGCCCCGGAAAAAATAACCTATCCCGGCAGCTCTCCGGAATTTGTAACAGCGCCTAAACAGCTTGCCGAGGGAGTCGCAACAACAGGCGGATTCGCGTTTGCCGAACCGTTCCCGATGTGGCGCTTGAATCCCGAAGATAGCGAACAATCCCTGGCGGTTAATGTTGCCGGTAAGGGAGTTGTGCTTATAGTCGGATGCGGTCACATGGGTCTGCACCGTTTACTGAAAAGAGCCAAGACGGTATTTAGCAATCCGGTTGTTGGAGTTATCGGCGGACTGCACTATATGAGAAAAAAAGAAGACCAACTGCAAGGCGAAATTGAATCATTACGCGCATGTAAACCATTATTAGTTGCATTATCTCCGCACGACAGTTTCCCGGAAGCGGTGCACACTTTTGAAGATGCTTTCTCCGCTACGTACAAGCCGGTAAAAGTCGGTGAACCGATTGTATTTTCGTAAATATAAAGCTTATAATTTTGCAATCTTACTGAGGACTGTGGGTTAATTATGCCAAGACGAACCGGTTTATTCATTCTTGCAATCATATTTCTGATTTACTTCATATATCCTCAACAGACAAAAGCACAATCCGGCAAAAAGATTGCTGCCTTCGGATCCTCCGTGTGCAACGGCAGCGGTGACCACTTGAAGCAGGGCGGTTATATCGGCAGATTCAAAAACATTATTGCGAAATACGGATTCGAACTGGTTAACGTTTCCAGAGGCGGTGATAATACCTCAACCATACAGGATCGCTGGGAGAAAACCGATAAACCGACCAAACGGGAAGTTAAAGACAATCAATATCTGTTACCTCAAAAGCCCGACTATGTTATCGTCGGACTATCGCTCAATAATGAAGGACTCCGTAAAGTAACCGAAGAGCAGCAGGACAGTCTTTTCGATAAGTTTAAAAACGGGTTGACCGGTATCATCGAGCGCTGCAAGAAAGAAGGATATAAAGTTGTTGTCGCAAACTGCTACCCGCATCAGTTGTTCACGCCTTCGCAGTATCAGATAACAAAAAAAATGAATCTCCTCATCAATAGTTGGAAGTTGCCGAGCATCAATTTACTTGGAGCGCTGGATGACGGACAAGGACACTGGGGCGAATCGTTTAATTATGATGATACTCATCCATCGGGTGGAGGGCACAGGGAAATGTCGTTTGCCATTGTACCAACATTATTTGATGCTCTTGCCGCAGGTAAACCGGTGCCGGAATTCCACTGCAGCACCAAATTTGCCATGTTGAATAGAAAAGCAACACCTGCATTCGGTTTTATTCCCCGCGATACTATCCATTCATTTGCCGTTTCTTTTATGTTCAAAGATCTCGGCGACTGTGTGCTTTTGCGCCTGCGGGGACATGTAGTGAATAGCGTATCAAGCGAATTTTCAGCTAAAGATGTGCAGAAAACCGGCATTGAATTATACGCACAGCCGGATACAGTTGAACGGAGTATTGAGATTAAGAACAATGAGCTGCTGTACCATTCTGAAGACGGCAATATCATATCCGGCGGTAAGCTGATAAAAGGCATGATGTATAAAATAACGCTCTCGCATTGTCTGGCCCGCGGTATGATGGACTTATACATAGGTGATCAGCGCATAGGGTCATTGCCGGAGCGGTTCATTCCCGAAGCATTTCAATTTGTTTCGAACGGTAAAACAGCTTTGAAAGATCTGCTCATTTACCGCTCCTCATTGAATGCCGATGAGGTACATGCAATTAACCGCAATCAGATGATACAGTCCAGTCTTGAAGTGTTTGCACCATTGAATGATTACGTTTCCGGCAAACCGATAAAAAATTTAGCGCAGAGTGAAGAAAAGCTTATAATGAATAAATAGCGATTGTTCTTCATCACACGTTTTGGGTTGCAATAAAGTAAATATTGGGGTAATTTATGCGAGTTGTTGTAGATAATTGCAATACTATGCTATAGCTGCTCCTTTCTTTAATAATTACGGACACTGGTCATGAAAAAAAAGATTCTCTTCCTGTCTCTCTTCATTCTGATTTCAACAGTAATATTTCCCCAGAGCCAATCTGAGACGATCAATACCGGCGTGTTGAGCGCAATACTCCAGCTTGAAAATTACTTACAGACCGCCGATGAAAATCTTCAGCGATATCAGAAAAGTATTGACCGCTGCGATAAAAATATCCAAAGTTCCACGGAAATATTAGATGCTGCCAGAAAGGCAGGCGATGCGGAGTCGGAAAAGAACGTTGCCGATGCAATCCGGAAATCACAAAAAACCAAACAGAAGTATGTTAATCTCACCTCTAAAACAAAGGACAAACAAAACCAGTCACGGGAAACAATAGAGAATCTTAAGCGCAAAGCGCAGAAGGCCGGATTGTCTACATCCGGTGCCGTCTTGAATTATACCGGAACGGTGACGCTTACCAAAGCCAACGGTCAAAAAGTTAAGATAAGTGAATTAAACGGCACGCTTCTGGAAAACGGCGATATTATTACTACCGGAGATAAAAGCAGCGTTGAACTGCAATGCCTTGACGGCAGGGGCCATATGGTGCTTGGCGAGAAATCCAAAATGACATATAGTGCCGAAGACAGTATAGATGTCGTTAATATGCTGGACGGCAAAGCAAAGTTTAATGTGGAAAAAGCAGAGGCATTTTATAATCATCTGGTTAAGGGCTACAATGAATTAAAAAAATACGTCACCTCACCTGACAGCATGTACGAAGTGCAGATGAAAAAATTTAAAGCTCGTATTCAAAAAAAACTTGAATCCAGAGTAAGGGGCGGCGGTACATGTTCGATCAGGGGGACAGAGTACACTATTGAATTCAGCAGCGATACTTCCCGGGTGACGGTTTTAGAGGGATGTATCGAACTGAAATCCTTAAAAAACGGCAAATCTGTTATGATAAACAGCAATCAAGTAGGATCAGTGACCGATGACGGCAAACTGCTTGATGTTCAAACCAATGACCCCAAAACGGTGAAAGCGTGGTGGACAGATGAAGAATAGAGTAGTATCAGGCATAGTATTTTTTGTCCTTAGTTGCGGCTATTTGTACGGGCAGGAATGTGTTATGTGCTATAAATCGGACGGGACTAAGGTAAGTCCGGGAAGATCCTGGACCGAATCCAGAAACGGCGTGACGTATAATTGTACGTGTACCAGTTCAGGCCCCCGCTGTACAAGTTCTTCCGGGGGAGGCGGCGGCAGTTCATCAGGTAATTCGACCAACGAGATAATGACTAACTTGGTCGGTAATATGTTTCAGAACTTGTTGAATAATCTCTTTAATTCATCAAGCAGTTCATCCGAAGAAAGTTCATCAAGTCAGCAATCGAGTTCATCGTACACGGCTCCTGCCTTAAGTCAGGAGGAGATTGACGAGATGATCGCGAAACAAAAAGCGTGGAAAGAACAAGTCGGTAAGATGCAGGCCGATTACACGAAAATCGTTAATGAGAAATTCGCGGATCAGCAAAAGGTAGCGGCTAACGATTTGAAAAACAGATTCGCCAAATCCGAAGCAACAAAAACGATTAAACAATTGAATTGTGCAGCCCGGAAACATATCGGTGATGCCCGGTTAGTGCTTAATGGCAGCGCAAATCTTAAGGATCTCGAAACGCCGCTTGAGGATATGCGCTCCTCAGCCGATTTTACACAAAAGCCGGATGTTGACTGTCAGCCGATAGAAGTGAAAATTCCTGAAGTAACAGCTCAAAATCCCGTCGGGTTTCAACAGATGATGTATCACTCGATACAAATGAAAGCAGACAGCATTTCCGTTAACAGCGCTCTTTTAAAACAGCGTCAAACGAATCTGAAAAAAACAATTGAAGAGAAAAAACAGGAAATTTCTGCACTTGAAAAAAAGCCGAAGGCGGACAACGACGCTGACAAAATAAAAGCAGCCGCTTTGGCCGCACTTAAAGCTGCCAATGATGAAGAAAAATTGGTCGAGGATGAAATTGTCAGTAATGAAAAAGGTCTTGACGCACTGGAAAAATTACGGAGTACATATGATATTAAAGACCAGAAGAAGTAGTCTTTTATTTGTATTAATTGTAGCTCTGATGATAGTATTGCAGAGGAATACTATCGCCCAAAGTGAAATCCCCCAAAGCATTAAAGAAATGCTGCAAAACGGCATTAATATTCTTGATTCTGCCAAAACACCCAAAGATGTTGAAAGTGCCGTTGATGTTTTCAGGAATGCGGCGAAACTGGAGCCGAAGTCACCCGAGGTACATTATTATCTTGGAAAAACCTTGCAGCTTCTATACGGCAATGTCCGGAATGCTATTAATCAATACCGTAAATACCTGGAATTAGCACCTGATGCAGTTGATCGTGAAGGTGTTGAAAAGGAAATCGTGGATCTGGAAAAATACATCAGCGTTAATTCCGATTCATGGCTGCTCGGATTCCGGTTTATGACTCTGCATGATAATGTATTCGTATGGAAAATCCGTGAAGCGGCGACTCTTTCGTCTGACAATATAAAATCATCATTGTATCCGGGTGATAAGATACTCACAATCGGCGGTGCAGAAGTTCATAAGTCCAACATCAATGGAATCCTGCAGTCTGTCATCGCGAGTACTACAAATAGTATTAAAATTACTGTTCTGCGCGGAACGGAACAGCTCAGCATGGATGTACAAAAAAGAAATATAGAGGATAAACCTCCGTTCGAGTATATCGGGGAATCTGATTTGAAAGAAAAAATTGCAACTGCAAAGATTCCTCTTGTTGTTTACTGGATGAAAGAACGAGATATCGTATGTCTTCAGTATGAAAAGCTCCTTACGATTGTGAGCATGAGAAATCAAGGGAAATTCTCGGTCATCGCAATTGAGATGGATATTAATAAAGTGCTTCCTGATGAATACGGTATCAGTTATGAAAAAGCACCCGCCGCGATTGTTTACGAAAACGGTAAGCCTACATTATCTGTCGCGGGAAGAGGAGAGATAAGCAAGTTATCGGAAAAATTAAAAGAGTTAATGAAGTAGATTTTTATCTATACCTATACATTTATTCATATTAGCCCGGAGTAAAAATGTTTTTACATAAATGTCTTACAACCAAAAATATAATTCTATTGTTCGTGTTTATTCTTACGGTCAACATTTCAGTAAAAGCACAGAAGGAGATCCCCGAAAATATCAAAGGGATATTACAGGAAGGAATTCAAAGCATTGATGCCGCTAAGGTTCCCGATGATATTGATAAAGCAGTTGGACTTTTTAAACAAGCAGTAAAAGCAGCGCCAGAATTTCCCGAAGTGCATTATTATCTTGGCAGAACTCTGGTACTACTTGAGGGGAATGCCAGAAACGCGATGAAAGAGTATAAAAAATATATCACGCTATACCCCGATGCGCCGGATAAAGAAACCGTCACCGCTGAAATAGCCAGATTGGAAAGAATTCTGAAGACCAATAATCAGACATCTTTAATTGGTGTCGAGTTGATGGCAATGAACGGCGGAATCTATATCCGCAAAGTTAAAGAAATGGCGCTCGGCAGAATTCAGTCAAGAATGCAGCGTTTGTCGGCAGGTCAAAAAGTTTTACAGATCAACGGGGAAGATGTCAAAGAATCCAACTTGCAGGATGTCCTCAATAAAATTGACAATACTTCAACCGAAAAAATTCAGATAACCGTAATGGGGACAGGAGAGCCGTATTCAGTGGATGTTCCCAAGGCCGGAAATAAGGGAATGATGAAAGCTCTGGATGAAGAAGACCTGAGCGAACTCATCGCATCAAATGCAAAAGTATTGGTAGTATGGGGACCCGCTAAACCCGGAACTGCACTTGGTTATTACACAAAATTAGAGTATTTCCTTATGGCTCATAAGGATGTAAAGGCATATGAAATCAACCTGAACAAAAACAAAATGCTTGATGTTGAATACGGCATAGACACCGAAACCCTGCCATCGTTTTCATTATACAAAAACGGCAAACTGACCGAAGTAATAAAAGGTTTTGAGCCGGAAGTGTTTGATGAAAAAATCAAAGTGCTGGCGGAGTAGTCTATTATGTAAAAGTATTCCTATTGCTGTTTTAACATATGAAAACCGAGTACTTTATTACCTGAAAATATTGAAGACAATTATCTGCCTTTTTATTATTTTAAAAGATAAATATGTCGTTTTTGGCTAATAAATAGTATATTAATGGTACATTTCAAACGAGATTTTTATGGCTGATGTACATTCAAAAGTAACCAGAAGCTATAATATGAGTCAAATTAGGGGTAAAAACACTAAACCCGAAATGATTGTAAGAAAATATCTGTTTGCAAATGGACTCAGATATAAATTGCATGATAAAAAACTTCCTGGCAAACCCGATCTGGTTTTTCCTAGGCGCAAAACAGTTATATTTGTCAATGGTTGTTTTTGGCATGGTCATGCCGGATGTAGTTATTTTGTTATTCCCAAAACAAGGACACGATGGTGGATGGACAAAATTAACGGGAATAAAATCAAAGATGCTGAAAATATTAAAGCATTAATCAATCTTGGATGGAAAGTAATAATTGTCTGGGCATGTGATTTGAGACCTTCGAATAAAGAAAAACGTTTAACAAAACTACTTAATGAAATTAATTGATGAGTAATTTAAAATATATTGATTTATTCGCCGGAGCAGGTGGACTTTCCGAAGGATTTATCCGCGCCGGTTTTGAACCTGTAGCGCATATTGAACTTGATGGAGCCGCATGCTATACTCTTCGAACTCGTACGGCTTATCATTATTTAAAATCTGTTGGGATGTATGAATCTTACATTTCATATTTAAAAGGAGAAATATCAAGATCCGCGTTATATTCTCTTGTCCCTGCTGACTTAATGGAATCAGTAATTAACTTACCGATTGGGGCTACACATAATCAATTAATTCATAAGGCCATTGAGAAATTGTGTCTTGGGAAGGAAATTGACTTGATAATCGGAGGACCTCCATGCCAGGCATATTCCTTAATTGGTAGAGCTATTTCAAAGGATGGCATGAAAGGTGATCACAGAAATTATCTCTACGTACATTATGCTAAATTCCTAGAGAAGTATGAACCTAAGTTGTTTGTATTTGAGAATGTTCTTGGATTAAAATCAGCCGGTGATGGTAAATATCTGGGAAATATGAAAAGTCTATTTTTGAAAAAAGGTTATCAAATTAAGATATTCACATTAGAAGCTACTAATTTTGGGGTGTTGCAAAACAGAAGACGTATTGTAATTCTTGGTTGGAAAGAAAATACTGGTTGTTTTATACCAAATCTTGAAGATATTAAAGTTGTCGGTTCATATAGTGTAAATTCATTGTTAACCGATTTACCAAAGATTCAGGCTGGTGAAGGAAAAGATAAATATTTGGAATATGTTTCAAAACCAAATGAATATTTAAATAATAGTTTTATCCGGAATGGTATCGATATTGTAACCCAGCATTTTGCGAGGCCAAATACTGATCTAGATAAAGAAATTTATAGGATTGCAGTTCAGAATTGGAATAATGGAAAAGCAAGATTAAATTATAATGATTTACCGGAGCGACTAAAAACACATAAAAACCGAGAATCATTCACAGATCGTTTCAAGATTGTTGCCGCGGACGAGCCATATTCGCAAACAATTTTGGCTCACATTGCTAAAGATGGGCACTATTACATACATCCTGATATAGAGCAAAATCGCTCCTTAACAGTTAGAGAAGCAGCTCGACTGCAATCGTTTCCTGACGATTACTATTTTGAAGGAATAAAGGAGGGGGTAAATAGAACACCTGCTTTTAAACAAATCGGAAACGCTGTTCCTCCCTTAATGGCTTATCTTATCGCTGAAAAAATAAAAGAATCAATATGTCAAAAGAAGTAATTAAAAAAGATAAAACGATACCTGTAAAGTTTAAGCCTAGAGCAAGGCTTCTTTTACAGTTGGGAGATCAACTCATTAAAAATGAAAGTGTCGCCCTTATCGAATTAGTAAAAAATTCCTATGACGCAGATGCGAATCAGGTGAATATATACATGGAAAACGTTGATGATCCAGAAAATGGAATAATTATTATTGAAGATGATGGATACGGAATGGACGCGGAAACTGTAGAAAATGTCTGGATGGAGCCGGGAAGTGACTTTAAATCACAGAAATTTATTAAGAGAGAATTAAGTCCAAACTATAAAAGACTCCCTATCGGTGAAAAGGGAATTGGAAGATTTGGCGTCCATAAATTGGGGAATCACATTGAAATGACTACAAAAATGGATGGGGCTAACGAAGTTAATGTAAAAATTGATTGGACGATATTTAATGACTATAAATATCTTGAGGAAGTCCCAATTAGAATTATCGAAAGAGGGTCTCCAGCTATATTCAAGGGAGGTAGAACCGGTACTTCTATTTCGATAAGTAATTTAAGAAAAGAATGGACGCGAGGTGTGGCAAGAAATGTAAAAAGGACCATCACATCATTAACTTCTCCTTTTGACTCGGGCGATTCATTCAAAGCTGAGTTTAATGTGTTAGACAAACCAAATTGGTTCGAAGGACTGCTCGTATGGGATGATATTAAAGATTATGCATTATTTAATTTTCGAATTACAATTGGTGGGCATGCAATTAGTAAATTTGAGTATAATTTTACACCATGGGCTTCCATGCCAAAATTAGATTGTAGAACCGTTACAATAAATGATGAATTAGTGAAAGAATTTTTGAGAATTGAAGATTCAGATGGAAAGCCATTCCCTTTAGATAAGCATAAAATAGGAGATATAGTATTTGAGGGTTACATTTTTGATAGAGACTCTTTTGTAATGAAATTGGGAGTTTCAGATAAAGTTGGATTCAAAAAGTATCTTGATAATAATGCCGGGATACGAGTTTTCAGAGATGGTTTGCGGATTTATGATTATGGGGAAGCTGAAAATGATTGGCTGGGATTAGATTTAAGAAGAGTTAACCAGCCAGGAAAAAGGTTGAGTAATAATATTGTTTTAGGGGCGGTTTATTTAAAACGCAACGATAGCTATGATCTCATTGAAAAAACAAATCGAGAGGGCTTCGTTGAGAATCCTGCATATGAAGCTTTTAGAAATTCAATTTTGCATTGCCTTAAGTTAGTCGAGACGTTGAGATTTACTGATAAAAAAAAGATTCGCTTAATGTATGGGCCATCACTAAAATCTGAACCTGTCCTTCAAGTATTAGGGGATCTCAAAGATTATGTAGATAAAAACGTTCACGAAAATGAGATCCGATCAGAGATTACTCGATACTTAATTAAAATTGAAGTTGATTATAAAAATATTAATGAAAATCTGCTTAAGGCCGCCGGCGCCGGTTTGAGTATGAGTGTTGTTGTGCATGAAGTTGAGAAAATAATTTTAGAAATTGCAAAGGTTCTTAAAGCAGAAAAGGCATCCGAAAGAGCAATAAATTTAGTTAAGCATCTTGAAAAATTAATAGATGGATATTCCGGAATAATCAGAAAATCCGAGCAGTCAAATGAGGATTTGAAAGAGATTATTGAGCAATCAATCACCAATACGGAATTTCGATTAGCGGCTCATAAAGTTAATATTATTAGAGCATATCAAAATTATACGGGGAAATGCAAAGCAAAAGTTTCAAGGAGTTTGTTAATTGGTAGTTTGATGAACATTTACGATAATGCTATTTATTGGTTAAATAAATCAGGAAGGCTGAATCAATATATTTATATCTCGTTATCGGAAGAAGAAGAAGGGTACATTAGCATTGTAATCGCTGATAATGGGACTGGATTTTTGCTCCCAACTGATGAAGTTACTGAACCTTTTGTGTCTGCAAAACCTGATGGGATTGGACTAGGCCTTCATATAGCAAATGAAATCATGTTAGCTCAAAAAGGCAAATTATTGTTTCCTGATTGGGGTGATTTTGAACTTCCCGACAAATTTAAGACTGGTGCAATAATAGTTTTAGCATTTAAAAAATGAGGGATTATGAATCTACCAAATAATGGTCGCATAGTAATCGTTGATGACAATATAAATGAGGTCAAACCTCTAATGAACATTCTTTCTAAGAGAAGAATTCCTTTTAATTACTATGATGGTACTAAAATTGTTGATTTTCCAAGTGACGCTGATGAAAATAGCTTGCGAGTGTTGTTCTTGGATCTTAATATTTTCGAACTAAATAAGGATGCAAAAACTGTCATTAGTTCAATAGATGCGATATTACGAAGAATTATTCCGGAGAACCCAAATCCATACTTACTTGTAATTTGGAGCAAACAAAATCATGACTATAAGCAGGTTTTGGAGCAACACTTTGTTGATAATATGCCTGCCAAGTCTCCCGCGAAAATAATTTTTTTGCAAAAAAGTAGTTATTTTGATTATGACGGTCAAACATGGATACCGCAGACAGATTGTATTCAAAGGATAGAGAACGATTTAGATAATGAACTGAATACGATATCTGTTTTGTCCAGCTTAATTTCTTGGGAAAATATTATTCATGCCAATACTGGCGCTACTATTAAAGAGTTTTCTTCTTTATATGAATTTGATGGAAACTGGGATAAAAGGTTAAAAGCAGTTTTGTACATGATGGCAGAATCAATTGTAGGCCCTTCTGTAATAAAAAATATGAGCGATAATCAAAAGCTTTCTAAAGCTTTTAGTAATTTTAATTCATTTTTATTAGATAAAATTGAAAATGAAGTTGAAGATCAAAAACTGGGTGAGTTAAAAAATATTCTTAAGGCGGGGGTGACAATACCCCCCTCAATCATTGCCAAAATAAATACTAAATTGCATTTGACGAATAAAGAATTAACAATCACTGAATTTTCTCAGGGGAATATGTACTTATTGCCAAATCAACAAGATATGATAAATAAAATTCTATGGGCTGAAAAGTTTAAAAACCAAAAGCGCAGTGAGTTACTAGATTCTTCGCCTCAATTAGTTCAGCTTGATATTACTCCGGTATGTGATTACTCTCAAAACAAAGACTATGTGCGGACTGTTTATGGAATTTTATTTGATAATACTCATTTTGATGAATGTAGGGCTAACAAGACTCAGTTTTATTACCTAACTCCAATAGTTGAGGTTTCGAACCGAGAAAAATTTATGCTTTTTGATTTTAGGTTTATTGAAACAACTTCTAAAGAAGAGATAATCAAAAGAGGTGTTCCACCTCAGCTCAAATTAAAAAAAGAAATATGCACAGATATCCAATCGCAACTTTCAAATCAAATCAATAGACCAGGGATTAGTTCCCTGTGACTCCGAGAAACGAAATAATCTGCTAGTGCCATCCTTTTTAGTGGCTGGTCTATATATTGTAATATTTAAAAATCATTTCACTCTGTTATATTCAAAAATAATGTAGTAATTTTACCAAATTGTTTTGGGAGAAAAAGCGCTTTATTTGAAGTGAATTTTTCCCGGAACTAAATTGTTATGGTAAATAAATAGATTTTTGGATTTGTGAGTATAATTGACGAACACGGAAGAACATTCCGTACACTGCGACTAAGTTTGACGAATGCCTGTAATTTCAGGTGCGTATATTGTGTTAACGGTGATACAAAAGGAGCAGCCGAGGCTGCGCCATCTGCCGTTTCCAAGTTGCATTATACCGAGCTGGCCGGACTTGTCAAACACCTTTCAGGTTTACTCGACATTGAAACCGTGCGGCTTACCGGAGGCGAACCCCTTTTATATCATGATCTTATCCCGTTAATCGAAACCCTCAAAGCGAACGGTACGAAAAACATCAAAATGACCACCAACGCTTATATGCTCAACCGGAAAGCGGAGGAACTTGCGAAGGCGGGGGTTAAGGATATCAACGTATCTTTAGATGCTCTCGACCGGGATATAATGAAAGAAATTACAAAAGGGGATTATCTGGACGCCGTGCTTGAGGGAATTGATGCGGCAATAGCTGCAGGTATCAAAGTCAAATTAAACGCGGTCGTTATGCGCGGCATTAACGAAAACCAGATCATTCCGCTTTTGGATTATGCTATTCATAAAAATGCCGGCCTGCGCTATCTCGAATTAATGCGTATGGGGCATTTCTACTCCGGCAGGTTCGATGAGTATTTCTTCCCGCAGAATTCCATTCTCGATATCATCAAAGCAAAATATCCGGTAAAAAGCGATGCCGTGCGTGGTCCTTCGGCAACGGCAAAAATGTGGACGTTGGAAAACGGTTTTAAATTTGGTATAATCGCGAATGAGTCGGAGCCGTTCTGCTCTGATTGTGACCGTCTGCGTCTGGATAACACCGGACATATTTACGGATGTCTGAGCGAAGAAAAAAGCGAGTATATCGCCGATATAGCAGACAATAAAGATGCGTTGACCGAAAAGCTGGCGGAAGCATTAAAACACAAACAGCCGTTGAAGTTTAAGGGAAGTCCCCTCACCATGATTTCAATTGGCGGGTAGAAGAGATTATGAAGATTACAATTATTGCATATGCTCAGGTTAAAGAATATTTCGCAGCTTCATTTGAGTATGAACTGAAAGAGGGAAGTACGGTTCAGCAGCTGCTTGAATCGTTGTGTGTATTCAAACCTGAGGCAGAGCGAATTTTACAACATTGCAGATTCGCAATTGCTGATGGTATCGTAAACAGTTCGGAATTATTAAAGGATAAAGACGTTGTCCACATCATTCCTCCGTCAAGCGGCGGTTGAGCTTTCCGGTATAACCGAGGAGCCGATTGATTTTAATGCATTATTAAAACCTGCACATGTTCCCGGTGCGGGGGGGATTGTTATGTTCAGCGGCGAGGTGCGTGATACGCATGCCGACAAACAGGTTAACCATTTGCAATATGAATCATACAAAGCATTAGCCGAAAAAATGATTCGTGAAATTGTGTCGCAAGCAATTGAAAAATGGGATTTGCAATACGCGGCTGCATTACACCGGATCGGGAATGTCGGCGTATCGGAAAGCGCAGTTGTTGTTGTAACGGCTCATGCCCACAGAAGTGAAGCCTACGAAGCCAACCGGTTTATCATAGACCGCATTAAACATGATGTACCTATCTGGAAATGCGAGCATTTCACCGAAGGCTCCTACGAATGGGGCGGCGACTGCCATTGCGGGGAATAGAACGCGGATGACGCTGATGAAGCGGATTTCCGCGGATTTTAGAAAAGTTTTTTATTAAAAAAAATAATCCGTGTATATCTGTGTTATCTGTGTCATCCGCGTTCTATTGAGATTACCTTCCTAAAACTATATATAGCCCGACCCCGATCATCAACACTCCTGATACATAATTAATTCTTTTTTGTGCGACGGCACTTCCCATGAGTTTGCCTGTCAGGTTGGCGAGATAGCAATATGTGCCGAGTACAAGAAATGAAACGGCTATTACAATTCCTATCATCAGCAGAGCTTCGAGAATGTGCACATCTTTTACGTTGATAATAGTCGGTACGACACTCGCGTAAAATAAAATCGGTTTCGGATTACTCATCGTAACCATAAATCCGCTCGTGAATGTTCTATATGCATCACCCGGTTTCTTAGTGATTGTATCGTTGAGTTCGGATGCCTTTGCAAAGAAATATTTTATTCCCAGATAGACGAGATAAATTCCACCTGCAATTCTAATGATGAAAAACAGATTCCCGGCGAATGAAGATATGGTGGACATACCGAGCAGAGCCAACGTAAGAAAGCAAACATCGCCAAGCGCGAGTCCGCCAATGACATAAAGTGAGGACACGAAACCATCCGATATGGCCTTTGAAACGGAGGCAACAACTCCGGGTCCCGGACTGACAGCGAGCACTATCATTCCCAAAGCAAAAGCGGCAAGTAAGTTATAATTCATATAGTGTTATTGGTATGTATTATCAATTGAAAAGATGCGCGATGAAAAAAGCGGCCGCAGCTGCAAGCACTCCGATAGCAGTAGTTTTTAGTGCTCCTTTTAACGGAGGTTGTCCTGTCATACTGCTTTTGAAATAGCCGAACACCATCAGAAAAATGACTGTAATTATTGAAGAGTATAGAAGTCCCTGCTGCGGGACAGATGTAAACATATATGCCGTCAGAGGTACAATCCCACCGGCGATATATGAAAGG
Source organism: Ignavibacteriaceae bacterium (assembly GCA_963662605.1). Classification (GTDB taxonomy): domain Bacteria; phylum Bacteroidota; class Ignavibacteria; order Ignavibacteriales; family Ignavibacteriaceae. The sequence continues at coordinate 2,084,641 of OY759785.1, forward strand.
CCGATATTGCGGGCACTCTGTGCTGCACGTTTTGCATCAGGCTTTTCCAATCCGAGTTCAAATCGCATCATGAAGTCAACCCATTTGTCATCGTTTTGTGAGAGTTCTTCTGCGACTGTATCCTGTGCCTTTTTCGAAAGTCCGTACCCGGCAAATATATCACGCACTTCTTTCTTTTCGGTTTCGTAAAACTCTTTTATTTCACGGTATTCGCGCTGCAATTCGGAATTGTAATGCTCAATCTCGGTTTTGCCGGACAAATATCCGCCTAAGCCCATTGCAATAGAACCCGCGATGATTTCCGCGAGACCGGCGGTAATAATAATGCCGTTGTTTGATACTGCGCCGCTGAGTCCCGCAGCGAGTGCAAAGGGGACAGTAAGCCCGTCCGCGAGACCAATGATAATATCTTTGAGTATTTCAGATTGCTGAAAGTGTTTTTCCGTATGTGTTTTTTTCATGTCAGATACCTTACACCGAGTCAATAACATAGTAAATGAGAAAATCTCTTGCTGCAACTTAATAATTTTGCGGGGATGATGGAATTGCACCCTCAGAGCCAACATTCAAAATTTAAGGGCAACAGAGTACTGAAGTGGATTGTCATTCCGGGATGGGAGCTTTATGATGGTTGCTAATATAGAAAAAGCCACAGTAGCTCTTCTGCTTGAAAATAAAAAGTTCATCGAGTCGCATAAGCTTCGTATGTTTGTAACGTTGTTTTTACAAATACATACATTAATTAACAATACTTTATATTCAGATATGAATAATACGCTCCGGATTCTCAACATAGTGCTTCTCGTTTTTTTAAGTGTGTCGGCCTTCTTCGGCGGAATCATGTTTTTAATAGCACCCGACGGTTCGCTGCTGCACATCAGCACAACACTGTTAAGCGGCTCGATTTTTAAGGATTATTTCTTTCCGGGACTGATATTGTTAGTCGCCAATGGAATAATTCCGATATTCGTTGCGGCTGCCGCTGTGAAAAAGTATAGATATTATTCATTGCTGAGTGTTATGCAGGGAGTGATTCTGGTAATCTGGATTACCGTTGAAGCTCTGATTATTAAGCAGGTACAATTTCTCCAGTTGATTTATAATTTCATGGGGATATTTTTTATTGTCGCCGGCATTACCTTATATGACAAATCCAAAGATTCTTATGCAGGAAAAAAGAAATAAATTACTTCTATTAGTTCTTATCAGTATCAGTTCCATGACTACTCCATTCATGGGGTCGTCGGTAAATCTCGCATTGCCGTCCATCGGAAAAGAATTCGGCATGAATGCCATTACTCTCGGATGGGTAGCCACATCATTCTTACTATCAACAGCGGCTCTACTTTTACCCATCGGCAGACTCGCGGATATATTCGGAAGAACAAGACTGTATAAATCAGGTATGCTGATTTATACGGCGACTTCCTTTTTAAGCGGCTTTGCGATAAACGGTGAAATGCTGATTGTCATTCGCATTATCCAGGGCATCGGCGCAGCAATGTTGTTCAGTACTTCCACAGCGATTCTCGTTTCGGCATTTCCACTATCGGAGCGGGGGAAAGTACTCGGCTTTAATGTAGCGGCTGTTTACATGGGATTGTCAGCCGGACCGTTTTTCGGAGGTATGATAACGCAGCATCTCGGATGGCGGGCATTGTTCCACATTAACGGCGCTATCGGTCTGGTAGTCTTAATAATGATTTCGTTTATTCTGAAAACCGAATGGGCGGAAGCAAGCGGCGAAAAATTCGATTACCTCGGCTCGATTGTTTACGCAGTTGCGCTAATCGCGTTGATGTACGGATTTTCGATACTGCCCGGTTTAATCGGTTTTATTCTGGTAGGAGCCGGACTTATCGGCTTTTTGTATTTCGTTACATATGAATCTAAATTATCAGCCCCGATACTGAACATCGAACTGTTAAGGACGAACAGGACGTTCGCGTTTTCAAATCTTGCCGCACTGATAAACTACGCGGCAACAACGGCAGTAGGATTTCTTCTCAGTTTCTATTTGCAATACATCAAAGGATTAACACCGCAGGCGGCCGGATTTATCCTTGTCTCACAGCCGATCATCATGGCAATATTCTCGCCGATCGCGGGAAAACTTTCCGATAAAAGAGAGCCGCAGCTCATCGCTACAGTCGGAATGGCTTTAACGACGATAGGATTGTTCTTTCTCATATTTTTAAATGCTGGTACAAGTTTTGCATACATCGTTATTAGTCTGTTTGTTCTCGGTTTAGGGTACGGATTGTTTTCCTCTCCGAATACCAACGCAGTTATGAGTTCGGTTGAAAAAAGGTATCTCGGCATATCATCATCAACTCTGTCTACAATGCGGCTTTCGGGTCAGATACTTAGTATGGGTTTTGCCATGCTGATTTTCTCTGTAGTAATCGGGCAGGTGAAGATAAGTCAAAGCAACCACGATGCGCTTTTGTTGAGCATCAGAATTGCGTTTATTCTATTTACGCTAATGTGTTTCGGCGGTATTTTTGCTTCGCATTCAAGAGGGAAGCTAAAAAGGAACAGAAAATAAATTAGCCGTATTTTATGAATAATCTGTTTTTTTGCCGATTTTTAATATGTGTTTTTAATTTAAATTCTGAGTGACTAAAAGAGGTTATAATGTCAGATATAGATAAAATTGAAGAAGAATATAAAAAGTGGGAAGAAGCATCATATAAAAAATCAATAGAGAAAAATCCGGAACGCCAAAAGGAATTTACGACGGTTTCTTTTACTCCGGTTAAACCGCTCTATACACCTGTTGATGCCGGAACCGAAGCGTACAATGAGAAAGTCGGCTTCCCGGGCGAATATCCTTTTACCCGGGGCGTACAGCCAACAATGTATCGTGGTAAGTTCTGGACAATGAGGCAGTATGCCGGTTTCGGTACTGCAAAAGAATCAAATGAGCGGTATCGCTATCTGCTGTCACAGGGGCAGGCAGGACTCTCAGTTGCTTTCGATTTGCCGACACAAATCGGTTATGATAGTGATGATCCGATTGCAGAGGGTGAAGTTGGAAAAGTCGGCGTGGCTATTGATACGCTTGCCGACATGGAAACCCTTTTTAAAGATATTCCTCTTGATAAAGTTTCTACATCAATGACGATCAACGCTCCTGCTTCGGTTCTGCTCGCATTGTATATTGCAGTAGGCGAGAATCAGGGTGTTACAAAGGATAAATTGAGCGGAACAATTCAGAATGATATTCTGAAAGAATACATTGCACGCGGCACATACATTTATCCGACAAAGCCATCCATGCGCCTGATTACCAATATTTTTGAATACTGCTCCAAGGAGGTTCCTAAATGGAATACCATTTCAATTTCCGGATATCACATCCGTGAAGCAGGCTCTACAGCAGCACAGGAAGTCGGTTTTACACTCGCTGACGGTATAGCATACGTGCAGGCTGCAATTGACGCGGGACTTGATGTGGATAAATTTGCGGGCAGATTATCGTTCTTCTTTAACGCACATAACGATTTGCTTGAAGAAGTCGCGAAGTTCCGTGCTGCGAGACGCTTATGGGCAAAGATCATGAAAGAACGTTTCAAAGCTAAAAATCCACGTTCATGGATGCTTCGCTTCCATACACAGACGGCCGGTTCAACTCTTACTGCACAGCAGGTAGATAATAATATTGTCCGTGTGACCATCCAGACACTCGCTGCTGTTCTCGGCGGAACGCAGAGTCTCCACACAAATTCAAAAGATGAAGCTCTGGCACTTCCGACAGAGGATGCCGTACGCATAGCACTCCGGACACAGCAGATTGCCGCTTATGAAAGCGGAGTTACAAACACTATAGATCCGCTGGCAGGTTCATACTATATCGAATCAATGACTGATAAAATTGAAGCCGAAGCACTTGCATACATTGAAAGAATAGATGCATTGGGCGGGGCTGCCGCAGCTATCGAGAACGGGTATCAGCAGGGAGAAATCCAAAAGGCTGCTTATCGTTATGAAATGGAAGCAGAGGCTAAAGAGCGAATCATTGTCGGCGTAAACAAATTCCAAACTGAAGAACCTCCTCACACCGGCTTGCTGCGAATTGATCAGAGAGTTCAGGATGAACAGGTAGCGTTCCTTAAGAGCATTAAAAGCGGAAGAAGTCAGGATGAAGTTAATGCTAAATTACAGGCATTAAAAACTGCCGCGCAGGGAGACGCTAATCTTATGCCGTATATCGTGGATGCCGTTAAAGTCTACGCAAGTATCGGTGAGATTTGTAACGTGATGCGCGAAGTGTTCGGGGAATATAAAGAAACCGTATTTATTTAATGATTGAAAATTCAGAGAATTACATGACACCAACTCATATAGAACATATCGGCATAGCCGTAAAAAATTTAGAAGAATCAATAGCTTATTACGAGAACGCGTTCGGCATGAAGTGCTACAACGTGGAAGAAGTAAAAGACCAGAGGGTCAGAACGGCATTCTTTCTCGTGGGACAGACAAAGATTGAATTACTCGAATCAACAGATCCCGAAGGACCTATCGGTAAATTTATCGAGAAGAAGGGCGAGGGAGTACACCACATCGCTTTCGCGGTCAACGGACTTTCGGAAATTCTCCCGGAACTGGACGCTAAGGGAATTCAGTTGATTGACAAACAGCCGCGTAAGGGCGCAGAAGGGCTGTCTATTGCATTCCTGCATCCGAAATCAACCCATGGCGTGCTTACAGAGCTCTGTGAGAAGTAGATATTTACGTATAGATTATATAATGTGAGGATATAGTTGGTTAGTCTGAGAAAAACGGATATTGGGCCGGGGTTTGACTTATTTTACAGCAGCGATGAAAAGAGCGGGGGATTATTACAGCGGGAACATATAGACCCCAAGTACACCTGGGATTTAACCCATATCTACGCTACAGAAGCCCTCTGGGAGCAGGATTATAGCTGGGTTGATAGCAACTATATCCGGATTAAGGAATTCGAAGGCAAATTAGGCGACTCAGCCGATACGTTATTTGCCATGTTCAAATTGGATCAGGAAATCACCATCAAGCTTGAACACCTGTATTTATATTCGATGCTTGCTAAAGATCAGGACATGCGCCAACCCCGGTATCAGGGTCTGGATAACAGGATAAAATCACTCTATTCAAACTATGCCACCGCCGCTTCGTATATCACACCAGAGCTAATTGCTTTAGATAAAAACACTATTAGGCGGTTCATCACAACTCATTCGGAATTAAAGCATTACGGCCATTTCTTTGAAGAACTTTGGAGAACAAAGGAGCACACACTTCCTAAGGAGCAAGAAGAGCTTTTGGCGTCTTCTTCCAAAATATCGGATTTGCCGTATGATGCGTTTTCAATATTCACAAATGCCGACTTAAAATTCCCGGAATGCGAAGATGAGAGTGGTCAAAAAGTGCAAATGACCCACGGAAGATACCAGTCAGCCTTGTATTCACCGGACAGATCTTACCGCGAAAGAGCTTACAAAGCATATTATGCTCCCTATAAAGACTACGCTAATACACTCGCTACTTTGTTCAATGGCGGCCTGAAATCGAAGATTTTTTACTCGGGAGCACGCAAGTATTCAAGCACTTTGGAGTCCTCGTTAGATAAAAACAATGTTCCCATGAGCGTTTATGAGAACCTGATAAAATCGGTTGCAGAAAACCTTGCCCCCATGCACCGGTGGACGGATTTGAAGCGAAAGATCCTTGGATTGGAGGGAAGTCACCCGTACGACGTTTATGTCGGATTATTCGACAAGAACGAGGAGCGGAAATACACCTATGAAGAGGGAATTGCCATTGTAAAGGCTGCGCTTAGTCCGCTTGGTGAAGATTACGGCAAGATGCTCGATAAGGCTTTCGACAACCGTTGGGTTGATGTATATGAAACACCCGGAAAAAGGAGCGGGGCGTACTCTTCCGGCACAACCTTCGGGATGCACCCTTACGTGCTTCTTAATTGGAATTCACTCCTGAATGATGTCTTTACACTTGCCCATGAAATGGGGCATAATATGCATTCCTATTTGACCGGAAAGCACCAGCCGTTTGTCTATGCCGATTACTCGATTTTTCTTGCCGAAGTTGCTTCAACATTCAATGAGTCGCTTTTATTGGAATATTTGCTCAAGAATGCCGGAACGAAGGCAGAGAAAATCTCTTTGATGGAGCGTTACCTGAATAATGTATCGGCGACATTTTATCGGCAGACCATGTTTGCTGAGTTCGAACTGCTGACGTATCAGAAAGTCGAAAAGGGCGACGCCCTCACTCCGGATGATCTCAGAGAGATGTATTCGGCAGTATATAAAAAGTATATGGGACCGGCTCTTGTGCTTGATGAAGAGGAAGAATATACCTGGGCGCGTGTTCCGCATTTCTATTATAATTTCTATGTTTACCAGTATGCTACGGGATTTGCTGCAAGCGAAGCACTTGTGCAGCAGGTTTTATCTCAGGGTGAACCGGCAATAGAACGGTATTTTTCATTCCTGAAGGCAGGGAAATCGGACTATCCGATACAAATTTTAAAACAAGCCGGTGTTGATATGGCTACTTCGGAGCCGATAATCAAGACCGCGCAAAAAATGAATGCAATATTAGATGCATTGGAATCACTTATCGAAAAATAAGAAAAAGGAAAGAGGTTCAGATGAAGATCTATTCGAAAGCTGAGTTGAACAACTATCATCAATCACTCACGTATGATGATATCAGTCTAATTCCCACCCGTATCTCCTCAGTTAAATCACGCTCCGAAGTCGTAATTCACGACACTTTTCTTGGTCACGAGTTATCAGTCCCGGTTTTATCAAGTCCCATGGATACCGTCACCGGAATTGAAATGGCGGTAGCCTTAGACAATATGGGATGTATAGGCATTCTTAACCGGTTTGACTCATCTTTGCATACAATTTTAGAAGACGACAATATTGCTAAATCACTGAAAAGTGTTTCGATAGCTCTGAATACCGACAAAGAAACCATTGAGCGGCTCGCCGAACGTAATTTCCTGATTTGTATTGATACGGCAAATGCGAATAACAGGGAAGTCCTAAAAAAGTGTGAAGAGGTTAAGAAGTACGGCGTTAAGGTTATCCTTGGCAATATTGCACATGGAGCTACGTTGGGCGATCTGGAAAATGCAGGCGCCGATGCTGTCCGTGTAGGTATAGGCAGCGGCAGTGTTTGTACGACTTCTGTGCAGACAGGTATCGGTATCGGGCAGGTCTCATCAACTCTGGATGTGCTGCATACCCGCAATGAAAAGAAATTGAAAATCAAAATTATCGCTGACGGCGGAATTAAAAGTGCGGGCGATGTTGCAAAAGCCCTGGCACTGGGTGCCGATGTTGTCATGCTTGGACGCATGCTTGCCGGTACAAAAGAAACTCCGGGTGAGATTATAAAATATAACGGGCAGCTCTGGAAAAAATATCGCGGCTCCGCGTCATTCGGTGTGAAGATGAAGAACGAATTCATCGAAGGCGAAGAGACTATGGTTGCTTATAAAGGATTAGTCTCGAATGTTATTAACAGCATCTCCGACGGCGTTAAAAGCGCAATGAGCTACATGAACTGCCTCTCGTTGCAGGAACTGCGTCAGACAGAGACCTTCTCGGTTTTGAGCAATAGCTCATATATCGAGCGTCTGCCGAAAGCGTAAGAGATAATTAAAAACCCCCAACACTTAACTTCCTAACCCATGAGTGAACCCATGGGTTAGGAAAATAGAATTGATAAATAGTAAAGGTGAGTAGGTGTGGTTATGCTATCTCAGTTTCGATATGGCAGATGTTGCCGATACTACCTTGTAGTTTATCTCCGCGAACAACCTGACTCACTCCAGCCGGAGTTCCGGTGAAAATCAAATCTCCGGGTTCCAATTTCAATCGTTCCGAGACATAGGATATTATTGCAGCAGGGGTGAATATCATGGTGCTTAAGGATGCCTGTTGTCTGGTTTCGCCATTGACCTGTAATGAGATATCCTCTTTGAGAATGTTCGGTACTGAACTGTGCGATACGAATTCAGAGACAACTGCGGAGGTGTCGAAACACTTTGACAGTGTCCATGGTTCGCCTTTGGATATTTGTTCGCTTTGCAGATCGCGGAGCGTCATATCAAGTCCGACACCGTAGCCTGCGATGCCTTTCAAAGCTTTCTTTTCATCAACGCTTTTCATCTCGCTTCCTACCAGTACGACCAGTTCAATTTCATGATGAAGGTTCTGGGAGTAAGCCGGATGAATAACGTTCTGACCTGATTGAATAAGCACGGATGCGGGTTTAAGAAAGATTACCGGAAAAGCGGGGAGTTCGTGACCCAGCTCTTTTGCATGTGCGGCGTAGTTTCTGCCGACGCAAATGATCTTTCCGACATTGATTTTTTCCTGAGCACCGTGAAATTTTACATAGTGGAGCATATTGAGCCTGTTACATCTTGTGAATGATTATGTTCAATTCTTGTTGTATTGAATCCCTCAGCGGGGGTTGGGTAATCCCCAGAGCCAAGAGTTTGGAAATATCCATTGAGACATCCTCAACCACCGGGTTGGAGGGAATATCTTTCAATGAAATCGGTTGTATGAGCGTTTTATCAAATCCGCCTAACTCACAAACCATTTCACCTACCTGAACGCGGGGGGTTCTTTCGGGTCCGGCAAGATTAATTATGTCACTTGCTGTATCCAACGAGGCCACCTCGGAGATTATTCTGGCTGCTTCGCGTAGTGAAAGGGTAGAGCGGTACTGGTCATGGAACAGTCTGACAGTTTTTCCTTGTTGCAATGATTTTATCATTTCCTCAAAGAAGCATGGCGCGTGGTTTTTTCCGGCGCCAAATAAAAGTGCTGTTCTAAAAATTATATATTCAGCTCCTGATTGCTGAATCTTCCGTTCACCCATAAGCTTTGTTTCCGCATACAGAGATACAGGAATGAGTTTTGCATCTTCTTTCAGTAATGAACCACGGTATCCGGCATAGACCAGATCCGTTGATGTGTAAAAAATTTTTGCACCGGTCTTTTTGCACAACCCGGCAAGATGATTTGTCGCATCTACATTGGTTTTGAATACTATGGAATCATCCAGCTTGTCGGCCTGAGCGGGATTTGAAACCGCCGCCGTGTGAATGACTATCTCGGGTTGAAACTCATCAAAAAGGGTTTTAACGAAAGCGTAATCGTTGATATCTCCCTGACGGTTAGGGAATTGCAGGCAATTTCCGGGATGGCTTCTATAAAGTGTTAAAATGTCATTGTGCTGGGACAATTGCTCGTTGAGGTACTGTCCGAGTAATCCGCCCCCTCCGGTAATAAGAATTCTTTTTGAAGCCATGAAATTGCTGTATTTTGGATGAATTATGTATCAAAAATAATAAAAATCCCGCAAGTTCATTGCGGGATTTTTATAAAGATTTATAAAAACACTTTCTTAGTCATTCGCTAATTCAAGTCGTTTTTCAAATGTAGCTTTCTGATTCCCAAGTTCATCGGTAATATTGAAAACTACTTTATATTCTCCGGCAGTATATGTCGAGTCCAGTTCAAACTGCGATTCCAGTGGGATATCAGACAGCTTTTCTTTACTCTCCTGACTGGCGGTGCCAGTGTACAATTTCGTTTTTGTTGCTCCGGATGGTGTAACGAGGTCAACGGTGTATGTGAGATTAGAGGCAAAGGCGTTGTTGGCTTCTTTCTGCAAAAAACCCTTAACACGAACAGAAGCATTAACGTCCCAGCCGCCGTCACCGAGGTCATAGGCAAATGCTTCGCCGCTAAATGCCTGTAATTTATCAGGGGCTTTTGAACTGCATCCGGCAAGAACAAGAACAGTCAGTAATGCCGTAAAATATAATTTTTTCATTGTAACTCCATTGCTATAAACAGAGACTGCCGTAACGTTCCCGGCACGGCAGTACTGTATTATAAATTTTATTAACCGTTTTTAGCCTGAAACTCTTTCATGAATGCAACGAGATCTTCAACGCCTTTTTTCGGGAATGCGTTATAGATAGAGGCACGGAGTCCGCCGACGGAACGGTGGCCTTTCAAGCCGTCAAAGCCTGCTTTTGTTGCTTCGCTGATCAGTTTCTTTTCTAATTCTTCAGTAGGCAGGTTGAAAGTCACGTTCATAAGTGAACGGCTGTCTTTCAAAGCATGGCCTTTAAAATATCCGCCGCTTGCGTCTATGCAATCATAAAGGATACCGGCTTTTTCAAGATTAGTTTTATACATTGCATCAAGTCCGCCGTTTTTCAACAACCATTTAGCAACGAGACCCACGATGTAAATACCGAATACGTTACAGGTGTTATATAACGAATCATTTTCAGCGTGCGTTTTATAGTTCAGCATCGTATGCAGACTGTCCTGTGAGCGTTCCAGCATATCTTTGCGGACGATAACAAGAGCAAGTCCGGAAGGGCCGATATTCTTTTGCGCGCCGGCATAAATGAGCGCGTATTTATTAACATCTATTTTTTTGTGCATGATATCCGAAGAAGCATCACAGATCAGGGGTACATTACCGACTTCCGGTTCTTTATGCCATTCAGTTCCGTATATCGTATTGTTCGATGTGAAGTGGACATACGCAGCTTCCGGATCGAGTTTTAATTCTGCCTGTGTAGGAATTCTATTGAATGTTTCTGCTTCGGTTGAAGCCGCAATATTCACAGTTCCGACTCTTTTAGCTTCTTTAACGGCTTTCTTTGACCATACACCCGTTAAAATGTAGTCGGCTTTATTTACCGGAGGCATAAGATTCAACGGGATCATGGAGAACTGCAAGCTCGCGCCGCCATGAAGGAAAAGGATTTCGTAGTTATCATTCAAATCAAGCAGCTTGTGGAGGTTTGCTTTTGCAGTTTGATGAATTTCGTCATATACTTTTGATCTATGGCTTATCTCGAGAATTGACATTCCGACACCGGGGAGGGCAAATAAATTTTCCTGTGCTTCTTTTAAAACGTCTTCCGGTAGAATTGCCGGACCGGCGCTAAAATTATATATTCTCTTTTCCATTAGAACTCCAATTGATAAATGAATAATCAAAAATTTGATATATAAAATACCTGATTTTAGGCTTTCCCTCAAAGGAAATTAAACTATTTTTTTCAGCCGAGAAGGTCATTAATCGAGTTAAAAACAAACGTCGGTTTCACGTCCGAGTTGCCATTGATAAAGTTTTTTACGCCGGTCATGACAAGGGCAGTATCTATCCCGAAATCGTTTCCCATTTTAATGTCAGTCTCCAGCCTGTCACCGATCAAAAGAAGTTTTTCCGGGGGAAGCTGAATAAACTCAAAAATAGTGTCCATCATTAAAGGCGAGGGTTTCCCGAATACGATTTCCGGTTTCCGGTGTGTTCTTTTTTCCAAAGCTGCAAGCGTTGCACCGGCATCCCATATCTCGCCTTCGTCAACGGGACATGTATTGTCGGTATTTACTGCAAGGAATTGGGCGCCAAGTTCGAGACTGTGGGCAGCAATTTCCAGCTTGGGAAATGTCAATGCACGATCCAACGTTACCAGAACAATATCCACATTTAGGGCATTATCGGTGAAAGTTAAACCATATTTCTCGATTTCCCTCACAAATGTCGGCTCGGATATTGCAAAGAACTTTGCACCGGCGCAATTCTTTTCTAAATATCTGCCTGCGACAAGCGTTGCATTAAATACTTCAGAGGGGGAGAGTTTTATTCCGTGTCCCGAAAGAAATTCATAATATTCTTCAGCCGTCCCCGTGGTTTTATTGGATACGAATGCAACTTTTTTATTGAGCTTTCTCAGTTTGTTGATGGTAATATCGGCTCCGGGTACAATATGGGAGCCACGGTAGACTGTTCCATCGAGGTCGAAGATGATACCGTCGTAATTGGATAGTGAAAAATTTTTATCCGGCAATTGCGTTTCACATTATTTGAATGAATAAAAACTCTCAAAAATTACGGAAAATTTAAAGAAAATCCTCTCCCGGAGAAATAATTCTTCTCCGGGAGAAAAAATCCATTATGATAAATATTTAGTAAATTTAACGGTTGGTATATGCGGACATTCCGCCGAGGACATTCAATGCTGTGAATCCGTTTTTATTGAGGTACTTTGCCGCGCTTCTGGAACGGGAGCCTGACTGGCAGATGACTGCAATTTCGCGAGTTTTGAATTTCTCTAATTCCTTCATCCTTGAACTTAATTCTTGTAACGGGATATTAATTGCCGAAGGGATTTTTTTATATGAACCTTTGCATTCCGAAGCTGTTCTAACATCGAGTACCAGAACCGCATTTGTTTTCAATTTTTTACTGAATTCTTCAGCAGAGATATTAATATTAGGCGCAGAGCTTTTACCGAATAAACCGAAAAGAGAGAACATGATATATACCTTAGTTTAACTAGTTTAAAAATATTTATAAATTGTTATTGTAGGGATAACGTCAAATCTTAAAAAAGTGAACTCACCCCAACCCCTCTCCGCGCCACCGGCGGGCAAGCTTAAAAAGAGAGGGGTTGGCCCTGAAATGTTGGTTTGTTGCAAATTTGTCTGGCGGGGTGAGTTCATTTTATTTGAAATGCAGAAGAAGATACTTGTTTAGTTATGACTGCAAGCGCCGCCGCAGCACCCGCCGCTACTGGGAATGTTAGTTTGGCATGAACCATCGCTGCATCCGCCGAAATCAGCGTGCGAATCCGCTTTGGCAGCAAAGGATGAGAATAATTTCTTGTTTTGTTTTGAGCCGCAATTAGGGCAGACTACCTCATCGGTTGTCACGCTGGATTTGTGCAGCATATCAAATTTTTTATTGCATTTATCGCATCTATATTCGTAAATCGGCATAAAAGACCTTTAGTAATTACTATGTAATATTTATACAAAATGAAGAACAGGCTGTAAGCTAACTTTTGTTTTCATTGAATTGGAAATTAAGCAATTTGCCTCAGATTTTTCCAAAATTCTCAATGCTCTCGCTTCATCCGTTCCGGCAGGCAGTGTGAGTTCCGGTTTGATTACAATTTCCGCGATGGCAAACTTGCCGTCAACTTTATCAAGCTTACCTACGGCATCGGCTTTATATGCAATAAACTCTAATTTTGAATTTTCAGCAATAGCCAGAAACGTGGTCATCATACAGACATTAGCAGCGGCAACAAATAAGTGCTCGGGCGACCAGATATTCGGCACGCCTTTGGCAAATTCAGGAGGAGTAGCGACTGTAATAGAGGGCAGAGTTTCCTCGCTCATTTCACCCACGCGATCGTGTTTCCAGGTTACGGTGTTATTATATATGTAGGGTAATTCCATAAATTCTCCATTCTATAAACATTTTCTATTCGTAGGATGCAAAAATTGCCTGAAGGTTGCAGAAATACTGAAACTTTCCTCTTTATACTTTTTCATAAAACAGTTATCTTGCACGAGTTTAAAAATGTAAAATGAATAGAAGAGAATTTGTAAAATATAGTCTTGGTCTCTCAGCCGGAGCGCTGCTCGCAAGTTATCCTGTCTTTATCGAAAGATATATGATTGCTGTAAATCATTACGATATACCGGTGCCGAATCTGCCTTCCGCGTTTGAGGGTTTTACCATCTGTCAGTTAAGTGACATTCATTACGGTACACTTACACCGATGATTATGGTGGACTACGTCCTGAAGACTGCGATGCAGCAGGAAACAGATGTTATTGTCTGTACGGGCGATTATACACGTAACCGTAAAGATAATCGCGAGATTGAAGAAATATGGAAGAAACTTTTCAATTTAAAAGCCAAACGCGGAGTCTATTCGGTTCTTGGGAACCATGATGAATGGAGCGGCTTGGAGCACTCTCTTGAATGGCTTGAAAAAAGCGGTCAAAGTGTACGGCATAAATCCAAAAAAATCACCATCGGAAAGCAGCATATTTGGATTGGTGGAGCCGGCGATTTGTGGACCGATAAATTAGGAGTTGATAATGCATTTGAACATGTCCCCCACAAGGATTGTAAAATTTTATTAGCCCACAATCCTGATACAGCTGACAGGGATTACGATACCCGTGTTGATCTTATTTTGTCGGGACATACCCACGGCGGGCAGATAAATATTCCGTTTTACGGTCCGCTGATATTGCCCGTCAAAAATAAAAAATACACTCACGGCTATATAGAAACCGAACGCAGCAGCCTGTTCATCAGCAGGGGAATCGGCTGGGCAATAGCGCCGATAAGATTTAATTGTCCACCTGAAATTGCTGTGCTGCATCTAAAACGAAAAGAAAATAAAACTTAGAACTCATTCCAGAAAAAAGCCGCTCTCGGAGCGGCTTTTTTATAGTTTCTATAAGATCAAAATGCTATTACGGTTCCCGAGCTTGCGAGGGGTCGAGAAGACTTTTACGCTTCTTTCACTGCTTCAATAATCTGCTTATAACCTGTACATCTGCAAAGGTTGCCGGCAATCGCATCTTTGATTTCTTCCTCCGTCGGGTTGGGATTTTCCTGAAGCAATGCTTCGGAGGACATCAACATTCCCGGAGTGCAGAAACCACATTGAACAGCGCCGTGTTCAATAAAGCTTTTTTGCAACGGGTGTAAGTTTTCGCCTTTTGCAAGTCCTTCAACCGTTGTGATTTCACTTCCGTCAGCTTGAGCCGCGAGAACAAGGCATGAGTTAACCGCGCGTTTATTCATGATAATAGTGCACGCACCGCATTCACCAACGCCGCATCCTTCTTTCGTTCCGGTAAAGTCAAACTCTTCACGTAAAAGGTCAATTAATCGCTGGGCTGTCGTAACGTCAGCTTCAACATTTTTTCCGTTCAGTATGAATGATATATGTGTCGTTTTCATTGTTCTTTCCCAAAAATTAATTTACTGAGCTCCTGATAGAAAAGCTGCTGTACTACAGGTAGTTTGTATGGAGACGACCAGCGTAAACCGGTTACTTCCAAAATGTGCTTACCGAGTGCTATAGCTGCTTCTTTCAGATTCTCTTTCTCACACTTGGTATTCTTCAGTTTGTTTTCCAACTCAGGAAAGCGATTTCCAATCGGTGTTAGTGCACCGCTGGCGATTCTTGCATCCACAATAGTGTCGCCTTCGATTTTCAAGAGTATGGCAAGTGTGATTCTGCTGATAGAGACTGACTCTCTTCTGCCTAATTTATAAAATACACCCTTCCAGCCTTCCGGCATCTTTGGAATGTGAATCTTCGTAACGATTTCATGAGCTTTGAGCTGCGTTTTATACGGTTTCTGAAGGAATTTTTGCAGCGGTATGGTATAACTGCCATCGGCCGAGTGAATTTCAAGATACGCATCATAAACAAGCAGAGACGGAATACTGTCGGCGCAAGGTGCGTTATTGACTATGTTTCCTGCCAACGTCGCTCTGTTGCGGATTTGCAAACTGCCGACTGTTGAAGAAGCATGCACGAGAAGAGGGAAGTATTTTTTTACGATAGGATTTTTGATCACTTCGATAAAAGTGCAAGCCGCACCGACAACAATTTCGTCACCGGTTTCTTCGATTTGTCTCAGTTCGCTCAGTCCGGAAAGGTCGAGCAGGCCGGAGACTTCTTTATATCGTGCAGAGCCCTGCTGAAAAGCGGGTATAACATCAGTCCCGCCTGCAATAATTCTTGCATTGAGGTTTTCTTTGAGGAATACTAATGCTTCCTGCAAAGTTTTAACTTTTACGAAATCAATTACAGGTATCATTATAAACTCCCTCGCTTCAAATCTTCAGGATATAGTTTTCTTCGAAGCAATAATTCTTCAAGGTTTATCGGTAGGTTATGGAAACGGATTCCGGTTGCGTTGCGTACAGCATTTGCTACTGCTGCAGCACCGAGTTCCAGAGTAGGTTCGCCGAGTGATTTTGCACCCCACGGGCCGTAGATTTCCTTACCCTCAATAAAGATCGGCGTAATTTCTTTAATTTCTTTGCTGGTCGGAATGAGGTACTGATCGAAATTCAACTCACGGATTTTTCCCTGATGCGTTGAAATTTCTTCCCATAATCCGTATCCGATTCCCTGAGTGACACCGCCGTAGATCTGGCCGATTGCACCAAGTTTGTTGATAATGGTTCCGGCATCATGCACGGCAACAACACGGTCAACAGAAACAACTCCTGTTGCAATATCAACTGTTACTTCGGCAACCTGACATCCGTATACATAGGTGAAGTATGCAGGGCCTTGACCAAGTTCTTCATCCCAATGTACTTTGGGTCCCTTATACCAGCCGACAGTTGCAAGAGATACGGCTTTAGAGGTACATAATGCGCAGACATCCTTAAATGGCATGCTGTGTTTGCCGTCCTCAGTTTTAACTACATGATGGGCAAAACTGAACTTTGTCGTTTCGGGCAGCTGCCAGTGTTCGCATAATACTTTTTCCATACGTTGGCGGATAATATCAGCGCCGTCTTTAACTGCACCACCGCCCATTAGGGTAGAGCGTGAAGCTACCGTAGGACCGCTATCAGGTACAACACTGGTATCATGATCGAGGTAATAGATATCTGAAATATCTACACCAAGAACTTCGGCTGCTACAATTGAAAAAGTCGCGTGCAAGCCTTGTCCGTTTTCTGCTAATCCGGAAATAAGATAGATTGAACCATCCACCTGAACCGAGATATACGCTGCGGCAGCGTCAACACCTTCAGCGCCAAGTGCGCATCCGCGGAAACTGCAAGCTAAACCGATACCTTTGCGTTTTGATTTTTCCGGATCAATCAACTCATCTTTATCGAAGATATACGATTTGCTTTCACTCGCGTTAAAACTACCTAACAGTTTTGCGGCTTCAGCATTAATTTTTTCGTTCTCTTTCCATTTGGATTCGAATTTCGCTTCTTTCTCAGCTGCATCAATAACAGACATGAGATTAATATCATGGTTCTCAAGTTTCTGACCGCTTGCTGTTATTGATCCGCTCTTGAAGCCATTTTTTCTACGGATTTCAACAGGAGACATGCCGAGCTTTGCTGCAATCTCATCCATGATGGATTCCTGAGCAAAAATCGGCTGGGGAGAACCGAATCCGCGCATCGCACCGGTGTATGGATTATTTGTATAAACCGCACGCACATCCGTCCAGGCATGTTCAACTACATAAGGACCGGTAGCCTGAACTACAGTGCGCCATGTAACAAAGGGACTCATGGAAGAATAGCATCCGCCATCTGCAATGATATTGATTTTCATCGCCTTGAGTGTGCCATCTTTCATGTATCCGACTTTATAATGCATGTAGTACGGATGGCGTTTGTAGCTTTCGAGGATTGAGTCTTCTCTGTTGAAGCGAATCTTGACCGGCTTGCCTGTTTTTACCGCTGCGACAGCTGCCCGGGCAGAAATGATATTCATAGTATCATCTTTACCGCCGAATGATCCGCCGAGTTCAGATTGAATGACGCGGACTTTCGTAAGCGGCAAACCTAAAACTGTGGCAACCACTTTACGGGTAGTATGTGGGTTCTGAATAGAACCGATAATCTTTACACCACGTTCTTTTCCCATTGGTATGGCAATAACCGCTTCTGTTTCAAGATACCCGTGCTCAATGATTTGTGTGGTGTATGTCTGATCCAGCACGAAATCACTTTCGGCTAAACCTTTTTCAACATCACCTTTGCGCAAAGGATAATAATTGATTTCATTATTCTTGTACGCCGGATGAATGAGAGGAGCATCGGCATCAAGTGCTTTTAACGGATCGGTCAAAGCCGGAAGTGGGGTATATGATACCTTAACTTCACTTCTGAGTTTAATAAGTTCTTCTTCGTGAGGACCGACAAGCATGGCAACGACGTCACCGGGCGTAAGGATTTTTTCAAAACTGAAGATAGGCTGATCCTGTTTAATAGGACCTACTTTCTTCGCCGCCGGACAATCGTTTGCATCACATACTGTCGTAACGTTCTTGTTATTCAATAATTCCGGACTGTACTCGATCTTATCAATAGTTGCATGCGTAACCGGTACACGAACCATAACTCCGTATAGCATTCCCGGGAACGAGTAATCATCTGCATACAGTGCGGCTCCCGTAACCTTATCATAGGCATCCTGCCGGGCAACGCGTTGGCCAACAACACTAAAATCTTTCATAGATTCTCTTTAAATGTGGAAATAATAAATTACACTATGTTAAAAAACTTCGAAAATGAACTCTCCCCGGCCAGCAAAATTATTCAAAAATCAAGTTCTTCGGGCTTACCCCTCTCTTGGCAAGAGAGGGGTAGGGGTGAGTTCACTTATATTATTATGCCTTTACAAACTTTTCTAAGAGCCGCTGTCCCTGATTGTAGATGTTTCTCTGGACGGGGGCTTCGTTAATTCCCTGCAGAACATAATTCTTCATAAGGAAGTTACCATTCTGCACCACGCTGCGTACCGGATATTCCAGCATGCCATAAATGAAATGGCCCCAGAAATTCTCTGCGGTCAGTGGTGTCGGAACGACATAATCCCAAACGATAAAGTCTGCACGGCTGTTAACCTGCAAGAGCGGGAAATCAGGGAAATATTTCTGAGCAAATTCAACTTGGTTGAAATACATATTAATGAACATACCGAACGCGTCGCCAAAAGAGAGTTTTTGATAACGCGAAATAAGGAATATCTGTTTTAATGAACGCGCGAGATTTGCGTGCATACCATCTGTACCTGCCAGCATACCATTGCCGAGACGAATTTTATCGAAATTAGGTAGCCCGACTGCATTATTCAAATTGGAATCAAGGTTGAAAACCATCTGAGTATTATGCTTTTGTATCTCTGCGACTTCTTCGGGTGTCAAGTGAATACCATGCGCTACGATACTTTTTTCATTCAACAGAGAAAACTTTTTCAATCTTGCGAGAGGATAATCACCATAAAGCAACTTGCTGTTTTCCCGGTCGGAAATATCTTCACATAAGTGAATATGAATTCCGGTGTTCAATTCCTGAAGCAGGCGGGTAACTCTTGAAAGCGTCGTATCACTCAATGTGAATGAAGCATGCAAGCCGAACATACCTTTGAAGTTATCGTTTGTATATTTTTTTATGAAGTTGACGTTTTCATCTAAACCTGCATCAGTCTTAACCTGACCGTTACGATCGGTTGACTCGAAACATAATACGCCGCGAAGTTTGAACGTATCCAGAGTATCGCGGATTGTTCTTAAACTTTCATCTGCAAAGGTCGGGGATGAATGATGGTCAAATATATACGTAACACCGGCGCGGATAGATTCAATGGCATCCATCTGTGTGGAAGCTTCGGTCATATCCAAATCAAGTTGTTCATCAAGTATCCACCAGAGGTATTTCAGGATATTCTCAAAATTTGAGGAGTCGCCTTTAGTTGGGAGTCCCTTAGCCAAACGGGAGTAAATATGGTCGTGGAAGTTTACCAACGGTATAGTAACAACTCTGCCGCCTGCATTGTAAACCTCATGCTCGTTACTCAATTTACCCGGTTCGGTTAAAATGTCCGGATGAAATTCTTTCGGTGTGATTGAAGCTATTTTACCGTCAACCACAAGCATGTCGCCGAAAACGGGAGTAATACTCCGGTTTTCAATATGACAGATAAAAGCGTTCGTAATTTCAAGTTTTTTCATAAAAGCCTAACTTTGATAAAGGTTAATATTCAAGAAAAAGGTTGTTACGGATAAATCTGTCTTTGATTTCTTCCATAACAACCTTTCAATCACCGTATTATATTTTAACACCTGTCATTGCGTTGAATTCTTCAATCTGCTTATCCCATTTAGCAGCAGAAGTCAAACGTTCTTTCCAATATCCTTCATCGTACCACTGAGCATTTAACTCGTCAACATCTTTACCTTGCTGTTCAACCCATGTGAAATACTTCAGGTTGTGAACGGCTTTGCGGTCGTAATAATTCAATTCCTTGAAATTATCTGTTCCCTGATTCAACATATATGCTGTCCAGTCAACTTCAGCCTGGTGAGTTGAGTATGCACCGAATTCTTCAGTCATTTCAGCGAGGCGTGAGCGGTACATTTCAACTGAATCCGTGAAGATCGTAAATACAACATCTTTTTCAGTCAGTTCGAAGTATTTCGCATACTTTACGGCACTCAAAGCATTGCTGATACTTGAAATTCCAAGGTGGGGGAGTTTCTTTAATGTTTCTGCACTGACACCTTTTTTAGCGAGGAATTCCTGTCCTGCAGGCTCATTCAGAACGCGTAACAAATGTAAAGGATGTGCATCATTAATAGCAACCGCAGCATCAGTATTCTTTACATTGTGGATCCACGGAATATGTTTATCGCCGATACCTTCAATGCGGTGAGCGCCATAACCGTTGTTCAGAATGGTCGGGCATTGCAGAGCTTCTGAAGCAAGGATTCTTGCATGAGGGAATTGCTCTTTCAGGTAATCACCTGCGCCGATAGTTCCGGCTGAACCGGTTGCACTTACATAACCATGAAGATTTAAACTGCCGTCATTCAACTGATTGAACAGTTCATGAATGGTATGGCCGGTTACTTCATAGTGCCAAGCCGGATTGCCGAATTGTGCAAACTGGTTGAAAATGTAATACTGATCGCTTTCAGCTTCAAGTTCGTGGCACTTGTCGTAGATTTCCTTTACATTGCTTTCGCATCCGTATGTAGCGAAAATTTCAGCGCCCATGTTGCGGAGCCAGTCAAAACGTTCCTTGCTCATATCTTCAGGAAGAATCGCAACACCGTGTACGCCAAGCAGTGCAGAATCAAAAACACCGCCGCGGCAGTAGTTACCTGTTGAAGGCCAAACAGCTTTGTGGTAATCGGGATTAAATCTACCTGTAACGAGGTAAGGAATAAGGCAGCCGAATGACGCGCCTACTTTATGAGCCCCAGTAGGGAAGAATTTTCCAACCAATCCGATAACTCTTGCCTTAACACCTGTCAGTTCTGAAGGGAGTTCAACGTAATTAATTCCACCGATTTTTCCGGTGTTAACGTCGTTTCTCCAGTTAATACGAAATAAATTTAATGGATGAGTTTCATTTACGTCAATTTTAGCAAGCTTATCTTGTATGTTTTGCGGAATTGAAGAAGGATCTCTTAACTGTTTGAAAGTCGGAAGAAGAATTCCTTTTTCCTGGCAGCGCTTAACAGCATTTGCGAGATATTCCTGATTTTCAATTTGCCAATTCCATTTATCCATGATACACCTATTTTTCGTCTCGAAATAATTATAAAATATTTGGCGCTAAATTACGCATAATTTTTAAATTATTGATTCTTTTTAGAATATTATCTTTATTACTTTTAAAGTTTTTTAGATTCTGACTGATTTTTACTCATAATCGGCATTTTTATGCAACCGGATACTAACTCACTTACCGCACCACTGGAAATTACCATCATTACCGATAGGATTCTTACGGCATTCACGGAGCACAAATTCAGGACGATATTGCTTTACGTTCTATTTCTGTTCTATTTCAGCCTGCCCGGCCTGCAGATACCACTTTTTGAATATCAGACGAAGCGAATCTCCTCGGTGATGGAACAGAGAGCTATTGAGCATTTTATGATTTTTTATCCGGCGCAATCCAGAGTATCTCTTGATGATGTTTCTCCGGTGCTTTATAAATCCATTTTGTGTATGGAAGATGACGGATTTTTTACGCACCACGGAGTTAGCTGGCCTGAATTGCAAAAATCCATGCAGCTTAACGCGAAGAAAAAGAAAGCCGCCAGAGGGGGCAGCACTGTTACTATGCAGCTTGCAAAAAATCTTTTCTTCACCACAAATAAAAGTGTAATCCGAAAAGCTAAGGAATTAATTGTAACATTCCGTATGGAAAAAGAGATTTCGAAGAGTGCGATTCTCCGCAATTATGTAAACGTAATTGAATGGGGTGACGGCATTTTCGGAATAGGGGAAGCTTCAAATACATTTTTCAAAAAAGAACCGTCAAAACTCGGATTGTCAGAAGCCTCACGGTTAGCGGCTGTAATACCATCACCTCTGGTGCATGACCCAACGCTCAATTCCCGTTATGTTTCGAGGCGCTCGTCAATTATCCGCTCACGGTATAATAATATTTCTTTACCGCTATGAAATTGCGCCGACGCGAATTATTAGAACTTATAGAAAGTGGAGAAAATCTACAGACCGAGTTCAAACTGCGGTTTTCATCCTCCGAGAAAATCGCCAAGGAAATAATGGCATTCGCAAATACTTCCGGAGGCGTGATTATTTTCGGAGTTGACGATAATAGGCAGGTTATCGGAGTCCAGAGCGAAAAAGAGGAAGCTGAATTATTTCGTATTGCAGCTGATGATTTTTGCGAGCCACCCGTCCCATATGAGATTGATTATTATGTCATAGATGGTAAGGAATTAGTCATTGCCTCAATTCCTGAGTCCAACCAAAAACCACACAGGCTGCAAGACTATCATGAATTCGATATTAACACGGCAAGTGTCTACGTTCGCGTGAATGATAAAAGCATTCAGGCCAGTAAAGAGATGATAAGGATTCTACGTGCAGAACGCCGCAAGAACGAACTGCACAAATATTCCATCGGCAATATTGAAAAGGCTGTATTCTCCTATCTGGAAACCAACGAAACAATAACCATGAAACAACTCAGCGAATTGACCAATATTTCCGGTAGGAGAGCATCAAGAACGTTGGTTACCATGGTTAGAGCGGGAGTTTTGTTGATTCACACGAAAGAGAGCGGGGAGGACTTTTTTACTTTGAAATGAGTTTATCTTTTAAGTACAAGGATAAGTTCTGTACCCTTATCGGTTATATTATACTTCAACTCATCGGCATAAATTCTCATCAAATACAATCCGCGTCCGGAATCTTTCAGTAGGTTTTCCGGTTCAGTGGGATCCGGCACGTTTTCGGGGATAAAGCCTGTGCCCTGATCTTTTATGTGGTACGTCAAAGTTGTATCGGCAATAAACGCATCTATGATGACATTTTTATCGGGGGATTTTTTATTGCCGTGAATTATGGCGTTTGTAGTTCCTTCGGTAATAGCCAGAAGAAGGCCGGGCATTCTGGCAGAATCTATACCAGCCTCGCTTGCGGTAAAGTTTATAAACTCCTCAACTGTAATCAGATTTGAGGGGTCACTGGAGATTTCGAGGTTGTATTCTTTTGTATCCAATTTTTAAAATTATTTTTACTCAAAATAGTGAAATTTATTCACAACGCAACTAAATTTTCATAGATACGGATAATTGAAAATTTGACCGGTGATCGTCAATCCCGGTTCCATGAGACACAAATTCATAATTCCCACTAAAGTGCACGCTCACTGAACTGCCGAGCAAGTATCTGATTTCAGCAGTCGGTCCGGTACTAATGAATCGTGTCCGGGACATTTCCTTCTTCGAATTAGCATATGAATAGTTCTTTACGGTGTAATAATAGTACCGGAAACCGGTCGAGAATTCAGCTCCATAGAGCCGGGTAACCAGGGAAGGTTGAAATAACAGCTCATCACTGTTACGTGTTGGTTTTAAAGAAAAATCCGACCAGTACAGGTCTCCCTGTTCGGAGAGCTTGACAACTCCCTGAAACCTGCCTGCCAATGTCCGCGAAAACTGATATTCCGAAGAATCGGTAAAAACAAATTGCCGGAATGAATAGCTTTTATAATTGGGGTTAATATCCTCAAAATCGAAGGTTGTATAATTTGAGGTAATCTCAAAAATATTTGTCGTGGTCAACAAAGCGCCTGTATAATTTCCGCCGCTTCGGAATCTGAGAATCCGGTTCTTGTTGTTGTTGGAACTCTTTTCCGAGAAGATATACACGACATGGTTAAGATCGCCTTCTGCCTGGACAAACAAGGTGAAGAACCGGGAAATATTGCGTTCATACTCAATACGGGCGATAGATAATAATTCATCTCTATCGTCGTAATTATCCTCACTTTGTGTATCATATGTAAGTTTATTATGGGATAGGTTAAAGGTCAATTTGTCCTTTTCGGATAATTGCCAGCGTGAAGAAATAACAAGTGAAATTCTATCCGAAGTGTTGTTTTTCATCAACTCCGTTGCCTGCAATTTCGTATAGTCAATTTCCGGAATCTTGTCCTTGGTTGGAATCTGATGCTTCTCATCCCGCTGTGCATAGTATAATTTAAAATTGCTTTCCTGAATCGCTGTAACAAACCGCAGGTTGCTTTCCACCTCAAATTTTAATTCCTGAATCTTATCGGGGAATATGTTCTTCTTATAGCTGTTCTCAGCTATGTATAAATAATTCCTGTCAATCTGGCGTGTGTAAAAATTTCCGGCGAGCGTGGCATAGAGATAATTGAGAAATCTAATGTCTGAAATTTTATCGCCGAAACTAAGAACTCTCTCAACTCTCTTCTGTACATTATTTGTTACATTATGGGCGGTGTGGGTGATTGAGTCAATCGGCACATAAAAATCATTTCTCTGTTCCTCATATTGCAGTGTGAAATCATTCGCCAACGTGTTTTCGAATTGATTGTTAAAATTAAACTGAATTTTGCGGACGTAATTTTTACGAGGGTTGACCTGTTCCTGCCTGAGTTTCCAGATAGTATTAAGATTTGATTCGAGCAGTGATAGGTTTTTTAACAATCCTTCACTTTCTATGATAAAACCGTCGTCCGATTCACCGACTTGCTTATTCCTTGCGTATCCACCGGAGAGAGCAGCATAATTTTCCGAGCCTAAGGAGTAGCGTCCGAATGTTTCGATGTATTGTTGTGAGGAAGAATTGATAGTGGACTGCCGGGAGTCTTCGTATATACTGCTGTTCAGCAAAACACCTGCCGCAAGCTTATTGGTCAGACCCCAGCCGGATTTGAAGGTCGTTAAATGGCTTTCCTTAGTGCTGATATCATTTGAGCGGATGATCGTTGAATTATAGTCTTCCTTTGCCGTGAAAAAGAAAGCAGGGGAGAAGTAACCGTAAGAACCCAGCCCGTTGAATGAAAAAGTATTCTGCTGCTTGATGACTCCGGTTTTAAAAATATTTGGCAGAGTGTTCGAACTGCTGAAAAGCATACTATCCTGTTGCGCATGGACATAAGTCACCGCAAGGAGGAAAAACAAAACAAGTAACGTATGCTTCAAATTAATAATTCCTCGATGGAAAATACCGGATGTTCAGTGTAAGCTTCTTAAACAACGTAAAAAATTTTTTGAGATGATCTAAATTTCAAATACATCTCCCTTTTTGGGAATTTCAATATTTGGGAAACCGATTTCATTCAAACGGGTTCTGAATTTTTCCTGCTGATCAAGATCGCCGTGTACAAGGAATATTTTCTTCATTTTAGCGGTGTCCAGTTTCTTGCAATAATCTATCAATTCATTTGAATCGGCATGAGCACTCAATGAGTTGAATAGTACGACTTCCGCATTCATTTGATATGTGTCGCCGAGGATGTGCAGCTCTTTTTCACCTTCGATAATTTTTCTGCCGAGTGTATGCTCTGCACAATATCCGACCATTAGCACCATATTATTAGCATCCTGAATATTGTTTGCAAGATGATGCTGTATTCTGCCGGCTTCTGCCATGCCGCTTGAAGAAATAATCATCATAGGCCCTTTGGTGTCATTAAGGGCTTTTGAAGAATCAACGCTCGTAATATAGTTTAACAGATTGAATCCGAACGGATCCTCGTGTTTCATAATGAATCGCGACGTTTCAAAATCAAAACACTCGGGATGCTTCCGGAACACTTCTGTTGCGTTTACTGAAAGAGGGCTGTCCACATAAATCGGGATTCGCAATTCCGGATTTGCATTAAATAATGTATGGAGGATATAAACGATTTCCTGCGTTCTGCCGACGCTGAAGGATGGGACGATTATTTTTGATTTTTTTTCAACTGCTCGTTTCAATACTTCGATAATTTTAGCTCCCGATACATCGAAAGCATCATGGAATCGGCCGCCGTAGGTGCTTTCGCAAATGAAATAATCAACATCGGGTATTTTGTCCGGATCGCGCAGGATAGGGAGGTTCGGTCTGCCCAAATCACCTGAGAATGCAAAACTTATGACCCGCTCTTTTTCCTGAATCATGAGATGAACTAAGGAGCTGCCTAAAATATGACCGGCATCGTAAAAACGGAGCCTGACATCAGGAGTAATATCAATATCTTCATGATAGTTGAAAGCTTTGAAAAGTGAGATTGTTTTTTCAACGTCGTCACTTGTGTACAGTGGCTCAAACAGGTGCTTGCCTTGTTTTTTCCTTCTTTTATTAACGAACTCAACATCTTTTTCCTGAATGTGAGCACAGTCCTGAAGCATAATGTACGCGAGGTCCTTAGTTGCGCGGGTTGAGTAGATTGGACCTTTGAAACCGTTTTTTACTAATGTTGGAAGGTTTCCGGCATGGTCAATATGAGCATGCGATAAAATAACAATATCTATATCTTTTGGGTTGAACTGATCGAATGTCCGGTTGATTTCGAAAGCTTCTTTTCTTTTGCCTTGAAACATGCCGCAATCAAAGAGAATTTTTGAGCCGTTGATATGGAGCAAATGCATAGAACCGGTTACCGTTTGAGCCGCACCGACAAATTGAAGTTTCATAATGTATCCTTATTTCAAAAAACAGTGATGTAACAAAGATAAAGTATTCTTCCAAAATAAAACAGGGAAATTGACCCTGTGGAAGGAAAAGAGTTGCCTGCCGAAAAGATTATTGGTACTTTCGCAAAGTCAAAATTGAATCTCACAGTATCATGAATTTTAAATGAAATCCGGACTGATAAATATTTTTCAACGGGTGTGGAATTACCTGCGTGGTTCGCGGGTGCACTATTATGTACTGCTTGCCGTTATACCTGCACTGGTATATTTGCACGCTGTTAAATTCGGATATTCCGGCTTTGATGACGAGGAGATAATTGCTAAGAAGATTGAATTTATCCGGAAAGTTGACAATCTTCCGCTGGCTTTCAAAAGAGATGCATTCATGAATTCAAAAGGGGATTCGTTCTATCGTCCGGTGGGGAATATCAGTTTTATGATTGATGCGATAATAGGCGGAGATAATGTATCCGTATTCCATGCTCATAATATTATATTGCATGTACTATCATTGCTGCTGGCAATGTACTTGTTTACATTGATGGGATTCGATAAACGAATATCCTTTGTTGTGCTGTTGCTGCTGAGTGTTCACCCGCTGCTGACCCACGCAGTATGCTGGATTCCGGCGAGGATGGATCTGCTGCTGGCAATATATACCATTCTGTCATTCATCATGTTTATTAAATATATCAACACCGGGAGTAAGATATATATTTTCATTCACTACCTGTTTTTCTTCTGTGCAGTATTTTCAAAGGAAACTGCATTGTTACTGCCGCTTATATTCGGATTATATCACTATTTCTACGGCATAAAGAAGTGGAGAAAAATCACCTTAAATCTTCTGCCCGGGTGGATAGTAATTATTAGTGTATTTCTGTTCATGCGGTCGCAGATTCTGCAAAAACAGACCCATTCTGACATCTTCAACATTGTTTTGATGTTTGAAAATCTTCAGGTGATTCCAACAGTATTGGCTAAACTTTTTATTCCTGTCGGCTTAACCACGATGCCTCGGTTTCAGCCGCTTTTCGTAATTGCCGGGACTGTCATTCTACTTGTCATAACGGGTTACATAATCAAAAAAGGAAAGGGGAAACAGGTTCTTCTTTTCGGGTTTTTGTGGTATATAATTTTTTCAATTCCACCGGCGCTGTACACGAATCCGATGTCGCGCTTCGGCTTCGATTATCTTGAACATCGCGCTTATGTTCCTATTCTTGGCGTTGCAATGTGTATGTGTCAGCTGTTCAGCGGAATAAAACTGTTTTCTGGCGCATGGAAAACTACCGTTATCATACTTGTCGGTGGCTTGGCAGTAATAACGTATTCTAATTCTTTCAACTACGCATCGCAGCTCGATTTTTACACTGCAGCTATTAAGGAAAATCCTGAGTGTGCAATTGGGTACAATTCACGCAGTATGTACAAGTATTCACTTGGGGATCCCATTGGCGCAGAGGATGATTTAAACGCATCGCTGGCTATCACCAATGAGTATGCACCGGCATGGAATAATAAGGCGGCATTATTCATGAATCTGGGGCAGTATGATTCGGCGCTCGTATTTGTAAACAGAGCATTGCGACTAAATAACACGTACACTGACGCATACGTTAATAGGGCTATTGCCAAAGCAAATCTGGGTGATTTGCCGGGAGCAATCCGGGATTACAATGAATCATTACGTTTCGATAGTGAATCTGATTATGTATATTATAACTTAGGTAATATATATGCGCTGCAAGGCTCATATGAGAATGCGATAAAACAATATTCACAAGCTCTACTTCTGAATCCTCAATATGTTGAAGCATTGAACAATCGGGC
This sequence comes from Ignavibacteriaceae bacterium, assembly GCA_963662605.1. Lineage (GTDB taxonomy): Bacteria > Bacteroidota > Ignavibacteria > Ignavibacteriales > Ignavibacteriaceae. Next base: position 2,113,050 of record OY759785.1, read on the forward strand.
AAATATTAGTTTGCGTCTTAACCGCTTCCAAAATGCCCTCAACGATTGTGACAAATTATTAGAGTTAAAGCCCGATTATCAAAAAGCCTATTATAATAAAGCGAAGGCATTTGTGGGGTTAAACCTACTCCCGGAAGCCCTTGAAGCCATCAATAAAGCTATCTCAATTGACAGTTCATACCTCGCCGCAATTGAATATCGCACCCAAATAGTTCAAAAAAGCGTCAAATAGTCTCCTTATGCTTCAAATTCGGCACTAAATCCTCAATTAAAATGTTAAAAATATCACTTGTATTGATAAAATAAATCACTATATTTGCCCTACATCATACATAGTACTAAACATGTATTACTAATATTGTGAGCAAGTTATTCATAGCTATTAATAGTTAATAATCAGTCAATTTAGGAGCCAGTTACATGCAAATTAAAAACTACGTTTTTATTCTCTTTGGTATCATCTTTCTCAACACAATGATATCAGCCCAATCACAGGTGATCGGCGCTTATCCGGGTATGGATGGCGGCTTTGAAAATTCATCTGTTGGCGCAGTGGCAAGTAATTCCTTGTCAACATCCACAGGTCTTCAGAGTTCAGTCTGGACTACAAGTAGTTCCGGATTGGCAACTATAAAATCTGCTTTAGGCAGCCCGGGAACTCCTCGCACGGGAAATAAATGCCTCTCGTATAAATCAACAAGCACAACAAAACGTGTGCAGTCACCAACAGCGGCTGACGGACTTGTGCAAAGTGCGACACCTCAGATTATTCAGTTCTACTATAGAACACCGTCTACAACTGCTCCTGCATGCAGCGTGCAAGTTGGTGCCGGTTCGGATGCTTACTTTGTCGCCGCATCTTTTAAGAGCGCAATAGTTTCAGCTACAGGTACCAACAATGCATGGGTAAAAGTGGCGGCAGCTTGTACCTCCACTACCAGTGCGGCAAGTCCTAAATACGGTATTGAGATGATCCGGTTCGTTACCGGTGCCGCTGATACAGTAAGTCTTGATGACGTAGTAATGTATCCCGGTACTGCAGTAGATGAAACCGTCCCGGATGATCCGACGGATGCTGTTCAAAGCTCAGCAACTTCAGCCGCGCTTGCCTTTAGCTGGACGGCTCCGGCTACGGGTGTTGACGGCGGTGGTTATATGGTTGTACGCAGCTTAACAGACCCTGCAACTGCACCTAACGTAAATGGTGTCTATGCAGTGGGCACTACGGTTGCCTCTGGACAGACCGTTGTTTATTTGGGAACGGATCCTTCTTTTACCGATAATGGTTTGACTCACAACGTTCGTTATTATTACAGAATTTACACGGTTGACAAAGCTTTCAATTATTCTGCAGGTGTTGCTTATAATGATTCTACCGTGTCTCAGTCTTTATCCTCAGAGCCGACAACCCAGACAAGCGGTTTGACATTCAGCAATGTTCAACAAACTTCAATGACTGTTAATTGGACAAAGGGTAATGGTGCCAGCCGTATCGTTCTTGTAAAATCCGGTGCAGCTGTTGATGGAACTCCGACAGATGGTGTAACATACACCGCAAACGCTGCTTATGGCTCGGGAAACTCAATCGGAACATCTTACGTGGTTTATGCCGGAACTGGTGATTCGGTAAATATAACCGGACTTACAAAGGCTACAAGATATTATGTGTCGGTATATGAATTCAACGGTTCAGCCGGAAGTGAAAATTATCTCACATCATCAGCAGCATCCGCGAATCAAACGACAGCCACTACAACTGTTTACTCAAATGGCACCGGTGGTGGTGTTTGGTCGGCAGGTGCAAGCTGGGCCGGTGGCGTTGCTCCGACTTCTTCGGATAACGCGGTTATCGTTAGTGGCGACAGAGTGGTCGTTGGTGCAGCCGCAGGCGGTAGTGCATTTAATGTTACGGTTAATACCGGTGGTGTATTGACTGCATCGGGTTCCAATATTACCAGTTCAAACAGTTTCTTTATTAACGTGTATGGAACTACTATTACTGCTAATGATTCTATGGGTACCGGTACAGACGGATTGAGTTTTAATATTTATAACGCAAATGCTACCATTACAGGTACAAGCCCGATTCAATTATCACAGCTCCGTCCGCAAGTCGTTGCAGGTGCTGCAATCACTATTGATGCTAATGTGACAATGAATTATAAGGCAGGTGCAGCCAGTACCGGACGGTCTCTCATTCTTGCCACAGGTACCGCGCCAAACCCAACAACAAAATTCTCGGCTATTACTATTAATACTGGTAAATCTCTTAATTTTAATGATTATTCCAGTATGTGTTCTGCAAGTTCGGCAAGCACCGATTGGGATATAGATGCTACAATAACGGTTAATGGAGCATTGAATGCGTCCGCAGTTGGAGCTGAAATTAATATCAGGCCGACAGCCGGACATACAACCTCGATAATTGTTAACGGCACAGCCAGTATCCGCCAATTATATTTGGCAAATAATGCACTGACTAATGCGGTAAGTGTTACTGTTAATTCGGGTGGAACTTTTACTACCGCTGCTGATACAACTTCAGGTACTATTGATTTTTCGTATCCTGGTCTGGTCATCTCTGGTGCCGGTACATTTAATATCGGTCAGGGTGCAACGGTCAATATTGGTAACCCGAATGGTTTGAATTCTTCAACCGGCCCGATCAGAACTACTATCAGAAACTTCAGCACATCCGCAAGTTACTATTATAACGCATCATCCGCTCAGGTCACCGGCGCTGATTTACCATCAACGGTAAACAACTTATCGGTTAATAACGCAGGTGGTGTAACGTTGACGAATTCACTTTTGGTGAACGGTTCACTTGGTCTCGTAACAGGAAAATTAACCCTCGGTTCGAGTAATTTAACACTTGCTAATTCTTACACAGGTACCGGTGCTGCAAGTAAAATGATTGTGACATCAGGCTCCGGAGAATTAAGAAAATTGATTACGGCTTTACCGACAACGTTCTTATTCCCGGTTGGAACTGATTCAACATACACTCCGGCGAAAGTTACAATTACCGGTGGAACGTTATCATCGGCTTACATCGGTGTAAAATCATCTGCATCCAAGAGTTCACATAACTCAAGTGCTACAAACTACTTAAACCGTACCTGGACTTTAACATCAAACGGCATTACCGATCCGGTTCATACTGATACTTTAACGTATGGTGCTTTAGATGTTGTTGGAGCTGAATCCAGTCTTGCAGGTGGATTGTATAATGGTTCATCGTGGGTCTCGCTTGGAAGTGTAAATGTCGCAGCACATCAAATTGCAGGGAGTGCTTTAACTGCATTTGGTGAAATTACCGGCGGTGAATTTGCAACAGCAGGTCACGTGCAGGTAAAAGTTCTTACAGAGGGTCTATACAATGCGGGAGGATATCTGAATTCTCAAGATACTATCCGTATTTTATTGGCCAATGCAACGAGTCCTTATGCGGTAGTTGATTCCGCCGAGGCAATACTTGATTCCATAACGTATTTGGCAACGGGTACCTTTACCGCAGCCTCCAACGGAACGTACTATGTAGTTATAAAGCATCGCAACAGTATTGAAACCTGGAGTGCTGCCGGAATTGCATACACAACCAGTGGTACGGTTGACTATGATTTCACGTCTGCCGCTTCACAGGCTTATGGCGGAAATGAAGTTGAAGTTACAACAGGTGTATTCGGTATGTACAGTGGTGATTGTAATCAGGACGGTTACATTGATCCGCTTGATTTATCAATGGTTGATCAGGATTCTTTTAATTACATCTCAGGTCGAGCCTTATCAACTGATGTAAATGGTGATCAATATGTTGATCCATTGGATCTCTCTATTGTTGATCAAAATTCATTTAATTATGTCGGTATTCAGAGACCAAGTGCAGCAAAGGTAATCAGCGCGAAAGAAAGAGCAGCGAGCTTACCTTATTATCATAACTGGTTGCTGAAAAAGACATCAAAGTAATTTCTTTCTCTTTATATAAAGCCTCTCGATTGCTCGGGAGGCTTTTTTTATTTTGCTAACAAGTGTTGAGTTAGATATGCGTTTTAGTATAATGAGAGTAGTAGTTTTTCTTGCAATCGTTTCGTTGATGTGCGGGTGTGCAAGCGATGCTAACCGGGTTTTAGAATCGGCTTCATGGAAATCCATTTTTGCAAAAGCGTACAGTGCAGAACTAAATCTTCCCTATGGCAAGGTATCCTACAAAGAATGCAAAGTTGATGTCTATTATATAAAACATAGTCATCCTACTCCGGTATTATTATTCTTTCATGGCGGCGGCTGGGTCAAGGGCAGCAAGCATGAGATGACATTTGCAACTTACATGAAAGCCGGATGGGGAATTGTGAATGCAGAATATCGTTTTACAAACAGCTCTTCAATAAAAGCTCCGGTAGAGGATTGCCGCGCCGCACTTGCCTGGATTTATGTTCACGCGAAGGAATTTAATTTTGATACAAGCAAGATTCTCATTTCCGGTAACTCTGCCGGTGCGCATTTGGCGTTATTTGCCGGTCTTGCCGGAGCTCATTCGGAATTTGATAACAACTGCGAATATACCGGCGATTTACGAGTAGCAGCAATAATCAATAACTTTGGCCCAACTGATTTATCAAAACTGCTTGCAGATCCACGGGTAATGAAAAATTCAGACAGATGGTTTAACGGAATCTCGAATATTGAAGAATTGGCAAAAAAGATTTCACCGGTAAATTATATACATCCCGGATGTCCGCCCGTGTTCACCGCTCATGGGGACAAAGACCCAACGGTGCCGTATGCTCAGGCATTGCGTCTCAAAGAAGTGCTGGACAACAATCACATTCCTAATGAACTGTTCACCGTTAATGGCGGCGGTCACGGTAAATTTTCCGACGCAGACAAAAAAGAGATACATAAGAAATTATCTCTTTTCCTGAAGCAGCAGGTTGGTATAGATTTATCCGGCGATGCTAAATAGGACTATTGTTGTAAACTCAAATTCCGCAGTTTCGGAGCGACCTTCCTGATCACCGCGACTACTCCAAGAGTCATGCTTCCTCCAAAAATAATGGAGGGAATAAGAGTCAATACTTTTGCAGCAATACCAGACTCCAATGAACCTAATTCATTAGAAGAGCCGATAAATATACTGTTTACTGCTGTTACACGACCTCGCATCTCATCCGGAGTAAATACCTGCATTACTGTCCCTCGAATAACCACGCTGATATTATCGGTCATTCCACTGAGAATTAAGGCGAGAATCGCAGTAGGGAAGTTTTTTGATAAGGCAAAAAGGATTATAGAAATGCCGAATCCGAATACAGATAAAAGAAGATTCCTGCCCGCTTTTTTGAAGGGCGGGAAATAGATAAGAAAAACTGACATACAAATTGAACCGATTGCCGGTGCAGCCCGGAGAAATCCCAGACCCTGTGAGCCGGTATGTAAAACCTGATCGGCGAAAATGGGAAGGACACAGACAGCGCCGCCAAAAAATACAGCAAACATATCCAGACTTATTGCACTGAGAACGATTTGATTAGAGAAAACAAACTTCAATCCTTTGGATAAGCTTTCAAATATACTCTCTTCTTTATCGTGAACCGGCAGCGGCTTTTTCTTAATTTTCAGAAAACAAAACAAAGTGCCGATTGTACAAACTGTGACTATTGCATAGGTAACTCCCATACCGAAAAAACCACACACCAATCCTCCTATTGCCGGTCCCGATACCGCGGCAACATGCCAGGCAATGCTATTCCATGTAGCCGCATTACCGTAATATTCTTTTGGGACTAATTGTGCCGACAAGGCTCCCTGAGCAGGGAAGATGAATCCGCGGGCGATACCGGTAACAAATATAATTGCATAAATGGGAAGGGCTTTATACGAGGTCAGTAGAAAACCCATATGTGCCGTAACGAAATATAGCGCCGCTGCGCATATTGTATACACAACTGTAGAAGAGAGTATGATGTTTTTTCTGTTGATAGTATCTGCCGCGTGTCCGGCAAACAACGCAATGCTGAGAAAGGGAATTGCCTCGGCAAGTCCGACCAGACCCAAAGAAATCGGATCATGGGTTAAGCTGTAAACCTGCCAGCCTACGATAACGGATTGCATTTGTATAGCGAATGTTAAAAGAAAACGTGCGTAAACGAACCAACGATATTCATCTATTTTAATAGCTGCATAGGAATCGTTGCTATTAAGTAGTGGTGCCAAAATTATCCTTAATTAAAAACTGGAACTGTATAGTAGATCAAACTTTCTCAAGACAGAATACGGGCTGACCGGACAACTCAATCTTTTCAAAGCCCATTTTGCGAAGGTAATTATCATGTTTTTTATTGCCGGGATCGCTGTAAATTTTCTTAGCGCTCTTTTTTGCAAAAATATTTCTATAAACATACTTTCCGATTTTCAGATCTCTGTATCCCGGGATTACAAAGTCGAGTTTGATAAAATAACTTTCATCTTCACTTTTTTCGGCGATTATCAAACCGGCTGGGATTGAATTGCGAAGAATAAAAAATACCGTTGTCGCGTCACTTACTTTAAAAGTAAAATTCGGCATGTATTTGATAATCTCTTTAAAATGGAATTGAACAAAGTAGGTCAGGTAGTCGCTGTCATGTGAAACTTCAAGGATATTGAAAAATTCCTCAGCCTTTAGAATGTCCCAAAGGTAATACAGATCAACGAGACATATTACTCCATTAACAACGAAAACAGGGTACGCGTGGATGATGAAGCCATAACCGGAAAAGAGGATTGCACCTATCAGGTTGATTATCCTGAGTTTCACGATTCCACTCATCATCAAAGAAATGGCAACTAAAGCTGATGCAAAATATCCAAGCCATTCAAAATATATATTCATTTTCTCTCCAAAACATAAATTCAAACAGCAAAAATACGGCAAAAATCATTAGGATAAAATGATTCAGCCGTATTAATGCAATTTTGGAGAAAACTATTTAGCCAGAGAAGTCGCTTTTAAAAGGAAGAATGGTTTATTTTCTTCGCGAAATTTGCTGCACCAAAGTTCTTCTAAAGTCTGAATATCCTCACTGTAATCATATCCTTTTTCTTCTTTAGGCTCAAGCATGTCAAGGACTTCAAATGTTATAGCATCATAACCCTGTTTATCGTAGGCATCCTGCAATTCCTTTATGGTATGAATATGCGTTTCCAATTCCATGCGGTGCCGGTTGAATATTGCCCGCATGTTTCTATTGCTGCCGAGATAAATGGAATTATGTTCATCGTCACGAATTATATAAACACCCATCGGAGGAAGAACCTCCTTAAGAGCGCGGTTTATTTCTTTTAAATTTGCCATTTTGTTTATTTTCTCTTCTGAGTATTTAGCTCTTTTTTTATTTTTGTCATTATGTGTATTTGACTCAAGAACCGATCCGGAAGATGGAGCAGCATCGGAAGCGATTTTTCTGTAAATTCCGGCATTTCTTGTCATCATTTTTTCGTCTATAAAAAATCTCCTGATGGAAACATAATCTTCAGCAATCGGTTTTAATGTTTCGTCAACTTCTTTTTCTTTATACATTTTCTCTGAATCAAACAGCTTCAAGATTTCCTCAAGAATGATGAGCTTCTTCTTAAATTGAGAGGGTAACTTTACTAGAACACCATCTCTGAAAAAAGTGGATAATACTTTTTTTCGGTATTCTTCAATCCTTTTATTTTGCGTGTCTGATAAAGGATTTGTAAATGATACCAAATCTTTGAGTGAGGTGTCAAACACATGCTCGTTCAAATGGAATACCACATAATATTGCTGCTTTTCTTTGCGCACTAATCCGGCAGTTTCGAGCTTTTTTAGATGAAAAGAAACCGTTGACTCTGCTAAACTGAGCCGCTGGGCTAATTCTTCAACATATTGCGGTTTTTGCCGGAGTGAACTGACAATCAACAACCGGGAAGAATCAGATAAGGCTTTAAAAACACTTAGGCTATTATGTAAATTCATATCTTAATAATTAATTCGATAAACATAAAAACAAATATAGGCAATATTTAGCCGTAGACCAAATGTAATTTTATAGTTATCGAATTAAAAAGTACTGATTGGCAGCAATGGCCTTCGAGACAATTGAGCGTGGATTTTTAGATAAAAGCTAAAAGTATATCAATTTTCGCAAAATTTCTTCTGCAAACGCAGATAGTCTGCGGCAAATTTAGGGCGGTAATTTTTGGCACGAAATAAGTGCGTGTTTGAACAGAAGAGTGACTTTGAGCAAAAAATATTTATGAAAATTAGTTAAATTTAAAGTTTGCTTTTATTGGAAAAATATAAAATTATCTTTAGTCTATCAAAGTGAGCACATGAACAAAATTTACTATTTCCCGATTCTCATCATCATTCTTTCCGGTGTTAGTTTTGGGCAGTCCGATTCATATTATTCAACGATAAATCCCGATACCAGCACATTCATTACGAATTTAGAGACAAGAATACGCTCTCCATATACAACAATTTCTTATGATCAATTTGATGAGACGAATGTTGCCAACTTCGCAGCGCGCGATACGGTTATAAGCGGTACTACGTATGGTGTTTTTACGGATGTCTATAGCGGCGAAAACTGTGTATATACAAAGCCGTTTGCCTGGGGATCAACATATAGCCGGGAACATACCTGGTGCCAGAGCTGGTTTCCTGTAGCGAGTACCTCCAATCCGTATTATTCAGATCAACACCATCTTTTCCCGGTGCAGCAAAATCACACAAACGTCATACGAAGTAATCACCCGTTGGGAATCGTCAAAACGGTATCATCTTCCTACTTGGAAGCCAAGTATGGTACGGATTCGTTAGGCAATGCAGTGTATGAACCACGCGATTGTCACAAGGGCGATGCGGCACGGGCATTATTATATATGGCAATTCGCTACAATGGGGTATCCGGGTACGGTGATTGGACATTCAACTACCTTAACAATACTACGCTTCCGGGTGCTTCCGAAGGTCCTGAATATCTTGCAACATTATTAAAATGGAATAAGCAAGATCCGCCGGATAAATGGGAGATTGATAGGAACAATTATGTACAGTCTATTCAGCAAAATAGAAATCCGCTTGTTGATCATCCTGAATGGGTGAATTACATCAATTTCGGGGATCTCTCGAAAATTTCAGTTTCATATAGTACAGAGCCGACATTTAAATCGAGTAACATCGTGGTGACCAAGGGTACAAATTCGGTCACGGTTAGTTGGGCTAAAGTTTCATCCGGAGCGCAAACACCATCCGGTTATTTACTTGAGGGATTCAGAACAAATACATACTTTCTGCCGATTGATGGTGAGGTTTATGCAGATAAGACAAGCTGGACCGATAGCACAGCAATTGTCAATGTAACTTACGGAACAACATCGTACACATTTACCGGAGTGGATACATCAAAACAATTTTACTTTAAGATTTTCCCATATAATGGAACAAGTACGCTCAGGAATTACAAGACTATCGGATTGGCAGATACGCTTTCTTTACTGCAACCGGTCGGCGGCGAGTCATGGGGAGCCGCAACAACTCAGCAAATCGTTTGGTCAAGCATAGCCATCTCGAATGTAAAACTTGAGTATACAACTAACGGAGGCACAAACTGGACAACGATTATCGCCAGCACTCCTGCTTCAACGGGTTATTATAACTGGACGGTTCCTGCAACAGTTTCTTCAAATTACAAAGTAAGAATCACCGACGCAAGTTCATCTTCAAGAACTGCAACAAGTGCGAGTACTTTTTCCGTTACTACGTCTTCCGCTGCCGTTACCGTAACATCACCGGTTGGTGGAGAAACCTGGTATGCCGGTTCTTCGCACAACATCACATGGAGTTCGGCAAATGTTACAAATATTAAAATCGAATATTCAACCGATAGTGGTTCTAATTGGACTACCGTTATTGCTTCGACAGCCGCAAGTGCCGGGACATACGCATGGACGATCCCCGGAACCATTTCTTCAAACTGTCTTGTAAGAATTAGTGACGCGAGTGATGCATTGGTCTCGTCAACCTCTTCAAGTTCATTTACTATTGCTACAACACCGACACTGTCCCTTTCTTCTCCGGTGGGTGGCGAAAGCTGGACAGGGAATACATCCCATAATATTACCTGGACAAATGTTAATGTTGCCAATGTGAAACTTGAGTATACGACTGATGCCGGTACGAACTGGAATACTATTATTACAAGTACTGCGGCAAGTGCCGGAACGTATAGCTGGACTGTTCCCAATGTTGCGTCAACAAATTATAAAGTCCGTATTAGTGATGTGGCTGGTAATGCTTCAGCGGCAGTAAGTGCTTCGGTATTTACCGTTACCGCAGTTTCGGGTACTTTATCACTCACTTCTCCTATCGGAGGCGAAAGCTGGGCTGGGAGTTCATCCCATAACATCACCTGGACAAGTTCGAATGTTACGAATGTAAAACTCGAATATTCAACCGATGCAGGTTCAAACTGGACTACCATCATTGCAAGTACTGCCGCAAGCGCAGGCACAAACGCATGGTCTGTTCCAAACACTGCTTCAACAAATTATAAAGTCAGAATATCTGATGCTTCTAACGCATCAATAACTTCAATGTCCGCATCAGTGTTTACTGTCACGGTAAGTAATAGCTTAACGCTGACCTCTCCCGTTGGCGGCGAAAGCTGGACGGTGACAACGCAGCATAACATTACCTGGGCAAGCTCAGGTGTTACAAATGTTATGATTGAGTATTCAACAAATAGCGGGACAAATTGGACAACCGTTACAGCCAGCACTGCTGCGAGTGGTGGTTCGTATGCCTGGACTGTCCCAAATACCGTATCAGCAAATTGTAAGGTAAGAGTTAGCGATGCAAGTAATTCTGCTCTGAATTCAGTTAGTGGTTCAGTATTCGCAATTTCATCTTCGTATGTATCTCCTTATAACATAAGCGCAGGAGTAACTTACTCGCAAAATTTTGACAGCCTAAGTACTTCCGCCACTGCAACTTTGCCGTATGGTTGGAAAATAGCAAGAAACACCGCTGCTTTGCAGACCATCGGTTCGTATGCAAGTTCGAACGCGGTATCGGTAACAAACTATAATGCCGGAAACAATATGAGCAGTACCGCGGGAAATGGTGCGTATAATTTCGGTGCAGGAGTTGCAAGTACTGCAACAGACCGGGCGCTCGGGGGAATATCATCATCAAGTGCTTCCAAAAATGTGAATATGTTCCTTGCTGTAAAAAATAACGGGGCATCAGGAATTTCGGGCTTTACAATTAGTTACAAAGTCGAAAAATACCGGAACGGCTCAAACAGCGCCGGTTTTTCAATTCAACTATTTTACTCAACAACTGGTGATTCGGCTTCCTGGATTAGCGCCGGTTCTGATTTCAAATCAAGTTTTGCCGCAGACGCAAATAGTTCCGGATACGCAACTGCTCCGGGTGATAGCAGTGTAATAGAGAATAAAAGGCTCGATATTTCGGTTGTTGCCGGAGCCTCGTTTTATTTTGCGTGGAATTATTCCGTTACAAGTGGTACCACTTTTTCCAGTGCGCAGGCATTGGGCATTGATAATGTGTCAATAACCGCTCTGGATAATGCCTTTCCTGTTGAATTGACGACATTCACTTCAGAAGTATCGGGTAACAATGTGGTACTTGATTGGAACACTGCAACTGAACAAAATACTGCATACTTTGAGGTGCAAAGATCGAGTGCTGTTTCTCCGTGGCATGCAATCGGAGTAGTACATGCAAACGGATACAGCAACTCGCCCAAAAATTATAGTTATGTTGATAAAAATCTTTCTGCAGGAGGATACAAATACCGGCTGAGGATTGTTGATAATGACGGATTTGTAGAATTTAGTCCGGAGACTGAATCCCGGATTATGCCGGCGGCAAATTATATGCTTATGCAAAATTATCCGAATCCGTTCAATCCCTCTACGGTAATCGGCTTTTCATTACCTGCATCATCCCATGTTAAGCTGGAGCTATACACGACTGTTGGTGAAAAAGTGGCTGATCTGCTGAGTAGAACGGTTGAAGCCGGATATTATTCATATCAACTAAATATGAATACATTCGGATTGACTACAGGAACATATTTCTATCAGCTTACCGGTACGGATAATGTAAGCGGTCAAAGCTTTCATGCTGTAAAAAAACTTGTTTATATTAAATAGCTTTTAAATTAAATTTCATTTAACGGAGTGTGTTTACATACTCCGTTTTTTTTGAACATGGAACAATATGAATATTAAAAAGTACAAACATATCATTTGGGATTGGAACGGCACTTTGCTGAACGATCTGGAGCTCAGTGTGGAACTCATTAATAACGTACTCATCAAACGAGGATTACCGTCTTTGTCCATTGACCGGTACCGTGAAATATTCACTTTCCCGGTAAAAGAATATTATGCTAAGACAGGACTGGATTTTGAAAAAGAATCGTTTGAGGTTGTCGGTAAGGAATGGATGGATGGATATGAGTCCAGAAAACATGAATGCGGGTTATCCCGGAAAGCCGAAGATGTACTTCAGTTAATTCAACAGAGTGGGGTACCGCAATCAATACTATCTGCATACTCGCAGTCATCGCTTGAAGGAATTGTCACCAAGTTCGGGCTTCGCGGCTATTTCTCAAATCTTATCGGGCTGGATCATATTTATGCAACAAGCAAAATTGCTTTAGGCAAAGAACTTATCGCTAAATTGGGATTACACAAAGGCGAAGCGTTGTTAATCGGCGATACGCTGCACGATTTTGATGTTGCTTGTGAGATAGGCGCTGATGCAGTACTGATCGCCGGAGGGCATCAGGATAAGGCACGATTACAGGCAACGAACTCACCTGTCTTTGATACAATGAAAGAATTCTTTGCCAGCTTAAAATGACAGCTATGTAATTATTGTTCCGGATTCTTGTTCAATAACTTTTACTATTGCGATATAATCTTCTTTCGCCAACCCCATAGCTACAGCATTCTCTAAAATAGTTTTCGCGGATTTGGCGATATAAGCAGGGGACTGTAATCTCTCAGCTTCAATTATCATCAAATTTACGTCTTTTAAAAGATTCTCGACGAAAAACCGCGGAGTGAAATTGCGCTCAACTATGCTCATCCCTTTTGTCTGAAACATTTGAGCATTCATTGCTGAGTGCTTCAAAATATCAAGAATGGTTTTTGCACCAACCCCGGTTTTCGTTGCAAGCATTAGTCCTTGAATAAGTGTCATTGCCATTCCGGCAATGAACGAGTTCATAATCAATTTGGTGTAGGTCGCTCGTTCCGCCTTTTCAAAATACCAGATAGTCTGTCCAAATGCTTTTAATACCGGCGTGATTTTCTCAGATGCTGTTTTGTTTCCACCAACAAACAAAAGCAGGGTTCCGCTTTCCGCTTGGGGAAAACTGCCGAGTACAGGGGAGTGGAGAAATGCTCTATTTCGTTTTGCATATTCTGCCTCAAGTTGAGATGTCAGTTGTCCCGAAACAGTACTGCAATCAACATGAATACCTTCTGTCGGTAAGTTCTTTCGAATCTCCTCACTGATAATTGAAAGTGCACTATCGTTAGATACCATACTGAATACCAGTTGACACTCTTTTGCCAAAGCGGCAGGTGAATCAAACAAAGATGCACCCATCTCAATAAGGGGTTTTGCTTTTCCCGGTGTTCTATTATATACGGACAAATCGCCGTTCATTTCTAAAAGTCGTTTTGCCATGGGAAATCCCATGATGCCGGTTCCGATAAATCCGATTTTCATATTACAGTTAAATTAAATGAATTTTGGTAGTTTGATTAAGTTAAATATGAAACATGTTTTGAAATTAAGAATAAAAAGGGGGAAATTCTTCATTTACATAATAATAATGCGATATTACCGGGATTGTGGTTTGAAGATTGCTGCATTTTATGGTAAATTATAAGTGTTTCTTGGATACATCGTTTCAATTAGGAGCCGTAAATGAAATCATCAAAGTTTTATAAACATTTTGTAGTATTAGCTGCTCTCGTTATTATGTCGGGTAATGGATATGCACAAATACCGGCTTTCCCCGGAGCGGAGGGTTACGCTGCTAATATAACCGGTGGTAGAGGAGGAGTTGTATTTGAAGTTACAACTCTTGAAGATGACGCTACAAATCCGCCTGTTGGCAGTTTGCGTGCAGCACTGAAGGATACTACTACACAGCCCAGAACGATTGTATTTAGGGTTGGTGGTGTAATTGATTTGAAAGGCAGATTAGATGTCGGGTGTTCTAATGTAACGATTGCCGGTCAAACAGCACCTGGAGATGGTATCTGTCTCAAAAGATACCCCATGAAAGTTTACGGTAAAAATATTATCATCAGATTTTTGAGATTCAGGCCCACCGATATAACCGGTACGAATAGTCCGGCAATTTATGGCATTGATGTTGAAAACGCTTATTATGTTATCGTAGATCATTGTTCCTTAAGCTGGTCTATTGAAGAGGTTTGTACATTATATGATAATCATTACACTACGCTGCAATGGTGCTTGATTTCGGAAGGCCTTAGAAATTCATTCAACACAAAGGGAGCGCATGGATATGCCGGTGTTTTCGGGGGACAATACGCTACTTATCATCATAACCTTATAGCAAGTTGTGATAGCCGTAATCCGCGGTTTAACGGAGCCCGTGCGCATGATACCATGCAGGTTGTTGATTATAGAAACAATGTTATTTATAACTGGAGCTCAAATACTGCCTATGGTGGAGAAATAGAGATTACCGGAGGGAAGTCTTTGATTAATATGATCAATAACTACTACAAATATGGTCCTGCAACAACTTCTACGTCGAAAAGATATCGGATTGTTCAGCCGTACGGTGCTGATACTACAAAAATCGGCAAATGGTATATTAATGGAAACTATGTGGATGGTTATCCTGCGGTAACAACTGATAATTGGAGTGGCAGTGCGGTATCCCCACAAACATCAACGATTACTCTCGCATCTCTGAAGTCGGATACGGTATTCGTCTGCCCGTCAGTAACCACAACATCGGCGGAAACCGCCTTTACGGATGTGCTGGCAAAAGTTGGGGCAACTTTGCCGAAACGGGATTCTGTAGATGAAAGAATATTGAAAGACGCACTCAACAGAACCGCATCTATGGGTGCCAACGGTATGGTAGATACCTTTTATAACCACTATACTTATCCAACTTACGCCTCCGGAACCCCTACCTATGATAATGATCACGATGGCATGTCCAACAGCTGGGAAATATTAAAGGGACTCAACCCTGACGACCCGAGCGATAGAAATGGGGACTATGATCAAACGGGTTATACGAATCTTGAAAAATATCTGAATGAGTTAGTTGCCACTAATGGCTTATCTGATGTTCCGGGTAGTTCAATGAAGAGCTATGAATTCAGATTATATGATAATTATCCGAATCCCTTTAACCCCTCGACAACAATAAAGTTTGAGCTTGCTAAAGCAGGGCTCGTAACTCTTAAAATCTACGATGTATTGGGTAAGGAAATCCGGACATTAGTGGATGAAGTTAAAACTGCCGGGGCATATGACGTAATGTTTACCATGCACAATTTGCCCAGTGGTATATATTTTTACAAGATGACTTCAGGAACGAGCAGCGAAGTAAAAAAAATGCTCCTCATGAAGTAGCAGAGAAATAGCAACTTTAAGCCCCGCTCACAGCGGGGTTTTTTTATCTTGAAAATCGGATTGCTCCGGAATAACAGACTCCCGATACTCCCGAATTACCCACCGGTTTAGAACTATTAAGTAAGCACTTTCATCAATAAAGTAAATTTCCATCAATTCTGAGGAGATCTTGAATTTTCAAAGTCCTCAGAATCCGAAAATCCCTAAGCTTTGGCTACACGTGCATGATGCTTTTTCTGCAAAGTGCAATTATAGGCCAATGCTTATAAGCAGGGGGACAGATGTAAAAGTGCCTGAATTTAGGGTAAAAAGCAGTAAAAGCCTGAAACTTTGTCCAGGAGATATTCTAAAAAAAACGGAGAATTAGTAAAGAATTAGGCACTTTCCCGGTCTCTTGCCGGTTATATGAGTGCACGAATAGTCCGCATCGGATGAAATCGCAAATTTTAGAAAATTGTTTTGATAATTAAATAATAGTGTTATATATTATGAATGATGTATTACAAGTTTTTGACATCAGTCCACCCGGGACTTCATTAACTTTTCTTACGTTGTGATTGTGATTTTCGGTGTATATTTTTCTTCACCGTCCCCTTATTGGGAGTGGTGAGGCGAAGCATTCAGAACATACAGGAAACGCACAGATTAAATTTTACAACAACCATAAATTAAAGGATTAGCGATGGCTATCCGTCGTAACTTCCGGACCTCTTTAATTTGTATATTGCTTCTTGTCAACGGCCTTATATTCGCGGGGGAAACCGGTAAACTCTCCGGGAAGGTAATTGAGGCGGCTACTAAGCAACCATCGTTCGGCGCAAATGTCGTGATCGTATCTCGATTGGTTGATGGGCAAGAAGAGAATATATCAAAGCAGCACGGCGCAACTACTGACATCAACGGAAATTATTTCATCCTCAATATCCCCCCCGGCACCTACACAGTTAAATGCTCATATATCGGTTTTAAAGACGAAGTTATCACAAATGTAAAAGTGATGATAGATAAAACAACCAAGGTTGATTTTAGTCTTGTTGCCGGTGGACACACCACGAGTGAAGTCGTAGTTACAGCGTTTAACGACAAAAAGGTAGAAGTGGATTTGACTGCAACAAAGCAGACTTATGAAATAGAAAAGGTTAGAGAATTGGCCGGTATTGAAGATATTGGCGATATTCTGACACTTCAACCTGACATTATTGATGATCACTTCCGTGGCGGCAGAGTCGGACAATCAGCTTACCTCATGGGCGGTACCTCAATTGTAAACCCGTTGAGTAATCAGCGTGCATTTAGTCCGATAGTAAGCGGTTTGAAAACTGTGGAAGTACTTACGAGTGGTTTCTCGGCTGAATATGGGAATGCACAATCCGGCGTTATCAATATGGTTCCAAGAGAAGGCGGAGAGAAATGGAAAACATCTCTCGATATTTCCGGAACTTTACCGGGATATAAAACCTGGGGTGGAAGTCCATACAGCACCAGCAATTTGCAATTTTATAATTTGCTAAAGAATGTAGATGAGTGGCTTAATGAAAACAAAGTAACACCCGGAAAATATTTATGGGATAACGGGTACGGGTTTTCTAATTATATGCCATCAGATGGTTCGTTTTCACACGCGGATTCTTTACGCGTAGCGAGTATCAGCAGAGCGAATTGGCTGCAGTCAATCCGCGACGTCGGTTTGGAATACGATAACACGGTTGATTCCAGATTCGATCTCACTCTGAGCGGTCCGGTTAGTGATAACGTAAAAGTATTTTTTGTCGGACGCCAGAGAACAACGTACGCTATTGTTCCGACAACAGAGCCGAATTTGTACAGACAGATGATGGCAAATATCACTTTCCAGCCGACCAATGACGATAAAATCGGACTTCGTTTGACCTGGGATAATTCTTTCGAGAATTCTTTCAGCAGTTCAAACTGGTTGAGATATTTATTTAATAGAACTCTGACTATGAATAAGCTGTATCAGAGCAATATTCAGGCTGGTTTGGATTGGAGCAGAGTTCTTAACGCAGCCAATGTATTTAATTTAAAACTCAACTATTTGAACCTGCGCTCCAGCAATAAACTGGAATTATTAACGGATGATCAATATCAGGATGTGTATACAACACAATCCAACTGGTATAATTATTACGGACCATCCAATCACCAGATTGGATCATTCGCATCGAACAGAGGACTGGACATTGTTCAGACCTACGATATGCACGCAAATATTACTTCGCAGTTTAATACAAATAACCTTTTAAAAGCTGGATTCCAGTTTACCTATAATAACCTGAACGTAGATAGAGATATGAGCATCACAAACGCTGCATCATACCGCAAGGTGAAATTTAATGTGTTCCCGTTTGAAGGCGGATTATACGCTCAGGACAAATTGGAGTTTGAAGGATTCATCGCGAATGTCGGTTTACGTCTCGATTATTATGATATGAATACAAGTTATTATTCGGATTTATATTCACCTTTGCGTAATCCGTACTACGATGAAACGAAACCTATCGGCGAGAAGGGAGCATATTACGATGCCTCTCTGGCTCTTAAGACAAAAACAAAGTTGTATACAAGATTACAGCCGAGGGTTGGTTTCTCGTTCCCGGTTTCGGAAAGTTCGGTATTTCATGTGAACTACGGAACCTTTACTCAGAGGCCATCATACGATCAGATATTCTATAATCAGGTTAATAAGTACGGAGATATTCAAATTCTCGGCAATCCGAGACTGAAACCTGAAAATACGAAGATGTATGACATTGGAATTGTCAACGCATTCCCTGGTGGATTTAAACTTGATGTATCCGCGTATTACAAGGACATTAAAGATCTCGTAGATGCAGCGTATTACGTTGACAGGTTACAACAGGTTTATCAAACTTACACAAACCGCGATTATTCCGATGTAAAAGGATTTTTCATTACTGTTGAAAATAATGATGATAATCTTGACCTTTTTGTCAGATATAACTATGAATCAGCAACAGGTAAATCAGCGACATCTTTAGATGCTCCTGTAACATACTACGAAAACCCTGCGGAGGGATATGCTTCTGTTAAACTGCCTGATCCGGAAGATATCTTTATGAATTACGACAGGACGCACAAACTGACATCCAACATTCGTTACAAATTCCTAAACGACGAAGGTCCTGAGCTCGATGGCATTTACCCACTTGAAAACATGAGCTTCAGTATCACATTCAGCCTGTACTCAGGCAGACCTTATACCTGGGATGTAAACGGTGAAGGATTGAAGTACAATAAGCGTACACCTACTGAAAAAGAGCTTCGGGCCAGAGTACAAAAAGCATTTAAGTTCGGCTCGACATCCATCAATTTTTACGCTGAAGGGCTGAACCTATTGAACGGCAAAATCTATAACTACACCGGTGTTTTTGATAATACTGTTAATACACCGCGCTGGGAATACGATCAGAGAAATATTGACACGTATACCTATTATGAGCCGTATACTACAAGTCAGTCAGTTTATATCTATTCCAACCAACCACGCAATTTTCGCTTTGGCGTGATTGTTAATTTCTGAGAGTATGAAATATGAAAAACACAAATAAATATATATTGTTTTTGTTGATGGCTTATTCAGCGCTCAGTTTTGCTCAGGTGCGCGAATACCAAATTCATAAAAGGGGCATGCTTTGGCAGACTGTTTTTAATACCGGTGAACTCGGTAGAGCTTGGATGACCGGAACTGAGGGCAACACAACTACCGTTCCGCTTATGGAGTGGCCTTCAAGGTCAGCATCTGTCCTAAATGGTATTGAGTATAGCGGACAGCATAACAGCATAGGTGCCGGTTTGCTTATTGCTGCAAATGTTGACAGTCTTCCGGGTCAGGCAAACCGGTTGTTTGCACATTGCGGCGCAGTTGGTGCAGGTTCTCCTGAAATGGCCTTTGGCAGATGGAGTATGCCTTACTTTATTGATAAAAAAGAGAATTATCCGATACTGAGTGACGGATCACTTAATCCGGCATATGATCCTAACGAGGCTGAAGAAGTCATAGTAGCCTCATGGGCAACTAATCTCGGTATTAAAGTAACAAGAACCTCCCGTGCCTGGAGTTACCCTGATTATGATGATTTGATTATTTATGAATATGAGTTTGTCTACAATGGCGATACTGATGGTAACGACAAAACCATTGAGATGACAAAAAAATTAAAGGATGTTGAATTCGTATTCGTATATGGGTTGGCACCTTCAATGTATGGCTATCAAAGAAATTATAACGAATGGAAATATGATGCCGGTATGTACAAAGGCGACCAGGATATGTACTGGGATATGGATTATTGGCTTACCTTCAATCAAGATAGATGTAAGCAATTAGACTGGAAATTTGCCGGAAAACCTGAACCTGATTCTGCTTTATTCAGATTAAATGCGACTACAGGTGCCAACGGCGGTGGTTTATTAAGCCCTCAGGCACCCGGTTTTTGCGTTATGCAATATGATACGCTGCATCTTACCGTATTCAATCCGACCGACCTTACACAAAATGAATCAGAATACAAAACCATTTTAGCTGCTCATAAGGATTCCAAAGGAGCCTATTATGAACTAAGCGGTAGCAACAGATTGAAACAGCCCTGGATCAATCGTTTGCAGACGGGTGATGTCAGTTCTACGAAAATGCAAAACTCCGAACTTCTTGCTGCAGATAGAACAACAGGATATTATACTTCTTCATCAGCAGGTACCGTGGCTCCGGGAGCTACTGCTAACCCCAGATGGAACAAAGATTACTGGCGGGGAAGAGGTAAAAATCAATACGGCAACACCAACATGGCGGTTAGAAAAAATATTAATTTCGGACCGTACACTTTGAATTTGGGTGATACCGTACACTTTGCAATTGCCGAGGTTGTTGGATATGGCGCTGACGCGGTTAAAGCCGTTGAAGGCGGAAGAGACAGCGCAACAGGCAAGAGCAGTTATCAGTGGAATAAGGTTCCTTCCTGGAATCGTTCGGCATACTCGTATGATAAAGCCCATAATGCCGTAAAGATGACTGATAATTACCTCAAAGATTTTGGTTATCCTGATTACGTGAACTCAAATGTACATAATGTACAACAAGTTGCTCATAAAGCCTATGAAGCATATTTAGGTTTGGATTCAGCCGGAATTTACAGCATACTTCCTATGCATCCGGATGAATTGCCTTCAAAAGGAAATTACAAAATTGCGATGCCATGTCCGGCTCCGGCGATTACAGTTGCTAACACGGATACTGGTGCAGTATTAGTAAAGTGGAACAGGGCAGCGGAATCATTTTCAAGTCCCCGTTTAACAGGAGTATTAACAAAATATAAAGTATATCGTGCGACGGTTGGCATGGGGCCATGGAAATTATTGGATACTATTCCAGTTGGTACTACGCTTGACAGTACAGGAAACTACTTAATTAAAGATGATGATCAGAGTTTCCAGATCGGTGATTACGCTTATTACGCCGTTACCTCAGTTGATGACAAGGGTCATGAAAGCGGGAAGACGAATATTACCCGGTTTAAGAAAAATCTGCGTGCGGTTAAAAATTTAGGGAAGGTATATGCAGTGCCTAATCCATTTTTACTTAAATCCGGATTCGGAACAGGTACCGATGCTGACAGAATTACATTTTACGGATTGCCGAAGAAATGTACTATCAGAATATTCTCATTCGCGGGTAATCTTGTCGAGACTGTTGAACATGATGTAGATGAATTTACCGAAGATTATTGGCAGGTTACAAAAAACGGCCAGTCAATTGCTTCCGGAATATACTTCTACGTGGTCAGCACACCTTCGGGCGATAAATTCTCCGGTAAACTTTTGGTAATTAAGTAAGATATCGGAAAGACGAAAAAATGAATATTATGAAAAAATTGATTCTCGTTATTCTTATCTGCCTGCCGGTATCACTTTCAGCATTTGAAAAAACCGGAACTACATCTTTGCAATTTCTCAGTGTACGTCCTTCTGCCCGTGCTGCGGCATTAAGCGGAGCGTACACTGCATCAGTTGATAATTCGGATGCTTGTTTCTGGAATCCGGCGGCTTTAACTAAAATTTCAGATCAGGATGCATCGGTATCCTTTATAGACTACTTTTTAGATGTGAAAATGTATGCTTTTTCCTACGGCATGACAACAACGCATTATGGTTCTTTCGGCGTTTTTGGGTTATACTCGGATATCGGTGAGATTGAAGTTACCACCGCCGGAGCGCGTGGCTTCGTGGCCGATAAATCAAGTTATAATCCGGGATTGACCGGAGAAGTTATCCGCCCATTCCAAATGGTAACGGGATTGTCCTATGGACTTGAATTAACCAAAGCATTCTCTTTCGGTCTCACAGCCAAATATGTCGAAGAAAATCTAGTCTATTACAAAGTGCGAAGCATAGCTTTTGATGGCGGAATCCACTTTAAGACCGGGTATCGTTCCATTGAAATTGCAGCCGCGATAAAAAACTTTGGGTCGGATGTAAAATTCATCGAGAATAAATTCCCGATACCTCAGACACTGAATATTGCAGTTTCCGCATTTGTAATCGGATCAGCCGGCAATAACCTATTCATGGATTCAGAAGAGAATTCCGTTTTATTCGAATACGATATAGCCCAGCTTCGTGATTTTGATCAGCAGCATGTCGTTGGTATGGAATACTCGTTTAAGAATATGGTACAGTTACGTGCCGGTTATAAATTTAACGGCGATCAGGAAACATACAGCCTCGGCTGCGGTGTTAAATATCAGAATTTAAGATTCGACTATTCCTATAATCCATTTGGTGATTATCTACCTGCAGTGCACCGTGTGTCTGTGGGTTTCGCAATACACTAAGAAATTGTTTTCAATCAGGAAGCAGATATGAAAAAGAGTTTAAAATTATTTTATAATGGCATATTGATAATACTTCTGTTTGCGGCTCAGAACATGCAGGCGCAGCACCGGGGTGATCAATTCTCTTTTCAAGGAATTGACATGGTCGGTGATTTCGGTGTACGAAGTAGTGGTATGGGTGGAGCTTTTACCGCTATGTCGGGCGACATTTCCAGCCTGTATTTCAACGCTGCCGGATTAGCCGATATATCCAAGAATCAGTTTTCGGTCGGCGGAAGCCTCTACTCACAGTTGTGGAGAGAATGCCAGCAGTACAGACCGACAAAGTATTTTTCATCTATATCATTGTATCTGGAAGAATTATACATTCCGCCGCATCAGTCTGATACCGCATACTATATTGACGGTGATGCAGTAAAGGATGTTTCAACTAATCCGTATAATATCAAAGATCCCAAATTAGGGACTGACCCGTATACGAAAGCAGGTGAAAACTGGCATAGGTATCGCAGCGATTATTCGTTAAATAATGTTGCATTAGCTGTCCCTTTGGATTTCGCAGTTAAGGGTCTTGTTGCCGCCGTTTCATTCAATACTAACAAACTGTATGATTACGACAGAAATGATACATACCTTGATCCGCATCCCGGCAGTACCTTCTATGATGTTTTAAGTACTGCAAACCAGTACAATCAGCAGCACATATACTGGTATCGCTATAAGAGACTGCGTGAAGGGACAATGAGTTATCTCCATTTTGCATTAGCCTATCAGGTTATGGATAATCTTCAGGTTGGTGCGCGTGCTAAAGCTGTGTGGGGAAAAACAAATGACAATCTCGGTTTGAGCAAGCATGGTTCATTCTGGTTATACGATCAGAATATTTTTGGCTTCCGGTATGAAGACGGGCTTGACACAACATACGGACAATCAAAGTACAATAGCTTGAACTTTTCGCTCGGCGTACTTTATTCATTCAGTAAATTCAAAATCGGCGGACAGATAACTTTGCCGTACACAATGACCAGAAAATGGGATTATACGGATTCTTCAAAAAGCTGGTATGCTGTTTCAAAGAGTATGTCTTCCGGTGAAGATAAATTGAAAATGCCGATAGGTTACTCTTTTGGTATTAGCTATACTCCAAAGGATAGAATAACCATATCCTTTGACTATGAGAAGATTCCTTTCGGAGAAGCTGAAAAAGAAATCGTTCGCAATGATGAGTATTATCAGGATTTACTCAATCAATACATTCTTCGTTTCGGTTTAGAATATCGTCCGTACAAATTTTTATCATTGTCGGCCGGTTACAAGAATACATCCCAGATATTTTCACCTGACGGCGCAGCTGACCGTTCAAAGGGTCCGGTTATGACAGGTTATTCATGCGGTGCTGCTTATATTTCTCCGTACGGCAGACTTGATGTCACCTATACGTATTCTACCCTTAGATATTACGATTCATATTATACAAATACAAATTATGCTGCTGAGTTCAGCGGCAACATTATTGTCGGATATACAGTCAATTTCTAAACTAATTAAATAAATCTTTCTCAGGAGGTTCCATGAAAATTTTTTTCAAAGCATTTTTGGTGCTGTTTTTCACCCTGCTCAGTGTACAGATTTTTGCAGGTGACGTTGTAAGCATCAAATCGGGTAACTGGAGTGATGTCGCAACATGGTCAACAAATACGGTACCGGGTGCAGGTGATAATGTTTATATTGCCGGCGGCACAACAGTGACCTACGATATGGATTCATCAACTGTTGCTAATTTGTTCGTCGGTTCAGATACTTCTACAACCGGCTCATGGAGGACATCGAATACAAAAGCAACTATTCTGAATGTAACCGGAAATATTAAAATATTTGCGAATATGTCATTTTACACTCAGTCAAGTACAACCTTGTTCTCCATACACAAGATATATCTGCAGGGTAACATCGAGAATAATGGTATCAAATTTGATATGAGAAACGGTTCAGCTGCACCTTCCTGCCTTAATGTCATCAACTTTATTTTTTACGGATCAGCCAACAGTACGGTTAAGATGGGTACATACGGAACAACCAATAATGAATTCAATGGTGTGACCATTAACAAAACAAATGGTGCAAGAATTGTATTGCTTAGTGACATGGTTTGTGCTCAAAGTTCATCATCATATCCGACGCAAAACCCAGCTGTTCATTTTACCGAAGGTTTGATTCAGACAAATGCAAACGTGTTTTATCATTTATCCACAACTTCTGCTGATATGGATACCGGAAAAGCTAATAGCTATGTATTAGGTAACTTAGGCCGTGCAATGGGTGCCTCAAGTGGTAAAACAAATGCTTTTGCCGTGGGTGACGAAGCCGGATATCGTCCGCTTTATATGAAATCATCAACTGCAGGTGTTGCCACCGGGCAAGCTACGATTGTGTCATGTATTTCAGGGAACGCAAATACCGGTTCGAGCACATTTCCTGATGGCTTCATTGATAAAGTTTCAGAAGTAAGATACTATAAAGCTGTTTACACATACTTGATTAATACTCCTCCGGATACTATGGGTTTTGACAGTTTCCGACCTTCCTACATGGCCGGTGATGGAGTTGGTGATGGTAATCATGACCTTCGTACTGCATATTCGGTTGATGACAGAGCTACATGGCTCACACTGCATGACAATTATCCCGACCTTACAGTCCTGCAGAGTTATCCTAAGTATTTAATGAGCGATACAATGGCTACATCCGTCATCTTGAGAAAAGGTGTCAATAGCGTATATATTGCTTTAGCAAGATTGACCGGAACGACAACTAATAGTTTATCATCTACTGTTGATGTAAAATTGGATGTTCCGAAATCAAAAACCTTCCTCATGGAACAGAACTATCCGAATCCATTTAACCCGTCAACAACAATCCGTTATAGTATTCCTGAAAATTCATTTGTGACCCTGAAAGTCTATAATGCTTTAGGAAAAGAAGTTTCGGTTTTAGCTAATGAGTATAAGTCTGCCGGATATTATCAGGCATCATTTAACGCAAGCGAACTTTCCAGCGGAATTTACTTCTATACATTGAACACAGGTAAATTCACTGAAACACGCAAAATGATCTTAATGAAGTAATAATTCATTTGTTGTTCTTTTTAAGAATATTTCATCGTCGTCTTGGCTGGTGATTGATGAAAGCACAATGCTGCAGGGTTGAAAAATCCTGCAGCTATTATTAATACGAGACAATTTCCACTGTCTTGAAAATTGAAATTTATTTGTATTGCCAACCTTAGATTTAAAGAAAGTTATATGAGTTTCCGTAATTCCAACTTCGTAATTTTATTTTCAGTTTTGATCCTTTCAGGCTTTATTTCTGCAAAAGCTCCTCAAGGCAGATTTGTGCTGGTAAACGGAGAAAAATTGAAAAAAGCCCGCGAGTTATATGCTGCTGGAGATTATAAGAAGAATCCGGTTCTGAAAAAATTGGTTAAGGATTCCGAAAAGTCACTTAAGACAGACTTGGTTACTATCTTAGATAAAAAGGATGCAGGACCAAGCGGGAACAAACATGACTATTATTCATTAGCGAATTACTATTGGCCAAATCCTAATACACCTGACGGGCTGCCATATATCAAGAAAGATGGAGAAGTCAATCCGGAGATTTATGAATCCGGGGATAAGGATGTATTTCCGAAAATGCTCAAGACGACATTTAATATAGGAGTCGGATTTTATATTACCGGCAATAAGGAATATGCCGAACAAGGTATAAAATGGTTGAAGACCTGGTTTGTTGATACCGCAACAATGATGAATCCTAATTTCGAATATTCTCAAATCATCAGAGGCAGCAAAAAGAAGAATTATTCGGGCATTATTGATGCTTGTGAAATTCCAAAGGTTTTGGACGCGATTGCAATGCTGTCGGGTTCTGAGTTGATGACAGATGAAATGGATAAAAACCTTAAAAAATGGTTTGAATCGTATTTGGATTGGCTCATGAACAGTGAAAATGGTAAGAGAGAGAGTAAATCAGAAAATAATCATGGTACCTGGTACGATCAGGGCGTTGCTGCAGTAGCATATTATGTCGGCAAGGATGACCTCGTAAAGAAATATTGTGAAAATGTCAAAACGAAAAGAATTCCTGAACAAATTGAAACAGACGGCTCTCAGCCTAAAGAATTAGCACGTACAAGATCATTACATTACTCATGTTATAATCTGGAAGCAATGGCGAAATTAGCAAGAATCGGCGACCGTGTAAAAGTTGATATTTGGGATTATACTACCCCTGACGGAAGAAGCATTAAAAAGGCACTGGATTATATTCTGCCGTTTATCAGCGGGGAAAATCAGTGGGAGAACAAGCAGATCACTGATTTTAAAGTCAAAACTTTTTTTGACCTGTTTGTCATGGCTTCTGACGCGTACCATACTGATGTTTATACAAATGCAGCGTTAAAAAACCTGGGGAATGACAGTTCAACCATGTCCGAATCAATTTTATACTAACACTTCTGAATATTGAACGGCATGGCACATAAAACAAAATCTTACATAATACTGTTTGTTTTTTTAAGTACTCTCGGAGTATATGCCCAGACATGGCAATCTTCCAGAGTGTATTATGAAAACAACAAATTAAAGTATGTTGCCGATACCGAACAAAATGTTATCCCGGATTTTAGTTATGCAGGCTACAAGAAAGCTGAAGCTCCTATACCGATAGTTCCAATCGTTAAAACCATTTACCCGGTTTCAGGAGATAACACGCTAAACATACAAAATGCAATTGATGAGTTGGGTGCTTTAACTACCGGTGCAGATGGATTTATCGGCACTCTATATCTGG
Source organism: Ignavibacteriaceae bacterium (assembly GCA_963662605.1). Lineage (GTDB taxonomy): Bacteria > Bacteroidota > Ignavibacteria > Ignavibacteriales > Ignavibacteriaceae. The sequence continues at coordinate 2,140,458 of OY759785.1, forward strand.
CTCCCGGTATTTACAATGTTTGGGGTTCTATTTATCTGAAGTATTCAGGAATTGTTTTGCGCGGAGCAGGCAATGCAGAGGATTCTCTGACAAATACCATCATTTACGGTCGAGGCGACAGCACTCATCAGAGAAATCTGATCATTGCAGGTGGCAATAAAAACTCTTTATGGAAAGATTCGGTTTCCGGCACGAAGACAAATATCACCACCCAATTTATACCAACAGGTTCAAGAGTCTTTCAAGTAGAGTCAGCCGCAAGATATGCTGTAGGCGATAATATTATTATATATCATCCCTGCACGGATGCCTGGCTGCAAGCTGTTAATTACGGTAGCTCGCATGATACCATATCATGGGAAGTTGGCGAACATCCGATTGTATACAACAGACGAATTATGGCGATTACCGGCAATCAGATTACCATTGATGCTCCGGTATTTAATCCGCTGAACAGAGCGCTTTCGCAAGCATATATTTATAAATACGGACGGGCTAATCTCAAAACAAATATCGGTATTGAAAATATACGAGTTGATATTGAAACGTTAGGCGGTGAAGACGAAAATCATATCTGGAGTGCTATCGAGTTGGATCAGGTTGAAGATGCCTGGGTGAGAAATTGTACCATGCTGCATTTCGGTCAATCAGGAGTGATTACCTGTACTGCAACAAGAGTAACGGTTGATAACTGTTCGGCTCTTGATCCGGTCAGCATAATAACCGGAGAGCGCCGCTATAATTTCAACACATATGCTGCTTCACAGTTGATTTTATTTTCAAATTGCACTGCCACAAACGGCAGACATCATTACATATCTAATGGTCACTCGTTAGCTTCAGGTAACGTTATTTACAACTGTAAGTCAATAGGCATTTATAACGCGAGCGAAGGACATAGACGGTGGAGTCAGGGCTTTCTATTTGATAATTTAGTTGATACAAATCCAAACACGACCTCATACATTCTGGGATTATACAATCGTGGAAGTTACGGCACAGCTCATGGATGGGCAATCACAAACTCAGTTGCATGGAATGTCCGGGCAGGCAGTCGTGACATCATTATTCAAAAACCACCGACAGGGCAAAATTACGCGATTGGATGTTTTGGGCGTAAGGTCTCAGGAACCACACCACCTGCACCTTTTCAGGAAACGGCCGGTTTTATTGAAGGTACAAATAAAGACAGTTTGAATCCGCACTCTCTTTACATTGCGCAGCTTCAGGAAAGATTAGGCATAACATGTGCAGCCGATGTTACTACTAATCTAACAAAGGCAAAAAATTTAAAAGTCGCAGGTGCATATCCGAATCCCTTTAATCCGTTAACTTCAATAGAATTTGAATTGGGAGCTCGTGAAACGGTAAAAGTGATCATTTACGATTCGCTCGGTAAAGAGATTCAGACTCTATGCAACGAGCAGAAGAATGCAGGTATAACTAAAATACAATGGAATCCGGCTGCTCTCAGTTTACCAAGCGGAATTTACTTCTGCCGGATTTCAGCCGGGTTATCTGTGGATATACTGAAGCTAATCTATCTTAAATAATCTTGAATGTCAAGCATCAGACTATGAGAAAAATACATATCCTACTCTTGATTTGCATAGCCGCTTTAACTGTTTTCGGACAGCAGCGATTGGACATACATGCGATTGAACGCGGCAGGGTACTGAAAGCCGCCGACAAATATTTGGCTGATACTCCGGTAACGGTTACTGCATTTCATTCCGATAGAAGCAGCGGTGGGTTACACGACTATTTTTCAGAGGGAGATTACTGGTGGCCTGATCCGAAAAATCCTTCCGGTCCATATATTCAAAATGATGGTCTTTCAAATCCCGACAATTTTAATGCCCATAGACAAGCGTTAATTCAATTCAGTGTTAAAACCGCTGCACTAACAGCTGCATACAAAATAACCCATGATAAAAAATATGCAGAAGCTGCTATTAAACAGATTAATGCCTGGTTTGTTGATGAAGCTACCATGATGGCACCGCATTTATTATACGCACAGGCTGTAAAAGGAAAAGCAAAGGGCAGGGGTGTCGGCATCATTGATACTATACATCTCATTGAGGTTGCCAGGTCGGTAGAAATCTTGGAATTAATGGGTGCATTGTCTCACGGCGATGCAGATAAAATTAAAAACTGGTTCCGCAATTATGTTCATTGGATGATGACGCATCCGAATGGCAAAGAGGAGATGAACGCCAAAAATAACCACGGCACTTGCTTTACCATGCAGCTATCTGAATTTGCAAAACTAATTGGCGATGACTCATTACTGACGTTCGCAAAGGAAAGATTCAAGAGTGTTTTGCTGCCTAATCAAATGGCTGCCGATGGAAGTTTCCCACTTGAATTAAAGCGCACTAAACCGTATAGCTACTCGTTATTTAATCTTGACGCCATGTGTATGATAGCACAAATTCTGAGCGATGATAAAACCAATCTTTGGGAGTATCAGATGCCGGACGGCAGAAATCTCCATAAAGCAATTGATTATATGTATCCATTTATCAAAGATAAGTCTTCGTGGAAAATGCCGCCGGATGTTATGTATTTCAAAGATTTTCCTGTGCGTCAGGTAAGTTTGCTTTTCGGCGGGTTTATCTATAAAGAAGATAAGTATCTCGAATTGTGGAAGTCGTTAGATGCGGATTCCCCAGTTGAAGAAGTGATCAGAAATTTTCCTATCCGTCAGCCGATACTATGGCTTAATTAATTGTCAATCTATACAATATTGAACTCTACGATATGCGATATAAAATTTTCTTATGTGTACTGTTTACTGTTTTCTTCTCAATGGCATTCACGCAAGCGGCTGATAGCAGTTTCATAAGTTCTGTAGTAAAACAGTTAAAATATAAAGATGATGTCCTGCATGGAAGATTTCCACAATACACTCAGCAGGGAGAATGGAAATTCTCAAAATCAACTTCTTGGCTGATTGGATTTACCGGTGGTGAATTATGGAATTTATATGAGCTTACCAAGGACCCGGATTTAAAAACTCGAGCGATCAGGCACGCTGACAGCCTTATTCAATACGCAGAACTTGACAATACGCACGATTTAGGTTTTATTTTTCTGCCTTCAGTAGTAAAGGCATATCAGGAAACCGGCGATGTGAAATATCGCGATGCTGCTGTCCGGGCAGCAAGAATGCTGGCAAAGCGCTTTAATGATAAGGGTAATTATATCCGGGCGTGGGGAGCCTTAGGTTCAAAAGATCGTGATAGCTTAATGATTATTGATACCATGCTTAATATTGAGCTTTTGTTTTGGGCTGCTCAGGTAACCGGCGATTATTCACTTTATGATATTGCCTACAAGCATGCTTTAACCTGCATGAAAGAACATGTGCGACTCGACTTTACTTCATATCATGTTGTCCGGTTTGATCCACAAAGTGGTAAAGTTGTTCAAAAACGGACACATCAGGGGGCTTTTGATGAATCTACTTGGGCAAGAGGACAATCATGGGGAGTTTATGGGTTCGCATTAGCTTATAAATATACCGGCGACGAGAGATTTTTGTACACATCGAAGAAAATGGCAGATGTTTTTCTCTCGAAGCTTCCAAAAGATATGGTTCCATACTGGGATTTAGAACTGGCTGGTGATGCAGTTGTAAGAGATGCATCAGCAGCTTGTATTGCTGCTTGCGGCATGGAATTACTATCACATATATTACCATCCAAAGAAGAGGCGCTTAAATACAAAGAAGCTTTTGTGCAAATTGCAGAATCCGTAAATAAGAATTATACGTTTTTAAGTTCCAAGAGAAAAATCGAGCAAGGACTTCTCATTCATACCGTATATAACTACGCCAAAGAGTGGGGAATTGATGAATCATTCCCTTGTGGTGATTATTATTTTTCAGAAGTTCTTAAAAAGTATACCGATTTACAAAAGAAGACCTATTGCATTCAAAATTCTGAAACGCGACAAGAATACAAAATCAATGACGATTGGGGTTATCTCGAAAATGATTCGAAAGATTATCGCGACGCTTTAAAAAGTTCTGACGGATGGAAGAATATTACACTCCCGCATACATGGAACACAACCGATATTTACGATTTGGTGCCGGGGTACAGAAGAGATGCGAGCTGGTACAAAAAAGAATTGTTCATTCCTAAAATAGATGCTCAAATGCAGTATTTGCTGTCATTTGAAGCGGTTAATATTAAAGGTGAGGTATATGTCAACGGTCAGTTTGCCGGTGGACATGTCGGTGGTTATATCGGCTTTGATATTGATGTCACGCCTTTCATTAAGTACGGAGCTGTTAACGAAATTTTGGTGCGCGCTGATAATTCAGTTGATATAAATGTTATTCCATCTCAGAAGGCGGATTTTAGCATTATGGGCGGTATTCCACGCAATGTGTGGCTGAAAGTTCTGCCTATGTCTCATTTGTCGAGTTTCCATATTACAACTCCGCAGGTGAGTAAAGAAACAGCGAAGACAAATCTTTCGGTATGTATTGCGAATAATACAGCAATTAAAGATGAATATACGATATTGGCACAGGTATGCTCGCCCAAAGGTGATGTTGTTGCAGAGAAAAAAGTAAAACAAAGCATCTCTTCAGGTTTAGACACAATCACGATTTCATTGCCGGATATTAAACGGCCTGCATTGTGGTCACCTGATCAGCCGAATTTATATACGGTTAATGTCACCTTAAAGAACAAGCAAAAAACAATTGACAAAATCAGCGACAAATTCGGTTATCGTTGGTACGAGTTTAAAGAAAAAGGTCCATTCTATCTCAATGGCGAAAGATTACTGCTACGTGGTACGCATCGTCACGAGGAATTAAGCGGGTATGGGAATGCAATTCCCGATTCTTTACATCGCAAAGAGATGCAGTTAATAAAATCTCTGGGTGCAAATTTTGTCCGTCTTGCTCACTATCCGCAAAGTCCGGAAGTATATAGGGCTTGTGATGAGCTGGGCATATTAGTTTGGGATGAAGTTGAATGGTGCCGCGGTGGAATGGGCGGTCAATTATGGCAGCAAAACACCACGCGTTTGTTGAAAGAACAAATCAATATGCACTTCAATCATCCGTCAATCATTTTATGGTCTATAGGTAATGAAAGTGATTGGCTGCCCGATTTCCCGGGTGGTGATAATTTTGACTCACTTAAAGCATTTGTGAAAGTGATGCACGATTTGGCAAAGAGTTTAGACCCATCAAGGCCGACAACCGCACGGAAATTTGAAGCAGCATCAAAGATTGTTGATGTGTATTCGCCATCAATCTGGCCCGGCTGGTATTCGACGGTCTATAAAGAATATGATAAGGTCATGGCTTCAAATCACGAGAAATATCCGAGATTGTTTCACGCCGAATATGGCGGCGATAGTCATCCGGGACGGCATACGGATTCTCCTATTTCCGGAGAGGGAATTATTCCAGCTGATAACGGTGAGGAAAAAGCAAATCAATCAAAAGTTAAAAACATTGCGAATGATGGCGACTGGAGTGAAAGTTATATCGTCAACTTGTTTGACTGGTATCTCAAATCATCGGAAACAAATCCGTGGTTGACCGGCAGCGCTCAATGGATATTCCGTGATTTCAGTACACCACTTCGTCCCGAGAACCCAATTCCTTATATGAATCAGAAGGGGCTTATTGATCAGGATGGTACGCCTAAAGATGCTTACTATGTATTTAAGAGCTATTGGACAACAAATCCGAAGTTCTGCTATGTTGAATCGCATTCATGGACCTATCGTACAGGAGCTAAAAATCAAAAACGGAACGTGAAGGTTTTTTCAAACTGTGACGAAGTTGAGCTATTCTTAAATGGTGTCAGTCAGGGCAAATTCAAAAAGGACATCAAGTCATTTCCTGCGTCCGGTTTACAATGGAGTGTTCAGTTTGCTGATGGGAAAAATACTCTGGTAGCAAAGGGATTTGACGGAGAAAAAGAGTCGGCTATAGATTCTGTTGAATTGACCTATACCACGCAAAAAGTTGATAAGGCGGAAGAAATCCAGTTTACTCAAAAACGATTGAGCAATGGAAATTATTTAATCACTGCAACAGTGGTTGATACTAAGGGCAGACAATGTAGCGACTTTAACAGGGTTATGTATTTTGCGAACGTAGGTGCCGGAAAGATTGTCAATCCGGGCGGCTCTCCAACAACCAGTCAGGTGATTGAGGCTGCCAACGGTATCGCCAGAATTCAGATGAAAGTAGTGCCGCTTGAAAATAATACCATCGAGGTTCGCACGCAGGATTTAAAAGGATTTTATTATACAATTCAGCAATAATTTTATTTCGGAGTAAGAAAATGAAAAAGATGTTATTTACCATCGCAGTTTTGCTCATGTCAGGCATTTCATTTGCACAAGTTGCAGGTGATGTTATGTTCACGGAAATTGCAAATGGCGGAACAAAGAAGGCTATGTATCATGGCGGCGATTATGTTGAATTAACTATTCTCAAAGACGGTACTTGTTTGGGCGGCTGTTATCTTACCGATTACTCATCGGCTACATCCTCGGCAGGAGAGAGACAGGGTCGAGTCCAATTTCTCAACACTCCGAAATCGGTCTTCGCAAAAGAGTTTGCAAAAGGAACAATTATTCTTGTCTGTCTGGATTCGAAAGATGTTTCCTATGGTGGAAAGTCAGTATCTGAACTTACGGCTCCCGAGAAAGATGTCAATCGCATTGTCGTATTTCCATATGAAGATACCGAAAGTTGTTTAGCGGATAGCGGTCATATCGGTTTGACAGGAAAAGATGATATTGCACTTATTAAAGGATGGAATAAAAACGGTGCATTAGATGTCGTATCATGGGGAAGGAATATTAAATGGACGGGGTGTTCAATCGTCGAATTGCCACAGGAAATACTTGATAATGGCAATATCATATCTTTAAAAGACGGTACAGTATACGAAAAGCGCACATTGCCGGAGAGCTGGGTTGGTACTTCAGATGACAAGGACGCAACTCCGGGATTAAAAAACACGGTGAAATAGCGATTTTATCTAAGAAAACGCTTGCTCAGTATTTACAGGTATCTTATATTATGTCAGACAACTGATAATTTTTTGGATGGGAACAATTTTTTCTTCTATTGGAAATAAAGAGCTTTTGAGCAAAAAGGTTGCTTCGAAAATCGAAGAAGCAATCAGAACTAAAAAAATTGCTCAAGGCGATAAATTGCCGACTGAACTTGAACTGTGTGCTCAGTTTAATGTTAGCCGTACTGCAATTCGCGAAGCTCTCCGGATGCTCAGTGCAAAAGGATTAATTTCCATTCAAAAGGGGAAAGGCATATTTGTTATGCCTCCGTCACCGGATCATGTCATTAGTTCCATGAAATATTATCTTTTTGCGAACGGACATGTAGACGATCCTCTTACTGTTCTTGAAGCACGCCTCATTATTGAACCTACAATCGCCGAATATGCTGCCATCTATCACGATGATAATGACATTATTGCGTTGCAGGAAAATTATGAAGATATGAAAAAGAATACGGATAAAGACCGTCATGCACACCTTGATCTGGAATTTCATCATCTCATCGCTGAATCTACTAAAAACCCGATTATGCCCCTGATACTAAATCCGATTCATAGTCTTATGCCGAAAATCAAATCGAAGATTATGGCCGCTGTTCCAAATGCAAAGGAAGCAGCGTTAGTATGGCATTTGAAAATTTTGGAAGCAATTAAGTCCAGTGATCCGGCACTTGCCAGAGAAATGATGAAGCAGCATTTATTGGTTGCAAAAGAACATACAGAGCAGATGTTGAACGAACAAGCACAATAACTTTTTTAACCTAAAAACTTGTATGACATGATATGTAATGCAGGATGTAAATTATTAACATTATAAAATAAATACTTGAGGAAATTATGATAGACTTAAAAAATAAAGTAGCATTAGTAACCGGCGGAGCTCGGGATATCGGAAGAGCTGTATCTCTTCAGCTGGCAAAACAGGGTGCTTCAGTTGTCGTTAACTATTACGATAATCCTACCGACGCTGAAGAAACTGTAAATTTGATCAAAGCTATTGGCGGTAAAGCAGTAGCATTGCAGGCTGATGCAACAAAGAGTGATGAAGTTAAAAAACTTGTTGACGGTACACTTGCAGCGTTTAATGCTAAAATAGATATTCTTGTTAACGTAGCCGGTGGTCTGGTCGGAAGAAAAAAAGTTGACGAGATGGAAGAATCCTTCTGGGATTTTGTTATCAACCTTAATCTCAAGAGCGTCTTTCTCGTTTGCCATCATGTGCTTCCTAATATGAATGACGGTGGCTGCATTGTTAACTTTGCTTCTATCGCTGCACACGACGGCGGTGGACCGGGTGCTACGGCTTATGCAACTTCAAAGGGCGGCGTATTGACCTTCACCAGAGGATTGGCTAAGGAATTGGGACCAAGAAAGATTCGTGTTAATGCCGTTTCTCCGGGAATGATTAATACTACGTTCCACAATACTTTTACAAAACCTGAAGTTCGCCAGAAAGTTGCCTCATCTACTCCTTTACAAAGAGAAGGTGAAGCACCTGAAGTAGCGAATCTCGTTACATTCCTGGCTTCTGATGCCGCTTCATTTATCAATGGTGAATGTGTCGAAGTCAATGGCGGAGTTTTCTTTGCATAAGAAAGCCGGTTTTCTTTTAATTATTTTCTCATCTCTCGTGTTTTGGGCTAATGGTGCGTTAGCCCAAAGCACTCCTCCTCACCTGGTTTTAATGGGTAAGGAAGTCACAGCAATTCATAAAGACTGGGCATCATATCCTGTTTTCAAAAAATCATTTTTGGAAGCTAAGGAAAAAATTGATGCTGTTATCGGTAAAAGTATTGATGTACCTGTACCGAAAGATGCGGCCGGATATACACATGAACGGCATAAACAGAACTATACGGAAATGTATCTGGCAGGCTTTCTTTATCAGGTTACCGGAGAGCAAAAGTATGCGGAATTTGTAAAAAAAATGCTGCTTAAATACGCCGATCTTTATCCAACATTAAAACAGCATCCCGAAGCAGCTTCATCATCTCCCGGCAGACTTTTCTGGCAATCACTCAACGAATACAACTGGCTCATATACACATCGCAGGCTTATGATTGTGTGAGAGGTACTTTTACATCTTCAGAACAAAAGCTGATTGAAAATAACGTGTTCAGAAATATGGCTGAATACTTTGCTGTTGAGCGTGTTGAGGAACTGGATCTAATTCACAACCACGGGACGTATAGCGTTACTGCGGTTGGATTAGCAGGATTTTTGTTGAATGATAAAGACCTTATTGATAAAGCATTATTTGGTTCGCACAAGGATACTACCGCGGGATTTATAGCGCAGATGAAAACACTTATTTCGCCGGATGGATATTATACCGAAGGTGCATACTACGCGCGCTATGAGCTGCTGCCGGTTTTTGTTTTAGCGAAGGCTATTAATAACAACATTCCATCAATGAAAATCTTTGAGTTCCGCGACAGCATTTTTAAAAAACTAGTATATGCCACCTTACAGCAAACTACGGTTAGTGGAAAATTTCTCCCGTTGAATGACGGAGTCAAAGAGAAAAACTATTTGTCACCGGAAATCATGGCGGCTCTTGATATCGTTTACGATGTTTATGGTGGCGATAAGTCATTGTTAGACATTGCAAAGAAGCAAAACAAAGTAATGTTAAGCGGTGCCGGTTTAAAAGTTGCGAAAGCGCTTGCTGAGACCAAAAATATTCCCGAATTGGATCGCGTGAGTGTAAATTATTCCGATGGAGCCAAGGGCGATGAGGGCGGCCTGAGTATAGTACGGACAGGTAAAGGTATTGATGAATCAATGCTCGTATATAAATATACAGCTCACGGTTTATCGCACGGTCATTATGATAAATTATCATATAGTTATTACGACAATGGTGACGAAATCATTCGCGATTACGGTTCAGCCCGTTATGTTAATGTTGACCAAAAATGGGGCGGAAGGTATCTTCCTGAAAACAAGTCGTTTGCTATGCAGACGGTTGCACATAACACGTTGGTCGTTGATGAAAAAAGTCAGTTTGGCGGAAAGATTTCAATCTCCGAAAAGAATCATCCTGATGCTTATTTCTTTTCGATTGATAATCCGAAATTTCAGGTTACCAGTGCTAAGTTCGTTGACCCGACAAATCCGGTTAAGATACAGAGAACATTAGCTCTCGTTAAGATAGAAGAAATTGTAAAGCCGGTTGTGATAGACGTGATTAGAGCCGAATCAGACAAAATTCACACATATGACATTCCGTTCTACTACGCCGGAGATTTTATCTCAACCACAGTAAAGTATACCGCTAATGATAAATTGCTGAAACCATTAGGCAAAGACAACGGTTATCAACATCTCTGGAATACCGGAGCGGGGGCAGTGGATTCTACATTGCAGGTTACATGGTTGAAAGGTGATAGATTTTACTCACTGACTGCCTCTGCAGATAGTTCGACCAATCTGATCTTTGTCAGAGCCGGAGCCAGTGATTCGAAATTTAATCTGCGCAACGATCCGGCTTTCATCATAAGAAATAAAGAAAAATCATTTGTCACTGCCTCGGTTGTTGAACCGCACGGCAAGTATGATAGTGTGAATGAATTTACACAGGACTCATACCCACAGATACAATCAGTCAAAGTTTTAAAGGATGGTGCTGATTTTACCGCTGTAAAAATTCAAGGTAAAAGCGGCATTCATTATATTCTAATTATCAGTAATAACGATTCATCTTTCAAGTCAATGCATAACCTGATGCTGAATGGCACGAGTTATAAATGGATCGGGCAAGTGTACTTTGAGAAATATAAAGGAGAATAGTATGGCAGAATTAAGTATTGATACAGTAAAGAATTTCGTGTTTAATGACGAGGTAGAATGGGAAGAAGTCGGCCCGGGTGTACGGAGAAAACTGCTTGCCTATGATAAAGACTTGATGGCTCTTGTTGTTGAATTTAAAAAAGATTCAATTGGTTATATCCATAAACACTATCATACACAAATATCTTATTTGGTATCCGGATCATTCGAAGTAACAATCGGAAATGAAAAGAAAATTCAAAAAGCAGGAGATGCGTATTATCTTCAGTCCAACATCGAGCATGGTGTCGTAGCATTAGAGGATAGCCTGCTTGTAGATATTTTCACTCCGGCTCGCGAAGATTTCATTAAATAAAGCGCACATACTCTTACTAAGGAACATTGCTTGAAAAAAGTAAAAGCATTCCGGTGGGCAATAATCAGCCTCATCGCATTAGTTACAGTAATTAACTATATTGATAGAAATGCTCTATCCATTATGTGGCCGGGCATTTCAAAAGATCTTGGTATGACCAAAGATCAGTACACAATGATTGTAACGTTCTTTATGATCGCCTATGCAGTCAGTCAAAGTGTCAGCGGCAAAATATATGACAAAATCGGAACACGGCTTGGATTCGTTTTCTCGATTGTTATCTGGGCAGTTTCCTCAGGTCTTCAAGGTATAGCCCGTAGTATGGCGTCATTCGGATTTTTACGAGCTACGTTGGGATTCGGTGAAGCCGGAAACTGGCCGGGCGCAACCAAATCGGTTGCCGAGTGGCACCCTGTGAAGGAAAGAGCTCTGGCGCAGGGTATCTTTAATGCTGGAGCATCAATCGGCGGCATTATCTCACCTCCGCTCATCGCCTATCTGTATGTCACATTCGGATGGCGCGCAACTTTCCCGATTATAGCCACCTTTAGCTTAATCTGGCTCATACCGTGGCTTATAATCAACAAAGGTCTGCCGAAGAACCATCCATGGGTTTCCGAAGAGGAGAGAGAGTACATTCTTTCAGGACAGCCTGACTCAACTTCTGTCGCAGATGAAAAGGTCATGAAATGGTCCGAGTTACTAAGTTATAAACAGACATATTCGGTTATCGCCTCAAGATTCTTTCTGGATCCGATCTGGTGGATGTTTGTAGCCTATCTGCCGATTTATCTGAATGAAAGATTCGGGTTTGATGTTAAGCACATCGGCTATTTTGCATGGGTCCCATACGTCGGCGCTGCTTTAGGCAGTTTCCTCGGCGGTTGGGCTTCCGGCCATTTAATTAAAAAAGGATGGACAGTTGACCGTGCAAGAAAGACCGTTATAATTATCGGTAATATCATCTGTTTACCGCCTCTGATTTTAAGTGCATATGCCTTTACACCGTTTGCTGCAGTAATATTAATTGCTGTTATTCTATTCGGATTCCAGATTTCGATTAATAACATTCAAACCCTGCCAAGTGACTACATGACCGGAAAATCAGTTGGCTCATTAGCAGGTCTTGGCGGTACAAGCGCAGTTTTAGGTACAATTATCATGATGCAGTTAGTACCATGGTTGACAAAAACAAGCTGGTTCTCATTCTTTATGGTGGGAGGAGCATTAGTTCCGCTTGGAGTGGCTGCAGTCCTCATTTTTAGCGGTAAAATTGAAAGAATTCAGTTAAGAGAAAACAAATAAATTTTATAGGTTTATTACGCACATCATAAAGTCGGCTCTCCGGATAATTGTACTTGCTTTGATTATCCAGCAAAGTATATACGCGCAATACGATACTTATACAGGGTTTGTTGTTCCTACGACAGCAGTACTGCCGTCAGCTGAAAAGCATCCTTCATTGTGGTTTACAACAGATAAAATTACCGACTTATACGCTAAAAGAAATGCAAGCACATACACACAGGCAATCTGGGCGCGGTATACCAGCGATTTAAGCGGTTATAAAAAGGTTGAAGCCGCCGCAACCGATGAAAACGATCGCCCGCGAATGGCAAAGCTTGAGGCTTTTGCCTGGGTAATCTCCGGCGATACTGCGGGAAGGCGAAAGGCAATTGAGTGCCTTATGATCGCTTATGACAACGTCCCCCGGACAGCAACTACCGCCGATTTCGGCGATGCGTACGATGAAATTTATCGTGCTACGTGGCTGCAAAATTATTGTGATGCTTATGATTGGATGCAGAGTCAATTAACACCTGAACAAGATAGCACGATACGAAGCAAGATTATTGCCGAAGTACTTCTCTTAAGAAATAATATGGTATCGGGAGTTAAGTACGCTCCAAGACCTCATAATCATCGCTCAAAACCTGCCTGGGCACTCGTGACTGCCGCGCTAACATTTAGTTCCGATTCCCGTGCTGCCGATTGGTTGACGTTCGGTTTGACGCAAGCAAATACGGTCACTAAATACATGTACAGCGATGACGGAATCTACCGTGAAGGTTCGCATTACAATGTGTATAATATGGTGAATATGATCCCGTATTTATGGCAGTATAAAAATGTATCCGGTGTTGATCAGTTCCCGTATTTCCAAAAAGCTTTTGAAATTCTGGTTCGCATCCGGGACGGGAAAGGGTGGATTCCGAATATTGAAGATGGTTACGTTCATCCCATTCCTTCTCAGCTTGTCGCTGCTGCATATAAAAATACTACCACATCATTACATCCAACTGCACCCCTTTCGGAAATATTACAGTGGAATTGGGCGAATACATCCTTTTTTACAAAAGATTATACCGGCGCCACGACTGACGTGGTTTGGAGTATTGATGAGTTTATAACTTACGATCCTTCAATTGTATCAACATTACCTCAAATATCCGCAACACAAAGAACGAAAAGCGGGATTGTAGTCTTTCGTGACAGCGCCGCTTATACCGCGACACCATCCCGATATTTATTGTTCCATGGTGTAGCTGAATGCGATAATCATCAGCATCCTGATCTATTAAGTTACGTGCTTGAATCTAACAATACTATTTTGGCCACTGATGCCGGTTACGGTGCGGATGGATCTTCTGACGCTAAAAGAGCTTGGTATACCTCTAATACGGCTCATAATGTTGTTACGGTTGATACTATCGGGCCGCAGGATCTCTCGACCAATATTCCTCCAAAGGATATTCAATTTTTGAATTTACCCTTTTATGACTTTGCTGAGAAACAAGCTAAGACCATTGCAACCAATGGCGCTATCAAGAGAGGTATTGCATTCCCAAATAAGAAATACTGGGTTGTATATGATTTGGGGACTGCCTCATCCAAACCGGTATATCGTTTAAATATTCACTCGCGCGGCACCATGAGCCGTACCGATAACAAAATAAGCTGGTTGACCGGAACCGATAATTACGGAACACCTCAAAAGCTGCACGCGTTTGTCCTGACATCAGGAACTAAAACAATTACTAATAAAACCGGCTGGACATCCCTCTGGAAGGACTCGGTCGCTCAATCCTATGTCGAAGTTGCACAGACAGATAGCAATGCTGCTTTTATGCACTTGTTGTATCCTGATGTCTCTACCAGTGCTTTTCCGACTGTGACGGACTTGACAAGCAATGGTGTGCTTTCATTTCAGTTAACTACATCTGATGTTGATCAATTTACTCTGCAAAAAGCAAATAATTTAATTACAATCGGCAACCTTAACACTAACGCGGTATTCAGCTGGGTCTCAACCACAAACAGCATTCTCAGCAGATATGCCATGACTCGGGGCACTACCATGAGCTGGAATAATAAAATTGTATTATTGTCAGATTATCAAATAACGGCAGCCGTTGATTTGACAAATAAAAATGATAATATTCTGGTAGTTGATACGCTTAGTCAAAACACGGTTATTCGATTTTTACCGGTAAAAAGTGCTGATAGTATTAACCAGGTGCTTTTAAATGGCTCTCCGGTCTCGTTTACCAGAAGCAATGGAATGATTTCGGTAAATGTGAGCGGAACCGGGAAATTGGAATTTCTTTCTGAGCCGAATGACGTTCAGGGCTCGCAAAATACGGTAAAAAAAAACTTCGGAATTAAAGGTAACTATCCCAACCCGTTTAATCCGTCAACGACGATTCACTGTTCCATTAATTCCGGAAAACAAATTCAACTCAAGGTATATGATTTATACGGCAGGGTAGTGAAAGACTTGTTTGAGGGATTTGCCGCCTCGGGTCAAATGAACGTGCATTGGGATGGAACTGACAATTATGGCAGTAACGTATCATCCGGAATATACTTTTTTGAATTGACGGATGGAACGGTTTACGATAGAATAAAAGGCTTACTTATAAAATAGATTTCGGATTACACAAAATATTCAATCGAAAGGTTTATAATGAAACACATTACCTCTATAAGAAGATTCAATTTACTTTTCAGTTTGGTAGTAATACTTGTTGCATGTGGCTATACATCGGGACAAACCAGATTATTGGAAAACTCACGCTGGCAAAAGAAGTATAGTAAACTGTATGATGCTCATATTGACATAGTCTATCACACTATTGATACCATTCAGGTAAAATTAGATTTATATACGCCGAAAGATGCAAAAGAGAAAACACCTGTTCTGATGTATATGCATGGCGGCGGCTGGTCAAAAGGAACAAAAGATTCCATGACTTCGCAGCTTTCTCATTATATGGCGAGTGGTTTTGCCGTTGTGAATGTTAATTACCGCCTATTTAACCAGGGTTTGGCTCCGGCTGCTGTTATTGACTGCCGTTGTGCGCTGGCTTGGATTTACGAAAATGCTGATAAATATAATTTTGACGTATCAAAAATCGTTATCAGCGGCGGTTCCGCGGGCGGACATCTTGCCTTGATTACCGGAATGCTGCCCCCAAAATCAGAATTTGACAAGGAATGTGATCACAAAGGTGATCTGAAGGTAGGCGCAATTGTGAATTTTTATGGAATCGCTGATGTGAAGGATATTTTAAGCGGTGAAAACAGAAAAGGTTATGCAGTACGGTGGTTGGGCGATCAGCCGGATAAAGAAAAGATTGCTGATAAAGTTTCTGCAATAAATTATATACGAAAAGATTTGCCGCCGACTTTTACTGTTCATGGAGATGCAGATCCGACTGTACCATATCAACATGCTGTAAGAATGCAAAAAGCATTGACTGATGCGGGTGTTGTTAATGAATTTATGACTATCCCGGGCGGCGTTCATGGGAAATTTTCAAAAGAAGAAATGACTGAAATTTATAAACGGATAGATGCTTTTATCGAAAAGAATCTAAAAATTAAAATGAAATCTGAAGACTAAAATTATAGTAAGGTTATTAATATGAAAAATAAAGTAGTAACATTTGGTGAAATAATGCTCCGGTTATCAACGCCGGGGTTTAAAAGATTTGTACAATCTGATTCGTTCGACGTTAATTACGGAGGCGGTGAGGCCAACGTTGCAGTTGCGTTAGCTAACTACGGATTCGAATCATACTTTCTTTCAAAGCTGCCAAAACATGAAATCGGGCAATCTGCTGTTAACGCAATGCGCAAATACGGTGTTCACGATGATTATATCGTAAGAGGCGGCGACCGGGTAGGAATTTACTTCCTTGAGACCGGTGCAAGTCAAAGAGCAAGCAAGGTCATTTACGATCGTGCCGGATCTGCTGTTACAACTCTTAAAAAAGATGAAGTAGATTTTGATGCAATATTTAAGGATGCTACGTGGTTTCACTGGACAGGTATCACTCCGGCTTTAGGGAAGGACTCTCAGGAAGTTCTCCGTATCGCCTGTGAGGTAGCTAAAAAATATGGTGTCACAATAAGTACCGATCTCAATTACCGTGCTAAGTTATGGTCAACTAAAGAAGCACAGACGGTAATGGTTCCGTTAATGAAGTATGTTGATGTTTGTATCGCAAATGAAGAAGATGCTGAAAAAAGTCTCGGATTCAAAGCCGGTACAACAAATGTAGAAAGTGCGGAACTTGATGAGGCGGGGTACTTTGCATTAGCTGAACAATTAAAATCCACATTCGGTTTTAAAACAGTTGCTATAACACTTCGTGAAAGCCATTCGGCATCACGTAACGGATGGAGCGCTCTGCTTCATGACGATAAAGACTGTAAAAAACCGTATCGCTCTAAACGTTATGATGTCCAATTGATTGACAGAGTTGGGGGAGGAGACTCCTTTGCCAGCGGTTTAATATACGGATTATTAACCAAGGAGAATACTCAAAGTGCGCTGGAATATGCTGTCGCGGCATCGTGTTTGAAACAAACGATCCCGGGTGATTTCAACCTCGTTTCTATTGACGAAGTTGAGAAACTCGCAAAAGGCAGCGGTTCCGGTCGTGTCGAACGCTAATTATCTTCCGTAAAGGATTTAATTACACTCAACTATAATAGTTAACGACAAAGGATTTTGTTAGATGAAAAGACTATCTATAATTATAAGCTTCTGTTATGTATTATGTCTTACAGGTCTGTCCTACGCCCGCATTGTCAGCGTGTCAACTGCAGCAGCGTTCAAAACTGCCGTAGGAACAAACTTGGCACCCGGTGATACCGTAGAACTTGCTGATGGTACTTACGATTTGAATTCATATTTAAATGCAGTTGTAAGTGGAACAGCGGAGCAGCCAATACTTATAAAGGCAAAAAACACCGGCAAAGCCGTCCTCATCAATAAATCTTATTTTGATTTGAAGAATGTCAATTATGTAACTATACAGGGATTTGACTTTAAATGCGCCGATGGAACAGTTATAAAAATTGAAAGCTGCACGTATGTTCGAATTACAAGAAATACGTTCCATCTGGTTGAATCTGTCGGCTCGGCATGGATTATTATTCAAGATTTATATAATGCCACCTCAGCCATAAGCAGTCACAACAGAATAGATCATAATCTCTTTGAAAATAAAACATTAACCGGAAATATGATTCGGTTGGATGGCTTTCAGGGCACACCGACCCGCAGTTCACAATATGATGTTATAGATCATAATCATTTTAGAAATATCGGTCCGCGTATTGATAACGGTATGGAAACTATCCGCATGGGGGTAAGCAGCCTTTCATCAACTCCGGGCTATGGTATTGTAGAGTACAATTTATTCGAAGGTTGTAACGGAGATCCTGAATTTGTTTCGGTAAAAACTGATGATAACATCGTGCGATATAATACTTTTCGTCGTTGCATGGGCACCTGCTGCCTTCGCCAGACATCCAGATCATCGGTTTATGGAAATTTCTTTTTAGGCGAGGGGAGAGACAGCACCGGAGGTGTTCGTGTCTATCGTTCAGATAATAAGATATACAACAATTATTTCTCCAATTTGCGCGGATTTACCTGGGATGCTGCATTAACAGTTACTGATGGTGATGCGGATAGTTCAAGCACGAGCCAGTCAAGTCATTTTCGTTCTGTGAGAACATGCTTCGTTAACAATACCTTAGTTAATAATTTTCACAATATTGAGATTGGATATACCAATAACGGTAATTATTCCAAACCTCCGAAGGACTTACTTATTGCCAACAATATAGTAGTTGGTACTGAAAACCCGTTCTTCATATACTATGCAACTCCTCTTAGTCAAACTATTTCAGGCAATATCATGTATCCGACCGGCACGGCTGCACTCGGAATAACTGCAACTTCCGCTCAGGTAAACGTAATAGATCCTCAGTTGCAATTTGTCGATAGTATTTACCGGTTGACCAATGCAAGTCCGGCCATTGATGCAGCGCCGTTTTCCTATAGCTATGTAATAGGTGATATTGACGGCCAGACCAGAACCGGTGCGACGGACATTGGTGCTGATGAGTACTCTAATAGCAATATTCTTAACCGCCCTTTGACTGCTTCAGACGTCGGTCCATACAGTGCAGAACAGGTTGTAACATCAGTAAAAGCATCGCTAAAGAATCCCGTAGGTTTTGAACTACTTCAAAATTACCCGAATCCTTTTAATCCATCTACTGCAATCAAGTTTTCCGTGCCCGCAACAGAATTTGTATCAATAGTATTATTTGACATTACAGGCAGGCAGATTAAGACACTTACAAATAAAACTTATGCCTCAGGCATATACACGATAGATTTTCAGGCAGGGAATTTGCCATCCGGAATCTATGTATATAAAATGCAGGCTGGTGCCTACATGCAATCCCGCAAAATGATACTTGTTAAATAATTTAAATATCTGACAAAATAAACGGAGTATATATGATAAAAAGAATTCTGTTTTTCGCGTTGGTAATCTCATTATCCGGCTGGATATATGGTAACCAATATAAAAGCGCTGCAATCGGTTCTTGGAGTGCTACTACAACTTGGCAAATTTCGACAGATGGCGGCAGCACTTTTAGCGCTGCATCTTCTGTCCCTGGTGCGTTGGCAACGGACACCGTACTTATTCGTGACGGAGATACGGTAACAATTAATCAAAGTGCCAAAATTGCTGCCTTAACAATAGGCGGCGGTGCGACCGGCGGATTAAAATACGAAAATGTTACTACGGTTCGTGTTTTAGAAGTAACAGGCGATTTTGTTATGAGTGCCGGAGCTTCGTTCGCACATGGAATTTCGGTGACTGTTATACACCAATTTTTATTGGGTGGCAACTTCACTATAAACAATGCTTCAAAGCTTGCCTTGTACAGCTCCAGTACCAGGGGTGTTGCATTTATTTTTAATAAGAGTACATCCGGAGATCAAACGATTTCTGCAAATGGAACT
This sequence comes from Ignavibacteriaceae bacterium, assembly GCA_963662605.1. Taxonomy (GTDB): domain Bacteria; phylum Bacteroidota; class Ignavibacteria; order Ignavibacteriales; family Ignavibacteriaceae. The sequence goes on from OY759785.1 coordinate 2,160,020, forward strand.
CCTACTACAATGGACTTTGGTTTCCTTAAAATCAGAAGAGCGAATGATGCAGACAGAGTCTTAGCAACTTGCACAATGAATATAAAGGGCGGAAACACCGGCCTTGTACTAACCAAGGGTATCTTTGAAGTAAACGCAGGCACCCTGATCCTTCCTTCAGCCGTAACCGGTGCGGGTGCAAACTGGAATGCGGATAGTACAGGAACGTTCAAAGTTAGTGGCTCAGCTAAGGTATTTTTCACAAGCGGCATCGCAGGTTCTTCTTCCGGTCAGCTTGGAACCATAGTTATCAATACCAGCGATACAGTTACATTAGGCTATAATACTACTGCTCAAGGTGCGGTTAAGTTAGATAATGCGAATATCTTTAATATGCAGGGCGGTACGTTGAATGTTAACGGTAGATTTGTAACTTCGGCAGGTACCTCTACGATTTCCGGTGGTCAGATAAACGTTGATCCTCAAAACAGAGGTACAGCTGGCGCTGCAAGTCTTGCAGCCACACAAAACCCTTTCGAAGTTTCATCAACGGGCACACTTAATATGTCTGGTGGTACTGTTTGCGTTGTAAACCCAGACTCTGGAAGCGGCACTGGGCTTGAAGTTAAAATTAGTGGTGCTCTGAACATGACAGGCGGTACGATAAGTCTTGGCAACGGTGTGGCTTCAAAGTCAGGATCTGCTGACGGCTTCGAAATATATTTTTCATCAGGAAAAGTGCCATATAATTTAACTATCAACAATCCTTCCGGCACAAATCGTCATGTGGTTTGTACTAATCACACGACATACAATAGTTTCACCATTGGCAATAACCTGAATATTGTGGCAGGCGAGTTACGAACAACCGCTCCCGATGGAAGGCCTGCAAATCTTACTATTGGTGGTAACTGGACAAATAATGGCACTTACACACCGCATGATTCCAGTTTGGTAACATTTAATGGATCTTCGGCTCAGGCAATCGGCGGATCGTCTTCAACAACTTTTGGCAGGCTTTCAATTAATAATACAGCCTCTGTGGTTACGGTCGGCACACCGGCAACAATTAAATTAGTTGGACTTGTTTACGCTAATGCAACATTAGCTATCGGTGCAACGTTAACCAATAACGGTACAACGACGATAAATGGTAATTTCCAAATAAATGACGGTGGTTGGGCAACAGGAAATGGTTTTGTATACAACTCAACCGGTGTTTTGATCTTCAATAACGCGTCCGGTGAGTATGGCATTAATGGCGACGCGTATTGGCCTGATGTTTCAGGTCCTCGTAACGTAACAATTCAGGGAGCCGGTGGCATTAGTCTTAATGTTGCCAGAACCGTAACCAATCTGGTACAAGCTTCTACTGGTATTGCAAATGGAAATAACCTGACAATTTATGGGACACTCAAACTGAATGGTGGTGGTTATATTTCGGGTACTCCTACATATGGTTCAGCATCAACATTAGTTTACAATACCGGAGGCACATACGGCAGATATGATGAATGGAATACTACAGACCCGGCGAATGTTCTACTCAGTGGAAATACAACTTTAAATTATCCCAACGGGTCACATATTTCCGCTCGCAGCCTTTCCGGTAATCTCACTATTGACGCAGGTTCTGCGCTTTGGATGGATTATGATAGTCCAAATCCGGGAGTATCTGCATTAAGTGTTGGCGGAAATCTTACACTCAACGGGCAAATGTCACTTGGTAACCAGCCTGGCGGCGATTTAAATATTGGAGGCAATCTCTCAATAACCGGAAGTCTGTATCCTCAATCAAGGGCAGTCACTTTTAACGGTTCTACCGCTCAGACATTAACGGGCACGACAGCATTTGACTACTTGACCATAAACAATCCTGCGGGTGTCGTATTGGCTTCTGATGTTGTTGTTAATAATGCTCTTGCTTTAACAAGCGGTTTACTTGATGTAGCAACACATACGCTTCTCCTCGGAAGCAGCGCGGGTGTATCAGGAACTCCATCAGCAACGAATATGATTGTTGGAACAACCGGATCAGGAAAAGTGAAAAAACTTATCAATTCAGCTGCTCCGCATAGTTTCACATTCCCGGTAGGGGATAATAGCAGTACAGCCGAATACTCTCCGGTAACATACACTCTTAATAGCGGTTCATTTACAACAGATACTGTCGTCGTCATGGTAACTAATGCAAAACACGCTAATAATAGTGAACTTACCAATTACCTCAATAGATATTGGATCGTGGCAAATAGTGGTGTAACTAATCCTAATTATACTGCTGTATTCACCTATGTTCCGGCTGACGTTGTTGGAAGCGAAGCAAGCCTATCAGGTGCTTTATGGAATGGGTCAAGCTGGGTAAACCTCGGAACTGTTAATAGCGGCGCACATACATTTACGGCTTCCAACCAGACTGTGTTCGGTGATTTTACAGCAATGCTTATCGCATCATCAGGAAGCGTTGCGGTTACTGTAATTCCACAGGGCTTTTATAATGATGGTGATTATCTTAATTCCCGGGATACTATCAATGTTCTATTGGCAGGCGCTGGGTCACCATACGCCGTCGTTGATTCAGCCTTTGCTGTACTCGACTCAGTAACATTTACCGCAACTGCCGTTTTGTCCAGCGCGCCATCGGGAAGTTACTATCTGGTTATTAAACACAGAAATAGCATTGAGACCTGGAGCACCGCTCCGATTGCGTTTACTCAAGGATCAACAGCTGCTTTTGATTTTACTACTGCTGCTTCTCAAGCATATGGGAATAATCTCGTGGCGGTCGGTTCGGTTCCAAGATACGCCATGTACAGCGGTGATGTAAATCAAGACGGATATGTTGATCCTTTAGATTTATCTCTGGTTGACCAATCATCCTTCAACTATGAAGCCGGTACCGGTTTAAGTACAGATATTAATGGAGATCATTTTGTTGATCCTCTTGATTTGTCAATCTGTGATCAGAACTCATTTAATTATGTCGGCGTAAAAACACCGGTATCCGGCAGAATCAAAGTTCATCACATTAAATAATTCGATAGAAGTTGAAAAATAAGTTATTCTTTTTGTTTCTGGTTGTATCATCCTTAATTGCCTCTCCAAAGGGTGGTACACCAGGAACATTTTTTTACCCCGGTGAAAGGCTGCAATACCTCAAAGATAGTTATGAAAACGGCAGCCTGAAAAAAGATGCGATACTAAATCGTTTGCTAAGAGATGCCAAGAAAACACTTTCTGTTGAAATTCCTTCAGTAGTGGAAAAGAAGCAGATTCCTCCGAGCGGGGATAAGCATGACTATGCAAGCTTTGGCGGCTACTGGTGGCCTGATACGACAAAACCTGACGGCAAACCATATATCAGAAAAGACGGCGTGACAAATCCGGAAGTAAATGACTACACTGATAAAATATATCTCAATAAAGTCATAACGTCCGTTAATACACTGGCTTTAGGGTATTATATAAGTAGTGATGCCAGGTATGCCGTAAAAGCACTTGAAATTCTGAGAAAGTGGTTCATTTCTCCTGAAACCAAAATGAATCCGAATTTGGAATATGCCGGCTTTGTCCCCGGCAGAAATAATGGTGGAGGAAAATCGGGACTTATTGACACGCATCGTATTTACTTGTTAGTGGATGCTTTGGTTCTTTTGGAAAACTCAGAAGAGATGACTGCACAGGATAAAGCCGCTCTTCATTCATGGATGTCTGAATATCTTAACTGGCTGACCCACTCCAAGAACGGCGTTGATGAAGGTAAATCACGAAATAACCATGGTACGTGGTATGATGTACAGGTTATCTCACTTGCATTTTACTCCGGTAAAATTGACTTGGCAAAGCAAGTCGCCGAAAATGCAAAAATTAAAAGAATCTCTTCCCAAGTTGAACCGGACGGGAAGCAAACATTCGAACTTCAGCGCACAAATTCATGGGGCTATAGTAATTTCAACCTGGTTGCGCTCTTTTATCTTGGAATACTATCGGAAAGGGCAGGCGTTGATTTGTGGAGCTATGATGATAAAGGAAAATCTATAAAGAATGCACTAGACTATTTACTCCCGTTTGCTCAAGACAAAACAAAATGGAAGACGCAACAAATCGGTGAGTTTAAAATCAAGGATTTGTATGCAGTCTTAAAGATTGCAGAGCAGAAATATCATGATGAAGAATACGGAAACTGGAGAAGAAAATTATTCGGTTCTGGGTATGATAATGACAGGATAAATTTGTTCTTTTAATAAAAATGCCGGCTTAGCCGGCATTTTTATTTGATTGATGGCAATGTCTATTTATGAGAATGCCAGAAGCTATCAACTGCCATAATATGTTTTTCCTTTTCGTCGGCATGAAGAAAACTTCCCTCAAATGAATTTTTAGCAAGGATATATATGTCTTCCTTAGTCAATTTAAGGGCATTTGCAGTCTGTAAGTAATTTTCGTTGATATAACCTCCAAAATATGCCGGATCATCAGAATTGACTGTGGCACGTATCCCTAACTCAAGCATCTTTTTGAGCGGGTGATCTTTCAGATCGCTTACCACGCAAAGTTTCAGATTCGAAAGAGGGCAGACAGTTAAAGCGATTTTTCTTTGAGCAATCTCCTGCACGAGATTATCGTCGTCCAGAGCGCGGTTCCCATGGTCTATACGGGCTATCCGGAGGTTGTTCAGGGCATCCCAAACATATTCCGAAGGTCCCTCTTCACCGGCATGAGCTACCGTCATAAATCCAAGATGATGCGCTTTGTCATAGACTTTTTTGAATTTCGAAGGTGGATTTCCAACTTCCGCAGAATCTAAGCCGACTCCGAGGATCAAGTCTTTATACGGTAGGGCTTCCTCGAGTGTTTTTAATGCTGATTCTTCATCAAGGTCTCTGAGAAAACACATAATGAGTTTTGAACTAATTCCTAATTTTAGCTTGGCATCCTCACAAGCCCGGTTAATGCCGTGTATTACGGTTTTGAATTCAACGCCTCTCGTGGTGTGGGTTTGAGGATCAAAGAACAATTCCGTATGTAGTACTTTTTCAGCATGGATCTTTGTGAAATATGCCCAGGTCATGTCATAGAAATCCTGCTCTGTTATTAATACTCCGGCTCCTTCATAATAAATATTAAGGAATTCTTGCAAATTATTAAAGCTATAAGCGTTTTTTAGTTCATCCACCGATGAGTATTTAATTGCAATGCCGTTCCTTTTCGCAATCTGAAACATCAATTCCGGTTCAAAAGTCCCCTCAATATGAAGGTGCAGTTCTGCTTTGGGTATCCCTTTAATAAACTGTTCAAGTGATAAACTTTCGGGCATAAGATTCCTTAATACTATTATAAAAACATTAAAAATCGCATGTAGGTAACCACAAAGATACATTTAAAAAATAAATGCCGGAAATAAATTCCGGCATAATTAAGGAATTTTAATAGCTGGAAGTCTGTGTAAAATTTAATTAATTATGTTATCTCATCTACTTTCTTTACAATTTACCGGCAATTTCTAAATTCGTATATTTATAAAAAAAATATGGAATTGTATGCACCGGTTTAAATTTACACTTATTATTTTCTGTTGGCTGATATTACACGCCCAATCATTTGCTCAATTAAACACCTTGGAAACTGAATTTGGCGGGAGATGGCAGGGTGATTTAGAACTACCAAACAAGAAACTGGTATTGATCTTTAACATTGCTAAGAATCAGGCAGGTGTATATTCTGCAACGCTTGATGTGCCCGAACAAGGCGCTAAAGGCATATTATCGGATAAGGTAACTACTTACAAAGACTCCATAGAAGTCAAATACCGTAATCTTATAGCCTCATTTATCGGTGTTTTGACAGCAGATTCCAATATGATTAAGGGTGAGTGGAAACAGAGTGGTAAAACCTTCCCTTTAATTCTCAGAAAAAATGATAAAGAGTTTATAATACGAAGAGAGCAGGATCCTGTCCCGCCATTGAAGTACCATGAAGAAGAAGTCACGATTCAAAATACCAAGGCAGGGATAACTCTTGCCGGTACTCTTACATATCCGAAAAACGGTACAAAATTTCCGGCGGTTGTCCTTATCACCGGTTCAGGAAAGCAAAACAGAAATGAGGAAATATTCGGACACCGGCCATTCTTAGTTATTGCTGATTATTTAACCCAATTAGGGATTGCTGTACTTAGGGTGGATGACAGGGGCGCTGGTAAATCAACCGGTGATTTCGCCAGCTCTACGACTGCTGATTTCGCAACTGATGTTGAGGCAGAAGTAAATTACTTAAAAGCACGAAAGGAGATTGATGCTAAGAGAATTGGATTAATCGGACATAGTGAAGGCGGACTTATAGCACCAATGGTCGCAAATAATGACAAAAAAATTGCATTTGTCGTACTTATGGCAGCACCGGGATTATCGGGAGACAAGATATTAGTGAGACAAACCGAAGATCTCGGCAAGGCAGCAGGAACGGATTCATCAATTCTGGCGGCCTCCGTGGCTTTTAATAAAAGAGTCTACCGGTTTATAAAAACGGAAAAGGATAGCGCAGCAGCATATGAAAAACTGTTTGATGGATATTTACGGTATTATGAATCGGTTGGTCAGAACGCCGTGAATAAAGAGGATATTGCAAATCAGGTAAAGGCATTACAAACCAAATGGTTGAAATATTTTATGATGTATAATCCTGAACCGGCATTAAAAAAACTCAAATGCCCGGTATTAGTTTTAAACGGAGAGAAAGACTTACAAGTCTCTGCAAAAGAAAATCTTCCGGCAATTAAAAAAGCTCTAAATGAAGCCGGTAATAAAAATTTTAAGGTTCTGGAGATTAAAGGGGTTAATCATCTGTTTCAAACCGCCACGACGGGAAGTCCTTCAGAGTATGCCGGAATTGGCGAGACAATTTCTTTTGATGTCCTCAATACTATCGGCGAATGGATAAAAGGTGTTGTAAAAAAATGATATTGTGTCATCTTCTGAAGGAAGAACAACTGACTTTCATGGAAAGATTTACTGACACTTCCTTTTGAAAGAGCCAGGAATAGTAAGGTGCGGTTTTGATAACGGTGTAGTTTTGCATTTTCCCGAATGTAAGAATAAAACTGTCGTCCCGAACCCACCACCACGTCTTGTCCGGGGACTTCCGGTATAAAGGATCATAACAATACCATCCGTTGAATTCAAATCCACCATCTATTGATTCCGGTTTTACGTGAAGTTCATTCATCGTGTAGTCCAACAACTGCCACCGGTTTCTATTCCATGCGAAATAGTCATGCGTTGAAAGGATTGTAAAGAGTCCAAACACGATTACAATTGCTAAGGCAATTCTTAACGGTAATCGTTGGCTCATGAGGTCAACATCAGGAATCCTTCTCAATAGCAAAAATAAAACTAAGGGGATATGCAGCAATAAGTACCTGTCGTAAAACTCGCCGAAGCATAATGGGATGGTGAAAAAGATCAGTAATGCTATGATAAATATTTCCGAAGAGTATAAAACAATGGAGCCGGACTTAACCTTTTTAAGATAATATCTTATTTTTTTTACGAAAAGCAGAGCAAGTAAAGTCCCTCCATAAATTCCTATTGCCGTAACTATTGCCCAAATACTATCCGGAATAAACGGAATATTTTTTCGTAAAAGATAATCGGCATCTTTTAACGTAGCCGGTCCAATCCCATATGTCCAAATCAAATTAGGCCTCAATGGCATCAATTTATGAAGCGCGTATAACACAATTAATACGCATATGGTAAATATTGTCGTATAAATGAACAATCGTTTGGTAAACTCATTCCTCACTGCTAATTTTTTTGTAAAAAGAATAAGAAGCGGGCTAAGAAAGACACCAAGATATAGAAAAATCATACCGCCGGTTTTTAACAATGGTGCAATGCCAAACAGTTTTGAGGCGGTGAACGTCTCACGCAGGTTTTCCATTCTTGAGTTGGTAGTGAAAGGCGATGGACCGGAAAAATGTATGTTGTCCTGAAAAATAATCAGAACAGCTAATGATATGAATAATAGCAGCAGGGGATTTAGTCTTTTTGCTATGCTCACTTTATGGTTGAAGAAGAAAACAAGTGCGAAAGATAATAGAAACAGCAATCCGATCTGGCGCACAAATATCGAAATGATGGAGAATAGAAGTGCGGGTAACAGATACATGTATTTTTCAGTATGAAAAAATCTGAGATAAAAATATACCGCGGCCATACCTACCGCAAAGAATGGTATATCGGTCATAAAAGTAAGAGAGGATGCAGTAAAAAGTGGATTCGAGATTATAAAAAGAACCGAAAACAATCTTAAAAACCTATTTTCGGAAAACTCCAATATGGTCAGATAGATAAAGATAAGGCTTATAAGGCTCAGGATAAATGTTGAGAAACGCAAAACTTCGAAAGAAAAACCAAAAGCCTTGCAGAATAATGAGCCCCAGACAGCTTGTGGAAGCAAAGGCAAACTTCCCCAACCGGTAAGTTGAAAACTCCCGGTATCCAATAAAATTTTAACGGTGCGGGAGTAAGACCAGTCATCGTTGGTGGGGAAATTACCACGAGGATTTATAATTAGGACTATACCTATGTATATACATAACAAGCACACCAACTCTAATATATTTTTATACCGCGGCTTCAACCGAACCTTATCAATTATTGAAGATATATCGTGTATAAAAATATACCAAAATATTTCCGGTTCTCGAAGATAATTTCACTCTTGAAAAATCAGGATAGCTATTTTGTGGTTATTCAGAAACTTTTGAATGTCTTCCTGTCTATTGTATGTTTATAGTGTCTATTGGCCTTGCTATCGCAATGTGTTTTTAATGATGAGAAATCATTGAAAAGAAAATGTGCGAACTTCCGGGAATGAACGTAAAAATTCGGAGGGTTAAAAAGTGAGCGTATTTCCAAGATGGCTTTTGATTTCATGTTCGTGCTCCTTTGTCAGCAGGAACTTACATCTTCGGGTATTAATTGTCAATGGATAAATTCTACATTGTGATATAAAATCACACGTCTCTAAATTACAAATATGGTTATATTAACATTTTATTTATCGTGAATATGCAAGTGATTAACGACGAAATTTCGAATAGCGAGATGCAGAGATACTCAAGACATATAAATTTGAGTGAAATTGGCATTGTCGGCCAACAAAAATTAAAAAAATCTAAAGTGTTGATCGTCGGATTAGGCGGATTGGGTTCACCTGCGGCATTATATCTTGCTGCGGCAGGAGTCGGGACATTAGGTATTGTTGACCATGATACGATAAGTCTTGACAATTTACAGCGGCAGATATTATATGCAGATAGCCAAGTTGGAATATATAAAGCTGACGCAGCCAAAGAACGATTGAACGGAATTAATCCTCATATCACAATAACCATTTATAAGGATAGGATAACTTCATCCAATGCCATGGACATGATTCGTGAATATGATCTTGTTTTGGACTGTACTGATAATTTCCCTGTGCGGTACTTGATTAATGATGCATGCATTATGGCAGGGAAGCCATATGTATATGGTGCAGTATATAAATTTGAAGGGCAGGTAAGCGTTTTTGGCTTAAAGGATAGTGGATGTTACCGTTGTCTATTCCCGGAGCCGCCGGAGCCGGAATTAATTCCGAATTGTGCTGATGGGGGCGTTTTAGGTGTTTTACCGGGCATAATTGGAACTTTACAGGCCACTGAAGCGATTAAATTACTGTTGGATATCGGTGAACCACTTAACGGGAAAATGCTCTTATTTGATGCTTTAGCAATGGACTTTCGGATAATGAACATCAAAAGGGATGATAATTGTAAGTTATGTGGAAAAAATCCGGTGATTAAAGAATTAAACGACTACGAAATTGAGTGTAAAAACATGAATATATTAGAAGAGGCGGAAGTTACCGTCGTTGAACTTAAAAAACTGTTAGATAGAAATTCAAAACTACAAATTATAGACGTTAGAGAAGTCGGCGAATATACTGAAGGTGGAATGGAAGATGCAAAATTGATTCCTCTGGGACAGGTTGTACAGCGTATGCCGGAATTGGATGACTCGTCAACTGCTTACATGATTTGCCGGTCAGGAAAAAGAAGTGCTACGGCAATCCGGTCACTAAAAAATGCCGGATATAAAGGCGAAATGAAGAACGTTACCGGCGGCATGCTCGCGTGGTCGTCGGAAATTGATCCGTCAATTTCCGTGCATTAAGCAATAGTAAATTCGATTCACGAATCGGTATATTTACATTGTAAAATATTGCAGAAATTACTATAATTTTAATTAAAATTTTTAATAGGTGTTGCATTGTTCATCAAGTCAAGTGACAAACCCGCGCTGCTATGGCAAGAAAAGAGTGTTACGTATAACGAATTGCTCCAGCATATTAATTACTATTCGACTCTGTATAGTAACTCCAATACTACTAAAGTCGCAATCTATTCCGGAAATCGTTTTGAATGGGTTTATGCATTCTATTCTACATGGAAAAACAGGGCAGTGGTTGTTCCCATAGATTTTTTGGCACAACCGGATGAAATCGCGTACATTCTAAATGACAGTAAACCGGAAGTAATCTTCTGTTCGAGTGAAACTGCTGAAACAATGAAAGAAGTCACTCCGTTGTTGACATACGAATTACAGATGTATGTTTTTGACGATTTGAAATATAATGTTGCTGATTACGCGATAGAAGAAATTGTTGAATCGAATGTGCATGAAACTGCGGTAATTATATATACTTCAGGAACGACCGGTTCTCCAAAAGGGGTGATGCTGTCTTACGATAACCTTTTAGCAAACCTGGTAAGCGTTTGCAAGGAAGTACCCATTTACACTTCTGAGCGCACTTTGTTGTGCCTGTTACCGCTGCATCACATATTTCCGCTTCTCGGTTCTATGGTGGCGCCGTTATATGTCGAATCGAGAATGGCGTTCTCACCGTCTGTGAATTCCGCTGATATTATTGATACTCTGCAAAGGCATAAAGTCGCTATTATTATCGGGGTACCCCGACTGTATGATGCCATTCGAAATGGTATCATGGAGAAGATCAATCAACGTCTCGTTGCCAGAATAATATTTAAAGTTGCGAGAATTCTTGGATCAAGGAAATTTTCAAAAAAGGTTTTCAAGGCGGTACATGAACGGTTTGGTGGAAATCTGGACTATTTAGTTTGTGGCGGGGCAAAACTCAATGAAGATCTTGGCAATGATTATAAAACACTCGGTTTTGAAATTCTGGAAGGTTTCGGAATGACTGAAGCCGCCCCAATGATAACTTTTACGCGCCCCAACGATTGGAAGATCGGGTCGGCAGGCAAGTTACTTCCCGGCGTGGACTTTAAGGTCGTGAACCATGAAATTCTTGTGAGAGGACGAAATATTACTTCCGGCTATTATGGCAAGCCGGAAGAAACTGCAAGTGTTATCAAGGATGGTTGGCTTCATACCGGGGACACCGGCTATATTGATAAAAAAGGGTATGTTCATATTACCGGCAGAACTAAAGAGATTATTGTTTTATCAAACGGCAAGAATATCAATCCTGAGGAAGTCGAACATAAGATAAATGGCATCAGTGATTTCATTGCAGAAGTAGCTGTATTTAGTAAGAACGATCAATTGCAGGCTATCATTTGTCCGGATTTCAAGAAACTTCGCGAAAAATCCGTTCTTAATCTTGAAGAAATGTTCAAGGTTGAGGTAATAGAAAAATACAACCGGGTTTCTTCACCTTATAAAAAGATCACAAAACTATACCTCTCAAAAGAAGAATTACCAAAAACCCGCCTTGGGAAAATACAGCGTTTCAAATTGGCTGAACTGGCAGAAAAGGGAACAACGGGGAAGAGAAGATTTAAAAAAGAACCCGCGTTTGAAGAATATGTGGTGATTAAGGAATTTTTGGAAAGCCAGAAGAAAAGTAAAATATTTCCCGATGACCATCTCGAAATAGATTTAGCACTTGATTCACTTGATAAAATTAATCTACAAGTATTTTTGGAATCAACCTTCGGAATTAAAGTTCAGGAAGATACTTTGATTCATCACTCGACTGTAGAAAAACTATCTCATTACATGAAGGAGAAGAAGAATAAGCTTGCTGTCGAGACTGTCCGTTGGGCTGAGATTCTTAAAGAAAAAGTTGACTTAAAACTGCCGGAGAGTTGGTTCACTCAAAATCTCTTTAAAAATTCTGCACGATATTTTATGAGGTTGTATTTCCGGATTAAGGGTGAGGGGACAGAGAATATTCCTGAAGGCTCCTTTATTATCGCATCAAATCACCAGAGTTTTCTGGATGCTTTGTTTGTCTCCATTTTCCTGAAGAACAAAGTGTTCAAGAATACCTATTTCTATGCAAAAGAAAAACACGTTAAGAACTTCTTTGTGAAAACGCTGGCAAGTAAGAATAACGTAATAGTTATGGATATAAATAAGGACTTAAAGACATCTCTTCAGAAGCTTGCAGAAGTGCTTAGAAGCGGAAAAAATTTGATAATATTTCCCGAGGGGACAAGATCCCATACCGGGGTTTTAGGAGAATTTAAAAAATCATTTGCGATTTTAAGCAAAGAACTGAATATCCCTATTGTTCCGGTTTCCATATCCGGTGCGATGTATGCACTTCCAAAGGGAAGTCTGGTTCCACGTCCGTTTAAAAAGATCAAAGTTACATTCCTAAAGCCTGTATATCCGGGGCCGAACGATTATGATGCTTTGACTGATATCGTATATCACAAAATATCAGACGAATTACGATAAAATTGGGAAAAATTAATAAAATTGTACTTGACAAAGATATTCGGAAAGCGTAATTTCGTTGAAACATAAATAACCGATTAAGTAATCGGTTAAGTGTCAGGGTCTTAGAACATTACGCACCATATTAATTATTAATCTATTAGGAGCCTTCATGAAGAACACTTTACTTATTTTAGCATTAACGGTAATGACGTTGAGCAGTTTGAATGCACAAAACTGGTCAATACGTTACGACGCAAACGTACTTCCAACTGCCGCCAGTCCGGCATGGGTCATTAAAGATACAGCTGTCTCCGCTGCCTTTGTTGATAGTGCCAAATACCTGAAATTTAACGCTATCCCACCTACCGTAAAAGGCGACTGGAATAATACAGTTACTATTGCAAATGCAACCGGTGCTACTACGGTTTTTAGAGTAAAAGCAACTCCTGAATTGATTACAGCATACAATGCAAATACTGCTGCTGATTTCAGACTTTTTGAAATGGAAATCAGAACCGGTACAGTTCGCGAGCAAATTTGGATTTTAGCGAAGGATTCAGTTTCATTAATAAAAGCGGCCACCAAGGGTCAAGTTCCCGGATCTTCCTTAGATTGGCACATTTATAGAATTACGATTAAGGATAGTCTTACAACTGTTTATGTTGATGAAAATCCTACACCTATTTGCTCAGGTAAAACTGCTGATGCCGGTTCAACTGCAAAAGAATTCAGAATCGGTAATCAAAGCACAACAATCGCTGGTTATGGCCAGTATTTGGACTGGGTAGTCTGTGATGTTACCGGTGCATATAGCCCCAAACAATCTGCTTTGCCAGCGGATTTAGCAGCACAAATACCAACAGCTGTTCAAGACGTAAAAGCAGTTGTAAATGCTTATAAGTTGGATCAGAACTATCCTAATCCTTTTAACCCAAGCACAAGAATTTCATGCAGCCTTGAAAAAACAGGTTACGCTGAACTTTCTGTTTATAATATGTTAGGACAAAAAGTTGCTTCATTGTTCAGCGGCGTTATGTCGGCTGGCAGCCATGAATTCTCATTTGATGCTTCCAAACTTCAATCAGGAGTTTATGTATATCAATTGAAATCAGGCAGCTTTAGCCAAACAAGAAAAATGATGCTCTTGAAGTAATCTGATTCTCTTGATGAAGATTTTAACCCCCGGTTTTGCCGGGGGTTTTTATTTATAGAGAGGGGATTTGACTTTTTGATGAAATAATAGTATAATTATATAGTAATTCTTCTTAATGTATCAAGAGTCCCTTAGGGACAGCAACCGAGTTTCCAAGGCTGCGGTGCTAAAATGATACGCGGAACTATTCCGAAAAAACTTGGTATTGCTGCCATACTTTTCGGCTATAACCGGTCAGTATGGTTTTTTGTTTTTGTGGGTATTTGCACCGTATTGCGCCACATTAAAAATGCTAAAAAGGTCACCCGTTGGGCTCCTTTATAGCAGTCAAACGGGTTTTTGCGTTTAAATGCTAATTATAGATTGATGTTTTTATGAGTACACAAGTTTTAGAATATAATAAACCGTTCATTTTAGAATCCGGAGTTGAGCTCCCGGGTATACACATTTGTTATACAACTCATGGTGAAATAGACCATGACGGTTCCAATGTTATTTGGATTTTCCACGCGCTGACGGCAAATTCCGATCCGCTTGAATGGTGGAATGGTTTAGTTGGCGAAGGTAAATTATTTGATCCTAAAAAATATTTTATAGTCTGTTCGAATAATCTCGGCTCGTGTTATGGCACATCCGGTCCAAACAGCGCGGACCCAAAAACCGGCGCAAAGTATGGGCGCTCTTTTCCGATAATTACAATCCGGGATATGGTAAGAGTAAATGAAATTGTCAGAAAACACTTAGGCATTGAAAAAATTAAATTGGTTACCGGCGGTTCAACCGGCGGGCAGATGGCTCTTGAGTGGGCAATCGAAAATCCCGACGTAATTGAAAATCTGGTGCCGATAGCAACAAACGCCAGACACTCGGCATGGGGTATCGCATACAATGAGGCTCAGAGAATGGCAATGGATAATTCCGATCCGGAAAAAGGCCTTGCTGCTGCAAGAGCTATTGCAATGTTGTCATATCGTTCATATGAGTCGTATGTGAAAACTCAAACCGATGAAGATGATAAGGCAGATAATTTTAAAGCTTCCTCATATCAAAACTATCAGGGAGAAAAATTAGTGAAGAGGTTTAATCCGGATTCCTACTATGTCCTCAGCAAAGCGATGGATTCCCATAATGTAGGAAGAGGGAGAGGCTCAGTTGAACAGGCGCTGGGGACAATCAAGGCGAAGACCGTCGTTATCGGTATTGATTCCGATAATCTGTTCCCGATCATTGAGCAGGAATACATTGCAGAGCATATTACGGACGGCAATGTCGAAATCATTGACTCATTGTTCGGCCACGACGGTTTTCTGATAGAATACGACCAGCTCACGGAAATATTCCGGAATATCCTGAAAGATTAAAGAATAGTAAACCTATTCGAGATTCGAAAGCAATTCCTGAAGTTTAGCTAATTGACTTTGCCAATCTGCTTCTTTCTGGCGTTCTTTTTCAACCACTTCAGCGGGTGCATTCTGAACAAATTTCTCATTCGAAAGTTTACCGCGTAATCCTTTTAATGATCCTTCTAATCTTTGAATTTCCTTTTGCAGCCTGCTCTTCTCAACATCAAGATTGATGATGCCTTCCAGAGGTATGAATATTTCACAATCCTTTAATACTGAAGAGGCGCTCTTGGCGGGCTTCTCAAGATTTGCATCAATCACCACTTCCGAGCGGGTGATTTTCTTAATTGAATCAATATACTGGTGGTCTAATTTATCCGTCTTAATCAGAATACTAATAACCTTTGAAGGAGCGATATTCATTTCAGCACGGATATTCCTGATGCTCGTAATAATTGCCTGAAGGAATTCAACTTCACTTTCAAGGTCGGCGTTAATCTTTCCTGATTGAACTACAGGAAATTCGGATGTCGAGATACTTACATTCTCATCCCGGGTTTCAATCAAGTGCCACAGTTCTTCGGTAATGAACGGCATAAACGGATGAACCATTTTTAGCATATTCTCAAACAACTTGATTGCTCTTGAAAGTGCGGCGGATTTCACTTCCTTGTCGTCAGCATAGAATTTAATCTTTGAAAGTTCGATATACCAGTCACAGAAATCGTTCCATACAAACGAGTACATGATTTTTATGCCGTTATTTATCTCGAAGTTATCCATAGCACGGTTGAATTCTGTAAGTGAAGAGTTGAAACGTGATTCAATCCATTCATCAATCTTATCAACGTGCTTGTCGAGCAGGGAGGCATTATATGGAATTTCCTGAAGGTTCATCATCAGGAAGCGGCCTGCATTCCACAGCTTATTTGCAAAGTTTCTACCCAGCTCACATTTTTCTTCACTGAAAAGTACATCCTGTCCCAATGGAGCAAGATAAATAGTTGTGAATCTGAGTGAGTCAGCGCCATATGTTTTAATGACATCAAGCGGGTCAGGGGAGTTGCCGAGCGATTTGCTCATTTTCCTGCCCTGAAGATCGCGGATGATGCTTGTAAAATACACGTCTTTAAAAGGAATATCTTTTCTGAAATGCAAACCGGCCATGATCATACGTGCAACCCAGAAGAAAATAATATCGGGTGCTGTTACAAGTAAATCAGTTGGGTAATAATAGTTTTTCTCATCTTCAGTTCTAAAAACATCATGCGCCCAAAGCCAGCTTGATGCCCATGTATCCAGAACATCATCATCCTGATACATATTTGTACTGTGACAATGAGGACAGCTGTCAGGTTTCGTTTCCGCTACAACCGGCTTTGAACATTCGGCTGTTTTTTGATCTTCGCAATACCACACAGGTATACGATGTCCCCACCACAACTGTCTGGAAATACACCAGTCACTGATGTTATTCATCCAATGTTCATACGTTTTTACCCAGTGCTTCGGGTGGAAATTTACTTTTCCCTCGCGGACAACCTCGATAGCCGGGGCTACGAGCTCATCCATCTTCATGAACCATTGTTCTGAGAGATACGGCTCAATAGGTACATTCCCACGCTCTGAGTATCCGACGTTATGGGTATACGGCTCGATTTTTTCAATCAGGCCGGAATCTTCAAACCATGTTACTACCTTTTTACGGGCAGCAAATCTGTCTAATCCTTTGTATTCATCAGGAACATTATGGTTTAAGGTTGCATCTTCATTTAAAATATTGATAATTTCTAAGTTATGACGCTGACCCATAGCATAGTCATTAACATCATGAGCCGGAGTTACCTTTACAGCGCCTGTACCGAAGTTAATATCAACATATTCGTCGGCAAAAATAGGAATCGGCCTGTCAACAATCGGTAAAATGACGTTCTTGCCGATTAAGTCTGCATAACGTGGATCATTCGGATTCACGGCAACACCGGTATCGCCAAGCATTGTTTCCGGACGGGTAGTAGCAACAACCAGATACGATTTTGAATTCTCGATAGGGTATCTAAAATACCACAAGCTGCTATTGACCGGTTTTGGTATTACTTCCTCATCGGAAATTGCCGATTTTGATACCGGGCACCAGTTTACCATCCGGTAACCTTTGTAAATCTTTCCTTCATTATACAAAGTTACAAAGGCATTGATAACCTGTTTGTAATAATCGTCATCCATGGTAAAGCGTTCACGATCCCAGTCACAGCTTACCCCGAGTTTCTTTAACTGCTGAATGATTATTCCGCCATACTTTTCTTTCCAGATGCGGCAGTGCTTTAAAAATTCTTCACGTCCTACTTCAGCTTTAACAAGGCCTTCGTCTGCCAATGCTTTCGTTACTTTCGTTTCGGTAGCAATGGAAGCATGATCGGTTCCCGGCACCCAGCACGTATTGAATCCCTGCATTCTTTTTAAGCGAATATAGACATCCTGAATCGTATTATTAAGGATGTGTCCCATCGTTAAAATACCGGTAATATTAGGAGGCGGAATTACTATCGTAAACGGTTTTTTTGATGGATCAGGGAGAGAATGATAGAATTTCTTTTCCATCCAGAATGAATACCATTTATCTTCAATTCCTTCAGGATTGTACGTTTTGGGGATTTCGTTCTTTATTTCAGACATGATTTCAACAAATTGGTAATAAAAAGTGTAAATATAAGCATTTTTGGCGTAATTGCACGACTCTTGCGTTTATGAAAACTGATAAATGCCATAAAATCGCGGAATTTGAAACTTAACATTTATTTAACACTATCTTAGTCAGTATAAATTTTATTTCTGAAACGCTTAACGTAATTTTAACATATAAATCCGGTTAATTCTGTACAAAAGCCGAATTCGTGATTTATAGTTTAGTGTTATTATATGATTTGGAAACAATATAGACTGGAAATAATATGATAAAAGCTTTATTGCCTAAAGAAGAAAAATATTTTGAAGATTTTAAGGCAATTATGTCGCACATTCAGGAAATTGCCATTCAAACAAAAGAATTCTTTTCCGCTGACACCTACGATCCTGATATTTACCTCAAACTCAAACCCCTTGAACACCGCTGTGATGAAATTAATGCTAAAGTCGTAAAAAGACTTAATAAAACATTTATTACACCATTTGACCGGGAAGATATATTTACTTTAGTAAAGCGTATGGACTCAATAGGTGATTGCCTTTTCGGTGCTGCGGTTCGTGTAGATACGTACAATTTAACAGAGCCGGTTGAGGGCGCTGCAAAACTCGCGTCAATCGTAGTGCAACAGACTAAAGAATTAGAAGTCATTATTCAGGACCTTAAGACCCGTAGTGGGCAGGTAACCGAATGTAAAACTGTAAAAGACCTTGAATCCGAAGCCGACAACGTATACCGGATGTCGCTTAAAAAATTATTCCTCGAAGAAAAAGATCCGATTACACTTTTTAAGAAGAAAGAAATTCTCGACATATTGGAAAATGCTGCCGATAAATGCCAGTCAACAGCAAACGTGATTGTCGCGATTCTTATTAAAAATTCATAAAAGTATTTATTTAACAAAATTGGATCACACTTCTAATGTTATTAACACTTATCATAATAATCTTTTTGGCGCTTGCCTTTGATTTTATTAATGGATTTCATGATGCAGCAAATTCGATAGCCACGGTAGTATCCACAGGTGTACTTTCTCCAAAGTTTGCAGTAGCCTGGGCTGCATTCTTCAATTTCGTTGCGTTTCTGATTTTCGGTCTTCATGTAGCAACAACAATGGCAAAAGGAATTGTAAGGCCTGATGTTGTTGACCTCTATGTGATTGGAAGCGGATTGGTAGCCGCAATTATCTGGAATTTACTGACCTGGTGGTGGGGCATTCCTTCAAGCAGTTCACACACGATGGTCGGTGGGTTTGTCGGCGCAGCAGTTGCAAAGGCCGGTTTTGGAGCCGTTTTTATGGGTGAGGTATTAAAAATCACTTTGTTTATCTTTTTAGCTCCGATCATTGGCATCGTTTGCTCACTGATTCTTTCTATCATTACACTACATATATGTAAAAACTTTTCTCCTGCAAAAGTAGATAAGAATTTTCGAAAGCTTCAACTACTGTCTTCCGCCGCGTATAGCCTTGGACACGGTGGCAATGATGCTCAAAAAATGATGGGTATTATTTATATCGCGTGTTTGACTACGGGAGCATTGCCAAAAACCAGTACACCTCAAATACCACTTTGGATCGTGCTTTCTTGCCATGCGGCCATAGCTCTCGGCACTTTATCCGGCGGCTGGCGTATTGTCAAAACAATGGGGCAGAAGATAACTAAACTCAGACCATTTGAAGGATTTAGCGCCGAAACAGCAGGTGCATTGACTTTATTCGGTACGGCAATGGCAGGTATTCCGGTAAGCACTACCCACACCATTACCGGCAGTATTATCGGAGCAGGAATTACAAAAAGATTGTCTGCCGTCCGTTGGAAAGTAACCTTGGAGCTTTTATGGGCCTGGGTTCTTACTATACCGGTTTCAGCAGCGCTTGCAGCAGTAATTTACTGGGTTACTGTGCATTATTTAGTATTTCTCCATTTTTAGATAAACGAAATTTTACAATAAGCACTTTCCTTGTATCAAAAATACCGGGAAAGTGTTTTTACTTTATTTTTCAGAATTTCGGACAGTTATTAATTTGAGAAAAATTGCTAAATTAATTGTATTATTCTTGGAATTTGATTAAAAAACGATGTTAAGAAGAGTTCTTTTATCAATCGGAAGCATTTTTGTATTTCTGGCAGGCTGTTACGCCTATGGAATGATATTGAATTTGCGTACAGATACTCTGACGGAACGCATGGCCGAACTCAATTTAAAGAAAATTTCTAACCCTTCAATTGTCGTTGATAAGAAGAAATACACACTTACGTTGTATTCGGACTCCATTCAGGTTAAGGTCTATCGTGCTGTCTTCGGAAAGGGTAACCAGCAGAAGCAGACAGCAGATGAGTTGTCAACGCCGGTCGGTGAATATGAAATTTGTGAGATAGATACCTCGCACATTTACCATAAATATTTTAGATTGAATTACCCGAATATCAATGACCTTCGTGCAGCGTTAAGAATGGGTTTGATAACAAAGCCGGATTTCGAGAGTATGTCTCTTCAAACATATTACTCCGATTCGATTTCACAAAGTTCTATTAAGTGGAGGAAAATCGGCATACATGGTATCGGACAATTAAATTTTTTATTTAATAATTTACCGTTCGTGTTTAATTGGACAGATGGTTCTATTGCTATTAGTAATGAAGAAATTGATGAGTTATATGGTGTTATCCAAAAAGGGACTAAAGTCACAATATTTTAATTTATTATGCTCTTTATTCTTCTTTGCGCTCGTTGTTTTACCGGGCTGTGGGAAAAATGATAAAAGTGAAGGACAGCCGGTTGCTTTCAAAACAGAAGATGAAAGAATTATTGAGTTTGTTAACACTACATACCACTGCAAAGAGGCAAAGGTTCTTAAGGGTATGTATAAACCGGAGTATGATCTTTTTGCCGTCGTATATGAAGTAAACTCAGGCACAGAATTCGGTATTAGATTCTTATTGGTTCATTTGCATGCTGATTCTGTTGTTGTGGATTATAGTTCAAATCTTATTGATGGCGCGGTGAATCAATCGGCTTTTGAGCGGGTGAGAATACCCGGCAAAAATTACGATTTGGTATATTATAACTCTACCGACTATTTTATGGGTTCCGGAGGCGGTGAAGTGTTTACGTATGTGATTGATTTTAATGAACCATTGATAGCATACGGACATATGTTCATATCCGGCAGCGGAGCTCCTAACTTTTATATACCTTCATCAGTGAAGGATCAAAGTATCAGGGATTATCTCCTTAGAAGAATAAAATCGGATTTCTCTGATGTAAAACCGGTTTCTCAGGATTATAAATTTGTTAATTAATGCGTTTATATAAAACCACATATATTTTCTTTCTGGCTTGTTTAACATTCATTTGTTTTACTTCGACTGTAATGGCACAATCGGAAAAATACGAACTGATGAAAATTGAAGTAGCCGGGAACAAATCATATTCCTCAGCACAACTGAAAGAACTTATTGTTTCTCAGGAAACCCCGATGTGGGTTTGGCGGTTCTTACATTCTTTTTCCAGTCTCGGAAAAGCTCCTGTTTACTTTGACAGCACGAACATCGAAAGCGATATACGTTGTTTAAAAGAGTTTTATATTGCCAACGGATTTTTCAAGGTAGCAATTAATCCCTCCTATAAAATGGATTCAACTTCGTATGAAGCAAACTTAAAATATGATATTACCGAAGGTGAACCGTCTTTATACAGTAAAGTGCGCTTAATCGGTTTGGATTCAATTGATGTCGAAAAGAAAAGTGACTTGCTTCGCCTCTCTAATATTGACACCACAAAGAGATTTTCTCAGTCAATGGTTAAATCAAATACTGACAATATTGTTACGACTTTAGAAAATAGCGGCTACATGCTTGCAAAATACGATAGCACGGTTGTTATTCAGGATACTGCGATTAACAAAGCTGATGTGACCGTGTTTTTTTCTGCCGGAAAGAAATATGTAGTGAGTGACGTTTCCATATTGAAAAAGGGAGACGGCGCGGCGGATGTTGATGATAAGCTTTTTCAGGATATCATCGGTATCAAGAAGGGGGATGTATACAGTCTTGAGAAGATACGAATGAGCCAAATACGTTTGTATCGTACTTCGCTGTTTAATTCGGTTATCGTGGCACCGCAAATTGACGATACAACAAATTCCTCTGTACCCATCATCTTGAATGGTAATATCGGACTGCTTAATGAAGCAGCGCCGGAAATTATTATGAACAACCAATTAAACACGTTCAACATGGGTTTGGCTGCCAGTTACGCACGTAAAAACTTTTTCGGAGAGGCAAGGAAGCTATCCATGACCGGTTCTTTCGGTCTTAGTGATGCATTCAGGTCGAAAGTCAGGAATCTTTCTAAAACATTTGCGTTGAATGATACTACGGTTATGGGGTATTTTGAAGGTGATTTGAAAATTGAACAGCCGTATGTTTTTAATCGTCCGATTTACGGCATTGTTGAAGGTTATTACAAAATCAACAAGGATTCAAGGTCGAATAAAAGGGCGTACGGCGGCAAGTTGAGCTTCGAATTTGAATTGCCAAGCTACACGTTTTTAAACTTTCTTACCGCGTATTACAATTTTGAAGTAGTTGACGAAATTTTCAACACCAGCGGAAGTGAAGTCAATAAAAACATTCCGATTTCGATATTGGGTGCCGAATGTAAAGCATATAGGGCGAATGATCCATTGTTCCCGACAGCCGGCTATAATTTGTCTTTCCTGATTGAAGAAGCGAATTCGATGAGCTATCTTTTCGGAAAAATGTTATCAAATCCATTTAGCGGAGCAATGTTTTACAAAGCGCAAATTACGTCCGCCAATTATTGGTCATTGAGTAGAAGGAATCAGGAAGTTGCTGCTTTAAAATTCAAAACAGGGTATATGCAAACATACTTTGGTAACGAGATAGATATTCCAAGCACCCATAAGTTTTTTGTTGGTGGCAGCAATTCATTAAGGGGGTGGAAAGCAAGAGATTTAGCACCAACAGAAGTGGCTCAGGAAGGCAACATTTCGGGAGGTACTTTTTTATTGGAAAGCTCTGCTGAATACCGTTATAAATTCACTCCGGAAATCGGCAGTGTGTTATTCGGTGATTTCGGAAATACCTGGCTTGGATATAAATCATTCCGGTGGGATATGATCGGCATAGACGCAGGTATTGGATTTAGATACTATTCCGCGTTCGCACCATTCAGAATTGACTTTGGTGTTAAATTATATGATCCGCTCAACCAAAAACGAATAACCTCTAAACCCTTCTTTAAAGATGTCTTCGAATTTCAATTCGGTATCGGGGAAGCCTTTTAAAAACCAGAATGTTCGTTTACCGCTAATTAGAAAAACGGTTTAAAAACGGGACATATTTCATAGCAGCGAAAAACAATCCACTCCAGATAATCCAACTTCCGAAAATTACAAGAGCGTATGCAGTATATGATTTTGCTTTGGACAGTTTTGTTAATCCAATTGTAAAAACAACATATGCCCAAATTGTAAACGGATCTATTTTTGAAAGCAAAAACTTAACAATCCCGTTTTCGGTTACATTCAATAAACCGGCGAGGGATGCACTTTCAAATTGCCGGTCAAAAACAAATGCAAGGATAATACATACGATGATATTGAGTATCGAAATGTATCCTGCCATGCTGTATGCGACAAGAAAGCTTTCGAAATTGAGCGGAGATTTGACGAATATCTTTGATACTAAGAAGAAATACGCGACGATACAGAAGAAGACAATGCCACCGACGAAGATGACAGAAATAGTTTGAATAACCATACCGGGTACCGTGCCGATAATTGCTAATCCCTTTTCAGCCTTCTCAATTCCATCCTGAGCTTCGGCTCTTGTCATTGTACCGTTGGCGACTTGCTTTTCAAATGCCTGCTCCATTTTATCGCGGGCTTTGGATTTAACAGTCTCCTTGATAACATTATTCTGCATTACAATGAGAACGGATGCGGCTGCAAAAATGAGAATCAGGAAGAAGGGGACAAGCCAGTCAGATGATGTAGATTTCGTTGCGGCAATATTTTCAAATACTTTACCGGGTTCGGTGATAATACCGGTCACTTTGTCGAAAAAGCTAAGGGGTTCACCTGCCGGAGTGTCAGTAGTGCTATTGTTCTCTTCCATAAAATATCTCTCGTTAATTTTAACAAAATTAAGAAAATTTATGGTATGAATACAATAAAGGAACTATTTAATTACATTTTTTCAGGAGCCGATACACCAAGTATCGAAAGTCCGTTCTTTAAAACTATTTTTGTCGCAGCCGCGAGAGTCAATCGGGACTCTGCAACATGTTTCTCCGAACCGATAATTCGACAAACGGTATAGAACCGGTGAAATGCTTCCGCTAATTCCTGCAGATACATTGCAATTCTATGGGGTTCATATAGTTCGGCTGATTGAAGAACGACATCAGGAAAGATAAGAAGCTTTTTTAATAATTTTTGTTCTTCCGGAACAACTAAAACGCTTAGGTTTTCACGGTTTTGTTCAATATGCTGTTCAGAGGCATTTCTCATTATCGAGCAAATTCTCGCATGGGCATACTGGAGGTAGAAAACCGGATTTTCATCCGATTGTTTTTTAGCAAGGCCGATGTCAAAGTTCATGTGGGTAGTAATTGAGCGCATGTTAAAAAAGTATCGTACAACATCATTCCCGACTTCCTCAACGAGGTCGTCAATTGTTACATAGTTAGCCTTACGGGTGGACATTTTCACTGTCTGATTGTCCTGTGTAATAGTAACAAACTGGTGTATCAGAACCTTGATTTTTTCCACTGGATACCCTAAAGACTTCAAGGCGGCCATAACATCTGGATAGGTAGCGTTATGATCGGAACCAAAGAGATCAATAATTAAATCATACTTGCGGTCAAACTTCGTAATATGGTAAGCAATATCCGGGAGGCGATATGTTGGTTCGCCGGTAGATTTAATAATAACTTTATCCTGTTCGTTTCCCATTTCGGAAAGTTTCAACCACGTTGCACCGTCTTTTTCGTATATAAGACCTTTTTCTTTCAGCTGTTCAAGAAGGTTTTTGATTTTGCCTTCCTCGTACAGACTGTTTTCGTTATAGAAGATTTTATGGTCAATCAGAATTGAGTGCAGGGTCTTCTTAATATCAGCGAATATAAACTCTTCAGCTGCGGCTTTAAACTTTCCTTCGGGATTTTCATCCAACAGGGAAGAGCCATGTTCATTAATTAGATTTTGCGCAATCGTTTTAATGTAATCACCCTGATAATAATCCTCAGGGAATTCGATCGTCTCACCCAGCAGTTCACGGTACCGGTATTTAACAGAATCACCAAGTACCCGCATTTGTCTTCCGGCATTATTAAAATAGTATTCGCGATCCACATCGTAACCAATCCATTCCAGCATATTCGCGATAGTATCACCACATACTGCATTTCTGCCGTGTCCTACAGTCAACGGCCCGGTAGGATTAGCGGATACGAATTCGACATTAGCCTTTTTCCCTGAATTCTTTGCAGACTTACCGAATGAACTTCCTGAATCCAAGATTTCGGTGGTTCTGTTGGCAATATACGCCGGGGCAAAAAAGAAGTTAATGAATCCGGGTCCCGCGATTTCAGTTTTTGTGATAACATTGGTATCCAAAGTGAGCGCGTTGGTAATAGTTGTTGCAATTTCCCGTGGGTTCTTTTTGAGCCTTTTGGAGATGATCATTGCGATATTGGTAGAAAAATCACCGTGAGCTTCCTGCTGAGGTATATCAAATTGCAGGAAGGGCAGTGACTCTTTATCAATTTCGGAAATAACGGGGTTAATCAGATTATATAAATATTTTCTCAAAACATCTCCGGTCGGTGATTGCTAATATCTTTTTATTTACTGGATTTCGTAGTTCTTTTTTTGCGAACCGGTTTGACTACAATCGGTTCATCAACTAAGTCTGTCACTTTAGCGTCAGCCCAAAGTTTCTCGATATTATAAAATTCCCTGAATTCATTTCTGAAAATATGTACGACGATGTCAACATAATCCAGCAGTACCCAGGTTAACCCTTGCAGGCCTTCTTTGTGCCAAAGTTTCACATCGTGATCCTTTAACTTATCTTCAATGCTATCGGCAATCGCTTTTACCTGCGTATCGGATTCCCCGGTACATATAATGAAGTAGTCCGTAATTGTTGTGATATTACGGAGATCCAATACTTTGCTGTCCTTGCCTTTTTTTTCAAAAATAGCTTGCGCAATAAGTTGGATAGTTTCTTCTGAGTTCAAAAGAGCCTCACTTTTTTAATAATAATGATTTGTAATCTTTGCCGATGATAATGGATACATCAACATAGTAATTTTTGTTATACTGACGAACAATATTCGCAGTATCAACACCTAACATTTGGGCAATATATTTCGCTCGATCGTCTTTGCTGTTCCGGCTGATGATCAGCGTGTTCGGCATATCAAATGAAATATAGTTGCCTGTTTGAACAACATCCATTTTATTTTTTCTCAAATACTCAATAAATTTATCCCCGACACCTGCTTTACCGCAGCCGTTGAGGACTTCCAGCTGTATTGCATGGACGGAGTCAACACCAGCAGTCGGCTTATCTACCTTTTTTGCAGGAAGCACACCGGATAATAAAGTATATGCGAGAAAAATGATGACTAATGAAAGAATGGCGATGAGACTATTCAGAAAAAGAGACCTTTTCCCTGAAAAGAATGTTCCCAAATTATCTTTTGATTTTGATGTAACTGCCTTCACGAATCCTGTTTGCTAAAATTCCCGGTTTTATTGACCATTTAGTATGCTGAATGGCGACGAATTGAAATAATCGTAACCGTTGTAATAACTGCCGTATGGTATTTGGCGGTATTGCAGCATCACCGTAACATTATCCCATGGAGCGTAATTCAACTGAGCCCGGTCAATATATATACCGCTGATACTGTTCTGGAAATTCTTACCGAATGAACTGTATGGCGAATGCACCAGACTTGCATCAAGCTGAACATTCAACTTATCGGTAAAATTATACTGCATTGAATTAGTGTAAACACTAAGAGCAACACCTTCTTTTCCCATGCTCGTATAAGACATGGAATAGGTATGATGCATCGAAAATTTGCTTGGATCAAAAAGACCCAATATGAAATTCGGTGAATCATTTATCATTCCGTCCTTAACGCTCGGTTTAAAGATGTTTGAATCTTTAAACTGCGGACGTACTGTTAAGGGCAGCACTAAGACCAAGAATGTAAGAATGAATAACTTTTTCATAGTAACCGGCTAAATATTTGATTCTAATTTTAACCTATTCTTCATCATTTGTCAAGACAAAACTATATACTTTTCTTGACTTTATTCGATTTGTCAACGAGTACGATTGTTGGTTTGTGATTCTTTGCTTCATCGTCACTCATTTCGCCGTAGGTAATTATCACTACTTCGTCGCCAACGTAACCCAAACGGGCAGCAGGGCCATTCAGACAGATCATCCCGCTACCGGCAGGTCCTTCAAGAGCGTACGTTTCCAAACGGTTCCCGTTATTCACATTTACGACTTGTACTTTTTCAAAAGGCAGAATATCCGCTGCTTTGAGAAGATCGGTATCAATAGTAATACTTCCTTCATAGTACAATTCGCACATGGTAACCGTTGCTCTGTGAATTTTTGATCTGAACATTTCTCTGGTCATTATAAAATCGTTTCCTTAATTAAATTAATCATTACAACAAAAATACGGGTTATTTGGTTCGATTCAAAACAGTTCACACATACAGTATTCTTGTTATTTCATTAAGGAGCACATAATGCCGAAATACTCATTTATGTATTTAGACGCATCATCAGGCGATTTAGCTTCACAAATTGCACGAATTATCGGTTCCGTATTTGATTTTCTGAAATGCACCCAGTGGTCAGGGAAGTCAATCCTTAGTCCGTCTTCGTCGTTCCAGTTTTCGTTCTTATACCGTTCTTTTAGCTGCTCTATAATTGCGTCCGGATTTGTGGAACCGGTTTCAACCTTCTTTTTAGCTATCGCGTACTGCGGCAGCGAGTTTTTGAGTTCGGTCATTGTTCCACCGAATTCGAGAAGGTGTTGCAACGTAATTGCGATGCCGATAAGTGCATCGCGGCCATAATGAATAGCAGGGAAGATAACCCCGCCGCTGCCTTCACCGCCGATAATCGCGTTACATTCTTTCATTTTTTTCACAACATTAGCCTCGCCGACGGCGGAGCGGAAGACGGAACATCCGTTGGCAACGGCAACATCTTCTGCGGCGCGGGAAGTGGATAGATTAATAACCACACTTCCTTTTTGCTTCGAAGTGATAAATTTTACAGCCTGCGTAATGGTGTTTTCTTCGCTGAACGGTTCCCCTTTATCGGTGATTAATACAAGACGGTCAACATCCGGATCAACAACGACACAAAGATCAACCTTTTCTTTTTTGACTAATTCCATTGTCTCAACAAGGTTTTCCGGAATGGGTTCAGGTAAACGGGGGAAAATCCCACTATCTGAACAATTGGCTTCGATTACTTCGCATCCGAAATCCCTTAGCAATTGTGGAATTACGACATATCCGGCACCGTTGACGCAGTCACAGAGCACTTTGAATTTCCTTTTACGGATAGCCTCAATATCAATGAAAGGCATGTGTAAAGCGGCCTGCTTGTGTATTTCGAGGCCTTCGGAGTAGTTGCTGAATTTACCGATCTTATCCCAGCGTTTATATGAGGAAGTGTCTGAATCAAGGAATTTTTTAAGTTCCGCATGTTCCTCAGGGGACATGAATTGTCCCGTACTGTTGAGTAATTTCAGAGCATTCCATTGGTTTGGATTGTGGCTTGCAGAGATAGCAATGCCACCCTGAGCGCTGAGGGTTTTTACGGAATATTGTACGGTTGGAGTAGGGCAGATACCGATGTCAATAACATCCAATCCTTTTGCCAGCAGAGTTCCGGTCAGTACCTGACGTACCATTTCGCCGGTTATTCTGGAATCTCTTCCTATGACAATTTTGCCGCTGCCGATGTAATCTGCATATGCAGAAGCGAACTTAATGATTACCTCGGGATCTAAACCGTCGCCGATTATGCCGCGAATACCAGAAATGCTGACCATGAGTGTAGGCATGAGAACTCCAATAAATTACTCAAAAATAATACCCTAATTTATTGAAGTTCCGGCTGAATACGAAGGAATACGATAAAAAAAGAAACCGTATTGAGAATCTCCACTCTATCTGGCTCCGGTAATCACTCAAGAGGAAAGATGCAAAGCACTATAAGAGTTCGCCTAAACTAAAAAACACATCAATTAAGCCGGGCTCTGCTCTTTAATCTGCAGGCTATGAAGCATTTTCCTAAATTATTGTGAAAATATGAGTTAAATGCCGCATTTTTGGATAAACGGTTGAAATAAATACATGAACGGTATCAGAGTACAGTTGAATGGTTTGGTATTCGGGTCCGAAATGGATAACTTCATAAGTTTTTTAATTTTTAATAAACCTTTTAAGGTAAATATACTATGCGATACATGAAAAATGGTTTGATGGCCATGCTTTTCGTTGCTTCATGGCTATTAATTCAAGGATGCGCTTCCACTACAAGTAATTCGACAGCTTCTTGGGTTAATTTGGATACCTGCAAAGCAGGCAAGTTCGATACCGGGAAAATGTGGACATTTGATTTTCCGCCTAAAGCCTATTTCCAGCAGGAATATGGTTTCGATGCATCTGATGATTGGCTGAATCATGTAAGACAATCAGCACTTCGTTTTGCGACTTATTGTTCTGCTTCCTTTGTTTCATCCGATGGTCTGGTTATGACAAATCACCATTGTGCCCGGGAAAGTGTTACTGAGGTTTCAAAAGAGGGTGAAGATCTTCATACAAATGGATTCTTTGCTAAAACCGCCGCTGATGAAAGAAAAGTGCCCGGTTTGTTCGTAGATCAATTAGTCAGCATTAAAGATGTGACTGACGAAGTTCAGGCTGCAATGGATAAAGGCAAAACCGAATCTGAGAAAATAAAACTTCGTACCGATGTTAAAGAAGACCTTATTAAAATATTCAAAAAACAAACAGGACTTGAGGGTCAGGTTGTTACTTTTTATAATGGCGGGAAATACTCATTGTACGGATATAAAAGATACAAAGATGTCCGTTTAGTATTTGCTCCTGAAACCGAAATGGGTTTCTTCGGCGGCGATCCTGATAATTTCACTTATCCGAGATATGATTTTGACTGTTCATTTTTCAGAGTATATGATGACTCCGGCAAGGCACTCCATACCGATAGCTTCTTCAAATGGAGTGAAAAAGGTCCTCAAACCGGCGAGCCGGTTTTTGTTGTCGGCAACCCGGGTTCAACAAACAGACTTATGACGGTTGCACAGCTTGAGTACTTTAGAGATTTATCACATCCTGCAATCGTTGAAATGCTGGATGGCGTAGTAAAAGTTTACACTGAATTGATAGATGAAAATCCATCCCTCAAGGATTCGTTACAGGATCACCTGTTCGGATATTCAAATTCATGGAAAGCATATACCGGAATTCTCGGCGGTTTGCGTGATGAAGTGCTGATGCAGAGAAAACGTGATTTTGAATCTCAGTTCAAAGCTAAAGTATGGGAAAATCCGAAATTAAAGAATTCTTACGGCGGTCTTTGGGAAAAGATTGAAGATATCCGCGGTGAGATGAGAAAATATTCGAAGTTAAATTCTGCTTATAATCTTCGCCCGTTTGCACTTTCAGACTATTTCGTGATTGCAAAAAATCTGATAAGATATGCAAAAGAGATGCAGCTTCCTGTTGAGCAGCGTAGTGATGATTATAAGGATACAATGCTTGCGAAGACCAAAGAATCAATTATCCCGAAAGACTTTATCGCGGCAAAAGCTTTAAAGCTGTTAGCTCTTGATATCTCTCTTTACAAATCATTTTTAGGCAGCGAAAATGAAGTTGTTATGAATCTTCATGGAACTTTAGCGCCTGCAAAGGCCGCTGCTTCAGTTATGAAAAGTTCTACCCTCGGCACAAAAGAAGGCATTGAAGCTTTGTTAAACGGTAATCCGGAAGCTATCCTGAACTCAAATGACCCGATTATCAAACATGTGCTTATGACATCGGGTAAAGGCAAAGAAATTGCTATGACAATGCAGGAATTGGCAAATAAAGAAGCCGACTGTTCCCAAATGCTTGGCAGAGCGTTATTTGAGGCATATGGGACACAAATTCCACCTGATGCTACATTTACGCTGCGTCTCGCTGATGGTGTCGTAAAGAGCTATGAATATAACGGAACGACAGCTCCGGTATTCACTACATTCTACGGATTGTATGACAGATATTACTCATTCGGGAAACAATACCCCTGGAATCTGCCGAAGAGATGGCAAAATCCTCCGGCTGCATTTAAATTAGAAACACCGATGAATTTCATTTGTACATCCGATATCATTGGCGGTAATTCAGGCAGCCCGATAATCAATAAAAATGCAGAAGTTGTCGGTCTCGCATTCGACGGAAATATCGAAAGCCTTCCCGCGCAGTTCATTTTCAGAACTGAAGCTAACAGAACCGTTGGCGTTCATTCAGCAGGAATGCTGGAAGCTATTAGAAATCTTTATGGCGCAGGACGTTTAGCAGACGAACTCAAATCAGGAAAGATACACTAAGCACTATTTTGAAGGGACTAACTGAACGGTTAGTCCCTTTTATATTTTAAAGAAATTCTTATGAAAATAAAAGTCTTAATTCTTCTCCTCGCTCTCTTCGCATTAAATTGTCATAAGGATAATCCATTTGAAGGCGGATATGAACCTGTCGCTTTCAAGGGCAGCGTGATTGATTCAGCAGGGAATGCGGTTTCCGGAGTAGGGGTACATTATATATTCGATATGTACTCAAAACGAGTCTTGAACACAGGCGATACACAGCCTTCCACGGTTATCAAGTTTACCGTGCCTGACTCCGGATATGTCCGGGTTAAGATATTGCGCTGGTATTCCCGCGATTCAATTGATACAGTCGTTGATGGCCCGTTTAAAGCCGGTACATACACGATAGATATTTCCGCCTTGAAGCTCACGAACGGGGTATACATTTATCAGGTTACCACAGGTTCAACATTTACCGAACGGGCATTTTTAATTGATAACGAAGCAGTTAGTGATGTAATTTCCAAGACTCCGTTGGCATTTTCCGGCAGCGACGGGAAGTTCTCAATTCCGCTTGGTGTTTTCGGTATTAACATGCCGGTTGTGTCTGTCAATTCGGATACAACGTATATCAGCAGTACTATCCAAATGGTGCTGTACAAAGACGGTTATAAAATTTTAACCAAGCAATTGTCCATTGACCTTACACAGGACAACGCACAAACATTTATTTTGGAAAAACAGTAGCTCCACGTACCTGCCATTTCAAATTTTAGTACAAGATTTTTTGCCCCTTCACGGGGCATTCTGTTTTAAGTCCCTTCTCAGACTAACTGAATAATTTCTTATATTTTAGGTAATTATTTTGTTAACTAACTGAACCGTGTAAGTGAGATTATATTTATCTGCATTTCTCTTTCTTTTGTCATCATTTCTGAGCGCTCAGAACAGTCGGCAATTTGAGATAAAGAAAGACACTCTGCTTATCAATTTGAAGAATAAATATGAGCTCAATACCACCTCGATTATTCCCGGCAGCGAAATGTTAAGTATACGCGGAAGAATAGTGCAGCCGCACGACTATACTTTTGATTACACGGCATCATCTTTTGCGCTTTCCGATTCGCTTCCGTATTCGATTTTAGATACGATAATAGTCACGTATCGCTCATTTCGTATTTCCTTTAAAAATGATTACGTACTTAAGGTTTTAGCCCCTTTGCCTATGAAAAGTTTGGCCGACACCATGAAACAAATGCA
The DNA here is from genome assembly GCA_963662605.1 of Ignavibacteriaceae bacterium. Classification (GTDB taxonomy): domain Bacteria; phylum Bacteroidota; class Ignavibacteria; order Ignavibacteriales; family Ignavibacteriaceae. The sequence continues at coordinate 2,192,879 of OY759785.1, forward strand.
AAGGATTTCTAATGCTTTGACAAATGAAAGCATCTTCGGCAGGAGCATCGAAAAAAGCGGGACACTTATCCGCGGTTTTACAGTTGGGACGAACAAGGATATGACCCTGCAAAGCGGATTTAGACTGCAACTTTCCGGTAAGCTGACTGATGATATTGATCTGGTTGCAGCGTTAACTGATGAAAACAGTCCGATACAGCCCGAAGGAAATACGGAACGGCTGGACGAGCTGGATAAAGTTTTTATTCAGATAAAGCATAAGAACGCCTCCGGCACATTCGGTGATTATGATTTGGTTAAGAAATTCGGTGAGTTTGGCAATATAAACCGGAAGCTTCAGGGATTTCTGGGAGAAGTGCAGGTTGATAATACCTCCGCATTCACCGCCTTTGCCACCGCGCGTGGTAAATTTACTTCAAACGCAATCACAGGCACCGATGCTGTGCAGGGGCCATATTCGCTGTATGGCTCAAATAACGAGAGTGATATTATCATTATCGCAGGCTCGGAGCGGATTTATTTAAATGGTGAGTTGCTTAAACGCGGCGACCAGAATGATTACACCATTGATTATTCAATAGCGCAGCTAACTTTTACAACAAACCGCCTCATAACGAGCGCAAGCCGGATTATTGTCGAATTCGAATATACGGACAGGGCATATTCACGAAGTTTGTTTGCCGCCGGATTGTCTACTTCATTTTTTAATAATTCGCTAAGAACGGGATTTACTTATCTCAGAGAAGCTGATAATCAGGATGCCCCGATAGATGTAACTTTGTCGGATGCCGATAAAAAGATTCTTGCTGCTGCGGGTAATAACAAATCCCGGGCGGTTAAAAGCGGCGTTTCGCTCGCGACACCTGATTCCACAGGTACAATAACTGCATATTATGAAAAGGTTGATACCGTAATAAATTCGACTAATGTCGTTTTCTACCGTTATAATCCCGGAAGTTCCAAGGCACTTTATAACGTAACTTATTCCTACATGGGAAGCGGAAAGGGAGCCTATCTCCGTGATGCTCCGGGAAATTTCCGTTACGCCGGCGCTAATCAGGCTGCTTACGATACGGTAATATTCCTGCCGTTACCTCAGAAGAAAGAATTTGCCGACGTTCTTCTCGGATATGATTTTACAAAAAATCTTTCCATTAATCTTGAGTTGGCAGGCAGTAATGTTGATCTAAATCGTTTCTCCTCAGTAGATGATAATCAAAATAATGGATTTGCATATAACGGAACCGTTTCGTTGATTCCGACCGATCTTATTATTAATCAAACGAAGATTACAAAAATCGGAGGCTCTTGGAAAGAACGTTATATTAATAAACGGTTTTCTTCACCGGAACGTTTTGGTGACGTGGAGTTTAATCGAAGTTACAATGTAAGTTCTGATACTACTTCGTATAATGAACGTCTCAGAGAAATTTCGCTGTACCTTGAGCCGATAAAAGCAATTTCATCAACATCCACATATGGCGAATTAACACAGGAGAGTGTTAATCGCTCCAGAAGGCTTCGGGAAGTTGTAAAACTTGATTTCAATTCGCAATACGCTGCGAATTATGATTTTGACTATGTGAAGTCGGAAAACCGGATTAGCTCAACCGCGTGGTATCGTCAGACAGCGGATGCGAAAATAAACTATAAAGTTTTAAGCCCCGTAATAAGCTACCTTTACGAAGACAAACAGGATATTGTTTCAGGAACCGATTCATTAACCGCTGCAAGTTTGAAATATTACGAGATAAATCCCGGATTGACTCTGACACCTATGCAAGGCATGAAAATGACGTACACTTATAATTACAGGAAAGATCAGCTTCCACGGAAGGGGATGCTTGTGGACGAATCAACTTCAGACGGATTTTCGTACGATATGGATTATTACGGCGGACGGGTAGTGCAGTCGAATTTGAAAGTTTCTACACGGAATAAAAGATATTCCGATGTTTATAAAAGCGACGGCTCGTTAAATTCTCAGGTTATTCTGGTAAAAACACAGACGAAGGTCAGTCCGGTTGATAAGATTAGCGGTGATTTTTATTATGAAGTTTCCACGCAAAAGACCGCACTGTTGCAAAGAGTGTACGTCCAGGTAACAAAAGGTACCGGCTCGTATAAATACGTCGGTGATTTGAATGGTAATGGCGTAAAGGATGAAAACGAATTCGAGCCGACTACTTATGATGGTGATTATTCGCTCGTCACGCTGCCATCGGATCAATTATACCCTGTAATAGACCTCAAGACAAGCGCGCGCTTACGATATGCTTTGACTCCTTTGCTTCATGGAAAGGATTTTTTCTCCGCTATAGTAAAACCGCTTACGTTTGAATCGTATGGAAGGATAGAAGAAAACAGCAAAGAGCCTGAATTAAAAAAAATCTATCTGATGCAGTTGAAAAACTTTATGCGTGATAGCACCACAATTCAGGGTACGAACTATTTCTTACAGTCGGTATATCTTTTTGAGAATGATCCCGGGCTCTCATTCCGTTTTCAATATATGCAGCAACGGACATTTAATTCGTACAGTGCCGGTATCGAAAAGGGATTTAAAAAAGAGCGGGGCATGCGCATGCGTATGAAACTTGTAGAAGATATAAGTAATGAGACAGAGGTTATTGCTTCATCGGACTATATGCTGGCAAAGGCTAACGCTGTTCGAAACAGAACGATTGACGCACTCGGTTTTACGAGTGATTTCTCATACAGACCGTACAATAGCGTGGAGGTGGGATTTAAAATCAAGACCAAGCAAAACACGGATTTTTATCCAAAAACACCGACCAAGTTGAACGAAAACGGGCAGACTATTCGGATAAACTTTTCTTTCTCAGGTTTCGGGAGATTGCGCTTGGAGTTTGAACGGACTGAATTGACGTGCAATACCACTGCCAATTATCTGCCGTATGAATTGACAGGTGGTAATGTTGTCGGTAAAAATATGTTCGGCAGGGTGTATTTCGACTATCGTATATCAACTAATTTGCAGGCAACGGCCAATTATGAAGGACGTGTTCAGGGTAGTTCAAAGTTGATTCATACCGCGCACGCGGAAGTGCGTGCCTTTTTTTAATGGAGTGTTTATATGAAAATCATCGCTGATTTAATTGAACTTCATATTGTTAAAGAAACAAAAGCCGGGCTGCGGTTTTTGCTATTGAGGCGATCTCCGGAAGAAATTTATCCCGGTATTTGGCAGATGGTTAGCGGAAAAATCGAGAAAAACGAAAAGGCATTTCAGGCAGCAAAACGGGAGTTGTTGGAAGAAACAGGCCTCCTTCCGAAAAAAATGTGGATAGCCCCTAAAATAAATTCATTTTACAATCCCGATACCGACACTATTTCGAACATACCGGTATTTTTAGTGCAAATGAAATCCTCCTCTCAGGTTATTTTATCGGATGAACATGATGCTTTCATGTGGGTCAGTGGTAAAAAGGCAAAGTCGTTACTTGCATGGCCGGGGCAAAGGGAAGTGGTTGATATTATACTGGAATACTGGAGTAAACGTAAAAATTATTTGAAATTTGTTGAAATACCGCTGATTTAGATTCATTTTGTGTAGTCGTTTTTGCAATAATTATCTATTTTAAATTATACGTTTCACAAAAATATTGGAGTCAAACTTGGGCCTCTTAGTCGTCGGTTCTCTTGGTTTGGATACAGTTGCAACGCCTTTTGATCGAGTAGAAGAAGCATTGGGCGGTTCTGCAACGTATATTTCACTTTCGGCATCCTATTTCAGCGGCCCTATTCACTTAATTGGTGTGGTAGGAGAAGATTTTCCTAAAGAATATATCCAACTTCTTGAAAATCATAATGTTGATTTAGATGGATTGCAAGTAGTCCCCGGCGGGAAAACATTCCGCTGGTCCGGAGTTTATCATTATGATTTGAATACGAGAGATACTCTTTTAACTGAGTTGAACGTTTTCGAAAAGTTTGATCCCGTCATTCCCGAACATCTTAAAAAAACACGGTACGTTTGCCTGGGCAACATTGATCCGACTCTTCAACTGAAAGTTCTGGATCAATTGACTAATCCGATGTTTGTTGTTGTTGATACAATGAATTATTGGATTGAGGGCAAGAAAGATGAAGTACTGAAAATAATAAAACGCGCCAACGTTCTTATTATCAATGATTCAGAAGCCAGACTTCTGGCAAATGAGCCGAACCTTATCAAAGCAGCGAGAAAAATACTTGACTACGGACTGCCAATTCTCATTATTAAAAAAGGTGAGCATGGTGCATTACTATTCTCAAAAGATACCGTCTTCTCGGCTCCGGCTTATCCGCTTGAAATGATGTTTGACCCCACAGGCGCTGGTGATACCTTCGCCGGAGGATTCTGCGGTTACATCTACAAGACACAGGATACGAGTCTGGAAAACATTAAACGTGCGGTTATTTATGGATCAACGATGGCATCGTTCTGCGTTGAACAGTTTAGCACAAAGGGTCTTGAGGGATTATCCTATCTCCGCATTAAAGACCGTTTCCGTGAATTCATGACATTATCACGATTCGATGAGTAGTACATATTTTAATCTGAAATATGAAAACGATGAACTCGTTTTTATAGATCAGACAAAGCTTCCGTTCAAGGAAGAATACATTCATACTGACGATTACAACAGAATTGCGGAAGCTATTGAGCGCTTAGAAATTCGTGGAGCACCTGCTATTGGCGTAGCAGGTGCTTATGCTTTAGTGCTGTCGCAAAAGAAAGCAATTGATCCTTCCTTATTCGAAAAAGCATACAATCGTTTGGCGCGGACTCGTCCCACCGCAGTAAATTTAATTTGGGCATTAAATAAAATCAAAGACTCCTTCAGTGAACGAACTTCCTTTCTTGAACTGATACAATCAGCCGTGTTTCTGCATAAAGACGACGAGCGGCGCTGTGAGTTGATTGGTAAATATGGCAGCGAAATCTTCGTAAAGAAATCAAGAGTGATTACTCACTGTAACACCGGAAGGCTTGCGACAGCAGGTGAGGGGACAGCGTTTAATGTCATAAGACAAGGATTTTTAAATGGCATGGTGGAATTCGTATATGCGGATGAGACCCGTCCGTTGCTTCAGGGTTCCAGACTTACAGCTTTTGAACTGCAAAAAAACAATATCCCGTTTTCAATAATATCTGATTCAATGTCCTCTTATTTTATGAATAAAGGCTTGGTAGATATTGCCATTACGGGTGCTGACAGAATTGCTGCCAATGGTGACTCAGCCAATAAAATCGGTACATATACTCTGGCGATCGCCTGTAAGTACCACAATATACCTTTCTATATTGCTGCACCGAAGTCTACTATTGACGGCAGCATTGAAAACAGTTCAGGTATACCGATCGAAATGAGAAAGGCTGGTGAAGTATTGTTCGCGAACAGAAATCCGGTAACTTTGCCTGAATATCCGGCGCTTTCGCCCTCGTTTGATGTTACTCCCGCTGAATTAATTGAGGGCATTATTACCGAAGACGGCATATATTCATATCCATATAATTTCAGCCGTATATGAGCGAGATTGTCAAAACCGAGTGTATCGTCCTTTCGGTGATTGATTATGGGGACACAAGCAGGATTGCTCATATTCTGTCGGGAGATTACGGAAAACTTTCCGTTATCATTAAAGGGGCAAAACAAAAGACCTCTAAAATCGGTAAAATCGTATTTCCGCTTAATGTTATTAATAGCGTCTTCTATTTAAAAGAAAACCGCGATCTCCAACTTCTTACAGAGGCGGATTTGGTAAACTATTATCCTAAGATTCATGAAGACTATGATAAGCTTAAGTATTCACTTGCCGTGATGGAAGTTGTTAACTCATCTTTTCAGGAACACGAGCCGAATCAGCGTTTGTACAATGGTGTGAAAAAAATAATCGAACGTATCTCGTCAGCATTGGATATTGATCCGATGTTCAGTTTTTTACGGTTCTTTGTTTTCTTTCTCGAAGAGATGGGTTACGAAATAAATTTTGACTTTTGCAATAATTGCCATGAGCCGTTTACCGAACCGCCGGAAGGCTTTTCGTCCGAAACGGGTTTACTATGCAGCAACTGCATGAACACACTTCCGCCATTTCACCGGATTGACCGGGAACTTTTTTACACGCTTGATTGTCTAAAATCAGGTAAAAAGATAGTCTCGGGACAAGAAGTGTACGCTCAAAAGATGTTTACCATGCTGCTAAAATATGCACAGTTTCATATTCCCGGATTTAAACAAATTAACTCATTAAAAATGTAACAAGTTATTATTGCAATACAAAGAAGGCATAAAAGGAAAGAACATGAAAACGAAACAACTTGTTGGTGCTTTTGCGCTCCTGTTTACCGGTGTAATACTGGGAGCATTCCTCATTTCAGGAAGTGGTTTAGTTCATAAAAGCTGGGCAGGCGTTCAACTCGGTGCAAAAAAACCTCCGGTCAGTTTAAATGCAGATGCCAGTGCGTTCAGTCAGGCTTTTACCGAGGTTGCTGAAAAAGTGACACCATCTATCGTGCAAATCATCGTCGTTGCGGAATCGGAAGAAGATCAACAGCAGCAATTTTTCTTTTTCCCGTTCAAGGATTTCGAAGTTCCTAAAGAACAACTCGGTTCAGGCAGCGGTATTATTGTAACCGACGACGGATATATTTTAACAAATAATCACGTTGTTGAAAACGCAAAACAGGTTTCTGTGATATTATACGATAAGCGAAAATTTGAAGCCGAAGTAGTCGGTAAAGATCCGTTGACCGATCTGGCAGTCATTAAAATTAAAGCGTCTGATTTGCCTGTTGCTTACTTAGGCGATTCAGACAAATTGAAAGTAGGGCAATGGGTCATGGCAATCGGTAATCCGCTGTCACTAAGCAGTACCGTGACAGCCGGTATTATCAGCGCACTTAATCGCGGGCAGCTCAATTTAATTAAAGACAGCTATGGTGTCGAAAACTTTATTCAAACAGATGCGGCAATTAATCCGGGTAACTCAGGTGGTGCTTTGGTTGACCTTTCCGGAGCCGTAATTGGTGTTAACTCTGCAATTGCTTCGCGGACCGGCTCATACGTCGGATACGGATTTGCTATTCCAATCAATCTGGCAAAGTCGGTAGCGAACGATCTTATCGCGCACGGTAAGGTAAATCGTGGATATATTGGAGTTCAGATACGGGAAGTTGACGCAGCGTTGGCTAAATCAATTGGACTTTCAAAACCACATGGTGTTATTGTTGAAACTATTGTCGAGAACGGGGCAGCCGCGAAAGCCGATATTAAAAAAGGCGATGTGATTTTAAAGATTGATGGATTAGATATAGATCAACCGAATCAGCTGCAAAGCTATGTGGCCTCAAAGTCGGCTGGAACTGAAGTGAAATTAAAAGTCTTCAGAGACGGTCAGGAAATTGAAAGAACCGTGACATTAAAGCCGAAAGATGATAAAGATTCCGGTGATACTGCCAAAAACGAAAAGGGTGAATCCAGTGAAGACGATAATAAAACCATTATCGGTATGGATAACATCGGACTTACGGTAAAAAACATGACCGCTAAGGATAAAGAGAATTACAAAATTGAAAACGGTATTCTTATTTCCAAAGTTAAGCCGAACTCAGGTGCTCAATTTCAGGGCTTGAGCGAAGGAATTGTTATTGTGAAAGCAGATAAAAAGAAAGTTGACTCGGTTTCTCAATTCAAGAAAATCGTAGAAGGCAAAAAAGGCTCGGCGATTTTACTTGAAGTTGCTGACAGCAAAGGAAATTCAAGATTTGTCGGTTTGGAAATTCCTGAAAAATAACAGGATTTGAACGTAACAAAAAAGCCCCCTGAATTCATCAGAGGGCTTTTTTTATTGTTATTAAAATGAAGTTACGGGGTAAGATACTTGATAAGTGCATCATAAACGCTGTCAATCGGCATTTTAGTACCGGTCCACAATTCAAAGGATTTTGCTCCTTGATAAACGAGCATTTTGATACCGTTAATAGTTACTGCACCCTCTGCTTTTGCCTGTTGTAAGAATTTTGTGTCAACCGGATTATACACCATGTCGAATACGATTTGATTTTCTACAAATACATTCGGCAGCGTAATAGGGGAGTCATCAATATCCGGGTGCATCCCCAGAGACGTTGTGTTTACAACTAATTTCGATTTCTGCAGAATCGGTAAATTGTCAGGTGGAAAAAGTTCGTAGCATTCAATATCTTCAAATTTCATTTTCTCAATGAAATAAAGTTTCAATGATTCTGCTCTCTGCTCAGTCCGATTGAGGATGTTGATTTTAGACGGCCTGAAAAACCGTATGAGGTTATAAATCAAAGCACGGGCAGCGCCGCCGGCACCGATTACCGATACTTCTAATCCACTTATTTCATCCTTATAAGGCAACAGAGTTTCATATATGCCATACACATCGGTATTATATCCGATAAGTTTGCCCTGATCATTAACAACCGTATTAACGCTTCCCACAACGGTCGCTTCTTCCGAGATTGTGTGGAGATACGGCAAAATAAGCTCTTTATAAGGGATAGTTACGTTAAAACCCTTGATGCCCATAGCAACCATGCCTTTGAGGGCGTCTTTTATATTATCCTGCGGAATATCGAAAGGTAAGTACAGATATTCGAGACCTAATAAATTTGCAGACAGATTATGAATGAATGGGGAATAAGTATGCTTGATCGGATGGCCAATAAGACACAATACATTTGTATTCGTATGAAAGATATTTTGCATGAAGAGACCGAAAATTTACAAATTACTTTTTAAATCCAAAGAGTTCGTTGAACAATCTTGAAGACATTACCTTCGGGAACATCTTCGAAAATATTTCAATTAATTCTTTGTTAATATAAAAAGATTTATTCAGATATAGATACCCCAAAAAATTATTCTTCCGCATGAAATGAATTTTCGCGAGAAGAAAAATATCTTGGGAAGAGATGGATTCCTCACCGTGGCAGCTGATCAAGGCAATAGCCGCTTCATACCTGCCGATGGCGATATAATTCTGAATCAGGTCTGAGAATTCGAGGGTGCTTAAATTTTCGGTACCTCTGGATTCGTAAGAGCGGATTTTCTGAAGACAAACTTCATCAATGCTAATTTCGGATCTTGAAGCAGGAATATTCCACGCAGCTTCCGGAGTGTCATTGTACGCGAGGGCAGATTGGAAATCCTGAAGAGCATTTTCAAGATCATGAATCAAACTGAAGCAGTTACCTCTTCCGAGATACGCTTCCTGAAAGGATTTGTTTAATTGCAGTGATTTTGAATAAAAGTAAATTGCTTGTTTATAGTCATGCAAATCTTCGTAAAGAATACCAAGATTATAATACGCGCCGGAATGATTCGATTCAAGATTAATAACTTTTTTGAAACAGTCAATAGCCTGATTGTAGTCATCAATATCTGCGTATAAATTACCGAGATTAAACCATGCATCCGGAAAAGATTCGTCAACAGTAATTGAGCAACGGTAACAATCAATGGCTTCCATATGCTTTTTTAATTGTTCGAGAACGATTCCTTTGTTATACCAGCCGACGGCACAATGTGTTTCCACAAGCAGATACCGATCGTATGCTTCGAGGGCAGCAGGGTAATCTTCAATATATTCCAGACAGATTGCGATATTGAATAAGGCATCAGGTGATCCGGGCTGCAATTCAAGCATTTTATAGAAGAATTCCAATGCCACGTGATACTCATTTTGGGCAATATATATGTCGCCGATCTGGTTGTAAAGCTCAAAATCGGCAGGTGACTGGCATTGAATTTTCTCAAAAATTTCATTTGCCCGTGATTTTTTACCGGTTGCCAGAAAGAGAGTTGCTAAACTGAGTTGATAATCAATATTAACGGGATCAAGACGGATAGCTTTACGCAAACAGCGGGAAGCACGTACGTAATCCTTAATTTCAAGCATGCAAATTGATTTTTTATGCCAGAGTGAGGCATCATAGGGGAAGACCTTGAGCAAGCCGGAAACAATAGCCGAAGCACTTTTAAAGCGCCGGTTGTTCAAGCACTGTTCAACAATTTCTTCAAGGAATGGACGATTGAAAAGAATCTGCCCTTCCATTATCATGTTCTTTGACGCAGCTATATTTGAGAGTAAGCCACTCCTCTCAATTGAGTTGCTGTTCTTGTCAAAGAAATTGGAATCGGAATATTCCATTAGATCCAAGACGATTTATTTTGCCAAGACGATTAATATTGAACAAAGTTCAATGATTGAATTTATAAAAGAATACCCTAAGAACCAACAAAAAAATGTAAAATTATTATTAATTTTTATTATTATTTTCAAGTCCTTGCACAGGGGAAATTTGTAGAATTCCGACAAAATGTCCTTGACAAATATCTGTTTTTTGTCGTATGTTAAGACAATAAAAATAATCGGTTACTTAAACGGTTAAGTTCTTTTTCCACTTTGACGTTTTTTTCTAAATTAATTACATTAATCACACTTAGGAGTTACTATGAAAAACTTATACAAAGGCGCAATCTTTGTTTTTATTTTCGTCTTAGCCATGAATATTCAGGCGCAGGACAAATATTTTTCATTAAGATTGACAGACACAACGGCTTGGTCATGGACAGGAAATACTACAAATAAACCTGTTGCCGCCGGACCATGGACTGAAGTATCTGTGCCGGATTCATTCGGAACATGGAAAATTTATGGCGTTTACTATACTTCAGGACCTACAGGTCTTTGCACAGCCACAAATACTCATGAATTGCGTTTTTACAAAGATGGTACTTCATCCACCGTTAGTTATATAATTACTCCTACATTATTGCGCGGAGTAGGTACTGTCTCTATACAAGAAGGACAGGCAAAAGCTTTAAAACATGAAGTATTTTACTCAAAAGATAATGGTTCCACCTGGACATCAGCCGGTCTTATTACTTCAACAACGACAGCTTGCCAAATTCAGAGCCTTTCAGTTAATCAATCAACTGCTAACAGAGTAAAAGTTACTAATGCAAGTGGTACAGCTGGTGACATGAACATTAATTTAATTGAAGTGACAAGTACAACATCTTCCTCTGATGTTAAAGCGGAAGCTTCCACAAACGTTACCTCATATAAATTAGGCAACTATCCTAACCCATTCAATCCTTCAACAAAAATTGCCTTCGAGATGCCACAGTCCTCAAATATCAATTTGAGTGTATTCAATATGCTCGGCGAAAAAGTTGCAACATTACATGAAGGATATGTTCCAAGCGGCGCTTATTCAACACAGTTTAATGCTTCCAACCTTCCGAGCGGAATGTATATCGTTCGCCTCCAGGCTGAAAAAACATCTCTTTCAAAAAAGATCATGTTAATGAAGTAATCGGATTTCTCATTATGAAAAACCCTCCTGATACTCGGGAGGGTTTTTTGTTTTAAAGAGGTGTCTTTGTCTTAGGGGATTTCAACAATAAACGCTTTTAAGGAATCATTTGACGAAATCGTAAATGCAGCAAGTGCGGCAGGGAAGAATACCGATTCACCTTTGCCATAGCAGACTCTTTGTATTCCGTCACCTATTTCAACCTTACCGTCAATAATAAGAAACAGGCGGGGTTTATCTGCTGAATGGAATGTCTCATTGTAATAATCTACGGAAGTAATTCGGGTCAGTGCAAATTCCTCAATTCCCGGATTGTAGACAGATTTGACATCGGAATGCTCCGGCTGCATTACGCTTACCGGGGCAAAATCAAACTGCAAAACATCAAGCAGCGTGTTGACATCGGTAAATTTACCCGTCAAGCCCGCACGAACTACATTATCAGAATTTGCCATACATTCAACAATATTACCTTTAATGTAGGCATGAGGAACTCCGGCTCCTGTAAAAACACCTTGCCCTTCATGCAATGCAACAAAGTTGAAAAAGAAGAAAGATAACAATCCGACATCAGTACCGAATATCTCGTACTGGGTGAGAAATTCTTTTTCGGCAGCAGTTGGATTCTGCTTCATGCCGATTTTCTTTTTTAAGCTTTCAAGGACTGCCGCCAGTTTTATTTTGTCATCATGCTGAACCATTATTGAGCGGTAGACTTCTTCCGGGGGTGCGATGGTGCCGCAACCAGCAAAATCGCGTATTTCAGGATATTCATTGAGTCTATTGAGGATTTCCTCTTCCGGCATAAACCCGCACAATGTGGAAAGAGTGTCTAAGGCAACCGCAATTTCAGGTTTGTGGTTATCATCCGGATAGTTCACCGGATCAACAGTATGCAGCTTAACCGCCTGTTCCTTATTGGGATGAGTTTGTATTGATAACGCTTTACCTGCAGATAATACCTTGAACAGATACGGCAGGTTGTTGTTAAACTTTCGGGCGGTTTCCTTTCCCAGCATATCTAAAGGATACAGGGAAATGAGGTCACGCAAGGAAACCCGTTTGCCGTCGTAATCTACTTCCGAAGACAATCGGGGATGGGTACCAATCCAAAGTTCAGCATATGGTATATCGGGTTCGGGAACTTCACCGAGAAGAGTGGGAATATATGCATCGGCATTTTTCGTTCCCCAATCATAATGCTGGACTTTATTGTATAGTTTAAAAGCTTTAGGTTGAAAAGAATCGGTTTTAGTCATGATTGTATTGTCATTATAAGAAAAATGAAAATGTTATTCAAAATACAAAAAAATATATAATCGCTATTGGACAATAATTGTTAACTTAAAAATTAAGATAAATATAGAAATATTACTTAGAAAACAGCGGTCAATTTCATATATTAACTTTATCGTTATCTAATATTGATTGGAAAAACAATGCTCACTGGTCTCCGCATCTTCGGCTTTTTTGTCCTTGTTTTTATAGCTTTTAAGAACATTGGTGCGCAAGGAATGGGAAGTGTTGACTCTGTTCGTTATGTCGAGAATGGTTTGGCTGTATATAGTAATAGTGATGTTGTAATCTTTAAAGCATGTAAATATAATATTCTTAAGGTTGATTATATTCCTTCAGGTTCGGAAAGCAGGGATACCCTGATAGTCGGCAATACGAAATGGGATATGGTTCCTGTTTCTATTGATACAGCCGCTAATCCTATGGTATTTCAAACTGCGAAATTCAAAGTTTTGATTGCTAAAAATCCGATACGTTTCAGTATTTACGATAGTACGGGGCAGCAGCTTTGCAGCGAGCAGGCGGCGACAGGAATTAATAAAAACGGTATTTATTTGAATACTTCCGGCGGAAATTTCTACGGACTCCATAACAGCAAATCGGCAAGCCTGAAATTGACTACCGGTGGAAACATTTATGTCGGCAGTCAGGGCTCGGCAGGTGCTCCGTTTGTATGGACAACAAAGGGGTGGGGTATTATCGGAGATCTGGATTCCGGCAGGGTTGAATACACAACAAACACTCTTAATTTTTTGCATGGAGTAAGTGGAACTGGCTCAATTACCATTAAACCGGCAAATCCAACGGTAAACGATACTATTACCATTATGCTGCCTTCGAAAAAAACGGCTTATTTACATTGGGGTGTTAATTATAACGGGCATAGCTGGACAATGCCGGAGAGTTTATACTGGCCGGCAGGAAGTACTCTCTACTCGGATAAAGTAGCAGTTGAATCAGCCTTTGCTGCACCGGTTAATGATACGATAACCATAAAAATCGGTCCCTTCAACAACGCTGCACAAGTAGTAGCCGGATTAGCATTTGTCATACGATACTCCGATAACACCTGGGATAATAACAGCGGGCAGGATTATCATATCAATTATGCTTCACAAACGGATTCTTCTGCAAAAAAGAACATGGATTTTTATTTTGTATTCGGAAGCCCGGTAGAAGTCTTTACCGGGATGACTGATGTTACCGGCAAACCCCCGTTGTTTCCCAAATACACGATGGGCTTTATCAATACGCAATGGGGTATTGACCAAACAGAACTGTTGAGCATTGTCACCACGTACCGGCAGAAAGGTATTCCGATTGATACCTATGTACTCGATTTTGATTGGATGGATTGGGGAGCGGATAACTACGGTGAATTCCGTTGGGGTACAAAATTCCCGATGGGGCCGACGGGTGCTTTGACCGACAGCCTTTCCAAGATCGGTATGAAATTATTCGGTATCAGGAAGCCGAGAATTCACACGGGGACAGTCGAAGGTACATATGCCAAGAACAATAATTTCTTTGTTGATTACACCACCGATTATTTCAGTAACAAGCAGGTTGGCAGGTTGAATTTCAATAAGCCTGAAGTCCGTCAGTGGTATTGGGATACGTACGTGAATAAAGGGAATGCCTATAATCTTGGCATCGTCGGATATTGGAATGATGAAGCCGATGAATACGGTGATAATTTCAATTTTATGCAAATGCAGCGTTCCGAATACGAGGGACAGCGCGCGTACAATAATAAACGCGTATGGTCCATTAACAGAAATTTCTTTCTTGGTGCCCAACGGTACGCCTACGGACACTGGTCGGGGGATATTTCAACCGGCTTTAACAATATGGCAGATCAGGCTCCGTTCATGTTAAGCAGTATAATGCTGGGTTCGAGTTGGTGGGGAATGGACATCGGCGGCTTTAACGGAACACCATCAAACGATAACTATTACCGCTGGATGGAGTTTGGTGCATTTGTGCCTATTTACAGAGTTCACGGACAAAATGGGTTAAAACGCTATCCGTGGTACTTCGGAGCCTACGCCGAGCAAATTGCCACATCGTATATTAAAATCCGGTATAAACTATTACCATACATTTATACCGCTGCATGGTTCAATCACAATACGGGCGTTTCAATAACAAGACCATTACCGATGTGCTATCCTGATGATAACGCATGTGCTGATATATATGATGAGTGGATGTTCGGTGACAATTTCCTCGTTAAACCCGTTCTTAATCAAAGCGTGACCTCAGTGTCCGTCTACCTGCCTGAAGGCACATGGATAGACTATTGGAATGGTAAAACGTACAAAGGTAAATCATCAATGAGCTATCCGGTAACCGATTCGACGATTGCGCTGTTTGTTAAAGCAGGATCTGTTATCCCGACTGCACCGGTAGGCAAGTATACCGATGATGCAACGGCCAGGAAAAGTCTCATTTTCAGCTGCTATCCCGGTGGAAACAGCAGCGGATATGTATATGAAGATGACGGCGAAACATACCAGTATGAAAACGGTGCTTATGCAACTACCGCATTTACGCAGATTGAAAGCGCGAAATACACTGATATTTCGATTGATGCAAGATTAGGATCATTCGTTCCATATGCCCGTGATTATATAACGGAGTTTAATTTTTCGAAAACAAGACCTGATTCGGTATCCATAAACGGTATAAAAAATTCAAGAATTGATGTAACTACTTTGTTAAATACGTCAGTGACCGGATGGGCTTATGATTCGCTCAAAGCAAAAATCTACTCGAGATTTGCCGATAACGGATTGCAAAATAGCGTCAGACTATTTAGAACAAATATTACCGAAGTTGAACAGAATAATCTGCCGCTTTCTTATGAATTAACCCAGAACTATCCGAATCCCTTTAATCCGGCAACAACGATCCGGTATCAGATAGCAAAAGAGGGTAGGGTGAACATGACGGTTTACGATATTCTTGGAAAAGAAATCATGCGATTGGTAGATGAAGTCAAAGCACCGGGTTCGTACAGCGCGGTATTCAACGGAAGCGGATTAGCAACCGGAATGTATTTCTACCGCATAAGTGTTAATGACTTTACGACAACAAAGAAAATGATGCTGATAAAATAGATCGCTATTTTTCAATTTTATTGAGTTCTTTTTCTTTGTCGCCGGAAAGTGAAGCATCATAGAATGCCTTATCGGATGGTAACAGCATCAGAAACTCATTAAGCTTTTCAATATTGGCGGTTCCATGTTCAAGAGTAAAATCAAGAACGTGGCCGCCTTTTTGTTTGTCCTTACTGATAAAATGGAAGTGGTAACCCGGCACGTTAATACCTTTGGCATAGTCGGGACATCTGAATGCAATCAAAGTCCCTTCAAAATTTTCAAATGTAAATAGTGATTGCTTTTGCACTACCTGAATTAACGGGACGTATGGCGGGGACTGTTTAGGCACACTCCTGACATTGACTATTTTGAATAATCCGTCAATTCGTATGGCAAAGAAAATGTTTTTAGTTGGGATAGTGCTGTCGAGTATTGTAACAAGTGCCTTTTGCGATAGAGCATTAAGTGCAATTGTGGTATCTGATGAGAATTTCGTAACTGAAGCAAAGGGTACCTTTTCGTGTGCCGTAGTCTGTACAACACTTCCATCCGACTGCATTTTATAGCAGATGCCATCCAACAACGCCATCTCGCCATCAAGGTTATTGAACGTACCGATACCGAAATCACCATACGTTTTAAGTTCCTGAACCGTGCAGCTGCCGTCATAAATCCCGGTCATCAAGGCATTGATAGTGGAAACCTGAGTTAATCTATGCTGTTGGGCAGGGGAAATACAAGATAGAAAAACAATGAATAGACAGAACATCATATATTTAGACATTTTACCGTTTCCTTGATAGTGGCTATTATAAAGTGCAGCAAACAACACCTGTCAGGACTTCACTTTTCCGGGTGAGTCCAAAATTTACGCGATGAAATGCTTAGTGAAAGTCAAAACAATATATAACAAAGAGGGGTATTTCAGGAGTAGTATATATTTCATCCATCGCAGCGAGGAACTTTGGAACATAGTAATCAAATGAGTCATTATAAAATCTGTACAGGTAATTTTCTTCCTCTTCATCAACATACAGCAGCGTTTGAGCAACTTCTTCAGGATTTTCAATCGCCTTCTGTAACAGCTCGTAAAGTTGGCGCCATTCTTCTGGCTGAAAATCTCTTTTTACCCCATCAAATACATCTTTAATTTCGTATTTCGCACACAACCATCCGGCAATCGCGGAAGGGAAGCGGATTTCTAAAATTTCTTCTTCAATACAGTTCACTCTGTCAATGTTTATCGGGATTTCCCGGCCTTTGTATGTAATCTCAATACAGCCGTCATAAGTTTTACCCATCTCAAATGGTTCTAAAAACGTCTGCTTATATAGGTACAAATACAAACCCATTGTGCTACTCCGACCACACGCTGGCAATTTTGTTTTTAATTTCATTTTCAGTATCGGCTATTAGTTGTTGTGCACCATCAATTATTTTCTGGTAGCCTTCGATTTCGGCAACAATTTCTTTTTGAACTTCAAGAGGAGGGAGAGGGATAGTTAATTCACCAACTTGCTTTAATGAAATATTATACTGCGCTACGCCAACTTTTATTTTTTGGATTTCATCAAAAATCCTCTCTGATTTTAGCATCCAAAAAAGATATTTTGGAAAAACATTAGAAATAACTGGACGAATTATAGATAATGCTTGATTAGTGTTTGCCGGTAAAACTTCTTTTGGTATTATTGCGACTCTTCCAAATGCTCCAGCAATAGAAAATAATAGATCATTTTCAATCAATTTTGAACGTTCGAGTTTGTCGTGGCACTCGGCAGAAATTTTAGAAAATTTTTCTTTAATAAAAACACCAGTCTCAGTAATTGATTCTATTTTAATAAAATTAATACCCTCTGTAGTAAATTCAAACCCTACACTGGTCGGTGTGGTGCCTTTAGTGATAAATGATGCGATTGACTCCAGTTTAACTACTGCGTACTTTGAATTATTGACGACGCGGTTATCACTGTATCTTTCCATATGTAAATTGAAATCAGATGATTCCTTGATAATTTGTTTTGTCACGAAAATGAAATTTGACTTAATTTGGAAATCAAGATCAATGTCACTATTAAGACTTTGAATGTAGCTTTTGATACAAAAATAACTATTCAGCAATTCAGAACCATCTTTAGTTCTTCTCTGTGCGCCTAAATCAAACCCGTCATTCTGGATTTTTACAAAGAGTATTTTATCTGTCTTTTTTGCGAGGCGTTTATCGAGAATGAGTATTGAAGTTTTGACTCCGGAATAGGGATTGAACACACCGGCAGGAAGAGAAATAACCGCGAGCAGCGAATTTTCTACGAGGCTTTTACGCAGTGCTTTATATGCTTTACCGGACTGGAATATGATGTCTTCGGGAACGATAACGGCAGCTCTGCCGGTGGGGGAAAGATGTTCGGCGATGTAATCCACAAACAACACTTCGCTCCGGTTGGATTGTATGGAAAACCGCTTGTGCGGCCTGATACCGCCCTTTGGCGACATGAACGGCGGATTGGCAAGGATAACGTCGAAGTATTCGTTCCAGTTGTCTTCACTCGTCAGCGTGTCGTATTCGCTTATTTTGGGATTCAGAAATCCATGTAAATACAAATTAACAAGTGACAGCCGTACCATGTCGGGGGATATATCATATCCGATGATGCTTTCGGTCAGCCGCTTGCGTTCGTCGTGAGTGAGCTTATCGCCCTTATAGGCCGCCATGTTTGCCGATGCTGCCTCAAAGGCGCTGGAAACCTTCTCCGCCGCCTCTCCGTTTTCCTCCGCGGGATTGAAATTGGATGAGTTATGCTTGATGATATGCTTATATGCGGAAATAAGGAATCCCGCTGTACCGCATGCCGGGTCGAGTATGGATTCATCCTTTTTAGGGTTAATTATCTCCACCATAAAATCAATGATGTGGCGGGGTGTTCTGAACTGTCCCGCGTCACCCTGACTGCCGAGTATGGAGAGCAGGTATTCAAAGGCATCACCGAGGCGTTCGGAGTGGTCATATACGAATTCATTAATGGTCTTGAGAAAGGCTCGCAGAGTCTCGGGGTCGCGGTAGGGCAGATACGCGTTTTTGAATATATCTCTGAACAGTGCGGGAATTTTCGGATTGGCGGTTATGCCGGTGATGGCATCCGAATACAGGCGGATAAGTTCATCGCCGCCGATGCTCTTTGAAAGCAGGTTGCTCCAATCGTATTTCTTGAATTCTCCTGTGAAGAATGACCGCTTGCCGTTCAGCTCTACCGCTTCGGCATCCATATCGGACATGAACTTATATATCAGCGCGATGGTGATCTGTTCTACCTGTGCCTGTGGATTGGGAATTTTACCGACGAGGATATTCCGCGCGGTGTCTATACGGCGTTTGGTTTCGGTATCAAGCATGTGTTCTTTCTATACCCTACTGAATTTTTTTGTGACGGTATTCTAAGTTAAGGAATATTGGGCTAAAGCCCATGCGGTGTCCGAACTTCACGTGCCACATACTCACCTTCGTCGCTGCTCCGCCGTGAATGACGGAGATATACGGAGGGCAGGGGTAGGTGGTGCTGGTGTTCGGCTCTCTTCGTGTGTCCCTAACTCCGCCGTGCACGACTCTCTCCGCCGTGAACGGCGGAGTTATACGTAGGGCAGAGGACAGAGTGCCGTGTGGTTCCTGAGTATAACCACGTCATTTATGGCGTGGTACATGAAGAAAGCCGCATTGAGGGGAAGGATGTGTGAGGCACTGTGAGTCGGCTCTCTCTCTCTCGGAGTGTACCTGTCTTCGAGTCGTCGCTGCTCCGCCATGAATGACGGAGATATACGGAAGACAGAGGGCACTCCGGTGCTGGTGGTCGTTCCTCTCTCCGCCGTGAACGGCGGAGATGTACGTAGGACAGAGAACAGAGGGCAGTGCAGTTCCTGAGTATAACCACGTCATTTATGGCGTGGAGAGGAAGGAGCGACGTGGGTCAGGAAGAGAGTCATGTGGAGAGGAAGGAATGGCGTGGTACTCAAAGCAGTGACTCACTGCCGCTGGAAGCCATATCTCCGGATGAACTCTTCGCATTCGTCGGCGTAGGTCTTCCTGCGATGATGTTGTTCCTGGTGTTCGATGTACTTCCTGACGATTTCAACTTGCGACTCACTTACGGAGGAGGCATAGTACTCGTCGGCCCACTCGAATTTTATCTTGGTTATATTGTTTGCATTGATCCAGTGAGAAGACTCACCTTTTAGCAGATTGACGACTTTGGCAAGGCTTTGTTCTGTCATCAGTGATATAAGGCAATGGAGATGGTCATCAAAACCGTTTAGGCGGTTGATGTAAATATCTTTTTCTCTGGCGTATTCAAGGATGTGCGAAATAACGACATCCCTTTTTTCTTTTGGCAGGAACGGATAGCGATTCTTTGTCCCGAATACAAGATGCACCCACATTCTAACGTATGCCATGGCTACATTATCTGGTCGAGTGAGATATAATCCTTAACATAGGCGGGAATCCGGTCACGCCATTCTTTGGGTACGGCTTTGTAGTCTTCCATGGAAAATCCCGAGGAGACATAGAGATCAGTCAGCCTGCCGTTATCAATAATGTCACGGATATTTTTATCGGAGGCATAAGCCTTGAAGAAGTATTGAATGGCCACGATGGATTCCGCACTGCCGGGTTTTTGGTCGAGCACAAATTTCTCGAATTCCTCATCGAGCAGCTGCTCTTTGGATTTTATATACGGAATAATTTCGTATATATGTTCAAGTATCTCACGCACGGTGATTTTTCTATCAACGCCAAGAGCTTTACGCAGTTTTTCCAGCGTGAAAAATTCTACCGGTTTATTGAAGACGTTGGTATTCAGATAATTAATTACCTGTTCCCAATTGCCTTCGTGCACCTGAGTTGTAACGAACTCATCGTTCTTAATTTTATCAGCAAACTTATTGAAGAACATGCGGTCAATCCTCATGCCCTCATAACCGATTTCTTCTGTTTTGATATTCGCAACAAAATCCTCATCCGGATTTCGATAGCCGAGCGGCGGGGGTGGCGGAGGAGGCTGCGGCCCGGGATGATGCGTGAATTTCGGCAGTTTTATTTGCTCATCATAGTTGAATTTTTCTTCGAAGTATTCGCAGTTGGCAAAATAATCGAACAAGTAAAATACTTTTTTATCCGGCTCAGCGATATTCAGAAAATCCTTATCGCCGCGGTAATCTATGAGGAAGTTATGTTTTCTCGTACCGCGTCCTTTTATTTGTACGAAATCGGAAGGGGAGAATATCGGCCGCATCAGGCACAGGTTGAGAATGTCGGAACAGTCGTAACCGGTTGTCATCATGCCGACGGTAACGCAGACACGGGTCTTCGATGTTTTATATTCTGGGATAAAATTACCTGAACCGCCGAGAACATTATTCCTAAAATTAATGGTGCACTGTTGCGCATCAGGAATAAGTGAGGTAACCTGCATGGCAAAATCGGAGTTGTATTTTCCGGGGAACATCTTCATGGCGAGTATGTTCAGTTCCTGCACAAGTTTAGCGGCGTGGTTCTGGCTCACCGCGAATATAATCGTTTTGCCGATTTCTCCGGTTACCGGATCACGCAGCGCATGTTTCAAAAATGTTTCGCAAAACACTCTGTTGGTATCTTCGGAGAAAAACTTTCTTTCAAAATCTTTTTGCTTGTAGATTTCTTCATCTTCCTGCCCCTCTGGATTCAAAACGGGAACAGCATAACCTTCATCGGATAAAAGCTGGGTCGTTACATCCGTGCGGACATCAAACACTTTCGGGTTAATTAGGAAGCCTGCCTTTACGCCGTCAATAAGTGAGAACCGGTAGGTCGGACTGCCGGTCTCGCATCCGAACGTGCGGTATGTATCAAGCAAAATGCGCCGTTCAATATCACGTATGTCATCAATCTTGCTTGAATTTTTCAGGTAGTCTTTCGGTGTAGCAGTGAGTCCTAATTTATATCCGAAGAAATACTCAAACAGTGCACGGGCATTTCCGCCTATGGAGCGGTGCGCCTCATCGGAAATGATAAGGTCGAAATCTGTTTGGGCAAACAGCTTCATGTACTTGTTATCGAACAGAAGCGACTGCACGGTGGTAACGACAATTTCAGCATGCCGCCAATCGTCCCGGTTTTCTTTATAGACGATGGTTTTATAATCGTTGCGGAGATATTCGATGAAAGCGTTCTTTGCCTGCTCCTCAAGCTCCAAGCGGTCAACAAGAAATAGTACCCGCCGGGCGTTGCTTGTCCGTAAAAACAATTTAATGACTGCGGCAGCTATCAGGGTTTTACCGGTTCCCGTTGCCATTTCAAAGAGGAATCTTGATTTGTTCTCCTGCACTGCATGCTGAATTGATTCAACGGCTTTCCGCTGATAATCGCGGAGAAATTTTAATTTATTTTTCGCGATGAACTCACCACGTTCAGACTCATTGATCCACGCGGCATTGATCTGATAGTTCGGGAACTGAGTCCGGGCTACATAATCATTTTCTATCTTTTCTGCAGTCAGTCTTTCAGGCTTCGGATTGAAAGATTTGTAATCAACTATTTTTTCAGGTGAGGGGAATTGAGTGATAAGATACGGGTTACCTTGTTCGATATTCCAGAAATAATGCAGGTTGCCGTTGGATAGAATAACAAAGCGGCAGTTTTGGGATTTCGCGTAGGCACGCGCCTGCTCTTTGCCTATGAGAGGCTCTTTGTTCTCTGCTTTTGCTTCAAGTATGATGATGGGGAATCCCTTGGAATCTAATAAAAGAAAATCAACGAATCCATTTGATGAGTGCTCGAAGTTTTCCCCGAGTTCATCGCAGACGGTTTTGGTTATTTTGACATTGTTTTCAAGGCTGATATTCGCTCTTCCGTGATCATCGTCAAAGAAACGCCATCCGGCGGCTTCCAATAGCCGGTTTATCTTAATTCGTGCCTGAGCTTCTTTTCCCAACGTTTGTTCCCTTAGTGTAACTACAAATATAGAAAAAACCTGAAACAGAGTAAAATCCGTCGTGCTATTATATTAAACCAAAAAGCAGTCCGGGGGGACTGCTTTTTAGATTGGAGATGATATCATACCGTGAACAAAGTATGAAATCAATAGGAGTTCTATTTGAGAAGTAACAGTTTCTTTATTTGTTTTTGCTGTCCGCTTTCGAGGCAGTAGAAATATACACCGCTGGAAAGATTTGCCGCGTTAAACCGGACGGTATGTAATACTCCGGATTGCAGTCGTTCATTGATGAGCGTTTTAACTTCACATCCAAGAATATCATAAATCTTCAGAGTTGTCAGCCCGTCTTTTTCGAGTGTAAAAGTTATAGTAGTACTCGGATTAAATGGATTGGGGTAGTTTTGAGCAAGTGAAAATTCATATGGAATTTGTTTAGTGGTATTACTTTTTACGTCTGTCATGTTAGAGTACTCGAATGCTCCAAGATCAGGTGCGGTACCCTCGAATAAAATACCTTCTACCGGTGTACCTGCATCAATCAGTTTTGTATTGCCTTTTTTAAGGTGCATAAATGCTACATTCGGAAGGGAGCCGTCGGCAGCTCGGGACCCGCGAACACCTAACGTATCAACACTGAGATAGTCAGATGCGGACGTGAGGTAATCGCAGGTGGTTTTAACTCCACCGATCATTTCACATGGTGCGTATTGTGAATCGCCGGCAGGTAAACCGTCCCAAACCGCAACGTTATTTGTATGAATGAGTTGTTTGCCCGGAGCAAGAATTGTTCCGTCAATTCTGTAGGTATAGTGACTCTTATTGCCGGTATAAGGTTTTGCAAATCCCGTGCAATTAATGAGAGTCATGCTGCCCTGATTATGATTCTGATCGAATCCTTTTTGTAAATTATCAAACGCGAGGCAGCGATTTAAAATCATATTATGTCGTTCATCGTAGCTTCCGGCACCTCCGAGTTTAAAACCGTTTCCGTTTCCTTTACCGGCTGATCCGTCTTTCAAGAAGCCGTTCATAAACGACCAGCAATTTATAATGGTTGTTGTAATGTTATCGGGGAAGCCATTATCAGCTGTTGTCAATAAACCGTCCCAGCCGTCATCTGAATTCTGCCAAGCACGGCAGCCATAAAAGTAGTTGCCTGTGCCGACAGTCAATTTCGGAGCGAAACCATCCGCGTCACCCATATCAGGGTCGCAATTGTAATAGGAATCGCAGTTGATGACACGATTATTTTCTGCAAGGTTTTTCAACTGCAAACCGGTATCGCGATTTTCAAGGAAGGTGCAGTTTTCTATCGTGTTATTATGTGCTTCGTCAACCCGGTCTTTTACATCGGTGTATGTACCGCCGGTAGGTTTGTTCCGTTCAATCAGCATACCGTTATCACCGGCACCCTTAACATCAAGACCGTAGAAATGCCAATAGCTGCCGGATAATCGGATACCCTGATTTGAGTCGGCCAGTACCATAGATGAAAAATCCAATAGTGCCCGTTCACCGTTAAGGGTTGTGACAAGAATGCCGCCGCCGTCTGTTGTTCCGCTTTTATTGATATTCACACGCAATGTATATGTGTATGTCCCACCTTTCATGTATATCGTATCGCCGGGTGCAACATTATCAACTGCTTTTTGCAGGGAGTAGTAAGGTGCAAGGGCAGAGCCATCTCCCGAAACATCACTTCCGTATGGCGAGGCGTATTTTGATGTAGAGGCTAATGTAGTAAAGGATAATTCCTCTCCGTAGACAGTTCCGGCGCTATTTGTTACGAAAGCCCGGACATAATATTTTGTAGAACTGTGCAGATTTCCAATGATGCAATTGAATGCGCCGGCACTATTACCGGCAAGTACTATCCGGTCTGTTGCATTAGGATTTCCGGTAGTGTTTATGCAAACGCCGCGAATTACGGGGGCATTACCATCGTCGGTTACATTACCTGCACCGGTCGCTTTATATGAGTAGATTGAAACAGTCTCAGAAGTTGAGACTGCAGGAAGCCGCAAACTTCCGGTAGTAAGAGTATCAATTTCTCCATAACCGGTACCTGCAATATTTGAAGCATACACACGATAAAAATATTTTGTATCAGGAGTCAGTTTGACTGCAAGGCTCCGGAATGCTCCGGCTTTTACCGTATCAAGAGTTTTGGCATCGGCTGTTGAAGGATTACCTGATGTATTCCAGCAAATGCCGCACGCTGCTATCGGTGCACCACCACCATCGGTAACAGTACCGCCGCTCAGAGCAGTTTCAGCGGTAATTGTTGATGCCTGTATTGTTGCAACAACAGGAATCGTTGCAGGCAGTGTTGTAAATGTATATTCTATACCGTAACCTGTTCCTGACCGGCTGGAAGCATAGGCTCTGTAATGAATCAGAGTTCCGGCTGGCAGTCCGGTTAATGCACTGGTGAATGCGCCGCTACCGATGCCGTCGAGAGTGACATTATCCGCGACAAGAGGGAATTGGGAAGTACTCCAGCAGATACCCCGTGCAACAACGGATTTTGTCCCTGCATTACTAACGTTACCGCCGGAAGAGGCGGTATTTTTACCGATACCGGAAGCAATCGTCGTTTCAACAGTCGGAGCCTGGCCAATAGGGAAAACGGTGACGGATATGTTATCCACGTCCTCATCGCCGTCGCTTTCATTAGCGATTTTTATTCTATTAACAGAAGCATTTTTGATCAATATAGTGTTGATGTCAATTTTAGATGTCGTATCTGCCTGAAACAACGTCCACGTTGCTCCGGTATCAATCGAAGTATAAATATTAAGAACCCGGTTTCCTCGTCCCTCCATATAAGTGAGCGCTGTTACTCCATCGGTAAGAACGGGTGTGATTACATACGAGCCGCTTTTTAACATGCGCAGATCATATGCCGAACCATCATTTATGTATGCGGGATTTGAACCTTTGTAGGCTTTATAAAAAATCCAAGTTCCTTGGCCGTCAACATTTATCGAAACAGGATCAGTTGGACTTGATTGGGGAAATTGTGTGACGTTATTAAATGGTTGAGTCCAATATGCTATCGGGGCATCATCTTCCAGAGTTTTAAATGTAATGAGATTCCCGTATTTAACACCAATCGAGCTGACAGCATAAGCCATGACGTAATACGTTGCGCCCGGTGTAAGATTGGTGATTGGGGAACTGAATTGCCCGGTTAATTCAGAAAATACTACTTTTGTTGAAGAAGTATCCGGATATCCGGTTGAGTTATAACAAACTCCGGAACTGAGTATCGTTGCGCTGCCGTCATTTGATATTGTGCCTCCCACAACTGCAGAACGCTGATTAATATTGGTTACTTCGTTGGTTGTTACGGAAACACCGGCTGCACCGGGACTGGTAATCAACATATTGTCAATATATACGCTGCCGTTTGAATTCGTATAGAATTTAACGTACTTAACCGCAGTATCATTAATAGCAACTCTACGCAATGTCCAAACAGAGGGTACATCAAATGAATCAACATACGCACTCCAGGTCAATTTATCTTTTGAAGTAGCGACAAAAATTCTTCTACCGCCGCCACTCGGCCTATTAACATAGTATGTAAGAACACCTGCGCCATACTGAAGCTTAGGTGAGGTAAGAGCATTTGACTTGGTGGAGATGTAGAGACTGTAAACACCATCCTGAGCCGGTGTTGCCGTACTACGGATGTTATTACTGGCGGTAGTCCATGTACCCGTTACTGCATTGATTGCATTTGAAGAGGATGCCGCCGTTGCCCATACGGTATCTTCAAAACTTTCAGGTGTGTATGAATAAGGTGTCTGTGCGGGCAGGGAACTGCCGAAAATTAAAAAAACAATAAAAACAAAAAGCGTGTAAGCAGAAAAACTGTAGGACTTGTTCATATGAAAACCTTTTTGAAAGTTTAGTATTTTAATAGATGCTCGGTTTATATACCGGATTCATCCATATGAAATAACACGCACCAACCGGAAATCAATTTTATAAAGTATAATAAGGAAACTGAATAAGTGTAAATAATACACTATTTAAAAATTACATAAGATTCCAATGAAAGTCAATGATTATCTTAGAGCAAAGTCATTAAGGAAAAGGGGTTCACATGAAAACTTGGTGGCAAAGCAATACTCCGTTGTATGTCATTCCGGAAAATCTGCCGCTAAAGTATAATATAAGCTTTGATCTGACTCGGCTGATTTATCCGTTCGCAGAATGCTGCGCAGAATCCAGATTTGAAAAAGCTTTGAGAAGTATAATTGAGATAAAAGGTAGGGTTAGTTTCAAGAGCAAAATTGCGGGTTTTCTTGAGCAAATAAGCTTAAAATACAATTCAAAACAACTTTTAAGAGCAGTCTCCCTTTAAGAGATTCTTGAAATGCATTCTGCACAGCATTCTGCGAACGGACAAATCTGTCGAACCACGCTATTTAGTTTAGAAATATTTTCGCGACAGATTTTCCGGAATGACGACTTCTCTCTCTAAAAATTTTCGGGTTAATCAACTTTGCCTCTAAAATTTCATTTGAACCGTAAAAGGTCTTGTACGGAAAATAAAGAAAATAGTGGTAAAGCTGAATAGTGAACTCTCGTTGTGAGCTATCAGTCACAAATGACATATATGACACGATAATCAAGTCAGATAAAATTATTTAATAAAAGCCATAACATTTATTTCGCTAAAAAAATAATCAGTGAAAATCCGTGTTACCCGCCCGCATGACTGCGTCAGCAGTCGGGCAGGTCTGTGTCATCCGCGTTCTATTTTTAAAATTAAAAAGGCAGTCATATGTGACTGCCTTAAAGCGGAGCCCCTCAATTCTTTGGGAACCAAGAGCGAGATTCTGCGCAGCATCCTGTGGAGAACTCTCGATACCTTTTAAAATGAAAAAAGGCAGCCATAAATGACTGCCTTAAAGCGGAGAGAGACCCCACTGGGGGAACTCTGGTATTATTTAAAAATAAAAAAGCAGTTATAAATAACTGCTTTTCAGCGGAGAGAGAGAGATTCGAACTCTCGGTACCGGTTACCCAGTACAACAGTTTTCGAGACTGCCGCATTCAACCGCTCTGCCATCTCTCCTAAAAACTTATATAGTGCCGCATGCAACCTGAGGAGCCTTGCGACGAAGTCCCGATCCTATCGGGACGCTTTATCCCGCCACGGCGGGACTGCCATCTCTTCCTGATTAAACTTAAAAAGCGATTTTTGAGACAACAAAAATAAAAAGAAATCCTGACAAAAAAGACAGTATGACTAATTTTTTATGGTGATGGAATATTTCACCCATTACAGCATGCGTAGCAAGGAAAAAGAATCCGCCGCTGATGTGTCCCTGAATGATACCCAAAAGCCATGAGTTAGCTTGAAAATGTGCCAAATTGCCAACGACAGTTCCGATGATAGTTGTTATCTCAACAAGAAAAACGAATTCAAATATTTTATACTTTCGGTAGTTTGCTCCAGCCATGAGTGATGCTAAAGCTATACCTTCCGGAAATTTGTGAGCAAAGATCGCTGAAAAAATTGCGTTTTTATCAGCTCCGCCGGCGGAAATTGCCAATCCGTCTAAAAACGAATGGAATGAAAGCGCGGTAAAGAGCAGCATGACGATGTCGGAAAACTTCTTAGTTGTAGTCTCATCAAAATGACTTGCCGAACAGGCAGGGCAGATATGAAAATAAAATTTATTGATAATCCAGAAAAGCAAATACCCGCTTATTACAGATAATGCTGCTTCGTAAACTTTAATTGCTCCAAGTGATTCAGGGATAAGTATAAGAATCGCAGCACCTGCAAGCGCTCCTGCGGATAATGAAATAAGCGCACACAGTTTCTCGTGTGTCAGCTTCATTTTAAAAACTAAACCCGCACCGGCAAGTGCCGATAAGAAGGATAATATGGACTGAATTAGTGTCGTTGTCATAAAATTTAGATTAAAACATATAATTTATCGAAAATACCTCACTTATGAAACTTTTTAAGTGTATAAATAATTCCCGTGCGTTAAAAGTTACTTTATCCGAATAGATGACGGCAAATGTTGGATTCTGGAATGATAACTGAATGTGCTATCTAAATTTCACATTAACGGCGTTGAGCTTCTCAAGAGAACTACTCAGGACTAAATTACTTTACCTGCAATTATCCCTATATTTGAGATGTAAATTGTTGAAAGAGACTCTCAGATGAAAAAAATTGTAAGCGTCATACTTCTATCCGTAATTCTCAACGGAAGTATTAACTCACAAACTATTGCTCAAGCTAATGATCATATGTTGTGGTGGCGTGAAGCCCGATTCGGCATGTTTATACACTGGGGTGTGTATTCGGTTCCGGCCGGGGTTTACAATGGACATCAAATAAATAAAGCTTCCGAATGGATTATGAACCGCGCTAAGATACCCGTCACTGAGTATCAGAAGTTTGCCGCGCAATTCAACCCCGTAAAATATGATGCTGATGCATGGGTGAAGACGGCTAAAGATGCCGGGATGAAATATATTGTTATAACAGCAAAGCATCACGACGGATTTGCGATGTTTAAAACAGATGCCAGTAAGTGGAACATCGTTGATGCAACACCGTACGGAAAGGACGTATTGAAACCGCTCGCAGAAGCCTGCAGGAAATACGGAATCAGGTTGGGATTTTATTATTCACAGGCGCAGGACTGGAATAATCCAGGTGGAGCAGCGGCAAAAAAGGCTGCCGGTGAAGGCTGGGCAAATCCCGATTCAATTGCTATTGATGCCTACACAAAGGGACATAGCGGGCACTGGGATTCTCTGCAAACAACGAAATCAATGAGTGAATATATCCGTCAAGTATCCGTTCCACAAGTTAAAGAGCTGCTTACCAACTATGGTGATGTTGCCGTTTTGTGGTGGGACACTCCGACAGGTATGACTGATGAATACGCGGAAGAACTTTCAGGACTATTGAAAATACAACCCAATATTATCACAAATGACCGGTTAAAACGTCCGAATTTCAAGGGTGACTATAAGACACCTGAGCAAAGGATTCCGAATTTAGATGAGCTTGAAGGGCGGGATTGGGAAACCTGTATGACAATGAACGGCAGCTGGGGATTTAAGAGCTCCGACCAAAAATGGAAAAGCACGGAAACACTAATAAGAAACCTTATTGATATAGCTTCGAAAGGTGGAAACTACTTATTGAATGTCGGTCCCACTGCCGAAGGCGAATTCCCCAACGAAAGCATCATCCGGCTTAAAGAAATAGGCGCATGGATGCACAGGAATGGTGAGGCAATTTACGGTACGGGTGCAAGTCCACTTCCTGCTTTGGAGTGGGGCAGATGTACCGCTAAAGATTCTGCAGGACGGATGAATCTATATTTCTCAATATTTACCTATCCCAAAGATGGCGGATTATTATTACCGGAATTGCCGGTCAACATCTCGTCAGTTTCTTTATTACACAGCGGAGCGGCATTACAGTATGGCAAACAAGATAACCGGTTCGTGGTGAATCTTCCGGCAGATTGCCCGGATACCGTTGCGACCGTAGTAAAAGTTATACTCAGTGGGAAAATCGAAAAGACTGCTCAACCGGCGAAAACAAAAATGAAAGCCGGTGAACTGGATTGAGCTAATCGCAATACATCTTTGGTTGTGAATAGATCTATTGTGTAATTGGAGAACTAAGCTAAGAGAGCCTCGTGATTTAGGCACCACGAGGCTCCCTGAGCCGGCAAAATTATTTATGTAATATTGCGTTGATTACTTTATCAGACCACATTGGTAATTTACCATGATTAACATTATTTGTGATAATTACCGCTTCATTGTATGTGGGGAGTAACAATCTCTGATCAGCAATACATTCGATTAATCTCTGTTTACCGAATGTTCTTTCGATAAGTACGGACATTTTATAACCGACTGTATACCACGGGCCCTGAATGCCCATAAATTCCATACCGACAGAATCAATATCTTTGTCTGCAATGGTGCTGTCTAAAATTGTGACGAAGAATTTGTCAACTGCTTTTAAATTCGCATCAAAGTTTGCCATATCACTATCCCAGCGGGCATGATCTTCACTGGAGCTGTATCTGTGTGGATGCGTGTATGGTCCGCCTGCAGCTGCAAGCATAGCAAATCCTTCTCCAAACGCGCCAACCCATTCGACTGTTCTTTGAGTTCTCGCCGGAAGCGCCTTTAATTCTGCAGTTTGTGACTCTTCACAACTTGCAGCATATCCTATGTGGTGCAATTCATGTGCTAACTTGTTTTCAAATTGGTCTTTGGATTCAGCAGGATTAACATAAAGGAAGATTGCGGGGTCGGTTTTGGTTTCGAAGACGAAGCTGTTTTTACCGGGTTTAATAACAGGGTAGATTTTTGCCTTAATCTTCGCACCCTCGGGCAAATAGTATAGTGCTTTTTGCGCGGCACCATCCACATCGGCTTTTATCCATTGCTCAAGTGTTGCTGCTAATTCATCGCGTTTGGCGAACAATGAAGCGGAGAGGACGAAAGTCTTGAAGCTTTCTTCGGTGTATTCATGCTTAAAAGATTCTTCACGTTTCTTCAAACGGGTAAATCCTTCTGAACTGAACAGCTTCTGCCAATCAGCATCGGTAATTGCTTCATTTGAAGCTTTTTTTGCAAGAATAGAGATGACTGCTTCAGCCTCATCGGATACTATCTGAACATTTACAGGTGATTTATCTTTGTTTTGAGCGGAGATATTAATTGATAGAGAGCCAATGAAGAAAAGACTAAGCAGCAGAATGGATGTGTGTTTCAATAAATTGAGTTTCATAAAACCAGCGTTATTTAATGAGTAATTAATAATTATTAGACTCAAGAAAATTACAAAAGGTTGTAAAGAGCATAAAAATAATTGGGATGAATGGTTATTAGAATGGATGTCTGTAAATGTGATATTAATGAAGAATTAAAATGGGGGAAATATACTCTCGTGTCATTCCGGAAAATCTGCCACTTTGATGCGTATCTATGTTGAGAATTTATATGGCAGATTTATCCGGAATCCATTCAGAAAAAATCCCACCTGTTCCAACTCAGAATCAAGATTAAAGCATAAACCTGTCAATAAAACTAGAAATGCACAGAGGTTGACTAAAATGGATTCCGGATAAATCTGTCGAACTACGTTGGTTTGTTTGTAAAGATTTCTGCGACAGCTTTTCCGGAATGACAGGGGCATGTATTCCACCTAATTATTTCTTATTTGAAAGTCTCGTTTTGATACGATATATTAAGAGTTCAAATAATATGGATTTTGCATGTCATTGGATAAAGATTTACTTTCAACACAAGAAGTTCGAGACTTAACAAAACTTGCGAAAAAAGCTCAGTTAGAATTTAAGCTTTATACGCAGGAACAAGTTGATAAGATTGTAAAAGCAATGGCTGATGCCGGATATGCTGAAGCTGAGCGCCTCGCCAAAATGGCTTGTGATGAAAGCGGTTTCGGTAAGGTACAGGACAAATTGGTGAAGAACCAATTTGCTACACGGCAGGTTTGGGAATCCATTAAAGATCTAAAAACTGTCGGCGTTATAGCAACCGAAGCAAATGGCAAAATCATCAAAATTGCCGAACCGATGGGTGTTGTTGCCGCGATTATCCCTTCAACAAATCCAACCTCGACAGCAATGTTTAAGAGCATGATCTCCTTAAAAGGCCGTAACGGTATCGTCATCAGTCCACATCCACGCACAAGGAACAGTACCATGGAAGCTGTCCGCGTTGTTCGCGAAGCTGCCGAAAGGGCAGGTGCTCCTAAGGGATTGATTCAGTGCATGACTAATCCGACACTTGAAGGCACAAACGCTTTGATGCGCGACCCGAACATTGCCGTAATCCTGGCAACGGGCGCGGGTGCTATGGTTAAGGCCGCATATAGCTCAGGTACACCTGCTTACGGAGTAGGCGCTGGTAATGTTCCGGCATTTATCGAGAAAACGGCAAATTATAAAAAAGCCGTTGCCGATATTATTTACGGTACTACATTCGATAACGGTACACTCTGTTCATCTGAGCAAGCCATTATTGTTGACCGTGCGCTTTACGATCAGGTTGTAGAAGAATGTAAAATCCAGGGTGCTCATTTTACCAATGCAGAAGAAAAAGCAAAACTTGCTAAGGTTATTTTGAAAGAAGGCCGGATAAATCCCGATATCGTCGGTAAACCCGCGACATGGATTGCCCAACAGGCAGGATTTAATGTTCCTTCAAATACACGCGTCCTCATTTCCGAATGTACTGAAGTCGGGAAGAGTGAGCCGCTCTCATACGAAAAATTATCACCGATACTCGCAATGTACAAGGTTGACGGGTGGCTTGAAGGCTGTCATAAATGTATTGACCTGCTGGTATTCGGAGGAATCGGACACTCATTGGCGATACACTCCAATGATGCCGATGTTATCATGAAATTTGCGATTGAAAAACCGGCATTCAGAATTCTGGTTAACACCGTCGCTTCATTAGGAGCCGTAGGTAACACGACTGCCTTAATGCCTTCATTAACTCTTGGACCCGGAACATGGGGCGGATCAATAGTATCCGAGAATGTTACCGCAAAACATCTTATTAATGTCAAGTCACTCGCGTTTGAAGTGAATCCAATCAACTCGAAAGGTGATATGCCTTCACTGAATTCAATTAGCGGTGCTGATGCCTCATCCCGCAGTTTCTTAAGTGAAATTGAGGACAGGCTCCGTGCACGCGCAGGTAATCCGGTTATCAATCAGGATAACACACCTAAGTGCAAACCTGCAACCGCTCCGGTTTCAAAGGACAAGGAATTCGGTAACGGAATAAGCGCTGATGAGATACAAAAGATTATTTCAGGTTTTAAGTTCTAATTAGAAGTAAAATATTTTTATGAAAAAGCAGTCTCCGGACTGCTTTTTATTGTTAAATTCACCGCAAAGCAGGCAAAGGTCGCAAAGTAATTTTGTGAGAAAAGAACTCTTCTGTAGGTTGAGTCTCTGACTCGACCAGCGCAGTGTGACGAAAGATTGGAAATGGTCGACACAGAGTGTCAACATACAATCAGAAAGCACCGCTAAGTTCCACGTCTGCCGGGGGGCACGGCGCAAAGACGCAAAGCTTTTTTTTAACGACCAACTGCACAATAAAAAGGGCTTCTATTGCGATCGTAGGTTGACACTCCGTGTCGACCATTAGTAAGAAATCACGAATTACATGGACGACTCGGAGAGTCATCCTACAAAAAATACTTTGCGTCTTCGCGTCTCCGCGGTACGTTCTTTTGTTCGAATGGTTATAATTCGAAAAGGGGAGAGATATCCTGAAGTTTTTCGGATTTATGGACGAACTCATTTTTTGCAGGGATGTATAGGTAGTCCTTACTCCAATCGTCTGCGTTCGCTACAATTTGTCTCAGTGCTTCTCCGATTAAATGCATCTCATCTTCCGTCATTGTCGGATGAATCGAAGCCCGAACCCAGCCCGGTTTATCGGAAAGGTCGCCCTCATTTATCTTGTTGGTTATCGCATGGGAGCGGTTAGGATCAACATGCAGCAAATAGTGGCCGTACGTACCGGCACATGAACAGCCGCCGCGCGTTTGAATACCGAATTTATCATTCAGCAGTTTAACAGCGAGGTTGTAGTGCATGTTATCAAGATAAAAGGAGACAACACCCAATCTGTCCCGTAAATTATTCGCGAGAATATGAACATGGGGGATTGTCTCAATCTCTTTGAATAGTATTTTAAGCAGCTGCGTCTCACGCGCCTGTATTAAATCCGGCTGCATCTGTTCTTTGAGCTTGATAGCCAAAGCAGCTTTTATTGTCTGGAGAAATGGGGGAGTGCCGCCGTCTTCACGTGCTTCAATATTATTTACAAACTTATGCTGTCCCCAGGGATTTGTCCAGTCAACTGTACCGCCACCGGGTTCATCAGGAACGTGATTATGGTACAAGTTGGAATTAAAAATCAGGATACCCGGAGAACCAGGGCCGCCGAGGAATTTATGAGCCGAGAAAAAGATCGCGTCGAGATGTTGTTCCGGATCTGTAGGGTGCATATCTATGCTCACATAAGGTGCGGAACAGGCAAAATCTACAAAGCAGTAGCCGCCATGCTGATGCATTATTCTGGCGAGTTCATAATAAGGAGTCTTAATACCGGTCACATTCGAACAGGCTGAAAATGAACCAATCTTCAGAGGTCTGGATTTATACTCTTCGAGTTTTTTAATTAAATCTGTGGTTCCGACTGTGCCATCTGTTTCGGGTTCGAGAATTACAGTGTCACAGAGGGTCTCAAGCCATGAAGTCTGGTTGGAATGGTGTTCGATATGTGTTATAAAAACAACCGGGCGTAATTCCTCCGGAACATGCGTCATATCTTTCAGTTGCTCCGGAATCCTTAATCCAAGCAGTCTAATGAGCTTATTCACAACCCCGGTCATGCCCGATCCTGCATTAATCAGCAGATCCTGCTCTGAGGCGTTTACGTGCTTCTTAATGATATGCTGTGCTTCATGATACGCACGTGTCATGAATGCCCCTGTTGAACTGGCTTCCGAATGAGTATTCCCGAGCATGGGAGCGAACTTTTCCTGAATGGCAGATTCGATAGGTTGATACAGGCGCCCGCTGGCTACCCAGTCGGCATAGACCAATTTTTGTGTCCCAAAGGGTGTCTCAAAAACGGCGTCAGCGCCAATGATGTTACTTCTGAACTTACTAAAATCTAATTTAGAATCAATCATATAAAATCTTAAATATTAAAGAGATAGACCGATTCCCTTAAATGGGAGCATCTCTATATAATTGTGAAAATCTGTTACCAGCCCGTTTCATTTCTTGATGCTGCCGGTGTGCGTGCTCCGCCTCCATGTATATTACAAGCTTCAGGCAATCTATCGGCTTTAACCCAGTCAGTTACCCTCTCAGGACAGCCATCTTTTGCCAATCTTGTGTCACCTCGCTCTATGCTCGCCTTGCAAAATTCTGCCTGAACGACGCCGTCGGGCATGTCAAAATACTTCAGAGGCAGGTTGACCGTGTTGTAAGTCTCGGCCATAAAGTTTGCCCATATAGGTAATGCAGCCCGTGCTCCCTGACCGTACCAGCCATTGAATTTAATACGATGATCGTCAAATCCGACCCAGACCGTACCTTCAAGCTGTGGGGTAAAACCACTGAACCAGGCATCGGCGTAATCCTGTGTCGTACCTGTTTTCCCGGCTGCCGGTCGGTGAAATACGCGGCGGATTGAAGCACCGGTACCGTAACTGACAACATCTTCCATCATACTGACAGTCAAAGCAGCAGATTGGGGTGATACAGCTTCCCACGTCTCAGATTTATACTCTTCAAGCACCATACCGTTCCGATCCTCGACTCTCAGGACTGAAATCGGGGCATGGTATACACCGTGATTTGCAAGAGTTGCAAAGGCGGCAGCTTCTTCAATAGGAGCAATTTCTATAGTGCCGAGAGCTATGGAAGGGAATGCCGATAATGGTGAATTTACACCCATTTTTTTAGCATACCGGACAACCTGTGATGGAGGCGCCATATCTGATGTGGTTAAGCGTCCCGCAATAACATTGACTGACTGTGCAAGAGCATTGCGGAGGGTCAGATAACCGCCATAAGAACCGTCACTGTTTGAAGGTGACCAGCCGTTGTAATTAAACTTCGTATTAGAAAGTGAGTACGCCGGAAAAGCTCCGTTATCCATCGCTACCGTATAAACAATAGGTTTGAATGATGAACCCGGCTGCCTTCTGATCTGTGTAACATGGTTGATACCGTAAGACCAGTCCTGATTAGCACCGCCAACCATCGCACGGACTTGCCCGTTTGTCGGATCCAACACAACAAAACCGACCTGAATTGTAGACTCGGCTTTTTTAACAGAATCTATAAATGCCTGACTAAACTGTAAGCGGTTATACACTTGAGTTTTTTGTTCCCGGGTTTTAGCTTCGTGATATTCGGCAGTATTTTTAATGGCTCTGTCTACTAAGGAGGGGATAAGCTCCTTGTTGTTATCCCATTTCCAGTTCTTGTAGAAAATTTCCTGATACTCTTTCAAATGTGCAGCGACAACTTTATTTGCGATAAGCTGCATTCTGTGGTCAAGAGTTGTGTATATGGAAAGGCCGTCACGGTAAAGATCGAGCCCGTGTTTCTCCGCTACTGCTTCCATTTGCTGGCGTATGGATTCCATGAAATGCGGTGCGTCGCTCCTGATTTTCACTTTTTTGCCACGAGCCAGAACGATAGGTTCATTCCTCAATTTCTGGAATTTATCTTCCGGAAGTAACCCGGCTGTAACCATGTTCTGCATGACTAAATTTCTTCTTGTCAACGCGTTCTGGACACGTCTTTCCGGATCATACTGCACAGGGGATTTCAACAGCGCGATCAGCATCGCCGATTCGGGAATCGTCAGGTCTTTACCTTTTTTATTAAAATAGACCCTTGCAGCGGATTCAATACCATAAGCACTTTTACCGAAATAGGAAACATTAAAATACATCTCAAGTATTTCGCGCTTAGTGAATGTCTTTTCGATTTGAATAGCGGTTATCCACTCCCGAATTTTCCGGATACCTGTACCGAAAATATTTTCATTTGAACTTTTTAAATTATATAGGTTCTTTGATAACTGCTGGGTAAGCGTGCTGGCTCCCTCACGCGAATTTCTGAAAACATTTTTTACCATTGCTTTGACAAAACGATCCATGTCAACGCCCCAATGGTCGTAAAACTTTCTGTCCTCAGTTGAAATAAGAGCGTTGACCAAATGCGGAGGAAGGCTGTCAATATCAGTCTCAATTCTGTTTTCAACATAGTATTGGCCGATCAATTCACCGTCAATAGAATATACTTTACTGGCAAGCTGCGGTTTCGGGTTTTCTAATTCCTCAAGTGATGGAAGTCCCCACCAGATGTAAATGAGAAAGCCGAGGAAAAGTCCAAAAACAATGGATGAGATAATCAGAAATTTCTTTCTTTTCTCCCTATCCTCCCACATTGTTTGAAATCGTTCTTTGAAAGGTGGTTTTTGTTTTTTGTCCATAACTATTTCCAGTCAACGATAGAAAAATCATTATCCTTGAAAACTCCGAAGCATGGCTTGTCTAACCATGATCCGAGATTTACATAAAAGCCTTTATTATAGGGGAGAAGGTCTTGTTTGTGTGAGTGTCCGAAAATGACATAATCGCATCCCCGGTCAATGTACTTTTGAGCGGCTTCAAATAAGCTGTTTTGTTCGCCGTAGTCTTTTTGCGTAGTATATTTTCGGCTCGATTTGCTTGAACCGCTGGCGATGCGTATACCGAGGTCAGGGTGAATTTTGGAATACATCCATTGTGCGGCTTTATTCCGCAGTACCGCTTTCAGAATTTTATAACCATAATCATTGGCTATCATGCCGTCACCGTGGTCAATAAAAAACTTTTTGTTATTAAGCGTAAAGAAATCACCGCTCTCATACAATGTAATACCGAGTTCAACCGGGAAAAAATCACGGTGCAGGAAATCATGATTGCCAATAAAATAGTGAACCTTCACACCTTTTCTGGTGAGATCCTGCAGGGCGGTAAATGTGCGGAAATATCCTTTTTGGTAGACACGTTTGTATTCAAACCAAAAGTCGAACAAATCGCCGACGATAAATAATTCATCTGCCTTATCCATTATGGAATAGAGAAAAGAAACCAGCTTGGCTTCTTTTGCATCTTCAATTTCCTTTGTTTCAAGGCCGAGATGAATATCCGAAATAAAATAATATGTTTTACTCATAAGCATTCGAAAATCAGCACATAATTTACTAATTAATAATGATTCCCTAATCTAAAAAAACACGAACCTGGGGAACGTTATTGCTTCTGTGGAGATTCAATAAATTCACCCAAAATTTGCAGGTGGGGATTAATAAGCACCGACTGCGGCTTTTGTTTGAAAATAAACGTAAAAGATTGCTCCTTTTTATCAACATATATCCGGGTGGTCTCTACAGGCGTGTAGGTATTGAAAAACCAATCCACATTCACCGGAAAATGAAAACAGGGATAATCAGTTTGCGTTTGTTTTAGTTTCAACTGTACCGTGTATGTTGTGTCCTGACTCCCGGCATCAACGATATTCCATGAATACGATGCGTCAATAATGTTGGACTCTTTGTAAAGCCATTGCTCAAAGAACTGATGTAAATCTTTCTTGGATACTTCTTCAGCAATATTGATGAAGTCCTGAGTTGAGGCATTCCCGTATTTGTAAGTATTAAAATATTTCCTGAGAATAGAAAAGAATGCTGAATCACCGACTTCAAAACGGAGCATATGCAATATCCATGCGCCCTTATAATAAATCGTAGGCGAAAACATGTTGTACTTCGGATCGTAAACTGTTCCGGAAAAAACAGGAAGTTTTAAGGTCTGCATTTTAGCTTCAAACTGTTCTATACCATAAACCTGCTCAAGATATATAGCCTCACAATACGTGGCGAAGCCCTCATTCAACCAAATATCTTTCCATGACCGGGGAGAGACACAATCGCCAAACCAATGATGTGACAGCTCATGAACATAAATTTCTTCGTATCTGCCTTTGCCTTTAACGAAGCTGGTGCCGATACCCGTAATAGTCTGATGTTCCATTGCGCCGCCTTGCCAGAGAAACTCCGCTACACCATACTTTTCTTTAATGTATGGATATTCGCCGAAAAGTTTTGCGAAAACGCTAATCATTTTCGCATGACCCATGAAGTCCTTTTTAGCGTATTCCAAATGCTTCGGAATAGCGTAATAATCTATCTGCATCGTGTCCTTTGCTGCACTTACATAATTTTCGGAAAAATGCGAGTACTTTGAGGAATACAGACAGATTAAATAGGGCGCTATGGGATAAAATGTTTTATAGTGAAACGTTCGTAAAGAATCATGAGTAACCGAATCCATTAACTTACCGTTGGAAATGGAAGTATAAACAGAGTCGGAAGTTATGTACATATCCATAAGCGCTTTATCGTCCGGACGATCATTACATGGGAACCAGGTTGAGGCAAAATAAGGTTCGCTCAGAGTAGAAACCATAAGATTATCATTAACTTCGCCGAACACAAAAGAAGAAAACCCAAGATTCTTTGGACTTCCATGATAGATAATTCGGATTACAAAGGTATCCGATGAAGTAGATAGCCTGTTGTTTGGTAAGCTTAGATTGCGTTCGGAGCGGGTATAGGTACTTATTTTGCTGTTAACGAGTACTGAGTCTATTAGCAAATTTTCGTAGAAATTTAAAAATAACGAATCGGCACTATGAAGTACTTTCGCTGTAATCGTTACATCACCCGAAATCTGTTTTACTTCCGGATGTAACGCAATTTTGATAAGGTAATGCAGCACATCAATATCGTACTGGGCAGGAAGAACATAGGAACTGTCTTTATCAACATCAGGATCAAGAACTGTTGAATTGCCCCCCGGTGTCTTCAAGACGGCGAGTGAAAAGGAACTAAAGCCCCCGAACATTATCAGCAAAAAGAATAGTCGTTTAATCTTAAAATCCTTAAAAAATCAAAAATATATCTACAATTTACAAAAGATAAGAAAATTATTAATTCCCAACGCGTGATGAATAGGGGAATTAAATTTCATTTTGAACTACAATGAATAATAATTATATTAATCAGATAAAATAATCCGATTATAAACACAGGTTTTTATGATACGTGAAGTAATAACAATTGATGAAAATTTATGCGATGGCTGCAACAAGTGTGTACAGGCATGTGCCGAGGGTGCATTGCAGCTTATAGACGGCAAAGCCCGGCTAATAAATGAAATTTTTTGTGACGGTCTCGGCGCCTGTATTGGTGAGTGCCCACAGAATGCCATTATGGTAGAGAAAAAGGAAGCTGAGCCGTATAATGAGGCTCTTGTCATTGAGCGAATGATAGAAATGGGAGAGAATACCGTAACGGCACATCTTGTGCACTTATATGAACACGGACAAATGAATTATTTGAACCAGGCATTAGATGTTCTAAAGCATAGAAACATTCAGATAAACTTTTCGGAAATTCGTAAATCCGCACACAAAGAAACAGCTCCATTACTTTCTGATACGGTGGAGGAAGAAAAACCAACTACGGTAAGGAACAATATCAGGCTGCAGCAATGGCCGATACAGATGCATCTGCTTTCACCGTTTGCTGCGCAGGTACAAAATAACGATCTGCTATTGACTGCTGATTGCGTCCCGTTGGCATATCCGAATTTCCATGCTGATTTTCTTCACAAAAAAGCTTTGGCAATTGCCTGTCCAAAATTGGACTCGAACAAAGAAGCCTACTTGAATAAGCTGGAAACAATGATCCGGGAATCGGGATTGAAGAGCATAACGGTACTTATCATGCAGGTTCCGTGCTGTTCCGGACTGGTGCAGTTGGCAAAAAGGGCGATTGATAACTCCGGAAAGAATATTCCACTATATGCTAAAGTCATCAGCATTGACGGCGAGGTTATTGATGAGTTTTCAAGTCTGGCTATCGAAAGATTATAAGAATTTTCTCTCATTGGCTTTTTTCGTATTTTTGAGAAAATAATTGGAGAAAATATGGCATCAAATCATTCATTTGATATAGTTTCTGAAATTGATTTTCAGGAAGTAGACAACGCTGTTAATCAGGCAGTAAAAGAAATAAGCCAGCGTTATGATTTAAAAGATTCGGCTACTACGGTTGACCTGAATAAAAAAGACAAGCTGCTGACCATCCATACAAAGGATGATTACTCAAGAAAACAGAGCATTGATATTTTGCAGACCAAATTTATCAAGCGCGGCATCTCAATTAAAGCGCTGCAATATAAAGAGCCGGAAACGGCAAGCGGCGGATCACTGAAGCAGGTGATTGAACTTGCAAGTGGCATCTCAAAGGATAATGCGAAGATTATCACGAAGATGATTAAAGATTCAAAGCTTAAGGTTAATGCACAGATTCAGGATGAACAAATCCGCTGTCAGGCACCAAAGATAGATGATTTGCAGGCAGTTCAGAAAATGGTGAAAGAGGCCGAACTGAGTTTTCCGGTACAGTTTACAAATTACAAATAACAAACAAAAAGAGGTTGAATTGTTCAACCTCTTTTCGTTTTAAATGCCGCCTTACATTTATTGTTCTTTTTCTAATTGCTCTTTATAGAGCTGAAGATTCTTCAACTTTTCTTCATTCATCTGAGGGTATACCGGATTCATTTTCTCAAGTGTTTTTGTTATGACCTCGGAAATAAGTGTCCGGCCGAACCATTTTTTATCAGAGGGAATAACATACCATGGAGCGAACTTCGTGCTTGTTTCGGATAGAGCTTCCGCGTAGACCTTCTGATATTCATCCCAATGTTCGCGTTCCTTTAGATCTGATGAGGAGAACTTCCAATTTTTTGAAGGATCCTCAATTCGTTTCATGAAGCGTTTTTTCTGCTCGTCCTTTGAGATGTGCAGGAAAAACTTAACCGTCCAAACGCCATTCTCATACAAGTAACGCTCATAATCTCTAAATTGACGGTACCGGTCTTTCCAAATGTTTTTGCTGTTCATCACGTAATCGGGAAGCTTTTCCGGCTGTAAATAATTATGCACGCGGACTACAAGAATTTCTTCATAATGCGAACGGTTGAATATGCCTATTCTTCCTCGTTCGGGGAGTGACTTGTTGATCCTCCAGAGAAAGTCATGATCGAGCTCTTCGGCTGATGGCTGTTTGAAGCTGTATACCTGAGTGCCTTGCGGGTTAAGTCCGGACATGACATTCTTAATCGCCCCGTCTTTTCCTGCGGCATCCATTGCCTGAAAGATCAGCAGCAGCGCAAATTTATCGTGGGCGTATAATTTATCCTGAAGGGCAGCCATTTGCTTGATATTCTTTTCGAGCAGATTCTCGGCATCTTCGCGTGATTTGAACTTTCCATTCGAGTCGGTAGGGTAGTCGGAAAGAGAAAGATTCTTCTTGAAAGGGACTCTGTACTTTGAAATATCCATCGTAACCTCCATTGTTAGTGGCATAGAGGAAAATATATGTAATTAAGCAAAAGCCTGAGTCTGAGAGAAAATCGTAATTCTGTCATTAAAGTTATTCAATATTGTTTGTTTTTCGCTAAAAAGCAAGCATTTTCTCTCAATGATTAGGCCTTCTTTTTTGTCAAAAGTTAATAGATTAGTATCTTTCTAAGTTAAATAGTAACATTTATGTATTTTGATAAGAAAATATAGGTTTGGCATGCTTGAACTGCAAAGAACGATAAAGAACCCGGTATCCATGTCCGGTGTGGGGCTTCATACCGGTACAAGTTGTACCATGACATTTAAACCGGCTGCTGAAAACTATGGAATCAGATTTGTACGCACCGATTTAGGCGGCAATCCGGAGATACCGGCATTAGCCGATTATGTTATAGATGTATCCAGAGGAACGACATTAGCGGTAGGTGAAGCCAAGGTATATACGGTAGAACACGTTCTGGCTGCAATTGTAGGATTGCAGATTGATAATATTATCGTTGAACTCGATGGTATCGAACCTCCAATCGGCGACGGAAGCGCAATTCAATATGTTGAAGTATTAGAGAAAGCTGAATTCGTTCAGCAATCGGTGCCCAAAGATTACTTGATTATTGACGAGACTGTCGTTTTTCATGACGAAGAACGTCAGGTGGATATTGTCGGACTTCCTCTTGATGATTACCGAGTTACGGTTATGGTTGATTACCAGAATCCGGCTCTGGGAAGCCAGCACAGCGGCATGTTTGATCTGGGAAAAGAGTTTGTCACTGAATTTGCTCCTGCGCGGACTTTCTGCTTTTTAAGTGAAGTCGAACAGCTCTCAGAGCTCGGACTGATCAAGGGCGGTGATTTGGATTGTGCCGTGGTTATTGTAGATAAACAGGCTGAACAACCGGAATTAGATAAACTTTCCAAGAAACTCGGTTTAGAAAAAGGTGTTATTCTCGGAAACAATGGTATCCTGAACAATAAAGAGCTGCG
The DNA here is from genome assembly GCA_963662605.1 of Ignavibacteriaceae bacterium. Taxonomy (GTDB): domain Bacteria; phylum Bacteroidota; class Ignavibacteria; order Ignavibacteriales; family Ignavibacteriaceae. The sequence continues at coordinate 2,236,659 of OY759785.1, forward strand.
TTTTAGAAATGAACCTGCACGCCATAAATTGTTGGATATGCTTGGCGATCTTGCACTCATCGGCGTACCGATCAAAGCTCAAATTTTAGCCGCACGTCCCGGACATAAAGCAAACGTTGAGTTTGCAAAGTTGGTCCGGAAGATGTATCAGCAGAAAAAATTAGTTAAGAAATATCAATTAGTAAAAAAAGAAGGCGTTGTATTTGATACAAACGCTATCCATAGAATACTGCCTCACCGTTATCCATTCCTTCTTGTTGATAAGATAACCCAGCTTGATCTTGATAAAAAAGTAATCGGTATTAAATCAGTCACTGTAAATGAACCCTTCTTCCAGGGACATTTTCCAGGGAATCCGATAATGCCGGGTGTACTGATAATTGAGGCAATGGCTCAGACCGGTGGTGTATTGCTGTTGAATTCATTCTTAAATCCGGAAGAAAAATTAGTATTGTTTACTCAGATAAATAATGCCAAGTTTAGAAAACAGGTAACACCGGGCGATCAGCTGGTTATGGAAATAGAAATGGTGAATAAAAAAGGTAAGATTGTTAAGATGGCAGGCCGGGCATTTGTTAATGATGCATTAGTTGCTGAAGCAGACTTTATGGCTGCAATTGTTGACAGATAGAAATCTTAAAACAAAATTGAAAGTATAATATGACTAATCAACATCCGACCGCAATCGTTAGCCCCAAAGCCAAGTTAGGAGAAAACGTGACTTTGGCTCCATTCAGTGTTGTATACGATAACGTTGAGATAGGTGATAATTCCTATATAGGGCCGCATGCCGTTATTTATGACGGGGCAAGAATCGGAAACAAGGTTACTATATATCAGAATGCTTCAGTATCGCACGTACCACAGGATTTGAAGTTTGCCAATGAGGAAACCTACCTGTATATCGGAGACAATACAACGATACATGAAAATGTAACACTTCACAGAGGAACTGTTGAGACCGGCAAATCCAGCATCGGTAAAAATGTACTAATGATGGCATACAGCCATGTTGCACATGATTGCCGAATCGGTGACAATTGCATTCTGGCCAACAGCGTCCAGATTGGAGGACACGTTCATATTGACGATTGGGCAATCTTAGGTGGTGCAGTTGCCGTGCATCAATTCACCCATATCGGTGGACACGTTATGGTTGGCGGCGGATACCGAGTTGTAAAGGATGTTCCCCCGTATATGCTTACAGCCGGAGAACCTCTCCGGTACGGCGGCGTTAATTTGGTCGGCCTCCGCAGGCGGGGATTCAGTAACGAACAAATTAATACTATCAAACGGGCATACTCAGTTATTTACAATCCGAAATATAATGTCTCACAAGCGCTTGCGATCCTTCAGGAACAGCAATTAGATGAAATTGTTCTTGGGATTATTGACTTTATAAAAACCGGGAAACGGGGAATCATAGGAAAGTGAAGTGGTCGGTCGTAAATACCGGCGAACATACCGGCGCTTATAATATGGATTATGACCTGTACCTTGCAGAAAATATTCGTGTGGGCGAAGCGTCTTTACGATTATACACATGGAAACCGTACTGCATTTCTCTTGGTGCGAATCAGAGTGAAAATGTAGTGGATTTGGAAAAGTGTGCTGAGGATAACATAAATATTGTTAAGCGTCCGACAGGCGGTCGTGCAATTTTGCATGCGGAAGAATTAACGTATTCAGTAGTGATGCACTGTTCACCGGATAATTCACCGAAGAAGATTTATAAGGACGTGAATGACGCACTTCTGGTTGCGCTTGGACTATATGACATGAAGTTGACGACTGCCGAACTTGAACATTTGCAGACAGATTATGCTGCTGTGTACCGGGCAGGTAAGGGTGTTGCTTGTTTTGCCGAAACAGCTAAGAATGAATTGAAATATGAGCACAAGAAACTTATCGGCAGTGCGCAGAGAAAAATGGGTAATGTAGTATTGCAGCATGGCTCAATATTATGCGGAACATTTCATAGGAGACTTCCGGATTACTTGAATATAAGTAGTGAAGAAAAAAATGAAATGCTCAACGAATTACAAGATAAAACGACCGAAATAGAAACCATACTTAATGCGGCTGTGGACTACAGCCGGTTAGAAGCTGCGATAGTTTCAGGTTTTGAAAATTACTTCGGTAATAAATTCATCAGGTTAGTTCCTGATGAATTACATTCAATAGTAAATTAATGGATGATCACAATGAGTGTACAAGGACAGTTTAGAAGAATAACAACAAAATCAATTATGTTGATGAAGCAGAAAGGTGTTAAAATTTCTGCGTTAACGGCATATGATTTCATAACAGCAAAGCTTTTGGATCAGGCAGGCGTTGACTTGATTCTTGTCGGCGATTCACTCGCCAACGTTTTTCAGGGCGCTGAGACTACCTTGCCCGTTACGATGGATGAAATGATTTATCACACCAAAGCCGTTACTCGCGGTGTTCAGCGCGCCATGATTATCACCGATATGCCTTTCATGTCATATCAGTTGAGTGTTGATGAAGCATTCCGGAATGCCGGCAGAATTATGAAAGAAACTTCGTCCGGCGGAGTGAAAATTGAAGGCGGCGAAAGGGTCGCTGAATCGGTAAGAAAAATTACACAGGCCGGTATCCCCGTTATGGGGCATTTGGGACTCACACCGCAAAGCATTCATCTTTTTGGAAGCTATAAGGAAAGAGGGACAAATCAGGAAGAGGCGGATGAAATTATCAGGGATGCCAAGATTCTTGAAGAAGCCGGTGCTTTTAGTATTGTAATTGAAAAAATTCCGGCTGATCTTGCAAAGAAAGTAACAGAGAGCATCAGCATTCCGACTATCGGTATAGGTGCCGGTATGTACTGCGATGGTCAGATATTGGTCTCTAATGATATGCTGGGATTAACGCAGGATTTTCATCCCCGCTTTGTCCGGAATTATGCGAATCTTGCTGAGGAAATAATCCAGGCGGTTTCAGCGTATACAAAAGATGTGAAGGGAAAGAGTTTTCCTTCGGAAAAAGAAAGTTATTAAAAGGTTTGAAATTAACAATGTCCACACGATTGCACATAGTACTCGCTTTTTGTTTATTGAGCGTGTTGACAGCTGCACAATCAAAATATTATGAAGCGTATTATCCCAATGCGAATATAACTTCTATCATTGGTGATAACTCAACGATTTGGTTTTCTACATACGGACAGGGCATTATGCAGTACGATATTGCTAAAAAAGCATGGACTGTATACTCTTCCCAGGCCGGGAACGCGGAAAACGATTTCTATTACTGTCTTGCAGTATCCAAAGACTATATCTGGGGCGGCAGTAGTGACGGTCTTTATACTTATGACCGGAAACGGAATACCTGGAAAAAACGGAAGTTTGCTTTGGGTGGTGAATACGGAAACTGGATCCGCTCATTGTACTATGATGAAAGTACGGGATACCTATGGATCGGACGCTTTAAGAATTTAACACGGCTTGATGTTGCCCGTCAAAAATATGACGATTTTGATTTGACGATCAACAATGATGACCGTACGAATAATTTTAAATTCATTAAACCTGAAGGCGATAACTATATTTGGTTTTCAACCGAAGGTGGAATTTATAAATATGATAAAGCTATAGATGTGAGCGATAAGGCATCATTGGAATTCTTTTCGAGTAAAGAAAACGGATTTCGGGGAGAAGGTGATTACGTCTCGGTTTCATCCATTCTTTCGGAAAAAGATTATCTATGGTTCGGCTGCGATGAATTTGTAACGAATGAAAAGCCGCAATTCAATGTAGGCGGATTGTACAGATTCAATCGAAAGGCAACATGGACTCGTATTGACAAACGGTCCGGACTTCCGGCAAACGGCGTAAAGGCGATTATCAAGACCGGAAATAAAATTTGGCTGGCAATGTACCAATTCGATAAGGAGTCGAAGAACGAAATTGGTAAAGGGTTAATTATATATGATAAGAGAACCGGAAAAGTTACTCCTGTCAATCTTGACGAAATTAAAATCAATTCATTGAATATTACTGCACTTTATTATAACGGTCTGGATATTTGGATTGGTACGGATAAAGGGTTGTGGAGACTTGAATTCCATAATTCATTTGCAGAGTTTACAAAGAAGAAATCTAAAAAGTAGAGCTAAATCCTTTAAGGAATAACCATGATAACGATAACAAAAGAACGCTTACACGAATTACAGAATAAATTTAATGGGAAAAACATCGCCGTAGTCGGTGATCTGATGCTCGATTGCTATTTCCGCGGCATAGTTAAAAGAATATCCCCGGAAGCACCGGTACCGGTTATTGAGGTTGATAATGAGTTTTACCGTTTCGGTGGAGCTGCAAATGTAGCCTTAAATCTGGTGAAGTTAGGTGCCAATCCTTTCCCATTGGGTGTAGTCGGAAAAGATAGCTATAGTGACATTTTTAGAAATTTATTGGCAGAGGCCAACATTACGGCAGAATGTCTGATTACTGACGAAAAGCGTCCGACAACTGCTAAAACCAGAGTTATTGCACATCATCAGCATGTAGTCAGAATTGATAAAGAAAGTACGGAAAGCATTTCTCCTGAGATTGAAGACACTATTATTAAAAGTCTTGAGGAAAGAATAAATATCCTTGACGGCATAATTCTGCAAGATTATAATAAAGGTGTTCTGACTCCATCGTTGATTGAAAAGGTTATTACTCTGGCGAATAAACACAATATATTAATAACCGTTGATCCGAAATTCAATAATTTCTTTTCTTACAAAAACGTCACGGTCTTCAAGCCGAACAGAAAAGAAGCTGAAGATGTGCTCGGTATGAGAATTAAAACATCCGAAGACGTAGATAAAGCCGGGAAAAGCTTATTGACAAAAATGCAGGCAAAGTATATATTGCTGACACTCGGTGAAGATGGAATAGCGGTTTTTGAAAGTAATGGGAATATTAAACGTATGCCGACAAAAGCACGCAAAGTCAGTGATGTTTCCGGAGCAGGCGATACCGTCATTTCTACATTAACCATGGCGCTGGCTTCCGGTGCTAATATATATGAAGCTTCGTTTCTGGCAAATTATGCTGCCGGAATCGTGTGCGAAGAGGTCGGTATTGTGCCGATTGAACAAAATAAATTATTTGACATAGTTGAACAGGTGATATAGTGAAAAGTTTTTATACCCGGGAAGAAATCAAAGCAATACGAAATAAATTGATGCTGGAAGGTAAATCCGTTGTATTCACAAACGGGTGTTTTGATATTATCCACGCGGGTCATGTTGATTATCTTGCAAAAGCAAAAGAATGCGGTGATGTTCTCATACTTGGATTAAACAGCGATACATCGGTTCGGAGCATTAAAGGAGAAAAGCGCCCAATCGTTCCGGAAGAGGAAAGAGCATTCATTCTTTCAAATCTTAAATCAGTTGATTACGTTACTTTATTTGATGAAGATACTCCATTTGAAATTATATCAGCAATTATTCCGGATGTACTTGTTAAAGGTGCTGACTGGCCGATTGACCAGATTGTCGGCAGGGATGTTGTTGAAAATAACGGCGGTTCGGTTAAAACCATAAAATTTGTCAATCAGGTATCAACGACAAATATAATCAAGACGATATTAGAACGTTATAAAGTTGACTAACGAAGAATCAAATACAAAGAAGAAAATCAGAAAACCCCGTGGTCTTTACCATAGGATAGTTAACTATTTTCTTTTCTTTGCAATTGGTCTATTCATTATCTTCCTTTTAGCTCTCGGCTTCACCCAGACATCCACATTCCGGGAGTTTGCACGAAAAGAGGTTCTGAATATTCTGAATGATTCTTTAAACGGCAGATTCAACATCGGACAGATAGACGGCACGATATTCACAACATTGATTGTCCGCGATGTCAGTCTTGAATCGCAGAATCAGATGATTTTTCAGGTTGATAAGGTTGCTCTACGGATAAAGCTTTTAAGAATTTTCAATAAAGAAATATTCGTCAAAGATTTGAATATATCCGGTATTCAAGGTAATTTGATTAAAGATTCACTCGGCATCTTCAATATCGAAAAAGTATTCCCCCCGACTCCCAAGGATACATCAGAAACAAATTTCCCGTTTGCTATTAAGGTAAACAATCTTCATGTCAGCGGTCTTAATTGTAATGTCTTACGATGGGATAAGGTCAAGGATTTCTCGCTCCAGCCGAACTTCGGCATGGATAACCTGAGAATATCCAATCTTGATTTGCAGATAGGTGCAGAAGTCCGGATTAACGATAAATCGTTCAATGTGCATCTCAAAAATCTCAGCTTCGACTCCAATATTAAAGATTTTAATGTCAAAGAAATATCCGGCAGATTCACAATTGATAAAAAACTGGTTTCAGTAAAAGATCTGGTTTTGCAAACGCAGCGGTCAAAGATAAATTTTGGCATGCAGATGCGTGGGTTGAATATATTCCAGTTTACTGAAAAAAGTTTCGAGACTGCACCTGTCGAGGTTAGGCTTGAGGCAAATGACTTTAATTTTGATGACCTTACTACTTTCATTCCCGGCACAAAAATTCTGAAAGGGAATATTAAAGCGCTGATTGAAGGTAACGGGACTATTAAAGAATTCGACATCACTACGCTCCGGTTACAATATGGGAAGACCATATTACAGACGACCGGAAATCTGAAGGATATAAATAAAGCTTCTCAATTAATGATTCATGCCCGGTTTAAGGATTCTTTTATCAGCGAAGATGATGTGGCGAATTTGCTGCCAACTCTGGATCTTCCCCGGTATAAAGGTTTTGAGACTCTTGCTATTGATAGTTTATTATATGACGGAACTCCATTTAAATTTGTCAGCAAATTCAAAGTCCAAGCCTCCGGAGGAGTAATCCGTTCCACAACCAGTCTTGACTATTCGGGTGATTCATTTATATATGATGTTGCTTTAAACGCTGCTAACCTGGATTTGGAACAGCTGGCTCATCATCCTGTTACATTTAATGGCGATGTAAAAGCAAAAGGTGTTGGAGTAAACCCGAAAACATCCGTGATTAATTATCTTGTTGATGGCCGTTATACAGTAATCGGCAAACAAATATACAACACGCTACGGCTGGAAGGTGAAGTGAAGGATGCAGAATTACGGACAACGTTGTCTGCCAAAACCGGAATTGATTCTCTCTTGCTTAGTGCTAATGTTAATTTTGTGAATGACTCTCTGCCGGTATATCATGCTTATTTACGAACAAATCATTTTGACTTGCGTCCTACACTTCTTGATTCAACTTTAAATAGCGATATTAATGGGGAAATTAAAATTACCGGAAAGGGATTTCAACCTGATAAAATTTCCGGACGAGCCGACCTTCACATATATAATACGGTTATCGCCGATAAGGTGTTTGATGATTTTACCGCGAATGTTGACTTGCAGTCCTCGGCAAATCTGCAAAAGCGGCTGGAATTCAAATCGGATATAATTGAAGGCACTATTATAGGAAAATACTCATTTCTCAATATTGGCGACATCATATCCAGACAATTTGCCGGTATATCGAAAACAGTGTCGCAAAAACTGGATGTGTATTTCCCTATTAAGTCCAAGACTGTTACCGCCGAAACCGCATTACCCGTTGCTGCCAAAGCAGATTCCACGATAAAAGGGGATTATGATGTTAATATCTCCATGCAAATACGGAATCTGGAAAAAATCAGCATGTTTATTCCAAATAAAGAAATTAACGGTGAAGGAAATTTCAAATGCTCTTTAGTCAACAGCAATGTGGGGTTTTCATTCTCATTCAATGCAAACATTCCTTTTATCAAGTATTACGATAAAAATAATGCGTTTTTTCTGCGAAACGCTCAATTTGATTGTACTCTAAAAAAACCTTTGGAAGATCATTCAATTACTGCGCTTGCAGGTGAACTGCATACTTCAATTGAACGCTTGTTTGTAAAAAGCGATGTAAAGAAAATAGACTGTTCCATAACACTGCAAAACGGTCAGTTGGGATTCGCGGGATCGGCAGGCATTGCAGACAACATGAATTCTGTTCTTGATATGAAACTCGATTTGAGGAAGGATTCATTATTATGCAATGTTGACAGAGTCCGGTTAAAGTACAATAACTACGAATTGATTAATAAGGATAAATTCCTTTTAAAGTACTTTGCGGAGAATCTGTACATACAAAATTTCAATCTATGGCGTGGCGACGGCAGAATTTTGGCAGATGGCGTATTTTCTATGGATAATCCAATGAATCTGAAATTAAACATTGTCAATCTTAAAGGCTACGATGTCAGTTATAGTTTGCTCGGCATGTCTCCGGCAAATATTATTGATAATGATTTTAATATGCAGATAACAGCCACCGGTACACTAAAGAATCCGAAGTACACCTTCCATAGCAATCTGGACAGCATCACCTTTAAAAAAGTGAATTTCGGATCGTTAACCGGTGATCTGGTATATGAAAACGGTAGAATGAACACCGATATAAAATTCATCGAAAAAATAGGCAATGTTAATAAACCGAGATTGAATATAAGCGGGTATATGCCGCTTAATTTGAGTCTGGGCGCTCCTGAGTTAATTCCTCAGGATGGCAATATTGATCTTCACATCGTATCAGATGATTTTAACTTAGCAAGTCTTGGAGATATTATCCCGCATACCAGCAGAGTCAGGGGCACTATGAACGCTAAGCTTGATTTTACCGGTACCATTAAAGATATGGCGAGAAACGGATTTTTGAGGATTTCACATACGGCTTTTCACTTTGAGCCGAATAACCTTGATTATGCTACGGGAATGTTAATTCGTCTTAATAACAAAACAGTTCTGTTAGATAGTTTTGTTGTGAAGAACATCGGGAAGATTAAGAATAAGGGTATCGTAACGGGTGGCGGAGCTATATATTTCGCAGAAGAAGGCATGAATATGCAGGTTAACATGAACGGGGAGCTTACGGTTCTTTCAGAGGATGCTAAAACCTCCGCATCTTCATTATATGGCGATTGTTTTGTTGCTACAGACGGCAATATTTCTTTTACTATTAACAGAGACCGTTCATTCCTCAGTGTTCCGCTTTTAGTTAAAGAGGCCAAAATAACGTATCCGCTCTCCCAAACGGCGTATTCAGGATCGGCTGATAATTTTGTGTATCACTATGCCGGAGAACAAGGTCAGCTATCCACAAGAGAAGAAGAGATTCAGAGACTTATTGAACTGGCAACTCAAAAAAGAGTCACACCGGGAAGCGGGAAAGCCGGAGCATTTAATTTTGACTATGAAGTTAAAGTGAAAATTAAAGATGAGGCGAACTTCATTTTTGATTTTGCTCAAGGTGCAAACCAGAAACTGAATGCGGTTCTGAAAGGCGATTTGATGTTCGAAAGAAAGAACGGCATCCAAAACATTCAGGGTGAACTCAAGGTACTGGAAGGCTCGACGTTGGAATTCCTAAAGACTTTTTCAGCTACCGGCACATTGCGGTTCGAGAGCGATGTAACAAATCCGTATTTGGACATAACCGGTGTTTATAACGGCTATTATGTCAGCAATGATTCAACATCCACTACATTTGGTAAAGAAGAACCTGTTGCCGTCAAAGTTAAGTTAAAAGGGCCTGTTAAAGATCTGGCGAAGAATTTTTCGCAGGATGAAAACAACATTTCTATGTATATCGGATCAAGCAATATTGAGTCCGAGACCGCTTCTGCGGAATACGATAAAGCCGATGCTATGTGGTTTGTTCTTACCGGTAAATTCAAAAAGGATTTGACGCAGGCTGATAAGAGCAAAGCTGCCGGGCAGATTGACTTGTTTACGGGAACAGCAACATCATTGGCCGGTTCGCTGATCGGTGGTATGTTGAATGCGTATCTGGGAGACTATGTGAAATCTCTTGAGATTAAAAACGTCGGGGCAATGACAAAATTCAATTTGAGCGGTAAGTATAGAAATTTCCGGTATACTATCGGAGGGTCAACGAACTTCCTGCAGGATTTATCTTCCGCCAACATTCGGATAGAATATCCTATCATCGAAAGCTTTTTAATAAGGCTTGAGAGGAAGGAATCGGTGACGGAAACAACAACCTATAATGAAATGATTAACGAACTTGGTATAAGTTATAAGTTTGAATTTTAATAAAAAAGGTTGTCTCGATGAGACAACCTTTTTTGTAATAGCTAAGTCAGAGTGTAATTACACTAATCCCTGATCAAGCATAGCATCAGCCACCTTCAAGAAACCTGCAATATTGGCTCCGTTAACGTAGTTACCCGGAGTACCGAATCTTTCAGCGGTCGCTCTGCATGTGTCGTGAATGCTTTTCATAATCTGATGTAAACGATTATCAACTTCCTCTTTCGGCCAGGGGAGTCTCATGCTGTTTTGTGACATTTCAAGACCTGATGTAGCCACGCCGCCGGCATTAGATGCTTTGCCAGGTGAGAAGAGAATTCCGGCTTCTTTGAAGATATGATAAGCGTCAATTGTTGTCGGCATATTTGCACCTTCACAGACACAGATGCAGCCATTTTTCACTAATAGCTTTGCGTCTTCAACATCAATCTCATTTTGAGTAGCACAAGGCATGGCAACGTCAACCTTCACGCTCCAAGGACGTTTACCCGGTACATATTCAACCTTGTATTCATCAGCATAATCTTTAACACGGTCATTTGCACTGGCGCGAAGCTTAAGCATAAAATCAATTTTTTCTCCGCTGATACCGTCTTTATCATAAACAAAGCCGTCGGGACCGGAAAGAGTGACAACTTTACCGCCAAGCTCATTGATTTTCTTTACTGCGCCCCAGGCTACGTTTCCGAAACCTGATACTGCAAATACTTTTCCTTCAACCTCTAAACCTTTTGTCTTAAGCATTTCCTGTGCAAAATAAACTGCACCATAACCGGTTGCTTCCGGACGGATAAGTGAACCGCCCCAGTTCAAACCTTTACCGGTAAGAACGCCAGTGTACTCATTTTTCAATCTTTTGTATTGTCCGAAGAGATAACCGATTTCACGACCACCTACGCCAATATCTCCGGCAGGAACGTCGGTATTAGGGCCGATATGTCTATATAACTCGGTCATGAAACTCTGGCAGAATCTCATAACTTCATTATCACTTTTTCCTTTAGGATCAAAATCAGAACCGCCTTTACCACCGCCCATAGGAAGGGTAGTAAGACTGTTTTTGAAGACTTGCTCGAAAGCTAAAAATTTCAATATTCCAAGGTTAACCGAAGGGTGAAAACGTAATCCGCCCTTGTAAGGACCAATTGCACTATTCATTTCAATACGGAAGCCACGATTGATGTGGATTTCGCCCTGATCATCAAACCAGGGAACACGGAACGTGATAACTCTCTCGGGTTCAACCATTCTCTCAAGAATCTTGGCTGAACGATACTCAGGATGTCTTTGTAAGACCAACTCCAACGATTCAACAACTTCTTCTACTGCCTGATGAAATTCCGGTTCCGCCGGATTTTTCGCTTTCACTTCGGCCAGCAGCTTCTGTGTGTATTCTGTCATATAAACCTCATTATAAAATGTGACAACAAATATTGAATAAGTGAGTGCATTTAGAAACTCGAAAACTTTGATTAGACGAACACATAGGTAGATATACTTCACGACTTAATTTCTTAGGTGAAAGCCTTTTAAATTTAAGAAAGTAAGAAAACCGCGTGTTTGGAGATGAGCATACTATCAAGGAATGCAACAATATCAGAAGAGATAAGAGCGAAGGATAAGAACCTATATATGAAACGTGTCTCTGTAAAATCAAAGCCATAATTGGCAACTGCCAAAAAATATGTTTTTAAGTACAGATAAATTACAAAAAATCTTTGATTACAAACAAAAAAAAGCTGATTGAAAATGAAATCAACCAGCTTTTTTTGTAAAATGTCGGATTTATCACATTATTGGGCGGCAAACCACTTATAAAGCCGGTAATTCAAGCTGTCATTTAGTGCCTGAAAGCTTGCCTCGATGATGTTTTCATTGACACCAACCGTTGACCAGGTCTCTTCGCCGTCAGTAGAAGTGATCATTACCCGTACTTTGGCAGCCGTACCTTCTTTTTCATTAAGAACGCGAACCTTGTAATCCATCAACTTAATTGTGGCAATTTGAGGATAGAATCTCGATAGTGCTTTACGGAGAGCATAATCCAGAGCGTTAACAGGACCATTTCCATCAGCGGCAGTATGCTCTATTTCTCCGTTGACTTCTACCTTAAGAACCGCTTCGGTTCTATCAAATTCTTTATTGTCGTTTACAACCTCAACCTTGGAGTACAGGACTTTGTAGAACGGGGAGAACTCATTTAACTCGGTTCTCAGAAGCAGTTCGAATGATGCTTCTGCGCCGTCATATTGATAGCCGTCATATTCAAGATTCTTAATGTTGGCAACAACTTTTTTGCTGACTTCTTTTTCTTCGAAGAGATCAATGCCGAGTTCTTTTGCCTTATACTTAATATTGCTTTGACCGGAAAGATCCGAAACAAGTACACGTTGTTTATTTCCCACCAGCTCCGGTACAATGTGCTCATACATAGAACTGCTTTTCATAACAGCGCTGACGTGAATTCCGCCTTTGTGTGCAAAAGCTGATTTACCGACAAACGCCGCGCGATTATTCGGATTCAGATTCATTATCTCATCAACAAAATGAGAGAGGGAAGTGAGATGTTCCAAATAGATATGTTGCTTTGTGTTATACTTGCCCTTAAGAACAAGATTCGGCAGTATGCTGCAAAGATTCGCGTTGCCACAGCGTTCTCCAACACCATTGATTGTTCCTTGCACCTGTACCGCACCGGCTCTGACTGCTGCAAGTGCGTTAGCTACGGCAAGCTCTCCGTCATTGTGCGGGTGAATTCCAATAGGTAGTTTGAGGACACTTTTCAATTCGGTTACTATTCGTGATACTTCTTCAGGTAAAGACCCGCCGTTTGTATCGCAGAGAACGATGATGCTGGCTCCGCCTTCTTCTGCCGATTTGAGCATTTTAATTGCAAAGTCTGAATTATCTTTATATCCATCGAAGAAATGTTCGGCATCATAAATAACGCGGCGTCCTTGCGAGGCGAGGTAATTTACAGAACGATATATTAACTCCGCGTTCTCCTCATCTTCCAGATTCAAACCGTGTTTTGAATGAAACCTCCAGTTTTTACCGAATATTGATACAGCAGGTGTTTCAGCTTTAAGCAGGGCATTGAGGTTGGTATCATTCTCGAGATTTGCCAATGAGCGGGCAGTTGAACCAAATGCACACATAATAGCCCGTGATAAATGTAACGCGCGTGCTTTACGGAAAAACTCCTCATCGCGGGGATTACTTCCCGGCCAGCCGCCTTCGATAATATCAATACCGAATTCGTCAAGCCTTTGAGCAATAATCAGCTTGTCCTGAGTATTAAGATTAACGCCTTCGCCCTGAGTACCATCGCGCAATGTGGTATCAAATATTTCGATAGCTTTCGATTTCATTATAACCTCATCATTTCACATAAATTCATAGTCCGTTCAGCTGACCGATTAAGCCAACATTCCGGATTTCTTAGCGTATTCAAACAAATTACCGGCTTCAATAATGGGAAGAATATCTCCAAGCGGCTTTAAATGAAATGATTCGCCGGTGGTGAGATTCTTAACGACGTTGTTTTCCAGATTCACTTCAACTTCATCGCCGGTTTTAATCTTATCAGTGAGTTTCCCGGTTGATTCAAACGGGACAACGAAGCCGCCATCCACAGCATTCCGGAAGAAAATCCGGGCATATGATTCTGCGATGATAACTTTTGCTCCGGCTTTTTCAAGCGCAAACGGAGCGTGTTCTCTTGATGAGCCGCATCCGAAATTTGAACCACCGATAATTACTGCATACTCAGAAGTAACAGCCTCACCGGATACAAAGGGAACACCGCCTTGAGGCAGTCCTGATTGTGCCGTTGGAACAGCCGACAATGCGTATTTCCCATATAATTTAGATTCTTCCGGATCTGTCAAACTATATACGAGATGCTCTGCCGGTATTATTTGATCCGTATCAATGTTGTTTCCAAGAACAAATGCTTTACTTTTTACTATCTTATTCATGTACTAACTCCAAAAATCAATTGTATTTACAAATCAGTTATACGAGAAAATCTCTCGGGTCGGTAATGACACCGTTAACCGCAGAGGCGGCAACCGTGTATGGAGAAGCCAAATAAACCTCGGACTTCTTCGAACCCATTCTACCAGGGAAATTGCGGTTTGTTGTTGATATAACAACTTCATTATCAACTGCTCTTCCTACCGTATCAGCAGGACCGCCGAGACATGCGGCACAGCTGGATTCTGCGATGAAACAGCCTGCTGATTTGAAGATATCCAGCAGCGATTCACCGTCAATCTTTTCAACTGATAATTGTTTTGCAACAGATGTACTTGCCGGGACAATGAAGGTTGTAGTTTTTACCGTATTACCTTTTAAAATTTTGGCAGCTGCTACAAAATCTGAAATTTTACCGCCGGTGCAAGAACCGATATAGCATTTTGTTAATGCTTTGCCTTGATTGTTCCGCACGGTATCAACATTATCCGGGCTATGTGGTTTAGCAACCAAAGGTTCAATTGATTTCGTATCGTATTTCAATACTGAATGATATTTCGCACCTTCATCACTATAGAAGAGTTCATATGGCTTGGTAGTCTTTGCTTTCACAAAATCTTCGGTGACTTTGTCGGCTGCAATAATACCATTCATACCACCGGCTTCGATAGCCATATTAGTTAATGTCATTCTCTCCCACATGGAAAGTCCGAATACTGCTTGCCCGTCAAATTCCATCGCACGGTAAGTAGCACCGTCAGTGGTGATGTCGCCTAATATTCGAAGGATGAGATCTTTTGCCATTAAATAAGGAGGCAATTCTCCATCAAAAATGAATTTCATTGATTCGGGTACCTTTTCCCATATCTTTCCGGTACCGAGGATAAACGCCGCATCTGTATTACCGACACCGGTTGAGAACATACCGAATGCACCGGATGTACAGGTGTGTGAATCCGTTCCGAAGAGAACAGTTCCGGGAATATTATATCCTTCTTCTGCCAAAGCAACATGGCACACGCCTTTGTAGCGTTCTGTTCCAACATCATAGTAGTTATCAATACCATACTCTTTAGCAAATTCGCGTAGAATATCAACGTTCCTGTTTGCCTGTGGATTTTTTGTAAAAATATAGTGATCGGGGAATATGACTACCTTGTTTTTATCCCAGACTGATGCCTGTTCACCGAATTCGCGCTTCCAAATACCGATAGTAGGTGGCCCACAGACATCGTGTGTCATAAGAACGTCTACATTCAACCAAATATTTTGCCCCGGATCAACAAATGTTTTACCGGCTGATTTAGCCAATATTTTTTCAGTTATTGTCATTTTCATGGAGAATTACCTTTATACCTATATTATCGTAAACTTATTAAATACTCTCGTTTATTTTTTCATTTTTATTGCTTTTGGACTGCAAGAACTGCGCCTCGTGGCTCAATGCCTGCAGGAATCCTTTTGCACTCGCTTCAATAGTATCGGTTGATACACCTCTACCGGTGAAAGTAATGTCATTTTCAAGATTTTTAATTTTAACAATTACTTCGCCTAAAGCCTGTCTGCCGCTCGTTACAGAACGAACAACATACGAATCGAGTGTTGCTTTGGTATTCAGTGCACGTTCGATAGCATTGAAGGTTGCATCCACAGTACCGTCTCCGGTTGCCGATTCCTGATATACAGTTTCACCGGCCTTAATACGAACGGTTGCGGTCGGTATTGAATTTGTTCCGGAATTAACATGTAAATAATCCAATTCATACAAACTAATCGCCTGTTGAACGGATGAAGTTTCCATCAGAATGCGAAGATCGTCATCAAATACTTCTTTCTTCTTATCAGCAAGAACGAGGAACTGTTCATATACAGATTTGATTTCTTTTTTGCCGACTTTATATCCCAACTCCGAAAGCCGCGCTTCCAATCCATGTCGTCCCGAGTGTCTGCCAAGAACGATTTTTGTTTTCGGTACACCGACTAAGGAGGGACTCATAATTTCATAGGTCTGATTGTTTTTCAACATACCATCCTGATGAATGCCTGACTCATGTGCGAAAGCATTATCACCGACAATTGCTTTGTTCGGTTGAACAACAATTCCGGAAAATGAAGAAACCATCTTGCTGGAATTGTAAATTTCTTCAGTCTTGATCTTCGTAAAGTACTTGAACAAGTCTTTACGTACTTTCAACGCCATCACAACTTCTTCAAGTGAAGCATTACCTGCACGCTCGCCGATACCGTTAATGGTACATTCAATCTGGCGTGCACCGTTTTCAATTGCTGCCAGTGAGTTGGCAACTGCAAGACCAAGGTCGTTATGGCAGTGTATACTGATAATCGCTTTGTCTATATTTTTGACACGGCGTTTCAACTCCGCAATTTTTGCACCGAACTCAAATGGCATCGTGTATCCGGTAGTATCGGGAATGTTTACTGTAGTAGCACCTGCAGCAATCGCAACTTCAACAACCTCTGCCAAATATCCAATGTCGGTTCTTCCGGCATCTTCTGCCGAATATTCAACATCCTCTACAAGAGAGCGGGCATAAGCAACGGAATCATGAGTCATTTGGATAACGGTCTTTCTTTTATCGGCAAGTGTTTTGCCGTAGCGGTCATCACCGAATTTACCCATGATGTGAATGTCGGAAGTACTGGTAAAAGTATGGATTCTGATTTTGTTGCCGTTTTTTAATGCTTCATACGCAGCTTTAACATCTTCTTCTTTGGCGCGTGCTAAACCTGCAACTATACAGTTTACTTCACTTGCTATACGCTGAACTGCTTCAAATTGTACCGGAGATGAAACAGGGAATCCCGCTTCAATAACATCAACATTCAAACGTTCAAGCTGTTTTGCAATTTCTACTTTTTCATCAATTGTCAAAGATGCACCGGGCGATTGTTCACCATCCCGTAAAGTAGTATCAAATACTAAAACTCTGTTCTTGTCCATTATATAATCCTTTCTAAGGAATGTTTATTAACTACGTGTTTCAATCAATTGTTTTAGGGCATCGAGAACTTTGTCTCTCATTTCCGTTGTTGAAACAAGTAGCATTCCCTCAGAAAAAATATCTGCTGTACGATAGCCGCCTGCTAATGTATTTTCAATGGCCTGCTCAATTAATGATGCCGCTTCCGGCATTTTGAATGAGTAAGCAAACATCATGGCAACTGATGATATTGCAGCAAGGGGATTGGCTTTATTCTGACCCGCTATATCCGGAGCGCTTCCGTGTATAGGTTCATACAAAGCATATTTTTCTCCCAAGCTTGCAGAAGGAAGCATACCCAAACTACCGGTGATCATGGCCGCAATATCACTCAGAATATCTCCGAATAAATTTTGCGTTAAGATGACATCGAATTGTTTCGGGTTGCGGACAATCTGCATAGCAGCATTATCAACGTACATGTCGGATATTTTAACTTCAGGATACTCCTTTCCGATCTCATGGACTATCTTGCGCCAGAATTGTGAGGATTCAAGAACGTTGGCCTTGTCAATCGAGCAAAGTACTTTTTTTCTCTGCATTGCGATTTCAAAACCCTTCCTTGCAATTCTCTCAACTTCATGCTTATAATAAATCATAGTATTCCAGCCTTTTTCGTCGTCATAACCGCGTGGCTGGCCGAAATAAACATCCCCGGTCAATTCGCGTAATATGACAACGTCGGTGCCTTCAAGCACTTCGGGCTTCAGCGATGATGCTCCTAAAAGCGGTTTGTATATTTTTGCGGGGCGAATATTTGCAAAAAGACCTAACTCTTTCCGAATTCTGAGTAAACCGGCTTCAGGTTTTAAATGATGGGGGAGTGTCTCCCACTGATAACCACCGACTGCACCGAGCAGTACGGCATCAGAGGCGAAGCACGCGTTCAGCGTTTCATCAGACAACGGGTTACCATATGCTTCATACGAGCAGCCGCCAAATAAATGGGAAGTAAACGACAACTCAACGTTAAACGCTTTTGAGACAAATTCAGCAACGGCAACCGCTGCATCGGTCACTTCAGGTCCAATTCCATCACCGGGGATCAAAGCTATATTAAATTTCATTTTTTACTGTCTTTATAGTTAAAAATATTAACCTTTAAAAGATTCCTCATGCATGAATCAAGAGGCTTATAAAACGCTTTCTTCATTAACCACGGTCTTCAGACCGTGGTAAGTTGTGACCGTTGCCCCGGACTTTAGTCCAAATACTTATGCAGTATTGGGATAAAGCCCGAGAATGTAAGGTCTATCAAATTCACGGCGCTAAAGCACCGTGTTAATGATAAACGAAAATACTTATGCAACAGACTACTAACTCATGGGTTAGGAAAGGAAACTAAGCATCTACATTTTCTTTTTTGATGCCTTTGAACAACCAGCTCATCATATCGCGTAATTTAGCGCCGACTTCTTCAATAGGATGTTCACGGTTGGCTTTTCTCAATTTTTCAAAGTTGGCTTTTCCGCCTTTGTATTCATCAATGAATTCCTGAGCGAATTGACCTGATTGAATTTCACCGAGAATTTTTTTCATTTCAGCCTTCGCGGCTGAGGTAACTACTCTCGGGCCTCTTGTCATACCGCCGTATTCAGCAGTATCACTAACTGAATAGTTCATGCGCGAAAGGCCTCCTTCATAGTAGAGATCAACAATAAGTTTCATTTCGTGCATGCACTCGAAATAAGCTAATTCCGGTGGATAACCCGCTTCAGTTAAAGTTTCAAAACCTGCTTTAATTAACTCGGCAGAGCCGCCGCAAAGAACAGCCTGTTCACCGAATAAATCGGTTTCAGTTTCATTCTTAAAGTTTGTTTCTATAACGCCGGAACGTGTTCCGCCGATACCTTTTGCCCATGCCAAAGCCAATTCTTTTGTATTGCCGGAAGGATCCTGCTCAATAGCGATAAGGCAGGGAACGCCTGAACCCTCTAAAAAGGTTCTGCGCACTAAATGTCCCGGACCTTTAGGAGCGATCATCATAACGTTAACGTCGGCTGGAGCTACAATTTGTTTGTAGTGAATATTAAATCCGTGTCCAAACGCCAGTGTTTTTCCTGCTGAAACATGCGGTGCAACTTCAGCATCGTAAACATCTTTTTGGTTCTGATCAGGAAGAAGGATCATAATTACATCTGCCCATGCAGAAGCATCAGCAACATTTTTTACTTCAAATCCTAATGCCTGAGCTTTTTCCCAGCGCGGGCTTCCGGCACGTAAACCGACAACGACGTTCATACCGCTGTCTTTTAAATTAAGGGCATGTGCATGTCCCTGACTACCGAAACCGAGCACTGCGATTTTTTTTGATTGCAGTAATGCCAAGGAAGCATCACTATCATAATACACTTTCATTTTGGTTACCTATTCTTTTGATGTTGGAATAATACTTTTCTGTTTTAACTGCTCGCCGCGTTTGAGAGAAACTGTTCCTGAACGGGCAATTTCTTTGATACCATAAGGAGCAAGCACGTTGATTACCGCGTCAATTTTTGACGGTGGGCCTGTGACTTCAATCATCAGAGTTTTTGTGTTGATATCCACGATACTTCCTCTGAAGATGTCACAAATATTCGTAATCTCAGTTCTTGTGCCTTTTTGGTAAAACACAGTGATTAAAGCAAGCTCTCTGTCAACCCGATGCTGATCTGTCAAATCAATAACCTTAATGGTATCAATCAGACGATTTAATTGTTTTACGACCTGTTCAATTATCTGGTCGTCGCCTCCTGTAACAATGGTCATTCTCGAGATATCGGGATCTTCGGTTTCACCAATAGAAATGCTATTGATATTGAAACCGCGGCCGCTGAACATGGTAGCAACACGGTTAAATGCGCCAAATCTGTTTTCTACGAGTACTGTTATTGTATGTTTCATATGTTATACCATTAATTTAGGATTAAGTCTTTTTGTCATAATGTCTGCAACTGTTCCACCAGCAGGTACCATAGGAAATACCATGTCGCTGCGCTCTACTTTGAATTCAATCAAAGAAGGTTTGTCATTTATTGCGAACACCTTATCTAAAGTCGCATCAACATCTTCAACCTTATCAACACGGAAGGCCTCAAGTCCGAAAGCGGTTGCAACTTTAACGAAATCCGGATTGCTCTGTGAGAGATCCGTGAAGCTGTATTTCTCCGCATGGAATAATTCCTGCCACTGGCGAACCATACCGAGAAATCCGTTATTCATGATAAAGAATTTTATCGGCAGTTTATGTGCGGCAGCAGTAATCAATTCCTGAATATTCATCTGGAATCCTCCATCACCGCTGATACAAACAATAGGTCTGTCTTTGACGGCGAACTGAGCACCGATTGCGGCAGGGAGGCCGAAGCCCATAGTTCCCAAACCACCACTGGTTATCATTGAACGTGGATGAACGAATTTATAGTGTTGTGCCGTCCACATTTGATGCTGTCCGACATCAGTGACGATGACTGCTTCGCCGTTTGTCTTTTCAGATAATCTTTCAAGAACATATTCAGTTCTCAACTTGCCGTCTTCTGATTCGTATTGCAACGGGCAGTCTTTTTGCCAGTGTGTAATTTCCTTCCACCACTCTTCAGTTGAAGGGGCTTCAGTAAGTTCGTTTAATAACTCTGTAAGTACATGTTTGACATCACCGACAATAGGCAAATCAACAACAATATTCTTGTCAATCGCGGTTGGATCAATATCAACATGAATTTTATATGACTTAGTCGAAAAAGAGTCGGTTTTGCCTGTTACACGGTCATCAAACCGAGCGCCTAATGCAACAAGGCAATCGCAGGCATCAACGGCTTTATTAGCTGCATAAGTGCCGTGCATACCGAGCATTCCAAGTGAATTAGCATCAACGCCGGGGAACGCGCCTAATCCAAGCAGAGTCATGGTAACCGGCAAATTATTACGCTTTGCCAGCATGTAGAGTTCTTTCGTAGCATCAGCAATAATTACGCCGCCGCCGACATACAGCAATGGGCGTTTAGCTTTTGAGATAGCTTTTGCGGCAGCCTTAATCTGGTTCATGTGGCCAAGCAGCGTTGGCTTATAACCTCGAATTTCAACTTTATCCGGATAACGGAATTCAGCGACCGCATTGATGACATCTTTAGGTATATCAACAACAACAGGTCCCGGTCTCCCGGTCGAAGCTATGTAAAAAGCCTTCTTAATCGTTTCTGCCAAATCATTAACATCACGAACAAGAAAATTATGTTTTGTTATCGGGCGCGTGATACCGATAATATCAGCTTCCTGAAATGCGTCATTTCCGATTAAGCGAGTCGCTACTTGACCCGTGAAAACCACGAGGGGGACAGAATCCATATAAGCATCGGCAATTCCCGTAACCGTATTCGTTGCGCCGGGGCCGGAAGTAACCAGTACAACGCCCACTTTGCCGGTTGCTTTTGCGTAACCTTCAGCCATATGGGTGGCACCTTGTTCATGCCGGGCTAAAATATGCGTGAGGAAGTCCACGTCATAAAGTTCCTCGTATATTTTAAGCACTACACCACCGGGATAACCAAATATATATTCAACATTCTCATTGCGTAAACATTCGAAGAAAATCTTAGCTCCGCTTATCTTATGCTTCTGTTCTTTCATGATTGATCCTATTGTGATTATTTAGAAAATCGTTTTGTTCTCAGTACGGCGCCGGTATTGGCCGAAGTAACCATTTCCGTATAACGTGCCAAGTAGCCCTTTTTGATTTTGGGCTCAAATTCTGGTAATTCTTGTAATCTTTTGGATATTTCTTCGTCG
This sequence comes from Ignavibacteriaceae bacterium, assembly GCA_963662605.1. GTDB lineage: Bacteria > Bacteroidota > Ignavibacteria > Ignavibacteriales > Ignavibacteriaceae. The sequence goes on from OY759785.1 coordinate 2,258,535, forward strand.
GGGAGGTCAACATTAAGAGTTCTGTTCGGGATGTCTATCGTGATCATATCACCTTGTTTTAAGGCTGCTATCGGACCACGTTCGGCTGCTTCCGGCGAACAATGGCCGATACACGCACCTCGTGTACCACCTGAAAAACGACCATCAGTAATCAATGCGACTTTATCACCCAGACCCATACCCATAATTGCAGAAGTAGGGGATAACATTTCCGGCATTCCCGGTCCGCCCTTGGGACCTTCATAACGGATAATGACAACATCTCCTGCTTTAACCTCACCTTGTAATATCTTTTCCATTGCTTCATCTTGTGAATCGTAAATTCTTGCTGGGCCGGTATGAACCATCATCTTAGGATCTACGGCTCCGGTTTTTATAACAGCACCGTCCGGCGCAAGGTTTCCAAACAGTATTGATAAACCGCCTCTTTTTGAATATGGATTATCTAACGGGCGGATAACTGCTTCGTTCAGAATTTTGGCATTTGCAATATTCTCACCAAGCGTCTTACCCGTAACGGTAATTCTGGATGTATCAATAATGGCATCCAATTTAGATAATTCCTTAAGTATAGCAGAAATACCTCCGGCTGCATCAACATCTTCTATGTGTACTTCCTGTGTTGCCGGGCTGACTTTACACAGATACGGGACTTTATTTGAAATCTCATTCAATTCAGCGAGATCAAACGGCATTTCCGCTTCGTTTGCAATAGCCAATGAGTGCAGGATAGTATTAGTGCTTCCACCCATTGCCATATCAAGAGCAAAGGCATTCAGGAATGATTCCCTTGATAAAATGTCACGCGGTTTCAAATCCATTTCAACTAACTTCAAAATCTGTCTGGCAGCCGACTTGGCAAGTTCTTTTCTTCTCGGGTCAATCGCTAATATTGTGCCATTGCCGGGCAAAGCCAGACCGAGAGCTTCCATGAGGCAATTCATTGAATTTGCTGTAAACATTCCTGAACATGAACCGCATGTGGGACAGCTGAAATCTTCAAGTGCTTTGAGTTCAGCATCGCCAATCTGCCCCGTTTGATACTGCCCGACACCCTCAAACACTGAAATCAAATCAGACTTTTTACCGGAGGGGAGTCTACCGGCTTTCATAGGACCACCGGAAATGAATATTGTTGGGATGTTGATACGGACTGCCGCCATTGCCATTCCCGGTACGATCTTATCGCAATTCGGAATGCAGATCATGCCATCCAGACGATGTGCTTCAACTACAGTCTCAACGCTGTCGGCAATTAATTCACGACTCGCGAGTGAATAGCGCATCCCGATGTGTCCCATCGCAATACCGTCATCAACACCAATTGTATTAAATTCAAATGGAACGCCGCCGGCTTCACGGATTGCTTCTTTGACAATTTTACCGAATTCCTGTAAGTGGACGTGGCCGGGTATTAAATCAATGTAGGAGTTGCACACACCGATAAACGGCTTATTGAAATCGGCATCACTCTTAATAACGCCGGTAGCTTTCAATAAACTTCTGTGTGGAGCTTTATCAAAACCTTTTTTTACTAAATCAGATCTCACATGGACCTCATATGTTAATTAAACGTAATCCTAAAATACGCTTTGGATTTCCGTCAATCCCGAAATCTGAAGTTTTTAATTATTTACGAAGCTTTGTTTTTGATTTGGGATTGCGGCTATTCCTTAGCGTAGAATAATAATGCTTAGCACGCTAAGAATGCTTAGAATCCCAATAATGTTGTTCACTATAGGAAGGCTAAAAGTAGGGGTAACAACAACAACGCTGCCGCTATCGGCATTAGTTGTGCTAAAGTTCAATAAATTATTTTGCGTTGTTGTTTTCATATTGAGTACAAAGATACAGGATGTTTACTTATTTGTCAAGGATAAAAAGAAAAAATAATTAAAAAAAAGAATAAAAATGAGCAAGAACCTTAAAAAATAAGTTAATGAGTGCATAAAAATACATAATGTTAAGTAAAACAGAGGACTAATGTATCACAACAGCTTGAGAATCAATAAGTTAAGCGAAAATCCGGAGAAACCCGAACATAACGCGGGGGATGATTAAGATTATTTAACAAATAAACGGAAAATACTTTTTGTGAATTACTAATATTGTAGATATTTTAAAAAAACTGTAGATAGACGCTTATTTAAAAGTGATGAGCAGGGTAATGCCCGGGCTTTGGCTGACTTTGTAAATTGATTCGATTAATGCGATAAATCGGCAGGTAATACTGTCAAGAGTTTATAAATTAACACTAAGGATGAGTCATGAATACTATGCTTCGGTTTTGGTCACTCACATTCTTTTTAATTGTTTTTACTTCCAGCGTGTTTGCTGTTGATTCACCGGTTCCAACTGCTCCTGTGCCCGGTTCGGCAGGGAATGCTATTACCTGTTCTATCACCTGGGATCCTGTAGCAACCGCAACCAAATACTGGGTTACACTTTCAACAGAACCTGATAACATACATGGTGTTGTTTATGCCGATACTGTTTATGGAACTTCTTTGAATCTCAGCGGAATGCTGACAAACAACAGAACTTACTATTTCCGTTTGTGGGCTTGGGATGATTCATTCTGGTCATCAAATTCAACCGTGTACGATTTTACTACAGCAATTTCGAATCCTGTTTTGGTTTTACCGGTGCATGGAGCCTCTGATGTAACGGTTGTTCCAACATTAGCATGGAATGCTGTTGATGGTGCTGAATCTTACAACCTTGTTGTCGCAAAAGATAATGCTTTTACCGATGTTGTTTTATCCAAAACAGCTTTAACTGAAATTGCTTATGAGATTCCTCCGTACTTGTTAGAAAATTCTACACAGTACCACTGGAAAGTCGAAGCAGTCAAGGGGACAGAAGTAACTTCTGCCACAAGTAACTTTACAACTATTTCTTCTGTAATACCTACATTAGTTAATCCTGTAGATGGAGTTGAAAGCTATTCCTATGATAATCCGGTCTTTACATGGACCTATACACAGAATATCGAAGGAATTTATGCGACATTAGAGCTTTCTTTAGATCCTACTTTCCAGACCGGAATTACCAGTTATAGTGTAGGCAATTACATTTACTATTATTTCCCGAATCAACTCCTGCTTGGAAAAACATATTACTGGAGAGTTTTTACAAGTACGGCATCGGGTGTTATCAGAACATTCTCAGAGATTCATTCATTTACAACATTTGGCAGATCAACTGCTCCTGTTTTAGCATGGCCGGTTGGCGGTGCCGTTGTTTATACGAATGATGTAACTTTGAGCTGGTATGTTCCAACCGGTGCATACGGACTTACATTCATATATCAATACAAAAAAACGGCTGATGTGGACTGGTCAGCTGAGTTTTCAACTACCGCAGTTAACACAGAAATTAGTGGCTTAGTACCGGGCACAGCATATCAATATCGTATTAAATCGTATAATGGAAATGCGTATTCCGATTGGGTTCAGGATTCGTTCGTAACTAACGGAGAAGGTACTTTAACGACTCCAATAGCCGCATGGCCTGTTGAAAATCCACCGGTTTATACGTTAGCCCCACAGGTAGCCTGGTATTTAACTGCCAGCAGTGCCGGTTTAGATTATATCGTCGGATATGGTACTGATTCAAACCCTGCAACCTTTACGGAATTAGCTCCGGTTTCATGTTTGTATACGGATATTCCTGCATTAACTGCCGGTCAATCATATTTCTGGGCAGTTAAATCAGTTAACTCACTCGGTCAAGCTTCGGCATGGTCTAATGTCGGCAGCTTTACAGTTTACGGAAACGTAGCTGATATAAAACCTGTACTGAATTATCCGGTTGAGGATGCGACTGTTTATACATTCCTCCCGACCTTAAGCTGGTCAGCCGGTGCAGCAGGCGTTGTCAATTACGATGTATATTGTAAAAAATCAACGGATGCAGCTTATACATTATTAACACCGACTCACACTGATTTGAACTATTTTATTTTTGCAACCCCGTTAGATCCGGGTACAACATATGATTGGTATGTGGTTGCATATAATGCCAGCAGCGCTCCATCAACATCTGATGTTGGTGTATTTGAGACAGTCGGTGGTTCAGGCTCATTAGATCCGATTATCATTGAACCTAAAGACGGTGTTACAAGCTGGACTACAACTCCATTATTGAAATGGTATATCTCCGGTATGTCCGGATATCCTGTTACGTATGAAGTAGAAGTTGCTACTGATGCAGAATTTACTGATCTGGTTTATCATGTTACGGATAATCCGTTGATCTATTCTATTCCTGATACTTTGACTCACGGGCAAACATATTTCTGGAGAGTTCGCTCCACAGCCGGTAGTGTAACATCTGACTGGTCAAGCCCTGTTGAATCATTTGTAATTTATGCAGATGAAGCTCCGGTTGAACCTCGCCTCGCGGGTTTGAACAAAGGCAATGTAGTTAATACCTTATCACCGGTTCTCTCATGGTATAAACCGGTTGCGTCAAGTGCATTAACATACAATCTGCAATATTCTACAAATAAAGATTTCTCGAATGCGGTTACAATTAATGACTTGTCAACAATGTCAAAGAAAATTGATAATTTGACCTCCGGCAGTACCTATTACTGGAGAGTCCAATCCAAGACAGCGAAGGGCAGTGCGTCTATATTCTCAAATACCGGTTCGTTCATTGCGAATAAAGTTACCGCTGTTCAGAATGAACAGAAAAGGCCGATGGAATTCAGTCTATCACAGAACTATCCTAACCCATTCAATCCGACAACGACCATCTCGTTTGGATTGAAGAATGAATCATTCGTTACCCTGAAAGTATATGATATGATGGGCAGGGAAGTTCGCACACTGGTCAGCGAAACCCGCAAAGCCGGTACCTATGAACTGCAATGGAGAGGCGATAATAATTTCGGACAGAGCGTCGCTTCAGGTATGTATCTCTATAAGATTACTGCCGGCAACTTCGTTCAGGTCAAGAAGATGTTATTCTTGAAGTAATCTTCGCAAAGAAGTGATTATTTGAGGCGGTCTCTGACCGCCTCTTTTTTTACGATTAGGCGAAGTTTTCTCGCAATTTTATTTGTCTAATATGCAGTAAAATGTTACTTTAGTGTATAAAATTTCAAAAAAGCATAAAATGTTTATAAATATAACTACAACAACCACTACTATGACAACTCCTCCGGGAAGGTGAAGTTGGTTGATGTATTTTACCATTAAAATGTAAAACCGACTTCACAAAGAAGCCGGTTTTTTTTTGTTCACTTATTTATATGAGTCAAAAATGAAAGTTCTGAAATTTGGAGGTTCATCTGTTAGGGACGCGGAGCGCATTAAACACGCGGTAAAACTTGTTATTGCTGAAAATAAAAAAGAACCTGTAAAAGGTGTCGTATTTTCAGCATATCAGGGAGTCACTAACGACCTGATTAAAATCAGTCATCTCGCTTCAGACCGTAACATATTATATGTTGATGAGTTTAAAAAGCTTAAGGCTCGCCATGTAAACACTGCCAGAGAATTGCTTTCACCAAAGTATCAGGCTCAAGTGCTGCCGAAGCTCAATGGCGCTTTGGATGATCTTGAGGAAGTATTGCGCGGGGTATACCTTATTAAAGAACTTTCGACAAAAATTCTTGATTTTGTCCAAGGATTCGGCGAAATACTTTCTAATTTGACAATCACCGGTTTATTTAATGAGCTTGGCGTAGAGGCTGAGTTTCTGGATACCCGATTGATTATTAAAACCGACGATAATTTCGGTTCAGCCGTTGTTCTTTTTGATGAGACGAACGCGCTGATTAAAGAGTACTTTAAGAAGCATAAAAAACTTCAGATCATTACGGGATTCATCGCTTCGACTCTCGGCTCTGAAACCACAACGATTGGCCGTGGAGGATCGGATTACACGGTTTCCATCATCGGTGCAGCAATCAATGCTTCCATCATTGAGATATGGACGGATGTGGACGGTGTGTTAACAGCAGATCCTAAAAAGGTTCGTGATGCATTCCCGGTCAGAAACATGGTTTATGAAGAAGCTATTGAGCTTTCACATTTCGGTGCCAGAGTAATCTATCCACCGACGATGCAGCCTGTTGCCCAAAAGAAAATACCGATTGTCATTAAAAATACTTTTAATCCATCATTCCCGGGCACGGTTATCGGAGTAAAATCCGACTCTGATTATTTGATTAAGGGTATATCATCCATAGACGACATAAATGTCATCCGTGTTCAGGGAAGCGGCATTGTCGGTATGGTCGGCATGGCTACAATTGCAGCCAGAGTTTTCAAAGCACTTGCTAAAGAGAATATAAATATAATTCTTATTACTCAAGCATCCTCGGAACGCTCAATCTGTCTCGCAGTTCTACCGGAATTTGCCAAGTTGGCAAAACATGCACTTGAAAAAGAATTTTATTCCGAGGTAAGAACAAAAATTATCAATGAGATTATTGTTGAGCCTGATTGCGCAGTTATTGCGGTAGTCGGTAAGCATATGCGGAAAACACCGGGTATCTCCGGGAAATTCTTCAGCGCTTTGGGTGATAGTAAGATAAATATCACTGCTATCGCCCAGGGTTCATCGGAGTTAAACATTTCTGCTGTTATCAGCAAGAAAGATGCACTCCGTGCCCTGAACGTCATTCATCATAAATTCTTCTCAAGCAGTAAGTCGGAAGTTATTAACCTGTTCTTAGCGGGATATGGGAATGTCGGTTCTGCTCTTGTTGATCTGGTACAAAAGAATCAGGACTTGTATCATCGTATTCGCATTCACGGTGTCATTAATTCGACGAAAATGGTGATCTCGGATAAAGAAATCAGTGTACAGAATCTGAAGAAAGAGCTTCATGATTCGAAGGTGCCTTCGGATTTGAAAGCATTTGCAAAGAAGATCAAAGAACTTAATTATCCTAATTCCGTATTTGTTGATGTGACAGCAAGTGAATTACTGCCGGATATCTATTTGGATGTTTTGCGTGCAGGCGCTCATATTGTTGCTGCCAATAAAAAAGCCACAACGCGGGATTATACTTTTTATTCAAAACTGAAAGAAACCGCAGAAGAGAATAACGTACGGTTTTTATTTGAAACAAACGTTGGGGCCGCACTGCCTGTTATCTCCACCATGAATGACCTGATCAGGGCGGGGGATAAGATTACAAGAATTGAAGGCGTATTGTCGGGCACACTCAGTTTTATCTTCAACAATCTTTCTTCAACAAAAAAATTCTCCAAGCTTGTTAAAGAAGCTAAGGAATTGGGTTATACTGAGCCGGATGTCCGTGAGGATTTAAGCGGTATGGATGCCGCCCGTAAGATTCTCATTCTTATCCGCGAGTCCGGTCACAAGTTTGAATTAAGCGATTTGTCGGTTCAAAACCTGGTGCCGACGAAATACCGGAAGATAGCATCGGTTGCCGATTTCATGAAAAGACTTCCGGAACTTGATGAGTATTTTGATAAACGATACGCAGATGCCAAGAAAAAGGGTTGTGTTCTGCGCTATATCTCATCGTTTGAAAACGGAAGAGCTACTGTTCAGCTGAAAGAAGTTGACAAGAAGCATCCAGCTTATAATTTGGCAGGGACAGAGAATATCATAGCTTATTATACCGATTACTATAATACTGCACCTCAAGTCGTAAACGGACCCGGCGCGGGTACGCAGCTTACCGGGGTTGGTATTATTTCAGACATATTTAAAATCTTCGGTTGATATATGGAATCGTACTTACTCAAACATAAATACGCTAAAGTATTTGCGCCCGCAAGTGTATCGAACGTTGGGCCGGGATTTGATGTGCTTGGTTTTGCATTGGAAGAACCGGGTGATTACATTGAAGTTAAAGTGACCGATACTCCTGGCGTGAGCATCAAAAAAATTACCGGAGACGGTGGCAAATTGAGCCACGATGCCGAAAGAAATACAGCATCGTTTGCGGCGCTTTCTTTTCTCAATTTCATCAAAGCCGATTTTGGCGTTGAGATGACGATAAATAAGAAAATGCCTTTTGCCAGCGGATTAGGTTCCAGCGCAGCAAGTGCAGTTGGAGGCGTCTTTGCCGTGAATGCGCTTTTACAAAACAAGCTGCCGAATGAAGAGTTAATTATGCACGCCCTTGAGGGGGAAAAGATTGCATCCGGTAACAGCTTGCATGCTGATAATGTTGGCCCTGCTTTGTATGGCGGATTTGTTATCGCAAGAAGCATTTTCCCGATAGATATTATCAAAATCCCTTTCCCAGAAGAACTTGCATGCTTAATCGTGTATCCGCATATTGAAATAAAGACGGAAGAGGCGAGAAGAATTCTTCCTGAAATGGTAACGAGAACCAATGCCGTTAAGCAAAGTGCACATGCCGCATCGCTGATCGCAGGTATTATGCTGAAAGATTATCGGCTCATGGGACGCTCAATGACTGACTTTATCGCAGAGCCGTTGCGTGCGAAATTGATTCCTATGTACAATGATCTCAAATCATTTCTCCTTCAATACGGAGCAGTGAGTTTCAATATTTCCGGTTCAGGTCCGACAATGTTCAGTTTCTTCGATAATCATCAGGTGCTTAAAGATACGGCGCCTAAACTCCGGAAGTTTCTGAAGCAAATGAGCATCGAAACAGATGTTTATATAACTAAAGTCAATAATCAAGGTCCTAAAATCATACAAGTAAAATGAAATATTTAAGCACAAGAAATAGCGATTTACGATATTCTTTCGGTGATGCAGTAATAAAAGGACTGGCAGACGACGGGGGATTATTCCTTCCGGAGTTTATTCCGGTTTTACCCGATTCATTCTTCAAGAATATTGAAAAACTCTCGTTTACGGAAATAGCATTTGAGATTGCAAGTAAATTCATTGATGATATTTCGGAAGATGATTTGCGCGGAATTGTTGAAGACGCTATCAATTTTCCTGCTCCTGTCGTTCCTTTAAACGGGAATTATTCGATACTGGAACTATTCCATGGTAATACTTGTGCATTTAAGGATTTCGGCGCACGGTTTTTAGCCGGAGCTCTTTCTCATTATCTGAAAAAACGTGAGCAAAGATGTACGATATTGGTTGCCACATCGGGTGATACCGGTAGTGCGGTTGCAAGCGGCTTTTACGGCAAAGATAATATTGACGTTATCATCCTGTACCCATCAGGCAAAGTAAGCAGGATTCAGGAGCAGCAGCTTACTACATTTGGCAAAAACATAACAGCGTATGAAATTGACGGTGTTTTTGATGATTGCCAGCGTCTTGTAAAAATGGCTTTTCTCGATAAGGAATTAACAGACAACTATTTTCTTACATCGGCAAATTCAATAAATATAGGCCGGTTGCTGCCTCAGTCATTTTACTATGTCAACGCATGGAAACAGGTTAAGGACAAAGAGAAAGACGTTGTTTTTGTTGTTCCGAGCGGCAACCTCGGAAACCTGACAAGCGGCATTCTTGCTAAAACATTCGGACTTCCGGTGAGATATTTCGTTAGTGCGTTAAATCGTAATGATATATTCAAAAAGTATCTGGAATCGGGTTCTTTTACTCCGGTTCCGTCAATCCCGACAATATCCAACGCTATGGATGTCGGCAATCCAAGTAATCTGGAACGCATCAGTCACATATTCCAGAATGATATGGATGTATTACAGCAAAACATTCACGCTTATTCATACAGTGACGAACAGACAAAAGACGCGATTAATTCAGCGCATGATGCATATAGTTATGTATTTGATCCGCACGGCGCGGTCGGATATCTGGCAGCTAAAGAAGATTCTGAGAGATTTACTAGCGATTCGGAATACATCATTCTTGAAACGGCACATCCGGCAAAGTTTTTAGAGGAAGTCAAAGACTCGGAGAAATTTACTGTGGAAATGCCTGAAAGACTTGCTGAATTTTTGAAGAAAGACAAGGAGTCTGTAAAAGTGGGTAAAGACTATGAAGACTTCAAAAAGAATCTGCTAAAGAGTCTAAAAAAATAGTCCACCTGTTTATAAGATATTCCTAACCCACGGGTATGGAACTCAATGTGCAATCTTCTGTGATTATTATTAACACGGTGCTTTAGCGCCGTGCATTGGATACCCTCACCCAATAAATGGGCTTCAGCCCAATGGAGCCTCGAATATTGGACTAAAGTCCAACATAGATGTAGCTAATCACCACGGTCTAAAGACCGTGGTTAATGATGATGATTTCTCATCAGACCCTTTACCCATGAATGAGGTTGATTATTCCGTTACCACGTTACCGTCTTTATCACGAATCTGTACTCTTCTTATCTTACCGCTTATCGTTTTCGGTAATTCATCAACAAACTCAATAACACGCGGATATTTATACGGTGCAGTGACGCGTTTAACATGTTCCTGTAAATCTTTAGCTAAGTCATCACTTGCTATATACTTCTTGGATAAGACAACGGTTGCTTTTACGATTTGACCGCGATCAGGGTCGGGGACAGCAGTAATTGCACATTCAAGAACCGCCGGGTGTTCCATGAGCGCACTTTCTACTTCAAACGGTCCGATGCGGTAGCCGCTGCTCTTAATAATGTCATCAGCTCTGCCGACGAACCAGTAATATCCGTCTTCATCAAACCACGCCATATCGCCGGTATAGTAAATATCGTTGTTCCAGACTTTCTTCGTAAGTACATCATCTTTGAAATATCCGGAAAACATTCCGACAGGACTCTTTTTATCCGTCCGGATTACAATCTGTCCGACTTCGCCTTCTTCAACAGGATTCCCGTCGTTGTCAAGAATCTCAATAACATAGCCGGGTGAGGGTTTACCCATAGAACCCGGTTTCGGCTTCATCCACGCATATGTAGCTACAGCAACCGTGCACTCGGTTTGGCCATAGCCTTCCATGAGTTTTAATCCCGTTGCTTCAAAAAATTGTTTAAAAACTTCAGGATTGAGTGGTTCTCCAGCAACTACACAGTATTTTACGCAGCTAAAGTCAAATTGTTTCAAGTCTTCGTGAATAAGAAAGCGGTATACCGTAGGCGGTGCGCAGAAAGTAGTAACTTTATACTTAATAATGACATCAAGTAAATTCTTCGGGACGAACTTATCAAAGTCATAGGCCATAATGGCCGAGCCCGAAAGCCATTGACCATAGATTTTGCCCCACGCTGCTTTAGCCCAGCCTGTTTCAGCTACAGTTAAATGCAGTCCGTTATCCTGAACGTTCTGCCAGTATTTTGCGGTAAGAATATGACCAAGCGGATATGCGAAATTATGCTTAACCATTTTCGGCATTCCCGTTGTGCCTGAGGTGAAATAAAGCAGCATCATGTCGTTATTTTCGTTTGCACGAACACTGCTTCTATCAAATTGTGATGATTGATTATTAAATTCCTTAGTAAAATTCAACCAGCCGTCTCTATCAGTATTAATCACGGCCTTGTGTTTTAGGGTAGGCGAATCCTTCTCCGCAGCTTCAATATGGCGAATAACTTCATCATCTGCAACACAGATAATCATTTTTATATCCGCGGCGTTATTCCGGTAAACAATATCTTTGGCGGTAAGCAGGTGGGTAGCAGGGATTGTGATGGCTCCGAGTTTATTTAAACCAAGAGTGCTAAACCAGTACTCATATCGCCGTTTGAGGATGAGCATTACCGGATCACCTTTGGTAATACCGATGGATTGGAAAAAATTTGCCGCACGGTTGCTGTTTTCTGCCATCTGGGCAAACGTGAATTTATGTTCTTCTCCATTGTCATCGCACCAGACCATAGCGATTTTTTCAGGAGTTTCTTTAGCGATTTTATCTACAACATCATATGCAAAATTAAAATTATCAGGTACTTTTATACTGAATTCATTATAGAATTCCTCATAGGAATCAAATTCAGTTTTAGATAAATATGATTCAAGCATCAGTTTTCATTTCCTTCGTTTATAAAACTATAGCTAACATTTTGACAGGAGCATCATTCAGTGCACGCATCGCGTGCGGATACCCTGAGTCAAAGAATATAGAATCCCCTTCATGTAAAATAATTTCATGTTTATGAATAAATAATTTCATTTCACCGGAAACCACATAATCGAATTCCTGCCCCGGATGGGAGTTGAACTCAACAGGGGAGGATTCTTCCTTTGGTTCAATGGTCACCATGAATGGCTCTGCCTTCTTGTTAATGAAGTTGAAAGCAAGACTTTCATATTTGTATTGTTTACGGCGTTCAATTTGAAGTCCTTTTCCCTTGCGCACAATATTGAAAATATGTAGTCTGGGGTCTTCTCCATTGAGCAGGGTTCCAAAAGGGACATGGAATTTTTGAGAAACTTTAGTTAAAAATCCGACAGGGATGTCAGATGTGCCATTTTCGTACTTGGTAAGTTGGTCGGCATCAATTTGGAGTTCAAGAGCGAGTTCAGAAATGCTTATGCCTGAAATCTCGCGTAAGTCTTTAATTCTGCTTCCGATTTGTTGAATTTGCTCATTCATATTGATTCACTACTAAATGTTCAAAATAGTTTTATTTAGAGGTAATTACGTTTTGATAACCGGTATTTGTGGAACTTAAATGGCTAAAACAGAATTCTTTTGTTTCTTTATCTATTAAAATACTAAAAAGTGTGGAGAATCCGGCAGAATTCAAGCAAAAAGTGCAGTACGCATTTTTGTTTTCACGTCGAGTTTTGATAGGTTAGCAGTTCATTTTTAGGAAATTGAGATTTTGAATATTACACCGGTCATATTATCAGCGAAAGAATTGAAACTCGAATACGGGGAGCAAAAAGTTCTACAAGATGCTTCTCTCAGTATTCATGAAGGCAGCCGTATAGGCTTGGTTGGCAGGAATGGTGCAGGTAAATCATCGTTCCTTAAAATCATCAGCGGTTTAATGCAGCCCGATTCCGGTGAAGTGACAAAGAAAAAGGATCTTGCAATCGGATTTCTTTCGCAGGAGTTTACCTTATTCGAAAATATGACCGTCAAAGAAAATATTCTCGAAGGAGCATCTAAAACAGTTTCACTGCTCGCTGAATATGAAAAACTTGCCGTAGATTCTGCCAGACATCATGAGCTGGAGGAACGCATAAACATGCTGGACGGATGGAATCTCGATAGAAACATTGATATTCTTTTGAAAGAAATCCACGCGCCATCACCTGAAAGAGTAGTAAGCACATTGTCAGGTGGAGAAAAACGGCGTGTTGCATTATGCCGGGCATTGATTTCAAATCCGGATTTATTGATATTAGACGAGCCGACAAACCACCTTGATACCGATTCTATTGAATGGATAGAGAATTTTCTGAATCAGTATAAAGGCACCTGTATTTTTGTTACACACGACAGATACTTCCTTGACCGAATCGCAACGCGCATCGTTGAGTTATCTAATGGTGAGTTTTTCTCCCACGCCGGTAATTATACTGAATATCTTATTAATAAAACCCAGCGTCAGGCATTGCAGGAGGTAGAAGAAAAAAAGCGGCAGAATTTTTTACGGCGTGAACTCGACTGGGTGATGCGTGGACCGAGAGCGCGAAGAACTAAAGCGAAAAGCCGCTTGGATAATTATTATGAAGTTGCTTCACAGCAGCCTGTTGAAACCGAACTGGACGTGGACCTTATTATTCCTGTACCGGAAAATCTCGGGAACAAAGTTCTTGAATTAGACGGCGTTAGTGCTAAAATAGGAAACAAGCCCTTATTTCACTCGTTGATGTATGATTTTAAGCCGGGTCGGAAGTTAGGTATCATCGGGAAAAATGGCGTTGGAAAGACCACCTTACTCAGAATAATTTTAGGTGAACTGGCACCGGAAACAGGTAGTATTGAAAAGGGGGAGAGAACAGAGTTCAACTATATTGATCAATCCCGTATTTTACTCAACGATGAAGAGACGGTGATTGAAACAATTGGAGAGGGTAAAGAAACCATCCGTTTCGGGAAACAACAAATGCCGGTGTGGACTTATTTACGAAGATTTTTGTTTGCCGACGACAGAATGAACACCCTTGTGGGTAAATTATCCGGCGGCGAAAGAAGCAGATTAACTCTTGCGAAAATATTGAAAAACGGCGGCAATTTTCTGCTTTTGGATGAACCGACAAATGATCTTGATTTACCGACTTTACGAATTTTGGAAGAAGCGCTCATCGGTTTTGCCGGGTGCGTCGTTGTTGTCAGCCACGACAGGTACTTTCTTAACAGGGTTTGTAATGGAATACTGGCATTTGAAAATGACGGAGCTTTGTATGTCAGTGAAGGTAACTATGATTATTACTTAGAAAAGCGAAAACATGTCCTTTCAAAAACGTCTGATGAAACTACCCGTACAAAAAAAGAAGATACGAGAGTACGTAAAACAACGGTAAAGTTGACCTGGAAAGAAAACAAGGAACTTGAAAATATCGAGACAGATATAGCTAATGCCGAATCTGACATTCAAAGAATAGAGGGGCTATTTTCTGATCCGGACTTCTATCAAAAACATGGCGATAAAATGCCTCAACTGAACGAAGAACTGCTTGCCGCTAAAAATAAAGCTGAGTTATTGTATAAAAGGTGGGAAGAACTGGAAACCAAAAAGAACTCTTCAGCATCTTAATAGGCATATTCCCGGGCAAAATTTAAACTTTCGCTTGCCGGAATCTGTCAAATATATTTGATTTAACTAACGAAAGACCTTACTCTTACATGAAAAAAATAGTATTATTATTTCTAACCTTATCACTGATAATATTTGCACAAAATAATGATCAAATGGGGAAAAACTCTCAAATTTCAGGCTCTTTAACGGGATTTGTATTCGATATGGCTTCCAAAAAGCCGCTTGAATACTGCAATGTTGTGGTTCACAAAACAAGAGATTCCTCTGTGATAAACGGTGCCGTTACCGATAACACCGGTGCTTTTAAAATTGAAAATATCCCGGCAGGAAGATATTATCTTGCCGTCTCATTTATCGGCTACGATACGAAGAAGATTGATTCGGTATTTATCAGCCCAAAAAATCCAAGTAGAAATATGGGCAAGATATACATTCAAGATCATTTCTATAAAATATCTGATGTCGTTGTTAGAGGCGAAAAAGAGGAGGTTATCAATAACCTCGATAAAAAAGTAATTAACGTTGATAAGAATTTGGCCTCTGCCACAGGGTCGGCTGTTGATGTATTGCAAAATATTCCGTCTGTTTCTGTTGATGTCAATGGCACAATAAGTCTTCGGGGCAGTTCGAATGTCACTGTACTTATCAATGGCAAGCCCTCCGGCATGGTCGGCGTAAGCGGGACAGATATTTTAAGTCAGGTGCCGGCATCTTCAATATCCTCAGTTGAAGTTGTAACAAATCCCTCAGTAAAATATGACCCGGATGGTACCTCAGGTATTATAAATCTGGTTCTGAAAAAAGAGGAACAAGGCGGCTTTAACGGCTTAATGACGGTTAACGCGGGAACAGAAGATAAATACAACTCTTCATTTCATACAAACTACAAAACCTCGTTTGCCAATTTCTTTTTCAATTACGATAATCGCTTTGCAAGAATGGGAGGAACGTCATTAGTTGATCGGACCAGTACGTATAATGGCGTAGAATCACTGCTGTATCAAAACGAAGACAACCGTTTCAAATTCGGTTCAAACAGTTTCAACACCGGCGCGGACTTTTTCCTGAATGAATTCAATACGCTGTCCGTGTCTGCTGAAATTCGTAAAATGAATATGAACGTTAGCTCAAATACCAGGAATATCAACGAAACATCTGCCGATGTTTTGACGAAAGATTATCTGCGGAATGGTTTGTTTACCAGAAATGTAACAGGACAGGAGTACGGACTAACTTATAAAAAGACCTACGAACGCGCAAATGAGGACCTGACGTTGGACTTAGGTTATGATGATCATGCAGCAGACGGCGGTCAGGATATAGCTCAGTATAACTATTTCCCGGCGGGTTATGTAACACCATCTCAAAAATCTGTTTCTGATAATAGCACCAAACAATTTCTTGGCCAGTTGAACTTTAACTATCCTTTTGATGAAAAGACCAAAATTGAAAGCGGTCTGAAAAGCACTGTCCGCAACAGTGAGTTCGATAACGACTATTTATATGATTCAAATTCCGGTTGGGTTGAAGATCTGACACAAAAGAACTATTTCGAATTTGACGAACAGATTCATGCAGCATATTCTATGATCACTGGTGAAGCTTTCGGTGTTAAATACCAAACAGGTCTGCGGTATGAATATGCACAGACGAAGGGTCACCAAAAAATCTCCGGTGATTCGTTTAATAAACATTATTCCGAATGGTATCCTTCAATTCACTTAAGCAAAGAGCTTGCTGAGGGTTCGGAACTTTTGCTCAGTTTGAGCAGGAGAGTAGACCGGCCGAGAGGACGCCAATTAAATCCATTCATCAGTTTAGCTGACTCACAGAACGTATCGCAGGGTAATCCGGCATTGATGCCGCAATTCACAAACTCATATGAATTGGGTTATTCCGCAACAGCCGGTAAAACTACGGTAACATCTACCGTGTTCTATCGCCATTCAACAGGAATTATCACATCAATCAGCTATCTTATTGATAACAATATTACCAAAACGACGTATGAAAATATAGACAAGAGTAATTCCTATGGACTGGAAATGACTCTCGTTCAGCCATTGGCGACTTGGTGGAGACTTAACGCAAATGCTTCTTATTTCAACACGGAATATTCCAGCAGTGTTTTAAGTCAGAATATTAATAAAAGTAATTACAGCTGGCTTGCGAAACTTAACTCAATGATGCAGCTGCCATACGGTTTCCAGTTCCAGATTATGATGAATTATAATGCACCGGTAATTATGCCGCAAAGCAAAGTTAAAGCTATATTTACCAGTGATGTCGCATTGAAAAAAGAATTAATGGATGGAAAACTTACTTTGACCCTGCGTGTATCGGATATTCTTCATTCTCAAAAGAATATTACGGAAACGTCCGGTACGAACTTCTTGTCAAACAGCACGGATATGCGCGGTTCACGAGTTGCATTTCTCGGACTCAGCTACCGGATATTCAACTTTAATAAATCCGATGACCGTTCTAAGCGTGATAACGGCGACGCGATGGATTATTAATAAACAGATTATAACATACATAAGAAAAATCCCCTTTACGGGGATTTTTCTTTTTAGTACTTATTTGGAACCGTCGTCATACATCTCATCAATCAGATGCTTGTACCGTTCCTCAATTACTTTTCGTTTTATCTTCAAGGAAGGGGTCATTTCACCGCTTTCAAGACTGAACGGTTTATCAAGTATGGCAAATTTTCTTACTCTCTCATAGTTTGCCAGATTCTTCTGGAATTTAACTAATTCATTCTCCATTAAATCATAGATTTCTTTGTGCTGGATCAATTCGTCATTATCGGCATAATTAATTGCACGAGAGTCGGCATACGCACGCAGCGACTCAAAATCCGGGACTATTAACGCGCTCAGGAACATGCGACGGTCGCCGATAAGGACGAACTGTTCAATGTACTGGCTTGCAAGAAATAGATTTTCAATGGGGGTCGGGGCGATATACTTACCACCTGATGTTTTGAATAAATGTTTTTTGCGATCAGTTATCATTAAGAATCCTTGGGCATCGAAAACGCCGATGTCGCCTGTATGAAGCCATCCGTCTTTGATGCTTTCCTCAGTCTCTTTCTTGTTTTTGTAATAGCCCTGCATAATGTTCGGACCACGGGCAAGTATTTCACCATCCTGTGCGATTTTTACGTCAACACTCGGCATCGGTTTCCCGACAGTCCCGAATTTATAGTTATCTGGCCTGTTTACTGATATCACCGGCGAAGATTCTGTCAATCCGTACCCCTCAATAATTAATATTCCGGCTGCTTCAAAAAATTCACCCAGTGCCCGTGGTAATGCAGCACCTCCGGAGATGAAAAATCGAAGATTCCCACCGGTTCTGCCTCTGAGTTTATGAAATACTAATTTTTCGGCGAGTTTATGTTTTAAGCTTAGACCGATTGGCAATTGATTGGCCTTTTTTGCTTTAGCAAATTCTGAACCGATACTAATCGCCCAATTAAATATTTTCTGTTTCTTTTCAGATTGGCTCTCAACATTCTTTAATATCTTCGAGTACATTCGTTCAAAAAATCTGGGCACTGATGTCATAATGGTTGGTTTTACGGTTAGCAAATCTCCAGCCACCGACTCAATACTTTGCGCGTAGGCAACCATGCCCCCGCATGAAAGGGCAGTGTAGTACCCGGCCATTCTCTCAAAGATATGGCACAGCGGAAGAAACGACAGGAAAACGTCCGTTTCACTTATGGGAATTATTCTTAGCACATCGGTAACATTTGAAACAATATTCTTATGCGAAAGCAGAACACCTTTTGGTTCTCCCGTTGTTCCGGAAGTGTAGATAATAGTGCAAATATCATTTTCATTACATAATTTTGCCTGCTGCCAAAAATGTGACTCATCGTATTTATTGGAATTCTTACCTTCGTAAACCACCTCTTCGAATGATTTTATATGGCTTCCATCGGAAGGTACGTCTTTCTCATTCATTACAATGATGAATTTCAGATACTTGCAATTATTTCTGATTTTCAAAACTTTGTTCAATTGAAATTTATTTGAAACAATAATTCCGACGGATTCGGAATTATTCAAAATAAATTCAATTGAGTCAGCTGTTAGAGAGGGATACAAGGGAACATCTGCCCCGCCTAAACCCAAAATCGCAAAATCCGCGTAAACCCATTCCGGCCTGTTTTCAGCAATAATCGCAACCCTGTCACCCCTTTTAACACCTAATGACGCTAAACCGCAAGCAAAAGCAATAGTCTGTGTTTTAACCTCGGCATAGCTTACTTCCTTCCACTCATCTTTCACACGGTGCATGAGCATTGCATGTTGTGCAATTTTACCGTAATCTTTAACGAGGTTTGAGAACATTTGCGGAATAGTTTTGAATTCTTTCAGTGCAGGCATATTCAATCCTTCTTAGATATAAAATATGAAATCATTAGCGAAACTAATACATGAGAGGAAGTATTCAAAAATCTTTTTTCCTGTATATCATTTAGCGGGGGTTTTATGAGCAAAATTCGTATTTTATACAGGTAATTTTGTATCAATATGCTGATTAATGATACAAATAGCAATTTATTACATAATTAGAAGAGATAGAAATGTCAATTGCTGAAAAAATAATGGATTTCTTCAGACGGAAACAGAAAATTCAACCGACTGAAGAAAACAAGGCTATTGCCAAGCAGCGTTCAATGGGGAAAATGTATGCCAGAGACAGAATAGAAGTTCTTTTAGATGATAATTCATTTCATGAGACAGACCTTTTTGTTGAACATGCCGGAACGGATTTTGGCATGGACAAGAAACAGCTTCCGGCTGACGGTGTTATTACCGGTACAGGAACAATCGGTTCTTTTCCGGTTGGAATTTTTGCGCAGGATTTTACTGTCGCGGGCGGTTCACTTGGACTGATGCACGCGAGAAAAATTACAAAAATCATGGATTTAGCCTTACGCAACGGAATGCCTCTGATCGGTATCAACGATTCAGGTGGTGCCCGTATTCAGGAGGGTGTTAATTCATTAGCCGGTTATGGTGAGATTTTTTATCGCAACACCATTGCATCCGGAGTTATTCCTCAGATTTCTGTTATTCTCGGTCCTTGTGCGGGTGGAGCAGTTTATTCACCGGCTTTGACGGACTTTGTCTTCGTGGTAGATAAAATTTCCAAAATGTTCATCACCGGTCCGGAAGTAATCAAAACTGTGCTGGGTGAAGAGATTTCGATGGAAGACCTCGGAGGAGCAAGAGTTCAGGCAGAGATAACCGGAAATGCACATTTCTTTGCGACAAGTGAAGTCGAATGCTTTGAACAAATAAAACGCCTGATGTCGTTTATTCCGTGGAATAATCAGAAAAAAGCGGATCCGGCAGTTCCGAAACCTCCAAAAGTTATATTCGATATTGAAAAAATCATTCCTGCTGAACCCACTAAGCCTTATGACATCAGAAATATTATAAAATCCATTAGCGATTCGTCGGATTTTCTTGAAATTCAGGAACATTGGGCGGCAAATATCGTTATCGGATTTGCAAGAATTAACGGAGATACCGTCGGTATCGTTGGTAACCAGCCATTAGTCCTTGCAGGTGTGTTGGATGTTGATTCATCCGATAAGGCTGCAAGATTCATCAGATACTGCGATGCTTTCAATATCCCGTTGTTGACCCTTGTTGATTTACCGGGTTATTTGCCGGGAATTGATCAGGAACATAGCGGTGTAATTCGTCACGGTGCAAAAATCCTTTACGCGTATAGCGAAGCCAGCGTTCCGAAAATTACAGTCATTTTGAGAAAAGCATACGGCGGTGGATACATTGCAATGTGCTCACGCCATCTCGGTGCGGATTACGTTTACGCCTGGCCGACAGCTGAAATTGCCGTTATGGGGCCCGAGGGTGCTGCTAATATTATTTTCAGAAGTGAAATTTCCGAATCTGAAAATCCTGATGCAACACGCAAAGAAAAGGTCAAGGAATATTCCGAAAAATTTGCCAATCCTTACGTTGCTGCGAAAAACGGACACATTGACGCGGTTATCAATCCTATTGAAACAAGAGAACATGTTATACATTCTCTGAAAACACTGGCAGGGAAATCAGATATCCGTCCAACCAAGAAACATGGAGTACCGCCATTTTAATATGAACGAAGAAAAAGTAAATAGTCAAATAAAAGTTGATGATACACTGTATCAAACTCAACTAACAAAAAAATTTCTTAACCGGCAGAAATATGTGCCGAGAGATCCTTTGCTGCTTACTACACAAATTCCCGGAGTAGTGAAATCCATATTCGTAAAAGAGGGTGACCGGGTGAAACAAGGGCAGAGTGTTATGATCTTGGAGGCAATGAAAATGCTGAACAATATTCAATCGCCGGTTGAGGGAGTTGTAAAAAAAATCTTTGCAGACGTTGGACAGCAAGTTCCAAAAGATTCGAAGTTGATACAATTTAGCGAATAGCTCATTTTTAGAAGGGATTCCAGTCAATCGGGATCCCTTCAATCTTTTCATATACGTTGGTATTCTGTTGTCATTTCTTTAAGCCCTTTATTCGAGAAATTACATTTTACTCAATAATTGGATGGATATTGCTGTGTCTGAGGTAAAAAATAGAAGACTTGCCGCCGTAATGTTTACGGATATAAAGGATTCATGTGTCAAAATGGGGCTTGATGAGGATAATGCCTTTGATTTAATACAAATCCATAATGAGATTTTAAGGGAAGTATTTCCTCAGTATGAAGGAAATGAAATTAAAACCGGTGGCGATTCATTCCTTATAGAGTTTAAGAGTGCCCACTATTCTGTCCATTGTGCAATAGCAATTCAGAAAAACCTTTCAGAGTACAACAAAACAGCTATAACTGATAAAACGATTACAATTCGAATTGGAATTCATATGGGAGATGTAATCGGATACCATGGAGATGTGTTTGGAAATACTGTTAATATTTCTGCACGTACACAACCGAAATCTCCAGTCGGGAGTGTATGCATTACTGATGCCCTATATATAAGTGTAAAACAAACAAAAGGATTGCAATTTATAAGTCTGGGGAAACATGAATTGAAGGGTATTGCCGGGCAAATTGAATTATACGAAGTTCTCCCCAGAGATGACTACGAATATCAACCGCCAAAGCCAAAACAAAATAGCACTTCAATGGACGAACCTTCTCCAAATAAAAGGACAAACTGTCTTAACAACATTCCACAAATATCAGTTGATGAAGTCATTGGCCGTGACGATGATCTAAGAAATGTATACGAGCGATTAAGGTCATCGAGAAGCCTTTTACTTATAAACGGAATTGGGGGAATTGGTAAAACTACACTTGCAAAAGCATTTTTAGAAAAATACAGGTCTACTTACGATAATATTTGTTGGATATCTGCATCACCTTCATTTAAAGAATCAGTGCTTTCCGATTACGTTCTAATCAGAAACCTTGGAATCAAAAAAGAGATCAAAAGTCTGATGGAGGCAAAGCAATCCGAAGATGCTTATAATATAATTGTGAATGCTATGTCAAAATTGGAGGGGAATAACATTCTTGTCATAGACAATACTGCCATTGCAGACTCAGACTCTATTAATACATTCAAATCGGCATTGCACACCAGTTGGAGTTTGTTAATTACTTCAAGAGAACATATCCCCGGCTGTAATGAATATCCAATTGATGTTTTGAATCCGGACGAAGCCGAAAGATTGTTTTTAACACACTGCAAAAATCCTAAAGATACTCACCGACTGGGAGAGTTACTCAAAATAATTGGCTACCATACTCTAACGATTGAATTGCTTGCCAAAACAGCTGCCAAAAACCCTAAATTAAGTATTACATCAATCATTGATTTGTTGAAAGCACACGAATTGTCGAATAAACAGCTTGCCATTAAAGTTAGGAGTTCTCATGCTGAAAATAAAGCTGTTGAAATGTACACGCATCTGATGAGCATTTTTGAACTTTCCTTATTGACTGAGGATGAACAAAATATGCTGATACAATTTACAGCACTCCCAGTGATTCCAATAAATGTTGAGATGCTCTTTATACTTTTTTCTGTACAAGACGATCAAGTGGCGGAATTTGTTAATATACTAAATTCCCTTAACGAAAAGGGCTATTTGCTTAATGGCAGTGATATGTATCAGGTTCATCCGATAATCCAAGAAATTGTCCGATATAAACTTCACCCTGATTTCAGCACATATGAAAACTATATTGATTCTGTTTGTAATTTAATATTCATTGACCGGGAAAAAGATAACCCAGTTGAGAAATTCCAATTTGTTGACTATGCAACAGCGTTGAGTAATATTTTGGAAGATTATGAAAAATCCAATTCATTGTCTCAAGAGCAACAATATAGATTAATTACGTTAAGGAATTTGATAGGTGGTATTTATCATGAATTGGGTCGATATGCCGATGCTGAATATATTTATAAGAAAGCCTTAGAGAGTGGTATTAAGAACTATGGAGCTTCAAGTGTCGGGGTAGCAAGTTTACAATCAAATTTGGCATTGGTATACTTGGAATTAGGGAAATATTCGGAAGCAGCAGCAATTTTGGAAATGGCGTTAGCAAGCGACATAAAGAATATGGGCAAAACTCATCCTACTGTTGCTATTCGTCAATCAAATCTTGGTTTAGTTTATAAGGAGTTAGGAAAATATGAAGCTGCAGCGGCTCTGTTGGAGCAAGCATTAACAAATGATAGTCATAATTTTAAGGAAGACCATCCAAATATTGCGATTCACAAATCGAATCTTGCAAATATTTATAGGGATTTGGGGAAATATGAGAAAGCAGCCGTACTTTTAGAGCAAGCCTTAGCAAGCGATGAAATTAATTTAGGTCTATCTCATCCAAGTGTGGCGATAACACAGTCGAACTTAGCAATCGTGTATAAACATTTAGGAAAATACAAAGAAGCAGTATCTCTTTTAGAGAAAGCATTAGCAAGCGACCTAAAGAATTTTGGAGAATCTCATCCGAATATTGCCAACCGTCAATCAAATCTTGCAACTGTGTACAATTCTTTAGGAAAACATGAAGTAGCCGCAACTCTGTTGGAGCAAGCCTTAGCAAGCGTTAAAAAGATTTTTGGAGAATCTCATCCAAATGTGGCAGTATGTCAATCCAACCTAGCGGCTGTCTATACGGACTTAGGAAAACTTGAAATAGCTTCGTTACTTATAGAGCAAGCCTTGGAAAGTGATAAAAAGAATTTTGGAGAAACTCATCCTAATGTTGCAATTCGCCGTTCTAACCTTGCAACTGTGTATAATGCTTTAGGAAAATATGAAGAAGCCGCAGTCTTGTTTGAACAAGTTCTGGTATGCGACAAAAAGAATTTTGGATTATATCATCCAAATGTAGCTATCTGTCAATCTAACCTTGCTTTAGTATATCAGTCAATAGGGCGGTATAATGACGCCGCATTACTTTTAGAACAAGCATTAAAAAGTGAACGAAAAAATTATGGAGAATTTCATCCGGATGTCGCGACCGATGAATTTAACCTTGCTTATATATATCAAGCTTTAGGGAAATATGCAGCAGCCTCTAGTCTATTAATGAAATCACTAAAAACGCTTACCAAAATTTTTGGAAAGGAACACCCAAAAACTAAAAAAGTATCTGATTACCTAGAACAAATCAAAAAAATATTGAAACGATGAGTAGCCAAATAATTACGATATACTTATGAATGTGTAATCTATGGTTATTATCTTTGCAGATTATTGTGATTAATTGGGAATTATAAATATTTTGTGATTGTCAATTAATTAAATTTGTAAATGTCAGACATTAAAACATTAGAGAAAATACTTTGTTATCACTGCGGCGAAAAGTGTGATGACAATACAATATCCATAGACGACAAGTTCTTCTGCTGCAACGGCTGTAAGTTAGTCTATGAATTACTCTCCGAGAATAATCTTTGCCAGTACTACGAAATTGACCAAACTCCCGGTAACACCAGAAAAGAAAGCGGAATAGGCAAGAAGTTTGAGTTTCTTGATAATGATGCTCTCGTTGCAAAACTGCTCGAATTTAAAAACAACGAATACGCCAAAGTAACTCTATTCATTCCAAATATACATTGCAGCTCCTGCATATATCTCCTTGAACACCTCCACAAAATAAATGAAAATGTTTTACAATCGGTTGTTGATTTTCCTAAGCGAACAATTTCCATTGTATACAATCCCGGGAGTATCTCTTTGCGAAACGTTGTGGAGTTGCTCACCAGCATAGGTTATGAACCGAAAATAGAGATACAGGAAGCCGGTGCAAAAAATAAAAGTCCTGAACGTACATTATATTACAAAATCGGCATCGCCGGATTTGCATTCGGCAATATCATGCTGCTTAGCTTTCCTGAGTATCTTGCTTCTGACTCATCAACTATAACCCTCAAACCAATTTTCAATTTTCTGACTGTCCTGTTATCCTTGCCGATTTTCTTTTATTGCAGCTCGGAGTACTTTAGTTCGGCATGGAAGAGCTTAAAATACCGGACAATTAATGTTGATGTGCCGCTATCTATCGGCATTTTGGCATTCTACGGACGCAGCTTGTATGAAATACTTTCGAGAACAGGTCCGGGCTATATGGATTCATTTGCCGGACTGATTTTCTTTCTCCTTATCGGAAGAATATTTCAGAAAAAGACGTATGACCTGATAAACTTTGAGCGGGATTATAAGTCTTATTTCCCGATTGCGGTTAATCTTAAAAAGGGGAATGGTGAGACTTCTATTCCGTTAGCGGAAGTTGCAATAGGGGATAGATTAGTAATCAGAAGCAATGAAATCATTCCGGTTGACTCTGTTATTGCCGAAGGATCCGGAAACATTGATTACAGTTTTATTACAGGGGAATCTTCCTGTGTTGAAAAACTGAAAGGCGAGTTTGTGTACGCCGGAGGAAAGCAGGTCGGGAGCAAGATTGAGGTGGTCGCGTCTAAGAACGTATCGCAGAGCTACTTGACAAAGCTGTGGGACGAATCATCCTTTAAGACCGACGTGAAACGTAATATCCTCAGCATTTCTTCCAACATCAGCAGATATTTTACCGGTGCTGTAATTGTTATTGCGGCTGTTGCGGGGCTATTCTGGTATCCTTACGGCATGGATAAAACCATGCAAGTTGTTAGTGCAGTACTTATCGTTGCATGCCCGTGTGCATTAGCTTTGTCGGGGCCATTTGCTTTCGGAAATGCAATGCGTATTCTTGCCCGGAATCAATTTTACATTAAGAACACGGAAACATTGGAAAAACTTCATCATATCACTGCAATTGTTTTTGACAAGACAGGGACTATGACGCATCAGCAAAACGCAGCAATGCAATTTGTCGGTGAAAAACTGGCTCAACCAGACTTGAATAGAATAGCCGCATTGGCATCAAATTCGACTCATCCGTTAAGCCGCAGTATTGCCGCTTCAATAAAGACAAATGAGATATTTGCTGTAGACAATTATCGTGAAGCTGAAGGCAAAGGTATTGAAGGGTTGATAAGTGGAAAAACTGTAGGACTCGGTTCCGCCTGTTATGTTGCCGAACTTGTGGGAGAGCTCCCCGACAGGGAGAAGGAGGAGAAACAGGCTGCTACAGGCTCCAGAGTCTATATCGCGATAGACGGGAAATATATGGGATTTTTCGCCATTTTGGGGAACTATCGGGCAGGAATTCAGGTATTATTAAAGAGATTAAAGAGTTACTTTCAGATATTTGTACTTTCCGGCGACACATCAAGAGATGCGAAATATCTTGAGAATCAGACAGGAATTGGAGCAGAGCTGCTTTTTGGTCAAAGCCCATTTGATAAATTGCAGTTTATTCAGAAATTGCAGAGTCAAAATGAAGTGGTGATGATGATCGGTGACGGCCTGAATGATGCGGGAGCACTACGGCAAAGTGATGTGGGCGTATCGGTCAGTGAGAATATTATAAACTTTTCCCCGGCGAGTGATGCGATTTTGGGCGGGGAGAGTCTGAAGAATCTGTTAGACTATTTTGAGTTTATCAAAAAAGCGATATTTGCCGTAAAACTGAGTTTTGCGGTTTCGATTGTTTATAACATTTTTGGATTATATTTTGCATGTTCAGGTCAAATGACTCCGTTATTTGCGGCAGTACTGATGCCGATTAGTTCTATTACGGTTGTTGTTTTGACAGTTGTGTTGACTTCGATATTTGCTAAAGCAATGAAATTATTATGAGTGTAGTAGCGGTATTAATTGGATTCAGTCTCTTAGTGGCTTCCGGTTTTCTGGTCGCTTTTCTATGGGCTGTCAAGTCCGGTCAATACGATGATAACCACACACCGGCTATTCGCATGTTGATGGATGATAAAAATAGTAATGTTAAGGAAAATAGAAACCACGAGGAGAAATCTTGATGCAGCTCGAGACATTTAAGTATGATAATACCATTGTCCGCAAGTTCACTATAGCTACCGCTGTTTGGGGAATAGTGGGTATGCTGGTTGGTGTATTCATCGCCACACAATTATTTGTTCCAGCGTTGAATCTCGGTATTCCGTATACCACGTTCAGCAGACTGCGTCCGCTGCATACAAACGCGGTGATATTCGCTTTTGTCGGTAATGGAATCTTTATGGGATTTTATTACATGATCCAAAGACTCTGCAAAGCGAGAATTTATAGTGACCTGCTTTCAAACATTCACTTCTGGGGCTGGCAGCTGATTATCGTATCTGCTGTGATTAGTCTCCCGTTAGGATATACGACAAGCAAAGAATATGCTGAGTTGGAGTGGCCAATTGATCTCATGATTGCTGTTGTCTGGGTTATATTCGGCATTAACCTCATCGGCACTTTAATGAAGCGGCGCGAAAAACACATGTACGTCGCTATCTGGTTCATGATAGCCACAGTTGTGACCGTCGCAGTGCTTCATATTGTCAATTCCATTGAGCTTCCCGTTAGTTTTATGAAAAGTTATCCCGTGTATGCGGGCGTGCAGGATGCACTTGTACAATGGTGGTATGGGCATAATGCGGTAGCATTCTTCCTCACGACTCCTTATCTCGGATTGATGTACTATTACCTGCCAAAAGCAGCCAATCGTCCCGTTTATTCATACAGACTTTCTATTATCCACTTCTGGTCGTTGATATTTATTTATATCTGGGCAGGTCCGCATCACTTGTTATATAGTGCGTTACCGGATTGGGCTCAATCTCTCGGTACCGTCTTTTCTATCATGCTTATCGCGCCATCCTGGGGAGGTATGATAAACGGACTATTGACTCTGCGAGGTGCATGGGATAAAGTCCGTGAAGATGCAGTATTAAAATTCATGGTTGTTGCTATAACTGCATATGGCATGGCTACATTCGAAGGCCCGATGTTGTCATTGAAGAATGTAAATGCGTTAGCTCATTTCACGGATTGGATTATTGCTCACGTGCATGTTGGTGCTTTGGGCTGGAATGGCTTTCTCACTTTCGGTATTCTTTATTGGTTAGTGCCGAGACTTTATAATACTCAATTGTATTCTAAAAAGCTTGCGAACTTTCACTTCTGGATAGGGTTTCTTGGAATCGTGTTCTACGTCGTAGCGCTTTATTGGGCTGGTTTGACACAGTCGCTCATGTGGAAGCAATTCACTCCGGAAGGAACACTGCAATACCCGAATTTTCTTGAAACGGTTTTACAAATTGTCCCGATGTACATTATCCGCGCAATAGGCGGAACCTTGTATTTGTCCGGCGTTGTAGTTATGGTATACAATCTGGTTAAGACAGCAAAGCAGGGGAAATTTATTAGAGAAGAAGAGGCTCAAGCTGCTCCATTAATCAAAGAAACCGGTGAGAAGAAAAGTCATCACTGGTTGGAAAGTAAACCGATTCAGTTCACCATACTATCATTAGTAGCTGTCTTAATAGGCGGTCTTGTTGAAATGGTGCCGACGTTTCTGATTAAAACCAATATCCCTACGATAGCAGCAGTGAAGCCTTATACTCCACTGGAGTTGCAGGGTAGAGATGTTTATATTGCACAGGGCTGCAATTCCTGCCATTCCCAGTTAGTACGGCCATTCCGTTCTGAAACGGAAAGATATGGAGAATACTCAAAAGCAGGTGAATTCGTTTACGATCATCCGTTCTTATGGGGTTCAAAACGAACAGGCCCCGATCTTATGAGAGAAGGAAAGAAATATCCGAATCTTTGGCATTATCATCATATGATTGACCCGCGGCGTATGTCTCCGGGCTCAATAATGCCGCCATACCCGTGGCTTGAGAAGGATTATATTGATGTTGCTTCGACTCCTAAGAAAATATCCGCAATGAGAACCTTAGGAGTTCCTTATCCCGTTGGTTATGAAGATCAAGCTATAAGCGATTTATGGAAACAGGCAAACGTGATAGCATTGGATTTGCAAAAATCCGGTATACCGATTGAAAACAACAGGCAGCTGATCGCTTTGATCGCTTATCTGCAAAGATTAGGTACGGACATTAAAGCCAAAGAACAGATGGTGAAATAATATGATAAGTAATTATTTATCCGCTATTAAAGGCGTAGAAATATTTCCGATTATTTCTCTGGTACTGTTCTTTCTGGTGTTTTTGATTGCATCCGTATGGGTGATGCGGTTGAAAAAGGACTATATCCGGACGATGTCGGAATTACCATTAACAGATATTTCGGAATTAGATGCGAAGGATAAGAACGATGAGTAAAACAACGAATATATTTTTTCGTTTATTGATTATTATACTGTTTGGCTCAACTCCGGTTTTCGGACAGACGACAAATGCTCCTGTTGATGTTTTGCAGGTGTTCACTGTCGGTGTAATTATTTTCTTTATCCTTGTTCTTTTGGTATTACTTGCGCTGGTATTATATCATGGATTTATCGAATCAGGTACACCATATGCCCTTAAACTATGGGAGCAGGTAAGTCAGAAATTAACTTTGGCAACCCCGATTGACAAGGAAGATACTATCGTCCTTGAACATGAATTCGACGGTATCAGGGAATTGGATAACGTTCTGCCACCATGGTGGAAATATCTTTTCTATGCCTCTATCGTATTCGCCGTTGTCTATCTGCTGGATTACCACGTGCTCAATATCAGCCCGACATCCGAAGCCGAATATAGAGGTGAAATTCAAGCCGCAGAACTTCAGCGTGCTGAATTAATGGGCAGTGGTGCATTGATTACGGAAAAGACTGTTACTTTGTTGACCGATCAGATCGCAGTTGCATCGGGAAGCGAGACATTCAAGAAAAATTGCGTTGCATGCCATGGTGCGAAAGCAGAAGGTTTGGTTGGACCGAATTTAACTGATGATTTCTGGATTCACGGCGGCGGAATAAAGAATATATTTACGACTATTACCAATGGAGTGCCTGATAAGGGCATGTTAAGCTGGAAAACTCAGCTTAAACCAAAAGAAATTCAGGAAGTTGCAAGCTACGTTATTAGTTTGCATGGAACGAATCCACCCAACGCGAAGCCGCCTCAAGGTACCAAGTGGAGCGAATCAAGTGACAGCACTAAGTCTGCACAAGGCGAAGCTAAACTGTAATCAGTAGTTCTAAGACAACACTATATGGAAAATTCCGGTAATTCAGAAGAGTTTCGAAATCGGATCTCGACCGTAAATGAAAAGGGTAAACGAGTATGGGTTTACCCACGTAAACCGAAAGGGAAGTTCCTGATTTCGCGGAGCTTCGTTGCGTATACTCTACTTCTACTTCTCTTTATCTTACCATTCATTAAGTCCAACGGTCATCCGCTGTTTTTACTGAATATTTTTCAACGCCAGTTTATTCTTTTCGGTGTTGCATTCGGCCCGCAGGATTTTTACCTCTTTGTTCTTGCTTTCATTGCAATGGTCATTTTTATTGTCTTGTTCACTGCAATCTACGGCAGAATATTTTGCGGCTGGGTATGCCCCCAAACCATATTTATGGAGATGGTTTTCAGGAAAATTGAGTACTTCATTGAAGGTGATGCGTATCAGCAAAAGAAATTGAAAACTGCACCATGGGGCGCTACTAAAATAATAAAGAAGGTTAGCAAACATTCCGTTTTTTTCGTTGTTTCATTTGTTATCGCCAATCTGTTGATGACATATCTGGTTGGCGTTGATATGCTTTTCAATGTAATATCCCGACCTCCTATATATCATCTGACTGAATTTATCGCGGTATGCGGATTTTCCGGAGTATTCTATTTTGTATTTGCATTCTTCCGTGAGCAGGCTTGCACCATTGTTTGTCCATATGGACGACTTCAAGGCGTTTTATTAGACAAAAACTCATTAGTTGTGGCATATGATTATGTCCGTGGTGAGCCGCGGGGAAAACTATTGAAGCGCGGCGAAAGCAAGGAAGGCGATTGTGTTGACTGCAATTTGTGTGTTGACGTATGTCCCACCGGTATTGATATTCGCAATGGCATTCAGCTTGAATGTGTTAACTGCACCGCCTGTATAGATGCCTGCGATGATGTGATGGTTAAAATTAATAAGCCAAAGGGATTGGTCGGATACAATTCGCTCAATGGTATTCAGGAAAGAAAGAAATTCACCATTACTCCACGAATCATAAGCTATTCGGCAGTACTTGTAATTCTCCTGACGATTCTCACTATTTTGTTTCTTAACAGAACCGATTTCAGCATCAACATTCTCCGGACACCCGGAATGTTGTATCAGGATCAACCCGGCAATAAGATAAGTAATCTTTATAATCTATATATCGTAAATAAGAAGTTTGATGAATCCATCCTGACCTTGAAACTTTTAAACGCCGAAGGTGAAATCAAAATTCTTGGAGATGATCTGAAGGTAAAATCGCGACAGACGTATGAGGGGCGGTTTATGATTGTACTCGATAAAACCAAACTGAAGAACAATTTATTGAATATACCGCTTGTTGTCGGAGTTTACGAGAACGATAAAAAAGTTGCCGAATTGACAACTTCATTTTTATCACATACCGGTGATTGATATTGTTTATAAAACATAAAAGGTAATTGAAAATGAAAGTTAACTGGGGTGCCGGAATATTGGCACTCATTATCGTATTTTTCATCATTATGGGCGTAATGGCGTATGTTGCATTCAATCAAAGGGTTGATCTGGTAACACAAAACTACTATGAAAAAGAGCTTAAATATCAGAACGACATAGCCAAACAGCAAAATGCAGTTGATTTGAAAAATCGCGTTCAGATAGAACAACTTCCCGGCAAATTAGCAATAACATTTCCTATTGAAGAAGTCGGCACTAATATTTCCGGCGATGTTAGTTTTTACCGTGCGTCTAATCCCGGAGATGATATTCAATTCCGGCTTCAGGTTGATTCAACCGGGAAATTCCAAATTCCTTTAACTCAGGTAAAAAAAGGGCTTTGGACTATTATCGTTAATTGGAATGCGCAAGGTCTTGATTATTTGACAAAACAGAAACTTATATTAGAGTAGTGCTATGTTTACAATCGTCTTGGTAAGCGGTTTTTTACTTGGATTTTTAGGCAGTTTGCACTGTGTCGGTATGTGCGGACCGATAATGCTTGCGTTACCTTTTAAAAGCAAATCACCTTACCGTTTTATTATCAAACGAATCTTGTATCATACAGGCCGTATAATGGTCTACACCACTTTTGGGCTTCTCGTAGGTTTATTGGGCGATAGGCTAAACTTTAACGGTATTCAGCATATTCTGACAATATCATCCGGTGTAGCACTTCTGGTTTTCGGCTTATTATCAATCTTCAAAGTAAACATCCTTGCGAAAATTACGTTCCTGGAACGTGTGTATATTTTTGTTAAAAACTTTCTCGGTAAATTCATTATTGGTGATGGATTTCTTTCCGGATTTATGCTTGGCGTGTTAAACGGATTTTTACCATGCGGATTTGTTTATGTCGCTCTTGCGGGTGCAATAGCGTATTCCAGCACATTTTATAGTCCATTATTTATGGTAGTGTTCGGTTTAGGTACCATGCCTGCTTTAATTCTCGTTTCGATATTACCAAGACTTATGAGTAAAAGAGTAGCATTTAATTCGCAACGCTTGATTCCAGTATTCACAATCGTATTCGCAGTTTTGATAATATTACGCGGACTGAATCTCGGCATTCCTTTTTTAAGTCCGAACATCAACAATAAACTTAGTATGAAAAAGAAAGTTGTTGAACAAGTCAAGGATGTGAAGCCGGTAGAAAAACCTGCTCCCGTATCAGAAGAAGAAGACGATTGCTGCAAATAATATTTCGTAAATTGGGGAGGAAATAAACGGTATTATTGAGAACCAATCATATGAAATATTATTTAATAGATGGGAATAATCTGATCGGGAAAATCCCGTCACTGCAAAGCATCCACAAAAAGGATCCTCAGGGTTCGCGTGAAAAACTCTATAATCTCATAACCGAATATTTCCGCTCCAAAAAGTGTGACATCATTATTTTTTTCGATGGTTTCGAAAAGACACCGTTACGTCATTCAAAAATTAAAGTTAACTATTCCGACTCCCGTACCGCTGATGATCATATCCGGACATACATCACCAATTCAAGCTCTCGCTCTCAAATTGCACTAATAACCAGCGATGGCGCTCTCCGCAGCTTCGGTAAAAAATGCTCCTGTGAAGTGATACTGAGTGAAGATTTCGCGGAATTGTTGATTAAAGGTCAGGAAAAAGATACGGAAAAAGAAAAAATTAATTCGTTGTCGGGTTCAAATGCAGAATTTATTAAGTTATTTAGTCAAAAAAATAAATTATCCTGAATTGAACTCCGATGTATGAATATTCAAATCCAAGACTCCACAAAATATTTCTCGTGATATTGCTTTATGTTTTGTTCGGTAATATGCCTGCACAAGTATTCCATTCCGTTCACCAGGAGCAAGCTCAACAGTTCAGGAGTACACCACAATTACCAACGACCCAGCAGCCGAACAATTATTTTAAATCAAAAGCGGCTAAGAGTAATTCTATTATATTCGGTTATTTGCCTGATTGGGGCTATCCGTATACGAAATCGTATTTGCGTTATGATATTTTAACCCATATCGCTGTTTTTGATTTCCAAGCCGATAGTACAGGTGCAATGACTAATCCTCTGAATTGGCCGTGGACTGATGTCATCACTCTTTCACATCAAAATGATGTTAAAGTCATTATGTGTGTATCAAATTTTTCTGCTGCCTCAATTCATGTCTTAATGAATTCTGCCACCTATAAAACTGCTTTCTTCTCCAATATTATGAAAATCATCACCGCCAACAATCTGGACGGGGTAAATATTGACTTTGAAGGCATTTATCAGGAAGATCAGGGCAGTGTGCTAAATGCTTTCATGGGGGACTTGGCAGCATATGTCAAAGGTCAAAAGCCGGGAACGGAAATATCGTTTGCAGGTCCTGCTATAACTTCAAACTACTATTACCTTATGGGTCTCGCAAACGTGTGTGATTATATTTTTATCATGGCGTATAATTATCACGGTTCTTGGAGTACGACCACGGGCGGTAGTGCACCATTGACAGGCGGTTCATATAATGTTACCAACACAATGAACGTACAATACGGCAGTGTTACGACAAATGCACCACAGAAATTAATATTAGGATTGCCGTATTACGGCGCCCGATGGAATACGACAACTAACGCAGAATATTCATCTGTACGGAAGTTCATTACCTATACTTTGTATGCTGATGATGCCGTGAGTGCTCAAACCGCAGGAGTTAAATGGTGTTCCGGTGAACAAGTGCCTTGGTATGTTACTACGGCGGATACAGGATATACTCAGACTTGGTTTGACAGCGATTCCAGTTTGGGATTAAAATTCAAATATGCACTTTCAAAAAATTACGGCGGTGTCGGAATATGGGCACTTGGATATGACCGGGATAGATCAGAACTGTGGAATAAATTATATGAGATATTTTATGAACCGAATTCCGTAAATGATGAGCAGATATCGAAAGGAAATAAGGGCTTCCGGTTAAATCAAAATTATCCGAATCCTTTTAACCCATCTACGACCATTGTTTTTAGTTTATCTGTTACAGCAAGCATAAGTATCGAAGTGTATGATGTAATGGGCAGGGAAATTACTACTTTAGCGAATAGGCAGTTTAGTGCCGGCTCACATACGGTACAATTTAATGGGAACAATTTCCCAACCGGACTATATACGGCAGTTTTAACCTGCAATAGCAAGCGGGAAACCATCAAAATGCTTTTAGTGAAATAGCCGTTCAGTATTTGGGGGATTTCCGCCAGTTGTAGGCGGAGGTAATGATGTCTTCAATGGAGTTTTTAGGAACCCAGCCTAATTCTTTTCTTATTTTACTTGAAGAAGCTACCAATCGCGCCGGGTCGCCAGGTCTTGGTGGACAAGTTTTTTGTGAGATTTTAGTTTTATATAGTCGTTCTGCTGTTTGAATTATGTCCAGAACGGAATAGCCTTCATCAGATCCGATATTGTAGGATGAATTTCTCGCTATCTCAAATTTCTTCAACGATAATACTAAAGCCTGAGCAATGTCTTCAACGTGAATATAATCACGTACACCACTGCCGTCATGAGTAGGGAATGAATCGCCGTAAACATACATTGTATCGCGCTTTCCCAACAGGCAATCGGTAACCAAAGGTATCAAATGTGTCTCGCTCGCACGGGATTCTCCTTTTGTTTCCGATGCACCGGCAGCGCAAAAAAACCTGAAGGCTACAAATTCCATTTTCTTTGTATCGGCAATATCCCGGAGAATCTCTTCTAAAAACAGCTTCGACTTACCGTAGGGATTAATCGGTATGCACGGATGTGATTCATTTATTGGAGTTTGAGTGGGTTCGCCGTAGACAGCCGCTGAAGAGGAAAATATGAATTTTGGCACAGAATATTTTACCATCTGATCAAGCAGTGTTAGAGTATTTTTAATATTGTTATCGTAATACTCAAGGGGATTAATAACAGAATCTGGAACACTTGATGAAGCGGCTAAGTGTATAACTGCGTCAATCGCATTGTTTTCAAAAATGCCCCGAAGTAAAGCCTCATCGCCGTAACTTCCGTTGAAAAAAGGCATATTGGCAGGGATGCTTTGTATATTACCTTCGCTTAAATCATCCAGAAGGAGTAATTCGTTATCATCTTCGGCCAATGCTTCAACTAAAACGCTTCCTATATAACCGGCCGCTCCGGTAACCAATATTTTCAATTACAATTCCATGCTAAATGATCTTAAAAATCTCTTATTAATATAAAAAATAAATCATTAACATTTAAAAATTAGTAACGCAGCGCACATTGCAGACTGTACTGTGCGAAATAGATATTCAGATCGCTCATCCGGCTTGTCTGTCCGGTAGCTTTAAGAGACAGGGATAGATGATTCAGTAATGTTGTTGTTATTGCTATAAAATACCTGCTGCCGTCATTATACAGATGAGATGTCGTTACATATCCGGGGACTTCACCTTCGGCGACATAGAATCCGCTATCGTAATCATCGGAATTATAAAAATAAGCACGTCCGCAGACTGATGTTGCAGTACTCAAATGCAACTTAGCTTGTATATATGAAACAAATCCCCGGTGCTGAGTTGTATCTTTAATCCGGGAAATACCTACGCGGCTCTTTATGGTGAAATTGTTTGTCGCATTATATTCCAGATCATACCACGTCAGGAGATGAGAATATGTGCTCGCAGTTATATAAAAGTATCCCTTTCGAGCATATTCGTTTATAGAATATTTCAATCCGAATTTATGTTCGATTTTCTTTGTGCCTGCATAAGCCAAAGAACCAACATACTCTGTCCCGTGATAACATATGCCGAATTTATCGGGTTGTATCGTTCTGAAGTAATCGGCGTATAGATTACATAATAGTTTCTTATAGCCTATCCGGATACCCGAATAAAGACCTTCTTCACCAGCCGTCGTTTCAGAATTGCGAGAAAAAGCACTGCTGTGAAGACCCAGAAAGGAGGGTGCATAATTCCGGTAGGATATCGTCATTGATGTGGTTTCGACCGGAATAATTTTAATGTTTGTAAGGAGCCCGTATTTGTTGTTGTTGCTGCCATATTCTCCGTTTACTGAAAGTGATTTCCCGGCGAAAGCATAAGAGAATGAACCGTTCAGTTTACTCTGTGGAATTCCAAGTTTTTGTGCAAAAGGAACTGAATACGAATCATACATCAACAGCAGTTTCAACTCATATGACCGGTAATTTGTGAACGTAATAATACTGCCTGCTAGATTTTCTGTGGCAGCACTCTGCCTCGCTATTTCAAGTTTTGAGCGGTGATACCCGCTAAGACTGATATACGATATATATGCACCGGTAGAATCAAAGGATGCATCAATTGATCGGTGTGAGAAAAAGCATTCAAATCTCAGATAATCATAATGCAAACCTATCGCTGCGCCCCGCATAAATAACGATTCGGAAGTTCCTGAATGCTCCCGGACTCCGGTTCCGAATCCCATTTGCGGATTGGAAGCATTCATCGTGTTAATTTGTCTAAATGGCGCCCAAACAAGAAGTCCCTTGCCGAATTCAGTACTATAATCTCCGAGTAGTATATAATCGGTTCCAAAAATATTGTTAGCGCGGAAATAAAAACTCTTGTAGTCTGTTAAGTTCTTTTCCCCGGCATCTTTTTCAGTGCAAACTCCCATACTCAAAGAGTCACCATATTCCGCATGCAGTGAGGAATATGTTTTAAGTGCTTTTAAACCGCGCCCGTAAACATCATCCATTTGAGAGGAATTGATAGCTCTGGTAATCAGAGATATTTTTAGTGGCGAGGAACTACTTCTTTTTTCAAACTTCCTGCTATCGGGTTCAAAGCCTGTGCGGAGATAAGGTAATAGCGTAGTGATTTCTGCTGAATCGGCATTCTCAACCATGAATAACTCCTGTAAGGAGAAGTATTTTTCATTCTTGCCTCTATACGTGATGATTGCTGATGCAGTTGCAAAACTGACCACAGGAATGGAAAGCAGCTTTTGCAGCGTGCAAGTATTTATGTTTACACGTTCTTCCCGGTAGTGATGTAATTTGTAGAAGTAGTCATTATGGTCGTATGAGTCATCTGGCATTATATCATATTCAATATCCGAAGTCTCAGAAGTATCCGCCCGATCCGCCGCATTGCAGTAATAGCTTAGTAAAGCCATGAAAAATACAATTACTATAAGCTTTACGTTATTCATAAAGAGAGACTACTTATGTTCAGGATGAGACTTATTTGATGCGAATAGCCCAATTCTCCGTGATGGGTCAATGCGTAATCGAATTCTGTAGATTTATAGGTAACAGCCAAACCGGCACTGTAAATGGCAGGATTAGCAGAGTAGCCCGACATGAGGGTAATATATTCAATTGGGGCATATGAATAACCGATGTTTATTGAGGGGTGATTCCCGGTTTCCTTTTGAAGAGCCAGGAAAAGGAAGCAATTGTTAAACGGATTCCAAGAGAATCCGGTTGTGAAAAGCGAAGGTAGTAAATCACTATTTGCTCCAATTTTGCCCTGATTGGCATTAATAATTGATGCTCCCCACGAGATATCTTCAGATAGTACTGATATGAAACCCAGATTGAGCAAAAATGCAGCGTCTGAGCCATAATTCTCAATATGCACCTGATGATAATTTAACGATGCGCCATAGTAAAAGTTGGAGCCATACTTTCTGCCGAATGCCAGATGAATTTCGTTGACACTAAATAATTCATATCCGTAGTGCATAAATCCGATACCTCCAATTCCATAACTTGTCGGTACGGTACAACCGAGATACGTTGTCTGTAATTCATCTAATCCAAAGGGCGAAGGGGAGAAATAAGCCCCGACCTCAACAGACTGAACATTGGCTAAACCGCCGGGATTATTAAATATGCAGAAAACATTGTCGGATTTTGCTATATCGGAGTGCGAAAGGGCTACTTGCCTTCCCCCGGGTAGTATTTGAGCAAATGATATACAACTGATGCAAATAACGCCTAATAGGCAAAAAATCTTCTCCACCTGAAACTCTTCTCAGTGTTATCTAAAATTGATATATTAAAATATAAAAAAATAATTATTTGAATGAAAATGAACCGTCTATTTTTCTGCATATGTCTTATCGGCCTTGCGTTCAGGATTTCCGGTCAGGAATTGAATGCAACAGTCACCGTAAATTATATAAATCTGCCTGCTTCTAATAAAGAGAGTCTCGCTCATTTTGCGGAAGATATCCAAAACTATCTTAACACCACAAAATTCACCGGCAGCGACTGGAAATACGATAAGATAACCTGTTCATTTACTATTTCCGTTACAACGGCATCAGACGAAGTTAATTATACCGGTCAGGCTGTCGTGACAAGTCAAAGAAAAATATATAAGACTAATGATTATTCTCCAATGTTGAAAATCATGGATAATTCATGGAGCTTCATGTATGAAAAGAAACAGTCATTCTACTTTAACCCAACGTTATTTAACTCGGTTACCAGTTTCTTTGATTATTATGCCTTTGTTATTATCGGAATGGAAAGTGATTCGTGGGAAAAATTAGGCGGCACACTATATTTCAGTAAAGCCTCGGATATTCTCAACCTTGCTCAATCAACAAATTTCAGCAGCGGCTGGGTATCTACCAGTGGTAGTTACAACAGAAGGGACTACATTGATAATATCCTGAATGAAAAGTACAGGTTTTTCAGAGAAGGATTCGCCGATTATCATTTTGCAATTGATATGTATTCACAAAAAATACAGAACCAATTCAAAAAAGATCAGTATGTAAAGAAAGCTCAAGAAAAGATCGTTGAATTTGTAAAAACGATTGAGGCTAATAAAGTAATGCTGGATGTTAAGAGTTTCTATGCAAAAGTATTTTTTGATGCTAAAAGCGGGGAGATTACGGATAAGTTGAAATCATATCCCGACAGACAGATATTTAAAACTTTGAAGAATATAGATCCTCCGCATTCCTCTAAATATGACGATTATTTACAGATACATTAGTACCTGGATCTAACAGGTTGTATTTTAGGTCATTCATGATAACCTCTCATCATGAATTATGACCGTTTGACTTTTTGATTCTCAAGACTATTCCTTAATGTTGTAATTTAAGAACTCGTTTCTGAAATTTATCTATTGGTGGCTTATGGAAATACACAACGCAGATTTATCCTCTCTAAAAATTAAAAGAGACTCCGGTGACGGTCCGGCTAATTCGGGACTTGGTAAAAAAGTCTTGATCGGAATTAGTGTAGCCGCAGTAGTTCTTATTACCTATGGACTTCTGAAGAACTTACTTTTTACTTCTTCCATTGAAGTGAAAGTAACATCAGCGGTTCTTACATCTTCTTCACAAAACAACGCAGTACTTGTTGCAAACGGATATATAGTTGCGCAGCGAAAAGCGGCGGTAGCTTCAAAAGGGACAGGTCGTCTTATTCAATTGAGTGTTGTCGAGGGTGACAAGGTTTATAAGGATCAGGTTATTGCCAAATTAGAAGACAACGATATAAAAGCTCAATTGGATCAGGCAAAAGCGAATCTTTCATTAGTACAATCTGAACTTAAAGACGCGGAAAATTCATATAACAGAATGCGCGCGCTTGTTCAAAGCAAATCTGCATCTCAGGCGGATCTTGATGCTTCCGAATACCGGTATAAAAGGGTTCTCGCTAATATTGAGGTAGCAAAAGCACAGGTAAGGGCAGCCGAGGTCGCTATGGAGAATATGCTTATCCGGGCACCGTTTAACGGAACCGTTTTAACAAAAAATGCGGATGTCGGTGAAATTGTGGCTCCGTATGCCGCGAGTGCCAGTTCGAAGGCCGCAGTTGTTACTATTGCCGACATGACTTCACTTCAGGTTGAAGCCGATGTATCTGAATCCAATATTGACAGAATCTCAATTCAGCAGGAATGTGAGATTTCTTTAGATGCTTATCCCGATAGAAAATATCAGGGGTATGTGGATAAAATTGTTCCGACTGCCGACCGCTCCAAAGCAACGGTTTTAGTAAAAGTCGGGATAAAGAATTATGATGCCCGCGTGCTTCCTGAAATGAGTGCTAAGGTGATGTTCATCAGCAAAGATACCAAGATGAGTGTTCTGAATGAGCCGCCGATATTAACTATTCCAAATGAATGCCTGATTCAAAAAGGAAACAAGGTCTTCGTTTTTATCGCGAAAAATGAAAAGGTCAGCTTGAAAGAAATTAAAACTGGTCAAAGATTCTCAGCTTATACCGAGGTGAAGGATGGATTGACTTCTGCTGACAAAGTTGTTGTGTCGCCTCCGGCTCAACTGAATGATAATCAAAAAATTAAAGTAACAGAGTAATGGAATTTTGGAGTACTTATGAGTGAACCGATTATTAAAATAGAAAATATTTCGAAAAGCTACAGGAGGGATACTTTTGATATTCCGGTATTGAATAACATCTCCTTTAGTGTTCCCGAAGGTCAATTTTTAGCACTTATGGGGCCTTCCGGTTCAGGAAAAACGACCTTATTAAACCTGATTGCCGGAATTGATAAACCATCTTCCGGAAAAATTCTGGTAAACGATACGGATATTACCAAATTGAGCGAGACGGCTCTTGCTAAATGGCGGTCAAGCCATATAGGATTTGTATTCCAATTTTACAATCTACTGCCGGTACTAACTGCTTTCGAAAATGTAGAATTGCCGCTGCTTTTAACATCTCTCTCCAAAGCAGAAAGAAGGAAGCATGTCGAAACCGCGTTGCAAATCGTCGGATTGGGCGACAGAATGAATCATTCGCCTAAGCAGCTTTCAGGCGGTCAGGAACAAAGAGTGGCGATTGCCAGAGCAATCGTTACAGACCCCGTAATCATAGTTGCAGATGAACCGACCGGTGACCTTGACAAGCAGTCGGCACAGGAGATTTTAACGCTTTTAGAAAGACTGAATAAGGAATTTAAGAAGACAATCCTTATGGTAACACACGATCCTCATGCAGCAGAAAAAGCTGATAAAGTCAGACACCTTGATAAAGGTGATTTGGTAGGAGATTAGTATGTTTATATTAAAATTGGTTTTAAGAAACTCACTCAGGCATAAGTTAAGAGCATTTTTAACAATTCTGGGTATTGCTATAACAGTAATCTCGTTTTGCGTATTGCGAACCGTAATTACTGCTTGGGACGAGGGTGTAAACGCTTCCGCAATGGATCGTTTAATTACAAGACATTCGGTATCGTATATCTTCCAACTGCCATATGCGTACAAAGAAAAGATGGCTCAGATTCCGGGTATCCAGAATA
Organism: Ignavibacteriaceae bacterium; assembly: GCA_963662605.1. Classification (GTDB taxonomy): domain Bacteria; phylum Bacteroidota; class Ignavibacteria; order Ignavibacteriales; family Ignavibacteriaceae. Next base: position 2,300,467 of record OY759785.1, read on the forward strand.
TCACTTTCAGCAATTGGTTCGGCGGCGTGTATAAGGATAAAGATCAGTTTTTCTCCCGTCTTGCGATTGATGAAAACTCGTTTTTTGATGTTTATCCGGAATATATCCTTTCAAAAAAACAATTGGACGATTTCAAAAACACGAGAAACTCGTGTGTCGTGGGCGCTGCAATTGCCAAACAATACGGATTCAAAATCGGAGATATAATTCCTATTGAAGGAGACATCTACCCGGGCAGATGGGAATTTGTTGTAAAGGGAATTTATCAACCAAGAGATAAATCTACCGATGCGACACAGTTGTTCTTCCAGTATACATATTTAGACGAAGCTATTAAAAAAGTTTCGCCTGCCCGCGCCGGTGAAGTCGGTTGGTATATTGTGAAAATCAAAGATCAGACTCAGGCTTCGGTAATTTCGAAAAAGATTGATGAACTCTTCAGCAATTCTATGGCTGAGACAAAAACCGAAACTGAGCGGGCATTTGTGCAGGGATTTATGGCCTCAATGAATTCAATCATAACTTCAATGAACTTGATATCCTTTATTATCATTGGAATCATTTTACTCGTTATGGGTAACACAATGATCATGGCCGCACGAGAACGAACGAGGGAATATGCAGTATTAAAGACACTCGGATTTTCCGCAAAACATATTCTGGGACTCATTCTGGGTGAGTCATTAACCATCTCGCTAATCGGAGGCGTGCTCGGGTTGTTTATGTCATTTCCTCTTATTAAAGGAATTGAAGAAAACATTCCGAAGGGGATATTCCCGATATTCAATCTTGTTCCGGGCACCATAATCCTGGCCATCGGTTCCGTCATGTTCATTGGAATATTAGCTTCAATATTCCCACTATTAAAAGCTTTACGGACTAAAATCGTTGATGGTTTCAGATTCGTTGGTTAATCATATTTATAGGAATTGAAATAATTTTATGTTACCGATAAGATATACTTTGAGAAATTTCGGAGCCAGAAAACTAACTACCGGCATAACTGTAACAGGTATAGCGCTGGTAGTATTTGTTTTTGCAGCAGTATTAATGATGGCATACGGCATTCAGAAAACACTGAAGCAGACGGGCTCTGAAGATAATGTTCATATAACGAGGAAATCCTCTTCAGGCGAAATCACCAGTATTATACCCGGTGATGTCCAGAATATAATAAAAACGCTGCCTTATATAGCCACAAGATCAGACGGAAAACCGGTCATTTCGATGGAGCCGGTTGTAATTATTAATCTGGACATAAAATCCGGCGGTATGAGCAATGTGACTGTCCGCGGGGTTTCCGAGCCGGTCTTTGATCTGCGTCCCCAGGTAAAAGTCACCAAAGGCAGGATGTTTAGATGGGGTGCGCGTGAACTTATCGTTGCTAACGGTATTCAGAAGAAATTCCAAAACGCCAACATCGGCGACAAATTAAAGATTGCCGGAGACTATTGGACTGTTGTCGGTATCATGGATGCAGGCGGCAGTGGATTTGACTCTGAAGTCTGGGGAGATGAAGTACAGTTGCTCAGCGCTTTCAACCGCGGCACAACTGTCTCGGTGGTCACGTTCAAGATGAAGGATAAATCCGATTATGCAAAAGTTACGGAAGCTTTCAGAACCGATAAAAGATTGCTGGAATTTGAGCCTGAGATTGAACAGACATATTATGAAAAACAGTCTGAAGCAATGTCCATGTTCATTAAAATACTCGGACTGGTAGTTACGGTAATCTTTAGTATCGGCGCCACAATCGGGGCAATGATTACGATGTATGCTGCCGTTGCGAATAGAACAGTTGAAATTGGAACGTTACGTGCATTAGGTTTTAAAAGAAGGACTGTATTAACCGCATTTCTTACGGAATCAGTGATGATCTCGGTGTTAGGCTGGTTAATTGGAATCGCACTTGCATCGGTTTTATCGTTCTTTAATATTTCAACGATTAACTTCGCATCATTTTCCGAAGTACAATTTTCATTCGCTTTGAAACCGTCTATTGTAATTATATCCCTGATTTTTTCGTTATTGATGGGATTTATCGGTGGATTTTTACCGGCATTCAGAGCAGCCCGTTTGAATATCGTAAATGCTCTTCGTGCATTATAATTTTATGTGGAGGCCGGAGTGCCTTCATTCATTCTGACTATTTCGGCAAATTTCTCTGCTGATTCACGTATTGCTTTTGCAGCGTCTTCATTTGATGTTGCACGCTGATAAGAATCTGCTAAATGAATGAGTGTCTGATAATAAAGGGCACTCATTTCGTTTATCAGCATGTCTTTTGTCCACAAGTCCATCGCCAAGGTAACATTCTCATCTCTATCCCACAGAGAAATCAGGAGAGCTTTTGCTTCCTTAAACCCCATCGGTTTATTAGCTTCCGCAAACCACTTGATACTTTCCGGTAGTTTATCTTCATCAAGATCTACCAGAAAATTAATTTCGTTACTTTTCATCGTGTGTTTTCTTTCAGGCAAATGAACTATAGTTTACTACAAAATAACCTATAAAAAATAGGACAAAACGAATTGATTACAAATTAATTTATTTTTACTGAAATGTTGAAAAAGTTTACTATTTTCCGAAAAATAATTAAAAGAAAAAGTCATGCAAATCGGTAAATATAAGCTCCATAGCATTGAATCGGGAAATTTCGCATTGGATGGCGGGGCAATGTTCGGCGTAGTTCCGAAGGCACTATGGTACAAAGAACATCAGGCCGATAATCTTAATAGAATAAAAGTGGTTACAAGAAACCTCTTACTGGTTTCCGATACAAAAAAGATTCTGATTGATACCGGGAACGGAACTAATTGGTCACCGAAATATCAAGAGATTTATGCGATAGATCAATCAGAGTTTTCAATCGAAAACTCCCTGAAATCTCTCGGTTACGCTCCTGAAGATATCACCGATGTTTGGCTGACACACCTCCATTTTGATCATACCGGCGGCTCAACCAAACATGAGGGAGAAAAACTTGTACCAGCATTTCCGAATGCAAGCTACTTCGTCCAGGAGGATAATCTCCGGTGGGCAAGGGAACAGAGCATAAAAGACAAGGCAAGTTATTTACCGGAAAATTATGAGCCATTGTATTCTGCGGGAGTTTTGAAACAAAACCTTTCTGAAGATCGGTACTGGGATGATGAAATTGAAATTATCCGGGTGAACGGGCATACCTATGGGCAGCAATTATTCAAAATATCAGATGGTCGGAATACCGTTTTATTCGGCGGCGATTTGTTTCCGACTGCGAGCCATATTCCGCTTCCATATATTATGGCATATGATCTTCAGCCGCTTATTACTCTGGAAGAAAAGAAAAGTTTATTGAAAACCATCTGCGCAGAAGAATGGAAAATCTTCTTGGAACATGATCCTCATTGCATCGCGGCAACAATAAAGGAAACCGAAAAGGGTTATATGGTAAGTGAGAAGTTCAATGTTCTTTAATGAATCGGAACCGGATTTCGAAAAGATTTGTACCCTAAACGAACTAAGTGATAGCCGCGGAAAGAAGTTCGTGATGCACGATATTGATATAGCAGTGTTCAGAGTGGATGATAAAGTATATGCTATAAATAATGTTTGTACGCACCTTCATAAAAGTATTCTCTGTGATGGTTTTATCGAAGATGGATTCGTAGCGTGTCCCGCTCACGGTTGGCAGTACAATTTAGATGATGGGAAAAGGCCGGGAGGCGGCAGGGGAATCGAATCTTACCCTGTTGAAATTAGGGGAGATGATGTTTTTGTTAAAGTATCGCAAAAGAAATTCAAATTCTGATGACTGATATTCTTAAATCGCGGATCATTCAATTTTGCAAAGAAGCTGATTTCGATCTGATTGGTTTTTCATCAATTGTACCGATAGAGCTTGAGACCCGGAGATTAACGAGCTGGCTTGAAGATGGGAAACAGGCAGGTATGCATTACATGGAGCGCAATATCGAGAAACGTCTGGATGTCCGGGAACTTCTGCCCGATGCAAAAAGTGTAATATCGCTCGGACTTAATTATTATTCAGATCAAAAACATGAAATGATTGAAGGATACGGTAAGATTTCCCGGTATGCCTGGGGGAAAGACTATCACCTTGTTATATGGGACAAACTTGCTGAAATCATTGAGCGCATTAAGGAGGTAGAGCCTTCTTTTAATGCAATGTCATATGTTGATACGGGGCCCGTAATGGATAAAGTCTGGGCTGTGAAGAGCGGATTGGGTTGGATGGGAAAAAATACCAATGTTATTAATCCGGAAATCGGCAGCTGGTTTTTTATTGCGAATATAATCTGTAATCATTCGTTTGATACTACAACATTAATCAGTGATCATTGCGGAACATGTACAGCCTGCATTGAAGCTTGTCCGACTGACGCTTTACAACCTTATGAACTTGATGCCCGCAAGTGCATTTCGTATCTTACCATTGAAAACAAATCCGAAATTGGTGGAGAATTCTCCGGTATGATGGATAATTGGCTCTTCGGTTGTGACGTTTGTCAGGATGTCTGTCCATGGAACAAGCGGTTTTCTACTGAAACGAATATTTCGGATTTTAGGCCCAAGGATATGCCTACTTCAATGGAATTGGTAAAAGTTCTTGAAATGTCACAGGAGGAATTTAAGCAGCGTTTCGCTGAGTCTCCGCTCTTGCGTTCCAAACTGTCCGGTTTGCAGAGGAATGCTAAATTTCTTAAAAATGATACCGAAAAGAATCATTTTTAAGAATCTATCATCTTATAAAGCATGAAACTATTTGCAGTTACAAGTTTGTTATAATAGTATATAAAATTAAATATGGAGTACATATGGAAAAAAATCATTATAAAGTAATTATTATCGGATCCGGTCCGGCGGGACTGACAGCTGCTTTGTATAACGGCAGAGCAAATCTGAACCCTTTGATTTTTGAGGGATTGCAGCCGGGTGGTCAGTTAACAATTACAACAGAAGTTGAGAACTATCCGGGCTTTGAGCACGGAATTCAGGGTCCCGAACTTATGGACATTATGCGTCGTCAAGCTCTTCGTTTTGGTGCGACCTCATTATATCAGGATGTTACCAAAGTTGATTTTTCAAAGCGCCCGTTTGTTATTGAAAGCTATGATGATAAATTTACTGCCGATGCAGTTATTATTTCAACCGGAGCTTCAGCAAAATTTCTCGGATTGGAAAGTGAATCAACCTACATGGGTTTTGGAGTTTCTGCTTGCGCTACGTGCGACGGTTTCTTCTTCAAGAACTTGAAAGTAATTGTAGCCGGAGGCGGTGATACCGCACTTGAGGAAGCTAATTACCTTACTCATCATGCGTCTGAAGTAACCATTGTTCACAGACGTGACGAGTTTAGGGCATCAAAAGCAATGGTTGATAAAGTTCACAAAAATCCTAAAATCAAGTTTGCCCTGAATAAGGTAATCGAAGAAGTGCTTGGTAAGGATAACATGGGAATAAAATCAATGACGGGTGTGAGACTCCGCGATACAAAGACCGGTGAAATTTCCGAATTACAGGCTGACGGCCTTTTCGTTGCTATTGGTCATAAGCCGAATACTGACCTTTTCAAGGGTATATTGGATATGGATGAAGTCGGTTACCTTAAAACAAGACCCGGCTCCACTTTTACAAATATCGAAGGCGTCTTTGCGGCAGGTGATGTGGCTGATACGAAATATCGTCAGGCTATTACTGCGGCTGGAACGGGATGTATGGCGGCAATTGATGCGGAACGCTGGCTGGAAAGTCAGGAATAAAATAAGTGAACCGGAGTACATAGCCAACCTCCTTGGAGTATCCACACAGAGAATATAACCATCATTCTACGCATCATTACTTCTCCGGTTCACAAAAATATTTTTTGTTCTATCAGTAGAACAAAAAGCCGCAAGTTCTTAGTTCCCCAAGAAATACCTTATTCTTTGGAATTTTCGGCATCTAATGCAGCTGCTTTTGCTGCTAATCTTGCGCTTTTCTTATCTGCTTCGGTCAGGAATCTTTTACGGATACGAATTGATTCCGGAGTTACCTCAACAAATTCATCATCAGTTATCCACTCAATTGCTTGTTCCATTGTTAAAAGCTTTGCGGGTTCCAGTCTGATTGCTTCATCAGCTCCGGATGAACGCATATTACTCAACTGCTTCGTTTTCGTCACATTAACAACCATGTCGTTACTGCGGGAGTTTTCACCTACAACCATTCCTTCATAAACTCGTGTCGTTGGATCAATAAAGAAGACGGAACGCTCTTGCAGTTTAAACATTGCATAACCAGATGCCGTACCTTCTTCCATAGCAACTAAAGCACCGCGTTGACGCTGTGAAATTTCGCCCTTAAAAGGCTCATAACTATGGAAATTATGATGCAAAATACCTGTGCCGCGTGTGTCGGTCATGAACTCGGCTCGATAGCCGATGAGACCTCTGGAGGGCACATAAAACTCAATTCTGGTATAATCCTTGAATGTGAGCATGTTTTTCATCTCGGCCTTACGTTTACCGAGTTTCTCAATAACGATTCCGACATATTCTTCCGGAACGTCAATGATAACGTGCTCAATTGGCTCACACATTACATCGGCAATATTCTTTAGGATTACCTGTGGTTTGCTCACCATTAATTCGTAACCTTCACGACGCATATTCTCAAGCAGGATGCCCAAATGGAGTTCACCACGACCACTGACACGAAAAACGTCTGTGGAATCGGTTATTTCCACCTGTAAACCGACATTGGCCTTGAGTTCACGGGATAGGCGATCTCCGAGATTACGGGATGTGACGTATTTTCCTTCTCTTCCGGCAAATGGGGAAGTATTTACCATGAAATTCATTGAAATTCTTGGTTCTTCGACCTTAACACCGGTAATTGCGACTGGTTTTTCAGGACTTGCCAAAGTATCGCCGATATCAACATCCTCAAGACCCGCGACAGCAACAATATCTCCGGCGTGAGCTTCTTCCACCTCAACCCGTTTCAGATTATCAAAAACGTAAATTTTCGATATTTTTTCGTTCAACGGACTTCCTTCACGAGGAATCAAAACGATAGAATCACCGACAATAAGCTGACCTGTGTGAATTTTGCCGATTCCGATTCTGCCGAGATAATCGTTGTAATCAATGGCTGAAATCAGCATTCCAAAAGGTTCCTCAATGGATGCCTTTGGTGGCGGGATTTTTTCAATGATTGAGTCAAGTAAGGGGATAAGGTTATCGCTCTCATCTTCAAGGTTATATTTTGCTATACCTTGCTTTGCGACCGCATAAACAAAGGGGAAATCTAATTGTGTGTCAGTGGCTTCGAGACTTTCGAAGAGGTCAAAAACCTCATTAAGAACTTCATCGGCTCTGGCATCTTTTCGATCTATTTTATTTATAACGACAATCGGTTTAAGATTTAACTCAAGCGATTTTTTTAACACGAATTTTGTCTGTGGGAGCGGACCCTCGGCAGCATCAACTAATAAAAGAACTCCGTCTACCATTTTCAAAGTACGCTCAACTTCACCGCCGAAATCGGCGTGCCCGGGAGTATCAATGATATTGATCTTGTAGTCTTTGTAGTGAACACTTAAATTCTTGGCGAGAATAGTAATACCACGTTCACGTTCTAGAGCATTTGAGTCCATAACCCGTTTTTCAACGTGCTGGTTGGCTCTGAATGCACCTGTTTGGCGTAAGATATGGTCTACTAATGTTGTTTTACCATGATCAACGTGAGCGATAATGGCAATATTTCTTATGAAATTTGAATCTATCAAAATAACCTCAGTAATAAATAAGAACAAAAACAATGAATCCAATCATAAACGAAACAAAATCTGTCCATGAATAATTCAAAAACTTAAAAACACAGTTACAAATTTACGAAATTTTGAGCTTTTAACTGTATATAAAATCAATAAAAACGGAAAATCGAATTAATTAAAAATATTTGAGAAATAGGGGAAGATTTATGACTTTTTTTCTTGACTCTTTGTGAAAAACTCTCGAAATTAATTAACGCTAAAGTAAACGATTATGTATTATTCCGCTTTAGCCACAACCTACGCACTTTGGAATCAACCTAACATAGGAAACTGATTTATGAATCTTTCTACATCTCTTAAGTGTCTTATAGTAATTTTAGTTGTCTTTTCCATAAACGCATTCAGTCAGGGGATCATTAAAGGTGTCATTAAAGACGCCATAACCGGGGATCGGCTGGTGGGAGCAAATATTCATCTCGCCGGAACTTCCTTAGGTGCCTCCACCAATATTGAAGGCGAATATAAAATCGTTCTTATTCCTGCAGGAAAATACAAAGCTAAAATTTCGTATATCGGATATAAATCAATTGACAAAGAAATTACCGTAAACAGCGGACAGACCGTCACGTGGGATGCTGAAATAAAAATGGACATGATTGAGGGATCCGAAATTATTGTTACTGGCCAAGCATTAGGACAGGCTTCAGCAATCAACCAGCAAAAAAATTCCAACACAATTGTTAACGTACTCTCCGAAGAAAAAATTCAATCACTACCCGACGCAAATGCAGCAGAAGCTATCGGCCGCTTACCCGGTGTATCTCTTCAGCGTTCCGGCGGTGAGGCTAATAAAATTACACTTCGTGGTATGAGCGATAAGTTCTCATTTGTTACCATTGATGGTATTAGAATGGCCCCCACTGATGCCGATTCACGCGGAATTGACCTATCTACGATATCACAGGGGTCTTTAGCCGGAATTGAGCTATATAAAGCACTTACACCGGACAAAGATGCCGACGCTATTGCAGGTAGTGTAAACCTTGTTACCAGAAAGGCGCCTGAAGAACGACTTCTGCGCGTAGATGCAAAAGGAGCTTACAATAAATTAAAAAATACGGCAAGCCAATACGATTTTCAATTACGATATGGCGAACGCTTTTTAAATAACATACTCGGTGTTCAGTTGACCGGTAATCTTGAAAAGCGCGATAGAAGCAATGAACGTTATAAACTTAAATATGATACTCAACGTAACAGTTTGGGTACTGAGCCATCTCACGAAATAGCGGACTTTGAACTTATTCATACAAAAGAAGTTAGAGAAAGACAGGGTTTGAGTTTATTATTGGATATTAATACGCCTGATGACGGCTCAATTAGAATCAATAATGTATTCAATGGCACATCAAGAAATTATGCTACTTATGACAGACATTATCCTACAAATGGTCAGCAGTTGTCAAATGCCGGTGGAGTTCCGTACTCCATCAGACAGCAGGATCAAATAATTAATACTTTTAATAGTTCAATTCGTGGCAATAATAACTTGTATGATTTGAGTGTTAACTGGGGTGCTTCATTTGCTCAATCACTCGGCAAATTTCCTTTTGATTTTGAGATGGATTTTTCCGAGCCTACAATTATAAATAATGGTGTGTATACATCAGGATTTCAACCGATCCCTCAATCTGTAATACTAAGTGATCATCCCGAGCAAATTATCCCATATTTCGTAAATTCTTTTGATCAGGCTCTATCGAGCTACGGATACTATAGACAACAGAGAAATCTTGATAAAGAAAAAACAGCTTTTCTCGATGTTAGCGGAAAATATTCATTTGGCGATATGCTGACCGGTGAAGCAAAGGCTGGTGCTAAATATCGTTATAAAAACAGGTCAAAATTAAGTGAGGAATATGATAGCCAGGATTATCTATACCCGCTAAGTACTTTCTATAGCGGCATGACAAATGTAGGCTCTGTGGGATCGAATGGAGCAGCCATGTTTAATGTGCCTGCATTCGCAGGGACAAGATTCGCCCAGTTGGTTATAAATGCGAGCAAACCGACAGTCACGAATTTCATGAATACACCATATGAAGGACGTAATATCTTTGATAAGTATTATTTATATCCCCTTATTGATGCTGATGCAATACGTGAATGGTATCGAATTACTCAAAACGGCTGCGCGCCACAATATACAGTAGGTAAAAAATCCGGCATGTACCAGAAAAACTGGGGCGCCGTTGCCGATTATTATGATATTCTTGAACGAACATCATCTGCGTACGTAATGAATACGTTAAATTATGGACAGTTGGTTACTTTTATTGCCGGTATTCGTGCTGAAAGGGAACAGAATAATTACGGCTCCATTTGGGTTAAGGACCCGGTGAGTGGATTTAGTGCTAATCCAAACTGGGCATATATTTTAGCAAGTCATACCGAGACAGTCTACTGTCCAAACTTCAATTTAACAATGCGTCCCACTGACTTCATGAATGTCCGTTTGGCTGCATACAAAGCACTTGCCAGACCGGATTATAACATGCGCCTGAACAGATATTTCTATTCAGCCAGTGTTACTCCTCGTACGCTTGATGCCGGAAATCCAAATCTTGTTGCGGCTCAGGCATGGAATTATGAGGCAAATACATCGTTTTTTGATAATAGTTTTGGTTTGATCACTATATCCTCATTCTACAAAAACATAGCGCATATGTATCACAAATTAAATGGCGCCAGTACATCCGGTACTGCATTTTTAAGAGCATTGGGTGCCGACTGGCCGGTTCCAACCTCAACCGATGAATATGCACTTACTATGCCTTACAATTCAAACAAGCCAACAAAAGTTTGGGGATTTGAATTTGAACATCAGGCCCGATTTGAATTTTTACCGGGTTATTTGAAAAATATTGTACTTAGCTACAATTGTTCCTTGGTAAAATCAGAGTCTTTTGTTTTTAAAACTAAAAAAGATTCTCTCACGCAAACTGATACAACTTGGTTTCATGGTAAACCAACAGTAGTCACCGTGTATAAGCCATATTTCACATTCTTCGAATACAAGACAAAACTTGAAGGACAGCCTGAATTTTATGGTAACGTTTCACTCGGATATGATATAGCAGGATTATCTGTGCGGTTGTCTTATTTCTATCAAAGCAGATATACAACGTCATATTCAATAGACGGTTTTAACGATTCATTGCAAGTAGCGTATGGAAGAATGGATTTGGCTCTGAAATACGAGTACGATAAACATCTTTCCATATTCGTCAATGTCAACAACCTTACCGATACTGAAGAGAAAACCATTCGGAGAAATCGAATTGACGGCTGGGAAGTTGTTACATCAAGTGAGCGCTACGGCCTTACGGGCGATGTTGGCATCAGGTATGCATTCTAATAAAATTTATGTCAGATAATGACTAAATATAAATAACTCATTCATTAATTGTTAGGAGTTCTGTATGAGAAATATCAGACTAGTTATTCTTCTTGTGATTGGAATGGCTGCATTACAGTTGTTAAATGCATCTGATCACAGAGTTTTTGTTGCCCCGGGACATACTACAGGCAGTTTTCTGAACGATAAAATCAACGGTGATACGTTGGCTAACGGAGCAAGACGTGATTCTTCAGCAATCTACGTTTTGTATCGTGATAGCTTGTATTTCCAGAATCTTATAATCCAGAATAAAGGCGTAGATCTGAAAATCGTTGCTGAAGACGGCCCCGGTTATCGTCCATATATCTGTTTGTATCCGGGCGGAGCTAACAATTTACCTCCAGGACAATTCATCAATGCTAAAGGTAACGTTGAATTAAGAAATCTTGTCGTTTCAGGCGTTTATGAATATGGCACATATGATGGTGGCGACACTACATATCTTGGCGGTATGCAGGGTGCATTATTTGATTTTTCTGCATCCGGGTTTAGCGTAACAATTGATAGTTGTATTTTGACAAATACAAATGGTAATCATGTTCGTACATCGTCTACTCCGAAAAATGTAAAGATCACCAATACCATCTTTGGTAATATGGGGTTCTTACACAGATCAAACTTAGGTGCAGGAAAAGCACTTGACGTACGTGCTGGTTCAGTTGATACTTTGATTTTGCAGAATAATACTTTTGTTAATGCACAAGATCGTATTGTTCGTCATTATACAAGCACAGGTGCTATAAAGTACTTCCTATTTGACCACAATACCATCGTGAACAGCATGTCATATCATGGTATGCTTTCATTGGGAAAAATTAACACTTGCAACATTACAAACAACCTGATTGTTGATGGTTTTGCTCTCGGACAGGATACCGATTACGTAAGACAAGTCGAGTTCTCCGATAGTAAAGAATTAGATGTTAACGGCAAACCAAGAATGACTTGGGTTATTACTGAACTCGATTCAGGAAGAACAGTTGTCTACAATATCAATCACAACTATTATGCTGTAAGTGATTCAGGCCAAGCATTCTATACTCAATATGCAGCTGCCGGCGTTCAGGGTGAAGGTTCTCCGTTAACCTGGAACATCAACAGCAAACTTGGAGCTGATTCGGTTAATGCTTTTAAGAAAGTAAGTATTGCATTAACCAAGGCACCAATGGTTATGACAAATATGATGCGCTGGTACAGAACCCCGATCGTTGATGGTGGCGGTGGAAAGAGTAAAGATGTCAGCAAATTCCCATGGCCTTCTTTAACCGCTGATTACAACCGTGTTAGAATGGAATACTTGGATGATACTCTTGATTGTTCTTTTGCTACAGCAAATGCTGCCTATACCGGTGCTGTTGGCGGATTTCCGGTTGGTGATTTGAACTGGTTCCCGACTAAAAAAGCTGCATGGGCTTTGACAACTGGTATCGAAAAATCCGATGCTAAAGCGAATTCATTTGCCTTGAATCAGAACTATCCAAACCCGTTTAACCCTGCTACCATGATAAGCTATAGTGTATTAAATACTTCACAAGTTAAACTGGAAGTTTTTGATATTCTCGGCGCTAAAATTACTACATTGGTAAATCAGGTTCAGACACCGGGTTCATACAAGGTTGATTTCGACGGCTCAAAATTATCTTCAGGTATGTATATCTATCAATTGTCAACTCCAAATCAGGTGCTGACAAAGAAAATGATGCTCCTCAAGTAATCTTAGCTTGAAAGCATAGATATTAAAAAGGCAGTCCCGAAATGGACTGCCTTTTTTCATTGTCTATTTTGATAAAACTTATCAGTTTTTATTGGGGAGAGTAACGACGAAGGAACTTCCTTTACCCAACTCGCTTTCGACTCTAATAGAACCTCTGTGACGCTCAATCAGTTCTTTACACAAAATCAATCCCAAACCGGTGCCTTCCTCATTCGCCGTACCTTCGCTCTTAACAGGAGTCTCGATATTGAATAGTTTCTCAAGATTTTCTTGATTAATACCAACTCCGGTATCAGTAACGGAAACTTGAATAGCATCAATAAGAACGGAAGCTGAAACAGTGACACTACCACCGGCATTCGTGAATTTGATTGCATTAGAGATAAGGTTCTGCAAGATTGAATAAAGCATTTTTTGGTCGGCATAAACAATGAGTCCCGATTTTACATCGGTTTTCAAAGTAATTTCTTTTCTTACGGCATTATAATTTAATGTATTAATAACGTCATTGGCAATATCCTGTAATTCGGCTTCAACCGGCTGATAATCGGTTTTTCCGATTTGAACTCTTGCCCAATACAGGAGATTTTCGACCATGTCATATAGGTTTTTCCCTATATAATGAATGTTGCTGGAATATTCCTTTATCTCATCGGGTGTTAAAGAGTCAAAATCTTCAATTAACAGTTTCGAATATCCAAGTAATCCTTGAAATGGGGCTTTCAGGTCATGTGCAACGATTGTAAAGAATTTGTCTTTACTTGTTCCAACGTTTCTCAGTTCCTGATTGAGAATTTGAAGCTCTTCTTCGGCTCTCTTTCGTTTGAAAATGTCCTCCTGAAGCTGTTGGTTCAGCCGTTGAAGTTCGGATGTTCTTTCTGCGACTAAATACTCAAGGCTCGTCTTTGATTCAAGCAAAGATTGTTCATACGTCTTTTGTTCGAGAGCGTTTCTGCCAATACCTATATAGCCTACGATAATATCATCGTTAATTAAAGGGGTAAAGGAGAAACTCATGGGCACAATATTTTTTTCACTGTTTACAACATCAACATTGATGAGGCCGTCGTGTTTTTTGCGTTCAATCCATGTAGGCGACTGATAAACCGGATCTTTCGCATCTGCAAAAAAAGAAGTAAGATTCTTGCCGGTTAGTTCAGTTTCTTCATAGCCAAAATTATGTTTAACGGCTCCCTGGGCGACAACAATGGTGAATTTGTCATCCGTACGAATAATGACTTCTTTCATTACGCCTATAGTTGAACGAAGGGCATCATAAAAAGTAACAACAAGCTTATTTCTGAAAATAAGGTAGACGGAAAGAATGAGGGCAGTGGTCGAGATTATCGAATAAAGAGTCCTGCTTTGCCCAAAAATAACCTTAAGCACGGATTCAGAAAACGGTCCCGGCAGAATAAGCACCAAAATTGCGAATGATGAAAAGAACATTCTGGATTTAACTGCATCAGTATGGAATCCGCCATATATAAAGATAAGCTCGGATACGCCGATAGAGAAAAATACCGACATCCACGTGAAAAAGAAGAGATAGCCGCCTTCCGAAAGAATCTTATACTGTCCGATTGGATTTGGAATAAGTCCGACCAGAATCATCGTGTAAGCGAAGAGTCCGACCAAATAAATTCCAATTACAACATATTTTTTCCATTGCAATCTTCCTTGCCCCGTATATATAATGATGAAATGGAGAAAGAAAAACGGCAGGACAGAAAAGAAAAATATGGTTGCAGTCTCCAGATAATCTTTATACTTTTGATATTCGGGAAGCGATGCCAAATTTCCTGAAATGGAATAGAGAATCAAAAAAGATACGCATAGCAAGTAAAACTTACTTTGAAAACTCTTCCGCGTTCGGAACAATATTACTAATGCAAGCAAGAGCGTTATAAGAGAATATGCGATTGAGGTATATAAGAAAAACATGTTTACTTCTTATAATTATTTGAATGAAACTGACTCTAAATCAGATAATATCAATAATCTACCGGCGAGGACAAAGTAGATTACAAGATTTAGATACAAAAATGACGAATATTCCAACAAATGCAAATTTGTTTTTATTATTTTTGACGATTATTATGTTGATTGTTGGTGAAAATTTTATTACTCTAACTACTTATTATTTAAATATTTAAGTATAAACTGTAACCTTTTCGAAAAAATTAATATTTGATGAGTATGTACACTAAGAAAAAACAAATTTACGCGAATTTTGCTGAATCTTTGCTCGGAAAAAGGGAAAGCCACAGCTGCAATGCTACTTTAAAGGAGCACTCAATAGAATTTCTCACTGAATTGGTAGATTTGCTATTCCCGCACTTCTCAAACAAAGTATACTATTCATCAGACGACCTGTTAGCCAAATTACAGCTTCTGGAAAGAAATTTAATTTCACTGTTAAGGAATTTAAATGGCCAGAGCATTGAACAGAACGACAATATAGCCGAAAAATTCATCACCGCTTTGCCGAAAGTTCACGACCGGCTTTGGAGCGATGCAGAAGCAATATATCAGGGCGACCCTGCAGCAGAAAGCATTGATGAAGTTATTTTAGCATACCCCGGTTTTAAGGCTATAATGATATACCGTATTTCCCATGAGTTATATGCATTAGGCATACCGATAATCCCGCGTATAATGACTGAATATGCTCATCAGTTAACAGGGATTGATATTCATCCGGCGGCAACAATCGGTTCACCGTTTTTTATAGATCACGGCACTGGAATTGTTATCGGTGAAACAACGGTGATCGGCAAAAACGTGAAGATATATCAAGGCGTTACTCTTGGAGCACTGAGTGTGGATAAAAGTCAGGAGAGCACAAAACGCCACCCAACTATAGAGGATAATGTCATTATATACTCACAGGCAGTTATTCTTGGAGGCAAAACGGTAATCGGTAAAGATACCGTTGTCGGTGGTAATGCCTGGATAACACAAAGCATTCCTCCGAAGTCAGTTGTCTATAGCAAGAGCGAAGTCAGGATTCGTTCGACGGAAAACTATTTCGACACGATAGAATATATAATCTAACCCGGACTAATTAATAAATTTCGATTCATGCAACCATTGAATACATGCATCGAACCATTGCGCCGTGGTGCCCTTATCCCTACCTAAACCAAATCCGTGACCGCCTTTTTGATAAATGTGAAGTTCGGCAGGGATTTTATATCTATTCAAGGACTCAAAATATTGTATACTATTCTGCACCGGAACAGACGGGTCATCTGCAGCATGAACAATGAATGCCGGGGGAGTATCGGAAGTAACCTGCAATTCGTTTGAAAATGACCGGCACAATTCCTCGGATGGATTGCTGCCGAGAAGTCTTTTTCTGGAACCGGCATGTGTCAATGGGGTTTTCATAGTAATAACCGGATACACCAAAATGGAAAAACTCGGTCTTGCACTGCTCGCATCGGATTGATAAACCGCTTTATTAAACTGAGTAGACAAGGTGCTTGCCAAATGACCTCCGGCAGAAAAACCGGCAATGCCGATTTTTTCAGTATTCAGATTCCATTCCTTAGCATGCCTTCTTACTAATCTCATCGCTTCCTGTGCATCCGATAATGGGCCGTTTTCTTTTATTGCCATAATTGTATCATTCGGAAGACGGTATTTCAAAACTATACCGGCAATCCCATATTCATTCAGTTTTTTAGCGATCTCCATCCCTTCGTGATCGTATGCAAGACGCTCGTATCCGCCACCCGGACAAATAATTACGGCAGCTCCATTATTGGGTTTTGCCGGAAGAAATACGGCAATGGTCGGAGAAGTCACTTTTCGTATTCTTTTTTGTCCGTTGTCGAGGGTAATAGTGTCCTCACAGTAAACGGATGAGCTTAATGAACCCGGTATGTTTTCACTCCAAACCGGCAGGGTAATTGTTTGTGCTGCAATCCGTGAAGCAGAGATTAAAAAAAGAAACACACCTAAAAAAGAAATGATATTTTTCATAAAAGACTCAATAATTATGTCCATAATCCGATCAAGCAATTGACTCCCGGAAATCTCAACCCGATTTCCGGGAGGGGAAAAAATTCTTTAGCAAATTAATACTTTCATTTCTTAACTTATACATATTAATTATCAATATTTTATTAAGCCGAGAAAGAATTTTATGACTTTTAATTATATCCCGGTTGCTTCTGAGCTGCTTCCACCAAGTAAGTATACAGAAATAATTGCTGATTATATTCCCCATTTGGAACAAATAGGGGGTCAGATGATTACCCGAGAACAATTATTAGAAAATCCGCCGCTTCTTTATTTTATAGTAGGAGGAGGGACGGAAAATATCGTTCTGAATTTGCGCAAAGAAAGAAATAAAGCTATTCCGTTGGAACCTGTGTATTTGTTGGTTCATCCAACGAACAATTCACTTCCGGCAGCATTGGAAATTCTTGCACGACTCCATCAGGAAAATGTGCAAGGAAAAATTATTTATATTAAAGGCCCTCAGGATACCACCGGATATATTAAAGTTTCCAGAGCAATGGGGGATTTAGCTGTTTTTCAAAGTTTGAGAAGCGCACGAATCGGGCTAATCGGCTATCCGTCCGACTGGCTTGTCGCCAGCATGCCCGGAACCGAACTCATTAGAGAAACATGGGGACCTGAGATTGTTTCTATCGCTTTTGATGAGCTGAAAAACGAACTTCAAAAAATTCAAAGCACGGATATTGCTACTCTTAAAACTCATTTGGAAGAAAATGCCGTAGCAATTGTTGAGCCGACCAGTGATGAAATCAGTGACTCCATAAAAGTATATCTGGCATTGAAGAATATTGTAAAGAAATATAACTTAAGCGCGATAAGTGTCCGCTGTTTTGATTTAGTTATAGACTGTAAAACCACCGGATGTTTTGCCTTAGCCAAGCTCATGGACGATGGTATTATAGCTGGATGCGAGGGTGATCTGGTAACTACTATCGGACTGCTATGGGCTAACTTAATGGTCAATAAAACTCCATGGATGGCTAACCCGGCTCAGATTGATCTTGACAATAACACCATATGGCTTGCCCATTGTACGGTTCCTATGAGCATTGTTCAAAACTATACAATCCGCTCTCATTTCGAATCAGGCTTAGGCGTTGGAATAGCAGGTACTCTTTGGAATGGTCCGGTTACCTTGTTAAGGATCGGCGGTAAGTCACTCGATAAAATTTGGATTGCAGAAGGTGATGTCATTCATTCCGGGAAAGCAGAAAACTTATGCCGTACCCAGGTTGAAGTTAAGATAACAGCCGGTAATAGTGTCGAACAGCTGCTGGAGTCTCCTTTAGGAAACCATGTTGTGATGGTTGCCGGAAATCATTTAAAGAGATTTGAAACATGGTGGAACACCATGAGATGTAATGGTAACTGCATTTCGTAATTAATTGACTGATAGATGAAAAGATTTTACGGGATTTGCTGCCTTTTCTGTCTGAGTTTTTCGCAATTGTATGGACAGTTTACATCAATTACGAATATACCGGACACATCCTTTACTGTCTACAGTGCATATAGCAAGGTATTGAAGAAATATCCGGATGCTCGGATTGTTGAATTGAAAAAGTATCCGGATGTCAATTTCAAGAAGGATGTTGTGTATTTGCAGCTACAAAGCAGAAAACTCCACGCCGATATTTTTTACCCAAAAACAAAAAACAATAAACAAGCTCCCGGAGTAATTCTTATTCACGGAGGTGGTTGGCGTTCCGGAAATAAATCCATGCAGAACCCCATGGCAGAGGAATTGGCTCACCATGGATATGTGGCTATGTCGGTTGAATATCGTCTTTCGACCGAAGCGTCTTATCCCGCAGCAGTATATGACGTGAAGGCAGCAATCAAATGGCTGCGCTCACAGGCGAA
Source organism: Ignavibacteriaceae bacterium (assembly GCA_963662605.1). Taxonomy (GTDB): domain Bacteria; phylum Bacteroidota; class Ignavibacteria; order Ignavibacteriales; family Ignavibacteriaceae. Next base: position 2,319,298 of record OY759785.1, read on the forward strand.
ATTATACCATCTCAATAAAAGCAAAATCGCTATACTTGGCTGCTCCTCGGGGGGACAAATGGCTTCTTTGATAGGAGCGACGAATGGAATTGAATCATTTGATCAGCTGGGTTTGAAGGACCAATCCAGTGCAGTCCAGGCAATGGTAAATATTGACGGTTTGGTGGATTTCACTAATATTGATTCATATAAATTTGATACTGATCCGCAAAAGCCGTCTTCCGCAGCATACTGGTTTAACGGCACATATAATGATAAACCTGAACTTTGGAAAGAGGGCTCTCCGATAACATACGCTAATTCGAACACACCTCCGATTATTTTCATCAATAGCATTTTGCCTCATTATCATGCTGGCAGGGATGACTTTATTAAGATTCTTGATGAATACCATATTTATCATGAAGAACATACTATCCCGGATACCCCGCATCCGTTTTGGCTATATTATCCATGGTACAATAATGTGATGGCATATATACTACCGTTTCTTGATAAGAATCTCAAATAATCTGTAAAAAATATAAAATTTTCAGTTTTACCGGAACTTCAATACCAATTATTCTTGTTATAGCGGTATAACTACAAAATATTTAACATTATTGTTATACGCATCTTTATTTGAAAGGACTTAATTATGAGTGTTTTAGTTGCAAAACCAGCTCCTGACTTTACCGCTTCGGCAGTTTTACCTGACGGAAGCATTGTTGATGATTTCAAACTCTCATCGCTAAAAGGGAAGTATGTAGTTCTCTTTTTCTGGCCATTAGATTTTACATTCGTTTGCCCGACAGAAATTATTGCCCATGACCATCGCTTGGCTGAATTCGAAAAACGCGGCGTACAGGTTGTTGGTGTTTCTATTGATTCACAGTATTCGCATTACGCATGGAGAGAAACTCCGGTTAACAAAGGCGGAATCGGTCCTGTTAAATTTCCTATTGTTGCCGATGTTAAGCATGAAATTACACAGGCTTATGATGTTGAGCATCCGGGTGGAATTGCTTTGCGTGCATCGTTCCTGATTGACAAAGACGGCATTGTTCAGCATCAAACAGTCAATAACCTGCCTTTGGGTCGAAATGTTGATGAAATGCTTCGTCTTGTTGACGCTCTCCAGTTCCATGAAGTGAACGGGGAAGTATGTCCAGCCGGCTGGCAAAAAGGCGATAAAGGAATGAAAGACACCGCTGAAGGTGTTGCTTCATATTTAGCTGAAAATTCCGCTAATTTATAAGCTCCGGATTACTTTTCTTCCAAATGATAAGAGCGGTCAAACGGCCGCTCTTTTTTTTGAATCCTTCCAATAGTTTCTGCATCCAACAATTGCTTTAAAGTTAATATAAGATTCTTTAGCTTTGAGAGCTAAAATTTCCACATTTGGCTAATAATAAGAAAAAGTCATGAAAAAATCATCAGTTGTTCTTCTTATCATAATTGGCATTTCATTTCTTGTCACACTGCCATTCCTCAGTAGAGGCAGTTCAAATTCGGAAGCCTTGACAGTACTTAAGGCAAAATTTGCAAAAAAGCATCAACCTTCTGTTGATCATAGTAAATTTGCAATCCTTCAAAAGAAATTCTCCGCTCCTCATGAGATTACCGAGGCGTGTTTATCGTGCCACACAGAGAGAGGCAAAGAAGTCATGCAGTCTTCGCATTGGAACTGGGAGCGTGAAGAGTACGTGAAGGGCAGAGGCATTGTGTATATCGGCAAGAAAAATGCAATAAATAATTTTTGTATAGGTGTTGAAGGCAACGAGCAAAGTTGTGCCAAATGTCATATCGGCTACGGCGTTACGAACAAAGCTCAAGGCTATACCGACATGAAAAATATTGATTGCCTCGTCTGTCATGATAATACAGGCACTTACAAAAAAGCAGTTGAAAAAGCCGGATTGCCAGATGAGAGTCTGGACTTAAATAAAATTGCGCAACACCCGGGCAGACCGCAAAGAACTAATTGCGGAACCTGTCACTTCTTTGGCGGCGGCGGTAATAATGTTAAGCACGGCGATTTAGAGGAAACCATGTTCGACCCCACAAAGGAAATTGATGTTCACATGGCTTCGGCATCATCGGATCTTCAATGCGCTGATTGCCACGTCACCGTAAATCATAAGATGGCAGGTAAAATGTACTCATTGTCATCAATGAACCGGAACCGGTCAACCTGCGAGCAATGCCATACCGACAAACCTCATAAAGATAATATCATCAATGGGCACATTGCCAAAGTTGCATGCCAGACATGCCATATCCCATTTTACGCGAAAGGTAACGCAACTAAGATGGAATGGGATTGGTCAACAGCAGGTAAGTTAAAAAACGGTGAACCATACGAGGAAGATGACAAAGACGGTAATCATACGTACATGTCCATTAAAGGCTCCTTCAAGTGGGCAAAGAATGTAAAGCCGGACTATATTTGGTTTAACGGAACCGCAAATCACTACTTACTCGGCGATAAAATTAAAGATACGAACGCAGTTCTGGAGATAAATACTCTAAATGGTGATTATACTGACGCAGATTCGAAGATATATCCGGTTAAAATCCATAAAGCAAAACAAATTTTCGACCCGGTGAATATGATTCTCATTCAGCCCAAATTGTTTGCAGAGAAAAAAGGAGATGGCGCCTTTTGGAAAGACTTTAACTGGAATACAGCAGCTCAAAAAGGCATGGCTGAAGTCGGATTACCATATAGCGGCAAGTATTCATTTATTAACACAAGAATGTACTGGCCGGTCAATCATATGGTAGCCCCAAAAGAAGAAAGTGTATCCTGTAATGAATGCCATACCAGAGAAAACGGAAGGCTTGCACAGTTAACCGGATTTTATCTGCCGGGAAGAGATTTCAGCAGCGTCCTGGACTTCTTGGGCAAGCTCCTCATTATATTGACGCTCATCGGCGTTATTACACATGGTACTGTCCGATTTGTTTCATATCGAAAACTAAAGAGAAATTAATATCATTATGAAAAGAGCATTGGTTTATAAAGGTTTTGAGAGATTCTGGCATTGGCTGCAAGCCGCGTTGATTTTCTTTCTTGCATTTACCGGATTCGAGATTCATGGCTCCATAGAATTTTTCGGCTTTTCAAACGCGGTACATTATCACAATATTGCAGCAAAAATGTTCATCATTCTTATCGTGTTTGCCATATTCTGGCACTTCACAACAGGTGAGTGGCGACAATATCTACCGACAAGTAAAAACCTACGCGCACAGATAGACTATTATCTTTTCGGCATTTTCAGAAATGCACCGCATCCGACAAAAAAGACGGTACTAACCAAACTGAATCCATTACAAAAGCTCACTTACTTAGGACTTAAGCTTTTAGTAATCCCTGTGATGGTTACATCAGGATTATTGTACATGTTTTATAATTATCCGCAGATGCACGTCAAAGGAGCGGCGCTAACAGTAATTGCATATTTTCATACTGCGGGAGCATTTTTGCTCGTTGCTTTTATTGTTGCACATTTGTACCTGATTACCACAGGTTCAACGATAACTTCAAATCTTAAAGCAATGATTACGGGATTTGAAGAGCTGGAAGACCACGAGAACGAAGAAATTAAATAATTACAGAATATTATTATGAACGAAACAAAATACATGAACCCTTACCTGGCTGGATTTTTATTAGGCCTGGTTTTGCTTATGACAGTTTATATAACCGGACGCGGGCTTGGAGCGAGCGGAGCCGTTAAAAGTGTGGTCGTCTCGGCAACAGGGCAAGTTGCGGCATCTCACGTTAACAACACCCATTTCTATCAGGAGTATTATACCGAACATCCGGGAAACCCGCTGAAATCATGGCTGGTTTTTGAAGTGCTCGGTGTTATCATCGGTGCTTTCATAAGCGGACTCATTTCAGATAGATTGAAATTTACACTCGAAAAAGGTCCACACGCTACGACAAAAACAAGAGTCATCTTCTCATTGCTTGGCGGAGCATTATTTGGATTGGGCGCTCAATTCGGAAGAGGCTGTACGAGCGGTACGGCGTTAACCGGTATGGCAGTATTGTCAACCGGCGGCTTCCTTACCATGATAGCAATATTCGGTACGGCTTATATGATAGCCTATTTTTTCAGAAAAGTATGGTTGTAATCTACAATTAAATCGGAAAGTTTGATATGGGCCCATTAGTCCCTGATATTCTTGGAAATGAATTAAATTATATAGTTGCACTGATAATCGGCATTGCTTTCGGTTTTGTTCTGGAGCAGGCAGGATTTTCGTCTTCAAAAAAATTAGTCGGTGTTTTTTACGGCTATGATTTCGTTGTCTTACGGGTCTTTTTTACCGCAGCCGTCACTGCAATGTTAGGTATCATCATGCTGAGTCACTACGGATTGCTTGATACTGAAATCATCGCTATTAATCCAACGTTTATGTGGTCGGCAATAGTAGGCGGCGTTATTATGGGTTTCGGCTTTATCCTCGGAGGGTATTGTCCCGGAACAAGTGTTTGTGCTGCCGCGGTAGGTAAAATAGATGCGATGTTGTTTGTTTTCGGCTCATTATTCGGAGTCTTGTTTTTTGCGGAAGGCTATTCATGGTTTGAGTGGATATACAAAGGCTGGAGTTATGGTGAAATCAGAATATTTGATACATTAAGTATGTCGCAAGGTGCCTTTGCGGTTCTTTTAACGGTAGTTGCAGTCGGCGCTTTTTGGGCGACCACAATGATTGAAACTAAGGTTAACAAAGGTGTCCGCAAAGATAAAACTCCAATATCCTATTATACCGGATTCTCGGTTTTAGCTGTGGTTATTGCATTGTTAACGATTTTTATGCCGAGCAAAAAGCAGACTCTGCTCACAAAAGTAAACAACGCCGCATTTGTTGGTACTCATCAAATTAATAAAATTACCGCCGATGAAGTAGCTTTCAGAATTATGGATCAGGATCCGAAATTAGTTCTTATTGATGTTCGCGATGAAAAATCATTTGCTAAGTATGCACTACCATATGCAGTGAACATACAAACTAAAAATATGTTCGGAAAAGAATGGACGGATTTGCTGGGTAATAAGAACACCCTGAAAATATTTTACTCATATAAAGAAGATGAAGCCTCGAAAGCTGCTGCCATTGCTTCCGAAATGGGATATACGAATATTGCCATACTTGATGGAGGTTTAGAAAGATTTATCAAAACAATTATAGATTTCAAGAAGCCGGAAAAGGCAAATTCGAGACAAGAAATTGATACAGACCGCTTTAGGGAAAAAGCAAGCTTAATTATGCCTGAATTGATTGTTAAATCAAAATCTACAGTAAAAACTGCAAAAGTTGTAAAGAAAATTAAAGGCGGCTGCTAAATTGAAAATTAGAGCTATAATTTTTGGTTCTACCGGTATGGTCGGAGAAGGTGTTTTGCATCAGGCTATTCAAAGCCCTGAGGTAGAACAAATTCTTCTTATCAATCGAAGACCAGGAGGTTGTCAAGATGAGAAGGTAAAAGAAATCATTATCAATGATTTTTATAACTTTTCTGAGAGGGATGAATACCTGAAAGGCTATAATGCCTGTTATTTTTGTCTTGGTATCTCATCATTGGCTGTTGGTAAAGACGAGTATGTTAAGATAACCTACGACTTGACTCTATCGGCTGCAAAGGCGTTGTCTTCTTTGAATCCTGAGATGACTTTTTGCTATGTTTCCGGAACGGGGACAGACAGTTCGGAGCAGGGGAAAATCCGCTGGGCTCGTGTAAAAGGGAAAACAGAAAATGATTTGCTTTCGCTGCCTTTCAAGCAGGCTTTTATGTTCAGGCCCGGATTCATCCGTCCCATTACTGGATTGGAAAAAGCATATAAAGTTTCAAAGATTATAAGTCCCTTGTACCCGTTATTGAAAAAGCTATTTCCAAATCAAGTTTGCACATTGGAAGAGCTTGGGAATGCCATGATTGCTGTTACACGCCGGGGATATTCTAAAAAACATCTCGAAAACGTGGATATATCGCTTATAGGACGCTGAATTAATCTTCCATGATAAGTATCGCCCCGGCGACCATTATTGCCGTAGCGATAGCCTTTTGCAGCAAACTGGACTCCTTAAACAGTTTCCCACCGAATATTGCCGCCATAAACACCGAAGTCCTTTTAACTGCAAGAACTGCTGCTACCGGCCCGTTTTTTACTGCCAGAATTTGACTGTAACGGTATCCGATGGTCAATATTGCTACAACTGCAATCCAGAACCAAATAGACGGTTCTTTTATTACTGTAAATTTGCCAGCCTTAATCTTGTTGAATCCATAGATAATCGAAATTACTACTAAGTAGAAAAGCTGCTGAAATGCCATGAAAGCAACCGGAGGAAGCTTATACTTCCCGAGTAAAAGCTTATCAAGGATAGAGGTTAGAGTAAATAACAAGATTGCAGCACCAATGTAGTAATAGTATTTTGAGCTTTTAAAGACTAAAAAAGGCTCATGAAGCTTTTGATTCGGGCGGACTTCAAGCAGATACATACCGGCTATAAGTAATGCAATACCGCAAATCTGAAACCACGTCAGGGTATCGCCGATAAAAAGAAATCCGAAAATAGCTACTAATGCAGGTGTGAAAACCATAAGCGGCAGAGCGCCGCTTATTTCAAGATTTTTTAACGCGTACATAACACAAATAAATGACAGTGCCCCCAGCACTGACTTAATAAACAACACCACCAAATTAAACGATTGTAAAGCTCCGTAATTGATTTGGAAGAAAAAGGGGATTGAGAACAGTACATTAAATACCGATGCCCAAAACACAAAATCCATTGCATCGGTTTTAAATAATACTTTTTTCTCCGAGATTGTCGAAGCTGCTGAAAGCACTGCCGAAATTAGGGCGAAATAAAACCACGTCATAATTACCAGCTTAACTCTAATTTGAGAAATGCGTTTCTACCCGGTTCACTTTTAATCAAACCGCGGTCGGTAGATAAATGATCCCGATAATTTTTATTAAAAATATTTTCTACACCCGAGGCGAACTTCAAGTCAACACTCGAGAGCGAAAACTTTTCGGTTGATAAGTAAAGATTGAATACGGTATATCCCGGAGTTCTCACATCATCACCGCCGATATTATTTTGCGTTGAATAAGTAAATGCAGATCCATCAATAGTACCTAATTCATTAAAATGATATTTAAAACCATATTTCGTATTAAATGGCGGCACCTGGGCAAGGTTTTTGTGATTGTGTGTATCTTCGCCACGAACATATGAGAACATCTGGTATACTACCAAGTTTGAAAATACATTTATTTCGTAAGAACCATCAAAGCCATAAAGATTTGCTTTCCCAACATTTGCTTTTCTAAATGTTTTTACTTTGCTACTCGATGAAATTAAAGAATCGACAACTAAATCAGAAAAGTAATTTGAAAAAACGTTAATCTTGGCGGAATATGTTTTAGCATGCATTCGCAAACCCAAATCGAGGAATTCACCAATTTCCGGCTTTAAATCCGGATTTCCGAGAAGAATACTGCCACCGTTATTAATATACTGATAGCGCTCTTCCATAACTGGAGAGCGGAATGCATGTGACGCATTGAAAGTTGCATCGATAATATTTGTCAAACTATAAATAGCTCCAAAATTAGCACTCCATGACTTGTCATGGTGAGTACTAGCTGCAAACGAAGATAAAGAATCTCTAGCAGGATTATCATTTCGTACGCCATTTACGATAAGATATATTGGATTATTTGCATTCTCATTTGAGACATTAATATTATCAAATCTGCCGCCAACATTCAGTTTTAATGTATTATTAAAAAGATTTAGATTCTCTTGTGCGAACATACCGAGACTATTGTACTTAGAATTTGGTACGGGGAATTCTCCTTTGATAATCGTTTTTGGTTTCAACTTGTAGATAATTGTAGTCATTTTATGACCCGCATAAGAACGCTGCCAGTTATCAACTCCAGCTGTCAAGGTACTGTTTTCACCTGTAATCCAATTGCTGATAAGTTGAAGTCCATAAGCATTATGATCTGCTCCCGGGGCTAACGTTGTAGTATCCGAAGCTTTAACTTCAACATCTCTTGTGATTTTTTGATGAAAATACTTCAGCGAAAGATTTGAGAGAGAAGGCAATAAGTTATTGATTTTATATTCTGCACTATACATCAAGCGGTCTGATTTCGTATATCGGGCACGAGCTGTATCATTTTGTGGAAATGATTTACCACCGGGAATTCCAATGTCGGTCCCATGAACACCCTGGAAATCAAGGAGCAATTGATGGTCATCTATCGGTTTGATTCCAACAGCCGCACTGTAACTCTGATCATGGAAATAGCTGTTGGGTAGTGTTCCTACCGGAGTGATAACATTGTCAGCATTCCGGATTGTCCCTGAAAGTTTTGCAAACCATGCTGCTGAAGTAGCATTCAAAGTCACATTATTTGCTACTTCTCGATTCGCGGATGAAAAGCCGCTTGTCGCCGAACCCTTGAAACGGAAATCTTGGCTGTATCCCGGTTTTTTAGAAGTTATGCTAACCGCACCGCCTGTGGCACCTGTACCATAAAGAGTCGAAATACCGCCCTTGATTACTTCCGCATGATCTATATCCATAACATCAACCAAGGATAAACTTGCCGCATGATTCGATGTTGTTTCAATACGATTACCGTCAATCAGAGTAACCACGTTCTGACGGCTCAGGCCCCTGATATTAATATCCGTGCCCCACATACCATCACGGGCAACGGTTATTCCGGGGACGCTGCGCAGTGCGTCACTGATGCTTATTGCCGTTGAATTAAAAATCTGTTCCTTATTACTAACCTCAATCGGCAGGGGAGTATCTTTAAGAAACTGGTCATTCTTGGTAGACGAAACGGTTACTTCTCCAAAGGAAATCACGGTGGATTTTAAATCAATATTCACCGTTATGTTCTTTTCGGACGGATGAATTTGAGTCCGTTGAGTAACATATCCTATTTTTTCAACAATTAACGTAAGTTCATTTGATTTTGAGACCTGAAAGTTGTATCCGCCGTTGTCATTCGTCGGGCAGTATACGCCTGTCTCCTTCAAATAAACTACTGCTTCCTTTAAAGATGCTTTGGATTCAGCATCGCGTACAACGCCGGAAATGTGAAACGTCTGAGCAGTGATTTGAATTGCGCACAATAATACAACGGAAAATATTCCAATTCTTTTCATAATAAGACCCTATATGTTTACTGTAGTGGTACTGGCTTTTACGTACTTAATTTGTCCAAGTTTGCCGCTCAAAGCGCCTAAAGCATCATTAGTCATTTTCACAATTACGAAAATGATAGCATGATTCTGCTCTTTGATCGGATAGCCGGTACGTAATAGAATGTGATCTGCATACTGGTGGAGAATTTCACCGACCTTATTATATACAGTATCCCGATCTTGAATACTGATAGTAATGGTATGATAGCGTTCTTCCATCAGAGAGCCTCACATAGAAGTTTATAGGGATGCAGGGATAGGTATCTGAACTGATATGAGATAACGAATCGAATACACCCCTTGATGTCAGAATATTCCTTCATCTTAGGATTCCTTGAATTTGTTCATTCAAAATTACGAAATAATATCTTAACGGGAAATTACTTTATTCCAAGTAACGTTTCGTAATTTACAGTATTTAGGAAGCGGAAAGCAGTAATTACACAGGCTGAATAGCTCTTTTACCGTGTTGTTTATCTCAATCGTTTGCAATCGAAAACGGTTATGGTTAAATTGATAGTGAAGTTGTAATATTTCTGCAAATATTACCATCCATCTAAGAAAATCTAAGGCAGTTCGATGAAAGTAAGTGTCATTATTGGCGGTCAGTGGGGAGACGAAGGAAAAGGTAAAATTGTTGATCTTCTTGGAGCAGACTACAATGTAGTTGTCCGGTATCAGGGCGGAGCCAACGCGGGTCACACGGTGGAAATCGGAGATAAGAAATATGTTCTTCATCTCATCCCGTCAGGCATCCTGCGTGATAATGTAATATCGGTTATCGGCAACGGAGTAGTTATCGAGCCGGCTGCGCTCATTGATGAACTTCATACTCTAAATGATCTTGGAATTAGTACAAATAACAGATTGAAGATCAGTAAAAACGCCCACGTCATTATGCCTTATCACAAAATTCTTGATGCCGCCAAAGAATCCGGTTCGAAAAAAATCGGCACTACGGGACGCGGAATCGGGCCTTGTTATGTAGATAAAATCGGCCGTGAAGGTATCCGTATTGAGGATTTCCTTGATGTCAAAAACCTTAAAGCAAAAATTACGACACATGTTAAAGAAAAGAATATCGTACTCGAAAAAGTGTATGACCTGAAGCCTATCAACGTATATGAAGTAATTGATAATTTTATGGGGTACAGGGAAGTTATAATTCCGTTTATTGACGATTCACTTGCATTTATCAATGCTCAAATGAAAGCAGGGAAATCTATCTTGCTGGAAGGTGCTCAGGGCACGTTTTTGGATATTGACCACGGTACGTATCCCTATGTTACTTCATCAAATTCAACTTCAGGCGGCGCTTGTACAGGAAGTGGAATTCCTCCGACTAAAATTACTTCCGTTATCGGCATACTGAAAGCATATACTACCAGAGTCGGAGAGGGGCCTTTCCCGACTGAACTGAAGGATGAAACCGGAGAAGAATTACGAAAAATCGGCGGCGAATTCGGAGCGACAACCGGAAGGCCGAGAAGATGCGGCTGGTTCGACATTCCTATGGCGAAATACTCTGTCATGGTCAATGGTATGACCGAGGCAGTTCTGACCAAATTGGATGTATTAAGTGAATTTGATAAAATCCCTGTTTGCACGGCATACAAATTCGGTGATACCGTTGTGGAAAATTTCCCGACCGATATTGAAAAACTAAATGCTGCAGAACCGGTATACACTGAGTTACCCGGCTGGAAAACCGATATTACCCATTGCAGAACATATGATGAGCTTCCTGAAAAAGCGAAAGACTATGTGCAATATCTCACCGACAAAGCAGGTGTGCAGTTCAGTCATGTTTCTGTCGGACCAAAAAGGGAACAAACTATCCCTGTATAATGTCTCATAAGTATCAGATACTTTTTTATCGCGGTATGTATAATAATATAGGCAGATAATTCGCATATGAAACTTGATGGCGGGCCCGGTTCGTTAAACATAAAAATAATGCTTTTTGTCTGTGCACTCGTAATCGGCCTCGGTACGCTGGTCTACACGAACAATCTGGTACGTGAGCTTCAGAACAAAGAGCGAAGCACTGTTCAGTTGTATGCCAAAGGCTTGGAATACATCGCTAATTCAACGGACATGAATGACATAACATTTCTGTTCGAAAACCTCATCCGCCCTATAGATTTCCCAATGCTTTTAACCGGTCCGGATAACTCTATCGCTGAAATCAATAAAAGCAATATCCGTAATATTGAGTATGACTCAACCTTATCCGAAGCAAAACTAAAAGAAGTGTTTGCTAAAAAGATTAAGGAAATGGATGCCATCCATAAGCCTATTGAAGTCCGTTACAATTCAGGTCAGGAATCCATCATATTAACGAAAATCCATTTTGGCGATTCGGAATTAATTACAAAACTACGCTACTATCCATACGTACAGCTTCTCATTGCCGCCGTTTTTCTGATTATCGGATACATCGCATTCAGCCAGATTAAACGCTCCGAACAAAGTAACATCTGGGTAGGAATGGCAAAAGAAACTGCACACCAATTCGGCACACCGCTCTCCAGCCTCATGGGATGGCTCGAACTTCTCAGAATAAATTATCGCGATCCGGACAAAGTGCAGGACATTACGAACGAAATTGAGGATGATGTTGAAAAGCTGAGTAAGATTACCAACAGATTCTCAAAAATCGGATCCAAAGCAACTCTTAAGGATACTGAAATCGGTGAAGTGGTTAAAAAAGTTTATGAGTATTTCAGGAGGAGAATTCCACAGACCGGTAAAAATGTGGAATTAATGATTGAAGGCGATTTAACTGCGCGTGCATTGATGAATGCAGAGTTATTCGAGTGGGTTATGGAAAATCTTATAAAAAATGCACTTGATGCTATAGACCATACGCATGGGAAAATTTATCTTATCGTTAAGGAATTTCCACACAAGGTAGAAATTGAAGTCGCCGATAATGGAAAGGGTATTGACCTTAAACATCGAAAAGATGTTTTTCGCCCCGGATACTCTACAAAGCGCAGAGGATGGGGATTAGGATTAAGCCTTTCAAAACGAATTGTTGAAAACTATCACAAAGGTAAAATCTATGTGAAAAGTTCAGGCTCCGGCGATGGAACAACTTTCAAGATAATCCTTAACAAACCGTAATTAAAGGCTCATGGTGAGCATTCGTTCTAAAGGAACGAGTGCTTTCTCAATAATCTCTTCGGGAAGTTCTAATCTTGGCTGAAGATCTTTCATGCAATTATACAATTTCTCCATGGTATTCAGTTTCATGTGCGGACAATTATTGCACGAACATTCCGCCGATGGGGGAGCCGGATAGAAGGTTTTTCCGGCAGTAGATTTTTCCATCTGGTGAATTATTCCGGGTTCGGTTACTACAATATATTCTTTTCCGCCATCTTCAATCACAAAATTTAATAATCTGCTTGTCGAGCCTATAATATCGGCATGTTTTAGGACTACCTCTTCGCATTCCGGATGGGCTATGATTTTTGCCTCCGGGTGCTGCATTTTAAGATCAATAATTTTCTTTTCGCTAAAAGTCTCATGCACGATACATGAACCATTCCATAGTTTCATATCCCTGCCTGTCTCTTTTATAAGATACGCGCCGAGATTCTTGTCCGGAGAGAATAGAATCGGCTGATCAGCGGGAATCTGTTTAATTATTTTCAAGGCGTTACTCGATGTACAAATTATGTCACTTGCGGCTTTAACTCCGGCCGTACAGTTAATATATGTAATTGCCAGATATTCAGGATGTTCTTTCCGGAATTCAGTAAATGCGTCTTCGGGACAACTATCAGCAAGAGAACAACCCGCGTTAACATCAGGTAGCACAACGATTTTATTCGGATTGAGTATTTTTGCAGTTTCGGCCATAAAATGCACGCCGCAAAATACGATAACATCTGCATCCGTGGCTTTAGCTTTTCTTGCCAATTCCAAGCTATCGCCAATATGGTCGGCGATATCCTGAATTTCAGATTCCTGATAATAATGAGCCAATATTACAGCATTAAGGGATTTCTTAAGCTTAAGAATCTCTGATTTATAGTCAATTTGAGGCGAATTCTCAGTAAGTAACATAAAAGCCTTTTAAATTATGAAAATTTCTTAATAATGATAAGGTATTCTCAAATACAGAAAATAACTTATTCAACAATTGAAAATTCAATTGAAAAACAATAAAACATTTTGGCATACATATTGTTAAATAGTAGTGTTCTATATTATATAGACACCCTCCTTATAGTAACACACAAACTGCCGTGGTCATGCCCTCTTCCACGGCAGTTTTATTTTAAAAAACTCATTTAATAAACTAATAACAAAAATTGGCAATTGTCAATAGCCTTTTCAATCCAGTATGGCGTCCAGGTACCCCTGTTCTGTAAGGGCAGTCATTAATTCCAATGAAAAGATTTTCTTTGCTTTCACTCTAAAATTTTCGCTTAAAATCCTTGAAATTTCAGGATTTTCAACACATTGTATTATCTGTGATTGCAGCTTCGAAATGTTATCAATTTCGAAAACATACCCGTCTTTGTTAGGAATCAAATCATTTGTGACTCCTATAAAGTTCGAAGTAATAATCAGATTTCCTGCGAAAGCCGCTTCGACAATAGTTCTTGGAAATCCTTCCGACTTTGATCTTGATGGATTCACCAGCACATCAGTTTCAAAAAACTTCTCCTGAAGTGGGTTGATATTGCCCAGATATGTGACATTATTGCCCAATGATGTGTTGAGTTCAATTAGAGAATCTTTATCATCGCCTTCACCGGCCAAGTAAAAACTCGCTTTGGAGAATATTTCGTCCGGCAAGCCATTCACCGCCTTGATGTAAGTATCAAAACCTTTTTCCTCAACTAACCGGCCGGCAGCAATAAATGTTATAAACTCGTGCTCTTTTCTTGTCAAATCTAAATCAGGTATGCCACACCGAATAAATGCCGAATGACGGAATTTCATTGGATAATGCTGACGGAAATACTCCACGATATGCTGGTTAATGATGATATAACGGTCGGCAGTTAAATGGGGCAGTATTCCGGCTTCGGGAATTATCCCGTGATTAGTTTGAATTGTCGTGACAGCCGTACATGCTTTGCAAGCCGTGGCAATACAAGCGTGGTAGTGGTTATGTGAATGCAGAATATTGATTTGGCGATCCTTGACAAAACGTATAAGTTTAAGAATCCCGGTACTGATATTAAGAAACGAACGTTCGGTATGTTGAAATCCCGGCCAAACAACTATTTCAATACCTAATCGGTCGAATTTCTCAGCAGCATTATTTGCCCCGGTGATAATGCAGAATGAAACATCTTTGCCACCGTTTTTAAAACCCATTATTAAATCATATATATGATTTGAAACGCCATCAGTGTGATTCAGAGAGTTGGTGAGTATTGCAACGCGTATCATACGGTATCCAATTCCCGGTTATGGAAGATTTCTTGATATGCAGCATAATGCCTGTTTGCCGTATTATCCCACGAAAGGGTATGAACGGAAAGTATAGCTTTCTTTGAAATTGACTCAACAATACCGGGGTTGTTACCTATACTTTGCAAAACATCAATCGTTTGAGCGGGTATCTCTGTATTTACAACAAATCCGTTCACATTGTTTTCGATAAGTTCAGCAATTCCTGCATGTATACTTACAATAACTATTTTTCCTAATGCCATGGCTTCCAAAGTGGCTATCGAGAAAGTCTCTCCGCTATATGGAGAAATGAAAACATCGCATGAGGATAATAGCTTTGCCCAGGCATTTGCATCGGATTTGTCTTCATAATCAATCTTGGGGAAATCCGGGTTTATATTTAAAAATGCGGCACAAGTTATTTTTATTTGCGGCAGTGTTGAATGTATCTCTTTAATTAATGAATAGGCAGCTTTTTCACGTTCAAGGAACCCGCCTAAAAACGAGATGCGCAATGGAGGTGGATTATGCATTTCAAGCTTTGTATTAATAAAGTTTTCATCTACGCCGGGATAAATCTGCTTGTGTAACTTCACGAATTTCGGATAATACTCGTGGATATCATTTCTCAGAAAAGGGGACAATGTGATCACAATATCAGAATCATTGAAAAATTTCTTTTCTGTCAAGAGATTTTTCAGTTTATAAAAATATGGTAAATGCGTTTTTGCAGAGTCTTCTTTCTTAATGATGCCGTGTGCAGTATACACTCGCTTTTTGCCGATATGAAAAAGATACGCTAAAACTGCAAAGCGGCTGAAAGTGACAATGTGTATGATATCAAACTGATTTCTCATCAAGAAACCCGCAAATCTGAATAGCCCCATGCGGAGCAGATTGGCATTTCCTTCTACTATTTCATACCCGAAAAACTTTTTTAATAGACTGTAATTACCGGATTCGAAATAGGATATGAATGTAACGGGATATTTTTTTTCAAGCGAATGGAATAACCGTTTAGCATATTTCTCCGGACCCGAAAGGACTTCGGTTTCATTATAACTTCCGAGCAATAGAATTTTTAATTCCGGATTAGATACGATTTCCATTTTTCTTTACAGACGACCGGCATCTATGGCCGTGTGACTATCTTCTTTCAATAAATGACTTTTCATAATATATGCAAATTGGTAGAAAAATGTAAAATATTCGGTAATAATTGAAGCAATTGCAGCTCCTATTAAAGCGTATCGGGGTATGAGGACTATATTCAGCGCAATATTGACAATAGCCGCCCATAGTACGGAGAACGTCACAATCCGTTCTTTCCGGCATGAATTAAGTGTTGTCCCGGTAAAATTATTCAACAAGAGTCCGGGGATACAGATAACTAATAATTGTAATACCGGCGCTGACGCAAGATAGCCCGGACTGTACAGAAAGACTATTATAAATTCTGCCAAATAATATAATATGAGAGACACCGGTACGATAAAGATAAGTAGAGTGATAACCTTATTTTTAATTATCGAAAAAGGAAGATAGCCCTTTTCACCGAACACAACGGACAACTCCGAAAAAAGGGGAGTAAGTAGAAAATTAGCAAACGATTGAGGCAGTTTAAAGAGTGAGTAAGCAACAGCGTAAACAGCGACAAATGAATAACCTAAGTAGTTTTGAATGATAATGACATCAACCCGGTCATATATCCACACCATAATCATTCCGATGCCCATAGGTAAAGCCGAAACAAGTATCCGTTTGATGACTGTTGTATTTATCCGGGAAAAATGAATCTTAATGTCTTTTTTGGACAGATCATGCCACAATAGAATTGTGTGAATAAATCCCGAAAACGCAAAAACGAAAGCGATAAACTCGATGCCGGCATTAAAAAACATCTTACCAATAACAATGAGTATCAAACTGATGCGGCTTATCAGCAGATAATTAAAACTTGCTTTATATTCATTTCTGCCGAAAAGTATTGCGTTAAACAGATTGTTTATCGAAAACGCAAATACTGCTAAAGCAATGAATAAAGAAGTGTAAAAATACGGTGAGCCGGTCAATTGAAAATAAATGCCGGTAATGATAATGTACGGAAGAAACAGGATGAGTCGTAGATTGAACCCGTTGTTAAGCTCTTCATTCAGGTTCACATTCCTTATCGCAGATTCTCTCTGAAAGTAAAAATTTAAACCGCCCTCAAAAATAGAGGCAATGATATTTGCAAAAGCAAACGAAGCACTGATAAGACCGAAGGTATCTTTTGAAAACAGACGGGCGATAAAAAGGAAGATGAGAAAGAAAGCAGCCTTTTCTAAAATATTTGATAGGAGTATATATATCCCTCTTTTCAGACTATGAACAAAATGGAGGAAGTGTTGATACACCTGCTGCATTACTCTCCGCGCTTAGTTAATAATTAAAATGGCTGTCAGAAAAAAGAAGGGTTGTCCCAACATGTTTGAGACAACCCGTATCAAATGATTATAAGTTACAATTGATTCCTGCAATACCAAGGAACTTTGACGCACCGGCTAATTCTTCTTCAATTCTTAACAATTGATTGTATTTAGCAATGCGATCTGTTCTGGAAGCAGAACCTGTTTTAATTTGGCCTGCATTTGTTGCAACTGCGATATCCGCAATTGTAGTATCTTCGGTTTCGCCTGAACGATGGCTGACTACCGCAGTATAACCTGCTTTGTGTGCCATTTCAATAGCATCGAGAGTCTCGGTCAAAGTACCGATCTGATTAACTTTGATAAGGATGGAGTTTGCAACGCCCTGTTCAAGACCCATTGCTAAACGCTGGGTATTGGTTACAAAAAGATCATCACCGACCAACTGAACTTTATTTCCGATTTTTTCTGTCAATAATTTCCAGCCTGCCCAATCGTCTTCAGCCAAACCATCTTCAATTGAAACGATAGGGAACTGTCTAGCCCAGTCAGCCCAGAAATCAACCATTTTCTCAGAGCTTAATTCAGAATTATCCGATTTGAAGAACTTGTAAACTTTTTTCTCTTTGTCGTACATTTCGCTTGTAGCAGGATCAAGTGCGATAGCAATATCAACACCCGGTTTGTAGCCGGCTTTCTGAACTGCTTCAAGCAGAACTTCAATAGCTTCTACGTTTGATTTCAGGTTAGGAGCAAATCCACCTTCATCGCCAACTGAAGTATTGTAACCTTTTTTACCGAGAACGCCTTTTAAGGTGTGAAATACTTCAGCGCCCATACGCAAAGCATCAGAGAATTTCTTTGCACCAACAGGCATGATCATGAATTCCTGAAAATCTACGTTGTTATCAGCATGGCTTCCGCCATTGATGATGTTCATCATTGGGACAGGCAAGGTTTTAGCGTTAACGCCGCCGATGTATTTGTAGAGGGGGATTTCAAGTGATAAAGCCGCAGCTTTAGCTACTGCGAGTGATACGCCAAGAATAGCGTTTGCACCCAATTTCGACTTGTTCGGTGTACCGTCAATTTCAATAAGTCTGTTATCAATGGCAACCTGATCGAAAGCGTCATAGTCAAATAATTCAGGGGCAATAATATCATTAACATTTTTAACAGCTTTCAAAACGCCTTTGCCCAAAAAGCGGCTCTTGTCGCCATCACGTAATTCGCATGCTTCGTGTTCACCGGTAGATGCACCGCTTGGTACAGCAGCTCTTCCGATAACACCGTTTTCTAACATAACTTCCGCTTCTAATGTTGGATTTCCACGAGAATCCAAAATTTCGCGGGCTCTAATATCATCTATTGCTAACATGTTTTTTTCTCCGAATGGTTCATAAATAATATGAAAAATTTATTCACTAAATTAAAGAAATATTTTGAATTATACTCGATTTTACAGTAAAATTCGGGTGCTTAACTTAATAATATTAACCCTTGGAGCGTGTGAGAGTTCCGGTTTTAGGGATATTAATAGAATTACCTCATTAATGGCGATATTTTGGTAATCATCTTTTTAACTTTTGTATATGGTATACTCGGAATGTTAATCCGGAGTATGCTTGGTGTTCATGAAAGCACCCTTAAAAGGGAAGTGCTCTGTATTCTATGGGGTGCGTTCGGAGCATGTGCTTTGAGTGCCGTATTCGAAATATTCCTCATCCAGAGTGTCCGTATCAGCTTCCAAACAGTTATCAATTATTGGGCTCCGGTTATTGAGGAGCTATTAAAAGCCGTATATCTTATCGTATTGTTGAACAAAATACGTTACAGAAGTATTACTACGGGTATTATTTACGGCAGTCTTATAGGAATCGGTTTCGCATACATCGAAAATATCATTTTCCTTTTTGCCGGTGCTGCTCTGCAATACCGGCTTCTGACGGGACTGCTGCATATTATTGAGGCAGGTATAGTTGGCGGAATGTTTGCTTATGGGAAGATTTACCAGCCATTGAAAAGCAGAAATTGGTCAGCTTTGGGAATTGTCACTCCCGTTATCCTGCATATCTCGGTAAATGCGACAGCTTATCCGATACTCCACTTCAAGATGTTTGCCTTGAACATTATTCTACAGGTAATAGGATATATTACCTTATTAACCATGTTGCAAATAAAGGAACGGCAGTTACTGGCGTCAAATTTGAAAAAAGAATGTGAGAAAAATGTGATTTCTGAAAAAGATTATCTGACATTCTTGCCGCAAATAAATAAATTCCCCTATTTTAGATATTATAATCAAATATTTATTTGTGGTGCAAGGCTGGCTATCATGGCGCATTATCAAAAAATCAATAACCGGAGCTTTTATAGCAGGGAAGTCCTTGTTAAAAGGATTAACCTGTTTAGAATGCTCCAACGGGGCTCCCGATGAATGCTGAAAACGCAGCTGTATTCATTGTAGCATTTCATCCCGACTCTTACTACAATGTCACAGGTTCAGAAAATAACATGTCTGCGGAAGACTTGTTTTCTCTGACTGAAATATTGATACAGAACAATTATGACATTTGCATCGAGAGTTCACTCAATAATATTTTTATCCTCTGCGATAAATCCTTAGAGAATATTGTTATTAATTCGGAATCTCATCAGTTGGTATTTACCGAACCGGAGGAACTGCACAGGTTTATTGCCGAGAAAAAGACTAAGTATGCAAAGATTCTTATTATAAATGCTAACACTGTAGGTTTAACCCGCCAAAAAATCGAGCATATGGTCAATCTGCTTGATATGGAAGATGAAGTAACTCTGTTGGGAATTGACAATTCCGATAAAATCGGTTTCACCGCGTCGTGTAGTTACAGTGAGGAACTTCTTACATGCCAGTTAAATAACTGTGACTTTCACGATCTGTTTAAGAAAGTACCGCATCTTGAATACTATTTCATTCTCATGAGCGGTATTTATTCTATGACAAATTTGGCTGACTTCAAGCACTTGTATAGTATCCTTTCTCAAAGAGAGAATTTCAACTTGTGTTCTAAGAATATTTACGACCGGTTCACTGAACTTTTCATAGAATACAAGGAACTCATATCTTGAAAAAAGTTGCCATTTACGGAGGTTCATTTAACCCCATCCACACCGGGCATTTGATTACCGCCGGTTATGTTCGGGAAATATGCGGCTTGGATAAAATAATTTTTATCCCTTGTTACATCTCGCCACACAAGACAAGCACAATGCCTGTAGACGGGCAGAAGAGGTTGGATATGGTTAAAGCTGCTGTCTCAGGTAATCCTCGTTTCGGAGTCTCTGATTATGAACTCAAAAAGGGCGGAGTTTCCTTTACCATTGACACGGTGAAACATCTGAAGAAAAAGTATGATCAAGTTGATCTTATTATCGGGTATGACAATCTACTGGTTTTTGATAAGTGGAAAGACCCGGATGAACTCGTCAGTTTAGTAAATCTAATTGTCCTAAAAAGAAGCACCGACACGAAAAAAGCATTAAAGAAAAACAAGTATTTCAAGTATGCCAATATTATTAATACTCCTCTCATTGATGTCAGCTCTTCCGAAATACGTGCGAGAATAAAACAGCGGAAATCTATTGATTTTCTTGTTCCCGAATCGGTTAAAAAGTATATTGTTTTACATAAACTTTACAGAGATTAATTTTGAATATTGACAGTTTAGTTGAGAACATAAAATCTAAAAACAGACGTGCATTAGCCCGCTTAATTACATTAGTAGAAAATGATGATGTACAGACAGAAGTAGTTCTTGATAAAATTTATCAGCTTACCGGAAAAGGATACCGCATCGGTATCACGGGGCCTCCGGGAGCCGGAAAAAGCACAATAACCAACAATCTGGCGAAAATCCTCCTCGCGGCAGGGAAAACTGTCGGCATAATTGCAGTGGATCCGACAAGCCCGTTTACCGGCGGGGCTTTGCTTGGTGATAGAGTCCGTATGTCCGAAATCGGGTCAAACGAAGGTATTTTTATACGCAGTATGGCGACAAGGGGAAGTTTAGGCGGCTTGAATAAAAAGACGAACGATGTAGCTGATTTACTCGACGCTTTCGGCTATGACTTTACTATCATTGAAACAGTTGGTGTGGGGCAGTCCGAACTGGATATTGTGAAAACTTCTGACACTGTTGTGGTAGTTATTGTGCCTGAATCAGGCGACACCATACAGGCTATGAAAGCCGGATTGATGGAGATCGGAGATATTTTTGCCGTCAATAAGAGCGAACGACCCGGTTCTGAAAATGCGGTAAATGCGATAAAAAACATGCTGATGCTGCGCGATAGATCAAGTAATTCTTGGGAACCACCGATAATTAAAACTGTGGCTCATGAAAACAAAGGTATTGATGAGTTAATAAATCATATAGAAGCACATAAGAAACATATACTTGATAATAATATATATAACAAACGTAAAAACAAGCAATTACACACAAGAGTTAAGGAAATTGTTGAGACAAAGCTTATCACAGAACTATGGGCTAATAGAATAAATGATGCGACTGGAGATGATGTACTTTTTGAAGGCGGGACTTCACCCTACAAAATTGCAAATGAAATAATAAACCAATTTAAAGCCAATTTTTAATGTTGTATCGGGCATTCGTATCTGCAATTTGCCTTTGTAGTATTGTTTGTTTTCCGGATACCGCATCAGGGCAATCGAGTCAGTTATCACAGAATACTATAGCTTTGTCACATCAAATTATCGCTAATCATGCTGATAAAATCGCCGGAAGCAACCAAATTTCGGAAATTGACACCTTGTTCAGACAAGCTTCAACCCTGTGTGACAATAATATTTCCGAAGCGTTGATCGCCTTGACATTTGCATGTCTTCCTTTCCGGACGTTTGAAGTCAGGGTTCCGCTCATTCGTGTAAAGTGGATTTATTCTATTTATTCGGCTGATTCGCTTACATTTGTGAGAAAAAACGAAAGTCTGATAAATAACGTATATTTTGATAGCCCTAAAAATAAGTTCGGCGATAAAGACAAATTAGCACACTTTTTCGGCGCTGCATTTCTTGGATATCTAACGGGAAGTGTCAATTTTCCGGATTATATCGGGTGTTTAGTGGAGATTTTTGAAGAAGTTTTCAAAGTTGATTCTCAAATTGATTTAAGAGATATTAGAACTAACAAACTTGGAGGCAGGTTCGGCCGGTTACTTCGAAAAAAACCGGAAGTAAATCCCTCCATGTACTTCTCTTTTTATAACTTAACAAATATGATAAGATAAATATGAACCCAAAGGTTTTTATAATAGACGATGAAGTCCAGATATGTGAAAGCATTAAACTCATACTTGATTACGAGGGTTATGATGTTGACTACGTTAATACAGGCGAAGCCGGTATCGAAAGACTCAATTTCAAAGATTACGATGTTTTGATCGTGGATATTCAACTGCCCGGCATTAACGGATTTGAAGTGCTGCAGCAGGTCAAGGAAATCAATCCGCTGCTGAATATTTTAGTAATCTCTGCATTCAGCAATATTGAGAATGCCGTAAAGGCAACGAAACTCGGGGCGTTCGACTTTATAGAAAAGCCGATAGACCGCGACAAACTATTAATTTCTGTTCGAAATGCCTGTAAACAGAGTCTTTTGCTCAAAGAAAATACGGAGATGCGAAAGGCGATTGGCGAGGACGGAAATATTGTCGGCAGAAGTCCGAGTTTCAGAAAAGTCCTTGACGTTGTCGAATCAGTTGCCCCAACCGATGCGCGGGTTCTCTTGACCGGAGAAAACGGGACCGGTAAGGAAATTATTGCTAAAGCCATTCATGAAAAAAGCCTGCGTCAAAAATATAGTTTTGTTGACGTGAATTGTGCCGCCATCCCCAATGAGCTGATTGAATCCGAGCTCTTCGGTCACGAGAAGGGTTCTTTTACAGGAGCGTTTCAACAGAGAATCGGGCGGTTTGAATTAGCGGATAAAGGAACACTTTTCCTGGATGAGATTGGAGATATGAGTCTTCAGGCGCAAGCGAAAGTACTGAGAGCGATTGAAGAAGGAAAAATTGAACGCGTCGGTGGCGGCAAGAAAATTCCCGTTGATGTAAGAATTATCGCCGCGACAAACAAGAATCTAAAAGAAGAAATCACTAAAGGCAACTTCCGAGAAGATCTCTTTCACCGCTTAAACGTCATTCCACTTCAATTACCTTCGTTACGCGAACGGGCAGATGATATACCGGATCTGGTGAATTATTTCTCGTCCGTAATTGCCTCAAAATACAAGCGTAAAACGCCGGTGTTTAACGATGCAGCACTCCAAGTGCTTAAAAAACTGACCTGGCCGGGTAACATACGGGAATTGCGTAACGTTATTGAGAGAATAATTATCCTTGTAAACAAGCCATTGATAGCCATAACCGATATTCAAACACTGCTCCCGATTGAGAAGGTTGGTATTGACGACCTGATTGTGGAAAGTAACTCATTTCAGGAGTTCAAGGAAAAAGCCGAGAAAGCTTACATCCTCAAACAATTGGAACTCAACGGTTGGAATATCAGCAAGACAGCCGATATGTTAGAGATTCAAAGAAGTCATTTGTATAACAAAATGAAAAAATACGGTATAGCAAAGGAGACTGACCATGAGTGAAACAATTTTCTCTAAGATAATCAGGAAAGAAATTCCTGCGCAGATCGTTTATGAGTCTGATAGTGTGCTTGCCTTCAAAGATATTAACCCGAAAGCCCCGGCGCATATTTTAATTATTCCCAAAGTTGAAATTTCAACGGTCAAAGAAATCGTCGGGAGTGAACATGCAGCCTTACTGGGCGAGATGTTCGATGCAGCAAACCAAATTGCCAGAGAACTGAATATTGCGGAAGAAGGCTTCCGTCTTGTTATCAATTGCGGAGACAACGGCGGACAGGATGTATATCACCTTCATATGCACCTGTTAGGCGGACGCAAAATGACCTGGCCTCCGGGTTGATTTTGTAATTGCAATCAAAAAAAAGTCCATCATTTCTGATGGACTTTTTTTTGTACTTATTTCTGTTGTATCTCGGGTGGTTTAGCAATTTCAGCCGGATGTTGAATAGATATTTTATCAGGAGCTGATTTCTGTGAAATATTAAACGGCGCATCATTAATATCAAATACGGACGGATCCGTCGAATCAGTCACTCTGAACCTTCCCATTGAAGTAATATCCGCTCCGGTACCGATCTTGTACATATAGGCACCAGTCGAAGATACTCCGGCTGCCAAAGTTCTCCATGTAACTCCATTATCCAAACTAAGTTCCAGATTAACAGTGGCCACACCTGCCGAATACCAGGTAAATGCAGTATCATTCATTACATAATCATTCGACAGATTTGGGAACATAACCTTTATTTGTTTGTTCTTAGTTATAGCGAATAATGTATCCGAAACATCCGAAAATAATCCAGTCGGTGTATCTTTAACTCTTACACGACACATGTCGGAAGTTAATCCAGCAGGTACAGACCAGGAATAGAACCCTGTAGATGATAGATTTTTTGCGATACTTGACCAATTAGCTCCACCATCTGTTGTGAGTTCCAAATCAACAAACGGAATATTAGTAGAAGCCCATTGAATTACATCCGTTTGTCCGGACATGATATTTTCACCACCATTCGGTTTGAGGACATGGATTTTGTATGCTGGTTGAGGCAATACTATAAACGTACCATCCGATTCATCAACAGGTGAGGAATTATCATAATCGAAAATTCTGATTCGGTATCCGGTTGAGCCTTGGCTCGCGCTCCAAACATAAAATCCACTATTAGCAATGCCAGCGACTATCGGAGCCCATCCATTAACTGAAATGTTATCAGGTATTCCGTCATACGTATAAAATAAGCTAACTTTTGCTACTCCGGATGAAGTCCATTTAATTGTATCGGCTTTACCTCCGGTCCATACTTCGCCACCATTAGGAGAGGTAATTTGCAAAGCCTTAATCGGATTAATTGTAAATGTTGCATTACTAACGTCCGAAAGAGAAGAGGCGGGTACTTCACTTATTCTCACTTTACATGAGGTTGAGGAGATTATTGGAATCGGGTTCCATTGATACAATCCTGAACTTGCGGTGCTGTCAACAATAGTAGTCCAAGTTAATCCGTTATCAGTAGTAAATTCAATTTTTACTTTACTAATTGCAGTACTGGCCCAGGTAATCGGCTCTACACTGGAAGCCTGCCATGATTCACCACCGTTGGGAGATGTGACAGTCAAATCTTTATGGACTTCGTTTGAAATTACGAAACATGAATCAGATTCATCCGATGGTACGCCACCGGTAGGATCGCTGATTTTTACCTTACATAAAGTCGAATTTAAGTTTGGAATAGTCCACGCATAAGTTCCCGTATTTTCTATGCTATCAATAATGGTATTCCAAGATGCCCCGCTATTGGAAGTAAATTCAATCTTCACTTTGGGAAGTTTACTTGAATACCAGGTGATTGACTGACTTGAACCGGTAACCCAGGTTAAATTTCTATTTGGTGTAAGGACCTGAATTGCAGGCTTGGTTATTACAGAAAATACTTGATCGTTAAGCACAGATGGCGAACCATCAGCCGCATCGCTAATACGAATTCTGCAATTGCTCGACGAAATATATGGCACCGGATTCCATACATAAAAACCATCGCTTTCAGTAGAGGAGACAATGGTAGTCCAGTTAACACCGTTGTCTGTTGTAAACTCAATTTTAACATTCAGAACATTTTCAGAAGTCCATTGAATGTTATATGAAGTTCCGGCAGTAATCACTTCAGAATTTGACGGTGTGTTGACTTTAATCAGTTGTGCCGGAGTAAGTGCAAAATATGCAGGGCTCAAACTTGAAAGAGCGCTGTTAGAAGCGTCACTGATTCTAATTTTACAAGTATTTGATGAAATATTCGGCACACTCCATGTGTAATTGCCTGAAGAAGCTGCATAACTTGAAACGATGGTATTGTAACTTGTACCGCCGTCGGTTGTATACTCAAGTTTTACATTCGCTACGCCGGAACTTGTCCATGTGATTTTTTGAGTTGTACCGTATGCCCAAGATTCCGCACCAACAGGAGAAGTAAGACTCAAAGTTTTAGCAGCTGCCGAAACTATTGAGAAATTCAAGCTTGAACTATCAGAGGGAGTTCCTTTTTCAGCATCGCTGATTCTTACTCGGCATTTGTCGGAAAGGATATTCGGAATAGGAGTCCAAGTATAAGTTCCGCTGTTAGGAGTACTATTTGTAATTAAGACCCATGTTGCTCCGGCATCCGTAGAATACTGAATTTTGACATTTTTAGTTTGAGTTGATTCAATCTTTTTGGTGATCGAGCTAATTTCGGTAAGAGGTCTTTTCACTTTCTTTTGATTGATGGAACTAACAACCGCCGGTTGCTGAGAAATTTTATTCGTATTGTTTGATTCCCAGGTTATTTTTGTTGAACCTCCTGCTGACAACGTATCTCCACCGTTTGGAGCAAGCAGATTCAATTCGGGCTTATTGGAAATGATAAATGTTGAAGGGGATACGACTGCAGGGGTGCCGTCTATTGCATCCGAAATCCGTAATCTGCAAATCGTTGAAGCTGTATTGGGAATATTATACCAGATAAAACTGCTATCATTCGGCGTTATGGATGAAATAGTATTATATGTTGCGCCGTTATCAACCGAGTACTCGATTTTCACGTACTGCATGTCGTTAGCAATCCATTTAATCTCGTAACTGCTTCCGATATATAATTCTTCATTATAGGTCGGAGTAACAATTGATATGCTCTGAATGGATATGATGTTAAAATTCGCGTCACTGACATCATAAACAGTATCGGTGGAAGCATCCGATACACGAATTTTGCAGGTTGATGCAACTACACTCGGAATCGGATTCCAAACATACTTTAAACTATCGGCAGGATATGATGTCTGAAAAACATTCCACGTCAATCCGCCATTAATGGAATACTCTAATTTTACCTTGTCAATGTTGAGTTCTGTCCAGGTAATCGTTGTAGACTTCCCGCCAATGAGACTTTCCCCGCCATTAGGTGAAGTAACCACAATGTTCTTGGGAACATATTTAACAATTTTGAAGTAATAATCTGATATATCGGCATTTTTTGAATTCGACTTATCCGTAATTCTGATAAGACATGAATCCGAAGGGGAATTCGGTATACTCGGCCATGTATAGCTTTGTGTGTTTGCTACACTATCAGCTAATGTACTCCATGCCACACCACCATTCAAACTGAATTCAATCTTCAATTTCCCGGTTGTGGTACTTGTCCATTTTATTGTTTCCGATTCACCGACATGTAAGGTTTCCCCGCCATTAGGTGTAGTTATAACAACAGAAACGGATGTGGTACCCGTAGATGTATCCGTCCCCACGACTGATTCATCTTTGTTGCATGAAAAAGAAATAAGGACTGCAAAAATTAAGAGTAGAATTCGATATTTCATGACCTACGACCTATAGTAAACTATTAATACATGGAAAATATAAAAAAAATCTAAAAAAATCAGAATTATTCCCTGATTTGCTAATATTTTAACTTTTTAAGAGAGCAAAACCCGAGATTTGCCGGGCGGAGAATAAACAAAAACATGTATTTTAGATAATACCAATTACAAAAATTATGAGTTAGATGAATAGTATTAAAAATGCGTTCCTAAAGGGTCTGAATACTTTTAATATTGATGCCCTTGCAAACAGACTGTATGTCGTTAAAAGTGATTCGGAAATTGAAGAAATTGTGGAGGACTTAAATAAACACCGCCTCAAACATTTTATTCTCGGAGGCGGAAGTAATGTGTTGTTCACAAAAAACTTCGCCGGTGGAATAATCAAAAATGAACTCAAGGGCATTAAGGTAGTTGAAGAAGATGATAATTCGGTAATAGTTCAGGCAAAAGCCGGTGAAATTTGGGACGATTTTGTCAATTTTACCGTAAGCAAGCAGTTTTGGGGACTTGAGAACCTGTCGGGAATACCGGGAACTGTCGGAGCCGCTCCGGTTCAAAATATTGGAGCGTACGGAGTTGAAGCTAAGGATACCATCATCCGGATTATCGGTTTTGATTTTGTAGATCTTGAATGGAGAATATTTTCAAACGCGGAGTGTAAATTCGGGTATCGCGAAAGTATTTTTAAGGCGGAATACAAAAACCGTATTCTTATAACTGCGGTTGATTTTAAGCTCTCAAAAACGCCTGCACCCAAGCTGCAATATGGAGCACTGAAAGAACTTGAAAACATAAAAGCTGATGCACTTTCGGTAGTAGACATTCGTGAAGCCGTCTTAAAAATAAGAAATTCAAAATTACCGGATCCAAAGTTGTTAGGTAATGCAGGAAGCTTTTTCAAAAATCCGGTTATTGATAACGAATTGTATTTGAAATTGCAAACTGAATATCCCGATATTACATGCTATCCGTTTGCGGACGGTAATGTCAAAATTCCCGCCGGCTGGCTTATTGAAAAATGCGGCTACAAAGGCAAACAAAAGGGGAATGTCGGCACATACGAGAATCAATCACTTGTTATCGTCAATCATGGCGGCGCAACGGGACAGGAAGTTTT
The DNA here is from genome assembly GCA_963662605.1 of Ignavibacteriaceae bacterium. GTDB lineage: Bacteria > Bacteroidota > Ignavibacteria > Ignavibacteriales > Ignavibacteriaceae. The sequence goes on from OY759785.1 coordinate 2,348,004, forward strand.
TCAGTATGCACGCGAAATTCAATCTGCCGTTAAGGCTAAGTTTTCAATAGAAATTCGATATGAAGTTCAAATACTATGAAACTATTTTATTCCGGCATCTGTTTTATGAAGAAAACATAGAAAGGTTCTAAAAATGGTTAAAGTAGGTGATGTAGCTCCCGATTTTACATTATTCAGTCACGAAAATGAAAAAGTATCTCTTTCTCAATTCAAAGGCTCCAACGTTGTATTGTTATTCTTCCCGTTTGCTAATACCGGTGTGTGCACGAAAGAACTCTGTACATTCCGTGACAGCATGACCCAGTACAATGATCTCGATGCTCAGGTGCTGGCGTTAAGCGTGGATAGTCCGTTTACATTAAAATTATGGCATGACAAAAACGGATTCACATTCCCGTTGTTGAGCGATTTCAATAAGGAAGTCATTAAACAGTACGGCGCTATCTATGATGTTTTTGCTCCGGGCGCTTTTAATTACTTTGGAGTTGCAAAACGTTCCGCATTTGTCATTGATAAGTCCGGCGTATTGCGTTACGTTGAAGTTCTTGAAGATGCAAAGAACGAACCGGATTACGAAGAAATTAAAAAAGTACTGGCGTCTCTCTAATTTACTAATTTATTAATACGGTTTGGTTTATGATAGAAATTGGAAAAAGGGCTCCGGGATTCAAGCTTAAAGATCAACATGAAAAGGTAATTGAGCTCAAAGACTTTGCCGGCAAAAAGGTAGTACTCTATTTTTATCCCAAAGATAATACGAGCGGCTGCACTCAGGAGGCGTGTGATTTCCGTGATTCAATCAAAGCATTTGAATCGCTGGGCGTGACAGTTCTTGGAGTCAGTCCGGATTCAACAACTTCCCACAAGAAGTTTGCAGACAAATTTGCATTAAAATTCTCTTTGCTTGCAGACGAAGGAAAAGAAGTTCTTGAGAAGTACGGTGTTTGGAAAGAGAAGAGTATGTACGGCAGGAAATACATGGGCGTTGAAAGAACGACTGTCGTTATTGACGAAACCGGAAAAATACTGAATATCTATCCGAAGGTAAAAGTCAGCGGTCATATTGACGAGCTTAAAGCTTTTCTGAAGAGCCTGGAATGATCTATTTAACACGAAAAGAAGTGTTCAGCGCTTCACATAAGCTGTACAATCCGGTACTTTCGGAAGAACAGAATTATGAGATTTATGATAAGTGTGCTAACAAGCATGGTCATGGCCATAATTACGTTATCGAGGTTACGATTGCAGGAGAGATTGACCCCAAAACAGGTTATCTTTTCGACCTGAAATTATTGAAACAGATAATACGGGATGAGATCATTTCCAAAGTAGATCATAAACACTTGAATTACGACGTGGATTTTCTCAGCGGGGTAATACCAACCGCTGAGAATCTTGTCGTAGCTTTCTGGAATAAGTTAAAAGACAAAATTCCCGTTGGAATTCTCTACTCGGTTACATTACATGAAACCGAAAATAATAAGGTTGAATACAAAGGTGATTAAGTGAATCAGGAAAAAATAGAACAGTTGGTTAAGAAAATGCTTGTTGAGTTGGGTGAGGATCCCACTCGCCAGGGCTTGCTTAAAACTCCGAAAAGAGTTGCGAAGGCGTACGATTTTCTCACCAGCGGTTATTCAAAAGACATTGAAGAGGTATTGAACGGCGCTATCTTTGAAGAAAAATATGATGAGATGGTTATAGTTCAGAATATTGATTTCTATAGCATGTGCGAACATCATATGCTCCCATTCTATGGTAAAGTACATGTGGCTTATATTCCGAATGGTAAAATAGTCGGACTTAGCAAAATTCCGCGTATCGTGGAAGTTTTTGCAAGAAGATTACAAGTGCAGGAACGTATGACACAGCAGATTGCCGATACTATTGATAAATATCTTTCACCAACCGGCGTGGCGGTAGTTTCCGAAGCGCAGCATATGTGCATGCAAATGAGAGGTGTGGAAAAACAAAACTCATTTGCTACGGCAAGTGCAGTCCATGGCATCTTTAAGAGCGATGCGAGAACCAGACATGAATTCTTCAGTTTAGTCACACACAGGACGCAGAGATAAATGGCTGAACCATACGTCTGGATAACCGGTGCAAGCAGCGGCATAGGACTCGCATTAACAAAAGTTCTTCTTGAAAACGGTTTTAATGTATTCGGTACTGCCCGCAGAGAAATCACATTACCGGCAGAACAGGGGGAAGGTAAGTTTTTATCTTTCACCTCTGATATTGCAAACATTGGCAATGTTGAAAAAGCAGTAAACTTTCTTCAATCAAACAGCGGATACGTTCAAACGCTCGTCAACAATGCCGGCATCACATCATTTACGCCCGCTGAAAAAGATTCGGTTCAACTGATCACCGATATTATCAACACGAATCTTTTGGGTTCTATATTTGCAATAAAAGCTGTCCTGCCGGATATGATTGAGAAACACAGTGGAACAATCATTAATATTCTTTCCACGGTGACGCATAAAGTATATACATACAGCAGCGCTTATTCAGCAAGCAAGTCCGGACTTTTAGCTTATACTGATGTGCTCCGGGAAGAAATCAGGGGGCATAATATTAAGGTGATAAATGTTGTGCCGGGACCAACGGCAACCCCGATATGGTCTGATAGGGTGCTCAACGAAAATTCCGAAAAAATGATGAAGGCAGAAGACGTGGCCCAAATCATTCTGCAACTGCTTCAGAATAACTCAACTTCAGTGCCTGAGGAAATCAGACTGAAACCAATTTTCGGGGATTTATAGGAAAATCTATTTTTTGATTTCCCGAAAAAGTTATATATTTCATATCTAAATATTTTATAGAAATTCAGCATTCGAATAACCACGGAGAGGTGGGTGAGTGGCTGAAACCAACGGTTTGCTAAACCGTCCTACTGTGTAAAGCGGTAGCCCGGGTTCGAATCCCGGCCTCTCCGCCAAAAGCTTCCTAACCGGAAGCTTTTTTCGTTTTAAAGAAGTTCTATAAGATTAAAACTCCTTGGTATTTGAAGAAAGCTGTCTTACATAATGAAAATAATCCGTGAAAAACAGTTTTACCCGCCCGCATGACGCAGGCGGGGTCAGCGTTCTATTTACAAAATATACGACAGCCTTACAACCTTTAAATATGATAGCTTATTTTTAGTACTACATTTCGTCTTTCTTCAAAGCTTGCGCCGCTGAAAAAAGCTCCCTTAATCAAATGGGCATGATCTAACAGGTTTGTAACATATAATGATGGTTCAATTGATTGTTCCTTACCGACTGCGAAAGTATAACCCGCCGAAAGATTGAGAATCCAGGATGGGGGAGTGTGGGCTCCCTGATTGAAGTCAAACAGTCCGGTTTTAAATGTATAAGTGTCATTGCCATTCGTCAGCCCGGAGCCGTATATCGCAGTCATATTCACAAACCAGTTCTCCGGTTGGTAATTCAATCCTACCACAACCGACATTCTCTGATCATGGTCGAGATCAAAATAACTTGTGGACGAGTCGGCAGGCAGAAAGCCACCTGAAACCGGACCCTGACCATATGCGTGGATAATGGATGAGTTTATATAACCGGAAAACGGTGTAGACAAATCATTATATGTCAGAGCAAATTCCAGTCCATTGGTCTTTATTTTATTAATATTTACGTTGACTTTCAGTGAACTTGAGCCTAAGGTTTCATCATCCAAACCGGGACTTGAATCCTTATAGAATCCGGAAACTTTTGTATTAAATCCGGCTCCCCAGTTTCTCATATAGGAAAGTTCGTACAAATTGTCTTTCTCCGGCATAGTCGGAGCGGCAGTATTACCTGTTAAGGAAGCAATCGAACCCAGGTTCTCGATATTGGTCGGCATAAACAGATGGTCATAACTTAACGATATACTGTTATAGGCATCAATAAAGAAATACACCTTTGCACGCGGTGAAAGTTGATACTGGTTTGCGAGTGATGGAGCATTGTGGATATCATAACGAACACCTGCATCTACTTTCGTCCATTCATACGGATGCCACTCGGTTTGGATAAATGCACCGGCATCATACCCTTTATACTTAGACTGCGCCGGTACGTTAGTAGTTTCACTTAAGAATTGAAAATCCTCATTTCCGGAAACATAGTTATAATTAGCGCCGGCCGCATATTTAAACTGGTGAGAATAACTTTTGTCATACTTTATCCTAAGTCCGGTGGTGGTGAAAGTCCGGTTCTGGTAAAGAACGTAACCCTTGGTAGTATCATTGTTGAGATATACTTTACTTTCGTCGCCCAGATTAGGAGTAAACTCAAGACCGCCTTCACGGACAAATGCACCGACAAACAGGTTTGACTCATGGTCAATGTCGGATGAAATTGTATGGAAATAGGAAAGTGTCTGAAACGCGTTAAAAGATTTCTGCTTATCATTTGAAAATCCGTCAACAGGATCAAAAGGAACCTGTGTGAAGGTTTTACTGTAATTCAGGTTTGAGGTCAGGTAGTCATTCTCCGATATCAGATAATCAAATTTGCCGTAGAGAAAATAGTCAAAGCCATGATCCTGAAATAGTGTTTGCACGGGCTGGTCTATTCTTCTGTCGGTTTCTTCGCGCGACCCCGCAATATAGTAGCTTAGCTTGTTTGAGTGGTCGCTGATTGAAATGCTTTGTCCGTTTGAATTGACCGCCTTGAAACTGCCCACCTTTGAACCAAGTGAATCATTATTGGATGTGAGATAACTTCCGGCAAACGTCGAAATATCCACGTGCAGTTTACCGGATGGCACCCTGTTTTGAATATCCATTAAACCGGTTATTTGTCCACCATATTCGGCAGGGAAGCCGCCCGAAAGGAAAGTCACCTTTGATATGACTTTGGGATCCACAATTTCATTCAACCCGCCAAAAACACCAAGAGGAATCGGAATGCCATCAACTAAATAGCTGAACTCGCCATGCTGTCCCCGGATATGCACTTCACCCGTCGGAGCCCTTGAAGCACCCGCCAGATTTTGTTGGATAAGCTGGGTCATTCGAGAAGTAGGTGCGGCATGATATGTCTCACCCTCAAAACTCTGTCTGCCAGTATTAACGTCAATGGACGTTGAGACCTGGTTAATTTTATTTTCTTTAACCACGATCTCCGATAATTCAACACTTTTCTCGGAAATTGAAATTTGAACCGCCCTGTGAGTCGAGTCAACAATAATACTCTCATCATAATCGCTATATCCGATATATCGGGTGGAAAGTGTATAGGTATTTTCTTCAACATCATCAAAAATTGCCTTACCAAAGCGGTTTGTGGTACCTACTGAAATTATATTGTTATTAAGTTTTAAAATTACGGTAACAGCCGGTAACGGAGTTGATGTCAATTTATCTAATATTGTCACCGTATAGTTTATTGTTTCTTTTTTATTGATCTCGATCTCAGCTATTAAACTTGTTGTTAAAACAATGAATAACAGCAGGAAGAGAAACAGATGTTTCATCCTGTTCATTAAAAACCTCATAAATAGTTAAAGAGCTCCTAACGAGCTTCAAAAAAATGGAGTTATGCTTGTCAGGAAACGAAGGGAGGTCCCCGCAATTGGGGTAATGAGATGAAATCCTGGGGTTGACTAAGAACGGTCTTGCCGACTTGAAGTTGACTAACACTGTTTAGTGCGTGAAATTCACTTTTACCAAGCGAATCAATATTAAATATAGAATTAACGTAGTTGGCGAGATAACAACCGTCTGTCAGGTTCTCGACGGAATGGAAATTAATCGAGAAATGTGAAGCCGAATATGCGGGATTGCCAGAATGGTTCTCAATATGCAGGTTGTGATAGTGAAAAGTGCTGACCAATAAGAAAAAGACGTAGGCGGATATCAATAATCCGTCTACATATCTCTTTTTATTATGTACACTCTTCTGAAAAAACATTCTGGAATTTACTAATTCTTGGTTAATACTTCATCATAAACAGCAAGAATTCACGATAAGTTCAGCTTCATTTGCTATTTATACGAGAATCATGCAATTATTTAGTCGCAAAAATTGTAAAATAGTTGCAAGAGTGATAACTTTGGGTTTCAAATTATAAAATTCGGCTCAATTTTTAATATGTTTAAAGTTCTTGTCATTGCATACTATTTCCCTCCAAAGGGCTTAAGTGGGGTTCAGCGAACTCTGAAATTTGTCAAATACATGCCAAAATTCAATTGGCAGCCAACGGTTTTGACATCAGGACTGAATGCTTATTATGCCTATGATTATTCTTTATTAAAAGAAGTAGATGAATCAGTTGTAAAGATAGTCAGAGTATCCGCAAAAGAGATTAATTCGTTAATACCGAAAAAAGGCACCATTAAGATGCCCGGCGAGTTTCTCAGAAAAACACTCTCGTTCTTCAGTTCGTTTTTCTTTATTCCCGATAATAAAAAACAATGGGCGAAAAATGCACTTATTGAAGCCCGTAAACTCCTGAAAGAGGAGCAGTACGATCTGATATTTGTGACGGGGCCGCCATTTTCATCGTTTACCATTGCCGCTCAGTTAAAGAAGGAATTTGATGTCCCCTTAGCTATTGATTATCGGGATTTATGGTATGGAAACCATTTCGCAATTTACCCAACGCCATATCATAAGAGTCGGATTAAACAACTTGAGTATAAGGTGTTAAAGTCAGCCGATAAAATCATCGTTAATAATCGGCGGATAAAAGAAAAAGTCATGGAATATTTTCCCTTCGTATCTCACAGAGATATAATCATTATACCGCATGGTTTTGATCAAGAAGATTTTGAAAAATCGGGCACTGAACCAAAAACGAAGGATAAATTAGTACTTGCTCATTCGGGTTTGTTTTATGAGTATATAACTCCCAAATATTTTCTAAATGCCTTTAAAACTCTTGTTGCCGAACGACCGGATATCGCGTCAAATATTGAATTAGTATTTATAGGAGTTTTGAGAAAATCTCTCCTTAGACAAATTCGGAAACTCAAGCTTGAACCCTTCATTAAAATTTCCGGTTATGTATCTCATATTGAATCAGTAAGAAAGATATTATCAAGTGATGTTTTATGGATGATGATTGGGGAAGGAAGAAATTCCGATTCCATTGCCCCCAGTAAAGTATTCGAATATATAGGGACCAGGAAACCGATAATCGGTATGATTCAGGATGATAGTATAATTAAAACATCTTTGCAGGAATATAAGGCTTCTTATATCTGCGACCCATACGATGAAAAAGCTATTAAGGAACTTCTTCTAAAGGTTTACGAAGATTTCCGCTTGAACAAATTACCTCAGCCGGATCCTGAAGTCGTAACAAGATACAGACGTGACAATTTAACTGAAATATTGGGTAAGGAATTACAGTTCCTTGTGCATGTAAAATAGTCTTACAATAAAAAGTAAAAACAGCCGCTGTGATTAATTTTCAGCGGCTGTTTTATTTTTAAAGTACGCGTTATATGCTATCATTAGGACGGTTGCCAGAACTCCAATACCAAACAGAATTGCGAAGATGAGGTGAGGCTGCTGCATCTGTTTTGCTACGATTTTATATAATAAGCCGCCAAGAGTTCCGCCAAAACCCCATCCGATTGCTATAGGGAGGAATGCGTATCCCTGAAACATGGCTTCTTTTCCTTTTGGAGCGAGGTTTGCGATGTACTCATAGTATCTCGGTGCCTGAGTTTGTTCACCGATGGAAAAGACAATGAGTCCGGCAATGATTAAAGGCAGTGTCGGGTGAATAAAAATCACCGCCCAGCACAATGCAGAGATAATAAATCCTATTGTGATAGCCTGAAATGCTGCAAAACGTTTTGTCAATCTGTTAACGACCAACTGAAGCAGAATTATACCCCAAGCATCAACTGACTCTATAATCTCAAACGGGGCAGTAGTCGAAATATAATCCTTGATATAAAACGGGATAATGATAAAAATCTGCCAGAACATCAGCCAATACAAAGAAAATATTAAAAGGAAGATCATAAATTTCATATTAGATAGTACCGTCAGAAGCCCTTTGCCAATCTTTAGGAGAGATTCCGAATTTTGTTTTTTTTCAGGGGGATTGCGGTAAAATATAAGTGTCGCAAAAAACATGAGAAGGCAGCTGAGTGAAGAAACAATATACACTTTTTCGATTCCAAACGAATCTCTCACAAAATATGCAAACAAAGGACCGATAGCTGCGCCAATATTGACCAGCCAATAGTAAATGGCATATCCAAGCGATTTTGTTTCCGGCGTAGAGGAAAGTGCAACTGTCCCAAGAACACTGGGCTTAATAAATGATCCGCCGATTGCAGTGAAAATCAAAATGAAAATGAGAGCATTGTATGTGCCGACGTTTTGAAACATGGGTGCAAATGAGGACATGCCCGTTGCCCCAATTGCAAAATATCCAAAGGCAAGCATAAGAAAGGAAAGGGTAAAGGCTTTTCTAAAACCGAACTTGTCGGCCAAAGCACCTGCAAAGATCGGCAGCGCGTATATAAGTCCGCCGAATAGCGAGGATAACGTACCTGTTTGAATTTCATCTAATTTCAGGTGATCGCGAAGAAATATACTTAGTATTGTAGCCTGCCCGTAGTAAGCAAGCCTTTCGAATAATTCCATGATGTTCGCGACCCAAAATGAGGGCTGAAAACCATTCTTTATTTTTGTCAATTCTGAAGAAACGCTCATAAATTGCACCTGTATAAAGTTCCGTGTTTTATAGTGGGAAAATTACTGCCTAAGGCGGCAAGAATTTACATTTTTAATATATGCTAAAAAACTGTATTTTTGAACGTTTTATTACCGTAGAATTAAGAATTTTCTATTTAAGGGATTTTTAATTAAAAATTTTCTATGGTGCGATTTAAATAATCTGACCTGACACTTAAGCGATATTCAAATGAAAAAATACTTTCTTTTTCTGCTTTTAGCACTGATTTACTGGAATTGCAGTTCATCAATTGATACAGCTAATCTTGGCCCGAATGAGAGAATGGATTACGCGGTAAAATTATATGATGACGGGGAATATGAAATGGCCATCAAGGAACTTGAGGCGATTTTACTTCAATTCCCGGGAAATGAGATTGCTGATAAGGCACAATTTTTCCTCGGCCAATCCCGCTTCAAGAGAAAAGAATATATCCTTGCAGGATATGAATACAGCAAACTTATTAAAACTATGACTGCAAGTAAATATATTGCCGATGCGCAATTTATGCTTGCCTCCTGTTATTTTGAATTAGCTCCGCCATATCCGCTCGATCAAAAGTACACAAAAAAGGCAATCGAAGAATTGCAGGCATTTATTGATTATTTCCCGGCTGATACGCGCGTTCCGGAATCCGAGGCAAAGATCAATGAGTTGCAGACGAGATTAGCGGAAAAAGAATTTCACGATGCCTATATTTATGAAAGAATGGATTATTACAACGCGGCGATTATGACTTACGGCAAGGTGACTGAAACATATCATGATTCGAAATTTGCCCCGCAAGCTTCATACAAAAAAATTAAGCTTCTTATTCAAAAAAACAGATTGAGCGAAGCTTCCAACGAAATCGAATCGTTCCTGCTGAAATACCCGCAGGATGAAAACATTAAAGATGTTCAGTCATTTAAAGCCGACATCGGTAAACAAACGTCAGCAAGTAAATAATGGCACAAAAAACTATCCGGGTACAGGATACTACCGTTCAAATGACAGAACTTGTTCTGCCTCAGCATACTAATATGCTTGGCAACCTGTTAGGTGGGCAGTTGATGCACTGGATTGACATATGCGCGGCTATGTCCGGATTTAAGGTTAATAAAAAAGTCTGCGTTACTGCTTCCGTTGATAAAATTGATTTCCATCATCCGGTGAAACTCGGAAATGTTGTCACGTTGATTTCATCGGTGAATAGGGTTTTCACAACTTCGATGGAAATCGGTGTTAAAGTTTATTCCGAGTCATTTGAGGATAAACCGAAGTTGCACACGAACACGGCCTATTTGACATTTGTTTGTATGGGGGAAGACATGAAGCCGTTACTCTCTAATCAGGTTGAGCCTGAAACAGAACAAGAAATTCGTAGATTTAATGAGGCTCTTAAAAGAAGAGAAAACAGAATCTGTGCAAGAAAACCGAATTTATAAGCTTATAGTTTTTCTTTTCCTCTGTTCCACATCACTTTACTCTCAAATTCCTATCAACGGATTTTGTAAATTACATTCATTTCAATTTCTAAAAGCTGCCGATAGTTTTTACCCCTGCAATTTTAATAACGATGCTTACACTGACCTTATGGTCATTGATCAGGCAAACAAAAAAATCAATGTACTGGAAGGCCTGAAGGATAGTGAATTCAGGCTAAAGGCGACAAATGAGATGCCTGCCGGTCTCAAAAAACTCGTGTTGTTCGACAGCCACCAGATGAACGAATTCTGTTATATTACCAACAAAACCAGAAAAGCCGGTTTGATAAAAATTAATTCAGGAGGAGGCATTTCACATCGCAACATCCTGTCATTTGATACCGACCCCGGATTTTTAACAGCTTTTGATACAAACAGGGATTCAATTCCAGAGTTACTTTTTTCAGGACCCGGAATGAAGGGTATGACTGTTTTTAAGGATTATACCAAAACATCAAAATCGGTTTTACAAAGTGGTACCTGTTACGGTGAACCGGTTTTTGTTGATATGAATTCCGACTCCTATAAGGATGTAGTATCGTATAATTTGTTTTCAGGCAAACTCGACTGCTTCTATAATAACAGCCGGGGAGAGTATTCATTCGTGCGATCGCTTAATGTGCCGGGTTTCATCACGCAGATGAAATCATTTGATTATAATCTCGACGGGTACGCTGATATTAGTTATGTAATTCGGAATCAGATAAATTTCATACTGGGAGACGGTGTATCCTCGTATTCTAATACTAAGACAGTATATTTACACGAAGAGCCGTATAAATACATTTATGGTGATTTCAACAGAGACGGTAAGATTGACCTGCTATATGTAAATAAGTCCCGTAATAAGGTCAGTGTCCTTTTTCAGAAAGACAATCTGGAATTTTATCCTGAAGTAACCTATTTTCTTGGAAACGGGATATCGGATGTCAACCCGGTCTACTCAAAGTATTTTAATGGCGCAGTTATTTCTCAAAGTAACGGTAATCTGACTGTCATTGAAACCTTAGGCTTGAAGGAAGAAAAAGCTGAGATATGTTTCGGCGGTAAAAATGCGATACTGCAATCTTTTGATTTCGGTAATGACGGATTGAAGGATGTGGCATTTTTGGATTCCGAATCCAAAAATGTTTCTTTTATGACGCGGGATAAAAGCGGATACTTTACAAAACTGTATATCTTTAATCTTCCGGATATATATTCAGAAATCAAAATTGACGATTCACAGCCATTTGAAAAAACGATCGTATGTTTACAGAAGGAAAAGCAAACCATTGATGCTTTTTCGGTTGATTTTATTAATGGCGGTATTAAAAATATATTTTCGCATAGATTCAAGAATCTGGTTGATTATGATATCGGAGGTGTTAGTCCGAGGTTATCAGTTTTGCAATATTATTCAAATACGCTTACAATCGAGTATTATAACGCCTTTACCGAAACAAAGCCGTTCCTGAAATCGTCTTGCAGTATAGATAACCTTGTATTTGCCAAAATCGCGAGGGATAATAGCGTTCTTTATTCAGATAAAAAAGGGGAGGAGTACTCCTCTAAAAACTGGATTCCGAGTGCCGGCACAACGAAGCTTCTTGATAAAAAACTTCTGAAACCGGAAGAACGGATTATTAGAAATTATGTCGGCGATTTTTACAATGATTCCCATGACAGATTTTTTGTTTTGTATGAATCCAATAATGAACTTCGCGGGTATTTTCCAGGCTCTCCTGATATGCCTGTTCTTGACCGTTCAGAGACACCACTTCGTGTAAGACTGAGTGATTCGGTGATAACCTTTTACCGCAGAAAGCATAACGGTGAGCCAAGTAAGTTGTATCTATATGAACCGGCATCCTCAACTCTGTTCAGGATTGACATTGTACGAAAACGCGGAAAAATTTATTTGACTGAAATTGGTAATATCGAAAATGTAAGTAACTTTATAATTGAGAAATTATCAGGTTCTCACTACTATATAATTAGTTCTTCGAATAATAAACGTACAACAAGTTTTGAAAAATTATAGCATCAAATCCTTATTGCCGTGTACTATTCTGATATTCGTGGCGATGCAAGTACAGGCTCAGAACCTCGATTCGTTATATACGAAGTTCGTCTCTATGCACACTCGTAGTACCGGTACGCAGCCAAGGACTACCACGACTCTTCAAACTGACAAATGTGCCACTGGTTTGGCTTTTGCAATTAAGAAGAATCTTCCCGGATTTTCGCTGGAAAAACAGTCTGTTCTGAATTCAATTCTTTCCCGTCCCATCCTTAACTCATCACTTGTGTCTCCTTCGGGTAAGTTTACCATTCACTACGATGCCACCGGGTCAAATGCTCCGTCATATTCAATGGCAGAATTAGCAATAGCCTTAGATTCAGCCTATTCCTTTGAAATAGGTTATCTCGGTTTTCCTGCGCCTCCAATTAACCTAAGTGTAGATACGGATGGTAGATACCATGTGTATGTTACGAATCTATCTAATGTTTATGGTTATACCACTCCGGAAAATGAAGTAACCACCGGATCGCATACATTTACATCATATATTACAATCCACAACACGTTTAACGGATTTTACACCGAGGGCATTGATGCAGCACGTGTTACGGTTGCTCATGAATTTCATCATGCCATACAGTTAGGCAATTACTACGTTAGAGAAACGAGCAGCAACGAAATAGAAGACATCTTTTTCTATGAAATGACATCAACTTCAATGGAAGAATTCGTCTTTAATTCTATTAATGATTATTACGCCTATCTGAATACTTTTTTCCGGAATACCGATCTCAGCATGGCAAATCATAACGGATATGATTATATCCTCTGGAATCTTTACTTGAAAAATAAGTTCGGATTCGGAATCATTAAAAGGCAATGGGAATTGCTTGATAAATACCGGGCAATGTCGGCAATTTATTTTAGCGTAGCCGAAAATAATTCAACATTCACGAAAGAATTCACTGAGTTTGCAAAATGGTGTTATTATACAGGTTATCGGGGAGAATTAAAAGATTATTTCCCGGAAGCTGACAATTACCCCTCGTACAGCTATTACCTGACAAAGAGATTTTCTACTCCGTTAACATCTTCATTTTCTATTCAGCCTTGTTCTTTTGCTGCCTTGTGTTATGTATTTGAGCCGACAAACGATACGGTCGTTGTTCTCGCAACAAATGGAAACATTGCAGCCGCGGTAGTAAATCCCGATTCGAGTTTTTCAGGGACATTCGAAATTTCTACGGGAACGATTAACGGAGGACAACAAATTGGAAATTACTATGGTTTATTGAGTAATCTCCAAGCTGCTTATTGGGGCTCCTCATATTTTCTCAACAATTCCGATATTATCTTAGCCAGATCGAGAAATACATTTCCACACCCAAATCCTTTTTATACCAGTAAGCATGGTTATTTAGGATATGTGTATTTGCCTTTGGATTCCGATGATGAATCAACGGAGGCGGATCTTTATATATATGACGTATCCATGCATTTAATTCAAGTTCTGCACAAAACCACCATCATGGACAGGCAGCCATATGTAATGTGGAAACCATTGGTGGATATGAACTCACGTTTGGGTTCCGGAGTATATATATACCAGATAAAGACAGCTAAAAAAAGCATTACCGGAAAGATCGCGATAATCAATGACTAAGAACGCAGCATACAAACTGAAGGTTGAAAATCTCACGAAGATATTCGGTAAACGTCTGATATTCAAGAACCTGCAAATGACCTATGGTGCTCCGGGAGTCTATGGAATTTCTGGTCCGAACGGCACCGGTAAGTCAACTTTGGTTAAGGTTATCGCAGGATTAATCTCTCCCACGCGTGGCAGCGTTACTCACCAAACAGGGGAGAGCGTGATACCACATGAGGAAATCCATAACTATATCGGTTTCGCCGCACCATATTTGGTTCTGTATGATGAATTCTCAGCTATTGAAAATATTTCATATCTATTGAAGATACGCGGACTTGTTCCTGATATGGATTATATTGTCTCTCTTTTTAAGCAGGTCAATCTGTTTGAAAGAATGAACGATATTTCAGGAACATTTTCATCGGGCATGAAACAAAGATTGCGTTTAATATTCGCACTGGCTCATAATCCTGAAGTAATAATTTTGGATGAACCTACGTCAAATCTTGACGATGCAGGCAAGAGTATTTGCTACGATATTATACGGGATCTTTCAAAGGAAAAGATCATCATTATAGCCTCGAACGAGCAAAGTGATTTGGCTTTGTGTAAAGATATACTTCATCTTGAAACATTTAAAAAGTAATATGATAAGATCATCTATAGCACTTTTTCTGAAAGATATTTACTCCGAACTCCGTACACGCTACGCGATCAACGCGTTAGTCATGTTCATTATTGTTACCATAAGTGTGATACTATTTTCCATCGGCAACGAGAGGATTTCAGACTTTTTAACTGGCGGGTTGTTCTGGGTGGTTATTTTCTTTTCTGCGATGTCCGGGCTGTCCAGAGGATTTGTCTCGGAGGAAGAACGGGGGACGGTGATGACTTTGCAGCTTACAGCAAAACCATCAGTCGTTTTTACCGGCAAACTGTTTTTTAACCTCATTCTCGGTTTCTCGATGAATATTCTAATAGCCTTGCTGTATGCAATAATTTTTGACACTTTTAAGATTTCCAGTCTGGGAATATTCACTTTCATCTTCATTTTAGGGAATATCGGCCTTGCCGTTTCATCCACCCTCATTGCGGCAATCATTTCAAAGGCAAATTCCAAGGGAACTCTTTACCCGGTTTTATCATTTCCTATATTACTGCCTCTTATGATGATTTTGGTAGATTTGACTAAAAGTTGCATGACAGGTGTTGTTTTGCAAGAAGTCATAGTAGAAGTTGCAATCTTGGTTTGTTATGATATAATAATGCTCGCTGCTTCTTACCTTTTATTTGAATTTATATGGAAATATTGACATATTACAAATATTAAAATTAACAATTATTATGTTTTGGAAAATAATCTTATTTCTTTTAATGTCTTTTGTCATTGTGGCCGGACTTTGTTTCCCGATTGTGCCTGTTCCGGAACACTGGTATCAGTTTCCGTTCATTCCGGGGCTTGAAGAAAAAGCACGTATTATCTTTTTCCACGTACCGACTGCATGGCTCACCGTTATAGCCTTCTTTTTTTCGACGTATTTCAGTTACAAATACTTGAAAAACAAGAATTGGCAGGACGACATTAAAGCATACGCATCGGCTCAAATCGGTATGATTTTCTGCATTTTAGCAACAATCACCGGTTCTGTCTGGGCTAAATTCAACTGGGGCTCATTCTGGAATTGGGATCCGAGAGAAACCAGCATTTTTGCTTTATTGCTTATCTACGGTGCATTATTTGCACTCCGTTCAGCTTTGGACAATGAAGAAAAAAGAGCACAGCTTTCTGCGGTGTATAATTTGATTTCATTCATTACCGTACCGTTTTTTATTTTCATCATGCCCAGAATTATGACGGGTTTGCATCCGGGTTCTGCAGGAGATGAGGGCGGATCGGGGCCAATAGTCAATTTTAAGATGAATGGTAATATGAGAATCGTTTTCTTCACTTCTCTTACAGCCTTCAACATTTTATATTATTGGATATACCGGATTTCGAGTAAAACTTTAATTCTCATTGAGAAAAACAATCGTAAATTAATTGAGGAATGACTTTCGTGGAAAGTATCAGCAGCTTCCTTCAACAAAATTCATTATATATCGTATTAATCATAGTACTGATCGTTTGGTTAGGAATATTTTCGTATTTGACAGTTTTAGATAAACGTTTGAAACGTATTGAGAGGAACGAAGAAATTGAAAAGTAAATATATTTTCGGTGGCGTTATTGTTGCCGTTTTTCTTGCATTAATGGTATACCTGTTTACACAAAGCAGTATCCAGTACGAAAGCAGCTTTACCAAGGTTATTGAAAAAGGTAGAATGGTAAAAGCTACCGGTAAATGGATTAAAGAGCGGAATTATGAAATTAATGCCCAGGATAAGACATTTTCGTTTTTCATGAAAGACACCAGCGGTGTTGAGATGAAAGTTGTGTATCGTGGAAGCATGCCGAACAACTTTGAGGTTGCACAGAGCGTGGTGGTTACAGGGCAATTTAAGGATGGAATATTTCAGGCACGCGAAATATTGACAAAGTGCCCGTCCAAGTATCAAGATAAAAAATCTTCATAGTTGTCAGGAGTTTTATGATAGGCAGTCTTTTTATTTCAGCTGCATTTGTGTGCAGTGTTGTAGCAATGGTATTATATTTCCTCGCATTTCGTGGGAAAACCAATCTGGTTAAGTGGGCAAGAACAGCATTCCACACAATGGTTTTTCTGGTCTTTGCTGCTTCCATCTTCTTTTTATATATAATCCTTACACATCAGTATCAATATCATTATGTGTACAGTTATAGCAGTGATACTTTATCACTCGGGTATCTGATCTCAACATTCTGGGCAGGGCAGGAAGGAAGCTTCATGTTGTGGCTGCTCCTGACCTCTTTTACCGGTGTTGTTGTACAATATTATACCTCTAAAAGAGAGTCGCTTGAGTACAGCGTTATGGCAGTCTTCGGATTGTCTACGACATTCTTATTGGCTATGGTATCTCCTTTGCTTAAAAATCCGTTTGCCTATTTGTGGGCAGATCCTTTGCTTTTAGACTTAAAGCATCTTAATCCGGAAATGGTACGTTTACCGTTTTTGCAGAGCTTCTTTTTTTCTGATCCCGGTACCGGACAGCCATATCTTCGCTTCAATTCCGAAGTATACGCCTCTTTACAGAGCGCTGGTATCAGCATAAAAGAATTTATTATTCATGGTAAGGGATTGAATCCATTACTGCAAAACTTCTGGATGCAGATACATCCGCCTATTTTGTTTGCCGGATTTTCTCTTGCTACTGTGCCGTTCTCTTTTGCAATTTCTGCATTAATGAGAAATGACTATAAGGACTGGGTAAGGCAATCATTCCCTTGGCTGCTTACCATGTCAGGAATATTAGGACTCGGTATTATGCTCGGTGGTTATTGGGCATACGGAGTACTTGGCTGGGGTGGATATTGGGCATGGGATCCGGTTGAAAACTCCAGTTTAGTTCCGTGGCTAATCAGTGTTGCCGCCATACATACATTTCTTGTACAGAGAAAAACACAGAATGCTGATTCACCGATTGGTAGATTTGCGCGGACAAATATCATTCTCAGTTTGCTGACATATATTTTAGTCGTGTACAGCACATTTTTAACCCGAAGCGGCATTCTCGGTGATGCGTCAGTTCATTCATTTGATAATCCGGGTTCGAGCGTTTATGTTTTCCTTCTACTCTTCATTATCACATATGTGGTTTTAAGTGTCGTTATGGTCATTAAAAGATGGAATAAATTAGGCACCTTGTCTCTGCCCGAAGGTAATCTTTTATCACGCGAACTGGCTCTATTTACCGCAGCCGTAGCATTTATTTGTTCTGCCACAGTGGTTATTGTTGGAACCTCCGCGCCTATTATTAAAAAGACCGTTGAACCGGCATTTTATAATGAAATGCATGTCCCACTGGCGATTATTATCGGTTTGTTGAATGGATTGAGCCTTGTTTTAAGCTGGAAGAGTACAAACTCGACAAACTTATTTAAGGAATTAAAAATCAGCCTGATTATTGCGGCTGTACTTTGTATACTTTCCGTCATTATCGGTGATGTTACAAATCTCATGATGATATTGCTCATTTTTTCTTCGTATGTAACGTTGGTCATCAACGGAAAAATCGGGTACAAAGTATTTAGAGCTAACAAAAAAGTGTTGGGGGCATATGTTGCACATATTGGCCTCGCTCTGTTTCTGTTGGGAGTCGTAGGTTCTGCAGCGTATAGTCAGGAAAAAGATGTCAATTTGGTGAGAGGACAAGCTGCTCACGTTTTCGGTTATGAACTTACATTCAGCGATTTGGTTCTCAATAAAGAAAACAAGTATGAGTTTGTCATTGATGTGAAAAAGCCTGGTGGCGATGCTTCGCAAAGCATTTCCGACGTGCTTCATTTTACACGGTCTGCGGGACAAGTTCGCCCGGTGATGTTCATCAGTGAAGTAAACAACGGACTTATGAAAGAACCGGACATACTGACGGCATTTGTTAAGGATTTATATATTTCGCCTCTCAATTATGATGACGGCAGCAGCCAGGCTCAAAACGGAACTCAGATCTCCTTAGCACCTGACGAAGAGACAACCGTATCAGGTGTAAGGGTTCGATATAAAGAATTGATTAAACCAGATGTATCAGCCATGAGCAGTGGCGGTAATTTTAAGATGGGCGTTCGTTTGCTCGTCGGTGAAGGAAAAGACAGCCACTCAGTTGATGTACTGATCCAAAAAGAGGGTAATAACTTTGTCGCGATTCCGGTGGAGATTCCTGAAGTAAAAGCACAGATAAGTCTTTCTACAATTGATCACACATCAAAAAGTGTTGCCCTTGTTGTTACTCCAAATGACGGTGCCCACAGCCCGATGACTCATGCACAAGAAGTATTCTCAGTCGCAGTAAGCACGAAGCCATTTATCAGTTTAGTATGGCTCGGGGTTCTTTTCATGGTTTCCGGTTTCGGAATCTCGACCATCCGGCGATTGAAAGAATCAGCCGCATAATTAAAAAAAAGGAGCTTTACGCTCCTTTTTTTTATGCCTGTGAAAACTCAATTTCGGTGCTGAATTTTCTTTCAGCACCGGCATCTAATGCAATACTATCGGTAAGATCTTCCCGGTTAAAAGCGTTCCATACAAATTCAGCCGGATGCAGGATGATGGATTCTCTAAAACGTTCCTGCGTTTCAGTCCCGGTGGAACAGAAAAGCACACCCGGTGATTGTCGGATTGACAGAACCGACCCATTATCTAAATTCTCAATTCTCGATTCTATTACACCTGAGCCTGACTGATTCTTATTTGCATAACAGGCGTTCAACATCCTTCTTCCGATTACGCGTTTTTTCTGGAAAACGGTCGGACGGAAGTCTGAACCAGGCAAGTTGGATATGGGTGAAAACGCCATTTCATTAGCGTAAGGAATAAAGCAGCTATCCGTTAAAACAAGCTTTTCATAGGGAATGCTGAGAGCCAAAGAATCAATGCCTTTTTCAGAAAGTCTGAAATACGGATGCCAGCCGCAGGCGAAAGGAGCGGGGGTTGTTCCAACATTTTTCCCAGTAATCTCAACCAAAAGTTTTCTGCCGGAAAAAGTATAGGTCACAGCAATTTCGATATAGAATGGATAATATTCTACAGGCGACGAAATCAATTTGTCGCATGTTAACGTGATGCAGGCTGAATCCGAATTGATGTCAATATTAGCGACCTGAAACTTCTCTTTGGAAATCAGTCCGTGAATTGCATCACTGGGGGGCAGGGTATATGTTACCCCGTCAAAAATATACGAGTCATTGTTCATCTTGCCGTAAAATGGGGCGAGTATCGAGGAACGGGGAGATTTAGCTTCCAGCATCTCCTCGTACGAATGGTATCCGTCAATCAGATTTAAAGGGCCCCGGTGTGTTTTAACAAAATAATTCAACACAGATGCGCCCATCTGATCTATTTCAATTGATGCCCCCATAGTATCATCAATAATTTTTATAGAAGGGAGAACACCAAATTGCTTTTCTTCAACTCTGAACCTGCTCATAATCACTCCTTTACATAATCTAAAAAGCCAAACCAAATCAAATACCGGACTATAAAACCTATTCTTTATCTTTATATAACAATGCTGCTTTGTCTGCTGAAGTAACTATACCTTTAATCATAGCGGAGCTAAACCCGTTGTGTTCCATTTGATTCAAACCTGAAATGGTGCATCCCATAGGAGTAGTTACCTTATCAACTTCATTCTCTGGATGATCGCCTAACTGGAGCAATAAAGCTGCGGCGCCTTTAGCTGTCTGAGCTGCCATTTTAATTGCCTCTTCTGAATGGAAGCCAATCTCAATGCCGCCTTGCGATGCAGCTCTGATAGCACGCAAAAAGAACGCGATACCACAGGCGCACAATGCAGTGGCAGGCACCATAAGCTCTTCCTTAATTACCATTGTTGTACCAACCGCGTCGAATATCTTCACTGCACTTTTCAATCCCTTTTCAGCGGTTTTTTCAGCCGAAAGGCAGGTCATTGATTCATTAATTGCGATAGCCGTATTCGGCATTGCCCGGACTATGGTCACTCCGGCAGGTACAAGATTCTTTAAGGCTCTAATAGTCGCACCTGAAACAACAGAAATAAGTATCTGCTTTGAATTGAGTGACGAATGAATCTCTTCCAGAATACCGTTAAGCTGTCTTGGCTGAACAGCGATAATAACTACGTCGGCGTTTTTAACCGCTTCCGCGTTATCTGCTGTTACTCCAACACCTGCGTCTTTAAATTTTTTAAGAGATTCTATATTTCTACGGGTAACTTTCAAGTTTTTAGGAGAAGCAATTTTTGCATTAAGCAATCCGTTCAAGATTGATAAGCCTATATTGCCGCCGCCGATTATTGTAATTTTTGAGTCCATGTACATGCCTTTAGTTTAGATATTTTATTTTAATCACTGCTTGCCCGAAAAGTAATTTACAATATAGTTATAATCTTCAGGTTTATTCAAGTTGAAAAAAGTATTTTTTTTATACTCGCTGTATTCTTTTTCTGCTTCAATGATAACCGATTCTGTGCTTTTGACTAATTGCAAGACCGGACAACCTCGTTTTTGCTGTTTATTGGAACGTGATTCTTCTTCTCTGCGTTCCGCGATAATCTTCTCTATCTCAGGTATAACCGACTTTGAATACAGGCCACATAACTGCTGTACAAATCCATCTGCACGGGCTACCTTGATGAGCGCACCTGAATTATATTGGACGATGAATTCGATCATCCCTTTCGTCATGAGCGGCATGTCGCAGGAAATAATAAAATTCTTTTCAGTTTTGGTTTTCAACAACGTTGAATAAATCCCTGCTAAAGGACCTGCCTTTGTAACGGCATCCGGAATCATTTCCAAATTGAGGAATGCATATTCTTCAGGTGAGTTTGTGCTCAGAAGAAGATGCGGGAAGAGGCTTTTCATCAAGTCAACGGTTCTTTCAATGAGTGTCACTCCGTTGATCTTCATCAAGGATTTATTCTGTCCCATGCGTGAGCTTTTGCCGCCCGCTAAAATGATACCCGTTAAATCCTGATACATAGGACTCCGGTTCCGGCTTTTATTATCTCGTCATCTTCGGGCACTATGAACAAACAATTCGATTGAGCCAATCCCGCCAGATTATTAGAAGACTGTAATCCCTGAACCGCAACCGTGAAGGTATTATTTTCATAGGTTAAAAGTCCGCGTACAAAATGTCGCCTTTTATCCGATTTCTTATAATCAGTTTTCAGAATCGCCTGAACCGGAGCAGCTTCGTTTTGCCGGTAAATGGATTGGATGAACGGTTCAACAAGAATTTTAAATGTCGCATAGCTCGAAACAGGATTACCGGGTAAACCGAATATGTACTTAACTGTTGCACCGTTCATGTATTTTCCGAAAACCACAGGTTTGCCGGGTTTTAGATTAACTTTGTTGAATACTATCTCAACTCCCAGTTCACTGAAAACTTCTTTGAGAAAATCATATTTTCCGACAGAGACACCGCCGGTTGTAATCAGAAGATCAATATCGCTATTCAATGCGGATTGAACCGCCTGCTTTATCACTGATTTATCATCCCGCAATATTCCGAGATTAACGGTATCGAGATTGAGATGCTGTAATGCCGCCAGAATCGTGTATAGATTTGAGGCGCGCACCTTGTCATCTTGGGGCATTTCGTGAATATCCACAAGTTCATCGCCCGTTGTTAAAACGCCGGCTTTAAGGGGTGCATAAACATTAACCATATCCTTACCACACATAGCTAACAGGGCAATATGCCGGGATTCCAGATACGTATTTTTTTCAACCGCCATACGGTTCTTTAGTAAGTCTTCACCAACATGCCTGACGAATTGACCATGTTTCACTTTTGCCGAATCAAGTAGCGAAATAGTGTTACCTGTTTCCGTTACATCTTCAAGCGGTATCACTGTATCGGCATCTTCTGGTAATTTGCCTCCGGTCATGATGCGGACTGCTTTGTCATCATGCAGAGCGACAGAATGAAAGTGTCCGGCCGGTATTTCGTCTACTATTTCCCAGGAGTTTCTTGGTGAGTGCTTTATGGCAAAGCCATCCATACTTGAATTGGTAAAGCAGGGGAGATCGCTATCTGAGAATACATCTTCAGCCAAAACCCGATGCAATGATTTCAATAAAGGGAGTGCTTGAATTTTCGGATTAACGGCAGAGGCTTCCTTAAGGATGATTTTTTTAGCTTCATCGTATTGTAACATGATATACCTATTTTTTGCCGGAACTTACATATGTCCCGCTTTTACCGCCAGTTTTTTTACAAAGATGGATATTGGATATGACAATTGATTTATCAACTGCCTTGCACATGTCGTAAATAGTGAGAGCAGCAACAGAAACGGCGGTTAGTGATTCCATTTCCAGCCCGGTCACGGAAGTTGATTTTGCATTGGCAAAAATCCTGATTATGGAATCCTTCTTAAAGATTTCGAAAGTCACATCAATATGCGATATAAAAATGTTATGACAGAGGGGAATAATGCCGGCAGTGTTTTTAGCCGCCTGAATTGCCGCAATTTTAGCTACAGTGAGGACATCACCTTTCTCAACGGTATTTTTTTCTATCATTTCAAGCAGCTTTGCCGAAACAAGAACATCACCGGAAGCCAATGCAGTACGCTTGCTGGTTTTCTTCTTCGAAACATCCACCATTTTAGCTTTCCCGTTTTTATCCAAATGACTGAAACCCAAAATCCGACTCCTTTTTATCTAAGTAACCCTTTTAACAGTACGGAAAATTCCGCGGCAATGCTTCTTCTGTCAAAAGTCTTTACGTAATTCAAATCCGTTTTATGCTTTTTGAACTCCTCAAAAAGCACATCGAAGTTATCCTGCGGCGTAAAATACATTCCGGCATTTGAAGTTCTGATTATTTCCTGAACTTCATCATTAGGCTCACCGTAGGCAACAATCATCTTTCCGGTTCTGAGATACTCAAACAACTTGCCGGGGACATGGCGTTTTTCAGTCGGACAGACCAGAAGAAAATCTGCACCTGACAACAGGTTAAGCATTTCAAAATACGGAAGAAAGCCGAGATATGTTGTTATTCCAGACAGGCCATTCTCTTCAATCGAACGCTTCACGCCCGGTCCGACAGTGCCCATGAATTTAATTTCGATTTTATCACCGAGGTCTATTCTCTTCTTAATGCTTCTCCATAACGGCAGAGGATTTTGATAATCAAAAATATTACCGGCATGGACAAATACTTTTTTCCTGTTATCATTTGGCGATAGATCAATCGTTACATCGCGGAAAGATTCCTCTTCGTACCCCCAATAAAGCACTTTTGAATGGGGGGTAATTGCCGGATATTTATCTGAAAGATCTTTCAGCAAGTTTTTGGTAACGAGAATATTAAGAGCCCCATTGACAAGGACTTTCTTTTCCAGATAGTTATCAATTGCAAGGGTGAGAGCGCTTCGTTTATAACCTCTATAATACGCGATATCGGTCCATGGATCAATGAGAACAGATATATGGGGGATTGTGTACTTCCTGCTTATACGAAGACCGGCTAAATGAGCTGAATGAGGCGGCCCGTTGGTTATAATCGCGTCAAATTTTTCCTTATGAAGTAACTCCTCACATGCTTTGATTGCATAAGGAATCCAGCCGACACGGGCATCGGGAATGAACAGATTCATCCGTATCCAAACAGACAGGCGATGTGTTAAGTTCTTATTCTCCTTGGATATAGTTTCAGAGGCGATAAGCTCTGCATCCGCTTTTTTACCGGTAAACTTTTTATAAACGGTAAAAGGCTCCAGTGTTTTGGTTTTAACAATCCTCACATCAGGGGATACATAACCGGAGAATGAATCATCCTTCTGGGAGAATGTTTCATTTTCAACCGTTACAACAACAGGTTCAATTCCGTTTTCGGGAAAATGTTGAATCATGCTCAGCGGCCACTGAAGCGAGGCTTTTCCCGAAGGCGGCCAGAAATATGTTAAAAAGAGTACCTTCATGCTTTATTCGATTATTGCTTTTTCCCTGAAAATCTGATCACCACCGCTTTACCTTGATGTCCATTGCCTTCATCGAGTGTTATTGTTTCTTTGGTAAAGACGTTAATATCGAAGTCTATAAAGTCTTCGATTATATCTTCGAGCGAATACAATAGATTTACGTCTTTTGGACCGCCGGAAGCATTTTTAATCTGTTCCTTAGCAAATGCCTCAAAAATCATAGTGCCGCCGGGTTTCAGAGCTTTTAAAAACTTTTTATGTATTTGTTCTCTCTCTTCAGAATTGAAATGGAGATACAGAAGTCCGATTGCATCATATTCCTTGTCCTTAAGCTGAACATCATCAAGGCCGCTCACAAGATAATTAACGGAAACCCCGTTTTCCTGAGCTAACAGGAGAGCCTTGGATTTTGCAGTCTCGCTTTGATCAATCGCGTCAACATTCCAACCGGCTTTAGCCGCAAACACAGCATTACGCCCTTCGCCTTCACCCGGAAGTAATATTTTACCTGCCGGCAAATCCGAAAGCTGCTGTTTGAAAAAACTGTTCGGTTCTTTGCCGTACACATATTCCGGAGCCGCGTAGCGGTTATTCCAATTATCTTTTTCCGAATTCATGCCCATCTTTTGAAAAGTTACATATAGTATTTCTTAGTACAATCCGATTTGCTAATTTACAAAACATAATTAAAATTTTTCAGTAGATTAAGAAGATATGACGGAAACATTTTTACAGAAGCTCGAAAAGATAATCGTAGTTGGAGATAAAATACTCATCAAACCGAGAGAAGAGAACGAGAAAACTCATACCGGTTTGTTTTTGCCTCCGGGTGTTCAGGAAAAAGAACAGGTTCAGAGCGGATATGTCATGAAGATAGGTCCGGGCTACGCGATCGGAATGAATCCCGATGACGAACCATGGAAAGAAAAACGGGAAGAGGTCAAATATCTACCGCTTCAGGCAAGGCAGGGAGATCTGGCGATATTTCTGAAAAAGGATGCCTACCAGTTCGAATATGAGAATGAAAAGCTCTATATTGTGCCTCATTCTGCTATATTATTGTTAGTTAGGGAAGATAATTAAACCTTTTTCGCAGAAGATTTTTTTATTTTTCAATAAAAATCATTATATTTAAGTTTATGTAATTTTAATCATTTAGGAGTAGAAATTATGGCTCGACGCTGCCAAGTTTCCGGTGTTCAACCGATGAGTGGAAATCATGTTTCCCACGCACACAATACATCAAAGCGCAGATTTTTACCGAATCTTCAGAAAAAAAGAGTTTTTGTTCAGGAATTGAACCGTTTTGTTACTGTTAAATTGACGGCAAAAGCTATAAAGAATATTTCTCGTAAAGGCACTTCTGAATTAGCTTCGATGATAAACAAAAAAGAAATAAAAGTTCGTTAAATAAGTTTGAAAAAGAGCAATGAGAAATCATTGCTCTTTTTTTATGCCCATCTGTATCGGTTTTTTTCTCAAAAAGCCGCAATCCCTATAAAAAAACATTGTTCACATCAAAAAACCTGCATATATTTAAGTTTATTTTTCATAAATACGACAACTTGGAAATATTTTGGCTCAAGTTGGAATTTCCAAATTAGAAGGAGAAAGCATGTCTGATAAAAAACCATTTGTCCCGTTTGTTTCCCCTGAAACAAACATGGCAGAATTTACAGTTAGAGCTTTAATAATCGGTCTTGTCATGGCTGTCGTCCTTGGGGCCGCTAATGCATATCTTGGCTTAAAAGCCGGTATGACAATAGCTGCAACTTATCCGGCAGCGGTAATCGGTATGGCAATTTTGCGCTTAATGAAGGGTACAATTCTCGAAGAGAATTTCGCCAGAACCGTCGGTTCAATCGGCGAATCCATTGCAGCAGGCGCGATTTTCACAATCCCTGCGTTCTTTATTGCCGGTGTCTGGGTTAAATTTGATACAATCGGCAATTATCTCATCGCTTCTTCAATTATGTTTGTAGGCGGTCTATTAGGAATCATGTTTGTTGCTCTTTTAAGAAGAGTTATGGTTGAAGATGCTGAATTACCGTTCCCTGAATCAGTCGCAGCTTCAGAGATTCACAAAGCAGGACGTGCAGGCGGAACCGGAGCTAAATTCTTATTCGGTGCCATGGGACTCGGTGCTTTAATTCAGGCTTTAGGCCAATTCAAACTTTTTGCAGCAAGCTGGGAGTATTTCATCAGATTTGCCCCTGCTAAAATTAAATTAGGCAAATTCGGCGACATCAAACCAGATAGTGGTATTGTTCTCAGTTCACCGGGTGTAAGTCCAGCCTATATGGGTGTCGGTTACATTATCGGACCTAAATTGGCTTCATTGAACTTCAGCGGCGGTTTGCTCGCGTGGGGTTTATTTGTTCCCATTATTACATACTTCCTGGCTCCGGGCGTTATAGCTCAGCTGCCACAGGGACAGACATTAAATAGTGAGGACTGGATCGCATTATCAACAGGTGTATGGCGTTTCATCGTTCGTCCGATAGCAATCGGCGGTATGTTAGTCAGCGCTGGTTACACACTTTTCAAAATGCGCAAAAGTTTAGTAACCGGTATTTCCCGTTCAATTTCCGATGTCAAGAAAGCTGCGACTGAAGAGTCAACAACCATCAGAACTGACAAAGACATCAACTTCAAGTGGATCATGCTCGGCATCGGTTTCTCAGCGATTATGACCTTCCTTATTTACAATTATTTTGCACAGAATGTTGTTGCCGCTTTAGTAGCGACATTCGTCATGATTATCGCGGGATTCTTCTTCGCGGCTGTATCAGGTTACCTCGTCGGTATTATCGGCTCAAGCAATAACCCTATCAGCGGTTTAACATTATCTACGTTGATTATCGCTGCATTGCTTATGGTTGCTTTGGGAATGAAGGGGACACAAGGTGTTGCCGCGGTTCTCGGAGTTGCCGCAGTAGTTTGCGTTTCTGCTGCTGTTGCCGGTGAAATGTTACAGGATTTGAAAGTCGGACACATCCTCGGTGGTACTCCATGGAGAATGCAGTTAGGTGATATTATCGGAATTGCTGTCGCAGCAGCAGTTATGTTCCTTCCTCTCGTTATCTTACAGCAGGGCGACATTAACGCCGGTAAAATGGCTATTCCTCCTTACGAAGGTGGTTTTGGCGGTCCGAAACTTCCTGCTCCGCAGGCAAGTCTCATGGCATTATTGTCACAAGGAATTGTCCGTGGTGAAATGGCATGGCCTCTTATTATCGTCGGTATGTTAATGGGACTCGGTTTCATTCTCATGCAGGTAAAAAGCCCGATGCTTGTTTCCGTCGGTATGTATTTACCACTTGAAACAACATTCGCAATCTTTATCGGTGGTATGATAAAAGGTATTGTTGAAAAACTTAGTGAGAAAAAGAAAAATAACGATGCTCAAAAAGCCAGAGTGGAGAATACGGGAGTTCTGTTAGCCGCGGGTCTCATTGCGGGTGAAGCGCTGATAGGACTGCTATTTGCGGCCTTTGCATTCTTCGAAATAAAGCTTTTTGCGATATTTGATAATCCTACATTTGCTGTCAGTATTGCGGTTATTGCGTTCATCGGCTGGTATCTCGTAAGAATACCGTTAAAGAATGCAGGCGCTCCGGATGAACCGGCACCACCAACAGCAGTAATGTAAAATAGTTCTATGAATTTTTGGCAACGAAGAAAAGTCCTTAAAGGAGTTAATTATCTTGAATTGACTCCTTTAAGGCGTTATGATTTCAAACAGGATGATGAAAAGACAGTAACAATCCTCGTCCCACGGTTTGAAAATAAATTTTTAATGAATTTCTCCAGTTCAATTAAAAAGACACAGTTTGTGAATTTTAAATTGGATACCATCGGCAGTCGGACATGGCTTCTGGTTGATGGAGAAAAAACAGTACAAAAAATATGTGATGAACTCAAAGCAATTATGGGTGAAGAGTTTATTGAGTGCGAACAACGCGTATCAAAATTCCTGACCCAGTTGTATTTAAACAAATTTATTTCATTTAAAGAAATAGAATAGGAAGATTATATGGGCGCTATTTTAGGCAACCTGAAACCAGCTCTTGTATGGAACCATTTTGAGGAGATTTGCAATCATCCTCGTCCATCAAAGAAAGAAGAAAAAATTGCCGAATATCTCGTAAGCGTCGGCAAACGCCTCAACTTAGAGACAATTCGTGATTCATTTGGAAACGTTATTATTAAAAAGCCCGCAACTCCGGGAAAAGAAAATTTGAAAACCGTAGTATTGCAGGGCCATATTGATATGGTATGTGAATGCAACAGCGATGTTAACCACGATTTCGACAACGAACCGATTCATCCGTATATTGACGGTGAATGGGTAAAAGCCAAAGGAACCACCTTAGGCGCTGATAACGGAATCGGTGTGGCAGCAGCATTGGCAGTTCTTGAAGACAATACGCTGGTACACGGCCCAATCGAATGTTTATTCACCCTTGATGAAGAAACAGGACTCACCGGTGCGATGAATCTTGATTCGACAGTTCTTCAAGCATCCATTCTTTTGAATCTCGATTCTGAAGAAGAGGGAACGCTTTACATCGGCTGCGCCGGTGGTAGAAATACACAGGCTGTATTCTCACCTAAATTAAAAAAAACTTTAGCAAGAGCAAAGTCATTTGAAGTTAAAGTGGCAGGGTTACTCGGCGGCCACTCCGGACTTGAGATTCATTCCGGACGCGGAAATGCAATCAAAATATTAAACCGCTGCTTATGGAATGCCGATAAAGCTTTGGATATCCGTTTAGCGTCCATCAATGGTGGAAATAAGCATAATGCCATTCCGCGTGAAGCATTTGCTGTTTTAGCTATCCCGTCAAATCAAGCAAAAGTGTTTGTCAAGTATATTGAAGATTACAATACCGTTGTAAAAGCTGAATTAGCTACCAACGAACCGAATCTTCAGGTTACAGTTACACCGGTTGAACTACCTGCAGGTGTTTTTGATAAAGAAACACAGGCCGACATCCTTGACGCATTATACGCCGTTCCTCATGGTGTAATTACTATGAGCCCCGACATCGCGGGATTAGTTGAAACCTCAACCAATCTTGCTACAATTACTACCGAATTCAATAAAGTGGTGGTTGTTACAAGTCAGAGAAGTTCAGTCGCATCAGAGAACACTGACATATGCGACATGGTTTCAGCTGTATTCGATTTAGCTTGCGCAGATGTTACCTGTGCAGACGGCTATCCGGGCTGGAAGCCAAATGTTCATTCCGAAATCCTTCAATTATTCATTTCGACTTACAAAAACTTATTCGGTAAAGAACCCGAAGTTAAAGCCATCCACGCCGGACTCGAATGCGGCATCATAAGTGAAAAATATCCGGAGATGGATATGATTTCTTTTGGTCCGACGATGTTCGGAGTCCATTCACCGGATGAAAAACTAAATATTCCTTCGGTTGAGCCGTTCTATAAACTGCTCACCAGTGTTCTGGAAAATATTCCGGTTAAATAAATTCGATACATAAAATTCATGGGTTGTCTTAAAGGAGTTGAAAAACATCCGGTGAGACAACCCGTTTTATTCAGTAATATTTTTGTACAATGACTTCAAAAACTCAACCCGGTGCTCTAATCCGTTGGAGCGTTTTAGTACTCATCAGTTTTGCCATGTTCGGCAATTATTACATTTATGACAGTATCAGCCCGCTGGCCGATTTGTTAAAATCCCAGTTAGGTTATTCGGATTCAAATATCGGCATGCTCAATGCCATATATAGTTTCCCAAATATTATCATGGTGCTTGTCGGCGGTGTGATAATTGATTTGATCGGAACAAGAAAATCCGTTGTTATATTCACCATTTTTGTAATGCTGGGCGCAATAATAACCGCTTTCCAGGGTAATATTTATACGATGGCGGCCGGAAGATTAGTTTTTGGATTAGGCGCCGAATCAATGATTGTTGCCATTACGACTATCATTGCCCGCTGGTTCAAAGGTAAGGAATTATCCTTGGCGTTCGGATTAAATCTCACCGTAGCACGCCTGGGGTCATTCCTCGCGTTAAATTCTCCGACATGGGGCAAAAATATTTATACGCAGTGGCAAACCCCGTTATTGGTAACTGTAGCCGCAGGTGTTTTTGCAGTTGTTTGTATCGTTATCTATTATTTCTTCGATATTTACTCAGCGAAAAGATATGAAATGCCTAAGGAAGGCGAGCAGGATAAGATCGAATTCAAAGCAATTTTCAAGTTCGGGAAATCATTCTGGTTTATCACTGCGCTTTGCGTAACATTCTATTCAGCGATGTTTCCGTTCCAGACATTTGCCGTAAAATTTTTTCAAGAAGCCCACGGGACAAGCAGGGAAGTAGGCGGCAACCTTTCAAGTATTCTAACATTAGCTGCTATGATCTTTACCCCGATTTTCGGCTATTTATCGGATAGAATCGGAAAAAGATCGTTATTGATGATGCTCGGTTCATTGTTGATTATTCCGGTCTATCTCATGATGGCATATAAATTCGGACGGCCAGCACAAATGCAGCCTTCGGATTTCATTAATATTAACTCGGATTTTTTCGGCATTAGCGCCGCAATCCCGATTTATCTCCTATACCCAATGGCGATTATGGGCATTGCTTTTTCTTTAGTTCCGGCTATCATGTGGCCTTCGGTTTCATTGGTTGTAGATAATAGCAAATTGGGTACAGCATACGGATTGATGACCATGATCCAAAATATCGGTTTGTTTCTTTTCAATATTTTGATTGGGACTGCGAATGATGTTTTTCACGCGAGTGCACAGAATCCTTCCGGCTATACTCCGGGAATGTGGATTTTCTCAACACTTGGTTTTCTTGGTCTCCTTTTCGCGTTCCTTTTGCAACGAAGTGAAAAAAGTGTTTCCGGTCATGGTTTAGAACAGGGTATGAAATAGATTGCTATTTAATAATTGGTGAAAAGACGACTACATGAATTATAAACTCGCTGCTATGTTTTGTGTCATGATGTATTCCGGTGTTAATGCCCAGGAAATAGGATTCGGGTGTTTAGGTCTCGTCGGCGGATATGGAGGATATCAATATCAGAAATATCAAGCTACAGGATTGAATGCCTACATTAGTGATTTTAATACTGTCGCTAAAGATTCTCTTACCAACGGATTAAAAAGTATGGGAACTCTAAAAGGTTACCGTTTGGGAATCAACTTCTACCGGCTAAACCTCAAGGGCTTTATTTTCACAGTGAAGGGTTTTTATACATCTGTCACCGAAAAAAGCACAGCGAATTACAACGCATTAGGAAATAACAAGAATTACAGCATTGAGGTCAAATCCAATAATCCCGGAGTGGGATTTGATATAGGGATGGCTCTCACGTCTGCACTGCACTGGAAAGTAGTTGACGCCGGACTGACTTATGGAGATGTAAAACTGACAAAGTCCTATAACACGGTAAGCGGCATTATACCTGATGAAGAATATTCTGTAAATTCAACACATTTAGGATATAGCGTTGGAACCGGTTTTATTTTATATATTATCGAAAAATATGTAAGTGTTGAAGGGACAGTTGGAATAAACAATTTCGCAGTGGACTACTTTAAAAACAACGCTCAAGTCCCGTTATCATATCTTTCGTCACAAAATCCGGTAAAAAATACCATCGAAAGCGGCGGATTTTCTACTACAGTTCAATTAAATATCGGGTTTCCTTTATAGGAGGACATATGAAACTTTCATCACTCGACAAAGCCTCGATTATCGCTATTAAAGATTGCATGGGTACCAAGCCCAACGAAAAAGTGCTTGTTATATCCGATAAATTCAAGAGGGAAATCGGCCTGAACTTATTCAATAATGCAATCGGCCTCGGACATAAAGCTCTGTATGTTGAGATGAAACCCAACGAACATGACGGACAGGAACCTCCGCAGGAAATTGCCCAACTCATGCAAAAATTTGATGTTGTTCTATGCCCAACCAATACATCTCTTACCCACACAGCAGCCAGAAGAGAAGCTTCTGCCAAGGGCTGTCGTGTTGCCACATTTCCGGGAATCACAAAAGAAGTTATGATTCGCTGTTTGAATGCTGATTACAAAAAAATTGCCGATAGATGCAATCTGGTAAAAGCATTATTGGAAAAAGGAAAGTATATCCGCGTAACTGCGCCTAACGGAACTGATATTTCTTTTTCAATTGCAGACAGAAGCGTTCACTCGTCAAAGGGATTATTTCACGCGAAAGGGGAAAGCGGCAACTTACCGACGGGGGAAACATACTTGGCTCCGGTTGAAGGTACAGCTAACGGCGTTTTTGTTGTTGACGGTTCTATGGCAGGAATCGGACTTATGAAGAATGCTAACATTACGATCTACGTTGAAGAAGGATTTGCGTCGGAAATCACCGGCGGTGTGGCCGCGAAAAAATTAGTCAAATTGCTTGACTCAGTGAATGATAAAAAAGCATACAATATTGCCGAGTTTGGAATTGGTACGAATGATAAAGCAAAATTGAGCGGCATACTGCTTGAGGACGAGAAAGTCTTGGGCACTATTCATATTGCTTTAGGGAATAATAAATCAATGGGCGGAAAAGTTGATGTGCCGATACATTTAGATGGTGTTGTAAAATCACCCAATGTGTATATGGATGATATACCGATTATGAAAAAAGGTAAACTGCTTATTTAAGTTTTGCCATTAACAGTTGGTAGCCGGACTTGCTAACCGGTATGGTTACAGTATCGGACAACTTAGCCTGATATATATCCTTTTCAATAAGCACTACCTGCTTAACAAATTCAATATTTACAAAGTATGAGCGATGCACGCGGATAAAAACGTTGGTATCCAGTTTGTCTTCCAGGGATTTCATTGTTTGCTTTTTGAGGTATTTTCCTTCGG
The DNA here is from genome assembly GCA_963662605.1 of Ignavibacteriaceae bacterium. GTDB lineage: Bacteria > Bacteroidota > Ignavibacteria > Ignavibacteriales > Ignavibacteriaceae. Next base: position 2,381,281 of record OY759785.1, read on the forward strand.
CAGTGTATATCATAATGTAATCATCCTGTGCTTCAATATATTCAACGTGCGCAAGATTGATAACATGTATTTTCTGCCCGTCCTTAACAACTATCCTTTCCAAAGTTCTTGCCTGTTCTACGACAAAACGCTGAATATCTATAGAACCCTGAATATTCTGTTCTTTCTGCTGCAAAATCCGGTCAATACTTGTTTTAAATCTGTCGAATGAGATTGGTTTCATGAGATAGTCAATAGCATTGATATCAAAGGCCTGAATGGCATATTGATCGTACGCGGTAGTGAAGATTACAGGGGGGACTTTTTCCAGCAATTCAAGCATCTCGAATCCGGTCAGTTTCGGCATTTGAATATCCAAGAATACCAAATCAGGGTTTTTCTCCTGAATAACCTTTAAACCGTCAATTCCGTTTGAGGCTTCTCCGACAAATGACAGTTCGGGAATTTTTTTAATATAGGACTTTATAACCTCCCGTCCCAGATATTCATCATCTATAACAACTACGGTAATTTCGCTCAATTCTCAACTCTTGTCTTTTTCTTCTACCGGAATATACAAAATTGCCCGAAAGATATTTTGGTCTTTTTCAATCTTGAATAAATTTTCCTGATCATAGATAAGACGCAGTCTGGATTGAATATTATTCAGACCGACTCCGGCACCCTTATTCTTGTGCGCTTGTGTATTAGGTTTATAGTCATTCTCAATTTCAACGGTAAGCATGGTTTTGTGGCACTTTGACTTCACCCTGATGGCGACCGGCTCAATAGACTCATATACACTGTATTTAATGGCATTCTCAACAAGCGGCTGGAGAATCATGTTCGGCACACTGGCTTTCATGCACGTCGGATCAACTTCTTTAGAGAAGGTAAATTTATCACCGAATCTAACTTTTTCAATCTTGAGATACAGTTCAATATTTCTTAGCTCATCCTCAAGTGAGTTCATCTGCTTTAGGTTATTGGATAATGTTGAGCGTAGAAAATCAGCGAGCATAATGGTCATCTCGCGTGCTTTATCTGGATCAATGCTGGTTAAAGCTGCAATCGAGTTTAGACTATTGAAGATAAAATGGGGATTGATCTGAAATTTTAGACTCTTCAATTCCGCTTCGGTTACTAAACTCTTGAGATGAGTCTCTGCCAGAGTCTTTTCAGTATAGTTATCATAATAGATCATCAAATAAATGAAAGATTGAATAATGAAATAGACCAGAATACCGATGAAAAATCTCCATAAAAGCGACTGTACGATAAAAGCTCTATAGGTATCATCATGAATAAGCGAGGTAAAGAATATATAATGCGCGCCAGTCCAGATTAACGATATAAAAAATGAGCCGGCTATGTGGGTCAAGATGAAATTCACTAAGCTTGATCTGTTGAACCTGATATATCGTGATGAATAAGGGAGGAAGTAAGCTATCTCGCTAAATGTAAGGACACTGAAAAGACTATCCATAAGGGCGTATTGGGACTGTAACCCTACACCGATTTTCAGGAATATAAAGTATAATAAAAATATGAGCAGGCCGATGATGAGAAAGCTAAATTTACTCGAGGCCGATGTAAATCCTTTCAAACTCAGGGGAGCACTACTTTCAGTTGAATTTGGTTCTACCATGTAAAATTCTTGTGATATTTATGGATTTTCATATTCAAGTAACTATCTCAGTTTAATCTCTCCGCCGCCGAATATGACAACTCCTTTAATATGCAAAACGGCTGTGGAATCAATTATCTGTACATTTGTTCTTGCTTGTTTAGTCGAAAATCCACCAAATAACGGAACAACGTCAATCTGAACTTTCCAGGAGTCCGGAATAATTAGTGTCATGCCTCCGAAGATTATTGTTACATCTAAGTATTGATCGCCTTCTTTTAACTTACAATCGGTTAAATCCAGTTTTGATCCGCCAAATATCGCTGTAATCGTTCCACCTTGAAAAGCTTCGGAATGAAAAACTTTTTCTCCGCCGCCAAAAAGCGAAACATCTTCAATTACATCAAGATTTCTATCCTCGGTGAAATTCTTGTAATAACCGCGATAATTAGTAGATGTGTCACTCTCAGTACCAAATTGTTGATTTTCTTCTTTTTTCTTCCATTTGGATCGCGTCAATAAATGAATTCCCAAGAAAATCACCAGAGTGGGGAAGATCAACTTGGAACTATCTCCGGGAATGAGACTCAATGTGCCGATGATTATCAACGCCGGTCCCAGTAATCGCTTCTTTGCATTAACTAATAACACAATACCGGCGACAATTAACACCAAATCCCACGCGACCGCTCCAAAATCCATCCAGTCCGGCAGTAAATTCCCAATTAAAAACATTCCACCTATCAGAACCATGATAATTCCGAGAATGTTTCTTGATTTCCATGGCTGCTTTATATCCATAAAGGTCATCCTAATGTTAGCGTAACAGAAAATTCTTAACGTTTATTTAGTAAATAAAGTTCTCAACATCAATCTATACATGTTATTTAAGTAAACAAAATTAAAATCGGTAAAACAATCTTTTTCGTCGGTGAAAATTTTTGTTTTTATGCAAGCAAAATATTTGCTTGAATTAAAATAAATTCTTTTGCATTTAAAATCTTAATTAATACTTTCGCATACACACAACGCGATAATACTATCTCTTTAATAATTTAAAATTGAGAAGCATCATGAAGATTACCCGACATTTTACTGTGCCAAATGCCGACCCTTTAGAAAGAATAAATTTTGAAAGCAGAACCTCCGAAATCCGAAATCCCGACGGATCAATTGTATTTCAGATGGCTGATGTTTTAATACCTTCCACATGGTCTCAGGTAGCCACTGACATCATTACACAAAAGTATTTTAGAAAAGCAGGCGTACCTGTTTGTTTAAAAAAGAAAAAAGAAAAGAACGTTCCTGAGTGGCTTGCCGCTTCAGTTATTGATACTGAAAAAATGCAGGCGCTTCCGGAAAAAGATCGATACCGTCCCGAGACCAGTGCAAAAGAAGTATTCCATCGTCTGGCAGGATGCTGGACTTATTGGGGATGGAAAGGAAACTATTTTAATACCGAAGAAGATGCAAAAGCATATTATGATGAAATGATGTTCAGCCTTGCCAATCAGATGGCAGCTCCCAACAGCCCACAATGGTTCAACACAGGACTTAACTGGGCATATGGCATCACGGGACCTTCCCAGGGACATTTTTTTGTAGATTATGAAACCGGTGAATTAAAGAAATCCGATGACGCCTATACGCATCCGCAGCCTCATGCGTGCTTCATTCAATCAATCAAGGATGATTTGGTCAACGAAGGCGGTATTATGGATCTTTGGGTGCGTGAAGCCCGCCTGTTCAAATACGGTTCGGGAACCGGGTCCAATTTTTCAGATCTTCGCGGTGAAGAAGAACCACTCAGCGGCGGCGGTAGAAGTTCCGGGCTTATGTCCTTCCTTCGTATAGGAGATCGCTCCGCGGGAGCCATTAAATCCGGCGGCACTACCCGCAGAGCAGCAAAAATGGTCTGCCTTGATATGGATCATCCCGATATTGAAGAGTTTATCAACTGGAAAGTAAAAGAAGAACAGAAGGTCGCCTCGCTTGTTGCCGGTTCAGAAGCGTGCAACTATCATCTAAATGCTATCATGAATGCCTGTTATCAGGAACATCCGGAAAATGACAGATTTAACCCAAAATTAAATTTAAAATTACAGAAGGCCGTTATTCAGGCTCGTAAGGCTAAGATTCCTCAAAACTATATCGAACGGGTTATTCAGCTGGCAAAGATGGGATTCACCTCAATTGAATTTCCGATTTACAATGTTGACTGGAACTCAGAGGCATATGCAACGGTATCCGGTCAAAATTCTAATAATTCGATTCGCGTCACCAATGATTTTATGCAGGCTGTTATCAGCGACTCTGACTGGCATTTGTACTGGAGAACGGAAAAAGCTAAAGCAAAGAAAGAGGGCAGAGTTCCGAATCCAAGTCGTTCTATTAATGCCAAAGAACTTTGGGATGATATCGCATATGCTGCTTGGACATCTGCAGATCCGGGCATCCAGTACCATTCAACAATTAATGAGTGGCATACTTGTATTAATGACGGTAAGATCAGAGCATCCAACCCGTGCAGCGAGTATATGTTCCTTGATGATACTGCATGTAATCTTGCCTCAATCAATCTTATTCGCTTTTATGACGATCAAAAGCACACATTCGATATTGAAGCATTCCGACATACTGCCCGGTTATGGACGATCACCCTTGAAATTAGTGTATTGATGGCACAGTTTCCAAGTCAGGCTATTGCACAGCTAAGTTATGATTACCGCACACTCGGTTTGGGGTATGCCAACCTTGGAGCTTTGCTCATGGTTCAGGGAATACCGTACGACAGTAACGAATCATTTGCAATCTGCGGCGCAATCACGGCGATTATGCACATGACTTCCTATGCTACATCTGCCGAGATGGCAAAAGAGCTAAAGCCGTTTGCAGCGTTTGAACGCAACAAAGAGAATATGCTGAGAGTATTGCGCAATCACAAGCGCGCAGTTTACAGTGCTGAAGCTTCGGAATACGAAGGCTTGTCAATTGTACCTGTCGGTATTAATGAAGAATATTGCCCGGCTGAGTTGTTGGAAGCCGCAAAGATTGCTGCCGATGAAGCTGTAACTCTTGGTGAACAATATGGATTCAGAAATGCTCAGGTAACAGTTATTGCTCCGACCGGAACTATCGGCCTGGTTATGGATTGCGATACCACCGGAGTTGAGCCTGATTTCTCACTCGTTAAATTTAAAAAACTTGCCGGCGGCGGTTATTTTAAGATTATCAATCAATCGTTACCACCCGCGTTGGAAAAACTCGGATACGGTGATGAACAAATCAGTGAGATTGTTAAATATGCCAAGGGTGCCGGAACATTAGCCGGTTCACCGTATATTAATCATGAATCTTTGAAGGCAAAAGGTTTTACCGAAGAAGTTTTACAGAGTGTTGAAAATTCGCTACCTTCGGTTTTTGATTTAGGTTTTGCATTTGCGAAATATGCTTTGCCCGAAGACTTTTTAACTGATGCTTTGGGTTTTAGTACCGATACTATTAACAATCCTGATTTTGATGTATTAAAAGCTTTAGGATTTTCACGGCAGGAAATCGCTATGGCAAACGACTATGTTTGCGGCACGATGACTGTTGAGGGTTCACCTTTCTTAAAGGTTGAGCATTATCCGGTTTTTGACTGCGCAAACAAATGCGGTAAAAAGGGCACACGTTTTATCAGGGCTATGGCACACATCAAAATGATGGCCGCTGCGCAGCCGTTCATTTCCGGTGCAATCTCCAAAACAATCAACCTGCCGAATCAGGCAACCGTAGACGACATTAAGGAAGCATACTTTGAATCATGGAGACTTGGTTTGAAGGGTAATGCTATTTATCGAGACGGTTCAAAACTCTCACAGCCGCTCAGTTCGGTTTTTGATGATGATCTTGAAGCCATTGTAGAAGAAAAAGAACAGAACGACATTGTTAAAGTTGCCGAGAGAATTGTACACAGATACATTGCCAAAAGACGGAGACTTCCGGACAGACGTTCAGGATATACACAGAAAGCAAAAATCAACGGGCAGAGTGTCTATATCAGAACAGGTGAATACGAGAACGAACAGCTTGGTGAAATATTCATAGATATGCATCGCGAAGGTGCGACTGTTCGAAGCTTGTTAAACTGCTTCGCAATTTCCATTTCACTCGGATTGCAGCATGGTGTACCGCTGGAAGAGTTTGTTGATGCTTTCGTGTTTACCAGATTTGAACCAAGCGGATTGGTTACCGGTAATTCGAAGATCAAGATGTCTACCTCAATAATAGACTACATCTTCCGTGAGTTGGCAGTCAGCTATCTGGGAAGAAATGACCTTGCTCATGCCAACACAGACGATGATAATGCTTTTCCGGTTTCCAGAAACATTGTAAAAGAAATCAGTGAATTTGATTTTGAAAGCGAAGAGGCTGTTAGCGAGAAAACTATAGAGTTCGATCATGACCATGATGAAAAAACTTCATATAACTTTTCTTTGTCATCCTCGGAATCAAAAGCTTCACAAAAGTACCCTGAAGAATCCATGAATCTGAAGAAAAAAGTAAAGCAGGCGATTGAAAAAGGATATACCGGGGATGTGTGTCCGGAATGCTTTAATATGACGATGGTTCGTAACGGAGTATGTTTGAAGTGTATGACCTGCGGTGCGACAACCAGTTGCAGCTAAAAAATTGGGATAGAGTACCGGGTACTCTATCCCTAATCTTTATCTACCTTTAATTAAATCCGACATTTCTTTAATAGCCCGGTCAAGCCCGACTATAACTGCGCGTGCTATAACTGCATGGCCGATACTAACTTCATCAATATCAGTGAGTTCGCGGAAAGTTTTGATATTAATATAATTCAACCCATGACCACTGTTAACACCAAGACCTAATTTTTTCGCATGTTTAGCAGCCTGTCGAATTTTTTCAAGTTCGTCAAATTCTTCTTCAACCGAAAGAGCATTAGCAAATACTCCGGTATGGATTTCAATAACATCAGCCTGAATATCCGCTGCGGCAGATATCTGATCGTAATCGGGCTCAATAAACATTGATACCTCAATATCATGCTCATGTAAGTCGGATACACAATCACGCAATAGATCTGCATTATCAATTATGTTGATGCCGCCTTCAGTCGTTAATTCCTGTCGCTTTTCGGGAACGATCGTAGACAATTCCGGACCGAGATCACAAGCAATTCTAATAATCTCTTCTGTTGCGGCCATCTCCAAATCAAGCTTTGTAGTAATCACTTCACGGAGCAAGCGGACATCACGGTCGGTTATATGCCGTCTGTCTTCCCGAAGATGAACTACAATGCCGTCAACACCGCATTGTTCTGCAAAAAGCGCAGCAGTTACCGGATCGGGAACAATTTCATTTCTCGCGTTCCTCAACGTAGCTATATGATCTATATTCAAACTAAATTTCATGATTCAATTCCATTCGTTTTTCGCATAATATTATGATATTTTCTTCTAATCTGTAATAGCTCAAAAAAAACAATTAAATATATCAATATTTTCAGATTTTTGCTTAAAATTGGAAAAATTATTACCCATACTAAAAAAAATGTATAAAGCGTTTAATACTTAATGAATATACATTAAATTAGATGTTTCAATTTCGAAAAAAGAGTTATTTATGGCATTAGCAGAAAAGTTGAAGAAGGCAGGAGTTGTCGGAGCCGGCGGCGCCGGTTTTCCTACATATGTAAAATCCGAATCTCAAGTTGAGTTTATGATTGCCAACGGCGCGGAGTGTGAACCTCTGGTGCATAAGGATTTTGAATTGATGGCACATTTCCCTGACGAAGTAGTAAAGGGAATGGAACTCATGCTGGAATCAACCAATGCAAAAAAAGGGTACATCGGCATCAAAGCGAAGAATGCCAGAGCTATTTCTGCTATTCAAAATAAGATTAATAATAACAAACTAACTATAGCCCAATTAGGTGATTTTTATCCTGCCGGTGATGAATATGAGTTAGTTTATGCAACAACAAAACGATTGATTCCTCCAGCGGGTATTCCGTTAAATATCGGTTGTGTAGTTAATAATGTTGAGACCTTATATAATATCGCAAACGCAGATAACGAAATTCCTGTAACTAATAAATTCCTTTGTGTAAACGGTGCTGTTAAAAAGCCGTCTTCATTCTTTGTACCTATCGGGACTTCATTCAGAGAGGTACTTGCATTTGCAGGCGGACCTATAACAAGCGATTTTGCTATTTATGTCGGCGGCGTAATGATGGGCAAGCTGACGTTTGATCTTGACGAAGTAGTTACAAAGACAACCGCGGCTCTGATTATTTTGCCAAGACAACATCAGTTGGTTATCCGGAAAAACAAACCTGAACATAGCTGGCACAGAATAGGAAAATCGGCATGCGATCAGTGCAGTTATTGTACTGAATTCTGCCCGAGATATTTGCTGGGTTATGATGTCCAGCCTCATAAAGTAATGAGGTCATTGGGATTCACCACCACCGGTGCGGACGTGTGGAACCAGAAGGCCGAATTATGCTGCGCTTGCGGACTATGTACACTGTATTCATGCCCTGAAGACCTGTTTCCGAAGGAAGCTTGTGATAAAGCCAAGAAAGAAATGAAATCAGCCGGTATAAAATACACACAGACAAAACCGGTAACCGTGCACCCTATGAAAGACGGAAGGAGAGTTCCGGTACAAAGGCTTATACAGCGGATGCAATTGAAGGATTACGATGTTCACACACCATTCACGGATAAGACACCAATACCGACTACCGTTAAAATACTTTTAAAACAGCATGTCGGTGAAACTGCAAAGGCAGTTGTTTCAATTGGAACGAAAGTGAATGCAGGAGATGTTATTGGTGAGGTACCGGAGAACAAACTCGGTGCATATATTCACGCTTCCATAGCAGGAACGGTTACTGAAGTTACAGAAGAATTTGTCAGAATAAAGAGTTAGGAAACACATGATTGCGAAAAACTCAATCGGATTAGTTGAATTATCAAGTATTGCTGCCGGAATGCAAGCGGCCGATATTATGTTAAAAACATCAGATGTCGAATTAGTATTATCTCGAACAATATGTTCCGGCAAATATATGGTACTTATTGGTGGTGATGTTGCAGCAGTTCATACTGCTGTGGAAGCCGCGAAAGGGACCTTAGGTTTTGGAATTATTGACGATTTTGTTATCCCTAACGTTCATCCTGAAATTTTTCCTGCCATTGCCGGGCATACCGGAGTCCAGATGCTTGAAGCATTGGGCATCATTGAATCCTTTTCAATTGCTTCCCTTATAGAAGCTGCCGATGCGGCAGTGAAAGCAGCAAACGTCCAACTTATTGAAGTGCGACTCGCGATGGCGTTAGGAGGAAAAGCATTTGTCACCATGACCGGGGAAGTAGCTGCTGTGACCAGTGCTGTTGAAGCCGGTGCTGCTCTTGTGGCTGAAAAGGGATTATTGGTAAACAAAGTAGTGATTGCCCAGCCACGGCAAGAGCTTTTAAATGAGATGATCTGATTATGCCGGTTACGAAAAAGCCCGAATTGCTTGCTCCGGCAGGTAATTGGACAATGTTGAATGCCGTCATTAATAACGGCGCTGATGCGGTTTATTTTGGTATAGACGGATTTAACATGAGAGTTCTTGCTGAGAATTTTCATGTGGACGACCTGCCGGCAATTGTTGAACTATGCCATTCGCAAAACGTTCAGGCTCACCTCGCGCTGAATACCATCATGTATAACTCTGAATTATCCGATGCCGACAAAATTGTAAAAGCGGCAAAAGAAGCAGGAATTGATTATATCATCTGCTGGGACTTTTCCGTTATATCACTTTGCAAAAAGTATGACGTACCAATTTGCATTTCCACTCAGGCATCTATTTCAAATCTGGCTTCTCTACAGCAATATCAATTGCTCGGTGCAAAACGGGTCGTACTTGCCCGCGAATGCAATCTTCAGGATATTATTGAAATGCGGAAGAACACAGAATTAGAAATCGAAACATTTGTACATGGTGCAATGTGTATCGCTCTAAGCGGCCGCTGTTTTATGAGTCAGGATATTTTCGGGCGCAGTGCGAATCGCGGTGACTGCATTCAGCCCTGCCGCAGGGAATATGAGATTTATGACGGGCGCAAAGATTATTCAATTTTGCTGGGTAAGGACTACGTCATGTCCTCAAAGGATTTATGCACGATAGACTTCATTGATACTCTGATTGAATCCGGTATTAACTCCCTAAAGATTGAAGGCCGAAAAAGAAGCCCTGAATACGCCGCTAAAGTAACATCGGTTTACCGTCGCGCCATTGACGCGCATGCCGATGGAAGGTTGACACCGGAACTGAAAGCTGCACTTAAAACGGAATTGACCTCTGTCTATAACAGGGGATTTACAACCGGTTTTTATCAGCATGATCCTACAGCGGAAGATTTTGCTCATGAAGAAGGCAACAGCGCTCTGGAGCGTAAAGAGTTTATCGGCGAAGTAATAAACTATTACAAGCAAAGTAAAGTCGCTTATGTTGCGATGAAAAATGAATCCTTAAAGGCAGGAGATAAAATTCTTATCATCGGGAGTACAACGGGAGTTGTAGAGATGATAACGCCGCAGCTGTTCTCCGACGAGAAGCCGGTACAAAGCGGGATAAAAGGGGAGAAGATAACATTTGTTTGCGAATCACTCGTGAGGCCGAGAGATAAGGTATATCTCATCCGTCCACGTGAACCAAAAGATAAACAAAAATTCGCATGGAGCTAATTCTAACATTGAATTTGTAATTTTATGACCGTATATGACTCACAAGACTTGATTGTTGAAAAATTCGTCTTTAATCCCTTCTCGGAAAACACGTACCTTGCTTGGGATAGAATTTCTGGCGAGGGGATGATAGTTGATCCCGGTTGTTACTTGAAAAACGAACAGGATGAGTTACGGGAATATATTACCGGCAACAAAATCAAACTCAAATATATCGTTAATACTCATGGTCACATAGATCACATTTTAGGCAATGAGTTTTGCAAAAGTGAATTCAAGGCTTTACTTGTATATGCCCGGGAAGAACAACCATTGATTGACTCGGCAAAAGAACAGGCTTTAATGTTCCGGGTTCAATTTCAACCATCACCCGCTGCAGATCTGTTCCTGACCGAAGAGACTGTCCTTTTTATCGGAAGCCACGAGGCATCCTTTCTTTTTACCCCGGGACATACGGCATTTGAATACAGCATATATTTCAAACAGCATAAAATATGCTTCACAGGCGACGTGCTATTCAAAGAGAGCATCGGCAGAACCGATCTTTGGGGAGGTAATTTGGATACCTTAATGAACTCGATTGTTACCAAATTGTTTGCTCTGGATGGAGATGTAACAATATTTCCCGGCCATGCCCAACAGTCAACGATCGGCGATGAAAAGACACACAATCCTTTCTTTTTTTAGTTCCAATACTGTCTTTTTAGAATTGAATAATATTGAATTATCATTCAATTTGTGTGCTATTATATGGGGCAAAAAGTTGATTATTTTACGATTTATTGATATATTTACAAGTCATATTTCTTTTATAGATAGTTAAATGATTAAGATAAAAATTTCGAACCTGGTTGATGGGCACCACGATTTTCAGTTTAACGGAAACGTGACCGATTTAGAGCTTTCGGAACCGTTCAGTGATCAGTACGAATTGATTGTAGCTTTAGATAAAATCGCCCGTCAAATCATTGTAACTGCAAAAGGAGATGTGGGTGCCGTTTTCGAATGTGACAGATGTGGTGGTGAAACCCGCGTAAAAATTCCGTTGGAATTTCAAGTGGTTTATCTTTCTGATACACCCGCGGAAAATGAGAATAATACCAACATCGTATACATTACACCGGAAACCGAATATGTTGACTTGACATCTGAATTATTCGATTTTGCCCAATTAGCGATACCGATGAAACGGCTGTGTTCTGATGACTGTAAAGGGCTTTGTATAGTTTGCGGCTCAAATCTTAATGAAAAAGACTGCGGATGTGACCGTACAAAAGTTGATCAAGGAAATTTACCTTTTAGTAATTTGAAAAATTTAATTAACAAAAAATAATACCATTAATAACATAGAAGAGAATATTTATGCCAAATCCAAAACGTCGAATGTCCAAGACAAGAACGAAAAAACGCAGAACACATTATAAAGCAGTTGCTCCTACTTTAAGCAAATGTGATAACTGTGGTGAACTCAAAATGGCACATCATGCTTGTCCGTCGTGCGGATATTATGATGGCAAATCAATGTTCATCCCGAAATCGAATTAATACCTTCCCATTATGCCGGAAACGGTTTCCCAAGAAAAGTGTAGAATTGTTGTAGATGCAATGGGAGGAGATTTTGCTCCTCTCAACTGCATCTTGGGAGCCATAGATGCCCAGAATACACTTACATCGTCTGAGATTTATCTTGTCGGGAAGAAAGACAAGATACTATCTATCCTTCAAGAAAAGAATTTACATTTTCCTGAAGAGAGAATTATACCTGCTTCTGAAGTAATTGAAATGGGTGATTCGCCGACGCATGCCATTAAGACTAAAAAAGATTCTTCAATTGTGGTTGGATGCAACCAGGTGAAGAATAAGTTTGCTCACGCGTTTGTCAGCGCGGGCAATACCGGTGCAATGATGGCTGCTTCAACTTTTATCATTGGACGCATACCCGGTGTATCCCGTCCGACCATCGGAACATTTATGCCCAATGTATCAGGCGTTACAACGATTTTCGATGTCGGCGCCAGTGTTGATTCCAAACCCAGCCATCTGGTTGAGTATGCAATCATGGGCAGTATTTTTGTTAAAGAGATATACGGCATCAACAACCCGTCAATAGGATTGTTGAGTGTTGGAGAAGAAGACAGTAAAGGCAATGAGGTTACTCTTGCCGCACTGGAAGAATTGAAAAAGATGGATTTGAATTTCAAAGGAAACGTTGAAGGCAGAGACATCTTTAAAGGTACGGTTAATGTTATCGTTTGCGACGGATTTGTCGGAAACATTGTTTTGAAGTTCGCGGAAAGTATACCCAAACTTTTAAAACACCTGCTCGGTATGCAGGCAAAGAAATCACTTTTTGACATGCTGACTATCGGCCTTTCAAAAGGTGCTTTAAAAAGGGCATTAACGAGTACCGATTATCAGGAATATGGCGGAACCCCGCTATTAGGTATCAATGGTATCAGTATCATCGGACATGGTTCAAGTTCACCCAAGGCGATTAAAAATATGGTGATCCGGGCTTATGAGCTGCATGAAAAAAATATTGTTGAGAAAATTGGGGTTTCGATTAAAGAATTTGCGAGTGTGAAATAAGGATTGATAATGGAAAATAGAAAATATAACGCGATGATAACCGGTGTGGGTATGTACGTACCGGAAAAAATTTACGATAATCAATATTTTGAAAAAATTATTGATACTACAGATGAATGGATTACAACACGTACCGGCATCAAAGAAAGACACATACTTGAAGAAGGCGGCACGAGTATTTTGGCGACAAAAGCAGCCGAAGACCTTATACAATCCATGAATCTTGATGCAAATGAAATTGATATAATTATTGTTGCTACAATTACTCCGGATATGTTTTTCCCGAATGTAGCATGCCTTGTTCAAAATAATATTCAGGCAAAAAATGCGTGGGCTTTCGATTTTTCGGCAGCTTGTTCAGGATTTTTATTTGCCCTGCAAACCGGTGCGTCATTTATTGAATCGGGTAGATATAAGAAAGTACTCGTTATCGGCGCAGACAAGATGAGTGCTATTACCGATTATACCGACCGCAATAATTGCATATTATTCGGCGATGCCGCGAGTGCTGTTCTGCTTGAGCCGACTGAAAATCCGGAAGTTGGTTTGATTGATTCAATTCTCCACGTAGACGGAAGCGGCCAGGAAGCATTATACATGAAGGGCGGTGGAAGTCTCAATCCACCTTCACATGAAACCGTTGATAAAAAAATGCACTATATCTATCAGGACGGCAAGACCGTTTTCAAAGCTGCCGTTAAAGGCATGGCTGACGTATCATATGATATTATGCAAAAAAATAATTTAAAATCTGAAGATGTCGCGTACTTGGTGCCGCATCAGGCGAACTTGAGAATCATTGATTCAACAGCTAAACGCATGGGTATTACTATGGAAAAAGTGATGATCAACATCCAGAAGTTCGGTAATACAACTGCCGCAACAATTCCTCTTTGCTTATGCGAGTTTTCCCGTGCCGGTAAAATCAAAAAGGGGGACAAGTTAGTTCTTGCTGCTTTTGGTGCCGGCTATTCATGGGGTTCAGCTTATTTGGTTTGGAGTATGGATTAATGGGTAAAAGAGCATTTGTATTTCCCGGCCAGGGTGCGCAATACGTCGGCATGGCTAAGGATTTATTTGAAAACTCTGCCGAAGCCAAAGAAATGATTCAGATGGCAGATGATGTTCTCGGTTTCAAGCTCTCTCAAATCATGTTTGAAGGCCCGGAAGAAGAATTAAAGCAGACAAAGTATACACAACCTGCGATCTTTTTGCACAGTGTGGTTTTAGCAAGTTTAATCAGAACTTTGGATTTTGAAGGTTCTGCCGGACATTCACTTGGTGAGTATTCAGCTTTGGTTGCTGCCGGTGCAATTCAGTTTCAAGATGCGTTGAAGCTTGTCAGCTTCCGCGGTAATGCGATGCAGGAATCAGGGATTATTTCTCCCGGCACAATGGCTGCTATTATCGGCCTGGCTGATTCTAAAGTTGAAGAAGCATGCAATGAAGCATCTGCAGCAGGAATTATACAGTGCGCTAACTTTAATTCTCCCGGTCAGATTGTTATTTCGGGTTCAATTGACGGCGTAAGAAAAGCTATGGAGTTATGCAAAGCTAAGGGCGCAAAAGTCACAAAAGAATTAGTTGTCAGCGGGGCATTCCATTCGCCGCTCATGCAATTTGCTAAGGATAAATTGAGCTCTGAACTGAATAATTATTTTTTCTCAGATATTAAAAATCCGGTGTACGCGAACGTTTCTGCTTCGCCACAGACGGGAAAAAACGAAATTAAAGAAGCTCTGTTCCGTCAGGTAACCGCTCCGGTATTGTGGGAAGCCACTATCAAAAATATGGTCGCGGATGGATTTACCGACTTCGTAGAAATCGGCCCGGGCAAAGTATTACAGGGACTTATAAAGAGAATTAAACCGGACGCAGTATGCATCGGTATTGATAAATTTCAAGATGTGGATTCGTACAGATGATGAAAGATGAGTTGTCCTTCGAAGTAAACGGGTTAAAGATTGATCCGGCAATCTTCACTTTTGTATTCGGTTGTAAATGTAACGGCCAATGCTGCCATTATGGTGTATATACCGACTTAAAGGAACATGAACTTATTATGAGCCTTAAAGATCGTCTTATCCCATTGATGGACGAGACACAGTCAAAGAACATTGATGACTGGTTCGAAGAACCTGAAAAAGATGAGGATTTTGATTCCGGCGTTGCGGTCGGTACCGAGCTTTACAATAAGAAATGTGTTTTTCTTGATAAAGACGGCCTCTGCATCATTCAGCGTTTGGCAATAAATGAAGGAGCTCATCCCTGGAAGTATAAGCCTTTATATTGTATTCTGTTTCCGCTAACAATATTTGAAGGCGCACTCACCATTGATTATGAGCACATGGATAGATTGAGTCACTGTAATAAGGATGGCAAACATACAACAAGTATCTACGAATACTGCCGCAATGAACTTGCACATTTATTCGGTGAGGCGGGTATGGTTAAACTTGATACGTATGCAAAAGAAGTATTGGCAAACGCTCAACACAAAGAAGGAAATTAATTGATGTTCAATGATAAAGTAGCCTTAGTAACAGGCGGGTCAAGAGGTATAGGTAAAGCAATTACAAAACATCTTGCCGAATTAGGTGCAACCGTGGTTTTCACCTACGTCAGTTCAGATGCTGCTGCCCAAGCTTTTGTTGACGAATCTGTTGAAAAAGGTCTCAAAATACACGCTTTTAAAGCCGATGGCGGAAGCATTTCAGCAGCCGAACAATGCATCAGTTTTCTCTTGGAAAAGTTTGGACGTTTAGATATTTTAGTGAATAATGCAGGGATTACAAGGGACGGCTTGGTCATGAGAATGTCGGAAAACGACTTCGACAGCGTTATTAACAGTAATTTAAAAAGTGTGTTCAATTACACGAAGTTTGCCATCAAACAAATGGCATCACAGCGTTCCGGAAAAATAATTAATATTTCATCTGTTGTCGGAATCAACGGAAATCCGGGGCAGTCAAATTATTGCGCCTCAAAAGCAGGTGTAATTGGTTTTACAAAGTCAATAGCTAAGGAAATCGCCAGTAGAAGCATTACCGTTAACGCTATTGCACCGGGTTTTATTGCAAGTGATATGACTGATAAGCTTAACGAAAAGCAAAAAGAAGCAATCGTATCGCAAATACCTTTAAAGAGAATTGGAATGGCTGAAGAAATTGCGTATGCAGTTGCCTTTTTAGCCTCTGATAATGCAAACTACATCACTGGTCAAGTCCTCGTCGTTGACGGTGGATTAGTTATGTGATAATTTTTTTAATGTTTATATTTCTTAACAAAATAATGGAGTCCTAAATGAACGTTGAAGCAAAAGTAAAAGAAATCATCGCTGATAAATTGCGTGTTGATGAAGCTCAGGTTGTACCGGAAGCATCATTTACGAATGATCTCGGCGCTGATTCGCTCGATATCGTTGATTTAATTATGGCTTTCGAAGCTGAATTCGGCATCGAAATTCCTGCTGAAGATGGAGAAAAAATCTCTACAGTCGGCGACGCTGTAAAATATCTTTCAGAGAAATTAGCTTAATTATATATGCTGTCATCCTGATGTAACGTCAGGATGACAGTTTTTTATTAATTTTTTGCGGGTTTAATGTATGCCTTACGGAAGGCGAGTGGTTGTTACGGGAATGGGAGCCGTTACACCTATCGGTAATTCACTGCCAGAGTTCTGGAGTGCTTTGATTTCCGGTAAAAATGGTATCGGGATGATATCGAAATTTGATACATCTGCATTTGATACCAAATTTGCTGCCGAAGTCAAGAATTTTAATGCCGAAGCTTTCATTGACGGTAAAGCAGTTAGAAGACTTGATCTGTTTGCCCAATTTGCAATTGCAAGTTCGCAAATGGCTATTGATGACTCCAACATTGACCTTTCAAAAATTGATAATACACGCGCGGGTGTCGTTTATGGAAGCGGTATCGGCGGCGTGCAAACTTTTCAGGATGTCTGCTTCTCATACTTTTCAAGTAAAAAACCTCAGAAGATCAGTCCCTTTTTCATAACCATGATGATTCCCGACATTGCAGCCGGGCATATTTCAATGAGATTCGGGTTCAAAGGTCCTAACTATTCAACCGTATCTGCTTGTGCTACTTCATCTCATGCTATTGCCGATGCCTTTATGCTGATACAGCGTGGTACCGCGGATATCATGCTCTGCGGCGGAGCCGAGGCTCCGATAACAGAATTATCTATCGGCGGATTCAATTCAATGCGCGCTTTATCAACTTGGAATGACCGGTACACTGAAGCATCGCGTCCGTTTGATAAAGACAGAAGCGGCTTTGTTATGGGTGAGGGAAGCGGTACCCTGGTCCTTGAAGAATTACAGCACGCTATTGATCGTGGAGCCCACATATACGCTGAGATAGCCGGAATTGGTGTTACAGCCGATGCTCATCATATCACTGCCCCTGATCCTACCGGTGACGGAGCGGCAAGGTCAATGAAAAGTGCTGTGCAGGATGCAGGATTGCGCCTTGAGGATGTTAATTATATTAACGCCCATGGGACCTCAACCACCTACAATGATGTAACGGAAACAAAAGCGATTAAGAACGTCTTTGGAGAACATGCCTATTCATTGGCAATTAATTCGATAAAGTCCATGACGGGGCATTTATTAGGCGCTGCCGGAGGTATTGAAGCTATCGCGACGGTGATGTCTGTCGCCAATGATATTATTCCTCCGACAATCAACTACTCGACCCCGGACCCGGAATGTGATTTA
Source organism: Ignavibacteriaceae bacterium (assembly GCA_963662605.1). Classification (GTDB taxonomy): domain Bacteria; phylum Bacteroidota; class Ignavibacteria; order Ignavibacteriales; family Ignavibacteriaceae. Next base: position 2,398,983 of record OY759785.1, read on the forward strand.
TTCTATTGCCCCAATGAGGCTGTAAAGCGTACTGTTGATGTTGCTTTAAGCAATACATTCGGATTTGGCGGACATAACGCCACACTATTATTCAAAAAATTTAAAGGGGCTTAGGTGTTTAATCTTCTTCGAAAGGTTTTCCAATTATTTCGCTCGCATGAAAAAGTTGCCAGGGAGAGAATTAAGAAACTTGAAAAGATTATCAGTCATAAAATAGATAAGCCAGCACTTTTCCTCGAAGCATTAACCCACCGTTCGGTATTAGATTCTAAACGATTCAAAAACTCAAATGAGCGGCTTGAATTTCTCGGAGATGCCGTTCTCGGATTTATCGTGGCAAGAGAATTATATCATCGTTTTCCTGAAAAGGACGAAGGTTATTTAACAAAGACCCGCTCGAACTTCGTAAATAAAAATTCTTTATATGAAGCCGGGAAGAGAATTGAGCTGCAAAACCTGTTGTTTATCAATAATGATCTGATGAATAGCGGTAATTTCGGTCAGAAAACGGTTGTATCGGATGCTTTTGAGGCACTTATCGGAGCTATTTATCTTGTTAATGGTTTTGATGTGACAGTGAATTTTATTAAACGGTATGTTGTTGAACCCAATTTCCAGCTTAAACTCCATTTAATTGATGAGAATTTTAAAAGCCAGCTCCTTGAATTAGCTCAGTCAGTGAAGTTAGACATTCCCAGATATTATGTTATTTTGGAAGAAGGTCCCGAACATGATAGAGTCTTTACCGTTGAAGCAAGAATCGGAACTACGACTCTCGGTACCGGCAAAGGTAAAAACAAAAAGGCAGCAGAGCAAGAAGCCGCACGTCAGGCACTTACCGTATTTTCGCAAACTATGCAGCCCAAAACATCCCCCGAATAATTTTCCATGACACTATCTCAATAGTGAATAAAGTGGTAAATTTCTGTTAATAAATCCAACAAATTTTATATTTTTATGAACAATACTACGACTGAAAAATTCATCAATCGGCACATCGGTTTAAATGAACAAGAAATCACCGAGATGCTCTCCATCATTGGGGTTAAAGATTTATCACAGCTTATTGACGAGACCATTCCCGCATCAATACGATTAGCGAAAGAATTGGTTCTCGATGAACCTGAAAGTGAATATTCCTTTCTCGATTACATAAGGAATATTGCGGCTAAAAACACCATTGCAAAATCCTATATAGGCATGGGTTATTATCCCACTATTCTGCCGAGTGTAATTCAGAGAAATATTCTTGAAAATCCGGGTTGGTATACTCAGTATACACCTTATCAGGCAGAAATATCGCAGGGCAGATTAGAAGCTCTGTTGAACTTTCAGACTATGGTGAGTGACTTAACAGCCCTTCCGATAGCCAACGCGTCATTACTCGACGAAGGAACCGCCGCAGCCGAAGCTATGCTGATGCTTCATAACGTTGCGAAGGCGAAAGGGAAAAACACTATTTTCTTGTCTGAGGACATTTTCCCTCAAACGATAGATGTTATAAAGACCCGGGCGAAGTACCAGAATATTAATGTGGTAGTAGAGAAAACTGAAAAAGTGACTCTGTCTGAAGAATATTTCGCAATCATGTTGCAGTACCCGAACGGACTTGGCGAAATTGTTGATTATAAACCCTTCATTGAAAAGGCAAAAGGACTCGGCATTTACGTTATTTTTGCCGCCGATCTAATGAGTCTGGCGCTTTTAACGCCCCCCGGTGAATTAGGTGCAGATGTTTGCGTCGGATCCACTCAGAGATTCGGTGTTCCAATGGGATTTGGCGGACCGCATGCAGCCTTTTTTGCCGCTAAAGATGACTTTAAAAGAATGATTCCCGGCCGTATTATCGGAGCATCCGTTGATTCCAATGGCAATCTTGCTTACCGGATGGCTTTGCAGACAAGGGAACAGCATATTAAAAGAGAGAAGGCAACGAGCAATATTTGTACTTCTCAGGTCTTATTGGCTATAATGGCATCTATGTATGCAGTATATCATGGATCTGATGGAATCAAGAGCATTTCCAGTAGAATACACTTGCTTACCAATATATTAGAAAACAGTTTAAGAGCCTTAGGTTTAGTACAAGTTAATAAATATTATTACGATACTTTACATTATGTAATATCTATTGATTCTATTAAGAATATAAAAGAAATCAGCGCAGCTAAATCTGTTAATTTTAGGTACTTAGGGAACACCGGTTTAAGCATTTCCATAGATGAAACTACAAGCCCTAAGGATATTGAAAGTATCATCGAAGTTTTCCAGGAAGCGCTATCGCTTAACAAAGCAATTGAGATTAAAAGTGCTCCGGCAAAGCAGTCTATTCCAGACTGGGCAGTCCGTACGAGCCCATTTTTGACAAGCCCTGTTTTCAGCGCATACCACAGCGAAACCGAGATGATGCGGTACATTAAGCGTCTGGAGATGAAAGATCTATCCCTTACAGCATCTATGATCGCCCTTGGTTCTTGCACCATGAAGCTGAATCCAGCCTCTGCCATGATGCCTATAACTATACCGGAATTTGCCAATATGCATCCTTTTGTTCCGTTAAGCCAGGCACAAGGTTATCAAATCGTCATTGACGAATTGTCCAAAGAACTCTGTGAGATCACCGGATTTCAAGGTGTCTCATTCCAGCCGAATTCAGGCGCACAGGGCGAATATTCCGGTTTATTAGTCATAAGAAGCTATTTTGAAGCGATAAGACAGTCACATCGAAATGTAGTACTCATTCCGGCTTCTGCTCATGGTACAAATCCCGCCAGCGCGGTGATGGCCGGATTAGACGTACAGATAGTAAATTGTGACGAAAACGGGAACATTGATGTCGTGGATTTGAAAACCAAAGCAGAAAAATACTCGGCAAACCTTGCAGCATTGATGGTGACATATCCCTCAACCCACGGTGTTTTTGAAGCGGCAATAAAGGAAATTTGTTCGGTCATTCATCAGAACGGCGGACAAGTTTATATGGACGGTGCAAACATGAACGCTCAAGTCGGTTTAACACAACCCGCGATAATCGGAGCTGATGTCTGCCATATTAATCTGCACAAAACATTTGCCATCCCTCATGGAGGTGGCGGCCCGGGAATGGGACCTATTTGCGTAGCAGAGCATCTGGTTCCATTTCTCCCAAAACATTTCTTTTCAGAAACAGCTCGGGCTGACTCGTATGGTGCTGTTTCAGCCGCTCCATTCGGCAGCGCGAACATTTTATTAATCTCCTTAGCATATATTAAGATGCTTGGGGCAAGAGGTTTACGAAAAGCGACAGAAATTGCCATTCTGAATGCCAACTACCTTATGAAACAGCTCGGGAGCTATTACAGAGTACTCTATACCGGTGAAAACGGAAGAGTAGGTCATGAGTTGATTTTTGACTGCCGCGATTTTAAGAAGTCGGCAAATATAGAAGTTGAAGACATTGCGAAGCGTTTAATGGATTACGGCTTCCACGCGCCTACGGTATCATTTCCGGTACACGGTACTCTCATGGTTGAACCCACTGAAAGTGAGTCCAAAAAAGAATTGGACCGTTTCATTGAAGCAATGATCTCCATCAAAAACGAAATTGCAGATATTGAATCCGGTAAAGCGGATAAGGCTGATAACGTACTCAAAAATTCGCCGCATACCTGCCATTCAGTAGTTCAGAACGAATGGAAACACAGTTATTCCAGAGAACAAGCGGCATATCCTGTGGATTCACTGAAGAAGTTCAAATTCTGGCCGACAGTCGGAAGAATTAATAATGCAGTTGGTGATAGAAATCTTATTTGTAGTTGTAACGATATTTCAGATTATGTGAGCAGTTGATTTATGGATTATTGCGATGTACTTAAGCAGATTAAAACAATAGCCGTTTTGGGTATTTCCGACAAGGAAGAACGGGATAGCGGAAGGATTGCGAAATTTCTTCAATCAAAAAACTATCAGGTCGTGGGTGTGCACCCAATCCTGACGAACGTTTTTGGTATCCCGGTTTACAAATCGTTGGAAGAAATTGACCAACCGATTGACCTTGTGGACGTGTTTATCGGCGGCGAAAGGCTCCCGCAGGTTTTACCCGGCCTCATTAAGCTTAAACCTAAATACGTTTGGCTTCAATTGGGGATATTTAACCAGGAAGCGATTGACGATCTGCAAGCAGCAGGCATACAGGTTATTTATGATGCTTGCATTGCCATCGAGTACTCAAGATGCCAATTTACCAAAGTTGGTGTATGAAGAAACTCCTTTTCGTTTTATTGTACCTCACTTGTGTATCTTTCGCGCAGACGGGAAGTGACACTGCGTATTATCAGGAACCCTTTGTTGTCGTTGATTCAATAATAATACGGGGTAATGCGATAACAGAACCGCATGTCATCTTGAATGAATTGACTTTCAAAAAAGGGGACACGTTGACCCTTTCTACCATGAACTTTAATCGTGAAAGAATTTATAGTCTTGGTATTTTCAATAAAGTCAACCTCTATCCGATGCCCGATCTGCAAAAAATGAACCTGTACATTGATGTTGAAGAGGCCTGGTATATTTGGCCGATTCCATTTATCGAACTGGTTGATAGAGATTGGAAAAAATTATCCTACGGTATTGATCTATATATAAAAAATTTCAGGGGTGAGAATCAAAATCTCCACATTAAAGGCGCATTCGGATACGACCCGCATCTAACGTTAAGCTATTATGTACCGTATCTGTATAGAAAAGAACAAATATATCTTAATTGGTCCGCTTACTACGGCAACATTAAAAATCGAAGTCTTATTGCAGATACGCTTTACGGTGCCAATTATAAACAGCGATATATCTATTCAACATTAGGAATAGGAAAACGCTTTTCATTATACGACAGAGCGATTATCTCCGGAATGTTCGAATATGTAAAGACACCTCAATCACCGGTCAACCCGGCTTTTCCCGGAGAAACGATTGCAAGAATACCATCGCTGAGCTTAGCGTATAGCCATGACTCAAGGGATCTTGCTCAATTTCCATCGAAAGGTGTATATATAACCTCTGAGTACGATTTTAAAGGATTCGGAATTAAAGACACGCGATATTCTGTGTTCCTTTTTGATTACCGGCATTATCAGGAATTAAGTAGGACGATTTCGATGAAGTGGCGGCTTGCAACCCGCCAGGTTTTCGGCAATAATATTCAATACATAGACTACTCATATCTTGGCTTTGCAGAAAGAATCAGAGGGAACTTCAGTTCTCAACATGAAGGCAATTCCCTGTACGTTGCATCTGTTGAGGCTAAATATCCTATCATTAAGGAATGGAATTTAAAGCTCAACCTTCCAATAATTCCACAAGCATTGCAATCATATCGAATGGCATTGTATTATCAGATATTTTTTGATGCAGGTACGGTGAGAAAAAAAGGTGAGCCGGTTACTTTGAACGACTTTGATTCAGGTTACGGCGGCGGATTCACTATACTGTTTCTGCCTTATAATCTGATACGCTTAGAAATGGCACTGAATAAATTCGGAAAAAAGGAGTATATCGTTGATATCGGAATATCTTTCTGACATAGAACTTTATTATATCCCTTTTGAAAACGAGGGAGTTCACTCATTAGAGATCGGCGATCAGGAATTTCACCACATCGTCAACGTGATGAAACATAAAGTAGGGGAATCTATTCAGGTAACAGATGGAAATGGCGGACTCTTCAATGCTCAAATCGAGAGTATATCCAAAAAATCATTGCGCGCACAACTGGAATTAATTAAACAGGTCGAAGAACCTTTCCACAATTTTATTATCGGAATTCCTATACTGAAGAATAATGAGAGAATGGAAGTAGCATTGGAGAAATGCGTAGAACTTGGATTTACACGATTTGCGATATTTCCGACAGTCAGGAGCACGAACAGGAAAATCAATCTTGCCAGGATGGAAAAGATAGCGGTCAGCGCAATGAAGCAGTCATTAAATCTGCACCTGCCGAAAATAGAAATCCATAAATCACCCGAGTCCATTTTACGTGACCAGCACTTTCAGATAATTGCTTTTGATGTAAGAGGGGAAACGAAACTAAAAGAATTCGAATTCAATAAAAATTTGAATTACTTTTTGTTTTTTGGCCCGGAAGGCGGGTTAACTCCGGAAGAAATGAACCGGACTATCATGAGTAATAGGATTCATTTGATAAATACCCGGTTAAGAACCGAAACAGCAATACTATACACTGCTTCAGTTATTAAACTCCTTAGCTGAGTTCTATCGTTTTTCTTAAAAGATTTGCAAACTTATTTTTAACCAGATTAGCTGTTTCAGTTACTTCGGAATGATCGAGCTTATTTCCGGATATTCCGGCTGCAAAATTTGTAATGCATGATATTACAGCAACATCTACTCCTAAATCAATTCCATACAAAGCCTCATGAACGCTTGACATTCCTACCGCGTCACAGCCTGTGCTCCGCATAAATCTGATTTCGGCGGGAGTCTCATAACTCGGACCCTTAGAATAAAAATAACTGCCTGCTTTAAGGTCAACTTTTTCCTCAATAGCAGCATTCCGGATTGTTTTAGACATGGGAGAACTACTAAGAGCCAGCAAGTCGTTTCTTCTTTTAAGTGTACCGGCAGAGAGTACCGTAGAAAGTTCTTTCTGGAGAAACATACTATTAAAACCGGTGGTCAACATCAAATCGCCGGGAGAAAAATCCGCGTTAATGCCACCCGCGGCGTTTGTAATAATCATTTTCTTTACGCCTAATTGAAAACAGATTTCAACCGGTAAAAGACATTCTTCTATTTCATAACCTTCGTAAAAATGAATCCGCCCCTGAAAAATCAATGCACGCTTGCCATTACTATTGACAAAATGGATTTTCCCGCTGTGGCCGACAACCGTGGATGGGGGATAGCCCGGAATATCCGAAGTGCTGATGGAAACATCAGGCTTCATAGCGTCGGCAAAATCTCCAAGTCCGCTGCCGAGAATAAGCCCTAATTCAACTTCATAGGGAGCCTTTGATTTGACAAATTCGATTATTTTGGTGAATCGGTTTTCGAGCGGTGTTTTCATATCCAATATATTTTATTTGTTTTCCAAAGCGTCACCGGAAAAAGCGTGGGGCAAAAAATCGCCGGCTTTAATGACTTGAAGTTCGTCTTTATGGTTAATCATGATAACATCAACATTACCGCAGTACTCCCAAATAATCTGCCGACAAGCACCGCAGGGAGAGGTAAATCCCTCGAAATCACTCGCGATTGCAAGCGCCTGAAATTTCCTATGTCCGTCGGATATCGCCTTAAATATTGCATTTCTTTCCGCACAGATTGTAAGTCCGTAAGAATCACTTTCGACGTTACATCCCTGAATGATAGTTCCGTCTTCAGCAAGAAGAGCAGCGCCCACATGAAAATGTGAGTATTTCGGAGAAGCATTCTTTTTGGCTTCAATTGCTAATTTACCGAGTTGAAGATTATCTACAGCCATCAGTTTTCCTTACAATATTTCGATTTTGTAAACATTTAATATAAGAATTTTATCGCAACTTCTTATAGATACAATAAAAGGTAGGCGTGAAATAGCGGTTAAGAATTCCGCTTTTATTGTTCGCAATGGAGAGCAAAATTGAATCCACCCGGACGAGTTTAATAAGCCGTATGAGGAATAAGTGGAAATCGCTCCAGACCACCCCCTTGTTACCGGCGAAAAGAGCCTGTAGAGCCGCCAATGTGCGTAATTCGGGGTGATATAGACCTGATGTGCACTGTTCTAAGTCTTTCAATGAAAGAAGCTGAGCTATGCCGCTCCTGTTGATTTCCTGCTTCCTGAAAACCGGCAAAAAGAACTTTTTAATCCGGGCTCTGGACATAAGTGCAACCAACGGAAATCCCCAATGAGGGTCGCTCAGAATATTAAGTAATGAGGTACGGTTCGGAGTGCTTATATAGAGAATTCCATCCGGCTTCAGAAGATTTCCTACATTCTCAAAAAAGCCATCTGATAATTCAATATGCTCAATAACATCCTGCAGGATAATAATGTCAAACATTTCATTTTTCATCGGAAGTACATTGGCATCCGCGCAAACCGGCAATACCGTAGAGGGGATTATACCTTCTTGCATTTTCATATAATTAATATCGGTGCACACTACGGAGTTAGCCTGACTAAAATATGCCGCCGTTGCTCCTATGCCGCTGCCGATATCAAGGATCAACTTATCGGAGATTTTCGCATTTCCCGACAATAAAATTTCGATAAGTTTTGCTCTATCTTCTGCAACCATCCGGCTCCGTCTCCAGCGTTCATAATTCGGATGAGACTCATCGAGCCAGTACAAGTGTTTGTCTTTATCGTGAAGAGAAGAATTCCCGGATTCCATATTATTGCTCCCTTATTTCCACTGGGACTTTTTAAACATGGAATTCAGAATATTGTACAATGAAAGAAGTTCGTAGGCAAAGGAATGAAAAAATATCTGAATCGGAGAAAATTTGTATCCGAGCTTTCGCTGGTACGTTGAATATATGAAGATGTCTGCAAGGATTTTGATCGCAGAAACAATGTAGGCGACAGGGGAAATGAAAGCCAGTAAAAAGAAATACTGGCAGAAGTAATTGCACTCATGCCACAAAAATATTAATGCCGACGTTGATAGCGGGTAGTGGTATGATGTTTTAAGGTGTCTGACTTTCTGGTTGAAATAGGCGGCAAAAGTCTCCGGTGTTTGTGAATAAACAAGTGCGTCATTTGCTGTAATGATGCCGATATTCAAGTTGTTTTTCACAGCTTCTCTAATGAATAGATCATCATCACCGCTGATGGTATCCATGGTTTTTTCAAAACCTCTTACCCTCAAAAATGCTTCCTTGGTATATCCGATACTCCTGCCCACGGCAGAATAGGGATTTTTCATTGCGAGAAAGAAAGTCGTGAGAAGCGTGTTTACAAGATTTTCATAACAGACAATCCTGTTTACTGCGGTACCACTATACATAAATGGAGCTGAACCGATGAGAATATCCTTTTTTTCAACGAACCCACTGGCGAACGACTTAATCCACTCTTTCGCGGGGACACAATCACCATCGGTAAAAAGAAGATAGGAATTTTTTGCCTGTGCAATTCCGATAGCCAATGCACCTTTTTTTGCCGGGTACTTTTTATTAAGCGCTCTGATAGCCTTAAAATTCGGAAGTGTTTTAATCAATGTATCCAGCAAAACAGATGAATTGTCACTTGAGTTGTCGTCTACAAAAATTACTTCGTATAGCAGGGGATCATAGTTCTGATGTGCGAGGGCATTAACCAAAGCAGGTAAGTTGGCTTCCTCATTTTTGGCTGCAATAATAACAGATATCGGAATCTCCGGTTTGTTACCGGAGGCAGGAACTTCGGCCTTATATAATTTAGCTAAGCTGAAATATTGAACTGCTTTAATAAGCAGCAATATTCCTGATAAAACAATACTCGTTATTATCAAATTGTTTCCAGCTTATCTAAATTGCAATATCATAGATCCGGTATTTCTTATATAAGTCACCACCCATAAGCTTAGCACCGCGGTTCATCATTTCGTTATCTTCAAGAATCCAGCTTGCTTCGCCTTTGAAATAGCCGAGATCAGCGGCCCTGTTCGTAATTTCCCAGTAAAAGACACCGTCTAAGCCGCGTTTTTGAACGTCAGGAATTAAACCTAACGTTATAACGCGCACCCAGTTCATCTTTTTCGGCAAGAATTTATGGAATAAAAGTTTTGCCCAGCCGAAAGGCAGTAACCTGCCATTCATGCTTTTAAATATCTGATTATAATCAGGCATAACGAGTGCAAATCCAACAGTCTCGCCGTCAATTTCACCAAAGAGTACCAGCTTCGGTTCGACTAATTGTTTCAGATCTGCTGCCATATGATCAAGCTCATGCTCGGTCATTGGAATAAAGCCCCAGTTAGGTGCCCAGGCTTTGTTATACACATATTTAACTTTTTCCAGCTCTTTATTGAACTCCTTCATATTTAGCGTGGAAATCTTTATGCGGGATCTCTCTTTGGCGAGTTCGGCTATACGTTTTAACTTTTCAGATGACCTGACTTTGTGTGTCTCAAGACTGTATGCGACAAGATCTTTCGTTTTCTTCAATCCGTAATTATCACACAGAGTAAGGTAATAACGAGGATTATACGTCATCATGAGGCGTGGTTCATCATCAAATCCTTCGAGAAGCATACCGCAGTCATCATTTGTCGAGGGATTCATCGGTCCTCTCATAGTATCCATGCCGCGTTCTCTCAGCCAGTTGCGAACAGTATCAAAAAGTACATTCGCGGCTTCCTGATCATTGAAACACTCAAAGAACCCGAAAAAGCCTATCTTATCGTTGTGGGTGGAATTATGCAAATCGTTTTTGATAGCCGCAATACGACCCACAATTTCACTTCCCCGATATGCAAGAAAGTAATCGGCTTCGGCATGTTCAAAAAAAGGATTACCTTTTTTATCAAGAATTTTTTGTCTATCCATAATAAGCGGCGGCACCCAAAACGGATCGCCCTTATATACAGCCCAGGGAAATTTAATAAACTTTTTCAGGTCGCCCTTAGTTTCAACTTTTTTTATAGTAACAGGATACATTAACGCCTCTATATAATTCTACTATATTAACCCGATTTCTTTACCAATTGTTTTGAATGCGTCAATAATGAAATCAAGATGTTCTTTTTCATGCGTTGACATATAGCTGGTACGCATCATTTGACGTCCTTCAGGTACACCGGGCGAAATAAACACATTGACAAACACACCTGCGTCGTATAATTTACGCCACATTGCAAATGCCAGATCATCACGTCCTACAATAACGGGAACAATGGCTGTTCTGCCTTTAATAACATTAAATCCGGCAGCGCTTAATGATTCGCTTACATATTTCGCATTTTCAATCAGTTTGGTAACTCTTTCCGGCTCTGCTTCAAGAATCTCCAAAGCCGCTAATGCAGCTGCAACAGATGCAGGTGTAGGAGAAGCGCTGAAAATAAGAGCAGGGGAATGATGTTTTAAATAATTGATCACTCTTTCCTTACCAGCAACAAAACCACCAAGAGAAGCGAAGGTCTTGCTAAAAGTTCCCATGGTAAGATCAATTTCATCTTCCAGATCAAATTCACTTGCCGTTCCGCGACCGCCTTTACCGATAACACCTACAGAGTGAGCGTCATCAATCAAAATACGTGCCCCGTGTTTTTTAGCAATACGATTCAACTCAGGCAGGTCAACTATTTCACCGCCCGTGGAAAATACACCATCGGATACAATTAATTTTGCCGAATCGGCTGGCAGCTTTTCAATAACCTTTTCCAGATCTGCCATGTCGTTATGTTTATATCGGACAAACTCACCGGTTGCTCCTTTAGTCATCAAGTTACCGGCAACAATACAAGCATGGTTATCTTTATCCGAAACGACAAACTCACCACGGTTTACAAGAGTAGGAATAATTCCCTGAGCAGTCTGGTAACCGGTCGAATATAATAAAACAGCTTCCGTTTTAAAGAACTTGGCTAATTTATACTCAAGTTCAATGTGTAAATCAAGCGTACCGGTCAGGTATCTTGAGCCGGAACATCCTGTGCCGTATTTTTCGACAGCTTTGATAGCTGCTTCTTTAACTTTAGGGTGGGCTGTCAGGCCAAGGTAATTATTTGAACCCGCCATTACGACTTTTTTGCCCTCAATCTGAACTACAGGCCCTTCGTTTTCTTCGATTGGCCGAAAATAGGGATAAAATCCCATGTTTTTAATATCATCTGCTCTTGTGAAATCGAAACATTTCTTGAATAGATCCAACAATGTCCTCCGTTGCGAATTTGTTTTATAGAATTACTTAAAATAATAATAATTTCTTAAATTTTGAATCATTTTTAAAGATATATAGAAGGGTCAAACAATCATGAATGAGACCAAAACTGCTCTTGTTACAGGAGCAAATGGATTTGTAGGCAGTCATTTAGTTGATTTATTACTTAAAGAAAATTTTAGTGTTAAATGTTTAGTAAGAAAATCCAGCAATCTCCGCTGGTTAGAAGGCAAGAATGTAGAAATAATCAATTGCGGATTATTTGACAAAGAAGGTTTATCCCGTGCTTTTGAGGGAGTCGAATATATTTTTCATGTTGCCGGTGTTGTAAAATCCAAAAAGCCGGAAGGATATTATAAAGGAAATGTCGAGGCAACTCAAAATATCCTTGAAACTGCCCTTACGTATAAGGACAAAGTCAAACGTGTTTTAATTGTCAGCAGCCAAACAGCCGCGGGACCTTCTCCGGCTTTTACTCCGATTGACGAAACTCATCCCTGTGCTCCAATTACAAATTACGGTAAGAGTAAAAAAGCCGAAGAGGAATTGGTTCAAACATACTTCGACCGCTTACCGATAACCATCTGCCGCCCGCCGGCAGTGTACGGCGAAAGAGATACCGAGATTTTCATCTTTTTTAATTCCTATTGGAAAGGGGTAACTACTACTATCGGATTCGGAAAAAAAGAGGATAAAAAGCAAATCAGTTTGATTCATGCAAAAGATCTGGTACATGGTATGTATTTGGCCGCAACCAGCCCAAACTCAATCGGACAGACGTATTTTATTTCATCCGAAAAAATCTATACATGGGAACAAATAATTGAGGTCACTTCAAAAGTGATGCGTAAGAAGGCAATTGTATTTAAAGTACCCCATGTAATTGTATACACCATTGCTGCAGTAGCTCAGTTTATATCACTCTTTCAAAAACAGGCAGCAACTTTGAACATTGAAAAAGCAAGAGATATAACGCAGGCCGCGTGGATTTGCAGCACTCAAAAAGCCGTAAAAGAATTAGGGTACAAACAAAACATTAGTCTTGAGCAAGGAATCGAAGAAACGGTTGCCTGGTACAAAAAAGAAGGATGGCTCCGTTAATTGTTTTTAGCGCCTTCGTTAATCCAGACCTTAAGGCCGTTAACCTGATTGGTAGTCATTCCCGGATAGGTTGAAACCGGAGGCATTGGCTTAGTTCCGCTGCCATTAACCGACCAAACAATAGGACTTGTAGACGCACTTCCGGGTATGACAACTTTATATCCGGATGTTGTGCCGCTCCATGATGTTAAACTCAGCCCGCCTGCCTTGCTATTATCATCATGACAGCCAGAATAAGTACATTTGACTGTAAATATCGGCTGAATATACTTCGCGTAGGATACGTTTGAAGAGGGGATAGTCGTATTATCAACTTGCGAGTTAGTTGTTGTATCGTCGCAGCCAAAAAGCATCAACGTTACCATAAAAATAGATACCGTCAGACTCACGCCTATCTTTGTATTAAAACAATACACTTTCTCAATATTTACAGTTTTCATCAATCAATCGTGTTTTTCTGAATAAAATCAACAAGATAAACCCAGTAATTATAAGGAGTTACAATACCGGCAAATAGCATAGCATGGCATAATAATTGCTTTTTATGAATAACCAAAGGAATATAACCATGGATCTTTTTGCATTATTACAATCAGCATTTGTCATTTTTGCATCGCTTGCAACTCTTACTCTAATTGCGTCTTTTATCGCTTACAAAATTAAGCAATACAAACTCAAAGGCAATGAAAAAATCAGTCTGCATAATGTGTCAGGCTTGCATAATCCATTTGCAATGTCTAAGGGTGATGTCGTCCATACGGTTGCGTTACCTGAATCAGGCACGATAAATATTGTTCCTAAACCCATTAGGACTAAGCATAGAAGCGGCAATATTTCACGCCAGACTGTTGCTCCAAAAACGAGCGGATCACGGTTCACTGTTGTAAACGAGTCAATGGAAGCCTTTAATTTGAGTAGTTCGTTCGACCCGGTCAGTTCACTTAACCGGAGCAAATTTAATATTAACTAAACCCTTCGAAATAACCTTCTTTTTATTTTCTCCATTTCTAACTATTTTTAGAGATTGAACTATTTGCATATCTAAGTGTGGTGCTTTGAAAACTAATCTACTCATCATAAATCCGGTTGCAGGCAAGGGCAAAGGACTTCATTTCTACAATGCTATGAAGGAAAAACTCCAAGCTCTTATTCCGGACGTACGCATTGTTTTGACTTCCCGAAAAGGAGAAATTGGCGAGATAATTAACCGGTATATGCCGATTAATTCACTGTTCGTCGCCGGTGGAGACGGGACTTTTCATGAAGTTGTTAATGCCTTGAGTGCACCGGACCAATTTCCGATAACTTTACTCCCCATAGGCTCGGGCAATGATTTTGCTCGCGCGTTAGGACTACAGAAGAGAAATCCGGTTCAAATTATTGAATTATGGCGCAAAAATTCATTTTTTCACATTGACTTGGGCGAATTTCGCTATCGGGAGCACGGTAAAACCGAATTCGTCACAGAACGCTTTCATAATAGCTGCGGTTCCGGCTTCGATGCTGTTGTAACCCATTTAAGCAACCAAAACAAGATACTGACCGGCTTAATACTTTATTTATACTCGGTTATTAAAGCTCTTTTTAAATATGATTCCATTGATTCGAGAGCTGTATTCGATAATTCGATTACTATTTCCGGAAAGAAGCTACTGATCGCGGTAGGGAATTCAGAGACAAGCGGCGGAGGGTTTAAGCTTACGCCGGGCAGCTCTATCACAGACGGTATTCTCAAAATGGTTACTGCTGACGCACTTAGCGTCCCATCTATACTGCATTTACTACCAAAGGCTATTATCGGTAAACATGTCTCTGATCCACGGGTAACAATTGTGGATTTTAAAACTTGCAAAATTAATTTTATTACGCCGGTAATTGTGCAATCTGACGGAGAAATTATTTCTACTATGATTGATGAGATTGAGATTTCCGTCATTCCAAGATATTTACAAATGACGGCAGACCTATAAGAAAAGGGAGTTATTTCTTTGAAATGCGCTTAAAATTCACTTATCGTAGTTTACATAATATACATTATGCGACAGATATAATATTTATCTTTTTTTCGTTCGAATCATGGATGCCAACAATTGTATCAGATTATTGCTGATAACGTTTACGTTCACATTGTTATTTTCTATGGCGTAAATGTATCTCTCTATCTTATTGATATATGAATCAAGTGAGTCAATCTGATTTCTTTCATGGAATCTTCTGAACGTCTCAAGAAAATCTTTGAAGTAAATGTTCTCTTCCTGATAAGTATATCTGGAAGCGTCGCTCAGCCAGATTATGATAAGTTTCAAAAATAGTATGAAACTTCCTGGATCATTCCGTTCCTGAACGTCTTGTAGTATCATATGAGCTGAGTTAATTTTGTTACCAATGGCAAACCTCATAAAATCCACAGTCAGGTTCTTCAGGTTAGCCAAGTCCCGGTCAATCAGGTCAATTGCGTTATGGATCGAACCTTGCGCAAAGGCTGCTGCAATCTCTGCATGAAATGCTTCTATGTGAAAGTATTTTTCCAGAATCTCTTGGATTTCTTCTTCAGAAAGCGGTTCTGTCTGTAACTGCCAACATCGTGAAACAATTGTTTCACGCAACTTTTCCGGAGCATCACTCACCAGAATAAATGTCGTATTTTCCGGCGGTTCTTCCAGATTCTTAAGCAAAGAATTCTGTGACTCCTCGTTCATTAATTCGGCCTGCGATACCAGAATCGTCCTGTGAGAGTCCTGATCAAAGGAAATATTTAAAAATCGCGAAATATCACGAATGCTATTGATTTTTATTTCATTAGCATCGTCAATATTCATCTTATAATAGGGATTGACATTCTTTATTTTAAGCTCTTTAAGAACGGAATCCATCTGATCTTTGGTTAGCTTCTCGTATGGATTATCGAAACTTGCCTCGTTTTTACCACGCGGAAGAGCATAAATATACTTAATGTAGGTTTGAGAAAATGGATTGGGGATTGAACCAACAGTGTTAATGTCAGTCCCCTTTTTTAAAGCGTGGAGAATCATTCCCAGACGAATGCCGATGGCTTCTTTTCCATTACCGCCACTCCCCTTTATCAATATTGCTTGTGGAATGGAACGTGATTCTAATAATGAATCAAAGAATTGCTTTAATCTCTTTTGTCCGATAATTCCGGACCAGTACTTTTTTTCCATAATAAAAAAGGCACTGAGTGCCTTTATAATTCATCCTCGTTGTAAAAGTAATCGTCATCGGTGGGATAGTCCGGCCATATCTCTTCAATTGATTCGTATGGATCTTCAGAATCTTCTAACTCTTTAAGATTTTCAATAACTTCAAACGGAGCGCCGACTCTATCAGCATAATCAATAAGTTCTTCTTTTGTAGCTGGCCAGGGCGCATCGTCAAGATAAGATGCTAATTCGATCGTCCAGATCATTGTAAGATGATACTCCTTTAATTTGCGGTGTTGTTAAATAAATTTGAATCGTTAAATATATACTGTGCAGGATCTAAATTAACCCCGTCATGCAGAACTTCATAGTGCAGATGTGGACCGGTGGAGAGACCCGAATTGCCTGTAAGAGCAATTTTTTGATATCGTCCAACTTTTTGACCTTCTCTGACCATTGCCTGCGAAAGATGTCCGTAGATCGTTTTATAACCAAAACCGTGATCTATCTCAACGGCAAGTCCAAAGCCTTCTTTAGCGCCTACGAATTCAACCTTACCATCCGCCGGTGCAAAAACTTCAGTACCGACATCGGTTATAATATCTACTCCGTTGTGCATGCGAAGGATATGCAAAATCGGATGCATTCGCATGCCGAAACCATTCTCGGAAAACTCACCGGAACACGGTTTAATTGCAGGCAGGCATTTATAGAGTTCCTGATTTTTAGCAAACGCAGATTTAATTTCAGCCAGATTAGCCTTTTCCATTTCAAATTTATTAATCACGGATTCGATACCTGAAATGGTTGATTTTAGATCGCCGTCTTTCTTTGAAAGGATTTCCAAAATACTGCCGAATGAACTTCCACCGGTTCCGAGTGCTTTTTGATCTTCAGAATATGGTGATAAGTTAACCGCTGTTCTCAGTGCTTTGTTCTGACTTTTCAGACTATCAAGATTTTTTGAAAGGTCTTTGTAAAGCCCTGAAACATCCCGCAATTTATTCTTTAAATAATAGTTCTCATTTCTGGTTGCTTCGAGATCTTTTGAGGGGCTGATAAAATGCGTATACACAAAGAAAATAGCCAATAGAAAAGTGCATGATGCGGCAAAGATTGTCGCAACAAGTCCTATAAATTTCATCCGATAGTTCTTCAGATCTATGGACTGAATTTTTGTTTTAGAGATGTAATAGAATTTTTTCATAATTGGCAAGGCAATTTTAAGGAAAAATTACTATAAAAACAATTCTAATAGAAGTATTTTTAGTAGTAAATCCTTCAAATTTCGGCTATTTTCGAATATTTTTAAATTTTATTCGAAATCATGTTCAAAATATTCGACTCCTCTGTCGAATTCGGCAGTTCCCCTTGCAATCTTCTGAGCGAGCCGGTCTTGAAATGCTTGAGCGGCATCATAACCACGTCTCTTTAGCAGGTAATGCAGTGCTATAACTTCGGATATAACTGTGATGTTTTTGCCGGGAATGATGGGCAGTTTAATAAATGGTATTTCGATTCCGAGAATTGTTTCCGTTTGACTTCCTAAACCGGTGCGTTCGTAGTTAGCGTCATCGTCCCAGTTTTCCAGATTAACAATTACTTCGACTCGTTTCTGATAACGAATGGCTCTGATACCGAACATTTTTTCGATGTTAATTATACCAAGGCCGCGGATTTCCATGAAATGTTTATTCAAATCAGCTCCAGCACCGATGAGTATTCCTTCTCCTTTTTTTGTGAGAATAATAACATCGTCGCTGACTAATCTGTGTCCCCTTTCAATTAAATCCAGAGCAACCTCACTCTTGCCGATACCCGAATTGCCCATAAAGAGAATTCCGACACCGTATACATCAACAAGCGAACCGTGCATACTGCACCGGATTGCGAATTGATCATCAAGGAAGTCACCAATAAGGTAGACTAATTTTGTTGTGGAAAGCGGAGAGCAAAATATCGGGACATGGTGGGCATTGGCAATATCTAAAAGCTCCTGAAAGGGTTCATTATTATCGGTAAGGATTACACAAGGCACCTCAAAATTAAATATTCCTTCCAATGCCTTTATTCTACGCTCCTTAGACAACTGTCCAAGATACCGCATTTCAGTATTACCAAACACCTGTACACGTGAGTATGCAAATAAACCAACAAACCCGGCCAGCGCGAGGCCGGGTCTGTGAATATTTTGGTCAGTAATTCGTCTGGTTAATCCGGAGTCATCACTGACTAAATGTATTTGAAATCTTGACTTTACATTTTCGAAGAAAAATTTAACGTCAATAGAATCTTTTTTTGATATTGCTCTTTTATCCACTTGAATCATTTTAGCGCTTTGATTTTTTTTCTTTGATCTTCTGTAACTGGCGAATGAGTTTATTTACCGCTGCCTTTATGGAAATTTCGTATTCCTCGGCTTCTTCAATTATCGTAAGCGTCTGACCAGGCACTTTGACTATTATCTCTGCTATTTTAACGCTGTCTTTATGGTTCTGGTAGCTTAAAATAACTTCAACGTCAAGAATGTCATCGCTGAACTTGGAAAGGGCTTCCAATTCACCCTGGATATATTCTTTCAGGGTATCTCTTGCTTTGAATTTTCTGGCCGTGATTTTGACTTTCATACTAACTCCTATTCTTAGGATTTGGGATGAGATTGTTTATAGACGGACTTCAATCTTTCAACGCTGACGTGTGTATAGATTTGTGTAGTGGAAAGATTTGAATGTCCCAGAATTTCTTTTATTGCCATAAGATCGGCGCCGTTATCCAGCATATGAGTTGCTGAACTATGACGCAGGATATGTGGACTCTTTTTAGTTATCTCGGATATTTGAGAGATTACCCGCTTAACAACACGCTGCACGTAGCGGGCATAAATAGGTTTTCCATCTTCAAAAACCAATAGATGGTTTTCTCCAATGGTGCGAAGCTTTAAGTATTCTTGTATAACGGCAATTGATTTTGAACCGACCGGTACTATTCTTGTTTTGTTACCTTTTCCAAGAACCCGTGCAGTTTTTGATTTCAAATCAATATCGGATAATTTCAGTGAGCACAACTCGGAGAGACGCAGAGAACAGCCGTACATCAATTCGAACATAGCGCGGATAAGCGATTTTTCATAGTCGTTATATGTATCCTCACCATGAACCACATCTAAAATGTGAACATATTCTTTTGTGCTGATGATCTCAGGTAATTTTCGGGAGCACTTCGGGTTTTTGATTGCACCTAAAATATTTACATCTATTAAATTATTTCTATATGCAAATCTAAAAAATCCTCTCATAGATGCAAGTTTTCTCGAAATAGTTGTTCGGCTACGCTTCTCCATCACAAGAACCGACAAGTAACTTTTTATATGCCGTAAGCTGACTGACTTGGGATCGGTGACACTTAAAGTTTCCAAATAGGCCATAAATTGCGTAAGATCATTCTTGTAAGCTTCAACCGTTTTGGCAGAATATCTTTTCAGATGTTCTAATTCCTCTAAATAGAGAGCTACTGCATTACGCAACATAGAAATCCTATTCTTCTATTTCTTCCGGCATCTCTTCAACGACTTCGGTATTGCAAACCGGGCATTTTAAGAATTTTCCTTTTTTCTTGGAATACCACTGTCCCATATAGTTGGAATCGTGGTTCGGACAAGGAGTCATAACCGGCTTTTGCCAGCTGACAAAATCGCATGACGGATATTTGCTGCAACCGTAGAACGGTTTTCTTTTCTTGGTTAGACGTTCAACAACTTCACCGGTTTCGCATTTAGGACAAGGAATTCCGAGTGTTAAATTTTTAACGAAATCGCAATCAGGGTATTTTTCGCAGCCGATAAAACGTCCAAACTTACCCATACGAATCACTGTGCGGCCTCCGCATTTTTCACACGTTTCGCCCGTATATTCCGGTTCGGTATTTTCCTGATTAAGCTCTTTCAGCGATTTAATATTTTTGCATTCGGGATAATTCGTACAAGCTAAAAATCTACCGAAACGGCCATACTTAATAGCCATCTCAGATCCGCATTTTTCGCAAATAATTTTTTCGGTATTCTGGTCAACACGCACCAATGATTCAGCAAACGGAATATAAAAATCATTGAGTACATTGATGTATTCATTTTCACCCTGTGCTATCTGATCCAGCTCACTTTCCATTTTCGCCGTGAATCCGGTATTAATAATCTCGGGGAAATTTTCTACGAGAACTTTATTGACTTTTTTGCCCAGATTAGTTGGGACGATCTGCCTGTTTTCCTGCTCGACGTATCCCCTTTCAACAATCGTAGAAACGATCATTGAATAGGTACTTGGTCTTCCGATGCCTTTACTTTCAAGTTCTTTGATAAGCGAGGCCTCTGTATACCGTGGCGCAGGCTTTGTAAAGTGCTGGTGTTTATCGGCCTCAAGCAGTGACAATGCTCCGCCTTTTTCAAGGTTCTTTGGAATCTTTTCGTTTTTTGAATCACTTCTGTCTTCATCTTTTCTTGTGTCAACTTCCTGAGCTTCTGTATAAACCCGGGTAAATCCGTCAAACAAGACAGTCTGACCATACGCTTTGAAAAGGAATTCACCGGACTTAATTTCAACTACGGTAGTTTCCAAACTTGCCGGTTTCATTTGACAGGAAATGAACCTGTTCCAAATAAGTTGATACAGCTTGAATGCATTATCATCCAGGAATGGACGAACAAATTCGGGAGTATATTTTAATGATGTAGGGCGAATTGCTTCGTGTGCATCCTGCACATTACCGCCCTTTTTCTTATAAACATTTGGTTCTGAAGGAAGATAATCATTTCCGTACGACGATGAAATATATTCTCTTGCGTCCGTAACGATATCATCGCTTAAACGAGTTGAATCCGTTCTCATGTATGTAATTAAACCTGCAAGACCTTCATCACCTAACTCAACGCCTTCATATAAACGTTGAGCCAACGTCATTGTTTGGCGTGGTCTGAATCGCAGAGCTTTAGACGCTTCTGCCTGCAACGTACTGGTAATAAAGGGAGCAGACGGATTTCTCTTTGTTGCTTTGCGAACAATGTTTGAAATAAGAAAATCTTTTCGCTGTTTTATTTGCTCAACAATTTCCTGAGCCTGATTTTCGGAGCTTATCCAAACGTGATGTTCTGCAAACTTTTGCATCTCTTCGTCGGTCATAACGGGTTTTGGAGTCACCTTGACTTCCTTACCGTCTATACTGAAAAGTTTTGTGTGGATTTCTGATTTATCCGTTGTATTGAAAATACCGGATATTGACCAATACTCGGTTTGAATGAATCGCTCGATTTCCTCTTCACGTTCACATACTAAGCGTAATGCAACCGACTGTACACGTCCTGCTGACAAGTTGTTTGAGGAGGAAATAATTGTTTTCCAGAGGAATGGGCTTATCTTATATCCGATAATCCTGTCCATAACTCTTCTGGCTCGCTGAGAATGCACCAGATGCCCGTCAATTTCCAGAGGATTATTCATCCCCTTCATAATACCTGTCCTAGTTATCTCGTTAAATAATACTCTGTGAAGGATAACCGGCTTTTTTGCGCTGAGCAGTTCTGCAATATCCTGCGCAATAGCTTCACCTTCACGGTCAGGATCTGTCGCGATGAAGATTTGTTCGCTTTTATTGGCGAGATCCTTGATCTTCTTAATTACATCGCCCTTACCTCTGATATTGACAAACTGGGGCTCGAAACCTTTTTCGACCTCGACTCCGAGTTTTGTTTTCGGTAGATTTCTTAAATGTCCTACCGTTGCTTCTACAATGTAATTTTTACCCAAATACTTATTAATTGTTTTAGCTTTAGAAGGAGACTCTACAATAACTAAATTTTTTTTCATATCATCCTAATTTCAGTAATACTATAAATTTTTAAAACATGTCCGCAGCAGCTTTTCTTGCTTTACGAACATGGTCTTTCTTTTGGAATCGGTCTGGTCATCGTATCCCATAAGATGCAGTATGCCGTGAATAATTAACCGGACCAACTCATTTTTAACAGGAACACTAAATTTTTTTGCATTCTCGTGCGCGTCATCAATTGAAATCAATATTTCACCATCCACCATTTTCCCGCCATCACGATAATCGAATGTAATAATATCGGTATCGTAATGATGATTCAAGAAAGAAATATTGATATTTCGTAATTCAGCACGCTTGATAAAATTTATCTCTAATGCTTTAACCCGAAAATTAAACTCTTTTCTTAAAATAGCAATAACAGTTTCAATTTCTTTTTTCGTAAGTTGAAAATCCTCAGGAATATTTATGCCGATATTTCCAGCCATTTATTTACCTTCTTTCAGTTTAGACGAATATTCCATGTAATGATGTGCAGATATTTCAAAATAATTAATTTCTTCTTCTGTCAAATCACGAACAACTTTAGCCGGTACGCCTGCAACTAATTTACCGGTAGGAACCACAAAATTCGGTTTTACCACAGAACCGGCGGCGACCATTGACTTTGTTTGAACAACTGCACCATCAAGAACCGTGGCATTCATACCTATCAATGTACTATCCTCAATAACACAAGCATGGATACAGGCTTTATGTCCGATTGTTACTCCTGATCCAATAATAGCCGGTTTATTCTTACTTACATGGATAACTGTACCATCCTGTATATTTGAGCCGGAACCAATAGATATATATTCAATGTCACCGCGAATTACACAGTTGTACCAGACACTCGAATCTTTACCGATTCTAACGTCACCGATTATTTTTGCGCCTGAGGCTAGAAAAACTGATTCGTCAATCTGCGGCGATAACCCTTCATAACTGAAAATTTGTTTTTCACTTAATGATACTTTGGCGGCATCCATCCCGGTTTCTTCCAACTAATTAATTCAACAGTAACTCTTCCGATGATGACATTAAGTTTAGCAATAACCGGTATACCGGCATCATCATCGGTAAACCATCCCTCAAAATAACCGGTCAAGCCATAAACACTAACAAAATTTGTTTCACCGTCCAGATGCTTAACTGCAATATCGTAATTGACGGCATCAATATGCGCCTTTTCGCTATTATCATAAAAATTAATCTTCGCGTAAACGTGTTTCTCATTCACCAGACACGGAAGATTTACGGATTTCTTACTTCCGGCAAAAGCCCTTGCATAGTAAAAGATGGAAAGCCCATCCTGAAAAGGCTGCTGCGAATATCCGGTGCTATCCGTCCACAGTTCATAAGGATTAACTTTTCCCTGCCGGACTTTTACCTTCGCTCCCGCGTGGTCATATGTGTAATCGGTAAAGGTCGTGTATTCCTTTTTTCTGACTAACCCCTTGAAATAATTCGAGAAAATTGCATCGTTAAAACGTGTTTCATAGATCATGTGCAAATCAACAAAAGGTATTCCCGAATATGAGTCCATATAAGCGACAGCATTGTAAACCGGCTTACCATTAATCATTTTCTTTGAAAGCACTTTGAACTTTATCTCTCCAAATTTCAGAAGATAGTACTTGACGACATATGTTAACTCTTCGCCGACTGCAAAGTCACGCGGACCTGTAAAAGAAAATGCTATTTCATTTGGTTTCGCCTCAATGCGGTGCATGGGTGAAACTAAAAGAAATAGCACCAAAAATAAAACAGGAATTTTTCTTGCCATTATTTTGAATAAACCATTTCGTGTGCTTTATCAAACAAAGACAACGACTTAGCAATCTGTTTATCACTCTTGAGCATAACCATATACCAGCCTTCATTTTTCCAATAGTTACGTGCAACGTAAGCTTTTAGGCGCGCCAGGATATACTCACGATCTTTATCAATATCTTTTTCATCAACTTTGATTTCTTTAGCTTTCGCCATTTCAAGAAAGTCATTCAAGTCACTTTTTGAAAATGAGAAATCACGTTCAAATTTCGACAGATCATTCTTATATTCACTCTGAAGTTCTTTGCCGTGCAGATCAAGATATTTCAGGATGTAAACATAAAATAAATTTTTCCGAAGCAAAGCAGCCGTCAATTCTGTTACCTTATCGGATTTTACAATATAATCCGGGGTGATACCGCCGCCGCCGTAAACCGTTCTACCCTTTCCCGTCTTAAATGCGGGTCTCGCAGTATCCTTCTCGGTTTTATGGACGAAATTTTCTCCTTCGTTCTCATCCCGTTCCATGGCTTCTTCGTAATATTTCTGCTTATCGGTATATTTTCTTTGGATAAGCCTACCTGAAGGGGTAAAATACTGAGCAATAGTTAACCGGAGTGCGCTGCCGTCCGGAAGTGGAAATTGGCGCTGTACTAAACCCTTGCCGAATGATGTTTCACCGATAATCAACCCCCTATCCCAGTCCTGAATCGCACCGGAAACAATTTCACTTGCAGAGGCGCTGCCACGATTAATCATGACAATAAGAGGAAGTTTTTCATACTCTGATGGCTCGGATGCCGTATATGTTTCATCAAATTCTTTGCGTCTGCCTTTCGTATATACGATCATTTTATTACCGTCAATAAAAAGGTCGGCAATTTGAAATGCCTGATTTAAATACCCGCCAGGATTATTACGCAGATCCAGAATAAGTTGCTTCATACCGTGAGCTTTAAGGTCTTTTAAAGCCTCCAGTAATTCTTCAGTAGTCTTTTCCGCAAACCTTGAGACACTCACATATCCGGTTGTTTTATCCATCATAAAATGCGTATCAACCGAATACAGAGGAATTTTATCCCTTATTATTTCATAATCAATAAGATCTTTCACGCCTTGTCTTGATACAAGAACGTTAACCTTTGTACCGGCTTTGCCGCGAAGTTTTTTTCGTACGTCGTCATTATTAATACCGATGCACGATTTACCGTCTATCTTAACGATTCTGTCACCGGACATAATTCCTAAGGCTTCGCTTGGTCCGCCGGTTATTGGAGAAACAACGGTCAATGTATCGTTAACAACTTGAAATTCAATGCCGACACCTTCAAAATCGCCACGAAATTCCTCCTCTACGGCTTTCATTTCTTTTGCAGGGATATAAACAGAATGCGGATCTAATTCATCAAGCATTCCCTTAATGGCGCTTTCAACGAGCTTTTGCGAATCAATCTCTTCTACATAATATTTTTGCGTATAGGTCAGGACATCATTGAATTTTTGCAAATTCTCTCTGAGATTATCACCTGACATTGCTTTTTGAATCTGCGTACCGAGCAGAATGCCTACTGCAAGAATTGTAACTAAGATGGGAAATTTTACGCTTTTAAACTGCATTTTTCTCCTTTTTCACACTCAAACTTTATTTCAAGACTAACTAAATCAATAAACCATTCTATCAAATTCACACAAAAACCAACAAATTCTCAAAAACTATTCATTTCCGTCCCGTGAAACATAACTCCGAAAATATAAATAATCAAGAATATATCTCTGCCCACTTTCAGATCATCGGACTTGTTCCCAAATTCGTGATGATGATTTTTTTGCTACGACAATTGAGAACGAATTAGTGAACCATGATAATATCACCCGCATATAGCCCATTTTACGATAACGTCTCGGGGATTCAAAAATTTTCAAATTCCAATCAAATAATATACGGCCGCCTTTTGCGATGCGCTTGTATAAGTCCCAATCTTCTCCGGCGACCAATTTTTCATTATATCCACCGACCGCCTGAAACACATTTCGTTTAACTATATTACACTCGCCTCTTCCCATACCCACACCAAAAACATTCAGCGAGTAGAAGTAGAGATTACAGAATCCGTGAAATAAAGTATCTTTAAAACAAGCCTCTTCCGGAAAGGTTTCCACCACACACGTCATTGCCAGGTATTCCGAGTTTCTGAAATACTTATCAATCGTGTGGAAAAACGGAACCGGATTCTGGATGCGGACATCGGCATTCATGAATATTAATATATCTCCGGACGCATCTATTGAGCCGCGATTTCTGCCGACGGCAATATTGTCGCAGGGATCTGAATAAGGAATTACCTTATCCGCTTTAGCCCGGGCAATTTCGATAGTTTTATCTTTACTGCCTCCATCGGAAACAATAACCTCATAATTGAACTCCCGGCGTAATTCCGGAGCATTAAGCTGCTCTAATAATTTCGGCAGCAAGACTTCTTCATTGAGAGTCGGAATAATTATACTGATCATAAACCGGAATTCATTTGTGGAAGAAGTATACCCGATTTTACATTGATCATTTCTCTGGCTTCATTTGTGGGAAAAACAGTACGTCGCGAATTGAAGTCTGACCGGTCAATAGCATGACTAACCTATCAACACCGATTCCGAGTCCGGCTGTTGGCGGCATGCCATACTCAAGAGCGCGTACAAAATCTTCATCAACCTGTTGAGCTTCTTCATCGCCTAAGTCAAGAGCTTTCTTCTGCTCAAGGAAACGTTGATGCTGATCTATCGGATCATTTAATTCGCTGAACGCGTTACAAATTTCACGTCCGGCAACAAATCCCTCAAACCGTTCAACAAGCCCTGCTTTTTCACGGTGCTTCTTTGCTAATGGAGATGTTTCAACGGGGTAGTCAGTCAAGAAGGTTGGCTGAATCAATGTCGGTTGTACGGTCACTTCGAATATTTCATCAATAATTTTGCCACGGCTTTGTTTGCCTGTAATTTCAATATGATAAGATTTCGCAAGCGCGGTCAATTCCTCATCAGATATAACAGAGACATCCTTGCCTGTTTTTTCGAGCAAAGCATCAACCATAGAAACTCTATTCCATGGTGCTTTGAAATCAATCTCATATCCGTCAAAGTTAAACTTCAAGGTACCGAATACTTTCGTACAGATAGCCTCAAACATATTTTCAACAAACTCCATCATCCAGAAGTAATCTTTGTACGCGACGTAGACTTCCATCATGGTGAATTCAGGATTATGGGTTTTATCCATTCCTTCGTTTCTGAAATCTTTGGATATTTCGTAAACACCATCGAAGCCGCCGACGATCAATCTTTTTAAGAACAATTCATCAGCAATTCTTAAATAGAATGGAATATCAAGTGCGTTATGATGAGTAATAAACGGTCGGGCAGATGCTCCGCCGTATAAGGACTGTAAGACCGGAGTTTCGACTTCAAGAATACCCTGAGTATCAAGAAACTGTCTCATAGTCGTAATGATTCTTGATCTCTTATAAAAAACATCCTTAACTTCCGGATTGACGATCAGATCAACATAACGCTGACGGTATCGTAATTCTTTATCGGCGAACTGATCAAAAACGACTTTATTACCTGCTTCGTCAACCAATTCCTTGGCAATCGGAATAGGACGCAGGGATTTAGTGAGCAGCTTAAGGCTTTGCACATGTACAGATACTTCACCGGTTTTTGTCTTGAACACGAAACCCTTCGCACCGACGATATCACCGATGTCCATAAGCTTAAAGTTTTCGTATTCTTCACCGATTTCATCACGTTTCAGATAGATTTGAATTTTACCCAAACCGTCCTGAAGATGGGCAAAAGAAGCTTTTCCCATACGGCGAATCGCCATAATGCGGCCCGCGATTGAGACTTCCCTTTTCGGCTCTTCATCTTCTTTGTAATTTTCTTTTACATCAGACGAATTGCTGTTCACCTCATAACCATAAGCAAAAGGAAGAACGCCTTTATTTTTTAACTCTTCTAATTCTTCTAATCGTCTCTTTATGAGTACATTAACATCTTCTTGAATGTTTTCCTGCACGAATCTAACTCCATTTATTTTCTTTTAAAATTGGCGAGCCTAACACAAATTAAGTCTTGAAGATTTTCAGCTAATTTCATAGGCACTATAACATTATTCACAACAAGTGAAATTGCGACCGGCTCGTTATCTCCGGTAAAAATGTATCCGGATAAACTTCTCACACCTTCCAGCATTCCGGTTTTTGCATGAAGGTTCTCTTCTACTCTTGTTTTCTGAAATCTCTCGGCCAACGTGCCGTCTCTGCCGGCAACCGAAAGTGAATTGTAAAAATATTTGAACAAATTATGTTTATACATATACGAGAGCAAACTGATAAACTGCTTAGGCGATACGAGATTCAACCTTGAGAGTCCCGAGCCGTCAACGATGGACACACCTTCAGTGTTAATTCCGGTTGTGCTGAGAAAACCTTTGACAACTTTGAGTCCATTGGCGACCGAACCATATTTTTCTTTTTCGTAGCCAAGTGTTTTCAGCAGCTGTTCAGCATAAAAGTTGTAACTGTTTTTATTCATGATATTGAGAATCAGGGACAACGTTACCGATTTGTGGGTAAACAGTAAGTTGGCTTTCGAGTAATCCAACGGATCCGTTAGATCGTTTACATCCGTACCAAAACCTTTAACGACGATTCCCTTCTTTTGCAGCACATCTTTCAGAACTACAACAAAAAACTGCGTTGGACTATTGATCGTGGAATAATAGCGCAGCGTATCACTCTTTTCACGAACTGTGCCTGAAACCGTAATGATGTTGGTTCCTCTTTCACGGTATACGTTAATCTCGGTTACTGAATCAGCCGGTACCGTATAAACGCGATTAATCAGAGTAACATAATTCGTTGGCGGCTGAACCGAGAGTGACGCTTTCTGACCTTTGTTCGTCGGCTTAATTAGAATATCCACACAATTTTCATTTAAGGATAATGCGCCTGTTGGGGCGGCAAACCAATCGGATTCCTGATCCCATGCCCAGCCTTCACCCAGATTCACATTATCAAATGAACTGCCGTCACCGATGATATTGCCGTCAATCTCATCTATGCCTAACTCCAGAAGCGAATCAGCCCAATCTTCAAATATCTGAGTAATAACGCCATCATACAATCTACCCGAAATTGTCGGATCGCCAAAACCTTTGACTATCAAATCGCCTTTAAGTATTGAACCGTCAAGCTTGCCTCTCCGGAAAATTTCAGTTTTGAAACGATAATCAAAACCCAGATTCACCAATGCAGCTGCTGAGGTAATAAGCTTCAAGTCCGATGCAGGGACAAATATTTTGTCTTCATTTCTCTTATAAAAATATTCACCGTTCGCCAGCGATTGGATTACAACTCCCCATTGAGCTGATGAAAAATTTGGGTCATTGAAAATATCATCTAATTGCTCGCGAAATTCTGCGATAGTTGCATGACTGTATTTAGCGACAGTATCGCTTTTTGTTATTCCTTGAGGAAAAGCAACCTGTGTAAGTGCAGCAAATAAAATAATCAACAAATAGTGTTTATTTAATTGCATACTTTTTCATGAAACTTTCTATTTCTTTAACATTCAGAACTCTGTATGATCCGACAGGTATACCATAATCGGAAAAATCCGCGAACTGTTCTCTGTGTAATGTATTCACAAAGGCACCTAATTGAGCGAACATTCTTTTAACAAAATGATTGCGGCCTTCTACAGTCGTTACCTTGACAATAGTTTTGTCTTTAGACATGAATTCCAAAGAGGCAAATTTTGATTTCCGTTTATCCAGAATTATTCCGTCACATAACCTGACTCTTTCCTCCTCAGAAATAGAGCGGTGTAATTTAGCTATATAGGTTCTCACAAATTTATGCGAAGGATGCAATATAAAATTCGAGAAGTCTCCGTCATTAGTTAACAGCAGAACCCCGGTTGTGTTTACATCTAATCTGCCAACCGGAAAAATTCTTCTGCCCTTAGGAATAAGTTCGGTAACAATTTTCCGATGCTTCTCATCTTTCGTCGTTGTTACATACCCTTTAGGTTTATTCAGCAAATAGTATGCGACGGACTCATTCCGTAACAAGTCACCATCGTAATACACTTTATCCTTGACCGGATCAACGGTGTACCCTAGTTCAGTGACGATTTCTTTGTTTACCTGAATTCTGCCGTTACGTATTAGTTCATCCGCGTTACGCCGTGAAGTAATACCGCACTCAGCAATAAATTTATTCAGACGGACTGTTTTCTGACTCATTTTCCTTTTGCTCATTTTCTATTGATTCTTCAACAACATTCATGAGAATCTTCCTCTTCTGTTCAAGGAAGTCCTCGTCCTGCATAATTTCTTCAATTTCACGTGGTTTTGGTAAATCGGTTATTTTATTTAATCCGAAATACATTAAAAATTCCGGTGTCGTTACATACAGTAACGGCCGCCCAATTGTTTCAGACCTGCCCGAAATGGTAACTAAGTTCTTTTCCAAAAGCGTATTTATGGTGTAATCGGAATTAACACCACGTATGCTCTCAACTTCCGGCTTTGTGATCGGCTGCTTGTATGCAATTATTGAAAGCGTTTCTAAGGCAGCTTGACTCAAGCGCCTCTTACTTTTCTCCGACGACAAATAGCCGAGATATTTTGCATACTGCGGCTGCGTCGAGAATAAATATCCTTCGGCAATACGGACAATACGGAACGATTTATCTTCCGTATCATAGTTCGTATTCAGTCCGTCAACGCACTCTTCAACGTCTGTTTCGGTAATTTCCACCTCTTCACCGTCTAACCCTTTAATCGCGCGAATGATTTCCTGCGCTTTAATAGATTCATCTGATGAAAAGATCAGAGCCTCAATAACTTTTATATAAATATTATCCATTTACAACCAGATATAAAACAAAATCATTGAATTCAGAAGATTCCCGTATACCAATTTTACCCATTTTGGTTAACTCCAATAGGGCGATAAATGTAACAACCAAACGGATCTTTTCACGAATCTCATCAACAATACTGAGGAAATGCAGTTCTTTGTGCTCTTCCAGCTTACCAAGAACAAAATTCATCTGATCCTCAATACTAACAGGCACTTTCTTGATTTCGTGAAAGACTTCTTTTTTTACACTGTCCAGAACCGATTTAAAAACTTTCGCCAGATCGAACACGTTAACATTCTTCAGAAGAATATCGTACTCAGGCGGTGCTTCTTTCGGATCTTCGCTAAAATTACCTCTGAAAGATACTTTGCGCTGATTCGATTCATAAAAGCTAAGCTCTTCGGACATTTCCTTATACCGTTTGTACTCCAGCAAACGTGCGACGAGTTCAGCTCGCGGATCAATCTCAACACCTTTTTCATCAACCTCTTTCGGTAACAATAATCTGACTTTAATGTGCATCAACGTAGATGCCATCAGAATGAAGTCACCTGCTATTTCAAGATCTAAAAACTTGATGAGATTCACGTACTCGAGAAATTCCTGAGTAATCTTGTGAATTGGAATATCATAGACATTCAACTCATCTCGTTTGATGAAAAACAATAGCAGATCTAAGGGACCCTCAAAGTGGTCGAGGTGGATCTTATACAAGGTTTTAGCCTATCAACATTTTTGCGCGGACTTCCTGCATTGTAGCCGCGGCGACTTTTCTTGCACGGTTTTCACCATCTGCAAGTATTTCCTTTACCGTCTCAACGTTGTTTTCGTAGTGCTTTCTTTTTTCGAGTATCGGATCAAGAAACTCGGAAATTTTAGCGGCACATTTTAATTTACAATCAACACATCCTAATTTTCCGCTTCTACAGTCGGCATCTATTGCCGGTACTTCATCGGGATTGAATCTTTTATGATAAGAAAATACGAGACAAACTTCCGGATGTCCCGGATCGCCTTTCCGTAACTTCAGAGGATCCGTAACGGCTTTGCGCAGTTTCGATTTAACAGACTCGGCATCATCGGAAAGCAGGATTGTATTACCTAAGGACTTGCTCATTTTTGCATTCCCATCAAGTCCTACCAAACGTGAAAACTTTGTTAACAATGGTTCGGGTTCCGGGAATACTTCGCCATACTGGTTATTAAACCGACGGGCAAGTTCGCGGGTAATTTCTACGTGAGGCACCTGATCTTCTCCAACCGGAACTTTCTCGCCTTTGTAGAGGAGAATATCTGCGGCTTGAAGTACAGGATAACCAAGATGTCCGTATACCAGAGCTTCGATATTAAGATCGCGCACCTGATCTTTTAGCGTAGGATTTCTTTCAAGTCTGCTGACGGAAATAAGCATACTGAATATCAAATGCAATTCAGCATGTTCTTTAATTTGGGACTGGCGGAACATCGGACTTTTTTCCGGATCTAATCCGGCCGAAAGCCAATCAATAAGCATTTCAATCGAATCCCGGTAAATATTTTCACTATTAAGATTTGTAGTCAGCACATGATAGTCGGCTATCAAGTGATAATTCTGATACTCATTTTGAAGTTTTATCCAGTTTTCGAGTGCGCCGACATAGTGTCCGATATGAAGACGGCCTGTAGGACGCATTCCGCTTAATATAACTTTTTTTGTCATTGAGAGTAATCCGTAATTTCATTAACAAACAAATAGGGTTTCCAATTCTCGTCAATTTTGCTGACGGAATTCTTGATAAACATTATATGATTGGGCACATATGCCTTATGAAGCATTTTCATCTCCGCTTCATGAGGGGTTCTGTTCCCTTTCTTATTATTGCACTTGGTACATGCACAAACTAAGTTTTCCCATGTATCCATGCCTCCCTTTGCCTTTGGTATAATATGGTCAACAGTCAAGGGCAGATCACCTCTGCCGCAGTAAACACATTTATAACCATCCCTCTTCAGCACATTTCTTCTTGTTAAAATTACTTGTTTATAGGGGACGCTGACATACCGTTTTAAACGAATCACGCTTGGCCATAGAAATTCCTGAGAAATTGACCGGATAACTTTACGGTTATCAAATGAAGTCATTTCTGCCTTTCCCAAAAAAAGCAACGTCAATGCCTTTTTTACGGAACAAATCGAAAGTGCCTCATAACTTTGGTTAAGTATGAGGACTCTGGCATTTAACCTTCCGGAATTTTTTTTTCGAGATTCGAATGCGAACTCCTCACCTACAAAATTGCTCTGACTTCTCAATGAGGAAACGTCATCCCTCGAAATGATACATCTAACGAGCTATGTAAATAATAATTTAACCTTTAAATATAAAGATTTTTAGTGAGAATTATCAATAAAAGCAGGGTATTTGAGAGGAATCAAAGCCTCGATTAAACATATTTTCTCAGTTTTTGGTCACTATTGCAACGCAAATCGCGTAGGAATTGGAATGAGATAATGATATGTTAATTTCGTACCCCATTTTTGGCAGCTCAACAGCTGATTTCAAGAACTTAACCGATGGCCTCCCCTGATTATCAATCGAAATTTCGACAGTCTGCCAATTCAACCGCTTTTGCCCTTCGGGAGGGAACGCTTTATATATAGCTTCTTTTGCAGCGAATCGAACTGCATAATGCTGGTATTTATTGGCCTTTGAGTGACAGTACCGGATTTCATTATCCGTAAATATTTTCTTTAAGAATGCTTCTCCAAAACGGTTTATGCTTGTCTTAATTCTTTCAATTTCTATAATGTCAGTTCCGATTCCGGCAATCATTACAACTCTTTCTAAAATAGATCAAATTTTGCTTTAACATTTACTCCGTCTTTTTGGAGCTGGCTGTTCAACACTGTTAATAATTCTTTTAGGGTAGTAAGTGTCTGTTTTAATTCAGGTATGAGGCTTTCATCATACATTACTTTTCCAAGGTTGTTTTTCTGTCCTTTGGTTTCATCTACCAGCAGATTAATTTTTTCTATGAGGCTCGTTGTGGTTTTTGTCAGCTCTTTCAGATTCTGCACGGATTCTTTAACATCTGTTTTATTTTCCTGCATCACGGTAGTCGCTTCGCTCACCAGTTTGTTTGAATTGCTAATCAGAGTGGTTATAGAATTGGAATTATGATCCACGAAACTGTTCAGTTTTACCGTCATAGTGCGCAGTTCGGACACTGTTGTTTTAACATCCGATTTCAATTTTTCGTCCTGCACGATTTCTTTTATTGCCGTCAGAGATTCATTCAGTGATTTAACAATGGCAGGAAGTTCGTTGACTATCGAACCGGCGGTCTTCATGACGTATGGAACGTCAGCCGAAAACTCACCCTCAACTAACTTGGTAAAATCCATTTTCTGCTCGGAATTGCCCTGCTCTATTTCAACTTTTTTACCACCCATCAAGTCAAGCATGTCTATACTGATTTTCGAGTTCTGCTGTAACTGCACATCGGAATCGAGTGATAAATCAACGATAACCCCTTGTTTAGCACTGTTGGTTATCGCATCAACATAGCCCTTCCTGACACCATTCAGCGTAACCGGATCACCAATTTCGAGTCCTGAAACTGAAAGGAAATGCACATCAAGATGTTTTCTTGAAGCGCCCAGGGATATGTTCTTTGCCCAACCGATTACTAAGAATAGTAATAAAATTGCTAAAGTTACTGTCAGGCCTACTTTAACTTCGGTTTTTCTTTCATCTTTCATTTTCAATACTCTTATATGCTTGATGAATTTTTTAATTTGACTTTTTCCGCCGCAACCAGACTTATCTTGTTGTTTTCAACTTCCCGAATGATGAACTTATAACCATCATATACAAAACTCTCTTCTGCTTTAGGTATTTGTCCCGTAAATTCGAGCACCCATCCTGCAAAAGTATCGTAATTTGTATCTGAAATATCCAAATTCAACATCAATTCTTCAACAACTTTATCAATAGGGGTACTGCCCAAAATTAAAATTGTTCCGTCGGCTTGTTTAGTAATATCGCCATTGCCCTGAGTGTTTTCATCACTTATATCGCCGACAATTTCCTGAATAATATCCTCCAATGTGATTAAACCAGATGTACCGCCATATTCGTCAACCACTATGGCAAGATGACTTTTTCTATCCTGAAAGTCTCTCATCAGTTCGTTAATAAGTTTTGTTTCAGGAACAATAAGCGGCTGCCTAATTATGCTTTTTAAACTAAATCTGGCCGGACTGCTTTCATTGCTAATATATATCAAAAGGTCTTTAGCATATAAAACACCTAATATCTCATCCAGATTGTCTCTGCAAACCGGAAGCCGACTGTGTCCCGAATTTTTAACCGTCTCAATAATCTCCTGAAACGGCTGATCTATGGAAATTGCCTTAATATCTACACGATGGGTCATTATCTCCCTGACTCGTGTTGTTTTCGATGACACCAAACCCTGAATAATGTCATGTTCCTCATCCTCAAGTGTCCCGGACTCATGACCAAACTTTACCATATGCGATATTTCATCACTCACGAGAATGTAGGACGAATTTTTGAAGTGCAGTTTGGAAAATACTGTCTTCATAACTTCATTGATTGTCTCGGCAACCGGATAAAAAATAACGCTTATCCAATACAGTGGAATCGCCGCTAATTTGGATATGAGAACCGGATTTTTAGAAGACAGCACTTTTGGTGAAATCTCGCCAAAAACCAGCAAGGTTATAGTCAATACTATTATCTCAATAGTAATCGCCAAGTCGTCACTGATTGGAATCTTGTATTTGTGAACGAGTTGAAGGACATAAAACGCACTGAGGAATGACGCTATGACATTAAGTATCGTATTCCCAATCAGAATGGTTATAAGAAGCCGCTTCGGGTACTCAAGCAAAGAGGCAATGTATTTGTAGATAATGCCTGACTTGTCATAATATTGAGCAAGTCTTTTTTTATCTAACGAAAATATTGCAACTTCAGATCCGGAAAAAAAAGCCGAACCAACAAATAAAAGCACAATTTGTATGAAGAATATTATATCGGGACCCAACAAATAATTACTTTCTTAGTATGTGCTTTAATTCTGTACTAAAACGGCAGATCATCTTCAGGAGCTGAAGAAGAGGACTCACCTGCACCGGATTCAGGAGCTGAAAAGCTGCCACGCGATTCGCCTTTTTCACGAGCATCAAGAGGAATTATATTCTCTGCAATAATTTCGGTTCTGTATCTTTTGATGCCCTCTTTATCGGTATATTCGTCGTGCTTAATTCTGCCTTCGATAAATACCTTTGAGCCTTTTTTTAAATTATCTTTGTAAAAGTCGCTCAGATTGAATGCTTTTATATTGTGCCAGGTAGTTTCGCTAATCCAGTTACCATCCGCCCCCTTATAGCTCCTTGTAGTAGCTATAGAAAAAGTAGTTATTGCTAAATTATTAGCTCCTGCAAATCGTGTCTCGGGATCACGTCCCAAATTACCAAGTAATGTCGCTTTATTTAAAGAAAATGCCATGATAAACCTCCGTTTATTAAAAGATAGTACTATTTAATCCCAACATGTATTATTTGAATATTAAATTTACTAAGAAAATCAATGAATGAAAAATTGCAATATTATATATGCAATTATGAGGCAGGAAGCTCCGATAACACTGTAAAAGAAGTACAGATCGTAGTTCTTTTTTCCTGATTCAACTACTTTTGGAGCTGCTTTCTTCGTAACTTTTTTTTCGATTACATCGGTCTTGATCTCCACCTCTTTAACAACAACCGGTTCTAAATCCCGTTCTACTATTACTTCCGTTTTTGAATCCGGTTCCGGGACAACAGTACTCATATCTTCTTTCTTAACCTCGATTGGATTAAGTTTAACTTCAGTAGGTGTTGCACTTGTTTCCCTGACCGGGAGAATCTTGTTCTGTAAAATGACCTCAATGGTATCTTGAATGTATTTCTCGGATATTTCAATCCCCTTCGGATTCGAATGGAGTTTTTCGAAGTAATTTTTAAGTCTGTTATACTCCTGAGAACATATGTAACAGATTTTTAAATGATTCTGTATCTCGTTGCTTAATTCAGCATCGCCAAGATTATCAAAAACCAGATTAACACTGTAATTGAATTCGTCGCAGGTCATCTTTTCAACGCCTCGCTGATTCTTTTACGTGATTCATAAATGTTTTGCTGGATTTCTTCAACGTCTAATTCCGGTAAAAGATCATGAATCTCTTCAAAACTGTAATTTTGCATATCACGCAAAATCAGGAGCAATCGTTCGGCAAATGAAAGATCCCGTAAAATCCGGTCAAACTGACTTAATACCAAAGTAGTTTCCTTGACCTCTTCCGGAATTTCATCATTCCTGTACATCGCAAGAATAGTGTTTATCGCGATGCCCTGAAACCACACTAGCAGCGAGCTGTTCATCCGAACTTGGGCAATATTTTTCCAACCGAAATCAAACACTTCCTGAGCAACTCTGTTGGCGGCGGATTCAGAGTTAAGAATCCTGAAAATCAATCCATAGACATTGGGCATATACAATGTGATTATCTGTATATACACTTTGAAGTTGCCGCTCTTAGCAGAGGCAATCAGATTGCTGATATATTTACTATTCTCGTCTAACAATTTCTGTTTTGACCTGATTTTTATTTACTTTTTTTCTTAGTAACCTTTTTCACGGTTTTCTTTTTAACTGCCGTGACGGTTTTCTTTTTTACTACCTTCACAGCTTTAGACGTACTTTTTTTCTCTGAAGCTGCTACTTTTTTCGCCGGTGCTTTCTTTTTTGCTGCCGGTTTCTTCTCTGTCGCGATGTTCATCGCACTCAGAAAGATGTTCAATTTATAGTCGGATTCATTTGCTAACTGCACTAACGAATCCAATTCCAGAGAACTATTTTTCCAAGATTCGGTGGTTGCGCGAAGCGAGAAAAACTTTAGAATTTTTTCTTTTTCCGTTATAATGGACACACCGTGCAATGCTTTCCAGGCACGTTCAAACTGTTTCGTAAAGAATATCCACTTTAAGAGCGATTCGAATTTCTCTTTATTGTAATATACTATATTCTGATAAACATTATACCCGATAAATTGACG
The DNA here is from genome assembly GCA_963662605.1 of Ignavibacteriaceae bacterium. Taxonomy (GTDB): domain Bacteria; phylum Bacteroidota; class Ignavibacteria; order Ignavibacteriales; family Ignavibacteriaceae. The sequence continues at coordinate 2,436,749 of OY759785.1, forward strand.
AATCCATTCGTTCGCAATTAAGGACGTAATCTTTTCCCGAACGAGTTCTTCTTTTACGTCTTTTGAAGTTCCAAGTTCAAACTTATAGGAGTCCGATAATAGAATACCTAATAAGTCAAATTCCTGTTTAATAAGATCGTAATTATCTCCGAGGCGAATAAGGCTCTGCCACATTGCTCTGGAGAGTTGCAATTCATTGTACAAAGCCAGCAGGTTGATTTCATTGTTCTGCGGCTTAACAGAGACTAATATCCTCCTGATGAAAAGGAAGATTACAATCAGGTTCTTGAAAGCCGGTGCTTTTTTAACATCCGAGAATAAGGAAATATCCAATGTAACTTTTTTCCTGTCTCTCGTTATTCCTTTCTCACATAAAAGTTGAACCTGATTATAGATATTATTAAGAACATAAATATCTTTTCTTAAACCTGAAACGATGCTGCCGGGTTCTTCTAATGCGTAACCCAGATCGCGCAACTCGTTAATAACCGTTAGAACTTTGCCAACGATAAATTGAGACAATACGGGTAAAATAACAGCTTTTTCACCATTAAAGCCCGAAGCCAAACGTAGTTCTTCCATATTTGTACTATTGAAAACATCTTCAATCGCAATATGGAGCGGGCCGGTCTTCAATTCAACAACAGCATTATCAATTGAAGGCACACCCTTGCCATCAAGAATTTCATACAATTTCAAATAATAACCGGAATCATCTTTAATATCCCGGAACTGCCACATGACTTTGTATTCGTATCCGGATAAATATGTCGAAAAACCTGATGTAAAAATGTCGGTGGCCTTCAACAAATATTCCAGTTTAGTCCGGATATCCTGACATATGTAAAACAGGTTTTCTTCATTGCGCAACCCTAACGTAGAACCGAGGTTTGAATATGACAACTCAGTATTGTCCTGATTCTGAGCATCCCCATACCGTTTGCCGGTGGTATGATGAATTTTTCCGTTTGTCTGTTCATAGGAGTTATTGTATAACACAAGAACTTTCTCGTGATCGGTCCCATTCGTAAATGCTAACACGTTTTGATTAGCGGAATTACCGTTAACAACAAAATCGAAAAACCAAAAATTATCCGTACCGCTGAATAAATACCGTTTTGCAATCACCGGGAATATCTCATTCTTATGTCTTTCCACGAGCCAATTATCCGGCATTTCGTCGTAGTAAGCACGTTGATATTCCATCCCGTATTTTTCGGTAAAGCCTTCAATCTGTCCATGAGCAAGCATTGGCAGGCCGGGTAAAGTAACAAGCATTGAACAGACACCGAAATACTTATCGCCCTTACCGAATTGATTGATCGCTGTTTCTTCATCCGGATTACTCATGAAGTTAACATAGCGTTTCAAGATTTCGGGATTGAATTCAAGTGTGCTCTGTATGAGCTCCCGGTATTTTGCATTCTCTTCTTTCATAAACATATGCATGAATGCACTATTATAAACACGATGCATACCAAGCGTCCGGACAAAATATCCCTCCATCAACCAGAAAGCTTCTGCCAACAGTAACGTATCCGGCATTTCCTGATTTAATCTGTCCACGACTTCGCGCCAGAATTCATTGGGAATTACTTTATCAAACTCTTCCCTGCTTAACGCGTAGTCGGCACGGGAAGCAATTGCACCCGCGGTTCCCGGCTGTGGAAACCAAAGCCGCTGAAAGTGTTTTTTTGTTAAGGTCATTGCAGCATCAAAGCGGATTATCGGAAACATGCTCGCAACATGTTTAATCTGTTGGATAAGAGCTTCGCGTACTTCTGCTTTCAACAAGTTAAGCTGCGCCGTATCATTCCAAGGCATGTTTGTGCCGTCATTCCCATGATACAGATATCTAACCCGACCATTTGATTTTTCAACTAATTGAAATACAACTGCGGCATCCTGCTTCGTGTAATACTTGTCTTCGATGCGAATTTCAAAGTGCCAATCATCGGAAAGATCCGGCCCCGTAAATGAATACCCCGGGAAAGGAGGAGCATCTGCCTGAACAAAATAATCCGGATGTTCAAGCACCCATTTTGAGTAAATACCGGTATGGTTCGGCACCATATCACTTGCTAAACGGATTCCCCTTTGCCAGCAGCGATGTTTCAGGTTTTCATATGCGCTGTAACCGCCAAGAGCATAGGCAATATCATAATCATAGAGCGAATATGCAGAAGAAACTGCATCATGGTTACCGCAAAACTGTTTTACTTTTTGAGATGCAGTGCTTCGTTCCCAAACACCGATAAGCCAAAGTGCCGTCAGATTCCATGATTGAAATGTATCCAGCTCTTCATCAGGAATCTCATCAAGAGTTTTTATAGTCCTGCCATATTTCTTTGACAGCTGATCCATCCAGACAAAGGAATTCTTCGCGAGCATTACCACCTTAGGCATCCACTCAGTATCTTGAGTAAACTGAACCGTTTCGGCGTAATAATAATTGGGGACTGTATCGGGATTTGCATTCTTACCCAAAGCCGCCATTCTCTCACGAAGCTCGCGGAGTTCATCGGCAGAGAGTGTTTTATATATCTGGACTTCCGGTGTTCCACCCTTAGCGCCATGCTGAGTAAACAACTTGGAATCCTCATAAATTAAATCCGTACCGCCGAGTATCTTCATAAGAAACGATTCAGGCAATACGATTTTCCAATTAGCCAGGATAAATTTCAGCTGCATGTCAATATTATCCGGGTGCTCAAGAATCGGCTGTTTGAGAAAATTCATCAACTTCAGCGAACCATCAAATACCGGAGATTCCTTCTCAAAGTACTTTTCTGTTTCCGCCAGAAACTTTTCGTAGACTTTCGTCTCTTTTAACGGTGCGTCATCAAAGAGTTCTTTGAGGCTGCTGAATGCCGGATTAAAGTTTTCCAGATGAAGAATGATAAGTTCTTCGAGTACAATTTCTTTGTTCGGCTTGATGCCGGTTGAGCGATTTAAATATTGTTCCGGGGTTTCTTCATTATTGTAAACAGATAAAGGTGGGAATTTCTGCACGAATTTCAGTAAAAGTTTCTGAATATCCTCAGAGCCTAACGTGCCAGCAAGATGAGATAAAGCACGATTAAGAACACCCGGATTACGACTATTCTCATATTCACGAATAATAACATGATATACTTCGTGGTACAACGCTAACGCATTGACGAGACCCGGTGTAATCTGGATTTTACTTTCAGATTTTCTCACGCTATTAATTTTTTCCGTGAGAACTCTCGCCTGTGCAAAGTTTGCAATAATAACATTGCCCAGAGTTGAAAAGAAACTACTGTCAATATTATATTTTTGTCTTGCTTCAAGCGAAAAATGGAAATGGTATTCAACAGCATTTCCGCTGTTCACGCCGCATGTAACCTGAAACATAAAAGCTCCGTTATTCTCGTTTAAGTGAAATCGCAAAAATTCAGAATTCATTCTACTCAACGTCCGAAAGATTTTTACCAAATTTCCGTGTTTGCCAAATACTCATTAATGGCTTTGGCAGCAGTTCTGCCGGCCCCCATCGCCAAAATTACAGTAGCGCCGCCGGATACAATATCACCACCGGCAAAGACACCTTTTTTAGAAGTCTTCATTGTTGCGGGGTCAACAACAATATTTCCCCACTTCGTATAGGTCAAGTCCGGTGTCGTCTTCTGTATTATCGGGTTTGATCCGTTTCCGATTGCAACTACGGTCATTTGAATAGGCATTTCATATTCAGAACCCGGAATTGGAACCGGCCGTCTTCTGCCGGAAGCATCAGGCTCACCAAGTTCCATTTTCTGCAATTTAACGCCTGTCAGCCATCCGTTTGCATCACCTAAAAACTCAAGTGGATTTGTCAAAAAGATGAATTCAATGCCTTCCTGTTTCGCATGGTGAACTTCTTCCAATCGTGCAGGCATTTCAACTTCGGATCTGCGATAAATAATACAGGCTCTGTTTGCACCTAATCTTTTTGCAGTTCTTACAGCATCCATTGCCGTATTACCGCCGCCGAAGACTGCGACATCTTTACCGCGACAATCGAATACAGGAGTATCGAATTCAGGGAAACGGTATGCTTTCATCAAATTTACTCTGGTCAAGAATTCATTTGCCGAATAAACACCGTTAAGGTTTTCGCCCGGAATATTCATAAAATACGGAAGCCCGGCACCAACGGCAACGAAAACCGCATCATAATTTTCATCATTCATCAACTCTTCAATCGAATCCGTCAGACCGATTACAGAATTGGTCTTGAACTCAACACCTAATTTTTTGAGGGCATCAACTTCAACTGCAACAATTTCTTTCGGGAGTCTGAACTCTGGAATGCCATATATCAGCACGCCGCCCAATTCATGCAGCGCCTCAAATACCGTAACTTCGTGACCCGCCTGAATAAGATCAGCCGCGCAACTTAGACCCGCTGGACCGCTGCCGACGACCGCAACCTTTTTACCTGTTTTTTCTTTTATCCGGGGAAGTCTGATTCCGACATTATCTCTTTCATAGTCGGCGACAAATCTTTCCAATCTGCCGATTGCGATTGGTTCATTCTTTATACCGACAATACATTTCATTTCGCATTGCTCTTCCTGCGGACAGACACGACCGCATACAGCCGGCAAAACGTTATCTTCTTTGATCTTTGCTGCCGCGCCGAGAAAATCTCCCTGAGCGACCAGATCAATAAAATCTTTAATTTTAACTCCAACGGGGCATCCGGTAACGCAAACCGGCTTAGGGCATTGCAGACAGCGTAATGCCTCCATCTTTGCTAATTCTTCTGTATATCCTAAATTAACTTCAATAAAATTTTGTGCACGTAAGACAGCATCTTGTTCAGGCATCCCCTGACGTGGTATTTTCATTCTGTCTTTTTTACTAATCTCTGGCATGATGAACGTTCTCCTGTTCGGTTTTCAATAGTTTATAATTTTGCATTATGTGTGGGACAAGCAAATTCTTCCAAAGCTGCTGTCTCAAATGTTTTGTATGTCCTGTTTCTTTTTTGCAGAATCTCAAAATCAACTTTATGAGCGTCGAATTCAGGTCCGTCAACGCACACAAACACTGTTTTGTCATCTACAATAGCACGACATCCGCCACACATTCCTGTTCCGTCAACCATAACAGGATTTAAACTTACGACTGTTTTTATACCATAGGGACGGGTAACTTCCGCGATTGCTTTCATCATCGGAATAGGTCCGATAGCAAGTACAAAATCTATTTTCTTACCTGAGTTGATCAATTCTTTTAATTTATCGGTTACAAATCCATGATACCCATAGGAGCCATCATCAGTGGTAATATAAAATTCATCGGAAATCGCGCTAATTTCTTTTTCAAGAAGTATCAGGTCTTTTGTTCTTGCGCCGTTGATTGAAATTGTATAATTCCCGGCTTTTTTAAGAGCAGCAGCCGTAGGATATGCAATTGCAGCACCAACTCCGCCGCCGATACTGACCGCGGTTCCGAAATTTTCGATGTGGGATTCCTGTCCGAGCGGACCCACAACATCTTGAAATGTATCGCCGGAATTAAGCTGATTAATTTCTTTTGTAGATTTTCCGATACCTTGAACAATTATGGAGATTGTTCCTTTTTCCAAATCTGCTTCTGCGATAGTTAAGGGTATTCTTTCGCCTTCGGCATGTGAACGTACAATAACAAATTGCCCCGCCTTACGTTTCTTTGCAATCTTGGGTGCCTCAATTACAAATTTTTTAATATCCTGTGCAAGAAATTCTGCGTGAATAATTTTGTACATAGTAACCTTATTTTGTGTATTCGATAATTTCTAATTATTTATTTTTCTAACTTTTCCGGATAAATTACATAGAACGTAGTGCCTCGTTCCTGGCTCGAAACAAACCCGGCTCTACCGCCCAGAAAATTTTCCGTTAAAAGCTTAATGCTGTATGTACCTAAGCCACGGTTGACACCTTTAGTTGAAAATGATCTCTGAAAAATTTTCAACTGTGATGATGCATCAATATAGGAAGCATTATGTACCACTAAAACCGTGTATGGACCAACTCTTCGTGCATTGATCAGAACATCACCGCCGACCGGTGTGGCTTCGAGTGCATTTTTCACCATATTGCCAAGCACCCGTTGCAGTAATCTTTTATCAGAGGCAAATAAATAATCTTTTTCGGCGGATACGATAATGTTCTTTTTATCGCACAACGGATGCCTTTTGTATGAACCCGCGATACTGGAAATAATGTCCCCGGAAGACAACATCTCGCTTAATACCTGCAATTGCCCTTGTTCAGCTAATGTGAGTTCCTGCTGCGCTTTGATCTCATCAATTAGCCGATCCGATAACTGAGTTAATAGCTTGAGCAGACTTTCATCGGCATCTTGAAAATTAATAATTTCCGTCAGTCCCTTAATTCCACCTGCGGTATTTAATATGTCGTGAAAGAAAATACGTTCAAGCATCAACCGTCTTTTCTCATCACCAATATCATGAAGGGTGAAGATGGTATACGGTTCGTTTTCAAATACCAACGGCACTGCCGATACTCTCAAATCCAATGATTCATTTTCTACCGTAGTAATCCGGCATTCTTCAACACATTGCACACCGTTGAGGCTGGATTTTATTGCTTTTGCCGCGCCGCATTCCGTACAGAATCTTGAGGTACCGCATCCCGAAGGCAACTCAAAAGCGTGTTCACATTTTAAAATTTCTCCAGGTCTTTGTCCGTATATATCCGAACGATGTTCGAGATTTAAATATTTCCTTAATAATTCGTTGGCAAATATTATTTGCCGTTGCGGATTGAGGATGAGGACAATGTCATTAATCGCATCGAGCAATGCAAACTTTTCTGTGAACTCTCCGAACAAGATATTCTGTTTGAATATCTCAGACTGAGGTAAACGGATATCGGGGCCAAACATTTTTTCCGGCATCATGGTCTCCTAAAAAACATTTTTTATTGCTCCCCCATCAACCGGGATGGTGGTTCCGGTTATATAACCGGCTTCATCCGAAACGAGAAAATTAACCAGAGCAGCGATCTCTTCAGGCTTAGCCATTCGTTTCATCGGGATCATCTCAGTGGTAAGTGCTATCTCTTCCTCAACTGAAATGCCCTTATCCTTCGCCCGAATTTCCGCCAAATGTTTTACCCTGTCTGTCAGTGTATAACCCGGAGCCACATTATTGATGGTGATATTATCCGCAGCTACCTGAATACTGAGTACCTTGGACATTGCACTTAAACCGGCTCTGAATGTTGTTGAGATAATCAGGTTTTCGATATATTGCCGGACAGCCAATGAAGTAATGTTTATGATTCTACCCCACTTCTGAGCTTTCATGTAAGGCAGACTTGATTGCATCAAAATCTGCGCACTAACCAGAATTTCCTGATACCCGTTTAACCAATCTTCTTCAGTGATGTTATCAAAATAACCCGCAGAAGGACCGCCGCAATTATTCACCAAGATGTGAATTGTTCCGTATAAATCAATTACCTTCCTGAAAAGTGATTTAACTTCAGCAGCTGAATGCAGGTCACATACAAAATACGGAACGGCAGTGTCAAATTCTTTCAAAAGCCTTTTGGCGGCATTACTCAGGTTTTCTTCATTGCTTGAAGAAATAACAACCGAGTATCCTTCCTTTACCAATCTTTGGGCAGTGGAATATCCGATACCTTTGCTTGCAGCAGTTACTAAAGCAATTTTATTCATACTGAAAACGCCGCTTTTTGAAACATTCGGTCAAATCGTAGGGTTTTGATAGTTAAATCTAAATTATTACGGAAAAATAGGAATATTTAAAGAATTGCGCACAGGAAAAATATGGGTATTTTCGATAAAGCGAAGAAATTTACAGTTTCCTGAATGTAGGTTAGTGTGCAGTCTGAGGACGTAAAACAATCACACCTGTATCATGATTGTGTTTTGCCAAATAAGTCCCTAAGGGAGTTTCTGAGACTTTCACTTTTTTGTCGGATGAGGAGGCATGCAAGAGATACACCCTGTTGTTTTTCCCGATCACCGCGATTCCAACGTGACTTATATCTAATCCTTTTATATCGGTCGCGATGGCAATTATATCTCCTGAGTGAATGTTCTCCTCATTCTTTTCGATAAGCGATTTCGGGAGCTCGTAAAAAATCTTGTCGCCGATCTTTTTCTCAACTGCCTTAATGCTGTCAATAAATTCAGGATTCGCTTTAAGCTGCGGATAATACTGTGTGTGCGTGGACATGAAGTTCAGTCTGTAACGCGTCGGATTTCCGTTGCATTCCCGGGTTACGTCTTTGATAGTCTGTTTAGCGCAGTTGTCAAGTATCCATTCGGAAAAATAATGCAATCGTGAGGTATAGGAATCCAGTTTTCCGCCGCGATACCGGATTTGTCTCAACTCATTTTCAAAATCTGCGTAGGTCGTATTTGAACTCGAAATACACCGTGCAAGAGCCAATGAAGACTCAACAAATGTGGTGCAATCAAATCCGGTCAGATTGACCGTCAACTTTTCGACGCTATCACGATCAAGCGATTTTTCAATATACGGCGTACCTAAAAAATATTTACCAACAGCGGCTAAGACTATATCGGTTCGTTCACCGTTTAGTTGATGAGCAGAAGCAAATGCTATTACACTTTCAAATACCGCTTTATCTGACAATGGTTCGGACGGCAATGTTTGGATAGAACTAAGCAGAAAAACACAAAGGAATAATGCGACTTTCGTCAAAAAGGATCCTCCACTGATGGAAGCGAGGGATATTCTTCGCCCGCAGGCAATGCTTGTCTGTAATTATCTGCATTTTCAAATTTCGCGTAATCCTTCACAAAGCGGAGTTTAACCTCTCCCGTAGGACCATTACGATGCTTGGCAATGATGATTTCAGCCATACCTTCAGTTGAGCTGCCGTCTTTTGGGTCGGAAGTTATTCCATAATATTCAGGCCGGTGAATAAAGAGTACAACGTCTGCATCCTGCTCAATCGAACCGGATTCACGCAAATCGGAAAGCTGTGGCATTCTGTCATTACGTTTTTCAACTTCACGGTTAAGCTGCGCCAGAACAAGTATCGGAATATCAATCTCTTTTGCCAAAGCTTTGAGTGAGCGGGAAATATGGGAAATTTCACGCTCGCGGCTTTCAGCTTTATCAGGTCCCTGCATCAGCTGCAAGTAATCAATAACAATAAACCCGATTCCCTTTTCAGCCTTTAATCTTCTGGACTTGGCACTAATCTCCAGGATAGTTTGCGCCGGCATGTCATCAATAAACATGGGGAGTTCAACCAATTTGGAAGCACTTCTTCCCAAATACTGCATGTCCTGCTGCGGCAGCTTTCCCGTTCTCACCTGATGGGCATTTAATCTGGCTTCTGAACATAATAAACGGGTAACTAACTGCTGATTGGACATTTCAAGACTGAATACCGCTGTCGGGACATAGTTAGCAGCATTACGGGCAAGATTCAACGCGAAAGCTGTTTTACCCATAGATGGACGTGCGGCCAAAATGATAAGGTCGGACTTATGAAAGCCGCCCAATTTATCGTCCAAATCATAATAATCACTTGGAACAGAAGACAATGTATTCTTATCTCCGCTATGAAGGCGGTCAATGAAATCCATTGTATCGTTAACCGCTTCTTTCAACGAGATGTATGATTTTCGTATATGCTTTTCAGTAATCTCAAAAATCTTTTTCTCTGCATGCTGCAGTATGGATAAAGCATCTTCTCTGGCTTTGTAAGCCGTCTCAGTCACCTCGGTACCCACACCGATAACATCCCGCAGAATGGATTTTTCAATGATAATACGGGCATGGTATTCAAAATTTGCAGCGCTTGCAATATTAGTCGTTAGTTCAGCAAGATATGCCGGGCCGCCTGCCGAGTCACCCTTACCCATTCTATTCAATTCGGCAAATACGGTTATATTATCAACCGCTTCGTTTGCCTTAAACAGGTTTTGCATAGCTTGAAATATGATGCCGTTTTTTCTGACATAAAAAACATCAACGCCCAGCATCTGAATACCCTTGAGCATGGCTTCTTTGTCAATCATCATGGCTCCAAGCACAATAGCTTCTACCTCGACAGCAGATGGAGCTTGAATACCTTTTATGTTATTTTGATTTTCTAATTCGTTCATTGATGCTGCTATTCTTCAAATATCTTTACTTGTTTTCTAAATCATCATATAATTTACGTAACGCCTGAACATCAGTCCAGCAATCACGTTTCCAACCGGGATTTCTTAGCAATGCCGCCGGGTGGTATGTAACCATGACCTTAATATCTTTAAAGGTAAATACGTTCGAACGCATCCTGCCGAGAGTATCCTTTTTCTGAAGCAGGCAGTTTGCTGCGGTAGTACCCAGACAAAGAATGAGCTTCGGCTTAACAATATCTATCTGCCTATGCAGATAAGGGATGCACTGGTCTACTTCGTCCGGTGAGGGAACGCGGTTTCCCGGAGGCCTGCATTTGACGATATTCGCAATGTAAACATCCTCACGCTCAAATTTGATCGCCTTCAAAATATCATTAAGAAGTTTACCTGCACGTCCGACAAACGGCTCACCTTGAGCATCCTCATCTGCTCCAGGGCCTTCGCCTATCAGCATCACCTTTGCATTGGGATTACCTACTCCGAACACAAATTTATTTCGTGTTGAACCAAGACGGCAAGCCTGACAGTTGCAGCTCTGTTCATATAATTTTTTCAAAGCTTCTTCCGGAGGAAGGCTTTCATCAAAACTTACAATGCGCTCATTAACTTTTACCGTTTGTACAATCTCTTCTTCATAAACTATCTTTGTTCTTCTTACCTTATCGGCTTGAATGAACAATTCATCTCCGAAGATTTCCTTTTGTAATAGAACTCTGTTTAAATTTTCCTTTTTACCCATATCAGAAAAACACCACATCTAAAATTTTATGCGCTGTTTGGAATTTTGACATCAGAGGCAGGTGCATCGGTTTTGAATCCTTACGATAGATGGTAACTTGATTGGTATCGTATTCAAATCCGCTGTTCTTATCCTGAAGCGAATTGAGAATTATCATATCAAGCTGTTTATTATCCATCTTCTTTAGAGCGTTAGCTTCTTCAGAATCTGTTTCGAGAGCAAAGCCTACAATCTGTTTATTTTCTTTCTGAATGGCGCTTAAAATATCCGTGGTTCCGACAAGTTCAATAGTCAAGCTATCACCTGTTTTTTTAATTTTCCGTTTTGCAACTTTCGCGGGAGTGAAATCAGCCACAGCAGCAGCCATAATCAAAGTTTCATTTTCCACCATCTCTTTAGCAACTGCCTGATACATATCCTTCGCGCAGCGCACGGAAACATTCTTAATATTTTGATAAGACTTTTCGGTGGAAGGGCCATGGATAAGCGTCACCTCTGCACCACGTAATGCGGCGGCTTTGGCGAGAGCGAAACCCATTTTCCCGCTTGAGCGGTTTCCTAAAAAACGTACCGGATCAATATCCTCATATGTTGGGCCTGCGGTTACAACGATCTTTTTGCCGCTCAAATCCATTTTCTTGTAACCGTAAAAAACCGTTTCAACCGTCTCAACAATTTTCGATAATTCCGGAAGCCTGCCAATACCCTTCAAGCCGCTTGCCAATTCGCCACACTCAGCATCAAGAATGTACATGCCGAGGGATTTGAGTTTCGCGATGTTTTCTAACGTAATCGGATTTTGATACATGTCCATATCGGCAGCAGGACAAACAACAATCGGACAACGGCTTGCCAGGGCAAGTGTTGTCAGTGCGTTATCTGCAAAACCATGAGCTATTTTTGCGATGCTATTTACCGTAGCAGGAGCAATAACAAAAATATCACTCCATTCGGATAAGGAAATATGCCATGTACCCGCGTTATCTTCAGAGAATATCTCCGAGATTACCGGATTTTGGGATACTGTTGAAAGTGTAAGAGGGGTAACAAATTTTAAAGCTGAGGATGTCGCCGCGACTTTAACCTCAGCACCTCTTTTGACAAATTCGCGGATGAGCTGGGGCGTCTTGTACGCAGCAATTCCACCGGTTATTCCCAGCAGGATTTTTTTTCCTGCAAAAATGTCAGGATTCTGGTGCATATTTCAGCCTTAAAATTGTGGTGAATAAAACGAACCGGTGGAATCGCCGGTAAATTTATTTTACACTTTTGTCTTTGTATTCAAATCCGACTTCACCGTCAAGAAGCTGATTAAGCGCATTGACATGCGGTTTCGGACGTCTTTCGAATTCCAAAGAAATTTTCTGCTGTTCAGGATTGTGAAAATCTTCACTGTCATCATCAACGTTCGTCTGCTGAACTGTTGAAAGAAGCTGGTTGAATTCCATCTTTTGTTCATCATTGATTTGACGCGCTTTTTTTGAAGCAACTATGATAGCTTCATAAACATTAGCCGCGTTCTTATCTATTTCACGTAAGTCAATTGCTTGGATTCCCATGAGTCTCCTTATTGTATTTTATTTTTTATATAGTTTTCTAATTCCTGCGTGGCCCTGTCCAGGTCATCATTAACGATTACGAGGTCGAAATTATTCTTTTCGGCCAATTCCATTTTAGCTCGTTCAAGTCGTTTGATAATATCGTTAGCATTATCCGTGTTGCGTTTTCGTAATCTTTTTTCAAGTTCTTCGTAACTCGGAGGATCAAAGAATATCAGGTTCGAATCCGGATATTTATTCTTGACCGAAAGTGCGCCTTTAACATCAACCTCAACAAGGATGTGCTTTCCGGTGGTTATTGTATCCTCAATAAAATGTCTAAGCGTTCCGTAATAATAATCATAAACTTTTTCCCATTCAAGGAATTCATGATTCTCTATTTTCTTCTGAAACTCATCACCGGAAACAAAGAAATAATCTACTCCGTTTACCTCTCCCGGCCTTTGTGTTCTCGTCGTAGCTGAGACTGAATACACAATTTCAGGGTGATGGGCTAAAAAACCATGAATGATACTTGTCTTGCCTGTTCCGCTTGGAGCAGCAATAACAAAGATTTTACCTTTTTCCGGCATAAAAACTTGTCTCTATTCGATATTTTGAACCTGCTCACGGATGCGTTCAATTTCTTCCTTAATGAGAAGTGAATTGTATGTAATTTCATTCCCATACGATTTTGAAGATATTGTATTAGCTTCGCGATGCAGTTCCTGACATAAAAAATTCAATTTTCTACCCACATCATCACCGTTGGAGAGTGCTTCCTTAAAGTATTTGATATGACTTTTCAGACGTACACATTCTTCGGTAATATCGGATTTATCGGCGAGAAGCGCGAGTTCAACCTCCATGCGGTCATTATATTTAGCGACATCAGCAACTAATTCCTGAATGCGCTCTTTAGTCTTCTCAAAATAAATTTTGAGATTCTCTTTAAAATCTTTTTCAATGAGGGCTAAATAACCCAGAATTTTATCCAGCCTTGATTGGAGATCCGAAGCAAGTTCTGTGCCTTCAAGCATCTTCATTTTCAGCAAATTGTCGAGTGCTTCATTAATAGCACCTTTAAACGCTTCAAAGTCCTCATCACTAAGAGTCTCGCTATCCTGACTGAACATTTCTTTTACATTAAGAAGATCGGCTATTTCAAGTTTACCTTTAATGCCGAATTTCTTTTTAAGTTCTTTTAACTGATCGAGCAGTGCATGTACTTTTTCTTCATCAAAAGTTAAGGTTGAGGTATTGCCCTGCTGTTTTTGCAAATTAACAACAAATAACAATTTACCTCTACGGATTTTTTTCCGGATCGCTTCTCTGATTTCATATTCTCTTGAATATAAACCTGAAGGGAGTTTCAGTGAAACTTCAACAAACCGGTTATTGAGGCTTTTAACTTCAATTTCGTATGTGCAGTTCTTAATAGTGGCGATGGCCTTGCCAAAGCCAGTCATGCTGTAAATCATAAAACTTTTTATTATGTAAACAGTAAAGTTACGGAATTTTATATGTTCTGAAAAGGAATTTATTCGGGCAAACCTTAAGAATGCTGACGCATTATGCTTTGCCCGGCAAGTAAAGAACTCTAAAAGAAACGCAAATTCGAGCGAATTTGCAATTCTTCTTTCCCTGATTCCCTGAATTTCGAATTTGATTTTTATATTTGTTGTTTCAATTAAAAAGGATAATGCGATAATGCTTGATAAAGTACTCGAAATAACTCGCGAAGCCGGTGAATTAGTAAGAGAAGGTTTCGGTAAAGATTTCTCCATTGAATATAAGACCAACGAATCCAATCTTGTAACGGAAATAGATAAAAAATCAGAAGCGCTTATTGTTTCATATATTAAAAAGAACTTTCCTGCCCACGGTATACTTGCCGAGGAAGGCGACGTTGAAAATACAAATGCCGAATACCTTTGGGTAATTGACCCGATTGACGGCACCACAAATTTTGCACATGGCTTCCCGATTTTTGCTGTTTCAGTCGGACTTCAGAAAAACGGCAAAACGATCTGCGGCGCCGTGTATCACGTTATGCAGAACAACATGTTCTTTTCGGAAGCAGGCAGCGGCTCATTCTGCGATGCCAAGCGGCTAAAAGTTGCCCGAAATGATAAACTGCGTACCAGTTTGTTGGTTACCGGATTCCCCTACAACATTGACGAAAACCCCGATCAAGCAATGGAAATCTTCAACGCTATGGTCAAAAATTCTCGCGGCATGCGACGGTTAGGTTCGGCCGCACTTGATGTCTGCTATGTTGCCTCCGGTTGCTTTGAGGGATTCTGGGAAGTCAATCTTCATCCGTGGGATATCTGTGCCGCTCAATTGATTTTGGAAGAAGCAGGAGGACTCGCGACCGATTTCAGCGGTAAACCGGCCTCAATATACTCGAAGCAGTTTTTGTGCAGTAACGGACTTGTTCATCAACAAATGCTTGATCTTGTACATGAGGTTAAAGCGAGCAAAATCTAATATGGCATAGATAGTTTTTTGGCTGAATTTGTAAGAGATTATATAAAGTTATTTAATATATTTTTATATTAATATTACTTTATTTCGGTTTTTCTATAGTCAGTCTCCATAACCTATTGGAGTAATTATCTTTTAAGAGCATCACAAATTCAAGGATTGCAAATGTTATCCATTCAGAAAAAACTTACAAATTCTTTCTATGCAATACTGAGTCTCCCGGCGACAGCTATGGGATTTGCGCTTTGTATTCAGATTTCTGCTCTCAGTTGGATTCTCAGTACTCAATACCATCTTAAAATTGATGAAATCGGTTTAGTATGGGCAGCGGGTCCAATTGCCGGTATTTTGGGACAAGTTATCATCGGTGTTATCAGTGATAAAGTCTGGTTATGGGGCGGAAGAAGACGTCCGTTTATCCTGATCGGCGGTTTGTTTGCTGCTGTTATGCTTATTGCTTTACCAAACATTCAGCATATCGCCAACGCTTTCGGCTTTAAAAGTATACTTGGAGTTGCAATTGCCGTAGCTCTTACATTGGATTTGGCTATTAACGTCAGTTTTAACCCGACCCGATCAATAATTGCTGATGTTACTCCCGAAGGTGATGAACGCACCAAAGGTTACACTTGGATGCAAACTATCTCCGGTACGTTCGGTGTTCTTGCATATGTTATCGGTGCTGTGTGGAATAATTACGTTCTGATCTATTCCGGAGTATTCCTCGTTCTTCTTCTCGGTATTCTCCCCTCCTTTTTTATTGAAGAACCCCGCGAATTAGCAGGCGCTGAACCGGCGAAAAAAGCCGCCACAGTTAAAACTCCATTCATCGAAATTCTAAAATTGATTGAGCCATTATGGGGATTTCTCCTTTATGCCATTTACGGAATAACTGCAAAGTTAACGAATTATCATCCCGGTAATTTCCTTCCGGAAATTATTTGCGCAGTGGTCACCATCGCATTTATTCTCAAAAGCCTCTTAGCAAAATCAAGCAAAGATGATGCTGTTGCAAACGGGATTATCACGTATAAGAAGATCCTCGCCGCTCATTCATTTACGTGGATTGGCGTTCAAACAATGTTTGTATACCTGTTTGCTTATGTTCAATTTAAAGTCTTTAATCAAACGGCGGATGCTAAAATATCCGAAGAAATCAATGCTCAGCTTGGCCGCGTTATCAGCATCAGCTTCCTTATTTTCAATGCTGTTGCTGCAATTCTGCCGGCATTTGTACTGGAGCCGATAACTCATAAATTGGGCAGAGTAAAGACACACATGTTCTGCATTTTCAGTATGGCAATTTCGTACGCGTTGATGTGGTTTTTCGGATTTACGCCAACTGCTATTTATATCATCATGGCGCTACTCGGAATCGGCTGGTCTTCAACCATCAGTCTGCCGTTCGCTATTATGTCACAGCAGATTGATCAGTCGCGAATGGGACTCTTCATGGGTCTGTTCAATCTTTCAGTTGTACTGCCGCAGTTGGTAGCCAGTCTTGGAATCGCGCAGGTTATTAACACGGCTCCTGATAAGAGCATAATTTTCATTATCAGCACGATTTGCTTAACTATCTCCGCTTTCTTGTGGATATTGGTAAAAGAAGAAAAAACCTCGGTTGCTCCGGCAGTTCAAAAGTCAGGTCACTAAGTATATAATCAAAGCGAAGAATATATTTATGAAACATTTTATAAAAGTCCTTGCATCAATTGTGCTCTTTATTGCAATCAGTAATACGTGCGGACAGGATATACGGGACATTATCAAACCGGTGAAGGTATCCATAGGTAAAGCCGATACGGTACTCGTCAGCGATTTGTTTTATGCTAAAGACTACCCTGTCACCTTTGAAAAAAACAGTTTCCTCAACGTTACCTTTGATAAGGGACAAAATGCAATAGCCATCAGTGCTGCGGATAACTTCCCCGGCTTTACGCTTTTGCAATTCACTCTAAAAGGTAAAAAATATGCTGTTCCTGTTGAATTGCGGTCGGCAGTGAGAAGCCTGATTCCGCATAAATTTACTTATAAACCGGAAGGCAAAGTATCAAACGTGGCCGTGTTCGGTAGTTTTAACAACTGGAACAGAAACGCTAATCCGATGCCATTGGTTAATGGGGTGTATGAAACCGTCCTTAATCTTGAGCCCGGCAGCTATGTATACAAACTTGTTGTTGATGGCAAAGAAATTCTCGACCCGTCCAACTCGGAGACAGCACCAACCGGATTTGAAAACTTCAATTCTGTCGTGCGTATCAGCGACCCGAATCCGGAAAATGTTTTTCTCTTTTCAGATGAGATGAAAAAATCCGGCTCATCCTGTGTATTCAGTTTTCTTCTTGAAAAGAATGGTAAAGCAGTCAACGCTGTTAAAGAAAACACATATGCACTTCTCGGCAATGAAATGATTCCTGCATCTGACATAAAAGTTTCAGGAAACAAACTTGAAGTGCTGGTAGCTAAAAGTAAATTATCGGGTGATAGACTTTTACGAGTTGCTGTAACCGTGGATGCAAAAGCTTCGAACTTGCAGTCGGTTTTCCTTGAGAACGGCAAACCGGTTGCTGCCAATCATAAAAAATTCGCCTGGGAAGACGGCATCATATACTCGATAATGATAGACCGTTTTAATGACGGCGATAAATCTAATTCCATCCCGGTTGTTCACGATTCCCTGTTCCCTCAGGCAAATTATCAGGGCGGAGATTTTCAGGGCATCATCAACAAAATTGACGATGGTTACTTCGATAAGCTCGGCATTAATGTATTATGGATATCCCCTGTTTATGATAATCCGAATGACGCATACCGTGAATCCCCTGTTCCCCATCGCTGGTATAGCGGCTATCACGGATATTGGCCTATCAGCAGTTATGGGGTTGAAGAGAAATTCGGCTCTTTTGCAAAACTGCAGGAGCTTGTCGCCAAGGCTCATAAGCATCACATAAAAGTCCTCTTAGACATCGTTGCGCACCATGTGCATATCGAGCATCCGTATTACAAACAACATCCGGAATGGTTTGGAAAACTTGAACTTCCCGACGGTAGAAAGAATCTCCGCTTGTGGGACGAGTACCGATTGACCACCTGGTTTGAGCCATACATGCCTTCATTTGATTATACTTCGTCAAAGCAGGCGGTTGATACCATGGCAGCAAATTGCGTATGGTGGCTTAAACAGACACATGCAGACGGATTCCGACATGATGCAGTCAAACACGTCCCGAATTTATTCTGGCGGGCTTTGACCAGACAATTAAAACAGGACATTGAAATTCCACTGCACAAAAAAGTCTACCAAATCGGTGAAACATTCGGGGACAATAATTTAATTGCTTCGTATGTTAATAACGGTCAGTTAAGCGCTCAGTTTAATTTTAACCTTTCCTATGAATCAATTCCTATCTTTTTGGAAAGTGATAAATCTTTCCAAACCTTAGATTATGTAATGGGAAAGGCCTTTTCGGCATTCGGATACAACCATATCATGGGCAACATTATGGATAGCCACGATAAAGTGCGCTTTATGACGTATGCCGACGGCAAGGTCGGAAAGCAAGGCGTTGATACAAGAGAGATGGCTTGGAATAATCCTCCTACGGTTGATAATCCATCAAGTTACGATAAAGCTAAATTATTTTATGCGTTTATGTTCACTACACCGGGATTACCGACCATATATTACGGTTCAGAATTCGGTATGACCGGAGCGGATGATCCGGATAACAGACGCATGATGCGTTTTGGTGATGCACTGTCGGAAAATGAACAACACATGCTTGGTGAAACCAGACAGATTGTTAAGCTACGCAATTCACATTCTGCACTGCGATATGGCGATTTCTACACTCTGCAAGCTGATAATAAAACATATACATATATGCGCTCGGACTATAACGAACGTTTAATTGTGGTTTTGAACAAAAGCGAAGAAGCAGCTTCAGTTGCTCTTTCAATCCCGCAATCAGTACCTGTAAATAGTCTTGTGGATGTTGTAAATGGAGAGAAATTTTCCGTTAAAAACAATGCTGTCACTATAACAGCCCCGAAGATTGGTTATAGGATATTTAAAGTTATTAAATAGCCTTTCATTCTTTCCTAACCCACGGATTCACTCGTGGGTTAGGAACATATCAATGTCTTTTACCCGAACAGCGCATCTACAAATTCTCTTGGCGAGAATGTCTGCAAATCCTCAATACCTTCCCCGACTCCAATATACCGGACAGGTTTATTCTGTTTATCGCAAATCTGAATAACTGCGCCGCCTTTTGCCGTACCGTCCAATTTGGTTATAACAAGTCCGGTTAATGGGATTGATTTGGAAAACTCTTCCGCTTGAATGAGAGCATTTTGACCCGTGGTGCCGTCAAGAACAAGAAATGATTCATGCGGTGCAGTCGGTACGACCTTCTGAATCACACGGTTGATCTTTTTCAACTCATCCATCAAATTGATTTTTGTATGCAAACGGCCTGCTGTATCTATGATAACCACGTCGTATTTTTCTTTCACCGCGGTCTGGACTGTCTCAAAAGCAACCGAAGAAGGATCGCTTCCCGTTCCTTTTTGAACGATAGCTACATCCGCTCTCTTAGCCCAAACTTCAAGCTGTTCATTTGCAGCCGCCCGGAATGTATCCGCAGCACCGATTATTACTTTCAGACCCGAACTTTTAAAATTGCGCGCCAGCTTGCCGATAGTTGTCGTTTTCCCTGCGCCATTAATTCCAACGACGATAATAACAAAAGGTTTATGTTTTTCCAGAGCTGGCTGAAATTCATCGCTGCTTCCGGTGGATACCAGTAAATCGCTGATAACATCTTTTACGGTACTGATAATCGCTGCTTCGCCTTTTTCATTAGCGCCTACAAGCCTCTTCTTGACTTCCAGAATGATTTTTTCCGATGTATCCAGACCGACATCCGATGTCAGCAGAATTTCTTCAATATCGTTTAATACTTCTTCGTCTAATTTTGCTTTACCCGTCATTGTTTCCGATATACGGGTAACGATTTTTTCTCTGGTTTTGGCTAAGCCGTCTTTTAATTTATCAAAATTCAGATTCTTAAATAACTTCACGCTTTTCTTTTTCCTTTCATAACCTCAAACGCCCGGGTTCCATACGCCACGAGCGAAGCAATACTCATGATGAATATTGCCAGCATAAACAAATAATTTATCACGTAATTTTTTCCCGCCAAATCAAGCATCATAAAAATAATGTAAAACCCTATGATGAGTACCGTACCTTTCCCAAGATAATTTGACGGCAGTACCATTCCGATTTTCTTTGTCACAAAAATACCTGCAACAAAAATAATGACATCACGCAAAATAATAATCCAGAATAACGCAGGAATGAGTCTTCCGTGGAGAAAGAGTTGTATGATGATAATTCCGATACACACCTTATCGGCAAGCGGATCAATGATCTTTCCCCACTCACTTACCTGATCAAATTTCCGCGCCAGATACCCGTCCATCACATCGGTTATAACAGCCGCCAAAGTCAAGAGCACCGCCCAATTATTGGGACCTTTTTGATCAGTGTTGAGCAATATCCAAAACGGTATTGCCATTAATAGGCGGATAAAGCTTAAAAAATTTGATATTGTAAATAGCCTGCCCAAATTCTTCATCGTATCACCATAAACTTTAGTAGTTTTTTCGAAATTTCCTGATTATTGCCGTTAAGCTGTGTTACCTGATAGAGATAAACTCCTGTCGGGATAATCTTGTTGTCGGCATCGCGCAAGTTCCACGAAATGCCGCCGTTTCCATCTTTCTCATTTAGTTCGACAATCTTTTCGCCGTGCAGATTGAAAACATGAATTTTTGCAAATTCCGGCAGGTTCGCAAAAGTGATTTTTGAATTATCAGTTATATGGGCAACCGGATTCGGATAAGCATAGACGCTATTCAGATCATTCGCATAGTCCGCCAGGATGATTGTAGACCCAGCACCTTCATTAATTGCAACACTGCCTGATGCAGTTGATGACGACACATTAGTAATGTGTAAGGTATAATTTATACCCACAGACCCGACCGGTTTACTGCCGCGAAATGACAAATACACTTTCGTCGGATCCGATCCGTCGAAGCTAATATCAGATATTGTATTTGCAGGAGAAATGCTATAATGACTTATATTCGCAAATGAACTCTGATCAACCGGCAAATTGAATTTTATGGACACCTTGTAAGGATCAGGAATTTCAAAACTTGCGACAAAGAAACTGGAAGAAGCAGCTTGAGATTGAAACACTACTTTTATCGAATCCGAAATCACCGGCGATGAATATAAATCCACAAGTCCTGATAAGTAAAAAGTGAATGACGATGTTGTATCGCTCTTGGGGAACGATACCAGATATGAATATTGACTCGATGCCGTTACTGCTTCGGGATAGGTAATGACACCTAATGCATCTTTTAAATAGAACGCCTTATAATCCGGTACGGCACTCGAAATCATTCCGGAGAATACTACATCAATTGATTTACCGGAATTTACTACGTAGCTTTTTACCTTAGCCGGAGCGTGATGATAAACAGCAATAATCTTTGAAATTCCTGAGAGAGTAGTTCCATCAACAGCCCTGACACCATAATAATAAGTCGTTGTACGGCTTACTTGCTTATCGTAATAGTATTTCTGATCGGTTGAATCATACAGCGTTAGAGTTTGACTGTTTGTTCCACGATAAATGTAAAACTTCGTATAATTGCTTTCCCAGTTCAGCAAAACATTTGCAGTATCAATGCTGTAACCGGTAAATCCGGCGGGTGAAATCATCACATTGTTCACGTCAAATTGGATAAAGGATATTTTATTTCCCTGCGGTAAAGCAATTTCGGGAACGCCGTCTTTATTCAAATCGCCAACAAACACGGATGATGAATTGATATTTTCATGATATGAAATAAAACTATTAACTCCTGCGGAGTTTTTTATCACGTACGCGTACGGAAAAGTAAACAGGATCAGTTCATCCCCTTTTTCGTTATCCACATTCGCGAGTTTAATAGAATTTAGGGCCTTCTGTGTCAGAAAACTGTATTGACCAGAAGGATCTATAAAGGATTTGTCAAATAATATATTGAGAGTCTTGCCCTTAAAATTAAAAACAAGAACCCTGTAATACGAAGCAAAATCTACTGCTGTAACGGATTGTAAAATTACCGCCAAGTCTGTTGTTCCATCATTATCAAAATCACCGCTGGTAATATATGAACTTGATGAAGTCATACCGGTGCTGAAGGAGCGCGTAGAATCCGGCTGAATATTATTTTTCGCGAGAACATTGTAACACAGAACATCACCATCGGAATCTATTGTCCATATCTCATTTTTGCCGTCTTTATCGGCATCAATTAATAAAGCATTCGGGTAATTAAAATCATTATCTCCGTATCCTGCAGGAGAAAAATTCTTGATAGTATCTATTGCCATTGTGTCTAATGATAAATTGGCATTCAACCGAAACACTGAAATTTGTTGAGGGCTTGTTACAGCTAATAATTCGGTAGTTCCGTCATTAGCAATATCCTTTACGAAAATCGGCCAAAATGAACCGGTCTCCCTCTTTAATGTATCTTTAAACACAGCAGAATTTGTTGCATTTTGTTCCAGCAAATATCCGTTCTGGCTCCAATTACACAGCAATTCGAGTTTACCGTCTTTATTAAAATCACCGGCATCTTTCGTAATTCGCTGTGATAGCGAATCTTTCAATACAAATTTATTATTAGAGCATGAATAAATATATGTCTTTGAAAGATCCCCGTTCAGGTTGTACAGAATATCCGTTGTATCAGAGGAGGTAATATTCAATGGCCGGTTAAAAAGGCTGCCCGAAGGCAAAGAATAACTCATTTCGGTGTAAGATTTCTGCGTGAAATACCCGTCGGTCGTCATATCAAAATATCTACCGAGTGTATCCTTGACTATTGTTTTCACACCTTGGAGATTCTCCAATTCGAAATAAAGCTCGTACTCTGTTGAGGCTTTTATCATGCTCAAAGGCACAAATCCAAAATGGGATTGCTTTACATAATAGTTATTGACTGCAAATCCGTCCAACGAAACAAATTGAAATGGTATGGTGCCTTTTTCACGGTAATACAATCTCACTATTCCGTCTTCAGCCGTGTATGAGGCGGCACTTATTGTCGGCTTATCACCGTAATAGGTCTGATATAATGAATAGTATAAAATCTTGGGTGCGGATTTTACATGATGAACATGAATCCGTTCTTCCAGCGTGCTGCCGTTAGTCTGATTCATCAAAAGACGCAGGGTCACGGTGGTATCTGATACCGCTGAAAGATCAAGCGTGAATATTAATTTATTAGTTATCTGCGAGACCTGAGATTGCAGCATGGGATAAAATGAAACCGGATTTGTCCCAATGCCATATGAGAATTCATAGCTCTTAAAATACGGCGACATCACCGTCGCGTATACTGTTACGGTATCATACTTTGTGGAATAGTCCTGTGCAGGATAATCAAATTTTACAACTGCCGGGGCAAGTACCTGTAATGCACGGTATGCATTCAAACGACCAGAGCCACTATGAATATCCCACCCTTTCGCCTCAATATCATCTGCGGTTGATTTAAGTATCTGCTTTACTTCTTCATTAGTAAAATTACCTTTGGAAAGAATCAATCCCGCTGTTCCGCTGACATACGGTGTTGAAAATGACGTACCGCTTAATGAACCGTATGAGTTATTTTTGTGAGTTGAGAGAATGTCGGTTCCCGGCGCAACTAAATCCAATGTTGAACCATACGTAGAATTGGATGCCACATAATCTTCACTTGTTGAATTACCAACACTTATTACTTCACTATAACCTGAAGGATAATGCACCGTATCACCCGGCGTATTGCCTGAGCTTGCTACCAATACAACATTTTTATCATAGGCATATCGTATAACATCGCGGAGAACGAACGAAAAGGAGTTGTCACCAAAGCTCATACTGATAACTTTGGCACCCATTTTTGTAGCATATAAAATAGCGGATGCGACATCGGACTCTTCACCGTTACCACTAGGATCAAAAGCCCGGCAGTTCAGTATGCGTGCTTTCGGAGCGATACCGGCAACACCGATCTTATTATTTGTTTCTGCACCAATAATACCAGCTACCGCTGTACCGTGAGAGAGCGAATGCTGATCCATAGGATCATTGTCCCAGTTGAGGTAATCCCCTCCCGTAGAGTCAAGGGGAAATCCGTACCGGTTGACAAAATCCCACCCCATATAATCATCAACATATCCGTCGCCGTCATCATCAATTCCGTTGAAGCGCTTATCGTTACCGTTAGCATCAAGTCCGGTTTCTCCCTTGTTGATATATATTTTATTTTTCAAATCAGGATGGAGATAATCAATTCCGGTATCAATAACGCCGATGATAACCGTGTCCTCACCCATGGTGATATTCCACGCTTCGGGAGCGTCTATTTTTGCCAGAGCCCATTGCTTGGTATAAAGACTGTCATTCGGAGTAAAATCTATTTTATAGGTATGCCCGGCTTGGACATATTCAATATCACCGGTGTTGGCAAGCATTGATTTGAAGGTTGCCGAGTCAATATCCTGTGTGAGCTTTATAACAAGAATTCTGGACAGGATTTCATCGGTCGCATTTATGCAATCAGATAAAACCGTAACGTTTTTCAGCAGCTGAACGGATTTTTGAAGTGATGTGGCAGTAGAAAAGATCTGTTTCCGGCTCGCAATCGAACTTACTTCTCCGATTTGCACATTGCTTTTATAACGGATGAAATATGTTTTTTGCGGATATACATTCCCCGATGTCAGCCAGATACACACAAATAACGGAATAATGAATCTTTTGAGTAAGCTCTTTTTTAGCATTCAACAAATTTTGTAAACAAATGAATATGGTGATTTTATATTGTTACAAAGTACATAAAAAATTTGTAAAATTTGATATAAAAAAAGGCACTCAAGTAGATGCATTTTTTCATTCAACAGCCTAAAATCTGTTATACAAAATCAATTTACTAATCTGAAGTGCAATTTATATACTAAAATTACAAAAAAATGCTCATTATTTCACGAAATTGATATCTTCTGCACTGTAAGGATAAATTTATTTCGTGCATTTCAAAAGCGAAAAGATTAACTTAGAAGTAGCTGTATTTGGTTATATAAGAGTTGATTAGAGAACCGCATGGGAAAAATTCGTGTGGGATTAATTATTCAATCAATTTTCGCTACCTCCTTTGCGGTGCCGACTAATTCAACTCAAGTAATCTATATTCATTAACATCATCGAGATTTTTCTTTGAAAAGGGAGAGATAATTAATCTATGGAGAAACTTGAAAAGAATTACGCGTTTATTGACGGTCAGAATTTGAATCTTGGCATTCGTGGCGCCGGCTGGGCAATAGACTTAAAAAAATTCCGCATTTACCTCAAAGAAAAATATAGTGTCCAAAAGGCATATTACTTCATTGGCTTCGTTGATGGAAACACAGACCTTTATATCTCACTTCAAAATTTTGGATATATATTAATTTTCAAGCCGACTTTTCGTAACTCAGACGGCAAAATAAAAGGTAATTGTGATGCTGAGTTGGTTTTACAGGCTATGATTGATCTTAACAATTATGAAAAAGCAGTAATTGTTTCAGGTGATGGAGATTTTCATTGTCTTGTCAAATACCTGAGAGAAAACAATAAATTGAAAACAGTTTTAGTTCCCGACCAGAAAAAGTATTCAAGACTATTAGACAAAGCAGCGGCTTCGCATCTAACGGCGATGAACGACTTACGCAAGAAATTGGAATTTATCAGAGAGTAAGGTTTAAAATGAAAAAACCCCGTAAGGACGAAACCTTAAAGGGCGTTTTCGATCGTGATTCTCGGTAACAAATATAGTTATAAAATATTAAAAAGCAATCAACATTTTTATAACAAAGAAATCACATTATATGATTATGAAGCTTTTTACAAAAATTGTCATCATTTCCCTATTATTTCCAATTTTGATTAATGCACAAAATCAATGCCAAGCAATAACCAAAAAAGGAACTCAGTGTAAACGAAAAGCAATGACCGGCTCTATTTATTGCGCTCAACATTCAAAAATGAATGCCACCAAAACCGTTGGAAATCAAAATCAAGTACTCCCTCCGGCCTCAACCCGGAAACAAAAAGAAATCAATAAGAACTCGAAACAAGTCGAAAACCGTCAGTGTCAGGCTATTACCAAAGAAGGAAAACAATGTAAGAGAAAGGCACTCCCCGGTTCAAATTATTGCTGGCAGCATCAGAAATAAACTAACCAGTTCTGCAAAATATTAGTTACAATGAAAGTATGGATTGAAATAAAAAAAGGCACTCACCGGAGTACCTTGTTGTCGGAACGGCGGGATTTGAACCCGCGACCCCTACCACCCCAAGGTAGTGCGCTAGCCGGGCTGCGCCACGTTCCGATTATATGAATTTCGCTATTTCCTGAAGGATATTCTTCAGTTCGATAAAATCGCTTTTATCAAATCCTTTTTTCGCCAAAATGGCTTCTGACTTCAGAACCTCTTTAACAGGTTTCACCTCAGGTGTCTCAGCAGGATGATCCAGAGCGGCAAGCTCTTCAACCCCTTTCTCCGCGAGCATTTTCTTTGCTCCCTCTATGGTGAATTTCTTATCTCTGAGTAAAACTTTGATCACAAGAATAAGTTGTATATCCTTGTTGGTATATGCTCTGTTACCGGAACGGTTCTTTT
Source organism: Ignavibacteriaceae bacterium (assembly GCA_963662605.1). GTDB lineage: Bacteria > Bacteroidota > Ignavibacteria > Ignavibacteriales > Ignavibacteriaceae. The sequence goes on from OY759785.1 coordinate 2,463,453, forward strand.
GAGGTTTGAGCTGCTCGAACTCGCTTTCCCAGTACCGAAGAACATATTGCTCTACCTCGGTTATTTTACTAACCTCACTGATAGAATAATACAGTTTTTTTATACTGAAGTCTTTCATATCCTCATAAAACAATTTAAGCAAAAATAACTAAAGTGTTATTAAATAACAAATAGCTAATAACCTTTAGCGTAATTTATGAACTATGAGGGATATTCCAAACAGAAATTACTTATTTTCTGCCCAACGCGTCTCTAAAAGGTAAACTCCTGCCAGATAACTATGCTCTCTAAAACCAGATATGTAACCATCACAGGCAGCAGCAGTTAGTGAGCGGTGCCTAAAATCCTCTCGCGCGGCAATATTGGATAAATGAACTTCAATTTTGGGCAATTTACACAGTGTTAAGGCATCCCGGATTGCCACAGATGAATGTGCATAACCGCCGGGATTTATTATAACAGAATCAAAATGCCCTTTTGCACCCTGAAGCTGCGTAATTATGTCGCCTTCGCTATTACTCTGAAAGAACGAAAAACTATGATGAGGAAAGGTCGTTTCCATCAAAGAGTTAATCTGCTCCATCGTCAAAACGCCGTACTGAGATTCCTCTCTCTGTCCCAGCATGTTAAGATTTGGACCGTGAATAACCAATATTTTCATTTTTCATCCATTTCTATCATTTCGTCAATTATCTCTCTTGTTCTCGGCGTCAGATACATCTGATCAATACCGAGTTCCTTCAAGGCCGTAGCTAATATAATGGCTTTTCTCTGGGTATTAGCCATTTTATTAATAACTATTACCCTATTGTCTTTGAGGATGCAATAGCCACCCTTGAAATCTCCTTTTTCAAAACGAACCGAAGCCCCTAATTGAACAACAAGGGCTTTCAATTCTTCAATAATTTCTTCAAACTCTTTCTCTTTGATCTTCATTAAACTTTTTTCCGGAACGGTCTGAACATGAATAAAAACGCTACAGCGAGGAATGAGAAAATTTCAATAATCGGGAAACTTCCCAACTTTGAAAAACGGTCAATTATCAGTTGAATATAAAACTGCGCATTACCTGTTCCCCAGAACGCAGTATCAACAAAGGGTTTATCATACTTCAAGATAAGGAACAGTTCAAACGGAGCTGTTGTAAGAATTAAAACTGTTGATATAAACAGCCAGCCGTTCAATTTCATTTTCAGCTTGGAGGTGAAAACAAATAGCAAATAAAAAACTATCATGGCAAAATAGCTGATAAAGGAAATTGCTATTGCCGGTGCTAAAGTCAATGTAATCGAATCAAAGTTAGATTTTACGACAATATCCTTTAACTCAAAGTGCGTTCCGTGGAATAATTGAAGCGACAACGTCATACGGGTAATATAGCTTCCAAACCACATTGCAAAGGCAATTATAGTAAGAAATAGAAAAAATTTTGCTAATTTTGAGAGATTTTCCATAACATCCGATGTTTTTTTGATACAAAAATAACAAAAAATTATGAATATAGCATCTATTGATATAGGCACAAATACCGTTCTCCTGTACATTGCTCAGGTTGATTATGATAACCTGAGGCTTAAAACATTATCCAATTGCCATGAAATTCCACGTCTCGGTAAGGGACTTGCGCGAGCCGGGGTTATTTCAGATGAGAAAGCGCAAGTACTCATTGCCGTTCTTAAAAGATACGCAAAGGAAATAGCGGATAAGAATTGTGAGATTGTCTTAGCTCATTCCACCTATCCCCTTCGCACCGCACAGAATAGCGGCAAAGTCATTTTGGATGTCTTTAGAGAAACAGGGATAAAGATAACGGTGATAGATGGCGCGGCAGAAGCCCGGTTTTCTTTTCTGGGAGCTACTTCAGGCGCGGCGAACATAAATCCTTGTGTGATTGATATTGGCGGTGGCAGTACAGAACTTAGTACAGGCAGAAACAATGAAGTGACGTATAGAAAGAGTGTTCCGATCGGCGCGGTCAACTTAACCGAACAGTTTTTCCATTCTTTTCCGCCGACAAAAACAATGTACAGAGAGTTGAACAAATATGTTGAAATGACGCTTCAAGAAAATTATCACATCAAATCAAGTATATCAAGAGGTATAGCAATTGCGGGAACTCCGACTACCCTCGCGGCTATGAAATTCGGTTTACAAGATTTTGAAGAAGATAAGATAAACGGATGTGTATTGACAGCCTTTGAGTTAAAAATGTTCATTAGCGAGCTGTCTCTCCTCACACCGAAAGAGATTTTATCAAAGTACGGTAATGTCGTAAAAGGAAGAGAGGATGTCCTTTTAGCGGGCACCCTCATTCTCTCTAATATCCTTGAATTTCTTAATCTTGAATCCGTTACCGTCAGTTCGCATGGTTTGAGGCATGGAGCGGTAATAGATTATCTGTTTAAGACTTCTGGTAAATATTTTGTATAACCGTATCCTGCGGCGGTTCAATTTGCGGAGTATGCAAATAGTCCAGACTATAGTGTAATCCACGGTTTTCTTTTCGCATTAGTCCGGATTTTACAATCAAATGTGCACATGTTATCAGATTCCGTAATTCTATAAGATTTCCGAAAACTTTTGTCTTTTTATAGAAGTCCTCAACTTCTTCATATAGATTATGGATTCTCCGGGCGGCAAATTCAAGTCGTAAGTTCGAACGGACAATGCCTACATAATCCCCCATTAGCTGTTTCAGCTCAACGATGCTATGAGAAATCAAAACCTTCTCGTCGGCACTCAGCGTATCGCTATCGTCCCAATCCGGAATGTCCGGAACCGAAACGGTGGCATCCTTCAGAAACTTTTGGATACCCAAAGCCGCACGTCCCGAAAACACCAAAGCTTCCAGAAGTGAGTTGCTGGCGAGCCGGTTTGCTCCGTGGATACCAGTCATTGAAGATTCTCCGGAAGCGTACAAACCTGTAAGTGACGTGCTCCCGTACTCGTCAATAATGATTCCACCGCAGGCATAATGGGCGGCAGGGACGACAGGAATCATGTCTTTTGATATATCAATACCAACCGACATACATTTGCCCCAAATATTCGGGAATTTATCCTTTATTTCACTTTCAGGTTTATGCGTAACATCTAAATATACAAACTCTTCGCCCCTCTTTTTTAATTCTGAATCTATTGCTCTCGCCACAATGTCTCTTGGGGCTAATTCCATTCTGGGATCGTACTTTTCCATGAATCTCACGCCATCCTGAGTCCTTAATATCCCTCCAAATCCTCTAACCGCTTCTGAGATAAGGAAGTCCTGTTCTCCCAGTGGTGTTGATGATTTCTGATATAGTGATGTTGGATGAAATTGGATAAACTCCATATTAGCCAGCTTTGCTCCCGCCCGGTACGCCATAGCGTAGCCGTCGCCGGTGGCAATCTGGGGATTGGTGGTATGTGAATAAACCTGGCCAATTCCACCGGAGGCAATAATAGTGGCTTTTGCCGTAATCTTGCTTATCTTATTATCCTTGGTATCAAGCACATATGCACCCCAGCAATGTCGGCTGTCAATCGGTTGATCCTTCAATATTTTGATATTGTGCTCGGTTAAAAGGTCTATGGCAAGATGGTTTTCAAGAACTTTTACGTTCGGTAATTTGCTTATGTGGTCTACTAACGCCCGCTCAACTTCTTTACCGGTCAAATCCTTGGCGTGAACGATACGGGCTTTCGAGTGCCCTCCTTCCCTTGCAAGTTCAAGAGTATTGTTCGTCATGGTAAACCGGGTGCCGATTTCAATCAATTCCTTAATATGACCGGGTCCTTCCTTAACCAATATCTCAACCATTTTCGGGTTACACAAACCGGCTCCGGCAATCAACGTATCCTGAATATGACTCTCATACGTATCATCAGGCGACAGCACCGACGCTATACCGCCTTGAGCGTAATTCGTATTTGATTCTGTAGTTTCCTTTTTTGTAATAAGGGTTACATTAGCAAAACTGGCAACTTTCATTGCCGCGTATAATCCGGCAATACCGCTGCCGATAACAAGTACATCTGTCTTAATTTCCATAAGTATATTTCAACCAGATAATTGTAGATAATAAAATTGAAAAATTTATGCCCGTAAAAACCACCGATAACAAAAGCGATAACCATCGTTTCCCGTTGATAAGCGTCAAGAACCTCCATTGAAGCATAAGTGTCCAGAGCAATGCAATGCTCTCCAGCCCGGTAAACATCCAGGCAAGCGTTGCGTTGAAGAGAAATGGTGAGGGATTGCTTGAGAATAAGTACTCACCGAAGAATACAAATTCCGGAATGAAAAGAACAATAAAAGCGAGGACTAACGGAAACTGAGCGTAAGCCATTCCCGAAGCGACATCCTTAACCCGGACGCGCACTTTTACAATCTTGAGCAGCAGTGCATATAGTGCACTGAGTGCGATAAATAATGCAGGTATGCCTAAAACCGTAAACAGAGTATACTTTGAACTCATTCCCTCAATTCTGAATACATGAATCTTAACGAGCAGCGCATCAAAGTACATTTTCAATGTATAAAAGAATAGTAAAAGAACAATGTAGTTCTTCTTTTGTGCTCTGATAATTTCAGTAAAAGCCTGGCCCGGTGATTCAACCAATGTTAGAAGTGTCTTCCACAGATCAATATTCGGGACTTTATTATGGAGAATGGTGGAGCAGTTTGAGCAAGTTAACCTGTATAAAGGATTCATTGCATGGCAGGAAGGACATTCCTGCTCATAGATTAGTTTTTTCATTTAAAAACCGATTCGCATATTGATCTGGTACGTACTGCGATAGAATTTCTCGTCTACGGTGAAATCAAAAAGATGTGCATCAACATAGCTGTCAACTAATGTCAGAACGTATGTCAACCCCATGTAGACAGCAAATTGATCTCGCTGATCGTGATAATCGTCCCTGAGGCGTTTATAATCTGTTGTGCCCTTCGCGATATACAGATCGCGGTAATGTGTGTAGTCCTTATTGCACTGAACGTAGTTGTACAAAAACCAGCCCGTAAGGCCCCATACAATCGGTGCTTTCCAGTATGAGCCATTATAAATCTGTCCGAGTCCGGGACAAATGGCGCTTAATCCCACAGAAGTCCATGGGGATTTCTTCATAATAAAGACGGTGTCTTTACTAGACAACGAAGTTGAATCTTTGGAAGCCTGAGGATATACAGTAATCGTCAGAGTAATGAAAAGTAAAATAAACAAGGACTTATTGAGGAATCTCATGAAGCATTTCCAATAGTCGTTCAAGCTCGGGCTGTGAATAAAAATCTATAACAATTTCGCCTTGTCCGTCTTTTTTCCTGTGAATACTAACCTTTGTGCCAAGGAGTCTGCGCAATGTATCTTCAATTGACTGCAAAGAATAATCCATAGCCGTTTTAGGAGCCTGCTTTGCTGCTCTTTCTGCGGATGATTGTTCCTTATCTACAAGAGCATTCTTAACCAACATCTCGACTTTACGGACGGAAAGATTTTCATCAATGATCTTCTTGAGAATTTCAAGCTGTTTGGTAACGCTTACGAGATTAACCAACGCGCGCGCGTGCCCCATCGTAATGTCGCCATTAACTAAGCTTTCCTGAATCTGTGGAGGCAGTTTAAGAAGACGAATAGAATTTGCGACCGTGCTTCTATCCTTCCCCACGCGTTCGGCAATCTCTTCCTGCGTAAGGCCGCATTCATCCATAAGACGTTTATATGCAAGACCTACTTCGATAGGATTGAGATGTTCGCGCTGGATATTTTCAATCAAAGCCATCGCCAACATCAATTCATCAGTCGCAACATCAAGAATGTATGCAGGAATTTCTTTGTGTCCTAATTCCTTGCATGCACGCAAACGCCGTTCACCGGAAATAAGTTGATAACGGGTATCGCCGAATCGTCTTACCGTAATAGGCTGAATTAATCCGTTTGCAATTATAGATTTTTTCAGATCCTCCATTGCCTCAGGAGCAAATGAGGTTCTCGGCTGGAACGGATTCGGGTCAACAAGCATGATGTCTATTTTCATTATAAACGAAGTCGGCATAGATTGAACTGCTGTCCTTTCTACTACCTGTGCTTCTTCCTGCTGCCTTTCCGTGTTAATCAAGGCATCTAATCCGCGCCCTAAAACAGATTTCCCTTTTATCATACCGGCTTTGTATTTCTTTCAATTACTTCTGCTGCTACTGCTATATAATTTTTTGCACCTGTTGAAACGGCATCATATAGAATAATCGGTTTACCGTGACTCGGGGCTTCAGATATCCGGACGTTCCTGTGAACGATAGTCTTAAATACTTTTTCACCAAAAAAGCGTTGGACTTCTTCGGCAACCTGCGCGGAAAGACGCAAACGTATATCAAACATCGTTAACAATACGCCTTCAAGCGTAAGATCCTTATTCAATCTTTGTTTAACAATATTGATGGTGTTGAGGAGCTGTCCCAAACCCTCTAAAGCAAAATACTCACACTGAACAGGAATCAAAACGGAATCGGCAGCAGTTAAAGCGTTCAGTGTTAAAAATCCTAAAGATGGCGGACAATCAATAATAAGATAATCATATTTATGTTTAATGGTATCCAGCTTTGCTTTCAGCAAATGCTCCCTATTGGGCAAATTGACTAATTCAACTTCGGCTCCAACAAGGTTAATGTTTGCCGGTAAAATGTCCAGAAAAGGCACTTGAGAAGTAATGACCGCTTCTTCAACCGGAAGATCGCTAATTAATATCTCATACACTGACGGAGTAATATTTTGACTCCCCAAACCGGATGTTGTATTACCCTGCGGGTCAATATCTATCAATAAAGTCTTTTTCTCTGCAACCGCAAGCGAAGCGGAAAGATTTATTGCTGTAGTCGTTTTACCAACTCCGCCTTTTTGGTTTGCAATAGCAATGATTTTTGACATGTTTTTCTTTTCTATAAAAGAGTATTTTCTATTCACGTCATTTGGACGCAAGAATCAATGTTTCTATCGAATTAGTAACTAATCCGGAATAATCGTAAAAAAGTGAAAATCTAACTAACAAATATATCAACTTTTTACCAACTGATAACCGACTTATTGGCCTGCTTTATTCCGAATCCCTCTTAAAGAACTGTTCGATGGCAATCCTCATTTTTCTGAATGTCGGGGGCTGTGCAACTTTGGACAACCGGTTTTTCAATCCATCGCGTGACAGGCCGCGGTATAAAACCCCGTTTTCAGCAATACTGATACTTCCGGTTTCCTCCGAAACTATAAGACTGATGACATCCGCCTGTTCGGATATTCCCAGTCCTGCCCTGTGACGCATACCGAGCGATTCGTCATCCACCATAGTAACTGCCGAAAGCGGCAATGTACATCTTGCAGCTTCAATGCGGGAATTATTAATAATGACAGCACCATCATGCAGGGGTGAACGGGGATAAAATATCGCGCGGAGCAGATCTTTCGTAATATTTGCATTGAGTGGTTCCCCGGTTTCAACAACGCCGCGCATACCCGTTGACTTAATAATTATAATGAGCGCCCCATGCTGATACTGTGACATTTCAAACGCTGCATCCACAATCGTATTAATATATTCCGGAACCTCGTCATGCTTGCTCTTTCTAAACAACGGATTACGGGCAAGGATAACCAGAAGCCTGCGTAATTCAGGCTGGAACAAAATGATAAATGCAATCACCCAAATATCGCTGATAAATTTCAGTAACCAGCTCAACGCTTTTAAGTTTATCAATTGAGCTATAAACGACAGAAAAAGAACACTGATAAGTCCGAGAAATATTTGCGAACCAATCGTTCCTTTTAGTGCGGTATATAATTTATAAATGATATACGCAACAATCGTAATATCAATCAGGTCAAGAAATGAGAATTTCAGATAACCTATGTGAAACAATTCAAACATATTGTGTCTGTAATAATTGACAAATTTTCTTTAGCTGCCCGGCATTTTTGGTATTATGAGTCCGGATGATTTGCACACCCTTTGCTGCCGTAAACATATCCACCATTGACGATGCAATATCCCGCTCATTTATCTGTAAATCAAGACTTTTACCTAAAAATGATTTTCTGGATACTCCTATTAATATAGGAAATCCTAATGTATGAAACTCGCCTATCCGCGATAAAATTTCATAATTATTCTCTACCGTTTTGCCGAAACCGATACCGGGATCAATAATTACATTCCGGATTCCCGCTTTCAAAGCGTGTTCGGCTTGTCTGGCAAGAAACTGATAGATTTCCGCGACGACGTTTGTATACTGAATATTTGCCTGCATTGTTTTCGGATGAGCGGGTGTGTGCATGATACAGTAAGCAGCATTAAGCTCCGCGACAGTACTAAGCATGTTCGAATCAAATGTGCCGCCGCTGATGTCGTTCACCATTGAAGCACCAGCCATAACAGATTCAGCCGCAACCCTGCTTTTATTCGTATCTATCGAAATAACAGAGGCAGGATAATGTTTTTTTATCGCCGTAATTACCGGAATGACACGGCGCAATTCCTCATCTTCGGAAACAGACTCTGACCCCGGACGAGTTGACTCCCCGCCGACATCAATAATATCAGCACCTTCGGAAATCATATCTCCGGCATGCCTGACTGCGGCTTCTACTTCATTATACTTGCCGCCATCTGAAAATGAATCAGGTGTGACATTCAGGATGCCCATGATAACCGGATTTGCATATTGCCGTCCCGCAAGAGTACATGTAACCGGTGAACCATGCCTTTCAAGAATTTCAGACAAGTGCGGAAAGTCTTTTAATTGATTAATGGGATGCGATTGTTTCTTTTCGAGAATTAGTCCATAGACGCTTTTTAAATATCCCGCGAGTGGTTTAATTAATAGTCCGCTCATCAGCAAATCGGAATATATGGAATCATCAATTTTGTCTGTATCGAATAATTCATATCCGGAAAAATCCTGCACCCGGATATCCGCGGGAAGTGAATAGAATTTTGCGTATAGTTCACGTGCTGATGGAAGTGCAAAGTCTATTATTTGAATGTTGAGCATGGCATCTCGAAACTATTCTCTGGCGGAAAGTATTTTCTTGAACGCCTTTGTTGTTGCTGTCACGTCCGGAGTATCATATATAGCAGAACCGGCGACAAATACATCCACACCGGCATCCGATGCAAGCGGGATTGTTTCCGTGTTCATTCCTCCGTCTATTTCGATGAGGTAAGAATAGTTATTCTTCTCTCTTAGTTCGCGAAGTTTTTCAATTTTTTTCAACGTAGCAGCGATAAATTTCTGTCCGCCGAATCCGGGATTAACAGACATTACTAAAACCATATCAAGCGATGGAAGAATATCTTCAAGCGTGCTAACCGGAGTTGCGGGATTAATAACCACTCCGGCCTTTGCGCCCAGCTGTTTAATTAACTGGATAGTACGGTCAAGATGCACGACTTCTTCCTGATGCACCGTAATATAATCGGCACCGGCTTTGACGAATTGCGGTATCAGCAAATCAGGCTTTTCAATCATCAGATGAACATCAAGCGGCAAATCTGTAGCTTTGTTCGCAGCTGCAACAACCATCGGTCCGAAAGTAATATTCGGAACAAAATGGCCGTCCATAATATCACAGTGAATAAAATCCGCTCCGCCGGCCTCAACGGCTTTTATCTGCTGTTCGAGATTCAAAAAGTTGGCTGACAAAATGGAAGGTGCTAAATACTTTTTCATCGCGGTAATGCTTTCTCTTCGTCTTCTTTGGTTTCAACAATTTTAGTGATAAATAAATCAACTTTGTCTCCTTCATTAAGACGTGTGCCTTTTGAAGGATATTGATCAATAACCGTATTGGGAAGCAAGGTAAATGATGGCTGATAATTCACCTTACCAACTTTCAACTTTAATCCGGTTATCATTGTTTCGGCTTCGGTGTAAGATTTCCCGATAAGGTCAGGAATTTCGATATTCCCCTCAACCGTACCCAGACTGACCGATACATTAACTCCCAAACCTTTGATAATGGAATATCCGCCGACGTACTGCTGTTTGACAACAATATCTTTCGGAGTGCTGGATGAAACATATGTTATCTCACCCATTTTTAATCCGGCTTTTTCCAATAAAAACTTTGAATCGGTAATTGACTTTCCGGTAATCTCAGGAACCATCGCCATCGGCTCGCCGCCGCTGATAACCAGGTAAATTGTCCTGCCTTTTTTCACTACGTCGTTAGCAAACGGGCGCTGCATAACGATAGTGCCGCGTGGAAATCTCTTATCCGAAGTGGTGTCGCCGATAACGACCGATAAATGGTTATCCTTGAGTAAATCAATTGCCTGCTGTTCTGGCAGCCCCACAACTTTAGGCACGGTAACTTCGGGTGAGGAAACGTACCACGGCATAATAACATAGTTCATGAGTATGTAAAAGATGAGTAAACCGCCTAAAATATAGGCAAATTTCTTTACGCGGGGTTTGTCAACTGTATACTTCTTCATACTCAAATATATTAAATTTCTGAATAAGAATGAACCCCGTGTATAAGTCAGATTCATTCCTAGCCCATGACCTAGAAGTGTGTTGCAGAACTATTTTCATTAACCACGGTCTTCAGACCCTGGAAGGATGCAACTCGAGAGTTGGACTTTAGTCCCAAAACACATCTTTATTGGACTAAAGTCCGGGATGTTTGAGACCTTCCTTCTCACGGCCTTATCCACAGGATGCAGTGCAAAAGGCCGTGTTAATGATGAGCTGCATTGACTTATGCAACAGACTCCTAGGTCATGGGATAGGAACAAGACCGCATATTACTTTCTCCCCCCTTTTCCGTAAATTTGTATTCGATTTAATAATTATTGCGATTCATGTACTTTAATCATTACCTTTTATATTTCAGAATAGCCCGCGAATTGTCTGAACTACTTTCGGGATACGAATTGGTCGAGGCTTTTACTCAGGAAAAAGACAAGCTCGTTCTTTGCTTTGCCACCGCTTCGGGACAGCAGTTTATTGAGATCTGCACCGAGGCCAGACTCCCCTACATTATAAAAAAAGATAACTATGCCCGCGCAAAAAAGAATACCGTCGGAGTGTTTGAGTCATTTTTACCCCTGAAAGTAGATACTGTTCTCATTGCGGAATTTGAACGCATCCTCGCAATTAAATGCGGTGGAATATATATCTGCTTCTTCGTACGCGGGACACTTAGCAATTGTTTTATCATTGACGAAAACCATCAGATGGTTGCTTCATTCAAGCAGTACGATGACATCGAAAAGGAAAAAGTACAACAGTCGTTGAATGACATACTGCTTTATTCTCCGGCTATCGAGAATATCGAGCGCTCGGATGTTTTCGCAACAGAGAACATTCTTGAAAATCAGAAGAAATTCCCTTTTCTCGGCAAGGCATTTTTTCTGGAGTTTGAAAAAGCTGAAACACAAAATCAAACCTCAGTACTGCTAAGACAAATGGTGCAGGATTTTCTCACGAAACCCTTTGTGCTCGGTATAAACAACACGAGCCATGAAATTATTTTAAAGCCTGAATCGTTTTCAGATGAAGTGACAGACATTTTTACCGTGACAGATTCAGCTCTGCACGCACTGCATGAGTATATTATTTACCACTACAGGTACGCGGATTTCTTTTCCCGTTTGAAGGAAATCAAATCCAAACTGCAAAAAGAACATGAGCAGTTGAAAGTCAAACTTGAGCGCTTGCAGCAAATAACGCAAGAAGAGTCGGCTGTTGAAAAACTGAAATCACAGGCAGATCTTCTGGCAGCGAATATCTATCAATTGACAAAGGGAATGACTGAAGTATCACTGTCTGATTTTACTGATCCCGAAATCAAAATCCATATCCCCTTGCGTGAGGATCTTTCGCCACAGCAGAACATCGCTGCATATTACAAAAAATCCAAATCGCTTACGCAGGCAATCGAACGGGCGAAGGAACAGATTCCCGAAGTTAAAAAGAAATACGAAAAGCTTTCGGCACAATTGGAAAAACTTGATATCAGCGACATTGCCAACATTGATGATCTAAAGAAAAAAATACCGATGAATAAAGACAATCAGCATAAAAAAGACGAAGTACAGGTAAAGGCCATAAAATTCCTCGTGGATGGCAAATACACAGTACTTGTCGGCAAGGACAGCCGCAATAACGATATACTAACCCTAAGAGTTGCAAAACCTGAGGACTTGTGGTTCCATGCAAGAGGATGTCCCGGCAGTCATGTAGTATTGCAAGTGTTCAATTCAAAAGAACCGGTGCAGAAATCAACTGTGAAAAAAGTCGCGGCTATTGCAGCGTTTTACAGCAAAGCCAAAAACAGCGGTTTGACTCCCGTTGCATACTGCAAGAAAAAATACGTCACCAAACGCAAAGGAATGAAAGACGGAATGGTTTCTCTGCTCCGCGAAGACGTTTTATTAGTACGCCCGGAAATCCCAGCCGGCGCGGAGTATGTCACTCCCGGTGGAGATATTGAGGATTTTAGTTAGATAATTTATAGCATGTAATTTAGGCTCACCTCACTACAACCGCTGCAGATGACCTGCTTGACAACCGGATATCTACTCAGTGAGCCTGTTATGTTTTTTCAAAAATTAGATTATCTCCTCTAAAAAGAATAGAGATGGATGTCCGAGTGTCCCGATGGCAATGGGATAGTATCATAAGCACCGAAATACTCACTGCCATCGGGATGTATCGAGGACACCATGCCGCGATTTTCCTTTTACTTAAGATATTCTTCAGTGGCTGTAACCGACTTCACGATTACCTTTGAGTTTTTCTTCACGACAAATTCACTCAACCCAACCTTGCTATCTATTCCGCCCCAGTCGTAGGTATAACCAAGACGCGTCCACGGATATGTAACAGCTGTTGCTGTCGGCGGAAAGTACGCTGATATAATGAAATTGTTGAACCAGGTTATATAATCCTGACTCGTGTTAGTCCTGAAACTATTATCACTCGTATTGTCGTCAACCTCATTATCGTAAGCGGGTCGAAACATATCTTCCGGTTTGGCCCACATTTCGACAAAGTACGTATTTTGACTGCTTGCAGGAAGACCCAACAACTGCTTGACTCTATCAACCTTATTTTCCTTCGAAACAGAATGAGTTTTGAACCAGTCTTTCATCTGTGGAACGGCCGTAACCCACGACTCTCCCCACTTTAAGGTAATAGTATCACCAACCGGATAACTGGAGTTGAACCGGGTCCACGTAACCACAAGAACATATCCATTCGACCAGTTCAGGTATGAATTATCGGGTTTAATTGCAACCAGAGTCGAACAAATTTCACTCTTCTCTGCAACCATTGCATCAACAATTGCTTCCTTATAGACCATCTCAGTAGTTTTGGGAGAGTGCTTGATAACCACCTCATTACTGCACCCACCGACCATAAAAAGCAACGCAACAAACAAAAGGATAACGTGATATTTCATAGTAACCTCTATAGAAATGTGAAAAATCGTAATGTAATTTTGCTCAACGAGTCCCGGGCAGCGAGGGATATTAGGCTGTATATTATCAACAGGCTTATGATGCCGTTAAAATATGCAGTTTATCTCTTATTTGCAATTATTACGATTAACGACTGTTGTAAAAATTGAAAAAATATTTAGCGGGCATATGGAAAATTTCGTATAAAAGCATTATATTTGTTATTCATTTTTGCACCCGTAGCTTAATTGGATAGAGCATCTGACTACGGATCAGAAGGTTCGGGGTTCGAATCCCTGCGGGTGTACAAAAAAATAGCCTGTGCGAGAGCACGGGCTATTTTTTTGTATGCTTGCCTTGAATTAAAAAACTTGGTTCTGCCGAAGGCATCCCGACTTGTCGGGAGAATCCCTGCGGGTGTACAACTAAGCTGCCTTTGTGACAGCTTTTCTTTTTTTTAATCTGACTACGGGACAAAAGGTTCTCAGTACTACAGTTTAGTAGATTCGTGCTTCCCCAAAAGATCGCTCGCTGATGACTCGGTTAGCATTGATTTTCGCGGATTAATTTTTAAACTCTTTTTTAGTTTTTCAAAAGATTCATAGCCCATTTGCTCATACAAATGCGACTAATGATAATTGCGGAATCAAATCATTCATGAAGTCAATTTAAGATTTATCAGTTTCTTTCGTCCCTTTGAAATAATTTATTTCTGTTATATCCACAGTTGTTCTATATTTCGACTTCATTTTTAACATCATCTAATTTTTTAGTGCTTATGTCATTTACTTATGTTTTCGAAACCACACCGGCTTATCTTTTAATCACTTTGAATGGAGTGATGGATAATTTAATTGGAATACACGATTTTGGTCAAGCTTTCGGAAAATATATTTCCAGCGGATCAGCTGCCTTTGTTTTGGTAGACGAACGTGAGTTGATACACAAACTATCCAAACAAGACTTATTGAGTATAGCCGAGAAAGTGGCATCTAATTATACCCTCATAAAGAAGTTTGCTCTTGTCGGTTCACGCGAGGATGCGAAGCAAAGAGATTTGTTCGCCGGGTTCGCTACTGCTCTGGACTTCAGAATGTGTTCTTTCGAAAATATCGAAGAAGCTAAGCAATGGCTTATTGAAGGCTAACTCAGAAAATCTATTAATTATTTTCTCTTGCAATATATACCGCGCAGAATCGCCGCGGGTTTGCAGTAAAAGTACCCATGCTTATCCTAGTGCCTTATTTTTGAGCTCATATGGAATTAATTTTCTTATTCTACTTTTGTGATTCAATAGCCTTTAGCTCATTAATAATTCTTGTTAATTCAAATACCTCCGGTTCAAAATACAGTTGCCAACTATACTCTATAATGGTACCTGGAATGTCAATATGGATTTCAGAATCTTCATTATAGTCAAACATTCTTTTAGTTAATTCACAGCTTACTAAACCACAATTAGCTAATTTTAGGCACCAATTACCAACATCTCTGCCAATATTTACTGGACTTAATTGAATGGTTTTAGGCCAGTTTGAATCTTCTATTTCCTTTTGAATTTCTATATTGTTTTTTCCTTCATTCTTCATTAAAAATAAAGCTGAAGAACACATCTCCGCATCATTCATCATTTCTGCGACAAGAAGTATTCTTTCTTCTTCTGGAGTAGCCAATCTCCTCTCAGTTAGTAGCTTTGCAGTCATGAATGCAATGATTTTAGGACCAAGACTAGACGAGGTACTTAGACACACTTTTCTATAGGCCTCAAATAGAACTTCTGCCTTAACTTCATCTTCTATTATTTCATTCAACAACGTTTCAATGCTTTTTAATGATAAGCTACCTTTATTGAATTCAGTTATTTTTCTTAGCAATTCAGAAAGAAATACTTCTGCCCTTCGTCGAGACATTTTTTCAACCACACTCGATTTGACATGTTTCAAGATCTCAAATGCTGTGTCAATTAATAGCGAACTAATTATTTCCATCCTTACCATCCGGATTAATTAAAAATTTAGAATATTTTCAACAATTATAGACCAAATCTAATAAATTAGTAATCATCATGCTTTTGGGATTACACCAAAATTGATATCACGTCACTCAGAGAGATTTTCAAATGTACAAAACTCGCACATTTACTCATTTTGCCGTATATTTAATTTTCTTTTTTTGACGATTATGTTATTCACTGAGACACATTACAATTTCATGCACAGAGCCATTCAGGAAGCGGTGACCGCTTTTGAAGAGGACGAAGTACCTGTCGGAGCCGTTATTGTTTACAAGAACAGAATCATCGGCCGCGGATACAACCGGAATGAAGCTTTGCAGGATCCGACAGCGCACGCGGAAATAATCGCGCTTACCGCTGCCGCAAATGCACTCGGCACAAATAAACTGAACGAATGTGATATCTATGTAACATTGGAACCATGTGTAATGTGTACCGGTGCCCTGCTGCTTGCCCGTATCAGAACCTGTTATTTCGGAGCGTTCGATTCCAAATACGGTGCTTGCGGTTCACTATACAACATCCCGCAGGAGAATAAATATAATCACAAGATGGAGGTGTTCTCAGGTTTGGAAGAGGATGCGTGCAAAACGATTTTACAGCAATTTTTTCAGAAGAAACGAAGTAATTAGGAAAGTTCTTTAGACATAATGCATTTAATTATATTCGGTCCCCCCGGCGTCGGTAAAGGGACTCAGGCAAAACTACTCAGTCAGCGATTATTCATACCACATATATCAACCGGTGACATCCTCCGCGAAGAAGCCCGCAAAGGCTCCGAGCTTGGATTGCGTGCAAAAAAAATCATTGACGGCGGAAATTTCGTTGATGATGAAACCATGGTCGCAATTATCAAGGAAACACTGTTGCAGGAACGCTGCAAAAAAGGTTTTATTCTCGACGGTTTCCCTAGAACGGTTGAACAGGCAGAACGCCTGCATGATCTGTTTACCGAATTAAAAATTGTCGGCGTTGTCCTGCTAAATCTATCCGCACAGGAAGATACTCTTGTTTACCGCCTGACTCACCGCAGAAGCTGTAAAGCCTGCCATGAGTTATTTATTCTCGATGATATAGCCCAACTCACTGCCTGCCCGAAATGCGGAGCGGTGAATAGTTTTTACCATCGTGAAGACGATAAGGAGGTTGTGATTAAGAAACGGTTTGTGATTTTTGAGGAGACGACAAAACCCGTGCTGGATTTCTACATGGGTAAAAAAGTGATTATTGATATTAATGCGGAGCCGTCAATCGAGGATATTCATAAGGATATTCTGAGTCATATCTTGTACGGCGTTAATGCTACGATATAATTTTTCTTCCATTTTTATCTTCTTTGAATTGCTAACAACGGATAAGCTATAAATAGTGCCCTCACTCTCATTCTCTCTCCCAGAGGGAGAAAGAGGTAGAAGACTCACTTTTTAGGGAATTTATTTCTGTCCCTCTTCGCCCTCTGGGAGAAGAGGTTAGGTGATGAGGGGTTAAATTTATTTCGGACGGTCGAATATTTCTAATTTGCCGTTATTGAGTCTCAGTATCTTACCATCTCCCCGCTTTACCATCTCATAGTTGTGAGTCGCGAATATGACGGCAGTCCCCTTTGCATTAATGCGCTTTAACAATTCAAGAATTTCTATGGAATTTTCCGGATCAAGATTCCCGGTTGGTTCATCAGCGAGAATCAACATCGGATTATTGATAATCGCCCGGGCGATACCGACGCGCTGAATTTCACCGCCGGAGAGTTCTTCGGGTTTGCTTTTCAGTTTATGTACCAATCCGACTTCATTCAACACTTCAAGCACTTTCTTCTTGATATTTTTCGGATTATACCCCGTCACCTCAAGTATAAATGCTAAATTTTCATAAACATTTCTGTCGCGTATCAACTTGAAATCCTGAAATATGATGCCAAGTTTGCGCCGTACTTTCAGGATGTCTTTATGCTTAATTTTTTTGGAAGAAAAATCACCAACAGTAATTTCACCTTTTGTGGGCAGCAGGTTAAAATAGATCAACTGCATCAAAGTGCTTTTGCCGGATCCGCTTTTACCAACCAGAAACATAAACTCACCGGGAGCCATTTCAAAGGATGCACCTGCAATGATTTCCTGGCCGTTATAGCCGAATTCCAAATCTTTTAATTCTATAATAGATTTCACGTTTTCCTCGTTAAAAACTGTGCGCGTCTCGCGTCACTGTCGTAATCTTCGAATGTGAAGTTCTTAAAACATTCCAAAATCTGAAATTTTTCCTTCTCGAGCAACTGAAAAAACGTTTCAACCGGATAAATTTTTTGCGTGTGCTCCTCAACAATCTCTTCTCCGGTTTCGGGAAGTTTAATTCTGAAAATGTTTTTATGAATGCCGGAACGCTCGTTGTACACGCTTTCGTGTTTATAAAATTTATTAGTGGTAAGGCCTTCACTCCTGATCAGTTCGACATGTTCTTTGCTTCCTGCATGGAGGCAGCAATCAAACAAAAACATACCACCCGGTTTAAGTACCGAGTTCACTTCATGCATTACTTTTCTTAACTGCTTAACAGATAATGTATAATTAATACTGTCAAACAGACATACCACCGCATCAAATTTTGGTTTAAATGGAATAGCATCATATGAGCAAACAAGTCTGGGCAGTTTAGTAGCATGAACGGAATCTACCATCTCAAATGAAAGGTCGCTGACGATGATATTGGGATAATAGTACTTCAGGTAAGAAGCAAATTTGCCATTACCCGCGGCAATTTCAAGTATCCTCGCTTTCTTTTTCAGGAAAGGTGAAAGCATATCGTTTGCATATTCAGCCCATCCGCTGTAGTCAATATCATGCATCAGATGGTCATAAAACTGCGCGAGTAAGGAATATGGTTTCGCGTTAGCCATGTTTGCGTTTCTTGAGAAGTTTATAGGCTGCTTCCGATGCAGCGATCATACTTGATGCCGAAGCCTTGCCGCTGCCCGCTATATTATAAGCAGTGCCGTGATCAGGGGAGGTTCGTATGAACGGCAGCCCGGCTGTAAAATTTACACCATCATCAAAACTCAGCAGCTTAAATGGAATTAAAAGCTGATCGTGATATGGAGCAACGACGCAATCATATTTTTTGTAGAGCTGCATACCGAAGAAGGCATCCGCTGGAAAAGGGCCATCAATAATATTTTTGTATTTCTTTATCACAGGAGCAAAAATTTCTATCTCTTCCCTGCCGATATTTCCGCTCTCACCTGCATGCGGATTTAATCCGAGCAAAGCGATTTTCGGAGTCTGCTTACCAAAATCATTTTTTAACGAATCCACAATAACACGGATTTTTGCATCAACGGACTCTTTATTCAGGATTGAAGACACTTCCGCAAGCGGTTCATGAATTGTAAGCAGTGCACCTTTCATTTTTTTCGAAAGGAACATCATTACAAATTTTTGTATGCCGATCCAACCAGCCAGCATTTCCGTGTGTCCGGGATAAGTGTAGCGGGCTTTTTTGACAGCCTCTTTGGAAATCGGCGCAGTGACTAATGCCGTATCGGCATGTTCTTTTATAAAAGCATATGCTATTTCAAGCGCTTTGACAGAAGCCCTGCCAGATGCGGCATCGGGGCTTCCGAATTTTTGTTTAACGTCCGGGAGAGTAACAACTGAGATGATCTGCTTATCCGAAGATGCTTCTGCAAAATTCTCGATTAATTCACATTGAAAATCAAGTGGAGTAACATTTGCGGTTTGAAGAAAAACATTCCGCGGGATAACAACAAATTTTTTGCAGTCTTTTTGCTTATTCCTGAAATGCCGGAGAGTCTTGAAAATTATCTCGGGACCGATTCCATTTGTATCGCCGCAGGTGTAAATGATATTCATAACGCGTTCACCAGTTCATAATTACCGGCACCGGTATAATCCACAAAGTAAAATACTTTTTTTAACTGCGTGTACCTCCATATCTCTGCCATTTTACCGCCTTTTGTCACAGTGCGTTCAACGGAGGATGGTGTACCGAATTTTATAAATATTTCTCCGCGTCCCATTGATGCACCATCGCCGCCCTTGATCGAAGAAAAATTATCAATGGCATAATCGGCACGTCTATAGAAGGAATACATTTTTTCATTGAATGCAGTTGAAGGAGTCGGATCGTATTTCTCCCAGAACTTATAAATACTTATTATTTCTTTTTTGGAGTATCTATCGAAAACCGGACTGTCTGTGTAAAGAGAATCTACCAGTTCAAGTAAATTATAAGCTGATTCCTGATATTGGAGTGATTTCGGCATATCAATCCATGAAACCACGAAAGGCTGAGTGCCGTGCAATGTATCATCACCGGTTGACATTATATATCTGCCGGGTAATAGTTTTTGAGAAATGTTTTTAAATATGAATGAATTGACTGCTGAATCGGATTGAGCTTTTACGACAATCGCATTTTGCAGTGTGTCAATAAGGTATGACGCCGCTTTTTTGATTCCGGAAATAAAAGTGAATGAAGTGTCCCGTCCCCTGATGGTCAGTTTCAATGAATCATTCTTTGTAGGAGGAACTGAGACAATTACATCGGAAGGTTTATCTGAAAAAGGAATGGCCCCACCGTAATTCTGAAGAGTGCAGAGTGTATAAGAAGTGTCTCTGAATCCTTCGACCACCACATTGAACAGCATAGCGCCGGTATCAATCGGTATATCCCGATGCCAGACTTCCCTATTGGTAGAATTATCAGTTAACGTAACACTAACCCGCGGATGCAATCCTGAGTATGTTACTCTTACTATCCCTTGCGTAGATGCATCCGATTTGGCGGCATCATAATCCTTAACCGTAATTTTCCGGTCAACGATTTCGGTTGCCAGCACTTTATCAAGAGTATCAACAACCTGCGCTTGAATCGAGAATGACGCAGTATACACATCATTCTCCTTGGTAAACAATAATACGGAATTCTGCAGCCTGTATGTAATAACCGCTCTCCGGCTATCGGCAGTTTTCACGGTGTGACATTCAACAAAGAACCCTTTTTCCCGTATCGGAAAAACAGGCTTGCCGTCATCTCCAGCGAAAATGCTTCCACTCAGCAAGAAAAATATTGTACAATATATACCGAAAAATGTCCGCATATTGCTCAGATAACTATGTAAATATTGAATAATGCCTATCGCATTAACTATTCATGTAAGCAAGAAAATCTTTATTGTTCTTTGAACCGCGCATCTTATCAAGTAAGAATTCCATAGCTTCAATCGAAGTAAACTCACTAAGAATTTTTCTAAGAATATAAATCTTCTGGAGATCCTCTTCCTTAAGAAGCAATTCTTCTTTTCTGGTTCCACTGCGATTGACATTGATAGCAGGGAAAATTCTGCGATCACTCAAATCACGGTCAAGCACGATTTCCATGTTACCGGTACCTTTGAACTCTTCAAAGATAACGTCATCCATTCTGCTTCCTGTATCAATAAGTGCCGTTGCAATAATCGTGAGGCTTCCGCCGTCTTCCGTATTACGAGCAGCACCAAAGAAACGTTTCGGTTTGTGGAGCGCATTGGAGTCAACACCACCTGAAAGGATTCTGCCGCTATGAGGAACAACAATGTTATGTGCTCTTGCAAGACGAGTAATACTATCAAGAAGAATAACAACATCTTCGCCGGATTCAACAAGGCGTTTCGCTTTTTCAATAACCATATCAGCTACCTGCACATGACGTTCGGCCGGCTCATCGAAAGTTGAACTGATAACTTCAGCCTTAACGCTGCGTTCCATGTCGGTAACTTCTTCAGGACGTTCGTCAATTAACAGAATGATTAGTTTAATATCAGGATGGTTACGGGTAATCGAGTTAGCAATCTTTTGCAGCAACACTGTTTTACCGCTCTTCGGAGGTGATACAATAAGACCTCTCTGTCCTTTTCCGATAGGAGTCAATAAATCCATGATTCTCATGGAGTATTCACCGGGCGCTGATTCAAGTACGATGCGCTTTGTAGGATACACCGGAATAAGGTTGTCAAATAAGGTTCTTTCACGCATAATTGCGGGATCTGAATTATTCACTGCTTCTACACGAAGTAAAGCGAAGAACCGTTCTCCCTCTTTTGGCGGACGAACCTGGCCGCTGACAAAATCACCGGTACGCAGACTGAATTTTTTAATCTGCGATGGCGATACATAAATGTCATCCGGCGAAGGAAGATAATTATAATCTGCTGAACGGAGGAAACCATATCCGTCCGGAAGCACTTCCAGAACGCCCTTTGAAAAAGAAAGTCCGTCCTTTGATGTTTGTGTTTCCAGGATTTTGAAAATGAGTTCCTGTTTTCTCAAATCGCTATAACCCGTAATGTTCAAATCTTTCGCGATTTGATTGAGCTCAACAATTTTTTTTGACTTTAATTCCGAAATATCCATCGGCATATCAATTCACCTATCTTATTTATTATTAATTTAAATTTCTTATGATTACTATAAACTCTCTTTTACATGTCCCACGAGATACATACTTCCCGTGACAACTAAACATTCTTTTTCATTGCCCGATTTGAGATACTCCTGCACGAATGCTACAGAATCCTCAACCACCGTCACGTGCAATTCAAGCTCTGCACATATCTTTTGCAATTCCTGAATCGGCATTGCCCGCTCAATAGTCAGTGTTGTGATATATACTTCATCAAAAACCGGCGCAATCCGCTTAATCATGCTGACGATTGACTTATCCCTGAGTGCGGTAAATAATATTTTTGATTTTGAAAACTCCGGCTGAATTTTGATAAACTCATGAATAAAGCTGTCTATCCCCTCAAAATTATGAGCAGAATCAAATATCAGTGCCGGTTTCTTTTTCGCAATTTCAAACCTGCCCTGAATTTTTGTATTCTTTACAACATTTTTAATCCCGTGTTCAAGCACATGCGGATTAATGAAATCCAGTGTCTCATGAACCGCCAACAACGCAAGTGCAGCATTGCGGCGCTGATACCCGCCTTTTAACGGCGAATCAAGCCTTTCGATGTTAAGTTCTTCAGTATACAGCTCAATCGTATCTCTTTTTTCAATGATGTAATCACTCAACAAAAAGAATTCGCTATTGAATTCGCTACATCTCGCTTCCATAACATCCAACGCTTCATTCGGTATTTTTCCGGCAAAGACTTTAGCGCCTTTTTTTATGATCGCTGCTTTTTCACCGGCAATCTGGGTCAGCGTGCTGCCGAGAACATTTGTGTGTTCATAACTGATGGAAGTGATTACGACAGCGAGCGGCTGCAAAACGTTTGTCGCATCCAACCTTCCGCCTAATCCGGTTTCGATAACCGCATACTCGGCTCCCTTATCCTTAAAATAGCAGAACGCAATCGCAGTTGTGACTTCAAAAAATGTCAACTGCTTTTCTATAATATAATCCCAATGATTCTGCACAAATTTTATGACGTAATCATCCGGAATATAGTTTCCCTGAAAAATGATGCGTTCATTGAATTTAACAAAATGCGGCGATGTATACAGTCCCGTTTTATAACCGGCTTCCATGAGGATACTGGCAATAAATGACGACGTACTTCCTTTTCCATTTGAGCCTGCAATATGAAATGCTTTGAAGGATTTCTGAGGATTCCCGAGTATTTCAAGAAATTCCCGGATATTATCCAGCCCCAGTTTCACTCCAAACTTTTGCAGTGAGTATAATTTCTCAATTTCAGGCGATTCTTTCACAATCAACATGAGATTAATGTATAAGTTAAAAAGTTAGTGAACATCGAAATACGAAGTTTCCGGTATTTGGAAACAGTGAAATGCTGAATCAATTAGTTAAAAAATAGGAATTTAGGATTAAATATTTTTTGTAGAATATGTAAGAACGCACTTGTTGAAAATATTAATTTAAAGGATTATATGTTGAAAATAGCTTTTTTAGACCCCGTGTTCACCTAATATAGACTTCTTTGAAACTTGTTTTGGATAATTTTGGTGATTTTCTATTTGCTCGCAGCTGAAATATACAGAAGAAACTAAATCAAGTCAACACATATTTGAGGCACTCAATAACGTGATTACGCTCAAATTTATCGAATCAACGTTTAAAAGATAACAATAATTGATATACGTGTCAAATCACTTATTTATCAAACAGGATATTTTTCACTATTGGCTATTACGCTCAATTTCGGATATTTTATCCAATCTTTTCTGATGTCTGCCGCCCAGAAAGTCGGTATACAGCCAAACATCGAGGATACTCTTTATAGTCTCAATACCAAGAGAACGTGCACCGAGCACGACAACATTTGCATTGTTGTGTTCGCGTGAACTTCTGGCTGAAAACTCATTATAGCAGGTAACCGCTCTTATTCCCTTAACCTTGTTCGCAGTTATAGCCGAAGGAATACCGGTAGCATCAAACAGAATTCCGGCATCAACTTCTTTTGCTTTCACTTTTTTCGCAACCGCGTATGCAAAATCAGGATAATCACAGGCAGTAGTATCCTTGCAGCCGACGTCGGTCACAACAATCTGTTTTTCCTGCAAATACTTCATGATCTCAACCTTAACAGAAAAACCGGTATGATCCGAGCCGACAGCGATTGTTCTGAACTTCGGAACGATAGTCGCTGCTTTTTCGCCGGACTGCTGAGGCTGCAAAGGATCAACAACCAGCATACCGCTGTGTTTCATTCGATCAATTGCAGATGGCGTAATTACAGTACCTTTTTCCAAAACGAGTTGGCGTACGCCCTGTCTGAGTAAATTGAGAATATCGGTTTCGGTTATGAGTTTTTTCATATTATAATAATTCCGGTTTATCGGTTTGTTTCAGGTAATCAACAATTTTCTTCACACTCTGTGCCTGATCGCGTCTGCAAACAAGAGTTGCATCTTTTGTATTGATAACAATCAGACTATCCGTACCAATAACCGCGGTGAATCTATCCGGTGAATATATAAAGTTATCATGTGTAGCTTCCGTAAAAACATCTCCGGTCAACGCATCGCCGTCTTCGTTCTTAACAGAAAGTTGATACACTTCTTCCCAGCTGCCCACATCGCTCCAGCGAAACGTTGACTTAACTAAATAAACATCGCGTGATTTTTCCATGATG
Organism: Ignavibacteriaceae bacterium; assembly: GCA_963662605.1. Taxonomy (GTDB): domain Bacteria; phylum Bacteroidota; class Ignavibacteria; order Ignavibacteriales; family Ignavibacteriaceae. The sequence continues at coordinate 2,487,995 of OY759785.1, forward strand.
CCGTAATCAATTGAAATGCTTTTCAATTGGGCATAATTTTCCGCAAGTACTTTTTCATATGCAGGAGTACCCATTGCCGCTTCAATTAATTGCAGGCAATAGGATAGATCAGGCATATACGCGGCAATCTCACTTAGAATCGTATCAACACGCCAGATGAACATTCCGGAATTCCAGTAAAAGTCCCCGCTCTTCAAAAACCTGACTGCAGTTGCGTAATTTGGTTTTTCAGCAAAAGCATTTACCGGACAAATCGCGCTGTCACTTTTATCATCAGTCACTTGTATGTAGCCGTAGCCTGTCTCAGGTCTTGTCGGAACAATACCGATGGTGACCAATCCTTTTTTCTCGTAAGCGTAATTTATTGCCGTGTTTAAATTTTCAATAAACTTATCTTCATCATGAATCAAATGATCTGCCGGTAATACGAATGTAACCGCATCATTGGATAAATTTTTAATATGCAGGCAGGCTAAACCGATACAGGCGGCAGTATTGCGGCCGTAGGGCTCGACAAGAATATTTTCTTTCGGAATCTGCGGCAGTTGACGAATCATCTCATCAGTCTGCACTTTATTTGTCACAATAAAAATATGATCCGGTGCAACTAACGGTTCAATTCGCTTTACCGTTGATTGTATCATTGTATCTTCACCAAATATCGTCAGCAGCTGTTTCGGAGTTCTTTCTTTGCTTCTGGGCCAGAACCGCGAACCAACACCGCCAGCCATAATAATGGCATATATATCCATCTTTATTCCTTCATCTTGAGAGATTTGATTGTCTGACCGAATTCATCAGCCCGGTTCAAATACACTGTAATATCAACTTCTTTGTTTTTAACTAACGCGACAATAACAATAAGACAGGCACGGATAGCTTCAATCACCTCTTTGCCCGGCATCAGTTCTCTGTTCCTGATAAGCAAAAGAGTCTTACCGATGATGCGATGCATATTAGTGATAATCTCGGTGCCGAATTTCTCCGATAGGTCGGAATTATATTTCATCACCCGTGCGAAGTGCGTGTACTCATCATGATTCACATCTCCATCCACCATACGCTTTAATAAGGCATCCAGAGATTTTATCGGTTTCATAATAGAGACTTCATAATTCTGAAAGAGCAGTTCATCTACGTTCTGTGAGTCTTCTTCAAAAATAAAACGTTCTTTTATCTTCGCACTTTCTTCTTTCTGCTCCATAATATCCATCACGGGATGAGCAGACGGCACTACCGGTTCAGGAACCGGAGCCGGGGTTGTGAACTGTTTTGAAACTGCTTCTGCTTCCTTAGCCGCGTTGGCAAATTCTTCGATCTTGGCAATTGCAGCTTTAAATTCGACCAATGATATGGTATCTAACAGATGCCCCATTTCATTCTGGATATGTGCACTGTGATCACGTATCCGTTCCGATATTTGCAAAAAGTCAATTTTATTCTGGTGAAGGTAATTGTAGATTTCGTGCAACTTAATTGCAAGCTTGGAAAATTGGGTAACCTTCTTCATCAGTCTGATATACTCTTCAAGTGACTGACTGTTAAGAAATGCTTCCCGCATCAGTCCGACAACCTCAATCTTTTCAGAACTGAGTCGAAGGCTGTTTGTAGTTATACTAACTACTTGTGCCAGATATTGTCTGTCTAAATCCATACGCTCCTAAGTATTTTCCCGGGGCATGCGTTTTGAAAACGTACAAGTTATTTCATATGGAATTGTTTCAAGAATATTAGCCCAATCCCATGCAGTTATTTTGAGATTACCTCTTTGTCCCAATAAAACCACTTCCTGGCCAATCGGAAATACTTTTTCGCCAACCTCGACCATAATTCTATCCATGGTCACTTTACCTACAACCGGATATAAACCGCCGTTAATAATAACAGATGCTTTATTCGATAATCCGCGGCTGAATCCATCGGCATATCCAATCGGTACGGTAACGATGTTGGTTTCTCTCTTTGTATAATATGTTCTGCCGTAACTTATCGGTTCCTCGGCTTTAATTCTGATGCAAGATGCGACTTCAGAAACGACTTCCATAACAGGTGTCAGCTTTATTGACTCACTTGTTTCATCGGACGGATAGTATCCATACATAAGAATGCCCGGCCTGACCATATCGTAATACGTTTCCGGCATATCAAGAACAGCACCACTGTTTGCTGCATGAGCAACTCCGTAAGCAATGTTCCTTCTTTTTAATTCGTCCAGAACACCTTTAAATCGTTTGTTCTGTTCTAAGGTAAACGTTTTGTCGGCATTATCGGCAGTTGAAAAGTGCGTATATATGCCGTCCATAATAAAATGATTTTTCTCAGAATCAATAGCGTTAATAAACTCAACCGCGGACTGAAAGTCAATCCCCAGACGGTTCATTCCGGTATTTACTTTTACCTGCACTCTAAGAGGTTTTGTTTTCGCATGACGCCTGATCAGGCGTAAATGTTCATATTCAAATACGGTCGGGATTAAATCACCATCAATAATACTTTGAATATTTTCCTCTGAAACGCTTTCAAAGAGCAAAACCGGTTTTGTAACACCAAGCTGACGAAGCTGCTCGCCCTCTTCAGCATAAGCCACTCCGTAATAGTCCGGCTGTTCGTTTCCCAAACCGACCAATGCTTCAACAACACCTTTAACACCGTGCCCGTATGCATCAGCTTTTACAATTGCCAATACTTTTACCGGGAATACCTTTTTCCTAATATTGAGATAATTTGTTACTAAATCTGAGAGTAAAATTCTTGCAACAGTTGCGCGCATGATATAATCAATAAAAATAAAATATAAAAATACGAATATTCTAATGTTTTTAAAGTATTCGTACAAAATTACAACATTTTTCATGCAATCCGAATTCTGGTACAATTGTTGTTAAATAGCATATATTTTTTTAATTTTGTACTTAATCGTTTAATTTATTTTTACCGGATTGAAAAAAACCGGTTTTAATAATAGGAATCTTTCAATGTTAACAGAATTTGGTAAAATATTAGCATTCCTCTTGTTTGCCGTTATTTTTGTAGTTCTTGGGGTATTGACAGCAAAACTATTAGCACCCAAAAGACCCACTAAAGAAAAACTGACCACGTATGAATGCGGTGAAAACCCGATCGGTTCGCCCTGGGTTAAGTTCAACATTCGTTTTTACGTTGTTGCGCTAATCTTTTTAATATTTGATGTGGAAGTCGTACTTCTGCTCCCCTGGGCATTAGTGTATCAGCAGGCAAGATTTGCCGGATTCGCGATCGGCGCTATCTTCCTTATTCTCCTTTTCCTCGGAATGGGCTACGAATGGCGCAAAGGTGACCTTGAATGGGTCAGGCCTCATCCGATAATTCCAAAAATTACAAGAAGACCAACAGAAACAAAAGAACAGCTCACCGGAGTCACTCAAGACCCGATAGTAGAAAATTCTATTCAGGAATAAAGTTATGGGTTTATTAGACAAGCAATTCTCCGATGAGAATATCATCCTGACCAACACGGAAGATCTTCTTAATTGGGCAAGACTATCATCATTATGGCAGGTCTCCTTCGGTTTGGCATGCTGCGCTATCGAAATGATGGCAACTTCAGCTTCCCGCTGGGATTTTGACCGCTTTGGTGTTATTCCCCGCCCTTCGCCACGTCAGGCAGATATTATCATCATATCAGGAACAGTAACATTAAAAATGGCAACGCGCATCAAGCGCCTCTATGAGCAAATGCCGGAACCTAAATATATTATCTCTATGGGAAGCTGTGCTAACAGCGGCGGTCCATATTGGGAACATGGATATAATGTTCTCAAAGGAATTGACCGAGTTATCCCGGTAGATGTATACGTCCCCGGATGCCCTCCGAGACCGGATGCGTTGTTAGAAGGATTAGTAAAACTTCAGGAAAAGATCCGTAAGGAAACCTTAGTCGCGAAGAGGGAGATTGCATGAAAACACCACAAGAAATCTTTGAATTATTAAGAGCACAGTTCGGTGATGCAGTTATCGCTCAAAAAGACAATGCCCTTTTTGATTATGAAATAGAAATCAACCCAGCCAATATTCTTGAAGTAAGCGAATACTTATATAATGATAAAGAACTTGCTTTCGACAGTCTTGTGCTTCTTTCGGCAGTTGATGATGCAAACGGAACAAAAACGACAAATCCGGACGGCACATTTGATATAACCGGTGGTACATTGTCCATATTCTACCATCTGGAATCAACATCACTTAGACATAAAGCCCTTCTGAAAGTATCATTGCCGAGAGAAAAAGCCGAAATTGAAACAGTCGCCTTTATCTGGAATCATGCAAACTGGGAAGAACGTGAAGCCTATGATATGATGGGAATTGTGTTCTTGAATCATCCGGATTTGCGCAGAATTCTTATGCCTGACGATTGGGAAGGCGGGCATCCTTTAAGAAAAGATTACAAGAGTCCGGAATTTTATCACGGAATGAAGATTCCTTATTAATCTAATATTGATGAAAAGAATATGAGTTTAAAAACTGAAGAAATGGTATTAAACATGGGCCCCCAGCACCCTTCTACGCATGGGGTGCTCAGAGTTGAAGTTGAACTTGACGGTGAAACGATCATAAGTGCCGTTCCCCATATCGGGTATCTGCATCGCTGCTTTGAAAAGCACTGCGAATCAATGACGTATCCGCAAATCATTCCTTACGTTGACCGCCTCGACTATCTCGGTTCAATGACCAATGAGATGGCATATGTTATTACCGTCGAAAAGCTGTGCGGCATAAAAATACCGGAACGCGTTGAGTATATCCGCGTTATCATGAGTGAATTCCAGAGAATCGCATCGCATCTGGTAGCAGTCGGTACGTATGGAATTGACATCGGTGCCTTCACTCCGTTTTTGTATTGCTTCGAAGAACGCGAAAAAATATTAACACTCTTCGAAATTACCTGTGGTGCCAGGCTCCTATACAATTATATATGGATCGGCGGCTTGTCCCATGATCTCCATCCGGATTTTATCCGCCTTGCCAAAGAATTTCTTCCGAACTTCAAAAAAGTACTCGTAGAATTAAATAATCTATTGAGCTATAATAAGATTTTCGTTGAACGTACTGCAAATGTTGGCGTTCTTCCTGCCGATGTTGCTATCAACTACGGCATCAGTGGTCCGAACCTACGCGCAAGCGGAGTTAAATGGGATATCAGACGTGATGACCCTTATTCAATATATGACAGATTTGATTTTGAAATCCCCGTCGGCACGGATGCTCATGGTGCTATCGGCGACTGCTGGAACAGATACTATCTCCGTTTCCTTGAAATGGAACAGAGTGTAAAAATTATTGAACAGGCTCTTGAGCAAATTCCCGAAGGAAATATCGCGGAGGCAATTCCGAAGCGTGTTAAACCACCGGAAGGACAGGTTTATGCCCGTGTTGAAGCACCAAAGGGTGAACTCGGATTCTTTATTGTCAGCAAGGGTCAGAACCAGCCTCACAGAGTAAAAGTGAGAGCACCTTCCTTCATTCATCTTGGAATTTTAAACGAACTTAGCAAAGGTCATTTGGTCGCTGATGTTATTGCCAACATCGGTAGTATTGACGTTGTACTTGGAGAGGTTGACAGATGATGATATATAATGCAATTTTTGATGCGTGTAAATGGCTGCTCACACTCATAACAGGAGCACCGCATGAAAGTATCAGCACTGTACTTGCTGCCACCGTATCGTGTATTATTCCGGTAGCTTTTCTGGTACCGTTTGCACTCTTTGCCGTATGGCTTGAACGTAAAGTTTCTGCCTGGATGCAGGATCGTGTCGGTCCGGTTCGCGTTGGAAAGCATGGATGGCTGCAAACAATCGCAGATATTCTCAAACTTCTGCAAAAAGAAGACATTGTACCGGAAAAAGCTGATACCAAATTATTCAATATTGCTCCGGCACTTGCTTTTGCAGGCTGCTACGGCGCTTTTGCAGTAATTCCGTTTTCTTCAGCGTATATGGGTTCCGATATTAATCTCGGAATCATTTATTTAACAGCTATTTCAGGACTCATGGTTGCCGGTATCCTGATGGCGGGCTGGGCTTCCAATAATAAGTATTCCCTTCTCGGAGCTGTTCGTTCTGCTGCGCAGATCGTCAGTTACGAAATTCCAACCGTGCTCGTTATTGTAACGGTTATTATTGTTACCGGTTCCTTGAATCTAATGGACTTAAGCATTAAACAGTCGAGCAATATGTTCAACTGGTTGATCTTCGGTGGATATATCACCACCTGGCACAAATTTGCCATTATCCCCTTCATGGTCATCGGATTCGTTATCCTCTTCATTTCCACACTTGCTGAGGTTAACAGAACTCCGTTTGATATACCTGAAGCGGAATCGGAACTGGTTGGCGGTTACCACACCGAATATACCGGAATGAAATTCGCCATGTTTTTCCTTGCTGAATACGCGAACATGTTCGCGGTTTCGGCTATCGTCGCAACATTATTTTTCGGCGGTTTCCAGTCGCCCTTCGGTTATCTCGGAAGCCTTTTAGGCGCTCATTGGCTGATTCCGATTGAGCAATTTTTCTGGTTTACCGTAAAAGGTATTTTCTTTGTATTTGTTCAGATGTGGCTGCGCTGGACACTCCCCCGTCTGCGTGTTGACCAGTTAATGAATTTGTGCTGGAAATACTTGATCCCTATCGCAGTAGTTAATTTGTTAGCAGTTGCCCTTATCATGATTATTTAAACCTTTATCGTTAGCAATTTTTATGATGACATATTTTAGAAATATTTATGATGGTCTCCATACTGCCATAGTTGGAATGATCATAACATTTAAACACCTGTTCCAGCCTTCGGTTACGACCTATTATCCCGAAATAAAACCGAGAATGGTAGAGCGCGTTCGCAACCGTCTATATGTTGATATATCGGACTGTATCGGATGTGATCAATGCGCTAAGGCCTGCCCCGTAGACTGCATTACCATTGAAACGGTAAAAGCCATTCCGGCTGATGATATAGGTAAAACCTCTCTCGGCAAGAAAAAGGCTCTGTGGGTAACCCAATTTGATATTGATATTGCTAAATGCTGTTTCTGTCAATTGTGTGTCTTCCCCTGTCCGACCGAATGTATCAAGATGACGGACGCGTATGAGTATTCCGAATACAGACGTTCAAATCTGATCTATCATTTTTCAGCGATGACACCGGAAGAAGTCAAAGAGAAAAAAGAAAGCTTAGCAAAATTAGAAGCTGAAAAAGCTGCGGCTAAAGCTGCTGCGGCACCTAAACCAGAAGCACCAACAACTAATACTCCGAGTTAAAAAATGACTTTGTATGATATTCTATTTTATTTTTTCGCTCTTATAACCGTAGGTTCTGCATTTGTTGTGGTATCAACAAAGAATGTTATGTACGCCGCGTTCAGCCTGATGCTGACGTTCTTCGGCGTTGCCGGTATCTACGTTTTATTGGGAGCTGATTTCATTGCCATCGTGCAACTCATTGTATACGTCGGCGGTATCCTGATTCTCATTTTGTTCGGTGTGATGCTTACCAATAAAATCACCGATTCTGAAATCAAGACCGGAGTCTGGCAGATTCTGCCCGCAACAATCGTGGTCGGATTGCTCTTCGGACTTCTTTTTAAATTTATGGTGCAGACAAAGTGGCATGTTGAAAGCACCATTGTCGGTTCAGGTAACAATTTGGCTCAGGTCGGTTCATTACTGATGAATGAATACATCATCATCTTTGAACTGCTCGGTATTCTTTTGACCATCGCGCTCATCGGTGCGGCAAGTATAGCAAGAAAGTAATATCTTATTAATTTTATAAAACAATCAACAGAAATATGATTACAATAAGTTTAGTTCATTTTCTCGTAGTCAGTTCGATTCTCTTCACCTTCGGTATATACGGAGTTGTGACAAGAAAGAATGCTATCATGGTTCTGATGGGAATCGAGTTAATACTGAACGCGGCGAACATTAATTTTGTCGCTTTCGCACGATTCGGCAATTTCGGATTTCACGGACAACTCGCGGCTTTGTTTGTCATTATTCTCGCGGCTGCCGAATCTGCAATTGCACTGGCTATCGTACTGAATATTTACAAGAATTTTTCAAATGTCAATGTTGACGAAATTGATGAAATGAGAGAATAGTCATGGTAGATGGTGTCCCTTTTATTCTAATTGCACTAATCATATTATTCTTACCGTTAGTTGGGTTTACCTTTACTCTGCTCTTCGGTAAAAAATTCAAAGCGATGTATGTCTTTGAGCTGGCCGTCATAACATTGACGTTAGCCCTCAGTGTGTACCTTGCTTATATGAGGCTTGCATATTATTCAGGTGCCAAAGCGATCGTAGCAGAACTGCCGTGGATAAATCTTGGTAATGTGCCGGGCTTCGGGCCGTTGACCGTTGAACTCGGTTTTACGATTGATAACCTTGCGTGCCTGATGCTTCTGGTAGTTAGCCTTATTAGTACGCTGGTTCATTATTTTTCCATAGCGTACATGAAGGGCGATCCGCGGTACAACAGATATTTCGCGTATCTTGGAATTTTTACATTCTCCATGCTTGGAATCGTGTTTGCCCATGACATGCTGATGATGTATATCTTCTGGGATCTCGTAGGATTGTCATCATACCTCCTCATCGGATTCTGGTATGAAAAGAAATCAGCTTCCGATGCAGCAAAGAAAGCTTTCGTCGTTAACCGCATCGGCGATATCGGTATGCTTGCCGGTATATTGTTATTATTCACAACATACCACACATTTACGTTTGATAAGATATTTGTTGCTATCAGTCAGGGTGTAATGCCGTTTAATTCCGGTTTCTGGTTGACCGTTACCGGTATTTTGCTATTCTGCGGTGCTATCGGCAAATCAGCCCAGTTCCCGCTGCATGTTTGGCTTCCGGATGCTATGGAAGGTCCTACACCAGTGAGCGCGTTGATTCACGCTGCCACCATGGTCGCGGCAGGTGTTTACCTGACAACAAGAATTTTCACCATGCTAACCGGCGATGCGATGCTTGTTATTGCAACAATCGGCGCTTTGTCTGCATTCATACCTGCAACCATAGCACTAACGCAGAACGATATTAAGAAAGTACTGGCATACTCAACCATAAGCCAATTGGGATATATGATTATGGCTCTTGGTGTCGGTGCCTATTCGTTCGGATTTTTCCATTTGATTACTCATGCTTTCTTCAAAGCTGGATTATTCCTCGGTTCAGGTTCAGTGATTTATGCAATGCATCACGAGCAGGATATCCGTCAGATGGGTGGTTTGCGGAAGAAACTTCCAATTACCTATACCACGTTTTTGATTTTCTGTCTGGCTATCAGCGGTATTCCTCTTACTTCAGGATTCCTGAGTAAAGACGGTATTCTTGCTTCGGCTATGGCATTCGGCAGTTTAACCGGACACAATATTTTTGTTATTACAGGATTCTTTGTTGCTCTACTGACTGCATTTTATATGTTCCGTCTTCTGTATCTCACCTTCCACGGCACTCCGAGAAATCAAGAAAAGTACGATCACGCGCATGAATCTCCCGCAGTTATGACTGCCCCTTTGATTCTTCTGGCAATACTTTCCGTATTTGCTTTTTATACTCTGAATCCGCTTTCTGCTTCGGATGGCTGGGTACTCAGCAAATGGCTGCCGGTTCCTAAGTCGGTTGTGCCCGAAGCATCACGCTATTCATTCATGGTTCAGCATGAAACCCCCGCTGCCGAAGCCGGTCATCAGGCAATCGTGCACTCAGTGGAATATACCGAAGCAATGCACCATGCACATTACCCTGCTATGATCATTTCATTGATCGTTGCGGGACTCGGCATTCTCCTTGCTTCCTTCATGTACTTGAAAAAGAAAATTAATCCCGATAAAATTTCGAATTCCGTTCCGTGGTTATATAAAGTCTCCCTGAACAAGTGGTACTTTGATGAAATGTACGACACGTTCTTTGTCGGCGGAACACTTGCACTCAGCAGGTTTTTAGCCTGGTTCGACTCAACTATTGTTGACGGTATCGTTAACGGCACTGCTGCTGTTACAAGATTAGTTTCACGCATCAGCGGTGTCTTTGACTCCGTTGTAGTTGACGGTATCGTTAATCTGGTGGCAACACTGAATGGAATTTTCGGATTGATCATTAGAAAAATACAAACGGGAAAAGTACAGTCATATCTTATTATGGTTGTTTTTTCAATTGTTGTACTATTGTTCATTTTTATTTAAACAGAAATTTGAATATCTAGGAATAAAGCACTATGCACCAAATCCCTTTACTCTCGTTAATTACATTTCTTCCGGTTCTCGGTATGGCGGTTATCCTCTTCTTGCCGAAATCCGCGGAGAAGCTTATGAAAATCATAACCCTCGTTGTGACATTCCTGCAGATGGTTATCGCCGGTGTTATCTGGGGTAACTATAACTACAGCCTTGGCGGAATAAACAATGAGGCGACTTTCCAGTTTGTTGAAAAATTCACCTGGATAAAAGTCAGCGGAATTGCTGGCCTAAAGACGATTAAGATTGACTACTTCCTCGGAATTGACGGTCTGAGCGCCCCACTGCTGCTTTTAACAGCCCTTATAGGCTTTATAGCGGCACTGTCATCGTGGAACATCAAGGAATCGGTCAAAGGCTATTTCGCCTTGTATCTGCTTCTGATAACGGGAATGATGGGAGTATTTGTCTCCTTAGATTTCTTCCTTTTCTATGTATTCTGGGAATTGATGCTTCTGCCGATGTATTTCCTTATCGGTATATGGGGCGGACCAAGAAAAGAATATGCTGCTATCAAGTTCTTTATCTACACATTGTTCGGCAGCGTGTTCATGCTGTTAGTCATGATCGGACTGTACCTGAGCTGCACCGAAATGTATCACGGAGAAAAGGTATTCACATTTAATATGATTGCGATGATGAATCCTGCCAATTTCACAACTGACGGCATTCTTTCACCGATGAATCCTAACAACTTACGCTTCATTGCTTACATCGCATTGTTTGCCGGATTTGCAATCAAAATACCGATGTTCCCGTTCCACACGTGGCTACCGGATGCACACGTAGAAGCTCCGACCCCGATAAGCGTTATTCTTGCAGGCGTTCTTTTGAAAATGGGTACTTATGGTATTCTCCGTTTCAACTTCACGATATTCGCTGATTTAACGAAGCAGCTTATCTGGTGGATAGCCTTATTCGGCGTAATAAATATTATATATGGAGCCCTTTGTGCGATGGCTCAAAAAGATTTCAAAAAGCTTATTGCGTATTCCTCGGTTTCCCACATGGGGTATGTATTACTCGGCATGGCATCGTTGAACACCGCCGGTATTTCCGGTGCGGTATTCCAGATGTTCAATCACGGTACTATCACGGCAATGCTCTTCTTGAGCGTTGGAGTTCTATACGATCGCACGCATACCAGAGGTTTGAATGATTTCGGCGGCATTGCAAATCAGATGCCGGTTTACACGGGATTCGTGGTGCTTGCCTTCTTCGCGGCTATAGGTCTGCCGGGACTAAGCGGATTCATTTCAGAGAGCTTCGTATTCCTCGGAGCATTTAATGTCTCTTCAATACGCTTACTCACTATTTTCGGTACTCTTGGCGTTCTGTTAGGCGCAGGCTATATGCTCTGGACAATGCAGAGAGTATACCTCGGCACGTTGAATGAAAAATGGACTGCACTCAAAGATCTTGATTTCCGGGAATATGCAATGCTGATCCCATTAACTATAGTTATAATCTTGCTGGGTGTTTACCCTTCATTGATGTTGGATTTGATGAATTCGTCGGTAAATACACTGGCTGGAATTCTGCGTTAATCGAAATTTTTATTAATCCATTGGAATGTAAAAGAACTTTTTATGGATACATCATATTTTTTTAACGGGCTCTATTTAATCAAACCGGAATTAGTCGTTTCGCTCTTCCTGGTACTTGTCCTATTAAGCGACCTGATTTTTCCGAAAGCAAAAAAAGCCCTGCCGGTAATAGCGGGTATCGGAATTCTTATCGCGATAGGATTTGTTGCTCAACAATTCTTTGTCCCGGTAACAAAAGGATTCATGGTCGGTAAAAGCCGCGCGATGATTGCGACGGACAGTTTCGCCAACTACTTCAAATTATTAATACTCGGCGCATCATTCTTCGTCGTTGTATTCAGCACGATGAGCGAAGAAATACAAAAATCATTGGATCGTATCGGCGAATATTACACATTGATGTTCGGCATGATGCTCGGTATGATGTTCATGGTTTCGGCAACGGATTTTCTGCTCATATATCTTTCAGTTGAACTTGTTTCGCTTAGTTCCTATGTACTCGCGGGATATCTAAAACAAGATAAGAAAAGCACCGAAGCTTCGTTGAAGTACGTTATTTACGGAGCAGTTTCTTCAGGCATAATGTTATTCGGTATATCAATACTCTTCGGTATGACGGGAACGACTAACCTGTATGAAATCTCATTAATGCTGCGCTCAATCGAAGTAAGCCATGCACTGCTGATATTCGTCACTCTGATGATCTTCGTCGGTATCGGTTACAAAATCTCAAGTGTTCCGTTCCACTTCTGGACTCCGGATGTATATGAAGGCGCTCCGACTTCAATCACTGCTTATTTGTCGGTTGCAAGCAAGGCGGCAGGATTCGCGATGCTTATACGCATTATTTTGACTGTATATACACTCGGTACTTCATCCGGGTACTGGCTTGTAATGCCGTTCTTCGACTGGAAGAACTTCCTCGTATTTGTTTCAATCCTTACCATGTTTGTCGGCAACCTGACTGCTTTGTGGCAGGATAACGTAAAAAGAATGCTGGCATATTCGAGTATCGCTCACGCAGGTTATCTGCTCGCGGCTCTTGCGGTTATGACTAATGACGGTATGAGTGCCGTCATGGTTTACTTTTCAATTTACGTCATGATGAATCTTGGTGCATTCCTTGTCGTAATTCTTATCAGCAATAAAATTCATTCCGAAAATATCAACGACTATAACGGTATCGGTTACAGAATGCCGTTGTACGGGGTTTGCATGGGTGTTTTTCTCATATCATTAACCGGATTACCACCTACGGCTGGATTTATCGGAAAGCTGTATATCTTCATGGCTCTTTTAAGCGCGAAGATGTATGTACTTGCTATCGTCGGTGTTTTGAACAGTGTTATCTCCCTGTACTACTACGTTCGCGTATTGAAACACATGTTCTTGGTAAAACCCGAAGATCCTACGGTTATCCCGAATAAACTTTCACAAGCCGTCGTTGTTGTCGTGCTTGCAGTACCGGTTTTATTATTCGGAATTTATTTCACTCCGCTTTCGGATCTGGCAAAATACTCGACAACATTATTCGGTATTTTGAAATAAATTTCAGACATATTTTTATTAATAGAGTTATGTGAGCAATCGCATAACTCTTTTTTTATGATAGAACGCGGATGACCACGCCTTCGGCGGGCAGGCACGGACCCGCCCGACCGCTGACGCAGTCATGCGGGCGGGTAACACAGATCTTCACCGATGTTTTATAGAGACACCCGGCGGGTGTCTCCCGATTATTCTATACAAACCGCTGATGAAAAAGCTACACTCTGTATTAGGTTGCCAGTTTACATTTTAACTTTTGCCTTATTCTAAGTGAGACACCCACCGGGTGTCTCTACAAACTACAAAAATTTCAATATTAATATCTGCGAAAATCCGTGTTATCCGTCTCATCCGCGTTCTATTCACCATTGATACAGGCAATTATCCCATTCTTCAACTAAATCCCCCATCCATGTAGAGTTTATAACATCCCCTTGTTGCATGATGTATTTTTGATACCGTAATTATTAATTCTTCGTTCGCGGTTGCGATGAAGAAAAGAACAACAAAAATTTTTAGGATTTATTTCAAGGAGAAGATGACTATGAAGACTGTATCGTTTGTGAAGGCTTTGATGGTAGCAGTTGTGCTATTAACCGGGACTATCGTTCCCAGCGCGAGAATAATTGACAGAGCTCCCCAGCCGGTAGAATCCGCAAAAGCAGTATCGGCGCGTATTGTATATCCCGAACTCGCTAAAAGGTGTTTGATTGAAGGTCAGGTAAACGTTACTGTAACGGTTGACCAGAATGGTAATGTGATCGAGGCGAAAGTAAAACGCGGTAATGGTATTGGATTCGGATGTGATGAAGCAGCACTTGATGCCGCTGCAAAAATGCACTTTGCACCGCTGAATGATGGAACAAACAAGGTAACCGCCACATTTACCGTCCCCTTCATTTTCAAACTAAAACGGTAATATCCGTTTTACCTTAAAATAGAAAAGCTGTCCCATTCTACAGGGACAGCTTTTTTTATTACAAATATTACACACTCTATTTCATCAACAGCATTTTATTAACTGTTTTAAAATTTCCGCTCTTCATTTCACAGAAATAGATACCGGATGGTAGATTAGCGGCATTCCATTGAACCTGATAGCTCCCCGCTGGTTTTTCTTCATTAACCAGAGTAGTAACTAATTTACCTAAAACATCAAATATCTTTACAGTAACCAACTGTGTACCTCCGATGGAGTACGTGATTTTTGTGCTTGGGTTAAAGGGATTCGGATAGTTTTGCTGCAATGCAAACTGGGTTACTTTCGCGTTTTCAACGGGAGAAGCTAAAATCAAACTTTCGATTAATTGTGCAGATATTTTATTTTCATAAATCACATCTATTCCCAAATCCTCCTGATAATACATTCTTGACAAACCTTTACCGGATTTACATATCAACGTATCCCACTCATACATATCAGATGTAAAATGGAACGTATTTCTGTCATATAGATTCTCACTACTTGCGAAGCGATGGAAGCCGGACTTAAAATTCCATATGTCGTTATAGGCGGGTAAAGATATTTTGTGTGAATCGGCTAATGCTTCATAAATAGAGAAAGTACTTGAGGTTGTGTAGGCTGAATCCAGCACTAAAACCCAGGGGTTTAAATGAGTGTATTGATAAAAATGCAGCGTGTCATAACGATCAACACTCCATATATTAGCATCTTTGGTAGTTACAACAGACACAATTTTGAAAGTGGATGTCCCAATGATATCCTTTTTGTAATTCGATGTATCTCCATAAATATTATAATAGGATGATACTTTTTGCAAGGCATATTTATAATAATTGCCTTGAGCCAATGGAAACAAATCGTGGGCTACCTGCGCATGAATTGAAATGATTGACGCTAAGCAAAATAAAACGAGGTAAGAAATTCTTTTAATCATAACCTTTTACTCCCTATAAAAGATATATTATTAACCATAATACAGGATTACTTGAATATCTGTTCAGAAATCTAACATTCGGAAGTAACAATTCCTAATTATTTAATCGCCTTGCCAGAACGTGAAATCCCGGTTCCAGATACTCGCGATTTTACCCTTTTTGATCAATCTGAAGGTACCTTTCATCACAACAGTTTTCAGAGCCGTAATGTCAGCGCAATCATAGAATTTGCCACGTTTATCTGTAAATTCGCCGGAAAACTCCACCTTATCCAATGGCGAGATAAAGAAGTAGAAACTCAATGAATCCGGACTCAATGTAAGATTATATCCCTTTGCTCTTCTTCTTACGCCCGTCACAGAAACCAGGATTTCCGGTTCCACAGTTTTGGATTGCAGCACATGCGTCGTATCATCAAAGGAATAATCCAACGTCCGGATATCAATATTGCTGATTACATGTCCCGCTATAACCAGCTTTTTTGCCGGGAAATAATAACCATCCGGCTCAAAAGGTTGAATCTGAGCATTGAGGCATATTGTGCTTAAAAAAGTCAAAAGGATTAGGATTTGCTTCATAATTCCAAATTATCATATCGAGAGTTGTGCAATTGAGAAATGAAAATAGCCCTTTTTCACGAAGATTTAAAACAAAAAAAGAATCATCAATCCGTTCAAAACATATTGCCTGACGGCAAACGGGGTTGGTTGGATTATCGTTTTTCTACAAACATATAGTCCCTAACGGGACATTCAGTCTAATAATTCCATTGTAAATCTACTTAATTGCATGAATTTCAGTTTTCTTTAGGGTATCAGTAGTTAATTTTCTCAGCTCTATTTGATTATTTTTAAAAAAGTAAAAAAATTCCTCATTATGTTTTGTCAAGGTTTTCAACTCTATTGCATTAAACTTGATATAAATAAGACTATCTTCGTAGATTTTAAAACGAAATTTAATTGCATCTTTTCTCAGTTCAACAGCGGTATTTCTTTTAAATCCACCTTTATCAGGACCTCCTCCATAGCCACCATATATGTACCAGAAAAATTTCTCAATGTTTTTTTGATTGATTTGATTCCAAATGATGTATTGTTTTACGCGGTTTAGGTAATCAATAAAATACTCATCTTCATGTAACCATATTATTTTTTTATCATGGATGAAAAAGACTCTCGAATCATACAAATCAGTATAAAAACAAACTGTATCAGAAAAATAACTCTCCTTTTTCATAAGAAATATTTTTTTATAATTCCCAGAGGTATACATTGTTTCGACGGTTTTCATCAGATTATCCTCATAGTTTGTCATCTTACTATATGAATGGTTATTGTCCGACTTTTTTTTATTACATCCTATATTCAACCATAAAGATGATATAACAAACACCACAAGTATATTACTGATAACTACTCGCATGGAATCCTCTAACTGTAAATAATATCATAATAAATTTGGAAAGGTCTCTATCTCTGACATTTATAATACATTATACTCCAAGTCAATGAGATTTGTTCCAATTGTAAAATCAACGTGATAAGAACTGAATTATACAGCTCGTTATACACCCTTTAATTATGCATATAAACTAATGATATAACACGCATAAAGTCAAGCAGAAACATGCGCCGACGATGCATTTCCCGGAGTGAATCCATCCTTGTAGCAGAGATTTATTATAATAATAAATTTTCCCGTAAGGTTCACAGAGTCCGGAGGAGAATATATTGCCTGACGGCAAACGGGGTTGGTTGGATTATCGTTTTTCTACAAACATATAGCCCCTAAAGGGACATGCAATAAAACGGTTCGCATCATTAACACGGCGTTTCAACGCCGTGAGAGGCATACCACCGAATTTCCGGACTTTAGTCCAATCAGTTTCCCCTATTTGGACTAAAGTCCATGTGTTTTGGGGATCACTCTCCACGGTCTGAAGAGTGTGGTTAATAAATAATAAAAACAGTGTCGGCTGTGCTTGCCCGCCGAAAGCGTGGTTATCCGTGGTCTACCTTCAGTTTAAAATGAAAAAAGCCAGACTGTTACATCTGGCTTTAAGTGCGGAAAAGGGGACTTGAACCCCTACAGGTTTCCCTACACGCCCCTCAAACGTGCGCGTCTACCAATTTCGCCACTTCCGCTTATTGAGACAACAAAAATACAGTTTTTTCTGAAAATCTACAAGGAGCAAATTTAATAAGCAGCAATTTTTATTTTGCATTTTGGTTCAGTGCGAAGTTCAAAGTCCGGAGGCCAAGGTTCGAAGTCTCAGGAGCGAGGTTGTTCGAGTTTCCGTCGGAGACGGAAGTATCGAGAATAACCGAGCAATCTCCGTAAACCCATGGATTCCCGCTATTGTGGGAATGACAGAGCCTCACTTCCCTAGTACTTTCCTTTTCAAATATAAACCGACTGCATGGATGAAACTCACGACTATCAATCCCGCAACCATGGGCTCAATGACATCGAGGTCGCCGTAGATGAGTCCGGAATCCCGCAGAATGTACCAGCCGGTACTAACCACAAAGCCGGATATGATTTCAACTAAAGCGATTGTTGGTGATACCATCCACTTTGGAAAGTATACGGAGACAAGCAGGAACAGGAGTCCCGGTATTACTAATGAACCGATGGTGTACCACAAATCAATAACGGATGGAATTGAAACAGCCAATATTAACGATAGGACTGATGCAATGAGTATACCGACAACGGTCATGTTTTTGAGTGTGTACTTCCCTGCCAGTGCAGGAATTTTCACCATGAAATCATTTGCGAGTGTTGTTGCCGATATGAACAGGAAACTGTTCAATGTAGAAAGAATGGATGCTATCATGCCGGCGTAAAACAATCCCCGCATGCCTGAAAATAGAACTTTGTCGGCAAGTATAAGATAGGATTGCGAAGGTGTCGCCAGATTCGGAAACAATGCACGCGCATATAAACCGACCGTATTTGTCAGCGCATCAAACAGCAGCCAGAAAGCGACCGAAATCAAAATGCCGTAGGTTGCAACTTTAGGTGTCCGTGCCGCCTGGGTCCGTTGGAAAAATCCCGGATCTACGAATGTCCACAACGCGATAAGCCACCAGACGATGATATATTCCTTGCTGACGCCACCGGTTATCGTCAAATGTTCCGGCGCCAGGTTCTGTTGCAGGAATCCGGTTCCGTAATGCCCCAGTAGGTATACCGCAGCAACAATGAATCCTATGAACATGATAAAGAAGAATAAAGCATCGGTTATGATATCGGATTTATACCCGCCTATCAACGGATAACTTGCCGTCAATATTAACGCGATAACGAGCGCCCAAACGAGCGGGATTCCGAAGATATGTGAGACAATAATCCCGGTCATCAGTAAGTACGGTGCAGGAGACGCCAGAACGAACACAGAGACCGCTGAGAGCAAAGATATCCTCCGGCCATACATCTGCTCCATCCTCTCCGGAATGGTGAAATTTGAGGAGGATTTGACCTTCTTCACGAAGAATACGGCAAACAGGATTGCGAACAGATAATACGGTGCACCCTGCGTGAACCAGTTCACTAAACCGTACCGGTAAGTGAACTCTCCCACTCCAAGGATCCCGCCGTACCACGTTGCAACATTGGTCAGTACGAATAGGAATAATCCCACTTTGCGCCCGGCGAGCAGGTATTCCTCGTCACTTTGGTTCTTCCGGGAAGTGACAAATCCGATAAGAAGCACTGCGGCAAAGAAGCCGCAAAGAATTATCAGGTCTAACGTGCTAAATATCATACTTCATCACAAGTTTAGCATCCCGGACCAGAATCGCTGTACCGTTTATCACTCTGAGAGAGACGACATCTTCATTAGTTACATTACTAACGCTTTCCCTATTCCCGAACATCAGCGATTCCCTGTTCAACGGGTACTTTAAACCCAACGTTGAGATTTTCGTCTTCTGCTCGAAGGCAAAGAGTGAGATAGTTTCGCCGGCTTTCGTCAAAAAAGTATAACTGCCCTGAACGGGAATGACAATGGACTCTTTGGAAACCAAACGGATTTGTATTCTTGAAACATACCGCAACAGCAGTGAGATATTTCCAAGCGTATGATCTATCCGGAAACCGGTGGCGGCACATACGGCAATATCGGTAAAGCCGATTTTAATCGCGTATAGTATTGCTTTTTCCAGGTCGGTATCAGTCTGACGCTTGATCTGTTTTATCGTGCTGACTTTACGGTAGTTGTCCAGCTCCTTTTGTGAAACCGAATCAAAATCGCCTACGATATGCTGAGGAATAATGCCGAGCTTTTTACAATGCAGCAATCCCCCGTCCGCCGCGATGACGGTATCATACCCTTTGCGAAGCAGGTAGTTAACTACCTGCTTCGAAGGGGCTTCACCATTTGCAATGATAATTGCTTTTGTTTTTTTCATACTGCCTAAAACATGTTGTGTTATCAGAATGTCAAGTTAACACCGGCTAATACATTCCGTTCTGCCGCCGGAAAGAATTCTGCTCCGACTGCGTTTTGAGAATATAACCGGTCGAAAATATTATTTACCTGTGCAAACAATTTTACGTTCGAACCGATTCCCAAATCCTTGAACTCATAACTTGCCATAAAATTAGCTACAAAATACGCATCATTTACGTTATCGGCATACGATAAAAATCCGGGAAACTCTGCCAGATATGAAGCAAAATTCTTATCGTAGTTATCCGAATAGAATTTCCCGACATAACTACCACTTAAATTGACGAATATTTCATCATGTTTATATTGCAGTGATACGTTTGCGAGAAATTCAGGGAAGCCGCCGATGCGGTTGCCGCTCATATCAATTGCCGCATTCTTTGCCGTACTCGTTATCGGGTCGTTATAGGTTATGAATGAGCTTCCTTTTTCGATGCTGTTTTTTGAATACGTCGCATTGCAATTGACTGAGAAGTCACTTATCACATCTAATTTACCAGCAACTTCGATTCCACGATGCAATGTTCTATCAACATTTCCGGTCATCGGATTACCAAATCTATCCAACTGGCCGTTCTTTACGATTTCATCCTGAAATAACATGAGGAATCCGTTCAGGTTTACTGATAGCATATCTTTTTTGTATGTGTAACCCAATTCAAAGTCGAGCATTGACTCAGGTTTGACTAAAGGCTTTGAGAAATCATAAGTGCCATCGAGTTTTTGTTCAAACTGCGGTGTTGCGCCGCCGCTTGATTCGGCTGCATCATAATAATCTTTCAATCTCGGTTCGCGGCTGACATACGCGACACTGAGATACGATGAATTGTTTTCGTCCATCTGATAACTCAATGCAACTTTTGGATTTGCAAAAACATTCGGGACTGTGAAATCCGTGCCGACATACTGCTCATTAGATATACGGTATTTATTATAAGCCAGCTGAAGTTCACTCAGAAAGTGCATTTTATCATTAAGCTTGAAATTGACACTAACGAAACCGCTGATCATATCCTTTGCCCCTTCATAATAGTAATAACGGTACTCAGGGGTGATTTCCAGCGGTAATACGACACCAAACGACAGGTTGCCCCAATGTTTTGACCTGTGGAATCTGAACTCGGCACCTGCGTTAATCTCCAGATTATCATAACTGATATTCACACGCGGCAGCCAGCCGTATTGCCTATTATCAACTTCAGCCCGAATAAGTACACTCGGAAAATAGTTTGAAGACGGATTTGTTACTCCGCTGAATCCATTTGCCGCGGTAATTCTAAAATAGTCGTATGAAGCCCATGAGCCGTCAAAGTCGTAGTATCCTTTACCGAGCACGAGAAATACTGCCGAGTTAATGGTCACATGGGCATCGAGTTTGTACTCGTTCAGAAGTTCGAAATGCGGCTGTGAAAATCTTTCCTGTTCTTCCGGCCTTCTTTCGGTAACATACGTAAATGAATTGGCATCGGCTTCCCAATATGAGTAATTCTTCTTCCGAAGATCTTTATCCTTGACAGCGAATTTCGGAAGTCCGGTATAGACTAAGCCATCCTGAAATGGACCGCCGTAAAAGTTAACCTGACTGGTAAGACTGCCGTCAAACCGTATTGCAGACATATAATAGGAGTTGACGTTTTCCCAACCGAGATTCCTGTAACCGGTGGAAAGCGTTTGCGACAGTTTAGCGAAGATTGAATACTTATTATCAATAATTCCGGAATTCATCGTTACGGAATACTTGCGGGTATTGTAATCGCCGACTTGAGCACCCAAATGAATCTCGGGTTTAGCTGTTACACTTGAGGTAACAATATTAATCGCTCCCCCAATTGCCGGGTATCCGAAAATACCGCTGCCACTGCCCCGCTGCACCTGAACAACTTCGCTGTTGCCCAGAATGTCCGGGAAATCAATCCAATACACATTATGATCTTCAGGGTCATTTTGCGGCACACCGTTTACCATTACTGCAATTCTTCGTTGGTCAAATCCACGTAGAGTTAAATAATTATAACCAACACCACTGCCGCCTTCGGAATACCAGATAGCTGAGGGCATAGAACTTAAAAACTGTGGTACGTCCTGCAGAGTGTAATTTTGAGCTATTTCTGTTTTGTTCATTTTGTTGTACGTTGTCATAGGCAGCGCTTCATCACCGAATGCCGCGGTAACCACAACCGACTGAGCAGGCATGGCACTTCTTTTCAGACTAATGTCCCGATTGACATCGCCGCTTTTGGAAAGAATAATTTCCGCCGGCTGATAACCGATGTATGTAATTCTGACACGGGTATCAACGCTCACCTTGTATGAAATTTTAAAAGAACCGTTGCTGTCGGCAATTGCCCCGCCTTGTGAGTGGTTGAGCACTAAGCTTGCTTTTGCCAAAGGGACTTTTGTTTCCTCGTCAACAACCCGTCCGGTTAATACGAACGATTGCCCGAAGACAACAGTTGTGAATAATAGAGCCAGTAATATATAACGCATAGTATCTATCCTTGTTTAAAATGAAAAAACCGTTTCCACGGAAACGGTTTTTTTCATACACTCTCGTAATCTGAAAATATAAACCGTTTCCCTACGCCGGTATGATCCGGATCAGGTGTTAAGGGTTTTATCTCAGTTACTCTGTAGTGGTAACACCCCTAACGGTTCTAACAAAAATATGTCAACTTAGTTAGGTTATTTTCCTCGTAAAATTAATCAACGACAATTTTCTGACCGGGTTTTAATTTAGTCCCGGCAATTTTGTTTTTCTTTGCGAGTTCTTTTGCTGTCATCTGATATTTTTTCGCGATGCTGAAAAGTGACTCGCCTTTTCTTACGACATGCACATTGGCAACAGCAGCTTTATGAGCGCCTTTTTTGTGCTTTGAAACAACTGCTTTTTCAGGTCTTTCTTTTGAAGCAAAGTCAGAATAGATTCTTAACTTTTGTCCTGCCTGCAAGTGGTTCTTCGAAATCTTATTCCATTTTTTGATGTTGGTTACGCTAACATCGAATCTATCAGCAACCTGGGCGAGTGTTTCGCCTTTTTTAACTTTATAGATGTTCTTTGTCGCAGGAGTTCTGACGGCATTATCACCATATGATGAAGCTCTGTCCTCGTTCATAATGCGGATGACTTTACCGGCCTGTATTCTATTACCGGCAAGATGATTCCATCTTCTGACCTGGGTCGCACTCACACCGAATTTTGCGGCAATTTTGCTGACTGTTTCACCGTGACGGACTTTATACTTGAATACTCTTGCTGAACTTTTTGATGTTGTTCTTTCAGCGGCAACATCAACATTCTTTTCAGAATAGATTTTAATTTTCTGATTACGCGTAAGCTTGTTGGAACTTAAATCGTTCCACTGCATAATTTCCGACTTCGCGACATTGTATTTGTTCGCGATTGATGTCAGGTTTTCTCCTTTACGGACTTTATGGAAAAACCAGGCTTTGCGGACGAGGTTTTCACTGACGGAGGTTGTCTTTTTTTCTGATGATGAAAGCTTATCAAGGCTCGCGTAGAAGTCACGCTTATCCTGCGGTACATAAACATTCAACTGCTGTCCGACCTTCAACGCAGTCGTATATGGAATAGCATTCCAGTTACGAATGTCGCTGACGCGGACACCGAAAAGATCAGCAATACTTAAAAGGCTTTCTTTCGGTTTAACCGTGTAGGTTACTAAAGATTTTCCGGCAGGTACGATCTTGGAATCGTCTTCTTCAACATCTTGCTCTTCGTGAGTCGCGTTATCGGCAACTACGGCTTTAATATTGGTTTGTTCTTTTTCTTCAGTCTTAGCAGGTTCTTTGCTTAACGCGACGTAAGGAGAAACATAGGTTTCCTGTTCGCCGACTCCCGGCTGATCCTGAGCTTCACCGGAATTGGAATCCGCTGTTGCCTGATTCGTATTTACCGCAACGTCAACTTCCTGATAGGCTGATTTGAACGGTATCTTTAAACGAACGCCTCTTCTGACTTTTGTTCTTGTCGAAATGCTGTTAGCATCTGCGAGTTCAGAAGCTGAAACACCGTATCTATCAGCGATAGTACGTAAAGACTCACCACGTTTCACCGTATGGAATGCAAAGTTCCGGCGGGCCCTTTCAGGGATAGTCTGAATATTTGCTGCAAATCTATCCTTAGCACCTTTAGGTATGCGAAGTTCGTATCCGCCTGAATAATTAGCGGGGGTGCAGTACTGGGTCAACTCCGGGTTCAATTCCAACAGTTCTTCAGACGAAGTTCCGGCACAGGAAGCGAGGAATCCGATATCAACGGCATCGTTTACTTTAGCCATCTCGTATTCGAGTGGTTTTTCGTATGCGATATTATTGAATCCGTACTTCTCCGGATTCATTGCGACCAAACAAACTGCAATATACTGAGGCACGTAATTTCTGGTCTCTTTCGGCAAATAACTTTGGAGTTCCCAGAAGTTCTTGCTGTCGCCTCTTTTCATAGCACGGGTAATTCTACCTTCGCCAGCGTTATATGATGCCAGTACAAGATACCAGTCACCCAAGGAATTATAAAGATCTTTCAGGTGGTGGGCTGCTGCTTGAGTAGCCTTTACCGGATCACGTCTTTCATCCGTGTAAAAATCGTAGTTCAGGCCATAGAGTTTTCCGGTTGAACGGATAAACTGCCACATGCCCACAGCTCCGGCCCAAGAACGGGCAACAGGATTCAAACCGCTCTCGACCATACTCAGGTAAACGAGCTGTTCAGGAGCGCCCTCATCTTTAAATATCTTCTTCATCATTGGGAAGTATCTGCCCGAACGAGCGAGCCAGGATTCCATGAATTTTCTACCCCGGCCGGTGAAATAATCAACCCATTGCTCAACCAGAGGGTTGACGTCAAGTGGGATCTCCGCCGAGACTACCTCTTTACGGGTAACTATAGCGGGGTTTTCAATTTTGTAGTCTAATTCCGTGACGGATTTGCCCATCCATTCTTCCAGCGCAGCAAATGACGCATTGGCAGGAAGCTCAGGAAGGCCGTCTATGAATTTCTTGTAATCGTCTATAATAGAATTGGATAATTCCGCATATGCGTCATTATGGTCAATTCCGGGATAATAACTAAGGTTATTGATGATTCTCAGCGAATTTTCGTAGTTATTAATAGCTTCGTTAACACTATTAACTTCCTGCTTCTGCAACGCGAGAACATATGATTGACGGGCCTGCTCCAAGAGTTCTGAAACTATTTCATTCTTGTTTTCAACTTGGAGAGTGTCTTTTAGTGTGACTTCTTTAGCGATTTCTTTGTTCCCTCCGCAGGAAACTACCAGCAGAGATAACAGAGAAATAACTAAGAATGCTAAAGCACTCTTTCTCATTCGTTATTCCTCGAATTAGTAAATGTTAAATTTTAATATACCTTTTTAATTTTAAACATTCAAGCATAAAATCCATAACCTGAATATTTAATAGGTTTTATGAACTTCCTTTCAAGTTTAGTATTAAGATTTTTAAATAATAATTAACATTGGTTTTTTTAACGTATCAACGATAAAACATTATCGGCACCTATTACTTGCTCCAACTTACTAATTTCTTTATTATGAAACCAGTAATAAATTTTCCCCGCGTTAATTCCCTGGACATGATCCGCCGTAGCCAGAACAATAAACATCTTGTACTCCTCCGCAACTTTGAGCAGCATATGGGTAATTTCATCCCGGAGTTCACGGCTGCTGTGATTAAACGGCTCATCAATGAGCAAGCACGGAGGCTTTACTGTCAATGCCCGGGCCAGCGCCATCCGGAACAAAAAGCCGCTGCTTTTCTCCGATGGATAGTGCGCTTCGTATCCTTCCAACCCGGTGATTTCAATAGCCCGCCGTATACTCTCCGGATCCTCTATCCCGTTGAGTTTGTTCGGCAGTGATACGTTTTCTATTACATTAAGCCACGGCAGTGTTGAGGGATTACTTGGAATGAACGGCAGCGGTGAGCCGCCGAACGCACTGGTCACTGAACCCTCAGCCGGTTTATCGAGTCCGGACAAGAGGCGAAGTAATTCCAAACGCCCCGATTCTTCCTCTCCGAAAATAGATACGATTCCATAACTATCGGGTAATTGTATTTCAGCAGTCAGATTATTGATAATTCTCTTTTTGAAGTTCCCCTTCAAAGAAGCGATATAACCGGCATTTTTCAATTCGAATATTTTATTCATATCAATTCTCCTGCCCGACTGATTGTTTTTCTGCAATCCAAATAACCAGCAGGTGTAAACCAATGAAAAATAACGGCAGGATTATCGCGATTCCCCAAACGGCAGCATCATTCCATACTTGAGTAACGGATTTGATTAAAGCTCCCACACCATTTGGTTCATCAGTAATTACCTCCATTGCCAGAAGTACTATCCATAAGTAAATGTGGTTCTCTTTAATTAACCTGAAAAAATTTTTCCGTAGGTACGAGAACAACAGAATATTTGAGTTGATTTTGCCCAATGAGCTTAATGAAGTAAGTGCATCGGCAAATCTTGCCTGAGAAAGATGATATTGTTTTCCGGCGGCAGAAAGCAAAACAATGAAGATAATTGCTGTGTTAACACAGATTAACACAACCTCTTTATGAGGGTAAAAATGATTGAGGAAAGCTGAGAAAATTAAGAAAATTAGGCTAATCAAATAAATGTTTGCATTTTCTAAAGCTTTGCTTATATTTATCCTTCTAAATGTCGACAATATGGAAAGCACCACAAAAGATAGTGCAACGCCGCCATACAGGACAACAAAAGAGAATACGATTCTCTGAACTACGTTAAGTTCGTGTATGTAAAATTGAATATCTTTGATGAACGTTGATATTTGCATTTTCCCGGTAATTTTTAATTATTTGTTAAAATTTACAAGATACTTTCAGCCGTAAGATAATTATAATCAGCCAATAAATAAAACCATTCTTCCAGACAAAAGGCACGGGAATTTGTTCAGTGCGAATATGAGCAGGAATTACTCAAAGAATGTTGTTGCTTGATAAACGTAATATTAATATTTTAACTTTGTGTGATAAATTTAATTAACAATTAGCAACTTTTTGCAAAAACTAACTTTTATTAAGGGTATTTGATGGAATCCGCCAAACTCATTTTCCGTGGGAAAGAATATGATATTCCTGTTGTTGAAGGATCAGAAGGTGAAGTAGGTCTCGATATAACTGCATTACGCGCTCAAACAGGCGCAATAACTTATGACCCCTCCTACGGCAATACGGGTTCGTGCAAAAGTGCGATTACTTTTATTGACGGCGAAGAAGGAATTTTACGATACCGCGGATATCCCATTGAACAACTTGCTGAAAAATCAAGTTTCATGGAAGTGAGTTACTTGCTGCTCAACGGAGAGCTCCCGACCAGCAGTCAGCTATCGGATTTTAAGGATGACCTGACACACCATAGCCTCCTTCATGAAGAAATGAAGAAGATGTTTGAAGGTTATACATCCACCTCACATCCAATGGGTATGCTTGCTGCTATGGTTGCGTCACTTTCCGGATACTATCAGGATACGGATAAAGAAAGTGATATTAGCCTCAATGCCGTCCGTTTGCTGGCGAAGATTAAGACTATTGCAGCGTTTTCATATAAAAAACTCGTCGGTCAGCCATATGTCTACCCCCTGAATAGTTTAAGTTATACCGCGGATCTTCTGCACATGCTTTTTGCCGTACCTTCGGAACATTATTCAATCTCCCCTGTTCTGGAAGATGCTTTGGATAAAGTATTGATTCTGCATGCCGATCACGAGCAGAACTGTAGTACATCAACGGTAAGAATGTCCGGCAGCAGCCGTGCAAATTTATTCACAACAATTGCATCAGGTATCAGCGCCTTATGGGGACCGTTACACGGTGGCGCAAATCAGGAAGTGTTAATGATGCTTGAACAAATCCGTAAGGATAACTGCGATTACAAAAAGTATATCAATCTGGCTAAAGAGAAAAAAAGCGGCTATAAGCTGATGGGCTTCGGACATCGTGTTTACAGAAATTTCGACCCGCGCGCAAAGATATTAAAAGAAGCATCGGACAGAGTACTTCACGATTTAAAAGTATACGACCCGCTTCTTGATATTGCCAAGAATTTGGAACGAGTTGCTTTGGAAGATGATTATTTCATCGAAAGAAAACTATATCCGAACGTGGATTTTTACAGCGGTATTATTTATCGTGCAATGGGCATTCCGATGAATATGTGTACCGTCATGTTTGCTTTGGGACGTTTGCCGGGCTGGTTAGCTCACTGGAAAGAAATGATGAGTGATCCGAACCTGAAAATCAGCCGTCCGCGGCAGATATACACCGGTTCGAATGAACGTTCGTACGTTCCGATTTACGAAAGATAATTTTAAAAATGATGATGAGAAAGGCTGTTTAACTTTGTTGAGCAGCCTTTTTTTATTCGTTCTCCGCTTTCATTTCTCTTGTCATCAAATCAGAACAAGCCTTCGCCGCGTCCTTATCTTCAAACAGGATTTTATAAACTTCGAACGTTATGGGGGTTTCAATGTTGTGTTTCATGGCAAGCTGAGTAGCTGATTTACTGGTAACCACACCTTCTGCCACTGCGCTCATACTGCTCAAAACTTCTTTGAGTTTCATGCCTGAACCGATTTTCTCTCCGACATACCGGTTTCTGCTGTGCTTGCTGCCGCAGGTCACAATCAAATCACCCATGCCAGATAATCCGGCAAAGGTTTCAGGAAATGCGCCTAATGCAATACCGAGACGGGAAATTTCAGCAACTCCCCTTGTCATAATTGCAGCTTTTGTGTTATCACCGTATTTCAAACCATCAATTATTCCCGCACCGACAGCGATAACATTTTTAAACGCGCCGCCCAATTCAACACCGATCAAATCGAGTGATGAATAAACTCTAAAGTACGGTCTCATAAATGTAGTTTGGATCAATCGCGAAGTACTGATGTCTGTTGATGCAGCGACTACTGCGGTCGGTATCAAACGGCTTACTTCTTCAGCATGAGAAGGTCCCGAAAGCACTCCGATATGAGCAGGAGAAATTTCAGGATACACATTGCGCAATATCTGCGATACAGTCAGGTCGGTATCAACTTCAATACCTTTCGAAACGCTGACAAGAACGGTATCCTTGATCAGGTTGAAGTCAACATTTTTAATGACACTGCGTATAAATTGTGTGGGAACAGCAACAACGATTAATTTTTTATTTGAGCAGGCTTCAATAAGGTCGTTAGTAATCTTTATACCGGCAGGGATAGTAATACCCGGAAGCAAAGTAACATTCTCCCGTTTATCATTGAGAACTTCGCAGTAATCTTTACTGAATTCCCAAAGAGTTACTTTGTGTCCGTTTGCATGCAATAGAATGGATAACGTCGTGCCCCATCCACCGGCACCGAGTACTGCTACTTCCATAATAGAGGTTAGTGTTTTTTCTTGAAACTTATCTTACTTTCACTACCGGCGATGAGTCTTGAAATGTTGTGCCTGTGTGTAAAGACAACAATCAGGAAAACACCGAACAGGAATGGAAGAAGAGTATGGTATCCGATGATATCAACATGAAATACATTAGCCCGTATGATCATGGCAACCGGTATAGCCAAAGTTGCCAAAATCGAACCGAGTGAAACATATCTTGATGCTGAAACAACGATAATAAAAACGCCGACACCGATAAGAAGATCAATCGTCGAGATAACAAGAAGAAAGCCCATACCGGTAGCAATGCCTTTTCCGCCTTTAAAATTCCCAAAGACGGTCCAGATATGCCCGGCCATAACGCTGAGTCCTGCTATAATTTGAACGAGAGTGAAATCATCGAATGGTGTTTGATTAGGGAAAGGAAAACTACCAAAATATAATCTTGCGATAAGAACCACCGCAAGCACACCTTTCAGTGCGTCTAATAAAATTACTAAAAGCCCATATTTCCAGCCCAGTATTCTCATCACATTGGTTCCGCCCATGTTACCACTACCGTGATGACGGATATCCGTACCGTTCACGGCCTTGCTAACCAATACTCCCGAAGGAATGGAACCAGCTAAATAAGACAATAAAATGATAACTGCTAAATTGAGCATTATACTGCTTTCTGAATATTACAAAATAATTAAATAAAAATTATTCACACTTAGCAAACAATTTTTATGTAATTACCATTACAATATGTTAAAAAATAGCATAAAATCAAAAAAAAGAGCAGTCAAAAAAACTGCTCTTTTTGTGATAATAAGCACACCGGTTATTTAACCGAAATCTGTAATTCTTTCGGCTTAACTTCCTCAGCCTTTGGAATTACCACGGTCAACTGACCATCCTTAAATTCGGCTTCAATTTTGTCTTCCTTTACCTTCTCAGGCAGCCTGAAAGACCGGTAGAATTTGCCGTAGGTTCTTTCTACCCTGTGGAATTTGCCGTCCTTCTCGTCTTTCTGCTGCTGACGCTCGCCGGAGATTTTTAGTTCTCCGTTCAAGTACGAGAGCTTAACATCCGATTTTGAAAGTCCGGGCAGATCAAGGATCAAACGGTAACTTTCTTTATCTTCATAGATATCCGTCAGCGGCATCCATACCGCGTTTTCATATTCTTCATCAGTTTCTTTCCGTGAAGGAAAATTGAATCTGCTTTCCAAATCGCTAAACAAGCGGCTGAATTCACGTTCTACATTAAGCAGATCACGCATCGGGTTATAACGTACGAGTGACATAGTCTTCTCCTTTTGTAAAGTTATTTGATGTATTAATTAATAGCGATAGACTTGGGTAGAGCTTCAGATTTCTTCATCAACTCCAGTACCAGAACACCATTTTCGTATCGTGCCTGAACGCTCTCCCGGTCTATCAAATTGGTTATTTTAAACTTTCTAAAGTAGTTTCCGGATCTGATTTCCTTGCGGATATACTTCCGTTCGCCTAATTCTTCAGGTGTAATTTTACCTGTAACGGTAAGTTCATCGTCTTCGACTTTCACATTGACATTCTCTTTTGAGACACCGGGCATGCTAATATGGACTGAGAATCTGTCTTTAGATTCCAGAATATCTGCTGCGGGGTTTTTCCAAATTTCGGCAGCCTGTTCATCAGTGTCTTTTGTAACTAAATACGTTTCATACGAATTGCACATTGTCTTTTTCCTTTTATGAGTTATGTTTTAACTTTCTGTACCTATATAACAAAGCATGTGCCAAACAGCTCCCGTACTTGTAACTCATTGGAATATAATAAGTTATCAAGATTTTACATCAGTCTTCCGAAAATTGCCATTATGACGTACTTAATGTCATTTATTCATATTTTAGTCATTATGTCCAAAATCACATATCACATTATGCCATTTTGACGAATTTTCTTTCATTTTGGCAATTCATGTCATCCTCACCATCGCAGGGTTTTGTAAAAGCTCTGCTGTAGTGGCGTATGGAAGTGAATTGTCATTTCAGTACACTGCGGCAAACAATCTTTCGAATACACTATTAATTTTAAATTTATTTTTTCATTTAGACGGCAATTGAAAAGTCTTTATTTTAGCGTCAAAGCAAAAACTAATTGAGGTTTTTTATGGATATTTCTGGAAAAACTGTTCTGGTTTTAGGCGCGTGGGGATTAGTTGGAAATGCTGTTACGCAAAAACTCATTCCTGAGAAACCAAAAAAGATCATTGTCACATCTCTCAACAAATCCGAAGCCCTTGATATGGTGCGAAAGCTTAATAAAAAGTACCCGCACCTTCCCAAAGACTTTTTTATTCCTTGGTGGGGCAACGTTCTGGTGCGTGAAGAGTTCAAGGATCTCGATAGAAGAGATATATTACTCGACCAGGAAAAACGACGCGTACTGATGCACGATACACTTGATGAACTGCACGATGATACGCTGCAGGCTTCTGCTTTGTATAAATTAATTACGAAGTATAAAGCCGACATCATCATTGATTGCATCAATACCGCAACCGGAATTGCATATCAGGATATATATTCAACGTACAAAAAAATACGTCATAAACTTGAAGGAGATGCAAATAACGATGAGTTACGTGCAATCTCCGAAGGACTGCTGTGTACAATGTATATTCCACAGCTGATACGGCACATACAAATCCTGTATAACGCCATGCACACGGTTAACACACAGCTGTATTTTAAAATTGGGACAAGCGGGACGGGCGGTATGGGATTGAACATTCCCTATACGCACAGTGAAGAAAAGCCATCCCGGGTACTATTAAGCAAATCAGCTGTTGCCGGTGCTCACACTCTCCTGCTCTTCCTTATGGGAAGAACTCCTGAATCCGCAATTATTAAAGAGCTTAAGCCAACAGCAGCTATTGCATGGAAGCGAATTGAATACGATACAATCAAGAAAAAAGGAAAACCTATCGAATTGCTTGATGTTCCGTTCAGCCATACGGTCAAGTTGAAAGATACATTCGATTTCAACGCGTTTACTCCACTCAAAAAAAGCGGGTCACAACTTAAATCGGTTTTCATTGATACCGGCGAGAACGGCATATTCTCACGAGGAGAGTTCGAGGCTATCACTGCACAGAAGCAAATGGAATTTGTAACCCCGGAAGAAATTGCCGACAACATTTTATATGAAATAAAGGGCGGCAATACAGGGCACGATATTATCAACGCGCTTGATAACGCCACATTAAATCCGAGTTACAGAGCGGGATATTTGCAGCACTTTGCCGTTGATAAACTTGAAGAACTGGAAAACCTGCACGGAGTCAACAGTGTCGCTTTCGAAATGCTTGGCCCTCCAAGATTATCAAAATTGCTATATGAAATTCAGTTACTAAAACTGATTGGCAAGACGATGAAAGGAATCGTAAAAATAACTCCTGAAGATTTGTCGAAGAAATGCACCGAGCTTGTGCAAAAAAATGCAAAGCTTCGCTCTGAGATGGTGTCAATCGGTATCGGTATCTTACTTCCTGATGGTAAAAATCTCCTGCGCGGCAATGAGTTGAAAATTCCGGTGCATAACGGAGAGTCATCGCTGTCGCTAAATAGCAAAGTCATTGATACCTGGGCGAATGAAGGCTGGGTTGATCTTCGTGTTTCGAATATGAAAATCTGGCGGCAAAGACTCCAGCGGATAATGAAAGAAGCTTCCGCGATTGACCGCGATGATACCAGTTCACTTCATGTACGGAATAAATCTTACTGGCACAACTTTGAGAAGATTGATATCGGCCGCGTCGTCAGCTGGTTGTTTATTCATGAAGAAAAAGGAAACAGAATGAAAGATTGATTGCACGGATTCCGGCTCTTGTCAAGGACACCGGAAGCAGCTTGCAATTATTTGATTATAAAAGTATCTTGTTTTTTAAATTTCAATGGTTGATATGTCTCCAAATACAGAATTTATATTTCATTTATATCATACATACGAATATTACCGTGAGAATTCATTTAACCGCCGGACGAATACACATCGCGAAGTTAATGCCGCGGTAAATAAGCTGAGAGGTAGTGCCGGCTGGAACATTACGACGGCGGGATATTCGGAACTTGGTAAAGAAGTAAATTTGATCTCCACCGGATCAGGTCCTGTGAAAATATTTCTTTGGTCACAGATGCACGGAGATGAATCAACCGCAACAAGAGCTATCTTTGATATTATAAACTTTATGACAAATCCGACCGGATATCATCAAGTGATTGATGATATCCGGCTGCGGACGACCCTTTACTTCCTTCCTATGGTTAATCCCGATGGTGCTGATTTGTTTCAGAGAAGAAACGCATACGGAATTGATGTTAACCGAGATGTTCTGAGACTGACATCATCCGAAGCGCAGCTTCTTATGAAAACATTTGATGAAATCCGTCCGGATTTTGCGTTTAATCTGCATGATCAGAGCACGTTGTACTCGGTGGAACATTCGGAAAAGCAGGTTGCCTTATCTTTTCTCGCTCCCCCATTCGATAATGAGCAGACAGTAAATCTTAATCGTGAACGGGCGATGCAGACCATTGTCGGAATGAAAAAAGCAGCAGAGTATTTTATTCCCGGTCATATGGCAAGGTATTGTGATGACTTTGAACCAAGAGCTTTCGGCGATACGTTTCAACTGAAAGGCGCCTCTACCATACTTGTCGAAAGCGGTGGATGGAAAGATGACACCGAAAAAGACTTTCTCAGAAAAAACAATGTAATTGTGTTACTGTCAGCCTTTCATGATATTGCCAAAAACAACATTGGCCGCTATCCGGTTGAAGAATATTTTCAAATACCTGAAAATGCGAATTACCTTTTTGATGTTTTGCTGAAAGATGTGAAGCTGAAGATCAATGAACGATATTTAAATCTTGATATCGGTATAAATTATTACGAAGTCCTTTGCCCTGACGATAGAACGTTTTACTATACCGGAAAGATTGAAGATCTGGGCGACTTATCTACGTTCCATGGAATAGAAGAGTATACACTCCCGGATTATGAAATCCTTCCCGAAACAATTCATCCCGATGTTTTAACAGGAAAAAGTATTGGGAGTCTGGATGTGGAATCGTTATTGCATAACGGAACCATGGGAGTAGTAGTTGAAGATATCGGAACAATCCCGGAATTTTTTAAATTCCCGCTCAATATTTACCCTGCCGGTAAACAATTAAATTTTCTCAATCTTCAGGTCGGTGAAGCGGCTCAGTTCCGGCTTCACAAAGGGATCGGAGATCAGATATTGGTTATTAACGGTCACTTATATGACCAGAAAACGAATAGCGGGACAATAAGGAACGGCGTGATTATTAGATAATTTCCGCCGGAAAAAGTATATTTACATCTTTAATATTTAATTTCTATCAGAAAACGAATGCCTGAACAGCTGCAAGATACGCTAAAACAAGATTTTGAGCGGGAAGCTATTCCCCACATGAATGCTTTGTACAATTTTGCCTTAAAATTGAGCGGAGATGGAGACGATGCTAATGATCTCCTGCAGGAGACCTATTTGCGCGCGTTTAGATTCTTCGATAAATTCGAAAAGGGAACTAATTGCAAGGCTTGGTTGTATCGTATTATGAAGAACCTGTACATCAATTCTTACAAAAAGCGGACAAGCGGTCCGATTAAGGTTGATTACGAGGAAATAGAGAATTTCTATGAAAACATTAAGCCTTCGAACACGGATGATGCGCACTTAGAACGTGAGATTTTTGACAGTCTGCTTGATGATGAAGTTTCTCAAGCGATTGCGTCACTGCCCGAAGATTTCAGAACAGTAATTATTCTTTCTGACATTGAAGGTTACACGTACGAGGAGATAGCCGAGTTTGTTGACTGCCCTATCGGTACGGTTCGTTCGAGACTGCATAGAGCAAGAAAAATGTTATTTGCAAAACTACATAAATATGCTAAAAGCAAAGGATTAGTTAGTGATGAACAAAAAAACTAACGCAAAAAAAGATTACATACCTGAGTTGATTACCGCGTATGTTGATAAAGAGGTCAAATGCCCTGTCGAAAATGATTTGGCAAAGACAGTTATCACAGACGATAAGGAATTCAAGGAAGAGTATACCATCCAGTTGGTCGCCAAGAATATTGTTTCCAGCAAATGCAAACAGAAACATGTTCCGGATGACGTTAAGCAATCAATTTATCACTCGACAATTGACAATAAGGATAATTCCGCTAAATCAGATCAGACAGAGAAGCCTGAATAATTTCCGCGAGTACTGAAGGAGCAATGTGAATTTGCACCCCCCTTGCTCCACCGCTGATATAAATCCTTTCAAACAAAAGCGCCGACTCTTCAAGAAATACCGGAAAGTTTTTTTTCATTCCGATTGGTGAACAGCCCCCTCTTATATATCCCGTTTTATCAAGCAGCTCGCTGACTTTAAGCATATCTATTTTCTTTTGACCGCAGGCTTTCGCAGCTTTTTTCAATTCCAATTCTGCTGTGACCGGTATGCAAAAAACAAAAATCTCCTCTTTATCATTTCTCGCGACAAGAGTTTTAAAAACCGAATCAGGATCAGCACCAATTTTTCTCGCCACGGTTTCGCCGCTTAAATCATCTTCACTAACCTCATAATGGTGTAAAGTGAAATCTATTTTTCTGGCTTCTAAAAAGCGGATTGCATTTGTCTTCGTCATTGTATACTCAAAAAAAATGCCGGATAAACCGGCATTTTAGAATTTATTTTTTTAATAGTTTTTTAATTGTCTGAACGTATGTGTCCTTATCAACTAAACCGACATGCGAATCAACGATATTCCCTTTTCTGTCAATGATGAAAGAAGTCGGAATTCCTTCGATACCGCCAAAATCTTCAACAACCTTGTCGGTAAAATAACAAATCGGATAATTAATGCCCTGTTTTCTGGCGAATTCAGCAACGCTGCTGCGCGTATCGCGGTCAACAGATATACCGATAATAACCAAATCTTTTTTGAATTCACCTTGCAATGTTATCAAATCAGGGATACCTCTGCGGCAAGGCGGACACCAGGTTGCCCAGAAATCAACAATAACAATTTTACCCTTAAAATCGGACAGCTGTAAACTTTTACCGTCTATCGTCTGTAATTTGAAATTCGGTGCTTTCTTCAAGCTGCTTTCTGCCAGAAAAGATTCCGAAGAAAACAAATTATTGTTCATGTTTTCATTTTGAGCAGCTTTTGATTTACATCCTAAAGCCGCAAACTGAAGTGCGATAACAAACAAAACCGTTAAAACTCTATAAACCATTAACACCTCTAAATTATGATATATAGTATGATGATAACTTTTGGAAAAAGATTCACTTTTGCTGTGAAGTTGTTTGGGAACCGTTGTTCGGCGGATAATCACCGTGAGCCGGTTCTTGTCTCGTATTGTTAATAATAAAAAATATCACGAGAACAACCACAACAATCACCGTGTAAATGAAACTCTTATATCTTGGATCAATCAAGTGCTTTTTTTCAGCCGGTTTGCTGGTTTTATTTGCCGCAGAACGGGCTTTATTTGCTTTTTGCGCCATAAATCTCATTTTCAATGAATTTTAAATTTAGCTTATAAGAATACACAAAATTCTATTATTTCGAAAGGGATTTTACGAACCCAAATGCTGCCCGCATAGGAATTTAAGTGAATTTGAAGTGAAATTTTAATGTAGTTCCGGAAAATCCAAATTGATACGCATAAGGCACAAGTATGCGTAAGTGATGGAAAACCTTAGAAATTAAAACTCAAAAGGCTCTCTGTACACCCGAGAGCTTTTTCATAGCTAAATTTACTTAAGCAGCATCATTTTCTTTGTAACAGAAAAGTCCCCGGCTTTCATGGTATAGAAATACATACCGCTCGGAAGTTGCGAAGCGTTAAAATTCACTGTGTATGTACCAGCTTCCTTTTGTTCAGAGACAAGCGTTTTAACCTCCTTGCCCATAACATCATAAACCACAATACTTACAAAACCATCTTTCGGCAGTTCGTACGAAATTTTTGTTGAAGGATTAAATGGATTCGGAAAATTCTGTTCTAATTTATAGGTGTTCGGCACAATCACTTGTTGTTGAATCCCTAATGGCTTTTCTGGGAGATATACCCTTGTGAAATACCTTATGGAGTCCTTGGTGGGTGGATATTCTGACATATTTATGAAAATTGCGTATGTATCATTATTCAGTAAATCAAACATACTACATCCATGGTAGGTAAATCCACTATCCGGAAGTTCTGTCTTTTTTATATAATATGTTTCATAGGCATGGTGACCCGGACTTCCAACAAATTTTATAACAATAAAATTTCCGTCAATACACAGGCAAAGTTCTTCCGTTCCGTTTTTATCAACATCAAGAGCGAACATGTTGCCTGCATAAAACGACATCACACCTCTTAGGTCAATTCTTGCAACTGCTTGATACTGGTTATCTCCGGTTGCTTCAAAGCAGGTAAGCCGGGTTTTTGCCACGCCATTATATGTAGCATCGCCACCCACCCAGAATTCAGGTTTACCATTCTTATCAATATCGTTTGTGGCAACATGCATGTATGCATTATACGTCTCGACCATACCGCTCCAGATGTTTTGATACCCGCTACCCGGCTGATATTCAAGAACGTGCACCTTACCATGAATCGTTCCTTCTACAATATCCGGATAACCGTCTCCGTCTATATCGGCGCGAGAATACCCTGCGGCATAGTAATCATTTTCATGAAACCGCCATACCGAGTCAAGTGTATTGTTTAACGCGTTGTAACGCGAAATAATCGTAAATCCTGAGTCAACCATACAATAATACAACAAATCAGTTGTGCCATCTTTATCTAAATCAGCGAACTGAAAATCATTCATCTGTCCTAAAGCATAATAATTCATATCCGGCATAGTGGCAAAGGAGTGAGAATCGGGTTGCTCGTATATCACTCCGTTTCTTCCTCCGATTTTACTTGTGGCAAATAACTCTTTTCTCCCGCTTCCTTTAATATCATAAACATCTCTTACTTGGATTATTGTATCAGGATATGTATAAACATCAACAAAACTACTGTCCGAAGGGTGGTATTCATATATTTTCAGTGGCAGGCTGTCGTAACTTGTACGAAAATCTTTATGATAACCATACAGCTCAGCATTGCCATCTCCGTCAACATCATAGACCGGCAGTGCTGTATTTTGCTCCGTTGCCACCGGAACTTCTCTGAAAAAGCGATACTTAGAAGCATATAGTGTTGTATCAATAGTTGAAAGATTTATCTCGGCGCTGTCCAGATTGGTTTG
Organism: Ignavibacteriaceae bacterium; assembly: GCA_963662605.1. Lineage (GTDB taxonomy): Bacteria > Bacteroidota > Ignavibacteria > Ignavibacteriales > Ignavibacteriaceae. The sequence goes on from OY759785.1 coordinate 2,526,471, forward strand.
CAAAGTTGTTCCCTGATATTCGCCGACGGCCTTATATCGAGTTTTACCTTTTGCATAGGTTATTTTCAGTATATCTCCCGGCTGCCGCTCTACTTTCATTCCATGTATGGATGCAAGTTTACTTATTTTCTTCTCAACCTCACTTTGTGGATATATCAGCATCGAGAGAGAGAGAACAGTGAGGCATAAGATAAGGCACAAGCTTTGGATGGTTCGCGTAATCCGATTTATCAAAGAAAAGAAGTAAGTACCTGAAAGACTTACCTTGCGCGGAGTTTTTGTCGAATATATCATGCAATCCCCGTGAGACAATTGAGTATAATTGCTCAGGTATAAAATTAGTTAAAGATAAGGTTTGGCTGCCGGTGTTTAATAGAGAGAGATAAATAACAACAGCAAACAACCTCTTTTTGTTAAAACAATTTAACATTGGTTTTAGGTATTGTCAAGTTAATTCTGCGGGGATTAACCATAAGCTACGTCACCGAAGTGAGGTGGTTCACCTGAAATTTAAGTGCCAAATTTGAGGACACTACAAAAATTAGTAAGGCTCTCTGTCATTCCGGAAAATCTGCCGCGGAAGTGTTTTCCAAAGTAGTAAACTAAGTTCGACAGATTTGTCCGTTCGCAGAATGCTGTGCAGAATCCATTTCAAGAATCTCTAAAAAGGGAGATTGCTCTTTAAAGTTGTCTTTTGAATTGTATTTGAAGCTTATTTACTCAAGAAAACCTGAAGTTTTGCTCTTGAAACTACCTTCTGCCTTTAATCTCAATTATAGTTCTCCGAGATTTTTCAAACCTGGATTCCGGACAAATCTGCCGAGTTAAATTCTTTTGCTACCAATTCTCCTCGCGACAGATTTTCCGGAATGACGACTTCTCTCTCTAAAAATTTTCGGGTTAATCAACTTTGCCTCTAAAATTTCATTTGAACCACAGAATACAGGTTAATTTGAAATTTAGGTGGCAAATAAAACAGTAATTCTACTCTCGTTCCCGTTGCCACCAATTTTTAGTGATAATCCAAAAAGACTTGACAAATTCAAATATCTTCATTATTTTTATCGAGAAAATTTTCTCGATATATTATTCGCGATATAAGAACATGGAAAATCATCAAATACGCTCAACTCCGGAACCGTCGCTTAGACGACTGGCACGCTATCTTGATTTGCTGCATAAGCTTCAAAAAGACGGTCAAATCAACATATCCAGCACCCAAATAGGTAGTGAGATGTCTTCCGACCCGACTCAGGTGCGGAAAGATATTGAGTATACCGGCATAATCGGTAAGCCCAAAACGGGCTATGTTATAGCCGAATTGATATACGCCATTGAGACGTTTTTTAACTGGAATAATGTTTCCGACGCATTTCTTGTAGGCGCCGGCAACCTTGGCCGGGCAATTCTGGGATACGGGCACTTCAAGAAGTACGGTTTAAATATCGTATCTGCATTTGATATTTCCCCTGACTTGATCGGAACTGAAATATACAATGTTCCCGTACTGGATTTCGAGAAAATTACCAATCTGGCACAAAGAATGAAAATTCATATCGGGGTTATCACAACTCCGGTTGAATGTGCACAGGAAGTTGCGGATAAAATGGTTGAAGGTGGAATTAAAGCCATCTGGAATTTCGCACCAGTCCACTTGAAAGTCCCTGACGGAATCATAGTTGAGCACACTCACCTGACTCAGAGCCTTGCAGTTTTAACAAAGAACTTACATAAACAATTTTTACTTGACGATAAATTTTCCGGAGAATTATAAATGTTTGAAGTAACCTCTGCCGAATCCGTTTCAAACGTTCGGAAGTTCGAGAAGGTATACCACATTATGGAAACCTTCAATTTCGATAAAAACAATCTTATACCGATACTGCACAGAGTACAGGAAGAATACCGGTACCTGCCAGAAAAAATCATGACCTATATTGCTACCGTTTTAGATATATCCCCTGCTAAGATTTATGGCGTTGCGACTTTTTACAGCCATTTCACTCTCGATCCGAAGGGTAAATATATTATCAAAGTTTGTAACGGAACCGCATGTCACGTAAAGGCCTCTTTGCCGATTATTGATGCAATTAAAAAACAGCTGCACCTTTCCGACGCAAAGAAAACCACCGAAGACATGCTATTCACACTTGAGACCGTTTCTTGTTTAGGCGCCTGCGGATTAGCTCCTGTTGTTGTTATTAATGATGACGTGCATCCGATGATGACCCCTGATAAAGTTACCGAAGTCATTAGCACCATTAAAAGCAGCGAGGAGAATCCGGATGTCAGCAAAAATTAATCTCGAAGAAATCAAAGAGGCCTACCTCCTTAAAAAATCAGTCGTAAAAAGAAGAATCATCGTATGCGCCGGCACGGGCTGTGTCGCAAACGGTTCGCTCAAGGTTTTCGAACAATTCAAAAATCAAATTCAGCAAAGCGGTTTAAACATACTTATTGACGTTGTCTTGCAGGAAGAATCGAAGGAGTCGGTTCATCTTTCACACAGCGGCTGTCAGGGATTCTGCCAGATGGGTGCATTGGTCACTATTGAACCGGATGATATTCTTTACGTAAGAGTTAAACAGGAAGACGTAACCGAAATTATTTCGGAAACGCTCGTCGGTGGAAAATTGGTTGACCGACTGCTCTATCAGGATCCGAATTCCGGTAAGCATTGTAAAGGTCAGAGTGATATTACTTTTTACAACCGGCAGAAACGCACGGTACTTAAATCATGCGGTATCATCAATCCAGATGATATCAATGAGTATATTTCAATCCGCGGGTATGCATCAGCCGAAAAAGCATATTTGGAAATGCAGCCGGGAGAGATTTGCAAAGAAATTATGGACTCCGGCCTTCGCGGCCGGGGCGGCGGTGGCTTCCCTACCGGAAAGAAATGGGATTTAACGAGAATCCGCGATTCACGCAGAAAATTTATTATTTGTAATGGTGACGAAGGTGATCCCGGTGCTTTTATGGATCGCAGTGTTATGGAAGGAAACCCGCATTCCGTTCTTGAAGGAATGCTTATCGCAGCCCGGGCAATTGGTGCAAGTGAAGGATTTATTTATGTGAGAGCAGAATATCCTTTGGCCGTACAAAGAATGAAGAAAGCAGTGAAAGACGCGGAAGCTCACGGCATATTGGGAAAAGGGATCTTTGGGACTGCGCACGATTTCGTCGTTGAAGTTATGGAAGGAGCCGGTGCGTTTGTTTGTGGAGAAGAGACGGCGTTAATTGCCAGTATTCAGGGTAAACGTGGTATGCCAAGTCCCAAACCTCCGTTCCCTGCCGAAAAAGGCCTCTGGGATTTTCCGACGGTGATCAACAACGTCGAAACCTTAGCGACCATTCCGCTTATTATGCAGAAAGGTGCATCACACTTTAATAAAATCGGAACTCCAAGTTCTCCGGGTACAAAAACATTTGCTTTGACAGGGCACGTCGCAAATACCGGACTGATTGAAGTTCCGTTTGGCTCCACCCTCCGTGAAATTATTTTCAACATCGGCGGCGGCGTTACTGTTCACGGTAACATTTGTGATGAGTCTGCATTCAAGGCGGTTCAAATCGGCGGACCATCCGGAGGCTGTTTAACAAGTGAGCATCTTGATCTGCCTCTCGATTTTGATTCACTCAAGACTATCGGAGCGATGGTAGGTTCAGGCGGACTTGTTGTGATGAATCAGGACACCTGCATGGTGCAGATGGCAAAGTTCTTCATGCAGTTCACGCAAAACGAATCATGCGGTAAGTGTGTACTGTGCCGTGAAGGAACAAAACAGATGCTCGCACTTCTGGAGGATATTACCGAAGGCAGAGCAACTGCATCTACGCTTCCCCTTTTAGAGCAGTTAGCAAAAGCCGTTATGAAAGGTTCATTGTGCGGACTCGGAAAAACGGCTCCAAATCCGATACTATCAATGCTCAAATATTTCAGGGCTGAGTTCGAAACGCACGTATATGAACAGAAATGTCCGGCGAAAGGATGTAAGGCATTATTGAATCCTTACATTGATCCGGTGAAGTGTAAGGGCTGCGGTGTATGTATTAAAAAATGTCCTACAGGTGCAATCACCGGGGCTAAACGCCTTGTTCACGTAATTGATGATAGTAAATGTATCAAGTGCGGAGCCTGTATCGAAGCATGTAAATTAGATGCCGTAGCATAAGGAGAAATGAAATGAATACACAAAAACATATGTTCGTTGACGGCCGGAAGATTTCATTTAACGGCGAAAGAAACTTGCTGGAAGTAGTAAGAAAAGCAAATATTGAAATCCCGACATTTTGTTATCACTCTGAACTCAGTGTTTACGGTGCGTGCAGAATGTGTCTTGTCGAAGTTGAAGGACGTGGATTGCAGTCTTCGTGCTCCATTATGCCTGAACAGGGAATGAAAATTAAAACCTCTACTCAGGAAATTCGTGATATTAGAAAAATGGTCATTGAATTATTGCTCGCGAACCATGACCATAACTGCCCTACCTGTCCCAAGAGCAACGCTTGTAAATTACAGGATTTGGCTTTTCGCTTAGGCGTTAATCAGGTCAGATTCAAGAGAACACAGAAAATCACCAATATTGATTTTTCATCCTTTGCACTTGTCCGCGATCCGAATAAATGTATTCTATGCGGTGACTGCGTGAGAGCCTGTGAGGAAATTCAGGGTATCGGTGCAATTGATTTTGCTCATCGCGGATCGGATGTTCAGGTACTCCCTGCATTCGGAAAAAATCTTGCAGAGGTTGAGTGCGTGGATTGCGGTCAATGCGCACGCGTATGCCCGACCGGTGCAATTACACCGAAATCCGATATTGATAACGTCTTCAATCTACTTGGTGATCCGCAATTCGTTACCGTGGCACAATTAGCTCCGGCTGTTCGTGTTGCTATCGGCGAAGAGTTTGGTATGAAGAAAGGCGAAATTGTAACCGGACAGATTGTTGCAGCTCTAAAGATGCTTGGATTCAATCAGGTTTATGATACTTCTTTTGCCGCCGATTTGACGGTGATGGAAGAAACAAACGAATTTCTAAAACGTAAAAGCATGAACGAAAATCTCCCGATTTTCACATCGTGCTGCCCTGCCTGGGTTAAATTTGCCGAGCAGTATTTCCCCGAAGATACCAAGCACCTATCATCTTGCAAATCACCCCAGCAGATGTTCGGTTCTGTAGCAAAGAAAATTCTGCCTGAAAAATTGGCTATAGAAAAAGAGAAGCTCAAAGTTATCTCCATCATGCCGTGTACAGCGAAGAAATTCGAAGCCCGAAGAGAAGAATTCACTACGGACAATATTCCTGAAGTGGATTATGTCATCACAACGCAGGAATTAGCGCTGATGATTAAGCAGGCAGGTATCAAATTTGAAAATCTGATGCCTGAATCATTTGATTTGCCGTTCGGATTTAAAACCGGTGCGGGCGTTTTATTCGGTGCTTCAGGCGGCGTTAGCGAAGCAGTTTTGCGTTACGCTTATGAAAAAGTAAATGGCTATACGTTAACAAATGTTGACTTCGAAGAGGTTCGCGGTGAGGAGTCGCTAAGAGAGATTGAAGTCATGCTTGGTGATCAGCCTATACGGCTTGCTATCGTGCACGGGTTAAAGAATGCAAAGCAATTGATGCGCGACATAAAGAGCGGCAAAAAGCACTTTGATATGGTAGAAGTGATGTCCTGCCCCGGCGGTTGCGTCGGTGGTGCCGGACAGCCGGTCACGTTTGATCCGGAGACGAGAAACGAAAGAGCTAAAGGAATTATTGACGCGGATAAGATGCTCCAGCTGCATAAGTCACAGGAAAATCCGTATGTAGCTCAGTTGTACGAGACATCGCTCAAGGAACCGGGCAGCGCTGAAGCTCATCATCTTCTCCATACGAAATACTTTAACCGTAAGCGTATTGATAACGATAATATTGAACTGCACACCGGTGCGGCAGAAAAGAAACTCGAAATCAACGTGTGCGTAGGAACGAGCTGTTACCTGAAAGGTTCTCAAACAATTCTTCATAAATTATTACATCATATTGATAAAAATAATTTAAAAGACTATGTTGATGTATCTGCAACTTTCTGCATGGAACATTGCGATAAAGGTCCTACATTACGAATCGGTAACACGGTTATTGAACACTGTGATTATGAAAAAGCCAGGAATGTAATGGTAGAAGAACTTTCGAAAGTGGAAGTTACTTCATAAATCTGAGGAAGAACATGATAACGTTAGAGAATCAACATATAGTCTTTACAAACAAGGCAAGCTGTCGTGACTGTTATCGCTGCCTTCGGGTTTGTCCGGTTAAGGCAATAAAGATGGAAAACGGACAGGCGTTTGTTATTCAGGAAAGATGTATTCTGTGCGGCAATTGTATTAAGGAATGCCCGCAGCATGCGAAAAGCTACAGACGAGAGATTGAAAAGGCTAAACAGTTGATTCTCGACGGTTACACCGTAGCGATCAGCGTTGCTCCTTCATTCGCTGCCGCCTTTGAAGAGTGGGAACTTCCCTTCCTGCCCTCAGCTTTAAGAAAGCTCGGCTTTCAGGTTGTAAGCGAAACCAGTATCGGTGCATTTGAAACAGCGTGCCAGTCCGCGGTTATTGCAAAGAACAATCCCCATGCTGCTCATATTTGTACTGCTTGTCCCGCTGTGGTGAATTATACCGAGCGATATGCTCCCGAACAGCTTCCCCGCCTGATACATGTTGTTTCTCCGATGATTGCACATGCTCAACTCCTCAAACAAAAACACGGCAGTAATATAAAAGTGGTATTTGCCGGGCCCTGTGTCGCTAAAAAAGGTGAAGCAGAGCGTCCCGAATTTGCAGGTATTGTTAATGCTGTCCTGACTTTCGAAGAGTTACGCGAATGGCTGCTTGAAGAGAATATCGAATTTAAGTATTGTGAGTCGAGTAATTTCGATGAATCACCTGTTCCGGATGCTACGTTATTCCCTTTAACGGGTGGATTAATCAAAACTGCAAATCTCTCTACTGACATTCTTTCCAAAAACTCCATCATGATAAGCGGCAGTCTTGAATTGGAAGATGCGTATTCCTATCTCTCACCCGATTCCGAAGCAATAATTGAACCTCTGTTCTGCCCACATGGCTGTATTAACGGTCCGGGTATGGGTTCATCAAAAAGCTTGGTTGAGCGTAAATTAAGCGTTATCGAATATGCGAAAAGTCTGAAACCGGTAACAATTGAGTCCCAGCTTACAGCCGAACAGATGAAAACTGATTTTGTATACAAGGAAATCAAAGACACTGTTGAGATTACCGAAGACGCTATTCGTGCCATACACAGAAAAACGGGTAAAGAAACTGAAAAGGACTTGCTGAATTGCGGAGCCTGTGGATATCCGAGCTGCCGCGATAAAGCAATTGCCGTCATCCGCGGATATGCAGAACTTGAGATGTGTATCCCATACGTCCGTAAATTAGCACAGCAGCGCACTGACAAGATTATTGAGACGAGTCCTAACGGTATAGTCATCTTAAATGAAAAGCTCGAAATACTGACCATGAATCCGGCGTTCGTCAAATTCTTCCGCTGCTCGAAAGCAATCATCGGAAACAGAATTGCCACGCTTATGGATCCCGAACCGTTTGAAAAACTTCTTGTCGGCGATGATGAAACGACTGAGGTAATCGTTAATCACGGTAAATTCGGATTCACAGCTCACGAGAAGATTTATAAATTAAAAGACGATGATACCGATAACAAGGTTCAGATTGTCGGCATTTTTGTTGATATAACAAAGAGTATCCTCGACAAAAAGAAATTGGACGCACTTCGCACAAAAACCATCATGCAGGCGCAGGAGTTGTTAGACCATCAAATTTCTATGGCACAGGAACTTGCTAAGTTTCTGGGTGAAAGTACGGCCCGTGGCGAAGACCTCGTGGAGAATTTAATCAAATTAACCGATGATGAACAGAAGTCATCAAAAGACGATAGAGGAAAATGGCTGAGGGATATTTACACTTCGAAGTAAGAACCAGCCAATCAACAAAAAGGCCGGGACAGCCGTGCGGCGATATTGTTGTAAGCGAAAAGAATCTTGAAGCGACAACGGTCATCGTTTGCGACGGACTTGGCTCCGGTGCAAAAGCGAATGTATTCGCTACCATGTGTGCTGCACGCATCAGCGAATTGCTGAAGCGCGGCTTTTCTCCCCTGCATGCTTTCTCCAACGTTGTTAACACCATGAATAAGGCAACCGAAAAAGATTTACCATTTGCCGCCTTTTCTCTTCTCAGAATATTGAACGACGGCTCTGCCACAGTGCTTGCATATGAAATGCCGCCGCCTATTCTTATAGCCAAAGGGTATTCCACCGTATTAAATCAGGAAGTGCAGACCATTGACGAGCGCATCGTAACCGAATCACATTGCTCATTGAGCAACGGTGAAGGCATTCTCATTGTCAGCGACGGTATTACTCAAGCCGGAATCGGAAAAGGCCTTCCCTATGGCTGGGACATTGAAGGCGTTAACAAATACCTCAACAGCCAGTTCAGAAATGATTTACGGCTCGCCGACATACCGGAATTAGTCCGTCAGAAAGCCAAAGAGCATTGGAAGGATAAACCGGAAGATGACTGCACTGCAACGATAGTTTATGCACGTCCCGGAACTCAGGTGAACATATTGACCGGAGCTCCCGACGATCAGGAGAAAGACAGAAAAATGGTGCGGGATTTTATGTCGCGCGAAGGAATAAAAATCGTTTGCGGCGGAACAACTGCTAAAATCGTTGCTCGCGAGTCAGGTAAGAAATTGGAAATTGAAGAATCATTTAACGATTCCATTACCCCGCCAAGTTACTATATTCAGGGAGTTGATCTCGTAACGGAAGGAGCAGTAACTCTCAATCAGCTTTACAATGTATGGGGAGTAGAACTTTCCAAGATGAGCCGGAAAAATCCGGTTACCGACTTGTATTCGGCAATACTCTCCGCAGATAGAATTAACCTCATTGTCGGCAGGGCTATTAATACCGCAACATATGATATCAGCTACCGACAGCTGCACATATTACCCCGCAATAAAATCATTCCGCTGCTCATCGAGAAGATTCGCCAAAAAGGAAAACTGGTGACTCTGGAAACAGTGTAAGTTTAGACTTGTTTGAAATCATTAACACGGCACTTTAGCGCCGTGGAGATAATGGAAAAAAACAATGGACTTTAGTCCATTTCTTCAAATCCTAAACTAACTAAAAGATCAGCATTGGGCTAAAGCCCGGATATATGGGGTGGTTCTATATCACGGCGCTAAAGCACCGTGTTAATAATTCCAATACTAAGTAATCAGTACATAATGAGGCATGAGTCTGAAGTTTGGTACATTGGAGAGAATAGCATTAAAGTGTTTCCCGCAAAACACCTTTTTTGTATTTTACCATATAAATATTACTAATTCACAGATATTGATTTAGAGGTTACCATGAACTCAAATGATTTGTCAAGAATACAATCTTTACTCAAACAAATGAAATTGGACGGATGGTTGTTATATGACTTCCGTGCTTCAAATACATTGGCTTTAGAGATTTTAGGCATACCTGCCACATCACATCTTACTCGCAGATTTTTCTATTTCATTCCGGCTGAAGGCACACCGGTCAAGATGGTTAACGGTATTGAAGCTGATAATCTGCGTCATTTACCGGGACAGGAATTAAAATACGGCAGTCATAATTCGCTGCAGGCACACTTACGCAAGATTTTATTTCCGGGCAGTACAGTTGCTATGGAATACTCGCCGAATGACGCTATTCCATACCTCTCGAAACTTGACGCGGGTATGTTTGAGTTTCTCCAGACTTTCGAGGTGAATATTGTTTGCAGCGGTGATTTGATTACCCTTTTCAACGCAGTGTGGACTGAACAACAGTATAAAGAAAACATCCCCGTCGCGCAGGAATTGACAAAAATTGTGAGACGTGCATATGCTCTTATTAAAGAGAAAATATTAGCGAACGTACCGGTGAACGAATATGAAGTTCAGCAGTACATCATGGCGGAATTCGACAGATGCGGATATATTACTGATTATCCCCCGATTGTCGGTGTTAATGAAAATGGCGCGAATCCGCATTACGAACCGACTAAGGAAATACACAAGCCGATAACCAAAGGCGATTTTGTGTTGATTGACCTCTGGGCAAAACAAAATAAACCCGAGGGAGTCTGGGCTGACATCACCTGGGTAGGTTATGTCGGGACCGAGATTCCTGAAAAGTACATCAAAGTTTTTAACATCGTACGTGAAGCCCGTGATGCAGGCTTGGCATTGGTAACAGAAAGATTTGCCAAAAATCAAATTATCCGTGGTTACGAAGTTGACGATGCTGTCCGTAATGTAATTGCGCAGGCCGGATACGGTGAGTATTTTATTCACCGCACCGGACACTCAATCACGACCGAAGTTCACGGCAGCGGCCCCCACATGGATAATTTTGAGACTCATGACGATAGGCAAATCTTCCCTTCAACGTCATTCTCCATTGAACCGGGTATTTATCTTCCCGGAGATTTCGGTGTCAGATTGGAAATAGATGTGTTTATTCACGCGAATGGACGCGTTGAATTTACAGGAGATGAGAAGCAGGAAGAAATTATTGCGATACTTGCTTAAAACAAATCCTGAAGAATTAGATATAAAAAAAGGAGTGGCAGCGCCACTCCTTTTTTGTTAAACTCAATTTCAAATTACTTTGCTGAACTGGCAGGAGCGTTTGCTTCGTTATATGCGCTTGCCTGAATCAGGGTGTTTTTCCGTGATGTATTGGCAATTGCAGTCTGTTCGGCAAGGACTAATGCTATCACCGCGAAAAGTAAAAACACAAACGGTAAATGCACATACTTCAGGTGATTTTCTTTTATCATCTGATAAATAAGCTGATACAGCAAGAATACAAATAATAATGCGATGAATATTCCGGCAAACACGAAAAGTGATAACGAACTTGCAGGCAGCAGCACGGTATTAATCAGTAAAAATACCGGCAAAGCTAAAAGCGAAATAAAAAGCAGATAAAGCATTTTCGTTTTCATACCTTCAGCGTACTCTTTGGACGTAGTTTTGATTCCGCCATCCCAATAAAAATAATAAAACAATATCACCGACGCGGTTAGAGAGATTGAGACTGCCGCGAAATACAACCACCTACTGATAATGGTAATGGACAATAATGAGCCGAGAAGTGATCTGGAGATATGTCCGTCAACAACATTAATAGCGTAGGTAATTCCGGCAACAAAAAAGTATGTCCCAACGCAAAGTAAAGCCAATCCCCATTTCCCTGTCCAATCATTCAACTTCGAAATTCTTGGAGAGAACTGTTCTATGTCTTCCGCGACATCACCGGTAACCGTACTCGCGTTAACCGAGGTGAGAATATCTTTGAAAACAAATGAATAGCGATACACATTGATGAGTATCAGGGCAACGCTGATAAATACAAAAGCCAAAAGGAAAAACTTCACCGGAGTATAATTCAGAAGATGATAAACCTGCGCAAAGCTGAAAAGCAGAATCACAACCGGAGCCACACCGAGAACAAGTCCCGTGCTCTTATTAACGGTAACCAGAGCAGCTATCTCTTTTGCAAACTGCTTATGCTGTTCATTGTTTTCAACTGTCCCCTTTCTCTTGTAATAAAGGGATACCGCCATACCGCCCAAAACCATGCTGATATACGGTATAAACAGTATCAGGGCTACTACGGACAAGAAATGAAGCAGTGTGATATGCTCCAAAGACTGCGATAAAACCAGTTTATCTAAAAAATCCATTCTTTCTTTTTCCTCTTACTGAAGAATTGCAACAATTTTTGTAATACTTTCTTAGGCAACTACCAAGACCAAGGACACAGCTAAGATCAGACCTGTAATCCCGATAAAAACTTTCGAAATTTTATCGGCAGGACTGAAATTCATAAAAGCTCTCGCAATCAAATACACTTGTATTGCCGCGATAACAAGAACCAGGAACGGCAATGCTTTGCCTAAATCCATTCCTGCAAGCACGACGGAAAGTCCTGATAACATAACCAACCCGAACCAGACAAGAAGCTGATTGAGGTAAACGGATGCTGTTGAATTAACTTTGCTATTCATATTCACTTACCCTATCAAATAAAACACTGAAAATATAAGAACACCAATTATGGTCAATGAATTCCAAAAAATGACTGCAGATGTAATGCTGCTGCCGTTTTCTGTATCCATTTTGCCTTTCAGTGTCGCGACAGTCATCCATCCCAAAACGACCACGCCGATCAATATCAATATACTATGAAATCCGGAAGCCATATAATACAGCCAGCAGAACGTTGACTGCCCTTCGGGACTCTTTGCCATCTCAGTTGCGCCTGGATAAAAGCCAAAATATGAATTGACAGCATATTCGTAATACTTGTTTATCAGAAAAAACAACCCGAACAACACTGTGGCAAGCTGAAAGAAAACAGCCAAACTTATTCTTTTACCGTCCAATGATGAAGACGCCAGTGCAATAGTCAGACTGCTGGTCAGCAATAATATTGTGTTCAGTGTCCCAAGTAATGTACTTAATTGTTTGGATGCGATCAGAAAATCGCCGGCATGCAGCATTCTGAAAACAAAAAACGCTACGATCATGCCTCCGAATACAATCAGTTCAAGAAATAACAACAGCCACATACCCGAGCTAATGCTGCTGTAATTCCTGCTAACGACTCCTGATTGATTTTCCGTATTACTCAAAGCTCCTCCGGTATAAAAATTTCTTATGGTAACTTACCCTAATATTTCCCGTAACAGGTTAAACAGACCAGTAACTTCTTCATCCGACAGCAAATTAAAATTTGCCTTAAACCCGTTTCTTGAAATATTAAGTTTTACGATGTTTCTAAAATTTTCTTTTGAAGCCGCCCATTGAGGACTATTCACCAATGTCGCCAAAGCCTTTTCACGGTTGTCACTCACTGTATTGAAAACAGAGGCATCAATCTTACCGAGCTTTTCAATTGCGCCGGCAACTTTCTGTTTTTTAGTCGCATTGTCTTTTTCATACAGTTTTTCAGCTCCGGCAATCGGAATCTGGCCGGGCACCTTGGTACCCTGAGAAAGTTTATATGTCTGATCCAATGCAGCCAATTCCTCCGGTGTATCCTTTGGTGCGTCAGTCATAAATGTTCTGATATAACTGATGATGGAAATTCTTTCTTCCGGCGAAATGTAATCGAATGCCGCCATGCCGCTGCCTTGAATACCGAATTGCAGCGTTTTATAAATCTCCGTTACTTTTCTTCCGTTCTTCCAGCCTTCGGTCGCATGAAAATTTCTCGGTTTCGGATTTAGTGCAGCACCCGCGACTCCATCACCTTTACCCTCTTGTCCGTGACAAGATACGCATGTCGTCGTAAAAAGCTGCTTCCCTTTTGCAATCATTGCATCTGACGGTGCCGATAATGCTTTTACGTCAACTGCTGATGCAATCCTGGGTTCCTGAACCGTCAATTCCGGAACAACACTCAATGTATCTTTCAGTTTCGGTGGTACCTTATTCTGAAACATCGTGTTATTATTGGCGATAAAGAATAATCCGATACCCAACACCACCACGAGAATATACGGGTATGTAACCGCAACAAGGTGAACCGGGTTTGCCTTTACAAAATCTACTAATTCTTGAATTTTCTTTTGCATAATCATCAATTTTTATAGTCTAAAATTCAATCCCTTTTGGAGCTTAGGATCGCCTATCGGAACCAGATTATATTTTTTAGCCTTATTTGCGAAGACGACGATAGCTAAACCAACTGCTGCAACGGGAAATGCAAATTGTAATATGAGACTTGCAATTCCGGCTTCTGCCCGGACGCTCGGCATAACAAGCCAGTAGCAGTCAAGCAAATGAGCAGCCAGAATCCATATTGCAGAAAACTTCAACTTGCGCGGATCCTTTTTTGCCGGTTGTGAAAGCAATACTGTGTACGGAACAACAAAATGAACGACGATAAGTATCATTGACATAATCATCCAACCGCCGTTTCCACGCATCATAAACCAGCCGGTTTCTTCAGGAAGATTTGCATACCATATCAGCAAGAATTGTGAGAATGCGATATACGCCCAGAAGTTTATGAACGCGAACAATAACGCGCCCAAACTAAAGTAATGGTCGTCAATCATAGCCGGATGCAATAATTTCCTTTCACCAAGCAGAACTACTGCAAGTGTTGTTACCGAAAGTCCGGCTAAAACCGATCCGGAAAAAAAATACACGCCGAATATGGTCGAAAACCAATGTGGTTCCAGACTCATCATCCAGTCAACCGCAGTTATGGTAATGGTGATAGCAAAGACAGGAATAAATATCGCCGATATAATAATATTCTTTTTGGTCAGCCGTTGGTCTTTTGTTTCATCCTGCTTTCTCGAATTATTCGTTAAAAGAAAATAAAACAGTGTCCACAGAAATACACTAAGTACACTTCTGATAGTGAAAAAAGCCGGATTCAAATAGGCAGCTTTCGCCTGAAGTATTTTATCATTCGATAGGACATCCGGATGCGCCCAATCAAAAATGCTTCTTATATTCAACAAAAGAGGAATAACTAATACTATCAGCCATGGAATCAACGAAGCGAAAAATTCAACGACTCTTCTTAAAGGAGTGCTCCATTCTGCACCCGTGATATATTCCAGCGCAACCAGAAACAGTGAGCCGACCGAAATACTGACAAGAAAAACATACACCAGCAGATATGAAAGTATCGCCTGCTGGAAATCTACGATAAAATTCACGATACCGAAGACCACGCCGATAGCCAATAAAATCAGACCCGTTCTCTGTACAGAAGGACTCAAATCTTTTTTCACATACATAACATCATTTTGTGACATTATTTTACCTCCTTCTTGTACGATTGAATATCTTCCTCAGAAGCATTCTTTGCCTTTTGCAGCGAGCGGATATAGTGGATAATAGACCATGCTTCATCGGTTGTAAGTTGATTCGCGTATGACGGCATCACGTTCTGACCAACCATTATAACGTGAAAAATATTGCCGTCAGCCCATTCACGAACTTTTGTTGAATGCAGACTCGGAGGTTTCGGGAATTGTCCCCGCAATCTACTCTCGCCATCGGCATAATTGCCATGACATGGCGAACAGAATGTCAAAAACTTCTTTTGTCCCAACTCCAGGACTGCTTTCGACGGCAGTAATGGATTTGAAAGCGGTACTGCAGGCTGCTGCGCTATGCCCTTGTAAGGATATGGTATATATCCACGGGCTACAGTTCCCTTAACAGGCATGCGCATGCCAAAACCATCCTTGAAGAAATCGCTCCTCGATTGTGTCGTCAGCTTTTCCTGTTTACTCATCCAAGTGAATGGCACCATGTTTAACAGCTTGTTCAAACTAAAATATGTGCCGCCTGAAACAAGCACGGCGACAAGAAGCAGGAATCCCAAAAACTTCGCGGAGAACGTGTTGAATGAGACAGCTTCCGGATAATAAATTACATCTACCTGATATGCACCTAAACCTTGTAGTAGGGATTTGCATTTGGATTCATCAAATTTTGCATCCTCGGATTCTATACATAAACCGTACTTGTCATGCGATACGGCTTTCATATATTCCGTATCATGCAACGGATGAGCATTCGACGGAAACTTAAAAAAGAATGCAATCATACCTATTACTGTTGATAAAGTCGCGAGTAAAACGGTCAATTCAAATGTAACCGGGATAAATGCCGGAAGTGCAAAAAACGGTTTGCCGCCGATAATCAACGGATAATCTTTTGCCATGGTAAGATACATAGAAATGAGCGCTACTGCCGCACCGGTTAATCCGAAAACAAGAGTGATATAACCCAGTCTGGACGGTTTTAATTTCATTGCATCATCCATACCATGTAACGGATAAGGAGTGTTGACATCAAACTTCGCGTACCCGCTGTCCGAAACATTTCTGGCCGCGTTGATAATCTCATCAGGAGTATTGAATAATCCGGCAACACCAAATACTTTTTCTGAACGTTTCATCAGTGTGCTCCTCCATGATGTGTCGGCTGCGCGCCATCGGCGACAGCTTTAACTTCGGAAATTGAAACAACCGGCAGAATTCTTGTAAATATTAAAACCAGCGAAAAGAACATACCGAAACTTCCGATTAATATTCCCGAATCGTACAGTGTCGGAGTGTAATATCCCCATGATGAAGGGAGAAAATCTCTGTTCAACGAGGATACCACGATAACAAATCTCTCAAACCACATGCCCACGTTAACAAGAATCACAATAACGAGCATTGCAGGAATTGAACGTCTTATTTTCTTGAACCAGAACAGCTGCGGGAACAGAACGTTACAACTAACCATAATCCAGTAAGCCCAAGCATACGGCCCGAAGGCTCTGTTAATGAATACGAATTGCTCAACCGGACTTCCGGTATACCATGCAATAAAGAATTCCATACCGTAAGCATATCCGACCATCATACCTGTTGCCAGAATAACCTTCGTCATTTTTTCCAGATGATCCAGAGTGATAATGTGTTCGAGATTAAAAATCTTGCGCACGAATATTAACACGGTTACAACCATCGCGAATCCGGAAAAAATAGCGCCTGCAACAAAATACGGAGGGAATATCGTTGTATGCCAGCCCGGCAAAATTGAAACTGCAAAGTCAAAACTTACAATAGTGTGTACTGAGAGAACCAAAGGAGTAGCGAAACCTGCTAACAGTAAATAAGCTTTTTCGTAATGCTGCCAGTTGCGGTGTGATTGTCTCCACCCTAATGAAAATATCGAGTAAATGGTTTTTTTGATTTTGGATTTTGTTCTGTCACGAAGGCTCCCAAAATCGGGTATAAGTCCAACATACCAGAACACGAATGAAACGGTAAAATATGTAGAAACGGCAAACACGTCCCATATCAAAGGCGACGTGAAGTTAACCCATAATCTATGCTGGCTCGGATACGGCATCAGATAACCGTCCAACCATGGGCGCCCCGTATGGATAGCAGGAAACAATCCGGCGCACATAACGGCAAATATGGTCATAGCTTCGGCAAACCGCGCAATTCCCGTACGCCACTTCTGTCTCAACAAGAAAAGAATTGCCGAGATCAAGGTTCCGGCGTGACCGATACCCACCCAGAAGACGAAATTGACGATGTCAAACGCCCATCCGATCGGCTGGTTATTACCCCACATACCGGTACCGAAATAAAATGTCATTGCGAGACAGTAAGCCCCGAATAATGTGATAGTTCCTGTTATTGACAGCGCGATGAAAAACTTTCGATTGGGTTTTTCATCCATCGGCTTAGCGATCAACTCCTCAATGTTCGAGGGAGTTAAACCGCCTTCAACGACAGGCATTTCACGTGAATAATCAACACTCACTTACGCTTCCTCCGAAGTATTTCTCAATTTTACGATATAAGTAACATTAGGCTTGATATTTAACTCTTCCAATACAACATAACCGAGTTCGTGTTTCCGCATTCTCGCAATCTCAGATTTCGGATCATTAACATTACCGAAAACAATTGCATTACTGCCGCACGCGTCCTGACAGGCGGTTGTAATTCCGGAACCGTCAAAGGTTTTCCCATTTCTTGTAGCTTCTGCCCTGCCTTCAGCAATTCTGTGGACGCAGAATGTACATTTTTCCATAACGCCGCGTGAACGGACCGTAACTTCCGGATTCCGAGCAAGTGTAATGGAATCCTGCTGATAATAACCATCGGCAAAATGGTCGCGAAAATTGAAGAAGTTAAAACGTCTCACTTTATAAGGACAGTTGTTCGAGCAGTAACGCGTACCGACACATCTGTTATAGACCATCTGATTAAGTCCGTCGGGACTGTGATTGGTTGCAACGACCGGACAAACATTTTCGCAAGGTGCGTTATCACAATGCTGACACAGCATCGGCTGAACGCTGACTTGCGGATTTTCAGGCGTGCCCGAATAATACCGGTCAATTCTCAGCCATTGCATTTCCCTGCTTTTCAATACCTGATCTTTGCCCACAACCGGAATATTGTTCTCAACATTGCAAGCCATGACGCATTCGCTGCATCCGGTACATTTGTTCAGGTCAATAGACATTCCCCACTTCACGCCGGAATAGTCAAAAGTCTTATATATACTCTTGGCTTCTTCTTTTTGCTCTTCGTGCAGGAATTTCGGATCTTTCTGAAAATCGGTCAGTGTACCTTCTCTAATAATCTCACGCTTCTTGTGCAAATCTTTAATTAATGCTTCGTCGTAGGTGTGGTGATCCTGCGTTGTCGCAAGTCTCGACTTCCCGCTGCCCTTTTTGATAGAAACATTCGTGAAGTAGAACGGAGAACTGATGTTTTTCTTTGTCAGCAGATTGTTAACATTCTGCCCGACATTAATAGCAACGACAGTTCCGGCGTTGTGTCCGTATCCTGTTTCGATTGCAATAAAATTATCCGCCTGTCCCGGCTGCATAAGTACCGGAATAGAGATTGTTTTTCCATTCACTGTTACATCAACAATATCATCCGATTTCACGCCGAGTGACTTCGCTGTTTTTTCCGATACGGCAGCGTAATTATCCCATGCGACTTTGGAGACCGGATGTGCAAGCTCCTGAAGCCATCCGTTGTTGGCATATTTACCATCCCGGAGAACTAACGACTCGGCAATCAACAAAGAGAATTGAGCGGGATTTGAAGTAACGGCAGAAATAGCCTGCGCTGAAGCGGCATTAAACGAATAACCTTCTTCGGCTCCATGCTTCTTATTCAAAACTCCGTCGTGTAAAACACTATTCCAGAAATCCGTAAATGCTACAGAGCTGCCAGAAGCCGGATATATTGATTTTTCCCAGTTTGATTTAAGATAATTGAGATAATCATCTTCGTTCGGTTTCGTTGAGCCGGAGAGCCAGGCTAAAATAATATTTTCTTTTTGACGTGTCCCATACAACGGAGCAATAACCGGTTGCTGCGTGCTGATGACATTTGTTCTCGTCTGCACATCACCCCACGACTCATAGGCATGATGAACAGGAAGCACATATTTGCCCGCGTTCGTGGTTTCATTTTCAAACTCACTTAATGAAACGACCAGACCGGCTTTCTTTAAAGCGTTATGATAACCCATATCGGCAGGAAGTGTGTACACAGGGTTTACATCCACATGAATAACGGCGGCAACCTGTCCCGCGTGCAATTTCCCGACAAGCTGATCCATATCACTTAAGGATGCCATAGGAGAGAAAGAGACTGCTGACGTATTCGTTCTGTACAGTGCCCTTGCACCGATTACTTCATTTAATAGATTTACTGCAATGTGCGTATTTTCATCAAGAGATTTTCCCGCATACACAATCGCTTTGCCGGACTGAGAAATAAGGTCGTTGACAAGCTGTTTCAGCGTACCGGATGGAATCTTATTTGCAGAAGCAAATTTTGATAGTGAAAATGCTGCAAGCTTCGAACGGACAGCGCCATCAACCGAAATCGCCGACCTGTTTTTAGAAACAATTTCATTGATTAGAGCCATTACGAATTCAACCTGTTGTTCAGGTTTGAGGCGCAGCCGGTAATCGGAGTTCATTCCGGTCAGACTCATATTTGCTTCAACTGCGTATACACGATTGAACTTCTTAGCGTTGGCAACGTCTCTGTTTTCGGCATACAGACGCGATTGTTCAATGAAATTGCCGTCCTTAGCCAGAATATCGGCTTCAAGAGCCACGATAAATTTGGCATTTTCCCAGGCTATGAGGGCAGGCTGTTTGCCGTATGTTTTCTGCCAGGCACTTATTCTGTGCACATCGGCAAATTGTTCATACGCGTAAACTTTAGCAGAAGGATATCTGACGCTAAATTCATCAAGAAGTTTTTTGAATGTCGGAGAGATAATCTTGCCGGTAATTAAAGCGATTTCCCTGCTTCCGGCATTCTTCAAAGCATTAACGATTTCGCCGTTAGCTTTCTCCCAGCTTACTGCAGAATGACTGCCGGCATAATTGAGCATGGGTTCACGCAAACGTGACGGATCGTATAAATTCAGTATGTGCGCCTGTCCTGTTGAACAAATCTTGCCTCTGTTTACCGGATGATCGGGATTGCCGTCAACCTTGATAGGCCTGCCCTCTCTGGTTTTTATTAAAAGTCCACAGCCTAACGAACATGCTGTACAGGTAGAAGCATAATAGTTCGCATTTCCAACAGTGATTTCTTCCGGTTTTCTGGTATACGGAATTATTTCTCCCTTATCATGATAGTCGGAACAGCCCGCAGCCGCTAAAGCAGCAGATGCGCCGAGCATGGCGAGAAATTTTCTCCGTGAAAGTCCTGATAAATTTTTATCCGGATCAAATTCCGCTTTGGTGTCTTCAGAAAATTCCTGATTTCGTTCACGGATAAAGTCTTCATCGTGGTAAAGCTCGTTGAAACTTCTCCAATAATTGCTGTCCGGTGTCATGTCGTCTTTATTTTGCAATTCATCAGCCATTGACGTTACCTCGGTTTTCCCTTTTCACTGCGAGTGAATGAATCTTTACTTCCAATTTTTTCTTTTCCTGTTTACCGGCAAAAAACTTAAGCGGACTTTTTTTCAAGATGGCATAACCTGCCACTCCCAAACCGGTCAGCGTAAGGAATTTTTTGCGTGAAAAACTTTTCTTTTCTTCCATAGACTATCTCAATTCCATTTACTTATCTATGACAAGCCCAGCAATATTCCGGACCGTTCTTTACATTTTTCAAATACGGGAGTCTTTGTTGTGCATTACGGTGGCAGTCAAGGCATGCGCCCATAGTGAACGGATTCGCCTGTCCAACTTTTTCCATTTGATCAACCGGGCCATGGCATGAAACGCACTGAATTCCTTTATTAACGTGGACGCTGTGATTAAAATAAGCGTAATCGGGAACCTTATGAATCCGTTTCCACGGAAGTACTTTTCCCGAGTTATAAAATTGTGTGAGCTTGATGATTTCCGGTCTGTCTTTGCGGGCTAAGGAGTGGCAGTTCATACAAGTGGCTACTTGCGGAATGCCCGCGTGACGGGATTTTTCAACTCCGGTATGGCAATACTGGCAGTCAATACCCATTTGCCCAGCATGCAGAGCATGCGAAAACTTAATCGGTTGATCGGGAGAATAGCCCACTCCGTCTCTCTCTCCTCTGGATAAAAAGTACGTCAGAGTAAAAGAAAGCAGAATGACAAAAATCGTTAAAGGAAGACGTATCCGTAACAGATAATCCAAAAAATGATTAGACATCCTATGCCTTTAATGCTTATAAAAATATATTTCTAATGTATTGCGAGGTACGATAAACGGAACAGAGTAAAAATATTTCGCAATTATATCCAACTATTTTCTTGTAATAACCATATAAACGAGCTCAAAAGGAGAGATCCAAACAATCAAATGATTTATTTGGAATAAACAATATTTTATGCTTAAACTATTCACAATAATAAAATATTATTTGCAATTATAAAAGAATTTTATCCTCAAAAGTTTAACATTTTGACCGGGAACTTTGTTCCATTTATACAAAATTTTTCCACTTATTTATATTTCTTATCAACATAAGATTTCTCATATTTATGGGACTATTTTAAGTTTATTAGAGTCCCTCTGTAGATGCTGATAAATATTTCCACCTCATATATGAAGGATGCGCATGGAAAAGTTCAAATATAAATGGTTCGGTATCGGTGATATCAACGGCTTTTTCGGTCTGATATTCGATAACCTAACCGTACTTTCCTTTTTAGCCGGTATACTCATATTCGGTTTTCAGTACCCAAAAGAAATCGTATTCTCCAAAATGATTCCCGGAACCGCTCTGGGCGTGCTGTTCGGCGACCTGGTATACACGTATATGGCGTTCAGGCTGGCAAAGAAAACAAACAATCCGAACGTTACTGCAATGCCGCTTGGACTTGATACTCCTTCAACTATAGGTATCGCGCTAACCGTACTCGGCCCTGCTTTCTTGTACCTCAAAGGCAAAGGCATGGATGTACAGAGCGCAGCGATGATGACCTGGTACATTGGTATGGCTACCATGGTCATGATAGGGATTATTAAACTTATCTTTTCATTTATCGGTCAGTGGGTACAGAGGATTGTGCCGCAGGCAGGTTTATTAGGAAGTCTCGCCGGTATCGGTCTTGCACTCATTGGATTTGTTCCGCTTGCAGACATTTTCGGTGTGCCGATTGTCGGCATGGTTGCTCTCGGATTGATATTATATAATCTGATAGCAAAAATTCGACTCCCTAAAAATCTTCCCGGTATTTTAATCGCAATTGTCCTCGGAACGGTGCTATATCACGTGCTGGCACCAATGGGGATTTTCGGTTTAGCGTATGCCCCGCCGGCAAAAGAATTCCATCCGGGTATGCCGATGCCTTCATTGGGATTTATCTATGGGTTTACAGAAGCACTCCGCTATCTGCCGATTGCATTTCCATTTGCTCTGCTCACCATAGTTGGTGGTATTAACGTAACTGAGAGTGCAAGAGTTGCGGGTGATGATTATGACACCCGGCAAATATTGCTAACCGAAGCAGTCTCAACGTTAATCGCGGGAGTCTTCGGCGGCGTTGCACAGACCACCCCATACATCGGACAGCCTGCATACAAAAACATGGGCAGTAAAGCCGGATACACACTTCTAACGGGTATTGTTGTCGGACTTGGCGGCATGCTGGGACTCGTTTCTTTCATTCTTGAACTCATTCCACGCGCTGTGCTCGCCCCGATATTGATCTTTGTCGCTCTGGATATTATGGTTCAGGCTTTTAAGGCCTGCCCTACAAGACATGCACCGGCAGTTGCGTTTGCTTTCTTCCCGACGGTTGCACGCTTGCTGCAAATAAAAATTTCAAATCCTGAATTAGTCCCTACTGATATTTTTAATAAAATGCTTCTCCTGCCCGGGAAGGCTTTATCGGATGTTTTGACTATCGTCGCTTTAGGAAACGGCTTTATCCTCACTGCAATGTTGTGGGGTGGAATGATAGCCACCATGATTGACAGAAAGTTGAGGCAAACTTCCATATATCTCGTCATCTTGAGTGTGTTTACATTCTTCGGTCTAATCCACTCAGCAATTCCCGAAGGCAATATGTATCTGCCATGGACGCTGCGCTGGGAGTTAGCACGAGTCCCCTATCAGTTTGCGATAGGCTATTTAATTCTTGCGACCATGATGTTCATGTTTTCATACACAAAAGAAAGCAAAGAAGCTTTTATTGAGGACTGATCGGTTTTTGAGTGAGGCTGTTTAACGGAACAGCCTCATATGTTACAATATTTTTCAAGCTAACATAAAGTTACGATATGAAAAAGTTATTCTGTATTTCCATTATCTTTCTTGCCTCTTGCTTTTCGCACGCGCAAAACAGCGATACCAATAGAGTCATGCCCTGGTTTGTAAATACGGGTTTCAAGTCCTACCTGCTGCGCGACATACACGCGCAGTATAAGCAGCGCACTGAAAATATCAGTCAAGCACTAAAGAGCACCGAGGATTTCAAACAATATCAACGCAAGACCGGCGAGGCTACAAAGATCTTGTTGGGTCGGAGTATGAAAATTGAGTGGCCGTTATACGCGCAGGTCACGGGGGTAACAAAGAGTAAAGGATTTCATGTAGAACGCGTGTACTTTGAAAGCATACCGGGGCGGCATGTAACGGGCAACCTCTATATACCGGACGGCAAAGGTCCGTTCCCTGTTGTTCTTGTATTAGCCGGACACACCGCTAACGGGAAAATCGGCTACCAGAGCATTGCAATTCTGCTGGCGCAAAATAAAATTGCCGCTTTTGCAGTAGATCCCTTTTCTCAAGGCGAACGCATCCAACTGTTTAATAAGGACGGCAATAAACTCGTTGAACGTGCGACCACAGAACATACCCTGTTGAACTGCGGAGCCACATTAGTCGGCACCAACCTTGCTTCTATGATTTGCTATGATAATAGCCGTGCGATTGATTACCTTGCCACAAGGCCTGAACTCGACGTTACAAAACTCGGATGCCTCGGCACTTCGGGCGGCGGCACACAGACAGCATTTCTCTGTGCTTATGACGACAGAATCAAGATCGCTTCAATAAGCAGCTTTATGACAAGACGGGAAAGACAAATCGAAGTATTCGGCGTGGATGACGGCTGCCAATTCATCCCTTCCGAAAGTGCCCTTGGAGTAGAGATTGCAGATTACGTTATGACATTTGCGCCAAAGCCCTTGAAAATCATGGCCAGCACGTTTGATTTTGTAGATTACTTCGGAGCCAAACAATCATATGAAGAATTGTCGAAGGCTTATTCCATTCTGGGTGCGCCGCAGAATATCTCTATGTTCACTTATGAAGGCGGACATGGTATGGCTCTGCCGGAGCGTGAGGAAGTTGTTTCATGGATGAAAAACTATTTCTACAAGGATTCCGTCATAAACAAAGAGGATAAAAAATTCTCGTTACCTGATAGCATACTGACAGTACTTCCAAAGGGACAAGTAGTAAAAGAATTCTCCGGAGAAATTTCCGCGACGAAATCGTTTTTAGGCATCAATAAAAATCTGCAAAACTTTCGGGATAGTTTTCTTGCACAGGACAGAAGTGAGGTTGTCTCGACGATTAAAAGACTGATAAATTATAACGATGATCCGGTCGCGCCAAATTGGGAGATTGTGAAGGAACAGAAGACAACAAAGGCAACCGTGTATTTCGTGCAGGTCCAAAAACCCGGCGAAGTGCCTATCCCCTGTATTATTTATAAACCGAAGAGTAAGTCATTCTTTGCGCAGCCGGTAACCATTATTCTCGACGAGAACGGTAAGAATATAGTCATTGAACAACAGCAGAAGCTCATTGATTCGCTGCTGTCCCGTAATAATATTGTAGTAGTTGCTGATTTGAGAGGTATCGGAGAAACAGATGATCCGCAGGAGCCGAAGGTTACGAAATTCTGGTTTCAGGAGTACACGTATGCAATGCTGTCTTTACAGGCAGGTAAACCATTGCTCGGCCAGAGAGTAACTGACCTGACAACAATTTTTGATTTCATGGATCAGTTTATTATTGCTGAGAGGCCCGTATATCAGATAATCGCCGACGGATTATACATCCCTCCTGTTATTCACGCTGCACTGTTTGACAGTCGGGTTGGGAAAATACTATTACAAGGCCAAATATCGTCTTATACTTCACTGTTGGAAAACCCGTATCAGAAATTCTCATACGGGAATATCGTGCCGTCAGCACTGAAGTATTATGATTTACCGGATATAATAAAACTGTTGGGTGATACTAAAGTTTCACTGATACCAGCGAACTAAAGAATGAGAAGTTAAAAGTTCCGAACTATTTTCGTTTAGAAAGCGCCATAGGAGTTCTATAATGGATTCCGGATAAATCTGTCGTGCTGACATTTCACCTCAATATTTATCATCACGACAGATTTTCCGGAATGACGAGTTCAATTTTTATCTCAAGTATGGCAAGATTTTAAAATCCGGCTAATCTGTGCAGCACTTCATTGATGCTGCCGTATTTTTCGTGGTAGTCTTCTAAACTGCGGCGGATGACTTCATGGGCTTCATCTTTACCGAAGACATGGGTAATTTCACACACAGGAACTTCCTGATCGGGCATCTGCTTGTAGGTAAGAAAATAATGCCGGAGTCTTTCGATGACAGAATGAGGAACTTCAGTTAAGTCATTAAACCCATAGTACATTGCATCGCCTTTCAGCACGGCGATTATCTTATCATCCGCTTCGTTCCCGTCAAACATACGGAAACCGCCTATTGGTTTTGCTTCAAGAATAACATCACCGTGCGGAATACTCTTTTCCGAAAGTACACATATATCCAGCGGATCGCCATCACCGACAACATCAACTTTTCCAGCCTTTTCAGCTGAATAATTCGCTACTCTTTCGCCACAGTACGTTTGTGGAATTAAACCATACATAGATGGTACAATATTGGAAAAACGCTGAGGCCTATCAACTTTTAAGTAACCGGAATTTTTATCAATCTCATACTTCACGGTATCAGTAGGAACAATTTCAATAAACGCCGTTACCATCTCCGGAGCATCCTCTCCTGCCGAAAGTCCGTGCCATGGGTGCGGTTTAAACATAAGTCCTAATAGATTTCTGACAGGCTCTGCCCCGTTCTTCATCTGGTATCTCCATAAGTGTGAAAATCAAATATCTTTATTAACATGCGTAATTTGCAAATAGTTCTAAAGTAAATCTATGAAGTAAATTTAATTCAGGGAATAATTTTTATGATTGCTTTTAATGAAAGTAATTTTTATAATGGATTTGAAAATTAAATGCACTAATACTTCTGGAAATTGTTCTTTATATATCGTTAACAATATAGGAGGTACTGCATCGTTTAAGGTTTAGTTTCTGGTTACTTTCAAGCATCTTAAACTAAATTATAGGAGGCAAGTATCAAAATAGGAATAAAAGGCTCTTAATATAGTGACTCCCATCATCTGCGATGGGAGTTTTTATTTTAAAGGGCGGCTGAAGTATATAGATGCAGATATAAAATTCTGAATCCGATTGCAATGAGAATTAAACCTCCGACAAACTCCATTTTCCTGCCAAATGTTTTTCCCAAATATTTTCCCGTGTAAACCCCAACTACCGAAAGTATCGTGGTTACTACCCCGAAAACAATTCCCGGAAACCAGATAGGAATATTGAGAAATGCAAAACTGAATCCCACCACCAGAGCATCTATACTTGTCGCAATTGAAAGAATTATGATTCGCAAAAACGTATGCGGCTTTTCTTTGCTCTCATCTTCTTCATAAAACGATTCGATAATCATTTTCAAGCCGATGAGACTGAGAAGGTCAAAAGCGATCCAGTGATCAATGTTCATCACAAAGCGGGCGATTTGCGTACCGCCGTACCAACCGATAACAGGCATGACAAATTGGAAAAATCCGAAAGCAAAGGAAAGATGCAATGCTTCTTTGTGTTTTTCAACTTTGCCGCTTGAACCGGAACCGAATGCAACCGCGGATGCATCGGCTGCAAGTCCGATTCCAATTAAAATGTATTCGAGAAAGTGCATATTCTAAGAGTCTATTACAAAAAATAAGACCAATAACAGTGAGCATTATTGGTCTTATGTGGAAAAATATTTTCGGATTTAGTATTTCGGATTCTGATGCCAGTTCCAGGCTGTTTGCAGGTTGGAACGGATATCATGCTTAGGAATCCAGCCGAGAACCTCTCTGGCTTTTTTGTTATCTGCTACAAGAACAGCCGGGTCACCCGGACGACGTGGACTGATAACATACGGTACTTCCCTTCCGGTTACTTCTTCTGCCGTGCTGATAACCTCTTTTACCGAGTTGCCTGATCCGGTACCGAGATTTATGATGTTGGATTTCTCACCGGCAACAATATATTCCAAAGCACGGATATGCGCATCTGCAAGGTCATCAACGTGAATATAATCACGAATACAGGTACCGTCGGGAGTAGGATAATCATCACCGAATACATTTAACTGCTGGCGTTTTTTTAATGCTGTGTACATGATCAAAGGCAGTAGATGTGGTTCAGGATCATGGCTCTCACCAATATCACCGTCCGGAGAATCTCCTGCCGCATTGAAATACCGGAGTGCAACAGACTTCATATCATAGGCGGTGTCGTAATCCGCCAAAATGTTTTCAATCATCAGCTTAGTTTTTGCATAGGGATTGATTGGTGCAGGTACCTGTGATTCTGAGATTGGTACCGATACCGGATTCCCGTAAATCGAACACGTTGAAGAAAATACGAATTTCTTTATTTCATGTTCTTTCAATACAGAGAGCAGATTGAAGCTGCCAACCAGATTATTACGATAGTACATCATCGGATTTTCAACGGATTCACCAACATATGCAAATGCAGCGAAATGAATAACAGCCTGAATGTCATATTTCTCAATAGCTTTATTCATGCCGTCAACATCAAGCAGGTCAACTTTTTCAAAAGCAACATTCTTCGGAACTGCTTCGATGTGGCCTCTCGACAAATTATCAAATATTACGACATCGTAATTCTTTTTCAGCAGCATTTTTACGGTATGCGAACCGATATATCCTGCGCCTCCGGTCACCAGTATTTTCATAATCTCTCAATTAAACAGTGATAAAAATTATAATTGACTATCTGCTAAAATTATTTCCCCGTTGTAACTTGGCTCGTTCACCAAATTTTGCTATTTTTCCAAACTCAATTTAGGGCTGCATTTAATATTCCGTCGCCCAACCCCGCCAGGTTCGGAAGAAAGCAACGGCAAGTGTTCGGTTTATGTAGATGCATGCCCTTTTTTTATTTAAACATTTTCGCCGGGATAATAAAATCCAGATACCCGGATCCGATTCTCGCCTTACCGTTAAACGATACTTTCGCGATCATGCCCTTTTTGAAATTTAAATTATTTCCTGAATTAGCCACCATATCGGCAAGATACCTTGAGCAATCCGGCTCATGCCCGCAAAACAAAATATCCTGCTTTTTCATAACATTTGCTATTTCGAGTATCTTGGAGGTATTGCCGCTCACCACTGTCTGGTCAATAATAATCTCGCTCTGAACCGAAAACACCTGATGAATGATTTCCGCCGTTTGGACAGCCCTTACCAAGGGAGACGATACAATGCAATCAATATTTGCAATAAGTGTTTTCCAACCGGCAGCGGCTCTCTGCAAAATTTCAATTCCCTCTTTGGTTAAAGCGCGTTCTTTATCAGCGCCAACCATTGCAGGTTCAGCATCACCATGTCGAACAATGTAAATATTCATTTGTCCCGGATATTAATTGTTATTACAGTCAATGGTAAACGAGTTTATCATATCCTGATACTCATTCATATGCGCATCATATGATAATCTCGGCGAATTGAGAATCACCAAAAACTTCCTCGTAGAACAGGATATTTCAAAAAACCTGATATAATTTCTCTGCACCTGTATCTTGTCGGTAAACCTGACCGTGTAAACTTTCTTCAGTTCCTGACTCAACGGATAGTTGATGAGCCCTTCCGAAGATTCGCCATAAAACAATTCAATGACCGAAATTGAAGTACCCTGCGCATCGTTCAGATAGAGAAATCCCTTATGCGGTTTGTTCAGATACTGCGTAATGTAAACGTCTTTTTGCAGCCGCCAGGACTGTGATGTCAAATTTATGTAGAAGCCCATCTGCTTATCAACAAGACCTGAATTCTCAGACGGTGTTTCTAATTTTGCTTCAAGTTTTTCCGAGGTGTTTTTTAATTCCTTATTATACAACTGATTTGGGCTGAACGGTTTTGCATAGGCATCAATCAGCTGCAGGACTTTTATATCTAACTCGGAATTTGCCGCTCTTGCCCTGCCGGAAGAAAGATCTACCGCGTAACTATCGCCGCTTAATGAAAGCAGATTAGACGGTTGACAGGAATAGCTGGTGTTGATGGTTGTTCCGTCAATATTATCAATAGACTGCGCCAGCATACTTGAACCGTCGCTGAGTGATATGAAAGTTGACAGAGTCTTCGTTACCGTCAGGTTCCTTATCATGTAAAAATTAACTCTTTCAAGTTTAATCGAATCCTTTGACCGGAACTTTTCAGTTACCGCGACAAACGACATCATATCATTACCGGTAAATTTTTGCGAAAGATTGCCGTTCAGTGACTTATCTAATAAGAGTAAACGGAACGAGGAATCGTACACGGCAAATCTATTGTAAAGTGGATTGGGATATTCGATTAGTAAAGTATAATATTTCGCCTTGTTAACAACAGTGCTGTCAATATACACCATATTCGAGGCATCGGTTGAAGAAGTATTAAGATCAAACAGTCCATGTAAGGAATCATTGTACGCAGCACTACCGTTCATAGCCTCAGTCACGGCATTTTGAAATCGGGCAGCATCCCATCGTACTGCTTCAGTTCTTGTGAAGTACCGGCAGCCTGAAAGGAAAATCGCTCCTAAGAGAAGTATTCGTAATATTTTCATATTTGATTCAATATATTACGCAAAAATAACAATATTTTCTTATAATTCTCGCTATTTGCTCGAAATCAGCCCTGATCTTTGACCTGAAAATAAGAAATCAGCAGAGCAGCTTTGCTTGCTCCGGCAACTTCCGTTAGTTTTTCTTTCGTTGCAGCTTTAACTCCCTCAAGGCTGCCGAATTCTTTTAAAAGCCTGGCAACAATTGCCGGGCCGATTCCCTTTACCGACAGTAATTCCGATGTTATGATACGCTTGCTTCGGCGCTCACGGTGAAATGTTATCGCGAACCTGTGTGCTTCATCTCTCACCTGCTGCAGTAGCTTTAGGGAAGATGATGCAATTGGTATGATTATGGGGTCAGAATCTTCGGGAATGAAAATTTCCTCTAACCTCTTCGCTAAGCCTATTATTTCGTATGGCGTTTTAACAATCTCCTGAAGAACTTCAACCGCGCTTGAAAGCTGTCCCTTTCCGCCGTCAATCATGATAAGATCGGGAAATGCCAGTCCCTCCTTCATGACTCTCGTATATCTTCTCGTTACAACTTGCTGCATACTCGCAAAATCATCGGGGCCGATAATGCCCTCAATGATATACCTGCGGTACTCACTCTTTTTCGGCTTGCCGTCAACAAAAACAACCATGCTCGCGACAATATCGCTTCCCTGCAAGTTGGAAATATCGAAGCACTCAATTCGCCGCGGCAATTTTTTCAACCGGATATCGCGCTTTAATGCGGTAAGAACGTGAGGAACATTTCCTTCACGCTTCATCCGTTGCAATTGTAATTCCCCGAGTTGTAACACCGCGTTCTGCTTACACATGTTAACCAAAGATTTCAGTTTGCCGCGCTGTGGGACGTGAAATTTTACTTTTTGTTTAGCCTTTTCCGAAATCCAGGACTGTATCAACTCATCATCAGCGGGCATAATTTCAGTCACGATTTCTCCGGGAATGACAACATACTCCAGATCATAAAACAGTTTAATGAACGCCGCGTAAACTTCTTCCAAAGGAGTGTTCAACTCAACTCTCAGGCCTATTTGCTTTTTCCCGATAAGCTTACCGCCTCGAATATTGAGTATCGAGCAAGTCGCATCCTTATCGGCAGTCGCAACAGCAATAACGTCGCGGTCTTCCAAATCATCACTGATCACTTTTTGCTTGTCGGCAAAAACCTGTAACTTTTGCATGTTGTCACGATACATCGCGGCAGTCTCAAAATCTAAATCAGCCGAAGCCTTCGCCATGCCCTCGTTTAATTCTTTGACCAGGTCGGATAATTTGCCGCCGAGAAGTTTGACCGCACCTTCGACCATTACATTGTAATCCGCACGGCTGATTAAACCCTCACACGGGCCGTCACACTTTTTAATGTGATAGTCCAAACAGATTTTCACTCTCTTGTTTGTTATGGTATCAGGAGTGAGTGCAAATTTACAGCTCCGTATTTTGAACAGCTGATTTATCAACCGGAGAGCGTACCGCATGCTCTTAACGTCGGTATACGGGCCGAAATACCGCGAACCATCCCTAACAAGATTTCTTGTGGCGAATATTCTCGGGAAATCCTCGTTGGTGACTTTGATGAATGGAAATGATTTATCATCTTTTAAGAGTACGTTATAGCGGGGTTTGTATTGCTTGATAAGATTGTTTTCAAGAACGAGCGCTTCGAGTTCTGAATCCGTTACTATAAGCTGCAAATCGTGGATTTTTTTAACCATGATACCGATACGCACAGAAGAGTGCTCGGGCAGAAAATAAGTACGCACTCTATTCTTTAGGTTCTTCGCCTTACCGATATAGAGGTGTTTCCCCTTTTCGTTGAAAAACTGGTAAACCCCCGGCTTATCCGGCAGGTTCTCCAATTTCGATTTGAGAGTATCGTTCATGATTATCAGATAAAATGCAATATATGTTACAATATATACATTTTAAGAGATTTATAAATTATTTCTTGAATGAATAATTTTTCGGAATTACGACAATACCGCTTTCCGTAACTGTGAACATCTTTCCATCTTTTGTCGGATCGAATCCAATTTCGTAACCTTCGGGAACTTTCACGTTTTTATCAATAATCGCCCTGCGAATCTTTGCACCTCTACCGATATTACAATTGTTCATAATAATGGAATCAGTTACATAGGCATAACTGTTAACGCGAACGTTTGCACCAAGAATAGAACGCTCTACCAAACCTCCGGAAACGATTGTGCCGTCACACAGCATGGAATTCAGCGTACGTCCGATACGTTCGCCTTCATGTGACAATGTTTTGGCAGGCGGGAATTGATACTGATATGTTCTAATCGGCCAATCATAGTCATATAAGTTGAATTCCGGAATAACGCTAATAAGATCCATACTGGCATCGTAGTAGCTGTCTATGGTTCCAATATCTTTCCAATACGGTTTGCTCTTTTTATTTTCATCAACGAACGGATACGCGACTACTGTGCAATTGGACTGCACCATGTACGGAATAATATCCTTGCCGAAATCATGATTCTTCATTTTCTTAGTCTGAAGCTCATTCATCACATCACGCAAAATGGACTCATTAAAAATATAAACGCCCATATTGACTAACGAAGTGCCGGGTTTGTTCGGATTTTCCGGCGGCTGTGGCGGCTTTTCGATGAATGATTCAACGGAGTAGTTACTATTGATTCCGATAACACCAAAGCGCGCAGCTTCTTCAACCGGCACATCAATACAGGAAATCGTCAGATCGGCTTTCATATCGTTGTGATACTGGAGCATTTTCAGGTAATCCATCTTGTAGATATGATCACCACCCAGAATCATTACCCATTTACATTTACGGTCGCCGGAAAACAAATTCATGTTTTGATAGATTGCATTTGCCGTACCCATATACCAGTCGCCGCCGATTTTTCTCTGCGGTGGCACCGAATAAATGAACTCGCCCAATTCGGGATTAAAAATACTCCATGCTTCAAATAAATGCTGATTAAGTGAATCGGATTTATATTGTACAAGCACGTAAATTCTTCTTAGTCCGGAATTGAGGCAATTAGATAAGGCAAAGTCAATAATTCTGTATTTTCCGCCAAACGGGACAGCGGGTTTGCTTCTCGGTAAGGTCAAAGGATGGAGACGCTCACCCTGTCCACCGGCCAATATCATAGTAATTGTATCACGCAGTATTGAAGATCCGGGAAACATATCATAAACTCCATTTTAATTATACAAGTCAAATACCCTGGCAACCGGGGAATCAATAGAAATTTTCAAAATCTAATAAATAATAAAAAAAAATATCGGTGACAAGCAAGGACATTTTCGATAAATAACGTTCAATTAACTCATTTATTTTCATAATGTTACGATTATTTTTCATATACCCCCTTTTTCCGTTAATCCCCTTTACCCGGCGCAATTTTTACTTTATCATCGTGAAATTAAACCGAACACAGCTTTGTCATGTCCAATAGACGAAATAAATTCTTCACTATCCCAAGGATACAGTATGAAAGCTACACATAAATTTTCGATCTTCACAATCCTTTTTACGTTATGTCTGTTTGTTGCTATGCAGGCACAGCCGCAAACAAACGTACCGGTGAAAAAGCAGCACAAAGAATTCGCGAATAAAGGCTTCTGGGGCAAGCTGGATTTGACTCCTGAGCAAAAGGCTAAAATCGGAGAATTGAAAAGTGCTAACCAGAAAGCCATTATTGATATGAAAGCCGATTTGGAGAAACTCCGCGTTGATAAAAAAGACCTCATTCAAAAAGGCGACTTTAACCGCAAAGCCTTTACCGATTTAGAAGAGCAAATTATCAAGCTGCAGAATAAGATTCACATGGCTTCTTTGAATCACAAACTTGATGTGGTTTCCCTTCTAACCCCTGAACAGAAAGAAAAAGTGAAAAATCTTAAATTCTGGATGGAAAAGAAACGCGATAACGATGAACACATGAAAATGAAGATGAAAAGAATGGATAAGTCCAAATAAGGACAACTCCGCACAATACGCAAAAGGGAAGGCCTGCGACGCCTTCCCTTTTACTTTTTAAAACAGTGGTTGCTACTCTGCCAGCATTTGGGAAATTTTATTGAGCCATTGTAGTTTCTGTACTTTCAGGTACGGACTCGGATAGCTGAAATAAAATGGAATTTCATTCTTAGAAACGCCTACTGTAGTAAATCCCTGAAAGGATTTTAAAGCGGTTTGTGCTGTGGGAATTAAAAAGCTCTCATTCCCCCATCCGAGAATCACCGGTGCGTCCGGTTTCAGGTTCAGGCATTTTTTAAGTTCATTTTTCCGTTTGGGATGAAAGATGCTGTGTGGATTAGATTCATCAATTTTGGAAGCTCGGACAAAATCGTCATAAAATTTTCCGCTGTTCCCATTCCGCAAATCGGATAAATTCAGCACCCGTACATATTCCCATCCTTTGAATTCCATCATTCTCATAATTTGGTATTGCGCGTTATCGGGACGGGTAGGAATAATTTCCTTTTCCCATCCGGGCGCACAGATTTCTCCGAACGAAAATGTTTTAGGCAGGTAATCAGCATCCAACGGCTTAGAGGAGCCGGGATTCATCATAACCACAACGGCATCTATCGGCTTAAGGCTGTCAACGGGAATGTCTTTTTTTACAATTTCAAGAATACTCCGGCACTTAAAAACCGTACTGCCGATTTTTAAATCATAAAAATGACCGAAAACATCATAGATTTGCTTAAGCTCTGAGGCGTATAAAAATTTCAAATTCGACTTTCTTTCTTCAATTTAGCTCGCTCTCTATCCATGTTTTATATTACTTGATAGATAATGGAAAATATCTTTCTTCGAAAATAGACATAATATCGTCAACCAGCAATGTTCTGGTTTTTGGGAGTTTATTTATCACAAAAATGCGAATTGTGGTTCAAGTAGATACAAATTTTGTTTATTTTACGAATAACAGCTTAATTTAGTTGAGTGTATATTAAGGAAGTATAAAGCGTGGAAAAATTCGATCCTCAAAAACCCTTTAACGAATTACCGAAGCTACCTCCGGATTTCAATTTTGATGATATTGAAATTCTGAAAAAGGTGAACAAAGCAAATATTGCACTTTCGAAACTGAGCGGGATAGCCCAGTCAATCCCTAATCGGAAACTTCTCATTGAGCCGCTTTCAGTCAGAGAAGCCGTTGCCAGTTCAGGCATCGAAAATATTAACACTACAGTGGAAGAAGTATTTCAGGCATCGCTATTTAGTGAAAGTAAACTGACCAAAGAACAGAAAGAAACGCTTCACTATAAAGATGCCCTCCTTACCGGTTTTGAAATGATTGAAAATAAGGGATTCCTCAATACAAACAGCTTCATTCAAATCCAATCAATTCTAGAACCAGAGAAGAAAGGATTGCGGAAAGTTCCTGGTGTAAAAATCGCGAATTCTTTTACTGGGGAGGTTTTATACACTCCTCCAGAAGGTGAAGTGCTTATTCGCGAACTTCTCAAGAATTTTGAGGATTATTACAATCACGATGAAGGCCACGAAGTTGATCCTTTGATTAAAACAGCTGTATGCCACTACCAATTTGAATCAATCCATCCTTTTTTAGACGGCAACGGCAGGGTTGGTAGGATATTAATGGTTCTCCAGCTTATATCAGCACAACGGCTTCAAACTCCGATACTCTTTTTAAGCGGGTATATCAATACACACCGAAATGAATATTATCGTCTTTTGCGCGAAGTAACTTCCAAAAACAATTGGAAGGAATGGATACTCTATATTTTAACTGCAATTGAAGAACAGTCAAAACAAACAACATCTACAGTAATGCTGATACGTGATCTCATGCAAGAATACCGTGACAATATAAAATTGTCATTGCCCAAACTATATTCAGCCGACTTGATTGAATTTCTCTTTTCACATCCATTTTATTCCCAAAAAATCATCAGCCAGAATTTAGGTCTTTCGCGTAATACTGCTTTCAAATACTTAAACAGTTTATTAAAAAAAAACTTTGTTGAAGTGTTAAAGCTGAAGAATGAAAACATGTTCTATTCAAATAGATTCCTCGGTTTGCTGAAGTGAATTAGCCCAAGTCTTGGGACGGTCCGGAAAAGTCGTCCCAATTTTATGTGTTTTTTGGTACGACGTAAATTAGGGGCTCCTTCGGGGAAAACTTATTAGTTCTAAAAGTAAGGGAAAGCGAGATGCCACTTAACATAAATGATATTACAACCGCATATGAAAGATTTATACAGCTTCGCACAGCAGGCCATCGTTATGCCTCATTTGACTACTGTTATAATTATTTCCATTCCTTTACAAACAAAAGAGAACTTGCCTCACCTGCGAATATTGAAAAAAGCTGCTTAACGCTCGGTTTCTACCTCGCAAGTTGGGGGATGTATCGCGGCTCTACAACATTATTACAAAGAAGTTTAACAAATTATAAACCTTTACTTCAATATGTTGCCTTTCAATGTCCATCCGAAGCATGGGTGATAGATGTGAATAATTACAATGACAGCAGCATTACAATTCTAATGCAAGTTTATAGAGACTTAAGGGATTGTTTACAAATAGCAAATGCACAGCACTTAGTTCTTATTACTAAGATAATGTTGGGAGTATTCGGAAATACGCCCGCGTTTGACAACCAATTCACTAAAACATTTCGCCTCCACTTTGACAGGGTTCCTGCTTTTCGATCTTTTAATGTTCACTCATTAAAAGCCATTAAGGATTTCTATGATCATAACTATGAAGTAATAGATGCTCTCAAAAATGCTTCTCATACATTCGATTTCCAGACTGGGCTGGAAACGAGAATACACTATACACGCGTAAAAATAATTGATATGATAGGGTTCGGACACTCGTTATCCGGTAATAATTCGGGTGTTCAGTAAACGTATTTTATGAGGGAAGGAATAATAAAATCACAACAATGAAAAATTTCGATATAGTTTATTTGAGTACCGTCGGTACGGTTCACAATACTACTAATTTTGCGCCGATTGAACAGCTCTATCCAGAGCTCCGAATTACATTTTCCGCCTTTTTACTACTAAGCTAACACGGTTCAGCCGTTCCAGAGAATATCTGCGTTGTTCAATAGACATTAAAGACCGTGGTTAATGAGAAGTTTGCGGCAACTCTGCGTAAACAGCCGGAGTGTTGTTGTTCTTACAAAAATAATCCGTGAAAATTTGTATTATACGTGCTGGCCTTTGACATGGTCACCCGCCTGACTGACATAGTCGGGCAAGTCCGCGGTCTATTGTAGCTATTTAAATATCGAACTCACCTCGCCACCTGAATTGAAGCCGATTTCTCATTTTCGGGCTCACACCTCTCTTGATAAGAGAGGTGATGGGGTGAGTTCACTTAATAATGTGGGCATACAGCAAACTCTTCAGCGCTTGGTGATGTAGTTCTTACAAAAAATAATCTGTGGAAATCAGCGTTATCCATTTTATCCGCGTTCTATTGCAGCTTTTGGTTTAAAACAAAAAAGCGAAGAATTTCTTCTTCGCTTTGCTGCTCCCGACAAGCCGGGACACGCTTTGCTGCCTTGCTAGGGCTCGAACCTAGAGACTTCTGATCCAGAGTCAGACGTGTTGCCAATTACACCACAAGGCAATTTTTAAGGCAACAAATTTACCAATATTCCGGCTAAAAAACAATCCCTTTCATACAAAATAAAAATTCCTTAAATTATTGTTTTATATATTTGTATACCAGCATTATTTAAGTAATGCGAATAACATTTTTTGTGTCTGTCAAAAAATAAAATTTAATTATA
The DNA here is from genome assembly GCA_963662605.1 of Ignavibacteriaceae bacterium. Classification (GTDB taxonomy): domain Bacteria; phylum Bacteroidota; class Ignavibacteria; order Ignavibacteriales; family Ignavibacteriaceae. The sequence continues at coordinate 2,564,345 of OY759785.1, forward strand.
GTGTGAAACTATTCATTTCGAGGTAATATGTGTGGCATAGTTGGATATATTGGACAAAAGAACTCAGTTCCAATTTTAATTGAAGGTCTTAAAAGATTAGAGTACAGAGGTTATGACTCTGCCGGTTTAGGTTTATTAGTTGATAAGAAACCTGTAATCATAAAAAGAAAAGGTAAAGTTTCCCAGTTAGAAAAATTAGTATCGGAAAAACCAATCTCCGCTAAGGTGGGCATAGGTCATACCCGCTGGGCGACTCATGGTGAACCGAACGAAATCAATGCTCATCCGCACGCGAGTGAAGACGGCAAATTATTCCTTATTCACAACGGAATAATTGAAAACTACATGACCATAAAAAACCGCCTGCTAAAGAAAGGTTATACTTTCAAGAGTCAGACTGATACTGAAGTACTTGCTCAGTTAATAGACTCATTTTTAAAAGCCGGTAATAAATTATTTAAAGCCGTCCGCCTGGCGCTTGCCGAGGTGGAAGGCACATACGGCCTGGCAATAATTTATTCGGAGGAACCGGATAGAATTGTAGCTGCCAGAAAAGGCTCCCCGCTTGTCGTGGGTATCGGCGAAAACGAAAATTTTGTTGCCTCAGATGTCGCGGCTCTTATCGCGTATACAAAGCAGATTATCTATCTTGATGACGGCGAAGTAATTGAGCTTACGCAGAATTCACATACCACAAAAACGGTATATGATGAAGATATTCTAAAAGAAATTACCGAAGTTAATATGTCGCTTGAAGAGATTGATAAAGGCGGTTTCGAAACCTTCATGCTCAAAGAAATCATGGAACAGCCTGATTCGGTTCTGAACTCCATGCGCGGCAGATTGCTCGCTAACGAAGGTACTGCCAAGCTTGGCGGTATTGAGGCCATGGTTGATAAAATTGTTAAATCAAAACGGATTATCTTCTGTGCATGCGGTACGTCATGGCATGCAGCATTGGTCGGCAAGTACATGTTCGAGCAATATTTACGTGTACCGACGGAAGTTGACTACGCATCTGAATTCCGTTATCGCAACCCTATTATTCACCCGGATGATACGGTCTTTTTCATCTCACAAAGCGGTGAAACTGCCGATACTCTGGCAGCGATGCGCGAAGCGAGTATGAAGCAGGCTTTATGTGTAGGTATTTGTAACGTCGTAGGCAGTACGATTGCCCGCGAAAGTGATACCGGTGTTTATATCCACGCGGGTCCGGAAATCGGTGTCGCTTCCACAAAAGCTTTTACATCTCAGTTGACCGTATTAGCACTCATCACACTTATTCTTGCACGCAAGAAAGATATGAGCAAGGTTGACGGCCAGGCAATCGTTAAAGAATTTCAAACAATTCCGGATAAGATTAAAAAGATTCTGGAATTACGTCACGAGATTGAAAAAATCGCCGACGTCTTTAAAGATGCAACTAATTTTTTGTATCTCGGAAGAGGTTATAACTTCCCTGTTGCTCTGGAAGGCGCTTTAAAACTTAAAGAAATTTCCTACATCCATGCCGAAGGCTATCCTGCTGCTGAAATGAAGCACGGACCTATTGCTTTAGTAGATGAGAACATGCCGGTCGTATTTATTGCACCTCAGGATTCCACCTACGACAAGATTGTCAGCAACATACAGGAAATCAAAGCCAGAAAAGGAAAAATCATAGCAATCGCCGTTGAAGGTGATGACGTTATTGATTCATTAGCCGATTATGTAATTAAAATCCCGGACACAATCCGGATGTTAATGCCGATACTTGCAGCGATTCCGCTCCAATTATTGGCCTACTATATTGCAGTCAAAAAAGGACTCAACGTAGATCAGCCAAGAAATCTCGCTAAAAGCGTGACTGTTGAATAACTAATCAGGAAACTTTATGTTACCCAAAAATGTGCTCATTATGGGAGCCGCGGGCCGCGATTTCCATAATTTCAATGTTTTCTTTAGAGGAAACGAGAATTACCGTGTAGTCGCTTTTACTGCTACGCAAATCCCAAACATCAATGACAGGCTTTACCCTGCTGAATTAGCCGGACGTCTTTATCCCAACGGTATAAAGATTTACGACGAGAAAGATCTCGTGCGGCTTATCAAAGAATTGCATGTTGATGAAGTGGTTTTCTCGTACTCCGATGTTACCGCAACGTATGTAATGCAAAAAGCAGCTTTAGTAAATGCGGCAGGAGCCTCATTCCGCCTGCTTGGCGCAAGTGAAACAATGATCAAAAGTACAAAGCCGGTCATCTCCATCATTGCTGTCCGTACCGGATGTGGTAAATCCCAAACCTCGCGTAAAATTGTAGAATTACTCAGAAACGCTGGTAAAAAAGTTGTCGCTATCCGGCATCCTATGCCCTATGGCGATTTAGTTAAGCAAAAAGTTCAAAGATTCGGTTCTATTGAAGATTTAAAATTACACAACTGCACTATCGAAGAGATTGAAGAATACGAGCCGCACATTGTTCACGGCGGAGTTATTTATGCTGGTGTCGACTACGAAGCTATTCTGCGTCAGGCAGAACAGGAAGCTGATGTTATCATCTGGGACGGCGGGAATAACGATATTCCTTTCTATCACTCGGATTTAACTTTCACCGTTGTTGATCCTCACAGGCCGGGACATGAAATGACCTATTATCCGGGACATACTTCATTGCTGCTTGCCGATGTGGTGATCATCAATAAAGTCGACTCGGCAAAACCTGAGAATGTGCAGATCGTTCGCGAGAATGTAAAGAAGTCGAATCCACATGCAATTATTATCGAAGGTGACTCCCCTGTTACTGTTGAGAATCCGTCGGTTATCAAAGGAAAGCGTGTTCTCGTAGTTGAAGACGGTCCGACACTGACACACGGTGAAATGGAATACGGTGCCGGTATGGTTGCCGCATGGAATGGCGGAGCAAAAGAAATCATTGACCCGCGTCCATATACTGTGGGAACAATCACCGATACATTCAAGAAATATCCGAAAATCGGAAAACTGTTACCTGCTATGGGATACAGCGATCAGCAGATTAAAGACCTTGAAGAGACTATCAACAAAACCGATTGTGATTCAGTTATTATCGGTACGCCGATTGATCTTTCAAGATTGATTAAGATAAACAAGCCATGTACAAGAGTGACATATGATTTAGTTGAAAAAGGTAATATTACATTAGAAACAATACTCAAGGATAAAAATCTTTTATGAAACGCATAGCCGTAGTAGCTCTCGGTGGTAACGCTTTACTTCGTGGTGATGAAATGGGAACGATTTCCGATCAGGCCAAGAACACGTATAATACCTGTAAATTCATCACAAAACTTCTTACCCGGTTCGATTCTCTCGTGATTACTCACGGAAACGGGCCACAGGTAGGAAATATTCTATTAAGAAACGAAGCAGGATTCAGAGATTATAACATTCCCAAGATGCCTCTTGATATTTGCGTCGCAGATTCTCAAGGCGGTATCGGCTATTTGACAGAACGTCAGCTGCGTAATGTCATTCTGGAAGAAAACCTTGACAGAGAAGTATTGACTCTCGTAACTCAAGTGCTCGTAGACAGAGAAGATCCGGCTTTCAGCAATCCTACAAAGCCGGTAGGACCTTTTTATACCGAATCGGAAGTTGCGAAATTAAAACAGCAACAGCCGTCCTGGCAGTTTAAGGAAGATCCGAAAAAAAGAGGCTGGAGAAGAGTTGTCCCCTCTCCAAAGCCTATTGAAATTATGGGTGAAAAGATTATCGAGGAACTTGCAAACCGCGGAGTGCTGGTAATAGCAGCCGGCGGCGGCGGTATTCCGGTAATTAAAGATGAGAATGGCATTCTTGACGGTGTTGAAGCGGTAATTGATAAAGATTCGGCTTCTTCACTTCTTGGTACCAGAATTCATGCTCACGAACTGTTCATCCTGACCGATATTAAGCAGGTTGCAATCAATTTCAAGAAGCCAGGCGAACGTTTTATTGGTAAAATGACCGCTGATGAAGCTCTTGAATATTACAACAACGGCGAATTTGAAGCCGGCAGCATGGGACCTAAAGTCATGGCTGCAATCCGTTTCATTCAGAACGGTGGCGAACGTACAACGATTACCGACGCAACGTCATTAGAAAATTTTGACGGCGGAACACAAATAACCAAATAGAAAGGAGACCTTAATGGCAGTAAACATGAAAGGCAAGAGCCTTCTCTCCATTAACGACTTAACACACGAAGAGATTTGGCAAATTTTTGATCTGGCAAAATCCCTTAAAGAAAAACGATTATCCGGAGAAAAGCACCGTCTACTTGAAGGAAAGAAACTTGGAATGATCTTTTCCAAACCTTCGACGAGAACACGCGTTTCATTTGAAGTTGGTATTTATGAACTCGGCGGTATCGGATTGTATTTTGGTCCGACTGATTTACAATTAGGCCGAAGTGAAAATATCTACGATACTGCAAAGGTTCTGTCCCGATATCTTGATGGAATTATGATCCGAACTTTCTCGCATCAGGATGTAGCCGATTTAGTCCGTTATTGTACAATACCGGTCATAAACGGATTGACCGACCTCCTGCACCCTTGTCAGGGGTTGACTGATCTTTTTACCTTATGGGAAAAGAAAAAGACGGTCAGAGGTTTGAAACTCGCGTTTATCGGTGACGGTAACAACGTTGCTCACAGCCTTATCAACGCGTGTTCAAAGCTTGGTGTCAATATCTCTATCGCCTGCCCTTCCGGTTATAAACCGGATGCAGACATTGTAAAAGCAGCTTCGGTAAATGCCGCCTATTTCGGAAGTACAATTTCGATTGTCGAAAATCCGGTTGAAGCGGTAAAAGATGCCGATGTTATTTACACCGATGTTTGGGCAAGTATGGGACAGGAAAAAGAAGCAGAAGAAAGAAAGAAGAAGTTTATCAGCTATCAGGTGAACGAAAAACTCGTCAGCAATGCAAAGCCCGATTATTTGTTCATGCACTGCCTGCCCGCACACAGAGGCGATGAGGTGGTTGATGGCGTAATGGATTCTCCGAATTCCGTAGTCTTTGACGAAGCAGAAAACAGATTGCATGTACAAAAAGCCATCATGGCTCTGGTGATGTAACTTTAGTGCAAACTTATATTTAAAAAAAATGAAGCTGTCCGATAACAAACGTACAGCTTCATTTTTTTATTCTTTTGCTCTCTACTTTGTGAAGATCATTTTTCTCGTTAAAACAGCATTATCGGTTTTTAACTGGTAAAAATAAACACCACTCGAGTATAATGAGGCATTGAATGGTACATTGTATGTACCTGCATCTTGTCTGCCGCTAAAGAGTGTAACAACTTCTTTCCCAAGAACATCAAATACCTTTATTGTTACCAACGTTGCTTTTGGAAGCGCGTAACTAATCATTGTTGTTGGATTAAATGGATTTGGATAATTCTGGAACAGATTCAAATCCTTAGGAGTTAATGCACTAACCATATTTGATTGTTCGGACTTCAGTGAAACCGGAGAAATAGTATTCTCAATAGTCGTAAACTTTATTTCAGGAGTGCTGCTTTCTTTTGTTTTGAAGCGGACAACTGGTTTCAATCCTAACAATGTTCCATTTGGAACAATAAACTCAACTTCTTTGTTAATTTTTGACTTGTTTTCGGACAGCAAAGTTGTAGATATGAGTTCCTCACCGTTGTAAATATCCAGAGCACTTGGTGTAACGATGCTCTCTTTTGGTTTGGCAACTGTTCCAAGACTGTCCTCAGGCGTAGCAGCATTTGTTGTAATGGAAACATTCATCTTAATACTCTGCACACCCGAAATAACCACTGAATCAGTAGTCTTTAAATACTGCCAGGCATCTGAAAAATCAGCTTGCTTTGCGTAATCGAAAGTCTTAAATGATATTGGAAAGTTTTGTCCTTCTTTAGTAAACGCAGTAATGTTTCCAATTTCAATCCTAGCTTTATCTGATGAAATTGCGCGCGCGTATATATCAAAATTATCCTCATGCTTCGAGTTTAACTTAGGAAAGTATTGGGTACTTAATGAAATGGGATATACTGTACCCGCTGCTGTTCCGCTCCACACTTCCACCGGTGAATCATTGCCGACATAATTCAGGTTTGGTAAGTTGGCGAATTTAGCATTTGTCCCTATGTTTGACGTCGTAAATGTTTGGTTAACCACATCCGCTTTATGCAAATAGATCAACGCGCTCGGCAAAATAAATTCTGTAATTGCAACTTTCTCAACACCGGAGTTATAGTATGATGTTACTGACGGATAATAACAATTCCCTGTAGTTCCGGCATACGTCCAGACCCAACTACCCCAGCTATTTGGAAAAGTTCCCTGTCTGAATTTAACTGTGTAATATCCTGTGTTCGAATTGTAAGACATCCATGCTGCGTAAAGATTTAAATATGCTGCAATGCAGGAAAGCCTGTCGTATGAGTTTGCACCGGTACCATCATAAACTGTTGCTTCAGATGACCATGTATCTGTTTCGGGATCGTAGGATTTTGAATATATTTTATGAGCAAAACGCGCATCATAACTAAGATGTGCAGAATTATAACCACTAAAGGCCTTGCTTGATAATGAGGGTTGCCATATATTACTGCCAGGTTGAGACGTTTGAATCGAATATGGATATGACCAAAAGGTTGGTCCATTTTTCAAGTAATTGCACTGATACAGCAGGCCGGAATTAGATGCATAAACAACAAGTACGCCATTTAAATAAATCGCAGGTGTCATGGGTCGCATTGCAACTGATTCTATTTGTGAAATGCCGTCTTGTTTTGAAATTCCTGCAATAACCGGCAATGGGCCACAAGACTGATTATTGGAGGTGAGTACATTACTCGCAATCTTAAAAGGAGCAGACCAAGTGCTCCCTGAATTGCCACTCACCGAGTAATAGATATCATAATAATTATTTCCAAGACTTCGTTGCCAAACGATGTTCACAGTATCAGTTGTTCCGGTTTTAGTAAATACGACAATTGAGGGCTGGGTATTATTCAAGTTACCGGCACTTACTCTATTTGTATAGTTCCAAGTTGTACCGTTATTGGACGTTTGTCGCACAAAAATTTCACCGCCGGAAGAAAAAGCCTCATAGAGATAATTGCCTATTGCTATTGTCCGGTTATGGTTATCTCCGGTGCCATTATCATTAGCTGATTGATTGAGCATAGCCATAGACCAGAGAACTGCCTGATTTGCGTTTAATCTGCCATATCCGTATTGGTTTGTGAAGTTTTGTCCGTTCATTCCGGATACTTTAACCGCGGTAGCTTGGAGAATTTGCCTTATCTGAGCAGGAGTCATAGCTGGATTCATGGACAGCATTAAGCCAACTGTACCTGTAACCTGAGGAGCGGCCATTGAAGTTCCACAAAGATAGCTATAATTTAATGTTGCATCAGTTCCGTTTTTAATATTATAAGGGTAATTTGGTTCAGTTGAATAAATATTTTTACCAGAGTTACCAGTTCCGTTATAGTAAAATACGCCTCCAGATAGATATCCACCGAAGCCTCCGGGTGCAGAAATATTAATTTGCGAACCAACATTTGAGTAAGATGCAACAATATCGTTTTGATCAGTGGCAGAAACAGCAATCACGTTCGAATAAGTACTTGAATATGCAGCTGGATATTTCACGGTACCGCCATTATCATTTCCAGCAGAGGCTATTATCGAAACATTATTAGCATTTGCATAACTTACTGCACTCGCTACTAAAACGGACGCGGGACCACCTCCACTATAATTGATAACTAGCTTATTTCCAGGATTATTTATAATATAATTAACTGCATACATTACGCCATAATAAAAACTTGAGTCAGAACCTCTCCCATTCTTATTAAATACTTTTACCACCATTATTTTACAATTACCGGCAATACCTGCAATGCCAATTCCATTATTTGTTTCCGCCGCAGTAATGCCTGTAGTATGAGTGCCGTGTCCTAACTCATCTTTGGGATAACTTAACTGATCCCAAGAATAATCTGGCCCCAATATGATCCGATTAGTATTTTGAAGATCAGGGTGACTTAATACTCCATCCTGCATGGGAATTCCTGAATCTAGCATTGCTATAATTACGTTAGAGTTTCCATTGGTGATATTCCATGCATTCTGGGCATCAATATCTGCCCCCGCAGTTCCTCCGGGTGGAACTTGTGAAGTGTTTTCAAAGCCCATTGACAAGCATATGTGGCTGGACTGGTACCATTAAAAAATGGATCATTTGGTAATGAATGAGTTTGCATAATAAAATTGGGCTCTACAGTCTCAACAGCTGGATTATTTTGCAAAGCTGAAATAATCGGCATAATGTCAACAGTATCGGCCATTGAAATCCAACCCCATCGCAGTTCATCGAAGTTTTTGCTGAGCACTCCATTATAATTTAAGACTGTTTTTGTTATTACGGCTGCTTCAACTCCTTCTTTTAATCGAACCGCGATTTGTCCTCCTACGTATTCTACCGCCTGTCCTTTCCAAATACCGGTTTTTAGCAACCTGCCACTCATTCTTTCCTGAGATAATATATTACCCGATAAAAGAATCATCAATAGTATAATGATTCTAACTTCTATTTCCCTGTTTTTCATAATTATTCCATTTTGTAATTGTTAAAAATCATAGCTTTTCATACATTTACAAAGTGAAAAGGCACCTCTGAAAAGCTACGCTTCTTTGGTAACGATTCCGTGACAAGAAACATTTTACCAGAAAAGTAAGGGGTACCTTTTCTTAATTATTTTGGTGGTGAACGTTGAGTTTCTTTCATCTAAATAGTCCATTTGTTAATTAAGTATTTCTTTTAGTGGTTGATTCTTCTGCGATAGACCCCACCGAATTCCAAAGTATCAATATTTCTAAGTCCAGCATATAAATAGTAATCTTTCCCCAGTGCCAGCACTTCAATACGCGAATCAATCGGTAATCCTTGCTCCATTGGTGTCCATGGCGAATTAATTTCCTTTTTATGGCATACTCCATAGCCCGCCTCATAAATATCACATTGCAGTGCCGAATTAAATAACAAACATGAGCAACCTTTTACATTATTTGGAATTCCTTCCATAAAAACCTGAAAGTTATTACCCCCATTATCGCTTTTCCAGATAACATTTGCCCCCGCATTCACGCCTGATGTACCAATAAGAATTCTTTGGTTATTTCCCGGATCAATCGTGATAGTATTTATTGTGACCCCGCAACTAAATCCAGGCCACATCCAATGGTTACCTGAGTCCGTACTTTTAGCTAGTGCCCCTCCAAATTCAGTGCCTATATAACAGATGTCGTTAATTATAAAATCAATCGCTATACTGGTTATCCCATCTCCACTGCTATCCGGACTCATAACTTCCCAGCTTATACCCGCATTGGTGGTTTTATAAAGTTTACCACCCATGGGACCACCCGAACCGGCATATAAAACAGCACTGTTGATTGGATCAATCACAAGTGCTTGTATATGTGTTTCCCAATTAATTTGTATACCACTGTTTACATCCTGCCATGTTACGCCACCATCATAACTTTTTATAAGCCCCCATGAAGCTGCATATATTATATTATGATTTTTCGAGTCTATAACAATTTGTATAAACTGCGCTCCGTCTGAAGCAAGAAGTGTATCCCAATTTTTCCCTCCGTCAAAGCTTTTGAACAAGCGCCCAGGTGTACTTTCACTAAAATTATATAAACTGCCCGCGTAGATAATTTCCGGATTAGTTGGGTCGACAGCGATTGATTGAATAGATTCACCCTTTAATCCGAGGTAAACCCAAGCACTATCGCCGGGAATAACCGTGTGCACGGGGGGAACTATTTGTTCTGTACAGCCGCTATGAAAAACTACAATTGTCATGAAAATGGTCGTAATGATTGCCTTTGCGTATGTTCTTGTTTTCATTTAGCTATCTCCGTTTAATACTCTCCAATATTTCATTTGTTTAATGATCTACCATTCGGCAATAAATACCACCGGTGTATAATGAATCATAACAACCAAGCCCGGCATATAAATTATAATCGCTTCCTAAAGCAAGTGCTTTTACAAATCGTTTATTTGGGAATCCCTGATTCCACATTATCCAAGAAGAATTTCTATCTGCTCTTCGATACACACCGTTATTGCATCCTTCATATATATCGAATTGTATTGCTGAGTTAAAAATCAAGCTAAAACAGTTTGTAACCGAATCTGATATGCCTTGCGCAAAAGATTGAAATAATTTGCCTCCATCGTCACTAATCCAGATAGATGGTGTACCAACAAATCCTGATGAAATTCCTACTAATATTCGGTTTTCCATGTTGGGGTCCATAACAATTGTTTCAATTATTCCTTTTTCACTAAAGCCTGGCCATTGCCAATGAATGCCTGCATCTACACTTTTTCCAAATAGACCAACAGATTCTGTGCCTATATAAACAGTGTTGCTATTTGTGGTCCCAAGTAATATGCTTACTATTCCATCAGCCAAACTATCTCCCTCTAAAGCTGTCCAGTTAGCGCCTGCATCAGTTGTCTTATAAAGCCAGCCTCCATGAAAACCGGCAGTCCCAGCATATAAAATATTTGTGTTATTTGGATCGATTGCAAGTGCTTGAACATGCGTCTCCCAGTCGGTTCGAATCCCATTGCTCACATCTTGCCAGGTTTTACCGCCGTCGTAACTCTTAATTATTCCCCATGTGGCTGTATATATTGTATTATGAACTTTTGGATCAATGATAATATCCATAAACTGCGCGTTATAATCCGTAATTAACGTCACCCATGTTTTTCCACCATCTGTGCTCTTAAAAAAACATCCGGGTGTACTTTCACTAAAATTATATAAACTGCCCGCGTATATAATTTCCGGGTTAGTTGGGTCGACAGCGATTGATTGAATAGATTCACCCTTTAATCCGAGGTAAACCCAAGCACTATCGCCGGGAATAATCGTGTGCACGGGGGGAACTATTTGTTCTGTGCAACCGCTATTCAGTATTACAATGACAGCGAAAATTACCGCATAAATTCTCTTTGTATAGATTCTTGTTTTCATTTGATTATCTGCGTTTGATGGATTTAAATGCCAGAAGCATCTTGAACTAATAGTAAATATTCAGGGTTTAACATGATCGCGTTTTCTACGGCTATAGTGCAGTCATTAATTGAAAAGAATGTGTTATATAAGCGGGTTAAGAGTAGGTAACAATTTCACCTCCGCTTTACAACTGAAAAGTATTTAAATTAAAGACGAATGAAGGACACTAATATATGATTGCGTATAGGTAGCAAATGTGTGAGAAAGAACTGTCATTATAAATTTACCCCAACTATTGAAACAATGTTAGTGTATAAGTAATAAAAATATACAGGAAAAGCAAGTCTAATTTTAATCTATTAAGATTTGATAGCGATTTAGAGTTTATTCACTACTACGGTATCAGCTTCACATTACCTTCTTCTTTCCGAAATTCGCATCTATCGGAAGCATCCGGACAATAAAGTAACCGGGAATCATGGTAATAAGAATCCAAATAAAGAATAACTTATAGCCTAAGAACTGTTGTATATACCCGCTCACTAAACCCGGTAGCATCATGCTCAATGCCATAAAACCTGTTGCAATAGCGTAATGTGCGGTTTTGTATTCGCCATCGGATATATACAGCATATACATCATATAAGCGGAGAAACCGAATCCGTAACCGAACTGCTCAAGTGCAACACAAGCATTAATAACAAAGAAGTTTTCAGGCTGCACTAATGAAAGGAATATATAGAGAACATGTGGTATATTGATAGCGAGGAACATCCACCATATCCATTTTTTCAATCCGTCCTTAGCGGCAACAAGTCCGCCAAGAAAGCCGCCAATGGTAAGAGAAATTACGCCGACGGTTCCGTACACAAATCCGACTTGCACTGTTGTTAAGCCTAAGCCTCCCGCATTTTTAGTATCCAGAAAAAACGGAGCAGCAAGTTTTAACAATTGTGCTTCTCCCAAACGGTAAATAAGCAGAAAGCATATAGTAAGTACTATGTTCTTCTTCTTAAAAAAAAGAATGAAGGTTTGTAGAAATTCTTTTAACAAGTCCGAACGATCAACGGTTTTGTTTTTATCTTGTTCAGGTTTAGGAAGTGATACAGCATGATAAATTGCAAAAGCGATATACAGGAGGCCTAAGATGACAAAAATTATAATCCATGCGGCTTGAATATTTTGCCTGGTCACGATAGTAAAAACGGAAAGTGCGTGTGTTTGGAGATACCCCACAAGCATAACCAAAATTCCCTGTCCCAATATCATTGCGAAACGATAGAACATGCTTCTGATACCGACAAAGAATGCCTGATTGTGCGTGTCTAACCCCAGCATGTAGAACCCGTCTGCTGCTATGTCATGCGTCGCAGAACTAAATGCCAAGAGCCAAAAGAAGGCAAGACTATACTGAACACTTTTTGTAGTATGTAATGAAAATGCAATCGCCGCAAACCCGGCACCGAGCAATAACTGATTGAAAATTATCCATGTCCGCTTTGTCTTATAAATGTCAACAAAGGGACTCCAGAATGGCTTAATAACCCACGGTAAATACAACCAGCTGGTGTATAAAGCGACCTCTGCATTGGATAATCCGAGATTCTTATACATGATAACGGAAATGTACATTACCACCGCGTACGGTATGCCTTCGGCAAAATAAAGAGAAGGAACCCATAGCCACGGAGATTTTTTGCTTGTAATTTTAGAGGTATTCACGGCACTTCATGAATTGTGAACGATATGAATTCAATGACAATGACGGATTGAAATTGAATGTAACTATGAGGATTAAGATAAGAAGAATTTAAGTGTTTTAATAATTCTTTACTTTTTCGACTAAGGCTAAGCTAAGCACTGCAACGATGATGAGCACACCAATCCCGATGATGAAATTACGTATCAACTGTCTTTGAATCTTTTTGCGCCTGAACCTGTTCGTTTCAGTCACATCCCTCTGATAATCTTTTCCCGAATACCAACCAGAATTATTCATTCTCAATAAACTCAACTTTCACTAAAATCAAAAAATCATAAAAACATGCTTGTAACATGATAAACTATTCCGGATAAATTTGTGATGCCTGGCAAGTGGAATGTAGTTTTTGAGGTTCTTAATAGATGTGGGCAGGGAGGGAATTGAACCCCCGACACATGGATTTTCAGTCCATTGCTCTACCGACTGAGCTACCTGCCCATAAAAATTAGAATATGAAAAATAAGGATTCTTGAATTAAGATACAAATATTTTATGAGAGAATTTGCGTATGAAGTGCAATTTCCTCAAGTACCGATGAAACGCGCAGACACTCAATTAACGCTCCTTCAAAGACCATAGCCTTCCCTTTTACGTGCACTTCAAAGGTCAATGCGCGGGCAGCTTCGAATGAACAACGAGTTGCTTTTTGCACTTGAGCGATAACTTCATCAAACGAGTGCCACTCATCATTAAAAAGCATAACCCGAGATAATAGAGCTGTCGTTGTCTCTTCCGACGTGTAGGTTTCAGGCGTTGACTGTTCTTGAAATTGAATTTTTTCCATGTGAAAAGTTACATAATACCCCCCTTAAATGAAACATTTATCCTTGTAAAATTGTTAAATTTACAAATAGAATTTATTTATTTGTTTACCTGATTATTTAGGGTTTTGGAAAAATTGGAAATAGCAGTCTGCATAACATCTGCCTTTGAGATCAACTCTCCCCTTGAATTATCTTCAGATTCATCAACCTTGAAGCGTGAAAAGTTAGTTTCCGTACTCAATCCGTTTGACGAATACGCCATCGAAGAAGCTGTCAAGACAAAAGAACGTTTCGGAGGAACAGTTGAAGTAATATCTGCAGGAACGGAATCGAATATTGATATTCTCCGTAAAGCATTAGCCATGGGTGCTGATGAAGCTATCCTTATTAAAACCGGAGAGGAACTGACTTCCCTTTCTGCGGCATCTCTGCTGTCAACAGAGATGAAGGGAAAAAACTACGACATAGTATTTATGGGAATGCAGACCATTGATTTTCAGAATGGAATTGTCGGGCAATTGACTGCCGAAATGTGCGGGTATCATGTTATTCACTCCTGCACTGCGCTGCGCATTGATGGAAATCAAATCTCAGGCGACCGTGAGATCGAAAACGGCTTGGAAACTGTCACCACGACTCTGCCGGCAGTTATTACAACGAACAAAGGAATTAACACCCCCCGCTACCCTTCCTTAAAGGGAGTGATGGCTGCAAAAAAGAAATCTATTGAAATTAAAGTGCACAATATAAATCCGTCGGCTCAAATTCCGACAGCAATGCGGTTGAAAAATCTGGAGAAGAAAGTTAGATTGTTTGATAATAATCCCGAAGGCATACGTGCACTTGCACAGACTTTGAAACATGAAGGCAGGATATTATGAGTGAATCACGCCTTTACACGTATGTTCTCATCGGACAAACAGAAACCGGACTTTCAGATGCTTCTCAAAATCTCATGCGGCTGATTGCAGCTGCCTATGCAGGATTGAATGCCTCCGTTGAAGTAATCATTGTCGGCAGGAACGATATACCAAACCGGGACTCCCTTGACCTTTGCGGAATAAAGAAAATGACCCATCTGAAGAGTGGCTCCACTCTGCCCGATTCACCGGGATTCAAGGGTGCATTATTGGAATTATTCTCCCATGATGGAATAGTGCATATCTATGCCCTTAATGACGCTCATATGACAGGATTAACGGCATCGCTGGCAGCAGCCAGGCAGTGGCCCATGTTTGCTAATTGCACAAAAATTGAGAATATCAAGAATATCACCCGGCCTGTCTTCGGTGGAAAAATTGATGAACTAAGGAATGTTTCTTCTGTCTCCTGTGTTATTACAGTGAGACCGGGCAAAGAAATTGTTGATGCAAATCCCGTTGAAACTGAACTCAAAACAATTGAGCTTGTGGATACTCTCAGCGGCGAATACAAAGTTACATTGCAAAAAAATGCAGGTAAAAAGAATGTTTCTGATGCCTCTATTGTAATTTCCGGAGGCCGGGGAATGAAATCCGCCGAAAACTTTTCCGCATTATTTAAACTCGCGGAAATCGTAGACGGTGCAGTTGGTGCTTCACGGCCGGTTGTTGATTCCGGATGGCTTACTCATGAGCATCAGGTAGGACAAACAGGCAGTACTATCTCTCCAAATTTGTATATTGCCTGTGGCATTTCCGGTTCTGTACAGCATGTAGCAGGAATGTCGACAGCAAAGTGTATTGTTGCTATAAATGCCGATAAGGATGCGCCGATATTTTCAATTGCCGATTATGGTATTGTGGGAGATGTTTTGGAGATATTACCTCAGTTGACCACTGAGATAGAAATATTAAAATGAAAAAGGATATGGTTTGGAAAAGATTGAATGTGAAATATTAGGATTATCAAGCAGTCCCGCTACCGGCGGAGCGTATGCTTTATTATTAAAAGAAGTATTCGGCAGTAGAAAACTACCGATAATTATCGGACAATTTGAAGCTCAGGCAATCGCGTTGGAACTCGAAAGTATAAAACCGCCGCGCCCGATGACTCATGATTTGATAAAAGCCATTATTGACAATCTTGGCGCGAATGTAAATGAAATTATTATTACCGAGCTAAAGGACAACACCTTCTTTGCAAAAATTGTTTTAGAAGTAGCTTCATTGACGAATGAAATTGATGCGCGTCCAAGTGACGCAATTGCAGTTGCCTTACGTGTCGGATGCCCGATATTTGTTTCCGATTCGGTTATGGATACCGCCGCGTTTACTCCGTCAAACGAAATACCGGATCTTTCCGGTGATGAGTCACCGGAAACACCGGATTCGATTCCGGAACCGCCTTCTACTTCAAAAGAGGCAAAGATCGCCTCCTTACAGGAAAAACTGCGGCAGGCTCTTGAAATTGAGGATTACGAAAAAGCGGCAAAGATCCGGGACGAAATAAAAAGAATGTCGAACTCTAATTAGCATCTTTGGGGTTATTGAATACTTTAACCCCAATCTTACACTCTTCGCACCGATCTCTGGAACAATAATTTCTGAAAAGTTCTATCATCCCCTGATAGATAACCGATTTTTTTATTGACGACTCTATGTGCAATGCTTCGCCTACTTCATTGATAAGGCTGTTCTCGGTTTCCGTTACAACACTGGCATACACCGCCAGAGTTTTATCCGCGAACTTCTTTTTATTGAACAAGTCAAAATAGATATACACAAACGGTAGAATGACATTGATGAATATTTCATCAGCCCGGGTATTCCCTAAAAAGTAATGAGTATCCTCTGAAGCACATTTATCAAACATAAAATGCTTTTTCCAGTATCCGTCACCCTTGATAATGAGTAACGTCCGTAAAGCATTTTTCAGTACGGTATAATTATGAATCTCATAAAACTTCTTCATAATCGAAGATATAAGATCATCATGTAAAATCCGCTTTGTAAGGCGTGCACCTGCGGCTATACGGAGCGTCGGGAAATTCTGCGGCCTTAATTTGAAGAAATGCCAGTCGGTTGGCTCAAACTTTTCTCCCTTATAGCTACTTTTTGTATTGACCCAGTGTTCGGATATTTTTCGCACGTACGCGATAGTATTTTCATCTTTAAGGTTCGCGGTATCCGGAATCAGTCCCGATACAGAAAAGTACATTGATTCAAGAGTATCCACAAATTCGGTTGCCGGTATATCTAAAGAGCCGATAAATGAAATCGGTACTGCCTGCGTCAATTTGACCATAATCTGACGGTTCTGTGAATATCCCAACGCTTCAAATATTGATTCGTAAAAAAGCTGCTCCCAGATGTACTTCTCATTTAAATTTTCAGCGGATAATTTCTCATCATAGATTTCCTTCGGGAAGGAATAATGAGTAACCGGCTCCTTTAATTTCAGCGTATCAATAAAAACCAGTTCCCGAAGCCGCATAACCATTTTTTCACACTTTTTTTTGAATCTCTCCAGACCGAGTTCTCCAAGAAAATCAATTTTGGTTTGCTCATCCGCAAATCCTGAGACTTTATAACAGTGAACTTTGTTTGTCTTTTTTTCGTCTTCTATGACGATGGATTTCCGTATGGAATCAATTACCGTATCATCAATAAACTGCGCGAAACAAATTGTGTTGATTTTTCGGCCATCTTGCGTGTACACATAGTTCTGATTGGATTCGTTACTCACGATAGCGTGTAAAATAACCTTGTTGAAGCGTTTATTGATATTATGGCCGTGGCTTTTCCAGTCGGAGTGCGTATTGTCAATTTCAACATCCCCAACATAAGTAAGATTACCTATTTTAACTCTTGCATTAAGAAAATCGGGGCCGCCGTTTTCTTTGTTCTCATCACCGGTTTCAAGTATCTCAATTTTTTCACCTGATTCTGTACAAATCTCTTTGTTGAATCTTCTTTCTTTCCAGATTGAGGCTAAAATAGTTTCAGGGATGTGTACGTGAGATGACATTTCTTATAACCCGGCAATTTCCTTTGGTAAATCTGAGCGCCTACATTTGCCTAAGTACATAATGTACAAAGTTCAACGAGTCCGTATAGCAAGTTACGGTTCCCAAAGATGGAAATCAATGCTTAAATATTCTAAATCAGGTAAAATCTTTACGGCTTCGATAGATACTGATAACAATACCGAACATCAGCATGTTATTTAGTAAGGAACTTCCGCCGTAGCTGATAAATGGAAGCGGAACGCCGATAACGGGCATGATGCCTATTGCCATACCGACATTAATCATAAAGTGCATCATGTAAATAGTCATAATGCCGATAACAACCAAACTAAGATAATCATCTTTTGCCAATGAAGCGATTTTCAACAAGCGCGTAAATAATACCGCGAACATGATGATAACTAATATTCCCCCGATGAATCCGAATTCTTCACCGACAACGCAAAAGATAAAATCTGTCCATTGTGCAGGAATAAAGTGCAACTGTGTTTGATTACCGGCAAGAAAACCCTTGCCGAAAAATCCACCTGATCCGATAGCAATCTTCGCCTGTAATGAATTGTATCCGGCACCTAACGGGTCGGCACCGGGATCAACAAAAGATAAGATTCTTTTTTGCTGATGCGGGCTAAGGATGTTAAAAACATAATCTACGAAAAATCCGGAAGCTAAATTGATAGCGAAAATTGACCCGCTGAGAAAAACATCTTTCCTAAAGAAAAATAAAATAGCAATAACAGCAACCAGCGATAAGATAAAATAGACGGTGCCGAATAACGAGGCTAAAGCACACACGACGGGAGATAAAACGAAAAACAAACCGAAAAGGCTTATGCCCTTCCAGAAAAGCATCATAAGGATTATGCCGAAGAATATAAGCGAGGATCCCAAATCAGGTTCTAACATAATCAAGCCTACCGGGATCAACCCGATACCGACCGCGATAATAATATCTTTCAGTTTATCTAAATCGGTTTTTGCGTCACTTAAAAATCGTGCAAGAAAAAGGACTGTACCTAATTTGGCGACTTCCGAAGGCTGGAAACTGAAACTTCCTAAAAAGATCCAGCATTTTTGACCGCCGACAACGCGCCCGATAAGCAAAACCAACACGAGCATTCCGAGAGATCCGAGGTACGCGGGAATGGAAACCATCTTGATAAAGCGTACCGGCAAATAACAAACTGCGGTAAAAACAACTATTGAAATTCCCCAGGAAATTATCTGCTTTAGAAAGTTACCCTGCTCAAATGTAATGTTTCTTGTTGAAGAAAAAATTGCAAGGAATCCGAAAATAGTAAGTGCGGTAACTATCAAAAATGATGGAACATCAAACTTATCCTGAAAACGATAATCTACTCTCTCCATTAGTCAGCTCCGGTCTCAGCCACAACACCGGACGTGGTGGAGGTTTTCACTTTAAGATATGCGGAAAGGACTTTTTGGGCGATAGGTGCTGCATAGGTTGCACCGAAGCCGGCATTTTCCACAAGTACCGCTACTGCAATTTTCGGATGATCAAACGGAGCAAAGCATATAAACACTGAATGGTCTTTTCCATGAGGGTTTTGTGCTGTTCCCGTCTTACCGGCGATTTGAAGCTCTGCCGATTTGATGTTCGTTGCAGTTCCCGCTCCGTTAACTACGAGATACATACCCTGCTTCACAATATCAAATGTCTTTTGGGAAACACCTGTGTTCACTTCCGGGAATCCCATCGGGACAAATTTTTTGTCATCATTCAAATAGCCTTTTACTACATGCGGCTGATGCGATTTACCGTTATTGGCAATAAGTCCCGCATAGAATGCAAGCTGCATAGGCGTTACACTTATTTCTCCCTGCCCGATACCCAGACTGACCATGATACCGCGCGGCCAATTCTTTCCGTATATTTTCTCATAGTATTTCTCGGTCGGAATGAGTCCGGCTGATTCTTCCATAATATCTACGCCGGTTTTTCTTCCCAATCCGAATTTAGCCGCCATAGCTGCGAGTCGTTCAAGACCATTCTTAAATATCAATGCGTAGAAAAATGTATTACATGATTTTTCAATTGCATGGATTACATTGAGCGGACCATGCGCCGTATGACACTTGAAAAAGCGTCCGTACGTAAATCCACCGCCGCAGCTATATGTATAGGTTTCATCAATTAGTCCAGCCTCAAGAGCGGTTATCGCGCAAAGCACTTTAAATGTAGAACCGGGAGGGTGCGCAGCCATTGTGGCTCTGTTGAACAAAGGTTTAGATGGGTCAGTGTATAACTGTGTTATATATTGCTTCGGAGTAAAATATGAAAACTCATTCAGATTGTACGATGGCGAACTTGCCATGGCAAGCACTTCACCGGTTGCTGGTTCAATCGCAACAACCGCGCCGGTAAATCCCTGCAATTCTTTTTCAGCAACTCTCTGAGCATCGGCATCAATGCTCAATACTAAATCCTTACCCTTAATCGCGGGAATGTTTTTTAACGTATGTTGAAAGTTAGAAACTTCGCGCTGTTTGGCATCAACAACAACATATTTATAACCTTTTATACCGCGCAGTAATGATTCATATTTTCGTTCAATTCCATTATAACCAACCAAATCACCCGGCGAATAATATTTTGACGTATCTGTTTCAAGTCTCTTCGGTGAAATTTCCTTTGTGTAACCGTACAGATGAGATGCCATAATCGAATCACGATATCCCCGCTGCATTTCGATAATATAGCTGACACCCACAAGCTTTTCCGAATTTTCCTCAATCCATCCGATCGAAGCAAAGTCAACGCCTCTTTTAATCTTGACCGGTGTAAATTTCGAATACTGCTTATTCTTTTGGAGTATACTTCTGATTGCTCCTGATGGAATATTGAGTACTGCCTCCAGCAAACTGTCACTGGTTTTTTTATATTCTGCCGGAGTTATTCTTACTGTATAGGTGGGTGTGTTTTCAACTAACAGTTTTAAATTTCTATCGTAGAAAACACCTCGTAAAGGAACATCCTCAATAGCTTTGATACTATTCATTGCTGCCTTTTCTTCGAACACACTGCGTTCAAAGATTTGCAGCTGCATAAGTCTGAATATATACACGGAAGCCATGGCGATTACCAGAACAAAGATAATGCCTCTGCGGTAGCCGGAGGCTGATAAACGGGATGTCATCTAAAACCCTTCTTGGGATAAACGACAGTAAACAACAAGCCAATAGCCGCTGTGTAGACACCCGGTAATATGCCCTGGAAAATCAGAAATGAAATAAACCGCGAAAACAAATCGAAATGAGTAACCATTGAATAAACGGTAGCATTAATAACCGAAGCGATTAATATTATCAACGCAAAGAAATATGAATGAATGTAAAATTCCGATTTCTGCTCTTTGTAAAAAAGACCTGTAATAAATATTGCGATAGTGTTTGAAAACATTGCACCGCCGACAAGTCCTCCGGAAACCATGTCAAACACTAATCCGGCGATAGCCGCAGCAACCAGTCCCCACAATCTGCCGTTCTTAAGTGTGTAGAACGCCAGAAAGATGATGATTAAATCCGGAACAACACCTTCCAGCGATATGATAGGCATTACCTTGATCTGCAAGAAAAGGATGATGAAAAAGATTATAATTGGTCTGAATATACTTGAACGCATCAGTTTGCCGACGAAGTTATTTGTGAAGGCAATGTAAAGTTGACCGTAGATGTATTGAGAATGATAAAAACATTCTCGGTCTTATCGAAGTTAACCGACGGTATTATGATAACATTATTCATCGAACCCTGTTCGGGATTAACGATCTTTTTTACTCTGCCAATCAGAATCGGAAAACTTACCAGCGAACTGTAATTCGATGTAACAATCCTATCACCGACTTTAATGTCGGCAGTTTTCGGCAGATTTGAAATCATAATGTCGTTGCCGTTGAACTTCAGGATACCGTCAATCCGTGAACGCTCATTACGCACGATCAATTTTAAATCGGAATTCCTTAAAGTCCTCACAATGGAATAGTTTGAGGAAACCATCTGAACAATGCCTACTAATCCGTCACCAGTTATTACCGGACATCCTTGACGAATACCCTCTGAGGTGCCTTTGTTCAAAGCAAAATTCACTTGAATACCGGTTATTGATTTATACACGACTGAGGCAGGTATAAGCTGATAAGAAGAAGTGTCTCTGAATTTAATAAGCCTATTAAGTTCGTCGTTCGTAAAGGCATATTCACGAAGCTTACTGACTTCCATCATCAACTCGGCATTACGGCCGCGTAGGTACTTTACCTCGGACTTTAGGCTGGTAAATGAAAAGAGGTCGCTGAAAACTGAAGATGTTGCCGCATAACTTCCGAAAACGAAAGTGCGGAATTTCTTTACCGATTGTGAATCATTCTGAGCAATGAGGATAAGGCTTATAATCAATATCAGGACGAATACAATGTATTCTTTAAAAGAATCCCATGCAAAACGAATATAGCGAAACATTAGAATCTTCTGTTACGGAGTAATACTCTGGAATAGTGGTTAACGTTCTCTATAACTCGTCCTGTACCGCGTACGACTGCTGTTAACGGATCCTCCGCAACATGCACCGGCAGATTGGTTTCTTTTCTGATACGCTCGTCTAAACCCTTAAGAAGAGCACCACCACCGGTAAGCATAACACCGCGGTCAAGAATATCCGCGGAAAGCTCAGGCGGTGTTCTTTCCAATGACTGTTTAACTGCATCAACGATCTGCTGAACAGCTTCATTCAATGCTTCTCTTATTTCGACAGAAGATACTTCTGTTGTCTTCGGAACGCCTCCGACAAGGTCGCGTCCTTTAACCTGAATGGTTAATTCTTCGCGCAGCGGCATTGCAGAACCGACTTCACACTTGATTGCTTCGGCAGTTTTTTCACCGATCAAAATGTTGTGATTCTTTTTGAAGAACTGCATGATAGCATAATTCATTTCGTCACCCGCGATACGGATAGATTCTTCCGTAACAATACCCGCGAGAGCGATAACTGCGATTTCCGTTGTACCACCGCCGATGTCAATGATCATGTTTCCAACCGGAGCGTCAACATCAATACCAATACCGATAGCAGCAGCCATAGGCTCTGCAATAAGGTGGACTTCCTTTGCACCGGCATGTTCAGCGCTGTCACGTACTGCACGTTTTTCAACTTCAGTAACACCGCTTGGAACAGCAACAACAATTCTACGGCTCGAAAACATACCCGAGTTGATCTTCTTGATGAACGCCTTGATCATACCTTCGGCAATTTCAAAATCTGCGATAACACCGTCTCGCATCGGGCGGGTTACACGAATTTCTTTATGCTCTCTACCCATCATTTCTTTTGCTTTATTGCCCAGAGCAATAATCTTCTTCGTGCTTCTATCGTAAGCAACGATTGATGGTTCATTCAGCACAATGCCGCGACCCTTAACATGAATAAGAGTGTTCGCTGTGCCCAAATCCATCGCAATATCAGATGCGAAAAAATCAAATAAACCCATTATTAAAAAAGCTCCTAATTATAGTCATTTAAAAATGACGATTTACTTTATTAAAAATATTTAAGTTCTCAGTTCAGAATATCAAAGTTTTAAACAGTCTAAATTACGAAAAATAAAGTAATACGAGAAGGAATTTAACTTAAATTATACAACATTTTGAGTGAATTTAGCATTATTTTTAATTTTTTTGCATAATCGTAATCCCCCAGAGAATCCAGCTTTTTTTCCAATTCTTTAGCCTGATACACATTGCCCATTTTCAGATTAGCCCTGATGGCATTAAAGTAACTATAAGCCAGTACCCATTTGTCGGTATTCTGAGGGTATTTTAGAGCCTCGTAAGCGACCGACAAAGAGCTTTTGTAGTTCCCTGCCGTGTAATACGCTTCGCTTAGATAATACCGACACTCTTGAACCATCCGCCATGTTTTCACGTAACTGTAAAAATGTTCAAGTGAATCAACGCTTTCCTTGACCCTGCCGGCTTCTATGAAATTGCTGTATTTTAAAAGCGTTACATCCTCATTGCTTACCCAACGCGACTGGTACATTGTTGCTCGCTCCTTTGCGAATACATCATCCTCAAGAGACTGAATTCCGTATTTCGCTTTTTCCATGCAGGATTTAGCATAGGTATTGTCCCCCATAGCCGACAGACACAGGGCTAAACGATAATTTGCTATCCCCGTGTATCCCTTGTCAGGAGTCATTGCGATAAAGCTTTCATATAATACTTTCGCTTCTTTGAATCTGTTCTGATGGAAGCGGATATCTGCAAGTGAGAAATACGCGTATGCTTTAATTTGCTTGAATTGATCTCTCGCAGTACGGGTCAGATTTTGCAATACGGGTACTGCCTTTTCCGGACGCCGGTCTTTCATGAGCGCAATTGCATAGGAATATGAGAACAAAAAATTACCCGGATAATCTTTTAATAGATTTTCATAAATAGTAATTGCCGCATCGTAATCAAGCTGCTGATCACAAAGCAACTGCGCGAGATAGTAGCCTGATTCAATTTTTGTCAATGTGCCTTTTGTTGCACTAAGCCGTACTTCATGAATTGACTGCTTCAAATCACCTTCATAGCCGATCGCATTCAAGGCCCATTTTAACGAGGGTGGTACCTGCGTTAATGCGAATTTGAACAAACCGAATCCGAGATATACATCGTAATTGGATTTATTCATATCCACGACATCATTCAGATACGAACGTGATTTCTGACTTGCAGTAATCATATCGAGATAATGCTCGGTCTTGCTGTATGCAATCGAACGCTGTGTGTAAACGCATCCTAATATGAGTGAGGCATATTCTTCCCTGCTCTTCACTTTCACGAGTTCACCGGCTTTCTCTATAGCAATATCACTGTACTGAATAAATTTATTGTACTCTTTCGTTGAGGAGTTTCCGAAAAAATTCCACAGATACATTTGTGCTAAATAGTAATATGCTAGCGGGTCATTAGGGTTATCCTTGATACCCTGACGAAAAACAGCCTCGGCTTTTTCCATATCCATGTTAAAAAGGGAATGTACACCGGGACTTAATTTACTTATTAAACCGTTATCATTCATTTGAGGTGCTGCCGAGGCCATTGAAGATAAGCATACGAACAGCAAGAAGGCAAAATACTGATGTCTCACAAAATTAATCCTTAATTAAACTTCTGGCACTGCCATGATAAACATCCCGGCAAATGCAATCAGCCGGGTATAAAATTTGTGAAGAAAAACTAAATATACAAAAAAAGCTCTTTCGGGACAGTTCAGGGAAAATTCAGGGACATAAAAGAACCCCGCCCGTCGGTTTTGTAAAATATTCTGGCGTATCGTAACTTTACCTCCTGAAAAATGTAAAATATGGAGATAATATGAGTAATAAATCAAACAAACATGAGTTCAAAGCAGAAATAAAACAGCTTCTGGATATTCTTGTCCATTCGCTGTATACAAGCAGGGAGATATTTCTCCGTGAATTGATTTCCAATGCGTCTGATGCTTTAGACAAAATCCGGTTTGAGACAACCAAAGGAACGGATTTCCCGGAAAAAGATCTGCCTCTTGAAATAAAGGTCACTCTCAATGAAGCCGATTCTACCCTAACCATTACCGATACAGGTATCGGTATGACATACGATGAAGTTATTACAAATATCGGAACGATAGCGAAATCGGGCTCAATGGATTTCATAAAACAATTGCAGGATGCCAAACAGGATACAAATTCCATTATCGGTAAGTTCGGTGTGGGCTTTTACTCGGTATTCATGGTTGCCAAGGAAGTTGAGATTACTACAAAATCATATCTGGCTGATTCCAAGGTAATACAATGGAAATCAGATGGTTTGGGTGAATATGAAATAACTGAAATTGAAGAAGACCGGAGCCGCGGAACTTCAATTAAAATATTCCTCAAAGAAGATGCAAAAGATTTCGCGACAAAATATAAAACCGAATCTGCTATAAAGAAGCACTCCAGTTTTATTTCGTTCCCGATATATCTTGAGAATGAAAAGGTGAATTCGATTACAGCTCTCTGGCGTGAACCGAAGTCGAGCATCAAAAAGGAGCAGTACGCAGAGTTCTATAAATTCCTGACATATGACTCGCAAGACCCCGCCGATACAATTCACGTTTCAATTGATGCCCCAATCCAGTTTAATTCCCTGCTCTTCATTCCGCAGAAGAGTTTTGACATGTTCGGATTTAATAAAGATAATTACGGTCTTGATCTGTATGTCAGACGTGTACTCATTCAGCACAAGAACAAGGATCTTCTTCCTGAGTATTTAAGTTTCGTCCATGGAGTAGTTGATTCTGAGGATATTCCATTAAATATATCGCGCGAAACCTTACAGGAAAACGTGGTATTCGGCAAAATCGCCGGCTCAGTCACTTCACAGGTGCTCAGCTATCTTATCAAAAAGGCGAAGGACGATGCGGCTTCTTATGCAGAATTCTGGAAAGAGCACGGAAAAGTATTCAAATTGGGTTATGGAGATTATATAAATCAGGAAAAATTCCTGCAATTACTTAGATTCAATTCATCCTTGAATGAAGATGCCGACTCCCTGACATCTTTGGAAGAATATGCCTCGAAGATGAAGGAGAATCAGAAGGAAATTTATTACGCTTTCGGGCCAAGCCGGGCATCCATTCAGGCCGACCCACTTCTGGAGGTATTCAAAAAGAAAGGTATCCCTGTTCTGTTCCTTTACGAACCGGTTGATGAATTCGTCTTATCCTCGATCAATAAATTCAAGGATTTCGAATTCCACTCAATTGATAAATCAGACCTTGCAAAGTTAGAAGAACTGCCGGATAATCCGGAGCATGCTCCATCGGTTGAGCCTCTGCTCGAGGATGATGAAAAGCTTTTCCCGACTCTCCTTGTTAAAATTAAGGAACTTTTGGGCGATAAAGTGCTGGAGGTTAAAGAGTCTAAACGCTTAACAGACAGTGCGGTATGCCTTGTAAATGAAGATGATAGTATCACATCCACAATGCAGAAATTCATGCGGCTTACCAACAAAGATTTGGGAGCACAGAAGAAGATATTTGAGGTAAACAAGAATAATCCTCTGATTAGGAACCTGATTACAATATTCCGGAAGGATTCTAATGATGAATATCTGAAGAATATGGTAAATCAGTTATTCGAGGTTGCACTTCTTACGGACGGCGATCTACTTGATGTTCATACGCTTTCGGTAAGGTTGAATAAATACTTTGAAGAATCAAGTAAGTGGTACCTGAAATAGATACGAAAAAGGCCGTTTCAGACGGCCTTTTTTTTACCTAAACTCGATTGTATTATCCGCTTTGAACCGGATATGCAAGTTATCTATCAAGCGGGTCCTGCCAATTTTACAGGCGATAAGGATAAAATATCCTTTCCCGATCTCAAGCGGACCGGCATCATCAAAAGTAGCATCGTCAACTATCTTGATATAGTCCAAATTAGACGATTGTACAGCGCCATAGAGCCCCTTCATTACATCAATTATGGCTTCCGCATGTCGTTCTCCGCCTTTAACAAGATCGCGGGCTTTGAGCAGAGAGTTATGCAAAACCAAGGCATCCGTTCGCTCAGACGGAGACAGGTAAATATTCCGGGAACTCAATGCAAGGCCGTCGGATTCTCGCATTATTTTGCATACATTAATAGCGATGCCAAGGTGCAGGTCTTTCTCCATGCGCACAAGCAAAGTCGCCTGTTGAGCATCCTTCTGTCCGAAAAATGCCATATCCGGTCGTACGATATTGAATAGGATGGCTACTACAGTTGCTACTCCCTGAAAATGCGTGGGTCGGAACTCTCCCTCAAGCTTTTTCCCGAGTTGAGTCACATTTACATAGGTCTGGGCACCTTCAGTATAAATTGATTCAGCCGCGGGGAGGAGGACGAAGTCAACTCCTTCAGCTTCAAGCATTTTACAGTCGCGGTCTATGTCGCGTGGATAAGTACTAAAATCTTCGGTAGGACCAAACTGTGTCGGATTTACGAATATTGATACGACGGTTACATCGGTTTTTGATTTTGATTCCCGAACAAGGGACATATGTCCCTGATGAAGAAAACCCATAGTCGGGACAAAGCCTATGACTTTCCCTTCTCTCTTTAATGAAGCAGAGATTGCCTGCATTTCATTAGGATTATGTATAATTTTGATAAAAACCTCACAAAACAGAATCTAATAAGGAGGAAATTGTAGATTTCAATTCTTTGCGATTCGCAATTAAATCTACAAAACCATGTTCAACCAGAAATTCGGATGTTTGAAAACCTTCAGGCAAATCCCGGCCAATTGTTTGTTTAATTACACGCGGGCCTGCAAAGCCGATAAGGGCTTTCGGCTCAGCGATATTGAAGTCTCCTAACATCGCAAAACTTGCTGTTGTACCTCCGGTTGTCGGATCAGTTAATAACGATATGTATGGTATCTTCGCATCAGCAAGGCGGGAAAGCTTCGCGCTGGTTTTCGCCATTTGCATAAGTGAAAGCGCTCCTTCCATCATTCTTGCGCCGCCGCTTGATGAAATGATGATGACCGGTAAACGATATTTCAATGCTCTGTCTATGAGCCTTGAAATTTTTTCACCGACAACCGACCCCATACTGCCGCCGATAAATTTAAAATCCATACAAGCCAATGCGACTTCCCTGCCTTCGAGAAGCCCTGTTCCGGTTTTAATAGCATCGTACAAGCCGGTTGATTTCATGACGTTTTCAACACGGGATTTGTACTTCTTCGTATCCACAAATTCCAGAGGATCCGCCGATCTCATCCTTTTGTTGAGTTCACGGAAACTGCCTTTATCAATAAGGATGTTTATGTAATCATCCGCACTGATTCTGAAATGATAATTACATTTTTCACATACCGAAAGATTTTGTTCCAGCTGTTTTCTGTGTAATATCTCGCCGCACCCGGGACATTTTTCCCACATTCCATCAGGAATATCACTTTTCTGTGAATCGGGATTGATGTTTGCTTTGGAACGCTTAAACCATGCCATGTTAATTTTCCCGTTTTGCAATGTCTGCTGAAATAGTAAGTATCTTCGAAGACGCTTCGGGGTCATCAGTCGTAACTGTTATCGTGCGAACAACTTTTCCGGTTCTGTTTGCTGTGTTGAATTCAACCGATACAGAGCCGCTTTCTTTTGGTTTTAATATTTTGGTGCTTGGTAATGCTGCTGTACAGCCGCATGATGTTTTAACATCCAGAATGTTCAAATCGTCTGTGCCATCATTTACTAATTGGAACGAATGAGTCAGAACGTCGCCTTCTTTAGCACTACCAAAATCAAATTGACTCTCAGGCACAACTAATTTCGGCATTTTATGGCTCAATGCGGAAGTATCGGTACTAATGCTTCCCTTAAGAAAAACGCGTACCATACTGCTGCTTTTGTCATTGCTGCCGATTGAAATAACTTTTGATTGTGAACCTGACTTTCCCGCCGTATTAAAAATGGCGGTCAATAATACTGTCTCGCCCGGGAACAATTCCTTTTTCGGAAGATCAAAAGCGGTGCATCCGCACGAAGGGAAAACCCCCGTGATTTTCAAAGTGTCATCTCCCTTATTCACAACGGGAAACGTGTGTTTTACAACTTCACCCTCTTTTACTGTTCCGAAATTATATGTATCCGCAGGTAAAAATATTTTTGGACCTTGCAACTGGGCAAAAATTAAACTTGAATATAAAAGTACGATTACAAGAAACCGCTGCATGTTATTTCCTTTTTATAATAAACTCTTTAAAGTAATAAGGCTCAATAAAATCAATTTTGTCCGGATCTATTTCCTCCCCGAAACTAACCGCCCATTGAGCGACAAGCACCGGATTAGGACTTATTAAATTTACATATTTTTCACTATCAAACCAATTCTTATCGGAAACAAGAAAATCACCGGAAGATAAAATTTCCTTAATGCTCTGAACTTCCAAAACCTGTGTCGGCTGTATCAGCTCAAAACCGCCTGCCGCAGTTTTAAATTTTGTCACATAAAATTCCGTCGTATTAACCTTTGCAGCAACCACAAAAGTTTTTCCGGCTTCAAAAACCGTAGATACTTCCAACGCAGCTGCTTCGGCAGTAGGTACGAGTATTAAGGGAATTTGTGCACCGGAACAAATTCCTTTCGCAGTGCTCAACCCAACCCGCAGCCCGGTAAAAGAACCCGGACCATTGGAAACCGCAACGCTTCCGATGTCCTGAATTGTAATTCCAAAGCTTTTAAGAGAACTCTCAATCAATGATGCTAATTTTGCAGCATGGCTTCTGTCTTTTACCAGCACTGTACTGAGATACTCTTTGTCGTTCTTATATATACAAACACCGCAAGTAACACCCGAAGTTTCAATTGCAAGAACTGCTTTTTTTGCAGATTCCACTTTAACCCGCTCACTCATTATTATGTCCTAAAATTTCAACTACTCGTGACATATCCGGATTGAAACTAAAATTCATTTCAATCCTTTTTTCCGGAAGCACATCCGGGAACAAATTTCCCCACTCTATTATGGTAATACTATCGGTATCCCCGATATATTCATTATAGCCAATATCGAAAAGTTCTTCATCGCTTTTAATCCGGTAGAAATCAAAGTGATTGATAATTTTTTCTCCCTCATAAACATTTACCAATGCAAAAGACGGGCTGCAGCTTCCGGCTATTCCGAAACACTCAACAAGTCTTTTTACAAAAAATGTTTTACCGACACCGAGTTCTCCGTTCAATACGACACAATCCCCGTTTTTCAAGATTCCGGCGTAATCCTTCGCCAGCAGTTCAGTGTCCTTTTCCGAATGAAGGATGGCGCGTTTCAATAACTTCATAACTATTTGGATTCCATGGTTATCACAGGCAGAATCATTTCCTCAAGTGAGATGCCGCCATGCTGAAATGTATCTTTGTAATAGCTCAGATATTTATGGTAATCCGTCGGATAAACAAAATAAAAATCTTCTTTCGCGATGATGTAGTTAATTGTCACACCGCGTTTCGGCAATTTATATTCGGAAGGATCTTTAATATAAATGGCGTGTTTATCGTCAACCTTTAAATTGCGTCCGAATTTAAAACGCAGATTGGTTGAAGTTTCCCTGTCACCCAATACCTTTGCACCGCGCATTGACCGTATGCTTCCGTGATCCGTTGTGATGATAATCTTCGCGTTTTTAATTTTGCTAATGGTTCGCAGCGTGCCCAGCAATGACGAGTGCATGAACCAGCTGTTGGTTAAAGAACGGTATGCCGGTTCGTCAGGTGCGATTTCCTTTAACAGCTCGGAATCCGACCTGCCGTGAGCAATCATATCCAGAAAATTATAAACGACAGCAGTCAAATTATTATTCTGATAGGACAATACATTTGCTTCAAAATTTCGCCCGACTTCAGGATCAATGATCTTGAAATATTTTAAGTCGTTGCGAAGTTTAATTCGTTTGCGGTCAAGCAGAAGCTGTAAGAAATCCTTCTCAAATTTATTCATGCTCTTTTCATCGTCATCGTTGACATTACCCTTCCATAACTCAGGATAATATTTTTCAATTTCATTGGGGAACAATCCGGCAAAAAGAGCATTACGCGAATACGAAGTGGCAGTCGGTAATATCGAATAGTAGTAATCTTTTTTAATCCGGAAGAGTTCATTGAGGTGAGCTTCCATCACTAACCACTGGTCAAGCCGCAAACAATCGAGGACGAAGAAAAAAACCACAGATTCGCCATCGGTGACAAGCGGCAAAATATAGTCATTAACAATATCAACGGTCAGAAGCGGGCGCTTGTCCTTATTCTGGCTATTGATCCAACTGACGTAATTCTTCTCAACAAATTTTGCGAATTCCTTATTACATTCCTTTTTCTGATCAAGGAATGTCTGCCGCAGCCCGATCTCCGGGTGTTTATCGAGCTCCATATCCCAGTTGACTAATTTATGGTAAATGTCAATCCAGTCGTTATAATCAGGATTCTCGAAAAGAGTTTGTGAAAATTGATTGAGATTCTGGAGATAGTCTTTGGCGACGTGCTCTCCCGCTAATTTCTTTGTATCGAATATCTTCTTACAGACTAAAAGTATCTGGCTTGCATTAACGGGCTTCGTCAGATAATCCGCTATTTTACCGCCGATAGCTTCATTCATTATCGCTTCTTCTTCACTCTTGGTGATCATGACTACCGGAAGAGCTGAATAGACATCCTTAATTTTACCGAGCAGTTCAAGTCCGCCCAAGCCGGGCATCATTTCATCCAGAAAGACGAGATCAATTTCCTGTTCCTTCAAAATTTCAAGTGCGTCAATACCGTTTGTCGCGGTAACGATTTCGTAGCCTTTATCCGTTAACAGTATAATATGAGAGCGAAACAGCTCAATTTCGTCGTCTACCCAAAGGATTTTTCTGGATTTCATCCACTTCTCTGCTTATAATTAGAAATTTATTGACATAATTTACTCAAAACAGATGATTTTATCCGCCGATTTAAGGGGAAAAATCATTGCCATTAACCGATAGTGCGTTTTTTTTACTATTTTGATTCTTTATTTTAGATTCTAAATATTTCCGATTAACAAAAACGCTTAAATGATGAAAATATCATCCGTTACCTTAGCCAAGGACGAAGAAAAGAATATATCCCGCTGTATTATGAGCCTGCAAAATGTGGTGGATGAGATTATTGTAGTCCTTGATGATGCCACGAAGGACAATACGGAAAGCATCGTGCGGACATTTCCTCACGTCGTTATTCTTAAAACCGCATGGCAGGGGTACAGTAAATCCAAGCAGGCAGGGTTAGATCTGACCACAAATGACTGGGTTCTCTGGATTGACGCGGATGAGGAAGTTACTCCGGATTTGGCGGGCGAGTTAAAAGAGCTTAAAAATAATGATGAACTGCCCCACGCCGCTTATTCTGTTCCGCGCCGGGCATTCTTCCTGGGTAAATGGATAAAACACAGCGGATGGTACCCCGGCAGAGTAGTTCGTTTATTTGATAAACGTAAAGTTAATTTTGTTGATAAAGCAGTTCATGAACATCTGGACGCCGGAGATGATGTCGGCTTACTGAAAGGTAATCTAAATCATTTTACCGATCCGAGCCTTGAACATTATTATACAAAATTCAATGTCTATACTTCCCTTGCGGCACAAGATCTTTATAAAGGCACAAAGAAATTTTCAATTCTGGACATTACACTCCGTCCGGTTTTTTTATTTTTTAAAATGTATATAATGAGAAGGGGCTTCCTTGACGGAATTCAAGGATTCATTCTGGCGGTTTCTTCAGCGCATTATGTATTTACTAAATACGCCAAGTTATGGGAACTCAAAAAAAAGGAATAATATGGAAATCGAGAATGAACAATCCGCCATTTTTTTACAACTCATTATTCAACATCAGCAATTAGCCATGATGGGACTGGGAATGATTCCCAATCCGATGGATAATACCATCATCAATGATCTTGAGTATGCTAAAATGGCAATTGACACTATCGAAGTGTTAAAAGAAAAAACCAAAGGCAATCTCCTTGATTATGAAGAGCAGTTCATGGATCAGGTACTGCAACAGCTTAAAGAAAAATATACTGAAGCTGAAACAGCAAAACCGAGTAACATAATTATTCCATAGATTAGTAAAAGAAAACATACAATGATAGCCGGTATAATTGGCAATTCGTTAAAGAGTGACTTCAGCAGCGTGCTATATGAGCTTATTCAGGCTTTGCATGATGCCGGAATAAACATCATCATTTGCGATATTATTGAGAGTTTTATCCATGAAGAACATAAAAAGCTCAATACTCTCTCTGTTGCCGACGTAAAATCCACTGGAAAAGATAGTGATATTATCATATCAATCGGCGGTGACGGAACGATGCTTGCCAGTGCCGCAACTGCTCACGAGTTTGATAAACCGGTTGTAGGGATAAATATCGGTAAATTAGGTTTTCTTGCCGAGGTCAGTACAGAAAAGATACGTGATTTTACCGAAAGTTTGAAAAACGGTAATTACACGATTGAGGAACGCATGGTTCTCGACGGATGCGTTATCGGTAAATCAAAGCTCCACCTCTGTGCAATCAATGACTTTGTTATTGATAAAGGCGGCTGGCCTAAGATGATTGAAATTACTATCTCTCTCGGTGAGGAATACGTTACAACATTTGCAGCCGACGGACTTATTGTTGCAACGCCGACCGGATCAACAGGCTATTCACTTTCGACCGGTGGTCCAATTGTAACTCCTCAGGCAAAAGTAATTACCATCAGCCCTATTTCAGCACACAGTTTAACGATGCGCCCATTGGTAATTGATGCCGCACAAAAAATCACAATAGATGTCAAGTCTCAGCATGATGTACTGCAATTAAACAATGACGGTAGAAAGTCAAATCTATTCCCGCCGCCGGTAAAATTCGTTATTTCTAAGAACCCCAGATCGCTGAAACTTCTCCGGGTTAATTCATCCAACTATTTCAGTACGCTCCGGAATAAACTCTTGTGGGGCATTGACGTTAGAAAAATTCAGGAAGCACTTAATAATAAACAACACTCGTGACATGAAATATTTTTTTCTGCTGTGTTTGGTATTATTAATTTCAGGAGCGTCTATGGCTCAATTTAAAACTATTATTGATGAAAAACACGGAACCGCGATGATAATCGGTTCCTGTACAAGGGAAGCTTTTTCCGATACAGCCTTTTCATGGTTTAACACCGGATACGATGAATATGTACCTGATGCAAACACAGTTCAACAGCTCAATCCCCTGCTTGCCGGATTGAAGATTACTATTGCAATGGGTACCTGGTGCAGCGATAGCAAGGAACAAGTTCCTGGATTCTTTAAACTCATTGATGAATTGAAATTCGATGAAAAGAATGTTCATATTATATGCGTGGACAGGAGCAAAAAAGGGATAGCAGATGAAGCTGCCGGACTTTCGCTCGAAAAAATCCCCACATTCATCTTTTATAAGTCAGATAAAGAAATCGGCCGGATTATCGAGACGCCGGAAAAATCTTTAGAAGCGCACCTGCTTTCAATACTGAAAAATTCCAAATAAAAAAGGAGAGGAATTTCTTCCTCTCCTCAAACATCTCTCATTCAACTTCTAATTGAACTTTTTCAGTAAGTCTTTAACAAAATCCTTGTGCACCATAAAATCCATGATTTTCAGTTTCACGTAATCTTCCCGGTAAAAATAGTATCCTTTTGCGTCACCGTTTCTCGATCCGGAACCGGAATCTTTAATTAAGAACCAGGTTGTTCCATCCTTAACCAGATAGCCGACTGCATGCAAGCCATGATCGTCCTGAGTTGTGCCGTTATTAAATCTAAACTCGCGGGCATCGTCATTTATGTACTCGGCAGGTATGTCGAACGTAGGCACAATTGCCGCATTATGCCAGCCATCGTGTCCCACTTCCGATACGTCTCCGCCAATGACACAAGTTCCGCCATTTTTCAGCACACTCTTCATTGCTCCAATGTATTCGTCTAAGGGAACATTGTAATAAGTTGAGTCGTGCCACCAGTTATCTTCAACGGTATATTCGACTTGTTTGTAGAATGGCTTCTCTTTTAACGACATGATATCAACATAATCGTCAAGATTGAGACGAACAAAATTCTTTAGAAATTGCATCGGCGTGTATTTCCTACCTTCATAAACAAATTCCGTCGGAGGTTCACCGAGGTAGTGATTCAGGATAGACCGGACAGTTTTGAGCGCAGTTTCTTCATCCCAGGCATTTGAGGTTTTCAGCCCCTGAAGATATGTATTAACTTCTTCAAATAATTTTTTGTGATCATGAAATTTCTGTCCTTTGGGAAGTCCATCGTAAACGGATTCAGGCACTATCCCGTATTGTCCCCATATTCTGCAAACCGCGTTTGCCTCTGACCCCTCACCAATAACCGAGTTACCACGTTCCTTCACAAAACGTTTTGCTTTTTCAAGGTACTCGTAATACACGGTATGAATTTCAGATAGCTTTACCTTGACGTTGAACTGGCGATTGATTTCCGATTCAAAAAACGAAGTAGTTGAAAAGCACCAGCATGTTCCGGTGCGTCCCTGTGAAACAGGGTCATAATGCCAGTAACTCGTAAACTCCTTTGTGGACTTAGGAATATCCATTCCGGTAAAATCAACCCGGAAAGATTTTTTCTTTTCAGTGGGAGGTGTATAGTCATTCAGTTGGCGAAGAATCTCATCATAGAATCCCTCTTTAGGATCTCTGAATTCACTCTTAGTCAGATTTTTATCCTGCGCGGAAATATTGATAATAAACAAAATCAGAAGAACCGGGATATAGCGCAAAAATTTCATTTGAACCTCAGTCTTTAACGAAAAAGCTTTAAATATGAACTCAAAATAAACTATTTCTATGTAATTAGTAAAATAAAAAACGCCTCCTGAGAGGCGTTAATAAACTATGTTCGCAGAAAATCAAACTACTTCATCAAAATCATTTTTTTTGTTGCCGCATATCCGTTTGTTGTCAGGCGGTAGAAGTAAATTCCGCTCGGATAACTTGACATATTAACGGAGTAGTTATATGTCCCTGCGGCTTTAACTTCGTTAACGACAGTCTTAATTTCTTTGCCGAGGTTATCATATACCTTCAGCAATACATTCCCGGATTTTGCCAGTTGAAATTCAATGCTGGTTTGCGGATTAAAAGGGTTCGGATAATTCTGAATCAATGCTGTTGATTCAGGACGAATATTACTGCCCTTTTCAACATCGGTCAATTTTCCAACTCCGGATTTGGTCATTACTGTTGTAGGAACTGTGGATGCACTATCAAGTGAATACGAATAATATGTAGAAGCTTCAAATGCAGTGCCGCGGATTTGCGGTGTACCTGAATTATCGTAAACGTTGTATCGCTCAACCAGATCACCAGCGGGTGATTCGGCATATCCGCAATATGAAGGATATGCTACACCTTTAAAATAATTTGCCTCGACTAAAACATCTGCTTCACAGCAGGACGCAACACCATACAATTCGTTGTTGTCATAATAATTATTATAACAATGAACTATACCATACCTTACACGTGGATGGCGCTGCCGCGTGGCATTGAACCAATTATGATGAAAAGTACACTTAAGATAGCCTATATCCTGACTATAGCTATCACTCATGCCAATGAGTATGTCTTTACTATGATTAACAAATTCACAATATGTAATTGTTATGTAATTTGAACACCGGGTAATATCCAGCAAACCGTCATGACTGGCCGCTTCCGGATCTGCAAGAGCCCCATCCGTGAAGGTACAATGATCAATCCAGAAGTTGTTCGAATTCTGATTTATTTTAATACAATCATCTTGAGCATCGGAAAATATTATGTTTCTGATGATAACGTTAGTTTTTTTATAAAACTCTAATCCGCCGCCGGTCAACTCGGCACCAGCGCCGATACCAATCAACGACTTATTTCCACGGCACGTTGTCATTCCCGAAAGTTCATACTTCCCTTCAAGCAGCAGCACAAGTTTCTCATCAGAATCCATGAGTTCTTTTAAGGAATCCAGATTTGAAACTTTTACAATACGTCCACCATAGCCGCCTGTTGTTCCGCCATTCAAAGAAGCAAAACCGTCAGGCTTCTCTGCAATAATAGTATTAACATCAAATTGTGCCCTTACTTGCACAGCAGCAAATAAGATAAAAATGAAAAAGATATGTTTAGCAATTTTCATGTATTCCTCGTGATTACTTTAATAACAACATTTTTTTCGTTACACTTTCACTTCCACAACGGAGTGTATAAACATAGATTCCGGTGGGATATTGCGCCGCGTTAAACAAAGTCGAATATTCTCCTGATTGCTGATATTGATTAACCAGCGTCTCGATTTGTTTTCCCAGCACATCGTAAATAACCAAAGTCACGTATCCGCTGTTCTTTAACTGGTAACTAATCTTAGTACTCGGGTTGAAAGGATTCGGATAGTTTTGTTTCAAGTCAAATTTTGCAGGAGCAACGCTGCCTGATTCTTTAACATTCGTAACATTGACCTTCCCGCTTCCTGCATATAATTGCAGCATCGCAGGTATAGTTGCCGGATCATCAACCGTATAGCTGTATACGTTTGTTGGTTCAAATGAAGTTCCGGCTGTTTTCGCTCCGGTTCCACAGCTATCATATATGTTGTTTCTTTCAATGACCTCTCCGGGGCCAGAGTCCTGATAGCCTATCTCAATCGCTGTGGGAACCTTGAGAAAGTAACAGCCCTCAATAACAACTTTTGCATTTTCAGTTGAAGCGACACCGTATAAAATGTTGTTATCTTCGAAACAGTTAAGTACGTGGGCTCTGCCGTATCTTACACGGGGATGTCTCTGCCATGTTTTCTCGAACCAGTTATGATGATAAGTCACTGATAATACTGAATCTTCATAATCCCCGTCACTATGCCCCATCAAGCATGTTTTACTATGATTGGTAAAATGACACCACGAAACAGTAACATTCGTACAGGTGCGTTTAATATCCAATGCACCGTCATGATTTGCGTCACCATATTCACCGGGATCAGGAGTGTCGCCATCGGTAAATGTACAATGATCAACCCAGATGTGGTGTGTTTCAGAATCACGTATATCAATTCCGTCAACCGAACAATTCCAGAACTCGATATTCCGGATGATAATATTGTAACTCGTTTCTACTTCAAGGCCGAACCCATCAAACCGAGCGTTGGATCCCAAGCCGATAATCGTAATGTTTGCATTATTTTTGAAATAGATCATCTTATCCCCGGAAGCGCTTACTATGCCGGAGATTTGAATTATTGTGGGAGGCAGAGCTGGATTTTTATCAGAACGTAAACTGCGTAATAGTTTATACAAAGTATCAGCGTTGTTAATAGTATAAACCGTTCCACCGGCGCCTCCGGTTGTGCCGTTTTGTCCCCGCTCATTAAGTGAAGCAAAACCAATTGGTGCAGCATTCCAGGTATCAGCAGCGTTATAAGGCTGCGCAAATGCTGCTGCTGTTAAGAACAACCACACAATAAATAAAGTAGTTTTTCTTATCATAATTCTCATCCAATAAATAAAACAATAAAAATTATTTCACTAAGTTCATTTTCCTCGTTAAAGTCATGCCATCTCCTGTCAGACGGCAAAAGTAGATACCCGAAGGCAGATTTGATGCGTTGAATGTATATGAATATGTTCCGGCAGTCATCTGTTGGTTAAATAGTACGGATACTTCCTGACCAAGTGTATTGTATACTCGCAGAGAATAACCCCCGAGCATTGGCAGATTAAATGTAATTCTGGTTGATGGGTTAAATGGATTTGGATAATTTTGTTCAAGGGTGAAATTATGGAAATCGGACATGGATATTTTTTCTATATCCGTGGTGGGGGATGTTTCAAAACATCCGATATCCGGTTTTGATCCATTGTATGTGATGCCTGCATAAGCTGTTCCGGCATCAATCAATGCACTTGTTGATTTAAGTTTCATGAAATTAAGATCGGGAAGACTTCCATCAGATTTCCTTGAACCCCTTACTCCGGTTGTGTCAGTACTTATAAAGTCACTTGCTGAAGTGCTTAACGGACTTGTCCATCCGTTTGTTGTTTGAACAACAAAACTGCCTAAAGAATTTGATGCCCCTAACGAAGCGCAATTTTCAATTGTGGCTGTTTTACCTGACGCCAAAGACGATGAAATTCCAAAATTAGTTCCGTTGGCATAGGCAGTACAATTAATCAGCGTCATGGAACCTTTATCGTTGTTCTGGTCGAAACCCTTAACTCTATTATAAAACGAAAGACAACGTTTCAGTATTGCATTGTGACGCAAGTCTTTGTTATCACTGCCGCCCATCTTAAAACCGTTTCCGTTGCCGGAACTCTTGCTGCCACTTTTTAAATATCCATTAGCGAAGCACCAGCAATTCTCGTACGTTGTGGTGATGTCATCAGCCGGGCGCAGGTATCCGTCGTATCCATCATCAGAATTTTGCCATGAGCGGCACCCGTAAAAATAGTTGCCTGTGCCAACGTCAAGCTTGGGTGAAAAACCATCTGCATTTCCGTCACTCGTATCCTTGTTATAATACGAATCGCAGTTAACTATCTGATTATTTGAAGCTCCGGTACCTAACTGAAGACCGGAATCTCCGTTTTCATAAAATGAAGAGAACTCGATTATATTATTGGAACCGGAAACATTCATACCATTATCTCCGGCTTTGTAAATAGCAATTCCCTTGATATGCCAATAAGAGCCCGATAAAGTAATTCCTCTATTACTACTTGAAACCGACATGCTTGAACAATTCAAAATCGGCCGTTCGTTGTTATAGGCAAATAAATGATAGTACGCTGAACTTGTTCCACTCTTCGATATTTTCAGGGTAGATGCTATTGTATAATTACCACCGCGAACGTATACGGTATCTCCGGCAGCAACTTTGTTTATACCGGCTGTTATTGTTGCCAGTGGTGCTGCAAGAGTACCGGCATTACTATCATTTCCGGATGGTGACACATAAATTCCCGCATAACCCTTCAATCCAAACACAGCAATAAACACAAATACTATCAGTCTGTTCGTCATTTGATCCTGTTATAAGTTATCAATAAATATTAAAATAGTTTAAATTTCCTGTAGTATACAATTGGATTTACTAATTAAGAATCATATAAACGATAAGCATAAATGACAAAGAATGAGTGAGGTAGTAAGGTAATCGAAGAAAAGCTTAATCGTTAAAGTAACCGGTACATTTACCGGTTACATAATTACAAAAAATCGCAGAATTATACAAGTGAATTTATTGTGGATTGGAGGCACTAACCAAGGCTGCTGATATTTCGTGTAAATTCAATTTATGGGCTCTAACAGTTTTTCTATCCGGCTCAAAAGCTGTGCTTTTGTAAAAGGCTTAGTGATAAAGTCGTCACACCCGGCATCTTTGGCATTTTGCCGGTCAGTATCGAATGCATGTGCCGTGGCAGCAATAATTTTAATCCCGGAGTAGTTTTTTGAAGCCTTTAATTCCCGCGTAATCTCCAATCCATTCTTGGAACCCTTAAGGGAGATGTCCATGATGATTAAATCAATCCGTTGTGTGAGCATTATTTGATTAAGCGTTTCATATGAATCTGCAATTATCACGTCATAGTTGTCCGAGATGAATCTCGAAATTGTCTTTTGGTTTATATAATCATCCTCGGCAATGAGAATAGTCGCTTTTTTTTGTGCTACCGGCCGCCCATCATCACCTTGTTTATAGTTGCTCTCTATGCCGG
Source organism: Ignavibacteriaceae bacterium (assembly GCA_963662605.1). Lineage (GTDB taxonomy): Bacteria > Bacteroidota > Ignavibacteria > Ignavibacteriales > Ignavibacteriaceae. Next base: position 2,605,185 of record OY759785.1, read on the forward strand.
ATTCATGCTCACTTGCGCCGAGAATAAGAGTAATTGAGGTACCCTTACCCTTTTCGCTTTCGATTGAAATGTCCGCGTGAATTAAGTCCACGATTCTTTTCACTAATGCCATGCCCAATCCTACCCCCTCGTATGCTCTTCCATAACCGGACTGCTCCTGCCTATAGGGTTCAAAAATATGCTGCAAATAATCCTTAGTTATTCCAATTCCCGAATCCTGGACAATAACACCGATTTGCTTGTCTGGATTTTCAAAAATAACAATTCTCACTCCCCCAATATTCGTATATTTAATAGCATTATCTATCAGGTTCGTTAGTACCTGAGTAACTGAATACTCATCTGTTTTGACGATCGGGGTATATGTTTTATTTTCAAGAACAAACGAAAGTCCTCTCGAATTAGCTAACGATCGGAACTTATTAAACAGGTCATTGCAAATTTTTAAAATATCTATTTGCCGCAAGTGAATAGCAAAATCATTAACCTGTATTCTTGAATAGTTCAAAATCATATCAACTGTTCGAATAATGCGTTGACTGGAGATATCAATTGCATCAAAATATCTACTAACGTCGCCCGACATTTGATCCGAGAATTCGTCTTTCAGTATAGAGGTCATCCCGAGCAAACCGTTTAGCGGAGTTCTGATTTCATGAGAAATGTTCGCAATGAATGCATCCTTCAATCTGTTGGATTTTTCTGCGAGCTCTTTCGCCTCAACGAGATCATCAAGCATTTTTTTCTTCTCGGTAATGTCCTCTTTGATTGCCACAAAGTTTGTAATTATACCGTTTGCATCAATAATTGGGGTAAGCAGGCATTTTTCCCAAAAAAGCTCTCCATTCTTTTTCTTGTTATGAAATTCACCTTCCCATATCTTCCCTGCAGTTATGGTTTCCCATAGTTTTTTATAGCCATCTGCCGGCATCTCTCCTGATTTTAATATACGTGGATTTTTTCGAACGACTTCCTCAGCTGTATATCCGGTTACCTCGGTAAACTTAGGATTCACAAATTCAATATCCCCTTTTGTGTCCGTAATAACGACACTCACCGGGCTTTGAACAATAGTCCTCGATAATTTCAGCAATTCTAATTCGGATTTTCTTCTCTCTGTTATATCACGTGATATAGATAATATCTGAATTGGAATACCATAATGATCTCTGATAAATGAAACCACAGCCTCAACCCAAATTACATCCCCGTTCTTGCACAACTGCTGAGTAATTACAGAACGGCTCCTATTTGGATCAGCCATACCGGATTTTTCACTTTCCAGCTCTTCCAAATACATTTTGCGTATAGTATTCCAGGATGAGGCAGGTAATATTTTCTTCAATCCGATTTCTAATAATTCTTCCGGTGTATACCCAAGCATTTTTTCCGTAGAAGGACTGACATACGTATACTTAAGTTCCATGTCAAATACTGCAATTGAGTCAGCGGTATTTTCAGCAATCAAGCGATACTTTGCTTCACTCTCTTCAATTTTCTTCATGGAAAGGGCAAGAGCTTCCTCTGCGCGAATTCTTTCGAGGCGGGCTCGCAAATTCATAATACCGAAAGATAGATCATCGGCAAGTTCCTGCAGCAGCCTTATTTCATCCGGATTGAGACGATTTATTTCCTCAGAATAAATTGCCAGCACACCAAAGGCAACGCCCCTTTCATCTTTTAGGGGCAAAGAGATGGTGGATTTATAACCATTACGTTTTGCAATTTCATGCCAGACTTTCATTGTTGGTTCAACTGCAATATTCTGGACATAGCGAATTTCACCACTCCGTATAGCATTGGCTACTGGTCCACACCCGCGTTCATCTGCAGTTGACCAGGAAAAATTTTCTGCAACAGCATAGCCGACATCATACCCGGCTTTAGCCACAATCCGAATAGATTTTTTTTCATCGTGCTGAACATATCCAACCCAGGCAAGCCTGTACCCTGCCTCGGTACATATAATTCTGCATACTTGACTTATAAGCTGCTCTTCATCCTCAGCATGCAGCAGGACTTGATTACAGTTGCTAATCGCACGCAATTCACGGTTTAATCTGCCTAATAATCTTTCGTGTTGTTTCTGTTCGGTAATATCGCGTGATATGGTCATAACACTGACTACCTCCCCTTCCTTATTAAATTCCGGGAATGCAGAGATATTATACCAATAATCAACATTGTCATCCTTAGGCCATATTACATCAACAACATCGGGTTTGCCGAACTCTAAAACTCTTTTCAACAACTCCTGTAATGCAACAGCACTTTCGTGTGGTAACGGTGAAAATTGAGTTGGTGATGTTGATAGCAAATTACTTTGAGCCAATTTAGCTGTCTGCAAATAAACAGGGTTAACATACGTGCGCTTACAATCCCGGTCATAACGGGCTATGATGTCAGGAGAGTTTTCAACGAGAGTTCGAAAAACTTGCTGACCTTCGAACAACGCTTCTTCTGCTTTTTTACGCATTGTAATATCTTGAGCTGTGCCCCTTAAACCCTTTATTTTTCCACTTTCACTAAAAATAGTTTCGCTGCGTGCAGTTACCCATCGGCACTTGCCGTTAGGGTCGGCTAATTCAAGATCAAGCTCGTACGTTTCACCGGAAGTCATTTGTTTTTGCACTGCTTCGTTTAATCTTGCCGCACTTTCCGGCGTATAGGCTTTCAAATGTTCCTGGTATCCGGGTGCCTCACATGATGGATCCAGTCCATAAATCTCATAATACTCTTTGGACCAAATTATTTTATCTGTCTTAATTTCCCATTCCCAGCTTCCTATACGCCCCAATCTTTGGGCTTCACGAAGCCGCCTCTCATTTTCAATTGACTCACTAAGCACAAGAACATTTGTCATTGTATCAGTCAGCCTGTGACCAATCTCTTCGAAAAATTTTTCTTCCTCCGGTGTCCATATCCTTTCACTGTCGGTTTGTACTATACCAAACTGCCATGGTTTACCCACTTTCGGCCTTAATGCCATCAGTATACCACTTTTAACGTGATGGTTCTTAGCCATATCTGTGGATATAGGTGTTTTATAATGTGCACCAAACTTAATTGCGCCGGGCACTTCAAGAATGAGTTTTGCAACTTTCGCTACGCCTTCAGACATTGGGAATTCTTCATCGGGATCAAACGGGCTATCAGACATTTTTCGGGAGATGCGGACGGGTATTTTCCAAACAGACGCGGCAGGATCACATGGGTACATTAAAAACGAAACATCGCATTTGAAAATCCGCAAGACTTCATTCAGTACCTCTTGCATAACTATGTGGAAATCATCACCTTTCTGGAGCAATTTGTTAACACGTCCGAGGCTTTCAAAAAAATTCAGATGAGCATTACGCCCAATACCACTCCTCGTTTGTGGACTATCTACAACGTTTCCACCACTAACTCGACTTGCTTCCTCAAGTACGCGTTGTATAGAAGTGCCAAGTCGTGAAAGGTTGTTCTTGAGTATATAATCTTTTGCTCCGGCTAACATACCATCAACCGCGGTTTCCTCACCGCCAGTTCCGGAGACAAAAATAAAAGGAGTAGCGGGGCACATTTGAGCAGCTAATTGTAAGGCCGAGATTCCATCGAAATGAGTCAGGTGAAAATCCGAAAGTATAACATCGTAAGAGAAGTTCTGAATTTCGCTAATAAAATCTTGTTCTGTGTTGATAAGTCGAAATTCAGCATTCATGCCGCAAGTCTTAATATGCTTTTCAATAAGCTTAGCATCCTTGAGCTCATCTTCCAAATGTAGAATACGAATCAATTTCTTCATAGAATTCAGCTTTATGAAAAGTTATTAATTTATATTAAGAAATTATATAAAATTACACAAAGAGTTTTATTAGCCTGTGATGTGTAACCACAGCATGTATGACTTGAAAAATTCTGATAAAACCATACAGATCTGGTAACATTACAACACAGACTTTAATTCCTTTCGGAAAACTTTAGATTCAATTATTGAACAGCAAACCAGATTCGCTTTAAATGGGTTATAAATTCATTTTGGAATAATTCCTGTTTTTAATTAGTTTCATCACTGAACACCAATATTTATTCAACACTAAGTATTAGGCTTTAGGGTTTTCAATGGTATTTCTCATCGGTATAGCAATTGGCTTCTGCATGGCAGTCCCCATTGGGCCAATCGGAATCATTTTCATCCGCAAAGCCTTAGCCGAAGGCGTTAAAAGAGCCCTAGTGGTCGCACTGGGAGCTGCGACAGCAGACTTCATGTACGGAGCTATTGCAGCATTTGGCCTTACGGTAATTGAAGATCTGATTCAATCGCAGATGGTACCGATACGAATAATTGGTGGATTAATATTATTCTATCTCGGGTATAAAACGTACAAATCACATCCGGAACTTCTCACAAGTACACCCAAGAATGGAAATGCCTTTACCACATTTGTCTCAACAGTTTTTCTTACGTTAACGAATCCCGCAACAATAATCGGGTTCCTTGGCATTTTTGCTACGTTGGGACTTGGCAAAGGTTTAGCACCATTGACAGCCTCGGAGTTATCTATCGGCATTTTTGGCGGATCGTTTTTGTGGTTTCTGACCTTAAGTTATTTTGTCAGGTTGTTCAGAAAGAAGCTTAATGAAGAAGGACTTTGGTGGGTGAACAAAATATCCGGTGTTCTTATCACTATGTGTGGAATATTGGTGTTCTTGAGTGTATTAAAATTTATTGGAGTTCATATCAAATTCCTTGAATGGCTCTGATAGATTCAAAGCCATTCAAGGTAAAATTCACTTACTTCGTTAAAATCATTTTTTTAATCTGCGAAAAACTTCCAGCCGTAAGTTTATACAAGTAAACACCTGAAGGCAAATTGCTTGCGTTAAACGAAACTGAATATTCACCAGCTGCACGTTGTTCATCTATCAACTTTGTAATTTCTTTACCAGCCATATCATAAACCGTTAAAGCCACATGCTCGCTCTTCGCTAATGAAAACGAGATTTTAGTCGAAGGATTGAATGGATTTGGGTAATTCTGGTTCAACTTATAGCTAAGATTTTTTGTGCCATTGTCTTTAACATCAGTTGCAGCAGTTACAGTTACTGTAAAGTTAGGGGCAAAATTCCATGCCGGTTTGCTGCTTGAACTGCCGGCCCCTGTTGCATATAACGTAACAGTTCCAGCCGTTGCAGGTGCGGTGTATTTAAAGGTATAAACAAGAGAACCGGAACCGGTATTATTCGCCTTGTGTGTGAGTTCGGTGCCGTTTACTTTTAACTTTGTATCAGTCGCTAAAGCCAAAGTACCGCTTGAAGCTGCGATATCCACACCTGAATTAAATGAACCTGATACTGCAACAGTAACGGTATATGTTCCTGAAGCACCCGCCGCTAAGGTCGCCGGACCAGCAATGGTAACAGTTGTGGAAGTTGACTTTGAATGACATGAGCATCCACTGGTACCACTTTTGGATGTACACCCTGTAACACCTGAAGCATAACCAAATACTGAGCTGTTCATCATAATTGTGAAAGCTGCCATAAGTAAGATGGTCAGCGAAATAGTAACATTTTTCATATTTTCTCCGTTCATGGTGAATATTAAGAATTTTTCATAAATATATTCATTTAATCAATTTTTGCCTTTTACAAAATAATAAATTCAAAATTGACCTGCAAGTTATTAATTATTGCTAATTACCAAGCTAATTAATTACTTCACGCACCTGGGAACATATTGAAGTATATTTTTGTTCAATTTTTTAGAGGTTAGTCTGATATAAAACCACTGCGATATTTACGAAAAATAGCAATAAAACCGTGAAATTAGCCCGGTTATTTAGTATTTTGCATAGTAAGATTTTTTAAAATGATATTAATTTTAATATCATGAAAAACTAAAAACTCAATCAAAACAGAAAACGACTAAAATGTTAAATATAGCATTATTCGGGCCTCCGGGAGCCGGAAAAGGAACACAATCTGAGTTCCTCATTAACAAATATAAACTCTCTTATATCTCCACCGGTGAATTACTTCGCAAAGAAATGGCTAACGACACAAAACTTGGACGCGACGCAAAAAGCTTTATTGCTGCCGGTAAATTAGTTTCGGACGAAATAATCGTTCAGATTATCGAAAAAATAATTACGGAAAATCCATTCGCAACCGGATTCCTTTTTGATGGATTCCCCCGTACCAATGTTCAGGCATATATACTTCAAGGCCTGATGATAAAACTGCACACATCACTTGACTTACTTATCAGCATTCATGTACCTGAAGAATTATCCGTACAGCGTCTCTTACATCGCGGCACTACCTCCGGCCGGTTAGATGATAACGAAACAGTTATTCGTAAACGATTGAAAGAGTACTACGATAAGACTCTCCCCGTCCTCAATTTCTATAAGGAGAAAGGCATTTTTTACGAGGTTGACGGTACAAAAGAAGTTGAAGATGTAACAAGGCAAATCGAAGCCGTTATTGAGGGTGAACTCAATAAACGCCTGTACAATGTTCTGCTATTCGGTTATCCGGGTTCCGGCAGAGGTTATATCGGCAAAGCGCTGGCAGAAAGATTCGGTTTGGAATTTGTTGCGACCGGAAGAATCATTGATCAGGAAATTCTTAACCGGAAAGACATCGGTAATGATATAAAGGAAGCTTGGGCCGAAGGCCAGCTTGTTCCGGATGAAATTGCAATCCGTATTATCGAGGAGCGGCTTGAAAATTCAAAGAATGTAAAAGGATTTATCTTTAAAGGTTTCCCCAGAACTCTTGTTCAGTCATACATATTTGATGCCCTTCTGCAAAAGCATGATACGAAACTCTCGAAGATTATTGAACTGGTAGTGCCGCCGTTGGATTTGATAACAAGATTAGATGAGCGCTCCCAGAAAAAACAGCTTGAAGAGGAAGGTGAACTTACCACCGCTCAAATCGTAAAGCGGTTAAGAGAACATGAAATAAAAACACTGCCGGTTATTGAAAAGTACAGACAGACGAATGAGGTCGTCCAAATTGATGGGCAAGGTACTTTTGAGGAAGTCTTCCAGCGCGTATCGCAGGAAGTCGAATCCGGCATGAAGAACATGCGCTAAAATCAGCAAAGCTGAATTAGTTACACATAGCGAATTTATTTTTATTCAATTCATAATGATGGGACTCTATATCCTCTCTGTTGAATTCCTTGACGATCTCATAAGCTGCTCGACCGTCCTGCCGCTCAATTGCCGAAACAAGCTTGTCGTGATAGGTTACCAAATTCCAAATGTATGTGCGGTTCAGGAGATTGGTCTCCAATTTTGATTCGTAAATCATCTTTTCAAGAGGAACCATCACTAAACGTATAAGTTCATTCCCGCCAATTTCAGCAAGTAAAAGATGAAATTCCATATCCAACTGACATATTCCCTGCCAGTTAGCATACTGCCTGGTAGTGAATAAATTATCTTTTATCTTATTAAGCTGGCTTTCCGTCCGATTATATGCCGCCCTTTCCGCTAACGAGGGCACGATCATCTCGCGTATTGAAATCATGTCGCCGATATTATTGCTCGGATTGACCTGAAACAAGAACTGATTCATAATCTCCGATACGTTTGTCGAATCAGGAGTGCTGACAAATACCCCTTTACCCTTTTGTGATACAACAAGCCCCTTTCCGTTTAAAATGCGTAAGGCTTCCCGGACTATGGAGGTGCTTACTTCAAACTGTTTACTCAACGTGTTCACAGAGGGGAGTTTTTCGTGCTGCGAAAGAGTCTTTTGGCAAATTGCTTCTTCAATTTTATTGGCCACAATAACGCTCAAAGACTTCTTAGTTTCGAACGGTTTGAATAATCGGGGATACATATTATCTCTACCACTTAGTGATGAAAGAAAATTATTTGTGCTGCTAACAAATACAATGGCGAGGGGGAAAACAAGTATTTACTTGTAATATACGTGTTAATAACGTAAAAAAGCCGCTAATACAGCCTGAATTCGTGGTTTATAGAAAGGTTTGCTAAAAAGAAAAGTTTACTTTTTGAAAAGTGAATCGGTCTTTTTTGAGTAGTTTACTTTCGGCACAATCACATTTTTCATTTTTGAACCGAAAACAGTCTGGTTCAAGCCCTCGGATTCAAAGACAGCCATAAAGTTTTCAGGTACTTCTCCACCCGGAAATTTATCCAAAATACTGTTGGTTGTGGCAATATCCGATACCCCTTTTACAGCTCCAAGTAATCCGATTTCAGCACATCCCATTAACAGCAAAAAATCTGTACCGCCGGGGCCTTTGCCCTTCACAATAAAACTGAAATCTTTTTCGAACTTGCCTCCGTGAATATCAGCCGGAGAGTAAAGCTGTTCGGTTTTCCCATCATTTGATATAATGGATAACGTGTTTTTATTAAGATCGCACTTAATGCCGTACAGAGATAGGAACTTTCTGAGTACAAAAAGCGATTTGATCTGCCCCATGAAAATCACATTATTCGACTTGAACTCATCTTCCGTAAACTGGGAAGCAAGTTTTAAGGAAACCGGAACATCTTTTGTTTTAAGTACCGATAAAATCTGCCAAAGTCCCCAATACGTGCTTGGCCTCAGATAGGTGTATAATGCCGGAGAGTACTTTACCTGAAAATTTTTATCAACTTTTGACTTTTCCATATAATCATCAAGTGAATTGATGCTGAAATCTCTAACGTTATTGTGTTCACCGCCTTCAAGTTTTTCTTCATTCATCACAAAAAAATCACCAACAACAATCATTATCGGCTTTTTCTCATGCCCGATTACACTGGTAATTATCTTGCTCGTGCTCTCCGGTCCGGTTGAGCGGGAGAACATGAGAACTAACAAAATAACGACAGCGAGGCTCAGCACCCCGATAACGACAAACGGCCATTGTTTTTTTTCCGGTTCTTTAATTTCCGCGGGGGCTTCAATGGGTTCAAAATCAATTTCATAGCGTCCCTTAGGAATAGTAAGCCGGTATTGAATTCCCGTAGGGTTCATGTGGTAATAATGTTCGAGTTTCGTCCGCAGGTTGTTGATATAAACACGGACAATCGCGTCATCTTTCGGATCAAATTCTTTATCTTTTCCCAAAACATCAATCGCGATCGTAGTCTCTTTGGGTTTACGTCCGGCAATGGATTCATTTACTAAATAACTCAGTAAATCCCGCAGCCGTGCAGCATCCTTAAAAGTTGGGCTTTCGATAATTTGCTTGAGTATTTCTAATTTTTCTTGATTGCCGAGCATATAAAGTACATATCAATTTAGGTAATTTGAACAGCAGGCGATTTTGCAATCCACCCGGAAAAGATATAAGTTTTTGTAGTGTTAAAGTAACAAATTTATTACTTAAAAATAAGGGGCTTTACCCTGAACAGGAAGTTTTTTATAATTTCGGAGGTTTCGTGAGGTTTTTCATGCTGAATAAAATGCCCACAGTCATCAATCATTGAAAATGAACAATTTTTGATAAGCGAGCATGCTTCCCTGGCGATTTGTTCTGTTGTAATGTACGGGTGCAAAATCGGCTGTGGTATAAATTTATCCTCTTTGCCAAAAATGACTTGGGCAGGCTGTGTTATTTGGTTTAGTTGTTTGAAAACCGGTTCAGTCAGCATGCCGGTAAATGAATTTGCCACAATTTCACAAAAATTCTCAAAATTTGCCCACTTTTTCATGGCTATTCGATTTTTTGTCAAATCAGCTAAATCTATCGGTAACTTACTGAAATTTGCAGTATAACTAAGCTCAATCTGCTTTTTACTTGAGGAGGCAAAGCTCTTCGCCGTAAAACTCCGCCTTAGCAATTTAGTCTCTTCCGCCGAGAAGGTCTCAAATCCGGCAGGTGCTAACAAAATTAGATTTTGTACAACTTCCGGATGTTGCAAGGTAGTAGTGATTGATATTTGTCCTCCCATAGAGTGCCCGACTAAATTGACTTGCTCAAGCCCAAGTGAAAGAATGAAATCGCGGATGATTTTTGCATAAAAAGTCTGCCCGCCCGAATGTACTCTCTCCCATGATTTACCGTATCCCGGAAGATCTATCGCGATACACCTGAAATCATCTGTAAGCAATGATGTCAATTTTCGCCAATCCTGCATATAACTTGCTAATCCATGAATAAATACCAACACATCATTTGACGTACCCTCATCATAGTACGCGACTGATATATTATCAGGCAATGTTACAAGTTTATAAGGAAAATTATATTCTAATTCGGGGAATTGCATAAGGAAATAGCCGTCTCAGACAGGAACTGCCGATCTGAGACGGCTGAATATTATTTAATAAAATCCAGGACTGTGGCATTAAACTCGGAAGCGTGTTCAATCATAATCATATGTCCGCACTCGTCAATTTCATGTAAAGTGCAGTTCGCCATATTTTTACTTCCTTCCTTAAAAACATCAGCCGTAAAGCCGGGATTGAGATATGGGTTCGGGATTAATCCGTCATTTCTTCCATAGATAATCATCGTTGGAGTTTTAACCTGTTCAACTTTATCCCAAGTTGGTTCATCCAACATGCCGTAAACGCTTCTGACAGTCGCGTAGCAAAAGCCTTCAAAATCTTTTGCTTTGCTCATGCGAACGCGTTCCTCTACCATCCATTCCCATTTATCATTCCATGAATAGAAATTACTTGCCAGATTTTTTCTTGAGCCGTCTTCGAGAGTACTTTTAACACCTTTAACGGTCATAACACTTTTCAGCCAGTCGCCTTCACCCTGTTCAAACTCTTCAAATCCTGCCGGATCTGCAAGTACAAGTTTTTCAAGGTATTCAGGATACTTCAATGCAAAAGTGATGCCGATCTGTCCACCCATTGAGTGGCCCACATAGATTAACTTTTTTATTCCCAGAGCGTCTGCAAGACGTTTAACCTGTGAAGCAAAGAAGCTCATATTGTAAGCGTAATAGTCCTTTTGTGATTTTCCATAACCCGGCAGATCAATGGCGATAACTCTGTATTTCTTCGCAAGTTCAGGAATGTTATAACGCCAGAATCCGGCGTTACTTGCAAGTCCATGAACAAGGAACACGGTTTTTTCGCCTGACCCTACATCTATGTAAGAAATCTCAGGATTATGCAAGGCCGTCTTTGTAGAAAAACCATAGTCAAAGTCTTTGAACTCCAATGCCGGTTTGTCTGTGTAGATATAACCGGTGCACCCGGTAAATGACAAAGCTATTACAATTAAGAACGCAAATTTATTTTTCATTGGGTACTCCTAAAACATTAACCAGCTAAGTGATGTAAAAATGACATACGGGTTCCGTGGTTTTCCGGTTGAGTTGTCATATTTAACATCAGGTGAATTATAGAAATCGCCCAACTGCAAATAGCCGGCGCTTAAACCGAGAGTTAAGAAAACTTTGATGTTATACTTAAACTCTACGTTAATCTCATGTCCCATATAACTTGTGCCGCCCTTAGGAGTAACGTTGGAAATTGCAGCAGCAAGTCCCAGTTTGGCAGAGAATTTATTCGGGATCAAGTCCTTAGTGACGGTGAGAAATCCGGCAGTAACGCCCATTCCCATGTTGGAAATGTCCTGAACGGCTGAGTAGTATCTGTTAACAACCTGTGGATCAGGGAATAACAGAAGTGCCCTGTGATTGCTGTAAATACCGGTCGGAGATCCGTAAACGTTTCCGGTTATAACACTGCTTACAGTTCCGTCATTCGCACCGTTGTTATCACCAGTGGTATACAAACCTTCAAAGCTGATTTTATCATTGGCCGTCATGCCGTATTTGTATGAAACCTGACCATTGACGGCTACGCCAAGAATATCTGCATAATGCGATGAACTTAAATCTGCGCTAACGGTATCCAGAGTTCCGATGTTGGACATGACAAATGCATCAGCCCACCATCTTCCGGCAAGAAAATCTCTGTTGTATGCCGCATGAGCACCTAACCATCCGATATTAGCCGTATACTTTGATGTGGGGAGATTCAGCCTTACGGCACCATTATAGCTTGCAAGACTACTGTTCAAACCTTGACCGAGTACCGAAATGCCTCCTGCGCTTTTACCCCTATCCCAGACGAACCAACCGTCAACGCCTACTTCAAGCAGCGGTTGAACGCGGGATTCCAGATCCAACATCCATAATGCGACATCATCATTCTGATCAATGATATTTTCATACAGCTGATAGTAACCCAATTTTGCCTGAGTCGTTTTATTCAGGTTTGCGAATAAACTTACACCCACGCCCTGTGTTCCCCAATAGCACAGTTTATACGCACTTGTCTGAGCAGTCGAAACGGCAGAAATATTTGGATCACGAACGTTATCAAATACTCTTTGCAGACCGACGACAACATTATAATCAGCTCCCCGGGGACGAATATCAACGTTGGCAAGCAACGTTTGTAAATTGACCTGTCCTGCGTTGATACCACCACCGACGTTTCCGCCGACACCATATGCAGCATCACCCCAGGTCATATCAATTTTGAATAAACTCCGGAATGTTGCTACTCCATCAAGTATAGATGGCGTATAAATGAACATAGGAACAAATCTTTGTTCAAAATAAACAGCTGTCCTAGGAGATGTATTTGTTGTATTTGGTCCGAAAAGCCTTCCGATGATTTGCCCTCGCAGCAGTTCATTTGTAGTTGCCACGTTGGTCGCCACACCTTTGGAAAACCAGTAACCAATAAATTTTAATTCAGATGGTTTGGCATCCGGAATCTTTTTAACCGTTATGGTGTCCTGTGCTGAAACAGTATAAACTCCCAGAAGAAGCAATATACAGAGAAATAAAAAACCATGTTTCATGAGATGATTCCTTTATTCTTGAACATAATTCCCGCCTCATAGGAGATGTGATGAACGGGAATTATGTTCAAAATCTAATATTCACATATTATTGTTTAACGTAACCCTGAATGTAAATTGCATACTTTGTTGCACCAATCATTGTACTTCCGAAACCGCCTGCTGCAGTAGGAGCACTTACACCGCTCAATGCAGGTGTCGTCTGAATGATTTCATACTTCATGTTTGAACCGCTGATCGCAAAGATACCGGTTGATGTAACAGATGAAGGCGAAGACTGATTAGCTACTATATCATAAATCGTTGCACCATTAGTGGCAGAACCGGTAACGGTATCTTTATAAGCAGAGGCTGTAGCTGAGTATGTGCCGGTAAAGGTAGTTGAGGTATTGCTGCTGTCTACCTGTACTACGGTATATGACTTGTTAGCATTGAAAGTTGCAGTGATTTTTACAACTTTAAATGGAGCAACACGCAGTCCGTAAGGTACGTTCGTACCGGTGCATAACCAGGTACCGACAATCGGCTCAGTTGTAGCAGCTGCTGAGGGTGAATCATCATCCTTTTTACAGGAAGTGAAAACAACTGCAAAAGCTAACGTCAAGAGAAGAAGTAACTTTTTCATATAGGGTCCTTTATTTTGATTGATTGGATAAAGTTTGTTGATGAATGCTCAACAATTCTTTTCTATTAATTTTCCCGGCATCCGTTTTGGGAATTGCCGTGATACATTGAATGTGCTTTGGTATCTTGTACTTTGCCAGGTTTTGCCGGCAATGTTCCAGTATTTTTTCCACATCTATCGTTTCGCCCTCTTTGACTACTACAAATGCTTTCCCTACCTCACCCCATTTTTCATCTTCAACCCCGATAACCGCTGTTTCCTTAATAGCGCTTAGTTTGTATAATACGGCCTCTATTTCTGCCGGATATACATTCTCTCCCCCGCTGATAAACATGTTTTTCTTTCTGTCAACGACGTAATAATATCCCTCACTGTCCCGGGTAACCAAATCACCGGTGTGGAAATAACCGTCGGTAATAGCATTTTTAGTTTCTTTTTCTTTCCGCCAGTATCCGGGAGTGACAATCGGCGATTTCATCCAAAGTTCACCTATCGTATTATCCGGACACTCATTTCCGTTTTCATCCATTATTTTTGCATCAACATAAAAATTCGGGAAACCGATTGAACCGCGTTTCCGTATAGCGTCTCGTTGATGCAATGAGTAACAGTTAGGCCCGACTTCGGTAAGACCGTATCCCTGGCGAATTGCAATACCCTTTTCGTGCCAAAGATTGATAAGCGGTATTGGCATCGGTGCTCCGCCTACGATAGCATAGCGGACTGTGGACAAATCAACTTGTTTGAAAAGAGGCATATCAGACATCATTTGCAGCATCGTCGGTACGCCGAACAGAATTGTTGATTTTTCTTTTTCCATAAGGAGCAGAATTTTCTCTGCGTTAAAACTTTGCAGCAACGTATGAGAAGCTCCATGTAACAGAAATGGCGTGAATAGCACGTTCCATCCTCCCGTATGAAAGAACGGTGCGTAGCTTTGTGTATGATCGCTTGAATGCAGATCAAGGCGCAATCCGGTATTTATTGCATTCCAGAAAAGCATACGATGAGTAATCATTACGCCTTTCGGAAGCCCTGTTGTCCCCGCCGTGTACAGAATCATATTTAGGTCGGTTTCCACAATACTCTGTTTCGGTTGAAACATGGAATACTTTTTCTTATCGGAAAGAAAAGGAGTAATTTCTTCCAGAGGCTCCTTATATGGTGTGTTCGCGATAGACTGTAATAGCTTTACTTGCTCTCCATATTCGGCTTCATATAAGAATAATTTCGGTTCGGCATCGGATATAAGGACATCAAGTTCCCGTGGCGTTAACCGGAAGTTCAGCGGCACTAAAACAGCGCCCGAGCGTAAGCAGCTCAAATACAGGAGTACATATTCCGCACGGTTTTTTGAATAGACTGCGATTCTGTCTCCGTAAGTAATACCGAATTTTTCCTGTAGGAACAATGAAACCGCAGAAACAAGATTATCAAATTCGATAAATGACCATTGAATATCTCTGTTGTCCTCCCTCAGGAACATTTTATCGGGCGTGTAGTAAGCCCATTTTTTTAACCAATCAGTTTCCATTGACGACCTTCTTAAATTTTCTACTGCTGATATACAGCACAACTGCAGAAATGACACAGGCGGCAGGGCTCAATAAAAGCGTATACCGCATAAGTTCCGGCTGCTGCATAACATTAGTTACATCATTAAATCTACCATAAACGACAGGAGCGATACCGTAGCCGATTGCATTGACAATAAAGAAATACAGCCCGACCGCTAATCCCCGCAAATGAGGACCGGCTATATCATTAACGTCAGCCGCCGCGGCGCCGAGCCATGACAATGAAAGACCGAGTAAAACTCCGACGATGATGAATTGAAAAACCACATTGTGAGAATAAAGGAGAATGAACCACAGCGGCATACTGAGCAACGCGACGACAGAAGAGAATATCATTCGTCCGCCCGGACGCTTCGCATTGATTTTATCCGCTATCCAGCCTCCGAGAATTGTTCCCGGCAAACCGCCAAGTATTGTTACAATTCCTATCCAGAATCCTATAGTTGCTACATCCAGTTTCGCTACACGGGCGAAGAAGGACGGCAGCCATATAGAGACGCTGTTGGAAGCCGTGGCGATAAAAGCATAGCCAAGGAGCAGCGACCAGAAGACTCCGTTCTTTAACAAAACGCGATAGTCTTTTTTCTCACTCTGTGCTTTTGTATCACGAATTCCGCGAACAGGTTCCTTAAGAGTCAGTACGAAAAACAGAAAGAACAGCCCCGGGAATCCGAGGAAGTAAAATGCATATCTCCAACCCATGGTCTGCCCTATCCAGCCTCCGAAAAAGAAAGCGACACCGGTTCCTATAGCAATGGCAGAAGAGAAAACCGCCTGAACAGTCGCTCTCATCCTTGCCGGGAAATAGTCACTCAACATTGATAATGCTGCCGGTCCCAAACTGGCCTCACCTATTCCGACCATCATCCTGCAAATAAACAGAGTCCAGAATGAATGAGCAAAACCGGTCAATCCCGAAAAGATACTCCATACGGTCAAACCGAATGCAATGAGATATTTTCTTGAGAATTTGTCCGCCATCCGGCCGAAGGGGATTCCCAACAAAGTATAGAAAATAACAAACGACGTTGAGCCCAATAAAGCAAGCTGGGAATCACTGAACAAAAACTCTTTTTTAATCGGAGTAAATAAGAGATAAATCAGAACGCGGTCAACGAAGTTCATAACATAGAGAATCGTGAAAAGAGCTAACGCATACCATGCGTATCCGGAGATTTTCTCTTTTGTATTTTCCATATTCTTTTCTTTTAAACTTCTCTATTATTTCTATAATCTATAGATCGCGTTGGCAAAAGCAAGTCCGCCGCCTGAACCCATAAAACAGATCAGGTCGCCTTTCTTTGTAACACCTTCTCTGAGTGCCTTATCAAGAGCCATCGGTATACAGGCAGAGCCCGTGTAACCGAATTTTTCCATGATGGTATAACCTCTTTTTCTGTCAACGCCGAGATTATCCAGTGTCTGCCAGATAGTGTTGATATTAATTTGGGTAAAGAAAAACTGGTCGATATCATTTGGGGATACATTAATCCGTTCACATGATTCTTTTATAATCTTCGTCCATACAATCGGATTAATTTCTTTGGGTATTTTTATAACAAATTTCAGCAGGTGATCCTTGTTGTCTAAAACTTCCTGCGAAAGCGGAAGATGACTTCCACCCGCATAAATGCCCATCCATTCAGCGTACTGACCATCGGTAAAGAGAGAACTTGTCAGATAGCCTTCACCTTCTTTGTTACTAACGCCGAGAATAACTGCTCCGGCTCCGTCGGCAAACAACGTTACTGTTTTTTTATCGGTAAGATTTAGGTATTTACTCATAGCATACGCGCCGATAACCATAACGTAAGAATACCGGTCATCAGACTTAATAAACTTCCCTGCCGTATCTAGAGCAGTAACAAATCCCGCGCAGGCAGAATTTAAATCAAATGTACCGGCTTTACTTGCGCCCAAACGGTATTGAACGAGACTTGCTGTAGATGGTGAGATAAATTCAGGAGTGTCGGTAGAGATGATTAGTAAATCTAATTGATCGGCCGTAAGTCCGGCAGATTGCAAAGCTTCTTTAGCAGCTTCCATACATAAGTCCGCAGTTGATTGGTTCTCATTACACCAGCGTCTCTCACGGATAGTTAAATTATCTCTGAGCCAGGTATCAACATCTTCACCTAAAATCTCATTAAAATATGAGTTCGGTACTATTTTTTCCGGAACGTAGGAGCCCGTGCCTATAATAATTGGATTTCGCATAGCATTTTCTGTTTTTAATTAAAGAATTAGTCCGCCGTCAACGCTGAGGACAGTACCATTAATATAATCCGCTTCGTTACTGCAAAGGAAAACATAAGCATTTGCTATATCAGACGGCTTTCCCAATCTTCCCAACGGAGCTTTTTCCTCAAGTGATTTAATAACGTTTTCAGGAACGGTTTTAATCATATCTGTAGCGATGAAGCCGGGAGCAACTGCGTTAACATTAATGCCCTTTCTGCCGAGTTCACGTGCCCAGACTTTTGTCATGCCGATAATACCGGATTTGGTTGCGACATAATTGGTTTGTCCGAAATTACCGTATAAGCCGACGACTGACGATGTACTGACGATACGGCCTGATTTTTTCTCTACCATGTATGGAGCAACCGCTTTTGTACAGTTGAATACTCCGGTCAGGTTTACATTAATAACCGATTGCCACTGTTCGGCTGTCATTTTTAGAAATGAAGAATCGCGCGTAATCCCGGCATTGTTAATAAGAATATCTATACCGCCGAACGCGTCCACAACTTTTTTAGCTGCTGATTCTGTTGATGGAAGACTGGTCACATCAACTTTTTCAAAAGCGGCCTGATGACCGGCTTTCTTCAGTTCCTCAACCAGTGCGTTTCCCTTATCTTCCATAACATCCCAAATAACCACTGTTGCGCCTTCCCCGGCGAATTTTAATACCGTTTCACGGCCGATACCCTGCGCACCGCCGGTAACAATAGCAACTTTATTTTCCAAGCGTTTCATTTATCTTCCTTAATGTTTTTATCGTTTGATTTTTTTCAAACGTTGTTATTAAAAAAATTACTTTCTTTTTTTACTATCGGTTTTTTGCATTAGTCTATTCCGCTCGTCAATCCACTCGGCAAGAAAATTTCTATAGTGTTTTTCCATGAGCTTATAGAAATGCAGCATATCGTCTATTCTACCGGCAAGGACTTTCTCGTCAGCCGGGACTTTTTCTTTAATATATGAAGCGATGCGCGTATTGTTTTTGATAAGTTCAAGATTATTCCGAAAAGCGTTTTCAAATATTTCAGGCTCTATCTCATAATAGTCTTTGCGGTTATTTTCCGGCTCCCATACTTTTCTGATAAGTTTGCGGTCCCGCAATCTGCGAACGATTTGACTTACCGGTCCCTTGCTTCTCCCCAGCTGCCTTGTAATTTCATCGAGAGATAAGGGTTTTGGGGAATAGATCAACAGAGCGACAACATATCCCATAAGTTTATTCAAACCGAAAGCCTTATAAGCTTCTCCGAAGTTTTGGATTATTTCTTTGCGGACTCGCTCTTCATGTGTCATTCTCATTATCCTTTATAGTTTTTTACAATTAAAGCCGCACCTTCACCGCCACCAATGCATAATGAAGCTAATCCATATGTTGAATTTCTTCTTTTCATTTCATATAATAAAGTTGTCAATATTCTTGCCCCGCTCGCACCGATAGGATGCCCTAATGCGATTGCCCCTCCGTTAACATTTACATTTTCTTCCGTTAATCCTAATATTTTACCAACCGCGAGAGAAACAACCGCAAAGGCTTCGTTCAATTCAAAGAGATCAATTTCATGCAGCTTCAACCCGGCCTTGGCCATCACTTTCTTAATTGCATCGGCCGGAGCTGTGGTAAACTGTACAGGAGCTTTAGCAGCGGATGCTTGCGCAACTATTTCTGCCAAAGGCGTATAACCAAGTTCAAGAGCTTTGTCTTCCGACATTATCATAACTGCAGCTGCTCCGTCGTTAAGACTGGAAGCGTTGGCGGCAGTAACAACTCCGTCTTTTTCGAATACCGGCTTTAAATGCGGTATCTTGTCAAAGTTAACTTTGCCCGGTCCCTCATCAGTATCGAATACGGACTCACCGGCTTTTGTCTTAATGTGCACGGGAGCGATTTCGTCTTTAAACTTGCCGTCGGCAATTGCCTGAATTGCGCGTTTAAATGACTGAATGGCAAAACGATCCAACTCTTCGCGTGTAAGATTGTATTCTTTGGCGGTCAGTTCGGCGCAGCTGCCCATATGCATATTCGAATATACATCAGTCAAGCCGTCCAGTAACACGGAATCAAAAACAGTCGAATTTCCCAAACGGAAACCGTTTCTTGCACCCTTTAAAATATAAGGCGCGTTAGTCATGCTCTCCTGCCCGCCTGCAATGATAACGTCCGCATCGCCGGACTGAATAGCCTGTGCTGCAAGCATAACGGATTTCAAACCGCTGCCGCAGAGTTTGTTAACGGTGAATGTTTCAACGGTATCAGGAAGTCCGGCATAAATTGCAGCCTGACGTGCAGGAGCCTGTCCGATTCCCGCACTGAGAACATTGCCCATGATGACTTCATTGACTTTCGTTTTCTCAATTCCAGATTCATCAAGAACAGCTTTGATAGCGAAACTACCAAGCTGAGGTGCTGAGAAGTTTGATAGAGAGCCGTTGAAAGAGCCGGTAGCAATTCTTTTTGCGTGTGTGATTACAATTTTTTTCATACTTAATCTCGTATTCAAGGAAAGTTTTTATCGTTTTAAAAGTTTCAAACTTTTGATATGATAAAAATTATAATAATCGGAAATCATTTCCAAATGAAATCTTTCATTCCGTAAAAATTATTTTAAGGGGAGGGTCAAAACCCAGAATGGTTGTTCGCCTACCGTGACTTTCTTCATGGGCGACAAGGTACCGTCTGCCTGATCAACTTTATGGATGGCAATTTGTGTCCCCGACTCATCGGATGCAATCATATACCTCCCTGTTGAATTAAACGCGAAAGAACGGGGTTTGCTGATGGTTGGGTATATGCCTTGCAAGTGCAGTAAACGGCTGTTTTTATTTATGCGATATACGGCTATGCTGTTATGTCCCCTGTTTGAAGCATACAAAAATCTGCTGTCCGGTGAAAGATGGATGTCTGCTGATTTGCTTTCATTTCTTCCGCCCGAAGGTAAAGTTGACAATTCCTGTAATTTTGAGATAACTCCTGTTTCAGGCATGTATGAATACACCGTTACTGAGTTCGCAGTTTCGTTTATAACATACATTCTGTTGTGGAGCTCATCAAGAATAAAATGACGCGGCTCAGTCCCCTTTGGAGTAATCACATCGGCATTTTTGATTTCCGTTAATACACCGGATGATGAATCGAAGCTATAACAATATATTTTATCCCCGCCCTTATCGGTAATATATGCCAGTTTATTTGCCTGATTCAAATGAATCGCGTGCGGATTGACAAAGCCGGATATTACCTGAATCGGGGAGTCTTTCAAACTACCGTCCTTGTTTATCCCGTATACGGCCGCCTGCCCTGAATGATAATATACAGTCAGTAAGAATTTACCTGCTTTATCCACCTCAAGATTAACCGGATTATTGACCGCCTGAATGCGGTTGATGAATTTCAGCCTGCCTGTTTTTTTATCAACCCGGTAAGCTGAAAAGGAGTTGGTTTCTCTTTCACTTACATAAAGGAATTTGTGATTCGAAGAGAATGCCATTGAAGCCGGTCCACCGGGACATGGAATGCTATCTTGAACGCTTAATTTGCCGGAAGCATTATCAAGATAATAGATAAGAAGTGCATTGCCTCCACGTATGGAGATATAGACAACATCTTTGGATGATGCCGCAGTCAAATCTGCGAACATGACGAATAAATAGCACAATATAAAGGAAAGGACAATTCTACGCATGCGAATGTTTTTAGGCTTTTGAGTAATTACTGTCCCAAAATAATAAAATTTTGTACGCGCAAGGATATAAAAAAAGCCTCCCGATTTTTCGAGAGGCTCTAAAACGTTCCGAATATTATTTAATCAAAACCATCTTTTTCATTTCGGAAAAGTTCCCCGCACTCAACCGGTAGAAATAAATTCCACTGGATAAGTTAGAGGCGTTGAATTCAGCGAAATACTCGCCTGCCGGTTTTTGCTCATCAACCAATGACACCACTTCATTACCAAGCAGGTCATATACTTTCAGCGTAACATGAGAGTTATGCTGTACGGCATAGTTAATAACCGTTGAAGGATTGAATGGGTTCGGATAATTCTGTCCCAGAGCAAAAGACTTAGCTTCCTTATTACCATCATGATCTACCACAGTGAGGTTTTTCGTGTAAATAATCGAACTGCCGTTTGCAATTAGATGAGCGGCCGGAGCACCCTCGGCTACCCATAGCACTGCCATAGTGTCCTCTTTTTGAATAGCAGATTTGATATTATTTCTTGTAGCAGTAACTCCAAAGTTTTTATAGTTCATAACTATCGAATTATCAGCCTTATTAAATATCAACTGGAATGAATTGGTTGTATCTCCGGTCTTTTGAAATGATCCGATGTTAATCCATGATAAAACGAACTTATCCGATGCGGCTTTGTACACGACTTTTCCTCCTCCATAACCATCAGTATTGTCAAGATCAAAGTCATCATATGCCACAGCAATGGCATTTGGGAACACTTTATTTTCCGGCGGGAAATACGTCGGATCAAAACAACCTAAGGAATTGCTTGCAAATTCTCCGTTCAACGCACCATTGATTTTCTGGTTCGAAAAACTAATCAAGCCATTTGCACCAACATATAAAGAATCAAATGTCTTACCATAAAAATCAAAACTGAATCCAATCGGAATTTTATTTGTCGAAAATCCGTCATCCTTAACCGCAGTATTAGATAGATGCGTTATTGACTTACCTGAAGAATCAATATTACTCCATGCTGTTATCGCTGTCCCCGTAGACGCAATATCAACCCAGTTGTATGCTTGAGTATTAACACTGTAATTGCTGGAATTTATCATCGTAATCTTAAAACTCCATATATTCGACCAATTGTCCGTAGCTGCATCAGCAACTTTCCAGAAATATATCCTGTTTTTTGCAAGTTCCGGCAAAGTGACTGATGTACCGTCAATGGTTGAAGAGTACACTACGTTATTATCAAAATTCAGATCATCAGTTGAGACTTTTACACGATAGGCACTGGATCCGGACGAGACCCAGGTTAAAACGGGCTTTGGATCTATACCTGCATCACCGTTGGTAGGGGTTGTGAGGTTAACTTTTGCAGTAACCGTTGCGGGAGTCAAGCTTAAACTAAATGTTTTCGTTTCAGTAGTTTTAAGTGTTACCGAAGATGTTATGCCATATACGGTAGTATTGTTTAATATATCTATCACATAAAATGAATCAATCTTTGCCGAATAGTTGTCCGATTTAGAGTCTGCGACGGTCAGATTTATCGTGGATGCTGTCCCAGCCTTAAGAGCAGAATAGAAATCAGTCAAATCAAAAATGATGTTAGTTGACGGGAAAGCACGATTAACAGATGTTTTTGTTGTAAAGCTTTCGTCAATACTCAGGGTCGGAGTCGCCACGTCACCCAGACTTGCTATAAGCGAGACATAACCACGCGAACTATGTGTGATCTTCAGTTTCGCTTTTAAAAGCGGAGTGTAATTGGTTCTGTTATTAATCATAACAGCTGATCCCTGTGAAAGATAATTATCCATCAATGCTTTATAGGAAATCCAGGCATACCCGTTGATTCCCCAACCGGTACCCCATGAATTTACCAGCTTAAATGCTCCATAGCCGTCAGCAGTTAATAACGAATCGTTATATCCAACGACGGTAACTGCATGTCCGCCGCGATTTGTTCCTGTTCTCTGCGACGCGCAGTATACATAATTATACGATGAAATATCATCAAAGTTACCATATACCTGAATAGTGATAGTGGCAACTTTTCCGCTTGCCAGAATTTCACGAATTGTGTTAACCCCTGACATATTGGTAGTATTAATTAAGTAGGCATCCATTGAGCGATAGTTGATAGCATTGTTAAATGCGTTTTCGGATGCTAAGGAATAGTAGTCGGATGCTGAAATCGGGCAATCGGATACAGGAGCGCAGCCTCTTTCAATGAGA
The DNA here is from genome assembly GCA_963662605.1 of Ignavibacteriaceae bacterium. Lineage (GTDB taxonomy): Bacteria > Bacteroidota > Ignavibacteria > Ignavibacteriales > Ignavibacteriaceae. The sequence continues at coordinate 2,628,350 of OY759785.1, forward strand.
AACGCTGCAGCGTTAGAGATAGTAGCACCGCTGTCAACTCCGTTATTAATGCCATTATATAAAAATGTCGGGCTGAATATGTGTGCATTTGAACTTAAGTCCCAACCTTTTTCCCTGCCGACTTCAAATGTTTTGGCATAATATCCTACCGACCAGGCAACGCAGCTTCCAAGGCTTCCCTGATTTCCGACTGCTGGCATTTTGTTCGACCAATCAACCGAACTCGGAAGGATTGTTGTTTTTGCCAAAGATTTGTAAGGTTTAATCCAGCTAACCTTGCTTAAATCTTCAGCAATCAAACCGGTCGGATGCAATTCCTGAGCAAAAGCGGCTGAAGAAAATGTTATAACAATAAACAAACAACCAAAAAACAGATTTTGGTAACGACTCATTGTGTTACTTTCCTAATATTACTAAAACTATGGAAGTTATTATACCCTAAACCACCCGTGCGAATTGAAACAATTCGCATTTTAATGTAATAGTTATAAAACTTTCAATCAAGTGAGAAATCTTTATTCTTGTTGAAAATCACTATTTTTCACACCATTTGAGGTTAAATTTTGTTCATTTGCATATTAAGCAGGATAAATGAATAATCGCCCAACAATCCTCAATTTTTCGATCGTCTGAAAAGTTAGTAAGTTTCTAATTGCTTATATAAAGATTTTAACGTTTATATCACGGTAAATACAATTGAGATGACATGGAATCAATAAAAGAGATATATCGAATAGGTAATGGACCATCGAGCAGCCACACGATGGGACCGAAGCGTGCCGCTGCAATTTTTAACGAAAAAAATCCTGATGCAAGTTCATTCAGAGCAATACTATTCGGAAGTCTGGCCGCCACCGGCAAGGGACACTTGACCGACAAAGTGATTATTGAGTCCTTATCTCCGAAGCCGGTTGAGGTAATTTGGAAACCGGAAGAGTTTTTAACCCGGCATCCGAACGCGATGAGATTGGAAGCGCTAAATGACGCATCGGAAGTAACAAGCTCATGGACAGTCTACAGTGTCGGCGGTGGTAAAATTATTGACGATGAGTATCAGAAGGGTTCTGATTCCGTCTATAAGCTCACGACGATAAGTGATATTCTTGATTGGACTATAAAGAACGGAGGTTCATTTTGGGAGTATGTCGAAGAAGTTGAAGGACAGCAGATTTACGATTATCTCGCTGACGTATGGCACGTGATGAAGGAATCCATTAAGCGCGGAATCGAAAACGAGGGTATCCTACCCGGAGGTCTGAACTTGCGGAGAAAAGCAGCATCGTATCACGTAAAAGCCAAAAACTATTCCGGCTCCCTAAAAGAAAAAACTCTAGTATTTACCTATGCCCTCGCCGTTACGGAGGAAAACGCCTCCGGCGGCATTATTGTCACTGCCCCGACATGTGGGTCATCCGGGGTACTACCCGCCGTCTTAAAGCGAATGGAAGAAAGTTTTGAGTTTCCGGAAAAGAAAATACTTAAAGCTTTGGCAACTGCCGGACTATTCGGCAATGTCGTTAAGGCAAACGCGTCAATTTCCGGTGCTAAAGTCGGATGTCAGGGCGAAATCGGAACGGCGTGCGCAATGGCTTCTGCTGCTGTTACTCAACTGCTCGGCGGGACTCCCCCTCAAATCGAATATGCCGCTGAAATGGGTATTGAACACCATCTCGGCTTAACATGTGACCCAATAAACGGCCTGGTGCAGGTACCCTGTATTGAACGAAATGCGTTTGCAGCTGAGCGGGCTTTTAATACGGCTACTTTTGCTTTGCTTTCAGATGGACAGCATATCGTCTCCTTTGATAAAATAGTAAGAACAATGAAGCAAACCGGACACGACCTGCCAAGGATTTATAAGGAAACTTCAGAAGGTGGAATTGCACTCTTTCATTAAATCCCACGTACATGGCGGAAATATATTCGCCTTCTTTTTGTAGATTACAAGTAGGGATTATAATTTTTATAATAGAATATAGAATCATCATAGAGGAAATAATTTCTTCAATGTCATCCAAAACACATATCGTAACGGCGTTCTCTCTGCTCTTTGTCTTTTGTGCTTGCATGAACTCAAACTCACAGGGAAACAAAAATCAGAATAACGTTTCAATAGAAAAACTTCAAAAAGCAATTGAGTTGGAATATACAACCAATGCTCAATCCTTTCGACAGGATAGTTCCTTCAGCTATTTTGACACCTTACAAGTACTCTATGCAAAGAACCAATACACGCCTTTTTTCTTTTCAGCACAACAGCAGAACAATGATTCCATTTACTCTCTGCTTGTTCTTTCCTTTGAGCACGGACTCAATCCACGCTGGTATCATACGGATGAAATAAAAGAAGGATTAGCACTTCTTCACAAGAACGGCCCGGAATCAGAAATTCTTGCCGCTCAGGCAAAGCTGGAAATTCTGCTCGCCGATGCCGTTACCAAGTATTCCAATCACCTCAAATACGGCGTTTTGAATCCGGTAAAAATGTTCGGCGACCGGTACGCACTTCCCTATCCCAAAGCCGAAGAAATTGATATATTTCAGGCATTAAAGCAGCAGAACATATTCCAATACCTAAAAGACATTCAGCCCAAAGCCGATAGATATGTGAAACTCCAGACAGCACTTAAAAATCTGACTGCCGTCGAAGAAGGCAAATGGAATAAGATCAAGCCAATCGGTAGAAAACTACGCATTGGTGACAAATCACCGCTTTTAAAAGATGTGGTTAACCGGCTTGTTACATTAAACTTTATAGATACGAATAAGGTGACGATTTTTCATAATGATAAAATGGATGCGGTCATCAGTAAAACGATTTGGCATTTTCAACAATCACAGGGTTTAATTCCTGATGGGGTGCCGGGTAACGAGACAATTGAAAAATTAAATATCGCTCCAAAAGTTTATATTGAAAAGATCAAGCTAAATCTGGAACGTTTCAGATGGAATAATTATACTGCTCAAAACCGTTACTTATATGTAAATATTCCCGACTTCTACCTGCATCTTGTTGACGGGCAGAGCGAACAATTTTCAATCAGGGTTTGCACCGGAAGAAAGAAACCGGCAAACTTCAACGAGCGTTACGCGAAATATTTAAAGACCCATAACCTGCACGACCGCCCGGATAACTGGGAATCGCCGCAAGTTGCAAGTGAGATTACCACTATTGTGTTGAATCCGACCTGGTCTGTACCACCAAACATTATCCGCGAAGAGATTTATCCCGGCGTTATGAAGGATTCAAATTACCTGAGTAAAAGGAATTTCAAGGTCTACCGCGGCAATCAGCAAGTTGATCTAAAAGATATTAACCTAAAGAATTATTCGCCGAATAAGGTGCCGTTTTCGTTTGTTCAAGATCCGGGGCCGGGAAATGCTTTAGGAAAAATTAAATTCCTCTTCAAGAATAAGTTTGATATTTATCTTCATGATACTCCTACTCGCCCGCCGTTCTCAAAGGCTGTCAGAGCAGTCAGCCACGGGTGTATCCGGGTTGAAAAACCTCTGCTGGTTGCTGAGTATTTATTAAAAAATCATCCTTCATGGAATCTGGACTATTTAAAATGCGAAATAAACCTCCCTGCTTCGGATAAAACCAAAGCTGCTGAATATAAAGAGAAGAGAAATAGTCTGAGAAGAAATATGAACGGGGCAAAATTCACCAACATCAGCATTCAAAACAAACTGCCGATATATGTGGATTATTTCACTGCATGGGTAGATGAATCAGGTTGTGTGAATTTGCGAGACGATATTTACGGGAAGGACAAAATTATGATTTCGTCCTTCTCGTCTATTAAATAGCAGTATTGATTAGATTATAATCCAAGTTCCACTTTAGCAAATGGACTGTGAACCAACAATTGCGTTTTCAACGTTATTTCGCGCGGTTCAAATTTACGTGGATTATTAATTTGTTTCATCATTAATTCCATTGCCGCAAATGCAAGCTCGCCTGCCGGTTGGTCAATAAAATTAAAGATTGAGGGAATGTACCTGTTAAATGTATTTTTGCCGAAGCAGGTCACTTCAATATCCTGAGGAACGTGCAGCCCTTTTTCCATTGCAGCAACATACATACCCAGAGCAACGGGATAGGTAATAGCGAATACAAACTCAGGAACCTCTCCACCTTTACAGATCTTCATGAAACCTTCGTATCCGTCTTCTTCTCCAAGTCCGCCCTCAATAATCCATTTCTGCTTAATTGGAATTTTATGATAGTTCATCGCTTCCATAAATCCCTGATAGCGAAGATTGGCTATGTTGATATGCGGATAACCGCCGAGGAATGCAATTTTCTTATAACCGCGGCGTGCAGCGTAATCAATGGCGACGAAAGCACCGTCTTTATCATCAACAACCACTTTTGAAGTATCGGGCATTGGTAAAACGCGGTCAACAAAAAGCAGTGGAATGCCGAGATTCTGAATCCGTTTGAATGTTGTCAAATCTTTTGTATCCTCGGTAACCGAAATTATGATTCCGTCCACCCGCATGGCGATAAGTGAGAGCAGGTGTTTGTTTTCAATTTCTGCATCTTCCTGCGAAACCATCAACACGATTTCGTAATTGTATTTGAACGCGATATCGTAAACGGCTTCGATAAGCGTTGCAAAAAAGATATGTGCTATTTTCGGGACGATTAATCCGATTGTGTTGGATCTTCTGGAGGTTAGATTTCTTGCATTAAAGTTAGGCATATACCCCATCTTTTCTGCTATCACCTTTACCTTTTCTGTTGTCTCGGCAGAAATGTCCGGATGATTTCTCAAAGCCTTGGAAACCGTTACCGTTGATACGCTGAGCTTTTTTGCGATGTCCTCTAATCTGACCGGCTGATTCTTTTTCATAGTTGATCCATGTTTTATCATGAAGTGTACAGTGGAATTTTACTAAAGTAATAACTTAAATTAATGTGTTATCAAGTAAATGACAAGAACAATGTAAGCTTTTTAAGATTTTTTTACTTTTAATTTACTGTGCCCAATATACACTTAATAATCGGCACACAAAAAACTTTAGCTTTTTTTCTATTTTTAATCAAAATGAATTAATATTTTAAGGGACATAAAATGAATTTCTATTCATAAAAGCATATGTTGCAATTATTTTAATCATCTTTCTCATGTAAGGGATCGTTATGTTGAATATTGCTCTATTTGGCCCCCCCGGTGCAGGTAAAGGCACTCAATCCGAATTCCTCATTAAAAATTACAACCTCTATTACATTTCTACCGGTGATCTTCTACGTAAAGAACTTGCAGAAAAAACAAAATTAGGAATGGAAGCTCAAAGCATAATCGCCTCCGGCGGATTGGTTCCTGATGAAATCATTGTTCAAATTATCGAGAAGACAATTACCGAAAATCCCGATGCCAACGGTTTCCTTTTTGACGGCTTCCCCAGAACGTACATTCAGGCATACATCCTTGAAGGATTGATGATAAAACTAAATACATCATTGAATTGCCTTATCAGTATCAACGTCCCCGAACAAGAATCCGTTACCCGCCTTTTAAAACGCGGCGAAACATCCGGCAGATTAGATGACAATGAATCAGTGATTCGCAGACGGCTGGCTGAATATAATGAAAAAACTCTGCCGGTGCTGAGATTCTTCAAGGAGCGCGGAATTTTTCATGAGGTCAATGGGCTTGATACTATTCCAAATGTAGAAACCGAAATCAGAAAAATTATAAAACATGAACTCAGCAAACGTCTCTTTAATGTAGTGTTGTTCGGCTATCCGGGTTCAGGCCGTGGATCTCAGGGCAAAGCTATAGCAAAAAAGTTTGAACTTGAATACGTTGCCACCGGAAATATGCTGGATAGCGAAATAGCTAAAAAGACTCCTATCGGGAAAAAGATAATGGAGCTATACAACAGCGGACAGTTAGTCCCGGATGAAATAGTTGTTGAGTTAATTGAAAAAAGTCTTGCCGAAAGACGGGATGTTAACGGATTCATTTTTAAAGGATTCCCCCGCACACTCGTTCAGTCCTACATTCTCGACGGCTTGCTCAAAAAACATAATTCGTCAATTTCTCAAATAATCGAAATCGAAGTTCCCCTGCTCGAACTTATCCGGAGATTAGATGCCCGCAGTAAAACACCGGGAAGCATGCCGTATGATTCCAGTACGGAGAAAATTGTTATTCGAATTGATGAGCATGAGAAGAAAACCTCCCCTGTTATCGAAAAATACAAACAGCTGCATGGTGTTATAAAAATTGATGGTATGGGTACATTTGACGAAGTGTTCAATCGTATTTCTGCCACAATTGAACATGGCATGAAACACATGCGGTAGGATGTTCAAAATTTAATTCAATAGGATGAAGAAAAGTAACCAATATATATTAGCTACTTTTCTTCATCATTCAGATGCAGTTCATTGTCCTTAACGAACGTAGATATGATGAGCAGTATCATAATGAGTACTGCGATTAACAATGAGGCTAACAATACCGTTGTAATATCCATACAATCACCATTTTGTTTACCCGTAATTTATTCCATATAGGGACAAATGGTGATTTTTTTCGACGAACGCTGTGTTTTCATAGACATCCATCGAATTATTAGACATGAAATTTTGACAAGACGATAAAGGCAAGAAGCAGGGCTGACTGCCCTGCTTAAAATTGGTAATTTCTATTCTTGATGTTCGGAGAGAAGCAAATCGTTTATTTCTTTAACCGGATTAAATGTAACTTTGGGAACCTCAACAAAAACGGTAACCCAGTCAGCCATACTACCATTCCAAAGTCCCGGAAGTTCCAGCGCTTTTATTTCCACACCGTCTTTTGATTTAACCGTAATAAATCCGGTATCCGGATTGCGGTAATTAAGAAGATCAAAACTGTTTCCTTTGTAGTCCTTCACTGAACAAATAAGATCAACCGGGTTAAAGTGGGTAGCGGATTCGAATATCTCCTTTTGGCCAACATCGGATTTGTCAATCTGAGAGCTTTCCACGATCTGTACGGTAATTTCTCCATTCGCTTCCTTAACCCAGAACGGGCCGCCACCGACCTGCCCCTCATTTCGAACCATGCCGCAAATTCGCATCGGCCTGTTCAATTTAGAAAATAAAAACTGAATCCGCTGTGACCGGCTGAAATTATGGAAGTTTTCCGGAAGTGAAATCAATAATTCTTCTTGAACAAAGACCTCGATTTCGCTCAGTTCCTTTTCAGTAACGGCATTTAATTCAAGTTTTCTCAAGCAGTTATGAGTGCGTGTTTCAAGTTTAACCAATAAACCGCAAATGAGTTTTTTATACAGGTATGTTGTTTCTTTCAGACGATCCGGAACAACATTATCTATGTTCTTGATGAACACTAAATCCGCTTTCAAATCATTGAGATTTTCCAGCAATGCACCGTGGCCAGCAGGTCTGAATACAAAATTATGATTATCGTCAAGATAAGCTTCATTTTCTTTAGTAACCGCTATGGTATTTGTTGAAGATTTCTGGTAGGAATACGAAATGGAAAGTTTCCGGCCGCTCACTTCGTATAATTTCCGGACATCGCGAAGAAGCGTATCGAATTCCTCCTGATATTCCGGTGATAGGGTAAAATGAACATGAGAAACATTGTTGTTATCACTTGCGTAGTCCAGTGCTTCGACCAAATGCTCTTCAAATGCAGTTCGGGCACCTGTCGCTGCTCTATGGAAGTAGATCATACCCTTAGGTAAGTTAGCGTAATTGAGTCCGGATTCTGTAAGTATGTAACGGATAATTATTCTGAAATCTTTTTCTGCGGCTAATGTCTGAATATCGTAGCCATCTTTGGCTAATTGTTCTTTTAATGCGGGATAGAATGCCAGTGTTTCAAGTCCTTCGATGATGCTGACAACGGCAGCAGCGATTTTATCGCCTTCCTTTGATTTTTGAAGTAGTTCATCAACGGACCAATCGTTGTTCAAATATGAATGGAGTTTTTGAAACATCCTTGTAGCAGCTCCGGATGCCGGTACGAATTTGAGAATTCTACCGCCCGCTGCTGCATTCTCATGCTGCTTAATAAGAGAATCAAACTCAGCCTCTTGGATGGCAACGATACCATCACCAACCCTACATGATTTAAAGAGTCTGATGAACGGCAGTCCCTTTCTGAATATTTCCAGGTGCTGTAATATGTCTTTTTCCGATACCCCGCTCTCTAAAATTTTCTGAATCGCTATTTCGCTAAGCTGAATATTTTCTGCTCTATTCATAATAAACTACCGTATGAGGAAATGAATAATAATCTCAAATTAATTATACTTCAATTTATGTTAATTTGAAATTAATTATTTCATCAATAGCATTTTCTGAACAATTTTTTTATTCCCTGCCTCAAGCACGCCGAAATAAATGCCGCTTGGCAAATCATTCCCGGTGAATTTTGTTTTATAGGATACACCGGGTTCGGTTACACCGTTAAAAAGTAAAGCGATTTCTTTACCCAGAATATTATAAACCTTCACGGTACTTTTTACTCTTGCATCAACGGTGAATTCTAATGTTGTGCTTGGGTTAAATGGATTCGGATAGCTTCTTAGTATTGTATATTTTTCTACTTTTGGAGTCGGGGCATCCTGAACATCCGTGTAAAGCGTATCAAAACTCATTTTTCCTCTTCCGGAGTATTGCCGCAGAAGATCAGGAATAAGAGAAGGATCATCAGGTGTATAATTATAATACTTCGACGCTTCAAAAGCTGAACCACGCGTCTGCGGTGCGCCTGAATTATCAAAAATGTTATTTCTCTCAATTAAATCACCGGGATCGGATTCCATATATCCACAATAGGACGGATATGGAACATTAAGAAAATAGTTGGACTCCATAAGAACATCAGCTTCCTGCGTGGAGGCAACCGCGTACAGATCGTTGCCATCAAAAAAGTTATTGAACACATGTGCCTTACCGAACCTCACGCGCGGATGTCTCTGCCGTGTTTTTTCAAACCAGTTATGATGATAGGATGCACACATAACCGTATCAGCCGGTTCATTATCCGTATGCCCGAACAAACAGGTTTTGCTGTGATTGAAAAAATGATTCCATGATACTGTTACATGAGTTGCCATCTTTTTATAATCCAGAGCACCGTCGTGACCGGAAGCAGTACTGTCCTGATCAGCGCCATCATTAAATGTACAATGGTCAACCCATATATGGTGAGTCTCCGGATCGCGGATGTCAATTCCATCGTTTGAGCAGTCGGAAAATTCTATATTCCGGATAATAATGTTATGACTTACTTCCACCTCAAATCCGAAGCCGACGAATTTTGCTCCTTCAACACCCTCTCCGAGAACTGTCAGGTTAGAGCAATCTTTAATGTACATGATTTCCGATCCGCTTTTCGTTAATGTACCGGATATTAAAAGAATCGTCGGAGCCTGCGATGGGAAATGATCGCTTCTCAAATCGCGAAGCGTTGTTTCCAGAGTCGCGTAATCGGAAACACGAATGACCTGCCCTCCCGTTCCGCCGGTAGTATTGTTTTCATCACGGGCGTTCATCGAAGCAAATCCAACCGGAAATCTTCCGCCTCCGTTATCGGGCGCGACACCGTCCCCATTAACCAGAACATCCAATTCAGGCGCACTACCGCCGACATGTGAGATTGCACCTGAGTAATTTCCAATAGCAGTCGGCAGAAGACGAACGTATATTTTAACAGAAGAAATACTTCCGGCAGTATATGGCACAATTAGAGAAGATGCGAAACCGGAATTGGAAACAAATGATACCTGATAACCCGCTGGAGCAGTAACGGTGATATTTCCTGCATCCGGAACTAATAAATTTCCATCCAGAGTATAAGATTTAACAGTCGAGGAGGCATTTTTCACTACCTGCCCGAATTCCAACAGCGATGGCGCTGCTGTTAATCCAGCAACCGCCGGAGTGCTCTGCGATGCTGTCGCCGGATTCTCGTTAAGGTAATTCTGCGAATTATTGCTGCCGTCGTTATAGGCAAAAGCAGCAAAATAATACGTTGTTGAAACTGCCAGTCCAGATACAACAACTTCATTCCCGGAACCTTCAAATATAATTTTGTTTCCATCACCTTGATCCGTAGCTGTTGTAAAAACCGGACTTACACCCGAAATCTTACTTCCGTCAACCGGTGCCCAATTAACTGCACTTCCCTTTTTGGCAACAACTATTTTTTTAGTTCCATCACCACCGGATAAGTACAACTTGATCGAACTACCGGTAACCTCACCAATGCCGATAATAGGCTGCTGTGAAGGTGAACTTGCAATTGCTATTCCCGAAACCGTGACAGTACGCGTATTCCCCGCCGTAGTCGAGTGGGAGATTGTCCCGGTTACTGTGCCAAGAGCCGCAGATGGACTGAATTTAACATAGATATTCTGCGTCGTTACGCTTCCACCGGACTGTGTCAACGTTAGCGAATCAACATAAGTAATATCATCCGTGCTGATTTTGTATTCTTGCGATGCTTTAATTTTTATATCACCGAACAAATCATGGCCGGATACGGAATATGACTTAGAGGATGATTGGCTGCCTGCAATCACGGTACTAAAAGGAGTCAGCGATGTTGATGAAAGTGAAATTACAGGGACAGCTGTCGTAATAATAGAAATATCATCTATGTAGTGTGATTGTGTTGTACCGTTCGTGAATTTTAATCGCACATCAGGACTTGTTTCGTTAATATCAATCGTATATGAAGTATAACCCGAGGTAATGCTCTGAGATTTTATAATAGCAAATTCACCCTGGTCAACGGATTTCTCGATTGTTAAGGTGCTGGCTCCACTTCCGCGCGCCCAAAAAGTTACAGACTTAATCGCAACCAAGGAAGGAGTAATGATGTATGCACCCGGCGTACTGCTGGAAAGCAAGCACGCGTACGTTCCGGCATGCTTTGTTGTAGTAGCGGTTCCTCTGTACACAGTCCAAACTCCGGAGGCTAATGTGGAATTTGAAATGGTGGCCGAAGAGCTTCCGGGCAATCCTGTTTCAAAGCCTTCGTTTATATCCGCGTAGACTTCAGATAAAAATATTAGTAAGAAAATCACTACATATCTTATAAGATGCTTTTGCATGGGTGCTCCTTAAAATCATATTTATTAACTAACATCCGGAAGTGTTTTTGTATCAGGCAGCTAATTTTACTTATCGGGCTGATTGTAAAATGTGCTGCGACATTACAAATTGAAAATCGAAACGAGCAGAAATGAATAATCGTTTAAGTAATCGCTTAACTCATTAATGAAACTTAATGCAATTAGGAAATAATTTCAAACACTTTCTTGGAAATTTTTGATCATTGTCCCCCATTTGCGTATTGTTACGCAGCATCAAAATTGCTATAATACGTATGACAAATTTAGGATATATGCAGAAGTACATTTTCTTCGTTTTCGCATCATTTACGATGCTTTTAAGTCAACTAACACAGGCGCAAGTCTTTATGCCGGCTGATAGTTCAGGCGATGCGTATTCATGTATTACAAAAAAAGGCTACGGTTATGAAGTGCCTGACTGCGTCCACGATACCGTTCACATTTCGGAGCATTGGAACGCATTTCTCAGAAAACCCGCGTTCGAATTTTCTTTGCACAGGGACATTGACAACGACCGCTGTATCAATTTTGACCGTCAGAGGACTGAAATAAAAACGTCCGGCTCATCCCCCACATCAATGATTGCTTATTACGGCGAGACTATGACGTTCAGGTGGAAATTTCTCCTTGATTCAGCATTCCAGCCATCGCCTAATTTTTGTCACATTCATCAGATAAAAGCCGGAGACGGTCCTGACGCAGATTCACCTTTGATGACTATCTCCCCTCGTTATAATTCTGCCGGGGACAAACTTCAGATAATTTTCACCGCTCCGCTAACCGGGGAAACTACGAACCTTTCTCAAACCGATCTTAAACAGTATAAGGGTGTTTGGGTTGAGGCAATCGAAAAAATCTATTTTGCTACTGCCGGAACGTACGCACTAACTCTAAGAAGAGTCGCAGATGATTCGCTGTTTCTCAGCTATACAAACAGCAACATTGTAATGTGGAGAGACAGCACAACGTACATCAGGCCTAAATATGGGATATACAGAAGTTTGAGCAGCGTCTCCTACTTGCGCGATGAGACAGTTAAGTTTGCCGATTTTTCTCTTTATAAAGGAACTGCTGCCAACCTTCCTGCGGCTCCCTCCGGATTATCGGTTACTGCTAAAGGAAGAGTCGTAACGCTGAAGTGGAGCGATAATGCAAACAATGAAGATCAATTCAGAGTTGAGCGTTCAGCCGATAATGTCATCTGGAAATTTATAGGCACATCACCGGCGAACGTTAAACAGTTTATTGATACTGTCGCGAACAACGGCACGTTTTATTACCGGCTTCGTGCTGAAAACACCAGCGGCAACTCATCATATACAACCCCGGTCAGTCAACTTATTACCGCAGTTGCAAATGGAACCCGCACGATCGAATTTTCTTTATCGCAGAACTATCCGAATCCGTTCAATCCTTCTACCACGATTAACTTTGTGCAGTCCAAAACTGCGAAATCCAAATTGGCTGTTTATGATGTGTTGGGAAATGAAGTCCGGGTACTAAAAGATGATGTACTTGCTCCCGGACAATATTCAGTAAACTTTAATGCGGATGACCTTCCAAGCGGCGTGTACTTCTACCGGCTCACTTCAGGCAGTTATTCGGCAATAAAGAAGCTCACTTTACTGAAATAAAAAAAGCCCCCGGTATTCGAGGGCTTTCAAGTTGCAATTTATTTTAATTAATTCAATCCGCGTTTCTTCAGCAAGGCTTCAACCTTAGGTTCTCTTCCTCTGAACTTCTTATACATCCGCATAAAATCTTCACTTCCCGATTTCTCAAGAATATCTTTTCTGAAAGACTTTGCGGTTGCCTGATCAAATAATCCCTTTTCGGCGAATGCTTCAAACGCGTCGCTGTCGAGAATTGCCGACCAAAGATAGCTGTAATAACCCGACTCATATCCCCATGTGGCGATATGAATAAAGTTTGTTGTCATGTAACGCGGCAATACTTCCGGAATCAAGCCCATCTTTTTGATGGATTCCTTTTCAAACTTTTCCACGTCTCTTGGCATAGTGTCGGTGATTGTGTGCCAGTCCATATCAAGAATTGAAGCCGCCATATACTCGAGTGTTTCAAATCCTTGATTGAAATGAGAGGCGTTTTCAACTTTTTTAACCAAAGCGGCAGGAATTACCTCACCGGTCTGATAGTGTTTAGCATACATGGCAAGAACTTCCGGTTCAAGTGCCCATTTCTCCATTATTTGTGATGGCAGTTCGACAAAATCTGTCGGAACAACACCGGCACCCGGATAGGTGATGTGCTGGAAGAGTGCGTGCAAAGCATGACCGAATTCATGGAATAATGTTTCAACGTCATCAACGCTCAGCAGAGCGGGTTTGTCGGATGTAGGTTTGGTGAAATTACCGACGTTGTATATAACCGGAGAAATGAATTTACCACCGATATTGCTTTCATCTCTGAATGATCCGCACCAGGCACCATTGACTTTGCTCTCTCTCGGGAAATAGTCGGTATAGAGAATGCCTAAGTGTTTGCCGGATGCTTCTTTAACCTCAAATACTTTTACATCCGGATGGTAAATCTGGATGTCTTTTCTTTCAATGAAATTCAGTCCATAAAGCTTATGTGCAACACCGAACGCACCTTGAATAACATTTTCTATTTTAAAGTAAGGACGGAGCATATCTTCATCAAGCGCATACTTTTTCTGCTTTACTTTTTCAGCATAATACCACCAATCCCATGGTTCAAGTTTGAAATTGCCGCCCTCTTCTTTAATGAGCGCTTGCATTTCCTCAACTTCTTTTTGTGCAGTATGTACTGTCGGTTTCCAGACATCGCTTAAAAACTTATACACGTTTTCGGGAGTCTTTGCCATTTTTCTTTGTAAGATCAAATCGGCATAGCTTTTATACCCGAGCAGATTTGCTTTCTTTACACGAAGTGAAATGATTCGCGAAAAAATCTTTTTATTATCCAGAGAATCATTGTTATTCCCGCGGCTCATATAGGCTTTGTACATTTTTTCACGCAAAGCTCTGTTTGAAGAGGAAGTCAGGAACGGAAGCAGTGTAGGCTTATCAATAGTAAATAACCACTTCCCTTTGTAGCCTTTTGCCGCAGCCTTCTCGGATGCTTCTTTAATATACGAATCCGACAATCCGGCTAACGCGTCCTTGGAATCAACAACTAATTCAAATTTGCTATTCTCTTTACGGACATTGTCGCCGAATTTAACAACAAGCGGTGATAGTTCATCATTGATTTTCCGCAAGGCATCCTTCCCTTTTTCATCAAGGTTTGCGCCACCCATCGTGAAATCCAGCCAGTAATTTTCCAGAACGACCTTTTGCTCTGCGGTAAGCTTTTTGGCTTCTTTGGAATCATGCACTGCTTTTATTTTTGCAAATAGCTTAGCGTTCAGATAAATATCATCGCTGTGTTTTGAAAGCATTGATGCTGATTTTTCGGCAATCGTCTGCATTTCATCATCCGTATTTGCCGAGCTCATCGCGCTGAATACACGGTTGACTTTAGTGAGCAGATCGCCGCTTTTCTCTAATGCTTCAATAGTGTTTTTAAAGTTCGGCTTTGCCGTATTGTTTATGACCGCTTCGATTTCCTTATCATGCTCTTTGATTCCCTTTTCAAATGCAGGCATGTAATGTTCATGCTTAATTTTATCAAACGGCGGTGTTTGGAATGGTGTCTTCCATTCACTAAAAAACGGGTTGTTCATATCTTGTGCTTCCAATTGAGGATTGATCATGCAAATACATGATACGATTAAAAATAATACTATACGGGTCTTCATCTTTTATCTCTTTTTTATTAGATGATTTAGTTAAGATTTATTCTGTTGATCACCGTTTACAATCTGGACGATACGTTGAGGTACGGCAATATCAATACCCTCCTCCTGAAAACGGCGGTAAATAGCTTCCTTTAAACGGCAGCTGAGAGCGAAAGATAGTTGATAATCTTTTGTCCTTACTGCAAGTCTAAACTCCAAAGCATGCTCTCCAAAACGAACAATATAAATCTCCGGTTGATCGTTCTTATCAGAGTCGGGGTCACTCATTGCGACGGCCAGTGCAATCTCCTTCACCTTATCAATATCCGATTGATAGGCTACCGGAAGATCTATCACTACCCGCGTACTGGTGGTAGGATAAGTAAGATTGATGATACGTGATTTAACAATGTCGTTGTTCGGAATAATGAGGTAGTTTTTATCAAAGTCAATGATGCGGGTACTGCGTATACCGATGCTGACAACATCACCATGAATTTCAGTGCCGATTTTAATGCGGTCGCCGATACGAAACGGGCGGTCTATCATAATAATAAAGCCGGAAATCATGTTGCTGATCGTTTCCTGAGCCGCTAACGCTATAGCCAAAGAACCTACGCCAAGTGAAACGACAAATGCACTGATATCAACATTAAATTTTTTGAGGACTATGATAAGAGCAAATACGGCAAAAATTAGTTTTGCAAGCTTTTTTAATAACGGGAATAAACTTCCGCTCAAGTCCTTGTTCTCGTTAGCATTCATTTTCTCGGCATACCAGTCAAGTATCACCACACCGATCTGACTCGTAATGATAAGCAGCATTATTATAAGCAGGATAAAAAACAAATTATCTAAAACCGAAAGAATATTAATGAGCGAGGGATACTCCTGTAATAATGTAAGTTTGGTAATAACCGAAACGTGATCAAGTCCGTGCCGGAAAGCAAGGAGTGCCAGATACACGCCAAGCAATGAAATCAATTTGTAAGCGCTGCCCTCAATAATATGCAGGATCTTATCATCAACCTCGGTTTTCGATCTGAGAACAATGGGTTTAATTATACTTTTCAGCAGATAGCTGATAGTTTTTGCCAGGATAAAAAAGAGAACGAAAAGAATCAGGCTGAGGGTAATTTGAAATGTCAGCCCCTCACCCAGAATATTTCGTAAAAAATGAATTATCGGATCAAATAAAGAAGTAAGTGATCCGAATGAATTGGTATTAAATGGATTCATGGAAATATCGTTTAACTTTGATAATGTTCGGAAATAAAAAGCGCATCCCAGTGGATGCGCTCATAAACGTCAAACTAAATCTTAGTCCCGCTTTCAGAAGGTTCTTTAGCTTCATCAGGCTTAGTGCCCTGAACTTCCTCTTCAACAAAAATAAGATGTTCATCTCCGGGGAAATACCGCGCAACTATTCTATTCCCTTCTTTGAAGGAACCTTTAAGAATTTCTTCGGCAAGTGCATCCTCAACATACTGCTGTAACGCTCTCTTTAAGGGACGTGCACCATATTTCTGGTCATATCCTTTATCAGCAAGAAAATTCTTAGCGCTATCTTCAAGCACCAGCGTCATTTTATTCTCACGCATATTCTTCATGAGAATTTTGATCTCGATGTCTATGATTTTCAGAATATCTTCTTTTTCCAGACTTCTGAATACGATCGAATCATCCAGACGGTTAATGAATTCCGGGCTAAACAGCCGCTTCATGGCTTCTTCAAGAGTATTTTTCATCGAAAGATAGTTGTCATCGGTTAGCTTTTGATTGAAACCATAAGAGCCGATTGACTTGACTTCCTTCGCTCCAATGTTTGTCGTCATAATGATGATAGTATTCTTGAAATCTACCTTACGCCCAAGACTATCGGTAAGAATGCCTTCATCAAGCACCTGCAACAATACCCCGAAAATATCAGGATGAGCTTTTTCAATCTCATCAAACAATACTACCGAGTATGGCTTGCGACGGACTTTCTCCGTCAGCTGGCCGCCTTCTTCATATCCGACGTATCCCGGAGGCGCTCCTACTAATCTCGACACGGCAAATTTTTCCATGTACTCGCTCATATCAATTTTAATAAGGGAGCTTTCCGAATCAAACAAATAGCGAGCTAGTACCTTACACAATTCTGTTTTACCGACACCGGTAGGTCCGAGGAATAAAAAGCTGCCTATCGGCCGGTTCGGATTCTTCAAACCTGCTCTTGCACGGCGGATAGATTTTGTCAGCTTCCCTATTGCTTCTTCCTGACCAACTATCTGCGAAGCAAGTGCTTCTTCCATGTGCAACAGTTTTTCCGATTCGGTCTGTGCAACGCGGTTTACTGGAATTCCGGTCATCATCGCAACTACAGTTGCAATATCTTCCTCAGTTACATCATAAACGATGTCCTTAGTTTTTGTGTCCCATTCGCGTTTAGCAATTTCAAGATCAGATTGCAATCTTCTTTCTTTATCCCGTAACCGGGCTGCCTCTTCGTAATCCTGTTTCTTAACGACTGAAGTTTTTTCCTGACGAACTTGTTCGATTTCTTCCTCAAGGGTAAGAACTTCAGAAGGTACTTCGAAGTTACCCATGTGTACTCTTGAACCAGCTTCATCAAGGACGTCAATTGCCTTATCCGGCAGATGACGGTCGGTTATGTATCTGTTTGAAAATTTAACCGCAGCTTCTACCGCACTATCCGAGTAACGGACATGGTGATGCTCTTCATATTTGAATTTTATATTATTCAGAATTTGAATAGTTTCCTCGTACGAAGGCGGATCAACCGTTACCTTCTGGAAACGCCTGTCCAAGGCGCCGTCGGTTTCAATGTATTTTCTGTATTCGTCAAGCGTCGTAGCACCGATACACTGTATATCGCCTCTTGACAACGCGGGCTTAAACATATTCGAAGCATCCAATGAGCCGGATGCGCCGCCTGCTCCGACAATCGTATGTAATTCGTCAATGAACAGAATAACATCCTTAGCCTTTTCCAGCTCAACCATCAAGGCTTTCATGCGCTCTTCAAATTGACCTCGATATTTAGTCCCGGCTACCAAGCCGGCCAAGTCCAAGGTGACGACGCGTTTATCCTGGAGTGTTCTTGGTACTTTTTTCTGAATAATGCGGATAGCCAAACCTTCAGCAATAGCAGTCTTGCCAACTCCCGGATCGCCGATGAGAACCGGATTGTTTTTCTTTCTTCTGCTGAGTATCTGGGCTACGCGTTCAATTTCTTTTTCTCTCCCCACCACGGGGTCGAGCTTATCTTCCATTGCGGATTTTGTCAAATCCCTGCCGAAATTATCCAGTACAGGAGTCTTAGTCTTTTCTACCTTTTTTTCCTGTCCTGCCGGAGGTAGATTACCTTTTGCAGATTCCTTGCTTTCCTGATTAGAAAGCATGGAATTCAATTCCGCTTTAGAAACATCATAGGTGATTTCAAACTGGTGTAATATCTGCGTAGCGATGTTTTCAATTTCACGCGAGATAGAAAGTAAAAGATGTTCGGTTCCAATAACATTGGCTTTGTAAGCTTTGGCTTCGACCTGAGAATTCTTTAGTACTTTTTCCGCTTGTTTTGTATAGGGTATATTGCCGATTGTCAGAGTTCCACCGATAGTTCTGATAGAATCCTCAATGGCTTTCTTTAATCTGACTAAATCAACATCCAAATTTCGTAATATCCGGACTGCAACTCCCTGGCCTTCTTTGATAATGCCAAGAAGCAGATGCTCCGTACCGATATAATCATGACCCAAGCGCAATGCTTCTTCACGACTCAACCTGAGCACATCCTGCAGTCTGTCTGAAAAATTTCCGTCCATAAAAATCCTTTATTTTATAACTAAAACACTATCTACGTGTTTTTTGTTCCACCTTCATCGTAACTATATGCCAAAACAAAGCTTAAAAGAGCCTTTTTCGGCTATTAATCTTTTAGTTTATGATAATTTACTAATTTTTATTGATATAATCTATTAGCATGTTTTAATACATCAAAATGCCGATTATACGAGAAATAATGTCATTGAAGAGACAACTATCCACAATAATACGCCCATAACAAATGGTTTATAACCAACGTTCTTAATTGTTGCAATGGTGATGTTTGAACCGATAAGAAATAGAGTCACAACAAGTCCCTGTTTTGCTATTAACGAAATCACCTGAAAAACGTCATGCATTCCCGCAAAATATGTATTCAAAATCATTGCCCCGAAAAAGGCAAAGATGAAGTATGGAATTTTAACTTTCTTCACTTCGGATTTGAAGAAAAATGCTGATACCAGTGAAACCGGGATTATCCATAATGCACGGGTCAGTTTTACCGTAGTTGCAACAGCCAATGCCGTTTTACCGTAATGCGATGCGGCTCCAACGACAGAACTTGTATCGTGAATCGCTATGGCGGCCCACAAACCAAAGCGGCTTTCAGACATTCCCAACATATGCCCCAGCATCGGGAAAAGAATCAATGCCACACTGTTTAATATAAATACCACACCCAATGCAACTGAAGTATCTTCGCTTTCCGCTTCAACAATCGGCGCCACTGCGGCAATTGCACTTCCGCCGCAAATTGCCGTACCGGTTGAAATAAGAAATGCAGTTTTTCTCTTCACTTTGAATATTCTGGAAATAAGGTACCCCAGAATAAACGTAGCGCTGATTCCAATTACCGTGTATATCAGCCCGGTTTTACCTGCTTCCAACGCCACCCCTACATTCATTCCAAAACCTAAACCGATAACCGAAAATTGCAGAAGAGTATGCGTCGCTTTTTGTGTCTGTTTTACAAATGGGTTCCCGAGAATCAGTGCAAAAAGAACTCCGGCAAGCAGTGCATATGGTGCAGAGACTTGAGGAAACAAACTACAAATGAGAAAAACAATAAATAATATTTTACGCGTCAATTCCTTATTCACGAGGCAGCCTTAACTTTTAAAGAAAGGTGCAAATATAACAAGAAGCTGAATTGTATTCTACAAACACAGCGATTTTGAGAAATAATTATTTTATCATTGCTTTTCTTCAACAAAATCATACTTTATCACTAAATTAGTACTATATAGTACTGATATTTATTTGATCACTTAAGGAGATTAACCATGCCTGAAGCAATAACAAGTTTTGGTATACTGATAATCGTTCTGATCTTTTTCTTTATGATTATTTTCTTTTACTTTGTCCCTATCGGACTTTATATCACCGCATTTTTCAGCGGCGTAAGACTGCGTATCTTCAAGGATCTGATGGGTATGCGATTCAGAAAAATCCCGCCACAGATCATCGTAAGAAGTATGATAACCGCGACAAAGGCAGGCATTACACTTGAAGTCGGCAAACTTGAAGCACATTATCTGGCTGGCGGCAATGTTGAAAAGGTCGTTATGGCTCTCGTTTCAGCCGACAAAGCACAATTAGGACTTACCTTCGAACGTGCAACGGCAATTGATCTTGCAGGCCGTGATGTGTTGGAAGCGGTAAAAATGTCGGTTATTCCTAAAGTCGTCGAAACTCCCCTTGTTGCCGCTATGGCAAAAGACGGTATTCAATTAAAGGCAGTTGCCCGAATAACCTTGCGCGCAAATATCGAAAGATTAGTCGGCGGTGCGGGTGAGGCAACAGTTCTTGCAAGAGTCGGTGAAGGTATCGTCTCCACAATCGGTTCAAGCGAAAGCCACAAATCGGTTTTAGAGAATCCCGATTCTATTTCCAAAGTTGTTTTGAAAAAGGGACTCGATGCCGGAACAGCATTCGAAATTTTATCCATTGATATTGCCGATGTTGATGTAGGACAGAATATCGGTGCTAAATTGCAGGCTGATCAGGCGCAGGCAGATTTACAGATTGCTAGAGCGCGTGCAGAGGAAAGAAGAGCTGCAGCGGTTGCAACAGAGCAGGAAATGATTGCCGAAGTTTCACGCCAGAGAGCAAAATTAATTGAAGCCGAAGCACAGATACCGTTAGCTATTGCGGATGCTTTCCGTGCAGGTAATCTTGGCATAATGGACTATTACCAGTTAAAGAATATTCAGGCTGATACGCAGATGCGTGAAGCCATTGCAAAACCGGAAGAAAAATCAGCAAAAGATAAACAATGAAAAATCTCCCGACAATAATCTTTTGGGTCATCATTATCTATTCGGTAATCAGTTCGTTCATGAAACAAAAAAAACGGGCACAAGATACTCCGGCTGATAATGTTGTTCCCCCCGGGTCGAGACGGATAGACTATAAGTTACCCAAGTTTATGGATGTGTTGATTGATGCCGAGGATTTCTCGACACCACTTGAAACAAATATCCGGGAAGATAGCAAACCGGAAGTCCGTTCAACCGGCGGCGAAGAAGAAGTAACACAGGTACTTCAGGAAACCCGCCCCGTTGATGTTACCCCGGCACCGGCTGCTGAGGTGATACAAACCGCTATCCGGGTGCCAAATGAATTAATTTCAGGCATTAAATCTTCGCTTAGAAAAAAAGACAGCCTGCAACAGTCATTTTTAATGAGTGAGATTTTGCAGAAACCAAAAGCGCTTAGACATAGAGTACATGGATAAAAAATATACACTTAAAAGGTTTTCCCAGAATTCAGAACCTGTTGTTAAAATATCGCCCGCAAATCTGACGATTGATTATGAGCACCTTCTCAACCCGGCGCAGTATGAGGCCGTTGCTGTTGAAGAAGGCTCATATTTGATAATCGCCGGAGCCGGTACAGGAAAAACCAGAACCCTTGTGTATCGTTTGGCGCGTCTTGTCGAACTCGGTTATGATCCGAAATCCATTCTGCTGTTGACTTTCACCCGCAAATCGGCAAAGGAAATGCTCGACCGGGCTGCCCTGCTGCTTGATAAGCGATGCGAGAAGATTAACGGCGGAACATTTCATTCCTATGCTCATCTGATTCTCAGGAGATATGCCAATGTCGTCGGTCTTGCACCTAATTTCACTATTCTGGATCAGGGCGACAGCGAAGATGTTATCAGCATTGTCAGGAATCAATCCGGATTAACTGAAAAGACAAAGCGCTTTCCTCAAAAGGCTACGTTAGCAAAAATACTGAGCCTCTCAACCAATACCGGAAAGCCAATTTCAACAATTGTTGAGGATGAGTATCCCCATTTCATTCCAGAGATACAGAAAATTGAAAAGATACGGGATGCTTATCGTGCTTACAAGGCTCAGAATAATATGCTTGATTATGATGACCTTCTTATATACCTCGCTAAGTTTTTTAATGAGCTTTCCCCCGCAGCTTCCAGCGTATTAAGGAATTTGAATTTCATCATGGTTGACGAGTATCAGGACACGAACCACTTGCAGGCAGAAGTCGTGAAAGGATTGTGCAGGCTCAAACAGAATATTATGGTTGTTGGTGACGACGCGCAGTCTATATATTCTTTCCGCGGAGCGACGTTTGAAAACATTATGAATTTCCCTAAGATTTTCCCCAACACGAAAATCGTCACGCTTGAGGAAAACTACCGGAGTACACCTGAAATTCTCAACTTCACAAATAAGATTTACGAAGCTGCGATAAATAAATACGATAAAGTCCTCTACACCAGAAAGCAAAGCGGTGAGTTACCGGTCATTCTGGCGGCGATAAATACGAACCTGCAGTCAAAGTTCATTGTCGACAAAGTTCTTGATCTCCGCGAACAAGGCGTTCCACTTTCTGATATCGCGGTGCTGTTCCGCTCATCGTTCTTTTCATTCGATCTGGAAATCGAGTTGACCAAGGCAAACATTCCGTTCGTAAAAATCGGTGGCATCAAGTTCGTCGAGACTGCACATATCAAGGATGTATTGGCATTTCTCAGAATATCGGTCAATCCAAAGGACACTATAAGCTGGTTCCGTGTGCTGATGCTCCATGAAGGCATCGGCCCCAAGACTGCACAAAAAATACTTGATGCTGTTGAGTCCGGAGAATTGTCCATCCTGAAAGACCCGGGCACAATTTCGAGTAAAATGCTGTCGGAAAAGCTATTCCCGTTGTTCAAACTTATATACACGATTCATACGAAATCGCTTTCACCAACGGATAAAGCCGAACTTGTTACCGAGTACTACTATCCGATTTTTAAGGATAAGTACGATGATTTTAACAAGCGGAAAAAGGATATTGAAATATTCCTGAACATATCGGCGAATTACCGTTCGGTTGATGCTCTGCTCGCCGATATGGCAATCGAGCCTCCGATAGACAGTATGACTGAATTTGGTGAGGAAAGTAAAGATGATGAGTGCCTGACTCTTTCTACGATTCATTCGGCAAAAGGTCTGGAATGGCATTCGATATTCATTATTCACGCGGTTGACGGGTTCTTCCCTTCAGTCAGGTCAATGCAGAAAATGGAGACGCTGGAAGAAGAAAGGCGCCTGATGTATGTAGCTGCCACGCGTGCCAAGCAGAATCTCTTTGTTTCTTATCCGATGAATATTTTCGACAGAGAATCCGGCACTACATTTTCCAAGCCGTCCAGATTCATATCGGAAATCACACCCAACCTGGCAGACGGTTGGCTTTTGGAAGAGTAAAAAATTTAAAGCGAAGCTGTGTTGGCTAAAATCGGTATTTCAAATACTGAAGGAAGCAGACTGTACTTTGCCTTTGCCCGGATAATAACTTTGCCGGGACTCAGACGAGCTTTAATGACCAATACACCGCTATTCTCATCTTTTGAAACAACATCTACCAATTCCGCCCCCTGTTCAAAAGTGAAAACCGTCGGTACTTTGCGGAAAGGAGCCCGCATTCCCATACCATTAACCGGCACGGCAATAATTTTGACAGTTGACATATTATCGGCATACAGCACCTCGTTTGACAACCGGAAATCGGTTTCATAGATGCTGAACACGTAATTATGTAATAGCAGAATTACAACGGCAGTTGCTGCCACACTAAGAATAATCACAAATTTTTTATCCATCTTACTAAAGGTTTAATTTTTTCTTCATACTTATAAGTTTTTTACGCAGAGTTTTTACAATTTCACGCACAACAATATCCGGAACTCCGTCATAATGAGCGGATTGCAGCCGCATATCGCATTGGTCATTTACATAGTCAATCGCGTAGAATTGCTCATCCGGCGCGTAGACAATTTCAGTTGAGAAGAAATCCAGACCGGTCAGCATTGCGATGGTTTTTGTTATCGAATACAACCGTTTGAGTTTCAGTCTATCCATGTGTTCTTTTGTCAATATCTGGTAGATGTGAGTCTCATCGTCCCACCATGTCGGAATCGGTTTTCCGAATGCCCAGTAACATCTGAACCACGCCCTTTTTCCATCAAGTATAGCAGGATAAATTTTCTGCTGAAGAATATACTTATCATGGTAATTATTAGGCCTTTCATCCATCACCTCTTCAAGTGTCTCAGCTCCGGTCACAACTCCGATACCTCCGCCGGTAGTATTGCAAGGCTTGATGATAAACGGCCTACCCAAATGTGCTAAATCACTTATGGATAGGTATACATCGTTGGTTTCAGCCAATGGCGGCATGATAAAAGAATACGGTACATGAATTCCGGCAGTGATAAACTCAAGGTGCATGGTGGCTTTGTCAATCGCGTGCTGAATTCTTTTGTACGGATTCAGGATAATCGTCTTCTTTTTTGTCAAGGTGGCGGCCAAAGGAGCAAAATCATCATCTACATCCGAAGCCCTGTCGAGAAAGAAGTTGAAGTAGAGTTCCTTATGAACTATCTTCGCGGTAACCTCATGCACATTGTGCGCACCGATAATAAACGTTGTCAAGCCTTTGGATTGCAATTCCCTCTCTATAAGATCAACAAAATCTTTGTCGTATTCCCAGAGATATGCAATGCCTAAGTCAAATTTTTCCATAATTTTGCGTATTTTTACTAATTATTCAAAACTTGTTATATAATTTACTTTGAATCTTTTTATGTAATTTTTTCGTCATATTATTTATGCCGGATTATTGTTAGAATAGCCGGAATAAATAATTTTACAGTCTCAAATTATGAAAATCTGAGGAAAATCATTTGATAAAGTATTATATCAATACGACTTTAATTATACTATGTTTGGTTTCATGGGCATGCAGTTCTTCCGGTAAACTTGATTCAAACGGTGAAAGAAAAGGTATAGATAGCTCTGCTTACCGCAGTTCAATGGATAAATACATCAACGGCGTTAATGCAGAATCCAAGGGTGATTACGCATCCGCAATTCTTGAATTTCAGGAAGCAGTATCACTTTTCCCATCGGCTGGGATTTACTATTCCTTAGCAAAAGATTATTTTCTCCTGAACAAAATCGGCCCCGCCCTGCAAAACGCCAGGGATGCGGTTAAAATTGATTCTACAAAAACCGAATACCTACTGCTTCTTAACGACATCTATACTGCGGCGAGGCTAACCGATTCGGCAGCTATAGTACTGGAAAAACTTATTGCCGTTGATTCGACAAATAACGAAGCTTTGTTTAAGCTGGCGAAATCATACGAGAACAGCAAACCTCAGAAGGCTATTGATACTTATAATAAAATTCTAAAATATTACGGATCTGAATGGACTGTCCTTACCCGTATCGCGGAACTTTACGAGAGATTGGGTAACATTCAGGGAGCGATTTCATCTGTTGAAGAGCTGAACGAACTTGACCCCGATAATCCCGAATTGGAAAAACTGCTTATTGACTACTATGTCAAAGGGAAATCGTATGACAAGGCTCATGCCAAGATAGACGAAATGCTTCTGTCCTACCCCGATGATCAGGAACTCATAGAACGTGATGCACAGATTTTTATACAGGAAGGCAAATGGGATGTTGCTGCCGCATCTTATAAAAAACTGCTTTCGGATAAGAACATTGACCTGAATGCGAAATTGAAAATAGGCTATGCTTATTATTACGCGGGCATGAAGGATTCGACGATACTGCCGTATGCAAAAGAGTTATTTGAAAAGTTTGACGCGGACACAACCGATTGGAATATCAAGTTGGTTCTCGGCTCAATAGCGCTTGCAGAGAAGAAAGATTCTCTTGCAATCTCATATTTCAAAAAATCAAATGATTTGGCTCCTTGGGAAGTTGAAACATGGACCAAACTCGGCGGAACATTTTTTGACAACCGGAAGTATAAAGAAGCCATTGATGTCCTGCTCAAAGCAGTTGATAAATTCCCGGAAGATTTTGCCATCAACCTTATTCTCGGATACGCGTATTCTCAGGAAAACGATCATGCCAAGGCAAAGCCTTTTCTCGCTAAAGCGGTGAATCTCAACGGCCTTGATCTAAACGCGCTGACAGCATATGGATACTCGCTAAACAAGCTTGGTGAGACTGATATGGCAATCGCGTATTTGCAACGGGCAATAAGCATTTCACCCAAGAATGTTGATCTTATGGGAACACTGGGACTGATATACGACGAACATGAAATGTGGCACAACTGTGACAGTATTTATAGTGCGGCATTGAAAATTGACTCCGCAAATGCACTCATCAATAACAACTATGCATATTCGCTCTCGAAAAGAAACATCAACCTTGAGAGTGCTTTAGAAATGGTTACCGCGGCGTTGGCAAAAGAGCCGGAGAATTCCTCCTATCTTGATACCAAAGGCTGGGTCTATTACATGATGGGAAATTATGCACAGGCAAGAATATTTATTGAAAAATCTTTGAAGGCCGGTGGCGAAAAAGCCGTAATACTGGATCACCTTGGAGATGTAGCATTCAAGCAAGGAAACAAGGATGAAGCCATGAAAATATGGCAAAAAGCATATGATATGGATAACTCACAAACAGAAATTAAAGCCAAAATTGACAGAGGTTCACTTTGAAATATAATAGATTTTTAATTGCCCTCCCCTTACTCATGCTTTGCGCAGGATTTTGGGAAGGATGTTCTACAGTAAAACCTGATTCTACGGTTGAATATATTTCCTCAGACCGGTTAGTTAATAAACTTGAAGCCAACAGAAGAAAGATCCGCAATTTTGAAGGCTCAGGAAGTATCAGTGTTAAAACGCCTTCCTTTGACAACAGCGCTTCATTCAGAATTGTAATTGAAAAACCGGACTCAATCTATCTGACAATTTATGGGCCGTTCAGTATTGAACTCGCACAGATTCTCGTTACAAAAAGTAATTTTATCTTCTATGAAGCATTAAAAAACACAGCGTATACAGGCCCCGTAAATGATGACCTGATAAGGAACATTTTTAAGGTTGACCTGTCATTTAATGATGTTATAGATGCTTTTACAGGCGGCGTAAACATGAGCGCGAGATTGTATAAGGAACCTACTTCATTTGATGTGGTCACCGATAAATACCTGCTGACGTATGTAGACTCATTGAAAAACGAAGTTTCCCGGTACACCGCTGATGTGCGCGATTTGAATATTGTTGAGTATAAAGCAGAGGACCTTCAAAATAAAGAAAGATTAATAAGCTCTTACTCGGATTTTCAGATTTTTGAAACTGTTTCCCTGCCTAAGAAAATCGAGATGAAACGGGCAAAAGAGGGACAGTATATCACCATAGAGTATGATAAAATTTCGGTAAACAAAAACACTACTTCAATTGATTTCTCATTACCCGATGATGCTGATGTCGTAAAATGGTAAAGTACGCGTTTCTCATTTTCCTGGCATGTATCATTGCGAGGCCAACGCCCGCGCAATCGCAAAAAGTAGACTCAAAAAAAGCCGAGCTCGAAGAATTGCGTAATCAGATAAACGCGCTGGAAAGAGAAATCAAAATTGCTGGGGCTCAGGAGAAAAAGACAGCCGGATTTATAGAAAAATATAATAAACAGACTGCCCTGCTCAACCGCCTTATTGCCAGCCTGAAAAATCAGGAAGAACAGAAACAATCCGAGATAGAGGATATTCAGGTCAAGGTTGACAATTTAAAATCCGAACTTAGAATTCTGAAAAAGAACTACGCCCTCTATGTGACGGCTGTTTATAAAAAGATGTATAATAATAAGGTCAGCTACTTGCTCAATTCGCAGTCAATGACTCAGGCACTCTTACGATACCGTTATCTGAAAACTTTCTCCGAACGCGGCAAAAGGGATATGGAGCGCATCAACAATGCCCAGACTGCCCTACTGGATTCACAGGATAAGCTTGAATTTGAGAAAAATCAAAAGACTCAGATTATCGCCCAGAAAAAGAAAGAGGAAACTGTGCTTACTCAAAAATTGAGTGAGAAACAGAAGCTTCTTAAAAAAATAAAAGTTGATAAAACATCGCTTGAGAAAAATCTCGCGGTAAAAAAGCAGGCGGAGCAGAAAATACGACAGTTGATCAACCGCTTGATTGAGCAGGCTGCTAAGGCTAAGAAGCAAAAAGCAGCGGAAGTTGTAACAACTAAAAAAGGTAAAAAAGTAAGTGAGGAGCCGGTCAGCAGACCTGTTGCAGGAAGTTCCCCTGCTGTTCCCGGCAATTTTCCTTCACTTAGGGGACGAATCCTCTGGCCTGTTTCCAACGGTGCAGTCCTTCACCATTACGGCGAATCCGAGAATGCTAAACTGAAAACCGTAACTATCAATTACGGAATAGATATTAAGACGGTCGGCGATGCCGCCGTACGAGCCGTTTCTGAGGGTGTTGTTTCGGTTATCAATTGGATTCCGGGATATGGAACAGTCATCATTGTAACACACTCACATGAATACCGCACAGTATACGGACATTTAACAGGTGTTAGCGTTTCGGAAGGACAGAAAGTTAAGGCCGGTACAGTTCTTGGGAAAATTTCGGAAACTTTTGAAGGTAATGTTCTTCACTTTGAAGTATGGAGTGAAAGACAATCGCAAAATCCGGAAAGCTGGCTAACAAAACGTTGACAATTCCCGCCACTATTTAGCCGCAGACCGCGACTTTACCTGAGTCATTTCTCCCAATTCCAACAAAAATAGCAAACAGATCAATGCAAGATAGAATACGTAAAACCGTATTTCTACTGAGGGAAATAATGCAATCCTAATCACTAAAGCGCCCACTGTGCTCCAAAAGCACAGACTAAATGTATATGATTTTTTTGAAATCTTTCCCAGCAAAGAGTAGGCAAAAATGGGAATAATAAAGACCAGAATCCGGGAAGGAGCGAATTGTAAATCCATCAAAAAGCGATTCAATGCTGTACCATATGAGTTATGACTTGATACCGCGCTGTTTTGAGCGAAAGCGCCTAAAAACAATTGCGATGAAAAATACTGCAACGGATTTTCGGCAGCAAATATCAAGATGAAAATGAATACCAAAATCAAAGCACCGATGCTGATGCCCACCAGTTGTTTTGGTATTTGAAGATCATCTCTCTTAGTGAAAAGCAGAGGTGTCAAAACAAAAAGAGGAAACACGATATTATCATACCGCAGTCCTACTGCCGCCCCAAATAGAAGAAATGCCGGTATAAATTTTCGCTTCTCCACAATCATAAATACTGCTGCCAGCATAATTGCCGCGCTTAACGCCTCGGGCGTAGCCATTTTTGCCAGAGTTGTAAAGCGTCCGACATACATAATTACCAAAGATAAAAAGAACGACTGCATTCCTGAGTAGTATTTTCCCATCCAGATGAAACAGCAAAGCCCGAACAGGAAGCATCCCACAGATGACAGCAGCACGGTGCCGGAAACCGGATTGATTCCAATTTTACTTAGCAATATCAGCAGGAAAATGTAAAGCGGCCTCGTCTTGGCAAGTGGTTTCAGAGATAGAAAAACCTCAGGATTACGAAAGGATTCCTCCTCATACTTACCTGTCAGCAGCACTTTATACGCCTGTGCCGGCATGGATTGTTGTGCGAGTGCATACGTCCGGTCGTGCACGATTTGCGGATTTGCTTCATCATAAGAAACAACTGCGGATGTATATAACAGCAAATCCCAGTTGTAACTCGGACGGGAGTAAGTATATCCGAATAGTATGACACTCAACACGGTGAATGCCAGAAAATATACGTTCTTAAAATTCTGCATTGGTATAAAATTCTATCCTTGATACGGAATATAAATTTCAACTTCAGTACCGGGATTCTCCTTATCCCCGATACTTGACGGACTTTGAATATCTATGGTTCCGTGATGATTTTCAATTATATGCTTAACAATTGCCAGCCCAAAACCGGCACCTTCAATTCCCTTCTGCTTTGCGTTTGATGCGCGAAAAGTGTCGTGAAATATTTTAGGGAATTCGCTTACGGGGATGCCAATCCCCGAATCTGAAATCACTAAACATAATCCTTCAGGTTCCTGTAGCAATTTAACCAAAATCCGCCCCCCGGCATGAGTATATTTAATCGAGTTGCCGATGATATTCTGAATTGCCATGTTCAGCAGCGTAAAATCACCGCATACATTTAAGATTAGATTGGTATCGTGAACAAATTCAAGATGCAATCTCTTCTCGTCAACAATTGGCGAAACCTTTTGCACTATTTGCTGAAGCATCCACGTAAAATTAAAATCGGCTTTCGTAAGTTCATTAAGCAGACGCAATCTGGATATCCGGAGAACATTATTTACTAATTGTACAGCCTCGTCGCTTCTCTCTAATGAACGTTGCAGCCGCTCTTCAATCGGGGCAGGCATTTCGCCGAGTGTCTTTTTCAGAATCAGGCTGAGATAGCTATGGATTGCCGTAAGGGGCGTTTTTATTTCATGCACGATTGCCATGACGTATTTTTGCTTATTCACATCGGCATTCTCAAGCTGCTGCACGGAGTTGAACAAGTCCTCTTCCAGCCGGAAAATATCTGAGGTTATTTTAGTTAAAAAGGTAAAACCCAGAAACAGCGCGAATGTGAATATGAATGAATGAACGACAATATACGGCCAGTACCGGTACATCGGGAATGGAAATAACCCAAGCAGCGGATAATGAGAAATCAATCCGGCAGCTTCCAACACGGCAATAAGGATATAAAAAACAGCAATGAGGAGCGTAATGAGCAACATAGGTGTCCGTGGTAGTATAATGCTCCCGATGATCAGGTGAAACATGACAAAAATTGCGAAAGGAGACTCAATTCCGCCCGTTAAATGGATTATCAGGAACAGAATGACCAAATCCGCACAGATTTGGACAAAAGACAAGTTGAAGATTGATTCACACGTCCTGTTTCCACGGACGCGATCTAAAAGGCTCTGGAATATCAGATTGTACAGCAAGGCTAATAGTGCAATACCAAACAACGAGACTACCTGATAGTTCTGCAAATGGAAGAGAAGCTCACTTTTCCCCAAAAGAATGAACAGGAGCACGAAAAGAACGGCAAAATACCGCAATTTAATGAACCAAGTGTTTTTCCTGAGAATTGTCTCCCACAGCCGGTCGTTTTTTCTGTTCCATTCGGGAATTTCAAATAAACGCATCATATCTATTACATTCCTTCTCTGAATCCATCATTACTTATTTACGCAAAATAGAGAAAATTTCTTCAAGAAGATACTATCAAATTGCAAGTAACTACTGAAATTAAATGAAGTAACCAAGGTTTATGTGAAATTTAGGTGGCCATGCGAGAGTGTCATTCCGGAAAATCTGTCGCCGGAATCTTTCTTGAAATAGGAAAATATTCTCGACAGATTTATCCGGAATCCAGTTCGAAAAATTATAGCGAGGTAAATCATTGCACAATGTTCTCTTCTGAATTTTTATTAGACTTGTTTATAAACTAAAAAACAAGACTTTTCACTCGAAACGGCCTTCTGTCAATAATCTCAACTAAGGCTTGCGCTGTTCTTTTAATTCTGGATTCCGGATAAATCTGCCGAGTTAAATCCAACAATAACCAGTCATTCAACGGCAGATTTTCCGGAATGACAGCCAACTTCTATACTCCGTTGCCACCAAGTTTTCATTAGAACTGTAACCAGCCCCTCAAGCGAGGGGCTGGTTAGGAAGTTTAGACTATGAAATGTCCGCGTTTTGTGTAATGGGTGTGCAGCAATTTATGCGAAAGTTTACTGCATGGACCCTCGGTTAAGAACTTTTGATATATGTACTTAATGTGAGGATTCTCATGTGATTTCCTTATCGGAAGTCCTTCTTCTTCTTCATAAATAGCTTTAGCTCGCAAAGAGCGAATTTCAGGCGAAGTCGGGATAGGCTGTCCACCACCTCCGAGACATCCACCGGGGCATGCCATTATCTCTATAAAATGAACATCGTTAAGTTCACCGGCTTCAAGCAATTCCATAACCTTGCCTGCGTTTGCCGTACCGTGGGCTACAACGAATTTTAGATCTGCACCCTCAAGGAATGCATATTCAGGAACGCATTTTTCAAGCTTAACCGAAGCCTGCTTTATACCTTCAAAACCGCGGCAAGGTTCAATCCGCAAGTTCTCAAAGGGGACTTCCCTGCCTGTTACTAATTCATAAGCAGTACGCAGAGCAGCTTCCATTACACCACCGGTAGCTCCAAAGATCAATCCGGCACCTGAGGCATCACCAAACGGGTCATCAAATTGAGATTTTGGCATTTCAGGCAGAGTGATTCCGGCTTCTTTTATCATTTGAGCCAGTTCACGCGTTGTAAGGCCGTAATCCACGTCCTTATATCCGGAAGAGTTCATTTCCGGCCGGTTACACTCGAATTTTTTAGCGGAGCACGGCATTAATGCAACAGTCACGATATTTTCGGGGTCGAAACCGTATTCTTTTGCGTAGAACGTCTTTGTAATGGCTCCGAACATCTGCTGCGGCGATTTTGCCGTTGACAGATAATCGAGATATTGGGGATAGAAATGCTCAATAAATTTAACCCAACCCGGCGAACAGGAAGTAAACTGAGGCAGTTTAACCGAATCATCCTTATCAACAAGTTTCTTTTTTAGCCTGTTCAGGAGTTCAGTACCCTCTTCCATGATGGTCAAGTCGGCGGTAAAATTTGTGTCGAACACTTTATCAAAGCCGATTCTGCGCAGAGCCGTGTTCATCTCACCTGTCAATGAATGACCGGCTTCCATGCCGAACTCTTCGCAAATTGCTGCTCTCGGAGAAGGCGCTGTTTGGATTACCACGTGTTTCTCCGGATCGTCAATTGCTTTCCAAATTTCGTCCGACGGGTCATTGGTAAACAAAGCGCCCGTGGGGCATCTGTTAATGCACTGACCGCAATTAATACAAATAACGTCCGCCAAAGGTTTTTCGAAGAACGTACCAATGTGCGTATTGTCTCCTCTACCGATAGTCTCCAGAACGCCGACCTCCTGCAAATCAATACAGGTTCTGACGCACCGGCGGCAGAGAATACATTTATCCATGTCCCGCTGTACGGAATAAGATGAGCGGTCAATTTCAAATGACTTATGGTCGGGATGTCCGAATGTGAATGAATCCACACCATACTCATTAGCTAACTGACGGAGTTCGCAATTCCGGTTTCTGACACATGAATAGCATTCGCCGTAATGTTCGCTTAAGAGAAGATCAATAATGTGGCGTCTTGCTTTTCTTACCTTCTCCGACGTAGTTTTCACTTTAATCTGAGCCGTTATAGGAAAGGCACACGCTGCCTGCAATGTTTTCATGCCTTCCACTTCAACAACGCACATACGGCATACGCCGGAAGTGCAAAGATCTTTATGATGGCATAAAGTAGGAATATTGATCTGGTTTTCCCGGCAAGCCTCCAGAATTGTCATGCCGAGAGGAACGCTTACTTTTTTATCATTTAATTCTATACTGATTGTTGCACCAATGGATTTCAAATCAGCAGGTTTTTCGATTTTCAATGCCTGCTGGCTGATAGGTGCTCTTGATTTACTTTCCTTAAGCATGGTGTACTCCATTAGCTGATGTTTGAAATACTTCATCGCTGAAATTATTCAGGATTGATAAGAATGAATTCGGACTTGATTGTCCCAATCCGCATTTCGATGCAACCTGCATCGTTTGCGCCAATCCTTTTAATTCCCTGATGTATGCAAAGGTGTACTTCCCGGATTTTATCATTTTTACACCTTGCAGCAGTCTCACGTTTCCGATCCTGCACGGAGTACATTGCCCGCATGATTCCTCGACAAAGAACTCCATAAAGTTCTCGAGGATATCAATCATCTTTCGTGTTTCATTGAATATGATTATCGAACCGCCTGTCGGGACATCTTCATAACTGAGTGTTCTGTCGAATTGCGACTTCGGTATACATACTCCGGAAGCGCCACCGACCTGAACAGCCTTTGTATTCTTTGCGCCGACAAGATCCAATAAATGTTTAATCGTCGTTCCCCATTGCAGCTCATAAACACCCGGCTTTTCACAATCTCCTGAAACTGAAAATAGCTTTGATCCGGTTGATGTATTCGTACCATGAGCACAGTACCACTTGCCGCCTTTTACAACGATTTGAGGAATGCTGGCAATGGTTTCAACGTTGTTAACGGCTGTCGGATACCCCATGTACCCGGTATTAACAGGATACGGCGGACGGTTTCGCGGTTCACCTCTCTGCCCTTCAAGGGATTCGATCAGTGCTGTTTCCTCGCCGCATACATACGCGCCAGAACCCATGCGGATTTCGATATCGAAATCAAAACCCTTAACGCCCATGATGTTTTTGCCTAATGAATTGTTATCCCGCATATGCTGGAGATAATCCTGCAGGCTTTGCAGCATGTAGGTATATTCGCCGCGTAGATAGAGTATGCCGTTCTTAGCACCCAGGGTAAATCCGGCAATGACCATACCGTCAAATACCAATTCCGGGTATTCTAATAAAAGCACCCTGTCCTTAAATGTCCCTGGTTCGCCTTCATCCGCGTTGCATACAATGAATTTTTTATCTGCAACGGCAGCGGCCGTGAGCATCCACTTCGTCGAGGTCGGAAATCCGGCTCCGCCTCTACCCTTCATTTTGGAATCTTTCAATTCGAACAGAACATTTTCGCGTCCCATTTCAACTGCTTTTTTGATTCCTTCACCGACTTTATAATAGGTAAAGAGAACATCACCATGACGGGCTGTTTTTTGAATGTTTCTATACATGGTTTTCTCCTTACTCGATTTCTTCAAGAATTTGTACTGCTTTTTCAGGGGTCAGCTTTGTATAGATTCGATCATTCACGATCATTGCCGGTCCCTGATCACACATACCGAGACAATTGGTGTATTCCAAAGAAATCTTGGAATCTTTTGTTGTCTCTCCGAAGCTGATACCCAATTCGCGTTCAATGGCTTTTTCCACACTGCATTTGCCCGCAAACTCACAGGAAATAGTCCGGCACAAGCGGACGATGTTCTTGCCTTTAGGCGAGTCATGCAAAAATGTATAAAAAGAGATCACACTATATACTTCAACAGGATGAATACCCAATTGATCCGCTATTTCCTGCTGAGCGTATTCCGAAATATATTGGTACTTAGCTTGAATGGCCTGTAATATCGGCATAAGAGCAGCTCTGCTGTTTCCATACTGCTTGACCAGACCTTCAATTTCATCTACCAACATGTTTTTTTCAAAAACTAACATGCTGAAAACTCCTATTTGCGGTTGATTAATTTTTCGACTTTTGCGACAAGTTCATCGGGAGAAATCGGTTTCTCAACGAACTCATCAACTGGTATCATTGCGCCGGAAGTGAAATCCAAACCCGTAGCTTTCGACACAGATGTGTACATAATGATTGGAATATTAATCTTATCCCTGTGGAACTTTTGCGCCAGGAAGAAACCGTCGTCCGGTTCATTCATCATGACGTCAAGAATGATAAGATCCGGCTTTTTGGCAGCTACAATTTTGTAGCCGTCGTCCGGATTTGTCGCGGTAATAACATCGAAGCCTTTTGCCTTAAGAATAAGGCAGCTGGCATCGAGGATATCAAGATCATCATCTATAACGGCAATTAGTGACATTCTTTTAGCCTTTATGTGAGTGATTGAACAGTTAATTTAAGAAAGAAATTATATTCTTGTTCTTATTCAAAAACCTTATCAATGACAGGGAACAGCAACGTAAAAGTTGTACCGCTCCCATATGTACTTTCACACTCAATTTTACCCCCATACGCCTCCACGATACGCTTGACAATGGAAAGCCCCAGTCCCGTACCATGGATGTTTTTGGTGAATTCGTTCTTCGCTCTGAAGAATTCGCTGAACAACTTGTTCTTTTCTTCAGGTCGCAGCCCGATTCCGGTATCGCTGATAATAACGGCAGTATGAAAGTCGCGGTTTTCAACCTTGACTGTAATGGAGCCGTTCTCTTTATTATATTTTATCGCGTTGCTAAATAGATTTGTAAATAAACGCATTAACTCGTTTTGGTCACCGCGTATTAGATGTTTGGATTCTTCGGAAGGCAGATATAGCTGGAGATGTTTCTTATCCATATCAATTTTGAACAGTTCAACTATATCCGTAAACAAACTTTCGACACAAAGTTCTTTAATTTCTCTCGGCACCTTGTTCATTTCCATTCTGGAGATGTCAAGAAGGTCGTTAATCATTAACAATAATGAGTTCAGCCGGAAATGCGAACGTTTGAGGAAGTCGTGCTTTTGCTCATCTGAGACTTTTAAAGTAGGATTGGTAATAATATCAATAAATCCCAGTGTTGCTGCAATGGGAGCCTTTAATTCGTGAGCCACCATTGAAACAAACTGTGATTTCAGGAATTCTAATTTTTTGAATTCAGTAATGTTCGTTAAAACAACAACCACCCCGGCAAGCGAACCATCCGGATGTGTTACGGGGGAAAGATCTGCCTGAATTACCAATTGATGTTCAGGTTTAATTTCAACCTCCACGGAATAAGACTTGTCTTGCTGACTAACATCAAGATACTGATCGTTAATAATAGTGCTGATTTCCTTGGGCAGGTGTTCGATTATCGGAATTCCGATGGGGATATACTCTATATCCAGCAGCCGGAGAACTGCCTGATTGAAATATGCAAGTTCTCCCCTTCTATTAATCACCAATACACCGTCGTGTATTGAATTAATAATGGTTTTCAGCCTCGTTCTTTCAACAGCAACTTCGAGCAAACTTTGCTCTCTTTCAAGGCGCAGCCGCTCCGTTTCAACTAAGAATCTTCTCTTTTCAAGAGCAATGGTAAGATGCTGCTGGAGTTCTTCCGGAGTGAATGGTTTTAAAATGTATCCATCCGCACCGATTTTTGTTGCCTCAACCGCCGTTTCATACGAGGCGTACGCGGTCGCCATCAGGCATACGGTATTCGGGCGTTGGTGCCTGATCTCCTTCAGCACATCAAGCCCGCTCATATCCGGCATCTTTAAATCAATCACGGCCAGATCATAGTCTTCCTCAGAAATTTTTCTAATTCCTTCGGTACCGTTCATAGCAACTCCCACAAAGAATCCCTCCATTTCGAGGATTCTTTTCACTGCTATTCGTAATGCTTCCTCGTCATCAATAACAAGGACTCTGGCCTTTAATTGTTCCGGCATAACCGTTCTTTAAACCTTTGGTTAAGTACAATTTCCGAGAACCGACTCGGCGGTTTTTCCGCCGGGTACGACAAGCTATTTTGCTGTTTCGAAAAAGCTTTCGATTTTTTTCATCAGCTCTTCAACACTAATCGGTTTATTCAAAACCGCGTCACATTTCAACCAGTCTTTTTCTTCCTGAGTAAATGCATCGAATTTGTAACCGGTTACATATGTCGCCGAGGTAAGCAGAATTACAGGAATCTTCTTACCGTGCTCTGTCTTCTTGATTTTATAGGTAAGCATAAAACCCGAATCCATCTCTTCCATCATCAGATCACTGGCGACGGCATCAGGTTTAATTTCTTCAAAGACGTCGAATGCTTCTCTGCTATTATCGCACGTGTATACGGTATAATTATTAGCTTCAAGTATGACCCGCATCTGACTAAGAATATCCGGATCGTCATCAACAATTAATATTTTTCTTTTTTCACTCATAGTGCTTCCATGATAGATTAATTAAATGTCTGAGTTAAAGTTTTGGGAAATTTTACGTGGAATGTAGTTCCTTTATCAATCTCGCTTTCGAACCGAACGTCTCCCTTGTGCATCTTGATAATACCATAAGCGATAGCCATACCAAGACCCGTACCTTTTCCGATTTTCTTTGTTGTGAAAAACGGAGTAAAGATCTTACCGTAGTTTTCTTTCGCAATACCGCAACCGGTGTCGGCAACTGTAATCATCATTTCACCGTTGCTGTCATCAATTGTGATAGATAATTTTTTCGTGGAGCACTGCTCCATCGCTTCTGCAGCATTCATAAACATATTCAAAAATACCTGTTCCAACTGATCTTTATCAGCCTCAATCGTCGAATCCAGCGCGGCATGATGCATTTCAACCAGTACACCTTGCATTGCAGGAAGGAGTTTTGTCTTTTTAACGATCGAAGTAATGAGATCAAAAAGATCAAATTTTTGTATAGTTAATTTACCTTGTCTCGCGAAATTCAGCAAATTAGCGACAATGTTTTTACACCTATTTGCTTCGTTGATAATAATTTTCAAATCTCCGTCGTACTGCGTCCCCTCCTCAAGCTTCTCAACCTGCTTTTTGATAAGCGAGGCATAAAGCATAATCGTTCCCAGAGGGTTATTGATCTCATGGGCGATTCCGGCTGCGAGTTGTCCGATAGATGCTAATTTTTCTGCCGAATGAAGCGCTTCCTGAGTCGTAGCCAGATTTTCGTATGCTACCTGCAATTCATCAATCAGGTAAGGAAGGCACATTGCCTTTTCAGCCAGGCCTTTTGCAACAGATATGGCGAACTCCTCGCAGGTCAAATACCCGCAAGCGCCGCAGTTCAGTTTATCTTCTTCGTTCGGCTTATTTATTTCTGCCAATATCAGACGGATCTCTTCTTTTGGGGGAAGCGGCCTGCGTTGATTTTTAACAACGTGATCCCGCCGCAGATTCAAATCCCGGCTATTATAAACTTCACTTTGCCAGACTTTTTTATCAACTTCATTGATGCTTTCTTCTATAAACTCAATCACCTTCTCGCGGCGTGAATAGTAATTTAATGAAGAATCAATGGCGGGTCCGCTAATACAGCCCTCGCAAAAAAGTATGTCAATGAACTTGGCGTTAATCTGGTTATTCAAAATTTCGTCAATAATCTCAAGAACCTTGCTCTTTCCTTCAACAACGATAATCTTTTTCTCCAAAACATCGCCGGAAAGATCTGCGGTCTTAATCAAGCCACCTGCCAATGGATAAGATTTGCCCATGTTTGCATGCGGCGGATCAAATCTGGATTCTTTTAAATTATCCAGTGAGATATTGTTTTCCTGCAAGATATGCTTCAACTCGACAAATGTTAAAGCCTCATCAATTATCTCTTCAACTGAACCGCTTAATATCTCGGCCTTTTTTGCAGTACAAGGTCCAATGAACACAATCTTATACTCCTGCCCCAACGTCGCTTTAATATAGCGGGCAACGGCAACCATCGGCGATACTATTTTAGCCAGATTAGGCACCAACTCCGGATAATATTTTTCGATGTAGTTGCATACAGCCGGACATGAAGAACTAATGATAGTTTGAATATCGCTTTTTTCAATATCATTAATATAAAGCGGACTTATCAAGTCAGCGCCAAATGCAGTCTCAATAACTTTTACAAAACCTAATTCTCTTAATGCGGTAGGAATCTTCCAGTATTCATTCGGCCATGATGCCGCAAATGAAGGAGCCACGATAGCGACAACTTTATTTTCCGAGGTAAGTTTTCGTAATTCTTCCGGAGTAAATGATGCGACTTCTTTGGCATTTTGCGAACATACTTTTACGCAGTGGCCGCAAGCTATACACCTTTCTTCCATAATCAAAGCCTGACCGTTGACAACCCTGATTGCCTTTGCCGGACATTCGCGGATACAGCTGTAACATCGTTTACAACTGTCGGGTTTGGTCCTTATAATTCCTTCAGTAAGGTGCATTACTTAAAAAATTTGTTTTTACTTAAATGAGTACTGTCATTTTACGTGCCAATCGGCTCCCATACAGGTAAAAAAAAGCCCCCGAATTTTGCTTTACAACCCATGTCAAAGTCTGATACTGTAAACGTGGCTCTAAATCACCGTATCCCATTATATTACAAATAGTTACAGGGACATATAAAGTGTTACAAGGCCTGGAATTAGCAGGAGAATTCTGTAAATGCGGGAATCAATACTTGACAAATGAGTCAAAATATCCCCGAGTGTTCTTGAAAGTAAGAAGAAAGTTTTCTTAAAAGGTGAGAATAATTGCCAAATGTAAACTAATCAGGAATTTGTTCTTTTTACAAATTCGAGTATTACTTCATCTTTTGAACTCATCAGCTGCTCAGGTGTACCGGTAAAATGCACTCTCCCTTCATGCATCATAGCCACTTTATCCGCAACATTTTTCACGCTGAACATATCATGTGTAACTACTATAGCGGTCGCCTTTACTTTGGCTCGCACGTCCATTATCAGATTGTCAATCGAATCTGACATTATCGGATCCAGGCCGGTTGTCGGTTCATCATACAAAATATAAGAAGGATTGGTTATCATTGCTCTTGCAAGTGCAACGCGTTTTCTCATACCTCCGGAAAGTTCAGAAGGTTTCAGATTCCCTATTCCGGGAAGTCCTACAAGTTCAAGATTCTGATCAACGCGTTTTTTAATCTCGGCGGTGGTGTATTGAGTATCGGATTCAACTAACGGAAGAGCAACGTTTTCTTCAACAGTAAGAGAGTCAAATATGGCTCCGCTCTGAAAAAGATACCCGAAGTCTTTGCGTAATGTATATAACTCCTTTTCAGTCATTGTATTGACGAGTTTTCCATCTATCTCAACAGTGCCGCGATCCGGTTTTAATAGACCGACAATATGCTTAAGCATAACACTTTTACCACAGCCGCTCTTACCGACAATTACAAGAGTCTCGCCCTGATTAATTGTGAGGTCAACTCCTTTGAGAACCTCTTTTTCACCAAACTTTTTATACAGCCCTTTGATCTCAATCATCTTAAAGTACTTTTAATAAATGTTCAATGACAGTTGCCGTAGTAATGCCATCAGCCTCGGCATTAAAATTCGTAATTATCCTGTGCCGTAAAACCGGCAGCAGTGCATATTGTACATCTTCAATCTGAGGAGTGAAACGTCCCTCCATCAGAGCTTTGGTTTTCGCCGCAAGAATGATATACTGCGAAGCCCTCGGCCCGGCACCCCAACGAAGCCAATCGGTAATAAACTGCGGAGCGGCGGGAGTTCCGGGGCGCGTTTTACTGACCGCATTTACCGCGTAAGTAATCACATTGTCTGCGACCGGAACTTTGCGAATAAGCTCCTGAAATCCGATGAGTTCAGCACCGGTAAGAACTTTATTTATCTTAGCCGAATACTCACTTGTTGTTAAACGGATGACTTCTTTCTCTTCTTCAAAGGACGGATAATTTAACCACAGGCTGAACATAAACCTGTCCAATTGAGCCTCGGGTAACGGGTAAGTTCCTTCCTGTTCAATCGGATTCTGTGTTGCAAGAACAAAGAATGGTTCTGAAAGTGTATAATTCTTTCCGGCTACGGTTACATTGTGCTCCTGCATTGCTTCAAGGAGGGCACTTTGTGTTTTGGGTGGTGTTCTGTTTATTTCATCTGCGAGAATAACATTAGCGAACAAGGGACCGGGAATGAATCTGAACTCCCGCTTTTTACTAATAGAATCTTCTTCAATCAACTCCGTGCCCGTAATGTCACTTGGCATAAGATCCGGCGTGAACTGAATTCTATTGAATTTTAAGTCCAGTACATCGGCAAGAGTTTTAATCAATAAAGTCTTAGCTAATCCGGGGACGCCCACGAGAAGGCAATGCCCACGCGATAACAAGGCTATCGTCAGCTGATGGATGATTTCCTGCTGTCCGATTATCACTTTACCGATTTCAGCGTTCAGTGCGGCAACTTTTGCAGTTAACCGCTCAGCCTGCTCGATGTCTTTATTGTTTTCCATAGTAAAATCGAAATTCCTTACGTACTGCTACAGTTTGATTTCCCAGTAAATCTTTGATTTGATTTCTGTCATCCACCTCTGATACAATTTTTGTTTTTTGTATTCGTCGGTCAATTTTTTCAAGTCAGCATAATCAATGTCCAAATCAGGCTGATGCTGTTTAATGCGTTTTTCCATGTACACGATATGGTATCCATACGTACCCTGAGAATAGTCCACGCGTTTCGGGAAACTTATATCGCCTTCATTCAGTCTGCTGGTCACATCCAGTAAGTGTTTATCTAATTGTTCGAGATACAAAGTTCCAAGCGGCCCGCCGAACGGCGCTGTTTCTTTATCATCACTATATGTTCTTGCAAAATCAGCGAAGCTGCCTTTTTTGGTGATGAGACTATCCCGCAGCGCGGAAAGGAATTCGATCGTATTCAAATCGTTCTGATCATCGGATTTGACTTTTATGAGGATGTGGCGGGTATGAACCGATTCCCCTCTTCTATCGAGAAGCTGGATAATGTGAAAACCGGCAGGCGATTCAATGACCGGTGAAAGCTGATCTTTCGCCAGGGCAAATGATGCCGCTTCATATTCGGGGAAGAACACTCCTCTTTTAACAAATCCTAAATCACCGCCCTGCACAGCAGAACCGGGATCTTCGGAATATTTTTTTGCCATCTCGGCAAAGTCAGAACCGTGTTTCAACGAATCAAGAATTGCTTCCGCAAATGCATGGTATTTTTGTTTCAGTTCAGGTGAGGTTCTGGGATTTTTGAATATGTGCGCTAATTTAACTTTCTCAGGTATCACGCCGAGACTGTCTTTAAATCTGTTGTAAAATTCTTCGACTTCTCTTCTGCCGGAATCAATGAGCCCGAATTTCTTTTCCTGAAGCCGTTGAATCAAACTCTCTTTCTTTACATTCTCGCGAAGTTCACGTTTGATTTTTTCGTAGCTCATGTTGTACAGCTGCTCAATTTTATCCCTTGAGCCGTATTGCTGTGACAGCATATTCAGCTGATAGTCAACCTGGCGGGTGATCTCATCATCCGAAACATTTACCGAGTCAATCAACGCTTGAGCGTAAAGGAGTTTCTCCTCGATCATTGAGTTTAGTACCTGCTTTTGAATATCGGGATTATTCGGATTGAGTTTCTTTTGAGCTATCATATAGTTTACCTGAAAATCAAGCTCACTTTTCATAATAATCTCATTATCAACAACTGCCACAATCTTATCAAGAACATCCTGAGCATAACCGGCTGAAATTAAACAAAGAGAAAGTAATAGAAGGAATTTTTTCATGAAATTTTATTCTCGCTAATATCGAAAGTTTTACATATTAATATAAGTATAAGCAAAGCATTATAAAAAGGAGTAACCTATGCCTACAGCAGTTAATACACCTGCGCCTTCTCAGCGGCGGTAGGTAATATCAACCTTGTTTTTTTCGTACAACTCCTTTATATACTCATCAAGGAGCTCGACTTTCATCTGATTGACCATTCGTTGTTCAACAACATTCTTCATTACAGAAAAAGGCGGTGTACTTCCCTGCTCATATGTTTTTTTCAACCGTACGACCGTATAAACAGCAGGACTGGTATTCAAAACAAGAGATATTTCATTCTCATTCAGAAAATGGAGTACACGGTATAAAACGCCGGTTTCCAATTGATAATCCAACCGGAATATGCTGCTTGAATTTTCAGCGGCATTTTTCTTACCATTTATCAAGTGAAGAGCTATATCCCATCCTTTTGAGACGGCAACTTCATGAAATTCTGTCGCCTGCCTTTCCCCGGTGAATGTGACCTGATCAAATAAGAACCCCATGTCATTAATCCGGAAGTATTCGCGATGCTGCTCGTAGTATTTTTTCAAGTCGTTCTCGTCATACTTGACGCTAAAATCATCCGTCACCTTTTTCTTTAATAACGCGGCGGCAATTTCCTTTTTAGCCTTTTCTACGAGGAAGTTATATTCGTCCCTCTTGGTGATTCCCTCGGAGATCGCCTTCTGATAAAGCAGTTCCGACTTCACCCAGTTCTGGACATATTCAGTACGGACAGAAGGATTCAATGAATCATATCCTGTGCGCTCATTGAGTTCATTTTCCGACAGGTAGGAATCATTTACGCGAGCGGCATAGCCACCCGTTTTTTTTTCTTCACCGCACCCCGTAAAAAGAGGTGCGGTGAGTAGAAAAACAATTACGAAGACTAAACTATTGCTTGAAAGCTTGCGGGAGTACATCATAATGAAGTACAGGTTTATATTCCTTTTGAAGCGTGTCATTGTATTCGTTTTCAAGACGCTTGCTCTCTTC
Source organism: Ignavibacteriaceae bacterium (assembly GCA_963662605.1). Classification (GTDB taxonomy): domain Bacteria; phylum Bacteroidota; class Ignavibacteria; order Ignavibacteriales; family Ignavibacteriaceae. Next base: position 2,672,516 of record OY759785.1, read on the forward strand.
TTCCTGATAAGCACCGGAAACTTCGGCTTTTGCTTCTTCAAAAGTCTTTACACGGGCTGGTTCTTTCTTGATTAATTGTAACAATGAATATCCGCCTGAGTTTGCGACCGGTGCAGAAACATCACCCGGATTACTCAAACGGTTAGCTTCAAGTCCAAGCTGTGATGAGTTTACATCAGCAAGAGGATACTTGCCGCCTCTGTCACGGAATCCGGGGCGCTCGGTGAATTTTACTACAAGAGTATCAAAAGAAACACCGCTCTTAAGTTCACCCTGAACTGCTTTGATCAAAGAGTCACTCTTTACAAAAATCTCAGCAAATTCAACCCGGTCATTCCATCTGTACTTATCCTTATTCAAATCATAGTACTGAACAAGTTTGACGCTGTCCATGGCAATCTTACCCCAAATTTCATCATCCTGCAATTTGAAGATAAAAATACCATTTTTATAATCTTTCATCAGCTCGGCGAACTCTTCGTTTTTTGATTCCAGCGTCATAGCAGATAATTCCAACACATGCTCGCTTGAATACTTTTTAATAGCATCAAGCATAAAAGTCTTGGTAATAAGCTTATTGCTCAAATCCGCCTGATTCTGGGCGTAATTGAAGAAGTCATCAACTTTAACATTATCATTGGTCATGGTGAAAAGGGACAGGTCCTTTACTCCGGGATACCATGGTGCCGCGAATACATCGGGAGTCATTTTTGTCGAATCACTCAGTTTAGCGACTGCATCAATTGTGGCGTGATTCAAAGAGTATTGATAATTCGACTTCAACGAGGTTACTAATGTATCATAATCAGCATTGTAACGCGCCTGACGATATAATTGTTTCAAGTTTTCCTTATCGTCTTCAAATGCGGGATACGGCTTTTTGTCCGTTAATTTGATGATATGATAGCCGTAGCTTGTTTTAATAATTGGAGAGATTTCTCCTACCTTAAGATTAAAAGCAGCTTCATCAAATTCTTTAATCATCATACGGCGTTCGAAATAATTTAAATCTCCGCCGTTTTCCTTTGAAGCCTGATCCTTTGAGTACTGCTTTGCCAATTCAGCAAAGTCAGCACCGGCTTTTAATTTCTGTGCTACCGTATCAATGATTTTCTTAGCAGCTACCGAATCAACCTCACCGTTTTCGTTGGTAAAGTCTACAAGAATATGGCTGGCACGAACTGAAGGGACTCGCTCCCTTTCTTCGGTAACTTTGATAATGTGATAGCCCCAGCGGGTCTTGATAGGCTCGGGATAGATTTCACCGACTTTGGTTTTATAAACTGCTTCTTCAAATTCGGGGACAAGCATTCCCGCGGTAATGTAATAAATATCGCCGCCGATGTTTTTTGAATAGGTATCCTGTGAATACAGACTAACCATCTGTTCAAAGGTTTTGCCATGCTTAATGCTGTCAACAAGCGCTAATGCTTTTTTATGAGCAGCTTCATCTCCCGTACTGTCCGGACGAATCATCAGGTGGCTGACACGAAATTCCTTTTTCCGCATCTCCCACAATCTTTTGATGTTCGGAGTTACCAGATTTCTTTCGAGCAGGAATGATACTCCGACTTTTTTCTTGTAGTCAATAAGTTCATTCTGTAATGCCTGATTGGTATCGTAGCCGCGTTTTTGAGCATCGGCTAATTTCATTTTATACTTCACATACAGATCGAGAAAATTCTCATATTGTTTCAGTGTATCGGTACTTTGTTTTCCGGTGGCACTGCTGTTTTTCAAGTAAGCCTTTTCAAACTCGCTCATGGTAATTGTTGATTTACCATAGTCAGCCACAACAATATCGCTGTGTTTCGGAGAACAGCCCCATAAGCTTAATCCGATAATAAAAGACAATGCATATAGATGAATGTTTTTCATAAGAAGTAATGACTCCGTACTATATTACTAAATAAATACTCACACCCTGTTTTTTGACGAATCGAACTGGAAACAGGTTTCAAGAATTAAGGAATAAAAAATAAAATGTAATTAAGTATTTTAGCTATAACTGCATGGAAAAACAAGGATTTTCTGGCTTAAGAAGGGCATTTTGGCTCAATATTCCTTATATTTGGAGTAATTATTTATAGAAAACATATCCATCATTAGAATTAAAGATTTTTGTGTCTAAAACGCTTCTGAAAGGACATACTCTCCCCGAGCTTCAAGCCCTATTTGCCGAGATGGGACAGCCGAAGTATCGTGCCGAACAGGTATTCAATTGGTTGTATAACCACAAGGTCTTCTCGTTCGCGGAAATGGAAAATCTCCCCAAATCACTGCGGATGGAATTGGAGGACAAATTTTCCCTTCAGGCTCTTGAAAAGGTTCAAGAGGAAAAATCCGGCAACTCCGGAACAACAAAAATCATTTACAAAACCGGCCACGGACATATTATTGAGTCCGTAATCATTCCCGACGAAGGCCGGGCAACATTATGCGTTTCGACTCAGGTTGGGTGTCCGCTTGATTGTAGTTTCTGTGCAACCGGATTGATGGGTTTCAAAATGAACCTCACGCCCGGCGAGATATTTGACCAATACGCACTTGCGCAGGCAGGCTTTCAGGATCCGATAACTAATCTGGTATATATGGGTATGGGCGAACCGCTGATTAACTATGACTCAACCGTCCGCTCGCTTGAAATTTTCTCTGAAGAACTGACCAAAGGAATAAGCCTCAAAAAAATCACTGTCTCCACTTCGGGCATTCCGCATAAAATTATGGAATTAGCCGATACGAAATTAAAGGTCAAACTGGCGTTATCCCTTCACTCCTGCTTTGAGGATGTCCGGTCGCAGATTATGCCTGTCAATAAAAAATACTCGTTAAAATCGAACATTGAAGCGGTAAAATACTACGCAGCTAAAACCGATACCCGGATAACATTTGAGTATATTATGTTAAAGGGTGTGAACGACAGGCCGGAAGACGTGAAAGCACTTATCAAATTATGTAGGAGTGTACCTTCCAAGGTAAACATAATTCCCTTCAATTCTCTTAAGCACATGAATCCTTCCGGTTTCTCCGGCACATTAGTTCCGACTTCACGACCGGACATAGAGATATTTGCGTCCAAACTCCGTGATGCCAATATTACTGTTATGCTGAGAGATACTAAAGGCGATGACATTGCCGCAGCATGCGGACAGCTTGCAATCAAAGAACAAAAATTTACATGAAAAAGAAAACTCACGACGAAATCTCAATAGACCGTCCGAAATTAGAAACCTTACCTGATGTTAAAAAACTTCCGGTAGTTGCGATACTAAACAACATCCGCAGCACCTATAACGTCGGCTCAATCTTCCGGACTTCCGACGGCGCGATGATACAAAAACTTTATTGCTGCGGGTTTACACCTGCACCTCCAAAAAAGGAAATTCTCAAAACAGCTTTAGGTGCAACCGAAAGCGTCGCATGGGAGTATGTAAAGGAGCCCATGGATGTTATCGTAAAATTGAAAAGCGAAGGATACAAAATTGCCGCGTTGGAGTTGACCGAAGGCAGTATCCCTCACTATAAAGTCCCGCCTCAGAGTTTCCCGTTGGCACTCATTATCGGCAATGAGATTACCGGAGTTTCACAAGAGCTGCTGGACTTGTGCGACATGGCTTTGGAGATACCTCAGTACGGTATCAAACAATCGTTAAATGTTGCAGTTGCTTACGGCATATCAATTTTTGAACTACGCCGTTTGTTTGATGAAGACTGCGCTTAGCAGGACTCATGGAGTAATCTTAAAATAACGTTAATTTCGCGTTAATAATATATTAAGAATGATATTTTCCTCCCTGTTTACAACTGATTCACTTAACAAAAATTCATAATGCTCTTTAAAACTGCTATATTTGGAGAAAAACGAAAAGAAAATACATGAAGAAACGCATTCTGATTGTTGATGATGAAAAAGATATAATTGAAGTACTTACTTATAATCTTACCAAAGAGGGATACGATATAATTTCCGCAAATAACGGAAAAGAGGTTTTAGACATTGATGTTACTAAAGTTGACCTGATTATTCTCGATATAATGCTTCCCGGAATGAATGGTTATGAAATTTGTAAAGTATTAAAGGCGAATCCCCTTTCCGCGAAAATTCCGATTATCTTTCTAACAGCAAAAAATACCGAGCTTGATGAAATACTCGGACTGGAAATCGGCGCAGAAGATTATCTCGTGAAGCCGATTAGCATCCATAAACTTCTCGCAAGAATTAAAACCATATTCCGCCGCGATAATTCGCACGAAGCAATTGAGCCGGTCATTGTCATTGAAGATCTGGTGGTTGACACAAACAACTATACGGTTATGGTTAATAACGTTGAAGTTCCGTTTACCAAAAAAGAGTTTGAGTCTCTCCTGTTCCTTATCAGGCATAAGGGCACAATAGTTACAAGAGAAAAGCTCTTCAGCACCATATGGGGCAGCGATGTAGTCGTCGGACAAAGAACTATTGATGTTCATATACGGCATATACGGGAAAAACTTGGCGATAAAAGCCGCCTGATTGAAACCATAAAAGGGGTCGGTTACCGATTCAAAAAATAATGTTTGTCAGAATCCGCACCAAAATAGTTATTGTTTACCTGCTGTTCGCCATAGTTATTATCGGTGCGCTGGGAATGCTGGCCAGTTACCGGGTTGAAAAGATTTTCCACGATAACATGGATCGCTCGCTAACTCAGAACATAGATTTCATCACATATTATTTATCCGATATATCAGATAAACCGGCTGATAGTATTTCCAATCACCTGCAAAGCTTTGCACAACACTCGCACCTGCGCATTACGCTTATTGACAGTCTCGGCAATGTAGTGATGGAGTCGGAAGCCGAAAAGGCAAATGATCCGCAACTTAAAAACCATCTTAACCGTCCGGAAATAATTACGGCAAGAAAATATAACGTCGGCAGCAACATACGAATGAGCAGCACGACTCATCAGGAATATTTGTACGTTGCCAAAAAGGTGACCTTCCCCGCTCAGGGGAACGTCTATCAAAATATTCAGTATATCAGAGTAAGCATTCCCCTTTCTTACTACAACTCAACGATTCATGAAATCAGATCATCAATCATCGTTATTTCGCTTTTAGTATTGCTGCTGGTTATCATTCTCAGTCTTTTCATCTCAAAAAAAATGACAGATCCCATTGTAAAACTGACCGATGAGATAAGAATTATCGCTGGCGGTAATTACAGCAAGATTCTTGCCGTCCGTTCCAACGATGAGATAAAAATGTTGATTGAGTCTATCAATCAGCTTGTTGAAAAGATCAACCGGGAAATGAATGAACTGCAAAAGTCCTCAATGATACGTTCTCAATTTCTTGCCAACGTCTCGCACGAACTGCGTACACCGCTGTTCTCTATTCAGGCATTTATTGAAACACTTCTGGCAGGCGCGTTAGAGGATGCCACAGTAAATCAAAAATACCTGAATAAGGCGTTATTCCACGTCGAGAGACTGAATAATCTTCTTAATGACCTGATTGATATTTCGCGCATAGAATCAAAAGAGTTGAAACTGACTTTCCATTCCTTCCCGATAATTGAGTTTCTCCTAAAAATAGTTGAAACCGAAAAATTTCCGGCTAACCAAAAAGGGATTACCCTCATTCTTGACCTTGGTGCGGATATTAAGCTGTATGCTGATAAGGATCGTCTTTCGCAAGTCATGTATAATCTTATAGATAATGCAATACGGTATAATCCTTCGGGAACGGTTATCCGGGTTTGTTATGAAGTTAAGGATTCAGCTGTCACCATCTTTGTAAAAGATAATGGTGCCGGAATCGGTAAAGAGCATCTGCCCCGTTTATTCGAACGCTTTTACCGTGTGGAAAAAGAACGTTCAAGAGAAACAGGTGGAACCGGTCTGGGACTTGCAATTGTAAAGCACATTGTCGAAGCACACAACAGCAATATTTCAGTGGAAAGTGAAATCGGGAAAGGCACTTCGTTCTATTTTACCTTGAAAATTTAACCGCTCCCTTGCCGTTCATCACTAAATCACAAATTAGCCTTCAATTCGATACAATATTTTTATATATTCACACAGATAAAGAATATAATTATGCACTCTATGTACCGAAAAATAAGGTTTCTCCTATTCTCGTTGCTCCTTTTTTCTGCGCCGCTTCCGGGACAGGCATCTGTACCGAAATTGACACAATGGGCAACCGATTTAACAGGAACGTTCTCCCAAAGCCAAATTGACGATTTAACGCGGAATCTGAAACAGTTTGAGGATTCGACATCAAATCAAATCGTTGTCTTGATGATACCTACGCTTGACGGTATGGACATCACCGATTACGCGTATCAGGTCGCCTCCCAAAATCGAATTGGAACAAAGCAGCTCAACAACGGAATTTTGGTTCTCATCGTTAAAAATGATAAGAAAGCACGCATTGAAATTGGCGCAGGACTTGAAGGTGCCCTCCCCGATGCTACCGCAAGTTATATCGTCAGAAATGAAATGATACCCTTTTTCAAGGAGGGTGATTATTTCGGCGGTGTTGCTGCCGGTGTAAGTGCAATAACTAAAGCGACTGCCGGTGAGTATAAAATCAAGCCCGAAAGGAAATCCAAAGGGAAAAAGTTTAACGGCTTTAGCCTGATTATTATCATTCTGTTTATCGCCTTCTCAGTATTACCGAGACGCAGACGTGGAATCTTTTTCGGCGGATTCGGAGGCTTCGGCCCCGGCGGTGGCGGATTTGGCGGTTTTGGTTCCGGCGGCGGTGGAGGCGGGTTCGGAGGCTTCTCAGGTGGAGGCGGAGGTTTCGGCGGCGGTGGAGCCGGCGGAAGTTGGTAGAAAATAATTTGAAATGAACTTATTAATGGAGCTATCATGATTGATCAACACTTAACAACAACGGCATTTGAAATTGACGGATATTCAGTAGTAAAAAATCTGGGACTCGTACGCGGTATTGTCGTCCGTTCACGTTCGATTTTCGGCACTATCGGTGCAAGTTTTCAGACTCTCGTCGGTGGTAATATTACCCTTCTTTCCGAGCTATGCGAAAAAACAAGAATTGACGCGTATGTTATGATGCTCCAACACGCCAAGGAGATCGGTGCTAATGGTGTTATCGGTATCAGATACGATGCGACCGAGATTATGCAGGGTGTAACCGAAGTGCTTTGCTATGGAACAGCTGTCGTGTTGGAGAAGAAAGCTTAGTTCTCGATGACGTTTCTAAATCCTGCTGTCTTGTTTGGTTTGCTGGCTGCCGGCATTCCAATCGTTATACATTTGTTAAACCTTCGCAAGCTGAAGAAAATTGAATTCAGTACGCTGATCTTTCTGAAAGAGCTGAAGAAAAATAAAATCAGGAAGATACAATTAAAACAGTGGCTGCTTCTTGCTCTGCGAATTCTGGTTATTCTGTTTCTGGTACTGGCTTTTTCGCGCCCCACCATTAAGGGAATATCAATCGGCGGGACGACCTCGCTCGCCAAAACAACAGCAGTATTCATTCTGGATGACACATACAGCATGTCTGTTGTCGGCGATAACGGCTCATATTTTAATCAGGCTAAATCACTGCTCCGCACACACCTCGAACAACTGCACGCCGGAGACGATGCGGCAATTGTGCTTCTATCTGACCTTAACCGGCAGCCTGTGCCGCTTTCCAAAGATATAGTCTCGCTCAAAAAGCAACTTGAGGATATTCATATTTCGAGTGTTTCAGGTTATTTGCACCCTTCCATGGTGAAAGCCGCTTCCCTATTCGGACAGTCCAATAATTTCAACAAGGAATTATACCTTTTCACTGATATGCAGAAGACCGAACTCATGAAGGATTCCGCATATTCCAATCTTGGTGAATTGCTGAATGAACGGGTCAATATTTATTTGTTTCCGTTTAAAGGCAAAGAGATTTTTAATATCGGTATTGACAGCCTTAAACTGAACACGGTTGTTCTGGGTAAGGACAAGCCATTCCAGGTCAGCGTATTCCTGACGAATTACTCCGATGCCGAAAGTAGGAATACAGTGGTTTCGTTATTCTTGAATGGCGATAGAACGGCGCAAAAAGGAATTTCACTTTCCGCGCATAAGTCAACGGAATTACAGCTTGAGTCTACATTCAAAAAATCAGGCATCCAGAGTATCGTTGCGGAGATTGAAGATGATGCGATTACATTAGATAACAAATCATACGCGTCGGTTGTAGTTCCTGAAAAAATAAACATCGGCATTTTTCAGAATGATAAAAACGACAGCCGCTTTTTACGAATGGCGCTTGAGGCCGGTGACTCTTCCCGCACGTTTGTATTTGATGAACGGAACATAGCACAATTGTCATATGCTAATCTGATGAACTATGATGCCATTTTCCTGTTCGGCAGTTCAAAAAATCTCCCGGCAGACCGCCTCATGCAATACCTTTCGAATAAGGGCAATATTTTCGCAGCACCGGGGGCGGCTACTTCATTGGATGACTTTAATTCTACACTTTCATCCTTAGGACTCCCATTGGGCAAAGAGGCACGAAAAGCGAACAACAAATCTTGGGCATATGAGGAGTTCTCTTCAATTGACTTTACGCATCCAATGCTCAAGGGAATTTTCAAGAATAACTCGGCACCGGGTGTGGAGTCGCCGCAGTTCTACTCACACTTCATTATCGGCAGTGACGGCACTGCAAAAAGTATTGTAACCTTATCGGATAAATCCGCTCTCTTAAGTGAGTTTAAACGCGGCGGCGGCAGGATTCTTGTATTTGCCTCAGCGATGAATCCGGAATGGACAAACTTCCCGTATAAGAGTTTCTTTGTCCCGTTTGCATTCTCATCTGTTTTTTATCTTTCTTCACAAAGGACTGAAGAAGTTCAAAGATTCACCGGCGAAACAATTCTTATTCCGCAGAATAAAGGTAAGAGCGGGTCAATTAAGATTATCCGTCCTGATAAGACCGAAGATATACTCCTTGGCGGTAAAAAGGAATACGAAACCGACCCCGGATATACTAAAACAAATATCCCCGGAAATTACGATTTCATTCTTGATAAAAATGCCCGCTATGAAGTGCCGGTAAACCACAATCCGGTGGAGTCTTCAACTGAATCCTACTCCGAGAATGAATTGAAAACATATCTATCGAAACTGAATTTTAAGGGCAATATTAAAACGATTTTACCGCAGGAAAACGGTATTGAAAAAATTAATCAAGCCCGGTACGGTTCTGAGCTATGGCGGCTGTTTGTCATGCTCGCGCTCATAACCTCGCTCATTGAAATGTGGGTTGCCCGTTCATCTAAAAAAGACATTGCCTCAGTATCATAAGCATCTATTGCCGAATCCTTTTTGCCGTTTAGGCATCATATCCTTAGATAATAGAAAAATAAAAGGAAATGAAAATGGTAAATGTAATAGAAGGCAGTGACGCCAACTTTGAACAAGAAGTATTGAAATCAGATCTTCCCGTATTAGTTGATTTTTGGGCTCCCTGGTGCGGGCCATGTAGAATGGTAGCTCCGGTTGTTGAGCAGTTAGCTGCACAGTATGCCGGTAAATTGAAAGTCGTAAAAATCAATACAGATGAAAACCAGTCGGTTTCCGCACAGTACGGCATCAGAAGTATTCCCACATTGGGGATATTCAAAGATGGTAAGGTCGTAGATGGCGTAATCGGTGCGCAGCCGAAACAGGCTTTGGAAGCGAAAATTCTCCCCTACCTGCCTGCCACTAACTAATTAGTGAAACGTTATTAAGACAAAGGCGGTGATAAGATAAACTTACCACCGCCTTTTTAGTTTTAATTATTTTACCGGACTCAGCTTAATTTTAAAAGTTCAACAAACCACCGGTGAAGCGGCAGCAGATCCTTACAAACTTTCAGGCACAATTCCTGAAACTCCTTACCAGCTAAATCTTTAATATCCTTGGTTTCATAGGAACAATATAATCCGTTGTAAAGCAAATACTCCGCGTATGGAGAAGAAGGATCGAAACCTTTGGGAGTCTTTTTATACTTCTTCCCGCCAAGCGAATAGCTGCCCTTTTTAAGGATTTTTTTAACCGCCTTATCCAAAGCCTCCCCTTTATACGGGTCATCAACGGCATTCCGGTATATCTCCAAAGTCTCTTTTGTAAATTCGTAAACACCGGAACCAATAAAAATTGATTTCGTATCAACATGGACATAAAATCCGGGGCATTCCATTTTCGACCGGTCGCCCTCCCAGAAGTACATACCCAGATTGGTTTTATACGGGAGTTTATCCTTGCTGAAACGTATATCTCTGTGGAGGCGGAATATGGATTTATCTACTTTCGGAATGGCGATGATATCAGGTGAAATTTTGGAGAGTTTCTCTCCGAATTGTATAACAAAATCCACCGCAGGAAATAGAAAATTGTCCTCATATTCCTTTCTATGTTCCTCAAACCACTCCCGGTTATTATTCTTCTCAAGCTGCTTCAAAAATGCAGATGTACACTTCGGGAAATTCTTGCCTGTCTCTTGCTTCATCGTATGTCCTGTAATATTGAGGTGACGGGAGTGCTATTTTTCTTCTATTGTAATAACAGTCTCGTTCGGCTTTTTAAAATTATATCTTTCTCTGGCAATCTTTTCAGTTTTATAATGCTCGTGATTTTCGAGGGCTTTATAACCTACCTTGAGCTGTTGGTTTTCCTCTTCCAGTGTTTTAACGACAGCATTCAGCGAATCCAACTCTTTCCGCAGTTTCAGATATTTATTAAGACCTGTACTATAGGAAATCAGATATGTTGTACCGAGAAGAACAACAATGCCTATGATTATCAGAGCTAATCTTTTACTCATGCTTCAAACTTAATTTTACTATTTGATTAACCAGTTCATCAAAGGAAGTACCCGCTGATTTCGCCATCTTCGGGATTAAACTGTGAGAAGTCATGCCGGGCAAGGTATTGACTTCCAGACAGTAAATCTTATCGTCGGTTGTAAGACGAAAATCAGTCCGTGAATACACGCTGCATCCCAAAGCTACATGTGCGCGTATGGTCTGATCGCGCAGCTGCGACTCAATATCATATGTAACAGGAGCAGGAACAAGATAATCGCTCATTCCATCGGTGTATTTACATTCGTAATCATATAAGCCATGCTTCGGCCGTATTTCCAGAGGTGGGAGTACCGCCTTATCAATAATTCCAACGGTTAATTCCCTGCCGGGAATGAACTCTTCGATCAAGACAGAATCGCTATATTCAAGACATAGAGTAATAGCAGCGTCCAATTCGCTTTCCTGCTTACAGATAGAAAGTCCGCAAGTGGAGCCTTGATCATTCGGTTTGATAACACAAGGATATCCGAACGTGTTATTGATTGTTCTTGCAATTTCTGTCACGTTGACTTTATCACGGTTAATCAGAAAACCGTCCGGAACCTTTACACCATTATTCCGCATAATAATTTTTGCTATTGCTTTATCCATAGCTAAAGAACTCGACAGTACACCGGAGCCTGTGAACGGTAGACCTAACAATTCAAGGAGAGATTGCACCGTCCCGTCTTCGCCCCATTTACCGTGTAAGCCGATAAATACAAGATCGGCATTCTTAAAAACATCCAGAGTGAACGCTTCCACATAGTTTTTATGGCTGACCGGAAACTGTTCACCGGGTTTGAAGAAGTCTTCAACTTCTGTCGGCTGCTGCAATCCGTATGCAGGGTCTACAAGATGAACCGTATGCCCTAATTTGACAAGAGATTCCCGAATAGATTTAGATGATTCCTTCGATACCTCACGTTCAGGTGAAGCACCGCCGACCAGTAAAACAATATTAAGCGATTTTGAATTTTCCATTATTACATTCTATTCTACGATAAACAGTATCGTGTAAAATTTATCAATATAAAGCCGCTCCACATGGACAGGCAGCTTTGTAACTATATTCTTTTCAAAGCAGAACGAATAGCATTTTCCACAAGTTCGTCACTCACTTCAACATCAAGCGCCAGCTCGCCCACTCCCGTTACTAAAACAAAACGCGGTTTGGCGTTGGCATTTTTCTTATCCGAGCGCATATATTTCAGCACACGGGTCAAATTCATCTTTTGCAGTTTTGTGGAGTATTTCAGCTTCGTCGGTATTTTTAGAAATTCCTCAAGACTTACATCATCAATCAGGTTCAAAGAATGCGATACATACAAGGCGGATATAATACCGAATGCAACAGCTTCACCGTGCATAATTTTAAAGTTTAATTCCGATTCGAAAGCATGCGCAAACGTATGTCCGAGATTAAGAATCTTTCGCAATCCTCCCTCGTGTTCATCCTGTTCAACAACCGAAGTTTTTATTTTCATACATTCCTGAACAAGCTTCGAGAAATTTGCGCCCGTTTTCAGTTTACCCGGGAACTCATATCCTGTGACAGTTTTATAAAGTTTTTCATCCGACAAAAAAGCATATTTTACTATCTCACCATAACCGCTTTTCAGTTCATCAGCCGGGAGAGTCTTAAGTAAGTTGCTATCCGCAAAAATAATGTCCGGCTGAAAAAATGTTCCGATGATGTTTTTCTTTTTCTTAAAATTGATTCCGGTCTTACCGCCAATCGAGCTATCCACCATAGCGAGAAGCGTGGTCGGCACCTGGACAAGTTTTACTCCACGAGTGTATATCGAAGCGGCAAATCCAGCCAGATCCCCGGTTACCCCACCACCTATTGCGACAATCAGCGTATCACGGCCGAACTCGTTAAGCTGCAATTCAGCAAGAATTTTCTGAAGCATGGTAAATGATTTCGAGTTCTCACCTGAAGGAATGATCATGTGTTTTAGTTTTGCTGCAAACGGCTGTAGACCCATGAAAATATCTTTGCGCCAGTGCTTCCATACGTTTTCATCAACAACTAAAAAGACATTACGATAGAGAGATTTTTTTGACAGATACTTGTGCATATCCTTTAAGAGAAACTCATCAAATACCAGTTCCGAATTTTTTAATTTTGTATGTATTGTCCATTTAGCCATGATTAAAACTTTCTTCCTAATTCTATTTTCAGATGGTCAACAATCTTTCCGATTGCCAAGCCCTCCGTGTTAAAAACCAAATCAGCTTCCATATATGTACCCTCACGCTCTTTCAACATGGTACGAATCTTTTTCATCGCATCCTCTTTTGAAAGCGCGCCTCCCTCAAGCGTCTGAAACAGAGGCCGATCTGTTTTATATTTCAGGCGGTCATAGATACGCTCAGCTGAAGCCTTGAGATACACGGATACTCCGGAGCTCTTAATGAGCTTGGCGACATCCTCGAACAAAACGGCACCGCCGCCTAAAGCAACGATGATATTATCGCTCTTCGATAATTCAGCCAGAACGGATGCCTCCAATTCCCGGAATTTTGTTTCACCGTCCTCTTTGAAAATCGCGACGACGGATTTACCACGGGATTTGACAATCTCGGCATCAAGATCATAGAATGTCCAGCCAAGCGTATTGGCGAGTATCAGGCCTATGGTGCTCTTTCCTGCTCCCATAAAACCTGTTAAATATATCCGCTTGGTTTTCATATCTACGTGCTTATTGCTTTCCGGATAAACCGTGAAAATTCTTTCAAGTCCCCGGGATAACCGGAAAACTGAGAAATTGACTTCTTTAAAATAAAAAGATGAGGAGAGATAACAAGGCGCAGCTGAAAATTCATTGCGGCTCCGAATATGCAGTGTTTTGAGTGTTGCCTAACGAAACATTCTGTTTAAAACAAAAATCCCTCTTCAAGGAAGAGGGATTCTCGTAATTTTTCATGTTTAGCGTTCGTAGAACTGATAACGCTTATCAACTATCTTAGCATGCTCTTTCAAATTACTCAACCACTGGCTGAATAACATTTGCTTTTTCTCATTCAACAAGTTATCACGAAGTCCGTCATGCTGAACTGCATAAGCAGACTGATCGAATTGTGTTTTGCCTGTTACCTTAATCAGATAATAAGCATGTGTACCCTTAACCGGTCCGATAACCTGATTGTAAGGAGCTTTTGAAGCTGCTGCAGCAAAGTTGTATTCGAGACCTACTCCCGGAATGCTTCCGTTTGAAGTAAAGTCTGTAGCCTGGCCATATTTAGCCTGACCGTACATCTGCTGTGCTTTAACTAAATCACCACCGACGTTTTTCTTTATCATTTCGGCCATGTTTTTAGCTTTATCAAGTTTCTTTTCCTTGATAACAAGAGCTTTTACGTCTTTCTGAACATCATCAAATTTACGGACACCCGGTTTGATTATCTCAGTAACTTTAGCCACAACATAACCGCTTCCGGTTTTGAAGGCTTTACTGACCGTATTAATGCTGTTATCGAAAGCAAATTTTACGACTAAACGTGAATAGCCGACACCCGGAACTGAGTATGAATCTTCAGTAAACGGCGAGCTCTCTCTAACTGCGATTTTTTCTAGTTCAGCTTCTTTTTCAAAATCGTTCTTGTCTGCCAAATAAGCAAAGTCACTGGCCTGATGATAGATCAGATCCTTTGTTGTAGCAGAAGGTTTTAAAGTATTGGTGATTTTTTCAACAACATAACGCTGGCTTGATTTCCCGGTTACTTTGATAATATGATAACCGAAGCTTGTCTTAATCGGTTTTTGCACTACGTTGACAGCACCGCTGAAACACGCATCCTCAAATTCTTTAACCATGCGTCCTTTAGCAAACCAACCGAGGTCACCGCCGTTAACAGCGCTGCCCGGATCTTTTGAGTACTTAGCAGCAGCGGCAGCAAAATTGCCGGACTGTTTGATTTCCTCGTAAACTCTGTTTGCTTCGGCTTCATCCGGTACGAGAATGTGGGCAGCACGAACATATGTTTCTTTACCTTCGGCAGCACCATAGTATTTGTACAAAGCATATCCGGTTTGTGTTTTAACCGGCCCGACCAATGAACCCACGGATGCACCGGCTGCGGCTGACGGAAAATCGCTGCCGATAGTCGTTATATCAAGGGTATCTTTGCCATATGGCGTATCGGAATAAATATCTACATATGATTTAAATGAGGCTGTATCGTCTTTCGCACGGGAAGCAATGTCCTGTAGATTAGCGAGAATCTGTGCTGTATCGGCAGCAGTCGCCTGAATCGGGAACATGACAAACTTAATTTTGCGCTGTGCCTGAACCGTGAATTTATCCGGATGCTCATCGTAATACTTTTTCATTTCGTCGTTTGAAACGGAAATGTTAGCATCGGAGAAATTATTGATATCAACTGCGACGAACTCAGCGTTCATCTTAATATTCTGATCAATATATTTTCTGTGTATTTCACCTTCGGAAACCATCAGAGCAGTACTTACATAAGACTGCAATTTTTCGCTCAGTAATTGCTGGCGCATTGCATCTTCAACCTGCTGTACGATTTTCGCGTTTTTCTTATCGCGAAGCGCTCTGTCATAAAGATCACGGTTAAAGTGACCCAATGAATCCGTAAATTGACTTCTCAGCATTTCAGGCGGGTTAGGGCCCATGATTGCTTCAAATATCTCTTTATCAAGAACGTCTATACCGTATTTTTTAATCTGTTGTTCGGTCAGGTTTTGCGTAACGATGGCATCCCATACCTGATCTCTGAACTGTTCAAGGTTATCTTCATCAATATCCTGTCCGGACTGTTGTTTCTGACGCTCTCTGTATTTTTCAACATCGGAAGTAAACTCCTGATAGGAAATATCTTTTCCGTTAACAGTACCGACATTATTTGAGCGCGCTCCGAAAAGCTCGGCGATTGATGAGTTGCTTGGCATTGCCATCAATATTACGAAGAGAACACCCACTGTGGTTATAAACCAAGGGGCCAATCCCCTCATACGGGCCATCATAGGCATAGTATAATAGTCTCCAAATTAGTATTTTTAAACTGAAACAATAAAAATAGACACATATTGTCTAAAAAACAATCATTATTTATGCAGAAATTGACTTAAATTGGAATATGCGAACCAAATCAAAAAAAAAACTTGAAATAATTAAAACTGCGGAAAAACGCTTTGTCCGCCATGGTTTAAAGAAAACCACCCTCGATGAAGTAGCAAGAGATTTGCGTATGAGCAAATCCACCCTGTATCATTACTTCGAATCAAAAGAGGATCTTTACTATCAAACTTTGGATAATCAATTTTCGGAATACATCGCCGAAGTCAAGGCAATATTCAGCAAGGAAAATTCAGAGCCCGGCCAAATCGTTCAGGAATACTTTTCCCTGCGAAAATCATTCTCCCAATCATATAAACTTCTCACACAGTTAGTACTCTTTGCTCTAAATGATACAATCACCCAGCCTGAGAACGATATTCTTATCAAATACCACAAGGTTGAAGTAAAGATTATTGAAGAGTTTATGAAGAATATGTTTTCGGGAGCTTCCGGAGAAGAAATCAAGAAAAAGACGGATAACTTTGCGTTCTTACTATATTCGTCAACGCTGCTGTCGGGATTTCTGTCGAAAGTCAATGTTGAAATTCCGGATGAAAGCAGTATCCGCTTTTTATTGTCGCAGATTTAATATCTGTCTAATTTAAATTTTTCACCAAGATACAATCTTCTTACCTCGGAATCGTTTGCCATATTTTCGGCAGTTCCCGATCTGAATATCACTCCGTTAATAAGGATATACGCCTTATCCACAATGCTCAATGTTTCATGGACGTTGTGATCGGTAATCAGGACACCGATACCCCGGTTTTTGAGATTCGCAACAATGGTCATAATATCTTCCACGGCAATAGGATCAACCCCGGCAAACGGTTCATCGAGAAGAATAAATCCCGGATTAGTCGCCAATGAACGAGCAATTTCCGTTCTTCTTCTTTCGCCGCCGCTGAGCTGATAACCTATACTTTTACGGATATGCGTCAGACTCAAATCCTCAAGCAGCTTTTCAAGGCGTTCTTTCCTTTCCGTCTGAGTAAGCTTGATCATCTGGAGAATAGCCATGATGTTATCCTCAACTGACATCTTTCTGAAAACTGAGGCTTCCTGCGGCAGATAACCGACACCCATACGAGCGCGTTTGTACATCGGTACTTTGGTGACTTCCGTTTGATCAATGAACACCTGACCGGATTCCGGACGTATCATTCCAACCATCATGTAAAAAGTCGTTGTCTTCCCTGCACCGTTAGGACCCAATAGCCCGACAATTTCGCCTCGTGTTACTTCCACGGAGACTTTATTAACAACGGTTCGCTTTTTATATATTTTTACTAAATCCTGACTTTTAAATACTGTGGTTTCCATTAGCGCTTCTTCTCTTGGATGGATACATTTTTCTGTTTCAGCAAATCCGTACCGACCGGCCTGTCTTTGACAAGTACGAATTTTGGCAGTATGAACTGCTTTTCATTACCTTTTACCAGCACTTCCGGATGGAATTCGCTTTTCGGATCTCCGAATAGTCTGACTTTGTCTATTTTCTTGTTTTTAAAATCAATCTGCGCATTCAGTGCGCTTGCCTTCACTAATCCGTTCGGCTCTTCGGAATCATACATATAATAAAAGCTCAATACATTATCAAACACTTCCGTTTTTTGCAGCTCGTTATCGGCAAACCAGAGCTTCATCCTGCTGCCGTCAATCTGATCGTAGCGGAGGGGGTACTTTTCATTTTGTGAAATGACAAGCCCTTTGCCGACAACATCAATTTGATTTATCTTTTTATCATTAAGTCTGACAATAATCGAGTCTCCGGTTAGTTGTGAATTCTCATACCACAAAACCGGTTTATCACTTACCGAAGCTTTCTTGTAAGTTGTGATTTTTTCGCGTCTTCTATCGTAAATCGTTATTTCATTTTTTGAGGCAAACTCCCCGCGCACAATTTTCACCGAATCATATGCCATGAAACGGTTTGTTGTATCGCGGTACGCTTCCATCTTCTTTGCTTTTATAATAAGAGTATCAATTGAAGTCAATTTGGTTTTCGAATTGTCGTACACTGAATCAATCTGCATCAGCAAGGGATTTTTATCAATAATGCTGTATTCTTTACCACGGTAATCTTCAATATGGTCGCCCCAGATTGTAGAACCATCCTTCGTTGTGATAATTTTAATATTATTGAAGCCGTATGTTATTTTGTCCTGTCTGAGGTGGACGAGACTATCCGCGTAAATTGTATGATCCACATCAACAATTTTTACATTCCTGATTGCAATAGCCTTGTTCTCTCTCCGGAAATACAAAAGTTCATCCGAAGTGAGGATAGAGGATGTGTCGTCAAGTCTTACGTTCCTGGTGAAATGAGCTTTATTCTCTTTAAAAAAGTACTCGCCGATTGAAGCAGTCAATACGACTTTCTTATCATTCAGAATGACGCCTTTGTCAGAATAGGCTCTTTTCTCATTACCGAAGTACAATCCCTCGGGAGTCTTAATGGTGAGAGTATCCTGAGTGACGACCACGTTACCGATAAGCCGTGCATTGTTCTGCGTTAGATATTGAATAGCTCTGTTGCATGTAATAACTACATTCCCCTGCCGGAGAATAACATTGCCGATAACTTCACGCACCGGTGCGCCGTTTTCCTCGCGTCCCATCAACTCATTACCGATTACCGTGATAGGCTCATTGCTTTCCTGCGCGAAAGTAAGTACAGTCATTACCATGAAAAGAATAAAAAATAGCGTATATCTCATATCAATTCTTAATATTGGTAACGTAAGTAATACGGAAAATGATGTAATTACGCAGGAACTGGTCGGATTCGAAACCGTAGCCCTGCATCCGTTCTGTTCTCGTCGTGATGGTAACAAATTTATCGGTCATAATTTTTTGGCGGGTATTATCCCACATCAACTGTTCAGTCTGGAGCACAACGCCGCTGTCGTTTTTTGTTACAACATTCTGATAAGCGAACAGGTTCTTTGTTTTATCATCCACTTTACCGCTGACGGATGTCAGAGTAGTGTTTTTAACCTGAGCGCGATTGTAAAAATCAACCTGCAAGCCCTGGTCAATCAATGTTTCCTGCTTGTTGAGCATCATCCGCAGATGTCCTGCCTGCACGATAGCCTTGGTCATACCGGAATCAGTCATAACGATTGTGGATTTCCACGACTCCTGCGCGGGTATTTCGCTTGAGTTAATGTCACCATTAATAACAGGCTTGACGTGCTCATTTTTGCATCCCGCTAATAGGGCGAAGATACAACAGGCTATCATAAAAATCTTCTTCATCGCATCTTTAAACCGAGATTCACAAGATCGTGAAGGTGGAGAATGCCGACCGGGTGGTCTTCTTCATCAGTAACAATCAAGGAAGTGATTTTATAATTTTCCATCACTTGTAAAGCACGAGAAGCTAAAAGTGATGGGGCTAACTTCTTCGGATTTCTCGACATGATGTCTGCGGCGGTGAGCTTTTTAATTTCTATATCTTTTTCGAGCAGGCGGCGCAAGTCACCATCGGTGATTATTCCGCAGAGTTTTCCATCTTTGTCAACAACACTCGTCGCACCAAGGCGTTTGGAGGTTATCTCAAAAATCGTTTCTTTAACGGTTGTATTTTCCTTAACGATAGGAACTTCTTTGCCTCTTTTCATAATTTCACTTACACGAAGTGAAAGGCGCTTTCCCAGACTTCCGCCGGGATGCAGCATGGCAAAATCCTGCTCGGTAAAGCCGCGCATTTCAATAAGTGCTACGGCGATGGCATCGCCAAGAACCAGCATGGTAGTTGTAGAGGCAGTAGGAACGAGATCAAACGGACACGCTTCTTCAGTGATTTCTATATATAAAAGTATATCGGATTCTGTTGCCATCCGGGATTCCCTTTTCGCGCTGATCGCGATGACTGGAACCTCAAGCCGTTTGAACATAGGAATCAGCGATAATAACTCTTCTGTTTCACCGCTTTTCGATAGCATCAATACAACATCCTCACCCCGTACCATTCCCAAATCGCCATGCAAAGCATCAGTCGGATGCATATAAATGGCAGGTGTCCCGGTTGAATTCATTGTCGCAACAATTTTCCTCGCGATAAGTCCCGATTTCCCCATTCCTGTGAGGACTACACGTCCTTTACAATTAAACAAACATTCAATTGCTTTGTAAAAATTTCCATCTATGGTTTGAGCGAGAGCGCTGACCGCTTTTCCCTCAATATCAACAACTTCGCGCCCTTTTTTTAGGATTTGTTCTTCTGTCAATTTCGTAGCCGCTTTATTTTCTAACGTTTTTCATAACATTTATGAAATTTACTAAAAATAATCCGTTACTAAAAAGCCTGTTTTTAGTGATTTGTACTTTAATCTTATTAGATTACGAGTTACGAAATTTTTGAATAGAAAGCCCTCATCACCCGTCCTCTTCTCCCCGAGGGAGAAGAGGAGAGAGCAAAAACACTTGATGAGTTTCGACTTCCCTCTCCCCCGGGGAGAGGGACCGAGGGTGAGGGCATTTAGATTTTACAGGCACTATGAACAAAAACAAACCATTTGAATTAGTCTCCACATACAAGCCAAGCGGTGATCAGCCCGAGGCGATTCGTCAATTAGTTGAGGGAGTGAAAAAAGGCGAGCAATTCCAAACGCTGCTAGGAGTTACCGGCAGCGGTAAGACTTTTACGATTTCCAATGTAATTGCCGAAGTAAACAAACCAACGCTTATTATTTCACATAATAAAACGCTCGCGGCTCAATTATATTCCGAATTCAAGTCATTCTTCCCCAATAATGCCGTTGAATTCTTCATCAGCTATTATGATTATTATCAGCCGGAAGCGTACGTCGTATCGAGGGATTTGTTTATCGAAAAGGATTTTTCGGTTAATGAGGAGATAGACCGCCTGCGTCTGAAAGCGACCACTTCGCTCATTCAGGGCAGAAGTGATGTAATCATCATAGCCAGCGTCAGTTGTATCTACGGTATCGGGGCCCCGCAAGAGTACGCACAACAGATTATTTTCCTGAACAAAGGCGGCAGCTACAACCGTAAACAGCTCATGCGAAATCTGATTGATATATATTATAGTAGAAACGATGCGGAGTTTACCAGAGGAACGTTCCGTGTCCGCGGCGATGTAATTGAGGTAATACCGGCGTATGAGAATGATGAAGCTGTACGCATCGAGTTCTTTGATGATGAGATTGAGCGTGTTTCCGTCATCAACGCGCTGACCGGCGATGTTATATCGGAAGTTGACAGCATTCCCATTTATCCGGCGAAGTATTTTGTTTCGAACAAAGAAAAAATGAAACAGGCGATTCTTTCTATTGAAGCAGAACTTGAAGAGCAGTTAAAACTATTCCGCTCACAGGATAAATTGCTTGAAGCACAGCGGCTTGAACAAAGAACAAGATTTGATATAGAAATGATGAAAGAAGTTGGATATTGCTCCGGCATCGAAAATTATTCTAGACATATGGATGGCAGAGAAACCGGTTCCCGCCCCTATTGTTTGTTCGATTATTTCCCGGAAGATTTTCTTTTAGTTATTGATGAGTCCCATGCTACGCTTCCTCAAGTCCGGGCCATGTATAAGGGCGACAGAATGAGAAAGGAAAATCTCGTCAACTTCGGATTCAGACTGCCTTCCGCACTTGACAACAGGCCGATGAAATTTGAAGAGTTTGAAAAATTCTTGAAAAAAGTCATCTTCATTAGTGCAACGCCGAGCGACTTTGAACTTGAAAAATCCGACGGCGTGTATGTTGAGCAGGTTATCCGGCCTACCGGACTTTTAGATCCGGTAATTGAAGTACGCCCCATAAAGGGACAAATTGATGATCTCATCGGTGAAATCCGTGAGCGGGTGGTAAAGAAAGAGCGCGTTTTGGTTACGACCCTTACAAAAAAGATGGCGGAAGACTTATCGGATTATTTTGATAAATTGAATATTAATGTCCGCTATATCCATAGTGATATTGATTCGCTTGAACGAGTTGAAATATTACGCGACCTTCGTCTTGGCGATTTTGATGTGCTGGTCGGTGTTAATCTTCTCCGCGAAGGACTAGATTTGCCGGAAGTATCATTAGTCGCCATTATTGACGCGGATAAGGAAGGCTTTTTACGAAGTGAAAAATCGCTTATGCAGACCGCCGGAAGAACCGCGAGAAACGCAAACGGCAAAGTTATCATGTACGCGGATGTCATTACGAACTCAATGAAAAAAACAATTGACGAAACCGTGCGCCGCCGCAAACTGCAAACAGAATATAATAAGCAAAATAATATCACGCCAAAGACTATATTTAAAAGTGTTGATGAAATTTTATCCTCAACATCCATCGCGGAACTGCGGAAGAAAGATGATTCCTCGTACGATACTTCTTTTACCCGCGCTGCCGAACCTGTCATTAAGTATATGACGAATGAACAACGGCAGGAACTGGTGGAACAATTACGTGCGGAAATGCTTCAGGCAGCAAAGGATTTAGAATTCGAACGCGCCGCTTCAATCCGTGATGAAATGGAAAAAATTAAGAAGATGATTCATTAGATGAAGATTTTAGAAGAATCAATAGAGCTTATCAGGAACAGCGTCAACATTGTTGATGTTGTGGGTCAGTATGTACAGTTACGCAAGAAAGGTAAGAATTTCTGGGGTGTCTGCCCTTTCCATAATGAAAAGACACCGTCTTTCAGCGTGCACGCCGAAAAGCAGATTTTTCATTGCTTCGGCTGTCACGCCGGTGGCAACGTGTTCAAGTTCCTTATGGACTATAAAAAGATAACCTATCCGGAAGCGATTGAAGAACTCGCCCACGATCTCGGCATCCAGCTCAAATATGAACAGTCTCAGAACGTTGAAAGACAATCCGAAAACGAATTGCTGCTGGACTTTAATCAGGAAGTTGCGCGGTTATTTTTTGATGTGCTGCACAACGAACCCGAAGCACAGAATGCCCGCGATTACTTTACCTCACGCAAATTGAAAAAAGCAACGATGCGGAGTTTCGGACTCGGCTATGCCCCTGCGTCCAGATCTTTCTTGACCGAAAAGTATGCCGATAATAAACAAAAGTTGGACATGGCTCTAACGCTCGGATTGACAGGACAAAATGATAACGGAGGTTACTACGACCGGTTTTCAGGCCGTATTATCTTCCCTATTTTCTCCCCGAACGGCAGAGTTATCGGCTTCGGCGGCAGAATCATGGAGAAACGTGAGAATACTGGTAAATACCTGAACTCTCCAGAATCCCCTATCTATCATAAAGGCCGGGTGTTGTATGGCCTATCCCATGCTAAAGACGAAATCAGAAAATTAGACTGGGCGCTCCTTGTTGAAGGTTACATGGATTTGATTTCGTTACATCAGAACGGCATTAAAAATGTTATTGCTGTTTCCGGTACTGCGTTAACCGATGAACAAGTCGCGCTGCTTTCCCGGTACACGAAGAATGTCCGCCTGTTGTTCGATGCTGATGAAGCAGGTATCAAAGCATCCATGCGCAGTGTTGAAATTCTGCTGAGACGACAGATGAATATTAAAATAGCATCACTCCCCGCTGGCGAAGATCCCGACTCATATATCAACTCCCATAGTCCCGATGAGTTTATGGAACAGCTTGATAGAGCTATCGGATTTTTGGAGTTTCAATTTGGCTTCTATAAAAAAACGGGCAAACTTGATGACCCTGTTACCGGTACGGAAATAATTAGAGAACTTTTAAAACCTGTTGCACTCATTGATGACGACTTGCAGCGGGCCATGTATATAAACTCCCTGTCGGAAAAGTTCAACCTGCGCGGTAAACTACTTGAGGATGAATTAAAAGAAATCATCAATCGCAATTCACGATCGGAGAAACAGGCGGCAATCCAATCGGCACCCGTGTTTGTCCCGGGGACTCAAAGAAATGCTGTCCGCAAAGAAGAAAAGCAGTTCCAGAATCCGATGGAGAAAGAACTAATAAAACTTCTTTTCGAAAATGAGAAAGTAATCATCGCACTGATCAATAAATACATCCGGGATGATGAATTCACCTATCCCCCGCATCAGAAATTTATTGAAATCGTGTTTTCAAAATTTCATGAAGATGAGGATATTTCCGTCAGTTCGATACTCGATACCATTCAGGATGAGAACCTTTCGGAATATCTCACTTCGCTCGCGTTTGAGCCTTATGCTATCAGCGACGAATGGGAAAAACTCTACCCCACACCCGCGCGGCGTGAATCGTTAGTCCGTGCGGCAATTGATACCATTGTTAAGTTCAAGAATATTCAGATTGATCAGGAACTAAAAGGTCTCAATGAGGAGTTAAAAGAAGAAAAAGATATTACCAAGCAGATTGAGATTCTGAATCATGTTAAAGATTTACAGGATTCAAAGAAATCAATCAAAGAGATGCTTGAAAAAAATTTTGCAAGGCTGATTGAAGAATAGGTAATGGTAAGGAATAAGAAACTATGAGTACAGAATACAGACAAGCAAAGACCGGTAAACTAATGATAGAAATCTTACCTGATAAATGCGACTTCTGCGGATGCTGCGTCGGCGTATGTCCCGAAGACGCAATCGAACTTAAAGAAGCCACCATTCGAATCATTGACGAACGCTGCACCAACTGCTCCAAATGCGTCTGGTCCTGCCCGTTAGAGGTAATTAAGTTTAATCGGGATGGAGTCAGAGCGTAGTAATAAGAAATAAAAACCTACCGCGAAGAACGCCAAGCACGCAAAGAATTTTTTGAAAACGAAAGTATCTTGCCGGTTGACACCGGAGCCCGCCTGCTCGGACGGGTAAAGTTATTCAAATTTTGTCCTTTCAGGACAATGAACTATGAACACATCGTTTGAAATATGAAAACTCCGGCTGCTTAAATGTGAATACTCCCGAAGGGAGTGAATTTGAATAACCGTTGGTGGAGTCATCGGAACCAATGGATAGATGAGTACCACACACAACATCCCATCCGCGAAGCGGGTGAATATTTCTTGCCCACCATTAAGCTCTTGGAGCGACCTGCCACATCACGTCAATCGGATGAGCGAACACTAAGCAAAAACTTCAATGGGCGAAAAATGCACCGGTGTGCCTTTATCGCCCAATCAAACTTTTTAACTTTTATTCTTGTCGAATTCATCAAAACGAATGATTTCTTAATTTTAGAATGCAATGAGAAATAATTATTTTTAATTTGTACAGCAGTAAATTGATGCGAAAGTTCATCTGAAAGTATTTTATGAAGTTTAGTATTTCCGGAAAACACTTATCCGACACTATCCTCACGTTACTCGTGTGTTTTATAGCTGTCGGCAATTTGTATGCTGTGCAAATCCAAAAAGTGCATTTCATTCAGGCTGAAGGCAATATTGAATTCCGGATTGAGCACGCAACTAATCCGCAGACTGTACACTGGTATGCAGTACGCCATTCGATTGATGAAGAAAATTTCCAGAGCATATCTTCGTCGGATACTATTCAGGCTTTGGGCGCATCGGTTTCATTCACATTAAAAACACGCCGGAAAGAAATAACATACTATAAAATAGTAGCTTTTGACGGCGGCGAAGCGGATTCACTTGGTATACAAGTTTGTAAAACCGGTGTCGTTCAAAAGTACGTGTACGAAAACAACCCGGTGACAAATAAACCGTTACCTGTCTGGATTGTCCTGCCCCGAACCTTTTCTTCGGACTCCAAGTTTCTCATGGCGATGACGGGGCATCACCGAAATGCCGTGGGGTATGCAAAGTACTGGTCGGATTTTGCGAACTCGCAAAATTACATCATTGCAGTCCCTGAATTTAATCCGGACGATTGGCCAACTTCCGCCTACAACCTCGGCAATATGTTCACCGGTAAGGAAGGCGCGGGAAGCCTCAACGACACCAGCAAATGGAGTTTTAGAATTGCTGCTGAAATCCATACGGAGATTGCCTTGAAATGCGGCTTAACGGATTCGACGTATCAAATATGGGGATTTTCCGGCGGCGGACAATTCGTTCATCGCTTAGCAATGTTTTTGCCTGATCCGTTCATAACAAGATATTTCGCTTGTGATGCGGGCTGGTACACTTGTCCCGAATTACAAAGAGCATACCCGTATGAACTCAAGCACCGGTCATTGCACTATACAGAAGCCAATATCAAAGCTTATACCGAATTACCGGTAGTGCTGCTGTGTGGAATGTCCGATGTTGAGCGCGATAAGGAATTAAAGATTGATATAAAAGCTGATATGGAAGGTGATAATCGTTTATCAAGATCTGAATTCTTTTATAAGTATATAAAGAAACTAAATCCAAATACAACGTGGGAGTATATCACCGTTCCGGATATCGCTCACGAAGCGAGAAAGATGGCAAAATTTTCAGGTGATTATATTGCCCGGCATCCTTTGAAATGATTGATTTTTCTGAATATAAAAATCCATATAGCAAAATTTATTAATGCAAATTATAGAGCGTTTAAATTGAATAAAATACTCCTCTTCATTATCCTGTTTCTATCCTTCAATTATACCCGTGCGCAGGTTACCCTTTCTGTTTCTCCCGAAGGTCAACACTTACGTGAATATTATCTAAGCTTGGACGTTGAGCATCTGTGGCTTTCGGGTCAGAAGGTTAATTGGGATTCCGGTAAACCTGATCGGCTGGCTGAGAGACCCGGGAAAACTCATTGCAGCGCTTTTGCAGCGGCTGCTTGTTATCGTATGAATATTTTCATTTTACGTCCCCCATTCCACAAACAAAACCTGCTTGCAAACGCTCAGTTCGACTGGCTTAAATCCGAAGCCGCTGCTGATACGGGATGGGTACGGGTTACCGGCAAGAACATCTATGAAATCTGGAAGCAGGCACAAAGACTTGCAAATGCCGGTGTGCCTGTCGTTGCGTCCTGTGAAAATCCGAATCCCTCTGAACCGGGACACATTGCCATGATTTTTCCGAGTGTTGTTCCTGTTGATACTATTCTTGCAACCGGTCCGCGCGTGATTCAAGCCGGAGCCATAAATCGCGTGGATGCTCCATTAAAAACCGGATTTGGCCGCCATATCGAAAGCTGGCCGGAAGAGAGTATCTGGTTTTACTACTATAAACCCAAAGTAAGCGAAATAGAACAAGAAAGCGGAGAAAATTCAAGAGATTGAGCATATTCCCAGCCCATGACTTAAGTCATGGGCTGGGAATTAACACGCAATTCTGTTCCAGAATCCACATCACATTACACAAAAACCGGGTTTTATTTTAAAGAAATATTTTGTTTTTATTTCAGAAATCGGATATATTAGTGACATGAGAAATAAACTTCTGGCTTCCTTAATCGTTTTAGTAACCGTATCCGTGATCTACGGCATCACGAAGGTTGAGTATTTTACCGCTAAAGATAACAGCGGTCAGGTTATGCTGGAATGGCAGACAAGTGCAGAAGTTGACATGAAGGAATTCACGATTTATCGCGCTCCTCTATATGGTACTTTCTCACCAATAGCTACTATACCCGCTAAAGGTTACGCTTCCTATTACTCTTATACCGACGAAAACACATACAAAGAAACAGCTTCCGGAACAGTCTTCACCTACAAACTTATGATGATTGACAACAACGGCAGTTGGGCATGGTATAGTAATGAAGTTAAAGTCAGCCCAAGAGTATCAGATATTAAAAGGACTTGGGGCAGTATCAAAGCAATGTTCAGGTAAAATACGGTTTGCTTGCCAACGCTCCGACCCTGTTTCTCTCAAACTCGATGAAAGCCTCCTCAAAATTTCTTCCCCTACTTACAATTATTGTCTTTTTCTGTTTTAATTCTTACGCGTGCCTTCCCGGCGCACATCAATCATTAAAGCGTTCTCATAAAACTGCAAAAACCATTTCAACACAAGTTCCTGAAACAGGCGGACTGATTCGCGTTTTATTAGCAACCGCAAGTGAGAGTGTTAACTACCGGCCAAACATTGATTGTAAAATTTTCGATGGCGATGAAAAGATATGCAGTGTGGACAAAAACACAACTATCTCTCTGCGCATTGTTGGGAAAGAACTCAGGTTGACTGTTGACGAAAAGGTATATAACGCCGCTCAAATTATAATTACTCCTTCTAACGATGATGAATTGCTGCAATATGGAAGTAAAAAATATCGCGGCAGTATATTCTTTGTCCCGGCGAAAAACCAAATGTACACAGTAAACGTACTGCCTTTGGAAAGCTATTTATGCGGTGTTCTGCCGGTTGAATTGGGCAACAGCCAGACAAAAAATATTGATGCAGCTATCGAAGCCTTTGCTATAGTTGCAAGAACATTTGCAGTGCAAAAGATTACGACAAAAAACAAATTATACGACATCGAGGGCACAACGAATGCCCAGGTATATGGCGGAGCAGATGTTGAGAAGCCTATTTTTAACGATGCGATTGTTCACACATCAGGAAAAATTCTGATGTATCAGGACGGTGTCGCACAGCTATTTTATTCCGCATGCTGCGGCGGCGTTACCGAGGACGCGAGCAATGTTTTCAATAAGCAGGAAATTCCGTATTTAACATCACACCCGGACGGCGACCCGGCAAATTGTGCGACATCCCCCGCTTTCGAGTGGAAAGAGGAATACACTGCAAATCAATTCAAGCAGTATCTGCCGAAAAGAACAGATACGCAAAAAGAAATTACGGATGTAAAAGTTACAAAAACTCTTTCATCGGGTAGAGTAAGCGAATTGACCGTTGAATTCGAAGACGGCACAACTCAGCTTATCGCCGGTAAAACTATAAGGCAGACAATAAGGCGTGCGGCAAACGGTGCAATCTTGAAAAGCAGTTTGTTTGAAGTTGAGACAAAGAAAAGTGATGGGCTGGTTACAAGAGTCATCCTCAACGGCAAAGGCAACGGACACGGAGTCGGACTCTGTCAGTGGGGCGCATTTAACATGGCAAAGCAGGGACGCTCAGCCGAAGACATACTTGAATTTTATTTTCCCGGAACACAATTAAAAGAAATTGATGATTAATAATTCCTATCCTGTTTATTTGGCATCAAAGTCGCCGCGTAGAAAAGAGCTGCTGCAATTAGTAGCTAAAAATATTCATGTGCTGTCGGTTGACACACCGGAAAAATTCGTGCGGGGCGAAAATCCCATTGCCACAGCCAAGAGAATCGCGTATGAAAAACTCATTGCTGCTATTCCATTAGTTCCCTCTAACAGTGTCCTTATCACAGCCGATACCATCGTTATCTGCCGGGATAGAATACTCGGGAAGCCAAAAGACTCAGCCGATGCAAAAAAAATGCTCCGCTTGCTCAGCGGTAAAGAGCATTACGTTGTCACCGGTTTATGCGTGAGGAATCAGACGACGGGAAAACAGGTGGTGACGTACTCAAAAACAAAACTCGTATTCCGCGAGTTGAGTAAAAAAGAAATTGACGATTATGTCGCGACCGGCAGTCCGCTTGATAAGGCCGGCGCTTACGGCATTCAGGACGGCTTCGGCGCAGTGTTTACACAAAAAATCAACGGCTGCTACTATAATGTTATGGGGCTTCCACTTTCGAAACTTCAGGAATCAATTCAGCGGGTACTGTAATGAGCGATAAAATTAAGAAAAACATTCTCTGGTCGGTAGCCATCGGCGGCGCAATATATCTCGCGTTGACGATCTACGCGGATTTTGATAAGGTCATAATGGTATTCAGCAGATTCAACTGGCTTATATTCCCTTTACTGCTTGCCTGTTCATTTATGAATTACATTATGCGATTTGTTAAATGGCATTATTATTTAGGCATCCTGAAAATCCGGGTTAAGGTAAAGGATTCGTTTTCCATCTTCATGTCAGGCCTTGTTATGAGTGTCACGCCGGGGAAAATGGGTGAACTATTAAAATCATATTTACTGAAACAGGTCAACGGAGAACCGGTAAGTAAAACGATACCCATCGTATTTGCCGAAAGAATAACCGATTTTATATCTTTAGTCATTCTTGCAATCGTAGGCGCTTATAGCTTTAATTACGGAAAAGTGATAGTAATTTCAGTAGGCATCTTTTTCCTCGGAACTGTCGTCTTAATAAGTCAGAAGAATTTTGTGCATAAACTGCTCGAAATGAGCAAAAAGGTGGCATTTCTTGACAAAAATCTGGACAAATTGTATAATGCATATGAGAGTGCATACATTATGCTTACGTTTGAACCTCTTATAAAAATGGTCATTATCAGCCTGTTTTCGTGGTTTTTTGAATGCTTGGGATATTACATAATTCTCTATAACTTTGGTGTGCAGATTGAACCCCTCCGTTCATCGTTCTTTTACGCTTTCGGCACGATAGTTGGAGCCATCTCCATGCTGCCGGGGGGGGGGGGGGGGGGGGGGGGGGGGGGGGGGGGGGGGGGGGGGGGGGGGGGGGGGGGGGGGGGGGGGGGGGGGGGGGGGGGGGGGGGGGGGGGGGGGGGGGGGGGGGGGGGGGGGGGGGGGGGGGGGGGGGGGGGGGGGGGGGGGGGGGGGGGGGGGGGGGGGGGGGGGGGGGGGGGGGGGGGGGGGGGGGGGGGGGGGGGGGGGGGGGGGGGGGGGGTGGGGGGGGGGGGGGGGGGGGGGGGGGGGGGGGGGGGGGGGGGGGGGGGGGGGGGGTGGGGGGGGGGGGGGGGGGGGGGGGGGGGGGGGGGGGGTGGGGGGGGGGGGGTGGGGGGGGGGGGGGGGGTGGGGGGGGGGGGGGGGGGGGTGGGGGGGGGTGGGGGGGGGGGGGGGGGGGGGGGTGGGGGGGGGGGGGGGGGGGGGGGGGGGGGGGGGGGGGGGGGGGGGGGGGGGGGGGGGGGGGGGGGGGGGGGGGGGGGGGGGGGGGGGGGGGGGGGGTGGGGGGGGGGGGGGGGGGGGGGGGGGGGGTGGGGGGGGGGGGGGGGTGGGGGGGGGGGGGGGGGGGGGGGGGGGGGGGGGGGGGGGGGGGGTGGGGGGGGGGGGGGGGGGGGGGGGGGGGGGGGGGGGGGGTGGGGGGAGGGGGGGGGGGGGGGGGGGGGGGGGGGGGGGGGGGGGGGGGGGGGGGGGGGGGGGGGGGGGGGGGGGGGGGGGGGGGGGGGGGGGGGGGGGGGGGGGGGGGGGGGGGGGGGGGGGGGGGGGGGGGGGGGGGGGGGGGGGGGGGGGGGGGGGGGGGGGGGGGGGGGGGGGGGGGGGGGGGGGGGGGGGGGGGGGGGGGGGGGGGGGGGGGGGGGGGGGGGGGGGGGGGGGGGGGGGGGGGGGGGGGGGGGGGGGGGGGGGGGGGGGGGGGGGGGGGGGGGGGGGGGGGGGGGGGGGGGGGGGGGGGGGGGGGGGGGGGGGGGGGGGGGGGGGGGGGGGGGGGGGGGGGGGGGGGGGGGGGGGGGGGGGGGGGGGGGGGGGGGGGGGGGGGGGGGGGGGGGGGGGGGGGGGGGGGGGGGGGGGGGGGGGGGGGGGGGGGGGGGGGGGGGGGGGGGGGGGGGGGGGGGGGGGGGGGGGGGGGGGGGGGGGGGGGGGGGGGGGGGGGGGGGGGGGGGGGGGGGGGGGGGGGGGGGGGGGGGGGGGGGGGGGGGGGGGGGGCGGATTAGGTGTTACGGAAGGTTCACTAACTTTTTTGATACAACAACTCGGATATGCTAAAGATATTGCAATTGCATCAACATTCTTGATAAGAATAGCGACGTTGTGGTTCGCAGTATTTGTCGGCATAGTGAGCGTAACACTCTTTCAGCGACGGTATGGCAAAATAATAACAGAATCTAATGATTAAAAAAGGAACAGCTTCTATGAAAAAGTTTAAGAAAATTCAGATACCCAGCAATGGGACACCGATAACGTTGGTTGACGGGAAACTGAATGTACCTGACAATCCAATCGTTTTATTCATCGAAGGTGACGGTACGGGTCCGGACATCTGGCGTGCAGCGAAAATGGTTTTTGATGCAGCAGTAGAAAAAGCATACAACGGCAAAAAGAAAATCGCATGGATGGAAATCTATGCCGGCGAAAAAGCAACAAAAGTTTATAATAAAAACACCTGGCTTCCGGATGAAACCGTAGAAGCAATCAAAGAGTACAAAGTTGCTATCAAAGGACCTCTTACCACCCCTATCGGCGGCGGTATCAGAAGCCTCAACGTTGCTTTGCGTCAGCTTTTAGACCTCTTTGCTTGTGTCCGGCCAGTTAAATATTACAGCCCGGTTCCAAGTCCGGTTAAACGCCCGCAGGATCTCGACATCGTTATCTTCAGAGAAAACACCGAAGATGTATACGCAGGCATTGAATTCAAATCAGGCACAAAAGAAGCTGATGATATTCAAAAATACATCAACAAAAAATTCAATAAAAACATCCGCAAGGGATCAGGTATCGGTATCAAACCGATCAGCGAATTTGGATCAAAGAGATTGGTTAAAAAGGCAATTGAATTTGCTATTGCAAAGAAACGTGAAAGCGTTACCCTCGTACACAAAGGCAACATCATGAAATTTACCGAAGGTGCCTTTAAAGAATGGGGCTATGAAGTTGCAAAAGCTGAATTCGCCGATCAAGTAATTTCCGAAGATGATGTATACAAGTTCCACAACGGTAAAGTACCTGCCGGTAAAATCCTTATCAAAGACCGCATTGCGGATAGTATATTCCAGCAGATTCTGTTGCGTCCGGCTGAATATGATGTACTTGCAACTCCAAACCTTAATGGTGATTATCTATCAGACGCTGCTGCCGCTCAGGTCGGCGGACTGGGTATCGCCCCGGGTGCGAATTTGAGCTATGATACCGCTATCTTTGAAGCCACCCATGGCACTGCACCTAAATACGCGGGGCTGGATAAAGTTAATCCGGGCTCAGTTATTCTTTCCGGCGTTATGATGTTCGAGCACTTGGGATGGGATAAAGTAGGAAAGTTAATTGAAAAAGCTATACAAAAAACAATCCGCTCCAAGAAAGTGACTTATGATTTCGCCCGCCTGATGAAAGGTTCAACTGAGTTGAAATCAAGCGAATTTGCTAAAGAAATTATAAAAAACTTATAATATTTTATGTATCTTAGAAATGTATTTTAAAATTTAATAACATCGGAGGTCTTATGGGACAAGGAAATAATCTGAGTAAAGGTTTATTGATAGGCTTCTTAACCGGAAGTATCGTCGGTGCGGCAGTTGCTTTATTGTACGCCCCCAAAAGCGGTAAAGAACTCCGTCAGGATATAAAACTGAAAGCCGATGATTTCAAAGAAGAAGCCGAAAAATTCGTGGATAACGCTAAGGAAAAAGCCAAAGCTACCATTAACGAAGGCAAGAAAAAAGCTGAATCCTTATTGACCGATGCAAAAGCAAAAGCCGAAGCATTGTTGAATGATGCAAATCGTGTTATTACTGATGCTAAGTCAAAGGTTTCTGACAAAGAAGCTAACGCATAATATTACTTACCTTCAACTGATGGAATTATTCATATGGAAGAAGTCTTAAGATTCCTGCTGTATCTCTCTGTGTCTGCGCTATGTTTATCAATGATTTATTTCTTTTACAGAATTACTAAATCTATTGAAGCAGTGCAGAGAGATCTGCAAAAAATTTCCGGTCAAATTAACCCGCTCCTCGACTCCCTTAACACTCTCAGCCGTTCTGTTAAATCACTATCCGACGATATTCGTGACCAGCTGCAAAAAATCAATTGGATTGTAGATGAAGTGAAATCGAAGATTGAAACCGTGGTTCAGATCGAAGAGAAAGTGAGGGATGTTATGAGCAACCCTGTTCATAATATTATGGAAACCCTTCAGGGTATTAAAAAGGGATTTACGACAGCATTTAACTTTTTTAAAAAATAACAAACGTACAAGTATAAGGTAAGGAGATTTTTTAGTGAAAGAGTTCAGTTCTGAATCAATTCGTAATATCGCACTTATCGGACATGGCGGAAGTGGAAAAACTTCTTTGGCTGAGTTAATATTATTCACCGCCGGAGAAACAACCCGAATTGGTTCGATTACCGAGGGAACCACTATTTCTGATTACACCGCGAATGAGATAGAAAAACAATATTCAATATCACTATCATTGTTAAATGCCGAGTGGCAGAATACAAAGATCAATATCCTTGACACACCGGGTTACTCCGACTTCATTGGAGAAGTTAAGAGCGGCCTTCGTGTCAGCGATGTTGCAGTCATGGTTTTAAAAGCTGTGGAAGGTGTTGAAGTTGGAGCAGAGATAAATCAGAAATTTGTTGACGAACTGAATTTGCCATCATCAATTATCATCAATAAGGTTGATAATGAAAGATCCTCTTTTACCGAAGTTGTAAAACAGGCCAAAGAAAGACTGAACGGTAATGCAATCGTTATTACCTTCCCGGTCAATGAAGGAAATGGTTTTGATACCGTCGTAGACGTTGTCAAAATGAAAGCCTATCAGTATGGCGCTCCCGGTACACGGAAAGTCACCGAAATGGACATCCCCGCCTCTGCTGCCGATGAAGCTGAAGCATACCGGACAGAGCTTTTTGAAAAAGTTGCAGAGCTTAGTGAAGATCTCTTGAATAAATACCTTGAAGAAGGTGCACTCAGTGATGAAGAACTGGCAAAAGGATTGAAGGATTCAATTCTTGCCAAGAATCTTGTCCCAGTTTTTGCAATGTCCTCGACAAAGGGCGTTGGCGTCAACAACTTCCTCGATTTCGTTGTGAAGGACTGCCCTTCTCCTCTGGAAACCGGTGCAGTCGAAGGAAAGATGAAAGACAGTGATAAGGTTGTAAGCGTGCCGGTCAACCCGAATGGTGAACCGGTTATGTTTATTTTTAAGACCATTTCAGAAGCGCACGTTGGTGAACTTTCATTGTACCGTGTCTATTCGGGTACTATCACTGCCGGACTTGATTTGATCAACGAGAAAAACGGTAAAATTGAACGCTTGAACCAACTTTCCGTACTCAACGGCAGAAACAGAAAAGATATATCCAAACTGTGTGCCGGTGATATCGGTGCTGTGGTAAAGCTGAAAGATACGCACACGAATAATACTTTGGCAGCAAAGTCGTTCTCTGTAATCTTAAATCCGATTAAATTCCCTGAAGCTAGTATCAACGGTGCTATTTTGCCGAAAGCAAAAGGCGACGAAGATAAAATTGCCAACGGCCTTCATACAATTCACGAAGAAGATCCTTCATTCAGTTCGAAATTCGATCCTGAACTTTCACAGACGATTATTTACGGACAGGGTGAAATTCATCTTGATCTGGCAATAAAAAGACTGAAAGAACGTTACGGTGTTGAAGTTGAACTTGTGCAGCCAAAAATTCCATTCCGCGAAGCCATAAAAGGCAGATGCGAGAGTGCCGAATACAAACACAAAAAACAATCAGGCGGCCGCGGCCAGTTTGGCCACGTATTCCTGAAAGTTGAACCTCTCCCGAGAGGCGGCGGATTTCAATTCGTTAATGCTATTGTCGGCGGTGCAATTCCGGGAAGATTTATTCCGGCGGTTGAAAAAGGTATTACCGAAGTTATGGAAAAAGGTGTTATTGCCGGATGTAAGGTCGTTGATATTAAAGCGACTCTCTTCTTCGGTTCGTTCCACGATGTAGATTCAGATGAAATGTCGTTCAAAATTGCCGGTTCTATGGGCTTCAAAAAAGCATTCCTTGAAGCTAAACCGGTATTGCTTGAACCGATTTACGAAGTTGAAATCACTATCCCTGAAGAGTGCATGGGCGACGTTATGGGTGATGTATCCAGCCGCCGTGGTAAAATTTCAGGTATGGATAGTGAAGGTCACTACCAGAAAATTAAAGCCGTTCTTCCACTTGCAGAATTGTACAGATATTCCTCTACTCTGCGCAGCTTGACCGGTGGACGCGGAACCCATACTCGCAAGTTCTCTCACTATTCGGAAGTACCGAAAGAAGTTGAGGCAAAGATCATTGAAGAGTATCAGAAGTCTAAAGCTGAAGGATAAGTTCAGCAAATTCTTGAAAAAGCTGTCCGTTAGCAAACGGACAGCTTTTTTTATAACTTTACATTTAGAATTTTTGGGATAGTTTATGGAAAAATTATGGTCTCCCTGGCGCTCTCAGTATATTGAGTCGTTCAAAGACAAGAAAGCACAAAAAATCGGCTGCATCTTTTGCGATGCACAAAACGAAAATATAGAAGATGAGACTTCACTTGTTATTCAAAAGGATACATACACATTTACCGTTCTCAATCTTTACCCCTACAATAACGGTCATCTGATGGTCGTGCCCTACCGTCACCTTAATGATCCCGGTCTCATGACGGAGGAAGAAAATGCCGAGGTAATGAAGAATATCAATAAAGCTATAAAAGCCTTAAAGATTGCCATTAATCCCGAAGGATTCAATATCGGTGCTAATATTGGGAAAGTAGGCGGCGCGGGTATTGATCAGCATATTCATTTTCATATTGTCCCCCGCTGGAACGGCGATACGAATTTCATGCCGGTAATCGGAGAAGTCAAAATCCTGTCTCAGGATTTATTAATGACAAAAAAAGCTTTGATTGAAGCATATAAACAATTATAATCCTGCCCTTAAAAAAAGAAAGCCGTCCCGACCGGAACGGCTTTCTTTTCACATAATACAAGCGTTATTCATTCACATTAAAATCTTTGCCCATTAAACGTTCCAGGGCGGAAAGCATATGTGTCATTGCATTAATCAAAGGTTTGTGCTGGCCGCTCTCGATGTCACAAAGTATCTGTTCGTGCATCTGAGTATAAGCCAAATCGAGCTTCTCAACAAAATCAACACCTTGAGGAGTTAAATACACCCTCATGTTTCTTCTGTCATTCGGTTCGATTTCTCTATTCACATAACCTTTAGCGACCAAACCGTCAATAATACGGGTCAATCTTGATGCGCTCAGGTTCATGCGTTCAGCAATTTCCTTGTTATTAATGCTTTCATTCGTATTCAGCTGACGTAAGCATCTAAATTCAGCCTGTGTTAAGCCATGTTCTTTTGCAACATGCTCTTCCTTAGCCAAACAGCGGCTAAGGAGTTTGAACGTCAAGTCCGCGAGTTGTGCAGCATTGACATTCAGTTCGCGGTTATCCATGATTGCTCCTGTTTACTAGAAGTCTATAGAGCCATTTACGTGTAACGAGTTATCGTTAAACTTGAAAATATATGTTGTTCCGACTTTTGTGGATACTGTGACATTGGAATGGCATCCGAAAGAAGCACAATCCTCCGGATTAATCCCGGTATGGGTATCATCACCCGGAACAGGATTTCCGTTACCCTGCCCGTGGCAAGTTCCACACGCGCCTGTCGCTGCTGAATTCCAAACCGGAGCATTTGCAGTAATACCACCTTTGAAATTTCCATGACAATAGGTGTTGGCACACGAGTGTGTGGTTGCATTATACTGCGGGTTCGGGGTAAATCCCTCAGTCGCAGTTTTACTCAAACTACCGAAATTAACTTCTGCACCCGGAGTATTGTCTATGTGGCTCGCAGCCCAAACGCTACCGGGTACAGTATGACATTCCGCGCAACTGATAACTGCGCTTGAACGCAAATCATTCGGCCGGTATAAATGAGCATAATGTGCACCCGCACTAACGCTGGTACTATCAGTATCACCATTCAACGCACGCGGCGGCGCAATCTTCGAAGGATCCGACATATCACCATGACATGTATTGCAAGCAGCCGAAGTACTGTCAAAATTTCCATGACAATTTACACATGAGGTACCGGTTATTCCACCACCGTAATCGGAACCGTGACATCTTTTACATTGACGTACATCCCAATTAATAGCTTTCATTGCAGCATAGTCAGTTCCGTGAAAATTTGCCGAGGACATATCGGCAAATCCAGCGGGATGAATCCTCCTGGAATCATTGACTTGAGTCGGTACA
Organism: Ignavibacteriaceae bacterium; assembly: GCA_963662605.1. Taxonomy (GTDB): domain Bacteria; phylum Bacteroidota; class Ignavibacteria; order Ignavibacteriales; family Ignavibacteriaceae. Next base: position 2,710,281 of record OY759785.1, read on the forward strand.
TCTTTGTTTACTTCACTGCATCCTGTGAAATAAACCATAACAAAAAGAAATACGGTTAGTAATAGATATATTTTTTTCATATTCATACTCTCGTCAATTAGCGTTTCGAACCATGACAATACCCGCAAAATTGCGTACCCGCAACTCCATTTGGTCTGGCGTTAGCATCTACATGGCAGCTGTAACAGATAGATCCTCTATCATTGTGCCAGTCACCAAATCCCAAATCCTTCATTGCACCTTTTTTATGCGTCTTCGGATTGGTTCCTATGATACCATCGTTATCAATATGGCAGGTTATACAAACCGGGTCAGCGCCTTCCGCGTCATGGCAAGATGCGCACGCTTCAATATCTCTCTTAGCCAATTTAGCATGCTCTCCACCACCTGATCCGTATGAACCGGTAAAAACAAATCCAGCTTTATAATGAGATGCCGGTTTAACGCCGCCAAGATTATAATCTCCTCGTTCTGCATTGTGGCAGTCTGAACAGAATGTTTCAGAGGAGTGGCAGCTCGCGCATTCCATTTCTTTTCCGGAAGCGGCAATGCCGTGGGTAAATCTGAAATTCAAATCGTGAACCCGGGTAATCTTCTGCTGCTTGGAACCGTCTATAAACTGTGTCCCGGCATAAGGTTGAATAAAGTCTGTAGGTGAATTAGCACCCGTAACACCGGTCGCGACGTGACAGTCCTCGCATGAATTATTGTCATGACACATAACGCAATTTGCTTTGGATGACTGTGCGGCAAATTTGTGGAAACGGAGATAATCCGGTTTCTTATGATCTCCCGGTTTCAAGTCAACCGTTGAAACGTGACAGGCTTCGCATTTATCAGTTGCTTTGGTTTTACCATCATGACAGGTGTAGCAAGTCGCCATAGAAGGCAGATAACGGGGTGATTCTTTAGCGTAGTCTACATCAAAAATGCCTTTGTGGCAATATGAGCAATCCTTATTATTGGCAAGGTGGAACTCATGGCTAAATAAGATTTTAGGTGTTTTTGGAGCCGGGAAAGGCCTCTTATTATCACCATAATGACACTGATTGCAATTGTTTTTGTCCTGAATATCATGGCAAGATCCGCACACTTCCATCTTCGGCAGCAATTGAGCTTTCAGATCTTTACTCTTTTCAACTTCAGTATGGCAGACGTTACACTCAGCAACATCTTTATGTGTTTTATGCGAAAACTTAATGATAGACTTATTGGTTACTGCATTTTCTTCCGACGGCACATATGTTCGATATCCGGTAACCGCCAAAAATACAAACCCTAAAATGAACAACGAGGTGTATAGTTTTAATGTTTTCATAATTCAATTATAAAATTGTGAAGAAGCGGTAATTGAGTTTAAGGAGTAACCGGAAATCATGTGAGTATATCGGATTATCCATATACTGCCCTTGTACGTCAACGGAGAATGTTCTGAATGGCCGGATATTAACGCCCGCCACCAATGACATTAAATCTTTCTGATCAGCGTAGCTGACTAACTTATATTTGCCGTATGATATGCTTACTGAAGGAGTCAGTAAACCATCGAAATATGTGTATCCCGCATTCGCATCAAACGCGTAGATTTCGCCGGCATAACCAAATGATTTTCTAAAACCGAGTGAACCGTATTTGGTCTGGAATCCGAGGTTCATTCTTGATGATTCTTCGTCCTGATACTTAACATAACCGAATTTTCCTGTAACCGAGTATCCGGGAAGCAGTCTGTATGTTGCTCCGATTTCGCCTTCTTTTGTACTACCGTAATCAAATACGGAGAAAATCGAGTTGTATTTTACCCTTGGTTCACGGTAGTTTCCATATACAACGATGCTGAGGTTCTGCATAACCGGAGCCTCGCCTTCAATTTCAACTTTGGAAGATTTTTGGAGATTAAGATCATACTCATATTTGGTCCGGACAACAACGTTAGTCTTCTCGGGCAAATACGAAGCATCAATATTGAAGTATTGATACTGAGCCGAGTTTTTTCTAACCAAATATAATATCGGGTTGAAGTTCTCATCCAATCTGGTAGAATAATAATCAGGTGATTTATAATTCTTGTTCACGTACCCGATACCGACATTAAAATCGTTTATTGCAGCGGAGAGATTACCTCCGGCGAGAAAATTATTAGCCCAATCCTTATGCAGCTTAAACTCTTGTTGTGAGGGTACTAAACCACCGTAATACGATTCGAAAGTGATTTGGCTGTGGGATACTTTAACCAAAGCGCCATCAAAAATTCCGCTGGCAACACCATGAAAGACAGGCTGACGGCCTACCCGGATTGTTGCCCAATCCCATAAATTTCTGCCTTCAAGATAAAAATTATACATCCGCAAGCGCGAATCAGAATCAAGACTGCTTTTCAAGCCGGTCTCAAGATTCATGGAAGTGCGGAGTGAGAATTTTTTATATGAGGCATTCAGGAATAACTGATTATAATTCCTGATATATTGCTTCATATTATGGCTTGAATCTGCCCTCTCAAAAGAGTACATAGAAGCATTAACATGCCCACTCAAAGTCTGGGCAAATGTGCCTGCGGAAAGCAGAAATATGAAAAGGAGAATGTATTTTTTCAACAAGTTGAAAGAAAGCATATATTTACTTCCAATAATAGTTGATTAACAACAACAATTATCATTCCAAAAATTTTTTGATTTAGTATTTGAAAATATCACAAAATCGGAATAATATTCTTCAAAAGTTCTCACTTTTTGAAAAATATCAGGAAAGTTCTAAATATTGAGAATAGTTTATCTATAAAACCTTATTTTATCTGGTTTTGCAGCTTTTTCATGGTTTCAATTCTGTCATCAAGCATCTTGATACGTTCATTGATCTGCGAGATTGACGCATCAAGCTCTTTTTCATAGTCAGTCTTGTTATAATAGCCCCTTTGCTCATAATAGTTTTTAAACAACCAATTACGTTTAAGCGCTTCCATATTCTCTTCAAATTTTTCGGCTCCGGATTTGGTGTGCTCAGTAATCTTAACTAAATCGCCCAGAACATTAGCGAAACCTTTGTCTAAGTTGCTGTCATCCATAATAATTTGACCCAGCAATCCCTTGCCCTTTTTAACGTCTGTTACAACCTGGTCAACGTTACTAACCATTTTGTCTACGTTATTAATAATGGACTGAACGCCGGCAAGGAGTGAGTTAGCCACAACCGATACGGTATCGAGTTTTTGTGAAATTGAAGTAAAGCTTTTATCAGCTGAGCGCATTAGCTGAGTAGTATTGTTGTACAAGGATTCGTCATTAATTAACCGCCCGACTGTACCCTCGCCCTCATTAACTTTCGCTACAATTTCCGCGAGATTTTTAGTCATTGAGCGGGTATTTTCCAACGTACCTTTTGTTTCTTCGATGATAGCTCCGAATCCGAGAGGATCAACACCTTGAATAATAGCGCCATCATAGATAGACTGGGTAGAAGTTGGGTTTGCGACCAAGGTCACTACTTTGTTTCCAACAAGACCTTCGGTTTCAATCGTAGCTTTGGTATCCGTACCAAGATATTTTTGCACATCTGAGACTAACTTAATAGTTACTTCTACACGCCCAAGCGAATTATTCACTATTTGAACATTCTTAACACTGCCAACGTCAATACCGCTGAAGCGCACCTGGGCACCTTTACGCAGCCCTTCAATATTATTAAAATATGCTTTCACAGCAAAAGTTTTGCTAAACATTGATTCTCTGTTGCCGATCAAAAAGATCGCCAATATTACCAGAGACACGCCCAGGAATATAAAAACTCCTAATCGTACCGGGTGTACTTTGCCGGCCATATTATCTACTCCTCAATTATTCGTCCTCAAATACTTCAGGACTAAAGAAATTTCTTAAGAATCTATCTTCTGCTTTCAGCAGTGCATCCATTTTACCTTCGAATATTATTGCTCCGTTGTTCAGAACAATTGAACGGTCGGCAATTATCTGGGCACATAATAAATCATGCGTCACAGCAATCGAAGTCATTTTAAGTTCGGCTTGCAGATCCCTGATTAACGTACTGATTTCCTTGGATGTTATCGGATCAAGCCCTGTTGTCGGTTCATCGTACAACATAAGTTTTGGTTCAGTGATAATTGACCTCGCCAGGCCAATTCTCTTTCTCATACCTCCGGACAGCTCAGAAGGCATCTTATCAATAGCTTCAGAAAGCGACACCATGTCCAAGGCGCGTTCAACTTTCTTCGTTCTCTCCTCGGCAGTAAAAGAACTATTCCTCACCAAAGGAAATTCAAGGTTCTCCCTAACCGACATCGAATCATAAAGAGCTGCACTTTGAAACAGAAAACTGATTTGCTTCCGGAGACTATTCATCTGTGTCAGGGTGTATTTTAATACGTCCTCACCCTCGATAAAAATTTCTCCGGCTTCCGGGACCAAAAGTCCGACCATACATTTAAGCAGAACGCTTTTCCCGGTTCCACTTTTTCCGAAGACGACAAGATTTTCACCTTTATCAACATGGAACGAGATTCCGTCAAGAACCGCATGATCACCGAAGCTTTTCTTCAAGCCTTTTATTTTAATTAATTCATCGGCCATAACCAGAAGGTCACCTTTACTAAAACCATATCGGTAATCAAAATTAATAGTGAAGAAACTACTACTGCAGTTGTAGATGCAATTCCAACGCCTTCTGTGCCTTTATCTGCATTGAAGCCTTTAAATGACCCAATAAGCCCGACGATGTATCCAAATATAAAAGTCTTCCCTAAGCCGGGTATCAAGTCGCCGAATTTAATAGAATCAATCACGGCTCCAATGTACAATTTAACCGTCATTGGCTGAATCATTAAAATAGATATATAGCAGCCGATTATGGATAAAAAGATAACGTACATCGTTAAAATCGGCAGAATAAATGTTGTAGCAATTACTCGCGTAACAACCAAAAACTTAAACGGGTTAATCGCGGAAACTTCCATTGCATCAATTTGTTCCGTCACTTTCATAGACCCGAGTTCAGCACCGATTCCTGAACTGACTCTGCCCGCAAATATGAGTGCAGTAATCACTGGACCGAGTTCACGGACAACGGAAATAGATACCATCGCCGGAAGAAATGATTCCGCCCCGAAACGGGCAAGAACAGGCTGACTTTGCATAGCCAGAACAAGTCCGATAATAATTCCGGTAACGCTAACAATCGGCATGGTTTTTACGCCGAGTTCGTACATATGGCGGGCGATTTCTGCAAAATCATATGGTGGGAGCAAACACTCTTTAAAGAAACGCAGCATGAAAACGTTCATATTCCCAAAGTCTCTGAAAAACTGTATAATTCCGCTTTCAAATTCCGATAGATTTGATGATTCTTTTTGTGCCACTTTGGAAGTAATCCGGTTCTTTCAAAAAAAATTAAAATATCACATCAATATAAAAGGATTTTGAAAATATTACTGCGCCCGGAAAGCTGTTTTTTATTAAAAATATCGCCGGAAATGATTATTTTTAAAAGATATATAAATTTCTAACCGCGAGGATGTTGCATGAGTATTCTGATAGATAAAAAGACTCGATTAGTTGTTCAGGGAATTACAGGCGGCGAAGGTTCTTTCCACACAAAACAGATGGTGGAATACGGAACCAAAGTAGTTGCAGGTGTTACCCCGGGAAAAGGTGGAACTGATTTTGAAGGAATCCCGATTTTTAATACCGTTAAAGAAGCTGTGGAGAAAAAGAAAGCAAATGCGTCTGTAATTTTCGTCCCTCCCCCATTTGCCGCTGATGCGATTTTAGAATCCGTTGATGCAGGCATCAAATTGATTATTTGTATTACCGAAGGTATTCCGACAAATGATATGCTCAAGGCTTACCATGCAGTTAGAGCCGCCGGTGTTGTGTTAGTTGGCCCAAATTGCCCCGGTGTCATCTCTCCGGGAAAATCAAAAATCGGCATTATGCCGGGCTTCATCCATAAACAAGGAAAAATCGGAGTCGTTTCAAGAAGCGGAACTCTAACCTACGAAGCAGTAAAACAATTAACTGATCTTAAAATCGGTCAGTCAACCTGTGTCGGAATCGGTGGAGACCCGATTATCGGCTCCAAATTTTTAGACATTATAAAACTTTTCAATGATGATCCGAATACCGAAGGTATCGTAATGATCGGTGAAATCGGTGGAACCGCAGAAGAAGAGGCCGCCGCGTACATCAAGAAAAAAGTTACAAAACCGGTTGTCGGATTTATTGCAGGTGTAACCGCACCTCCCGGCAGAAGAATGGGACATGCAGGTGCTATTATCTCCGGTGGTAAAGGTACGGCGACTGAAAAAATGGCAGCAATGAAAAAAGCCGGTATTCACGTAGTTGAAAGCCCTGCCGAAATCGGTATCGCGATGAAAAAAGCACTCGACGAATTGAAAGCCGGTACGGTTTCAAAAAAAGAATCATCTAAAGACAAAAAGAAAAAGAAGAAAAAATAAATTTAAACCTGTTATTAAGGAGTACAATTTTGACAAACAGAACTTTAGCAATAATCAAACCCGACGCAGTAAAAAACAATAACGTCGGCGAAATTATTTCCATGTTTAATAAAGCCGGGTTTAAAATCCTCGGTTTAAAAATGATCCACCTTTCTACGAGTTCGGCAAAAGCATTTTACGAAGTACACAAAGATCGTCCGTTTTATAATGACCTCGTAGCCTTCATGACCTCCGGGCCATGCGTTCCGATAGCCCTTGAAAAAGAAAATGCTGTCGCCGATTATCGGAAGCTTATCGGAGCAACCGAGCCGGCACAAGCCGAAGAAGGTACTGTTCGTAAATTGTACGCAACAAATAAATCGGAAAATGCCGTGCATGGGTCAGACTCCGATGAAAATGCCGCAATTGAAATTGCCCATTTCTTTTCGAAGAATGAACTTTTATAATATTGAGTACTAATTGAAAATCTGGAAAAAACTCAGCAGCAAAGTAGTTCTCAAAAATAAGTTTTGGTCGTACGTTCTCGATGAATATTCTATCGGAGACAAAATAAAAGGCGAATACCATTATTGCCATACCCCGGGTTCCACCCTGGTTATCCCGATGCTTGACGACAATAGATTCGTGCTCATTAAACAGTACAGATATTTGAATCAGAATTTTAGTATTGAGTTCCCCTGCGGCGGAGTTGCAGAAAATTTTTCACGGGAAGAAAATGCCAGGAAAGAACTTCGTGAAGAATGCGGATATGACGCTGAGAAGCTGACAAAGATTGGTGAATTCTCCCCGTTTACCGGAGCCTCAGATGAAATGTGCTGGGTCTACCTCGGTCAAAACCTGAAAAAAGATCCCCTCCCTGCTGATGCTACGGAAGAATTCGAGATAATGGTTCTGACTAAAGAAGAAATCCGCGAGATGATAGAAAAGAATATTATTTGGGATGGTCTCTCGCTCGCGGCCTGGTCGTTGTTTCAACCCATGCTTGAAAAATCCGCTATTTAGCATAAATGAATTTTTAATTTAAGGAATTATATGAAAAAGTCTTTGCTCCTTCTCCTTCTGCCGCTTATGGTTTTGTTTATTGACGGCTGTAAAAAGAATGAGAATCATCCCGCCGATAGTGCAATTGCTTCGTTAGACTTAACGAAAATGAAAGCCTCTCCCCTTGCAGAAAGTGAATCACAGAACTTGATTTTTAAGTATAATCTCGCAAAGGGAAGTTCATTCACTTATAAACTGACATCCATAACGGAAGATGCGGGAACATTAGTAGCAGATACAGTCATCACGGGCAAGAATACACAAGACCTGGTTTATACTGTTACATTCACTACCAATGAAATTGATGAAGAGAATGTTCTGGATTTGACGTTTACCGTTAAGGCAATTAATCTAACGGCAAACATCGAAAACAAAACAATCACCTATCAAAGCGGTTCGCAATTGGATTCTCTCGATAAAATGCGCTTCTCCGAATACGAAGCACTGATCAACAACTCCTTTGGTTTGCGGATAAAACAGGACGGCGAAATTGTTGAGCTTTACAAAACCGGGAAAATCATTGACAAACTTCTTGCCCTTCAGGGACTTAAAGATTCAGTTAAACCGGCCGATAAAAAGGTGCTCCAGCAGAAAATGGAAGAAGCTGGGCTGAAGCCAATTGTTCAGCAGGTCTTCAGACGGTTAAACTCTGTGCCTGTATCAAAGGGAAATTCCTGGTATATCGAGCAGCCGTTCCTGAATCTGGGCATCGTAGGATTTAATTTCAAGAATGTTTTTACTCTGAAGAGCGTTGATAAATTTAATGACTTTAAAATCGCAACTCTTCCGGTCAGGATTGATGCGCAGTCAAAACTTTCTCCACAGGCTCAAAAGACATCTCTTAAAGTGAACAAAGCGGAACTTAGCGGAGATGGTACCGTTTATTTCAATATGACAAAAAATGTAATCCATCAATCCAAAACCAAGGTTGTACTTGCAACAGCAGTAAACGGCATAGTACCTACTCCGCGCGGGCCGAAGAAACTTTCGACTCAGAAAACCGTTACAACGACAAATATACTTGAATTGCAAGAGATCAATTAATTGGATGTGATATAAATCTATAGGCTATAATTAATTATATCCATATATTTCATCCAAAATGCGATTTTGATATATTGACATGAATTAAAAAATATCTTTTCGGAAGCGAAAAGTAAGTTTATAGCATCAGGAAAAGACTGTGCTTATGGCAAATAACAGAACGAACGCGACGATTATTGATTACATATACGACCCCGAAACCCTGTTCGAGGACAAAAAAGCTACGCGGTTCAAGAGAGAATCTAATGAAAATCTGATACTTCCCTTGCGTGTAATCACTCTGCTTATTGCCGTTTCGGGTTTGTTCTCAATGGTTTTTGAAGTTCGCCACTTCTCAAAGTTTTCTCTGGACATATATTTTACCAGATTAAGCGCTACACTCATTTCGTTTTTTATCTTAACCATTCTCTATTCAAGGCACGCCCTCAAACGCCCGATACTCCTCGTCCATATACTCCTGATGACGATTATTTGTTCGAGCGGCTATATGATATATCGCATTCCCTCAACTCTTATAGTGAACTCTCAAATTGTCGGCTTGATGATTTTTACATCAGCATTGTTCCTCAGTTGGGAATTAAAGCATCAGATCATTGTTGCGATATATTACAATATTGTTTTTGCTTCGGCAATTTTGATGAATGACCGTGTGATATATTTTCTACCGAACATGTATGAGTCTGTACTGTTCGTTATGTTCCTAAGTGTTATTTCCGTTATCGGAAGCGCAGTCAATTACCGCCTGCGTGTTGAGTTAGCAGACCAATCCTTCAGAGTAAAGCTTTCCGAAAAAAAATTCCGTTCTATTTTCGAACATTCCGCCGAGGGCATATTCCAAACAAGTCCGGAAGGCAAATTTCTCACGGTTAATCCCTCGCTCGTTACGATGCTGGGATACGGCTCTGAGGCAGAACTGAAAAAGGCTGATATAGCGCGGGATATATATTTTTCACCGACCGATAGAGATCGCTTATTAACAATTCTGCTGCACAAAGGCGAGATTTCGAATTACCGGCTGACCCTTAAACGGAAGGACGGAAGCCGTATTATTGTCCGTGCCGAGGAACGTCTTATCCGCGATGAAAACGACGAGAAGATATACCTTGAGGGCAGCATTTCGGATATAACCCAGCAAGCCATTCTTGAAGAAGAGCAGCTAAAAATCCGTGAAGAGCTTGAATTTGAAAAATTAAAGTCGGATCAATTGGCGCGCGAAGCAGTAAAATCGAGTGAAATAAAAAGTCAATTTCTTGCTAACATGAGCCATGAAATTCGCACTCCGATTAACGGCGTAATCGGCTTCCTGACACTCATCGAAAGCGGAGCCTACAAAGACAAGGCGGAGCTTGAAGATTTTATTACTACCGCAAAAACTTCAGCAGAAACTCTGCTTGATCTGGTTAATGATATTTTGGACTTTTCGAAAATCGAAGCGGGAAAAATGGAGCTCGAAGAAATTCGCTTCAGTTTCCAGAAATTGGTTAATGATGCTCTGAGTATGGTTGCTCCCCGTGCACATGAAAAAGGTCTGCGAATTATTATTGATATTGACCGGCATCTCCCTACCTACCTGTTAGGAGATTCAACTCGTTTGCGGCAGATATTCCTTAACTTACTTTCAAATGCCGTTAAGTTCACCAGCAAAGGTGAAATAAAAATTACCGTGCAGTCTGAAAAGATCGGTAATGAAAAAGTAAAAATTTTATCATCGGTCAGAGATTCCGGCGTAGGAATTCCCGAAGAAAAAATCGCCCATTTATTCCAGCCCTTCTCACAAGTTGATGGTTCTCATACCAGAAAATTCGGCGGCACCGGATTAGGCTTAGTCATTTGCAAAGAGCTCGCCAATATGATGAACGGCTCGATCTGGGTAGAAAGCGATATGGGCAAGGGCAGTACGTTCTCGTTCACCTGCGTATTGAAATATGAAAAACAAGCCAGCTTCCTTGATAAGCTGCGAAACCGTACAACACCGGAACCAGCTAAGCAAACTGCATCGCCGGTCATTGTTCCTTTGCTTGCAAAAGATAATGAGTATGTAAAACTTCAACGCGAAAAGTTCAGAATCCTTGTGGCTGAAGACAATGCAGTAAATAAAAAGGTTGTATTGAGAATACTGGAAGCTGCCGGCTTCCCTGCCGAGGCAGTTTCAAACGGCTTAGAGGCTTTGCAAACGGTATCAGCGAACAGAGAGAAATATAATCTAATATTAATGGATGTCCAGATGCCTGAGATGGATGGATTCACCGCCACCCAGCAAGTCCGGCTCCTTGGTGCGGAAATGACCAGGCTCCCTATTGTCGCACTGACAGCCCATGCTCAGCAAAGCGATAGAGAAAAATGTCTTGCCGCGGGGATGAGTGATTACTTATCCAAACCGATAAAGAATCAGGAATTGGTTACGATGCTTGATAAGTGGCTGGAAATTGACCACTCTACGCCTGTTACAGAAATTGTTAAGGAAACCAAACCTGTCATAGAAACCCCGGTTCAGGTAGCAACACCAACTACCGTTGAAGAGGCTCCTGTGCAAAACTCCGCAGAAATATTTAATGTAGAACATTTTAAGACTATCAGCCTTGACGATACTGAATTTAAAAAAGAGTTATTAAATACCTTTATCGGCGATACGAAAAATCGGCTTGACCATCTCCGCAGTTCATTTGGTACGGGAGATACCCACGCAATTATTTCCGAAAGCCACACCATCAAGGGCGCCAGTTATTCAATCGGGGCTACCGCCATGGGTGACATCGCCAAGGACATAGAATTTGCCGGAAAGAATAATGAACTTGAAAATATGAATTACCTGATTTCAAAGTTATGCAATGCTTATGATGATCTCGTATCGGTATTACAGGCTTATTTATAACAACTGACAAGATGAAAAGTTAATTTGCGGGTTATATTTTGACATTACAGCAAATGCAGAGGATTTTAATTGTCCGATTTACCTCTTTAGGAGATGTATTACTAACAACACCGTTAGTCCGTGCAATTAAAACACTGTATCCTCACATAATAATTGATTTCTGCGTTCTTGATACTCTCATGCAGGTTGTTGAGCATAACCCCTATATAAACAACATTGTTTTGTACACCAAAGCGGATGATAAACAACAAGGAATTCAAGAGCAAATTAAAAATGCGAATTATGATTTGATTCTTGATTTGCAAAACAATCTGCGAAGCTCAAGACTACTTTCCCCTTTCAGATCCAAGGTAAAGAGATTCGGAAAGTATAGCATCAGAAAATGGATGCTGGTAAACTTCAAGATTAACCTCTTAAAAAATCCACCTCCTATTTCCCAAAGATATGCTCAAGTAATTCCTGAATTGTCTCTTGACAAAAAGGGGCTTGATTTATTTCTACCAGACAATGTAACGCCAAGCTTAACTCCGGGATTTCAGTATATCGGATTTTGTCCCGGATCAAAGCATTATACAAAAATGTGGCCTTATGATTATTACACCGAGCTTGGTGAAATCCTTTTTTTACATAAATATAAGGTCGTGCTCTTCGGTGGTAGAAGTGACAAGGGGATCTGTGATTTAATCGCAACTCATCTACCGGATGCCATCAATTTGTGCAATGACGATCAGCTTTATGAGACCGCTGCAAATATGAAGCAGTGCAGAGCTGTCATTTGTAATGACTCCGGTTTAATGCACGTTGCATCGGCAGTCGGTGTCCCGCTGATCTCAATTTTTGGATCAACAGTAACCGAATTCGGTTTTGCCCCGTATAATGCCAAAGCATATGTTATGCAGGTTGACCATCTTGAATGCCGCCCTTGTACACATATCGGGCGCGACACTTGTCCGAAAAAGGACTTTCAATGTATGCTCAAATTAACGCCGGCAACTATTTTCCAACAACTTAATCACCTTTTGGTTTCGTAAATGCAGCTAATCTGGATATTTCTTTATAATGTATTAATCATCCCCGTACTATATATAGTTTTTCAACTCGGTTCATTGTTTAATAAAAAGATCAAGCGCGGTATTACGGGGCGCAAAGACCTGCTCGAAACGCTGCGCGTTAAAATCGGCAGCCTTGATTGTACGAAGCCATTGATTTGGTTTCATTCGTCTTCGTTAGGAGAATTTGAACAGGCAAAACCTATTCTGGAAGAGTTTAGGAACAAGCTTTCTGTTAATATTCTTGTCACATTCTTTTCTCCTTCAGGCTATGAGAATGCGAAGAATTATCCCTTTGCAGATATCATAACATACATACCATTTGATTTTTATAGCAGCGCACGCGAGTTTGTTGATATTTGCACTCCACAGGCAGCTATTGTAATGCGATACGATCTATGGCCAAATCATGTTAATTTTCTTCGTAAAAAGAACATTCCGGTTTTTCTCGTAGATGCGACATTACGGGCAGATAGTTTGAGAAATCGCATTTTTATCAGATCATTTCACAAACAGCTATTTTCTCAGCTTTCTGGGATATTGGCTGTATCCGATAGCGACATGATAAATTTTGCCAAATTTCTAAGCGATAAAAAGATACTGCAAGCTGTCGGGGATACCCGGTTTGACCGGGTTGAACAAAAATCCAATGCGGCAAAAGAAAGAAATTTGATACGTCCGGAAATATTTGAAGGTAAAAAAGTTTTTGTATTGGGGAGTACCTGGAGTGAAGACGAAGAAGTCCTTTTCCCTGTAATTAAAAAGTTACTTCAGAATCATGAGTCGCTGTTATTCATTGTGGTTCCTCATGAGCCGACAGAAACTCATATTGATAAGATTGAACAAGAGTTTGAACCCGAAATTGCGACGATCCGTTTCTCTTTCCTCAATGATTATCACGCTCAACCAATCATTATTGTTGATTCCATCGGAATTCTTTTGACGCTGTATTTCTATGCCAATGTTGCATTTGTCGGGGGAAGCTTTAAGAGCAGTATTCACAACGTTCTGGAAGCAGCAGTTTACGGTATTCCTGTTGTCTTTGGACCCAAGATACAAACCTCGCAGGAAGCGCAGGAGCTTGCAAAAATTGGAGCAGGCTTCATGGTGAAAAATAAATCCGAACTCTATCGGGTATTCAATACGTTTTTATCGGATGAAGAAAACAGAAGAAAAAGCGGAAAGATTGCACTTGATTACATACAAAAGAATGTAGGTGCTACGCAGCGTATTGTAAATTTCATTATGCCTTTTCTTCGGTCCAAAGCGTAGCTTAAATCTCTCTTACTACAATTTTATTACCATCTGCAGAGATCACTTTGACCGGTTTTATTGCTTCTATAAAACTGCCTTCGGTCACAACATCGTAGATAATACCGTCAATGGAAACTTTTCCCGCCGGACGAAGTGGTGTAACTGACTCACCTACCTTACCAACTATTTCCGTAAAGTCATTTGACGCAATAAAACCGCTCGATGCTGAAACGTTGTCATGCAATGATAATTTCAAAAACCTATCGGATTTTGGCAGGTATTTGACAATTAATGAAATAACGCTCACAGATACGACTAATGCTGAAGCCATTTGAACAACAGCCACCTGGAAGGAATGATGGTCAAAGACCGGGCCGACTTTAAACAGGGAGAAAAATATTGAGCCGACAATCAGTGCAATTCCCGATATACCTGTTATGCCGAATCCCGGGATAAAGAAAATTTCTATTATTAAGAGAACGAGTCCGGCGATAAATAAAATAATATTTAGCGAAGATGCTATTTGAAGAATGTATGATGAGCCGAAAAATAAAGCAAAAGCAATCACTCCCACCACTCCCGGAATGCCAAGCCCGGGTGCCTTCAATTCCGAGTACAGCCCAATTAATCCGATAATAATCAGTAAGGAAGCAATGAATGGCGTATTCAAAAATGCCACAAAATTCTCTGCCCAATTGCTTTTCACTTCAACAATTTGTGCACCCGGCAACGCTATGTAGTTAAGTATTTCCGATTTACTATCTAATACCGTATCGCACATACCCAATTCCTGTGCTTCCTGATAGGTTAAACTCAAAAGCTTCGTACTGTCATCAATACCGGGGATACTAACGCGCTCATCCACCATTGCCTCCGCCAAATCACCCCTTCTCCCGTTTTTTTCAGCGGTTGACCGCATTTCAGAACGCATGTAGGATTGGTATTTTTCAGACTGCTTCTTACCCTCTTGATCTACAACAGTCGAAGCTCCGATTAGACTGCCCGGAGCCATGATAATCGTTTTGCATGCCAGACTGATCAATGCTCCGGCAGATACGGCACGCTTATTAATAAATGCAACTGTCGGGATTTGGGATTCTAATATTGCATCCTTTATTTGTGTAGCAGCATCAACCCGCCCGCCAAAAGTGTTGATTTCAAATACCACTGCCGACGCGTGCTCTTCCTGTGCATTACTTATCACTCTCCGGACAAAAGGCGCCTTCCCCAAATCAATTTCACCGTTAATTTGGGCATAGTATACCTTGGTATTTGTCTGTGGATACAAAAGGACAGAAAGGAATAGCAAGAAGAGAACGCTTTTATATTTCATTTTTCAACCATGAAATAAATAAAAAATCTTTTTGAAAATAACTCCCCGGAAAGTAAAAAGTAATGCGCGGATATGCAATGAATATCCGCGCAAAAAACTTACATAAGTTTATCCAGAATCAAATGACCCATTTTATCCCGTTTAGTTTCGAGATATTTACGGTTATTCTCATTAGGTGGTATCTCAATCGGAATTCTTTCCACGATTTCCAATCCGTACCCTTTCAACCCTACAACCTTTTTTGGGTTATTGGTCAGCAGCTTGATCTTATGAATACCTAATTCTCGCAGAATTTGAGCACCGATTCCGTAGTCACGTAAATCGGCTTTGAAACCTAATGCTTCATTTGCTTCAACTGTGTCCTTACCTTCATCCTGAAGCTTATACGCACGTATCTTATTACATAATCCGATACCTCGTCCTTCCTGACGCATATAAACAAGCACTCCGCTTCCCTCGGCTGAAATTATGTCAAGAGATTTGTTCAACTGTTCATTGCAATCACACCGCATGGAATGGAACACATCGCCGGTAAAACACTCTGAATGCATGCGCACAAGAACCGGCTTGTCAGGGTTAATATCCCCTTTAACCATTGCGATATGCTCTTTGCCATCAAGGGAGCTTTTAAACATGATGATGTGGAAATCACCATGCTCTGTCGGCAAATTTGCATCAGCAACTTTCGTCACCAGTGACTCTCTTTTGAGCCTGTACTCAATCAAATCCTTAACAGTAAGAATCTTAAGATTAAACTGTTTTGCGATTTCAATGAGTTCAGGAATTCTTGCCATCTCTCCATTAGAACGAAGAATTTCACATAAAACACCGGCAGGTTTTAAACCAGCCAATCTGGATAAATCAACTACAGCCTCTGTATGTCCGGCGCGGCGTAAAACTCCCTCTTCCATCGCTTTCAAAGGGAAAATATGCCCCGGAATACCAAAATCTGTTTTGGATGAACCTTCATCCACCAATTTATTGATCGTGACGGCTCTATCCGCGGCTGAGATACCGGTTGTAGTACCTTGTAACGCATCCACGCTTACCGTGAATTGTGTTCCGTGCAGTGCGGAGTTATCATTTGACATCATAGGAATGTCAAGTTTTTCCAGCCTGTCGGCAGTCAGAGGTACACAAACCAATCCCTTGCCTTCTGAAACCATAAAATTTACTATTTCCGGAGTCACAAATTCAGCAGCGCAAACGAAATCTCCCTCATTTTCGCGTTCCTCATCATCTACAATGATGAGAACCTTACCTGCTTTAATATCCTCAATAGCTTCATCAACTGAACAAAACATAAATACTCTATTTTTCTTCACTCTTTTTTGAAGGAGTAATTGTTGTAATAGCACTTTTTTCAAATTTTAACTTAACGTTATCGGCTACTTGCAAAATTACAGTTGTTTCATCAACTGAACTTACTGTTCCATGTATGCCGCTGCCGGTGACTACTTTATCGCCTTTTTGCATACCGCCGATTAACTTTTCACGTTCTTTTGCCTTTTTCTGCTGCGGTCTGATAATCATGAAATAGAAAATTGCGAAGATCGCGGCGAACATAATTAAGGTTGCATATGGACTTCCCTGTTGATCAGGTTGTCCGCCCATAGCGAATATAGAATGTAACATATGTCTTCCTTGTTTTTAGTGTCTTACTATATGATTAATAATTTGATTTTTCCATTCGATAAAACTTCCATCGAGTATAGTCTCTCTTGCTTTAGTAACCAGCTCAAGGTAAAAATGCAGGTTATGTATTGATGCAAGTTCAAGGGCTAAAATTTCTTCCGCGACAAAAAGATGCCGCAAATATGCCCGCGTAAAATTTGTACATGTATAACAACTGCATGTTTCATCAACCGGCGAAAAGTCATCCTTGTGCTTAGCGTTGCGCATTGATAAAACCCCGCGCCATGTAAACAAATACGCATTTCGTGCATTACGTGTCGGCATAACACAATCAAACATATCTACACCGCGCTCAATAGCCTCAAGAATATTTTCAGGCTTGCCGACTCCCATCAGATAACGCGGTTTGTTTTCAGGAATGAAATCCGTAGTGAAATCAACCATCTCATACATCACATCGGTCGGTTCACCCACTGCCAATCCGCCTATTGAGTAACCGTCAAAGTCCATCGCAATCAAATCTTTGGCAGAAGATTCCCGCAGTTCCTTATAGACGCTACCCTGAATAATGCCGAACAAACTCTGCTCAAACCCATATAGAGGTTTGGATTTATGAAAAGCTTCCTTGTTTTGAACAGCCCAAGCCGATGTCAATTCTTTCGATTTTTTAGCGTATTCATAAGTACATCCAAAGGGCGTGCACTCATCTAAGGGCATCATAATATCGGATCCGATGCTGCGTTCAATTCCTATAACTTTTTCAGGTGTAAAAAAGTGTTTGCTTCCATCAAGATGCGATCGAAACTCAACACCGTCCGGCCGTATTTTTCTTAACTCGGATAAACTGAATACCTGATAGCCGCCGCTGTCGGTTAGTATGGGTCTCGGCCAATTGATAAAATTGTGCAGCCCGCCGGCTTTTTCAAGAATCTCTGTTCCCGGACGAAGGTACAGGTGATATGTATTGCCCAGAATTATCTGCGCTTTCACATCTTCCTGCAATAGTTTCTGATTTACTGCTTTAACCGTTCCCTGAGTCCCAACGGGCATAAAAATCGGAGTTCTGATTTCACCATGCCCGGTCGTTATTTTACCGGCTCTGGCTTTACAACCTGCCAGACTCTTTTCTAATTCAAATTTCAAATTGCTAATAAATAATTTATAATAAGCACTTAATTTAAAGCTTTTTTGCATCGGGAACAAAATGAAACTCCGATGAGCAGCCCGATATTCAGCCGAATGCCTTTAAATAACAAAACCCCTTACCATCAGCATGATAAGGGGTTTAATAATCAAAGGTTCTATTAGATTTCCCAGGTGTTTTTAATTTCAATAACGTTGCCGGTTTTACCTTTTTTCATCTCTTTTTTGATGTTTTCCATTTCCTTTTTCACGTTGTCAAGCTCCTTCTTAATGTCCTGATTACTGTTTTCACCGGACTTGTTGGAGCTTTTAGGAGCTGGAACACTTATATATTCATGCTGCATCTGAACATCTCTGTACTTTTTACCCGTAGTCGGATCTTGATACAGGAGCAGGTATTCGCCGGATGTCGTATCTGTAACCATCTTAGGCGTTACTTTACTCCGGGGAGTACTTGGAGTAGTCTCAGGCACAATTCGTTCCGTATAGCCTACCATTTGACGCCTATCGCCATAATTCTCGCCCCTGTCGGTGTTGAACGCGGAATTCAAATAGGCGAATATATTATCAAGTGAACGGCTGAAATCATCCATCTGGGGCTCACTTTGATGCTGAATAAATACCCGGCAGACATTCTTATCAGTAACCACACGCAAATTACGACCCGGCTTGGAGTATTTTTCCGAAGGATCACCCGCTTGCATAACGATATTAACATTTTTTGACGGTTTCATCCCTTTTCGCAAAGCGTCTTTCTGTGCCCGCAAGGAAACTAATAGATTGTCATCATCAATATTCAAAGCCGTTTCGAAAACCGAATCCGGTGAAATGCAGAAATAATGATTTGATTTATGTCCTGCTTTTTCTGCGAAAACGACACTTGTCTGTGCCAAAGTTTTATGAAAGTTCGGCTCATACGCGAGAATCTTTTTCCGGGCTGATTCACTGGTGCTTGCGGCATACGTTAAAATTTCAGTGCGTAATTCATCATGATACTGCCATAGCTGCGAGTTGACCGCAACTGTATTTTTATCATTGATAAGTACCGCGGAGGCAATTTTATCGCTGAATTTATCCAGAATCTTAGTAACATCGGATCTCTGTGCGGTAGATAAACCGAGGCCTCTGGTGAATTCATCAAGTGAGGCACTCCCTCTGAATGAATCCGCATATTTTACTTCGAGGTATTCTTCACCGCCCGAGTTAGTCCCGAGTTTTATAATCTGTTTATTCGCTTTATTGATGGGCAGATATTTGTTTAAGGCAAAATTAAAAATATCGTCGGCAGTTAAATCAGTTGCAAAGAGTAATGGCTTTAAATTGCTTGCTGCCAAAGAAGCGAAATCAGCGCCGCCAGACGGAACAACTTTGTGAAAAAGATCAGGCTGGAACTTGAATATACTGAAAGCGACTAAACAGACAGCCATGAAAGAAATAGCAGGCTTCCAATATGATCGAGATGCAGTATCTACCCTGCCGCCTTTGTGCATACGCTCCATCAATCTTGTTTCAAAATAAGGATCAACCGGAAGAGGTTTAATTTCGTTTACTTTTTCTTTGACAAATTTCAGTTCTGCAAGGGCTTCACGAAGACTTTGTGAAGTCTGCAATTGCTGCTCTAAAAGATCTTTCTCGGTTGGTGTCAGGGCGTCGTCTAAATAAGCAGATAATCTCTCTAAATCTTTTGTATCAATTTTTATCATAATAATTCCTCACGCATAGGTTCAAGCATTTTCTTCAACGCATCGCGGCCGCGAAAAACTCTGGATTTAATCGTACCAACTTCTGAGTTCAACATTTCAGCTATTTCCTGATAACTTAATCCTTCAAAATCACGGAGAATAATTGCGACTCTGAATTTTTCAGGAAGTTTTGCGACAGCATGTCTTACGATTTCCTGAATATCAAAATCACCTTTTGCTTCTTCATTGTCCGGAATATCTCTTCCCTCGTCATTTGAAATCGTAGTAAAAAGTTGACGAATTTTCACTTTCCGCAAATGGTCACGACACTTATTTATCGTAACGGAATATAGCCAGGTTGTGAACTGGGATTCAAACCTGAATGATTTCAGTTTCCGGTAAACGATAATAAAAACTTCCTGCGAAATATCATCAACCATATCGGCAGAACCGAGTGTCAGGAATACTAAATTCCGCACTTTTTCCTTATGCCGGTTGATGAGAGTACGGAAAGCTGCTTCGTTTCCTTCATTAAAGCTCCGTATAAGAGCAAAATCGTCATCAAGCGTTAAAATGGTACTTGGGTACACTTCAGAATTCTCGTTTGTTTTTTCCATAAATTATGACGCATTATAAACAAATTGGTTCCAAAATATAGCAAAAAAAAGAAAAAGCCCGGACTTTTTCAAGCCCGGGCTTTTTCAAAGCCTTTCTTAAAGAACAGAACTACTCAATATTACTTGAGGAGCATCATTTTCTTTGAAGAAGTGAAGTTCCCGGATTTAATTGTATAGATATACATACCGCTCGGGAGGTTAGAAGCATTGAATGATACTTCTTTTCCGCCGGCTTTCTCGAATCCGTTAACTAAAGTAGCAACTTCTTTACCTAAAACGTTATAAACTTTAAGAACTACGTTTCCATCATTCGGCAGCGAGAAGGTGATCTTCGTTGAAGGATTGAATGGATTCGGATAATTCTGGTTTAATTTATAAGTCTTAGCATCCATTGAAGCAACATCTCTAACACCAACGGATAAAAAATCACCGAAGTAATAAGCGATATGAGTAGGAGCATTATCGGTCAATTTAAATAAGTGATTATAGCCGAATTTGCCTTCGTTGTCAAGAGGTGTTGTACCACCAGCATCCGATGAAGCTGCCTGATACATAGCACCAAATTTGAATTCAACTGCGCCACCGGCTGTAGCAGTCGGGAAAGTTACCAAGCGGCCATAAATCTTGTCACCGGCAACTCTATCACCGAATAGACCTTTATCATTCAATGCCAACATGGTTGGATTCGGTGTAACAGTATCAGATGCTAACCATGCACCACCCCATGAACCCAACGGTGCGTTTCCGCCTTTAAGACCGATAAATTCGATAGAGTCAACAGGTATTACTCTGTCATTCTTAGAATTTTTTACACCTCTTGTTAAGTCACATTCAAAAAGAATAGTAACATCTTTTGTTAATGCAGGCATGTTAGGTGTAATAGCCGGAACTATCAAAGGAACTTCAACTGTTGAACCATCTGCTTGAAAAACCAACCAACGATCCCCACCCGTTTCATAACCGGAATTTGAGAAACCATTAGGACCATAAGCATGGAATTTCCATTTACATGAATCACCAAGAACACCCTTTACCTGAACGGATGTAATATATTCACCCGGAGTCAAAGGATTTTCAATAGTTCTTCTTGCACCGCCAACTACAGTACCATAGCCATCCCAATCTAAACCATCAACCAACAATGAATCTGTGGTAGGATCGAAATAGCCAACGCCTGATCCCAAAATTCCCGAGATATCAGCGGTAAAGTTGAAAGTATTTGTTACAACCGGAGCAGTAATATGTGTACTGTCATTATTATACCAGTTGATTGCTAATACCGAATCTTTTGTTGGTACAGTAAATGGGCGATTTCCGGCTCCTTCCCATGATTCCGGACCAATTACGTATTTGTATTCGTAAGAAGTTCCGATGAGATTAGAAGGGAAAGTAGCTGTAACGCCATATACGGTATCCTGTAAAAGTGACATTTTAAACTTGAACCCACCCCAATCGCTGGCATCGCCAGCTGCTACTTGGAAACTACCACGAATCGTAACGCTATCTTTTGCCGGGTCCCAAAGTTTATTGAAGACTTTAGCACCCATATTTACTCTGAATGTGACGTTCACTTGTGCAAACACAACTGAACCCATCAGAACGAGTAGGAAAAGAGTAAACAAAGATTTTTTCATGTTATACCTCATTTATTATTGATTATGTTAATTAGAGCATTCCAACCAGGAATAAGTTTAAAACCCGATCGATAATGACACTTTTGTAATTTCTTTAAAGAATTTATAATCGTTATAACTGTAATCTATCTTAGTGTAGAACGGACCGAAATCATACTTTATACCAACACCTGCACAAAGCCTTGATATAGACTCGGATTTCATGATTGAATTATAGCCCGCACGAAAAGAGATCATATCATTCCATACAATTTCTCCACCGGCATTTAAAAACGCGGTCTGATTATTCGGATAAACCGCATCCACTTCGCCGGAAACCAGCCAATCTGATGTTTTAATTGCATCATAACCGACACCAACCGTAAAATACAGTGGCAGAGTCCATGAATCCGTTGACAATGCTCCGGCAATGTTCTCATTATTTCCAGAGGATGATTTGTAATCAATATCTATTCTCTGGAAAAGTTCTTTGCCATCCAACTGCATTTCCGTTCCGAAGTTAGTAATATTCATTCCAAGGCGCAAGCCATCTACTTGGGTATAAAATAGTAACCCGATATCAAGAGCAAAGGCATTTGCAGTCTCATGAAATATCTGCTGATGAATATACTTCAATGTTCCGCCGACTGAAAACCGATCCGTTAAGTTACGTGAATAACTGAGACCTAAACACATATCCGAGGCGGACCATTTAGATCCTGTCCCCTCAGGATAAGCGTCAGTAGTTATTTCCTCTTCGCCGTAATCGAGCTGGTTGATACTAATACCGAAACTGTTGTTTTCATCTATTTTATAAGCCAACCCAATCCAGTTGTATTTTGTTCCCACAAACCATTCGGAAAATGCCACCGAAAATTCACTTTTAGTCAAGCGAGAGATCGAGGCAGAATTCCAATACAATCCAGTAGCATCGGTTGAAGAAGCTACGACCGCCCCTCCCATAGCCGAAGCGCGCGGACCAACCGGAATAGTAAGGAAGTTCGCAGCAGTTGTACCAACTTTAGATTGTGCGAATCCGGTAACTGATATAACTAACATTAAAAGGACAATTTTAACATTTTTCATTTTAAACTCCGGTGCTTTCAATTATTTAATAATGGCTATTTTACCGGTTTTCTTTTCACTCACGCCGTCAGCTTCGACAACGTAGAAGTAAACACCGAATGCAACTTCCAAACCTTCTCTGGTTCGTAAGTCCCATTTTTCAGAGCCATTAAGAACGCTGGCATTATGCTCAAGAGTTCTCACAAGATCTCCACTGGAAGTATATATGTAAATCTTGCATTGCTGGGGTAATCCGTTGAACATGATCACCCGCGGACCACGTCCTTGTAAACCGGCAGAAGGTGCCGCTTCGAATAAGTTTGTCACGATATAAGGATTTGGAACAACCTTAATATTACTCATCTGAGTTGCTGCCAAAGATGAACTATAGGATGCCTTATTCACGGTAAAATTAAATTCATCAGCCGCATTAATCGGTTTATAGAACTTCAAAAACAACGTATCACCCAGTGTCGGTTTGTACATAGTTTTTACTGTATCTGCACTCGTAAATGATACACTCCACGATAACTCTTTACCTGCGGAGTCGGCCATGAATACTCTATCCTTGTTCGATATGGTTGAATCATTAAGTATGGAACCGGTTTTTTTGAAATCACTAAACCCGAATTTAACCGGGAATGGGTTGGCTTTGTCGGTAACATCCCAAACTTTGAAGTTTATATTCTTCACTGAAGCCAAGGTTAGACCCAGCAGTGATGACAAATTATTCGATGAATCCTGGTAGACATTACTGAATACAAACGCGTAATCACGCGCTTTCTTCTTAAAATAAACAGACTTGGTTGCAGATAGAGCAATTGATGACCCCAACGATACATTCGTCAACGTATGGGTTGTATCTAACGCTGAATGCAGATGCCAAAATTTATTGCTGCTGATCTTCACGCTATCAATCGGTTGATAGGTTGTGTCGAATGATAACCGCACACCGTTAAAAATAAGTCCGTCAGTCGGAGTTATCATGGATGAATTCTTGACAAGGTACGTTCCTGAACTCGCATCTTGAACAGAATAAGTAGCCGCCACCGGACCCTGCCAAATAGTGTCCGTGCCATGGGCTTCAGCGACCAGTTTATCTGTAAAAGTTACCTTATACGAAGAGTTCTTCAATTTGTACGGATCAACAACATCGAAATAAACATTGGCAGAACTGAATCCGGCATTATGCGCTAAAGCTGCACCGGATGTCGGAGCTACATAACCGGCGGCCGGTTTTTCCGGAGTGGCATAACCAGCATTCTGAGTCAATGATATATTGCCCAATGAATTTTTTGTTATACATCCGTCAACCGGGTTCTCTTTCGGGAAGGTCTCGGTATTGGCATCACCTTTATCGTATGCTGTTACAACGTAATAGTATGTTCTACCATTCGAAACTACCGTATCAACAAACGAATTTTTTAATCCCGAATCATCACCAAGATACGGTGAATAGCCGCTATATAGATCGCGTAATACATTAGTAAGCGGGAAATATCCCGTGATACCATCTTTAAGATCGAACTGCTGATAAGACTTGTAGGCGATATCCTTTCCGGTAGCATCAGTAACCGAGTATTGATCAGCAAAGTTATAATTAGTACTCTTGTAGATTTTATAGCCTTCAAAATCTTTTTCTTTGCTTACAGGGTCAATAGATTCTTCAGAAGCATGGTTCCAGTAAAGGGTTACTCGTCCATCACCCGGAACAACTGTAAGAGTTGGTGCATTTGGAGCCTTAGGGAACTGATAATTTGCATTGTAAATAATCTGAACTATTCTCTTTGTTTTGAAGACATCTTTCAGATCTTCCCCATACGCGAGAGCCAACGAAAAACGTTCTGTTTGTCCTGCAAGAAGTGGGAAATACCCTGAACCATAACAGAAATCACCATCCTCGCCTTTAGTAGCTACGTTATTTACAATTGACTTCGGTACATCAAAATAGCCGGGACGTAATCTCTTCCACATGTCCTCATTATCTGCCATCTTCACGTCACTTGCAGGAACAAAATACTGGAATGAAGTTAAGCCCAACTGATCCGATTCATGAACGTCTTTATCGTCGAAATTCGGTTCGCCTGCTGTCGGTATACCGTCATGTTCTCCGGCGTCATTAGTCGAGTCTTTTCCATCAGCACCCAAATCGTCGGTTAGCGCGCTCCAATCACGGTCATTATCAATACCATCGTCACGTTTTTCATCTATCATCCAATCGCCTAAACCGAGATTATTGATATAATCAAAATGCTGCGTTGCATTCAGAGTATCAATAAGGACAATCCCCGCCGGCGACTTTTTATATTGCCGATAATGGGTTGTGTAGCTTTCGTCAATGAGACCATTAAGATTATTGTCAATACCATCAATCGCATTCGGATTTACGAGCAAAGTGGAATTATCATAATTACCTTCAGCTGGTAAAATTACACCGGGGCCTACGACAAATTTCACGCCCATTGAGTAAACGGTTTCGGCAGATGCACCAACAGTCTTTACTGTCCTTTTGTAGGTACCCTTATCAATTAAGACGTACTTGTCGCCAGTTGCCAACGTCCGGGGATTAAAATCCGATTCAACAAAATACGGAGACAATGAAGGTCCTTTTGTTGCATTATCACGATCGTTATCAATTCCATCTAAACCATTACCCGGTGATTCCAAAAATGCATAAGCAACATATCCGACACTTGTAGGATCCGGCAACCAACGTGGGTTTGCCGATGGTCTTATATAATGGTCAAAATCCCATGTGTACGTAATTGATTCTCTTACATCAAAGAATGAAGCGTCATCATTGTACTCGTCACCATCAATTCCAACATAGGTACCGACTAACAATCCAAAAACGGCTTGGTCATACGGTGTAGTACCATCATTTTTAATATTATAAAGCCAGAACAATACGTTCTGCGCAACCGGGTCACCACCCCATTGTAAGCCTCTTACTGAAACTTGCAAAGCATGACCTCGACGTGCATTGTCATTTGTATCAGGAATAAAACCATACGTGTCAAACATCTGGGTATCGTTATTATCATCCATCCAGAAATAGCTTTCCTGACTGGCGATTTTGAGAGTACCTCTACCGAAATAACCGTTCCAGTCAACGGTTGGAGTAATAGTAACTCCATTGATCGTATATGGTTCTTCGGTAAAATTCCAGGTCGGTTCATCCGGCCATGACGATGGCCAGGTATCAGGCTGATGACTCATTGCAACGCCTTTACCATCTTCATCAACCGAAGGATTCGCAAAACCCGGGATTGGTTCAAATGTCCAGGATTTTCCACCCGGAGAAGCTTTCCCACCACCCGGCCGCGATACTGCGGTTATAACGACAGTATGCAATGTATCGGGTATCGTATCGGTTATTCCCGTGGTAAGATTTGAATATGTTTTAATTGGATTCAAAACGCCAATTAACGGAGATACGTCTCCTACATATCCGTTATTATCAAATTTCCAGGCGCCTCTCGGATACTTCGTTAGAGACGGTTGGGCAATAACACCATAATTCGTAAAAACAGTATGAACGAGGTTTCCATTGTGAATTCCTGTTTTACGAAAGGTTTCAGTTCCTCTTGCAGTAACCCGAGTTTGTCCAAAAATCTGCGCGCCGGAAATGAAGAAAACTACAGTTACCAATATTAATATTTGTCTACTTTTCATTGCTAATTCCGATTCTAATTTCATTAAAAGAATAATGTAGCGCCAAACTCAACGCGTCTTGGTTCCGAATAATAAGTCGGATTACGGAAGTATTCGCTGATCGAATTAACATACTCCGGAAGATTCAGTCCGCGATAGGTATTTTCGCTGATTGTGTAATCAGCCGATCCGCTGTCACCATATACGTTGACTTGGTTTTTAATATCAAATAAATTATTGACTCTTAAAAACAAGCTAAGTCTGTAAGCTGCAATTTCAAAGTCTTTATAAGCGCGAAAATCAACATTGTATGTGGAAGGTTTTGTTTCCGTGTTTGTAAGAAGATTTGAAATATCCTGCGATTGACTTGGAGTATACGGGAAGCCGCTTCCGTAAGAAGCAATGACACTGAACCCCCATAAATCAGGCGAAGAATAACTGAACGTGGCATTCAATGTATGAGTCTGATCCTGATTCAACCGGATTAGCTGAACTTCAGGCTGCTGTCCAGCTAACACCTGATCACGGGTAGTAGTCGGATCAGAGGCGTTACCTTTGGCTAATTGCAATGTATAATCAATTGAGGCTGTCCAGTTATCAGCCAACCTTTTAGTAACGGTAAGAACTATACCTTTAACAAATCCGAAGTCGCTATTTATCAACTGAGAGTACCGGGTGTTTCCCGAAGTTCCATAAATATCAATTTCATCAGCACGTGTACCGGCCAAATCACGAATATCTCTGAAATAGCCGGTCAAGTCGAATGAAATATCATCACTCAAAGCTTGCTGAACACCGACTTCTCCACTTACGGTCATCTGAGGTTTCAAGTCAGAATTACCAGCTAAACCTATATTACCGGTTCCGGTTCCGAATTTAAATTCAGTATTCTGATAAAGAAGATCAAAATTCGGTATCTGGAAGAAGTGCCCGTATGAAAAGTGTACAACGCCGCGATCCGTTACCGGGAACGCTACACCAAGGCGAGGACTAAACTGATACTTGTTTGAAGCGTTTTTATACCAATATGATTTTCTCTCGGCAAGACTTTTTGCAATATTAGCCGGATTTTTTGGACGGTAAACGTCCGGATCAGACGGGTCATTCAGAATTTTGCCATCAGGTGAAAAATAATCAAAACGAATACCTAAGTTGATAATCATTTCATTAAGTTCGATCTTATCCTGAATATAAGCAGAAAATTCCGTAGGCTTATGCAAATAAGCATCAATATTTAAATTTTGATCAGGGTTATTAATGTCAGGGTAATTTAATGCAACGAAAGGTTGGAGTGATGTTGAGGGGTTAACGAGACCCGAGTACTCCATCGGGTTCACACTTAAGTAAGATAACTGATGCCTGTTAAACTCAACACCCGCTTTTACCTGATGAGATTTTGTTATCTGTGATGTAATGTCCCATTTTACACCCAAAGTTGAGGTGCTTCTTTGCAAGCGATTTCTTTCGGTGCCGCCAGTATAGAAGCTTGGCATATCCGTTGGCTGCTGTGATAATAATAGATTGTTCGTATAACGGGAATCCGCCCAATCTTCATAAACATAGTGCTTATATTTATGGGCGAAATATGAAAGGTTCAATTGATAAAATGTATTAGAACCAAGTGTATGAGTCATTCCTAAAATGTTGGTTGCACCAACGCGGAAACGTTTTAAATCTCCATCAGGGTTAAGAGTATACATTTGATTGTAATCACGATAATCTACATGATCATAAATATAGTTATAAGTTAATTTAATTTCAGGAATCACTCTGTATGTTAATTTGCCCTGACCGTATTTTTTCGTATTGTCGTTAAGGTTTACCGTTTTACCATCCCCTTGTCCGCTCGGGAGTGCTATAAGAGAATAGCGATTTTCAGGAAGCTGGTCGGAGCCGTTGTTAATTGTAATATTCCACGGATTGTAAACTCTTTTACCACGAAGATAACCGCCATAATATATATAGCGAACATCCGTATAAAACCAGAGTTGGTTTTGGATAATCGGACCGCTTAAAGAACCTTCAAAGTTATGAATATTCCAAAGATTTGGCTTATCAATGTTTCTAAAAACGTTGGTATGTGTACTATAGTAGTCGCCCACATAAGCATTTAGCGAGCCGGCAAACTTGTTATCTCCGTCCTTCGTTGCAATGTTTACATAACCGGAAAGAGCTTTACCGTATTCCGCGTTAAATGCACCGGATACGAACTGAAGCTCTTGAATTGAATTTGCATTTACATCTACTACTGTTCCACCGTCGTACACGTCGGTCATAGGAACACCATCAATCGCATATACAACTTCACCACTTCTGCCGCCACGAACTTTTCCACCTACCATACCGGCTTTAAGTCCAAGTACTTGAGAAAATTCTGTTACCGGGAGTGATGCTATTTCATCGGCTCCGACAATTGATGTTGAAGAAGTTAAATCTTTGGTAACCATGGGTCTTGTAGCCACCACCACAACTTCCTGAGTTTGTACGGCTGATTCTCCCATTGCAAAATCTACTTTCGCAGTAAGGTCAATTGATACGCGTACACTCGATGTCGTATAGCTCGCGTAGCCTATCGCCGACGCACGTATTGAGTATATCCCGGGTTTTACATTAAGAATGGAATAATAACCGTCCAGGTCAGTTGCAGCACCCTGAGTTGTTCCAACAATAACAACATTAACACCGGGTAGGCCTTCACCGCTTACTTTATCGGTTATTCTACCGGCGACTTTTCCTGATTGTGCATTAATTAAGATTTGAAATAAGAGAAAGGCTAAGAGCAGCTTCGTAGACTGTAGCCGTCTAATCATCGTGCGCCTCCAAGTCAATAGAAAGTTTCTAAATTAATTCTTTAGTTAAGAATTATATTGTTAAAGTAAATTAACGACTGAAAAATTTGCATCAAAGTTAATATGTTTTTTTATATCACGCAACAAAAAACAAGTCAAAAAAATAAAAAAAGTGTGAAATAGACATATCACTTTGTAAAGTAAACGTTTAATTAAACGTAACTTGAGTGATACGGCTTGAAATAACTTAATTTCACGACCTCTGTTATCTTGAAACCTCGTTGAAATGTGATAGTATTATATTTTTACACAACAGATCAAAGCCATCTATTAATCTTAAGCGACTATTGATGGTATTCGAGATTTAATGATTCATAAGAAAAGTTCAATCGGAATATCCTACGCTGCTGACATAAAAATTACTATAGAGGTGGAGCTACGAAAACGAAATCACCGGAGCGTGTGCCCATTATCACATTTGATAGAGAGGAGCCAATCTACTATGCCCAAATACTGAATTATCCCCTCCCTGGATCATGCAATAATGTGTGGTAAATCGGATCAGACTACAGAGGCAAAGTATTCGAAGATTGAGGAATTAACGAATTGTTTAAAATAAATGATGGTACTCTTCCCGTGGCTGAAAAGAATACCATCGTCGTCTTGGCTTAAAATTATTATCCCCAATAAATAAAAGTAAAAATCATACTGAGGTTCCGTAAACCGAAACCTCAGTAGAGAAAAATTATCTTAACAAGTCTGCCATTAAAGTCATCAGACCCAGGAAAGAACTAAATGCGACAATCGCCGCTACAGAGAAAACGACTTTTTCAGTAACCTTTTTTTGCTCTTTGTTCTTTATAAATTCATCATCGTATTCTGGATCGCGAAGATAATCACCATGTGATATAGTCCATCCATTAATCAATGTTTTGTCACTCATGAATTATTCCTTGTAATTTTCAATTTTTAATATTCTTGTCAATACTTGCTTTTGCGTTTTTTATCGATAGCACTCTCCCCGGGATGGGGAGAATACTATCGTCGTCTTGGCTATAAGGGCAAAATTAAAGTCTCGTTATCTATCCAAGTAAATCTACGAGAGCGCTAACGCCATTTACGTCAAAATCTACGCAAATTTCGTATTCACAATTATTTCATTAAAATCATTTTCTTAATAGAAACGAATTTTGCATCAGATGTATTACCTATTGCTGCGATACGATATAAGTAGATACCACTTGCTAATGATGAAGTGATATTAGAATTAACCTGCATTGTGTAATATCCCGCTGCCTGTTGTTCGTTAAGAACCTGAGCAACTTTCTGACCGGTAATGTTGTAAACTTCAACAGTTACATGAGCATCCTCAGCTAACTGATAATCAACTCTTGTTGTCGGGTTGAAAGGGTTAGGATAATTCTGGCTCATTTCGAAGTTTTTAGGTTTTGCAACTGTAGCTTCAACAGTAGAATTGCTGTATGAATATGTTCCGTCATTATCAACCATTTTCAAACGATATTCGAATGATCCGGTATTTAATTTTTTATCGGTATATACATAAGATTTTTCACTGCTGCTGTTACCGGAAGCATTAACTGTTCCGACCTGTGACCAGGTGTTTGCACTTTTAACTGTACGTTCAACAACAAATTTTGCGAAGTTAACTTCGGTTGCGGTTGTCCAGTTTAAAGTTACATCACGGCCTGAACCGATGCTTGCTGCGAATGATGATAATTCAACAGGAAGAGCGGTGTTTCCAACTGCATCAATGTTGAAATAAGATTCATTTGATGTTGTCGATAAAGTGCTCTCAACAGGTTTAATTGGAGTACCCATATCTGGATAATTGCTACCATCATCAGTACAATTTGGACCCGTTCCATAAGTAGAAGGAGCCGTAACAATTTCGTCAAATCGCTTAAAATATGCGCATGAAGTCACAGGAGAAGCACCACTAAACGGTCTAAATTCAAGATTTAGTGATGCAACTGCGAAACTAGTTACACTTGTACTAATTTGGTAACGAGCACACAATACCGAATCTCCAGGCAGCAACATGTAATTATACATATAAAATCCATTTGGATCTGTATTTAAATCTTGCGCCTTAGATTGCCCATTTGCTCTAAAGACAAAAAGTCCGGAACTTGCATAGGTTACCGAATCACAAGTAGGTGCGTTCGGACGATTCATTGAACCAAGTGATTTCACTGGTAGACCAGTCGTAACCATGGATACAGTGATCTTCCCGCCATTTTTTATATTCTTGTTGAAGTTTATATTAAATGTTGGGCTGATGACATAAAGAGTATCCTTTGAGTTCACACTAGTATTCTTCATCCAAACATCAAATCTAACAGCCTTTGCTGAAGTTCTATTGATGTTACAGATACTAAAAGTGTGCTCGTTCGAAGCGAATAACGTCGAACTGCCTACTAAGAGCAGAAGTACTAAAGAAAATAACAAGTTTTTCATGTTTTATCCTTTTATTTGATTAAATAAGCTGTTAAATAAATAATTAGTTCTAAAAAATAATCTGTCTGAATAACTGTTTTCGCTCGAATCAATTGTTGAAATATTTCCAACCTTTACATTTTGCAAAAACCCATTTGAATGCCAACCTTGGCTTCAATTTCCTTCACTGATAAATGTGAAATGACTGCTATTTTGCGAGTATGCAACATTGCGAGTCTTCATAAGATCTTTTACATTGCCTAAATAAGCATCACTATGATTTGCTGTGAAAACAACCGGTATTGTTTTCCAAAGTAGATATAAATCATACATTGGAGATTTTCTATCTTCGTACAGGGTCTCTAATTCTAAAAGATTTCTAATGCCTTCTTGCCTGTTACCGAATATTTGCCAGTAGCCTGTAATTCCAGGTTTAGAATCTAATTCGGAACGCTTACAGTAGAACTCAATAGCTGTTTCTTTAATAACCTGCAAGTCATCCACCGAAAGCGGCCGGGGTCCGACAAAAGACATATCGCCTTTAATAACATTCAATAACTGCGGCAGTTCATCAAGGCCTGTCTTACGCAGCCACATGCAAAATTTATCAATTGAGACAGAAGAGTTCTGTTTTGCAAACACTTCCTCAGAATCCTGAGGAGTATATGAGCCATCAAACATGGTCTTGAATTTTATAATAGTGAATACGTCTTTTTCGAGCACCAATCCCCTCTTCTGAAAGTAGAATGGATTCTCACGATGCCGCCAAAACAATATGCCGGCCACTAATAATAAAATTGGCGATACAACAATCATTAAAACAATAGCAGCAAACAAGTCAACTACTCGTTTCATTTTCATATGCTGACTGTCACCATGTTTACTATTATACAATTACTCATCTTGACTCTCTATATTCAACGCTTCTGCGAATCGGTTCCTGCTGCCTGACTCTTGGAGTTTTGGAACGCAGTGTACGGCTTTGTTTCGGACGATAATCACTTAAACTTAAAATATCATACAGCAATAATGAATGAATGTTATTCTGAGTAAGATACTTTGAAAAATCGAAAGAAGGTGACTCATGAATAACAACAAGTTCCTCTAATTTACCGTGTTGAAAAATCTTTTCAGTCAACGATGCGGATTTATGGAGTTCATCCATATAGTCTTCGACAAACGAGAATTCCTTGTTCAGAACCTTACCCAGTATTACTCTTCCTGTTATGTTATTCTTGATAACAACATCAAAATGCCCATCTCTTGTCCAGGTTTGGCCGATTTGTGCCAATGGTGAGTCAAAGAGATCTTTAATCAAAGGATGCTGCATTTTGTCTAACAGTAATTCTCTGATGACAACCGCTACACGTTCTTGAACAAATACATTCAATTGTCCTGAAATTGTATTGAGCATTTTTTCAAACTGCCCCATCTCATAACTAATAATATCGGGCTGAACATATCTAAACCAGAAATCGTCAAAGTAATTAGTAATATAATATTTACCATACTTTGACTTTGCCGAATCCACTGTCCCAAGGGGAAGTTTTCTTTTAATTAAGCATTTCTTCCGTTCAAGCTCTGTAGTGTACTTCACTATACTGGTTGCAGGAATATCAATAAACTTAGAAATTTCTGAAACCGTACGATATCCGGCAGCGATTGCCTGCAATATGGACAAATACACCGTATTGTTGCGGCCGAAATCATTCACAATGAGTTCTTTCAACTCATAACCCAATGGAGCAAATCTTTTGAAGACTAATTCCTGGAGAATTTCAACGACGCTTCTATTCCATAATCCGAATTGATCAATTAGAGCATAATACTTTGGCAAACCGCCAAACACTAAATATATCTTGATAACTTCTTCAAGGGGTAAAACCGAATTGTGCATCTGCATAATGCCGGTTACCTCAGTAAAGCGAAAAGGTTCAAGTTTCAAATTAAAACGGTTAAGCTCAAACAAAGGACTCTCCTGTGTAAGGAACGTTCTTTGTATGAAATTTTGATCGGATGCAATCACGATCAAATTCAAGTTCGATGTCCGCGAATATTTATCCCAAAGTTTCTTAAACTCAGAGTAAAAACCCGGCTCAAGTTTCTCGAAATTCTGAAACTCATCAATCGCTAAATTGACCGTTTGCTCTTTCGACAAATAAAACACAAATTCAAAGAACTCTTTCCAATTACGGAATGCCGGAATAAAACTTTCAGTAAAATTAAAACTCTTCAGGTAATCAGAAATTTCATGCAACTGCAGTAAGCTCGACTTTTGACTTACCGTAATATAAGCACCTCTTCTACGGCGCAAATGTTCGGCAACTAATGTAGTTTTGCCTACACTTCGTTGACCGAAAAGAAGCACAAAATTTGATCCGTTTACGGCTGAATCAAAAATTTTATTTAGAAAAGTAAGTTGCTTTTCTCTGAAATAAAGCTGCATTAATAATTATACTGAATTTTATTATAATCTTTGGTATAATTATAAGAAATTGAAACCTATTTGTCAAGGATTATTTTTCATGTCTAAGGAATTATATTCCAAGCACTTCCAAGCTTTGCTTAACAAAAAAGGAGAAGCAGGAATACCTACTTCTCCTCAAAACTGCAAAATCAGATGCGAATTTCACTGAATATCCATAAATTATAGTGAATATTTATGAATTTAACGCTTTCCTAAGGAAATTATCCAGCCGAAACTTCCAATTTCACTCTCTCCTGCAATTCAATAATAATATAATGAAACAAAATATTGTGGATGCTTTCGGCAGAACACATATCATTTAAGGGAACATGCAGCGAATGGTGATTAATTTCTCTCAATTTTCCCCCGCCGAATCCCGTTACTCCGACAGTAATAAGACCGTTTGCATTAGCCCACTCAATAGCTTTGATAATATTAGGGCTGTTTCCCGACCCACTGATAGCGAGTACCATATCTCCCGGTTTTGCAAAATTGATTAACTGTTGCTCAAATATCGTATCATAGCCATCATCATTCCCTAAAGCGGTAATGAAGGCAGTGTTATCTGTCAAACTCAACGCTTTGAAACGCTTTTTTTGTCCCAGAGTGGCGCGCGTACCTTTCGAGAGATCCTGCGCCATATGAGAAGCACTGGCAGCCGATCCTCCGTTACCAATGACGAATATCATTCTTTCTTTACGAAAAGCATCCATCATAACTTCGATAAAATTCTCTATCTGCTTCGGGTCAACACTATCTATTGCTTTATTTAAGTAATCTTTGTACGAAGTAAAATCCATTTTTATACTTTCTTTTTTTCTATTATAATCGGCCAATCTTTTTCAGCCTTGGCTAAACTTTCCAGGGTACCGATGTCAATTAAATAATCCTTTATTTCTAATCCAGCCATTTTCCCCTGTAATTGAGGAAGCAAGTGAAAACCTATATCAGCCAAATCCAGTTCCGGAATAAGCTCCAACACCTCAGGAGAAGCAATATAAATTCCTGCATTAGCTAAATCAGACTTAGGTTCCTTAGGCTTTTCAACAAACTCAATAATAATACCATCATTATTAAGTGCTGCAATTCCGCATGCCGAGGGATTGGCTGCCCGGAAAAGAGCCATTGAAAAGGGTACGTTCTTGCTCTCGTGAAATTTCGCAAATTGCGATAAATTAAAATTCGTCAGGTTGTCGGCATACAAGATGAAAAATGATTTCTCATCTTTTACGAACTCCTTATTCGCAGCCAAAGTTCCCGCACTTCCTAAAAGAGTCTCTTCATTGAAAAGCCGGATTTTCAAGTTACCTTTATAGGACTCCGCAAACTCCCTTACTTTATCCGAAAAGTAATGGAGGTTGATTAGAACTTCATCTACATTGTGCTGTTCAAGTAATTCAAACCACCACTGCAACAGCGGCTTGCCCGCAATAGAGACCAAACACTTTGGAATTGAATTTGTCAACGGACGTAAGCGGGTGCCTAATCCGGCTGCAAGTAAAAAAGCTTTCATTATTTCTTAACCGACCTAACGACATTGAGTTGTTTCATTGTCTTCTCCGCGTAATCGAGAATATCTTCAATATCAGTTTGTGCTTTAAGGTATTCGAGATATTCAGATACCGAATCTTCGGCGGTTCGCTTCGGTTCCCAGCCCAATGATTTCAGTTTAGTTATATCAGAGCATGTGTTTCGTGTATCACCAAATCTGAACTCGCCCGGAATGCTCGCTTGCAAGGAGGATTTGCCATGAACCCTTGCGACGATTTCTGCAAATTCCTTTACCGTGTAAGGTTTGCCGCCGCCGACACAAAAAGCTTCAAAGTTAGCCCGGTCGTCTTTTAAAACCAGATAATTGGCATCAACAACATCATGAATATTAACAAAGTCCCTTTTTTGCAGGCCATCCTCATACAGAGTCGGAGCCTTATCAAAAAAATACGACAGATTAAAAATTCTGCAAGCTCCACTGTAGGCATTATAAAAAGACTGCCTCGGACCCTGTACGATTGAATACCTCATTGCAACTGATGGTATATCATATCGCTTTCCAAACTTTATCGCAATTTGTTCCTGTGAAAATTTGGAAATTGCATAGGCATTCGGTGGATTCGCATGTTTTTCACTTGTCCATTGCCATTCCATAATATCGCCGTTTTCGTCTCGCCACTCCCAATCTCCTTTTTCAAGCTGTTCCATCGTGCGCAAATTAGGTGCGACAATAGATCCGTCTGTTTTCTTGTATAAGCCTTCCCCTTGAACAAATTGTGAAGAGGCAACGACAAACTTTTTAATGGGAATTTTGTTTTCAACAATAAGTTCAAAAAGCATTGCCGTACTTACAGAGTTCACATGAAAGAATGTCGAAAAATCCGGCAGATAATCCTGATAGGCTGCAAGATGATAAATATATTCGACATCTTTAAGACATGTAGCTAATGTTTCGCGATCCCGAACATCGCCAAATACAAATTCAGCTTTCGGATTTAAATACGAAGGTATTCCCTTCATGTGGACAGGTTTTTGTAAACTGTCTAAAATGCGGACATCAAATCCCTCTTCTATCAGACGATCAACAGTGTGAGAGCCAATAAAACCTGCTCCCCCGGTAACTAAAACTAATGACATAAAAATCCTTGTGTTAGACGGAAAGTTGTTGTATATCTGCTCTCGTCATTAAGGAAACAAGTTCTGAAAAACTTGTTTTAGCTTCCCACCCAAGCGTCTTTTTAACTTTGCTTGGATCTCCGATTAAAAGGTCAACTTCGGTTGGCCGATAATATTTCGGATCAATGGCGACAACAACTGTTCCCGGTTTTAATTTTGTTGAAATTGTGAAATTCTTCGGAGCAATTTCACACATACTATTTAATAATTCTTTATTTACTGACTCAATTACACCAGTTTCATTAACGCCCGCACCTTTCCAGGCAAGAGTTATTCCGAGAACGGTAAAAGTCTTTTCAATGAACTCCCTTACTTGATGGGTTTCTCCTGTCGCTAAAACAAAATCCTCTGCAACAGAATGTTGCAATAATCTCCACATTCCCTCGCAGTATTCTGGTGCGTAACCCCAGTCCCGTTTTGCATTCAGATTACCCAAAGTTAATTGCTCTTCAATGCCAAATACAATTCTTGCGGCGCTTCGGGTTATTTTGCGTGTAACAAAAGTCTCCCCTCTTCTCGGTGATTCATGATTAAAAAGGATACCATTGCAAGCGAATAGATTATAAGCTTCACGATAGTTTTTGATAATCCAGAAGCCATACAATTTTGCCACACCGTATGGTGAACGGGGATAAAACGGAGTCGTTTCCGATTGAGGAACCTCCTGCACCTTACCAAAGAGTTCACTTGTTGATGCCTGATAAAACTTGACTTGCCGCAACCCGACTTCACGAATTGCATCCAAAAATCTCAAGGTTCCAAGAGCATCAACTTGTGCTGTGTAATCGGGAACTTCGAAAGACACTTTTACATGGCTTTGAGCCGCCAAATTATAGATTTCATCAGGCTCAATTTTCTCTAAAAGCCTATTTAAACTACTTGTATCAACCAAATCGCCATAATGCAGAAATAATGATTTACCGTTAATGCTCGGATCATTATACAAATGGTCAATACGTTTTGTATTGAATGAACTGCTTCTTCGGATAATACCATGTACTTCATATCCTTTTTCTAAGAGCAGCTCGGCAAGATAACTTCCATCTTGTCCCGTAATTCCGGTGATTAAGGCTTTTTTCATACTTCCCATAAAATGTTCATTTTATTTGTTCAAGTTAGATTATTTCCAGTCATAACGACGATAATTGAAAATTATTTTGCTCCCATGAGGCTCAAGGAGAAATGGCATTTCACGAAACTCTTTTAATGCTTCACGTACGCCATCCTGTTTGTTACGTTTGCAATAAACCATCAAAAATCCGCCGCCGCCGGCACCTGCAATTTTACCTCCGGATGCACCACCGACAATAGCAGAATCATACATTTGGTCAATGTCGGCATTAGAAATATTACTGGCCAAGTTCTTTTTTAATTCCCAATTTTCCTTCAGCAATTTCCCAATTACGTCAATATTACCTTCAGTCAAAGCAAGTTCAGCTTTGTATGTCAGTTCTTTAATTTTATCAAGAAAATCCATCTTCTCATTGATATTTTCTTTCTGCTCACTGAGGATATTCCCCGCTTTTCTGGTTACATTGGTGAAAAACAAGAGTATATTCGATCCAAGCTTTCTCTTCCGTTCGTTCGATATTTCAATTGGACGAACTTCGACAGTATCATCCTTCTTAAAATGAAGAATCTGTATTCCTCCATATGCAGCAATATATTGATCCTGTTTACCGATGGGTTTTTTCAAAATATCAATTTCAATCTCGCAAGCTTCTTTCGCCAACTGTTCCGGTGTAACCTGTATACCACGATAATGATAAAAGGCATTTAAAAGTCCAACGGTCAAACTGCTCGAAGAACCGAGCCCGCTTCCGGTTGATGGAATATCAGCCAACATGGTGATTTCCACACCTACCGGGAGTTTTGCTTTTCGGGCAGCTTCCCTAACCAATTCGTGCTCTATTTCATCAACTGTTCTAACAATTTCTTTTTTTGAGCTATTTACATATATAAAGTCGTCAAATCGCTCTTTGATTATTACGTAAATATATTTATCAATGCACGTACTTAATATGTGCCCCTCATTTTGCATATAGTAATCTTTGAAATCAGTCCCTCCTCCACAAAGAGAAATTCTCAAAGGAGTCTGTGATATTATCATTATTATTCCTGACTAAAATTATTCTGGAAAAGTCTATTAGTTTAGATTTGTTAAAAAAAGCAACTAAATATCCTAAAAAAAAGGCTAACGCACAACTTTTCAAACATTACTTGCGCGAATTATAGCCCATACTGCAAACTAATACCGAAAGTACTCTTGCTGCCCAACTGCCAACCCGGTGTACGTGTACTATCTTCATCTGTAACACGCGAGTACTGATAAAACACTTTCCCGGTCAAATCATGCAGATACTCGTAAGATAATTCTATACCAAAATTCGTTTCATTTCTCCTCAAGCCGTATAAAAATTTCTCTGCATAACCAATTGTGTACTGGTATTTAATTTCACATAAGCCCCCCTGACGGATGCTTTCAGCCCAAAGTTTAACTTCGAGACCTCTTGAAAACCGGTAGTTTATTTGAGTAAATATCTGATCTGCATTCTGACCGATGTAATGCCCCAGGGTATAATCAGAATTTCTGTACGTCTGAGACGGTATCCAGTTCGAGTAAACCCAAGGGAGGATTTTCGAGTATTCTAATCTAAAAGTTAGGTTCTGAATGAACGTATTATACGCCACTGTCCCAAATGTATATCCAATCTGATTTCTGGAGGAATTACCCTTCAGAAAATTTGTGAGCGAAAATTCATCAATAAACAGAGTTCCGTATAATTTCGCACCATACTTCGTGTAATAGGACATATCAAAAAAGATAGAGCCATTATTCCCGCTCTCGGCACCGCCGAATGAAATAGAATGATCCACTGAACGATAGAAAAGAAATGGGATGAAGTATCCCAAATAGGGGCTCTTATCGCTGTAAATAATCGTTTCGCCAAATGTCATCGAAAGGTTTGCTGTCGGCACAATTTGCAAGGCGTGCATTACATAATATTTTTCTCTTTCAATAGTTCTCGGTTGGTTAACGAGCTCGGTTTTGTATGTTGCAAGACTATCGGTCACTCCGGACAAGAGCCATCCGTGCATGAAATAGAATGATATCCACTTTGCCGGGTGAATCTTCATATATAATGAGGGAAACGAGGGCGCTTTTGTTGAAAGAATAAGCTGGGAACGATAACCGCTGCCAAGCGTCATGAATTCTTTAGTCAAACCAGTTGTGATCCATGAATTGCCGTATAACAAAGAGCCTGTAGTTTCACTATACCCGGCTGAATTGTTTTTCTTATCAGTGAATACGGCACCTGTCTCAGAAGATAATTGTTTACTTTTATCTATGGTTTTACCAGTTTCAGAATTCTCCAGAAAATTCATCGAAAATCCAAAGTTATGGGTAATTTCCCCATACAGCTTGAAGCCCCATGATAATTTCTGATAGCTTTCCCCGGCCTTGCTTGCCCCTGTCAAGAGTACAGACTCGGAGAGATTGAAAGTAAACAAAGAATCGCGATAATAAAATGGCCGTAACCGACGTTCCGGGGAGGAATTAAGAATGCCATCACCTAAATCTCCAACGTAGTCAGTATTTGCAGGATACATTTCGTCGTAGAATTCCTTTTCGAACCAAGTCAGTTCAGCCTTTTCGAGCTGATCCAACTCAGCTTTTACAGAATCAATTTTAATTAAATACTGTGCAATTTCACCGCGAGTCAGCGGTTTCTGAAATTCATTACTTGTTATAATTCTTTTCAGACTCATGCGTTCAAGAAATTCATATACTCCCGTATTACCAACGGAATGAAAAACCGGTTGTGCGTAAACCAGCGAGGATATTACCAAAAAAATAAAAATAGTTAAATTTCTCTTCATCAACATTAGCCTATTATAATTGTAATCGTCTATTCAATTTTCTTAAAAACAGAAAAATCCTCTATGAGTAATTAAACAGCTATAAACCACAGTAATGAGCAGTTTATAGTAAATTCGCTAATAGAGGATTTTCCACTAATCGTTTTATGAATTCTGGTATTATTTCCCGGGAATAATGCTCACTGTTCCCTGGTCGTTCATTTGATAGGTAACACCTTCATTATCAACGGCAACGCCATTGTCATTAAAATTCAATTTATCACCGTGTTTCGAAACAAAATATTTGTGTTTTGCCGGGACACCGATGA
The DNA here is from genome assembly GCA_963662605.1 of Ignavibacteriaceae bacterium. Classification (GTDB taxonomy): domain Bacteria; phylum Bacteroidota; class Ignavibacteria; order Ignavibacteriales; family Ignavibacteriaceae. The sequence goes on from OY759785.1 coordinate 2,751,313, forward strand.
CTAATGAGAATGGAGCAACATCTTTGGTAACAACAGAACCTGCGCCGACCATGCAATACTCACCTAACGTGTTTCCACAAACGATTGTAGCATTTGCACCTACGCTTGCACCGTTTTTGATAATCGTTTTAACATCTTCAGCGTGATATACTTTACTTCTTGGGAACAAGTCATTCGTAAGAACGCAGTTGGGGCCGAGAAATACGTCATCTCCAACTTCGACACCATTCCAAATAGAAACTCCATTTTTAACCGTAACGCGGGAGCCGATCTTAGCTCCGCTTTCTACGAAAGTATGATCACAGAAATTACAATCATCGCCAATTACAACATTTTTCATTATGTGTGAAAAAGACCAAACTCTGGTGTTTTTACCGATAGTTTCGGTTTCACATATCGCTTTTTCGTGCACAAAAAAATCAGCCATACTTATTTTCCCATCATAGATAAAGTTGCCTGTTCCAGGATTTTAACTACTTCCATACCGATAACGCCATCATTAATGGCTGGTTTACCAGTCTGAATAGCAGTGAGAAAAGCATCCACCTCAAGTGCGAGCGGCTCACCTTTCACCACTTCGATAGGACGAACTTCACCTTCACCATATTTAAGGGCTACGTTGTCCTTCGCGTTGAGACGATTGTCAATACCCTTATCATAAAAGATAACTTTTTGTTCGTCCGGAAGTGATTCATCATATTCAAAATTTCCTTTTTCTCCAAAAACCAAAGTGCGCCTGGTTTTCTTTGAAGACAGCCAGCTAAGATGTATTTGTGCAGATTTCCCGCTTGGGAAGTCCAACAATATGTGCGCGTTATCAACAAAACCATCCCATAGATAGCTTGAGCCCCGCGCCAGAACCTTGTTGGGAAATTCGTTGAACAGATATAATACGATTGATAAATCATGCGGCGCAAGATCCCACACAACATCAACTGTCGTTTTAGGAGGCCCGAGGTTTACTCTCTGTGATGAATAGTGAAATACTTTTCCGAGTGTCCCTTTTTCAATTTCGTTTTTTAATGCAGTGACTGCCGGGGCGAATTGAAAAATATGTCCAACAGAAACAATTTTATTGAGCTTCTCAGCTGTTTGGACCACTTCAATAGCCGATTCTGTACTATTAGTCAACGGCTTTTCGATAAACACATGTTTGCCGTTTTTCATTGCCTGAATGGCGATATCTTTATGTGTGTTAACCGGAGTTGCAATTACTACTGCATTAATTTCGGGATCTGAAAGGATTTCATTTGCATCCGTAGTAGTAATAACGTCGTTATATAAACCTTTTATAAAATCTAATCTTCCTTCTCGAAGATCACTTATTTTTTTGACTTTGCACTTAGGGTTTTGATAAAAATTACGGATTAGATTTGGGCCCCAATAGCCGCATCCAATAATTCCAACATTTATCATCAACTACCTCCTTTTCCAAAAATTACAACTGGAACTGTTTTTAATAATATATTAATATCTAACCAAAATGATATGTTACTCACATAGTATAGGTCTAAAATCATTGAATCATTAAAGCTCACGTCAGCTTTATTTCTTCCTGAAACTTGCCATAGTCCTGTCATACCGGGCATTACTTTTGTTCTGCGTTTTTGCCAGGAGCTCATTAATTCATACTCGTAATCAAAACATGGTCGAGGGCCAACCAGACTCATGTTACCAATAATAACATTAAATAGTTGTGGTAATTCATCAAGGCTATACTTTCGTATAAACCTGCCAATACTGGTAATACGAGGATCGTTTTTAATTTTTTCCGTTGTTTTGTTCTGGGTAATAATATCTTTAAGATGCTCTTTATGCAGGTTTTGATTATTATCAACATACATCGAACGGAATTTGTACCAATAAAAAGGCTTCCCGCTTTTACCTATTACTTTGGACTTATAAAATATAGGTCCGCGGGATGTAAATTTAATTGCTATACCCAGAACAATAAACAGCGGACTGAGCAGCAGCAAAATAAACGAACCCATGAATAGATCGAATATCCGCTTAATTACCCGGACATAGAAAGTGGATATCTGTGCATACAATGGAACTGATTCCAATGCATTGGATACAATACCGCCAACTTTTTGCTCAATGACATTAAAATGCGAGGATACCATATTTACTTGAACGCCGGTCTGCTTCATTCTATCACTTAATCTGAGAAGCTGATCATAGCTGATATTTTCGATTGTAATGAATATCTCGTCAATATTATGCAATTCAACAATTTTATCAACCTCATCTATTGCACCCAAAATCGGTATATGACCGATAGTCTGACCATGCTTTGAAGAATCATCATCCAGAAAGCCGACAAGTTGAAGGCTGTACATACCATCTTCTTCTATTACACGGGCAAATTCTTCGCCAAACTCACCTGCTCCCACGGCAAGAACCCTCCGGACAAGCAGAGTATGATAAAAGCGCGATTTAATTATTAATTTGAGCGTAACTGCCCGATAAATGAATATCGAAAGAATGCTAATGCACATATATGCTAGCAAATCAAACCTTGCTTGTTTATGAATCCTCACATCACGAACAAAGAAGTTGAAGATGATCAGAAGCATGGCAGCCAGCAAAATTGACTTTACAATTTGGACAAATTGCTCGAAAATATTCTGGAAAATCTGGTCTTTATAGAGATTAAAGTAGCGGAACGAAAAAATGACAACCACATTAAGAAAAATGTACTGCATAAATTTAATGTGGTTGTCAAACGGTCTTACTAATATGATATGACCTCTGTCATATATCATAGACAAAGCGATGTATGTGCTGCATAACAATACAAGAAAATCCGTAAACATTAAAAGGATTTTCTTTAATGAATACCGCTTAAGCAGCCTGTCTAATATTATCATTATTATTTCTTGTAAAAACTGATAAGTGTTTCAGCAACATAGCTGATTTGTTCATCGGTCATTTCAGGAAACATTGGGAGCGAAAGACAGTTATCAGCAAGCTGTTCTGTTACCGGGAAATCGCCTTTCTTATATCCAAGATGTTGGAAACATTCTTGCATGTGCAGTGGAACAGGATAATGCAATCCCGTTGAAACTCCATTATTATTCAAATATGTTTGCAGTTCGTCTCTGTTCTGAGCCTGAATAACGAACAAGTGATAGACGTGTTTTCCATACGCCATTTCTTTGGGAAGTTTAATTTGCGCCACACCTTTGAGTAATTCATTATATTTTGCAGCAACTCTTCTGCGATTCTCTGTCCAGCTATTCAAGTATTTTAACTTTACACCAAGAACAGCTCCCTGAATACCTTCCATTCTATAGTTATGTCCGAATACTTCATGATAGTATTTTTTAACTGAGCCGTGTTCGCGAATCTTTTTGAAGAGCAATCCGAGATCATCATCATTCGTAGTAACGGCTCCGGCTTCTCCGTATGCGCCAAGGTTTTTACCCGGATAGAATGAGAATGAAGCGGCATCACTCAACGAGCCGGCTTTCCGACCCTTATATTCGGCAAGATGCGATTGAGCACAATCTTCAACAAGCAGAATATTATGTTTTTTAGCAATTTCTCTTAATGGGTCCATATCTGAAGTCTGCCCGTACAAGTGAACTGCAACTATAGCTTTGGTACGAGGAGTGATGGCGGCTTCTACTTTTTTAGGGTCAAGGTTATAACTTTCCGGATCTACATCAACAAAAACCGGAGTTGCTCCGCAAAGAGTTGCACCCCAGGCTGTTGCAATAAAAGTATCTGCCGGTATGATAACTTCGTCTCCGGCTTTTACACCGAGAGCCCACAAAACTAAGTGGTTTCCGTCTGTACCTGAGCTAACACCATAGCAATGTTTTGACTGATGAGCTTCTGCAAAGGCTTTTTCAAATTCAGCAACCGGTTTTCCAAGAATATATGCCGTATTGTCCAACACATTTTGAATCGCTGCGTTAACTTCATCTTTAATCGAATTATACTGAGCTTTTAGATCAAGAAATGGAATGTTCATAATAATTACCTGTAAATGTTAAAAATCAAAATTATTTACAAATTCTCCACATAAGCGGAGAATATATATTTACTTATTTAAAGATAACAAGAATTCTGTTAAATTTTTGTTAAACTGTCACTAACCCTGCCATAAAATCCGTCAGATTTGGGGTCAATTAGCACTATTTAGAAAACACATCAATATGCTGCTGCGTTACACTCTCCCATGAGAAATTGTCCTGTACAAATTTCAGGCAATCTGCCTCAGCAGTCTTTACAATTGCTTCATTATGGATTAAAAATTCAATTTTCTCAGCTAATGACTCAGCATCCCCCTTTTTGAATATATGTCCGTGCCCCTCAACTAAAAATCTGTTTTCAGGAATATCGCTTGAAAGGACGCATTTACCCAATCCCATAACTCTTAGAATAACCGGAGACAATCCCTCAACATCTGACGGCTGAATATAGAAATAGCTATTTTGCATTAGTTCATCTACCCCCTCGTCATACAAAAAGCCAGTAAAAATTATTCTTGGGTCTTTGGTTGACCTGAGTTTTTCTACCCATTCTTTATTGTAAATGTCATCCCCGACAAGAACAAGTTTTAAATCCGTCTGAACTTTTTCGAATGCCTTAATAAGATAATGCACACCTTTTTCGATAGAAAACCGTCCAACAAACAGAATGTACTTCCCTTTTTCGAGGCCAAGTTCTTTTAAGATTTTGTCGGTTGAGATTTTTCGGATATTTGACCCATATGGGATATAGACTATTTTATCCAAGTATTTTTTGGAGTAATAATCCTGAACGAGTTTATTATCAACTATAACCCTGTTGCAGACGAAAAATGCCAAACGGTTGGTCATTTTTAAATAGAACTTTGCAAAAGCACTCCAGCGGGTTCTATTCCAGTCAATTCCATCCATGCTGATATAGCATCTTTTACCGAATAACCGCAATAACGGAACAACCGCTGAATTACCGGCATTATGAATATGAACGATTTTACCAGTATTAAAAAATATAATGTGCAACGCACAAAGGAAGGAATGGAAGAAAGTATCCAGACCGACTTTTTTAAACGTCGGCAAATAAAAAACCTTCAAAGATTTGTAAATAATTGACGGCTTTTTTTGACCGAATTTAGTACGTGAGTATACAGCTACATCATAACCCTTCTGTTGCAGCCTGGTATAAAGTTCCTCTGCAAATGTTTCAGCACCGCCACATCCTTCACCGGGGGGCAAGCTCCTGATGCCGAACGCAGCAAATTTTAATTTTTTCATATCTATGTGTGTTATTTCTTCAGATAATCTTGGTAATAGTTTTCAACATACTCTTTGAGAGCGGCTTTCCAGTCAGTCATGACGTTCAGTCCTCTCAAATCCAATTTCTTATTGACCAGCCTCTCACAAGGCGGACGAGGTGCATAGTATTCATCCTTGAAATGATCCGAAGTGACGGAGACTATATTTACTTCTTTTTCAATTCCCAAAACTCTTAATAGTTCGGAAGCGACTTCTTCTCTACTTGTTTGTCCGCCGCAAACCATATTATACAAGCCCCAGAATTCTTTTTCAATGAGGAGTTTGACGTTCCGGGCAAAATCTTGTGTATAAGTAGGCGTGCCATCTTTATCATTCACAATGTAAAGCGTTTTCTGACCTGCCTTAAGCTGTTTCATCAGTTTATTGATAAACTTTTTATCCTTGGATGGTCCTGCTCCCATCATCCAGCCGGCGCGGCATACTAAATATCTCTTCGCGTGCTGTTTAACAAACAATTCGCCTTGATACTTAGAACGGGCATAAACTCCTAACGGATTCGGCATATCCCAATCATCGTACAATTCTTTTTCACCGTCAAATATTCCGGCAGTACTGATGTATAAAAGCGGTATATCAAGTTCGTTCGCAATGAAAACTGCATTCTCCACGGAAAGGGTATTTGTTATATACGTATCATCTGCATTGTTCTCGCAATACTCCAGGTCGGTGTATGCGCCAAGATGAAATAAATAATCGGGTTTAAAATCAAAAACGTCTTTCTTGTAAGCCTCAAAATCTCTAAAATCCAGAAAACTTAACCAGGTGTCATTTACATCTTTATCGGTACACTTTAACTGGTAGTCTTTACCGAACTGTTTATAAAATGCTTCACCGAGCATTCCGCCGCAGCCTGCTATATATATTTTTTTCATTTTATCTTCTTTCATTGAGCCACTCCCAATAGTTTTTTATTCCTAAATTGATTGGAACTTGAGATTTCCAACCAGTCACACTATTAATTTTTTCTATATCCAAAACAACCTTTTGCACATCGTTAATTTTGGAGTTAATATACTTTACATTTAATTTACGAGAAGTAACATCGGAGATAACCTCCAATATTTTATTTACCGACAAGCCTTCACCGCTGCCGATATTAAAGATGCCTTCAGCATTTGCCGAGAATAACTTATAGCATGCATCAACCAAATCAGTAATATAAATATAGTCTTTAGTTGCCTCTCCTTCACCGAACACCACCAATTCATCATTCTTGATAATGCTTTGTAGAAAAGTTGAGATAACACCCTGCGCTTTAAAATGTCCCTGACGAGGGCCGTAAGGATTTGATGGACGCACAATAAGGTGCTTTAGCGAATTAGCCCGTCCATAATATTTTATATAAAGTTCATTTGCAACTTTAACAATCCCGTATGAAGAGATTGGATTTAACGGATGATCTTCTGCTGTTGGGAACTCCGCCGGTTCGCCATAAACTGCACCGCCGGATGAAAAATACACGATTTTTTTCACGCCCATCTTCACCATAAGATCGAGCAATTTCAACATGGGGATAAGGTTGTTATCTACGTCGGAACACAAATCCAGAACGGAGGTACTTGGAACAGAAGAACTTGCAAGATGAAAAACCGTATCAATTCCTTCAAGTGCTTCGGCCAATGCTGTTATATTATTAAGATTGGAAATACGATAATCAACCCCCGGCAACGGGTCTCTATATTTTTCCGGCGCAAAATCAAATACTCTGATATTGTGTCCATGTGAAAGCAGCGAATCCACGAGATGAGATCCGATAAACCCGTTTCCACCAATTACTAATATGTTCATCCTGTTTACTTTCTCAAAAGAGTTTCAAAGATTGCCATAGACTTGTCATAGTAGTGCTCAAGACTGTGTTTTTCGGCAATAGTTTTCATTGCATTCATCCCAAATTCGTCAACTTTTGATGTATCACTCCAAAGAAGGCGAATTTTTTCAGCCAATGCCTCGGCATTATTTGGTTCAACCAACAGGCCATTATAATTATCCTTTATAGCATCGGCAATTCCACCCATTTTCGTTCCGACAACCGGTTTACCGAAAGCAAGTGACTGCAACACGGAATATGGGCTGGGCTCATACCATTCGGAAGGAACCACCACAAACAATGCCTGTTTTAAAATCACCTCTAATTCAGAACCCCATTTAGATCCTAAAAATTCAACATTTGTTAAATTTTCTTTTCTAATTAGATTAATGCATTCATTTTCTTCCTGCCCGGCGCCGATTATCTTCAGTTTAACATCGGGAAGCTTTTTCATAGCAGATAGTAATGTAAAAATTCCCTTTAATTTTTCAAGCCGTCCGAAAAAAAGAATGAACTTTTCAGTGCCTTCATGTATAGAATTCTCGCTTAGACCCATCGGATTACCGATGATTGCTGTTTTCTCCGGATTGAATCCATATTCAATAAACTTATCTCTCGTAAACTCACTCTGAAAGGAAAACATATCCACTTTATTGTAAAACCCGGACGCGGTATAAAGGTAGTTCTCCAAGGCCGCAATTGCACTTGCCCTGGTTGAACCCTTTTTGCATTTTTTAGTTACGCACTTATAATATTTATGAAGTTTACAAGACTCGCAAACCGCATTCCCGGAAACGAAAGTGGTATTAGGGCAAATAAGCTTGTAATCGAGCACCCGCCACACAATTGGTATATTATGTTCCTTTAGTACGGAAAGTATGCTCGGTGTCAGATAGTTATTAATGTTGTTCAGCTGAGCAACATCAACCTTGACCTCCTTAAGCAGCTCTCTTAATTTTTTTTTAGCTTCAAACGAGTATAAACTTTTAGCAACAACTTTTAAAGAATTCAGAATACTTTTATCTTTATTCAGTTCCCGGTAGTTAATATTCTTAACAAAGTATTTCGAATAATCTGTTGGGAAATTTCTCTCATCTTTCATCGAAAACGGAATTATTGTATGCCCATTTGCCTCATACAGTTTATTTACTGTATCAACGTACGTCCAATCTCCCCCGCTGGGATACCAGGTCCAATTAACCATTAAAATTTTCATAGGCTCAACAAAATTTCACAAAAGTAGAATATTAAAAATACTTTAATTTCTTTAAATATTCCGGGATTTATCGAAAAAAATAAAAATTGGGGATTTTGGTTAGGAGTTTTCGGAATTCGAAAAAGAAGTTGGCATGGTTTATAAGATCACCTCATTTTGGTATGCACTAAACCATTGGCATAAGAAAACCAGGGTAAATCAAAAATGAACATATCCATCAAAACTAAAAGATACATCATTCCGATTCAATAGCCCGAAAGAGAGTCCAGGCGTCGAATTGAAGAATTACTTGACTAAAGTAACCTTTTTGTTAAAATTATTCAGTAATCCACCGTTATTATCAGCGAATTGAACAGACATGATATATACACCTGATGGATTCTTTCCTGATTCCCAACGAAGGTTAAAATCGCCCTCCTGCGCTGCTATATACTCCTGCAAGTGTACCTGCTGCCCCAGTATATTATAAATTTTTAACACGAATTTACCACTTATGCCTGTATAGCAGCGGACGTTTACTGAGCCGTTAAATGGGTTCGGATATGGAGCTGAAACAAAAAAACTTTTCTTTGGCTCATTGGAGGAATTCGTTAATAATCTCTTTGCGATCGGTACTTCAGCAACAAGACTGCCACTGGCATACATAAGAAGCGAGTTTTCGCCATCAAATTTGGATTTGATATAAAATACAGCCGTTGTGCCGACTTGGGTAGTTGCCGATACAACAAACGGAGATGACTGATCAAGAGTAAGTTCGATATTATCACTGGAACTTTTAATAGAGTCAATCACTATCGTTGTGTCAGTTCCATTATATAGAGACAACGATGCCTGAATAGTTGTGCCTACAGTGGGATTAGTAAGCGTGATAGTATCAGGAGTTGCCTTAACGGGAAACTTAATTATTGCGATACCAAAATCGTTGAGCTGCGAAAATGGGATGGAGGAGATTAATGAGTCATTCTGGATCTTTCCCCCGATATTCATCCACGAACCCCCGGGTGAACTGCGCATAACCCAGGTGAATTGTTTTTTCGACTTTTCGTTAAAACCACAAATTGCACTGGTTGGAATACTGAGTGAACCGTTAGAAAATGTTGAACTGCCCAAATATGTATTCCAAAAGTTATCTGTCCCGCATTTAATCACCAAAGGCATTTCATTGTTATCCGGGGTGGATGCTTTGTACGCGCAGATATTATCTTTACTGAAAGCAGAGCAGTTTAATGTTACCTGATATTTCCCAAATGTCGAGGAGTTTTGACCGCCAGCGATCGAAACGCTGTCCAATTCTCTCCATGTTAGTTTACCACGATAAATACTTCGATAATCTAAGTCAGTTAAGTACATCGTAGTGAAATATAAATAGCCTTTGGAGTCTGTACCGATTGGATACATATGTGCATACGCTTGCAGGCCGGGTTTGGCACAAATTTCCTGTACCTGAGCATCTCCGGAAGGAGATTCGCGGACTGCATATACTCGAACCAAACTATCAATTTCCCGGAATTTTGATGTGCCGTAATGCTTTACATCTTCCCAGGCAGCTTCAATAATAGTAAAATTATTACCGTTTTCTGTGTATTGAAAATTTCCATAAAATGGTTTATCCGTAAATGTACCGACCAACTGGCGATAGGCATTTAAGGTACCCGGCTTATTATCATACATGGTCGGATAAGACGACATCCGCGGAATTCTGAATATGGATTGCGGATTTGAAGGCGCGTCCATGTAATAGTAAATATAATTCTGTGTAAATGAAAATGAAACCACCCGGAACTCAGGAGATCCAACACCAATTAATTCAAGTGGTGCATTCCCCGTTCCATCAGGAACCATGTGGTTAGTATTTCTGTATATCCTCGACTGACTATTAGCATCACCGGTTGCTATCCAAACATCGCCGGTATAGGGGTCTGTTTGAACTGCATGAATATGACGTACGCCGCCAAAATAACCGGTATCTTTCCTTGGGGGAAATGTATAAACCGGTACGAATGCCGAATCGGCCGTGCCCTTTAATATTTTTACTCTGTAGTTTTCATAACCTGAATCAATACTTGTGTACTGCCCCATATACACATTCTGAAATGATGAATCGTAGGACCAACCATTAAACATTACTGTAGAAAAAGGCACTAAATTTGAGTCAGGAGGATATGCGGCACCTACAATTTTCATAGATGAATTCTGAAAATCAGTTTTATATATTTTTCTGGGCGAATTGATAGTTTCTCGCTTGGCAAGAATATATGTCCCAAATGGAGTAGGTAATCCTGATTCATAATCATACGAAAACGTGCCATCGGTCGGGAAATTGTATAGGAGCTTCGGTTTAGCCATCGAAGGATGGTAGATATATTGAGCACTCCAGCTGTAAGTAGATCCACCGGCTTGCATTAAAAGCGTGTCATTTCTAATTCCTTCAAGCCTAAAATATTTCAGAAATAATTCAGGGTTGAACTCGGAGATACTTGCATTCCAGGGGACGATAGTAATCATGCATGTATCTTTTGTGATTCGCAACGAATCTTCTGCAATAATTAATGTCCATCCGATTTTTTTCGGAATAACCGCTCCACCTGAAATTGTTGCTACAGTCGTATCAGTTGATTTCCAATAGCAGACGGCTCCGTTAACCTTCAGTTTTTCAATTCTTCTAAGAGGAATACTGTAGTTATTTTGTAAAAAGATTCCCTGTCCATTCATCGTTGGATTAAAACTGATAATTAGAGCGATGAATAGGATGAGATGCCGACAAGTGGAGTATAAACTGAGAGTCTGGATTTCTATCACTTATGTTAAATTAAACTTGAAAAAAACTATACCTATTAAGATATATCCAAAGTGGTGGTAAATCAAATTAATATTTCTTCATAGACTCTTAAGTATTTATTAACCATGGCTTGAATTCCAAACGTTTCATGCACAATACGCTTGGAAGCCGCTCCCATTCCGGTTCTGAGAGATTCATTGTCAATGAGAGAAGTAATATATTTAACAATTAATGCAGGGTCGTTTTCAGTAAGAAGATACCCATTTACTCCGTTTTGTACTATTTCATTTGTGCCCCCGGAATCTGTAGCAATAACAGGCTTGCCGAGTGCCATATATTCAAGAATTGAATTAGAAATACCCTCGGCATGAACTCTTTTATTGGTTAACAAAATGCCAATGTCAAAAACATTCACGAAATCTTCAACTTTATTGCTGCCACCAGTAAATATAATTTGCTTTGCGTATTCAGGTTTTGCCATTTCACGGCATTTATTGAGAGTCTTCCCTGCCCCCACCATCAGGAAAGTAACATCCTCGCGCTTTTCAACAAGCAAATTTGCTGAAATTACTAAGCTTTCGAAATCTTTTCGATCCTGAAAAGCAGCCACCATACCAACGATATATTTAGTTTTTATACTGAACTCGTTTTTAACTTCTTCCGGAGATTTCGATATTTGTAATCGCTTAGCGTCAAAACCGTTATAAATGACATCGCTTTTCTTTTCCGGTGCCTTGCTCATTACGAGTCCGGCTCGCGAATTTGAAAGAATAATGCTTGCCAGGCTGAAATTAAATTTTCTCAGTAAGTACTGTGCTGAGAGAAATGTACAAGGTGTTGCTTCACTTACCGAACTATCTACGAGTCTGGTTCCTAAAATCCAAGATAAAGGAGCCGCGTAAAAACAAGTCATTGTATCCCAAGCATGGATAATTTGGATGTTCTCTTCTTTACAAATCCGGTAAAGTTTATAAAAAATCGAAGGATCTTTTTTTGTCTTTCTGATCAATAAATGAATTTTAATAGGCAATGAATAAATTTCTTTATAATGGATATTTTCATCCATTACGCATAAAGTGATTTTGATTTCCGGGTTAGCAGACAGGTGTTTAATAAGTTCGACACTTCTGCGTTCTTTTCCGCCCATAACAAGCGCGTCAAGCAAAAATAGAATATTCATAATGTAATGTATTGGGGATTTTAATATTCAAAAACTGATATAGTTATAGGAGTAAGTGTTACACTTCCCTGTGATAAAAACAATTTGGATTAAAATGCTACTCCAGACGCAACTCTTGCTAAATGAACAGGCCTGCTGGAATATTGGGAATCTAAGGGGCTGTGTGAATTTAAGATTGGACTTTGACAACTGTCCGCGGGGCTATTGGTAAGAACCGCTTAGCGATATTCACCAAAAAATCTCATAGTCAGTTCTTTACGCAGTTCTTCACGTGTTGCAGCTTGAACCTTTGGATGTGTTTTTCTGTATTTTTCGACATATTCATCGTACGACATAATCCTTTTTGCTGGGACACCAACTATTACCGATCTGGGCGGAAAGGATTTGGTAACGACACTTCCGGCTCCTACAATTGTGTATTCATCCAATACTACACCCGGCATTATGATTACTCCTGCACCAACAAAACAATTATCTTTAATAATGATAGGTGCAAAATTATCACCAAACTGAGACATCTCATCAGCATATTGCGCCCTAAAGAGCCGACTAGATGCATCATGGGTAATAAAAAAGCATTCTGGAGCGATTGTTACATTACTTCCTATCTCCACCAACCAAGGCTCGGATCCTAATGCCTCCGGAAGATTATATATATATGAGTTTTTGCCAATCCTCACGCCGAGATATCTCAAATACTCGGTTGTGTCGGACTTACACTTAACTCTAAATATGTAGACATTTTTGATTATTCGGAAGATTTTTTTTAACACGGCTATTTGTCCTTCAACCTAACGCACATATGATTGTAAATCTCATAAGGTATTTCTCAGGGTACTTTCGCAGTTTGAAAATTCTACTATTTTATAAACTCATGCAAAGTATTAGAATAATTTCCATAGTAAAAGTTAGCATTTACAGTTTTTACCGCGTTAAGAATCAGCTGCGGAACTATTTCAGAGTAATGATTAATAATATAATGCATTTTATTACTGAATGCAGTATCTGAACCCGGCTCAACAATAAAACCGTTCTCCCCATCTTTCAGGTACATTTTATTGTCGCTTACAGCCGTCAGCAAAACGGGCACCCCGGAAGATAAGTATTCGCCTAACTTAGTAGAAAATCCATATTCGGTCTGAGGATTACTGTTTCTGGGCAAAATCAGCAAATCATATTTCTTAAGTTCATTCTGAATCTGTTCCTGTTCAACAAATCCATGGTAAATTATTTTGTCCCTAAAATTCATTTTCTCAGGCATCTCATTGACTAATATCCTCATATCAGATTTTGTTCCGTATCCATATAGATGCAGTTCAAATTTTGGATATGCTGCATTTAATTGTTCAAGAGCACGATAAAATATATCGAATCCTTCTTTTTCAACAGAGAGAAATCCGGTAAAGCACATTTTAAATGTATCGCCGAATTTAAATTGAGGCGGAGCAGGTTTTGAATTATTAAGGTCACTGGTGAGTATTGGAATTCTCAAAATATTAGAATTGTATTTCCCGAAATACTCTTGCAATGAAGTTGAAATACAGATAAGACCATCAAAATACTTTGTTAGGAATTCGTTTACCCGAAATTTTACAATCCGAGAAAAATATAATAACTTGCCTAACCCGTTTTTAATGTTATTCGCATGCACGTTCTGATAAATATTTGTCCTTCTCAGTTCATTAATCTCGCAGTAAACTTTCATATTACTGAACAGTTTACTATAAACCAAAACGGCATAATCCATACTCGAAATAAACGTAGGGTACAGAAAAAATATTTTATCTCCATCAAAATCGGATAGGAGTGCTAAAAGTTTTTGAAGATAGCTAAGAAGCAAAAAGAAATTTGGAAAGCGAGAGAATTTTCTTTCCTGATCATTTATCGAAGCATTTTTATCATGACCAACCACATAAATATTCGGGGAGATTTCCGTTAATAGTTCCTTATCGTGCGATAGCGTCAGCATTGACGAACATAAAAACACTCTGCAATCGGAGGAAGCAAGTGCATTAGCGTAATTCATCATTCTGGCAGATCCGGCAGAATTACCCAAGTAAATTTTTTCAGCACACAAGATCAGGATATTTTTCACGTTAGGATACTACTCCGTGCCATTTATTGCTCAGTTTTGCAGTACCTTGTATAAGCTTAATAACTCTCCATGAAGTATTATTAATTGAATATTCGACAGGTATCTTAGGATTAATATCTAATTTCTTTTCCTCAATAACCATGTCCACTGAGTCAATAACAACCTGCTTATTGAATCCGGTTAATATAATCACGCCGGCATCAAGTGCTTCCGGCCGTTCCATCGAATTCCGGATAGTGATTGCCGGGAATGATAAAATGGAAGATTCTTCACTAATAGTACCGCTATCAGAAATTGTGCAGGCAGCATTAAGCTGAAGATTCACATAATCATTAAACCCAAATGGTTTAAGAAACTGGATCAATTCATTGCTACCGAATCCATTAAGACTCTCAATCCGTTTACGTGTTCTCGGATGTGTTGAGACAATAACCGGATATTTATATTTTTCTGCAATAGTATTGAGAATTTCAAGAATTGTTCTCAGATTTTCAGGATTGTCAACATTCTCTTCACGGTGCACGCTCACAACAAAATACTGGTGCGGTTTCAAATTTAATTTTTGCATACTTTCGGCAGCAAGAATCTGCGATTTGTAGTGCATAAGTACTTCATACATCGGTGAACCGGTAAGATAGATTCTTCTATGCGGCAGGCCTTCGCCAATTAAGTGTCTTCTCGCATGCTCAGTGTATACTAAATTGAAATCGGAGATATGGTCAATAACCCGTCTGTTAATTTCTTCGGGGACATTAAAATCATAGCATCGGTTCCCTGCCTCCATGTGATAAATTGGAATGTGGAGTCTCTTTGCCATGTAAGCAGATAAACATGAGTTTGTATCACCGAGCACTAATAGTGCATCCGGTTTTTCGGCACGCATGATTTCTTCAGATTTCTGCATTATACCGCCGATTGTTTTCCCTAACGATGTGGTATCAACATTGAGAAAATGATCCGGCTTTCTTATCCCAAGTTCCTGAAAAAATATCTCATTGAGTTCATAATCGTAATTCTGACCTGTATGAACAATAATATGATTGAAAAACTTATCAGCCAAGCTCATAACTCGTGCAAGCCGGATAATCTCAGGACGTGTACCGACAACGGTCATTAACTTAAGTTTAGAATTGCTCATTATACTTCCTCAAAAAATGTGTCCGGGTCTTCGGAATTAAAAAATTCATTTGCCCAAAAAAGCGTACTTAACTCTCCCTGCCCGACATTTGTAATGTTGTGGGTGTAAAAAACCGGCATATCAATAAAACAAGGTTCATCGCCGTTGACTTTATATTCTATGACTTCGCTTGTCCCGATTTTCCGGAGTTTAATCACGGCCTCACCGCCGACAACGCAAAACCTCTCAATTTTCCTGGTGTGAAAATGGTTGCCCCGCGTGATACCCGGCTTTGTTAAGGAGAAGTACCCTTGTCCCAAATTCCTGCTTCGTAGAAACTCGAACAAATAACCGCGATTGTCAGTATTGACCTTCAATTTTCTCGGGAAATAATCTGCCGCAAGGTAAGACCTCATGGTATTAAAAAGATTTACGCGGAAAGGATCTGAGATATCCGGTATAGTATCCTTATTCATGTAATCTTCCCGGAAGGATTTCAAAATTTCCAAAATCTCTGTGACTTTAGCACTATAGCGGGGCTGTAGTCTTAATTCATTGTTGGCAACTCGCTGACGGATGACTTGAGTAATTTCCGATACTAATTCACCAACATAGATAAGCTCTAATTTATTATCTACTTCAATTTTGGGAGTAAGGTTGTTGACTATCTGATGCGAAAAGGTCGAAACGACTGAATTATAAAACGGTATTCCAAATGGTCCGAATACATTAGGAATTACGAGTCCGGTGAAAATGCCATTTGATTTAGCCGACCACTCGACAAACAATTCCCTACCCTTGAGTTTAGATTGTCCGTATAGATTATTCAGTGACTCCTGAGTAGAGGAAGAGAAAATCACATGTATTTGCCTTCCGGATTTCTCAATGCTCGCAATAAGCTGCGAAACAAGCCGGACATTGGTTTCATAAATAACATTCGGATCCCCGTGCCGATTCATCGCCGCCAAGTGCACTATGGTATCACATGATGCCACAAACTTATCGAGTAGTTCTTCGGAGCTAAAAAAACTATCATTGCACGGAATCAATTCAAATTCGTCTTTGCAGCGATTGAGGTGATTAAAAAGATGCGTCCCGACAAATCCGGGCTGTCCAGTTATTCCTACTCTTATCTTATCATTACTATGGTTCATACGTCAACTCAGTCCGTTCATTCTTTAAATCTTGCTGGATTGATTTTAATTTAAGGAGCAGTTTTTTTGTTCCGGCAACATCAAGACGCTCCGTGTTATGCGAAGTGTACTCACCGCTTTCTGTTAATTTTGATTCGCCCTCAGAAAAAAACTTACTATAGTTCAAATCGCGCGTATCCGCGGGTATTCTAAAGTAATTCGGAAGATCCTCCGCCTTAGCCATTTCCTCTCGATTAACGAGAGTTTCATATAATTTCTCACCGTGCCTTGTACCGATAATACGCACTTCATTCTTCGCCTTATACATTTCCAGCAAAGCTTGAGTAAGAACTTCAATAGTAGAGGCAGGTGACTTTTGTACAAATATATCACCGTTTTCACCATTCTCGAAAGCAAAAAGGACAAGATCAACCGCGTCTTCCAAAGTCATCATAAACCTTGTCATATTCGGATCAGTAATGGTCAAAGGCGCACCCTTTTTGATTTGGTCAACGAACAGTGGGATAACAGAACCACGCGAAGCCATTACGTTACCATAGCGAGTGCCGCAAAATGTAATACCCGTACCATTCAAATGTCTTGACTTAGCGATCATAACTTTTTCGCTTAAGGCTTTTGATATACCCATTGCATTAATCGGATATACGGCTTTGTCGGTGCTTAATACTATTACTTTTTTTACGTTGTTCTCAATAGCCGCGTCCAGTACGTTTTCGCAGCCGTCAACATTCGTTCTCACTGCTTCCATCGGAAAAAACTCACATGAAGGCACTTGTTTTAAAGCTGCGGCATGGAAAACAAAATCCACACCACGCATTGCCCTATCAATACTTCTTTTATCTCTTACATCACCAATGTAGTACTTGATTTTATTGTTTTTATAGAACTGCCGCATATCGTCTTGTTTTTTTTCATCACGGCTAAAGATCCGAATTTCCCTGATTTCCGAATCCAGGAATCTTCTTAAAACTGCATTACCAAAAGAGCCTGTCCCGCCGGTAATTAACAATACTTTATCCGAAAAGAATTTATTCTGTTCCATGTTCAACCTTTTTCTTTTTGAGAAACCAATAATAATAGTAAAGTGTCCCTGATAGATAAATACCATCTGACATTAAACGGGAGATCAGAGCGCCCCAAATATTCAAAGTCTTTACGAACACTAAAAAGATGACAATACTTGAAACACCTGTATACAGTGCAATTTGTCTCAGCTTTTTCCCCATCCCTTTCGCTAAAAGAAACCTATTGTACAAATCCCCAAAACCGTGAAAAAAAGCACCACATACTACAACATAAGTGTAAGGCACTATCACCCAAAACTCCTGCTTATACAGGAGGTGCACTAATGGAGAAATACAAAGGAGGAAAAGACCAAAAGAGGCGATATTAATTAGTAAAGTAGATTTCAGCACTTTGGCAGGTATTTTATCAAGGGTAACAAAATCCTTAAGGAAGGTGGTACCGACAACTCCAGGTAAAAGAATAATGGGCGTCGTAATAGCAATAGCCAAAGAATAATATCCTAATTGTTTGACATTAAGATATTCACTGATAAGAATTGATACAACATTTTGTGACCCAACTCCGATAAGCGCGCCGATATATATGTGGAACCCATGCCGCCAAACAAGCTTCTTGATATCAACCAGCAATTTACCAAGCCCTGTGTAATCCGGCCTGATTTTAAAATGAAAGTAAACTGCAAGCAGGATTAACGGAATTTGCTGCACCAAAAGCACGTTGAGCAAACTACCATGTTTGAAATATCTTAGAACTATTATGCCGACAAAGAATGAGATAGGAGCAATTGTCCGCAGAAGTGATAGATCGCGGATTTTATTGTCACCACTAAAGCAGCTTTCAAAAAGTGACTGGAAGAACAATCCGCCGATAAGAGGCAATGTCAATCTTAACAAGGCATTGACATCCGAGAACCCGTTAAACTTATAAAAATATGAAATAACCAATAAACTTGCATCAAGAATCAAGAAAAGCAAAAACGTACCGAGAAAACCAATACCGTAGATTTTTTTTCGTTTTTGCTGATCGTTAGTTTCTGCAATATATAAATTAATTGCGGGGAAAAAACCAAAGTTGAAAACCAACAGCGCTAACTGCCAGGTATTCTGAAGCAGTTTGTAGTCACCGAGTAAATTGCCACCCAGCATATTGGCGGTTAATACGCTGGTTATAAACCCGAAACCAAAATTAATTACAATAGAGGCATAGAGTGAACTTACTTGACGGAATTTCCGGCTGCTAAACAGGTTTCGTATGTTGATCGAGTTACTTTTCAGTATAGTGGGAAGGATATTCATTAAGCTTCTACAGTCTCATACTTTTTCTTCATAAATCCAATTCCCAAGCCAAGAACTATTGCAACAGTTATAGAAAATTCAGCATCCGGATAAAACCAGTTAGAGAAATTACCAAAGAAGTATATGCAACCAACGGCGAAAGGAATAAAAACCATACTATCTAAGTTTATCCTTCTCAGTAAACTAATGATAGACGTAAAAATAAAAGCGAACATCAAAATACTTGCAGGAACCCCATACAGATATGCCAAATTCAAATATAGATTATGTACTCCGCCAACTTCTCCACCAACGGCATACGTTTGTCCGGAAGTGAACATATCCATATAATAAATATTACTGAATTTTGTTCCAATTCCCAGCCAGAAGAAGTCCGGAATTCTTTGAAGAACCACGTAGTAAATTGCGAACCTGCCGGATATTGTATCGTCAGACATACGCTCCTGAATTCCACCACTGAAGAACCCTGATGCAGTAAATAATGTGCTTTGTCCTACGAGGAGGTAAAATAGAAAAACGCCCGCCAAAAATCCGACACCTAATATAATCCTGCCTTTCAGTTCCCGATACTTAACCAGATAGAATATCATGATTCCAAGAAATATTAGCGCACCGGCACGATGAAACGTCAGGAGCATACCCAATGGGAAAAAATACAAAACAAATGAACGTAGACGCCCCTTTTGCATTCTCATTACAGCGATAACCCATGCTATCAGGCAAAAGTAGACCTGCGTATAATCAGCTTGAAATAACCCGCTTGAACGCAGTACATTTTTAAAAGCTATTCTTCCTACTCCTACTCTCATGAATTGCTGATCCACGAAAAGCTGCATAATTCCGATAAATGTAGATATGACGGCAGTAATTACTATTATATTAAAAATTGCATCCATTAGTTCTTCGTTCCAGCTGCTTTGCAATGCAAAAAATGCAAAGATAAATACTAACCAATTGAGGTATACAAGCAGAGAATACTGGAAAGTTAAGCCTTGCAAAAAGTGAGAAACAAAGACCACTAAAAACCAGGTAAACAATACGAGGAACAGCTTTTCCATTGGCCACATTGGACTGGCAATCCGGTTACCCCGCAATTTCTGGTAGAAAATCGTTAAAAATGAAATTAATAAAAGCGCTCTATTGGGTTGAATGCTGCCGCCCAACGAAGCAATAGTTGGAATAAATATATCCTGACTCAGAATTGATTCAGTCATAATCCAAAACATAACAGTAAAGCCAAGAACTCTACTCGCCTGAAGCTTATAGAAAGTAAAATAAATACATATACCTAATGAGAAAATTAGATACAGAATTGAATATACACTTATCATATTGATCGTTATTCTTATTTTCTTTAGAGAAACAGCCTATCAAGCTGCATGACCTTAAATTTATTGCCGGTCATTACATTCAGCCGGGCTTTTGTATCTGGCTATATGTTATAGTATTTTTTGTACCAATTTACAAATTCTTTTATGCCGATTTCATAATCGGTACTCGGCGCGAAATTATATGCTTTATTGAGTTTCGAGATTTCGGCATAGGTATTTTCAACGTCACCGGGCTGCATAGGATAAGATTCAATAACAGCTTTTTTGCCAAGGTATTGTTCAATTATCGAAACGAGTTTGGTAATCTCAATACTCTTGTGATTCCCAATATTAAAAACCGAATGAAGCTCGTCCATTGATTTTGATTGAGGAGTATTGCTCTCAATATCGGCCAACGTTGTAGAAACAATGTTAGATATACCGTGAACAATATCTTCGATATAAGTAAAATCCCGTTTCATATTACCGGCGTTAAAAAGCTTTATCGGTTCCCCCTTGCAAATTTTATCGGTGAAAATAAAATATGCCATGTCGGGGCGACCCCATGGTCCATAAGCAGTAAAAAATCTCAGCCCTGTAGTTTTAAATTTATACAGACTCGAATACGAGTATGCCATAACTTCGTTGGCTTTTTTTGTAGCAGCATACAACGAAACTGGATGGTCGGTACGGTCTTCTTCACTAAAGGGAAGTTTTGTATTCGCTCCATATACTGAACTGGAAGAAGCAAATACCAAATGTCCGACTTTTGTATTCCGGCAGCCCTCCAAAACATTAAGAAAACCGTGCACATTGCTGTCAATATAAGCGGAAGGGTTTATAAGTGAGTACCGAACCCCCGCCTGTGCTGCCAAATGGACAACGACATCAAATTTTTCATTTTCGAATAACTCCTTCATTGCCTCGCGGTTTTCAAGAGCCATCCTGATAAACCGATAGTTAGGGAATTTTTCCGAATTAACGAACTTGTTTTCTTGTAATTGACTGGCATCAATGCCTGATTCGTTAAGCCGGTCATGCTTTAATTGCGTACTGTAATAATCATTGATATTATCCAAGCCAACGATTTCAATGTGGGCATCTATGAGTTTTTTTACAACGTGAAAACCGATAAATCCGGCAGCGCCCGTTACTAAGACTTTATGCATATTTCAATATTTCTTCAATAGAGTTTTTAAGATTACCGTAGCTAAAAGGCTGTTTGGTTAAATCGTGAGCTCAACCATTCAGAATTCGTCAAGTGGTAATTCTTGTTAAGATGTGTAATAAGGAATTGTTTGTTTAAGACCATCTTTGAAATTCAGCTTCGGAACAAAATGCAATTGTTCTTTAAGCAAATCAATTGAGGCCAAGGAGTACTTAATGTCACCCGCCCTTGGATCCGCATAAATTGGGTCAATAGACGTTCCCAAAATTTCATTGATCGCGGACACTACATCATTAAGGGTGATTGCTTCGCCGCATGCGCAATTGAACAACCCGCTTATTCTTCCAGGTACGGTAGCCGCTAAAATATTAGCCTCAACAACATTTTTCACATGAACAAAATCACGGGTTTGCAAACCGTCGCCGAAAATAACAGGTCTGTCACCTGCAACCATAGCTGTAATAAATTTCGGTATTACTGCTGCATATTGCGAATTAGGATCCTGTCTTTTTCCAAAAACGTTGAAATATCGAAAAGCAACCGTTTCCACTTCATACAGTTCAGCGAACATCTTGCAGTAGTATTCACCTGCAAGCTTGCCGACTGCATAAGGCGAAAGTGGTTGCGGCCGCATATTTTCACGTTTGGGAGACTCCGGATCATCACCATAAGCGGCTGACGATGCAGCAAAAACAACTCTTTTAACGCCGTTACGTTTTGCACTCTCAAGAACATTCAATGTTCCGGTTATGTTGACTTCATTGGCTGTTATAGGATCTGCGACAGATGCAGGAACCGAAGCAAGGGCGGCATGATGAAGTATTATATCACTTCCCTTTACCGCTGCAACTACCTTGTCAAAATCGCGAACATCAATCTCAAATATCTCAATATCATTTTTAAATGGCGCAAGATTCGAACGTTTACCCGCAGAAAAATTATCAATCACCTTTACTGAGTGCCCTAAGTGCAGTAAGTTTTCAACGAGATGTGAGCCGATAAACCCGGCACCACCCGTGACCATAAAATTCATTATATCTCAGTCCTGAGTTAATTTATATCGTTTAAGAATTTTTAATTTAAGAATTGAAGCAGTTCCAAAGTGGCAGCATATTTATGGTTTCTAATGTTCAGAAAATATACTTTGAATATAGCTCCGCAAGGTGAACCACATGAATTCACATAACAATGCAACTATAAACCAAAAATGCCTGATAATGAGGAAAATCCGATTTAATACAGAAAATTTTAGATTAAAATATAACAATCTTTTAAGAGACTCACAAACCACACTGCTACATGAGTTAGCTCTGTAACGTATAAAGAAAACTCTTAATTAATCATTGTTATTATCTGAGTACATCGTACTATATTCTCCCCAATTTGATGTTTTCCATTATTTCACTTTTAATAAAAACATCATTATTGTATATTAGTTCAATTTTTTCTTTCTGTATGCGGAACCATTATTGTGAGTAAATCCAATTCGATAAAAAGCAGAATTCTCATTGCCGACGATGATGAGACCCTTTGTTATGTTCTTAAAGAGCAACTCTTAGAAAAGAATTACGAGATAGACATCGTATACAACAGCGAAGGCGTGTTTGAAGTTCTGAAAAAGAGCTCTTATGATGTTCTGTTGTTGGATCTTAATATGCCCACACAATCTGGGTTTGAGACGCTTCAGGGTATTAAAGACAATATGCCGTCACTTCCCGTTATAATCCTCACAGGTCAAACGGAGGCGCAGTTAGCAGTTGAGTGCATGAAATCCGGCGCATTTGACTATGTAATAAAGCCCTATAACTTTGATGAATTACTGGTTGCAATTGACAGGGCTATTGCTCATAAAGATCTTGTGTTAAAAAACGAGATTCTGGAAAAGCAGATCACCCAGAAAACCTCAAGTAAAATTATCGGAAATAGCACGGCAATCCGTTCCATTATTGCTTTGGCGGAAAAAGCAGCTTTGTCTGATTCTAATGTTCTTGTTGAGGGTGAAACCGGAAGCGGAAAAGAACTTATCGCTGAAATTATTCACAAGAAATCCGCCAGAGCAGAAAAGCCGTTCGTCGTAATAAATTGCGCTTCGCTGCCGGATACCTTGATAGAAAGTGAGCTTTTCGGTTATGAAAAAGGAGCATTTACAGATGCCAAAACTTCAAAACAAGGGCTGGTAGAGATTGCAAACGGCGGAACGCTTTTTTTGGATGAAATTGGCGAAATGAGCCTGACCATTCAGCCAAAACTGTTAAGGTTTTTGGAAAATGGCGAATATAGACGTGTTGGAGGGTTAACAACGCATACTTCAAATGTCCGGGTTATCGGAGCATCAAACCGGAATCTTCTGGAAGAAGCGGAAAGAAAGAATTTCAGACGAGATTTATTGTTCCGGCTAAATGTTGTTACTCTGATTATTCCTCCCCTTCGGGAGAGAGAAGACGACATTATCCTTTTGGCAGAGCATTTTTTAGCACTGAAATCACCTATCCGTTCGCCAAAGAAACTGACTGAAGAAGCGAAGAAACTATTGCTGGAATACCCGTTCCCGGGAAATATCCGAGAACTTCAGCATGTCATTGAACGGGCAATAATTTTTTCCGATGATAATCTTATACATCCGGAAAATCTGTTGCTGCCCCATTTTAGACAGCCGGTTTCACCTGCTAAAAGAAATATTGAAATGGATAGTGATACCGCCGAAGACGGACTCCTAACTATAGATGATGTGGAGTGCAACCATATTTCACGAGTGTTACGTGCAAATAACTGGGAACAGGCCAAGAGCGCTCAACAACTCGGCATAAGTCCGAAAACGCTCTATAATAAAATCAAAAAGTACAATTTGCGGCCAGATGTCAACAACTGATTTCTTCTCACCTCAAAACTTATCAGATGAGCTGCTGCCGCTGCTCGGTGGAATGCTTTCGGGCTTAACAGATAATGAAACTCTGGCAAAAATTTTACCTCCCTGCCTTCTTGCTTCGGATAGTGATTTTAGCGCAATCATCGTTACCCGGAACAGAGAACAATTCGAGATTATTGCCTACGATCCATACGAATTGTTTGAGAATGGCGATGTATTCCAAGGTGAGATACTTGAAAAACTCCCCGCTTTGCTTAGAATGCTGGAGATACATCATTCTCCAATAGAAACCGCGAGCATTCCCCCGGAGATGCGCTTGGAATTTATTGAGGACATGGCTGCGATTCAGTACATTATACACCCGATAACGACTGTAAACGGAATTGCAGGAGTATTGTTCAATGCGAAGACTCAAAGTAGTTTCTCCGAAAAAAATAGAACCTCGATAGCAGAATTTGCTTCATTAGCAGCTTTTATTTTTGCTTTTTCCAAAAAAGTAGAGATTCTGAAAGCCACCGAGGCAAAAGAATCGCTCACGAAGCGATTAGATATCATGGGTAAAGTTGCCGGTACTATGGCACACGATATTAATAATCTGCTTTCCGGTATTTTTGGGAGTCTGGAGCTGCTAACCAGCTTCGTGGATGAACCTGATGCCAACAGACTTATTGAAATAATCAGAGATTGTGCATTAAAAGCTAAGGATCTTACTCATGGGCTACTCAGCTATGGAAGAACATCACCGAAACGATGGGAAAAGATACAAGTGGAAAAACTCCTTGCTGAACTCAGGGAGTATGTATCACAAAGTTTCCCGAAAACAATAGATTTTTCGATCCGTCTTGAAAGAGATATTAATACTATGACCGGTAATCATACCCAGATATATCAGGTTCTGCTTAATCTCTGTGTAAATGCAAAAGATGCTCTTGGCGAAAATAAGGGTGCAATTACCGTTTCAGCGAGAAATTTGACAGTTGACTCAATGAATGCAACCGAATTCCCATCTTTCGAATTTGGTAAGTACATACATTTTATTGTTGAGGATACCGGCAATGGAATCGAACCCGAAAATGTCCAAAAATTATTTGAACCCTATTTTACTACAAAGCGAGCGAAGGGTGGTTCAGGATTAGGCCTATATATCGTTTACAACATCATTCAGGCACATCAGGGTACTATTGAGGTCGAAAGTGAACCCGCTAAAGGAACGAGATTTGATTGTTATTTCCCGGCAACAATAATTCCCGAAACACAGGTAAAAACGGCTGATATTATCATGCTTATTGAGGATGATCCGGTAATAAGCGACCTGTTAGCTGAGCTTTTTGAATCTCATGATTACGAGGTTATTAAAATCGCTTCAGCTTTTGAAGCAATAAGGATTTTAACGGAAGAATTGAAAGTCTCAATAGTTATTTCTGATTATCATATCGAGGATATGGACGGGTATGCTTTCACTTCGCAAATACGAAGCTTAGGAATAGAAGTTCCGATCATAATAACTACCGGAGACAGCAGCGTAATTAATAGCAATATTTTTTCTCCGTTCGACCATGTCAAAACAATTTTGAAGCCATTTGAATTTGAAGATTTACTCGATACTGTTCGGGAACTGGCTTAACTCTCTTCCCTATCTGTTACATCCATCATTTTAATATCACCTACATATTTATCCAATTTCGGATCATCGGCGGCAATGTACTTATTCAGAATTGAAGATATTTCAGAAACGGAATTGTTAATTATATCCAGCTTCGCACTTATGTCTTCAGGATTAACCGGAGACTTTGTGAGCAATCTGCGTATAGCAGTCGTCGCAAGATTTATGAGAGTCAGAGGTTGTTTCAAATGGTGATTGGCGGACACAATGGTAGCAGAAAAAGTTTGCATCTTTTCATCAGCAAGCTGCTTGACAATAAGTTCTCTTTGCCGAATCAAGGATGCTATTCGTTCAGTTAGTTCAATAAACTCTACTGGTTTTTTGATATAATCAGAAGCTCCTGCCTGAAATCCCGCCTGTACATCTTCCGGTTGAATTCGCGCTGAAACAAACAGAATCGGGATGATAGCCATCTCCGGATCAGACTGAAGTTGGCGGCAAACCGCGTATCCGTCTATATCAGGCATCATGACGTCCAATAGTATCGCATCCGGTTTGAGCCGAACAGCGAGGTCCAACCCCTCTTTACCTGAGGAAGCTGTAAACACAGTATACCCTGCGCGCCTTAACCTTTCTCGAAGAATAAGAATGGAATCGGGCTGATCATCAATTACGAGAATTTTATGCATGTAAGGTTTTATCCTTTTGCAGCCATTGCCGCAGACTATTAACTAAATATTTTGAATCAATCGGTTTAGGGATAAAACTATTAAATCCGTACTTATAAATTATATTCCTTTCCTCAACCATAGCACGTGCAGTAACTGCAATTATCGGAGTTGAGGCAAATTTATTCATCGAACGAATAACTTTAATGGTTTTAAAGCCATCCATTATAGGCATCATTATATCAAGCAAAATTACATCCGGTGACCTATTCTCCAGAATCTCAATACACTCTTTCCCATTTTTTGCCAATATCGTGTTACAATTCATTGACTCGACAATTTCGTTTATGGTGAAAAGACTCTCCGCATCGTCATCAACAATTAGAATTTCGGGTGTTTTTAGCCAATTGAAATCTGAGTGAAAAACCGACAGTTCCTCATTCGGTATTGCATTTGCGTTATCACCAGGAATTTGAGCAATGACAACCGGCAATTTGACAAAAAAAGATGAGCCCTTGCCTTTTTCACTCTTCAAAGATAATTTACCATGGAGTAATTCAGTAAATTTTTTCGCAATTGATAGTCCCAAACCGGAACCAACATACCGGTGGCTTGTATTACTTTCGGACTGAATAAACTCTTCAAAAATCAGGGCTTTTTCTTTCTCATCAATACCGATGCCGGTATCCCGAATTTCAAAAACTATATCATCACAATCATTGTGAACGATATTTAACGTAACCGACCCCTGCGGTGTAAATTTGATTGCATTACCAAGTAAATTCAGCAAAATCTGGTAAAGCTTATTTTTATCCGTTGTAAGCAGGACATCGTCTTCAGGGTTTATGCTTACCGTGTACTCCAAGGTGCTTTTAGCACACAAAGGAGCTATTGAGTTGGATATTTCCTGAACAAATTCATTCAACGAGAAAACTTCATTTGTGATCTCCATTTTACCAAACTCAAGTTTGGTCAGATCCAATATTTCATTGATGAGTTTTAATAATCGTTTTCCGCTCTTGGTCATAACCTCAAGCCGCTCATGATTTTTTGGAGTGAGGTTTTTGTCTGCAATAAGAAGGTCTGTCAACCCTAATATTGAATTCAGAGGTGTTCGCAATTCATGGGAAATTGTCGCTAAAAATTTCGACTTTAATTCGGTTGCTTCTTCGGCCTTGCGTTTTTGCAATTCCAATTCGCGAACAAGCTGTTCAAGTCGTTTATATGCCAACACCTTGGTAAATCCGACCGCCAATTGAGTCTTAATCTTCTCGATATACTCTTTTGATTCCTGATCAACGGAGCATTTAGCTCCCAACTGTAATAGAGCGATAACTCTGTCCTCAATAATAATCGGCATAATAAGAATTTCCGCCGGTTCAGTAGGTTGCAATTCTCCGGTACCGGTGGATTCTGTTTTATCCCTGCTATATTCAACTTTTTTCTTATACCGCAGAGCCTGTTGCAATAAAGAATTGGAAGTCTTGGATATATCGGATTCGCTTTCCATGCCTATTGAAGAAACGACCTCCAACTTATTGTTTCTGACCAGATAGATAGCGCCGATAATAAAATCAGTTGAATGCTTTATGCGCTGCAAACAGTCATCTGCGATTGTTTTAATATCCTGACTCTGGTTAACCAACGCGAGAAATTCGGTATACTCTTTTTTAACGACCTCCTGTTTTTCCAACTCATCAAGCATGATATTAAATGCTAATCCAAGCTCACTCAATTCATCAGCTGAAATGATACTTATCCGGTCATTGAAGTTCCCGGCCTTAACTTTTCGGGTTGCAGTAGTGAGGTTTTTAATCTGCTTTCTGAATTTGCTGGTAAAGACATAGGTCAGAATTAGTGAAATTACCACGCTGGCAGCACCCAGCATCTCGAAAATATCCTTTAAGTTACTACGCAGGCTTCCGGTTTCATTGATGGTTGTAAAAACTATTAAGGTCAGTTTTTTATTATCTGATATTGTCTCTTTTATGCGGTAAATAGTTGATAAAAAATATGAGTATTCTGTTTCCACTGAAAAAATCTCATAGTTGTTTTTCCACGACAAAGTATTGAAAGCCTGTCCGATATTATACAAGTACTTCTGATTGGCGTTTTCATTAGTGAATGTTACCAGATTTTTGTCGAAATACAGAGCTATCCCTGCATGTCCGCGTGCATTGAGCCCTGTCAGGTAGTCGCTATCCATATTAAATCCATATAAAAACTCCTCGCCCGCACGCGTCTTAAATAACCGAACAATCAGATAAGGGTTTGCAGTGAAGAATTCCTGCAAAGTGAAGTTACCTATCGGCAAACTCAGAGTACTCTTAATTAAAAACAGTTCAGGATGATCACTTTTACTCTTACCAATCTTCAGCACATAGTCCAGATCTTTGTATACTTTTGTCGGCTTTTCAACGATCAGGCCGCTATTATGGCTATTCAGAAATGTTTGAAATGATTCGTCGCTTGTCTGTAAATCATTTTCAAAGGTAAAGATAATGTCGTTGGTGGAATTGAGAAGGTTCTTTGATTGCAACGAAGTCAGGACATTGTACATAATGGAGTAGAATGCAAATCCTGAACCGCCGAGGATCAACAGAAGAATGGAGAAATTTATTACAAGAATTTTAAGATTGATTTTCATCCGATGAATCGGAGTTTAATACTTTACGAATCGTGATCAACAATTCATCAAAATCATAAGGTTTACTAATAAAATCATTCGCCCCTATTTTTGCGGCTTCAATGGCACTTTTAACATCGGCATATGCCGTTAAAACAATTACTTTGCAATGATTAGGTTTTTTGAAAAGTTCATATAACACATAGAATCCGTCTTTTTCCGGCATTTTGAGGTCAAGCAGCATGAGATCAACTTCATGTTCATCCAAGAACTCAAAAGCCGCATCAGCAGAAGAAACACTACTTGCTGTGTATCCCGTCTCATTCAGCTCTTCAGACAAAGCAGTCCCTAAAGCCACATCGTCATCAACGATTAAAATGGATTCCATAAATTTATTTTTCCTTTGGCATAGCGGTGGATTCCTGTGCATCAAGCTGATATATTTTCACCTTGTCCCGATTCGTTTTTAATTCCTTTGAAATCGGATTTTGCGATGACGGAAATGCAAGTCTTTCCTTTAACTTCGGCAGTAATTCAACTTTAATAACTATGACAAGCTCCTTTTTTACCACACTGATAACATCGCTGCCGGTTAAATAACGTATACCGAAAACCCACCATGGCAAATCCTTGAGCCCGGGAATACCGCTTCTTGTTGTGGACTCCTCATTCTGATATAAACCGCCAATAACTGTTTCCTCGCCATTAAGCATGAGCACCTGTGTCTTAGCACTTGTTTTCTTTATTTCCGTGCTCAATTCCGAGGGATACCCGCTTGATCTTTCAACATCCAAGTCCACAAGCACATAGTCCAATCCATCTTCTTGATAAACGTATGGCGTAACTTTTATGATAGAACCCGTTGAGAAGAAATTGTCAGTTACGTTTCCGGCAAAATCCTTCTGTTTAAGAGAAAAATCCGAACCGACCTGAATTTTCCCGGGTATTTTATCCCTGACGGTTATGGAAGGACAAGATATTAACTCACCAATTTTTTGGGTTTCAAAATATCTGAACAGTGAGAGTGCTTGGCCGAAGAAACTCCCGGCACCAAAATCAGTACTTCCACTTACCGCGAAATCCGAAGTGGTAGATGATGAAGTCGAGGAGGAACTGGAGGAGGCTCCGATGTTTGAAGTTGTGCTCGTTGATGTTATTCCTGTACCAATACTCGCCGATTTATTGCTCAAAATAAACTGCCAGTTTATTCCTCTTTCACGAGCAATATTTACGTCCATATCAAAAAATATTGCCGAAATCTTAACTTCTCTTCCCTCAATATCGGAATACGTTTCAGGTTTTATCTCAACTTTGGATTCCATTTTCGACTTGATTACTGTTGCATCTTCTTTCTGCTCATAAACCAAACCGGCATACTGCACTATCATTAATAGCGCTTTTTCATAAGGAACGTTTACAATTTCTACTCCTATTGGATCCTCACGTTTTATCAAACTGAGAATCTTTTTCCCGGTTTTTTTCTCGCTTATCTTATCTATAAGAGCAATGGCTTTTGAAAAAGGAAGATTAGCCGAAAGTGAAATAAGTTCATCCGGCGCTGTGTAACCCTTTAAAGTTCTTTCCAATCCGGCTTGAGCCATCATGTTAAAACTGCAAAAAACAACTAACAATAAAAACAATTTTGTATTACGTTTTATCATAACAATCTCTACTTGACCGTTTTTTGAATTTCTTTTTCCAATGGAATTTCAACAGACTCAACGATACCGCCCTTGTTCAATACGAACTTGGCTTTATTATTCTTTCTGTCAATCTGAGTTAAATAACCTAAATAAACTTTATCACCCTCCATAAGCAGGTATGATTCACCTCTTAAGTCGGACAAAAATACGCCGTCAGGTACAACCGCCAGTAACCGTGCCCCCTGAACATCGAGAAGGCCTTCAACATTGGGCGGTATTTGAGTCCGGATCAGCGGATAAAAAATATCGTAAACATGAGGAGCCCGTAAATTATTTTCGACATATTCTACGGAAGCGAACCTGTCATTGTCGGCGAAATAAACACCGACGTTAAAAACATAATTAACCAGAAATTCCGGTTCGTTTGCATCGGTTGACAAAATGTAATTCGAGAGACTGATGTTCAGTATTTTTTTAAGTTCTTTACTCTCTTCGATGGCATAAATTATCTGATAGACATCATTAAAGTCGCCATATCCTGTCATCTTATATTCATAATAGAAAAAGTTTTTATCGGTCTTCCGGTCAATATACTCGATATCAACTTTGGAATCCTCGGATAACTGCGGAGTGACTCTGTTCATGAACTCGTAAAAGCGGAGCGGTGATATGCTCTTGGGAATATTAAACTTGCGCGCTGCCAATATTGAATCCAGTGTACTGGCTTGCTTAACTTTTTCGGCAAGCTGCTTATTCAATACTTCGGTATTATACTCATATGATTTGAGATTCTTCAACGCGATTGTTTTTTTCTTAATGCTCGGCCGCTGAATAAATAACATAAAGGAGAACCCTACAACCAGTAGAAGCACCAATATCCCGAAAAGAGCAAGAGTATTTTTAATTTTCCTGTTCACTAATATCTCTTATTTCTTGGGTTTCAAGTTAAGGACAAAGCGATATGCATCTTTGTTTTTAATAGGATCATAATTGACACTGCGCAGCACCGCTGAGTCGAGAGTTGCAGTTAAGTCGGTAAGAACGTTCCTGCTTAAGGAATGCCCTTCGATTTTCGCCAACTTGGCATCATCAATGGTTAAATTACGCAGCCAGTAATTTTTTCGCCTTGCAGAATACGAGCACAGTTTTTCAAAGAAACTATCCCATACTTCTGCACCTACCGAAACAGAGTCAAGTATTCTCTGAGTCTCATCAAAATTATTAATCTTTGTATTAAGATTATCCATAGCCGACAAAATTTGCAGATTTTTATTTTTCAATTCTGTTTGGACTGCTATTTCCTTATTCAGTTTACTGATTTCACTTTGATTCTGCAATACCCGAACGGTGATAAAAAATGCAGCGATGAACAGAAGTGGAATCATTAAATATCCGTGCCATGCAAACTGGAAAACCTTTTGATCTTCTTTTACATATTTCGGGAGAAGATTCAACCCCTTAAATGTTTTAGCTTCTTCTTCAAAATGCTCTGTTGCAACGGCAATCGGCATCGTGAATGAAGAAATTCTGGATTTCATTTCGTCATTTAAACCGGAATAGTCTATTTCCTCAAAGTCCACCCTGCTGACATTTGTTTCAGGGAATGTTCCGTAAAAAGAAAGGATAAGATTTTCCGAGACATCTTCGCCGCAGACGATAATGTTATCAAGAGTCGGAATTCCTCCGTTTTCCATTTCCAGTAAAATTTTAGAGAAATACACATCATACGTATGAAGGTTGGAGGTACCTATATCAAGAGTTGAGCCGATGTGTTTAAGTTTACGTCCTTGTAAGAAAATCAATTTGCTATATTCTTTGCCGATGTAAACGATCAGAGAGTAATCATCGGGGAAGAATTTTTTCTTTTTAGCAACATAATTAACAAGTGATACTTCCGCGCTTTTAACTGAGGTAATCCGATAAACACGCTTACCGTTATACAGGGCAAGTTTGTTGATCATGCGAATACAGCCTATATCCTGGCGGATATAAACGGTCAATGAACTGCCATCGGCCAATTCAACTACACCGTATGTCTCTCTGTCAATCTTCTTTTCCTTCAGATCCCCACTATCGGTCAATAATTCCTGTGTAGTACCCAAATTACCTGTTGTTTTTTTCGTAACAACATGATAATAAACGGCGGGCTCAGTAAGTATGGGGATAAAGTCGCACTGGTGAAGTTTAATATCGGAAAGTTCGGAGTTAATTATTCCTTCAAAAACCATTGGTGAATCAGAAGTATCGGAACCGTTGGACTCCGTTCCCTCAATCTGAATACCCGGTTCGCTCTCAATAAGATCAAGAGACATCCGGTTATCGGATGTTTTACCATATACAT
This sequence comes from Ignavibacteriaceae bacterium, assembly GCA_963662605.1. Taxonomy (GTDB): domain Bacteria; phylum Bacteroidota; class Ignavibacteria; order Ignavibacteriales; family Ignavibacteriaceae. The sequence continues at coordinate 2,784,501 of OY759785.1, forward strand.
CAACTGAGGCTACCTTAATAAGCTTAATCTGGTTTTTATCTTTGATAAAAACGCCAAACTTAGTATCGGTACCTTCATAATACACACAAATTATCGGACGCATTTATACCGCCGTCAACAATTGTTGCATTCTGGTTTTATTATTTGCATATGCAATAGCAGTTTCCATTGTGATGCGCTTTAACTGATATAATCTTTTTAAATCTTGTTCAAGAGTCTGCATGCCCTGCTGGTTGCCCTGATTAATCATCATATAGATTTCACTGGTATTATTGTTCTTTATCGCGGCTCTTACACTCGGAGTTACGATAAGGACTTCCTTGGCCAGAGTGACTTTGCCATTCATTGTCGGCACAAGTTTCTGAGATACAATACATGTTAGTACATCTGCCAAACGGTTACGTACACGATCCTGTTCCGACGGGTGAACTTCGGCAATAATACGGTCAATGGATTCAACTGCCGATGATGTATGCAGCGTCGAAAACACTTTATGTCCCGTATCGGTAACTTCAAGAGCCGCTAAAATCGTATCCGGATCTCTCATTTCACCGATGACGATTATATCCGGATCCTGCCGCAGAGCCTGTACTACGCCGTCCTTAAATGAAAGTACATCACGGCCGACTTCACGATGACGTATCATCGCGGTATTCGATTTATGAACGAACTCCAACGGCGACGCTATAATAACGATATGCGCCGGATCAATTTTATTATGAAAATCTATGATAGCATCAAGCGTACAAGACTTTCCTGAACCGGTAATACCCGTAATAAGGGTCAGGCCGAATTTAATATATGTATGACTCAGAGCCCTTAAAACATTCGGGTGAAACTCGTAACTCTCGATATTGCGCAGCGTAAATGATATTGCGCGCATATTCAGACTGACATTATCAAGATCAAAATACACCGTTGCTCTAAATCTTTGATGCTGTCCCTTTCTCTCATAGAAAAAGGTATAACTGAAATCAAGGCTTCTTGTAACGGTAAGATATCTGCGTTGATTGTCATTCAACAAGTTGATAATGAGTACCGCAGCTTCATCCATGGTGATTTTCGGCAAATCCTTGACCCGCTCTTTTTTGCCGTAAATTCTCATCCAAATATATCCATCGCAGGCATATCCTCCAATTTCAATATCGGATGCTTCCCGCTCGACCATTCCGGTTAATATGCGGTTGAAAAATCTCAAAAACAATTCTCTTTCAGCAGAAGAAAAGATTGAAAATTTTTCAATGATATAATTTACCCGATCCTGCCCCATACTTGTCTGGGGTATCGTGGAAACCAAACGGTTTATAATTGCCTTAATTTCTTCAATCATATGGTACTATACTTGTTATTCTTCCATCGTTGAGGCTATTACTTCTTCAAAGGATGTCAGACCATCTTTAACTTTATCAAAACCGCTCTCGCGCAAGTTGAGAGTTCCATCCGAACGCGCCTGTTTACGAATGCTTTCTTCATCAACTTCATCACCAGAGTGGACAATAAGGCTTCTTAACTCTTTGGTGAAGTAGAGCGCCTCGTGAATAGCCATTCGGCCTTTATAGCCGCTTCCGCCGCACTTGTCACATCCCGGACCGGCTTCGTAAATTTCGTAATTCTTCCATTCTTCATAATCCAGTCCATATTGTTTAATAATAACCGGATCGAGCTGTGTTGACCGCTTTTTGCAAACAGGACAAAGTTTACGGATCAATCGCTGGGCGACGATAATATTAATCGCGTATGCAATAAGGAATGGTTCTATACCCATTTTATATAATCTGGCAACCGCACTCGGGGCATCATTCGTATGCAATGTTGAAAAGGTTAAGTGACCCGTATTTGCCATCTTGATAGCAATATCGGCCGTCTCTTTATCACGCATTTCACCAACAAGAACAATATCCGGATCGTGACGAAGAATGGCGCGAATAGCCTGTTCAAAATTCATCTTCACGCCGATTTTCAACTGGCGTGCTCCTTCAATAACATATTCCACAGGATCTTCAACTGTCAGAACGTTTACAGTCGGATCAATAACCTGGTACAAAGCAGCAATCAAAGTAGTACTCTTACCGCTTCCTGTCGGTCCGGTAAGAATAATCATACCCTGAGGCTGGCTGATCGCTTTTTCAAATGCAGATTTCGCGTATCCGAATAATCCGAGTTTACCCAGATCTTTAATAACCTTGCGGTCATCAAGAATACGAATTACAATACTCTCAAATTTATTCTTCAGTTCAGTACCGACCATAGGCAAAACGGAAACACGGAAACGGATGATATGCCCGTCAATCTCGCGTTGAATAAAACCATCCTGTGCCTTTTCCCGTTCGAATCTGTCCAAACCGCGTGAGCGGTCTTTCACTACGGCAATAACAGCTTCGGGAGATGTGTTATCCTGCACATGCCACAAATGGAGATTACCGTCGGAACGAAAAACAATATCAGTCCGCTTGTTGGTTTTCGGAACAAAGTGAATATCGCTGACACCTTTGCGGACACCCTCAACCAAAGCGGCTTCAATCAGATTGACCAGCGCGCTTTTATTAATTTCCGCATCAAGTTCAGTCTCATCAAGATTTGTAACATCCGTATCTTCTACGGCAATTTCGGATGGAATTTCTTCAAGAAGCTTTAAGAATTCATTTTCAGGAGGAAACAATTTTTCGATGATTCGATCGTATTGTTTTTTCCTGATATAAATCACTTCATATTTTTTCGCATTCAATCCGAATGCAATTTTCGGAATGTTCCGGTCAGTCGGATCAACAGCAGCAACAAGAAGTTTATCTTTTTGCCGATCATCAAATTTATAAGGCAAAACACCGCTGCTGTCCATCAACCCCTTCAGAGTGTCCCCACCCTGCGTCATCATCTTTTTAATATTTTCAGAAAGATCGGCCGGGAGCTCATCGGGATTGATGTCAAATTCCCGGAAAGCGTATAATGTTGCTACTTCGCCAAAAATCTTATCATGCTCAAAACCGAAATCCTGAACTAAAATTTGCGCAAGATTTCTTTTGTTTTTATTCTTATCGGCATTTTTAGCACTCAGCGCTTTTTCGAGCACGTCGGCATCAATAATACCTTTTTTGAAGAGTAGATAACCGATTTTATCGGTGAACTCAATCGAATTATCTAACATTGAAATAGCCTCCAATAACATTTGTGATCATGCCCGTATTAGGCGTTTTAGGCTTAATCGTTGCTGTTTCCGCGGATACAAGAGTAAGCCCGATCATTACAATCATAATGAACATCGCAATAAATACCTGTACCATTTCGATAATATTTTTCAAACGGAAAACAGTTTCACTTTCATAATAATTTGCAAGCTGCAGTGCCGTATTTTTGATTGTACCGGTTTCTTCACCCGAATGGAAACGAGATAATGCGGTATCGGTAAATACACCCGATTCTTTAAACGCATCAGTAATACCGACTCCTCGCTTAATCATAAGAGGAATCGCCACATTTTTAATTCTCGCCTCGAAGTATGTATTTCCGGTGGCTTCAGCAGCTATTCGAATTGGTTCGATACTTTCCGCCGAGCCGCTGTACAATGTGTAAAATACACGGCAAAAAACTTCAATAGCCGTTTTATGAATCAATTGACCCATAACAGGCATTCTGAACATGTACCGGTCCTTGATATATCGGCCTTTTGTTGTAGCAACAAATCTTCCGCCGGCAATTATAGGAACGAATATCAATGCGGCAATTATCAGCATATGATCCGTCAGAAAGTCACTGATTTTCATAGTAGCGGCGGTCATTGGTGGAAGTTCAATTCCATTTTTCTGAAACAATTTTGCAGTGGCCGGGAAAATATATCCTACGTAATACAGCACCGCTAAAAGCAGAACAAATACAGTAACCATAGGACTGATAAGGGCGCTTCTCAAACTCTTTTTAAATTCCTGCTGCCTTTCAAGGAATTTTGCAGTCGCGCGGTATATTTCCATCATGTTACCGCTCTTTGATGCAAGTCCAAGCATATAAGCTGTAAACTTTCCGAACACGCTCTGATAGCGTAAATACAATACCTGACTATCAGTACCTTTTTTTAACTCGTTATTAATGTCGCGAAGCGTTTCCCGCAATGTCTTGTTCTGCGTATCATTAATCAAAAGGGTCATAATCTCACCAAACTGAAGTTTTTGTTCCATCAGTTCGGCACTAATTTTTACGTAGGTCACGATTTCCTGGGCAGGAGGTTTCGGAGTAAAATCCAAAAGAACTTTATTAACGGTAATTTTGTCATAACCAAGACGTGTTAGAGCTTCAACTACTTCTTGCCTGCTAAATGCTTTTTGTTCGCCTTTAATAGGTTTTTCATTGCCCTTACTTGCAGTATATAACCAGCCGCTCTTCTTTTCAATGGTTTTGAGGTTCAGATGATTTTTTTGTATCAGCGTTAAAATCCGCTTTTTAGCTTCGCGCATATTATCAGAAGTTACAGAACCGCTAATAATTTTGCCGGCGGAATTTTCAGCTACAAATCGACATTCTACCATTTTCCAACAATCTTACTATTTTTTGCTTTAATATAATAATTTCTTAATAAAATTGATTGTTTTCTACAAATATACTTTAAATTATGATTATTACTAATGAAAAAACAACTAAATAGCCCAATGAGGAAAAAAGCTTGCCAAAGGAGAAATTCGCAATACATGAAAATTTGAAAGGTTGTTAAGGTAGGACAGAATTGAAAATAATATATAAAAAAAATGCCGGCTGAGCCGGCATTTTTGTAAGCAATAAAACTCTTAGTTGGTTTTAGCTACGGTAATTGATGTAGGGGTAACGGTAGCAGTATGAACAAGTTTGCTTCCGCTGTCTCCGTTTTCTGTACCTGTACCTGTGATAGTAACTGACTGAGCTGCAACTGTTACAGTGTAGCTACCATTTGAATTGCTTGAAAGGCCAGTAGGAATAGTCCAGCCTGTGAATGTGTTTGATCCACCGCCCATTGAAGCAGGTTTTTTGTAGAACTGCTGAGCCATAGCGCCTAAGTTGTTCAAATCTGCAATAACTGCGTTACGATTTGCATCTACTGAGCTAGCGTTGAATAAGTTAATTCCAACTACGATAGCGATACCAACGATGATAACGCCCAAAACGATAAGAAGCAATTGTTGTTGACCCATTTTAGGACCTTTCAAATAAAATTATGAAAAATAGTAATCCATTGACGTTTATAATATTTCCAGAATCGTGCCAAAAGAAAAAGCTCTATTTTCAGCTTAATATAATCATATTTCAACGTGCTGTAAATTTTACCTGTAATTTTTACCTGTTTTGATTCGGTAAATATTACCACTTAACAAAAAAAATCCCGGTCTAATGGTGACCGGGATTAAATTAAATCATGTGAAATCTATTTGCTATTGAGTTTAACCCATGCCAAAGCCACTTTTTCAGCAGTAATAGGCATTGATTTTATTCGTATTCCAAGAGCATCATCAACTGCGTTGGCAATTATCGGAGCCGCAGGTATCATTGTATGTTCCCCCATACCTCTGGCACCCGAAGGACCGTCGTTCTGTGGAACTTCAATAATTATCGGTACGATCTCATTGGGGACATCCATCGCTGTCGGTATCTTGTAATCGGAAAAATTCGGATTAAGCAATTTACCTTTTTCATCAAAACGCATATCTTCATAGAGAACTGTTGCAATACCTTGCAGTAATCCGCCGGTTATCTGACCGTTTACAAGATCAGGGTTAAGCGCTTTTCCGCAGTCAACTGCCAAAACGACTTTCGGAATTCTAATCTTCCCTGTCCTTTTGTCTATCTCAATTTTAATCGCACTGGCACCAACCGTATAATGGACATTCTGTTTACCACCCTGACTGGTTTCCGGATCGCTCAACGCTGAAGTATACTCCGGCATGAACATTCCTCTTCCGAGAATCGGGCCGCCGCGGTACGTACCATCTTCTTTCTGAATACCGTTAATGATGAAATCTCTCAACGGCAAACAAAAGGAATCCTCAATTGTGGATTTTACACATTCGTCTTCCAGATATAACGAGTCTTTCGGTTTATCGAGCGCTCTTTCAACAAGTTCAAATATCTGGGTGCGTGCATCTTTCGCAGCTCTTTCAACCGCATTACCGCAACCCCACGTAATGTGAGACGCTACCGTCTGCCATTCATAAGGATTTCTATCGGTATCAGGAGTCTCAACACGGATTTTTTCCGGCGGTATTGAAAGAACTTCAGCGGCTATCTGTGCCATAACAGTCAGATACCCCTGCCCTATTTCCATTCCTGAGACAAGGATGTTTAGACTCGCATCTTCATTGAATTTTAAGAATGCGGATGAGGCTGCATTCGGAGGCATTGCAGGAGCTTTCCAGAAAAGCGCAAAGCCTTTGCCGATAGCAATGTTCGGATCTTTCGATTCTTCTTTTTTGCCCCACTCGATTTCTTTTTCAACCTTTTCGATTGCTTCTTTTAATCCATTGGGGTGCATCTTGCATCCGTAGGTCACCGTATCACCCTCGCTGATAGCATTCTTCTTGCGAAGTTCAACCGGATCAATACCCAGTTTCTTTGCAACCTCGTTCAGATGCGATTCAAGTCCGAACAAAAATTCTGAATACCCGAAACCTCGATATGGCCCGCCCGGAGGCAGATTTGTATATATACAAACTGAATCAATGCTCACATTCGGAACACGATATGGTCCGGTCGCGGACAATCCCGAAGCATTCACAACGTTTGCACCATATTCCACATATGCACCGGCATCCCAATACAGATTATTCTCCATTGCCGTAATGGTGCCATCCTTCATAATACCGAGTTTCAGCTTGCCGGTAATACCCTGCCGCTGATAGGTGTTATAAAATTCCTGGGCGCGTGACCACAGTAATTTTACCGGCCGGCCTTTGCATGCTATAGCACATGCAGCTCCAATAATTTCCATTGATACACCGGCTTTTCCTCCAAAACCTCCGCCGACATAAGGTGAGATAACGCGAACATCTTTATGCGTGAGTCCAAGTGGAGCAAATGCCTGCGCGAACAAATTCCGTTGCGTGTGTGGCGACTGCGAAGCATTCCACATAGTCAGACGATTTGAGTTATCAAATAAGCCGACTGTTGCATGTACTTCAATTGCACAGTGCGCATAGCGAGGCACGGTATAAGTATCTTCAAAAACAAAATCGGATTCGGCAAAAGCCTTGTTAACATCACCTTTTCTGATTTTTCTCAAGTGGGCGATATTTGTTTTCTCTTTTGGGAAGAACCAGGGAACATGGAAATAGTTTTCCAATTCCGGATGAATCAATTCGCAGTCTTTATCAAGCGCCTGCTCAACAGATAATACAGGTGTTAACACATTGTAATCAACCTTAACCAACTTAGCTGCTTTTTTTGCCGTGGCCGGATCCCGGGCAATAACTGCTGCTACCTGCTCACCGACAAATCGTACCCGCTTGACTGCAAATACATGACGGTCGTGCATATACAAACCGAATTTGTACGGAAATTCTTTCCCGGTAATAACTTTGACTACTCCCGGTACTTTTAATGCTTCGGATGCATCAATGCTGTTAATTAACGCGTGGGCATGCGGACTTTCGACTACCTCGGCGAAAAGTAAGTTTCTCCCAAAGTCTAAGTCTTCCGTAAACTGAGCAGCGCCGGTTATCTTTACTTTACCGTCAATACGGGTAACAGGTTTTCCGATATATTTAAAATTATTCATGTCGTTCTCCTTACTTCACCAAATCTTCAACTGCATCAATAATAGGAGTATAACCGGTGCACCTGCACAAATTTCCGGCGATAGCTTCTTTAATCTGCTCTTTATTCGGATGCGGATTTTTATTCAACAGTTCTGTTGTTGATAAAATGACACCCGGTGCACAGAATCCGCATTGAAAAGAATTGTGATCGAGAAATGACTTTTGCAGCGGAGACATCTCACCGTTCATAACACCTTCCAAGGTTGTTACTTCCATTCCATCAACCTCTGCGGCTAATACTAGGCAACTCCGGACTGTTTTGCCGTTGAGCATTACCGTGCAAGTACCACAGTCGCCTTTATCACAGCCGCACTTTGGACTTTTTACACCGATACGATCGCGCAAGACTTCAAGAAGAATCTCATTGCCGGCAACTTCAATACAAACCTTTTCACCATTTAATAAAAACTTGATTTCATTATTCATATTCTGCATCCTTATAAAAGTTTTGTACCGTAAGCCGGTTTTTTACCGGTTAGTCGTTTTGTTGCAGCATCTAAACCTATTTCAAGCATTACCTTTGCCATATGCAAGCGATACTCTTTCGAAGCACGTACATCAGATATCGGCTTAATTTCAGAATCCACTAAAGCTTTGGCTTTTTCAAGCAAATCTTTGGTTACTTCCTGTCCATTCAGCAGAGCTTCAATCTTTTTTGCTCTAAGCGGAACCGGAGCGACTGAGCCATATACGATTCGGTAGGTTTTATCCCGCATTGCCAATGCAACGAGATTAACCTGAGCAAGATCTTCACCATCGTATCTGCCGAGTTTGACGAATGAAGCACCTATTGGCGTTTCATCAAGGTTAATTGAAATACCGCGAACAATTTCACCTTTGTTCAAAGCGGTTTTTCTTGAACCGACGAACCATTCTTCAGCAGGTATGCTTCTATCACCCTGACTACTCTTTGTCAGGATTTTGGCATCATACGCAAGCAATACAGGACTGCTATCCGCGCACGGTACGGCTGAACAAATATTACCAACCATTGTGCCTCTGTTACGGACACCCATGGAAGCAACTTGTTTTGCCATTTCCATTATTACAGGGCAGCGTCTCTTAATGATTTTTGATTCGATGAGTTCTGAATAGGTGACGCATGCTCCGATAAAGAGCACACCGTCTTTATAGGTAATTCTTTTGAGGACATCTAATCCCTTAACATCTATCACGACATCAGGAACTACTGTGCCGGATTTCAGCATATCAAGAAGGTCGGTACCTCCTGCCAAAATAACCGGAGCTTTGTATTGCTTGAAAATTCGTAATGCGCCTTTCAAGCTCTTTGGTTTAATATAGTCGAAATTATTAACGATAGCCAAAGTACCCTCGCTGCAAATTATTACAGATTCGTATTTAAATATGATAATAAAAAGCTGCACGGATTCTTGACCCGTGCAGCCTCGAAATAATTAGTCTTTCTCCGGCAGCATAGCAACCATGCGGCACATTGCGGATTCGAGTTCAATTCCACGTAACGGGAAAGCACCGATCCAAGCGCGCTTGTTGCTTAATTTGTTAATCTCTCCACCAACGTTTTCAGCATGAACGAGTTTACGCGGGAAAAGTTTGATGTGCATTACCTGATAATATTCATCCTGAGGAAACATTTCATCCCACGAACCGACTTTGTATTTCTTCATGAGTTTTTGTTCTGCTTCAATAAATCTATCCGGATGCCATTTCCTGATAATCGTATTCATCGGATGATCTGCGCTACCGCAATCAACGCCAATCCATTTGATTTTCATATCCAACGCCCATTTGTGAAAATCAGGACTTGGTCCGGGGTGTTTTACGAAGTAACGTAATTCATCACAATTTTTCTGATCCCAAGCGTATCTGTTATATCCGGTGTTAATGATAAGGATATCACCTTTGCGGATGTCACAATTTTTCATGAGCATTTCAGGAGTATAAAGGTCGTAGTCTCCTACTTCCTTTGAAATATCTACGATAGCACCCGGTCCGACCCACTCTTCGAGCGGAACATTACCGATAGATCTTCCGGCACCGTGGAAGTGAATCTCACCATCCATATGCGTACCAACGTGATTACTGGTTGTGATGATCTGGCCGTTAGCTCCCTGTCCCATGTGAGCGCCGGCGATTCTTTTGAAATATTGAACGCCAAACGGCATATAGCTCGGCCAAGGCGGAGTGTGAACGGATAATCTTTGTGTAAGGTCGTAAACTTTTACACCTTGCATAAACTTAAAGAAATCTTCTGTCTTCATTACGAGCTCCTTATTGATTTAGATAATAATCACGTAATCTATATAACCTATGTAAAAGAACGGATATATAAAATACTATTTTTTCTCATGTAATTGCTTTGCAAATGCAATAATTCCATTAATAAACGGTTCGGCCGGAGCGCTTAAAACCCCCGCGCCTATCTGCCCTACTCCCGGATTTTTATGGGCAACGCCCGTATCAATGAATGGAAGGATATTCTTCTCTACTACCTTAACCATATCAATGCCTGTCGGAGTTCCACGGAAATTCAGGTAAGGAATTTTATAAACGTTGTTTTCGGCAGCGGTAATTTCATACATCTTCATGGTATAATTAACCGCATCCTTCGCGCTGCCTCCGACAAACTGAACAATCGCAGGTGCCGATGCAATCGCAAATCCGCCCAAACTGTTTGTTTCGGTAATAGAACTGTCACCAATGTCGGGATTTGCGTCTTCCTTTGAGTAGCCGGTAAAATATAATGCTTCCGGTACTAATGATTCGCCGGTAAACCATTGTTCGCCTAACGATGAAACCCAGATTCCGAAATCCGTTCCGTTACGAGCCATTACTGTTACGATGGTACTAAACGGAATATTCTTCGCTGCATCCAAAGTAACTTTTGAAACACCCATAGAAAGGTTGAGGAAGAAGTGGTCATTTTTATTAATGAACTCAAGTGCTTTAATCGCTGCATCCTTATCGTTGTGTTCAATGACAGCCGGTGCAAGTGTGCGATATAACAACGATGTCGCTGCCCTGTTGCGGTTATGAGCTTCATCGCCCATGTGCAAAGCCTGAGCTATAATATTTTTTAAGTCAATCTTGCCGCCGTTTTCAATCGCTTTTTTCAATGCAGGATATAAAACACTTTCCATCCATTTCAAACGCATGATAGTCTCTTGGTCATATGCCCCGAAACGGAGAACTTTTCCGAGTCCTTCATTCATCGTGCAGTATGATTTATTGCCGTATGCTTCGTTTTCAAGAATAAAGACAGGCATTGATGGAGATATGATCCCCGCCATCGGTCCAACTGCTGAATGTTCATGGCAAGGTGAAAACTCAATTTTGCCTGATGCCGCAATTTTTTCAGCTTCACTCTCATCTTTGGCAATGCCTTCAAGAATCAACGCTCCCATAACTGCACCCTTCATAGGGCCACACATTCTATCCCACGTTACCGGGGGTCCGGCATGAAGGATAAGATTCTTTTTCATTCCGGGAACTACATCAATCGCTTTTCCCATGCCAATGAGCATCGGCTTTGCATTAAGAATTCGCTGAACGGCTTCTTTATTAGCTACTTCAATCTTATCCTGAAACTTTTTGATTGTGTCGAACACTGCCGCGTCAGATAACAACGGCGGTTTCCAGTCCACATGAACCGCAGGAACATTCTGTGTATCTAAAGTCTCTTTAAAAGACTTCATTCCGATATTTACTACTTTTAATTCCGAAGAAAATAGACTGCTCATACTTTAATTCCTTCCTTCGATGATTGCTGTTGCAAGGCGGCTTGCCGCGGCGTTGGATTCCATTACCAAAACTCCTTCAGCTTTTAACGCGTCAACCACAACATCCCTGTTTTGCGGATCACTCTCCGTACCGGTAACCGAAGCAACAACCGGAATAACCCGTTTCTGTTTATCCGTAATCTGTTTGACTTCTTTAAGTACAGGGACAATTTCTGCTAACGGATTCATATTTGCACCGTAACCAAGCACGATGTCCAATAATATAACGGCTGTTTCGGCATCCTGTGCTTCAGCAAGAATTCTTTTATTCCGCGTCGAGTAATCAATCATCGGATGAGGTTTGCCGACGGTGAATTCATCGTCACCAAGATCTACTATTGTATTTTTCTCACTCTTCCAGGCATCTTTCAATTGAGTTACACCTGATATCGGAGTGTTTGAAAATAAATCCTTTACAGCATCGCGGCAAAGCAGCTGCGTTTCATCGCAGAACGTACCACCGCTGAATAAAGCACGCAAATACTTTTGCTGTGGAATTAATTTTACTTTTTCTTTCGCGGCAATTTCGAGAATTTCTTTTTCGCGCGCAGACAATTTTTCGTGTACACTTTCCACATTCTGCTTAGCAGCTAAGGCAACCGATAATAAAGCGCCTTCCTCCAATGTCTGAGCGGCTGTAACCTTACTACCTTTGAGCAGTTCGACCGGTGAACCGAGAAAGACTCCAACAACCGGTTTTTTTATTTTGGCTGTCAGTGCTTTTACTTTTTCAATTACTTCAGGCGCAGGTGGTTTTGATACCAAAAGAATGACTTCCGTTTCAGGATCTGCTGCCAATGCAGAGATTCCTTGCAAAAACATAATGCCGCCGACCTGCTTTTTAACATCGCGTCCGCCGGTACCGATAGCCTGCGAAACGCCGCCGCCGAAATTAGAGATAATGCAGCTTACCTCCTGACAACCTGTTCCGGAAGCTGCAACAATTCCAATATTCCCACGCTTTACAACATTTGCGAATGCGAGTGGAACACCGTTGATGATGGCAGTACCACAATCCGGTCCCATCACGAATAATTCTTTTTGAGCTGCATATTCTTTAAGAGCGATTTCCTTTTCAATAGATACGTTATCCGAGAATAACATAACGTGCAAACCGTTATCAAGCGCTTTTTGTGCAACGTCCCCGGCATAGCGCCCGGCAACAGAAATGAGCGCGAGATTCGCACCCGATAAATATTTAACGGCTTCATCAACACTTGCCGGCTGAAAGTTAGCTCCGCCGTTATCGTCCTTGACGGGTTTCATCAGCTTTTCAATTTGCGAAAAGACTTTTGAAGCATCCGCACTGTCATCTATTTTAAATGCGATAAGCAAATCCATTTCGGTTGCGCCGGTAAACTCCGGTAAAAACATTCCGGATTCCTGCAGCGTCGCTATGTTTTCTTCCGTTCCCATAACCGCGGCAGAATCAATAATGCCGTTAAGTCCTGCAAGCTGTTTTGCAACAAGCATGATAGAGACGGAGTCGAAATACTCGCCTTTTTTTATAATACCTTGAGTCTTCATAAATTTATTCAGTAATTGTATTTGAAATCTGTTTTATACGGCTATCTTCGCAAAATCCAAAGCCGACATCATTCTTTTAAGTACCACGAGAAATCCGACCGCCATATCAGCGCCCGAGGTGTGCCCGATGGTTAAAACCTGACGGACATTCTCTGTAACCGTTTTTTTATCTCCCGACAGCAGCGACTGCATGAGGAGCTTGTTCTTTTCGAATAACATGCCCTGTGAAGCACAAGACATAAATGAATTTGTAAACTTGTTTTGTGAAACAGCAATCTTAGAAATTCTTTCAATGGTCTGTTTCAAATCCCATCCTGCAATTGACTGCAAAATATTCAGTGCGATAAGTACGCCACTAATAGCATCATCGCCGCTTGGAGTAAGGCCGATGCCGACTCCTCTGAGAATCCCCGCCCCCTTTTCAATATCACCTGTACACAATTCCTTCAATCCGGAATCCAGCTTCTTCTTCAAAATATTTTGAAAAGTACCATCCGGAGCGGTCGTAATAGAATTTGAAAGAAAAGAAGTTAAACTGTTTTCCGGCGCATTTTCAACAAGTACTTTTTCAAAGTGCGTCAGATTTTCTTTAAATCTATTATAAACAAACTCTGAAAAATTAAGAAAGGGATTGTAACGTTTCGATTCATCGAGTGAAATCTCATCTCCATTCAATATAATCGAATGGTCACGTACTTCCAACGATGCTATCGAATCCGTCACAATCCCTTTAGCAACAATATTCAGCGGACCCCCGCCAATTTTCTCCTGAACTACGGATACAAAGTTTTCACCGGCAATGAAATTCACAACCGATGAAAAACGTGAGTGCATTTCATACGTACCGCAGCGGAGAAGATTACCGTAGCTGACTATCTTCGTCATGCTTTATAGAATACCATCCCGAGGATTTTTTTGTATTCGTCTTTGCGCACGACTTCGATTTTGCCTTCAACCTTCATACCGATTTTTGGAGCTTCGATACTTAACTGTCCGGTAATTCTGTTGCCGTCTTCAAGTTCAACGATACCTAAAGCCAAAGTTTTTACTTCATAGTCCGATGGCGGATTATAAAGAATCGTATAGGTCATCAATTTACCTTTTTTCGGCAATGGAACGATATCGAATTCGAAGTGATCGTTCTCACCGCATTTTTTGCAGATGGTTTTGTAAGGATAGTGGAGCGTTCCGCATTTCCGGCATTTATATGCAAAAATATTAAGTTCCATATTAGCTCTCCTTAATGAAAGTGAGACATACAACGTTATTTCCGAAACCGCCGAAGTTACAGGTAAATCCGATTTTTGCATCTTTTACCTGACGCTTGCCGGCTTTGCCGCGCAGCTGTAGCACGATTTCGTGAGCCTGGCCTACGCCGGTTGCTCCAACCGGATGACCTTTCGCCTTCAATCCGCCCGATGGGTTAATCGGGAGTTTTCCGCCGATCTTGGTCCATCCTTTTTCGAGTGCGAGATGGCCTTCGCCTTTTTTGAAGAAACCAACTTCTTCGCTCTCAGCGATTTCAAGAATAGTGAATGCATCGTGCAATTCTGCTACATCTACATCGGAAGGTTTAACACCAGCCATTGCAAAGCTCTTCTTAGATGCTTCGCGTACTGCAAGCAAATCAGTCGGGTCCTTGCGTTCGTGTACGCAGTGTGTATCGGTAGCCTGACCGACACCGGCGAGACGAACCATAGGTTTCTTTAATTTTTTCATAACTTCTTCCGAAACCAAAATAACGGCTGCGCCGCCATCGGATACCGGGCATACATCGTAGAATCTCAAAGGATCCGCTACATATGGATTGTTTGTCGAAGCTTCAGGAGAATCCAGAATACCTTCGACAGTAATATCTTCATGCAGATGTGCAAAGAAGTTATCCATTGCATTACTGTGATTCTTCACGGCAACCATTGCGAGGTGGCGTTGTGTAACACCGTATTTTTCCATGTAAGCGCGAGCGAACATACCGGCGAGTGAAGGAAGAGTAACGCCGTAAATATATTCAGCCTGCGGATGGGTAAGTGTTGCAACAAAGTCAGTTGCTTCGAGAGGATTTGCTTCCCGCATTCTTTCAGCACCGATAACCATAACGACATCGTGCATACCGGATGCAATTGCCATATAGCCTTCTTTGATTGCCGAAGCGCCTGAAGCCGGACCGTTTTCAATAGTCTCAGCACCGGCAGGAGTAAGACTCATGTGGTCAACAACTGCACTGGCAAGACCTGTCTGTCCGTTAATTCTGCCGCCGCCCATATTGGCAACGTAAAGATGATCAACTTTTTTCAAACCGGCATCGCGTAAAGCATCCATACCGGCATAAGCTGCGATTTCAACCAGCGGATATTCCAAGCGGGTAAAGCTGGTGATACCAATTCCTGCTACATATACATTTCTCATATTATTTACCTCCTAATCTTCTCTTCATTTCGATAAGAGAAGTTCCGGTTGAATCGAGCATGGAGCGTGTCATTGCCAATAAATCTTCGGGAGCTTTTGGCGGATCCTTTGGCGGCAAGATAGCTGCTTTAGCCTGCTCTAATAAATGTTCAGGTACAGGACGTCTTCCTACTACCAGAGTGTTGCGTGCTTTGTCAAACAGTTCTTTTGTTAATGCCCATGAAGGACATCCGCCTAATTCGTGCGGAATGTGGAAGCGTTTTTCGAGCTTATACTCAATCATCCATCTTCTGAATCCGATACCTGATTCGGCAACGATAAGGACTTCTTTTTGTTTCAGAATATCCATGTGATATTCCATCTTCGTCGCGAATGCGTGAGCACCGACACGAAGACCACGGCGTAATGAGAATGTATGATATGACATACCAACATCCGGATTAACGATGCGGCCGTTTACGATAGCGGCTAATTCGCCTTCAATCTGGCAAACAAGCACGTACTCATCCTGTACGCGGTAGGTGTAATATGCTAACAATTCTGAATACAGGCGTGCAGCTACGATATGATAAAAGTCGCGTTCGCAATGTATCAATGGTTCAACGTGTGGTAAAATATCCGGAATGTCTTCTCTTTCGACCTGTCTGACGATCATCGTTTGCCCGTTGGCAAGGGTCATCATTTTAGGCGGAAATTTTGGCAGCGGAGTGTCTATCGGACGTAAGATTTTCTCTAAATCTATTGCCATATAAGCCTCAAATAAGTTGTGGAAAAAATGTAATGAGAACTATTTTATTATCAATTAATTATCGAGCTCAAATCATGCCAATTTAAACGGAGAAAATAACCAATTTTTTTAATATCAGTCAAAGAATTTTTAATTTTTTTGATTTTTTTTCGAAATGCAAGAGGTCGTTTTTCGGATATTTTTACTTTTTTTGCAGATTTTTGGGTTTTTGGCCTTTTGGGGAGGTGATTTCTTCATTGAACTACCTCTATTAATTTCACGATTTTACAAATTCCGAAAAAGAGGAAAATTGTCGCCAAGTATTACCCTCGGCAAATAATTCTATTGACAAGAATGAGCTAAATACCTATATTATGTATGTTGTCATACAACTTTTATAGTTTACTGCAATTACATCATCATTATTAAGGACTACCATATGTCGCGGCTGCCCAAAAGTATTATTATCATATCTCTTTTAGTTCTACTGTTCCAGATAACCGGTTATTCTCAAATCACTTCACTTGCTACGGGCAACTGGAGTGCCTCAACTACATGGGTCGGTGGAATTGTCCCCTCTTCTGCCGATAACGTTGTTATCGCAGCTGGACACATAGTGACTTTGGATACTGTTGCAGCCCAATGCAAGGATTTAACCGTTAGCGCCAGCAGTGCTACTCTTCGATTTGCAATAAACGGTACATCGTCAAGCCTTACTGTTTACGGTAATGTACTGATCAACTCCGGCGGCAAAATGCGTGTCGAGAATAGAAATCCTGTAGGTGCAGCGAACAGCTATGTTGAACACACACTTACTTTATACGGCAACTTGACAAACAAAGGCACACTTGATTTACGCGGCGGCAGCACTTCAGGCGGTACGAGCAATGGAGTACTGACAACATTCACCGGTGCATCAAACTCTACTATATCACTTATCAGTACAAACTACCAAGGCTCAGTTGAAGAGTTTAACGGCATTACTATCAATAAATCCAATGGCGCAAAAGTAATTCTTGCATCCGGAAATCTCTTTATGTCGAGCAGCACAAGTGTCGGCCCTTGTATACTGACGCTGACCAACGGTGTTGTAGAAACCGGAAATAACACATGGGTCTACCTTGCCACCAACGGAGCCGGAATTGTCGGAGCCTCGCAGAGCAGCTATATAAAAGGTACACTCGGACGCGGCATGAACAGCAGCGGCACCACAGAAAAGATTTTTTATATTGGAGATTCTCTGAAAATGAGGCCCATCACCGTCCGCACAACAACAGGCGGCATATCAAGCGGCCACTATGTATTTGCTAAACTCATAACCGGCAGCGCTAATAACGGTTCAAGTGTTCTTTCCAACGGCATAGACAGCGTATCATCAGTGCGTTATTATCAGTTGGGTTATTCAAAGGGTGGTGTTACCACTGCTTCGGACAGCATGACATTTTCACAATTTACACCGACCTACAATAATGACGATAACCTTCTCGAAGGCGCTAACGGACTGACAGTTGCTTATTCAACAGACGGAAAAACAAATTGGGTTGGCGCGGGCCCGACGAATCACGTTACTGATCTTTCTAATCCGCCGACCGAAATTCAATGTACTGCCATCAGTCCCGTACTCGTGCTCAAGGATGCCGGATCTCTTTTCGTCGCTTTAGCACATCTAACCGACGGCAACACCGGACTTACTCCCGACAGCGCGAATGCGAAGTATGGAACGTTCACCCTCAATCAATATGATTTTTGGAAAGCAAAATCCGCAACGCCAACACCGTTGGTAATTTGGATTCATGGCGGCGGCTTAACACAAGGAAGCAAGGTTGATGTCTCCTCTTCATTGGTTGAGTCTCTATTAGCTAAAGGAATCTCTATTGCTTCAATTAATTACAGACTTACACCTGAAGTGGTAATACCCCAGCATTACATGGATTGTGCACGTGCTATTCAGTATTTCAGATACCATGCTGCGGAACTAAATATTGATCCCATGAAAATCGCAGCAGGCGGAAGTTCAGCAGGCGCTTTGACTTCATTCTGGCTTGCCTTTCATGATGATCTGGCTGATGCGACAAATGCAGATCCAGTATTAAGAATGTCTACCCGTTTAGCCGGCGTAGCATGCTGGAGCGGTCAGACATCAATTGATAAACGTGACTGTCTTGCATGGATCGGTCCTAAGGTACTTGAGTTCAGCTACTTCACCGGTGCCGTATTCGGTATTCCTACGGACTCAATGGATACGCCTTCCGCTTATGCAATGTTTGAAATGGCTTCACCGTATCACTGGGTCACAAAAGACGATCCCGCGGTATGGATGTACTATACATATGTTGATACTCCGGCTACTTCAAGTGAAGCAATCCACCATGTTAATTTCGGTTATCACCTGAAAGCAAAAATGGATTCTCTCGGGTTGGAAAGCAGCATTTTAACGCCTGCATATACCGGCAGCGTTACCACATCGGCAATAAATTTTTATGTCAATCGCTTTAATGCGATAACCGATGCAAAAGAATCCGGCAGCGCGGTTAAAAAAGAATTTCGTTTAGAACAGAACTACCCTAACCCGTATAACCCGTCAACATTAATCAATTTCCGGGTTGCACAAACGGAACATGTCGTATTGAAAGTCTATGATGCCTTAGGCAGAGAGATTAAAACTCTGGTAAATGAAGTTAAACCACAGGGCGAGTATCACCTCACTTTCAACGCCTCCGGTTTGCCGAGTGGAATTTACTTTTATAGCCTGAGAGCAGGCGGCTATTCCGAAACTAAAAAAATGATTCTGATTAAATAAAATTCCTATCGTGTGGTTCCTATGCCGTCCCGGCTTCGGTCAGGACGGCATTTTTTATGCTTGCGGGAAATAAAAAAGCCGCACGATGACTCATGCGGCTCATAAGCAATTGGATATGTGTTCGTTTAGTGCATAGTGTATGCGCGTGAGACGTTCTTCATAAGATCCTTATGAACAGTCGCAGCACATTTTCTGCCTTCGCTGATAGCCCATACAACCAATGACTGCCCTCTGCGAACATCACCGGCGGCGTATACTTTTTCAAGTGTCGTTCTGTATTCAGGTTCCCCATTCACCTGATTTGTCTTGACATTGCCTCTCCTGTCAAGTTCCATTCCCAGATTCTCAAGCTCCCTAATTAGTTTACTCTTGGTAGGATGAACAAATCCCATTGCAAGAAGAACAAGATCGGCTTCAATTACGAATTCGCTGCCCGGGCGATCCTGCAGCGAGCCGTTAACAAAATCAACTTCGCAGCAATTCATTGCGGTCAACTCGCCTTTATCATTACCTGCAAACGACTTGGTATTAATACTCCATCGTCTTTCGACACCCTCTTCGTGGCTCGAACCGTTTCTCAGCATGTTCGGCCAATAAGGCCAGGGTGTAGAAGGTGAACGCTGTTCAGGTGGTTTCGGGAATAATTCAATTTGCGTAACTGAAGCAGCTCCTTGCCGGATAGCTGTACCTACGCAGTCGGCTCCGGTATCACCGCCGCCGATAACAATAACTTTAAGTCCGCGTGCGTTAATGCTGAGTTCTCTTTGTGCACCGCCGTTTACTCTGTTTTGATCAACAAGATAATCCATCGCAAAGTATACGCCTTTCAGCTCACGTCCCGGTATCGGCAAATCCCGCGGGGTTTCGGAGCCGCATGCAAGTATCATTGCATCGTAACGCTCAAGCATTTCCGATGTTTCCATATTTACACCGGCGTTGAAACTTGTCACGAATTTTACGCCTTCTTTCGTCATTTGGCGTACTCTTCGATCAATGTGTACTTTTTCCAATTTAAAATCAGGGATACCGTAACGGAGAAGTCCGCCGGGTTTTTCATTCTTTTCATAAACAGTAACCGAATGGCCTACTCGCGCGAGCTGCTGGGCAGCGGCAAGACCGGAAGGCCCGGAACCGACGACAGCAATATTCTTGCCGGTACGTTTCGTCGGCGGGCGGGCAATTATCCATCCTTCAAAAATTGCTTTATCGGCAATTGTTCTTTCGATTGATTTAATCGCAACCGGATCAGTATTTATTCCGCAGGTACAAGCGTATTCGCACGGAGCCGGACAAAGGCGCCCTGTGAATTCAGGGAAATTATTTGTACCGTGCAGATTGTCCAATGCTTCCTGCCATCTGCCGTTGTAAATGTAATCATTCCACTCAGGAATATTATTGTGCAGCGGGCATCCGGTATCGCCATGACAAAACGGAATACCGCAATCCATGCAGCGTGCGCCTTGAATTTTTACGGCATCGCCTGCGAAGGGATGTTCGAATTCCTTTTGATGTTTGATTCTACTCTCGACACTGTCTTTTGCCGGAGTTTCGCGTTTGTATTCTTTAAATCCTGTTACTTTACCCATATCGCTATCTACTCTATCTTATGCAATTTTTTCTTGTTGTTCCAGCCGCATTCTTTCGAGGGCAGCTTTGAACTCAAACGGCAGCACTTTTACAAACCGGGCTGATTCGGTTTCCCAATTTTTAATTATATGTGCAGCAGGTTTGGACTTCGTGTATTCATGATGCAGTTTAATCAGTTCAAGAATCTTGTCAAGGTCTTCCTGTTCCGTTACTTCTGCAATCTCAACCATTCCTTTGTTTATCTTTTTATCGAATGTCAAATCAACATCATACACATACGCGATACCGCCGGACATACCAGCGCCAAAATTACGTCCGGTATTTCCGAGAACAACCACGGTTCCGCCCGTCATATATTCGCAGCAATGATCGCCGACACCCTCGACAACAGCCACAGCTCCGCTGTTTCGTACACCGAATCTCTCACCAACTACGCCGTTCACATAAGCTTGTCCGGATGTTGCTCCGTACAAACAGGTATTTCCGGCTATAATATTTTCATTGCTGGCATACGTTGCTTTTTCAGGTACTTTAATGATCAACTTACCGCCCGATAAACCTTTACCGACATAGTCGTTTGCCTGTCCCGTTAAATCAAGAGTTATACCGGAAGCAAGAAATGCACCGAAGCTTTGTCCGGCAATGCCGTTCATCTTTATTGTAATCGTATCATCCGGCAGTCCTTCATCACCATACGCTCGAGCGACTTCTCCGGAAAGGAGTGTTCCCAAACTACGATAGGTATTCTTCACCGGTTCTTCAATAACAACTTTTTTCTTCTTCTTTAATGCAGGCTGTGCCAGTTCGATGAACTTGTAGTCAATCTGTGATTCCAATTCATGATTCTGTTCCTGCGTTCTATATAGTTCGGTTTTGTAGACCGGCTCAGCTTTGAACAATATTTTGCTCAAATCAATACCGCGGGCCTTAAGATGTTTATAATCTCTCTTCTCAACCAATTTATCTACGTTGCCGATCATTTCAGTGAAATTTCTGAATCCAAGTTTCGCCATAAGTTCACGGACTTCTTCGGCAATAAAGAACATGAAGTTAATCAGATATTCAGGCTTACCGGCAAACTTTGCACGAAGCTCCGGATCCTGAGTAGCTACACCGACCGGGCAAGTATTGAGATGGCATTTTCTCATCATGATACAGCCCTGAGTAACAAGCGGCGCTGTTGCGAATCCGAATTCCTCTGCTCCGAGCAACGCACCTATGACAACATCGCGTCCGGTTTTCATCTGGCCGTCAACAGCAAGATATACACGGTCGCGAAGGCCGTTCAATACCAATGTCTGCTGTGTTTCGCTCAATCCCAGTTCCCATGGGGAGCCGGCATACTGGATAGAAGAAATCGGGCTTGCGCCTGTTCCGCCATCGTGGCCGCTGATAAGAATATGATCGGCGTGAGCTTTTGCAACACCTGCCGCGATAGTACCAACGCCAGTTTCGGAAACAAGCTTCACGCTGATTCTTGCTTTTGGATTGATATTCTTCAAATCATAGATGAGTTGTTTCAAATCCTCGATTGAATAAATATCATGATGCGGAGGCGGACTGATCAGTGTAACACCCGGCAACGAGTGACGAGTCTTTCCTATAATTCTATCAACTTTAAATCCCGGAAGCTGCCCGCCCTCTCCCGGTTTAGCACCCTGTGCCATTTTTATTTGAAGTTCATCCGCGTTGACTAAGTAATTTGCCGTAACGCCGAATCTTCCTGATGCAACTTGTTTAATCGCGGAACGAAGATTTTCTTTCTCCGGTAGAACTACAAATCTGCTCGGATCTTCTCCACCCTCACCGGTATTGGATTTTGCGCCGATTTTATTCATCCCGGCTGCGAGTGAGGTGTGTGCTTCCCATGAAATCGAACCGAAACTCATAGCACCCGTTGAGAACCGTTTCACGATTTCAGCAGCAGGTTCAACTTCCTCAATCGGAACCGCGGTATCTGCATACTCAAAATCGAGAAGCGACCGTAATGTAACACGGTGGCGTTCTTGATGATCAATGAGGTTAGTATATTCTTTAAAAGTTTTGAAATCATTATTCTTTGTAGCTATCTGTAATTTCGAGATAGTTAAAGGATTCCACAAGTGATGCTCTCCATCTACACGATAACGGTAAATACCTCCCTCAAGAAGTGCATTCGGATCGCGCATATCGTCGAAAGCATGATAATGACGGCGTAGAGCTTCCTCTTCAATCATTTCGATTGACATACCTTCAATCTTGCTTGCAGTACCGGTGAAGTATGTATCAACAACTTCCTTATCAAGACCGACTACTTCAAAAATCTGAGCGCCGCGATATGATGACAGGGTGCTGATGCCATTCTTGCTGAATACTTTCAGTAAACCCTTGTTTACGGCTTTGACAAAATTCTTTCTCGCTTCCTGATAGCTCGAAACTCCGGTTAAATATCCTTCCTTAAATAAGGTTGACAAAGTTTCGAATACCAGATATGGATTAACCGCAGTAACTCCGTATCCGTACAGTAATGCAAAATGTGCAACTTCACGCGGCTCTCCGCTTTCAAGAATAATAGAAGTGCGGGTTCTCAATCCTTCAGCCAGCAATGCCTGATGCACTGCGGACAAGGCAAGAAGACTCGGGATGGGTGCGTATTTTTGGCTGACCCCTCTATCCGAGAGAATTAATAATGTACTTCCTCTTGTTACCGAGGTCACCGCTTCCTGGCAGATGCGCTCAAGCTGAGTTCGCATATCGCGTTTTTTATCAGCCTTAAATAATATTGATATTGTATGAGCCTTGAAAAAGCCCTGAGATATACTTCGTATCTTCTCAATTTCCGTATTCGATATAACGGGATTATTAATTTCAAGACAGTGCGCGTGCTGCGGAGTTTCATCCAACAAGTTTTGTTCAGGCCCGACATACGTCTTCATATCCATCACCAGCTCTTCCCTGATCGGGTCAATAGGTGGATTAGTTACCTGTGCGAACAATTGTTTAAAGTACCTGAAAAGCGGCTGCGGACGTTCCGACAATACCGCGAGCGGTACGTCGGTACCCATTGAACCGATCGGCTCCTCACCTTTGATAGCCATCGGCGTAAGAATCGTGAAAATATTTTCTCTCGTATAGCCGAATATTTTCATTTTTTCGAAAACATTCTGGTGCTTTACCGAATGAACAAATACAGGCTCGGGAAGTTCTTCCAATTTTACTAAGTTGTCTTTAATCCATTCACCATAAGGACGCCTTTTGGTTATCTGATTTTTAATTTCTTCGTCGGATACAATACGTTTTTGTTTCAAATCTACGAGAAACATATTACCCGGTTGGAGTTTTCCGCTGGACTTGATATTTTCGGCAGGAATGTCAAGAACACCGGCTTCCGATGATAAGATAACCCTGTCGTCTTTGGTAATTAAATAGCGGGCAGGACGCAGGCCGTTCCTGTCAAGTGTTGCACCGATTTGAATTCCATCCGTGAACGCGATGGCTGCGGGGCCGTCCCACGGTTCCATCAGCATTGCATGATACTGATAAAAGGCTTTTCTGTCCTCATCCATGAGATCATTCTTCGAATACGCTTCGGGAATCATCATCATAATTGCATGCGGCAGGCTTCTTCCGCTCATAACAAGCAATTCAAGCACTGAATCAAACGTTGCAGAATCGCTCTGACCGTCCATAATAATCGGAAGCATTCGTTTGAGATCCTCGCCATAATATGGAGAATCCATAACGGCTTCTTTGGTTCTCATCCAGTTCTTATTTCCCTGCAAGGTGTTGATCTCGCCATTGTGCGCAATCATGCGGAACGGATGTGCAAGATCCCATGTGGGGAAAGTATTTGTTGAAAATCGTAAGTGAACCATTGCAAGTGCCGAGGTCATATCCTTATCAAGCAAATCAGGATAATAATCGGTCAACTGCTCGGCAAGAAGCATACCTTTGTAGACAACAGTACGTGAAGAAAAGGAAGGGACATAATAGAGGCTTCTGTCAAGTTTTAATTCTTTTCTGATTCGATGATCAATCACTCTGCGGATGAGATAGAGTTTTCTTTCAAATTCATCCTGATTCTTTGTGGTATCTCCAGCGCCGATAAAACACTGCTTGATATACGGCTGAGTCAATTTTGCACCGTGACCGGGAATGTTCGTGTTAGTAGGAACCTTTCTCCAGCCAAGAAACTTTTGATCTTCTTCAAGGATAATTTTTTCAATAATGTGTTCGCATGAACGGCGAAGTCCGGCATTTTGCGGCAAAAAGATGAAGCCGACACCATACTCACCTAACGCAGGCAATTCGACTTTTGATTCATAAGCAACTTTGCGCATGAATTCATCAGGCATTTGGATGAGAATTCCGCCGCCATCGCCGGTAGCAGGATCTGCGCCCACCGCACCGCGGTGTTCCAGATTTTTCATTAATTGAATTCCGTCATCAACTATTTGACGGCTTTTGATGCCTTTAATATTAACAATGAAGCCGATTCCACAGGAATCTTTTTCTTGTTCGGGAGTATATAGCCCACTCCGGGCTGCATCTGTTATATTCTGAAGATTTACCATCTGATAAAGTACCTTAAACTAAATTCCAATTCATTTTAATTGCGTTTCCGAATCCTTAAAAAAAATGATTTAGCGGAAAAAGAATGTAAATAATTTCGGCGGGAATGTCAAGAAAACTAATAATAAAAGTTTATAACTCAAAAAAGTTAAATAATTAAGAGATGAGCGGCAAACTACTTTAACAGCACAAAAAAACCGCCACGGCTTTTAAACCATGGCGGTTAAACTTTCACCCGCAAACCGGATTCACTACTCTATGCGGGCAGAATAATCTCAGCAGCGTAACTTAGTTTGTCTTTGCTACAGTTATTGCAGTAGGTGTAACCGTTGCCGTGTGAACGAGTTTCGCCCCGCTATCTCCGTTTTCTTTTCCGGTTCCGGTTATGGTAACAGACTGAGCTGCTACGGTAATTGTATAAGATCCATTGGAATTACTTGCTAAACCAGTCGGAATTGTCCAGCCTGTAAAGGTATTCGCACCGCCGCCCATTGATGCGGGTTTTTTATAGTGCTGCTGTGCCATCGCACCCAAATTATTCAGGTCAGCAATAACCGCATTACGATTAGCATCAACTGAACTTGCATTAAAAAGGTTGATTCCTACAACAATAGCTATACCAACTATGATAACCCCGAGAACGATGAGAAGTAATTGCTGCTGACCCATAAACGATCCTTTATATTATGTATGTTGTTAGAGCACTTAAAAAGTACATTACTCACTCTATACTTTTTATTAAAATCCCGTTTAAAATATAATTTGGCTTTATAATTAAAATAACTTAATAAATTTGTGACTTAAGCACAACCTAAATTTTATTTTTTTTAATGATAAGTAAACATATGGAAATATTCGGGGCGTAGGGTAGGTTTTCGACGAACAGCGGGTTATTGACGGTGAATTTTTTAGAAAAGGATATGCGGCAGTAAAAACTGCCGCATACAAGGTGTGTTAAAATTCTTTGTATTTATCTTTTTTGAGCTTGCATACCGGGCATTCATCCGGTGCTTCGGGACCAATATGAGTATGGCCGCAAACCGGACAAACCCATACTTTCTCATCGGCTATGTCTTTTCCCTGCTCAACCTGAGCTTTAGCATCATTATACATTACTTCATGTATCTTTTCAGCCTCCACTGCATAATGAATTGAACGCTGAGCAGTTTTCTCGTTCTGTAATTCGGCAACAACGGCAAACGCCGGATACATTTCATCAACTTCGTAATTTTCACCGCCGGCAGCGGCTCCAAGATTTTCCGCGGTCGAATGAATATTCTCCAACGCACGGAAATGATTCGTGGCGTGAACTCTTTCCGCGTATGCAATTGCGCGGAATAGTTTTGCAACTTTCGGGAATCCTTCCCGCTCTGCCTTCTCAGCATAGATTGTGTATTTCATGTGTGCCTGGCTTTCGCCGGCGAATGCAGCTTCCAAATTTGCCTTGGTCATTGCTCTCATAAAGCATCTCCTTCAATTATGTATGTGAAACAGGATATGATCCTAATATTTTAATATACGGGGCGATTTCTTCAAGATGATTGATAGCCTTCTTACATGTACTGTCATTCATCGAACCGAAAAAGTCCACATAAAAATAATATTCAAATGGTTTTGTTTTTAATGGACGCGATTCAATCTTCGTCAGGTTAATGTCTCGCAGCGTAAAAACGCTTAACACTTTAAAAAGGCTGCCGGGTTCATTCGGCAATGAAAACACGATTGAGGTCTTGATCTTATCTGATTTGTTAATCACTCTTTTTTTAGAGAGGATAAGGAACCGGGTATAGTTTTCCGGTTCATCCTGAATGGATTTTTTAAGAATATTCAATCCGTAACTTTTCGCGCTGAACTCCGAAGCGATCGCCGCAGCATCTTTCATTGTATTCTTGCTGACATACATAACGCTGCCCGCGGTATCATAGTACTCAATTTTTTCTGTCTGTTTTAGAGAAGCAAGAAATTTATCACATTGCATCAAAGCCGACGGATGCGAATAGATTCTTTTAATATTCTTGAGCTGCACGCCCGGAAATGCAATTAATGCGTGAGCAATACGATGATTGTACTCTCCGACAATATGCAGATTATACTGCTGTAAATAGTCGTAATTCTTGTATAGGCTTCCGGCAAGTGTATTTTCAATCGGAATAACTCCGTAATTAACCTTGCCCCTTTTTACTGCGATAAAAACGTCTTCAAATCCGTGACATGGGTATGATTTCGCGTTACCTTTGAAATACTTCATCCCTGCTTCTTCGGAATACGCTCCGTATTCGCCTTGAAAAGCAAAAATTATCTGCGCCATAAATTGTTTTTATTTCTTTTTTGTCGTATATTTTTAATAGTAAATACATTTTACCGTAATGAAAAATAAAAATACAAAAAAATCCGAATACTTTCCCTTTTTTAGATATTTTAAATCTACCCGGTGAGTAGTAGTTATTAAATAGCACAACCCCTTTTAGTAACTACTATGAGGGGTTTTTTAGTTTAAAGGAGACTATCATGGTTATCGTAATGGAAAGAAACGCACCTCAGGAACAAGTTGATTCTGTGGTCGAAAGAATTGGTGAAATTGGAGCAAAGGCACACCCTGTTATAGGCGAAGAGCGTACGATTATCGGCGTTATCGGAGATGAAAGAAAGTTTGACGAAGGGATGTTCAGATCCCTGCCCGGAGTTGAAAACGTTATGCGGATACTCCAGCCGTTCAAATTAGTCAGCCGTGAATTCAAAAAAGATGCGACTACTATTAAAATCGGTGACGTAAACTACGGTGCCGAAAATAAATTCCTGATCGCAGGTCCTTGTTCCGTTGAAAATGAGGATCAGATTATTAAAGCCGCAGAAGGTGTTAAAGCCGCCGGAGGAAATCTTTTCCGCGGCGGAGCTTATAAGCCAAGAACAAACCCGTATCACTTCCAGGGTCTTGGATTTGAAGGCCTTAAACTATTACAAAAAGCTAAACAAGCGACCGGACTACCAATCGTAACCGAAGTTGTTGAAGCAGGTGACGTTGAGCTGGTTGGCGAATACTGCGACGTATTCCAAATCGGAACACGTAACATGCAGAACTACCGACTCTTGAAAGCTGTCGGAAAGACTCAAACACCAGTATTGTTAAAACGCGGTATGTCGGCTACGCTTCAGGAATTCCTGATGTGCGCTGAATATATCATGGCAGAAGGAAATCATCAGGTTATCCTCTGTGAACGCGGTATCAGAACTTTTGTTGAATATACCCGCAACACACTCGATTTGAACATCGTACCGGTTATTAAAAAATTATCACACCTCCCTATCGTCGTTGATCCGAGCCACGGTACGGGTCGCCGTGACATTGTGACCGCAATGGGACTCGCAGGAATTGCTGCCGGAGCCGACGGTTTGATTGTCGAAGTACACCCGCATCCGGAAAAATCCGTTTCAGATGCCGACCAGACTCTTTCATTTGAAGCTTATGCTCAATTGGTAAGTAAAGTCCGCAAAATTGAAGCAGCATTAGCGTAAGGAGGTACAGTGGCTGGCAGTGTTTTTGGAGATTGTTTCAGGTTAATGACTTTTGGCGAAAGCCACGGCACTGCCGTTGGAGTCGTAATTGACGGACTGCAGCCTAATCTTGAAATAGATGTCTCTGAAATCCAAAAGGAGTTGGACCGAAGAAAACCCGGACAGAGTTCAATTACTACACAGCGCAAAGAATCCGACACCGTTGAAATTCTTTCGGGAATCTTCGAAGGGAAAACAACGGGTACACCTATTTGCATGCTTGTCCGAAATGAAGATCAGAAATCAAAAGATTACGGCCATATTAAAGATGTGTTCAGACCCGGTCATGCCGGTTATACCTTCCTGAAAAAATACGGCATTTATGATTATCGCGGCGGCGGACGTGCTTCCGGGCGCGAAACTATTTCACGAGTTGCTGCCGGAGCAGTTGCTAAACAGCTTTTACAAAAAAGAAATATTAAAATCCTCGCGTATGTTAAGAGTGTCGGCAATGTTGAAATGCAGACCTTTAATGAAGCTGAGATTGAAAACAATATTGTCAGAACTCCCGATCCGGTAGCCGCCGAGAAAATGATTGAGCTGATACACGAAGCCCGGAAGGACGGTGATTCAGTCGGCGGCATCGTTGAACTTAGAATTGAAGGCGTTAAACCCGGAATCGGCGAACCTGTTTTCGATAAACTTGAAGCAGAACTTGCTAAAGCCTGCTTATCAATCGGTGCTGTAAAGGGATTTGAAATCGGCGACGGTTTTGCTTCAGCTAAAATGCGCGGCAGTGAATGCAATGATGAGTTTTATATTGATGCAGACACTAAAGAAGTCGCCACACGAACAAATCATACCGGCGGCATTCAAGGCGGCATTTCAAACGGCATGGACATTATTGCCCGTGTAGCAATTAAACCGACTGCATCCATTCAGAAAAAGCAGATGAGCGTTTCTACTTCCGGTGAAGAAGTTGAATTTATCACTAAAGGCAGACATGATCCCTGTATCTGTCCGCGTGTTGTTCCGGTAATTGAAGCAATGGCAGCTTTAGTACTCATAGATCTCATAATGCTTCAGGAACAAACTGCTGAACCGCCCTTAGCTTTGGGTGAAGTACGAACCCGCATTGATCTGCTTGATCAGCAATTGCTTCTTGTTCTTGCTGCACGCGAACAACTTGTACTGCAGATTGCCAGAATCAAAAAACAGACCGGTAAAGATGTATATGACAGCGGACGCGAAAAAATTGTAACGGAGCAATGGGCCGCGAGTGCAAGACAACTCGGTTTAAATGAAGAGTTAGTTTTAAAGATCAAGGAAATGATTCTCCACCATTCTAAATCACTTCAGTATCTGGATACGTTATGATAAAGGCTGCGATAATCGGCTACGGCAGATTCGGTGAGTTATTCAAAAAGCATCAATCCGGTTATTTTGAGTTTATCACGTACCGTCGTAGTATGCCCGAAGATAAAATCAAAGAATTCTTCGAACAGCTTCCGTCCTGTGAGTATGTGTTTTTCAGTGTGCCGATTTCTGCGATGGAAACATCATCACTCGCAGTCAAAGGTTACATAAATCCTGCTTCAACCCTGATTGATTTATGTTCTGTCAAGGAATATCCGATTGAAGTGCTCCGGAAACACTTTCCTCAGAATGAAGTAATCGGTGCTCATCCCCTATTCGGGCCCGAAAGTGCGGCGAACGGTTTTAACGGACATCAAATCATTACTGCAAAACCCGACCATGATTCTCCGCGATATGCACAACTCAAAGCAATTTGGGAAGGACTCGGCGTTTCGGTTATCGAAATGACTGCCGAAGAACACGACCGCCAGATGGCATGGACATTATGCCTCACACAATTTATCGGAAGAGGTCTGAGTACTCTGCCGCTACCTGAAAATGGTATTGGAACTAAAGGCTATTTTGATTTACTTGCTATTGTTCGCAGAGCGGAAGCCGATACTATTCAACTTTTTAACGACATGAACAAATACAACAGATTCAGCGTTGAAATGCGCGAAGCAGTTGCCAAAAGATTTAACGAGTTGAATAAACAGTTCCCCGCATAACATACAATTTCATTTTTTGAGATTTTTATGGACTCTGAATTGAAAACCAAATACAATTTCATCTTTCAAGTTCTCCCTGCCCTACTCATTCTTTCCATTATTGTTGCACCGATTATCAATCCGGCCTTCGCACAAAAAAAATCTACCAAGATTAACGGAGTATATCGTATTCTGAATGAGAAAAGAGACGGCTATGCCATATGGATAGTAGACGGTTCAGCTGTCAGGCAGAACGTGTACCATGAATTCCTGTATGGCGGAAATGAGCAGCGATACCTGTTTGTCCCGAAGGGTGAAATATGGATTGATAATGCCATCTCTGCAGAGGAATATGAATACACCGTTGCTCATGAACTGAATGAACGCAAACTCATGGCAAAGTTCGGCTATAGCTATGCAGCTGCTCATGATAGCTCTCTCCAAGTGGAACTGAAAATGCGCAAAATGAATTCCAAACTTTCAAGAAGCCATGAGAAACCACTTGCCAAAGTCTCGCCTACTGACTGCGACGGCTACAAGGAAATCTATGGCATCGAAGATTCCGTTGAATTGAAAAATATTTATTTGCTGCCACTTGGCAAACGTGATAGTATCTCTATTTGGGTCGTTGATGGTTCGGCAGTAAGGAAATATCTGTTCCCTGATTTCGGATTCAGCGGCAACGATTTAGCGTATCACTTTATTCCTGATAAAGAAATATGGATAGATGCACAAATCTCATGCGAAGAGACTGAATTTTCTATTCAGTGTGAATTGGAAGAACGCTGGAGACTTTCAAAGGGACAGATTTATGATGATGCATATGAGAACGCACTCATGAAATCATTGGAGATGAGGACGCTTAGAAAAAATGAGGCCGCCAAAAAGGCAGCCATAATAATTCCAAAACAACTTGACCGGGATACGGGAACCGGAGACGAGAAATAATCTTTGTCCGGTCATCTCGATACGTCCCACTGAAGCGGGTCTACTCGATGACCTTTCAATTTGTCCGCATGAAAACTTGCTAAGTACAATATATATAAATGATGGGTGTCCTGCCAGAGGCATCCTGCGGAGAGTTTACGGCGAAGATGGAAATATCGAGAACACCGGAATAAAAATGAATTCCTAACAAGTCCTGAATGACAGTCTGTCCCTATTTACCTGCCATTAAATTTTCATATGAACCGGCACACTTTAGGTGATATTTCTTGACTCATGCTTCAAATTGTGTTATTTTATATAAAGCATGAATAACAAAGATGCTCAGGTGGATCACTTGGCGCTTGATAAAATACCGCGTTCGAAGAAACCGCTGTTGAATTCTCCAATAATATTATCAATGTTACGGCTTTTCTTCCAACAAAAGACTATTAATATTCACTATAGTGAAATACCGATATGAACTTATATACAGACGTTACACATTTGCCTCCATATCGTCTGTCGCAATTTATCCCAATCAATCCAGCCTGCGCCACGAACTTCGTTACCGGACAGAAGGTGATATGTATTGTAATGGGCAACAAGGTTAATATTATGGATATTATGCTAATTCAACTGTTCATAACAAATAACTAAGGAGTACTCATGTCAGTTATAATAAATACTGCCGCACCGGAAGCTTTACTTAAAAAGATTAAAAAGGCGATTGATGATCGCATTGTGGAGACTTGGGAATATGACAAAGATGGTGATTTTACGCATACCCCCACCCAGCGGAAAAATAAAGCATGGCTTAGACCCTCCGTTCAATCAAATGTTCTACGTTTTGAACTCTTGCCGCCTCAAAACACAACACCAACGAAAGAAGTTATCGGAGTATATCATGGGCGGTTTATTGAAATGCTAATTGCTCATTTTGGAAATGATTTCACTCGAGCCTCTGCTCCTCAATGACCTGTGGCTCGATTCTTTGACGGCATGCATGATAATGGAAATACCCCGAATATTTTCATAATTCAGGGAATATTCCCTTGACATTTTCACTGCTTTAGTGTATTATTGGAATAGAAAGTAATATTTTTTATTATACCTTATGGATAAAATATACACTGTTACATTATCAGGGAAAGAACTGGGACTGATTGAGAAACTAATTGCCGAACACGGTAATATAGTTAGTTTTGATATGACTTACGAAATACTGAGCGGAAATAAAAGCCGGCAGGAAGTTAAAAATATTGTATCTAACCTGGTTAAAAAAGGTTGGCTTGTCAGAATTAAACGCGGGGTTTATGTCTTGTCCGACATTGCCAGCCGTGGAACTACCGAACTAAGCCAATTAACCATAGCCCAGATTATCAATGAAAATTCCTATATCTCCTTTGAAGGTGCCCTCCAGCATTACGGTCTATTTGATCAGTATTTGAAAATCATCACTTCCGTTGGCAAAAAAAAAACCTATAGTGCCAAATTTTCAGATTGGACGTTCAAATATTTCAAGTCAAAAGATGGGTTGTTTAACGGATATCAAGAATATAACCTTGATGGCCGGTTGGTTAAAATCGCGAGTAAAGAAAAAGCCATCTTAGACTTTTTAACTTACCGACGCACTGTTAATAGCATTGATTTAGTAATCGAAAAATTAAAAAACCATCGAGACGATTTCAACCTTGAACAGCTTATCAAACTGAGCAAGAATTGTTCACTGACTACACAAAGGTCCTTGGGGGTGGTTCTGGATTCAGTCGGAATAGATTCCGATCAGTTGTATCAGCAAATAGTCGAGAATAAAAACCACAGTTTCATGACAGCAACCAGTGGCGTTTTTAATGCCAAGTGGAGGATTTATTTAGATAAGCATTTTGCAAATCTTTAAATAGCGTTAGCGCAAGATTATGAATAGCATCCAATTAATTAGCAAAGATCAGTTAACAATACTAAATCGTCGGGAATTGAAATACCCCTTGGCGATAGCGGAAAAAGACTACTTTTTAGCCGTGGTCTCCAAAATAATCTATAATTCCCATCTGAGAGACAAGTTGATTTTCAAAGGTGGTACGGCTCTTAATCACGTCTATTTGCCGCAACTGAGATTCTCTGAAGATTTGGACTTTTCAAGTAACTCCGAAAAAATTGAATTAGCCGAGGTAAAAGACATTTTTACCCCTTTTGATTTTTTAGAAGTAAAGAAAGCCCACATGTCCGCGGCGACCGTGAAAATCGAGAGGCTGCAATATGCCGGGCCATTGGGGTTGCCAAATTCCTTAAAAGTAGAAATTGACTATTTTCAAAATGTAGTTTTGCCACCCTTAGAGTTGGACTATATTAATAATTATGGTGTGAAAACCAAAGTCCGGGTCATGGATATAAGAGAAATTGCCGCGGAAAAAATACGAGCCATGAATGATCGCGCAAGGTATCGTGATTTTTATGATTTCGTAATGATAATAAAGAAATTAAAACTTAATCTGGCGGAAGTTATTGAATTAGTTGGCCGAAAAGAAGCCAGGCAGAAGATTAGCCCCCATAATATCCACAGGAACTGGGAGTTGACAGAATTAGACAAACAAGATGGCGTTCAAAATATTTACTACACGGAAGGTCTGGAAGACGAACATATAAAAGAAGAATTAGATAAGTTAAAATTTAAGGCAATAAATAAACAGTCCTGAAGAATTTTTTAATAAACAATATCGCTACCTCGACATCAAATTATTTGACGCGATTTATCTGCATTATGTCATCCATTTATGTCTATGTCCAACAACAGTCCCGTAGGATAATCTTCCTCTTTCTTCACTTTCGGATCAAACTATGTGAACAGAATGAGCATTACTCCAAAGCCATTCTCACCAAAATAATCTGTGAAAATCCGCGTCACCCGCCCGCATGACTGCGTCAGCAGTCGGGCAGGTCAGTGTCATCCGCGTGCTATTTCGACTATTAATTCACTATTTCAAAAATAGCATCAATTCTTCCGAGTGGCGCAGCCAACTGAACACCAGCTACATCGCTTTTAATCTTTTCGAATGTCTCGTGAGCAATTTTGATGCCTTCGGCGAATCCTTCTTCTTTTGTCGTAGTCTTGCGCATTCTTTCCATAATGTCATTTGGAACCGATGCACCCGGCACTTCGTTATTCATGAACTCTGCATTTCTGAATGAAACCAAAGGCCAGATTCCGCAAATGAGAGGAATCTTGACATGCTCGATTCTCTTCATGAACTTCTCGAAAATTTTAATATCGAACACCGGCTGAGTGATCATATACTCTGCCCCAGCTTCAATCTTCCAGTCTAACCGCTTCAATTCTTCATCGAGATTAATAGCTCCGGGATTTACACCAACCGCAACCGTGAATCCGGTGGGTTCACCAATAGGGTTACCGGCAAGATCAAGTCCGTGATTCAATCTGGTTATAACATTCGCCAGACCGATTGCATCAACATCAAACACTGCCGTAGCATCGGGATAATTACCAAGCTTTGGCGGATCGCCGGTAATAGCCAACACGTTGCGCAGTCCTAAGGCCCAAGCGCCCAACAAATCGGATTGCATACCAATGACGTTTCTGTCGCGGCACGCAATGTGCAATACAGTTTCGATGCCGATGTTGCGCTGGATCAACGTAGCCATCGCCAATGCAGACATACGTGCTGAAGCTCTCGGACCGTCGGGAATATTTATAGCGTCAATACCATGATAGGCCAGCTTTCTTGCTTTTTCTAACTCTCTCTGTGGAGACACACCTTTCGGTGAAACCAGTTCAACCATGGTAACGAATTCTTTTTTAACAAGCTTATTCGCCAGCCGTGATTTTTCAGCCATTGCATAAGGCTTGACTTCGGGAGGTGTTTCCAATGTCAGCGATGCCGGTTTCAGTTCAATGCGTTTTGTCGGCTGTAATGCCTGGACTGCTTTTCTGATTGCTTTAATATGTGTCGGATTTGTGCCACAGCATCCGCCGACAATATTTGCACCGGTCTGAATAAACCGCTTGGCATATTCTGCCATGTATTCAGGTGATGTCAGATAAATATTTCTTCCGGCAATACTCTGGGGCAAACCGGCATTCGGTTGTACGGATAATGGTATATCGGTTAACGTCCGAAGTTCTTCCAAAGCATCGAGCATCAGTTTGGGGCCGACTGAGCAGTTCATGCCGATAGCATCAACTTTATACTCGGTTATCTTTTCTATGAACCGTGAGAGCGGTGCCCCGCTTACCAAAGTGCCGGAATCATTTATGGTCACTTGCGCAAGTATGCTGATGTCGGGCTTGATTTCTCTTGTTGCACGGATTGCCTGTATCATTTCTTTTACAAGGCCGAATGTCTCAAGAATAAGTAAATCAACTCCGCCGTCAATCAATCCCTGGATTTGTTCTTTGAACAAATCTTTGGCTTCATCAAAAGAAATCTTTCCGAGAGGTTCAATCTGAACACCTAACGGGCCTACTGCTCCGGCAACCAAGGCATGTTCTTTAGCTGCAATTTTTGCTAATTGAGCGCCTTTAAAGTTTATATCGTAAATTTTATCATCCAAGCCGTGTGGCTTGAGTTTAAATCTGTTCGCACCGTAAGTATTTGTTTCAATAACATCCGCACCTGCGCTTACGTAATCGCGATGGATTTCGCTTACCAGGTCGGGATTTGCAATGTTCAGTTCTTCAAAGCACCTGTTGATGTAAATGCCCTTTTCGTATAAGTAGGTGCCTGTCCCGCCGTCAAAAACAATGATGTCATTTTCAAGGCGTTCTTTGAAAGATTTCATTAAGCTGTCTCTTGTATTATATGTTGAATTCAAACTTTAAAATAAAGATATTTTATTACGAACCCAAAATTTCGAATAAATCTTCTATTTGTAGGGCGCTCTCTCTCCGCGGGACTCTGCGAGCGAGTCGCCCCTATTTACTTAATCAGTACAATTATTCAACCTTGAATCGGGAAGTTTAGATCTTATTAAAAGTGTCCTCGATACTTCCCGATGGCACATGAATCTAAGGCTTATCTTACGTCTGTCAGCCATCGGGAAACTCGGACACCCACTTTTTTAAAATCAATTAAAACTAATTTTAAACTATGTTTACAAATGAAATTCTGTGAAAATCCGCATCAACCGTGTTCCATTCATACTGATTGTTTAAAACAAAAGAGGCTCTCCATTTCCGGAGAACCTCTCTTGAGATGATGAAGACTTTTTTTACTTACTGTAAATCTTTGATGATACTCTGTTTGCTGCTGTATTCGTGTACCAGTCGGTTGCGCTTGCGCCGTTGCTTTCAGCCCAAACGGAGAAGTTAGGATAAGCACTTGTGATGGCTGCTTTTTCAATCGGGTACGCAAACTGAACAGGAATGTTCAATGCCCAGGGCAGATTTCTTTTAGTTCTATAATATCTACCTGATGCGACAATGCTATTATCATCAGCAGTCCCGAGTAATGACAGATCAGCTTTATCGGTCGGAGCACTGTTCGGTAAGTGAACTTCTTTACCCCTTACGCCATCCACAATAAGGAATGGATTAAATGGTGATGAACCGAGGTTTGACAATGTCTGCGGAGTTGCGAATTTAATTACAACAGGGATTTGATACGGTGTAACATAACCATAAGCCATTTCGGTATTTACATACGCACCACCGCTATTGCCCATCAGATTCTTTGCTGCATCAAAGGCAACAATAACCGCTTTGGACTGTCCGCTTTCCGTGCCATTAGCACTCAACGAGATAGAAGTAGTTTTAGTACCGCTGACCGAAGAAATAACACCCGGAGCCACATTCAACTGAATTCCGAAGCCGTTGTTATAGGAAGCACCGATTGCGCGGATCTGATAAGCAGCATCAATTTCAACAACTTTATTAGAAGCGTTTGAAATGATGGTATAATTGTAGTCTACAACCATATCATTGAAATCATAGTCACCTTTACCTGGCCAGAGGTCTTCAAAGACTACTGAACCATTCACACCCTTTGAAGGAGCATACGTTACATAAGCTTTTGTAGCGTCATTAGGATAAGCATCGTTTGCATCAGTAACACCGTCGCCGTCAGAATCTTTGGCTTCTTTTAATTCAGCCATGTTGCCCTGATAAATTGCTTTAACCGGATTTGAAGTAACCTGGAATAAAATATCGTTAAAGTCATTATCGGCGCCATTATCACGTCTCATATCCTCAAAGCCAAGAATTGTATTTTTCGTAGTAGGGTCAACCATCAATATGTTATGTCTTCTTAATAATGAGTCGCTCTCTGGATTCAATTGAGGATCGGAAAATAATTTTGCAACACCGTCACTGACTGATGTCGTTGAGCCGGTAAATCCGTTTGATAAACAGAACCAGCCGATAGTAGTTCCGGGACCAAATCTACCGATTAAAACCTTATCTCCTGAAGTCAATCCGCCGCCGCTGCCGCTATAGGAACAGTTGGGGAAGATGATAGTCATACTTGAAGAAATATCACTGAGCTTTGTCGGTTTGCTGCCTGTCTTATAGGTATAGTATCCTAAGACATTCTGATATCCGGCACCTTCATGAATGAAAGTAACAAAGACATCCGCGCTGTCTGTACCGATAATCTGTATATTGGATTCTGTGTTCTGTATATACGAAGGATTTTTTACGGGGACAGATGCGCCCTCCGGAAGTGAGAGGCTGATATTACTCAATGTAGCACTGGAAATTACATCTCTCGGTGATAATAAATATTTAGGGACACCAGCACTTGTCCAAGCGCCAAGAGTTTTATACGTCGTATTTTCTTTAGCGAGAGCTTTTGAAAAATGTAATGAAGTATCATTAGCCAGAACTTCTGAATAATCGAGAACCGCTGAATTACCTGAAACATTCATGATAGAAGTTTGTCGAAGTCCGACGGAATTTGAAATCACGTATAACCTTGAAACTGCGGTCGGAACTGTTAATGTCTGGGTAAAAAGTCCGTTTGCATCGGATTGACCGGAAGCGATTAACTGCCCGCCGTTATTCGGATCACCGTCAAATATGCTTACCGGAAAATTTGCTAAGGTCGTTTTTGAATCAACTTTTGTGTAAACCGACACGTTAACATCATTAGTAGTAGTAAAATTAAAATTGTCGCTCACATTCAAAGATGAAATATCTTTGCCGTATGAGGAAGAAGCCGGTTCAACTGAGTTTTGTTTTTCACAGCCCGTAAAAGTCAGACCCAGTGCAATCAGAGGAAGAATCAGAAGCTTATAGTAACGTTTCATGTTGTTTTCCTTGTGAGTTATTTTTTTTCGAATTATCTGAAGGAAAAATAGCGTGTATTCCATAAATGAGTAAAAAAATTCGTCGAAAATGTGTTTTTCAACGACCAAAGCATCCAAAATTAGGTTGAAAAAACAGGTTAAAAAACCTTAATTCTAAAATAGTAACCAAATGCTATCAGCAAACAGTAAATTTCGCCGATTAGTATTAAAAATTATTCATTTTAAGCGTTTATCCGGCGTATTACTATTTAATGTATTTCAGCCGATTGCACCGTTTTATTATTTCAGAAATATCATCTGCCTGGTTTGCTGAGTTTCACCGGTTTTCAGTTGATAAAAATAAACTCCGCTTGAAAGTTTCTGAGCCGAAAATACCGCCTTATACGAACCGGCGCTCATATCCTTATCAATTAACCTTGCAACTTCCCTGCCTTCAATATCATTCACCGTTAACCGGACATGGCTGTCTTTCAACAAAGTAAATTCAACAGTTGTCGAAGGATTGAACGGATTCGGATAATTTTGCTTTAAAATAAATGAATTTGATTTGAGCGATTCATTTTCAACCTTTGTCCCGGAGGTATATTCATCCGCCCCGATATCTATTGTTCCGTTAATTCTCGCGTTGCCATCAATATCATATGCGCCGACACTGTCAACGGCTGAACCCGCGCCAATGGCTGGGGAATTTTGCAGGATGTGCAAATCCGGAGGCATTGCTATTATACTCTTCAAAAGCGGATCCGATGTTATTGAATTTGCATCGTTGCCGGATGCAGTCCGGTAAGCTTCAAGTGTCGCGTATTTAACTTTTTTCCATTGATATTGGAATGCGGCTTTATCATTGCTTCCCGGTAAAAAATAATACAGATTATTGTTGAAGACGTTATCCGTATCCTGAGTAAAGACATTGCTCATAAACACATTCTGCGAATTAGCGTATACAAGATTATTTTTCACAACATTATGGCGCATGTTATACTGTAGCATAAACTCACCTGTTTCCCAATGCAGAGTATCATTAGCGTATAACGTGTTGTTCAAAACTTTGCATGAGTCCGTACTACCGCGTTTAGTATCATAGCCGCCCATTGCAATTCCGCACACGCCGCAGAAAGAAACGAAGTTGTTTCTCATGATCACTCCGCTTGTGGATTTTCCCGAGTGCTCGCTCGCCAGTTCAATGCCAATGTTACAGCGATAAACAATATTTCTTTCGATCACAAGATTTTTTCCGCCGTCAACATAAATACCATCCGCACTTCTATCTGTCCCATACGCTACGTTACCGTAGGATTCAATATTATATACTGTATTCCCGGATATTATACCGTTACGTGCCTGATCGTTTGCAGATGCAGTGCCTTCAAAACCGATTGCGTCAATGCCGATATTATTGTTATCGTGAACCTTATTATTGGTTATTTTAAAATTCTCAACATTGCCGTTCACTACGAGAGATTCGCTTGACCCGAGTTTCAGAGCATAAAGTTCATTATTATCTATGAAAATATTATTAATTGATTGTGTGCCTGATGTACCGTATACCGCAATACCATGGGCATCTGTACCCGAACTTGATGTCCCGTTGTGTTCAATGTTATGAATCTTGTTATTTGCTAAAGTGATGTGATTTGATGTTCCGGTAATGTATATTCCAATAGGAACATAACCTTTTGTGGACGTTTTGAAGTTCATTATTTCGAATCCACTGATCGTTATGTAGCTTTTATCCGTTATCTGAAATACGCCTGTTGAACCTGAAGGTACGGTGATGGTGGAAGCATCAATCACCGGCGATTCACCCGGATAATTTTGAAAAACAATCGAACCAGAGGTTGAATTGCCCGATACATTTACCGTTACAATTTCAGAATATGTTCCCGCACGGACATTAACTGTGCTGCCTGCTGTTGCGGTGTTCGATGCTTTTTGAATGGTTTTCCAGGGATTTGATATTGAACCGTCGTTCAAATCATTCCCGTTTGGTGATACATAGTATGTGCTTTGGGCAAAAATGAAGCTTGTTAAACAAAGTGAAAGGATGACTAAATTTTTCATGAAATTTGCTGTGTTGATAATAATTATACAGCAAAATATGGATTTTCTTTTGACTTATTTATTAAATTTTATATATTTGTATAAATATTCTAAAAAATGTATACAAAATGATCAATAACTTACATCATCGTCGTCATCATTCAAGCACCGAATAGTGCCGGCGGTAGGTATTGTCTAATATTATAAGATATTGAAAACCCCGGCGAGACCGGGGTTTTTTCTTTTAAACACTATTATTAATTGTATCGGAAAAAATATGAGCATAGCGAAAAACGGAAACCTGAAACTTGCGATCCAGAAAAAAGGGC
This sequence comes from Ignavibacteriaceae bacterium, assembly GCA_963662605.1. Lineage (GTDB taxonomy): Bacteria > Bacteroidota > Ignavibacteria > Ignavibacteriales > Ignavibacteriaceae. Next base: position 2,825,731 of record OY759785.1, read on the forward strand.
GCTTAACGGATAAGTCAATTGAATTACTCAAACTCTGCGGAATTGATGTTGATCATTATTCCGAACGACTGGTAGTCCCGGCTGAGAATTTCCCCATGGAAGTCCTCTTTCTCCGCGATGACGACATTCCTGAATACGTTCAGGACGGCGTGGCGGATATCGGAATAGTCGGCGAGAATGTTGTTGTTTCAAAAGATGCTAAAACAACAGTGATTGAAAAGTTGGGATTCGGCAAGTGTACTTTAATGATGGCAGCACCGGATTATGTTCACCTGAAAACGATTCAGGACATTAACGGCAAAGTTATCGCGACAACCTATCCCCGTATCGTGCAGGATTTTCTCGATAAAAATAATCTTCAGGCAAAGATGATAGAGCTTAGCGGATCAGTTGAAATTGCCCCTGCTCTTGGAGTCGCAGATATTATTTGCGATATCGTCTCAACGGGCAATACTCTCATGATGAACAAGCTCAGAAAATCTTTTCCGGTTTTCGAGTCGCAGGCAGTGCTCATCTCATCCTCGAGTAATGAGATGAAAAAAGAGAAAGTAAAAATTCTCAATGAGTTGCAAGGCCGTATTAAATCGGTGTTATTAGCGCGACGCTCAAAATATTTGATGATGAACGTACCGGTCGGCACCTTGGACAAGGTGAAAAAAGTCATTCCCTCACTCAGCAGCCCGACAGTTGTTCCGTTAGCCGATCCGCATTATGTAGCAGTTCACGCGGTAATTCCGTCCAATTATCTTTGGAAAATATCGGAATCATTGAAAGAACTCGGCGCCACCGGCATTTTATTATTACCAATTGAAAACTTGATACCATGAACGTATTTGATCTGAATAAGATAGATAAAGAACAATATACAAAGCTCACGAAACGTCCGGCTATTAATATTGAATCTACATTGGCAATTGTTAAACCGATAATTGAAGATATTAAAGAAGAAGGCTTGCAGGCGGTACTTAGGTATGCGCAAAAGTTTGATAAATTTGCCGGAGCAGAGATGTTTGCCACCGAAGTAGAATTTGCTGAAGCTGAAAAGGAATTGAGCGATAAGGTAAAACTCGCCATCAAAACTGCGTATGACAATATCACGAAATTCCACTTGCAGGAAATTCCAAAGAGCATTTCCATAAATACCATGGAAGGAATAACCTGCTCCCGCGAATTCAGGCCGATAGATAACGTCGGATTGTACATTCCCGGTGGAAGTGCAGTCCTGCCCTCAACTGTCCTGATGCTCGGAATTCCGGCACAATTGGCAGGTTGTGAACGCGTTGTATTATCAACCCCGGTCAAAGGAAATAAAATTCATCCTGCGGTATTGTACGCAGCCAAACTCTGCGGCATATCGGAAATACTTAAAGCAGGTGGCGTTCAGGCTATTGCAGTAATGGCTTATGGCGATAAAGACTTCAAGAAAGTTGATAAGATATTCGGTCCCGGGAATCAGTATGTCACCGCTGCAAAATTGTTTGTCAGTATTGATCCGGCCGGATGTGCCATAGATATGCCTGCGGGGCCAAGCGAAGTTTTGGTTATTGCCGATGAATCAGCTAACGCTCAATTTATTGCTGCCGACCTGCTCTCACAGGCGGAGCACGGTAAAGATTCGCAGGTTGTTCTGGTAACAACAAGCAAAGAACTTGCCAAAACTGTTGAAACTGAAGTGGAAACGCAATTAGCCGTGCTCCCACGCAAAGAAATTGCCAAACAGGCCCTACTTAATTCATTTACGCTCTTGGTTAATAATTTGGATGAAGCGATTGAATTCAGTAATCAATATGCTCCGGAGCACCTTATATTACATGTCGAAGAAAATACCGGTTACACAAATGACATTATCAATGCCGGTTCGGTCTTCTTAGGCTCATACTCACCCGAAAGTGTCGGTGATTATGCTTCCGGAACTAACCACTCACTTCCGACATACGGGTATGCCCGCTCATTCGGAGGAGTAAGTGTAGAATCCTTTATGAAAACCATAACATTCCAGTCGTTAACGAAAGAAGGTTTGCAGCGCATTGCGTCAACGGTTGAAACATTGGCGGAAATTGAAGAATTAGCAGCACATAAAAATGCAGTATCCATAAGGTTACAAAAATGATTGAAACATTAGTCAGAAAAAACATACAGTCTCTCAAGCCGTACAAATGCGCCAGAGATATTTACGACACGGGAATTTTACTTGACGCGAATGAAAATTCGTTCGGTTCCGTAGTCCCTCATAGCGGATCTGAGATTAATCGTTATCCGGATCCTCATCAGGCGGAAATGAGAAAACAGCTTGGTGAGTATATCAATGTTGACCCCAAGAACCTGTTCTTCGGTGTCGGCTCGGACGAGGTCATTGATTTACTCATCCGCATTTTCTGCGATCCGGGAAAGGATAGAATCCTTATCGCCGAACCGACGTATGGAATGTATCAGGTATGTGCCGATATCAACAACGTCGCGACTGATTTTGTAATGCTCAACGACGATTTCAGCATTAATGTTCAGGAAACGCTCGCGAGTGTTACACCGGATACGAAAATTATCTTTTTCTGTTCGCCGAATAATCCGACAGCAAACGTCCATGCGACGGAAACCATTTCAGAAATCCTCGACAAAACCAATTGTATCGTCGCTGTAGATGAAGCATATATTGATTTTGCCGATAAGGATGATTCATGCCTGAAACTATTAAACAGCTATCCGAAGCTTGTTATTATGCGGACATTCTCCAAAGCATGGGGACTCGCGGGAATCCGGCTCGGATATTGTATCGCAAATAAAATCGTGATTGATTATTTATTCAACGTAAAAGCGCCTTATAATGTTAACTCGTTGACCCGTGAAGTTTTTCATGCTGCTTTTAAAAACTTAGATAAAAAAGAGCAGATGGTTGCCGCTATAATTGCAGAGCGCGAATATTTGATTAACGAACTTAGTAAAATGCCCCAAATCGAAAAGATTTTTCCGACGAGCACGAACTACATCTTGTTTAAAATTTTCAATGCCGCGGCAATACAAAAGAAGATCGCCGAAAAAGGCATTATTATCCGGGATAGAAGCGGTCAGCCAAAACTCATGGATTGTCTGCGTATTACAGTCGGGACAAGAGAAGAAAACAACAAATTTTTATTAGCTTTAGCCGAAGTACTTACTGAAGTAAAGGAATAGCATATGAAAAATATATTCATTGAAGGCACTATACTATCGTTTGACTCCCCTGTTTCACAGGGATTGGTCTCCGGTTTGTCGGCACTACAATCTGCCGGCTGCAAATTATATACCGATACTGCCGTCGGCACTTTACCGTCAATGATAAAAAGCGTATTAGCATCCGAAGGAATCGCCATTAAAACCCTTACGCCCGCGGTTACGATTGATTATTTTGTCAATGCCGGTAATAAAGGACTAAAGGTCAATAAGGAAACTAAGACAGAAAATTTCGGTTCGGCTGCCAAGGAAATTCTGGCAAACACTCGAACTGCCGTTATCATACGAAACACAAAAGAGACACAGATCAGAGTTGAAGTTTCATTAGACTCAAAGAAAGACAGTTCAATCAATACCGGTATCGGTTTCTTTGATCACATGCTTGACCAGATTGCCCGTCATGGTAACATTTATCTGTCTGTACAAGTCAAAGGTGACCTGCATGTTGATGAGCACCACACGGTTGAAGATACCGGAATTGCTCTGGGTACGGCTATAGCCGAAGCACTCGGAAGTAAAAAAGGCATTAAACGGTATGGATTTATGCTACCGATGGATGACTGCATTGCTTACTGCGCACTTGATTTAGGCGGCAGGACATATTTAAAATTCAAAACAAAGTTTTCGCGTGAGATGGTCGGTGAATTCCCGACTGAACTTGTCGAAGAGTTTTTCCGTGCACTGGCTTCAGGCTTGAAAGCTAATCTGTATCTCAAATCGAAGGGCGATAACGATCATCACAAAATCGAGTCGTTGTTCAAAGCTTTTGCGAAAGCGCTCAATGATGCTATTAGAATTGACCCAAGAGCTGAAGGAGCCCTGCCCTCAACCAAAGGAGTCTTATAGATGATTGCTATTATAGATTACGGAGCCGGTAATGTTGCCTCTGTTGCTAATGCTCTTGCTACATTTGATGAACAGTTTATTGTTACGGCAGATAAAGACGTTATCAACAGCGCGAGTAAGATAATTTTTCCGGGAGTCGGTGAAGCTTCATTCGCGATGAATCAGGTTAAAAAAGCGGGATTGGTAGAGACATTGCAGCAAACAACAAAACCGCTGCTTGGTATCTGTCTCGGTATGCAATTGCTTTGTGATTTTTCCGATGAAGGAGACGCTGAATGCCTCGGTATTTTTCCTTTACGAGTAAAGAAGTTTGATGCTACAAAAACAAAGGTTCCACATATCGGCTGGAATACCGCGAATATTATTAAAGATAATCCGTTGTTCCGGGATATACCACAGGATAGTTTCTTTTATTTTGCGAATTCATTCTACGTCCCGACAAGTGAGTTTACCATAGCCGTTACAGAGAATAATATCCCGATTTCAGCTTCACTCGCGATGAAGAATTTTTACGGGACTCAGTTTCATCCGGAAAAGTCATCAACAACCGGGATGAAAGTTCTAAACAATTTTATAAAGTACTGTTAAACATATGATTATTATTCCTGCTATTGACGTTTACGAAAATAAAACGGTACGCTTGAAAAAAGGCAAGTTTGACGATATTACCTATTATCCTGTTTCACCGCTGGAACAGGCCGGTATATATGTTAAAAACGGATTCCACAGAATTCACATTGTTGATCTCGCCGGTTCAGTCAAAGGCATAGTAACAATTGAAGATACGCTGCGTTCGATTAAAGACAGTCTTGATGTTGAAGTAGAATTCGGCGGCGGTATTCGAGATAAAGAGAACGTCGAAAAGCTTTTCAATATCGGTATAGACAGAATCATCGTCGGCTCATTATCTATAAAGAATAAGCCGGTATTTGAAGATATTGTAAAAACTTTCGGGCTGGAACAATTCATCGTATCGGTTGATGTGCTCGAAAAGATGGTCGCTGTACACGGATGGACGGAGACGACCAATCTTTCATTATCCGAACACATCAGATACTGCCAATCGCTCGGACTCAAACAATATCTTTGTACGGATATTTCGAAGGACGGCATGTTGAGCGGAACGAACACGGAACTCTATGCCGAAGTGATGCAGGAATTCCCGGGCATTGAATTGATCGCTTCGGGCGGAATCAAGGATTTGGAAGATATTAAAACTTTGAAGGCGATGGACATGTACGCGACCGTTGTCGGCAGAGCAATTTATGAAAACAAATTTACCATTGAGGAGTTAGCAAGCCTTGCTTAGTAAACGAATAATCCCCTGCCTTGATGTTAAAGACGGCAGAGTTGTAAAAGGAATTAATTTTGTCAACCTCCGTGACGCAGGTTCTGCCGTTGGGCTCGCGGAGGTGTACTCCAAAGAAGGTGCCGACGAATTGGTTTTTCTTGATATTACCGCTTCTATTGAAAAAAGAGAAACGCTCTTACAGTTGGTTAAAGAAGTCGCGAAAGCTATTCAAATACCTTTCACCGTTGGCGGCGGCATTAGGAATTTACACGATATTGAAAACCTGCTGAAAGCCGGAGCCGATAAAGTTTCGCTAAACTCGACCATTGTAAAAAATCCGCAGCTTATCACCGATGCTTCAAAGCAATTCGGCAGTCAGGCTGTCGTAGCAGCAATTGATATAAAGTGCATCAATGACAATTACAAAGTCTTTGTCAAAGGTGGTACGGAGGAAACTGAGCTTCAGGGACTCCCGTGGTGCAAGCAGGCAGAAGAAATGGGCGCGGGTGAGATACTGCTCACTTCCATGAATCACGATGGGACAAAAAACGGATTTGATATAAAATTTCTCTCGATGCTGACCAAAGAAGTAAACATCCCGGTTATTGCTTCGGGCGGCGCAGGGACCAAAGACCATTTCGTGGATGCATTTCTCAATGCCAGCGTTGATGCCTGCCTCGCGGCAAGTCTATTTCATTATGGCGAATTGAAGATTGGTGATTTGAAAAATTACCTAAAAGAACATAATATTCATGTCAGAATTTAAATTTGAAATAACGGATGTAAAATGATTGATATAAACACTCTTAACTTTGAAAAACTTAACGGCCTTATTCCGGCTGTAATTCTTGATAACGCTTCTCATACCGTGCTTATGCTGGGATTCATGAATAAAGAATCGCTGAAAAACACTCTTGATACCAAATTGGTGACATTTTTCAGCCGCACGAGGAAAAGTCTTTGGGTTAAAGGCGAAACATCCGGTAATTTTTTGCACCTGATTGATATTAAATCCGATTGCGATGATGATTCCCTGCTGGTGTATGTAAATCCCGACGGCCCGACCTGCCACACGGGTGATTTTTCCTGTTTCAAGGATTCTACCCCTTCGGATATTTCCTTCCTATCTGAATTATTCGAACTGGTACAGAGAAGAAAAGCAGAAATGCCTGAGAAGTCATACACCACGAAATTATTTCTGGAAGGCGAAAACCGCATCATACAGAAAGTCGGCGAAGAAGCTATCGAGACCGTCATTGCCGCAAAGAATCGCGATAAAGAGGAAATCATTAACGAGGTCTCCGACCTCTTCTTTCACCTGTTCGTTATGCTTGTAAATCAAGGCGTAACCTTGGATGAAGTTGTCAAAAACCTCGAAGGTCGGCATAAATAAGCAGTTTAATGCCATTTTTTATTGGTCATCTTTAAAGAAGACACTGAGTAAATATTTTTTTTAGTCTAACCTCTAAAATCTTATATTTGTTTTGATATTTTCCTCAAATAATATAGTTTGGTTCCATATATGCCGAAAAATACTAGTAGCTTAGGCAGAAAAAGACCCCTAGTCAATATCCCTTTGGAACTCCTGGATTTTGATCCAGATAATCCGAGATTGGCTAAAGAGTACCGTGGGAGTAGCCAATTCGATTTGTTACAAGTGCTTAATGAGCAATTTAATTTAGAGGAATTAGCTTATTCAATGTCAGAAAATGGATACTTTGATGAAGAGCCCCTAGTTGTAATACCTCATAAGGTACCAAAGGAATTTAAATCGTTAGACACCATTGAAGAACAACAAAAACTTCTTAACGCATTAATTGAAAAAAAAGAGATACGATTTATTGTTGTTGAAGGAAATCGACGCACTGCGACTCTAAAATTATTGGTTGATTCGGATTTGCGAAGAAGACTAAAAATCGACACCAATTTTCCTAAGCCTAAAACTCAAAAAATCTTTGATGACTTGACGGTACTACCAGCCATATTTTATACCGAAAGAAGTGATATTTCCGCATATCTTGGGGTCAGGCATATTACTGGTTTACTCAAATGGGATGCCTATGCAAAAGCAGTTTATATTGCAAGCAGAATTGAGGAAGGCGTAAAAAAGGATCAGGGAATAGATGAGAGTATAAGGGAAGTCCAGCGACAAACATCCGACCGATCTGACGTGATAAAGAAACAATATTTGTGCTACAAAGTACTGAAAGAGGCGGAAACGGACCTCAACTTCGATATTAACGATATAAAAGATCGATTTTCCTTAATCACTGTTGCTCTCAACTCACCAAGCATCAGAGAATTTATTGGCGCTCCATCTTATAAGGATGCTGATTTTTCAAAAAGAATTATACCGAACAAAAAGCTTAATAACTTAGAAAAACTATTAACATGGATATACGGGAACGGCAAAGATAAGACAGCGATCTTAACTGATTCAAGAAAAATATCATCGCGCCTAGCACCAGTTCTTTCCTACCAAGAATCGACAGAATATCTTTTAAAATATGAAAACTTAGAAGATGCATATGAACGTAGTGGTGGAGAGAAGGACTATCTAATAAAAAAGATAAATGATGCAACTAGAAACCTCAGAAGCGCACTGAGCATTGCTTATAGGTATAGAGAAGATGATATTTTACAATTAGTTGATGACTGCATTGATGCCGCTGAGGAGCTAAAAAAAATGGTGGTGAAATGATTGCTTTACCTGACACCGTGGATGTTAGTAGAATCGCAGACTGGATTGAATTATATATCCTCACACAAAATAAATCGATTTCGAAAAGTTCGATCACAACTATTTTAGAAGAGCAACTTGATGAAGTCGAGGAAACAAAAATTGACAGTTCTCTTCAGGAACTCAAACGACGTTTATCTTTGTATGGGGATATAGCCCCTTTCGAAATTAAAAACAACAGTATTAAACCTAATTTTGATTGGGAAAAATACCCCGAATATGCTTTTTGTCTTTATTTCTCAACATATGGTAGTCACAATGAATTAGCCGGAGCTATACTATTTGAGAGACTAACAAAATGTTGTTTTGAGTATTTTTTGAATTGTCAGACATTCCATTTCGGATTCCCGACCGGAAATACATTCAAAAGCAACCTTGACAATTTAGCGAATATGTGCAAAGAAAAAAGATGTGATGATCCTCAACCTTTCGATAAAGATAGAGGCATTGACATTGTGGCTTGGAAATCCTTTGGAGATTCGCGAAATAGTAGTTTTTATATTCTTGTCCAATGTGCGACAGGTGGGAATTGGATTGGTAAATCAAGTTTGCCATTTAAATCCTCATGGCGAAGATTTATCAGTTGGAATGATATTACAGTGCTTCCGGCCATTTCCATAACTCAGATTGTTGATGTTGATAAATGGACTAATGCCGTCGATAATTTAGGATTCATTGTTGACAGAGCCCGACTTTACCGGACAATTACAACTAATGGTTACAGTACTGAGCCTGGATTAAAGGATGAAATTATTAGTTGGTGCCAGACCAAAATTGCTTCATGAGATTTATTGATTTATTTGCGGGTCTTGGTGGTTTTCATAAAGCACTAAAGGAATTGGGACACGAGTGTGTCTTTGCCAGTGAAATAAGCCAACCACTCTGTGATCTTTATGAAAAAAACTGGGAGATTAAGCCATTTGGAGATATCAAAAAAATATTAAACTCCGATATTTCAGCTATCCCCGAACATGACATCTTGTGTGCAGGTTTTCCCTGTCAACCATTCTCTAAAGCCGGGAATCAGTTGGGAATGAAAGATGAAAAGAGGGGGACTTTATTTGATGATATTATAACAATTTTGGAGTTTCGGAAACCTTCTTTTTTTATTCTTGAAAATGTACCTTTTATAGCTAAGCATAACAATGAAGAGACATGGACATATATTAAAGAAAAATTGGAAGAATTACATTATACTGTTGATGAGCAAATTTACTCACCACATCAATTTGGAATACCACAACATCGAGAGCGAATATTTATCGTAGGTTCATTACACGGATTACGACATTTCTGCTTTGAAGAGATTAATTTGTTTCAGACCGACAAAATATCTATTAATGATTATATCATTGATGGGCAGAGTGATGTCAAAAAAATATCTAAACAAAACATTGACTGCCTAAAACTCTGGCAAGAATTTATCTCCGCAGTTCCAAGCGAAGAGAAAATTCCTGGTTTCCCAATATGGAGCATGGAGTTTGGTGCTACATACCCATATGAAGGCACACCGCCAAAAAAACTTGAATCAGATGAACTAGCAAGATATAAAGGTTCCTTTGGCCAAAGTTTGCGGTTAAAATCACATGACGAACAGTTAAAGAGATTACCAAGTTATGCACGAGTAGAGGACGAATTCCCTGCTTGGAAAAAAAATTATATAAAGTTGAATCGTGAATTCTATAAAAACAATAAAAAATATTTAGAAGACACTGTACACAAACTAGCGGAATACCCTTCGCAAAGTTGGCAAAAGCTCGAGTGGAATGTCGGGGAAGGTGAAAGGAATATATTCAATTATATAATTCAATTTCGACCTTCGGGAGTCAGGGTTAAGAAAGTTGATTTATTCCCCTCACTTGTATGCACTAATACTCAAATTCCGATTTTAGGTTGGCAGCAGAGATATTTATCTAAAGAGGAAGGACTCAAACTCCAATCACTTGAAGGGATAGAACTACCATCAAATGATAATGCTGCTTTCAAGGCTTTAGGAAATGCCGTCAATTCGAAAATTGTAAAACTAATTGCTTCAAAATTAATCATTGAAAAATAGAATAGCACTTCTGTTTAGTGAAACTCTTGACATTCATCCCCTGTTTTGGTAAATTGAGACTACAATTATGAAAAACAACAGAAATACATATTTTAACAACGAATTCAGAACCAACTCTTATTGGTGGTGGTTTAGTATGTCCAATGCTATACCCCGGTAATATTTGAGAATATATAATTTTTTAATACAAAAACCCTTCTCTTAAAACCGGAAGGGTTTTTTTGTTTTATAACCATGAGATAAGAAATGAAATTTGAAAAATTTAATGAACTTGCAAAAGAATATAACCTCATCCCCATGTATGAGGTCATCGCTGCCGATCTGTTGACTCCCGTACTCGCCTATCTGAAAGTTCGTGAAGCGGATACGCAGAGTTTTCTTTTAGAATCCGTCGAGGGCTCTTTGAGCCTTGCGCGCTACTCCTTTATCGGAAAGAAGCCGGATAAGATAATAGCCAACATTGAGAAAAAGCTCACTGAGATGAGCCACGGTAAAACCACCGTTAGTGATGCCGATATTTTCGATTTCATTAAGACCGAACTTGGGAAATACAAACAACCGAAAATTGATGAGCTGCCTGACTTCACAGGCGGCATTGTCGGTTATCTTGGATTTGAAAACATCTCACTGATAGAAAAAGTTGTCCCCCGCTCCGAAGGAGGATTTATTAATTACGATTCCATTTTCGGTTTATATAAAACAATTCTCGCATTCGATCATTACAAACATCAGATCATCCTTATATCTAATGTTGCAATAGATGATTTCTCCACGATTGAGGAGGCATACCAGTCCGGGAAGAACGAAATTGCCTCATTAAAGAAAAACCTCAAGAAAGAAGTCTCGTACAGTTCCGATTTCTCTTATGGCAAAGATGTTCAGGAAAACATTTCCGATGAAGTCTTCTGTTCATTAGTCGAAAAGAGCAAACAGAACATTATTGAGGGTGATATATTTCAAATCGTTCTCTCTAAACGCTTTTCGACTGAATTCAAAGGCGACTTATTCAACGTCTATCGTGCGCTGAGAATGATAAATCCTTCGCCGTATATGTATCACCTCGAATTTGCTAATAATTTCACTATCATCGGCACTTCACCTGAAGACTTGCTCAAGATTAAAAACAGACGGGCACAACTTCTACCGATTGCGGGTACAAGAAGACGCGGCACATCTCCCGAAGACGACGCGGCTCTGGAAAAAGACCTTATGAATGACCCGAAAGAACTTGCTGAGCATACAATGCTTGTTGATCTCGGCAGAAACGATCTGGGCAGGGTTTGCAAATACAACAGTGTTCGGGTATCCGAGATAATGAAAATTCAAAAATACTCGCATGTCATGCACATTGTTTCCAAAGTCGAAGGTGAACTCGCCGATGAATATGATGCCATTGATGCACTAAAAGCTTGCTTCCCTGCCGGAACGGTAACGGGAGCACCAAAAATCCGCGCAATGCAATTGATTCATGAATACGAAAATTTAAAACGGAATGTATATGCAGGTGCCGTCGGATATTTTGACTTTTCCGGCAATCTCGATATGTGCATCGCAATCCGGACTCTGTTTGCAAAAGACTGCACGATTTTCTGGCAAGCAGGAGCCGGACTTGTAGCGGACAGTATTCCGGCTCTTGAAGCTAAAGAAATTAAAAATAAAGCTGCGGTTTTAGTTAACGCTATGAAATACGCTGAGGTGATTGATGAAGATATTAGTTATTGATAATTACGATTCGTTTACATACAACCTGGTTCAACTCGTTGGAAATTTCACGAGCGACATCATTGTGCGTAGAAATGATGAATTGTCCGAAGCCGATATCGCCGCTATTAAGCCGGATAAGATATTGGTATCACCCGGACCCGGCAAACCGGAAGATGCAGGTGCATCGCTTATTGCTATCGCAAAATTCGGACAGACTATCCCCGTCCTCGGCGTATGTCTCGGTCATCAGGCTATCGGCATTACATTCGGCGGTAAAGTTATAAAAGCAAAGCAATTAATGCACGGTAAAACTTCTACCATAAAGCATGACGGCAAATCAATATTTAAAAATGTCCCGCCGGATTTTACCGCTACGAGGTATCATTCGCTCATTATTGAAAAGGAAACCATTCCGGCCGTTCTGGAAATTTCCGCCGAAACTGAGGATGGTATTATTATGGGTGTCAGGCACAAAGAGTATCCTATTGAAGGGATACAATTTCATCCGGAATCATTCTTGACAAGTGCCGGAAAACAGATAATTGAAAATTGGATTACATTATGATAAAGAGTCTGATCGAAAAAATTGTAAAAAGAGAGCATTTGACCTTTGAGGAGTCCTACGAGGTAATGCAGGAAATAATGAAAGGCGCTCTCAATACATCGCATCTGGCAGGACTGCTCATCGCCTTGAAAGTTAAAGGTGAGGCTGCCCGTGAAGTGGCTGGATTTGCTTCCGCTATGCGTGATGCGGGAATCAAAGTGGATAGTGCTAAGGAAGAAACCATTGATGTGTGTGGTACCGGCGGAGATTACTCCGGTTCCTTCAATATCTCAACAGCATCATCATTTGTTGTCGCCTCACTTGGGATAAAGGTCGCAAAACACGGAAACAGATCAATCTCAAGCAAAAGCGGCAGTGCGGATGTTTTGCAGGCACTCGGATTTGATATTTCACTTCCTCCTGAAAAGGCTGCGGAAGCATTGGATAAAATCGGTATCGCTTTCCTGTTCGCACCGGACTATCACCCGGCAATGAAGTTTGCCGCTCCCGTGAGAAAAGAGCTTGGCCTGAAAACCATTTTCAATATGCTTGGGCCATTGACTAATCCCGCCGGAGTAACAAAACAGTTGATCGGTACGTATAATAGCGAAGCTGCAAAGATCATGTGCGAAGCTGCTCCGCGTCTCGGCTACCAACGTGTATGTTTTGTCTGCGCGGAAGATTCATTGGACGAAGTTTCGCTGGATAAGCCCACGACCGTCTTCGAGTTTGATGAACAAAAAGGAACAAATAAGTATATTGTTACCCATGATACTTTTAAATATCCTCATGTGCCCATGAAGGATATTTTAGGCGGAACAGCGGAAGATAATGCCAGAATACTTGAGCACGTCTTCACAGCAAAAGAAAAAAGTTCGGTTTTTTATACAGTTGCCGCTAATGCCGCTATGGCGCTTTACACTGCCCGCTTCTCAGATAATTTAATGGACTGTAAAGATGCTGCGGAGGAAAGTATCATGAGTGGTAAAGCTTATAATAAATTGTGCGAATTAAGGGATTTCACTGCATGAACATTCTCGATAGAATAATCGTCGTTAAAAAAGAAGAAGTTAAAAAGCTGAAAAAGAATTTTTCTATTGATGTCTTTTCTCAATCCGAATTTTATAACGAACCATGTCTGCCGTTTTCGGATGCTCTGACAAAAGAAGGAAAGATTTCCATAATCGCAGAAATTAAAAAAGCCAGTCCTTCAAAAGGTATTATCAGTCCGAATTTTGATTATGAAGATATCGCCAACATTTATATGGATGCAGATGTTGATGCCATATCCATTCTTACCGACGAGATGTTCTTCCAGGGAAGCATTGAGTATCTCAACTCAATTGCATTTATTAAGACCGTTCCCCTGCTGCGCAAAGATTTTATTATTGATGAAATACAGATACATCAGGCTAAAGCATACGGTGCCGACGCAGTGCTGCTCATTAGCGAAGTTCTTGATGCTGCACAGATCCGTGACTATACGCAAATCGCTAAGGAATTAGATTTGTTCGTCCTCCTCGAACTGCATTCGCCGAAAATGCTAGATAAAATAGATCAGTCCCTCAATACAATTGTCGGCGTTAACAATAGGAACCTGGAAGATTTCAGTGTGGATTTGGGAACTACCGAGAAAATTAAGAAATATTTGAACGAAGACGTGATTGTCGTATCCGAAAGCGGCATCGGCAGTCAGAATGATATTCAAAAGCTCCAGGAAATCGGAGTTGATGCAATACTGGTTGGCGAAACATTTATAAAGAGTGACGATATGTACGCGACAATCAAACAAATGCAAAAGTGGTGCGCGAATGAAAATTAAAGTCTGCGGCATAACTAATATTGAAGATGCCCTGTTCTGCGAAGCTTGCGGCGCTGATGCTCTCGGATATGTATTCTATCCCAAAAGCAAAAGATATATTAGTCCGGAAAAGGCCGAAGAAATTTCAAAGGCTCTTTCTCCGCTAACGATGAAAGTCGGTGTGTTTGTGAACGCTTCTGCAGAGGAGGTTTATAGAACTTTTGAAACAGCCCGACTGAATCTTGTGCAGCTGCACGGAGATGAATCGCCGGAATTTGTAAATGGTTTGACCGTACCCGCGATTAAAGTTTTCCGGGTGGACAAAAACTTCAATTATCAGACGCTCAATCTGTATAATGCAAAATATTTTATTCTCGATACATATGCAATCTCGGAATACGGCGGAACCGGAATCCCGTTTGATTGGGCTAAGATACCGCCAGAAACACAAAATCATGTAATTATTGCCGGCGGTGTTTCCGAGAAAAATATTGAACAAATTATTAAAGAAGTACAGCCCTACGGAATAGATGTATCCTCCTCATTGGAATCATCACCCGGTAAAAAGGATAAAACCAAAGTTGAGATTTTTTTTAAAACCATAAGGAATATCACATGTTAGTTGTAATGAAACTCGAAGCCACCGACCAACAAATAGCTCAGGTCGAAGAAAAAATTAAAAGCTATAATTGTAATGCTCATATCAGCAAGGGCACATCGAAAATAGCTATCGGTATTACAGGAGATACCAGAAATTTATCTCCCGATGATTTCCTGCTAATGGACAGCGTTGTTGATGCTTTGCGCGTATCCAAAAGTTACAAGCTTGTCAGCCGCGAAATGAAAGATGAGGATACAGTTGTTAAAATCGGCAACGATACGCTGGGCGGTAAACAGTTACAAATTGTTGCAGGCCCGTGTTCGGTTGAAAGCCATCAGCAAATTATGGACGTTGCCGGAGCATTGCATGAGTTAGGCATTAAGTTTTTCAGAGCCGGTGCATACAAACCAAGAAAAAGCCCGTATACTTTCCAGGGACTGCGTGAAAAAGGTCTCGAATTACTTGCAGATGTTAAGAAAGAATACGGAATGCACATTGTTACCGAGGCAATGGATACCGATACCATTGAGGGCGTTGCAGAAGTTGCCGATGTCATTCAAATCGGTGCAAGAAACATGCAGAACTACTCCCTGCTTAATAAAGTCGGACAGATGAATATCCCGGTTTTTCTTAAACGCGGTATGTCGGCATCAATCGAAGATCTGTTAATGAGCGCGGAATATATTTTGTCTCAGGGTAATGGGAACGTCATTCTATGTGAACGCGGCATCCGTACTTTTGAAACATGGACGAGAAACACCCTGGACCTGAACGCTGTTCCTGTAATCAAACAAGCTACTCACCTGCCGATATTTGTTGATCCGTCACACGGTATCGGAATCCGTGATAAGGTTCAACCGATGTCGCTTGCGGCAGTTGCATGCGGCGCGGACGGACTTATGATAGAAGTTCACTGCGACCCCGACAAAGCACTCTCGGATGGCATTCAGTCACTCACACCGAAAGCATTTAAACAATTAATTGATAAAGTACAACAACTTGCTCCGATCGTTGATAAGAAATATTAAAATGAATACTGACAGCATATATAATTTTCCGGATCAATCGGGACATTTCGGTAAATACGGCGGTAAATACGTTCCTGAAACTCTCATCATTCCTCTCGAAGAACTTGAGAGTATGTATAACAGTGTTAAAGATGATGCGGAATTCAACCGTGAACTTACCGACCTCAACAATAATTACACCGGAAGACCTACTCCGTTAACCTTTGCTGAAAGGCTAACAGGATATTACGGCAAAGCTAAGATATACATGAAGCGCGAAGACCTGTGTCACACCGGTTCGCATAAGCTGAACAATGCTCTTGGACAGATTCTTCTCGCAAGACGCCTCGGTAAAACCCGTGTCATTGCGGAAACCGGTGCGGGTCAGCATGGCGTGGCAACAGCCACCGTTTGCGCCAAGTTCGGGATGAAGTGTATCGTATACATGGGTGAAGTGGATACAAAGCGCCAAGAACTTAACGTCTTTCGAATGAAGCTGCTCGGGGCGGAAGTCATTCCTGTCACATCCGGCAGCAAAACTCTTAAGGATGCCACCAATGAAGCTATCCGTGATTGGGTAACAAACATTAAAGACACTCATTACATTATCGGTTCCGTCGTCGGCCCGCATCCATATCCGATGATCGTCAGGAATTTCCAATCTATTATCGGAATAGAGACGAAAGCCCAGCTTGGGAAGATCGAGAACAGGCTGCCGGATTATATTGTCGCATGTGTTGGTGGAGGAAGTAATGCCGCTGGCATTTTTTATCCGTTTGTTAACGACATCAGCACTCGTCTTATCGGGGTGGAAGCTGCCGGATGCGGTATTGATACCGATAAACATGCAGCGACCCTCAGTCTCGGTACCGACGGAGTATTTCATGGCATGCGCACATACCTTCTTCAGAGCGATGCCGGTCAGGTTATTGAAGCGCATTCTGTATCGGCTGGACTCGATTACCCGGGTGTAGGTCCGGAACACAGTTTATTAAAAGATATGCAACGTGTGCAGTATCAATCAGTAAAGGATGATGAAGCACTACAGGCAATGAAATTTCTTTCGGAGCAAGAAGGGATACTCCCCGCTTTAGAAAGTGCACATGCTGTCGCTTATTTAGATAAACTGATGCCTGAGACAAAAAGAGGTGAAATTGTCGTTGTCAATATCAGCGGACGCGGTGATAAAGATTTAAATACACTTTTTCACCTCGACAGAGTTTAATAAGGATTGATATGAGTTTTATACAAGAGTACATTCAGGAAGTCAATAATCGTAACGAAAAAGTTCTGTCTGTCTTTCTCACGGCTGGTTTCCCCGACAAAGAAAACTTCGTGCAGCTTGCGGTCAAAGCACTGGATGCCGGAGCAGACATACTCGAGATCGGCATTCCATTCAGTGATCCAATGGCCGACGGCCCTGTAATTCAGCAATCTTCTCAGACGGCTATAGATAATGGCACAACTGTTTTGGACGTATTCAAATTTACTGAAGCCATCCGGCTGAAAACAAAAAAGCCTCTGATAGCAATGACTTATGCAAACATCCTGATGCACTATGGTGTTGAAAAATTTCTTACGGATGCGAAACATGCCGGATTTAACGGAGTGATTATACCCGATTTATCTGTTGAAGAGTATCACAACTTTGTTCCTGAAATTAATGAACTTGATATTATTATGCTGGCATCCCCCACAACGTCGGACGAGAGACTGAAAAAAATTGATGCGTTGAGCAAAGGATTTGTATATTTTGTCAGTGTTACCGGCACGACCGGCGTTCAACAAAATTTTAATGATGATATAATTAACAAAATTGCTCACGCAAGATCTATCATAAAAAATAAAATGCTTATCGGTTTCGGAATATCGAGACCAGATGACATTAAGCTTTTCTCACCTTATGCTGACGGCATGATTGTTGGTAGTGCAGTCATCAAAGAATTAATGAAAGATAATTCAGAATTCCCAAAAACTATCGAACTTATTACTAAGCTAAAAGCCGCCTCAATACTTAGTTAAAACAATATTTGCGATTGTTGATTATCCAATAATACCGGACTTTTTGTGCTCTATCTCACAGAAAGATTTTCTTTGAAAACAAGCTTATTTCTTTTGCTGCACTTATCATTGAATTACATCGTTTAACCCCATTTTTAACTCACTTCATTTCATAAAAGTACGAATATTTTTCGTAGTCAAAATATTTACATTTTAAAAATTTCTCTCTTAACATATTTTTAACATTAAATTTTTCTAATTTTTCTCCACCAGTTGTTACTATCTTATATGCTTAAAAAACAAGTCCCGGTATATTTACTGCTGCTCATCACTTTTGCATGTTCTGCATTAATCTTCTTTCTTACCAAAACATTCAACATCTACAATGGTACCCATAGTGGTGAAACAATGGAGGAAAGCACGTATAAAATTTCCCGTCTCAGCGGATACACATTCATAAAGCCGCTAATATCAGCTAAGCCGGTAAATGAAGCAGCAAAATATCTTGGTATAAAGGAAAGCGCGGAAAAGCTCATACAGAATTCAATAGATGACGGAACGCTTGAATCGGCCTCAGTATATGTTAGAGATTTCGAAAACTCCGATTGGTTCAGCATCAATGCTGAAGAAAAGTATATGCCCGGCTCTCTGCTAAAGGTACCGGAACTCATTACCTTTTTAAAAATGGAAGAGCAAAGTCCGGGAACTCTTGATAGGAAACTTACCTTTGTTCATGAGTTCGTAACCGATAAAAAAGCAAACATCGTCTCAAAAAGTATTCAGGTGGGACAAAGCTATACCATACGTGAACTTTTGCGTTACATGATAGAATATTCCGATAATAACGCCACATACCTACTTAATCAAAATATCAACGTTGCGACTTTCCAGAAAGTATTTGTAGATCTGGGTCTCGACGCTCCTGATTGGAACGCATCCACATTCTATGTAGGCTCAAAAGACTATTCCGTTTTTATGGAAGCGCTCTTTAACGCTTCGTACCTTACCATCAGGAATTCCGAATATGCAGTGTCGTTATTGATGAAATCGGATTATGAAGACGGAATCAGAAAAGGAATCCCTGTCAGTAACCTCAGTATTGCTCACAAGTTCGGTGAATCCGGTACAAACGTTAATAAGCAGCTCCACGAAACCGCGATCTTTTATATTAATAACGAACCATATCTGATTACAATCATGACAAAGGGCAGAAATAATGTAGATTTTCCACGCCTTGCCAAAGTGATTCAGGAAATTTCAGGTTCGGTTTACAACCAATTGGTATCAATGAATCCGAGCTCACATAGCGCGCAGTAATATTCCTGCAATAGTTCATTTTTTCTTACCTCAGACAGCGTTTTGACTACCCCTAAAGCGTGCGTTTTTGTATATTTACATCTGTAAATTTATTTTAAATAATTTTTGGTTACGTATGATGCACAACAACAGAATCTCTATAGCCATTAATGTATTTATTGCCCTCTTCGCCCTAACTTTTTTCAATTCGCTCTCTTTTGCAGCCGGTATTTCTCCGGATTCCGCGTCAAGAGACAATCTGAACGATCAGATATATACATCAAGAAAAACTATTATTACCGAGACTGTCAAAAAAGTCAGTTCGTGTGTTGTAGGTATTAACGTTACGGAAATCCGACAATACTCCGATCCGATGATCGGCCCGTTTTTTAATGATCCGTTTTTCAGGCAGTTTTTCGGCGATCGTACTTATCAGCAAAAAGTGAAAAGCCTCGGATCGGGATTTATCATTTCTAAAGACGGGTACATTGTTACCAATGACCATGTCGCGGGTAATGCGGCTGAAATTGTAGTCAGCACGACTGACGGCAGTCAGTATAAAGCCGACATTATCGGTCATGACCCCCTTTCGGATATTTGCCTTCTGAAGATCAAGGGTGACAATCTCCCCGCAATTCCAATTGGTAATTCCGACGATGTAATCATCGGCGAATGGGTTATCGCTCTGGGTAATCCCTTCGGACTATTTGAGGTGAATTACCGGCCAACCGTAACCGTGGGCGTTGTAAGTGCTACGGGCATGAACCTTAATCAGGTGCAGAACCGTTATTATTTGAACATGATCCAGACCGATGCCGCAATCAATGGTGGAAATTCCGGCGGCCCCTTAGTTAACAGCGTAGGTGAGGTAATTGGCATGAATACGATTATCTTTACCTCGGGCGCTTCGGAAGGAAGTATCGGACTCGGATTCGCAATACCGATTAACAAAGTAATGAATGTCGTAAATGAGTTAAAGAAAAACGGGAAAATCGAGAGAGATTTTTATACGGGTTTGACTGTACAAAATATAGACGAGATGATTGCCCGTACTCTCAACCGGCAATCCACAAAAGGCGTCATTGTAACAAGAGTTATTAAAAATTCACCAGCCGATGAAGCAGGAATCCGCCCCGGAGATGTCATTACTCAAGTAGATAGCTTTAAAATTGAAAACGAACAAAGCATCATGGCGATTTTTCAGGAGTACAGAACTAATCAGGTAGTTACTTTAAGGATTACCCGTGAAGATAAAGAAATTAATGCAAGCTTGAAATTGGAGAAAAGATGATCCCAAGATATTCACGCCCGGAAATGACCCGCTTTTGGACAGACAAATTTAGATTTTCGACATGGTTAAAAATTGAGATTCTTGCCTGTGAAGCGAGAGCTAAAGATGGTGAGGTTCCCGCGAATGATCTTCAAATCATCAAGAAAAAAGCAAAGTTCTCAGTCAGCAGAATCAATGATCTGGAAAAGACTCTTAATCACGATGTTATAGCTTTCCTGACAAGCGTCTCCGAAAATGTCGGCCCGGCAGCACGCCACATCCATTACGGAATGACTTCCTCCGATATTCTGGACACTACGCTCTCCTATCAGATGAAATGTGCCGGAGAATTGCTCCTCAAGCAGATGAAAACATTTGCCGAATCCCTCAAGAAAAAAGCTCTTGAGTATAAATACACGTACTGCATCGGCAGAACGCATGGAATCCATGCCGAGCCGACCACAATGGGATTAAAATTTGCTTTGTGGTATGAAGAAATACAGAGAGATATAACAAGAGTTCAGGCAGCGATTGATAATATATCCGTAGGTATGCTGTCCGGAGCAGTCGGAACGTTTGAGCATTTGGATCCTAAAGTTGAGAAGTACGTTTGCGAACATCTGGGTCTGCGCCCTGCTCCTGTATCCACTCAGATTATTCAGCGCGACAGGCATGCCGAATATATGACCACACTTGCAATTGTTGGAAGTACGCTTGAAAAAATCGCCACGGAAATTCGACACTTGCAAAAAACCGAAGTATTGGAAGCCGAAGAGTTTTTTGGCAAAGGCCAAAAAGGCTCATCGGCGATGCCGCACAAGCGGAATCCGATAATCTGCGAACGCATTGCAGGTATGGCACGCATTCTCCGCGGGAACTCATTAGCATCAATGGAAAACATCACATTGTGGCATGAGCGTGACATTTCTCATTCATCGGTCGAACGCGTCATTGTCCCCGACAGTACAATTATTCTCAATTACATGCTTCATGTTGCAACGCGGTTAATTGACCAGTTGATCATCTATCCCGAAAATATGGAGAAGAACCTTTTCCTTACGCGAGGACTCATCTTTTCACAGCGAGTTCTCCTGAAATTAACGGAGAAAGGTCTGTCGCGGGAAGCATCATACGCCGCCGTTCAGGAAGCAGCTATGAAGGTCTGGCGTAACACCAATCTGAACTTACGCACCGAACTGCAAAAAAATGCTGTCATCAAAAAGAACATCACTCCGAAAGAAATGAATGCCCTTTTTGATATTAAGGCATCATTAAAACACATTGACGACATTTTTGCCAGAACAGTATTAAAATCATAAGCCGCAAACACTTGCGGCTTCCTTTCTCATTCCTGCCTTCCCACGGGGGAACTCTTCAGGTAATACCTATTGTTTGATAGATAAAGTAATGGACAACAGGTACACGTATGAAAATAAAAACGATTGTCGTGCTGCTTCTATCAATCTTCAACATAAATTGTTTTAAGAATGCTGAGAAACCAATGCAGGCTAAAAGTACAACCTCTGTATATGATATCACGTATTCATCCATTGACGGCAAAGAGATGAACTTGCAGCAATATAAAGGTAAAAAAATCCTTTTAGTAAATGTTGCTTCAAAGTGTGGATTCACGCCGCAATACGCAGAACTTGAAAAACTCTACGAAACCCATAAAGATAAACTGGTTATCGTAGGATTTCCGGCAAACGATTTCCTGAAACAGGAACCCGGAACGAATACCGAGATTGCACAATTTTGCTCGTTGAACTATGGAGTGACATTCCCCATGGCATCGAAAATCTCCGTAGTCGGTGATAACAAGCATCCATTATACCGCTGGCTGACCGACAAGAAGCTCAACGGATGGAATGATCAGGAACCGCAATGGAATTTTTTCAAATATCTTATTGACGAAAGGGGTGAACTTATCCGCGTTTTCCCTTCAAAGACAAAACCGCTGGATGAGGCGATAATCAGCAGTCTTAAATAGTATTTACCGGAGTAATCGGCTTACCGCCCTTTAATACGGCAATTACATTTTTAACAGAGATAGCCGCCATTGCATTTCTTGCAGTTTCGGTCGCGCTTCCGAGATGAGGTGCCAATACAACATTGTTCAGTTTCAGTAAATCAGGATTTACAACAGGTTCATTTTCGTAAACATCGAAACCGGCTCCAGAGATTGCTTTAGTTTTCAGCATTCTTATTAGAGCTTGTTCGTCAACAATCTCCCCTCTGGCAGTATTGATGAGAATTGCTGTGGTTTTCATCATTGCAAGAAGCTTACTGTCTACCATATGATACGTCCCTTTGTTCAGAGGTAAATGCAAAGAAATTACATCGGCGGTTTTCATGAGTGAAGCAAGTGTAACTTTTCTCGCGCCGGTCGTATCTTCCAGTTTTTGATTTCTACTCCGATTAAAATAAATGATTTTCATACCAAAAGCTGCCGCGCGTTTCGCTACTGCCGCACCGATTCTTCCTGCACCTACCAAGCCGAGGGTTTTACCGCTCAATTGCATACCGAGCAGCAAATCCGGTTTCCAACCTTTGAATTTCCGCTGACGCATAAAACCGTCGCCTTCTATAATATGTCTGGCCGAAGCAAGGATGAGTGCAAATGTCAGATCGGCGGTCGCATCAGTCAAAACATCCGGCGTGTTGGTTACATACATACCTCTCGCAGATGCCTCAGTAATATCTATATTGTTAAACCCCACAGCATAATTTGCTATTACCTTGCATTTACTCAATCGAGAGAGCACTTTTGCATCTATACGGTTATCCAGCAAGGAAACAAACCCGTCAGCTAAAGGCGCTTGCTTGTTCCAAAATGCCGTCGGGAATTTACCCCCAGCCTTGTAGGAAATTACCCCCAACCCGGCTTTACGTAGTAATTCAAAAGCTGCATGCGGAATTTTCTCCGGAATCAGAACTTTATACATTTTCAACTCAGTTATTTGTAATTCAAAAGAGCAAGTTATAAGTTTTTGCGGAAATACGGTATGCCGGAAGGTGTTTTTTGCTAATTACCTGTGTACATGCCGCACATCCATGGAAAATATGTATTTTAACTTTCAACTGCTTTTTATAAATTCAATTGTCACTCTATAGATTTTCCGTACTTTCTTTAAAAGTAATTATTGTGTTCATACCCAGGTAAAGAAGGAAACCTATATTAAAGCATTTTTTAAGAATATCGTTTATTTTACCAGCTATTCGTTTGAAGTTTTCTATGAGACTTTTCACTTCTTCCGGAAAAAGCAAATCGGTAAAATAGTATTGTACCGGCAGGTTTTATACACCGGGTATGAGGCGTTAGGTATCATATCCCTGCTTGGTTTTGCAATCGGCGGTATCATTATTCTGGAAGGGAACGCCATGCTCCCCCGGTTCAGCCAGAGTAAAATATTTTACACCATCCTTGTTTCTGTTGTTGTCAGAGAACTGGCATATATTCTGACGGCGTTAATTATTATTGCTCGTTCGGGTACCGCAATCTCCACAGAACTCGGTAACATGGTCATTAACGATGAAATAGATGCGCTCCAATCGTTCGGTATCTCTCCGGTAAACTATCTTATTGTGCCAAGGGTACTCGGACTCATTATTTCCATGATCACGTTATCAATATTTTTCAATGCTTGTTCCATATTCGGTGCATGGTTTCTTAGTTCTGTATTTTATTCTCTTGATATTCGAACATTCGCCTATGCACTCTTTTCTGAAATGACCATCAGAGATATTATCGCGAGCCTGGTTAAGTCTTCAGTTTTCGGTTTCACCATTGCTCTTGTGTCAAGCTTTGAAGGTCTTAAAGTCGTGTTCGCGAGTACGGAAGTTCCGCAGCGAACAATTAAAGCGGTTGTATGGTCCTTAACAATGATTATTATTTTTGATATTCTTATAACAATAAGTTTTTACCTTGCTTAATTCAACCCAAATAAAATTGGACAGCTTGTCATACAAGCAGGAAAATGAAGAGATATTGAAAAATATCACGTACGAATTTTTACCTAATTGCATGACCGGCATTCTTGCACCCGTAGAGGAAAAGACTTCAACGCTGTTGAAGATCATCGGCGGCATTACAGCTCCTACAAGCGGTTCCGTATGTATTAACGGATTGAATATGTTCAAATCAGATAGAAAAACCTTAAAGGCAGTCCGGAAAAACATGTCGTTTGTTTTCGAAAGAAAAGGAATTCTATCAAACCTCTCCATCAGCGAGAATCTCCTGCTTCCGTTGAACTACCATTATCCCGATGCTACTAAGGAAGAAAAGCAGAGCCGGATTGACAGGATGTTTGACAATTTTGGTATTCAGAAAAAAATTCTCTCCGAAAGACCGGCAAGACTACATCCGCAGACATTGAAAATGATTCTCCTCATCCGGGCTTTTATCATGGAGTCCGGTATTATCTTATACGATAATCCGTTAACCGATCTTGAACTTAATTATAAAAAAGCCGTTAGCTCATATATTAACCAGCTAAAAGCGAGCAAAAAGGTAACCCAAATCTATTTTTCTACATCCCGTACATTATTTTATGATGCCGACTACATCCTCATTTTTTCCGGCGGTAGTCTCATTGAACAAGGACTTGTTGATTCGATATTGAAAAGTGAGAATCTACTCACAAAGAAAATTATACACGATTATCTTGAAGCAGGCAAACATGAAACTCAAATTTAAATATACCGAACGCTTCGTCATTTCGTTTCTGCTCATTGCACTGATCATTCTTGTTACTACTCTGGGATTGGTGATAATGAACAAGAAATACTTTGAGACCAAAATCCATTATAAAGCTAAATTGGCCGACGCAAACGGATTATCCGTCTCAACGCCGATATACTTCAAGGGATTTAAGATTGGTGAAATAACCGACTTCCGGTTGACACCTGATAATTTTATTGAAGCCGATCTGGTTATTTACAAAGAATACAAAAACAAAATTGTTTATAATTCCGCATTATGGAAGGGCTTGAACCCGGTAACAAACACCGGCACAATTGAGTTTTTACAAGGCATAGGAACCAACTCGCTCTTGCCTGAAAACAGTACCCTTCCGGCTGTTGATGTACCTGAAGGACAGTACTTATTGACCTCCAACAAAGTGAAAAAAGCCGGAGATCCTTTAAGCGTATTGATGGAAAATATGGAGTCGTTTACCGAGAATCTCACTGCCGATACAATTCAGAACAAAGGCGCTATATTCCGCATGCTTAACAATTTAGCATCGGCATCAGAAGATTTGAAACAGGTTTCCGGAAAAGTAAACGAGCTAACGACAGCTCTGCTTAAGGATAAAAACCCGCACGACGGAGCTTTGTTCCGTCTTATCAATAACGGTGCGGATCTGACAGAAGAATTCAAATCCACAAATCAAATGCTCAAGAAGACTCTCGCGAAGGCTGACACGTTGTTAACCGCTTATAAGAGTCCGGACGGCCTTGCAGTAAAGATGATTGATCCTAAAGGTGATTTATTCGTCAATCCGCTCAAACAAACCATCGCCGGCTTCAGTGCTATGGTTCCCCGGCTTGACTCGCTGACTACGTATATGAACTCAAAAGCGCCCAACATGACGGAAATACTCGAAGATATGAGGATTACCCTGAAACAGGCTCAGGCGACGTTTGATGCTTTAAATAAATTTTTGAGAATTGATGAGGGTCAGTTGAAGAATTTGAAACCCGCCGCAGGTGGTGATACGGCTAAATAAAAGAGATTGGTACATGCAGATTTCCCAGCCCATCACTTTGCACAGCATCCTGAGGAAAGTCATGGGCTGGGAATCAAATACAATATTAATTTGATTTTTTCTCGATCTTTGCCCATGAATCGCGCAAAGCAACCGTGCGGTTAAACACCGGTTTTTCCTTCGTCGAATCCTTATCCACATTGAAATACCCCAATCTTTCGAACTGAAAATGTTCGCCGGGACGGGCATCAACAAGATGTGGTTCAACTTTAGCAGAAAGCACTTCTAAAGAATGTGGATTTATAGAATCTTTCCAATCACCTTCTTTTTCAGAAGCCGGGTCCTCAACCGAGAATAATCTGTCATACAATCTGACTTCAATCTCTTTTGCCGCAGAAGCTGAAACCCAGTGAATCGTACCCTTTACTTTACGATTGCTTTTCTCGGAGCCGCTTTTCGTTTCAGGATCAAAGGTACAGTGAACTTCTTTTATCTCACCCGTCGTATCATCCTTAATAACACTTTCGCATTTCACGATGTACGCGTAACGTAAGCGGACTTCCTTGCCCGGAGTCAGGCGGAAAAATTTGCTCGGAGGATTCTCCATAAAATCATCCTGCTCGATATATAGTTCGCGGGTGAAAGTAACATTCCTCACGCCCATGGAGGCATCTTCGGGATTATTGATAGCTTCGAGTTCTTCGCTCTGCCCTTCCGGATAATTGGTAATCACAACCTTTAAAGGACGCAAAATCGCCATCACGCGCAGCGCTTTTTTATTCAAATCCTCGCGGACACAATTTTCAAGTAATGCCACATCAATCGTGTTATCTCTTCTTGCCACGCCGATACGCTCAGCAAAATTGCGGATTGATTCAGGGGTGTACCCTCTTCTTCGCAAACCCGAAATGGTCGGCATCCGCGGATCATCCCATGCTTCAACTTTTTTCTCATTTACAAGCTGTAAAAGTTTGCGCTTGC
Organism: Ignavibacteriaceae bacterium; assembly: GCA_963662605.1. Lineage (GTDB taxonomy): Bacteria > Bacteroidota > Ignavibacteria > Ignavibacteriales > Ignavibacteriaceae. The sequence continues at coordinate 2,852,784 of OY759785.1, forward strand.
TCATAACCGTATAGGATAAATTCAAGCGTGCAAATTCGATTTGCTGCGGATGATAAATCTCAAGTTTTTCGATGAACCAGTCGTACAACGGACGATGATTTTCAAATTCGAGTGTACAGATAGAGTGAGTTATTCCTTCGATTGAGTCACAAAGCCCATGTGCCCAGTCATACATCGGGTAAATGCACCAGTCATTTCCTGTCCGGTGATGCTCTGCTTTCAGAATTCTGTACATGATAGGGTCACGCATATTCAGATTCGGCGATGCCATATCAATTTTAGCGCGTAAGGTTTTTGAACCATCGGCAAATTCACCGTTTTTCATACGGACAAATAAGTCCAAATTTTCTTCTATCGAACGATTGCGGTAAGGATTGTCTTTTCCGGGTTCGGTCAACGTTCCGCGGTATGCACGGATTTCGTCAGGAGTAGAGTCATCAACATAAGCGAGACCCTTTTTCACAAGCTGTATTGCCCAATCGTACAGCTGTCCGAAGTAATCGGAAGCATAGAACATCCGGTCTTCCCAATCAAACCCTAACCAGCGTACATCTTCTTTAATCGAATCAACATACTCCACATCTTCTTTCGTGGGATTTGTATCATCAAAACGGAGGTTTGTTTTGCCTTTGTACTGCTGTGCCAAACCAAAGTTCAGACAAATAGACTTTGCGTGCCCGATATGCAAATAGCCATTCGGTTCCGGAGGGAAGCGGGTGTGTACCCTTCCTTCGTATTTGTTCGTCTTTAAATCATCTTCGATTATCTCGTTGATAAAATTCAACGGTCGTTCATTATTTTTTAATTCTTCTTCCATACTGCTTCTAATGTTTATGTGAGCCGAAATCTAATTTATTTTGTAATTGTTTGTGCTGCTTTGCGTACGCGTTTAACTGCTTCAGCCTGTCCGATGATAACCACAATATCGTAAACTCCGGGGCCGCCGCCTACTCCGGAAACCGCCAGGCGCAGTGGATGGATAAGCTGTGCATGCTGAACCTGCAATTCCTCCGAAACTTTGTTCAATGCCAGCTCATAGTCTTCCTTTGCAGGAGAAACCAATGCTTCGAAGTGATTCGCTAAAACTTCAAGATACTTACCTGATTCATCAGTCCATCTTTTTTTAATTACCGCAGGATCGTAGCTCTCAGGTGCCGCAAAAAGATACGCACCGTTCTGCCAGATTTCCTGAATAAACGATACTCTCGGCAGCATAGCCTCAATAATTTGTTTAAGCATATCATCACTGTAATGATTACCTGCGAATGCGGATGTTAACAAACTTTCTTTAAGAAGTTCGGTCAATTCCGGCATGCTCTTCGAACGCAGATGCTCCGCGTTGAGCCAATGAAGTTTTTGCAGATCGAATACTGCTCCGGCTTTGTTCACCCTATCCAATGAGAATGCATCTATAAGTTCATTCATGTTATAGAATTCTTTATCATCGCCCGCAGTCCAACCGAGTAGAGCAACAAAATTAACGAGTGCGTCTTTTAAAAATCCTTTTGACCGGTAATCTTCAACTGCAACATCTCCCTGCCGCTTGCTCAGTTTGGAACGGTCCGGGTTGAGCAATAAAGGCAGATGCGCAAAGGCCGGGATTTCCCATCCCAATGCGTTATATAACATGACGTGTTTGGGAGTTGAAGAAAGCCACTCTTCACCGCGAATAACATGAGTAATGTTCATCAAATGGTCATCAACTACGTTGGCGAGATGATATGTCGGATATCCGTCACTTTTCAGTAACACCTGATCATCAATAACATCACTGGAAAACTCAATCCGCCCCCTGATCATATCATCAAAGGCAATCGTTTTCCCGGGTTCGACATTCAGCCTGATAACATACGGCATGCCGGAATCCAATTTTTCCTTTATTTCCTCGGTAGAAAGACTGAAGCAGTGCTTGTCGTATTTCGGCTGTCCACCGCCCTTTTCAATTTCTTTACGCATAACGTCAAGGCGATCGGCGGTACAAAAACAGTAATACGCTTTTTTCTGTTCCACAAGATGAAGAGCGTAATCCTCATATATCGGCAATCTTTCCGATTGCAGATAAGGGCCATGCTCCCCCTCCTTACCCGGACCTTCGTCGTAGGTTAAGCCGCACCATTCAAGCGAGCTGATGAGATTTTCCACAGCACCTTCAACAAAGCGTTTCCGATCGGTGTCTTCAATGCGCAAAATGAACGTACCGTTATTTTTTCTGGCAAACAGGTAATTATATAATGCGGTGCGTAAACCGCCGACATGTAAGTAGCCGGTAGGACTTGGTGCAAACCGGACTCTGGGAGTTTCGTTAATCATTTTCGTATGTATAAAATCCGTTAAAGAATAGTTAGTTACTGAATTTCATAGATGTATAGTGTTTAACTTTTTCTATGAATTCCTGACTATCAATCGGTTTCGGAATATAATCAGTCGCTCCCGCCTCAAGACACTTCTCACGGTCGCCTTTCATGGCAAACGCGGTTAATGCAATAACCGGAGTTTCTTTGTACTCAGGAATCTGCCGGATTCTTTCAGTCGCTTCAAACCCATTCATCACAGGCATCTGCATATCCATAAGAATCAAATCGAACTCATGCTGTTTAACTTGTTCGATGGCTTCAGCACCATTTTCAACAACGATAACATTATTAAAACTATTCTTCTTAAGAAGACGAGTGACTATGATTTGAGAGTGTTTATAATCTTCAACTAATAATATTTTCGGTGAATCCGTTTCTGTTTTCATGTCTTCCGGTGGTGTCGGCTGTTCATATCGGTTAATCATCGCGTTGATAGTATCCGCGAGATCTTCAATTTTCGTACTTCGTTTGCTTAACAATTCCGTGAACAATCCGTCAATTTTCTGAAGATCTTCTTCAAAGTTCTCCTTACCTGTATAAATAATAATCGGGAGGTTAGCAAATTTCGGTGATGTTTTAATTAATTTAATCAACTCAAAGCCGTTGATGTCGGGCATATCAAGGTCAATAATTGCAAGATCAAGCGGTACGTCCTTGATCATATCCATAACCTTAATTGATCTCGATTCGGCAATAGCATTAAAGCCGACCGACTCGATAGCACTTTTTACAAGGTTCAAGGTCGGAACATCATCATCAACGCAAAGAATATTGGAATCTTTTTTCAATTTGTAGCTGGTTAATACCTCAACCAGATCTTTGTATCTGATAGGCTTTACAAAATATTCAACAGCACCCATCATAAAAGCTTTTTGTTGCTCGGCTTCAACCGAACATACGATAACCGGTGTAAAGCGGCTGTGCTCGTCCTCGCGGATTTTTTTCAATAATTCCAAGCCGTTAATATCAGGAAGAATAATATCCATAATGACGGCAAGATATTTTTCCTTTTGCAGCATCTGATAAGCTTTAACACCCGAGTTGATGATAAGCGGTTCATAGCCCCACTTATTCAGATAGTTGCTCAATAATTTTGATGTCGCGTAGTCGTCTTCAATAACGAGAACTTTATTTTTACCTTCAATCCTCGGAAGCGCACCAATCTTCGCTTCAATTGGGTTTAACGATTCGTAAGGAACGCTGAAAGTAATCGCAATACCTTTCGCCTGGGAAGATGCAACTTCCAAAGTACCACCCAAGGCATCAAGGAAGCGTTTTGCGAGCGGGAGGCTCAATACAGTAACCTGCGAGTTTTTCATAGATTTCAGATCAAGCATCGCCGTACCATTAAATACATTTGCCAGATTCTGAATAGGAAGTATGGTACCCTTGTTTGTCATCCGGACAACGATTTTACTTTGAGCGCCTACTGAAATGGAAATATTTATTTTCCCGGCTTCGGTAATATTGACTAAGAATTGTGTAAACTGCTGCAAAATGTATTTAATCTTAATCACATCGGATTTGATATTTTCGGGAAGCGATTTATCAACTTGTTTTTCGATAACAACGCCAGTTGGCAAAGTTTTTGCGGAGAATTGAGCAAGTACTTCGTCAACTACATCATTCATCTGCACGAGCGAAGTATTATATGCTAAAATTCCTGCTTCGGATTTCGAATAATCAACAAAGTCATTGATCAAAGAGAGCATTTTTTGAGCATTCTCTTTCAGAGTAATTACATATTCTGATTGCGCTGAGGTCAATTTCTCATCGCCCAGCAAAGATGCAAATCCTACAATACTGTTTGTCGGTGTTCTAAATTCATTTGCGGCTTCAACAATAAACTTGCCAAAAGATGCTTTTTCATGAATATTCTTGGTGTCCAACGATTCAAGGGCACTGAGTATAAACTGACCGGTAATTTTGAAAAAATCTTTTTCCGCCGGTGTAAAGGGGGTTTTATTGGCTAATTTTAAGAGGTAACGCTCGTTATCACCAACAACCAGATTCAGGCAGCATTCATGGAACCCGGCTTCCGCAGAGTGGATTTCACAAGTGGGGCTTGATAAGAATTCGAAGTTCTCGGACTCTTTCTTAAGAAGTTTGCAGTTTGAGCATTCATAGACTGAATGCATTTGGAGCGTCTTTTTTGCAGATGCCGATTTACCGACCAGAAACAGTTTCTTGCTTTCATTAACCTTAAAAACTACGGCCGAATGAAATTGAAACTCTTCACAAATAAATTCACAAAATTGTTCAAAAAACTCCGGAGTCCCCTTCCCGGCCATTACCTTTAAGTCGTTAAACCGGGAGATAAACTTAAGATTTGACGTTAACATACTGCAAAAACTTTACGTGATTATTGAGATACGCCAAATATATGAAAAACGGCACATAAATAAAACTTTTAGCGAAGTAAATAATTCCTTTAGTTTACTTAAACGGTGCAGATTCCCGACACCGGGGATAAAAGAAGCTCATAATACATTAATTTTTTTTAATAATTATTTTTTATACCGGCAGAATAGCGAGCCAAGTTTTTCATTACTTTATCTTATGAAGATATTTAAAATTGTGTCTTCCGTAATTATACACTAATAACCAAGGAGTATTTATGAAAAGATTCTTAGCTTTATTGATCGTGACCGGAATATTAACTTCGGGAGTCTTTGCTCAGACTGATATTCTGAAGAAAAAAGAAACAGCTGTTAAAGCAGCTACAACAAAAGTTGAAGCTAAAGCCGATAAGGCAATCAAAAAAGCTGACGAAAAAGTCACAGTTAAAGCTGACAAAGCTATAAAAAAAGCCGGTGATGCCGCTGATAAAGCAAAGGTTAAAGCCGATAAAGCAAAAGTTAAAGCTGTAAAGGCTACAGATAAAGCAGCAAAGTCCGTTGATAAAGCAAAAGCAGATAAAGTAAAAGTCGTAAAAAAAGCTGGTGATGCCGCTGATAAAGCAGCTGTAAAAGCTGATAAGACAGCAAAAGCCGCCAAGGATAAACACAAAAAAGTTAAAGACGCTGTAAAAGAAGTAACCAAATAATCAGATATTCATTAAAATTTATTAAAAAAGGAGGGTTATTACTCTCCTTTTTATTATGTTCGGGAATATGAAATTACTATTAGTCGAAGACGAAAAAAAGGTCGCCTCTTTCATTAAGAAAGGGCTTGAAGAAGAGTTCTATAACGTTGACATTGCTCACAATGGCAATGAAGGCGCTGCATTGGCCTTGCAAAAGGAATATGATTTAATTATTCTTGATATCATGCTTCCATACAAAGATGGAATTACTATTACAAAGGAACTACGGGGTCAAAAGATCACCACTCCTATACTGCTGCTCACTGCAAAAGACAAAGTACAGGATAAAGTTGAGGGGCTGGATGCCGGAGCGGATGACTATCTTACAAAGCCGTTCGATTTTGAAGAGCTTATTGCCCGTGTACGTGCCTTGCTTAGAAGAACTGAGAATGAAAAGACACTTATTCTGAAGATTAAGCACCTCCATCTTGATACTCAAACCCACAAACTCAAAATCGGCAATGACGTCATAGACCTCACACCTAAAGAATATTCAATTTTGGAATTCCTTATGCGAAATAAGAATAAGGTCGTCTCCCGGACCAAGCTTACACAGCATGTTTACGAGTATAACTTCGATCCCGATACAAACGTGATTGATGTGTATATTAATAAGCTCCGCAGTAAAATTGAAAGCGATTCAGGAAAAGAAATCATTCAAACCGTTCGCGGCGTGGGCTATATTATTAAAGATGAATAGCGCTTTACACAATTCGATTTAAAATGAAAAGACCGCTTTGAGGCGGTCTTTTTTTTATATTGCAATCAAAAACTATTTCAGCAGCTGCAACTTAATACATTTCATACCGGCGTTTGTTTTGAGCACTGCGAAATAAATCCCGGATGCCAGATTACGGCCGGAAAACCGCACTGAATGTTCCCCTGCTGTCTGTACTCCTGAGAACAGATTACCTACTTCATTTCCCACAATATCATATACCTTCAGAGAAACAGAGCCGCTGTTTGCCAGTGAATATGATATTATTGTTTCCGGATTAAACGGATTGGGGTAGTTTTGTTTCAGCGAGAATTCATTTATCGTCAGTTTCTCCTTAACCTCTGTGACGAAGTTTGGAGCCCCTGGTGTAGGATACAAATATCTCCATATACTTCCTCCATCCGGTAACCGCCCATAGGAAATATTTGTAGTTTGAGGGCCAAATGTTATAGAGTCAATTATGGTACTGCCGTTCGTATCTACAAGAGCAATGTATTCACCTGATTTACTTAATTTGAAACCCGCGTGTAATGCGCCCTGAGTGGGCTGCTCATCACACCACACCACGACAAATGCACCCGGAGCTAACGGCAATGAAGCACTCCCGAATCTCCATTTTTTCAAATTAGATGCGTTATCTGTCATATACTTATTTGCCAGATTCACCGTATCATCTGTCGGGTTATACAATTCAATGAAGTCGTCAAATTCACCTGCGCCATCCGGAAACATGGTATTATCAGCAAGAAACTCGTTAACAACGACGTGGGTTGAAGGGCTTACCGCCTTTACGGTTAATGGACTTCTTCTCGGATACGTTTGAGCAACAGATGTACTGTCAGTCGCAACTATTGAAACCGTTCCACCGCCCTGAAACCCTAATGGAGGTATGGTGCCTGTGTACCGGTCATAGTCTTCAGGGTTAAGAGAGTTGCTGACCGGAGAATATTGCATCGGATATGTTTGGGATGTTCCTGAACCGGCAGGCGTATATTTTATTGCAACGGATTTCAGTCCTGATTCATCATACGCGTATGCAGTTACTTTGATTGAGTCAGTAGGTAACGGACTTTTCGTGTTTAACGAAATATTGTATACTAAAGGGTTCGCTGTTTGATAAGCAAGTTGCGATGCCGTTGCGGTATACCGCAGGTTTATATACTGCTTAAGTCCGTTTTTAATGTGCTGATTTGAAAATGACGAAGCGGAATATGAATTCGTAAACTGGTCTACCGTGAAGCCATAATCTTTTGTTCTGAAAGTATCGGCAATTGCAGCAGATGTAATCATGTTCTTTAATGAATCAATATGGGTTTCCCAGTTATTCAGTTTAAAGACCTTTTCATTGATCAGCCGCATATAATGGGTATAGAGATTCCTATACTGCTTATTCGCGATGAATTTTTCAGCAAGCGGACGCGACCCGGATGAAGCTTTATTCCAGCTATAAATATTCGAACTCGACCATGTAACGCCGAACCAGTCTACTCCGTAGGCATTATCTTCATCATACGGAATTATGTGGAAAATACTTTTTGCCGGTTCATGATAGAGATAGTAATTATTCATCAGCGACCAGTATGAGTCCCAGCTTCCGACCTCGACATGCAAGGCTAAATACTTTGCGACTTCCTGTAATGCAATAACATCCTCTAAAGAATCGGGTAATGCTGCATCCGAAACATTATTCAGGATATTGATAAGTCTCACCAATTTCGTAAAGTCCTGGACATCATCATTAGTCTTGAGTTCATATGCCGGCACCCCGTTATTATCAAGTTTTCTGTATAGCGATGTGTCACTTCCCAGCCATTTCAAATCAGCCGGATACAAACACTTCCATAAATTACCGGAGAAATCCCGGTAATTCTTTTTCAGGAACTCATCATCAATTTGCTCAACGGAAATATACAACCCGTAATAGGCACCGTTAATATACACCTGTATGTGGCTTGCCCTGCTTGCAATGAGCCCGATCTTTCGGGATAGGTCGAAGGTCAATTTGCTGCGAACGATAGAAGGATCGTTATGCTCACCATTCAGGTTCAAATCCTTTACACCATGAAAGGTTCTTCCCTTAATAAAGGAATTAAACTCAACTTTGAACGATTTTTTCCCGGCATTACGCGAGGTATTCCCTCTCAGCCGGAAGCCTACCGAATCCACAGTCTCGTCAAGCCACACATTCTTAAAGTGTACGGATGCAACATGTTCGGAATCACTAGATGGATTATCGTAAATGAACTTCAGACTGGCAGGCGGAACTGTAATGTCTATGCGGGCAAGCACGGAATCGTTATAAACTTTCCAGCTGTCGTCTGTTGTTTGGGCTTTTACCACAATAGTGAGTAAAGCAAAACTAAAAATCAGTAGGCTTTTTCTGAATAACATGGGTTGATATTCTTATTATTAATAATTTATAATGAGAAATATACTTCATCCACAGACTATTTCATATAGAAAAAAAGTAAATTGTATCGCCATTAAAGTTAACGAAATTGGACGGCTTGAAGAGAGCTTTACCCGAAAAAAAGGGCTTAAGAATTTATTTATGTACATTATTCCTGTCCTGAAGCGACAGTATTTGAAAGCGCACCTATCAAGTAACGGTATGAGGATGACTGTTACTCTCGAAGGGAGTAAATTTGAATAACCGCCGGTGGAGTCATCGGAACCGGCAGATAGACGAACGCCCCAACCTCTATCCATCCGCGAAGCGGGTGAATAATACCACCTTGTCCAGCAGTTCTGAAGATGTATCGGAGATAACTGATATCACATTCTATTCGCCCCCTGCCGGGGACGTAAGATGGCGAGTGCCTCATCTCCTCCGGCTTCGCCGGAGGTTATTCAACTTTTGTCTCTTCGAGACAAGGAACTTGCTAAACAAGTATCTAACAAGTTGGTTAAATGAATACTCCCGAAGAGAGTAAATTTGAGTAACCGCCGGTGGAGTCATCGGAACCGGCGGATAGACGAACGCCCCACCCACCAGCCCACCCGCGAAGCGGGTGAATAATACCATCTGATCGAGCAGTTGTCGAAATGTGGCGGATGTATCGTGGATAGCCGATAATTGTTTATAGATGCGATATTCGATATATTTTAAAGTTGAAAATTTTAAATATAGAATCTGAGAAAATATGCAAATAGGTCTTATCGGCTTTCAAAATTCGGGCAAAACAACGTTATTTCAAACTTTGGTAGTTAATTCCGGACAATCCGAACCCGGTGCAAAGAGCGACCAGAGCAGATCGGTTGTTAAAGTACCCGACGCCAGACTTGATAAGCTTACTGAAATGTTCAAGCCGGAAAAAGAAATCCACGCGACTTTGGAATTTCTTGACATACCCGGACTTGCCGTATCCGACGACAATAAGGTTAAGATTACCGGCGATTTCCTCGGTAAGGTAAAGAACGCCGATGCACTCATTCACGTCGTCCGTCAATTTGCCAACGATTCCGTTCCGCATCCGGAAGAGACCATTGACCCGATACGTGACATCGAGTTTTTAGAAACTGAGTTCCTGCTTTCGGATATGGGACTTATCGAACGCCGTCTTGAAAAAATCGAGAAGGAAGTTCTGAAGAATAAGAATGAACAGTTGTTGCGCGAAATACCTTTGATGAAAAAAATGCTCGCCCATACCGAAAAAGAGCTGCCTCTCCGTATTCTCCATCTGGATGAAAACGAGAAACGCCTTTTGAGCGGTTATCAGTTTCTCTCCATCAAGCCGCTGATAATCGGGGTGAATTTCGATGAAAACTCGAAGGATGAATCGGTAAAATTGGTAAAAGAAATTGAAGAAAAGTACAAAGATCAAAAGCTCGTAGTATTCCCTTTCTTCGCTCAGTTTGAGTATGATCTTTCTCAGCTTGCCGAAGAGGAAGCCGAAATGTTCAAGACTGATTTCGGAATTACCGAATCCGCCCTTGAAAGAATTTTGAGAACTACCTATTCCCTGCTTGGCCTGCAATCATTCTTAACAGTTGGTGAGGATGAATGCCGTGCATGGACAATTAAAAAAGGCATGACCGCGCAGGAAGCTGCCGGGGTTATCCATACTGATTTCTATGCAAAGTTTATACGTGCCGAGGTAGTTCATTTTGATGATTATCTTTTGCACGGCTCAATGGCTAAATGCAAGGAAGCCGGCACATGGAGACTCGAAGGAAAAGAATATATCGTTAAGGATGGTGATATTCTTAATATCCGCCATAGTTGATCCGTTTTTACACCGATAAGCTATGACCGGTTCACCCCGGTCATAGCTTTTTTAGTAAGTAATTTCATTCATGAGTAGAGCTGTAATGAAAAAGTCATTTCTCATAATCTGCATTTTCTTCTTCGCAACTATCCATCTATTTTCACAAAGCAAGCGACAAAACAACCTCGTAGACCAGATCGGGATTCAAACCGCGTCGAACAGAATATTCACATTTACGAATAAAGCATTCGGGCAATATCACGGTGAAACTAATAGTTACACCAACGACGGCTGGCGCGGCTGGATACTCCGCGAACAAAAAGTGTTTACCGATTATTCAGTTGCTGTTAACGGGAAACCGCTTGACCGAAGGAAAGCAAAAACAACAGTTTTGCCATATAAAATCAACCGGAGTTTCTCAAACGGTGTAACCGAGCAATTATTTCTTGCCGATTCTATGGACGTACTGGCTTTAGAGTATCGTAATATTACATCATTTACTTTTGCCCTTAACGGATTCAACGGTACCGATGCTCAGCAAATATCAAAGAGTATTATCAATTATTCATTACATTCCGTTCTGCCGGGTTATACCCTATCTGTTATCAGCAATTCTGAAATCCTTAAATCCTCAAACGATACCGTTTCATTTACTATACCAAGACCAAACAAACAGACAAAAATTATTTTCTTTGTACACAAGGACAACGATTCCTACTTGGATATTCTATCCCATATAGAAACGCTGATTAATGAAAAGCGGGACAGGATTAATACCATACTCAACAAAGCAGTTGTCGTAACCAATGATAAGGAATTTAATAAGGCATATCTGTGGAGTGTTGCTTCGTTTGATGCGCTGATCACAACGCAGGAATCCAAAGGTATTTTTGCCGGACTTCCCTGGTTTAACAATAATTGGGGGCGTGATACGTTTATATCATTACCGGGATGTTTTGCTACCGGCAATTATGAAGATGCACGAGAAATACTTGAAGCCTTTGCGGCGTATCAGGACACCATTCCCGATAGCAAGTATTTTGGAAGAATACCAAACAGAGTTACTTTGAAAGATATTATATACAACACAACGGACGGAACTCCGTGGTTCGTGATTCAGTGTGAGAATTATTTTAACAATACCGCCGATACGGCATTTATTGTGAAGATGTATCCATATATCAAAAGAGCCATGCAGGCTGCCCTTCAAAAGCGGACTGATAAGTATGGGCTATTGACACATCTCGATGCAGAAACATGGATGGATGCAGTCGGTCCCGACGGTCCCTGGTCTCCCCGTGGAAACCGTGCAAATGATATTCAGGTATTGTGGTATCAACAACTTAAGGCGACAGCAAAGTTTGCCCATATTGTCGAAGATATACGAAACGAGAACTTTGCTAATGAATTTGCCGATCTTGTAAAACAAAACATCGCAAAGTTTTATGTTGATGCGGCAAATTCCCGCATTGCAGACAGGCTTACATCGGATGGTGCAGCAGATTACGCGATCCGGCCTAATGCGTTTTTTGTATTAAACCACGAAGAACTGTTTCCGAATCATGAAACTCGAATTAATATTCTTAAAAACCTGATGAGTCATATTGTACTTCCGTATGGAGTACTCTCACTTGACTATGAGAATGCAAATTTCCATCCGTACCATGAGTATCCCCCGTTTTATCCGAAGGATGCTGCCTACCATAACGGTATCATCTGGCAGTGGAATACCGGCCCGGTTGTTCAGACTCTTTGTTCATTCGGATTGCAAGACTCCGCGTGGATGCTGACAAAGGAACTGACCAGACAGATTCTTCACGATGGCGCGGCCGGCTCAATTGCTGAGCTCATGGAAGCGATGCCGAGAAAAGATAAAAGTGAGATTAAACTCAGTGGTGCTTTTTCTCAGGCATGGAGTCTGGGCGAATATCTACGCACTATACATGAAGAGTATTTCGGTGTAAAAATAGATGTACCGGCAGATACCTTACGGTTGGCTCCACGGCTGCCGAAATCAATTACGCATGCTTCATTTACCGTTCGATTCGGAAAAGAATTTATTCCCATTGAATTCAATCGCAGCAATAATAACTTTACTATCAGCCTCAACCTTCCTGCACCGGTTAAAGATATTGTCGTGGATATTTCACTGATGGACAATGGGACTACGGTTCAGGCGGCTAAAACAAGCAACGGCGCAAGAAATATCACATTTACGTATACGACATCAACCGGAAAGTTTACAGCCATAGCAGACGGCAAACCGGTTGAAGTCCACACCTCGATTACCTCTGACAAAAGCGACAACGTATCAATGCTGCAATCAATAAGATTTGCGAAAATAGAAAGTGATAGAAAATTCCCTGTATTGCAGACCGGGACATCCGAACTTATTCCGCATAGCATTGCAAAAAAACCGGCACCTCGAAACGGTACTATTTTGTACGACAAGTCCGATACTGCCGGAGATGAAAAATACCAGTACCCCCAGCATCCGTTCTTCATCAAAGGAATCCTGGACATTACCCGGTTCTCTTTATCCGAAGACAATGAAAATTATTATTTCCGGCTGAACTTCGGAAAGTTAGTCAACCCGAATTGGCATGCCGAATACGGTTTTCAGTTAACATTTGCCGGGATCTATCTGAAAGTTGAGGGTGATTCTGCATTCAGTATACAGGCAGGTAAAAACAGTAAATACTCATTCGCTTCCGGAAGAAAATTCAACCGTGTAGTGTATGTCGGCGGTGGATTTGAAATCCGTGACGGCAGCAATAAAATCATTGCGGCGTATGCACCCGAAAAAGAAGATGCGAATCTGCCCTTGGGCGATAGTAAGTCAGGCGAAGTATCATTCTGCATCCCGAAAAAATTTATCGGGAAATTATCAAAGGGTTCGTGCGTCTCAATACTTGCAGGTGCTCAGGATGACCACGGCGGCTCCGGCATCGGGGAATTCAGAGAAGTCGGTAAAACCGCGGCTGAATGGAGCGGCGGAGGTAAAAATGCTCCGGATGATGATAATGTGTACGATTTTTTGTTCATTAATTAGTTAGATTGACCAATGGAACTGCCAATTTATCTCGACTATAATGCCACAACCCCCGTTGACCCCCGGGTTCTGGAAGCTATGCTCCCCTATCTTCAGGGACACTTCGGCAATCCATCATCAAAAAGCTATACCCATGGCTTAATCGCATCACAGGCTGTGGAAAATTCGAGAAATCGTATCGCAGCTTTTTTTAATACCGACTCAGACAATGTCATTTTTACATCTTGCGCTACGGAATCAATAAACACCGCGATAAAAGGAACCGTTGAAGCATTGTATCCTCAGAAAACTCACATCATTACTTCGACCATAGAGCATGAAGCAACAATTAATGTCTTTCGGTATCTTGAAAGTAAAGGTATACAGGCAAGCTATGTTCCCGTGAACAATGAAGGATATATTGATCTTGATCTGCTGGAAGCATCCATCACCCCGCAAACCGGATTGATTTCCATTATCGCTGCCAATAACGAGATAGGCACTATTCAGGATATACAAAAACTCTCGATAATTGCACAACGGAATAACGTTCTGCTTCATCTTGATTTTTCACAGGCAACGGGAAGGGTTCCGTTGGACTTGCAAAAAACCCCGGCAGCATTTATTTCATTGGCGGGACACAAAATCTATGCGCCGAAAGGCATCGGATGCCTTATCATTAACAAAGAACTGGTGCCTGCATCATTTATCCCCCTTTTGCACGGAGGAGGACAGGAAAAAAATCTACGCGGGGGAACTTTAAACGTGCCTTATATTGTTGGGTTAGGTAAAGCGATTGAGCTTATAAACGAAGATTCTGCGGACGAGAATAAAAGAATAGGACTCTTACGCGACAGATTTTTCGATGGCCTACGCAGCAATGTGACCGATGTATATATCAACGGTCCGCAGATGAATCGTTTATCAACCAATCTTAATGTTCTTTTTAGAAATGTTAGTTCAGATACTCTCATGATGAATATCCGCTCGATAGCGTGTTCCAATACTTCGGCTTGTTCATCCGGGAGCCCTGAACCGAGTCATGTACTTCTGGCAATAGGAAGAACAGTTGAAGAAGCAAAATCATCACTGCGTTTCGGAATCGGACGATTCACGACGGCGGATGAGATAGATACTGCGGTTGATACGATAGCACTGGCGGTAAACAAACTACGAAAGCAATTGTAACAACCATTTTTCACATAAACGGTAATTCTATGAAAATCAAAATCAATTCTGCACATACAAGTGTTTTGCTAAAAGATAAAATTATCTTTCTTAACTTTTTGAAATCGGTTATCCCCGTATTCCATAAATCGAACGTGTTTTTCCGGGATATTCAGTATGGAGTTCAAAAATTTCTATTGCTCAAAGGATTTAAAGTAAGTAACGAGCAGGCGGAAGAACTTGCCGCCCTCTTAATTAAAGAATTAGTAGAAGAAAATATCCTCTCCCCGCTAAATGCAATGACATGGGTAGTGAATTATCCGCCGTATACAACCGGCGCACCCCATACATATGAAGTGGCGGCACAAGGAGTCCAGCAATAAAGGTTAGCTATGAGCACAGAATCAGTAACAAAAGAAATCATTATAACGCAAAAAGCTGCAAACCAGATCAAACGGGTTAAGGAAGAAAATTCCATCCCCGAAAATTACGGATTACGTGTCGGCGTTAAAGGCGGCGGATGTTCCGGATTAACATATACTCTCGGATTTGATGCAGAGCCGCGTGAAGGAGATTCGGTTATTGAAGACATGTCGGTAAAACTTTTTGTTGATGGTAAAAGCCTTTTTTATCTGATGGGTACCGAGCTTGACTTCAGCGACGGACTAAACGGGAAAGGTTTCGTATTTAATAACCCCAATGCTGCAAAAACATGCGGCTGCGGAAACTCATTTGGTGTTTAACATGAAGCGGCGCAAATTTTTGACTTCCGTTGCCGCAGTAACGGCCGGTGTATTTGCTGCTCCTAAAGTTTTTTCAATAACAAATAATATAATCAACAAAAGGAATATTACCATGGCTAAATTTGAATTACCCCAGCTGCCGTATGCATACGATGCACTCGAACCATATATGGATAAATTGACGATGGAAATCCATCACTCAAAGCATCATGCAGCGTATACTGCAAATTTTAACAAGGCGCTCGAAGATAACAAAATCGAAGCAGCTTCGGCTGAAGAAGTTTTGAAATCAATTTCAAAATACCCTGCTGCTGTTCGCAACAACGGCGGCGGTTATGTTAATCACAATTTCTTCTGGCTTTCATTGTCAGGTGTTAAATCAGAACCTTCTGCCGAACTCGTTGAAGCCATCAATGCTTCTTTCGGATCACTTGATGAATTCAAAAAACAATTCTCCAATGCCGCGCTTACCCGTTTCGGTTCAGGCTGGGCTTGGCTTGTTTTATCAAACGGTAAATTAGTCATTTCCTCAACACCGAATCAGGACAGCCCTATAATGGATATCGCCGATGTAAAAGGTACCCCGTTATTAAATCTCGATGTTTGGGAACATGCGTATTATCTCAAGTATCAGAATCGCCGTGTAGAATTCATTGAGAATTTCTGGAACGTGGTGAACTGGGCTGAAGTATCAAAAAGATACGCCGCAGCTAAATAAAATTCTCCCTTAGATGTATAAGAGACTATTCGGGCAACCGAATAGTCTCTTTTTTTTGCACTTGAATAAATGTCGGACGGTTTGCAATATTAGTCCCAAATGTGTATAATGAATGACACAATTTTAGCGAGCAAGAATTAGTTTTATGGAACGTGTTATACCGATATTCCCCTTACCGCTGGTAATATATCCGAATTCGTATTACCCCCTGCATATATTTGAAGAACGGTATAAATCTCTTATCAACCGCTCGATAAAAAGTGTTTCAACATTCGTTATTGTACCGACCTTAAATGATGTCCCCGCACATATCGGAACTGAAGTATCCGTTTCCCAGATCACGAACAAATACCCCACCGGTGAATTCGACATTGTTGTAAAGGGCGAAGAACGGGTAAAGATCGTCAGCAGCTGGAAGACATCTGCCGGATATTCGGAAGCTCTCATTGAAGTACTGCCCGATGAAGATTTCTACGAAGATTATTCGGTTGTTGAAATTCTTGAAGAAAAATTCAAGACTCTGATAAAGAAAATCGAGCTGGATCTCGATGAAAATTTCTGGAAGAATCTTGAAGCAGCAAAACTAAAATCATACAAAATTGCAGAGAAGTGCGGATTGAGCCTTGAACAGCAGGTCAAACTTTTAACTGAACCGGATGAAGAGGAACGATTGGGATTTCTCATCAGCCACATTATTCAGCTTGAGAAGACCATTAAAGAACGCTCTGTCATGGTCAGCCTCATCATGAATGATGGTTATTTGAATAACTAAGGCAACATTTTCAACCCGCTCTGTTGTTAGTAATTCCTGAATTTCAGATGAATTTTTTCTTATTTTTGTAAAATTATATTTATCCTTTATATCACAGCAATCTATGAAATCTCGAATACTCTTATGCTTTCTACTGCTTAGTGCAATGATTTTTCCGCAAAGTCTGCTCAGTAAGATGACTGAGGAGCTGCATGCTTCTGTCACCCATGTTTCGGATAATGATGCCGTACAAGTGTGGGTGTTTTTTAAGGATAAAGGCGCAACACTCGCCAAAGCAGCAGCACAGCCTGAGTTATACATTTCCGGCAAGAGTATTGAACGGCGCAAACTCCGCGGTACCGGCGCAACGATTGATGAAAGTGACCTGCCGGTTAACCGAACCTATATTCAGAAAGTCGAATCACTCGGTGCAACTGTTAAACAGGTTTCAAAATGGTTCAACGGAATTAGTATCACTGCTCCTAAAAATGCACTGAAAGAAATTGCAGCGCTGCAGGAAGTAAGCAGTATGGATTTGGTTTACAAATTGAAAGCCGAAAAACCTGTAACTGAAGTCATGGAAAAACAATCGGCAACAGGAGAAACAGAACAACCGAAAGGTGTCTACGCGCTTGATTATGGCGTTTCCTACACGCAGCTAAATCAGATTAAAGTACCCGATGTTCACGCACTCGGTTATACAGGCAAAGGAATTGTCATCGCCGTATTCGATGCCGGATTCAACAGGTTAACACATAATGCCTTCGCAAGTATGAACATACTCAACAAGCGGGATTTCGTGAACGGCGGAACGAATGTTGGTGATGGTTCAGGATTAATGGGAGTGGGCGACCACGGCACAGAAACGCTATCCGCAGTTGGCGGCTATTATCCCGGCAACCTGATTGGTCCAGCGTATGAAGCCAGTTTCATTCTCGCTAAAACCGAAAACACGGATAGCGAAACTCCGGTTGAAGAAGACAATTGGATTGCCGCCGCCGAATGGGCCGACAGTCTGGGTGCCGACGTTATTTCTTCATCGCTCGGATATGATTCTTTTGATTCCCCGTATACAAGTTACACATACCTGAATATGGACGGCAAAACATGCCGCATCACACTTGGTGCTCTTCGTGCAGCAAGAAAAGGAATTGTTGTTGTCAATTCAGCAAGCAATAACGGCTATGATGCAAACCATAATACATTAAGCGCCCCGGCAGATGCTGATACGATAATTTCAGCAGGTGCAGTAACTTCCTCCGGCTCTCGTTCAAGTTTCAGCAGCGTCGGTAATACGATTGATGGCCGCATTAAACCGGACGTTATGGCAATGGGCTCATCGGATGCTTTGGCTAATCCATATGATGATGCAGGGATTACCTATGCCAGTGGAACATCATTCAGCTGCCCCATTACTGCCGGAGTAGCGGCATTGTTGCTTCAGGCAAAACCAAGTTTAACACCGGTTGCAGTTCGCGATGCTCTGCGGGCAACAGCTTCTCAAGCTTCTTCACCCGACCGGCTCATGGGCTGGGGAATTATCAATTCCCTGTCGGCTATTACTCTTGTTACCGATAGCGCCTATCAGCCGCCTATAACGGTAAGTAACTTTACTGTAGATGACTTGTATCCGAATCCGTTCAACCCCTCGACCACTATCAAATATTCTCTTCCACAAGAAGGCAGAGTAAAAGTCAGCATTTTTGATATTAACGGCAGATTGGTAAAAACCTTATTAAATGATATGCAATCAGCAGGCATTCACACCGATCTTATATGGAACGGTTATAATGAAAACAGCAGCCTTGTTGCAAGCGGGACATATTTAGTAAGAATTAGCTTTGATAACTCAGTTATAACGAAGAAAGTATTGTTCTTAAAGTAGTTTTAAAACCAAGTCCAAAGTGCGAAGTCCGATGCCTGAACTTTGGACTTCGCACCTCGGACTTCGGACTTTTCATTCAAAATTTATCACTTACCATTACAACTACTCTCCCAACTTCGTCAGTATATACGACCCCGCTCCAAACCCGGCCATCGGAATTGCACCTTCATATCCGGCTGTTTTCTCGTTGAATAATTCGGGAATCATGTTGTTGTTCATAGCAGCCTGATCGGTGACCCATTTTACTAACGCGTCCGATTCCTTGAAGTGAGAGAATTTTTTCAAGGCGAGCGCGGCACGCAGATCGAGGAATACCCATTCCTGCTTATCGTACCAGTCGCCGTTGTTAACGCGGAAGAATCCTCTTCCCTTGCCGGCACCTACATTACGCTTGTACTCATCGTAGTGCAAAGCGAATAAACGGCTGTTGCCTTCCGGAAAGAAGTTGAAATAGTCAAAGGTTGCAGCATCGTAATATTCGTGATCTTTCGGTGAACCCGATTCGGCACATCCCTTAATGAAGGAGTTATTTATTACTAAATTCTTTTGAATATCCTTAACAAGCAATTCCGACGCACTGCTGTATTTTTCATACTCAGCATGGCCGAACTTCTTTGCCATCGCCGCGAAGTCCTTCAAACCTTTAGCCGCAGTAATGGAAGTATAGGAGTATTGTTTACCGGGCAGATGCCGTTCCCACGAACCGGATTCTTTTCTTATCAATCCGTTGCCGCCGACACTATTAACTAAGATAAAAGCAACCCGGTTCTTCAGGGTTTTATAGTTATCCTCAAAGAGTGCTTTGTCGCCGGTCTTCTCTACATAATCACATAAAGCGCTGAGAAAAAGTCCGAAACCATCCAGCTCAATGTTTGGTCCGTCTGCATTAAAATCGGATTCCTCCTTACCGATGCCGAAATAACGGCAAACCGATATCTGATAGTCATTTCCGATGCCGTACTCTTTTCCATCCGTATGCTTAAATGATTTATAATGATTTGATTCCGCATTCAGGAAGAACAGTAAAGCATTCTTAGCTTCTGTATATAATCCCAAACGTGTCAACGCTCTTACGGAATAACTGGCATCACGGATCCAGCAGATGTTCCAGATACCGGGAGGCAAAGACGCGAGAATCTGTCCCTTGGCTTTCAGGTATACTTCATTCTGTCCGACTTGCGCCATTTTGAGGAATGCTATTGACTGCTCAAATACATTTTTCTCCTTGGGAGTCAGTCCTTTGGGATACTTACATGACTTGAAAATGTTCTGCATATATGCCACTTCCCTTTGAGCTAATCTTCCGCTCTGAGGAAGCGAATCAACTGTGGCATACATTGCTTTTTCGTTATTATGCAAAGCATCATTAAACGAAAAAAGATAACCTTTTACTATACCGGTTTTCGTCGTGGAGATCATTGAATCAACAAGTAACTTGTCGCAGGCACCCTCAGAATAACTGAGGAAGGTATGAGAAACGACATTTTTGTCACCGGCAAGCTCAACGACGAATACCTTATTCTTCAGTGAAAAAAGCGTAAAGTATGAGGCGGAGAACTTCTTGTACGCTGCCTTTATGACATGAGTGTTCTTCTCATAGGAAACTTTCGATGGTTTTTCATCAGAAACGATTTTTATGTTCGATATAAAGGCTTTTACAGGGGTGTTTTCATCTACAGATTGAAAGATATGCGGGAAAACACTTGCTACGGAGTTTGTTTTCTCGTCGTAAACGGCTGCAATGAGTCCGTTTGAAGTAACAATATTAAAAAATGACTTCGCGGGCTTATCACTGACAGCAAAAAGCTTTTGATATTCCTTCTCATTATATACCCCAATCACCCCGGACTGTATTCCTCCTGGACCGCCCATATCAAAAACCCTAATTGCCAGAACATTCTGCTCTTTCAATAATCCGGCAGGTACTTTATATGCCCTTTGCGTGTTCCATTCAGATGCCGCATCCGGTGGAAATTTCCCCGTGCGGCCGATCAGCACACCATTCAGGTATGTGGCATCTACATCGTCAATTTTACCCGGGAGCACGTAATATTGTGCATTTTTCAAGTTTTTCGGCACCTTGAAATGAACTCGATACCAGACATAACCGTCGAGGTTAGGATATCCCTGAGTCTCAAACGAAGAGGGTACCTTGATCAGTTCCCATGCAGCATCATTGCATTCCGATCGTGAGTAGGTTGAGTCGTCTCCCGGTTTAAACCGCCAGGAGGACTCAAATGGAATGGTTTGTGAAAAAACTGCTGCTGAAACTGAGAGTACAAATAGTATAGAGATAAAAAATCTTATATTCATATGACAACCCTTAAAGCCTTATTTTTCAATAAATTAAGCAAATTTCAATAAAGCGATTTCAGCCGCTAATTTGGCTATTTTAACTCGCTGAGAGCCTTATAATTTGCTGCAATTGTTGCATCCAGATCCACTTGTGTGTGCACAGCAGAGACAAACAAAGCCTCAAATTGTGCCGGTGGCAGGTAAATTCCCTGCTGGAGCATAGAATTAAAGTACCAAGCAAACTTCTTAGTGTCTGAGGAAATTGCTGATTTATAACCGGTTACAGCCTCCGAAGTAAAGAACAATGTCATCATAGACCCGACTCTGTTCACCTGGAAATGCAAACCAAGCTTGTCGAAGTTCGTTTTGAATCCCTTTTCCAAGTAAGCTGATTTAACTTCTAATTCTGTATAGACTTCCGGGTTTTCTGCTATATATGTTAATGACGCAAATCCTGCCGCCATTGCAAGGGGGTTTCCGCTTAATGTTCCTGCCTGATAAACCGGTCCCGCAGGAGAAACACAGCTCATGATTTCCCTCTTGCCGCCGAACGCTCCAACCGGCAAGCCGCCGCCGATAATTTTACCAAACGTGGTTAAATCCGGACTGATGCCGAATATCTCCTGTGCTCCGCCTCTTGCTACGCGGAATCCGCTCATAACTTCATCAAATATCAGTACAATTTTATTCTCGTCGCATAAAGCTCTTAGCCCTTCCAAAAATGACTGCTCAGCTTTCACGACTCCCATATTCCCGGCTACAGGCTCAATAATAATCGCGGCAATCTCATCTTTGTTCTCGTGGATGAGCTGCTTCACGGATTCCAGATTGTTATAATCGGCAATCAACGTATCCGCAGCATTCCCCTTGGTAACTCCGGGACTTGTAGGCACACCGAACGTTAATGCGCCGGAACCTGCCTTAATAAGGAAGAAATCCGCATGACCGTGATAACATCCCTCGAATTTAATAATCTTCTCCCTGCCCGTGTATCCGCGTGCGACACGGACGGCACTCATGGTCGCTTCCGTACCGCTATTGACCATACGCACCATCTCCATTGAAGGGATGAGCTTGCAAACCAGCTTAGCCATATCCACTTCTATCTGAGCCGGAGCGCCAAAGCTAGTACCGGATTCTACGGCACGTAAAAGAGCCTCTTTAATGAAAGAAGGATTGTGTCCGAATAAATGCGGACCCCAGCTTCCGACGTAATCAATGTATGAATTGCCATCAACGTCATAGAGTTTACTGCCCTCTCCACGCTGAAAGAAAATCGGATTGCCGCCTACAGATTTAAATGCTCTTACCGGTGAATTAACTCCACCCGGAATATATTTTTGTGCTTCGCTGAATAATGCAATACTCTTGTCAATCTTCATAACTCTATCTTCATTCTTTGAATAATTTTATCCCTAAATATATGATTCAGAGAATTTCCTTCCTAACCTCGAATGAAGAAGCACCTGCTCATCACTGGCTTTCTGCTTTCGCGCAGACTTAACTCATAAGTTTTAGGTCATTAAGAGGCTGTCTTAAAAGTCAGAAATAGCCCGCGGATGACGCTGATAACGCAGATTTCCGCGGATTATTTTTTGTAAGAAGGACTTATGGGACAGCCTCAAAGATACCCCCACACTGCATGGACTTTAGTCCAATCACCATAGCTTGTTGGACTAAAGTCCGACATAATAGAGTATGCTTCGTCACGGCGCTAAAGCACCGTGTTAATGAAGCCATCCAAACCTTCGCAACTGGTTATTACTGCGCATCGAGAATACCTGCAAAAAAATATTTCCCGATTTTTCCCTTTTACCTCTTAAAAATGACCGATATTTCTTAACTTAGCTGTTTAGTTTTATGCTTATTGCGGCTGATATAATACGATTGTATGATACCATTAAAAATCAATGTTACGGCGGGAAATAATCTGGAATTGCACTGGCAGGACGGTTCAACACAGACCATCAAAACCCTTACCCTGCGGAAATTCTGTCCTTGTGCTACCTGTGCTCAGGAACGCTCACAATGGAGCCAGACATACATCCCCTTATATTCCTCCGATCAGCTGCAAATCAAGTCCATTGAAAGTATCGGTTCGTATGCCATCGCCATCACCTGGAAAGACGGGCATAAAACCGGAATTTATACATTTGAATTTTTACGCAAGGTCAACGAGCATATTTAATTTTAATCTATGATACTGCCGAACCAATTAACAGTTTTACGGATAATTTTGACCCCAATATTTGTGTTCTTTTTCCTCGCGCCGAGTGAACTGAGCAAAGATATTTCGTTAGTCATTTTTATCATTGCTGCACTCACCGACTGGTATGACGGCTGGCTCGCGCGTAAATTTAATTATTTTACCAGCTGGGGTAAATTCTGGGATCCGCTTGCCGATAAAATACTAACTGCGGGCGCTTTTCTGGGATTCGTATACCTCGGCGTTCTTCCTGCGTGGATGATTTTCATTATGCTGTTCCGCGATTTTTTCATCACATTCTTTCGCAGCTTTGCCGACAGAAAAGGCTTCTCCTTCCCGACCAGCCTCTATGCAAAATGGAAGACATTTATTCAAATGGTGTTTCTCTACTATTTACTATTAGTCTGGGTGCTGTCACAAAACTCCTATCTGGCAATGCATTATAAGTATACATTCAGCATACTTTTGCACCCCGGATTCATCTGGTACGGAACACTTGCAATTACTATCATCACTGTGCATTCAGGCGTTTTATACATGTGGGATAATATTAACGTACTAAAAAAACTGCTTCATATATGAACATTATTCACAAAACATTCGGCTCCGGATTTTTTACCGGATATATTCCTTTTGCATCCGGCACATTCGGAAGTCTTGCCGCTTTTCTGATTTATTTTATACCAGGGTTCGAAAAACCGGTTGTATTAATACCCGCAATATTGTTATTTTCGGTGTATGGAATTTTTCTCGGGAACAAATTTGAGAAGGCATACGGTCATGATCCGGCCGAGTGCACGATAGATGAAGTTGTAGGCTCATGGATAAGCTTGCTCTTCCTTCCAAAGTTCAATATTCCCGTCATTATTATTGCGTTCTTTCTGTGGCGAGCAATAGATATAGTAAAACCTTTCCCCGTTAAACAGGCTGAAAAGCTCCCCGGCGGATTAGGTATTATGCTGGACGATATATTGGGTGGAATATATACCTGTCTTATTGTAAACTTACTGGTTGTTCGTTTTATTTTTTAACTCTTTGCTTTAAAGGCATATTGTAATGAATGCTCAAATTATCACGATCGGGGATGAATTATTAATCGGTCAGACTATAAACACCAACGCCGCTTTTATCGGTAATTTGCTGATAGATAATCAGGTAAATATCCGTAAAACTACAGTCGTTGGCGATGAATCCGATGTGATACTACACGAATTCAAAGAAGCCTGGGAGAACAACGACCTCGTTATCGTCACGGGCGGACTCGGTCCGACACATGACGACATAACTTTAAGCTGCGTTGTAAAATTTTTCGATACCACTCTTGTTATTAATGAAGAAGTTCTCGAAGATGTAAAAAAGCGTTTCCAGCGTCTCAACAGACAGCTGACGCAGGTCAACGAAGATCAGGCTCTGGTGCCCGCTATTTCCACCCCTATCAGAAATACCCGCGGCACTGCGCCCGGATGCTGGATAGAAAAAGACAATAAGTACTTTGTGGTCATGCCTGGTGTACCGTATGAGATGAAGGAGATGATGCTCAACTTCGTTGTGCCGAAATTAAAATCTCTTGCTACCAATAACGATTACTATATTAAAAAAACTACACTGCTGACAACAGGCATTCCGGAATCAACTTTATTTGAAAAGATGGGCGATATTGAAACGCTTCTTCACGGCGCGCATCTCGCATTTCTTCCGAGTCCTTTCGGTGTGAAACTCCGCATCACGGTGAATGAACCGACAAAAGCTGAGACTGAGGCAAAACTTGCCGACATTGAACAGAAGATTCGCAGCATCGCCGGCCGGTATATTTACGGTAAAGGCGAAGAAGAACTCGCGGAAGTAGTTGGCCGTCTGTTGAAAGAAAGAAATCTTACTATAGCTGTTGCCGAGTCCTGCACGGGCGGAAATATTGCCAACAACCTTACTAACTTCAGCGGCAGCAGCGAGTTTTTTGAACGCGGAATTATTTCTTACAGCAACGCCGCTAAAGTAGAAATACTCAATGTTGACGAGGATACCATCGGTAAATATGGCGCAGTCAGCTACGAAGTAGCACGGCAGATGGCGCAAGGCGTGAAGAAGATCAGTGGAACCGATATTGGTTTGTCAATAACCGGAATATTGGGCCCAACTGGCGGCAGTCCTGAAAAACCCGTCGGCACAGTCTTTATCGGATACTGTGATAACACAGTATGCACAGCCGCCAAATTTCAATTCGGCGACGATAGAATTTTAAATAAACAGCGGGCTACACAGGCCGCATTAGCTATACTTAGAAAAGCATTATTAGGGATACCACTCGATGCGTAGAATATTTATTTCACTCGAAATACCCGAGGAGAAGCGGGTACAAATAACGGAATTAAGAAAAACTCGTTATCTGAAGGATGACCTTCAATGGGAATCCGTTGATAAGCTCCACCTTACACTGAAATTCATCGGTGACGTTGAAGAAAATGTCATTGAAGAAGTAATGGAAAAATTAGATGAGCTGAAAGATACTCCGGCAATCAAAACCAAATATACACGGTTCGGCAACTTCCAGCGCAACCGCATACCGTCCATTCTGTGGGTGGGACTCGAAGCAACGGACGAATTGAAAGCCCTGCAAAAATCCGTTGAAGAGAAAATGGGCGAGATCGGTCTTGAAATGGAACTCCGCCCATATCTTCCGCACATTACCCTGCTGAGAATAAAAACTCCGGTGGGTCCAAAGTTCATCGGCCGATTTATTCAGTGCGAAGTTCCGGCAGATGAATTTATCTGTCCGAAGGTGGTGCTCTATCAGAGTAAATTGCAACCGGGAGGAGCGGTATATGTGCCGCTGAAAACAATAACATTAAAACCGGTCGAAGCCGGTGCTGCTGAAGTTACCGAAACAGAAACAAATTTATAATTAAGGAGAACATATGAGCGAACGCGATAATAAACTGAAAATTTTAGACGATACCATTTCCAATATTGAAAAGAATCACGGAAAAGGTTCAATCATGAAACTCGGCGACGGAGTTGTTGCTCCGGTCGAATCTATACCTACCGGAGCTTTGTCTCTCGACTGGGCGCTCGGCATCGGCGGTATTCCGCGCGGTAGAATTATTGAAATTTACGGACCGGAATCAAGCGGCAAAACCACTCTCTGCTTGCACATTATTAGCGAAGCACAGAAAACAGGCGGACTTGCAGCATTCATTGATGCTGAGCATGCCCTTGATGTCAACTATGCTAAACGCCTCGGCGTTGATACGGCAAACCTCCTGCTCTCACAACCGGATTACGGCGAGCAGGCTCTTGAAATTACCGATACACTCGTACGCAGCAATGCACTCGATGTAATCGTTATTGACTCCGTTGCTGCCCTTGTCCCCCGCGCTGAAATCGAAGGCGAGATGGGCGACAGCCACATGGCTATGCAGGCACGTTTGATGTCACAGGCTTTGCGTAAACTGACCGCCGCTATTGCACGTTCCAAAACATCGGTCATCTTTACCAACCAGCTGCGCAGCAAAATCGGCGTTATGTTCGGGAATCCCGAAACAACTACTGGTGGTAACGCATTGAAATTCTACGCTTCAGTCCGTTTGGACATCCGCAGAATTGCACAGATTAAAGAAGGTAATGATGTAATCGGTAACCGTACAAAAGTTAAAATCGTTAAAAGTAAGATCGCCCCTCCGTTCAAAGAAGTTGAATTCGATATTCTGTACAACGAAGGCATCAGCAAATCAGGCGATATGCTTGACCTCGCGACTTTAAATAACATTGTTAAAAAAGCCGGTGCATGGTTTACCTATAAAGAAGACAGATACCAGGGACGCGAACAATTCAGACAGAAGCTTATGGAAAATCCCGAGCTTTATGCCGAACTGAGCAAAGAAGTAAAGGAAAAGCTCGGTATGGTAAAGGGAGTTGAAGCGGCAGAGGACGCGAAAGTTACTGCTCCGAAAGAAAAAAAGTCGGCTAAGTAATCTTGTCACGCGTCATTATTTCAATCAGGAAAGCAGGTGACACGAAAGCGGTCATCCTGTTTGATCCTGATGAAAAATTAGTTCTTCCGATAGATGTGATATACAAATACGCGCTGCGGAGGAATGATGAAATTGAAGATGCCGTATATGAGGAATTAGTGCATGCCGGTCTGCAATTGCAGATACAGGATGCGGCATTACGGTATTTGGCTATGCGGGTGCATACCACACGGGAACTTGAACAAAAGCTCCAGAAGAAGAAATTCGATCATGCAGTTATCAAGGAAGTGCTTCATCGTCTGAAAGAACAAAAACTTTTGGATGATGAAGCATTTGCCCGTTTATACATAGTCCATGCTTTTTTTGATAAGAAACACGGCGCGAATAAAATCGTCACCGCCTTGCAAAAACGCGGAGTTGATTACCGTGTTACCAAAAAGTTGATTGAAGAAGTCACCACCCCTGAAGACAGGACCGCTCCCCTGCTCACACTTGCTAAAAAGAAATTGACGCTGTTACAAAAGCGCAAATACGACGAAAGACAAATCAAACAAAAACTCATTGCATTCCTGCTCGGCCGCGGCTTCGAATACGACGCCATCAAAACCGCCCTCCGGGAAATCAACATATCAGCAAATTCCGAAGACGAAGAATAGCACACGGCCTGCCCGCCGCGGCGGGATGACACGGACCTGCCCTACTGCTGACGCAGTCATGCGGGCGGGTGACACGGATTTCCACAGATATTTATCCGTAGGGCGAGCTCTCCGAGTTGCCCATTTCTCTTTCTGCACCTCAAAGGAATTACGTATAGAAAATGAGCGGAGTGAAGCGTGAAAAGAAAAGTTGTTTGAGCGAACGCAGTGAGCGAGTTCTTTTCTTTTAGCGGAACGAAGCGAATTTTTAGTAATTCCTTTGGAGTGCATGTTCTTTTGGTACTTTTCTTGCGCCAAGAAAAGTACATGTGGTTCAGCCCCGTTCGGGGCTGGATTTATGAGAGGCGTCAATCCGTGGGTTGCCACCCACGGTTATCTCTGTGCTATCAGTTCGTGATACAGAATGGATGCCGCAGCGAGTCCGGCATGACAAGCTGTAGGCCGGGCTTGATACCCGCCTATCTCCGTAAAATAAAAGTAAAATGGGCGGGATGAAATCCCGCCTTACAATTCAATGCCACAACATAAGGACATAGATTCCCGCATACGCGGGAATGACAAAGAAGAATATTTATATCAATAACTCCAACGCCTGCCCGCCACGACGTAATGACAGATATTTATCCGTAGGGCGAGCTCTCAGAGTCGCCCACATAAGCTATCCCCAAAACCGGATGGTCGTAATTTCACATGGTCGATTCAGAGAATCAACCTACAAATGAAAGGCCGTTTGTGGTTATAAAAGTATATCCGTGGAAATCCGCCTCATCCGTGTCATCCGCGTGCTATTGCAGCTATGACAGGAGCATTTCTAAGGCGGATTTTTGTCCCATGAGGTCTTTGAGTGTGGTTTTTTGAAGTACGTTGTCAACCGATTCCTGCACCATGTTCCATAACGAGCGAATGGAGCAATCAATTGAGTTTGTACATATGCTGGTCTGACCGGAATAATCACTGCAGAAGGATGATTCAAACAACTTGCCGCCGAGCGCTTCAAGCACTTGACCGATAACAATATCTTCCGGCGCCATATTCAGTTTGTAGCCGCCGCTTGCGCCACGGGAGCTGTCTATGAATCCCCGCATACGGAGTATCCTCAGGAATTTCGCGACGTTCGCCTGCGTCAATCCCTCAAGCTTACTTATCTCAGGAATGGTCAGGCCTTCGCCCGACCCTTCCTTCGCAATTCTTAGTAAGCAGCGTAATCCGTATTCTTCCTGTGTACTGAATTTCATTACTAAATATTTCCGTTAAAAAGTGGAATCTTTGAACCGCAAGCTTTGGCTTGCTGAACTTTCACAAAGTCTTCCGGTTTAATTGACGGACCTTTTGCCGTGCAATGCGTATCGAAAATGTCTACCAATTTCGCCGCGATCTGCTGAGGTGTATATCCTTCAATCTCATATCGCGGAATGAATTCAACGACTTCTCCGTTTTTAAATAACGCTATGCTCGGAGAGGACGGTGGGAAATTCTTGATCAGTCCGCGTACACGGTCAACCGCATCCCTGTCCTGTCCCGCGAATACCGTTGTCAACACATCGGGAATCGTATCATTCTGCAATGCTAAAGATACACCGGGTCTGGCACCGCCTGCTGCGCATCCGCAAACGGAATTGACGACAACCAGAACTGTTTTATCGTCTTTCACCAGCAATGCCTTATCAACATCTGCCGGAGTGCGTAATTCTTTTAATCCTACTGCAATCAGTTCATCACGCATCGGCTGAACTGCATCTTCATCGTACATCGGGGGTCTGTTAAAACTAGCTTCAAACATATTCATCTTTCCTTTATCTATTCATCATAACTATAAGCTAAACATCATATTTGGACTAAAGTCCGAGAAGTTTGTGGCTTCCCTTGTCACGGCCTTAAAAGGCCGTGTTAATGATTCACAACATTGGCGTTTTCCCTCTTCTCCCTCTGGGAGAAGAGGTTAGGTGATGAGGGCTTTCTAATAAAAACCTAATTCAACTTTCGCTACGTCGCTCATCATGTCTTTATCCCACGGCGGATTCCATACCAATTCGACTTTCACCGAGGTAAGGCCGGGGACGTTTTTCAATTTCGTTTCTACTTCACCCGGTAAAATGCCCGCAACGGGACACATAGGGGAAGTCAATGTCATCAACACGACGAGGTTTTTCTCCGTGTCGAATCGAAGTTCATAGATCAGTCCCAACTCCCAGATATCAACCGGGATTTCAGGGTCGTAACACGTTTTCAGTGCCTGAATTGCTTTATCCTGCAATTCCTGAATTTCTTCTTGTAAAGTTTTTTCACTCATTCTGTTGTTACCGGAGCTTTTTCATCTTTAATTGCAGCTATAACCGTGTGCCATGCGAGTGTTGCGCATTTTACACGGACGGGAAACTCACGAACGCCCTGAAAGACTGCGAGTTTTTCCAAATCTTCAAACTCATCATCCTCAGCAGCCTGACCGGTAACCATATCATGAAAGCGCTCGAATATCTGCTCGGCCTCTTTTATGGTCTTCCCTTTCAGCATTGCCGTCATCAATGATGTGGAAGATTTTGAAATTGCACAACCGCCGCCTTCAAATGAAATACCGGTAATGACATCACCGTCAAGATGCAGATACACATGCACATGATCGCCGCAGAGAGGGTTAAATCCTTCCGCGTCGTGATTGTGATCTTCCAGTTTGCCGAAGTTTTTCGGGTTGCGGTTATGATCGAGGATAACCTGTTGATACAGTTCTTTCAGTTCGGAGTTAATCAATTGAATACCTCAAAAATTTTCTTGATTGAAGTGACAAAATAATCAATTTCATCCTTCGTGTTGTACATTGCCAATGAAAGCCGTGCAGTTGCCGGAACTTTGAAATGCTGCATTACCGGATGTGCACAATGATGTCCTGTACGGACGGCGATACCTTCGAAATCAAGAATCGTCCCGATGTCGTGAGGATGCACATTCTCAAGAACAAAAGAAAACACGCCTATCCGCTCTTTGGCAGTACCGATCAAACGCAGCTTATCAATCTTCTGAAGCTGCGCAAGTGTATAGGCGCTTAACTCGCTTTCATACACGTGGATTGCATCCATACCGACACTGTTCATATAATCAAGCGCGGTGCCGAGAGCAATAACACCGGCGATGTTCGGCGTGCCGGCTTCAAATTTATACGGCAGTGAGTTGTACACAGTTTTTGCAAATGAAACTGAAGTGATCATGTCCCCGCCGCCCTGGTACGGAGGCATGACGTTCAGTAATTTTTCTTTGCCGTATAGAACGCCTGTCCCGGTAGGGCCATAAATCTTATGTCCCGAAAATACGAGAAAGTCACAGTCCAATTCTTTGACATCAATTTTCACATGCTGAATAGACTGCGCGACATCAACGAGTACCGGAATGCCGTGCTCGTGACTGATTTCAATTATCTGCTTAATCGGATTTACCGTACCGAGCGCGTTGGATACGTGCACGATTGAAACAAGTTTCGTCTTCGGACTGATAAGATGATCGAAGTCATCGAGACTGATCTCACCCGCATCGTTGATCGGGATAACCTTTAATACGGCTCCGGTCTGCTCACACAGTATCTGCCAGGGCACGATATTGGAGTGATGTTCCATTTCCGAAACGATAATCTCATCACCCTCTTTAATGAATTTCCGTCCGAACGATGAAGCGATCAGGTTTATTCCCGCCGTTGTTCCGGGCGTAAAAATAATCTCTGAAAGACTATTGGCGTTAATGAACTTGCGGACTTTCTCGCGCACATCTTCATATTCCTTTGATGCAAGCTGACTGAGCGCGTGAACACCGCGGTGAACATTTGAGTTCATCAACCGGTAGTATGCATCAGTCTTCTCAATAACGGATAATGGTTTATGCGTTGTCGCCGCATTATCAAAATAGACAAGATTCTTATCGTGGACTTTTACATCCAGCGTCGGGAAATCTTTTCTTATTTTGAGCACATCCAGAGTCTTTGTTTCAGTCATTGTTCTATACGTGTAATTTTTGTGCAATTTTTTCTTCAAGATATTCAACCACGTGTTTGTGTTGAATATTTTTAACTACGTCCTCTGCGAAAGCAGCGACCATGATACTCCGTGCAGCCTCCCTGCCTATTCCGCGCGAACGCAAATAAAACAAGGCTTCTTCGTCCAACTGTCCGACTGTTGCGCCGTGCGAACACTTCACATCATCGGCAAAAATTTCAAGCTGCGGTTTGGTATCAACGAGTGCATCCTCAGAAAGCAGAATGTTTTTATTCTGCTGGAATGCGTTTGTCTTCTGCGCATCCTTACGGACAAGAATCTTTCCGTTAAATACCGCTCGGGCATTTCCGGTCAGTACGCCTTTATACAATTCATTGCTGTTGCACCGTGGTAATGCATGATCCATCATCGTGTGGTTATCAATCAACTGCCCCTCACCGCCGATATACAAGCCAAACAGGTGACATTCGGCATCGGACTGAGCGAACGCGGCGTTTATAGTATTACGTGCAATGCTTCCGCCGAAATTCAAATTATAGGATGTATAATTGCTCGCTTTCTTAAGCTCAACGGCATTTGTAGAAATATGGAAACCGGAAGTGCCTTCGTTCTGAATTTTTACGTGACTGATAAACGCGTTTTCTTCAAGGACTATCTCTACAATCGCGTTTGTCAAATACGGTGCGGATGTGAGCGACTCATAGCTCTCGATAATTTCGCCCTTGGCAAAATCCCCGCCGACAACAAACACTCTTGGCTGTGCAAGAACATGTGTATCGGAGTCTATGATATTTAGGATATGTACCGGCTTTTCAGCGACTGTATTTTTCTTGAACAAAATAAATACGCCATCACGAAGCAGCCCGGTATTCATCGCGTTAAAAATATTCTGTCCGCTTGGTGCGAGTTTTCCCAGATATTTTTGTACATGTCCCGGATGCGCAGTTAAAGCCTCTTCAAGAGTCGAGATAACTACTCCCACTCCGGCATCAAGCTTCGATAACTGTTTTTGAAAAACTCCATTGACAAAAACAACCGTCGCAAAATCCGATTTATGAAATAGATACGGAGCAAGTTTGGCTTTGGTCAATCTTGATACCGGATCACCTATCGGGTTGAACTCAGTCCGGAGTATCGGTTCGATATTTGTGAAGCGCCAATCTTCTTCTTTTGTTGTCGGAAAATTCAACGCGGCATAGTCGCTCACCGCTGTTTTCCGTAGTTCCGTCAATGCGCTGCCGTTTGAGGATTTGATAAATTCCTCAAGTCTCGCGCCGTAGTAATTTTTGATTTCGTTTGATTTACTCATTGCCATATCCGCTTACTGTCCGACAAATTCGGAAACGTGATCTTTCACCCAGTCATAACCTCTTTTTTCAAGCTCGTACGCGAGAGTCTTATCGCCGGATTTAATGATGCGCCCGTCAAACAGAACATGCACAAAATCAGGAACGATATAATCAAGCAGACGTTGATAATGTGTTACAACGATGAAAGCATTATCAGGCTTGCGCAATTTGTTAACGCCGCCAGCCACGATGCGCAGAGCATCAATATCAAGTCCTGAATCGGTTTCATCCAGTATCGCGAGTTTCGGCTCAAGTACTGCCATCTGAAAAACTTCATTTCTCTTTTTCTCACCGCCGGAAAAACCTTCGTTAACAGAACGGCTCAATAAATCTTTGCTCATTTCAACATATGCCATGCGGCTCTTAACGTGATTGAGAAACTCCATCGCGTCCAGTAATTCCAGCCCTCGGTATTTACGGATTTCATTCAACGCGTTCTTCAAAAGATTAGTGTTTGAAACACCGGGAATCTCTACAGGATACTGAAAAGCGAGAAAAACACCTTCGCGCGCCCTGTCCTCTACCGGCATATCCAAAAGATTTTTACCGTTGAAAAGGACTTCGCCTTCGGTTACTTCATATTCTTCTCTTCCGGCAAGCACGTTTGAAAGTGTACTTTTACCGGATCCATTGGGACCCATGATAGCGTGAACTTCTCCGGCTTTGATCGAGAGATTAATTCCTTTCAGAATTTCTCTACCTTCTATCTTTGCATGTAAATTTTTAATTTCTAACATTTTTACTCCATTAAACTCTTTGATAAATTATCCGACACTGCCTTCGAGACTGACGCTCAGCAATTTCTGAGCTTCAACCGCGAATTCCATCGGTAATTCTTTAAATACTTCTTTACAATAACCATTAACAATCAGGTTTACCGCATCCTCGGTTGAAAGTCCGCGCTGTTTCAAATAGAAAATCTGGTCTTCACCGATTTTTGATGTAGTCGCTTCGTGCTCAACAATCGCGGAGGTGTTGTGTACTTCAAGATACGGGAACGTATGTGCACCGCAGGTATCACCGATAAGCAGCGAGTCGCACTGCGAAAAGTTTCGCGCGTTCTCAGCTTTCTTGGAAACTCTCACCAAACCGCGATAAGAGTTATTGCTCTTACCTGCTGAAATACCTTTCGAGACAATCGTGCTCTTGGTGTTTTTTCCAAGGTGAATCATCTTTGTTCCGGTATCTGCCTGCTGCATATTATTGGTAACGGCAACAGAGTAGAACTCACCAACTGAATTATCACCCTGCAAAATGCAACTCGGATATTTCCAGGTAATCGCCGAACCGGTCTCGACCTGTGTCCATGAGATTTTGGAATTGTTGCCACGGCAGGCACCGCGTTTGGTAACAAAATTGTATATACCGCCGATGCCGTTCTTATCTCCGGCATACCAGTTTTGAATAGTTGAATACTTTATTGAGGCATTCTCCATTGCAACAAGTTCTACAACCGCGGCGTGCAGCTGATTCTCATCCCGCATCGGAGCGGTACAGCCTTCAAGATAGCTCACGTAGCTTCCCTCGTCTGCAATAATCAGCGTACGCTCAAACTGTCCGGTCTTAGCCGCGTTAATACGGAAGTACGTTGAAAGTTCCATCGGGCAGCGGACACCTTTCGGGATGTACACAAAGGAACCATCGGTAAATACTGCTGAGTTGAGAGCTGAAAAGAAATTGTCTGTGGTGGGAACAACTGTGCCGAGGTACTGACGTACCAATTCGGGATGCTCTTGCAATGCTTCAGAGATGGGACAAAATATGATTCCCATTTCAGCAAGCTTTGCTTTAAATGTTGTTGCAACAGATACGCTGTCGAAAACTGCATCAACTGCTACTCCGGCAAATATCTTCTGCTCTTCCAGAGGTATGCCGAGTTTGCTGAAAGTCTTCAGCAGTTCCGGATCTACCTCATCCATGCTGTTTAATTTTTTCTTCTGAACCGGCGCCGAATAGTAAATAATATCCTGATAATCAATCTTGGGGTACTTTACATTCGGCCACTCGGGCTCTTTCATCGTGAGCCAATGGTGATATGCTTTCAAACGCCATTCAAGCATCCATTCGGGTTCGCCTTTTTTCTGAGAGATGGTTTTTATCACATCCTCATTCAAACCCTTGGGGACACTATCGGCCTCGATTTCAGTGACGAATCCGTATTTATACTCTTGATTCGTTAACTGTTCTAATTCCTGCGATTCCGTGTTCGACATTGTTTGTTTTTAGCCTGTTTTTACAATTTTTTAATAATCTATTACTTAAAACTATACAATCTATACAAAAAAGTCAAGATTAAAGTTCCCGAATATTTTGCGTGTTTTCAAGCTTTTTATAAATTGTGTTTTATTATTCATTTATTCTGCCTGCATATGAAAAAACTTACATGTATTTCGCTGTTGATTCTTTTTACGGGGGTAACTCTCTCCCAGAATTTACACATGCCTTCGGAATTTAAAAACGCCGTAAAAAAAGATACCCGTTCTCTGAGCGGAGCGCCGGGCAGCCATTACTGGCAAAACAAGTCTTCGTATGAAATTACGGCTGAACTGATTCCGGAAACAAGAACGCTTAACGGAAATGAAACGATAACGTATGTTAACAACTCACCAGACACGCTGCGGGTAATTGTTGTCAGATTATATCAGGACATATATAAAAAGACTGCCATACGTGATTTCGAAATTGATGCACGCGATGCAACAGACGGCGTAATGCTGAAATCAATCGTCGTGGATGGAGAAGAATATAAAATAGCCGATACTGCCCGATTCTCGCAATATGGTACGAATATTACTTTGTCACTGCTCTCCCCTCTTAAACCGAATGCAACGGTCAAGTTAGAAATTTCATGGAGCGAGACAATCTCCAAATTCAGAAATATCCGCACCGGGTGTTATGATTCAACCACATTCTTTGTCGGTTATTGGTACCCGCAAGTAGCGGTGTATGACGATATCCACGGGTGGGACAGACTCAATTACGGCGGACAAACAGAATTTTATAATGATTGCAACGACTTTGATGTAAAGATACAAGTCCCCAAAAACTTTCTTGTCTGGGCAACGGGCGAGTTAAAAAACGAAGACATGATTTTCAATGCGGCAGCGATGGCAAAACTGACCGAAGCACGTAAAAGTGACGTTGTACAGCGTATGGCAACGCCCGAAACATATAGCAGCTTATGCAGTCTTGATACATCACATGTGTTTTCATTTTCGGCTCAAAACGTCCCCGACTTTGCCTTTGCCGCAAGTGATAATTTGTTTTGGGATTCCCGCAGTGTTATCGTGGATTCGCTAACGGGACGCAGGGCATTGGTTCAGGCTATCTATCCTGTTGCCACAGATGAAGAAAAAGAAATCGCAAATACTGCTTCATCCATATTACAAACATTCTCTTTTGTCTATCCCCGCATCGCCTATCCCTACCCTGCAATGACGGTATTCGTTAACAAATCGCCGCGCGGAGGAATGGAATTCCCGATGATGGTGAATGACGGTACGCCGACAACACACGAAGGCACCATAGGACTGACTGCTCACGAAATTGCACATACCTACTTCCCATTTTATATGGGAATCAATGAACGGCGCTTTGCGTGGATGGATGAAGGCTGGGCATCACAGCTTCCCCTTGATCTGACTCCCGGCGATGAAAAGACTTCCGGTGCACGTGAGAGCAATGTCAGAACTTATAACGTAATTGCAGGAACCTCTTTCGATCTCCCTTTGTTCATAGAATCTTCGCAATCGAATAGTTTTGCTTATCGAAATGCCGCGTACAATAAACCTGCGTGCATGTATGATATTCTTTGCGACATGGTCGGCAAGGAAAATTTTATTAAGGCTTTAGGCGCATACGTTTCCGATTGGCATCAAAAGCATCCGCAGCCGCATGATTTTTTCAACTCTATGAACACCGCCATTGGAAAAAATTATAACTGGTTTTGGCGTGCATGGTTTGAGACCTTCGCGTATCCTGACCTTTCGATTGATGCCGCGGTAGTTGATCAGGAAAATGTGCATGTAACAATACAAAACGTTGGAGGAATTCCGGTTCCTGTTGCATTAACTCTCCGTTACAGCGACGGCTCATCAACAACGCAGCGTTACAGTGCTGGTGTTTGGGAAAAAGAAAATGTGCAAACCTTCGACATAGCAGTCAATGCCGGTAAACAACTTAAAAGTATAATACTCGGTAATAAAGATATTCCTGATAATAACCTGCAGAACAATTCGTGGAATAATAAATAATGAATCTCGAAAGTATCCGGGAGTATTGCCTCGCGAAATATGGTGTTGAAGAAACCCTTCCCTTTGATGAAGAAACACCGGTGTATAAAGTCGGCGGTAAAATGTTTCTGCTGATGAATCTGCAGCCGCCGTTTAGCATCAATATCAAATGCGACCCGGAAAAAGCGATTGAGCTGCGCGAGCGGCATGATGATATTACTCCCGGCTGGCATATGAGTAAAGTACACTGGAATACCGTAATGGTTGAGGGCTCGCTCCCTCCTTCACTTATTAAAGACATGATTGATGACTCATATAATTTAGTAGTGCAGGGACTGCCGAAGAAAATCAGAGAGAAGTTCATCAATGCGAAATAGTTCAGCAGTCCAAAAGAAATTGCTTCAGATAAATGACCTGCTTGTTGCGCATTTCGGTATTCCGGCACGAAATGTTAAAACACCCGATGCGCTTACAACACTCATCGGGACAATACTTTCGCAAAACACGAATGACAATAATTCATACCGGGCTTTTCAGGCATTGAGAAAAGCTTATCGTACATGGACTGACGCAAACAATGCCAAGCTAAGCGAAATCGAAAAACTTATCAAACCTGCAGG
This sequence comes from Ignavibacteriaceae bacterium, assembly GCA_963662605.1. Lineage (GTDB taxonomy): Bacteria > Bacteroidota > Ignavibacteria > Ignavibacteriales > Ignavibacteriaceae. The sequence continues at coordinate 2,890,744 of OY759785.1, forward strand.
ACTAACCAAGCAAAAAGCGAAAGCGATAAAGACCGTCCTTCAGTATGCAATTGATGAAAGGAAATCACCTACTTTAGCAGCGCTAAGAAACATGCGCAGTGACGACATTCTGGCTGAATTAACATCATTCGACGGCGTGGGGGTTAAGACCGCAGCTTGTGTATTATTATTTTCACTCGACCGGAATGTTTGTCCTGTTGATACACACGTACACCGGACAATCAATCGTATCGGCGTTGTCAGCTGCTCAATGCCCGAAAAAACATTTTATGCGTTATACCAAATTCTGCCCGAAGGGATTGCCCATTCGTTCCATACCAATCTTATCAAACTCGGCAGAAGCATCTGCACACCAAGCAATCCCGATTGTCCTCAGTGCCCACTCATGAAAGTGTGCAAGTACAAAGACAAAACAAAAACATGCGGGAAGAAAAATTCCAAAGATAGAATTCTGCTGCTGGATAACCTTTATTAAACCTTTTCATTCCCAGCCCTGCATTAATACAGATAAATTCTACCGACTATCGCTATAGGTAGATTCATATGGGCGACTCACTCGCAGAGTCCGATGGAGAGAGATCGCCATACAGTTTTTCAAATTGTAGGTTGAGACTCAGTCTCGACCCTAGTTATATTACGAAGATATTGCTTGTTCGTAATTCTCGAATGAGCAACTTACTCACAGATTCCCGTTAAGACGGTATAGATAACCACTAAAAATGGACGAGGAAAAATCCCGTCTATCAATATCACAAATATATTCCACTAGCACCCATTCTATGTGCGTTCATATGGGCGATTCAGAGAAATCGCCCTACAAATCTACGTCATGGGCTATGAATAATATCGGGACATTTATGCGCATTGCGGTTGGCTTCATGTCTGGCTATATTGCATACACGAATTAGATAATAAAAGATGACATATGTTAATAGATACTCACGCACATATATATTTTGAGAATTTTAAAGACGACCTTGACGACGTTATTAAACGCGCTCAGGATGCCGGTGTAAAAGCTATTGTAGTTCCTTCCACAAATCTGACAGATGCCGAAGAAGTTGTTAAATTAGTTGACCGGTATGACATGGTATACGGAGCCATCGGCGTGCATCCGCATGATACGAAGGACTGGAATAGTTCGTGGATTGCGAAAATAAAATCACTTACTGCACACAAAAAAATTGCAGCAATCGGCGAAATCGGTCTTGATTATTTTTATGATTTCTCCCCTAAAGCGAAACAAATCGAAGCATTCACCGCCCAGCTTGATCTTGCATTGCAGCTGGATATGCCGGTCATTATTCACAATCGCGAAGCCGACGATGATATTATGCGCATCATACCGGAATTTATTAACTCGGGACTCCAGATGCAGTTCCATTGTTTCAGCAGCTCTGTTGAAATGGCGAAGCGGTTAGTTGAAATGAAGCAGTATGTTTCATTCACGGGAAACATCACGTTCAAAAAGGCAGATACGCTTCGCACGGTTGTCGCTGCTGTTCCGCTTAAACAAATGCTTATTGAGACAGACTCCCCTTTCATGACTCCGGTTCCCCATCGCGGCAAACGCAATGAGCCGATCTATGTAAAATTGGTTGCCGAAACGGTCGCCGCCATTCACGGCAAGCCGGAATCCGAGGTTGAGCAAATAACAACCCTCAACGCGTATCGTTTTTTCGGACTTGAGAAGACTAAAAAAATTGTTTACACATATCCCCTCGGTGATGCGCTCTATATTAACGTCACCAATCGCTGCAATGCCGATTGTGTATTCTGCTCCCGCAAGGAAGACGCGATCATCAACGGCGAATCATTAAGAATGAAAAAATCCGAAGAGCCGGATGCTTCTGTTTATATCAATGAAATCGGCGACCCGAAAAAATATAGTGAGATTGTTTTCTGCGGTTACGGCGAGCCTACTATCCGCTGGGACGTAATAAAAGAAATTGCTGTTTATGTAAAGAACAACGGGGGGAATACCAGAATTAACACAAACGGGCATGCAAACTACATCCATAAGCGAGACATCACTCCTGAGATGAAAGGATTGATTGACTGCGTTTCAATCAGTCTTAACTCATCGGACAGCAAAGAATACGCAAGTCTCATGCGGGTTAAGGAATCGCTTTATAATGAAATGAAAAGTTTTGCCGTTAAGGCAAAAGCATTTGTCCCTAAGGTCGTATTATCGGTGGTTGATTATCCGGGAATCAATATTGAAGAATCTAAAAGGATTGCAGAAGAAGAGCTTGGGGTAGAATTTCGATTGCGCGCATATTTTTAAAGTGAAAAACGGACTGCCTTACGACAGTCCGTTGAAATTTTATTTATTCGCGTACTTCATCCGGTTCAGGGCGCGTGCCAGACTGATCTCGGCACGTGGAATATCGGTTACCTTATCCCTTTCGGAAATACGTTTCTTTGCACGCTCTGCAGACTTTTCTGCTCGCTGCACATCAATTTCTTCAGGTGTCTCAATGCTGTCGGCGAGTAACAGAACAATGTTATGTAATATTTCAATCACGCCGCCGCCGGTAACAAGCACTTTCTCAGTGCCGTCGGAAAGTTCAAGTTTAATCCTGCCGACTTCAAAGTTACTCATTAAAGGTGCATGGTTCAACAAAACCTGAAACTCACCTTTTACTCCCGGAACTGTTACTGATGTTACCTGACCGGCAAATGCCGTTTTGGACGGAGTTATAATTTCGAGCGAAAACTCTTTCATATTAGCTCAACAGTTTCTTTGCTTTTTCTTCGGCTTCATCAAGCGTACCGACATACAAGAAAGCTGCTTCCGGCCATTCATCGCATTGTCCGTTGATAATAGCTTCAAATGCGGAGATGGTATCCTCAAGTTTTACATAACGGCCTTCAAAGCCGGTAAACTTAGCAGCCACATGGAACGGCTGGCTGAAGAAACGCTGAATTCTTCTTGCTCTTGCAACGATAGTTTTGTCATTATCCGACAATTCGTCCATACCGAGAATGTTGATAATATCCTGTAAGTCTTTGTAGGCCTGTAAAATCTCTTTTGCTTTTCTTGCGACACCGTAATGTCTGGCTCCGAGGATACCGGGTTCAAGAATCCTGGAAGTTGATTCAAGCGGATCAACAGCGGGATAAATACCAAGCTCAGTAATAGCGCGGCTCAATACCGTGGTTGCATCAAGATGTGAGAACGCTGTAGCCGGAGCCGGATCAGTCAAGTCATCTGCCGGCACGTAGATTGCTTGAACAGATGTGATAGATCCTTTATCAGTTGAAGTGATGCGTTCCTGCAAAGCGCCCATTTCAGTAGCTAAAGTCGGCTGATAACCAACTGCAGAAGGCATTCTGCCGAGAAGCGCACTTACTTCGGAACCTGCCTGAGTAAAACGGAAAATGTTATCAATAAAGAGCAGTACGTCTTTACCTTCTTCATCGCGGAAATATTCTGCGATGGTCAAACCGGTAAGACCCACACGGAGACGGGCTCCGGGAGGTTCGTTCATCTGTCCGAATACAAGTGCAGTTTTTTCAATAACGCCTGATTCCGACATTTCCGTGTACAAGTCATTACCTTCGCGGGTACGCTCACCGACACCTGCAAACACCGAATAACCGCCATGCTGCATAGCGATATTATTAATAAGTTCAAGGATAACTACGGTTTTACCGACGCCTGCACCGCCGAAAAGTCCGGTCTTTCCGCCTTTCGAATAAGGCTCAAGAAGGTCAATAACTTTAATACCTGTCTCAAACATTTCTGTTTTCGGAACGAGATTCTTAAATTCAGGGGCAGGGCGATGAATAGGATATTTCATCTTTGTTTCAATTTTGCCTTTTCCGTCAATCCCCTCGCCCACAACATTAATAAGGCGTCCAAGGGTTTCGGGACCTACAGGAACCATGATAGGTTCACCGCTATCAACTACCGCCATTCCACGGACAAGTCCATCAGTTGAGTCCATAGCAACCGAACGTACGCGATCCTCGCCCAAGTGCTGCTGTACTTCGCAAATGAGGGTTTCTTCTTTACCTTCAGAACTGGTTCTTTTGATATGAAGAGCATTATATATTTTAGGAAGATGGTTATTTTCGAACTGGACATCGATAACGGGACCGATTACCTGAATAATTTTTCCTTGTTGCAGACTCATTGTCATCCTTTTAGAAATTGAATCTATAAAAATAGCAATAAAACAACTACTTTTTCAAGTTCATAATAAAAAATATCGTTTGTTTAGAAGGGCGGAATTTGCTATTTATGGTTTGTGTGACAAGATACTTATACATATTCTCCTTTTATAAACGTGAGAAAAACTGTGACTACAAACACATTCACGAAAGAAATTAATTTCATATAACGCAACGCACAGGAAAAGAACGATTGCGATGGTATATTATATGGTCAACGCGTGGAATTCGTGCATGTAACGTTGAACGATGAGCATTATTCGGATGTTCCACCGGTTGATTTATTGGTTCGATGGCTAACTACATAATTTTTAATTTTCGGAGGTTGCAATGCGGCAAATACTACAATTTTTTAGTATTCTTTTATTTCTGGCTGCGTCGGTTATACAGGGACAGTATTCGATTCAAATCAGTACCGATCCCGAGCACACAACATTAGATTTCGCCCAAATTTCCATTAAGAAAAATGCTCAGGGAATATCGGGTCAAAAAGAATTTTTCCGGATGAACATCATTAAGCCTGTTCAAAGCGAGCAGGTGAAATTATATGGTGAAATTTCATGGCAAGACGTAGACAAGAATTCTCCTGAGTTGATGGCAAAATTCCTTACCGCCCCATTCTCAGCAGCCTACATAACAAATACTCAGTTCGGTACTATTATTCAAGTAGATGATGATTGGTCGGATGGTGCAGTGGTAGACAGGAATATCGCCAAAGGCAAACTTGTTGGGAAATACTTCCTGCAGTTCAAACTCTATCCGGCATCTGCCCCTAACAGAATACCGAGATTGAACGCGGTTGCACCATTAGCGGTTTCTGATCTTGCATCATTTGAAGTCAAAAATCCTACGCAGACTATCTCCATTATTGAACCGATGACCGGTGATGTTAAATTAGTGGATGACAATATATCAATCGGCTGGACACAGGTAGACGGAATTACCGGCTTCGGTAATGGCCCGAATGCTTCATATTACAGAATTAAGGCAAATAAAATTCTTCCCGGTGAAACGGCAGACGACGCTTTAGGAAAAAGCAGTTTATATGTTGACAATAAACTTCCGAACCTTTCAGGTCAGACAAACGTTTCCTGGCAGATGATTAAAAATAAGGATTGGGCTGCGGGCGATAATATTGTGGCTGTTGTTTCGGCTGTCTTTGCAGACGGTACGGAACTGCGAAGCGCTCCGGTATTGTTCTCAGTCGCGGGCAATGCAGCTACAGGCAGTGATACTACTCATACCCGTGCACAGTTCAATCTGCAAGACCACCCGCTTAATTTGGCGTTGGTTAACGCGATAAACAATTTACCGGCATCATTAGTATCAAATATTCCGGCTGCGTTTCTTCAAAGCTTGACAAACGGCACTCTTGTCCTCAACAGCATTACTGTGGACGGTGTTTCCTATACTCCCGAACAGATGCAAGTACTGATGGCACAGCTTATGGCCAACCCCTCACTCATTTTATCAATCGCGTTGAATAGAAAGTAAGGAGATATGAACATGAAACGATTGATTTTAGCAATACTCGTAACAGCGTTTGCATTTTCGGGAACAGTGCTTGCCGGAGGTAAAGTCAAAGGTGAAGCCCCGGTGGCAATCATCATGAAAGTAATTAAGGATGTCAGTATAAAAAAAGGCAGTGGCGAGTGGACACAGGCAAAGCTCGGTGCCTACCTCTCCTCAACCGATGAAATTAAGACCGGAGACAAATCTCTGGCATTAGTTAAATTTACCGACAACTCGATTTTACGTGTCCGTGAAAATTCAACTCTAAAACTTTTCGCAGATAAAAACAAGGGAACGCTTTCTAAAAACACCTACATTGATCAGGGAAAAGTCGGTTTCCACGTAACCAAACAGCAAAATGAAGAATTCAAATTTACCACCCCGACTATGGTGGCTTCTATCCGCGGCACCAGCGGCGTATTTGAAGTATTTGGCGATTCGACTTTGTTGATTCTGGGTGAAGGTATCGTGGACATCCTTGCCCGTAAAGGCGCGGGCGGTTCCGGTACTATACATGCCGGAGAACACATGACTGTAGATAGCCAGGGCAATATCGTACTTTATACCAATACGGAAAAAGAAAAAGGCGAACTGGGTAACAGCGAAAGAACAAACATTAAGCGCCTCGTTATCAAAACAAACGAAGGCGATTTGATTATTGAATATTTAGGTCAGTAATTAGTTTTAATATCAACTATCCCGGATCCCCTCCGGGATAGTTTTCAGGCTTATTGAATTTTGTGTGTAATTATAAAAAGGTGGAACCGTAAGCGCAATGACGTTCTGCCTGTAATGCGTATCTTTGCTTTTGCAGAGAACGGTATTGTTTGTTTTTTATCAGCGGCATCACGATCTCGATGATAATTTAACGCCAAACACTAAGACGGAGATGAAGAATATGCGATATTTCATGAATGTTTTCAAAATCGGATTTTTGTCCATACCGGCAATAATATTCTATGCGATTACATCATATGCTCAAGTAAGTACGGTTATCTCTCAAATAAATACCGGTACAGCCAAAGAGGGAGAGGATCTTGCTGTTTCGGTCAAACTCATTCAGGAATTGAACACTTCTCAAGTCTCCTTTTTTTACCGTGTGTTCGGCGAAACGGATTTTCGTCAAACGGAACTTGCAATACACGGCAATATGGCTGATGGTATTATTAAAGGCACCGATGTAGCACTCCCCTACCTTGAAGCATTCTTTATCGTAAAAACCGCTGTCGGCGAAGAATCATATCCGTTAGGGGCACCTACGAAATCGGCACCACTCCAGATAAAAGTCAATCCGAAGTCAACAAAAGACGAGGAAGTAATTTTCCTTTCTCCGGAAAGCAATGCGGTAATTTCACCCAGTGAATTTCTCGTCTCAATTTCTCTTATCCGTGCCACCGCATCAGTGGACAAAGCAGCAACTCGGATTTTCATTGATGAAACCGAAGTAACCAAATATGCCCTTTTTGCTGAGGACTTGATTATATTCAGCGCCGAGAATCACGGCATCACCTTTGCAGGCGGTAATCATGTAATTCGAGTTGATTTGTACGGCACCGACAAGAAGCCCTATCATACGGTATCCGCAGTTTTCTCCATCGGCTCGGAAACCGCGGGCGAAGAAGCTCACAAGTTTTCGTATGAAGGAAACATATCCGCCGAAAGCAGGCACGAATCAATAAGCAACCAAAAGGAATGGTATAATAATCTTGGTGCAGAATTCCGCGGCACGTATCGCGACTGGAATTTTGAATCAAAAATTTATGTAACTTCGGAAGAAAAAAATTATTTACAGCCGAACGATAGATTTTCATTAGGAATAAAATCAGACTATGTACAGTTAAATGTCGGCGATCATAACCCGAATTTCCCATCCTTGGTATTATCAGGTAAAAGAGTCCGCGGAGTCAGCGGCGCAGTTACACTCGGCTTCTTTAATGTTCAGGCATCCTTAGGCGAAATAACCAGAAAGATTGACGCCGGAGATATCATCAAGACGTATTCATCATCTGCCATGCTGCCGAAAGACACAATCGTTATTGATGTTGACTCGCTCAAATACGGAGCACCAAAAGCAGCGGTTTCCGAACTCGGCACCTACAGCCGAAATGTATTAGCCGTACGTCCGTATTTCGGTAAGGGAGAGAATTTTCAATTCGGCTTAACTTACCTGCATTCCAAAGATGATATGTCCTCAATCCGCTTCGGCAGCGCACCGAAAGAAAACATCGTTCTTGGTACCGATTTATTTTTCGGATTATTGGATCAACGAATTACCTTTAATGCGCAGGCAGCTGTAAGTTTAGTGAACACCGACATCACCAAGGGAACAATAACCGATGAAGAAATGTATGACTATCTGGATTCTTCGTCTGCAAAAGATATTAACAAATGGAAATCCTCTCTGAGCAAGTTTATCACGGTTAACCAATTTCTCAAACCTATTAATCCTCAAAAGCTTTCAACGTTGGCAACCGAGGCTTCGATAGCTTTAAACTTCGCGCCTAACTACTTCAAAGGCGGTTATGTATACCGTGGTAATGATTATCAGTCATTCGGTAATCAGTATATCCGGACGAACGTTGCGGGTTTTAGTGTCCTTGACCGTGTGCGTTTGTACGACAACAGAATTTTTGTAGCAGGCACATACGAAAGTTTACGTGATAACTTACAGAAAACCACAACCGCAACAACAACATTTAATTCGGCAACTGCATCGGTATCGTACATTCCGAGATTTGACTTCCCGAACTGTATCGTAAGTTACGGAAGAAATGATAACAGTAACGACCTGATTGATTCCAGTACTTCAAAAATCAAGAACCATACAAACCGTTACAGCACGCAATTCTCCTATGATTTCACTTATAAAATAAAGAACACGATCGCGTTGAGTTTTCAAAATTCTTCCAAGGACGATGAAAGCCGCTATAACAACGACGCGACTAATAATTCACTCAGTCTGACTTCAGCATCTTACTGGACGGATGTACTGACAACAAACCTGAATTTTGTCTACAACGCCTCAACCCTTAAAAGCGGCACCGCTGACCAGAAACTCGATTATTTTACCATCATGGTTGGAGCCCGGCATCTTTTTCTGAATCAAAAACTGACAGTTGGCGTATCCATTAATCCGTCTTTCGGAGATTTTAAAAGATTGACAACGGAATTGAACAGTTCATATGCCGCTCTTGAAAATCTTTTATTCAGCTTACAAGCCCGGTTTATTATGAGTAGGAAAATCCCCGGCCTTGTTGATTCATATAACGACTCAATTGTCGGTTTGACGGCAAAGCTTACTATATAATCTTATTATCGCGATGCCGGGACAAAAAACGAAAAATATACTGATTCAAATCGCCATCTGCCTTGCAGTTGGTGCGATTACTATAATTTTGTCCCAGGACTACCTTTTTTCATTCGGTGCTCTGAAAACTCTTGAAGAAAAGCACATTGATGAACGCTTTCAAAAAAGAGGTGTCATCAACATAAAAGATACCGCGCAAGTTATCATTGTTGAGATTACGCAAAACACCTACGATGGTATCCCCGCCCGGTGGCCCTGGCCAAGAGATATTTACGCACGCGTGATTCGCAATTTGAACGAAGCCGGTGCAAAAGCAATCGGTATAGACCTTATCATGTCTACACCGGATCAAATATCAGCGGCTCATGATTCTGCTATGTTTGATGTTATCCGCAAATATCGAAACGTTGTTGTCGCCGGAAAAATTTCGAACACAGAGGGCAGCATTTCAAAAGTCGAAATGAATAACGGAACGCAGGTTGATCTTCAGGAAAACACCGGATATTCCATCTCGAAGGAAAATGAAAATTACAACAGCGTCTACTTTCCTGCCGACAGCTCAATAGGAATTGTAGAGATGGTTAACGATGAAGACGGTGTAACCCGGCGGTATCTCCCCTTCCGGTACTCCCCTTCCACCGACCGGCTTATCCCCTCTTTCTCATTTGCGGTTGTCAATAAATTTTATCAGATGCCGAGCCTGACCATATCCGATATTACTCCGGACTATTTTATTCTTCACGGACATAAGGTTCCGCGCTTTGACCGGATATCCATGCTCATCAATTTTTACGGCCCGAGCCGTACGTTCAAGTACTTTGATTTTATTGATGTGCTGGATGATAAAGATTTCAAGACAAAAGATGAGATTGAACTTGGTGTTGACATCAACACCTGGGATGACCCCGCGAACGGGTATCTGCAATCGGGCATTTTTAAAAACAAAATTGTGCTGATAGGTTCAACGCTTCCAGAAGATAAAGATATTCTTCCTATTGCATTCGCCAAGGGTGATAAAAAGGGGGACAATCTTATCAACGGAGTCGAGATTCACGCCAATGCTATCGAAAATATTCTGGCTGACAGTTTTCTGATAAAGGAATCCAAACCGGTAGAAATCGGGATTATCTTATTTCTTTCATTCTTCACGTTTTATGTAACTTCGCGTTTCAAAATTCGCTTTAACTATTCTCTCTTTCTTGAGCTTTTCAATCTTATTATAATAGCGGCTATGCTGGCTGGTGTGCGGGCACTATCGTTATATGTTTTTGCACATAACAATATTCTCGCGTCAATTATGAGCGCTAATATGGCGATTATACTCGGTTATTTGGGAAGCTTAACATACCGGTTGGTGTTTCTGTCAATCCAGGTCATGACAGAACGCAAACAAAAGGGTATGATTAAAGGTATGTTCAGCCAGTATGTAAACGCGGCGGTAGTGGACGAACTTATCGGTAATCCGGACAGCCTGAAATTAGGCGGGTTGAAGAGAGATATTTCCGTATTCTTCAGCGATATTGAATCATTTACGACTATCTCCGAAAGTATGCCTCCGGAGGATCTTGTTACATTTCTGAATGAGTATTTGACCGAGATGACCGCTGTTATTTTCAAAAACAAAGGCACATTGGATAAGTATATCGGCGATGCTATTATGGCATTTTGGGGCGCACCCATGCCGTTGGAAGATCACAAGTTCCTTGCGTGCAAAACATCGCTTGAAATGAAAAAACGACTTACCGAACTTCAGATAAAATGGGCAGGCGAACATAGAATTCCTATCAACTTCCGTATCGGTTTAAATGCTGGAAATACCATTGTCGGTAACGTCGGCGGTTCTCAGAGATTCGATTATACGATTATCGGTGACACGGTAAACTTAGCATCAAGACTCGAAGGTGCGAACAAGGAGTACGGAACGCGCATCATGATAAGCGAATCCATTTATGAATCCGTGCATGACCTTGTTGTTACCCGCGAACTTGATCTGTTGGTGGTAAAAGGAAAAACAAAACCCATCCGTGTATTCGAGCTTATTGCACTTAAAGAAGATACTCTTAGTCCTGAAATGGTTAATTGCATAGCTGAGTTTGAAAAAGGATATGCCCTCTATCGCCAGCGATCATTTGACGAAGCTATCGCGCGCTTCAATAAAGCCCTTGAATCCATCCCGAATGATGGTCCTTCACTCACCTACATCAGCCGCTGTGAGATGCTGAAAACCGATCCGCCACCTGCTGATTGGGATGGGGTATTTCATTTGACTCATAAATAGAGTCCAGTTAGTACTTTTATCAAACACTATAACTCCGCATTTCCCTTTTACTAATCCCCCAAATTTTGTTAATTTGCGGGATGCAACAGACTCCATTAATGACACAGTACTACTCCGTTAAGGAGGCTTATCCGGATACGATTATCCTTTTCCGGGTGGGCGATTTTTACGAAACATTTGAAGAAGACGCACGGACTGCCTCCCGAGTTCTGGGTATAACCCTAACCAGACGTGGCAACGGTGCCGCCGAAGATACTCCATTAGCCGGATTCCCCCATCACGCGGTTGAAACGTACCTGCCGAAACTAGTTCGTGCCGGTTACCGGGTGGCTATATGTGAACAATTGGAAAATCCGAAACTCGCAAAGGGTCTCGTTAAAAGAGATGTCATTGAAATCGTCACTCCCGGCGTTGCATTTTCGGACAAGTTGCTTGACCATAAGAAAAATAATTACCTGCTCTCCATCATTACGCAAAACGAACTCGCCGGAATAGCTTTCTGCGATGTTTCAACCGGAGAGTTTTATACATACGAAGTACCGGAATCCCAGATACGCCAGCAAATTGAGCACATCTCCCCTGCTGAAATTCTGATTTCGAAAAAGAATAAAGAAACTCTCGAATATCTCATTCATAAAACAAATCCGACAATCCGGATTTCAAAAATTGACGAGTGGATATACCAGAAAGATTATGCTGAAGATTTGCTGACCCGTCACTTCGCAAGCGTGAATTTGAAAGGGTTCGGCATTGACCGGTTAACACTTGGAGTTCTTTCGGCCGGAGCGATACTACACTACCTGCAAGAGACTCAGAAATCAAATCTTTCGCATTTAAACAAAATCGCCGTGTATAACCCGTCGGATTTTATGCTTCTTGATTATGCCACAAAGCGTAATCTTGAAATCATATATTCAATGCAGGACGGCTCGCGCGAAGGCTCGTTATTCGATATTCTTGATAAAACCGAAACACCGATGGGCGGCCGCCTTTTGAAAAAATGGGTATCTTCTCCTCTTATAAAATTACAGCCGATTCAACTAAGACAGGATGCCGTACAAGTTTTATTCGGCAATACTGAAGTACGTGATAAACTTCTCGCCATACTGCGCGAAATCGGCGACCTTGAAAGATTGATTTCGAAAACATGCACGGGACGTGCAAATCCCCGTGATATTGTCGCATTGAAAACTTCCTTAATGAAAATTCCGTTTTTAAAAGAAACCATTCAGGATTTGCAGAATACCATTTTAACACAAATCCATGATAAACTTTCTCCGTTGGCGGAATTAATAGATAAAGTTGACCGGGCACTTGTTGAAAATCCACCTTTGCAAATTGTTGACGGCGGCGTTATCCAGGGCGGGTTTTCTGCCGAACTTGATGAATTAAGAAATATCGCCTATCACGGAAAAGACTGGATAGCAAAGCTTCAGAAGACCGAACGCGAACGCACAGGAATTTCTTCATTAAAGGTCAGCTACAATAGGGTCTTCGGATATTACATTGAAATCAGCCACGCAAATAAGGACAAGATACCTGATGATTATATCAGGAAGCAGACATTAGTCAATTCCGAACGTTTTATTACTCCGGATTTGAAAGTATACGAAGAAAAAATTCTGCACGCTGAAGAAAAAATATTTGAACTGGAAAGCGAACTGTTCAATGAGCTCCGTCTTGATATTGCCAATGAAGCTGAAAAAATTCAGCAGAACGCGCAACTCATCGCAACACTTGACTGCCTGCTTTCATTAGCGCTCTGCGCAGTGCAATATGGCTATGTTAAACCCGAGCTTGATGACAACAACACATTCGAGATTTTAGATGGACGGCACCCTGTTGTAGAGCGCATACTGCCTCCGACAGTGAAGTTCACGCCGAACAATTGCATCCTCGACAGCGAGAAAGACCAGATTATTATTCTCACCGGTCCGAATATGGCAGGTAAATCAGTGTACCTGCGGCAAATCGGACTTATCGTTCTACTTGCACAAATCGGCTCTTTCGTCCCGGCAAAATCGGCAAAGCTCAGCATTGTTGACCGAATCTTTACGCGTGTCGGTGCAAGTGATAATATCTCCGCGGGTGAAAGTACGTTCCTTGTTGAAATGCAGGAAGCTGCGAATATTATGAACAACGCGACTTCAAAAAGCCTTATCCTGCTGGACGAGATCGGCCGCGGGACAAGTACCTTTGACGGTATTTCTATTGCATGGGCGATAACGGAATACCTGCATGAGAATCCAGACGCTTCAGCCAAAACAATCTTCGCGACGCATTACCACGAACTCAACGAAATGGCAGATCTCTTCCCCCGTATCCGCAATTACAAAGTGGAAGTGCGCGAAATAAACGATAAGGTGATTTTCCTGCATAAGGTAAATCCGGGACGTGCAGACCATAGCTACGGTATTCAGGTCGCTCAAATGGCCGGCCTGCCGAAGGCGGTCACTGACCGCGCAAAAGAAATTTTGAACAATCTTGAAGGCAAAGAATTAACCCCCTACGAAGTGAAGAAAAAGAAACTCGCCGAGTTGCGAGGTGAATCCGCATTGCAGCTTAGTCTGTTCGAGATAAAGGACGATAAAATCCGCAAAGCCATTAACGATATTGAAATCGAAAGCATGACTCCCCTTGACGCCCTCAATAAGCTTCAGGAACTGAAGAAAAATATGGATAGTGAGGAATGAAAATGGGTCTAATGAAAACTTGGTGGCAAAGCAACGCACTGTTGTCTGTCATTCCGGAAAATCTGCCGCGGAAGTGAATAATAAGTTGGAATTTAGCACGGCGGATTTATCCGGAATCCATCTAAAAAACCCGAACAAGTTGTAGTTTGGATCCTGTACATAAAATAGCATTATTGGTAAAATTGACAATTGCAATTGGATCAGGCTAACAATAAAATAGACATTCTCGCCAATCATGGGCAGAACGAAGAATCAATTCGCACATTAATATTATTCCAAAATGGATTCCGGATAAATCTGTCGACTCAGATCAGTACTTATATTAACATTTTTGCGACAGATTTTCCGGAATGACACATCGCGTTTGCTGCTGAAATTACAATACTCCTAAATATTTTGCATTTGTTTTTTATCGAAAAGATTTTAATTTATCAATGTCAATAAACAATTATGTTAAATAACTACTTGCATGAATCGGTCCCACACGGGGCCGATTTCGTTTTAAAGATGTTATATTTATATCTAAAAACATTCACTTTATGAGATAGCCGGTATTATGCTGTATGTAGTTAGTACTCCTATTGGAAATCTTCGCGACATTACATTGAGAGCGCTTGATACTTTAAAAGAAGCAGATATTATATTTTGCGAAGATTCAAGAGTGACTCACTTCCTTCTATCTAAATATGAAATAAAAAAGGAATTGATTACCCTCAATGCGTTTAATGAGGAAAAGAAAATTCCCTATTTCATTGAGCGCCTGCATGCCTGCAACAACGCCTGCCTGGTAACGGACGCCGGCACCCCCTCCATCTCCGACCCCGGTATACGTCTTATCTCCGCGGCGATAGCTGAGGGCGTACAGATCGTACCCGTCCCGGGTGTTTCGGCTCCCATTACTGCGCTTACTATGGCCGGACTGCCGACCGATGCTTTTTCATTTGAAGGCTTTATTCCACAAAAAAAAGGCAGGAAAACCTTTCTTGAATCTCTTATAGAAGCGGATAAAACAACGGTATTTTTTGAATCGTCACACCGGATTGAGAAGCTTATCGGCGAGCTGAATAATGTTATTCCCGACAGAGCCATAGCTGTGTGCCGGGAGTTGACAAAAGCTTTTGAAGAGGTTTGGAGAGGTACGCCTCAGACTATACTTGCCGAACTGCCGCAGAAAACCATCAAGGGCGAATTCGTTATTGTTATTGCACCAAGCTGGTGGAAGCGTAAATAGGATTATTCGGAATCGTACTGCACAAGCGAACGTACATCATATCCGTTGAGTAATTCCCTGCCCTTCAAAAATGGCAGTTCAATGACAAATGAAACCTGAACAACTTCGCCGCCTAATTTTTCAATCAGATTAATCGCAGCTTTTGCTGTCCCGCCTGTAGCAAGAAGATCATCATGCAGTAATACTTTATCACCGGGAGAAATGGCATCTTTGTGAATTTCAATTGCATCGGTTCCGTATTCAAGCGAGTACGTTTCTTTTACTGTTTCCGCAGGTAATTTACCGGGTTTACGGATAGTAACGAATCCACAGTTCAGTTTCTCGGCTAAAACAGATCCGAAGATAAAGCCTCTGGATTCAATACCGGCAACCTTGGTAATCTGCAAGTCTTTCGTCAACTCAAGCAGCTGTTTAGCCGCTTCCTGAAATCCTTCGGGGTTTTTAAGCAGGGTTGTAATATCCTTAAAACCAATGCCCGGTTTGGGGAAATCCTGAACAGTTCGAATAATATTTCTTAAATCCATAATGCAGCCTTTATAAAATCAACATCAAAATCCGGAATAAACTCGGGAGAAATATACTACTTTACATCCGTACAAACATGACAATTGCCAGCGGCACTGAAACTCCAAGCAGAGTGCCCCAGAACAGCTGTGCATCGGTATGGCAATCAAGTTCATACCTTGCCCACGCCACAACGATGATTACCGCAGCCAGAACATAGACGGAGGTACCTCCGTAAAAACACATATTGGTAAAAGCGCAGGCAACTGAAAGAAGATGCGCGCTTATTTTCCAGAATCTGTTAATGATCAGGATGAAAATCGCATTGAGCAGGAACGAAAACCAGATCAGATGAACATGAGCCCGGGCGTTGATATCTAAAAGTAGATACTGTCCGACCAGCATGAGGATTATCCCGATGATATACGGTATGTTCCGTTCTGTTTTTTCTCTCGCATCCTGTTCCGAAATACGATTTCTTCTCAACAGAATAACAAACGCAGCAATAGGCAGCAGCACACCGAACAACAATGCCACGTTAAACACGGGTACCGCATCTCCGTTAGCATTTCCTTCGTGAATCAAATTGGAAAATATCGCGGCAAAGAGTACAAATGGGGGCAAAAAGATCGTTGAGATTGTTCGGGCGGCATAGTATCTGATTTTTCCTGACATACTTATTCCTTATCCTTCAGCACGATTTCAGAGCCTGCGACTAACTGTTCAGCATACTGCAAAAGAACATCTTCAATTTCATTGTATTCGTACCACTGCATCAGGTTTGCACGAACATATGATGCTCTTCGCATACCTTTCAGGTATCCGGTATAGAACTTCCTATGTTCGATAACCGCTCTTCTGTCACCTTTGACCTTCATCGCCAATTTCAAGTGTTTCAGACAGGCAAGAATTCTTGTCTTTTCATCAATCAGCTCGGATGAGTCGCCATTCATCAAGGCCTTGATCTGCCGGAATATCCACGGGTTGCCGATAGCTCCACGGGCAATCATAACGGCATCCGCAGGGGTTTCCTGAAAGGCACGAATAGCATCTTCGGGAATCATAATTCCCCCGTTCAGAACAACCGGGATAGATACTACATTCTTAATCTTCTCGATCCATGCCCAATCCGGCTCTCCGCTATGCCCCTGAGAACGCGTACGGCAATGGATGGTGAGATATTGCACGCCGACGTCCTCGAGCCGTTTGGCGTTATCCAAAATATTGATATTATCTAAGTCCCATCCGATGCGGGTTTTTACACTGACAGGAAGCTTTACGGATTTTACCACCTCTCCAACAACCTGTTGCAAATAATCGGGATCTTTAACCAATGCAGCTCCGGCTCCGTGACCAACCACATTTTTGACCCAGCAGCCGGCATTAATATCAATCACATCGGGAGCATGCTCCTCGGCGATCTTTGCCGCAGATATCATCGAATTCAAATTGCTGCCGTAAATCTGGATTCCAACCGGCCTTTCTTCATCTGCTATTTCAAGTTTTTTGTGCGTTTTCTCTGAATTGCGGATCAAACCCTCCGCGTTGACAAATTCTGTAAATACAAAATCAGCACCTAATTCCCTGCACACCAAACGGAATGACAAATCTGTCACATCTTCCATGGGAGCAAGGAATAAGCCTTTATCTATTGAAACACCGGGGATTGAAAACATTTATATAAACTACGCTAACTTATTATATTTGAACATGTTGGATGTGCTTATGTAAATATAAAACACTAAACAAAAATAGGAATAAAATCATTATGCTGCCAGTCAAAAAAGGCGCCTCATAACCGATAAACTGGAAAGCAAAGCCACCCCACAAGGGCCCCAGCATCCGGGCAAAAGATGACATTGATTGGTTTGTGCCCAACACAATACCTTGCTCCCCTTCAGGCGCAACCTTGGAAACCAAGCTCAACAGTATTGGAGATAAAATACCCGAACCGCACGAAAGAACCGCTGTAGCTAAAAGCATCCCGGTAAAATTACCGCCGAAAGGCAAAGCTCCCAACCCAAGGACCAAGCAAATCGCCCCTATGGAAATCAGCTGTGTATCGGTGAATTTCTTGGACAAATGCCGGATTGCCCCACCCTGCATAATGATACCGACAAGACCCATGACCCCGAACAGGTAGCCGTTGGTCTTATCGGTGAAATGATAAATCTTCTTTCCGAGTAAGGCATACGTACCATAGATATTCGCTATGGAAAACGTAACCATAAAAAACATAATAATAACAATCGCCACCGCCGGTGTAGAAAAGACCTTTTTAAACGCTTTCACATCAAACAATTTGCTTTCCCGCCGCTTCTCAGGTTCTATCTTTCGTTCGGGCTCCGGCAAAAAGAAAAAGCTCATCAAGAGAGCCAGAAACGAAAACGTTGCGCTGCCGAGTCCCACAACCATGTATCCCCACTTTGAGAGAATTCCACCTATGACCGGCCCGAATACAAAGCCAAGTCCGAACGCCACGCCTATCATTCCCATACCCTTGGCTCGGTCTTCTTTCGAAGTAACATCGGAAATATAGGCCTGCGCAACCCCCAGACTGCTGCCCCCTATTCCGGCTATGACGCGCGAAAACAAGAGCATTGGCAAATTTTCGAACAAGGCGAATATTACATATCCCAGTGCGTTGAGCATTAGGGTCACTAAAATTATCTTCCGCCTTCCATGCTTATCAGACATTGAGCCGAAGAAGGGATTAAAAAGGAACTGAACAAAAGAATACGTGGCGATGATGATACCGATTGAAGATTCCGAGGTTTTTAAATGACCGACAGCATAGGTCGGAAGCACCGGCATAAGGATGCCGAAACCCAGCAGGTCAATAAACACTACAAAAAATATCATTAATAAAGGAATATTCTTCTTCATCGCTTGTACAATCTAACTAATAATTAATCATCAACATCTAAAAAATTGAGTAGGAAAAACCCAACTGTAAGCCTTCTTTAAACTGCGTTTTTGGTGACTGGGCTTTCTCATATACGAGTAATACACTCAGATTCACATTAACATACTTGGTTATTTTGGCGGTAAGTGTATTATCCCAGCGTACATCCCATACATCTAATGAGTTAAAACGTGTAAATAAGCGAAGCATACTCTGGAATAACAAATTTTCATCGAAGTTAAGTTCCGAGTTAGTTACAGACTCAACACCGGTTTCAATCTTAAAAGCTTCGATTTTATCGGCAGTTTTTGAGTCGTCGGAATAATTACGGTACTTATTCGTGAATGTTTCCTGCAAACCGATACCCAGACGGGTTTTGAACGATTTTTCCTTGTCTAAGGTAAAACCAACACTTTGAGTGATATAACCCGGATCAAAAAAGTCAGCAATCGGATTGACATCGGACTTCGCATAATCAAATCCCTTAGAAATTGTACTGCGCACCGTATTGCTGAAGTATGGATCAACCGCCCAGCCTATCTTATTGGAGAGTACATTTTCCAGATAGAATTCGTTATCATTCGTTCTGTATTTTTCAGACCCAATTTTTGATCTGCCGTACGCCACTTTTAGGTTATTGCTTAATTTCCACGCACCGTCGTTATACACGGCACCCATCTTTGTATATAACGTCCAAGTAAGAGCATTTTCACCTCCCTGCGACCAGTTGGTGAATGATACCTGGCTTGCATTAATGCCAACCATACCGGATGCGTTCCACAAAGTATCAGCAGCAAAGGATTGAAAAGTAAAGCATACGACTGCCAGAAGTAAATACTTTTTCATCAACATAATGATTCAACCTTGTTAGTTATTTTAGAATTGCTATTGTATGAACTTTAGAGTGTTGTGCGCAATTTTTTGTTTTATGTTTTCATTAGTACAGGAAAACTGAACTCGCCCTCGCCAGATGCACATCTATAATAATTGCGTTTTTCAGGCTCTCCCCTCTCTTGACAAGAGAGGGGACGGGGGTGAGTTCAGTTATAAAAAATCAGAACGGAAAAACTTCTTACCGGCGATTTCCAAAACTCGCTTACAAACAAGCCCTTTTATTTCTGTACCAATTTTAGAATTGGAAATAAATAAATGGTACAATATCCGCAAAACGGAACTGCGATACCAACCAGATAACTCCTGCCAGCAGAAGCGCCTGCCCTAAAAGCGGTATCCTCGACATCACTTTTTCCGTACGGCCATATAATGACTGCGGCAAAAAGTGAAACAGATAACCAACAATAAGCATAGCGAATATTTGAGGATATGCTTTTATGAACTGCGGGAATACTCCGGCATTTAAGAAATAGAATATCTGACTGAATACTTCTTTGGCAGTTGTAAGTGATGCAGTTCTGAAAAATACCCACGAAGCGGCAATAAGATGGAATGTAAAAATTACCTGCACAACTGCCCATATCTTTGATTTATCGAGTCCTAAAGTTTTATATAGTTTGTCTTTCGGCCCCTTAATCAAAATGGCAAATGACATAAATACTGCGTGCATCGCACCCCAAATGACAAAATTCCAGCTTGCACCATGCCACAAACCGCATAAAAGGAATGTAACAAATATTGCAATAGCATTACCGAATACTCTGAGCGAGCGGATTGACATTTGCAGCGGTTTAAATAGATAGTCCGACAGCCATGAAGAAAGTGAGATGTGCCATCTGCGCCAGAAATCTGCAACCGAACGGGCTTTGTACGGATAATTGAAGTTTTCCATCAACCGGAATCCCATTAACAATGAAATTCCAATCGCCATATCGGTGTATCCGGAAAAATCACAGAATATCTGAAGTGTATAAGCGTACATTGCGAGCAAGTTCTCAACTCCGGTAAATCTCAACGGAGAACCCTCGTCAAAAACGCGGTCAACGAAGTTAAGTCCGATATAATCTGCGATAACAAATTTCTTGATGAGTCCAAGAATAATCAACGTTAATGCGCGTCCAATATCCTCCTTCGTCAGCGGATTCCACTCTTTTATCTGCGGAATAAATTTGCTTGCCCGGTCAATAGGACCCGCGAGGATATTCGGAAAATACGACAAGTACAGGAAGAAATCACCGAAGCCATGCTGCTCTTCAAGAAACTCGTAGTAAATATCAAAGATATAACTCAATGCTTTAAATGTATAAAATGAAATTCCCAATGGCACAACAATATCAAGCGCCTGGA
This sequence comes from Ignavibacteriaceae bacterium, assembly GCA_963662605.1. GTDB lineage: Bacteria > Bacteroidota > Ignavibacteria > Ignavibacteriales > Ignavibacteriaceae. Next base: position 2,911,594 of record OY759785.1, read on the forward strand.
ATTCATGATGCTGTATTTGGGCAGCAATCTGCATAAAGAAATTGGTATACTTAAAATAACCCAGCGCTCCGATATTCAGGATAATCGCAGCGACAAGGAATATTTTTTTCACAAGTTCGTTTTTTGCAGCCGCCAATCCTTTGCCTAAAATATAGTTCACCAGAGCTGATATGGGAAGCACAATAAGTAACAAGCCCGATGCTTTGTAGTAAAAGAAAAGTGAAAAAACGACAAGGAACCACAAACGAAGTTTCGGCTTCCCTTTCATTAGGAACAGGACACCTAATATCCCGATAAACAATATCAAAAAAAATGCGGATCCGAACAGAAGAGGATCTCTCCGGTTAAACTGGAAGAGATCAATGATCTTTTGTCCGTCAAGATTAAAAAAGTAACGAAGCTGTTCCATGAATGTTAAGCCTATCTAACTCTTGTACAAATATTTACTTCGCGAGTTTAGCGTCGCATAATTTTTGCAAGTCACCGATGTTTTTACATTTTAAAACTTCGATGCTTTTGAATTTCACGCCGAATTCTTTTTCGATTGCACAGATTACATCAATGTGCTTAAGAGAATCCCAGCCTGGTACCTGATTGGCTAATGTGTCATCTTTGATTTCATACTCATCAAGTTTCAATTCTGCAAGAATTGCTGCTTTTAATTTATCGCTAATCATATTTACTCCACGAAAAAATCGTTGTTTTCAAAAATACGTTCTTTATTTGCCTTGCGGCTTGGCTTTCCTGCCGAACTTTTTATAAGCCAGCGGGCGGGCACCAGATATACGCGTGTTATAGCCAGATCATTTTTTAATCCGGCTTCCTGAATCCTTATTTTCAAATGCTTTCTGTCATCATGCGAAACTGCGTTGGATTCAGCAATGACGGCAAGCACGTCCGTTCCCAGCGCCTCGTCGTCTGCACCGAAAGCAACCACACGACCCGGCATAACGCCTTCAACCTTACTTACGGTATCTTCGACATCCTCGGGATAAATGTTATTACCCGCAACGATGATAATATCTTTCTTTCTACCGATGATATAATACTCATCTTCATAACAGAATCCGAAATCACCACTGTAATACCATCCGTCTGCCAGTACATCCGCAGTTTTTTCCGGATAGTTGCGATAACAGTCAAACATAGATACCGAATGAATTGCGATCTCTCCTACTTTACCGGCTTCAACATCGTTGCGATTCTCATCAACAATTCGAACCTGGCAGCCTTTTATCAGCGAGCCGGAGGAAACGCATACTCTTGCTTTTTGCATATCATCAATCACCTCTACAACATCCTGAGCAAGCAATTGACGATCCACCGGCAGTGCTTTCGGCAATACACCGGGCTTTGTTTGAGTTACCGCATAGGTAGTTTCCGCCATAGCATAACAAGCCGACAGAGAGGATTGTTTAAAACCGTACTTTTCAAAGCGGTGAAAGAATCTCATATGACTTTCGTGGCGTACCGGTTCGCTGCAATTAATAACCAATCGCCAACTCGACAGATCAACACCTTCGAGTTCATCGTCAGGAATCTTATCTGCCATCATGTTATATGAAAAATTCGGCAGCCAGGCAACGGTACCCTTTTCTTTGGACATTGCCTCCATAAGTAATACGGGAGCAAGTACCCATTCAAACGGATCAATCTGCACGGAAGTAATGCCATAGGCTAAAGGTAAATGATATGCGGCAATCAGTCCCATATCGTGATACAATGGCAGCCAGCTTACGATTTTATCTTCTTCAGTAAAATTAATTGCATCAGCATAGTTCGTAACGTGGTCAATAACGGCTTTGTTTGAAAGCAGAACTGGTTTTTGTAAACCGGTAGTACCCGATGAATGCTGTAACAAAAACGGATCGCTTGGCTGGCGGTTTGACCGGATCGTCTTCAGTTCTTCTTCAATTACTACATCGCGTTCCGACAAGTCCCATTCCATCGGGAAATGGACGCCGTGTATCGTGCTGTCAACAAGAAGCGGAGCGAGAATCGGTTCCAGAGAGCGCTCCGTAAATATCCAGTCTAAGCCGGAGCGATGTGACATTCCCCTTACGCCATCACGAAACTTATCCGGATGAAGACGCGGGTTTGGATATGCCATTACGGCCGGGATTGCTCCGATGCCGACTATACCCATGTACAGCGGATAGAAAAATTGGTTGTGCCGGATGATAATCGCACAAACCTCATTCTCTTTGATACCCTGTTTTTTAAGTTGAATAGAAAACGCGTTTGCCGTGGCAAATAAATCTTTAAATGACCAGCGGAAAGGTTCCTCTCCGGCAATCCAGTGAACAATTGCATCTTTATCCGGCGTATTAGCCGCGTTGCGCTCCCACAAAGACCAAACTGTTTTATATTCCATAGCTTTATCGTTTTTGTATAAAAATCAAGGAAGAGAAATTTCTTTCTCTTCCTTCTTGTAATTTCAATATACTATTTAGCAGCATCAAGAAGCGATTCGGTCAAAAGGTCGGCAACCTTTTTTGCACCGGTCAGCTTCATGTGTGAATAATCTTTTTCGGCGAGACCCTTCTCTACCCAATCGTTCATGGAATCGTTGCCACCCATTGCCTGGAACAAGTTCCAGAATGCGACGCCGTTTTTCTGAGCAATTTTACGCTGGGTTTCAACAAGTTTCGTAACCGAAGGATCCGTTACAAATTTTGATCCGCTCTTTTTGCTCTTATCCTGAACGCTCATAATAAGAATGCTTGCATCAGGGAATGCTTCTTTATACTTGCTGATAATTCCAGCCATTGCTGATTCATACCAGCCGAAATCTCTTGCATCAGCCGAGATCATGTTCAATCCGAAATTGAGAATGATCAGGCGGTAATTTCCGAGTTTGTTGAAATCTTTTAGAGTTTTCACATCGAGGTCACGCAATGAAATACCGGAATTTCCCCGAAGTGGTATGTTATCAACGTAGACGCCATTTGATTCTTCGAGTGAAACGCCATAGAAATATGTTTTTGAAGGATTGGAGACGGTTATCTTAACTGATTTAGCTTTACCGGGCGCATTTAAAACGTAATCACTTACACTGTGGCTTGCTTTCAGCTCTGCCGATGCTTCGCCTCTGTCATCAAAAGAATACTTAATAGTCGTATTCTTATCTGCGGTATAATAAATATGAACGTTTGAAAAGTTCTTTACTGCATACTGTCCGGATACCTCATAACGAACCCATGAACCATTGGCAGCCTGATAAATACAGCCGTTAATACCGAGGGGCAGTTTCTCATTATTTGAAGAAATTAAGGATGAAGTTTTCCAGTCGGATGAGAATGATAATTTTGTGGTCACTCTGAACTGAACATCCTGCGAAGTTACACCGACGAGACCTACGCCGTTTCCGCCATACTTTGACTGGAGATTCTTCCGTAGATCGGCTGAAATATTATCACCTTCAATTGCCGAATCGCCATAGTGCAGGATACGAATCTTCTTTGAGCCGGCCTGTTTTAAGCCATCGGCAAATTTCCTCAGTGCGCCGGGATTTTCGATTTGCTGTCTGCTCATCTGAGCCGGTTCAGAAAGGAGGACGTCCGCAGCGTTATTATACGAATTCTCAATTGCTCTTATGAGGGAACTGAAATCAATCATTCCCGCCATAGCGATTTGCTCATTTGAAGTCCTGAGCATACTTTGAGTCTGAGTTGTTGTATCTTTCCTGACATCCTGAAATACATCCATTTTCTTTGCTTTATATGAAAATATCTGCATTCCGTCAGGAACGAATGACAGCCCTACCAGTACAATAAAAGCTATTGCAAATATGAGCAGCGGCCGCAAATTAACATCTATACTCTTCTTCATTTTTTTCACCTATAATTTATATTTTCACACAATTTCCGATGTCTACAATAGACGACATTTAATCGCTATTGCCTATTCTAATAGACATACTTTCTAATAATTTTCTCAAATTCCTGTCCCCAAATTTTGTATCCGTTTGCATTTAAATGCAATCCGTCATGGGTGAGCTCATTTTTCAGGAACTTATCGGCAGACATCTTTGCATTCAAGTCTACAAACTCTATGCCATTGTTTTTAGCATATTCGGACAACATTTTATTCAGCTTTTCAACCTGAAGGTTTTTATCAGCCGAATAATTATACCTTTTCGCAACATACAGGGTTGATTGAATAACAACCTTAATATCTTTCATGCGGAGAGCTTCAACCACCTTAATGTAGGATTTGAATATATCCTCAACGGGTGAAGCGTTATAAATATCGTTTATCCCACCCATAATAAAACAAACTTTGGGATGAAGTTCAATAACATACTGCAGGCGGGCAAAATACCCGTCAAGAACGTCTGCGGGAATACCTCTTTCGACAATATCTTCTCTCCCGGTCAATTCATTCCAATTTACTCCATGAGTAATGGAATTCCCGAGCATAACTACCGCAGCCGACTTTTTTTTATATACTTTATACAGGTTTACTTCGTAATCATAATTGGGATTGGATTTGTAACGCAATGAGTCACCTTGAAGATAAACAGCCGGTTTTGAATGTAATGATGCCTGAGCAAATATCAGGCAGAACAAAATGCCGAAAATAACAAAATTTTTATGTGTTGCCATTCGTGTCTAATGCATTTTTACAGAAACGTTATGTATAAATTTATCACATAAAACGTTGAAATCAAAAGATTAATAGCGTTCCGGCATCTGCCGCAGCTGCACTTGTTTAGTAAATAAGTGAAAATATTTTTATAATTGTAGGAGTAGTAAAAATAATTTCCAACAGGAACCTGAACAATGGCATTCTTACTGGTAATACCTTCGCTGGATATTTATGACGGGAAGATCGTCCGGGTAGTTCAGGGCATCCCTGAGTTGCATGTTTCCGAGTATGGGAACGACCCGCTTGAAATGGCGGCAATCTGGCGCACGGAAAACGCGAAAGCGCTTCATATAGTTGACCACGATGCTTTCAAAATGCACTCCCATAAAAATTTCGAAGTTATCAAAGAAATCTGCGATACACTTATTATCCCCATTATCTATTCAGGCGGCATCAGGACTGTGGAAGATGCCGAAAGAATGTTTGATGCGGGTATTTCCAGAATTGCCGTCTCGACAATACCAATCGAAGATCCTCCGATGTTTGAAAAGATCCTCACTAAATACGGTTCCGGAAAAGTAATTGCCAACCTGGATATTATTGACAATGAGATTGTTATCAAAGGCCGGAAAGTAAAAACAGGAATTACTCCGATTGATATGGCACTCCGCCTGAAAGATCAAGGAATTGCCCGTTTCATCGTAACCGATGTAAAAAAGAACGGCATGGTGTCGGGACCGAATATCGCGCTCTCGAAAAGCATCGCCGAAGCGACAGGCTGCAAAGTGACGCACTCCGGCGGCATTCGTAATAAAGACGAGTTAATGGATCTTCAGAACTGCATGGAATCCGGAATTGATTCTGTTATTATCGGACGCGCCCTTTACGAAAACCGCTTCCCCTGTCAAAAAGTGTGGCGGATTGCCGAGTCCGGACTATTTAGTGAAGAGACGAGTTAAGAGAAATATTTAATTACAGTATTTCAGCAACAACATATGAGCAGGGTTTATGGAACTTCACATCAAAAAAATTTTGGTGCCGGTTGATTTTTCAGACAACTCAAAGGCTGCCCTGAAAACTGCCGCTCAATTCGGAAGCTTTTTCCAGGCCGAATTAGTCCTCATCCACGTTATTGAACCAATGTTTTACCCACCCGATTTTAGTTTAGGGCAGATTACCCTCCCCTCAATGGATACTAAAGATATTGAGACACACGCTTTTCAAGAGCTGTCGAAATTAGCTCTCATGGAGGTTCAGGGCAAGCTGGGTTCCAAGATTATTGTGAAAAGCGGAAAGCCTTTTAGCGAAATAATTGATACAGCTGCGGAGGAGGATGTTGATCTTATTATCATTTCATCGCATGGCCATTCAGGAGTTGAGCAAATTTTGTTTGGTAGTACTTCGGAGAAGGTTGTAAGAAAAGCTCCGTGCCCCGTGCTATCTTTGCGGGATCCGCTTAAAGGTTTCGATTACAGGCAGGCACTGCAAAGTTAACTTTACGAAGTTCTGTTGACGACGAAATCAACAAGATTCAGCAGCGAAGTTTTTGCATCCGACTCATGCAGCCGGGCTATTGCAGTTTTAGCTTCATTGGCGTATTTCAACATAACCTCTTCGGCATATTTTATGCCGTCCCGGCTTCTTACAAAGTCAATGATTTCGCCGACTGAATTCTTCGAGTCTATCTTCTTCAGCAGAGAACGGATATAGCTTGCTTTTGATTTATCAACACTCTTCAGCGCGTATATCAAAGGCAGTGTGATTTTCTTTTCTTTAATATCCCCGCCAATTGGTTTACCGAACACTTTCGATGTCCCTTCATAATCGAGAATATCATCCTTGATCTGAAAAGCAATACCGAGCGAGATTCCATAACTGTTCATAGCGGCGATGTAATCCGGGTTATCGGTAACACTCATAGCGCCGATAACGGAACATGTTTCAAGAAGCGAGGCTGTTTTATCGGATATGATTCTAAAGTAAGTTTCTTCGTCTATGTCCAATTTGCGGGTCTTCTTAATCTGGAGCAACTCACCTTCTGCCATCCTCTGAACAGCTTTGGTAATCTTCTCAAGAAAATCAAAATCTTTACCGGCAATGGCGATCATTAGTCCGCGCGACAGAAGGTAATCACCCATCAGCACGGCAATTTTGTTCTTCCAAACGGCATTTATGGAAGGCAGGCCTCTTCTTTTGTCGGCATTATCAACCACATCATCATGAACAAGAGTGGCGGTATGAAGAAGTTCTACAAGTGTTGCCCCGCGGTAGGTTCTATCGGAAATCTCACCACAAGCTTTTGCAGATAATAACACCAGTAACGGTCTTATTTTCTTGCCTTTTTGCTTTATTATGTAATTAGCGATGAGATCAACTATACCAACTTTTGACTTCATTGAAGTCTTAAATGACGCATTAAATCTATCCAGGTCCTTATCAATCGGTCTACTTATATTCGATAAACTCACGTATTCTCAGTCTTTTTTACAGAAAATTTCGAAACAATAATACTAATCTCGTATAAGATAACCAAAGGAATCGCGAGAATCAGCTGCGATACAGGATCGGTTCCGGGAGTAAGAATAGCGGCTAAAAACATAATAATAACAATCGAATGGCGCCTGTATTTTCGCATGTATTGCGGCTTTAGGATACCGAGCTTTGTAAGGAAAAACGAAATCATTGGCAATTCGAAGACAAGACCTGAAGTTAGCATGATGCTGAGTATGATGGACATGTACTCGTCAATAGCAAACTGATTTTTCACATACGGGTTGCCGAATTTGGCAACAACGCTCAGTGTCATAGGAAGCATTACAAAGTATGCAAATACGATTCCGCTGATAAAGCACAACGAAGAAAATGCCACAATCGAGGTAACATATTTTCTCTCTGATACCTTCAGCGCCGGTGATATAAATTTCCAGAATTGATAAAAGAGATTCGGCAGGCTCAGAATAATACCGCCGATGAGTCCGACTTGAAAATACAAGTACAACTGGCCGAAGGGTCGGAGGTTTTGGAGTTCAAGTCCGACTTTTTTTGCAGGCAAAATGAGGATAAAATTAACTAAGGGATCGGTAAAAATAAGGCAAATGAGAAGACCGAGGCATACACCTATAAGAGCACGGATAATTCGAATCCGCAGCTCAGAAAGATGGTCCATAAAAGACATTTCTTTATCGGACGCGGGATTTTCCTTTTTGTTTTCTTCGGCCACTCAACAAATCCGTGTTAGTCTTACTTGAACAGCGGGAATTGTGAACAGAATGTATTGACTTCGCTTTTAATCCGGCTGAGAGCTTCATCGTTCTGATGTGAATTAACCGCCCTATTAATGAAGCCGCCAATAACCTCCATATCCGACTCAATCATGCCCCGGGTAGTAACCGCCGGAGTACCGACACGAATACCGCTGGTAACAAACGGACTACGCTGATCGAACGGCACCATGTTTTTATTAACGGTTATACCGGCCTTACCGAGTGCAATTTCAGCTTGCTTTCCGGTAATATCTTTGTTGGTCAAATCCAGCAGCATTAAATGATTGTCCGTTCCGCCGGAGATAATATTGAAACCATCTTTAACAAGAACGTCGGCTAATTTTTTCGCGTTGGCTTTAATTTGTTTTACGTACGTCTCAAATGCCGGAGTTAAAGCCTCACCGAAAGCAACAGCTTTTCCTGCAATAATGTGCATCAACGGCCCGCCCTGAATACCGGGCATAACCGTACTATCAATAATTTCGGACATCATCTTAACGCGGTCACCCTTCGGAATTTTAATACCGAACGGATTTTCAAAATCTTTGCCCATCAATATCACACCGCCGCGTGGCCCGCGCAGTGTTTTATGGGTTGTTGATGTAACTACATGGCAATGCGGAAGAGGTGAATTCAATAAGCCCTTGGATATAAGTCCTGCAGGATGCGCCATATCGCACATCAGGAAAGCACCGATTGAGTCGGCAATCTGACGAAACGCCGCATAATCCCAATCACGGGAATATGCGCTTGCGCCGGTAATGATCATTTTCGGGCGTTCTTTTTTCGCAATATCTTCAATCGCGTTGTAATCCAATGTCCCGGTTTCTTTATTCAGTGAATAACCGAGAGCCTTATATAAAATTCCGGAGAAGTTTACGGGTGATCCGTGAGTCAAGTGTCCGCCGTGCGCAAGATTAAGTCCGAGAAAAGTATCGCCGGGTTTTAAGAATGACATGAACACGGCCATATTCGCCTGCGAGCCGCTATGCGGCTGGACGTTGGCATATTCGGCATTGAAGAGTGTACGAAGGCGTTCACGGGCAAGATCTTCCGCTTCATCAACAAACTCACATCCTCCGTAGTATCTTTTACCGGGATACCCTTCAGCATATTTGTTCGTCAGTACCGAACCAGCGGCTTCAAGAACGGCAGGGCTGACAAAATTTTCGGATGCAATTAGTTCAAGGCCTTCTTTCTGGCGGCTAAACTCTTTGCTTACTATTTGTGCAATTTGCGGATCTGATATACTCATATAATCACTCATGGACAATCTCCTTAATGTTCTTCAGGAACAAACCACAGTTCACCGAAATTCATACCGATGGATAATTTCACAATTCTATCCTGAATTAAAGAATTATCAATCGTTCCTCTGACACTGTAAGACAGTCCGATATCAATATAGTTCTGCGGTCCAACCGGATACGATAATCCTGCCGAAATCGAGTATTGATTAATGTCGGTGTTATTCAGATGGTACGGCAGATTTTCATAACTCAATCCGCCTCTGAAAATAATTTTCTCGTAGTCGAAGGAAGCACCTTTTTTCGGACGATACTGAAAACCCAAAGCGTAACGGCTTGAGTTTTTTAATGCCGGTTCATCAACATCAACGTGCTTAAATCCGGTCCAGTCCTGATTCATGTACTCAAGATAAAAGTTGTAGTTGTCATTCAATTGCAGACTCATTCCGGCTAAAATTCTTTTAGGAATCTTCGTACTGCCGGCGCCGGTAATCAGTGTATCGTATAAGTACGTAGTCTGACGGGCGAATGATGAATCCGTATGTAGCGTTTTGAAGAGTTCTAATGACGCAGCCAAACGAATGTTCTTGAATGATGCGACACCAAACAGCGGTGACAAATCCGGTGAGAAAAGTCCGATAGTTGTACCCGGGCCTTTTTCCTGATACTCGGTCACATATTTGCCAGTCGTGGCTCCGTTTGTAAAGATGACACTTGAATTATACGTATAGCTGCCGAAGTAATAATTATATGTTGCACCGATTTTAAAATCAGCCGGAAGGTTGTAAGAAAGTCCGAAAAACAATTTATTCAAACCACCCGTGGCGCTGAATTCCGTTGTGTACTCGCCCACTTTCGGATTGGAATTGTCGGCGAACTTAACATCATAATTTGTCTTGGAAAAAGGAGTCAAACCGAATGCCGTTCCGATGCCCCATGCCGAATATATCGGAAGCCCAATCGCGAATCCGGAAAATGTACCTTTCGCATAATATTTATTCATCACCGAATTGCGCGCAAAGTCGCCGTTAAACTCAACGCTTATCGCCAAACGGGTTAAGTTAATACTGCCGAAAGACGCCGGATTAACAGACGAAATAAAATCGCCGTCATTAAGAGCAACGCCGGTCATATTGAGCCCGATACTTGAAGGTGTCGGAGTGTTCTCAACGGTACCTATTCCTAATTTAGAATATACGCTGGGTGCCTGAGCGAACGTCAGTGTTGCACACAACAAAATAACTGCGGTAATTGCTGATCGTATATTCATTACTTACTCTTCTTTGTATAAATTATTTTCAATTCCGGCCGTAATTTCGGATCGGTACATTCATGATTATAAAGCGAAGTAACATCAACTCCATCAAGCGGGGCAACCGGGAAAATTTTAATATTAATATTCTTTTTTGCGGACATAAACGCCGAAACAATGTTTGTCACGGTGCCAATATAGACGCCGGTATCATATCCCATAGTAGTGTAATAATATGAACTGACTTTACCGGCCGCCGAATCGGTTAGGTAATAGGCAAGTAATTCGTTCTCCATTGTTGTACCATGTAAATTTTGAGTCGTATCACAATGAAGGATAAGCTGTGCATTATTTAAAACTATGCCGTCGGGAATCTGCGATATGTCGAACCAGACATTTCCGTACTGCGGCAGACCGCTTTGAATAGTCATTCTTTGCGGTTGTTTGATTTCAGTACCCTTTACAATGTGAGCGTCGGAAAACACGTTAAATGTCAATGTATCGAGATAATAATTATAGCTGCTTGTTTTTTCAACGATTACCTTCATAATAGCATGTGTCGTTGAGGAAGTTGTGAGCGCTTGAAATCCAACTACCTTTCTGCAATTTGCACTCGGTTTAATAAGGATTCCGTAATTCTTGGTTGCGAAAGATGTATCATAACCGACTCTGAACCAGTCCATGACAACTGATGTGTCCAGATTGAATGTAGTGGATTCCGATGAAATGGAGTCTGTAATAGTACCGGCGATTCCTCCGTAAGAAAGGTACGCTAAACTATCTGCTGTATATGTGTACGGCGACCAGCCATTCTTAATACGGTGAACCGTGGCCTCAAAATAAGCTGTCGTGTCCCCTGCTTTGTAAGCATAGGTCAACGCAATTCTTGCCGAAAGGATTCTTAAACTGTCAGGGTTATAACCGGAATCAACGAGATATGGGCTGAAGCGCAGCAGCGTCCATGCTTCAACGTTTCTGACTTTTCCGACCAATAGGTAATTTGATGCGCCAAGTTGTAAGGCGGAATCCGGTCTGAATGAATTGGCTTTAACAAAATTTGTGTCAGTGGAAAGAGCTGTATCCACAACACCTACACCGCGTTCAGCGAGTTGATCCTTGCCTAAGGAAGAGGGATCATCACTACAGCCGGGAAGAACTATGACAAGTGCCGTGAAAAAGGTAAGTAGAAAGAATAACTTGATTTTACTTTTCATCAAAAACTTTCAATAAGTATAATTAGGCATTAATTGCGAATTTTATTGATATTCGGCAGTACTGTGACACGGCGTGGAAAGAAGATACCCTTTAAGAGATCAAAAGTTAAAGAATCCTGATGCAGTAAAAACTTAACTACCGTAACCGCACATAGAGAATCTTTAATTATGACGATAAAAGGACAATCACTTTGCACTCAATCCGCAAAAGAAAGGAAACAATTGTCGAAGATTATACGTTCAATACTTTTTTGTAAAGTTCGATATATGCCTTTGCCGAGGAAAGCCAGCTGAAATCTAATTTCATGCCGTTTTTCATCAGTTTAACCCAGATTTTCTTATCCTGAAATAATTTCAAGGCACGTTCAATCTCTTTAAGCATAGCGTCGGCACTATACTCTTTGAACATAAATCCGTTACCGTCTTCATTCTTGTCACTATAACGCACTACTATATCACCCAAGCCGCCGGTTTCGCGAACAACCGGAACAGTTCCGTAAGTCAGACTGTACATCTGATTTAAACCGCATGGCTCTGTTTTAGACGGCATAAGGTATATATCGGTTCCTGCTTCGATAAGGTGAGCAAGTTCATCACTGAATCCGAGGAAATAGCCGAATTTATCCGGATACTTTGTCCCGAATTTCTGAAAAGCTGTGTGGTATTTCTTATCGCCAACGCCAAGAAGTATTACTTTTACGTTATTTTTCATCAGTTTCGGGAAAGCGTCTACAACAAGATCCATACCTTTGCTGTCGCTTAATCTCGAAATTATGCCGATAACAGGAACATTCGGATCGTATTTCAAGTTGAACCGTTCAAGAAGAGCTTTAGTATTTTCAACTTTATCAGTTAATGTTTTTGCACTGAATCTTTTTGGTATGTAACGATCCTTTTCGGGATTCCATTCTTCCGTATCAATGCCGTTCATTAAACCGGAAAGTACGTTTTTCCGTTTTTCAATTACTTTGTTCAAACCGCCGGTCAATTCCTTGCTATGGACAATCTCTTTTGCGTAGCCGGCACTAACGGTATTAACATAGTCTGCCAGCATCAAACCACCTTTAACAAAACTCACCTTGCCATCGTGCAGAATCCCGTGGGTTTCGGAATTCAATTCTTCAGGTAAAGCGGTCTTTGCAAAAGTTGTTTTCGGGAATGCGCCCTGTTCAGCAAGGTTGTGAACAGTGAAGAGAATGCGGAAATTCGCAAACTGGGGTTCATTTTTATAAACGGTTTTAAGATATACCGGTGCCAATCCTGTTTGCCAGTCATTGCAATGAATGATATCGGGAATCCAGCCTAATTTCAAAATCAACTCAAAGATCGCTCTGCTTAATAAAATAAAGCGCTCATCGTTATCTTTGAAATCAGAACCGGTTAACGGATCTTTGTAAAGGCTTTTCCGGCTTCCGTAATATTCGTTATTGTCCAAAAAGTAAATTTGGACACGAACTTTAGGAGAAGGCAAAAATGAAGATCTAACAGAAAAAACTACATCTTTTTCACCTATTTTCAGAGTAAGGTCTTTAAGACGCACTACATCATGAATTTTATATTTTCTGCTGTCAATCGCACCGTATTTTGGCACAATTATACGAACTTCGTGACCGAGTTCAGTCAACATTTGAGGTAAGGCTGCTGAAACATCTGCCAACCCGCCTGTTTTTACAAATGGGAAAAGTTCAGATGTAACAAATAAGATCTTAAGTTTTTTTGGTGTTGCCATATCAAAAATATTATTTTTTAATTCCTAAATTTACGAAAAACTGTTATTTTTTCCTAAAAATTTAACGGTTTTTCGCACTACCGGTATTTAGGGCATTTCCCCTCCGGAAGCACAGAACCGAACGTAAGGTTAGTCTGGTAATATTATGAAAATGATGTGTCAATTCTCAGTAGTTCTTTTTCTTTTCACCTTAACCATAGGTCTTTCCGGCTGCGGAGCAGTACCTGTTGATGATCGTTATGGCAACGGGAATTCAATACGCGGTGAGCAATCAGTTGCCCAAAAAAAGTTCGATTTCGCTCCATATTCAACAGTTCCGGGATATATAGATGAGCAGCCAAAATCCGGTGAGTCCGGACAGAAGATTTGGTATGCATACGATACTGCTAAAACTGCATCGAAAAAATTAGTCAAAGTAAACGGTTACAGAGTTCAGATTTTGAGCACCGATAACTTTGATGAAGCGGATAATCTGAAACTGGATGTTCACACCCGGCTGCAAACGACGCCGGTTTATGTGATATTCGAATCCCCCTATTATAAGGTCCGGGTCGGCGATTTGGTCGAAAGCAACCATGCGTACGACTTAAGCGATAAACTAAAACAGCTCGGTTACAAGAATACTCTTGTTGTTCAAGATTCAGTAATGGCCGCAAAATAACCCCTATGAGAAAAGTTTTTACACATGCCGCCCAAATAATCACGGTTGATACAAAGAACACCGGATTAAAAAGAGGACTCGATATGAATAATATCGGAGTGCTTCAAGGCTATGACGTTATTGTTGAAAATGGTATAATCGCCGATTTCGTTCCATCCGGTTCACCTCTCCTCAACGTGGATGAGATTGTTGACGCAAAAGATAAAATTATTCTGCCCGGATTAATTGACTGCCATACACACACAGTATTTGCAGGATCGCGGGCTTCTGAATTTGCGGAAAAACTTAAGGGCATTTCGTATGAGGAAATTGCCCGGCGCGGCGGTGGAATAGCTTCAACAATGAAAGCAACTAAAAATGCTTCAAAGGAGGATTTGCTTAAAACCGCTCGTGAGAGAGTCCGGTATTTCATTTCTCAGGGAATCACTTCCTTGGAAATCAAGAGCGGATATGGATCCGACTTCGAGACCGAATTAAAAATCCTTGAAGTTATAAACCAACTCAAAGCGGAATTTCCGATTGATATCGTCCCAACATTTCTCGGTGCTCATGTTGTACCGGAACAATTTAAGAATGACAGGGATAAGTTCATGGCTCTTCTTACCGGTGAAATGCTTCCATTTGTTGCACAAAACAAACTTGCAGAGTTTTGTGATGTCTTTTGCGAATCAACAGCATTCACAAGCGCGGAGACCGAGAAAATTTTTACAACGGCATCGCAGTTCGGTTTGAAATTGAAACTCCACACCGAACAGTTCAATAATATCGGCGGATTCGAGGCCGGACTGCATCATCATGCGGTCAGCCTTGACCACTTGGAAATGCTTACACCTTCGCAGCAGATGAAATTAAGTGAATCGGATGCTGTATGCGTGCTGCTCCCCGGAGTCTCTTTCTTTCTTGATTACAATTATGCACCGGCACGAAATCTTATAGACAGCAATGCGGTTGTTGCACTTTCAACCGATTTCAATCCCGGCTCGTCCCATATACCGAATATTACTTTTATTATGCAGCTTGCCGCACGAAAAATGCACATGAGCATTGAAGAGATTATTTCAGCCGTAACAATAAACGCGGCACAGGCGATCGGGAAAAGCAGCCTTACCGGAAGTTTGGAAGTTGGCAAGCAGGCAGATTTTGCTATTTTTAATACGAATCATTATGAAGATATTATCTACACAATGGGTAAAAATCTTCTGGATATCACGGTCAAAAAAGGTGATATCATCTATAAAACAAACGGAGTATAAATGAAAATCATTGAATGCGTTCCCAACTACAGCGAAGGGAAAAATGAAAATACGTTCGAACTGATGCGTCAGTCGGTTAAAAACATAAAAGATGTTTCTTTGCTCAGTCTGGAACCGGACGGCGATTATAACAGAGTGGTTGTAACATTAGCCGGTAGTGAGTCCGGAATTCTGGAAGGTGCGCTTGCAGTCAGTGAAGCAGCCGCATTGCAAATAGATATGCGCCTGCACAAAGGTGAGCATCCGCGCATGGGAGCCATTGACGTTGTGCCTTTTATACCCGTTAAAAATACCACCATGCAAGAATGCGTAGAGATATCTAAGCTCTACGGAAAGGCTATTTCACAGAAGTTACAAATCCCCGTCTATCTATATGAGGAAGCAACCTCAAGACCCTGGAGAAAAAGCCTCTCGGATATTCGTAAGGGCGAATATGAAGGCCTTGCCGGAAAACTGCAGCACGATGAATGGTATCCTGACTTCGGAGAAAATATTTTCAACGAGAAACTCGGTGCTACGGTAACCGGCGCAAGATTTTTCCTCGTCGCGTACAACGTTAATATTCAATATCCTGAAACCTCCTATGTAAAAGAAATTGCAGAGACTCTGCGCGAGTCTGGGAAAATACAGCGCGACGCTGAAGGTAAGCCGGTTAAGGTAGATGGAAAGACCGTGAAGATTCCGGGCAGATTAAAGCATGTCAAGGCGATGGGTGTATTTCTTGAAAAGTACGGCATCACGCAAGTATCAATGAACCTGACCAATTATACCGTTACCCCGATGCATGTGGCATTTGAAGAAGCCAAGAAAGAAGCAGCCAAGGCAGGCATCCGTGTCTCCGGCAGTGAAATAGTGGGACTTGTTCCGCTCGACGCAATGCTGCAATCGGGCAGATATTACGCAGGCGATAAAAAATACGATGAGAAATCATTAGTTGAGCTCGCGATCGAAAAACTCGGACTAAATGACCTGAGTAAATTCGAACCCGAACAAAAAATTATTGATTATATGATTTAATGTATATAGCGTCAATAGAACACGGATGACACGGATCTGCCCGACTGCTGACGCAGTCATGCGGGCGGGTAACACGGATTTTCACAGATTATTATTTTGTAAAAACCAATTTGAAAATAGTTTATACTAAAGTTGCAATGTAGCTACTCCTCTTCTCCCTCTGGGAGAAGAGGTTGGGTGATGAGGGCAAAATATGAGGCTCATCATTCACGTGCTTCGCAAAATAAGATTTAATGATACTTAACCCGAAAGGTTCTTATGGATATACATAAAAGCATCAGCCAATACCTCGATGATATTTCTTCAAACTCCCCTACTCCGGGTGGTGGAAATGTCTCAGCGTTCTGCGGATCAGTGGCTTCTTCACTCGGCAGCATGGTATGCAATCTTACCATCGGGAAGAAAAAATATGTTGAGGTTGAAGAAGAAGTACTTAGTCTAAAAAAAGAACTCGACGATTTTAAAGAGAGTTTCCTGACTCTCGCAAAACACGATAATGATGCTTTTGACGAAGTGATGACCGCATACAAACTTCCGAAGGAAACAGAATCAGAAAAACTCATCCGCCTTGAAGCAATTGACAATGCAACATTTCACGCGGCATTCATACCTTCCGAAGTTATCAGGAATTGCATGCAGGCATTACCGCTGATTTTAAGGATATCTGAGATTGGCAATAAAAATTCTATTTCGGATGCCGGCGTTGCATTGCTTCTTATCCGTGCGGCAGCTGAGGGAGCATATCTAAACGTACTTATCAACTGTTCATCCCTGACGCATGTTCAGGAAGCTAAAGACTTGCAGGCGCAGACCACTGTCATGGTTGAAAACATTCAGGCAAGCGTTGAAGAAAGACTCGGAGAGATAGTCGAGGGATTGAGGACTCGATAGTGAATACGGGAGTTTGAATCTCTGTCTCTTCCGGTAGGAGGCGAACTGTAGAAATAACTTATGTTCACCCGCTTCGCGGATGTAATGATATGGGGTGTCGTCATCCGTGGGTTTGCACACACGGTTATTCATGTTTACTCCCTTCGGGAGTAA
Organism: Ignavibacteriaceae bacterium; assembly: GCA_963662605.1. Classification (GTDB taxonomy): domain Bacteria; phylum Bacteroidota; class Ignavibacteria; order Ignavibacteriales; family Ignavibacteriaceae. The sequence continues at coordinate 2,928,864 of OY759785.1, forward strand.
TTCCATAATAAAAACTGCATTGTCTCGAAGGGACAAAATTTGAATAACCTCCGGTGAAGCCGGAGGATACTGAACACACTACACAAATCGTCCCCGAAGGGGGCGAACAGATTTATATCGCCTGCTGCTTATTTTACCTGTAAGTCTTTCAAATCGAATTTCACTTCCGTTACCGCCCAGCGTGCGGGTACGTTCAGAATATCTTTCATGTATATAAATGATTCCGAAGGAATGAACGGATATGGGAATCCCTTATCCAGAATTTTGTTATTATTCTTATCATTGAAGCACAATAATCTGTATTTGCCGGGACGTATCTTTTCAAAAGCGAACTTCCCGTCCTTCTGAGGAATCTCCGTGTAGGCGGGTTCTGTTGCATTTTCCGGGACTAACTGCAAAACGATATGCTCTATCCCCTCAAAGTTTTCAACGCTTCCGTAAATACCGGTAAAATCCAATTCATTAATCATCTTGTAGCCGGTCGTGAAAGTCGAATCCATAAAATTACCGGAATAATCCCGGAGCTTTCGCAGATTGAGAATGACTTTATAATTCTTATCTGATTCCAGCTGTCTGTTTGGAATTACTTTGAATGATGCGTCATCAAGTGTTTCGAACGTCGAAGGTATGAGATTTTTTGAAGTATCCATTAACCATACTGCATTTTTCAAACTGTCGAATTTTATCGCGTCATCGAATCCATATACAAATGAAGGCTTGGTATAATCGAGCTCCGTTGCATTTTGCACCGGTTCAAACTTAATCAACTTCGGCGCAGTGGTATCGGGCTTGTCGGTAACCATCAAAGATACACCGTCAAGTTCGGTCATATTCCCGGCTGCATCAGAAAAGTTCTTTGCGATCAGAAAACATTTATCAGAATCGGGTAAAACTGAATTAACTCCGATAAAATACTCTTTTTCCTTTCCACGTCCCTTGAATGCACCTGTGGCAGGATACGACTTCATGGTGGTGGAATCGAAAAGAGAAAAGTTTGCCTTGCTTATTTTCTCGTATTTTAAATCTTCTGAGAAGGTGGTAAAGATGTGGTATTTGTCCGTCATCACCGCCGAAAGCAAACGGGGTTTTATGGTGTCAATTTTTTGCAGTACAAAGCATAACCCTTTAAGCAGTGTATCAGTCTCAGTCAATGTATAATCTTTTGTCGGTACGCCAATCAAATCCTGATCTGATTGAAACAGCAAATCTTTGTATTCATCCTTAACAGCAAAAATGCGGTACTTACCCCGGGCTAATCCCGTTAATTGGAAATTACCATCGGAACCGACCTGTGATATATAGTCAGGCTTTATTTTAGCCGGATCAATGGTATCGCTATTGACCTGATATCCGAATATCATCACTCCGGACGGTTTATCCATGAACACTGTTCCGGTAATTGTGCCGTTATCAATCTTCGAACCGGTGGAGAACACATAAGGATACGCCTTTGACATACGGTTCTTGTTGTTATTATCTACAACGTCCGTACCCACGGTTACATGGTAAGTTGTGTTAGTCTTTAGTTCTTTCGGGAAATAAACTCTTACCGAAGTATTCGTCCAGCTTGTTTCAAGATCGCCGTCAATGGCAGGCGAAATAAACAACGCTTCTTTGAAAGTTCGTTTATCAACGTATTCCGAAAAGATAAACTCGATATATTTTTCAGAAAAATTTAATGTGCCGTTTTCAGGATACACTTCGGTTATTTCCGGAGGTATGGTGTCAACTCCTCCGCCGCCGGGAGCAAGTTGATTGGCGCAGCCGGAAAACATTGTCAACATAATAATTGTAAAGAGCGCCTCAAATAAAAACCGATGCACTGCATTCAGTCTGGTGAACTCACCCCCGCCCCCTCTCTTGGAAAGAGAGGGGGAAGCCGGAATATCTAATTTATTTGAAAACTCTACCGGCTGAGGTGAGTTCATTTTATTCAATATAAAGTCTGATTTTTTGAAAACTTTATTCATTGTTCTTATTCAACAATTGATGATAATTCTTAGCGAACTGTTTATGTTCATTAAACGATTTAGAAAAATGATGGTGTCCCGTCCCATCCGCAACAAAGAACAAATAACTATGATGTTCGGGATACAACACCGCTAAAATAGCATTTTTGCCGGGATTATTTATCGGTCCCGGCGGCAGTCCGCCATAACAATAAGTATTGTAAGGCGAATTTATCCGCAAATCTTCCGTGCTTAATCTTCCCCAAGGTAAATTTCTTGCGAATTGCACAGTAGGGTCGGCCTGCAATCTCATTCCGATTCTCAAGCGATTTAAATAAACTCCTGCTATTCTGGCTTTTTCATCCTGATGATGTGTTTCACCGTCAACGATAGAAGCGATTGTCAAAACCTGATGTAAAGAATAACCTGATTTGCTTAGTTGCCTTTTTAGCGAGTCACTCCAAAAATTATCAAATGCTGCATGAAGCTTATCAACAACTTCATTCGGTTTGCTGTGCTGAAAAAATACATACTGACCAGGCAGCAAATACCCCATCATTGAATTCGCTTTCACGTTGTAATGTTTTAGCACGGTATCCTGCTGGACAAAATCAAGAAAAGCAGCTCGAGATGTAATACTTGAACCATCAAGCCGCTCTGCAATGGCGTTCAATGTCATGCCTTCATGGATTTGCACTGCACAGGCGATGTCACCTTTTCCCTCAATGAAGTAGTCCAGTAAAGACGCATAGCTTAAATTATTCGGCAACAGGTATCTTCCCGCTTTGATGTTTGCCGACGCCCTTGAAATAGCGCCCAATATTTTCATCGGCAGCGTATGCTTGATGATCTTTGCCTTGACTAATCTGTTTACAACGGAATGATATGTCTCGCCATACTCAATAACAAATTCTCTCGGCCCTTTCCCCTCATATGTATTAGGAGTAAAAAAAACATATATAAGCGCAGCAAGAAACACAATAAAAGAAGCGGCAACTATGCGATAGTCCCGTTTCGATAACATCTGAGAAAATTTAATTTTATTACTATTCAAAAAGCCCTCTTAAATATCATAATTAAGCAGGTGTATAGTTCACCAATTAACACTGTCAATAGAATATGCGGTGAGACATTAAAACAGTTTACTAATAATAATCCGTGAAAATCAGCGTCATCCGTGTCATCCGTGTTCTATTTCTGACAGATGATACGAACTATAACACCAAATAATCCGATTTAAAACTTGGATACGCTTCATATTCCAGCGGGAAAGACTGCCCGGAAAGTTTCAGTGAGTATGCTCTGAATGCAATCATTGCCCCATTATCTCCGCAAAATTGAATATCGGGAATGACGACCTGTTTATTATACTTCTGACCCAGCGTCCGGTATCTTTCACGCAGATACGAGTTTGCCGCTACGCCTCCGACAAGACACATGCTTTTAACTGGGTATTCTTTCAATGCCTTTTCGGCTTTTTTCAGAAGTGCGGAAACCAATGACTCCTGAAATGCCGCAGCGATATCAGCCTTAAGTTGTTCGTCAAGTTCAGCACCATCTGCTTTTTGTTTTTGCACATACCGGAGAACCGATGTTTTTAGACCGCTGAATGAATAATCAAATTTCCCCTTTACCTGAGCAATCGGAAAATCAATTTTAGATGCGTCACCTTTGGCGGCATATTTTTGAATATTCGGACCACCCGGATATTCGAGTCCGAGCAATTTTGCGACTTTATCAAATGCTTCACCGGCCGCATCATCTATCGTAGAACCGACTAACGTGAACTTTATAAAACTTTCGACATAAAACAATAATGTGTGTCCGCCTGAAACCACGAGGCAAAGAAACGGAAATTGAGGCTGCTCTTCCATGAGAAATCCCGAAAAGAGATGCCCTTCAATATGATTCACCGGCACAAACTCTTTGTTCTGTGCCAATGCAAGGCCTTTTGCAAACGTGAATCCGACCATCAGCGCACCGATTAATCCCGGTCCCGCCGTCGCAGCGATAATATCAATATCGTTATACGTCAAACCGGACTTACTAAAGCTATCTTTGATAAGGGGTAAAACCCGCTGGATATGTGCCCTGCTGGAAAGTTCGGGGACTACCCCGCCGTAGCGTTTATGAAAATCCTGCGAGAAAACGTTATTGCTAATAAGCTTGCCGTCTGCTAAGATGCCGATTGACGTTTCGTCGCAGGATGTCTCTATAGATAATATTGTCATTACTTAAGTGAAAATAAATTTTTTAATATGTGACCCGCTACCTGCGGGTTTTCCTGTAATCTTCTAATTGAGTATTGATACCAATGCTCGCCAAAAGGAACATAGATTCTGATCTTGTGTCCCTGCTTGTTAATGGAGTCGCGCAAATCTTCCCGTACGCCGCAAAGCATCTGGAATTCGTATTTATCCTTCCCTATGCCGAGCTCCTGAATCATTGCCAGGGCACCTTTCACAAGATATTCATCATGTGTTGCAATACCAACGTAGTTGCCATTGGTCAGCATCTCGCGTAAAATTCTTAAATAATTATCGCGAATTTCTTGTTTACCACGATACGATATAGCTTCCGGCTCTATGTAAATTCCTTTACACAGCCTGTAATTCGTACCCGTTGCATTCATGCGTTTCACATCATCCAATGTTCTGCGCAGACAAGCCTGCACAACGATGCCGACATTCTTATGTGTTTCACGTAACCGGTTATGCAGATTAATAATCTTATCTGTTGTGGTTGAATCTTCCATGTCCAGACGCACATAATTATTGTCTTCCGCCGCTTTCTTAACTATTTCTTCAACCTGTTGAAAGCAGAAGTCCTCATCCAGCAGAATACCCATTTGCGAGGCCTTTACGGAAATGTTGGCATTGAGCTTATACTTTCTTATCGCATCCAAAACTTCGATAAATTCACTCTTTGCTTCGATAGCTTCATTTTTTGTTGAGATTGCTTCCCCGAGCACATCCATAGTTGCCAGTATATTTTGCGAGTTTAACTTTTGTACATATACTACTCCGTCTTTCAGAGTATCCCCCGCTATGTATCTGTTCGAGAATACACGCACAAGGGCTTTGGGCATTAATTCTACAATCTTTACGATAAGTTTGTTAAACGTCTTCACAGGAGCTCCTATAATACGAATTGAATAATATTTCGCCTTTCATTACGCGTACATAAAAGTAGTGCCTTCATGCAGTGCGTGTCCCCGTTATGCGGGGATAGTAGAAAGAATTGAGAGTGCAAATTTCACTTTACTTTGCAGATCCTCAATGGAACCATCATTTTCAACAATTAAATCGGCTTTTTCCTTTTTCAGTACATCACTCATTTGATTCTGCATCCGCAATCTGATTTTTTCTTCGCTCACGTTATCTCTTCGCGTAATCCTGTCAACTTTATTTTTCTCATTTGCCGTAAGTAAAATTATGTAGTCAAATAGATTGTCCATACCGGCTTCAAATATCAATGCCGCTTCATAAAACACTAAATCATACCGGTTTAACAGTTCATCAGTCTGAGCCGCTGTTTCACGGATAACAGCCGGGTGTACGATTGCGTTCAACTCCGCTAATTTTTCCGGATCAGAAAACACAGCACTGCTGAGGAATTCGCGTTGCAGTACGCCATCTTTATATGACTCCGTTCCGAACGCAATGATAATCTTCTCCCTAACATCATGGTCAGTCATCATAAGATTTTTCGCAATATCATCCGCGAACAGGACGGGGTATCCTTCCTGCCGGATGACTTTGCAGAATTCGGTCTTACCCGACCCGATTCCACCGGTTATTCCGATTTTCAACTTCTTATTCAAACTAATATAGCATCAGTTATTCATATAAAAGAAAAAGGCCGTCCAAAATTTAGTCATTATTGAAAAGTTAAAAAACTACTTTCCTTTTCTACTAACCATTTTGAACGGCCTTCTTAAAATTATTTAGCGTAGTGGACTTTCCGTACCTCTCTGATAACCGTAACCTTAATCTGTCCCGGATACTCCATTTCGTCCTCTATCTTACGGGCAATATCGTGCGCTAATTTGTCGGCATAAATATCATCAATTTTCTCATGCTCAACAACAACGCGGACTTCCCTGCCTGCCTGAATAGCATAAGTTTTTGCAACGCCTTCAAAGGACTTTGCCAATGCTTCAAGAGTCTCAAGACGCTTGACGTATCCTTCGATTGGCTCGCGGCGTGCGCCCGGTCTTGCACCACTGATAGCATCAGCCGCCTGTACGAGTGAAGCAATCGGATGTTCCATTTCCATATCTTCATGGTGGCTTCCGATAGCGTTACACACGATGAAATGTTCACGATATTTCTTAGCAATGTCATAGCCAATAAGTGCGTGCGGACCTTCAATAACCTTGTCGAGCGTTTTACCCACGTCATGCAGTAATCCGGCGCGCTTCGCCAAAACGGGATCCAATCCCAATTCCGCGGCCATTATACCGGTGAGGTAGGCGACCTCAACGCTGTGCTGGAGCAAATTCTGTCCGTAGCTTGAGCGGTATTTCATTTTACCGATGCACTTGATAAGTTCATTGTGCATTCCGTGAATACCAAGCTGTAAAAGCGTATGCTCACCTTCTTTAAATATCTCTTCTTCAAGTTCAGCCTGTACTTTCAGTACAACTTCTTCAATTCTCGCCGGGTGAATACGTCCGTCCGCGATCAATCTTTCGAGAGAAATACGTGCGACTTCTCTTCTAAACTGGTCATACGAAGAAAGTATAACGGCCTCGGGAGTATCATCAACGATGACATCAACGCCTGTTGCGGCCTCAAACGAACGGATATTCCGTCCTTCTTTACCGATAATCCGGCCTTTTAATTCGTCATTTTGGATTTGAACAACCGACACGGTGGTTTCAACTGAGCAGTCTGCGGCGGAGCGTTGTATTGCCTGAACAATAATTTTCTGAGCTTCTTTTTTAACTTCGCCCTTAGCCTTTTCGTAGATTTCCTTAACTACTTTCGCTACGTCGGTTTTAGCTTCCTGCACCATGTTTTCCATGAGCATTTGCTTAGCTTCTTCACCGGTTAAACCTGAGATTTTTTCAAGGCGGGAGTTTTGTTCTTTTTCTAATCGTTCAATATCTGCTTGTCTCTGTTCGAGAGCTTGTTTCGCATTTTGAGTTTCGCGTTCAAGATTTTTTAGCTCTTTTTCTTTTTGCAGCGACACATCATATTTTTTATCAATTGTTTCTTCCCGCTGATTCAACTGTCGTTCGATATTCTGAATCTTTTGCTTTTTCTGGTTTACCTCAGTATCAAACTCAATTTTTTTCTTATACCACTCATCCTTGACTTCGAGCAGTTTTTCGCGTTTTAAAGTCTGGGATTCTTTTTCCGCTTCCTGCTTAATCAGCTGGGCTTGCTTCTCGGCCGTGCCCGTTATTTCTTTTGACCGCTCATGGGCAGCAGCAATACTGTTTTTTCCGAATTTGTTGTTAACAAACCAGCCGACGTACAAACATATCGGTATCAGGCCTATATCAATAATTAGTATCCAATTCATTTCCATCACACCTCCAAAGTAAATTAAAACCGCATCTGCCGGTACTACCGAACAGGGAAAGAACCCTATGCGCATAGTGCGGGAAAACGCCCAACGCATCGTGCTTCCAATGTTGCTTTCGCAAATCCCGCGAGCGGGAGTAAGGCCTGCATTCAGCGAAGAAAGCCGGTCTCCCTATTGCCTAAATATTAGTTCTTATATTGTTGAGACACCCGGCAGAGCGGAAACTTATCAGTTCGAGACCGGATCGTGAGGTTGGCTTACAAGAAGCTTTATTCTTTTAACCTTATCGGATGCTTGAATCAAGAATTCTTTGTTCTTGCTTTTTTCTACGAAGAAATCATATGCTATATTAAGACTTGCAATGATTGCAATCGTCTGAGCCGGTTGGTCAGGCAGCTCGGATTTGACTTCCTCCATCACTTTATTGACGTAGTAAGCCAGCTCCTTTGCTATCAGTTCATCTTCAACCAGCAAAGAATATTCTTTATCAAAGATTTTTATTTTCAGCTTCTTTTTTTCAACCATACAATACTATCTCGTGCTCTGCATTGTATTACATTTGCGCGATCTGACTATCAATCTTCTGGATAAGATCGAAAATCCGTTTCCGAAACTGCTCACGATCTTTATCATTTGCAGTATCAGGAAATTTTTTGAAATCAGCGTCGTTTGCAATATTTTCTAATTGTACTTTATAGTACTCATTCTCTTTCTTCAATGTCTGTATCTGCTTTTCAAGCTCAAATCGGCGTTCTTCTGCTCTTTTCAAAGCATCCATCATAACGGCGGTATGCTCCTCCAATGAAGCAAGTTCGTTAAGAAACACGTCGTATTTGTTGATATCAGCCAATGCTATCCTCGCAATACCGCATTAAATTCGGATGAGACTTTCTTTAATATAGTGTTGAAATCCTTTTCAACCTCTTCATCCGTAAGAGTTTTATTAAAATCATAATACTCAAGGGCAAATGCCAGACTTTTCTTGTCCGCACCTAAACTGTCACTTACGAATATGTCAAAAAGTCCGACTTGCTGTAAAATAGGAGCGGCGTTCTTTTTAATAAAGTCTATGACAACCTGAGCATCTACATTCTTATCCAGAACAAGGGCACAGTCACGGGTCACTTTCGGAAACTTCAACAATTCCGAATGAACTTTAACTTTACCCGGAATCTGAAGCAGTTTCGGTACGTCAAACTCAAAATAAAATACTTGAGCATCTATCCCGTAACTATGTAATATTTCAGAAGATAATTTCCCTCCGGTACCAACTACCTGATTTTGATATAATTTAGAGAAACTATAATCAAAAATATTATTTACTTGTGGATAATAGGAATCAATTAGGTAATTATCAAGAGAAATTTTTTCAATAAAGGAGTTTACCAGACCCTTCAAATCATAAAAATCGAACGGTCTTGAGGTAGAAAACCACTCTTTTGAGTCTGCATCGCCTGTCAAAACAAGGCCTATCTGCTCTTCTTCTGTAAAATCATCAAACGTAGTAATGGTCTGCTTTGTCTGCCTGAAAATTCTACCGTATTCAAACAATTTCAGGTTTTTCTCGCCAACGTTCGCGTTTTTCTTGATTGTGCTTAATAGTCCCGGCAGCAAGGATGTACGCAATCCTGCCATATCGGCACTTTGAGGATTAAGCATTTTAATCGCCTTATCCTGAAGCTCAGGCAAGTGAACGCTGGTCAGACTGTTTGTTAACACTTCGTAGAATCCCAACGATGTAAGGGTGTTTTTCACTTTACCGGCAAATTCGGTTACGTCAACAATCTCAATCATCGGCAAACGTAAAGATGAAATTGTCGGAATTTCATCATACCCGTTGATACGTGCAATTTCTTCAATAATATCAATTTCGCGCTCTATGTCGGGACGGAATGCTGGGACAGTAACGGTAATTGTATCGGCTGTTTTTCCGACTACCGCGAACCCGAGATTCTTAACAATTGCATCAATTTTTTTAGCTGATACGGCAAAGCCGAGTATTTTTTCAACGCGTTTGTACCGCAGAATAACTTCAGGAGCAATCTTCTTTTCCGGATATACATCAATGAATCCCGGAACGATTTCACCACCTGATACTTCAGCAATCAGTTGTGCTGCCCGTTGAGCTGCGAATACCGTATTCGCGTAATCTATGCCGCGCTCAAAACGATAGGAGGAATCCGTGCTGAGTCCAAGGGCCCTTGCGGTTTTCCTGATGCTTCCGGGATGAAAGTATGCGCTTTCAATTAAAATATTTTTCGTATTGGGAGTAACTTCCGAGTTCTCACCACCCATAACTCCGGCAACGGCAACAGGTTTTTCACCATCGCAAATCATCAGCGCGTTCGGAGGTAAGGTACGCTCTTTGGAATCAAGCGTAACAAACTTGGCGGCACTTCCCGCCTGCTTAACCAAGATTTTTTTACCGGCCAGACCGTCAAGGTCGAAACCATGTAACGGCTGACCGAGTTCAAACATGATAAAGTTGGTGACATCAACAACGTTGTTAATCGGTCGCAGGCCGACAGCCTTCAATCTGGTTTTTAACCACGCGGGTGATTCACCAATGGTGACGTTTTTAACAACTTTTGCCGCGTAACGGGGGCAGTTGACAGCGTCTTCGATTGTTACGCTCGCGTAATTTTCAATTTCGGACTTCCCTGCTTCCGTCGGAACCGAAGGAAGTTTTAACTCTCTGTTAAACAATGCAGCTATATCTCTTGCAACTCCAATGTGCGAAAGCGCATCAGGTCTGTTCGGTGTAATGCCGATTTCAAAGATGACGTCATTCAAGCCGAGATACTCTGCTAACGGTTTTCCGACAGGAGCATCTTCAGGTAATATCATAATACCGGCGTGATCGGTACCTATGCCGAGTTCATCTTCAGCGCATATCATTCCTGACGAATCAACACCACGAAGTTTTACTTTGCTGATTTCCATACCGTTGGCAGGAACAACTGCACCAAGTAAAGCAACGGGTACTTTCTGTCCTGCTGCAACATTCGGCGCACCACAAACAATCTGTGATACTTCGGAGCCGGTGTTTACGGTACAGACCGATAACCGGTCTGCCTTCGGATGTTTTTCTTTAGTTTCAACATATCCGACAACAAATTTGTCTAACTTCTTACCCTGATCGTCCATCTCTTCAACTTCAAGACCAGCCATGGTAAGAGTCGCGGATATTTGTTCAGCGGTCAAACCGCTGATATCAACATATTCTTTTAACCAATTAAGAGAGATTTTCATTATTAAAATTGCCTTAAGAAACGAATATCATTATCAAAAAATAAGCGGATGTCGGTTATATCATATTTCAACATCGCTGTTCTTTCAATTCCCATTCCGAATGCGTAACCTGAATATTCTTCCGGATCAATGCCAACGGCTTTGAATACATTCGGGTCAACCATACCACAGCCCAAAATTTCGAGCCAGCCGGAATGCTTACATATCTTGCAGCCTTTACCGCCGCAGATAAAACACGTAATATCCATCTCGGCGCTCGGTTCGGTGAACGGGAAATAACTTGGACGGAAACGGTATTTCAACGAGCTTCCGTAAAACTGTTTTGCAAAATTAACGAGCGTACCTTTTAGTTCTGCAAAGGTCACGTCCTTGTCAACGTACAAACCTTCAACCTGATGGAAGTGGCAGTAACTGCGCGCGCTGATAGCTTCGTTGCGGTACGTTTTACCCGGCATAATTGCACGGATAGGCGGCTTTTGCTGCTCCATTAAACGTATCTGCACCGGAGAAGTATGCGTGCGGAGCAAATAATCTTTATTAATAAAAAAGGTATCCTGCATATCACGAGCCGGATGATCCGGAGCGAAGTTCAGTGCTTCAAAATTGTAATAGTCTGATTCAAGTTCCGGACCTTCGTGAATGGAGAACCCTATGCTTTTAAAAATTGATTTGATTTCATCGAGGGTTTGGGTCAGAAGATGTTTGCTGCCGATTTCTTGGGAGCGTCCGGGAAGTGTAAGGTCTATGTAGGACGCGGCTTTCTTTTCGGTGGCTTCAAGCGCGGTTTTCTTTTCATCAAACTGCTGCTGTACGGACTGGCGCAGGAGGTTCAGCTCTTTGCCGAGCAAAGGTTTATCTTCAGCGGATACGGTTTTCAGTTCTTCAAATAATTTTGCAACTACCCCGTTCCGGCTGAGATATTTGATACGCAGCTCTTCAATGTCTTTCAGTGATCCGGCCGCGTTAAGTTCTAAATTAAATCCGTTACGGATTTCTTCTATCTTATCTTTCATTATCTACCAAAAGTATAAAGCCCTCCACACCCTTTTTTAAATGCGGGTGGAGAGGGCTAAAATTAATTATTAATGAATTTAACTATATCAGCGAAGACGGTCGGGTTTTCAACAGCGATCTGGGAGAGAAGTTTGCGGTTTATTTCTATACCTTTAACTTTTAATCCGTGAATCAACTGTGAATAGCTCAGTCCGTGCTGACGAGCAGCTGCATTAATACGAACGACCCAGAGATTTCTGAATCCTCTTTTTTTCAGCTTTCTGTCGCGATAGGCATGAAGAAGCCCTTTCTCGACATGATTTTTAGCTACCGTTAAGACATTTTTCCGGCGTCCCCAATAGCCTTTGGCCATATCCAGGACTTTTTTCCGACGTCTATGCGAAGCTACCTTGTTTTTTGAACGTGGCATGTTCTCCTCACTTTATTGAAGCATTAATCTGACTTTTTTTGCATCGGCAGGGGAAACCATAGTACTTCTACGGAGGTTTCTCTTTCTCTTCCTGCTCTTCGATGTCAAAATGTGGCTTTTGTAAGCACTTTTTCTTTTGAAATTACCGGATGCTGTTTTGCGAAATGATTTCGCAGCACCGCGGTTGCTCTTCATTTTTGGCATTGCTTCTACCTTGTTATTTATTTTTTTTAGCTTTTATTTTGACCGGCACAACAATAACACTCATGGCTCTGCCTTCCATCTTAATGGGCGACTCGACCTTTGCGATATCTTGTATCATCTCAATAAAACGTGTTAATAAAATCTCGCCTTGTTCCGTGTATGCAAGTTCCCTTCCTTTGAACATAACAACTGCTTTTACCTTGTTGCCGTCTTCCAGAAAGTTTACTGCATGCTTGGTTTTAAACTCAAAATCATGAGTGTCCGTATTCGGATGAAATCTGATTTCTTTTAATACGGAAACGTGCTGATTTTTTTTCTGTGTCTTGTCTCTCTTCTGCTGTTCATATTTGAACTTACCGAAGTCAATTACTTTACAAACCGGAGGCTCTGCTTTGGGAGCGATTTCGACAAGATCCTTGCCTCTTTCCCTTGCGATGCGCTGAGCGTCCTTTATAAGAAATATTCCTAATTGTCCGCCGCTTTCATCCAGTACACGGACTTTACTGGCTTTAATCTCTTCGTTTATACGAATTTCTTCTGCTTGAGAAATAAGATACCTCGATTTAGTTAATTAATTTGTTGGTTATTTCGTCGTTTAACTTAGCGATAAAGGCATCAACCGCAAATGCACCAATATCACCTTTTTTATGCTGACGGACAGAAATTGATTTACTGTTCATCTCTTTCTCTCCGACAATAATCATGTACGGAACCTTTTCAGTTTCCCATAATCTGATCTTGAATCCAATTTTTTCATTCTTCTCATCAAGCTCTGCGCGAATACCGGCCTTTTTCAACTGCTCGGTAATCTCTTTGCCGTATTCCAGGAAGTTTTGCGATACAGGCAGAACTGCGGCCTGAACCGGGGCTAACCACGGAGGGAATGCTCCGGCGAAGTGCTCAATAAGAACTCCGAAAAATCTTTCAATGGAACCGAGCAAAGCTCTGTGAACCATGTACGGACGATGCTCTTTGCCGTCTTCTCCGATATACCGTAGGTCGAAACGCTCCGGCAGGTTGAAGTCGAACTGAACCGTTGACATCTGCCATTCGCGGTTCAAAGCATCTTTAATTTTAATATCAATCTTCGGACCGTAGAAAGCTCCGCCACCTTCATCAATTTCATAAGGCAGGCCTAATGTATCCATCGCATGCTTCATTGAAGCGGTTGCTTTTTCCCAGTCTTCGTCTGCACCAACTGCCTTTTCAGGTTTGGTTGATACATAAAACTTCAATTCGGTAAATCCGAACGCAGCCCACATGTCACGGGCAAACTCTACTACGCGGATAACTTCAGATTCCACTTGCTCATGCGCGCAGAAAATGTGTGCATCATCCTGCGTAAATCCGCGGACTCTCATCAGGCCATGCAATACACCGCTCTTTTCATAGCGATATACGGTACCTAATTCAGCCCAGCGTAATGGTAAATCTCTGTATGAACGCAGCTTGGTCTTGTAAATCATAATGTGGAAAGGACAGTTCATCGGTTTGATGAAATAATCCTGTTCATCCACTTTCATCGGAGCATACATATTTTCATTGTATGTCTTAAGATGGCCGCTTGTTTCCCACAACCAGCTTTTACCCATGTGCGGTGAATATAATAACTCATATCCCCCGTCGAGGTGTGCTTTACGCCAGAAGTCTTCTACTTCTAAGCGGATGCGTGCACCTTTGGGATGCCAGTATATAAGACCGGCACCGGCTTCTTCGTGAATACTGAAGAGGTCGAGTGCTTTTCCGATTTTACGGTGATCACGTTTTTTTGCTTCTTCCAAAAACGCCAGATAATCATCAAGCATTTTCTTTTTCGGGAACGTAACGCCGTAAATACGTTGTAATTGTTTATTCTTTTCATCACCGCGCCAGTATGAACCTGACACACTGAGTAATCTGACAAACTTAATTTTTCCGGTACCCGGTAAATGCGGACCGGTACAAAGATCGGTGAATTCACCTTCTTTATATATGCTGATCGCATTCGCGGTGTCGTCAATCTCGCTGATAATCTCAACTTTGTATGGATCTTTCACTTCGCCGAAATATGCCAAAGCATCTTTCTTTGAAAGCTCCTGCCGTACAAACGGACTGTTCTGCTGTGCAAGCTCAAGCATCTTAGCTTCAATCTTGCGGAGATCGTCGTCAGTCAACTGGGTGTTGATATCAAAATCATAATAGAAACCTGTTTCAATAGCAGGTCCTACACCAAAGCGTGCTTCAGGAAAAAGAGCCTGAATAGCGTGAGCCATCAGGTGCGAAGATGAATGCCAATAGACATGTTTTCCTTCGGCATCATCAAAGGTCAAAAACTTAACGTTCGCAGACTCTGTCAACGGAGTAGAGATTTCTCTGATATTACCATTGATCGAAACTGCGAGTGCATCGTCTGCCAGACGGCTTGAAATTGACTTGGCAATTTCATACGCCGTTATATTCTGCTCAAATTCTTTTGAGTTCCCGTCAGGAAATGTAATTTTTATAAGACTCATTGCAATACGTTATAAATAAAAAAAATCGGAGAAGACTCCGAGTTCCAGTGGGTTCTATAGGATTCGAACCTATGACCTTCTGCACGTCAAGCAGACGCTCTAACCAACTGAGCTAAGAACCCCTCCAAAAACCAAGTACCGAGGGCCGGACTCGAACCGGCACGGAAATTAATTTCCACAGGATTTTAAGTCCTGTGCGTCTACCACTTCCGCCACCCCGGCAGGTTTTTTAAAAGGTGACACAAAATATATAGAAATTGTATCGAAAATACAAATAAATTGAAGCAGATTTAACCGCAAAGTCCACCAATGATCTCGAAATAGAACACTGATGACGCGGATGACACGGATTTTCACTGATATATATGTAAAAAAAGCCTAATTTCGCTCAAATCATTCCCATTTGTCTTGAAATCCCAACATTAATATAACCGTACCGCAACCCCTCGACAAACTCGAGGACCTTGAAGGCAGAGACCACGCCTGCCGGCGGGCACGGCGCATAGTATTTTCATAGAAAACCAAAAGACTTACATTCTTCAACAGCGAACGAGTCGGGAATGAAAACAGTTTAAAATCAAAAGGCGTGGCAATTGCCACGCCTAAAAATATTCTTTGCGTTCTTGGCGGACTTTGCGGTAAAATCCTACTTCTTGGCTTCCGGGTACAGCACGACTTTCACATAGTTCTTATCGTCGAGATATTTATTTGCCGTAGCCTTTATCTCATCAACCGAAAGCGCGCTATTCCATTCGTCAAACTTCAGCATCAGTTCCGGATTCTCGCCATACCACAGATGGTTCATAATCTGACTGATCCAGAATCCGTTAGTTTTTAAGCTGACTTCTCTTCCCCGCTTCTGGGTTTCTTTTACCTTCTCAACCGTCTCCGGTTTAACACCAAATTTTTTAACGCTGTCAAGTACAGCAAATGCTGCTGTTACCAATTCATCAACGCGTTCGGGTTTACAGCCGAAGTTCACTGATACGCGGCATCTGCCTGCCGGTATTTTCGTAATAAATCGGCCGACATGCACGCCGTACGTTCCGCCTTTATCCTCGCGAATGACTTCTCTCAAGCGTATATCGAGCACATCACATAACGAGTTGAACAGATACTCTTCGTGACGATCCCACTTTAAATCACTGCTGATCTGTATGCTTACCGAGCTTTTCGGCTCTATGCCTTTGTATACTTTTCTTTCAACAATACCGGTCGGATTGGTAATGTGCAAATCTCTCCAGCTCTCATGCCGGTTCAACGCCGGAAGTCCACCGATATATTGCTCGACCAACCCTTTGAACGAAGCCATGTCAATATTACCGGAGAAAATAAATGTGAATCCACCCGCATCGGCGAAGCGATCTTTAAAGAACTTTTCAACGGCATTCAAGTTGATTTCATCAAGAAGCGCCGGTGTGTAAGGACGCATTCTGAAATGATAATTATGCAGTACCGCGTTCAACGTATCACTGAATGCAGCCTGTGGGTCATTCGCGCGGTTGCTCACCCAAGTGCGAGCTTTTACCATATAGGATGCAAAGGCGGATGAATCAAATCTCGGATTGGTGAAATCGAGATATATCAACTGAAACATCGTTTCTGCATCTTTGGGACTGCATGAACCTCGTAACGATTCGGAATTGAAATCGAATCCTGCGCTCACCGAAACTATTTTATTGGCTAAAGCTTTCTGTAATTCTACTTCCGTGAAATTACCGATACCCGATTCACTTGCGATATCATCGGCAAATGATGCAGACATCGCATCCTTATCATCGCAGAGTGAAGAACCCCCCGATGCAACTGCGGTAAACATGATCTCATCGTTTTTAAAATCGGTCTGTTTAACAAGTACCCTTACGCCGTTGGAAAGTTTCCACTCAGTATAACCGAGTTTGTCATTCTTCTTTTCTTCAATAATCTTGCCCGGCTTCGGCAGTTCGCTGACGAGCGGCAGCTGATTCACCTTATCCTCATACGCCGTGATTTTCTCACTTTGCACTTTATCCATAACCGCGTTCAATTCTTTTTCCGTTGGAGCTGCAACACCTTCTTTTTCCGCGGTGTTGACCAGAATGACGCGGTTTGTTTTTTGCATAAGATCCGCTGATAACGCGTTTACATCGTCAAGAGTAATTCCGGGAACAAACTTTTTATACAGTACATACTCATTTTCGATGCCTGGTATTGGCTGCTCCTCAAGATAATTGTCAACATACTGATTGATAAGATGCGAGGATTCCGTTTTATCTTTTTCAGCGACGGCTTTTTCGAGTCCGCGCAGAATAGTTTCCTTATGGCGCTCCAGTTCCGTTGCAGTAAAACCAAACTGCCGCGCTCTTTCTGCTTCGCGTAAAATTGCATCAAGACCTTTATCAATTCCCCCCTCTTTAACAACTGCCTGTAAAACTACCGCTTCAGCCGTACGGACGAATCCCGATTTACCCGCATACGCGAAAAGGAACGGCGGATCAGCCTGCAAGGTGATTTCATGCAGACGCGCATTCAGCATACTCTGGAATAAATTCTGCACAATCACTTTTTTATAATCATCAACCGTAACGGCTTTTTCAACGGGACGCATGGCAAGAATTGCGACCGAAGAATATTGCGCTTCTTTGTCCGATGCAATCGCGAAAAGTGTTTCATCATGCGGCGGGACAGGTGCGTAATAACGCTCTCTCGGTTTTTCAGCAGGCTTTAAATTACCGAAATGATCTTTGATATATTTTTCGATAACTGCTTTGTCGAAATCACCGACTGCAACAACACACATCAGGTCAGGACGGTACCAGTCCGTATAGAATTTTTTCAATACGGAGTACGGACAATTTTGCACGATGTTGACATCACCGATAGGAAGCCTGTCGGCGTATTTGGAATTCTTAAACAAAATCGGGAATTGCTTGTCGCGCATACGCTGCTGTGCCCCGCGTCCAAGCCGCCACTCCTCAGTGATGACGCCGCGCTCTTTATTAATCTCAACGGTATCAAACGCGAGGCCGTGTGCCCAGTCTTCCAGTACGACAAATCCCTTTTCAAGAACATCCGCTTTATCCGTCGGCACCTGAAGCATATACACAGTCTGGTCGAAGCTGGTGTACGCGTTCAATTCGGGACCAAACTTAACGCCGACCGATTCCAAATAATCAACAAGTTCGTTCTTTTTAAAATGCGTGCTGCCGTTAAAGGCCATGTGCTCGCAAAAATGCGCGAGTCCCTTTTGATTATCATCTTCCAGTACGGACCCGGCATTCACCGCGAGCCGTAACTCCGCACGCTTCTCCGGCTTTTTATTGTACTGAATGTAATACTTCAACCCATTCGGCAAAACCCCGATAGTGACGGAGGGGTCAACGGGGATAGAGGAGGATTGAGGGAAGGAATTCAGACAAAGCACAATTATGATGATAATAGAATTTTGCAAAATAAATCTATACATCTCTAAACCTTTAATTATGTACTTTAAAATTATCACAAAAGTACTTTATAATTCAAACAATTTCTTTTCTTTGAGCATCATTATTGGTAATTTTACTAACGTATTAATTTAGAAAGATGTAACATGGGTGACAAAAACATTCCTGATTTTCAGAATTCTTTATCGAATTTGAGAATTCCTACTTATAATATTTTGCCCAAGGTTAATATTCCAACTCCGCACATATCCCAATTGAACCCCGCTCAGTGGGCATATGAAAGAATTGTCGAATATATAAAAGATTTTGAAGAAAGTTTGGATCACGAACTAGAAGTAGGTGCATCTCTTGTTTCATTTTCCAATTTAACAGTCTTTCATATTACTGATATTGGTTATTATGGACCAGATATTATCACTTTTCATGGGGTTAATGAGAATGATGAAAAAGTTCAGCTAATTCAACATGTTTCCCAGTTAAATCTATTATTAGTTGGATTAACAAAGAAGGAAGAAAAAGCCAGAAGAATTGGATTCGAACTTATGCGGAAACTTGAAAATGACAAAGTGGAATGACCAATATAGCTACTATGTAAACAACTAAACCACATTATGAATAATGCATGGCATGGATTTATCTCTAAAAAACCCGATTCGGGCTTAATGGCATAATAATTTAGTAGTGGATCGCCGGAGATGCTTCGATCCATCATTCGCCAATACTTATTCTAGTCAAAAAGTTTATTGCCGTTCTCTTTTCATAAAAACAGCAACTTCGCCATATACCCCGCCGGAAATGTTTTTTATTGTATGGCTGACATCATGACTGCGACCCAGTTTACTAGACCAGCTATCATCAATCTGCCTGGCAGCATGTGTGGGCTTATTATCTTTGCAAAAAATTGCAATTTTTTCAACTCCCGTCTCAAATGATCCATCATCGCATATTTCATAACCAATTGAGCGAAATAGCTCTATAAAAGAATCAAGTTCTATTAGCTTAGGAACTTTAGAGGGCCAGAACATATGAAATTGGTTCCCCGGCCAAAACCACCGATCGTTAACTCCATATGCCCAAGCAATACAGTTATATAAAGTTGTCTCGGGGCTAGTTATTTCAAAGGGATCTTCATCATGAAATGGAAAGTCATCAGAAATTGCTAGATGAGACAATTTTCTTTCCCCCAATTTATCCAGTCCTGTTTCATTTCCTTAATATTCCCAATATGCCTCTGTATTACAGGATTATTCTTAGTAATTTCAGATAATGCATAAAACCAGAGGTTATCATTTTGTTCAAGATCCTCGAAGATAAAACAAAGCATGTCTCTTCCAAATGATATTACTTCTTGATAGGCCTCATTCTCAAATATTTTTTCAGGATCGGAATAAAACATTGTTTGCGAAAGCCATTCCTCTTTCAATATTTTAAATTTTACTTTTAAAAATTCGTCATAGCAACCAAACGGAGAAAGCGCATTTCTCGATTGAGAATACTCCTGCTTTATCATAAGTCCGTTCATTACAGTTACTTCCTTCCCAATAGCTGGAGAAGCATTAGAATAAAATAATGCAAAAGGTATCATCCAAATAGTTCCTTCGCTTTATTTGTAAAGTAGTCCTCGAATATTTGATTTTTAATTTCTCGAATATTTGGGAAATAATCATCCAAATTATAGTCAGTTATCAGAATTTTTCTAGTATTATAAACGTCAATGTCTAGAATCAAAGTCGTATTTTCGGCTTTACTAATATCCACAAATTCTTTTATAATTGCTGAATTATCTCCTGCAAAGGCAACCTGTGTCTGCATAAAAAAGTTGTTCACATTTTCTGAAATTTTTTTTGAAACGTGTGGAGAATAATTTATAAAATCCTCTATCCGTTTTTCTTTTATCACAAATTTGCACTCATTTATAAAACGCGAACCCGTCCTTTCTACGACTTGTGGATTAAACAAACGTTTAAAAATATCCCAATAGGCCTGAAATTGTTCAAAATGCAACTCCCAACCTCTGTAATCTCTAATAATATTATAAGCTATGCCGTCAAGTGTAACTTGTAATAATTTATTTCCAGATTCAGTAATAAACTGAAAACCAGTGGGCTCTGAAGCAGCTTCAGTTTTAGGTGGCGCATCCGTGGAAAATCTCAAATTACCTGTGTATGAGAATCGAGCTCTGATTTTAGGAAATTCACCAGAAAGTTCTTTATTAAAGTTCTTCAACTCATCCAATGCAGAAGTTGGCAATTTATCAATTCTTATATCAAAGACAGCTTCTCGTATAGGTGGTTTTAAATAAGCCATATACTTTTAATCCCTTATGAATTAATAAAAACAAAATAATTCAAACATAAGTTCAAATTATTACACACAAGAAGCGAATATGAAAATCGGCTAACATATTTCTTGATTTTTTATAATACTCTATAATACACAAATAAAATCAATAATTAAAGATTAAAATATAGTGAAAAATCAAATTCTAGATGTATTCCATCCAAAAAATATTTTATCAATAAGCAGTCATGCACCGCCTCAAGACCATGCAAACGGCGGTCAGAGCAGTATATATTCGCAATTGGCTTTGTAGGTTGGGATTGTCCGCAGCCCCTGCAGACATCTCGACAATGCAGCGTTTAGTATGCTTTTGAAATGGGCGGGTAGAAAACCCGCCTTACAGAATCACATACAATCAAAGATATGAATCATCGATATTCGCCGTAGGCGATACATCCTTGTAGAAACCACGACCACCCCTGACAATCATTTCCCGCATGGGAATATACTTACCGAATGCTATTAACGATTGTATGGATTCATCAAGATATATTTCCTAACGGAAAATTGGTGTGTGTGTGAAATGCTTTTCTACAAGGATATATTCGCTACGCGAAATAATCACAATACATATTTTAGTCCCCCTTCTCCTCCCTAACCCACAGGCCCGCCCGAACGTCGCAGGCGGGCAGGTTAACCCGTGGGTTAGGAAGAACGCAACGCGACACCTATCAGAATGTACCGCACCCATTCGCCGTAGGCGATCAATGTTTGTAGAAACGACGATAACGCAAACAACCCATTTCCCGTATGGGAATATACATGCCGCATGTTATTAACGATTGAATGGAATCATCGAGATATATTTCCGTACGGAAAATTGGTTTTGTGGGGGGAATGCCTTTCTACAAGGATATATTCGCTACGCGAAAGATCACAAGATTTGCCATTAGCAACGCTTTTATTTGCTGCTGGCATAGCTTTAGAGCTTAGAAATAGAATCTAACAATAACCGGACTCTAATCCCCATCCTAACCCCATGAGTGAACCCATGGGGTTGGAAGATGCGATGCAGCATCTATCCGGATGCATTGAGAATACCTCCCCATTCACCGTAGGTGATATATTTTTGTAGAAACGACGATAACGCAAACGAACCATTTCCCGGACGGGAATATACCTGCCGGATGCCATCAACGATTGTATTGATTCATCAAGATATATTTCCTAACGGAAAAAATGGCTTTGCGGGATGAATGCTTTTCTACAAATATATATTCGCTACGCGAAATAATCTCCTAATTCAAGCGAGGTTGTTAGCATCTCGCAATCCCCCGCTATGTCTTGATACGCCCCAATTCTTCGAGACACTCAACAACCGCGCGGGACCGGCTTGCACCCCACTGCCTATATCGTACCTACGGTACTCTATTACGATGTCGTCCATTAACCATGAGTTTCGTCGCTTCGCTCCTTCACTCATGGCTACAAATATTCCACCCCTACGGGGCTATGAATTCCACTCTGCAATTAACGAATGATAAATTGTTTTGAAATTCAGTTAAAAAATATTCCGTGAAAATCTGTGTTACCTGCCCGCCGAAGGCGTGGTCATCCGCGTTCTATTTCTTGCATGTTGATGAAGGCATAAAAAAACCGTGGCAGTGCCGCGGTTCTCTTGTAATGATATGTAATCGTTATTACGCCTGTTGTCCGCCGGTACCCATCGGCATTGCCGCGAGGGTTTTGCTACGTTCGATTGATTGCAGTGCAAGGTAGTTGTCGCCGAATTTAACCATGTTCTCCAGTTCGTCATCGTACTGATTGTAATGGCGTTCTTCGTCAACAACCAAACTTTCAAATAGCTGCTTGGAAACTGAGTCGGCGTTTTGTGAGCTCTGCAATGCAAATTTATTATAAGCCAAAGCACTTGCTTCTTCCATAGCTTTTGCGCATTCGACCATAGCTTTCACATCATGGATTTTCTTAACGGGTTCAGCTACGACCATTTCAACTTCGCCTTTTAAGAATAAAATTCTTTCGGCGAGTTTTTCAACGTGCAGCATCTCTTCGATTGCCGTGCGTTTGAATAAATTGGCAAGCAGATCATATCCCATATCGTCACAGTGAAAATGAAAATACATGTATTGGTGGACGGCGGTCAACTCATCTGCCACTGATAAATTGAGGAGTTCTATACTTTTCTCGTGCATATTATTTCCTTTCGTATTTAGGAGAAATTAATACCCGAATATAACCATTTCCAAAAATGAAAGAAATGCACAAATGCTTCAAAATTCTTATCTCAGAAGGCTTTTGACGGTTCATTTCAAAATTTACCGGCAACTTCTGATACCTGCAAATTACTATCCCAAAATGTCATTCCGGAAAATCTGTCGTGAAAATGCGTCTCAACAAACGAATCAAGTTCGACAGATTTGTCCGGAATCCATGATAGAAGAATACTTGTGTGCGAATTGATTCTTCGTTTTGCGTATGATTGGCGGGGTTTTCTATTAAATTTATTGCACGATTCAATTACAATCGCCAATTCTACTTATATGCAGTCTTAAGCCCTGAGTTTGGACTATTGTTTATATAGGTCTTTTGGAGATGGATTCCGGATAAATCTGCCGACCTATATTCCGACTTATTCATCACATTCGCAGCAGATTTTCCGGAATGACATACAAAAAGATGTTCCGCCGCCGTCAAGTCGTGCGATCCTATTTTCTCCGTCTTATGCTATTGGTAAACCTCGACTGAACCCCTGATAACGTTGTTCTCCCGATTGCTCTCTTTGGCCACGTTTTCGGGATCGATGTAAAGAATATACTCATGCTTCCCGGCGGTTGTTGGCGTCCATTTTACTTTATATTCCACTGTTTCATCCGGCATCATGCATTTATTATGCGGGCAGAAAGACACGAGCTTGTTATCTATGTATAATGCAAGCTGATACCTTGCTACCCTTAATAGCGATGCACCCTTATTAACAAGCTTGTAGCTTATCATACACTCCTGCCCCGCCTTGCATTTTGCCGGAGTAAATGTAATATCTTCAGCAGTTAAATCGGCATCCGGACTTTGGTATTCCAGTTCGAAATCAACCGGAATAATACGGGCGCATTTTTTACCGTTATGCGGCGGATAGAACTGCACCGCCGACACTGCCGCCATAGCCGATTCATCACAGCCGAATCCGATACCTTTTACCAATTGCCTGCCGACGACTTCCCCTTTTTCGTCAATAAACGCGGCAACAAGTACCTGTCCCGTTACGCCTAACTTTTTCGCCTGCTGGGGGTACCGTATCTTTGCGGCGAGCGTTTCCTCTCCGCCGGCAATTGTCGTGACACCTTTCGTGTTGAAGTCCGCAGTTTTATACGCACCGGTAAAAACCGGTTCGTATGATTTGAAATCAAATTCCTTTACTACAAGAGGATATATCTCTTTTTTATTTTTATCATATCCCATTGTTACGGTAAAGTACTTGTCGCTGCTTACCGGTTTGCCGGATATCATCCCCGGCTTCAGTTCAAAATACAACCCGGCATTAATGATGCGATTACCGAATGGCGGATATTCCATGCGACCGGGTTGGCGTGCGGCAAAGGGGTCGCTTTCAATCTTGCGGTACATCGAACCATCCGGAGTAACATACGAATCCTTATGAAAAATGATTTGCGAGGATTTGATGTCCGAAAAAACCGCCACCCGCATATAAAACAAATGGGTACCCGGCCCGAATGTCTTCAACATGACATCCGGAGGAAATGCTGTTTGAATAAGCTTATACAGTTGTTCCCGTTTAATTTCCGCAACTGCCTGCACATCCAGATCCTTTGGCTCAAACCACACTTTAGGATGTGTTGCTCCCGTTTGGCTATCACGTCTGCCGCACGAAGAAAAAAACAATACCGTTGTCATCAGAATAAACGCGAGGATAAAAAACTTCTTCATTGTTCCACCTAAAGTTTAATGTTAACTATCTGCGGGTTATTTGTAAACGCTTTCACTTTTACCGGAGAGACGCTCTCATATACATGGTCATGGTAAAGCCGCTCTTCCGTAGCACGTATAGTAGTTTCTTCAAGCGTCTGTTTATAGTAATTACGTTCAAGGCCAAGTTTATGGAGATACCAATAAGCGGATGAAAGTAAAAACACGAAAACGACACTCGCGGCAATGAGGTAATACGCGGGTACACGTTTCCGTAAAAAACTTTCCGGCGCCTTCCGCTTATCGGCAGCTATGCTTTGGAATACTCTTTCATCCAATGTGCCGGGGACAACAGTCATTGCATCTTTCATGATACGTTCAATCTTTCCGTATTCCGAGAGCAGTTTTGCACAACCGGCACACTCTCCGGTATGCTCGCGCATGTCTCCAGCTTGATTCTGCGGCAGCTCGCCGTCCATATACTCGTGCACCATTGCACGATATTCATCACATTTCATAAGGCATCACCAAAATTTTCTTTTAATACTATACGCAGCTTCTCGCGCACGTTAAATAGCCTGCTTTTAACTAAGTTTTCGGGTATTTCCATGACCGCAGCAATCTCCTTATACGAAAGTCCCGAGTATTCTTTCAGAATGAACACCTCCCGCATTCCGGGTTCCATTGTATCAAGAGTGTGATTGATAATCGCGAGCATCTCTTCATTCTCGACATCGGTTTCCGGAGTGCCGGATTCAGGCATGCGGATAAATTCCGTTATTTCTTCAGGTTTGATTTTATTTTTCCTGAAATAATCGAACGCTTCATTTCGGGCTGTTTTAAAAAGCCAGTATTCCGTTTTCGTTTTATCTGCGATAGTGTCTGCACTATTGAAATATTTAATGAAAACGTTATGAACGGTATCTTCTACTGCCCATGTGTTTTTCATCACCTTTAACAAATAATTGTAAAGAGGCTTTTTGTACTTATTATAGATAGCAGTAAATTGGTTGTGTTCGGATTCGGTCATATTTTATATTTTTATTTCCTAAAAGACGATGAAAAATCGAAAATGTTGTTCAGAATAGAAAATTATTTTTTCCTGGGGGTGATTCTTTCATGTTGCTGCTACCTGAATTCCTGTTTCCAATTCCACTACTTTGAATCCTTCCCCTCGCAAAAGCATCAAATTGAGCAATAAAACAAGAATTACATGAAGAAAAAAATACTTATACTGGGCGGCGGATTCGCAGGTATTCAGGCAGCGAAAGAGTTACAAAAACACAAGGGATTCCAAGTCACCCTTATTTCCGACAGGGATTTCCTATATCTCTACCCTATATCTATATGGATACCTACAGGCGAAAAGAAATTTGAGGATGTCAAGGTCAACATTTATGACATTAGTGTTCGAGAGGGCTTCAATGTATATGTTGACGAAATCGTTGATATCCGAACAGAGAATAGCACGGTTGTATGCGGGCACAAGATTTTCAAATACGATTATCTGATACTTGCTGTCGGGGCGGAAAAAGTGCTTATGCCCGGCCATGAACATGCTTTATCTATTTGCGGCAAACCTGAAGTATCACTTGAGATAAAGAAATCACTTAATAGACTTATCATTAAAGGCGGCGGACGTATTGCAGTCGGGTTTGGCGGTAATCCGAAGGATAAGTCGGCAGTCCGCGGCGGCCCGGCATTCGAACTGCTTTTCAACATTCATCATTTGCTGACGAAATTGAAAATACGAGAAAATTTTGAGCTCACGTTCTTTGCGCCAATGGAATCACCCGGCGAGCGGATGGGTACTAAAGCTCTTGCAATGGTAGATAAGCTTTTTGCAAAACTTTCTATAAGAAAAAGATACGGCAAGAAAATAAAAGCGTTTGACGCTTCCGGTGTAAATTTTGAAGACGGTTCCACCCTGCCTTCGGATCTGATATTATTTATTCCTGCGACAGCGGGACATAGTACCTTGAGAAATTTCAAGATGCCATTGAATGATGCCGGTTTTGTAAAGATTGACAACAACTGCAAAGTTCAGGGCAGCGATAATATATATGCAATCGGCGATTGCGCGGCTATTGAAGGTCCCGGCTGGATAGCTAAACAGGGACACATTGCAGAACTGATGGGCAGAGTTGCAGCTTTCAATATCAAAGCACAGGCGGCAGGAAGAATTGAAAGAAAAACATATCAAGAACATCTGAATATTCTTTGTGTCATGGATACCGGTGATGGTGCGGCATTCGTCTATCGTGATGATAAGCGGGCATTTGCTATTCCTATGCCGTACTTTGGCCACTTGCTCAAAAAGGGCTGGGGCTGGTACGCAAAAATGAAAGCGCTCGGACGTATTCCAAGAATTCCCGGTTTATAACGATTGCAATATTCACATCATAGCCAAACACCAAACCGGGATTCCTTGATTGCTTTTACACAACTATCAATCCGGTAGTATTTTACCCGGCACCCTTTAAAAGCGATATGTCATAAATGAGATAACAGCTTGAATTATTATCAGGACAAATCCGATTCCGATTGAAAGATTTGCCCACAAATCGGCTTTGTCTGCCGAATCCTTCGCCCCTTGATAATCACCCATTTCAATTTTTCCTTTGACTTGAGCAGCGAACACTATCGCGGCAATGCCGAAAGGTACGCAGCAGCATACGGTTGAGAATATCGCCTTTGCCAAATGATTCTCAATATTTGCTTGTGGTGGATGAAACTGAGTATTCGTCTGTGGTTGAGAAAAATCCTGTGTCTGTTGTTCAGCTTGAAGGTTTATACCACATGAAGGGCAAAATTTATCCCAAGGCTGCGTTTGTGCGCCGCAATAATGACAATATGACATATACTCTCTCCTTTTTAACTAAAATCTCAAAACGAATGTATAAAAAATCGCAAATAACTCATCTAAAATCCATTTATGAAATCTGATATTCCCATTTTAAAACTAAACTCACCTCCGGCCACTTTCTTCGCAAGCAATGCTGTCAACTTAGTAAGCGAAATCAAAAAAGCCCTCACCCTCAGTCCCTCTCCCAAAGGAGAGGGAAGTAAAGCAGAAAGAAAAAGCAATGTCTCTATTCCCTTCTCCCTTTGTCTATAGAAAAGAAAGTCAAGAAGAAAATAATCTCCCCTAAAGATTTTTCTTTAGAAAAATCAGTCGTTTTGACTTTGGTTTCACGGTATCGTGCCCATTGGCTTCTACTATGTTTCTGCTCCTAAAACCTGGCTTCCTTTACTCGATTAACTTTTTCTATGCGTCTATTTGAGTTGTAGCCTTTAGCGGCCCACTACGGTAAATTCCAGATGTAAAAGCAGGAGAGGACTAAACGGGAGAATGTACTATATCCACTCAGATGGACTGTAACAAAGGGATTTGAGTTCTCTCTCCCAAAAATCTGAGCCGGTTTTATTTATTGAACATATTTTTATAGTACCCAACGAACACCGTAAGCAATCAAAGCTATGTATCTTTTGCCTGATACTTCGTTCCCGTCTTAGCCACACCATAACTGATCTTGGCTATCTGCCGGGCTACGGCATGACGGGCATTATGTTCACTGTGTCCTTTCTCTATGAGACCATCATAATATGACCGTAACGGGTTTTGTCCGTTAACGACCACGATGGCTGCTGTTTTATATACTTCTTTCAAGACTCTGGAGAATCTCGGGCGGCGCACACCATATACCCTGCCGCCGCTTTCTCTCTTGTAGTTTACCAGTCCGCAATATGCCAGATATTTATTTGCCGTCTTAAAGCGCCTCGGCTCTATCATGGTTGCCCATATCTTGACTGCCGATATTTCCGCTATTCCCGGTATACTGCATAAGTTCTTTAACATGCTGTTCTTTTTGCACATACTCCCGAATAGGGTGACATATTCATCTTTCTGCTTCTGGTAAAGTTCTATCGCTTCCTCAAGACGCTGTATAATGAATCGGCTGGCCTCGGTATCTGATTCTGCTACTTTCTGACGTTTTGTTTTTCCTTCCTGTGCTAAAAACCCGGCATTTTGATTTTGAAGCCGGACTCCCATTTTTACCAGGTCAATGTAGGAACTAACATATTTTCTGAGTTCATGCACCTTTTCAAGGCTATGGTAAATTTCTCTTATCATACCGTTATACAATAGTCGGCACAATTTTTCTGCATCTATCCGGTCATTTTTTGGCCCTATGCTCAAGCTCTTGTTTACGTATGGGTCACAGACTACTATTTTTGTAACACTATCATGCAGTTTAATATACAGCCAATGTGCCGGCGAACTTTCTTCCAGTACCAAAACGCTTGTGCCTTTTAGTTCCCGGAGCATTCTCTGTAATGTCTTTACGTCGCTTTCGTACTCGGCAAGACGTATTTTGTCTTTTTGCGTACTGTGTATTCTGGCTATTGCCATCGTTTTTTGCGACCAGTCCACGGCTATGTAATGATCATAACCCGTGTATGAATTAACAACTTGCGTTGTCTCTTTGACATTATCATTTTTACTATATTTTGCCATGCGGTTTCCTTTCTTTTTGAGTCTACAATTTTCCACGCTTTTTGCGTGCTTAGCCTTAAAGATAGTGAAACCGCTTTTCTAATTTAACGGGAGAAGGGTTAGGGTTGAGGGCGTTTTCACCTTACTTCATCCTCAAGTTGACAGCATTGCTTCCCAAGAGAGGGGCGAGCCGGAAGATAAAAAATTGGCTTGAATTCAGTTGGCGATGGTGAGTTCATTTTGCACAGAAAATTTGGTAATCTAAAATCTCGAAAAAAATTTTGCATAGCATACGTTTTTCTTTTTATTCTTAATACGGAGCCAGAAAGCTTACAAAATTTCTCGCTACCCAATAAACAACGATAAGTATAATTAGAATGTATAATTCAATTTTCGATAGTGTTAATTCCGGCAAACGGTAACCCGCGATTCCCTGCACACCGCGTTGTATGTATTCCCATAGCAGAATAGGGATGAAAACGATTCCTATCTTATTTGCTTTAAACAGACCTAATAAATCACCATGAAGTACGTGGTCAATTCCCCGCATTGTGCCACAGCCCGGACAGTAGGTATGCGTTAATCCGTACCACGGGCACACGGGGTAAAAATGATATTTGCTTATTGGGAAAAATACAAGGAGCAATATAGCGGCAGCGCCTGCCAGATTGACCAGCAGAAAAGTTTTAGCAGCCCTTTTCCGGGAGGCGTTATCAATCGTATAACCCTTGTGCAGCATCATGAAGCGAAGAACCTTAAATGATACGGTAAATTACATTGTTACGAACATACACATAGCCGAGAAAAAAAACAACCGGACATAAAAAACCCCCTGCACTACGATTGCAAGGGGTTAAATATATTAGGATGCGGGAGTTAAGAGAGAATTCAATCCTAATTAAAAAGCATAAGAACAGGATACGTGAATTAAGGTGGTTGCCAATTCACTTGTACTACTGTTATATTCGTTTGCAATCACATTCGGGTTTGTAGATTCAAGTGATTTGTTCATAACAAATTCGACTGCCGCATGTATGGTCAAAGGATCCGAGACCTTATAACTTGCGCCTGCTGTTATATGATTTTCAACAATAGCCGGGAGGATTGGAATAATGGTTGATTCCGGTACCGGGTTGCCGCCATAAGCATAACCTAAGCGCAGTGTTAATAATTTGGATGCTTTATATTCGCCACCGAGTTTTACGATAACTGAATTTTTCCAATTCATAGGGAATTCCAGGTTGAACGAACCTGAGTTGCCGAGCATAGTGTTGATATTTGAGTTATCGCCATTCGTCATCTTTAAAGTCATTTTATCGAATGCCTTCTCCCAATTCATCCACTCGATATCGGCAGCAAGTTTTAAACATTCTGTTGCCTGATATGATGCACCGAATCCGATTGATTGCGGGAATGCAAGTTCGGCTTCAAGATCATAATTTGCTTTCACTCCTTTTGACAGATCAATTCCCATAGCCGCGAAGTTACCCGCTACTGCCGCTTGAGCCTGTGCCGGTGTTGCCGAAGGATTAGCAGCCATATAACCGGATACAGCTTTACCAAAAGCATCGTTAAACTGCTGGGTCATATCCATAGTCGCTTTGCCGCCGGTATAGGTAAGGCTGGCAGGCATTGTATAGTTTAATCCGAGTGACAATTTTTCATTTACCTTATACGCGATACCGAGTTTACCATTGAATCCGAAAGCAGTTAAATCCGACATCTTTGCGGATGCAGTAACTTCATCATAGCCAAAACCACCCATACTTGGAGGGGCGGCAAACATCTGGCCGAAGGTCATGCCCGGCATCGCCGTTCCTTTCATAATTGAAGGGTCGAGCGAATACGGCATCTCAAATTCGACTGTTCCATAAACAAGATGCAGCGAAGCACCAACTGAAAGCTGGTCTGTGAGTTTATAAGCAACGGTTAGGCCGCCTTGCATCTCTGCTAACTGGGAATGATACTTTTGCAAATTATACGAACCATCGGAATTTCTGTAAAGGGCATGTTTTAAATTGTAGTCGGCTCCCATGCCGCCGGTAGTGAACATTCCCACGCCCCAGCTCCATTTACTGTCAGCGTATTTATTGATGTAACCGATTGACGGAAGCGGAAAAATGTTTTTATCACCATCAGCATCGTTTAAGGTATTTTTGAAATGCAAAGACGGGAACATGAGAGACAAGTCTGCATTGAGCATGGATTTTTCAACAAAAGAAATTCCCGCGGGATTAGTCATCATGAGCTCTGGACTCTCAAACACTCCAATTGAGGCTCCTCCCCTTCCCATTGATTGAGCATCAAAGCCTACTAAACGAGTGCCGTTTTGAGCAAAAAGATTTGTCGCCAGAAAAAGCATAAGGATCAAAGAGCTAAAATACCGTTTCATTGATGTACTCCTAAGATAGATGTATTGGATCATGCAAGAATCAACAGCACCAGAGAATTAGTTACTGCATCTTGCTATGAAATAAATTAATAAGCCTGTGGTTTATGGTTTAATTTAGAATTTGCTCAGTTCTTCAATATTTTTTAGTCTGCTCATTAAAGCGCGTCTTTCGTTTCCCAGCGTAGCAAAAGATACTGCCACTTTTTTTAACCATTTTCCCAGGAAAGCGGCTATTCTTTCATCAATCACGGTAATGTTTCCTGCGGCCTTAAGCAATTTTTTTTTATCAATGCCGTAGTTTTTTGCAAGCTTTTGAATTCTACTGTGTTCGGCTTTTGCATCCGGCCTGGTTCCGTAAAACTGTCCGGCTATTACCTTAGCGATTTTTTTGTTATCCATGACAATGTTAGCGCCTGTGTAATTCAAGCCGGCGTGACAGGTTGCAAATGAAGTTTCATCCGTATCACTGAATCGAATGTTTTTCCATGATTCAAGACAGGCCAGCCGTCCTTTTTGTGAAGAAAGGATCATTTCACAAAAGGGGCATGGATTACTGAATTGGGAAATCGGAATACCGTCGGCATCCGTTGTTACCGCAGAAACCTGAATCATATCCGAAAAAACTTCTTGGATCGGTTGAAGGCAATGAAGCGGCAATACGTCGTGAGCTCCGCTATTCATTGAGGTGCTTTGCGGCTGGAGTAAACAATCAACATCCTTTTTCGGGAAGCGCCATTGGCTGCCGACTTTAACGCCCTTGATTCTTCCATCGCGCAGCATGCGATACAATGTCGTGCGGTCAATCCTTAACAGATCAATCACTTGCTTGGCAGTTAAAAGGTTATTCATTAGTATTTACCATAATTTGCTATAGTTTGCTATAGCAATATGGTTAAAATGGAAATACCAAGCAAATGTTGCGTCATTCGAAAATTCGTCTGTGAACATGATTGGACATAAAAAAACCCTTGCATGATTCATACAAGGGTTTTTTTAATTTTAAGAAAGGACTACTTGATAAGTATCATCTTTTTAACTGAAGTATAGTCACCGGCTTCCAGGCGATAGAAGTACATGCCGCTTGCAAAATGCGAAGCATTAAATGATACTGTATAAGAACCCGGTTGTTTAACTTCGTTAACGAGATTGGCAACGACGCGTCCGAGTATATCATACACAGCGAGTGAAACATGTCCGTTTCGCGGAATGCTGAACTGAATGCTGGTTGCAGGATTGAAAGGATTCGGATAGTTTTGCATTAATTCATACTTCTTCGGAAGCGTTGTTTTCGTATCCTTAACTGCCGTTAATGCAGAAGTATTTTTATACATATATCCGCTTGTCGTACCGACAACGAGACTTCCATCAGACTGATCAACATATAGTGTACTGACGCCTAATCCGCCGAGTCCGATATTGTTCCATACCGCCGATTTTGCTGCCCTTGCAAAAACACCGCCGGTGAATGAACTCATGAATACGTTTCCGGATTTATCGGAAAGAATCGCCGTTACATAATTCGTACCGGATGTTGTAACAGGCTGCGACCATGTTGAGCCGTTATCATTCGAGACGTACACTCCGCGTCCGTAAGATGCCGCGTACAATTCATTAGCCGCTGTAATGTGCATCGTCCATATCTTGGCATCGGTGCCGTTCACCTTGGTCCACGTATCTGAACCGGAAGGTAATTTGTAAATACCGCCTCCAAACGTTCCGGCAAATAACGTATTATCAACTGTCATTACCAACGATGTTACGTTAAGGTTTGTCATGCCCGTATTGAGCAGGTTCCAGGTTGCACCGGCATCTACAGATACATATATACCTCCGCCCCATGCTCCGGCATACAGTTTTCCTGAGGCATCTTTAACAATGCTTCTAATATCTTTGCCGTTCAGTGTGCTTATAACCCAGTTAACACCCTTGTCGGTTGAGATGAATAATCCCTGCTCTGTTGCAGCATACATCTTATCCGAAGTTGAAAGTGTTGACCAGATCGTGCGAATATTATCAAGGTTTTGATTTATCTGGGACCATGTTGCACCGTTATCCGTTGAGCGGAATATTCTACCCGCTACGGTACTGGCAACAAGACTGTTATCCGGTCCGGAATTTATTGAAAGAATAATCGGAGCCGATGTCAAATCGGACAGATAATTCCAATTGCCGATCGGTTTTTGCGAAGGTGATATATTGGTTATATGAACCGTGCACGAAGCATAATCGTCTTCCGTCTTTACGCCGTTACCCGGTGTTGAGTTCGGATCGAATTCATTTGCCGAGGTAATTTCAGCTACGTTAATAAGATTCTTATCAACCGGAATGTTGCCGATGAATGGAGCGAGGTTGAATTGTCCGCTTCCGTACATATTCTTAACACAAACCTGCCCGTGAACAACACCTGCCGGATACAGCAGAGTCGCGAACGGTGCAAGGATTGAACCGGTAACATCAATACCGTGCATGCTTATCGTATCAGCTTCGTAGAAGTTATACAGCACGTTGCTGATTGCCGTACCGTTAACAACAAGACCGCCCATCCAATTAATACATGTGCTGTCAATATTAACAAGAACTGCCGAGCCATTAGGAACATTAATGACAACACTATTGCAATGTGAAATCTGGTTCCCTGAAATCCTAAAGACGTTGAGGAATGGGTTATCGCCCGTCATGTTAACTTCGCCCCACTGGAATGTAGAGGTTCCGTTGACCGGATACGATGCAATTGATGTTGAGAGATTCTCAAGGTAGTTAATTGCTGCCGGGAAGTTGATAACAGAATCTTTCCTTACCGTACCGTCAACAATGGAAACACAGGATACCGGCAGGTTGGAATTTCTTCCGTATACAACATTGCCACCATAGACGCCGCCGACTGCAAAGTTCAAATCACGTCCGACAACCAGCACATCTTCGGTACCGCCGGAAACAGGAAGCTGATCGCCGACACTATAACCACTCAGCGTTGCATCGCGTGCGACTGCTACTTTACCTTGCGTATCGCATGAAGGCTGATGCAGATTATTCAGAATAAAAATATTATAAGGTTTAGCCGGGCCAAGATCAATGACCGTGTTGGCAAGGCTGTCTAATACAACTTTCGCCGTAACGGTCAGCGTTGCATTGCTGCCGCTGTGAATAACACCGACATTCCAAGTTCCGTTAACGGCATCATATAAGCCCTGACTTGTATTTGATGTTATATACACGAGTCCGGCAGGTAAATGATCAACAAGCGTACATCCGGTAGATGTTGTAGGACCGGCATTATGCACGGTTATCGTATAGGTAATGGTTGCACCGTCTGCGGGTGCAGCATCACTCACGATTTTTGTTACACTAAGATTAGCCGAGCTTGCAGTGAAGGCAAGTGTGTCTGCCCTATCACCTAAAGTCGGATCAATTTCATGGGATGCGGTAATTGTCGCAATGTTTTTCAGATCACTTGAAGAGTTCACGGTTGCTGTAACAGTCAGTGTGCAGCTGTCATTAGCCGCTATAGTACCAATTGCCCACTGTCCGTTTACACTGTTATATGTACCTTTAGAAACTGAAGAACTAATATAGGATAAACCGGCTGGCAGTGAATCACATGCATATACTCCTGTTGCTGCCGATGGACCGTTATTTGTCACTGTAATGGTAAATGTCGCATCAGTACCGTACTGCGGCGGATTCGGATTTACCGTTTTCTTAATCTTCAAATCAGCTACCTGAATCGGAATGGTAACACTATCACAGTTATCAGAGCCATTCGGATCAGTTTGATCCATGCTGGTCAACTGTACGATATTTGTCACTAAGTTCGGTGTATTTTTAATTCCTATAAGCTGCAAAGTCTCGCTTGCATTTGCTGCGATTGCAGGTATTGTCCATTTACCGGTGCCGACATCATAGAAACCAGCGCTCGAAACGTTAGCTTCATAGTTGATGCCGCTTGGGACATGATCAGTCACCACTGCATTTGTTGCTGTGCCGGGACCAAAGTTGGTTACGGTTATAGTATAAAAAACGCTGTCACCAACTACCGGAAATGCCGGTGATACGGCTTTATGGATTTTTAAATCACTTGTTGAAACAGCCTGAATCAATACCGATGCCTGATCGTTTTCCGAAGCATTGTTGTTATCCGGTGTTGAATTCGGGTCTATCTGATCCGATGACTTAACCTCGGCTGTGTTGTTGATACCTCCCATTGCTGTTACCTTGGCGATAACCTGCAATTGTTCGGTTGCATTGTTTGCAATCGTACCAACCGTCCAGATACCTGTTCCGCTTGAATACGATCCGGAAGATGCCGAAGAGGATACATAACTTAAGCCTGCCGGCAACTGATCATTAACCGATACATTAGTCGCTGTTTGAGGCCCGTTATTCTTTACTGCAATAGTATACGTAATGTTCGTTCCTACTACAGGCGCATTGTTGGAAACTGATTTGGTCAACGATAGGTCAGCCTTTGAAATTACAGGAGCCGTAACAAGCGCACTCTGGCTGACATAATCTTTTACCGGAGATGATTGACTTTTATATTTTGCTAATGCGTAGTTGTTCACTACCTGTCCGCTTGGAAGCGGATTGTTGACAACTACTTTAAATTTTACCGTTGACGATGCGGCCGGAATGAGCGTTCCGCCTGCGGAGGAGGTGGCGCCGGTTCCTAAGCGAAGGTTTACCGTGCTGTTCGTAAAGTCTGCCTGATCATCGGATGCAGCGTCTGTTTTTACGCCGCTATTTGCACCGGCTGTAATTGAAATTGAACCGGGGACATACGTTTGATTAGCCTGAATGGAATCAGTAAGTACAACATTTGTTGCCCCGTCCTGACCGTCATTCTTGGCAACAATGGTATATAATAAAGTATCGCCGGGGTTAACTTCACCGCCGTTGATATCTGTAAAACTCTTTGTCACGTTAATATCAGGTGCATACAAATCAATACATGTAGTCACAACTCCCGGTATATAGCTTTCACCGCCGGTTGTTAAGTTGATAACTGCGCTGGTTGCTCCGTTGGCCAAAGTTCCTGTGGCATCTACAACGTCAATATCCAAGCCAAGCTGATTGCTATAGTTTGGATTTTTAGCAGTGATGGCAGTTCCAAAACGGCTGATAGTACTGTTAAAGAAATTATCAGTACCGTTTAGAGAATTGGTTAAAGTCGTACCATTAAATTTGAACGCATCACCCGTAAAATCTTTATCGCCATCATACGCCACAACACCAAGCGATACGTTTACAGGTCCGTAAAGCGGAGTACTGAATCCGCTGATAGGAATATTCACATTAGCATCTGAAGTGCTAACAAGGGCTAATCCGTCGAATACGGTCAGGTTTCTCTGCGGTTTTGCCGGATCGCGATAAACAATTACAAGTGCCCATCCGGCCCACTGATTTGTTCCGGTGGTGGCAGCAACATTAGCAACCATGTATGTGCCGGAACCGGCAGCAGTCACCAACGATGTGACGTCCTTGAAACCTTGGTATCCATAACTGTTGGAATATGCAACACCAGTAAGCGATGTATAATTTGAAGCTCCCGGGACTTTGAATAGACAGGCGTTCTTTGAACTCGAAGAACTAACACCGTTCCAGTAAAGGCCCGCGAAAAGTACAGAAGAACTGGACGGCAAGGTCAGATCCGCGCTGCTGGAATTTGTAGTAGATGCGTTTCCGTCAATATCAACATAACGCATGTTGTAATCATTATTATTTCCCTGACAGCCGCCGGCAGGACAAGTCATCAGGGTATTTCCGATAATCTGGATGTCGCCTTTTTCATTGGCAGCATATCTGACCGAAAACGGAACAGTTACCTGTGCAAAAACCGATAGAGTATTAAAGAATAAAATTGAAAGGAGCGTAAGTATCACGCCCAAACCATTGGCCGATGGTTTGCTTTTCATTAGGCACCTCTTATGTGTGTTGTGTCACACATCACATGCAAATATCAGTCCAATAATAAACCACGAATTTAATCTAATTTCAAATGGTAGCGTGCTAAATCATGTCTCATTATGAGATTCTGCATCATAATAGGACACAACTATTTTTAGATTTCTATACCATACGGGCAGTGATCAGACCCCATCACATCGGAGAGGATGAAGGCATTCTTGACCTTAGGTTTGAATTTATCGTTGACGAAAAAGTAGTCAATGCGCCAGCCTACATTTCTTTCACGTGCGCGGGTTACCATATCCCACCATGTGTAGTTGTCACCTTCCTGATTGAACATCCGGAATGTATCAACATAACCATCGGCTACAAATTTATCAAGCCATTCCCGTTCAACCGGAAGAAAGCCCGACACTTTGGAATTCTCTTTAGGTCTGGCAAGGTCAATTTCTTTATGAGCTGTGTTAAAGTCACCGCAAACAACAACATTCTTCCCCTTCTTCTTTAGGTCATTCGCATAATCGAGAAAAGCCTCATAAAAATCGAGCTTGTACTGAAGACGTTCAGCACTTGCTTTACCATTCGGATAGTAGTTATTAATTAAGGTAAAATTCTTGTACTCAGCAATAATGATTCTGCCCTCATCATCAAAACGGGGATCACCATAACCATGAGAAAGCTTCAGCGGTTTTTCTTTAGTGTAAATAGCAACTCCGCTATAACCCTTTTTTACAGTGGATGACGAAAAATATGAGGTATATCCCGGAATGTTGAGCAATTCATCCGGTAATTGTTCGGGACTCGCCTTTGTTTCGTTGAGGCACAAAATATCCGGATTTGCTTCTTTAATCCATTCGGTAAATCCCTTTTTGTGTATCGCGCGGATACCGTTAACATTCCAGCATAATATCTTCATAATAAACTCCAGTTAGTATAATTTCAATAATGCAAATTATTGCCTCAAAGTTCCCCGAAAGCCGACTTTGCTATTACCTGTTGACAGTTCCGGCAATCCTGTGCTGCAATTCAAGGATTTTTGAGGATGCAAATTGATCATTCGGATGAATTTTTTCCATGACCATATAATTCTGTAAAGCTACCTCATATTGTCCCGTTGCCTCAAAAATCTCCCCCTTTTGCAAAAGCACTTCGTATGCATTAACATTCTTACTCAGTAACAAGTCAAAATCCTGAAGTGCAGCCTGATAATTACCAAGCAATTTAAACGTCATTCCCCTTGCAAGGTAGGTATCGGTCGTTGCTCCCTCGTATTGCAGAGATTGAGTAAAACTGCTGATGGCTTCCGTGTACCGGCCTAAAAAGTAATTCGCCACTCCTTTGCTGTGGAATAATTGAGCAGTAATAAGCCCGTTAGATTCCGAAGCTTCAAAATCATTTAAAGCTTCCTCATACCGTCTGGCATCCACGTATGCTGTCCCTCTTTGATACCGTGCGAATCCGTTCCCCGGATTACTTTGGATTGCGGATGTTGCAAATGCAATCCGGTCACTGTAATCAGATTCATGTGCGTAGGTCAATGTACCGAATGTTAAAAATAACAAAGATAAGATAATGACAAAGACAGCGGGTTTTACTTTCGGCTTAAAGAATTCCAGAAGTACCGCTAATAAAATAATGAGGCCTATATATGGTAGATATGTACGGTGCTCAAAATATTCGATGGATTTCTCGGCTACCGAAAGACGCATATACATCGGTGGAATCGAAAAAATGAAAAACCATGAAAGACCGAATAAACTTAAGGCGCGACTTCCTTTCGCAAAATAAACGAATGCCGCGATGGCAATCATTACACCAACCCCGATGAGAGCAGAGTATGTTTTGAACAACGGATAAGTCGCCATATCATGTGGTAAGAAAAACTTGCCGAATGTAATCGGCAGAACCGGTAAGTTTTTTATCATAGCCATTAGTCCAAAACTCCCCGGTGCAGGCCTCTGAGTTCCTAATCCTATATGGCGCAAAATTGCAAAGGTCCCAATTACTAATGCCCAAAACGAAGCCAGCTTCAGGTGTTTATTGGAAATCGGACTCTCTTTTTTTATCAAATAATCAAACGCAATGATAGCCAGCGGCAGAAAAACCGTGGTCTCCTTAGACAGCACCGCAGCAAAATATGACAATACGTGAAAAATAAGGTACTTAGCTTTTGAAGATGATTCAAATTGCAGATACATATATATTGCTGATAGACAGAACAGACCCGCGAGTTCATCCCCTCTTCCGGGAATCCAAGTTATCGCCTGCGGAAATAGCGGATGAACTGCGAACAAAGAAGCACAAAACAACGCAAGCGGTTTAAGTATTCGAAGTTTGAGTAACACTTTATATAGTAGATAGCAGGTTAGAAAATGGATCAGAATACTCGATATATGGAAAGAAGTCAAATCGTCCTGACGCGTGGTGAACTGGTAATCTATAATATAAGAGACTGTTTGCAGAGGCCGGTAGAAAGCACTGTTATTCGGCATTATATACGCATCACGCTTAAATGCTTCAAAGATATTTGAGGGATCTTTGAGAAATTCCTGTTTATCGCGGATGAGTAACAGATCGTCATCCCCTGCATAAGTAAACTTAAGGGACGGTGAGTACAACGCGAAGCAGACAACAAACAAAATCAGCACCGGAACAATATTCTGTTCCAAAAGCTTTGACAGCCAGAGCTCCTTTTTCGGCGAGGAATTTTTCATATGTCCGGTTTATCCTGAGAATATGTTTGTCTTGTGTGTGACTACACGGCAAAATTGCTTAATCAATAGATTAAAATACGGAATTTTCCTTATTCATGTAAAAATGACAATTCCATTAATTAAACTTTAATCTTAAGTTTTTCGGTACACATGAAGTAAAGTTCGCCCCACTTCGGGGACGTTGTTTTATTTTTTACACTAACCTCCGGTTTCACCGGAGGTTAGTCAAATTCAGATCCTTCGGATCTGGAAATCTCAACTGACTGGTTGATTTTTTGCTACCGAAATTTCACATGAATCAGGTTCCTCCGGCGTTTCCCGGACGATGAAATATGACGAGGTTTGGAAAGGAATCAACAAAATATCATATTAAAGGTTTATTTTCACTGAATTATTAAGGTCGGGTATTGCAACAAGTCATGCGGTCTTATTTTGAAAAGGCAAAATACTATTGGGCTAAGTTATCGTTTAATGAAAACGGTAATTTACATCTTATCATCCTGCTTCTGCTCCCCTTACTTCTCTACGTTAGAGTAATAGGATTCGGGATACTCGGATTTGATGATAACGGCATCATAGATGATGCTGCAAAATGGTTAACGGCCGTAAAATCCGGCGATGATGTGTTAGGGCATTTGGCAAAGTTAGGTAACTTCGGCGATTCGTTTTACCGTCCCATTCAGTTTCTCACATACGAAATTGATGCCAGTTTCAGCCAGAACAGACCC
The DNA here is from genome assembly GCA_963662605.1 of Ignavibacteriaceae bacterium. Classification (GTDB taxonomy): domain Bacteria; phylum Bacteroidota; class Ignavibacteria; order Ignavibacteriales; family Ignavibacteriaceae. Next base: position 2,969,599 of record OY759785.1, read on the forward strand.
TGGATGTATCACATTTCAAATTTATTAGTACACCTTCTTTCGGTCATCACGTTATATTTTTTCCTTCAGCATTTCAATTTCAAGAAAGTAACTGCATTTATTTTTGCGGCGTTATTCGCGGTACACCCATTATCCGCTGTTGCGGTTGCATGGGTGCCTTCGCGTGGTGATACGCTGATTGCTCTATTCGGAATGGTACTATTCATTACCTATGATAATTATTTCAAGAAACAAAAGACCATTCACCTCATACTGCATATGGCAATGTTTCTGGTTACGGTTTTAACGAAGGAGTCAACCGTATTCTTTCCGATATTCTTATTAACGTACTCCCACTATATTCTCAAAGTTCCTTTCAGCGTAAAGAAATATCTCCCCTTTATTATATCATGGGCAGCTTTCGTTGGAGTATATTTTCTACTACGTAAACTTCTTTTCCACAACGGGATGCCGCCAGACGCGTTTACCATTACCAATTTTATCAAAAATTTACCGGCGGTGCCGAGTCTGTTTGGAGAGATAGTATTTCCATATAAATTATCCACTTTGCCATTATATGACTTCCGGACACTGCTCATCGGGCTCATCACCATAGCCCCGGTAGTAGTAATCAGCATTAAGAAAGCCATTGAAAAAAATTATCTGTACATATGGGCATTCTCGTGGTTCGTCGCGTTCAATCTCGCGCCGATGTTCTACCGCTTAGGCACAGCAGATTATTTCTATAACTATCTGAGCCACAGAAATTACCTGCCGATGCTCGGCATCTTTTTATTTGTCGCACTCTACTTTACGGAGTCAAAGCTTGCCGCAAAAAAAACGTTTGTTGTAATTTGCTCTGCCGGATTAATTTGCTTATTTACCGGCATGTCGTTTATTCAAAGCGATTTTTATAAAAGCGGCCCCGTTTTTAACAAACGGGCTTGGGAATGCAATCAGAAAAATGTAATGGCTCTCAATGGAATAGGCTCCGATGCCTTTGGTGCAGGCAGAATTGATGAGGCTTTCGGTATATTCAATCAATCACTCAGTATCTGGAAAAATGCACTGGCATATTATTACCGTGGCTGCATCTATGAGCTCAAAGGCCAAAATGACAAGGCTATGGCTGACTATTCAACTTTGATGCAATATCTCAACACACTGCCATCTCAGGGAATACTGATAGATGCCTTGAACAATAGAGCAGCACAAAAGGTAAAGCGTAAGGATTACGAAGGCGCAATTATTGACTTAAATATCGCGGCTCAAATAGACACGACTTCATATATTATCATGTACAATCTTGGCAATTACTATCTCGAGATTAAGAAGTACAACGAAGCCGTGGGATGCTTTTCCCGCGCCATAACTCTAAAAGCGGGATTATTTGAAGCATATACAAACCGCGGTATTTGCAGGTATGAGTTGCATGATTTTGCCGGAGCACTATCCGATTATCAAGAGGCAATGAAAATTAACCCCTTCTACCAGTTGGCATACAACAATACGGGGGTCACTCTGCGCGAATTACAAAGGTATGATGAAGCACTCGAATACTTTAACCGGACGTTGAGCATGAATTCAAAGTTTGCCGCGGCATATTATGGCCGCGCCACAGTTTATCTCCGTCTGCATGATCTTGATGCAGCCAAATCCGATTTTATTGAGGCTTTAAAATTAGGGTATGAGCCCGCCAAACAATTTTTACGAGAAATTCCGGCTAAAAAAATATGAAAAAAAGAGCGAACACTTTTAAAGGCGTAAAACCGACACAGAAAAAACGCACGATCAAAGTTCCATCCGGAAAAGAAAGCGTATTCGCAAAGAGTGTCGGTGATATCATCTCTCGTTTTTCCGAAAACACAATGCTGCAATTAGCAATCATCGTATTGCTGCCGCTGATTGTCTTTTTGAAAGTGGTAAACTTCGAGTTTATTCTTGATGACATCATGATCATCAGGAACAATATTGATGTTATCAGCAATCTGAATAATATTAAAGAAGCATTCACCAGAGATGCGTTTTTCGTAAAGCCGGGCACCTCTTTTTACCGCCCCATCCAAACAGTCGGACTCATGTTTGATGCCGCTATCAGTGGAATAAATCCGTGGATGTATCATTTTTCCAATCTCCTGATACATATTCTCACCGGAGTCGCGCTTTATTATTTATTGCGCTTTTTCAACTTCAAGCGCCTAACCGCTTTTTTCGGTACGGTATTATTTTCCATCCACCCTCTCGTAACATGTGCCGTATCCTGGATTCCATCCCGTGGTGACTTATACATCGGCTTATTCGGTATTCTTTTATTCCTGACAATGGGATACTATTTCAGGACAAAAAAGAAAATCTTTTTTATTCTTCACGTGACAACATATACGCTTACGATATTCAGTAAGGAAACTGTAGTCCTGTTCCCCGCGCTGTTGATATTGTTCTATATATTCTTCCTGAAAGAAGAGAAGCACAAAGAATTGTATAAGTTTATTGCCTCGTGGGTTTCCGTTTCAGCAATATTCTTTATCATTAAAAGTATTTTTGTAACGGAAAAACTGAGCAGTAATGAATTCGGTATTCCGGCACTTATCAAAAATCTGACTTTTTTTCCGGTTGTACTGAGTAAGGTCTTTCTGCCTTTTAATCTGCCGATCTATCCTTTTTATGATGCATTCTCGATGATAAGCGGACTGCTGGTAATGATAGTTCTCGGATACTATTCCGTAAACTTATATAGGAAAAAGCAATGGCTGCCATTAATGGGAATCGTTTGGTTCCTTATTTTTATCAGCCCGCCTATGCTCTACCGGCAAAAAGATTTCGAATATGTTATTATCAATCTTGAACAGAGAGTTTACCTGCCGCTCATCGGTTTGATTCTGCCATTAACATATGAGATCGCGAGACTTATTGAAAAAGGTAAAACAATCACCGTATTTTCTACAGCGGTTGTTGTGCTTCTTGTATACGCCGGAGTAGCGACAATTCACGCCGACGACTATCGCGACGCTATTAATTATTCAAACGCCGCGATACAAAAAAATCCATCCAATGCCGGTGCGTACACGTATCTTGGATTTAACTGCTTTGAAAGGCAGGATGTCCCCGGCGCTTTTGATAATTTCACAAAAGCGATTGACATTGCTCAATATCCAATGGCCTATTTTAATAGAGGAGCTATTAAGGCCGCTGCCGGAGACAATAAAGGAGCGGAAGAAGATTTCAACATGGCTCTTTCAAGAGATACAACGCTTGATCTTGCGTACTTCAAAAGAGGTTCAGTAAGATTTCTGATGAACCGCTATGATGAGGCACTTGCGGATTTAGGTCGTGCAGAAAAACTCAACCCGAAAGATCCCCTCATTTTAAATATGAAGGGTAAAGTTTATAACGGACAGCAAAAATTTCATGACGCGATTGAAGAATTTACCAAAGCCATCAAATTGGCACCGGCGTTCATAGAGCCATACGAAGGCAGATCACTTGCCCGATTTAATGTTCGTGATTTTGAAGGTACCGTGAATGATTGCCAGAAAATACTGAATTTGCGTCCGAATGATATTAATACTTACAAAAACATGGGGCAAGCTTACCGCGAGATGAAAAAATACGATAAATCCGTGTTGGCATATACAAACGCGATCAAGCTTGATTCGACTTTTGCCCCCGCGTATTTCGGACGTGGTTTAACAAAGAGAATGATGAATGATATTGACGGATGGAAAACTGATTGGTTAAAAGCCGGGCAATATGGGTTCACGCCACCTCAGCCAGCAAAATAGCGGGTCAAATGCTGAATAATGCTTAAAAATATTCAATAATAAATTTCTGATGTTCTATATGCCGGGTGAAGTTTTCCCCGGCATTAATTTTTATTAAAAGTTATTGTATTATCGGGAAATTCTGTATTTTGCTAAGCGCTATTGTTGGAAGTTATCGTTAACTATATCGCTTAATTAAATTTGTATTCTTTGGCATTCTCGTACATGTTTTTCAAACATTGAAATTGTATCAGCTATTTAATTTCTACTTTACATCAATCACTAACATAAGGAAAAAGTTATGAGAAGAAATGTTACGGTGTTTTTCTTCTTCGTTCTTTTCTCACTCTCGTTCTCGGAAGTATACGCGCAGGCCTATGCACTTTGGCCAAACAGCCCGGGAAATCCGACGTCACTTTCGCCAACCACTTCCGGAAACGTGCAAGCTTCGGCCATGACATATGTGGGTAATCTAACTACTTATACATCATATTCAACCGGTACGAAGACTATCGCAAGTTACATTGGAGTTGCAGCCAGCTACTCCGGTGGATGGGGCACATCATGGACCAGCACGGGAACCGGTGCGGTTTACGAGCAGTACGTTATTGCTCCGGCATCAGGATATAATCTTAATATGACAGGAGTTGAATTATATCTTGGATGCAGTAATACTAGTGGTGCTATGAAAGTTCAGTTGGCATACTCAACCGACGGAACTAACTTCACAACATTCGCTTCCAACAGTCTGGTTAACTCAACTGTTACGGCAGCCGGCGGCGGACAAAACGGTTTGTACCTTTCCAATACGGGCGGTATGACAACGGGAGCTTCAACCTCCGCCTTCAGTTCGCGCGTTAACTACTGGTCAACCTCATTTAATTCAACGGCACTCTCTGTATCGAACGGTGGATCATTCTACCTGAGAGTATATCCTTATGTAACATTAGCTACTACCTCGCATTGGCTTGCTGTAGCAAATGTTAAACTTAAAGGTACTGCAACATCTGCAGGAAGTTTAACAACTAATCCTACTTCTAATAATTTCGGCAATGTTGCCGCAGGAAGTACATCCGGCGCTCAGTCATTCACAGTAACCGCCGTTGGTGCTTCGAGCGACATCAGTGTTTCAGCTCCTTCCGGATTTGAAGTCAGCAGTGACGGATCCACATATGCTACGACTGCAACCATAGCCGCCGCGGGCGGAACGTTGTATGCCAGATTCGCTCCAAGTTCCGGTACAGGCGGTACGGGAACAGTTAATATCACATTGACAAGTGGAGCACTCTCAGCAAATATTGCTGTTCAGGGATTTGCTTATTCAGCCGAGCCAACCTCGCAGTCGTCAATCAGTTTCGGTACCGTTGACGGTAATTCCATCGTTCTTAATTTACCTTCAGCAGGTAATGGCTCCAATCACCTTATCGTTGCTAAATCAGGCAGTGCGGTTGATTGGACTCCTACCGATCTGACCGACTATACATCAGGTACAAATGCCAATTATGGCACCGCAGCCGATCAAGGCAGCGGGAACAAAATTGTTTATAACGGAACTCTTACAGGTAATGGCGTTGTAACTGTTCAAGGCCTCTCAGCCGGTGCAACATATTATTTTGCCGTATATGATTTTAATATCGGCAGCTCCGGAACTCAGAATTATCTAACAAGCTCACCCGGGACAGGAAGTCAGGCTACTGCCGCAACTCCTACGCTGGTGCTTTCAAAATCATCTCTCGCATTCGACAATGTAGTTATCAACAGCACATCTGCCGAGCAGACTTTTACCTTATCCGGTTCCTATCTTACCGGTGCTCCGGGTAACTTAACTGTAACAGCTCCTGCGGGATTTGAAGTATCGTTAGCAAGCGGTTCAGGTTTCAGTTCATCCGTGAACGTAGCTTATGCGAGTGCTACATTATCTGCGACAACGATCTATGCGCACTTCAAACCGACTTCCGTCGCTTCGTATAGCGGTGTTAACATTGCATGCACCGGCGGCGGCGCAGGTGAAGAAGATGTTGCGGTTACCGGAACCGGTATTGCAGTTCCAGCTCCTACTACCCTTGCAGTTGCCCACACTTCCGATAACATTGCGCACCTGACCTGGACAGCTCCGGCAAACACATATGAAAAAGTGCTTGTATTTGCCCGTCCTGCCGGAGATATTACTCATACTCCTTCAGGAGCCGGTTCATTATACAACAACTCGAACTCAGATATTACAGGCGCTGGCGCATATTCAACAGATAATTACCTTGTTTATTCAGGCACTGGAACTTCAGTTGAAGTAACAGGTTTAAGCGCTGGAACAACGTATTATTTCAACGCGTATGCTTATGAAGGTGATGCTTGGTCATCAGCCGCAGCAAGCGTTTCAGCTACTGCAAATATCCATGATGTCACAAGTCTTACCGGCACAGGTGGAGATGCCCAGATTTCTTTAACCTGGACAAATCCTACTTACAATGGCACACAATCCAATTACTGGGATGAAGTTTTAATCGTAGCTCGTGAAACTTCTGCAAATGACGGAACTCCATCGGGTGACGGCAGTTCATATTCGTCAGGCGCAACAGCCTTTAGTGCGGGTACAGCGATCGGCAGCGGCTATGTTGTTTATAAAGGGACAGCAGCAGCTACTGCTGTTACGGGTCTCATAAACGGATCTGTATATTATCTAAAAGCATTTGTTCGTCATGGTTCCATCTGGTCAGTCGGCTCCGAGATTAATGTTACTGCAGTACCATATGCAGTGGGTGATTTCGGATCAGTTGCCTCATCCGATTGGGGTACCTACGCAACTGCATGGAAAAAATGGTCAGGTTCTGGTTGGGCTACTGCGCCAACCGCTGCCCCAACAACAAATGACAACGTTTGGATTGTCGGCGGATATACAATCACTCTACCTTCAAGCGGTACTTTGAATTGTAAAAATCTGCACGTTATCAACGGACAACTTTGCAAGAGTACTACGCCTAGTTCAGTAAGCAGCCCAAGATATATGTTGATTTACGGAACCGTGCTTGAAGTTGGTTCAAACGGAATCTTAGGCAACGTTGCTCAGGGTGATAGCGCTGACGGTATCTCATTTGATGTTGAGAATGATACGTTAACTATTACCGGCGCAGGCGGAACTTGCAGTATTGACAGATTAAGAACCAATATCGCAAATACCATACTAACGATTGACCGTGATGTAACTTTGAATTACCACGGTTCAAGTAACGCCGGTAACGCATTTGCCTATTATACCGTAGCAGGCGATAACAATACGCTTACCATTAATCCGGGTAAGACGTTAACATTTGCTCCATGGGCATGTTACAATGGAGTTTCTTCGTCACACGGTCTTGCCACCACAAACCAAACAATCAATGTCAACGGAACTATGACGTTCCAGCCCGGACGACCGACCGGAAACACTCAAGCACCGGGTTGGGGTTACAATAATTTCTTTGACCTGGGAACAACTTCTGGTAAAGTATGTACACTCAACGTTGCTGCGACGGGTACTCTAAACGTTACGAAACTATACCCTAACGGCTCGAAGACTGATTACACAGCCGGTGCCGGTGCTCTTATAACCATTACAAATAACGGTGTCATCAATATTTCAGACACCGCTGACTTCAGAAATGCTTCTCAATTTATCGGCGGAAGCGGAACGGTTAATATCACCGGCCCTATCCTCATTGGTTCAACCACCGGAATTGCCGCATCTGCCGCAGCCGGACCGATTCAAACGACTACTCGCAATTACAGCGCTTCAAGATATGAATATGCGGGTACAGCAGCACAGGTGACAGGAGATGGTTTACCGACATCTGTAACTGCATTAGCTGTTAACAATTCTACCGGAGTCACATTAAGCAACTCCTTGACCGTTAACGGTACACTTACTGTTGCATCCGGTGATTTAATTACCGGTGCAAATTCCGTAACACTCGGCAATTCCGCAACCATAAGTGAAACAGCCGGAAGTCAGGTACTTGGCAATCTTGCAACAACAAGAACATTAAGCCAAAGTACAAATGACGTATTCGGTGGTATTGGTGTTGAAATCAACGCTGCCGGTGCTGCGCCGGGTTCGACTTCAGTCACCCGTGTTACAGGCACAGCGATGCTTGGCAGTGGCAACAGCTCAATCAAACGCTACTTCAATATAAATCCAACCGTTAACACCGGTTTGAATGCAACGCTGGTATTCCATTATGATGATAGAGCAGCAGAATTAAACAGTTTAACTGAATCAACCCTGCAGCTTTTCAAATCAACCGATGACGGCAGCACTTGGGCATTAGGCGCAGGTACTGTTAACACAACATCAAATACCATCACGTTGAACGGTATTACCGACTTCTCAATGTGGACAGCAGGCAGCAGCACTTCTCCTCTTCCTGTTGAGCTGACTTCATTGTCTGCTTCAGTTTCTGGCAGAGATATTGCGCTTGCCTGGAAGACCGCAACAGAAGTTAACGTTTCGAAGTTCGTTGTTGAACGTTCGATCAATGGTAAATGGTCAACCGCTGGTGAAGTTGCCGCTTACGGTAACAGCAGTTCACCTCGTTCATATTCCTTCATTGATAAAAACCTTGCAGTCGGTAAATATACCTACCGCCTCAAAACAGTTGACAATGATGGGACATTTGAATATAGCACGGTAATGGCTACCGCAGAAATATATATACCGACTGAGTTCAGTGTAGCTCAAAACTATCCTAATCCGTTTAACCCCGGAACACAGATCAGTTTTGAATTGCCGAATGATGCACAAGTCGTTATTGAATTGTATGCGGTTACCGGAACGAAAATCGCTAACGTAACCAACACTCACATGAATGCCGGTTACAATTCATATTATCTGAATATGGGTAAATTTAACCTCCCGAGCGGTGCTTACTTCTACAAAGTTACTGCTTCGGAATCAGCTACTGGTAAATCATATAGTCAGACCAGAAAAATGATTTATATGAAATAGCTGGTTGCTAAAAACTTCCTAAAAAAGGCGTCCCGATGGGACGCCTTTTTTATTGCTCTCACTTGCCTGAACTAATCGCTTATAAAATAGAAAAGCCCATCCGATTCTCCGGATGGGCTTACATGTATATGCAAATACTATCTATTCACCCATTACCTTAATGATAAGCTTCTTTCTTCTTTGACCATCAAATTCAGCATAATATACTTGCTGCCATGGCCCAAAATCCAGTCTGCCTCCTGTAACCGGAATAATTACTTCGTGATGTACGAGCAAACTTTTCAGATGTGAATCACCATTGGTTTCGCCAGTGCGGTGATGACGGTAATCGGATTTGAAGGGCGCTAACTGTTCCAGCCATTCATCAATATCCTGTATCAATCCGGATTCTGCGTCATTTACATAAACTCCGGCAGTTATGTGCATAGCTGAAACAAGAATCATACCTTCTTGAATGCCGCTTTTCTCAAGTACTTTTTCAACATCTCTTGTAATATTGATGTACTCCCGATGTTTTGTTGTGGTAAACCACAAATACTCAGTGAGGAATTTCATTGCGCACCTTCAATTTGATAGTGAAGTAAATCAGTCTTTTCTTTGAGAAATAATTACTACCGGAGGAGCCGTATTTTTCTTAACTGCATCGCCCCAGATAAATTGAGTCAACGAGTCCGTGTCAAGCACTCCGAGTCCGGCAATATCATAATGCGCAGCACTATAGGATTTATACCAATCCCATAGCCACATGTCACTATTCGGTGATAACATCCACGAAGATTTCTCTAACGAAAAGACAAGGAACTTCGGCTGTCCGTTTTCAATATCCTGCGCCAGTTCATTTTGCATGCTTCTTGCATATTCCTGATTTTCCATAAGGCCATACATATAGATGTGCCCAGATGCGGAACGCCGATTGCTAAGAAAATACAATTGAGGCTCCGACCCTAATACCTGTATCTTGTCGGATGGAGTCGAATGCGATTTTATATACTCGCTAATTAGTTTTGAGGAGGTGAAAACATTGAGCTTGCCATAGGTTTTTTCAACGACCTTATCGGGTGACATTACAAAATAATATGGTGTTTCGACCGCAAAACTAATGGCAAGCAAGATGCAAAATATTATTGCCGAACCGAATCGTGCAGAACCGTCACCGGAAAACTTCGTCTGCATATAGTCCACCACCAGAGATCCTGCCATGGCCAATGCCGGGAAGACTGCAACAAAGTAGTGCTCACGAAAATAGAATCCGGGTGATATAACAAGAGTGCTTATTCCCAGAAATACAAGAATTCGCTGTGCATAGGTAGTCTTTAATGAAGCAAAAGAATAAATGATACCGGATAACGATAACAGCCAGAATAATGGAGTTCTCTCTATCAGTACACCAAGACTAGTCAGAAAAATGAGCGAGCCGACAATCGGATCAACTCTTCCCCCGTATGCTGATGAATACTGAATAACCCAAAAGTAGAATTTTTCAAATGTGCCAATGGAAGAAAGATATAGTGTCAAAAAGATGAACGGCACAACCGCTCCCGCAATAAGGATGATAATCTTCAGAACCGCTTTAGACCATAAAGATTGTTCAGCTTTCTTTTTTTTGATAATAAATATTATCGGGAAAAGCAAAAACAGAGCTCCCTGCTGTTTCATAGAGAGCGATAGCCCGAACAACAGACCCGCAATAAAATAACGCAGTAGTGTATCCCGTTTGAGGGCGTTTTCAAGAACAAGTAATGCGATCAGGCAGTAAAACATAACAAAATGCGTCGCGTGCGCGGCAAACCCGAGAGCGCTCTGAGAAATAGTGAACATTAAAAAAATAATTGAGGCCGTGATGCCGTTAATCAGCGAACCGCCCCACTTCTTTACAAGCGTTACGATAATGAATGCTGACAGGAAATTGGTTATCAATAAGCCGAGATGAACCGATTCGATTGATTCACCAAAAAGCAGCATCCATACGGCATACATTATGCTTGTTCCGGGCAATTTCATGGTGAATGCATCTCTGAACAGGCTGCCGCCATGCAGCAACGTTTGGGCTATATATGCATACTCGCCCTCGTCGCGTTCAAAAGGAGTTGAAAGAAGTCTGAGGCGTATTAACAAGATGATGGTTAATGCGATTAGATAAATGAGAATAAAAACTTTTTCCTGTGGTGTGCGTTCTCGCAATGATGCGCGCATCCTCATAAAAAGATTTGCAGGATTACTATTGTTCTCTATCCGATCTCCAGATTTCTTCAACTTGATTATCCTTTACACTCCAGCAAACTTGAGTAAATAAGCTTTTATAAATTCGTCAATATTGCCGTCCATGACACCCTGCGTATCAGATGTTTCCACATCGGTTCTATGATCTTTAACCATATTATACGGATGGAATACATACGAACGAATCTGACTACCCCATTCAATTTTCAATTTACTCTTTTCAATCTCATCAAGCTCCGCTTCCTGTTTTTTTATCTCCAACTGATATAACTTGGATTTCAGAAGTTTCATTGCATTGGTTTTATTTTGCAACTGAGAGCGTTCACTCTGACAGGCCGCAACCGTATTTGTCGGAATGTGAGTAATGCGGACTGCGGTCTCAACCTTATTAACATTCTGACCGCCTTTACCACCTGAACGATAGGTGTCAATGCGCAAGTCAACCGGGTTGACTTCTATTTCGATATCATCATCAATTTCGGGAATAACAAATACGGAAGCGAAAGAGGTATGGCGGCGCTTATTTGCATCAAACGGAGAAATCCGAACGAGGCGATGCACACCGTTTTCGGCCTTCAAATAGCCATAGGAATAATCGCCAACAACCTCAAGAGTGGCGCTTTTAATACCGGCGCCCTCGCCTTCCAGCATATCAACGATGGTTATTTTATATCCGTTTTTTTCACCCCACCGGAGATACATTCTCATAAGCATATCAGCCCAATCTTGAGATTCCGTACCGCCCGCCCCGGAATGAATGGTTAAGATGCCGTTCTTTGTGTCATCTTTCCCGCTCAGCATGTTTTTGAATTCAAGATCGTGAACCTCCTTATCAAGCGCTGAAAGCTCCTGTGTAATTTCCGGGCCGAATGATTCATCATTCTCCTCTTTCGCAAGAATAATGATTTCTTCAAGATTGTTTGCTTTTTTGTTCAGGGCTTCCCACAGATCAATCCATTGCTGCTGCATTTTGATTGATTGCAATATTTTTTGTGCCGCTCTCTGATCATTCCAGAAACCGTCTTCTTCAGTTTTCTTCTGAAGTCCGGCTATTTTCTCTGCTTTGACATCTAATTTAAAGATAACCTCGTAGATTAACGATTCTTACCTTCATTTCATTGTATGAGCGTAATTCTTCTTCGTACATATAACTTCCGCGTATTTATATTATTATTTTTTATTTACTAATGTATTTATTTTCTGTACCACCGAGGCTGACCGCTCAGCATGATCCATGTACAGTTTTTCGTATCTCGCATCTTTACGGAACCAGGTCAATTGCCGCTTTGCGTAATGCCGGGTATTTCGTTTAATCAGCCGGATAGCTTCTTCTATGGAAATACTCCCTGAAATATATCCAAACATTTCCTTATAGCCGACTGTGTTAAGGGCATTTATCGCCGGCGTAAATCCCAAGCCGGCCAGAGAGCGCACTTCCGCTTCCAAACCCTGCTCAATCATTGAATCAACCCGGCGGTCAATCATCGAGTAGAGTGTTTCCCGCGGCCATTCAAGTTGGAAACTTAAGAACTCCAAATCGGTATCCCGTTGATAGCCTTTTTGTAATTCATGAATAGGTTTCCCCGTCAATTTATATACTTCAAGTGCCCGCATCACCCGCTTCCAGTTTTGAGGCAGCATTGAAGCCGCTGAAGCCGGATCAACCTTTTTCAATTCCTCGTGTAAAAACTCTTTCCCCTTTTCATGAAGCAAGGCGAATAAGTCGCTTCTGATTTCTTCATCAGAAGGCACATCAAAAATACCGTCCATAAGAGCTTTTAAATACAGCCCTGTTCCGCCCGCAACGATTGGGATTTTGTCGGAAGCGTGCAAATCACTGATTATCTTCAGAGCATCATTTTCAAACCTGCTGGCATCATATACATCGGATAGTTCGAGAAAATCAACAAGATGATGTTTTATCTCAGCCAGTGTTTTCTTGTCCGGCTTGGCGGTACCTATTTCAAGGTTACGGTATACCTGCCTGCTGTCCGCAGAAATAATCTCTGTCCCTAATTGCTTAGCAAGTGCGAGTGCAACAGAAGTCTTACCTGAACAGGTCGGTCCGGCAATAATTATTACTTTCTTTTGCACAATTCTATTTCACAATTAGTGTTACAGGTGTTAATTTTTATCGTTCCAACCTTCTCGGCCGATAAGAGGGACAAAACCAAAGTCGGGCACCTCTTCGACACAGAAGTCTGTTTCACTCACCCGCGTAATGATATTCATAGCCTGGACTTTTCGATCGCCGACGGGAATGATGAGTTTTCCGCCGATAGCAAGCTGCTTCTTTAGAGAAACGGGCACAACCGGCGAGCCTGCTGTAACAAGAATACCGTCGAAAGGTGCGTATTCACTCCAACCGATAGTACCATCTCCGCAGCGGACAAACACGCGGATTCTCAGCTTTTCAAACAGCTTAATTACATCAGTATAAAGCTCAAAATTTCGTTCTATTGAGAACACGCTCATACCCATACTATGCAGGATTGCCGCCTGATAACCGGAACCCGTACCTACTTCCAGCACTTTGCTGCCGGATTTCAGTTTGAGTGCCTGTGTCATAAATGCGACTGTATAAGGTTGTGATATGGTCTGTCCCTTGCCGATTGGTAATGCCTTGTCTTTATAAGCATGGTATACCATACCGGGGCTGACAAACTGGTGCCTTTCAACCTTATTGAAGGCCTTTAAAACAGCAGTATCGGTAATACCGCGATTCATTAATATCTTGACTAATTCTTTACGTTCAGATTCATACATTCGGATAGAAAACCTAAAAAAGAGGAGCAAATATTCTATAATTTCGAAAACAAATTTAACAAATTCTGTATTACTTAGTAAATTGAGTATCTGTTTTTCGTTATCTACTGAGGAGATTTATTTATATGCTGGATTTGCTTCTTGGAGCCGCGGCAATTGCAGGAATGCGCATTTGCGATGTTAGCATCGGAACGTTCCGGACAATACTTGTCGTTCAGGGACGAAAATATCACGCCGCCTTTGCCGGATTCTTTGAAGTACTTATCTGGGCATTCGCGATACGATACATCTTCCAGCATCTCGATAACACGTACAATCTCTTTGGCTATGCCACCGGATTCAGTATCGGCAATATTCTCGGAATAACTCTCGAACAGAGAGTGGGATTAGGATACGTCCAAATGATGATAATCTCAAAATTTCATGCCGATCAGATTGCCGATGAGTTACGAAAAATGCGCCTTGGTGTTACTATCCTTCCCGGGGAAGGCGGCACCGGCGGAGTGGCAATTATTATGACTGTGATTTCCCGCAAAATGCAGAAACAAATTATTCGTGATATTGAGGCTATTGATAAGTCGGCATTTATTACCATACAATCATCCCTGCCCTACCGGGGCTTTATCAGTGCGGCAAGGAAATAACGACAGGCTCTTGCTTTATTTCGATTTGTATATATATATTAAATATAGTAATTCTTTATTTCGATTTATTTTTATAAATTAAAAAGAATTAATAATAATAGAACCTGAGTTACGTTTCATTTAAGACATACAACGTTATAATTTTAACGCAGTGAATATATATGGAAAATGCAAAGAACGAAATAAACCTGCACCAAGATTGGCATACCATTTCAGGTGAAGAAACTCTTCAACTTCTCAACACCACGTCAGCCGGATTGGCAAAATCCGAGGCTGAATCCAGAATTTCCAAATTCGGGACAAATGAGTTAATTGCAGAAAAAAGAGAATCCCCTTTAATTCTGCTATTGAATCAGTTTAAAAGCTTGCTGATAATCATTCTGATTATCGCTGCTGGTGTAAGCTTTTGGACAGACGGTGTTGCGGAGGGTATTTCCATTCTCATTATAGTTATTCTGGCAGGTGTATTGGGATTCATCCAGGAATTTCAGGCTGACAAGGCAATAGAATCTTTACAAAAAATGGCTTCACCGCACGCGCAGGCAGTCCGCGATGGAGTTGAGCTTCATGTAGAGGCATCACAACTTGCTCCCGGCGATATTATCATCCTGAAGACCGGTGATAGAATCCCCGCCGACGGCAGGCTTATTGAAGCCAGCAATCTACGAATTGAAGAGTCGTCGCTGACCGGGGAATCGTTGGCAGTTGAAAAATCTTCCACTCCGATCGAAGGCAAAAACATACCACTCGGCGATAGAAAGAATATGGTCTATTCCGGCACCACTATTTCTTACGGGCGTGGTAAAGCTGTAATTATTGCAACCGGAATGAGCACTGAATTCGGTAAAATCGCCGGCATGCTGCAATCTACCAAAAACCGTAGAACGCCACTTCAGGAAAATCTTGATCAACTCGGTAAAAAACTGGGTATCTTTTCTATAGCATTGGCTGCAGCCATGAGCGGCATCGGTTTACTACGCGGCTATCCGTTTGAAAAAATGTTTATCTGGGGCGTTGCCCTCGCCGTTGCCGTTATACCGGAAGCTCTTCCGGCAGTAGTTACCATAAGTCTTGCACTTGGGGTGCAGAGAATGGTTAAACGCAGAGCCCTTATACGCAAGCTTCCGGCTGTCGAAACACTCGGGGCGACAAATATAATTTGCTCTGATAAGACCGGTACGTTGACCCATGATGAAATGACCATCAAAAAAATCTATGTATCCGGAAAGATGTATGACGTTGAAGGAGCGGGTTACACTCCCGAAGGTCAATATTTGATAGAGAAAACACCGGTTACGGCGAAAGCTGATAAAGATCTGCACAACCTCTTAAAATTCGGTACGCTTTGCAATGATACCATCCTTCAAAACACTGATGGCACATGGAGTATTCTTGGCGATCCGACTGAAGGCGCAATTGTTGTGGCTGCTGCTAAAGCCGGAATCGAGTATTCTATTCTGCGTGACGAGTTCCCCCGTTTGGATGAGATACCATTCTCTTCAGAGTCCAAACGAATGACAACAATGCACAAGGTTAAAGGCAGATTAGAAGCGTATAGCAAAGGCGCTATTGAGGTTATTCTCCATTCCTGTAACACGCAATACATCAACGGAGAAATTGTTGAACTTAAACCGGAAGACAGAGCAAACCTCCTGGCGACTGCCGCATCCCTGAGTGAAAATGCCTTGCGAGTACTTGCCGTTTCAGCAAAAGTATTAACGGCCAAAGTATTTAATCAGTCGGAAATTGAATCCGATATGGTTTTTGTCGGATTGGTCGGTATGTATGATCCGCCGAGAGCCGAAGCAAAGGCAGCCATTGATACCTGTTTCGCCGCAGGCATTAAACCGATTATGATAACAGGCGATAATAAAATAACGGCTAAGGCAATTGCCAAATCGCTGGGAATTCTGCGCAAAGGACGAGCACTTTCTGGTGTTGAACTCGACGAATTGAATGATGAAGAATTTGAACACATCGTAGAAGAAACCGAAGTATTCGCGAGAATCTCCCCTTCGCATAAACTGAAAATTGTAACCGCGCTAATGGATAAAGGCCATATTGTAGCGATGACCGGTGACGGTGTCAATGACGCTCCTTCATTGAAAAAAGCAGATATTGGTGTAGCGATGGGTATTACCGGTACCGATGTCAGCAAAGAAGCGGCAGATATGATTTTGACCGATGATAATTTTGCTTCTATTGTTAATGCCGTTGAGGAAGGCAGAAGTATTTTTGAAAACATTCGTAAATATCTTGTTTTCCTTTTAAGCGGTAACATGGGTACGGTGTTTGCTTTAGTTTACACGCTTCTTGCCGGTCTCAAAATACCGTTGACCGCTGTTCAAATACTTTTTATTAATTTCATTATGGACGGCCTGATTGCTATTGCTTTGGGTGTTGAACCGCCTGAACCGGGCATCATGAACCGTAAGCCGAGAAATGTTAAAGAAGGCATTTTAAATAAAGATACGATTGTTCTTATCGGTTTCATCGGAATACTGATCGCTATTGTTACTACAGGTGTTTACGTTTGGGCCGGCTCTTCAGGATTTACTGAAGATCAGGCAAAGACGATGTTTTTCTTAACACTTATATTCGCCCGATTATTTAACGGATTCAATTGCCGCTCATTGGAACAATCAATGTTTTCAATGAAGTTTCTAAGCAACAAAGTTTTAATTATCAGTTCATTAGTTTCCCTGCTCATGTCCATTCTGGTAGTGTCTGTTCCATTCCTGCAGCAAGCATTTACCACCACTCTTCCGAGTCTTATCGAATGGCTTGGAATGATAGTCGCCGCCTTCTTAATCATTGTTGTGGTTGAGACGGTTAAATGGCTGTTCAAGCGCATGGCAAGCTAAGGAAAAGGAAATTCTATATGCTGCATCGTTTTTTGCCTGCAAGTGCGCTGGCATTGCTTATACTTTTAAATTTACCTGCCTTTGGAGAAAAGACGCCTTCCCACTGGAAAGGTTATGCCGTTTTGGGTAATGGCAATATCTGCGCGGTGTATTCGGATGACCCGAGAATTATCGCAAAAAATGGAGGCGCTTCAGGCATCCACCACCTCTATTATAAAAATTACACTACGGACTATGTCCGTTCTTCTTCGTTTTCACTTCTTTCACCATCAACCATAGATAAGCCGCCGCTAAGTGATTCCACCGGCATGAGTAATTTTTTTACTACACAAACAATTAAAAATTTCGGCGAACATGGTGAGAGTACAGTTACCTGCTTTGTTTCTGATAAAGATATTGTTATTCAGCAATTGGCCGGACATGACCTCCCCAAGGCGTGCCAATATCTATATCAGTTGAGCCTGAGGGATATTTTCATCTCAGATGACACAACGAAAATGAATTTCCGCATGGTCAGTTCCAATTATGCAATTATCGGATGGTCAAACGGTACCTATCTGGCGGTAAGTGCAGGGAAAAACTCATCAGTTAAACTGAATAATGCTGTCGTATCTATCAGCGGAAATTTAGAAAACGACAAAACAGTTGAAGTCCGCATAGCACTTGCGAGTTCTGCCAAGACCGCCATCTCTTTATTGAAGTGGTCAGGAGGTCATAATCTTGAGAAAGAGAGTTTGACATACTGGAACAACTGGATAAACGTAAAACCAATCAAAAGCTTATCCAATTCTAAAAATGAAAGCGAATTGATTCAATTCTACAAAAAGACACTGTACGCAGTAAAAGGTGCCTGTTTGAATGGTCAAATACCGGCGGACATGACCGGTCAATTCGTAACGAATAATATGCCCCAGCTCTACCCCCGCGACGCAATGAAATGTGCACGGGTTTTCTTGAAAACCGGGCATCTAAAAGAAGCTAAAGAGATCATAAAGTTTTGGACGAACCCTGCTATTCCGAAGAAATCAAAAGGCGAGTTTTTTGCAAGATATGATGCAAATACCAAAGCCGTTGATGCCGGTTCGGGAGCACGATTCGATGAACCTGAATGGGATGCCAACGGATACATGATTCAGTTGCTGAAAATGTATTATGAATTGAAGAAAGAATGGCTTGCTCCCAAAGAATATGTATATGAACTGGCTGACTTTCTGGTTTCTAAGATTGACCACGAAGGTCTGCTTTACGAAGGCGGGATTGTTGAGTGGACAGCCTACCTGCCTACGACTAATATGGTGTGCTCCGC
Organism: Ignavibacteriaceae bacterium; assembly: GCA_963662605.1. Classification (GTDB taxonomy): domain Bacteria; phylum Bacteroidota; class Ignavibacteria; order Ignavibacteriales; family Ignavibacteriaceae. The sequence goes on from OY759785.1 coordinate 2,988,117, forward strand.
AGCATTGGAGACTGCATCCCGTTTCGCCAGAGCTTTAGGTGATACTGTTAAGTCTAATAAATACAATGCTGGAGCACGGATTATCTCAGAAAGTTTAACAAAGACTTTTGATAAAAAAGATAATGCGCTTAAGGCTATCCGGTTTCATGGGAACAAGAGTACAGACAACCGGAGCATAACAGATGAATCCAAAAACAGACTTTATATGTGGGACGGGACAATGCAATTTGGTGCTTTATGGGGATACAAACAAGACTCCATGCTCCTTTCAACGATAGATTTTTACTACAATAATCTCATTAAAAATGATGGGGGGATGCAGTATTTCCAGGCTCTTGATCCGGGTCTGGCGGGCTACGGAGGTGATTGCTTCTTCTTTACCACTGCTTCTCTATCACAGTATTTTTCCCTGAACCGGCAAAATGTGAAAGCTTACCGGCTGTTAAGCTGGATGTGTCGAAATAGCAACGTTTATGGATTAATGCCTGAGCGTATTTATCTGAATGAGACAGATTGCAGTGAGGCATCCCCGCTATCCTGGTGCAATGCCGAGTTTGCGCTTGCGGTTCAGGAATATTTCAAAGCTTCCGGCATTCGGAAATAATTTATACCACGTTTAAAATGACTTTAAAAACGTTCATTCCGTCGCCGGATTCCGCCTTAACTTCACCATGATGCTGGTCAAGAATAGACTTAACCACCGAAAGGCCCAATCCAACGCCGGGCGTATTGCTATCCCGGGCTTCGGGTGTCCTGTAAAATGGCTCAAATAGTTTCGGCAGATTCGACGAAGAAATAGTTGCCCCGAAACTGATTACGGAAATCTCGACCTTTTTATCTGATTGTAAGCATTTCGTCATCGTTTTAATAGTTGAGCCATATGTACTGTATTTTACCGCGTTATCATAGAGTTTGAATAGAGCCTGGCGCATCTGTCCATCGTCAATCTGAACCTTAACATCGCGATCGGGGTAAAACGAGAACTCAATATTTTTTTCACGTCCCAGAATGTCCACAGAACTGATAACCGCCTCAAGAAATGTGTTTAGGCTCATTTCCGTCATCTTAAATTGAATAAGAGCTCTATCCAATCTGGAAATATAAAAGAGGTTATCTACAATATTGATCAGGCGAAGCGTTTCCTCATAATTACTTTCCAATACCGATTTATATTCAGCCTGAGTTTTAGGTGACATGAGAGCAACTTCAATTTCCCCCCGCAATATGGTCAATGGAGTTTTCAACTCGTGAGAGGCTGATATGGAGAACTGATTCAGATAATTGTAAGAATTTTTAATTCTTTCGATCATGCCGTTGATTTTTTTAACCAGCCGACCATATTCGTCGTTATATTCTTCTCCAAGTATTTTTTCATCCAGATTTTTAACCGTAATCTCATCCGTTTTATTAATAATGGAATCAATACGCGATAATGCCTTTGAAGAAATGAGCGCTCCCCCGATAAATGCGACCATGAAAAATATCGGGAATACGATGTAGAAAATATTTTTTAAGTACCTCAGGGTTTCGGAAATGAGGAAGACCGGAAACGCGACATACACTTTGAAATTGGCTGATTCACCATAGGCGACACGAATCTTATGAGTAGACAGGTGGGAATCATAAAACTCGCTGAGCTGAATCACATTGGGAATAGCATTGTCTATCTTTAGATGAATTACTTCCTGTTGAAGACTATTGGACTTAAAAATGATACTATCCTGATATACAACCTGAATAAAAACATTTCTGAGATTAATAGCAGCTTCCTCGTAAATCATACTCCAAATGAGTTCTTCCGGTGCCTGCTTTAACGAATTGCTGTTTGGCTTATCGAATTTAGTATTATTCTTTTCCAGAAACACCAGAATGGAACTCGCCTGTTTTATCAGTGAGGCGTTTAGCTGTTCATTCAGTCTCTGATATAAATAATAATATACAGTAATGCCGATAAACACTTCCAACAGTATGAAAAGCAATGAATACCAAAGCGTAGACATAAACCTGGTTGAAAGCAGAAATTCTTTAATTCGTCTCATAGTAAATTTCAGTTAAAGCATTAACGGAATATTTTAGTTCAAGAAGTAACTCTTGGAAATAGTCTTATGATAATTAAGACTTAGGAATATATAAATTATTTTTGGATTCAGGAAGATATAAAATAGGCCGGAGTTTGAGTCCGGCCTAAAAAAAACTTAGAAGTTTACCTTAACGGGTAATCATTCATTATTGTTGTGTTCCGAATTTTCGTCCGGATTATCCTGAACAGGAGGAACATTTTCGGTTTTAGGAGTTACCGGATTCCCTGCTGCCGGAAGAACAGGGTTGATTTGGCCGGACGTGCTATCTTTAGGGGCGGTCAAATCCTTACTTGTGTTTTCAGGAAGCTTATCCGCTTCCGGAATTGCCGGAACATCCTGATTTTTCAAAACAGGCTTTTTCTTTCCTTTGGATTTGATCAACTCAGAATCTTCATCAATCTTAAATTTGGTTTTCTGATCCCCTGCTGCTGAAGAATCCGCCTTGTTTAAGGAATCGGGTGCTGCAATAACCTTCACACTGTCCTTCGTTGCAGTCTCAAGTTTTGTTTCCGTAGCTACCTTCTCAATTTCAGCCTTCTTTGCTGCTTTAATCGAATCATTAGCTGCGGTTATTGAATCGGCTATCGCCTTTTTGGTTTCCTTATAGAAGCTAATCTTTGGATAAATCGCTTTCGCGTATTCCGAATTCGGGAATTTCGAGATTAGTGTGTCGTATACGACCGCGGCCGAATCTCCCAATCGCAGCTTATCCTCTAAAACATATCCTGCCGCCATTAATGATTTAGCTGCATACTGCGATTTAGGGTGATTTTGATAAATCGAATAGAATAATGCAGAGGCCTTTTTATAATCATTAGAAAGCAGAACTCCTTCTGCATCCGCGTACTGTTTTTTCGCCGGATCGGCATCAAAATCAATAACCGGTTTTTTCAATTGTACCGCGGCAATATTCACGGCTCTGTCATCTTTATAATTATCGTAGACTACATTATAGATACTATCGGCCTTTAAAGTATCATTAACAATAGCGTAGTAATTTGCGATTGCAAGCAGAGAACGGCAATAATATGGAGTCTCTGAAAAGCTATTAATACCGAGGTTGTAATAAATATACGCGGAATCCGGGATATTAAGTTCAGTCAGAAAGAGATTTCCGAGTTCATAGGTATTCTTCGCAAGCAATGTCCGTAAAGAATCTGCCGCGAGAATGGGGCGTTTCGGGGCACCTTTTTTCTCAACCTTTTGACTTAGGTCGCGGGCGGCATTTTCCTTTTCGAAAATGGCTTCAAAATTTCTTTCCCTCTCAGCTACACGTACAACCGAGGCAGTTCCAAGTGAATCCTGTTTATCCTGTTCGGAATTTGTCTCTCTACCAATAGCGGACGTATCGGAAAACGCGATCGAATCCTTTTTGTATTCTTCCGGATAAACGGCATAGAAATACTGACGTTGATTATCATTAAATGAATTTACAAGCGCAGTATATTTTGCAAATATTGTGGACTTCGTCCTGATTAATGGCAAATAGTCTGCCGAAGATGTAGACGAAAGTGCTTTTTGATAATATGCCGAGGCGCTGTCGTAATTCCGGAAATTGATTTCATACAATTGAGCAATTTCATACCGGATACCACCGGACTGCACCGAACTTCCATAAACGGTGTCACACATTTTTAACTGCCGGTACGCGTCCTCGGGACGGTTCATCTCGCGAAGTGAGATGCCGATAGATAAATCAATAATATCATAAAACTCCTTGAATTTGTCTTCTGTCCGGAGTTTTCTGAACACATCCATCGCTTCTTCGGGCCGGTTCAGATTTAAAAGCATCTTCCCATATCTATTACTTGCCTCAAAAGCAATATCGTAGGTTGGCGAATAATCTTCGACAAGCTCATACTGCCTGACTGCATCTTCATATTTCCCCAGCTTCTGATAGAGGCTGCCCATGGTGAACAGGGTTCTTGCAATCAACGTATTTTTATTTGCTACCTTCACTAATTGTGCACAAAGCTCAATAGCCTTGTCATAATTCTCTTTAACTATATGGTATTTGATTTCTTCGATGTAAATATCGGTGAGGATATCTTCACGTCCGGTTTTCGTTGCCTCTTCTTTCACTGCTTCCAGAAGCGGTAAGCCTTTTATAAAATCCTTCATCTGCATTTCGGTTTTCGCCTGCCAGAGTTCAGCGTCTAAAACAAGATCACTTTCAGGGTGGGCAGTAACGAGCTCCTGAAATTTACGAATTGCTTTAATATAGCTTTTCTGGTAGTAGAAAGACTTGCCCAGCATCAGCAAGGCATCGTCAACAAAAACACTTTTACTACCGAATTGAAGAATTTTTGAAGCTTTTTCAATGACCTTATTAAACTGTGCCGCGGTGGTTGAAGGAAGCGGAACGTCATTTAAGGAGAATGGATCTTTTTGACTTTCAAGTGCCGAAGATTCAGCTTGAGAATACACATCAACCGTATTATAATATAAATTAAAATACGTGGTAAAATTGCTCCACAAACTGCATCCTGACACCAAAAACAGCATACCCGATAATAGTATATACCGGGTTAAAGAATTTTTATTCAAGAATTGAAATCCGCATTTAAATTAAAGAGCATCCGTCCCTGATTCGCCTGTACGGATTCGAATAACATCATTGACCGGAAGAATGAATATTTTTCCGTCTCCGATTTGACCGGTCTTCGCAGTATTGACGATAACATTGACAACCTTATCGCAAATAGAGTCATCAACAACGATTTCAATTTTAATTTTGGGCACGAACTCAATATGGTACTCGCTGCCTCTATATGTTTCCGTGTGGCCTTTCTGACGTCCGTAACCACGGATTTCAGTAATTGTCATTCCTTTGATGCCTTCTTCAGTTAAAGCTTCTTTAACTTCGTCCAGCTTAAAAGGCCTGATAATCGCTTCTATTTTCTTCATTTCTCCGACTCCGATTGAAATTGATACTTCTATTTCTTATTTGCCGTGGCAATGTTTATACTTTTTACCGGATCCGCAAGGGCAAGGATCATTTCTGCCCACCTTATCTTCAACACGGATTGGCTGCTGTTTTCCCGCGGGTGCCGGCTCTTCTGCTTGCTCGCCGCCCTTCATACCGATGTTTGTGGTATCAAGCTTAGTCGTTGTTATACGGCCTCTTGCCTGTCTCTTTCTCGTATTTTGTACTTCTTCAGGCGCTTGAGGGAAAAACTTAAAACAGAACATAACGGATTCACCGTTAACCTGTTCTAAGAGCTGAACAAACATATTATAGGCTTCATTCTTATACTCAATAAGCGGATCCTTCTGTCCGTATGCGCGAAGGCCGATACCTTCCTTCAAGTCATCCATTTCGCGCAAGTGTTCTTTCCACTTGTTATCAATAACCGAAAGGAATGCAAAACGTTCAATGCGCGCCAGCATATCCGAAGATATGATTTCTTCTTTCCGCTTATAAAATTCTTTGGCTGCGTTAGAAATTTCTGCGGTCAGGCCGTCCTTACCCAACTGCTCAAACTTATCCGGCTCAATCTGAAAATCTATCATGAATGTTCTAAGCAGCTCTTCTCTCAAAGCATCAATTTGAGCTTCTTCGAAATACTTATCAACTAATTGCGAGACATGATCTTCGAGCATATCAAAAACTTCGTCTTTCAGTCGTTCGCCATGCAAGGCTTTATTTCTGCGGGAGTAAATAATTTCTCTCTGCTGATTCATGACATCATCATATTCCAGCAAACGTTTACGAATCGAGAAGTTATTCTCTTCAACTTTCTTCTGCGCTCTTCCAACCGACTTGGTAATTAATGGATGCTGAATTACTTCACCTTCCTTCAATCCCATACGCTGCATAACCGAAGCCATACGGTCGGAACCGAAGAGACGCATCAGATCATCTTCAAGTGAAAGATAGAATTTGGTAATACCGGGATCGCCTTGACGGCCTGAACGTCCGCGTAGCTGGCGGTCAATGCGTCTGGACTCATGGCGCTCCGTACCCAGAATGTACAAACCGCCGCGTTCTACCACACCGGGTCCAAGCTTAATATCCGTACCACGGCCTGCCATGTTGGTCGCAATAGTCACGGCGCCCATTTGACCGGCATACTCAACTATTTCAGCCTCACGCTGATGCTGTTTAGCATTTAAAACGTTGTGCGGAATATTTTTGTTTTTCAACATCTTGCTGATTATTTCAGAAACATCTACCGATGTGGTACCTACGAGAATCGGCTGACCCGCTTTGCGTGACTCTTCTATCTTCTCGATAATTGCCGTGTATTTTTCACGCTTTGTGCGGAATATAGCGTCGTCCTGATCATCTCGCTTGATTTCGACATTTGTCGGAATAACGACAACTTCAAGTTTATAGATTTCGAAGAACTCGCCTTCTTCTGTTTCGGCAGTACCGGTCATACCGGCAAGTTTTTTATACATTCTGAAGTAATTCTGGAGAGTAATGGTAGCGAGAGTTTGTGTATCACGCTCAACGTGAACATTCTCTTTGGCTTCAATAGCCTGATGTAATCCGTCCGAATAGCGCCTTCCGGGTAGAACTCTACCGGTAAACTCATCTACAATAGCTATTTTACCTTCGTCGGTAATGATGTATTCATCATCTTTGTCAAAGAGCGTATACGCCTTCAATAATTGCTGCAAGGTATGAATTCTATCACTCTTAATTGAATAATCGTGATACAATTCATCTTTCATTTTTATTTTATCTTCATCGGATAAGTCGGGATTGTTTTCAAGTTTGCTGATCTCTGTTCCCAAATCGGTAAGAACAAAGAACGTGGAATCCTCGTGCGAACCCTTTGCCAACTCCACGCGTCCCTTTTCGGTTAAGTCAACGGAATTGTTTTTCTCATCAATAACAAAGTATAACTCATCGTCAATGACGTACATATTCTTTGACTTCTCACGCATGAATTCAATTTCGACTTCTTGAGCAAGTTTTTTGTATTCCGGCTCGGAAATAAGTTTCATCAACTTTTCATTTTTCGGAAGGCCGTGCATAGCACGCACAATAAGTTTGCCTGCTTCGTAATTTGATTCCTTCGCATTGCTGGTTGTCAGCATCTTTTCAGCTTCACCAACAATAGAAGATACCAACGTGGACTGTAATCTGTACAGCTTCTCAATAAGCGGTTTCATATCATTGTATTGATGATCGTCAACATCAACCGGCCCTGAAATAATAAGCGGGGTACGGGCTTCGTCAATAAGAACGGAGTCAACTTCATCAACGATTGCATAGTTGTGAACACGCTGCACCTGATGCTCTTTTTCAACAGCCATATTATCGCGGAGATAATCAAAGCCGAACTCGTTGTTCGTTCCATAGGTTATATCACAACCGTATTGGCTCTGTCTCTCATCAGGATTCATGCTGGTAACAATAACACCGACGGTTAATCCGTGATAACGGAAAATTTCACCCATCCACTCGGAGTCACGTTGTGCCAAATAATCGTTCACGGTTACAAGATGCACGCCTCTTCCCGATAAAGCATTAAGGTAAAGAGGGAGTGTGGCAACAAGTGTTTTTCCTTCACCGGTAGCCATTTCTGCAATTTTTCCCTGATGAAGAACGATACCACCCATTAACTGAACATCGTAAGGCACCATATTCCAGGTAAGCGAATGCCCCATAACTTCCCAACTGCGGCCGCAAAGTCTTTTACAGGTTTCTTTAACTACTGCAAAAGCTTCCGGTAATAATTCATCAAGGATTTCTTCATATTTTTCATCAAGCTCGTCGTTCAACTCATCCAGTTCATCGCGGAGCGTTTTCCGATCCATATCTTCGTTCGACTGTAACTGTACATGAATTTCTTCAACCTTACCACGTAATTCGGCGGTAAATTCCGCAATGCGGTTCTTAAACTCAACAGTTTTTGCTTTTAATTCTTCTTCTGAAAGCTTCTCTATTTCCTTATGATACTCATTAATTTCATCAACAATAGGTTTCAAAAGGTTAAAATCTTTACTCTTTTTATCGCCAAATAGCTTTTTGATAAGCTCCAACATCTAATCGTCTCTCCGAATTGATAATTTCAATATTATAAGCATATAAGATAATAAATTACAAGGTTTTGCGTGAGATAAAAATGGATAAAAGATGGGTGGAAAAATAAAGGGACAACCAGTATTTATCCGGGATAAATCGTGCCCGAAAGCAGGGATTCTGTTTGGAGTGGCGCGATAGCCCTATAGCATGCCCTGTCGGCCTTAAAACTACCTTCTGGCTACAACTACCTGAACTAACCCGAAAGTGAGGTCTTTTCTTTGCACATTCGCAAATCCGGCAGATTTCAGGAGATGAACAAGATCCACCTTCGTATCGAATTCTTCTACAGAGTCGGGCAAGTATGTATAAGCTCCCGCATCGCCTGAGATGATTCTGCCGAGCAATGGCAGAATATTCTTAAAATAAAATCTGTACAGGCTTTTTATAACCGGATTTTTCGGCATACAAAACTCCAGAATTGTGACGACACCTGCAGGTTTTAGAATGCTGTGGAATTGTTGAAATGCTTCAGGAATGTTGTAAAAATTCCTCACACCAAATGCCACGGTTATATTCGTGAAAGAATCCGCATGAAATGGAATTTGCTCTGCGACCATTTGCACAAGTTTGCCCTGAACCCATATTGATTTTTTGTCAAATAAGGAAAGCATGGGCAAAGATAAATCCGCTCCAAAAACATTATGCACTCCCCTTTTATAAGCTTCATTGGCAAAATCTCCGGTCCCGCAGGCAACGTCAAGCAAAACTGCATCATCCGGGAAATACGTCATATTTAACGCTTCCTTCCGCCAATAATAATCAACTCCGACGCTAAGAAAATGATTGAGGAAATCATATCTCTTGGCGATAGAATCGAACATTTGCTTAACCTGGTTTTTCTTATCCGACATATCGTTTCAACTTCTATTAATAATCAACTTGCGGACGCCCGGCAAGCCTCTGATAATAATTAAATACTTTCTTACCTGTCCATACGGAAAATACCATACAGGTCATACCCGCGATAAGGTCTATAACATAATGATACCGTAAATAGACTGTAGAGAATATGAGCAAGGTGCCAAGAGGAAGAACAATGTATTTCGCGTTTGATTTGAATTTCACGGAAAGGTACATCACAATAGCCGTCATCATAGTATGACCGCTGGGGAAGACATCGCGCTGAACAATGGATGCAGGATTTATTGTGCCCCGCGGAATTGATTCACCGGAATTAATCCATTCCCGGAAAATCGGAGTAATCCATATTCCACCAAGAGTCTCGTCAGTTTTGGCAAAATCATGCAAGGTGAATCTCGGCCCGACAGCAGGCATAAGGAAATACGCGATATAAGAGAGAAAAAATCCGTAGACGACAGAAAACACCACGTACTCGGCTTCCAGCTCATGTTTCTGAGCATACAAAAAGACTGCCAGAATAAACGGGATAATGTAAAAAGATGTATACGAAATTTGCAATATCTCGGTTAAAACCGGATTTGCAATATTATGGAGCATCCACGTAGGGTTAAATCCGAAAATATGATGATCTATCTTCATCAGCAGCCAATCATAATCATGCGGTCGCAACGGTTTAATCATGTTATAAAGCTGCTTAAAGGTATAGAAGATCAGTGCGTATGGATAAAACCAGTGTATTAGCTTTACAATTTTAGTCGGTTTGCTGATGTACCATGAAGCTTCTGCATATATCAGCGCGGTTAAGCCAAAATTCAGCAGTACGAACAAAAATGCACGAGGCACGATACAACTGAAAATTACATTTGCAATTGTAAGCAGGCATAAAAACGATATTATAGTAACATCTGTTGCGGATAATTTTTGAAGTGCGGTCTTAATAAAATTCATATGATAATTACAGGATTAATCCTTCATTTTTGCCAGAATAAAATTTGTCAATTGTATATAATCAGAGACTTGTAGTTCCTCTGCTCTAACCGCCAGATTAACGGGCGAATCGCTAAAATCAATGTCTTGAAATATACTATTATTCAAAGAATTTTTCAGGATTTTTCTCCTGTTCCCGAATGCAGCTTTAACCACGGAAATATACAGCGGAATATCCTTAAGTGAATCAATATGTTCGTGAAAACTAATATGCATTATTACGGAATCTACGTGAGGCTTCGGATAAAAAGCCGGTGCTGGTACTTTAAAACATATGCGTGACTCGGTAAAGGTTTTAAGGATGACATTGAGAACTCCGAAATCTTTGTCTCCCTGCCGCACCAGTACTCTCTGAGCAGCTTCCTTCTGCACCATCAAAACGACATCTTGAATAATAGACTGATTTTCGAGTAATTTCAGAATAATGGGAGAGGTTATATTATAGGGAATATTCCCGATTATTCTCAGCCTGCTCCCTCTCGCCGCATAATATTCGGTAAAATCAAATTTCAGAATATCTTTTTGAATTATATGCAATCCGGGGAAGCGTTCCGCCAGAAATGCAGCAGCACGCTCATCAATTTCAACCACGGATAAATTCTTCGAAATAGCGTACAAACCCTCAGTAATTGCGCCCATTCCGGGGCCAATCTCTACCAATTCATCATTTTCCGATGGCTCAATTTCCGCTACAATTTTCTTAATAATATTCTTATCGGTAAGAAAATTTTGCCCGAATTTTTTTAATGGTTTAACCTTATTATCTTTGTATTGTCGTTGTCCTTCCATTGCCATATTTTATTTTTTAATTTGTAAGTTACTCAATTCATATAATATTTAGTTAATCAATTTTAGTCAGTCTACCACAAAAAATTCCATAATGGAGCCAAAATGAAAAAAGACTTTATTATAAGCATAGATATGGGCGGAACAAAAATTCTTACTGCCGCAATTAATTCCGAACAAGGAATAATCAGCAGCAATAAGCGTTCGACTAAGCTGACAAAAAAAGACGGCGATTTCGCAGAGATATTATATGAGGGTATTGAAAACGTACTGGAAGACATGGATCTTTCCGAAAAAAATCTAAAGGCGATCTGTCTCGGTGTCCCCGGGTCGGTTCATCCCGAAACCGGCATTATCGGATTTGCTCCAAACCTCAACATAAAGAAATACAATATCAAGCAGGCTCTTCAGGGATTTATCAAAGCTCCTGTCCTCATTGAAAATGATGTTAATCTTGCGGCATTAGGTATTCATAATTACGGGAATGCCAAAGGCGTTAGTAACGTCCTTGTCGTTTTTGTTGGTACCGGCATCGGCAGCGGTTTGATTTTTAACAACCATATATACCGTGGTAATACATTTGCCGCCGGAGAAATCGGGCACATTCACGTTTTGGAAGACGGGCCGCTATGCGGATGCGGCAAGCATGGATGTTTTGAAGCTGTTGCCAGCAGAACGGCAATAGTCCGGAATATAACGAATGATATAAAAGCAGGAAAACCGAGTAAACTTGCCAAGTTCGTCCGCAATAAAACTCAGATAAAAAGCAGGGCTTTAGCCAATGCACTTGCGGCTGATGACAAATTAGCCTGGAAGCATGTTAAGGATGCCGCTCACACTATCGGTACCACGCTCGCAAGCATCAACAACCTGCTGAATCTTGATTTAATAATACTTGGCGGTGGTGTTGTCGGAGCAATGCATCAGTATATTGTACCCCTCATCAAATTATCCTTCAAAGAGTATTCCATGAAGGACTCATCAAAGGCAACGAAAATTCTTATTTCCAATTTGCACGACGAAGCTGCCCTGTATGGCGGCTTGGCACTCGCCAAAGAGTATTTGGATATCGAAGTATAGCTTTTAAATTTCCTGTAGTATGGCTTTCATGTGCTGCGTAAGCGGAACTTTTTTGAACGTTTTCGTTTTCACGCATACATGAACGGTGGTCACCTCGGCGGCAAGTTCAAATGAGCTGTTGAATATTTGATACAGTAATTGAAATGATGTAGCGCCGGTATCTTTCACCGTTATATCAACCGTGATTTCCTCGTTGTGTTTGAGAGGCTTAAAATAGTTTGCATTCGCCGACACAACAGGGAAAGCATTGGTTTTCATTCCGAAATAATCTTCTACCGAACCGATGGTATTGAGAAATTCTTCAAAAGCAGAATGTGCAATCGGAAATATCTCGGCAAAAAAGAGTATCCCCGCGGGATCACATTGATGAAAAAGTATCCTCTTTTTGATAGAAGTCATGATAAAACCTTCTGATTTTTGTTTATTTTACTTAAGAATCCAGCAAAATTATCTAATTATAGCTTGACAAAAATGAAATAGTGCCCTAATTTACACAAATTCAAAAAATGATGTTACCACAGAATGAAAATATTTCAAAAAAATCCCGTCTTGTCATGTATTCTGCTTACGCTGCCACTGTTGTATCTCTTGAACGGCTGTGACACAAAAAGCGATTCCACGATAACTGATTCATCATCAACGACGACATATAATGTTACCGTTGCAGGTACAGTCTTTATATCCGGCACTGATACCGTGTTGTCCGGTGCAACTGTAAGAGTAATTCATGGTGTACTCGAAACAAGCTCCACAAGTGGCAGTGACGGCAAGTATTCGGTTCAGTTTAATGTTGATACGGGTATGGTTGTAAAGATCATCACCTCCCTGACAAACTATCTGCCCGATACTGAAAAAGTCTATGTGGCAAAAAACTCAACCAATAATGTTGCTTCGATTTATTTGAAAAAAGTCACAACAACTACCAAGCTATCCGGTAACGCGGCATCAATCTTTCAGTATTCACAGAGTTCCAGCAGCATCGGCGTACGCGGAAGCGGATCTCTTGAAACCGGGGCGATAGTATTTCAGGCGATAGATTCCTTGGGTGTACCTGTTGACTTGAATCATTCCGCTCTTGTCAAGTTCAGTTTCGGAGGTCATCCCAATGGCGGCGAGTTTCTAACTCCACAATATGTTTATACCGATTCTCTCGGACAGGCTACTGTATTCTTAACTTCCGGAACAGTATCAGGAGTAGTTCAGGTAATTGCAGAAATAACCCAATCCAACAGAACCATCACTTCCCTGCCGGTATCATACACAATTAATGGCGGACTTCCTGAGACATCACATTTCAGCGTTGCTACACAATATTTGAATTTCCCCGGATATGACATCGCCGGGTTGACAAATTCAGTGACCGCGTATGTCGGCGATAAATACGGCAACCCCGTTCGTCCCGGCACCAGCGTATACTTTACAACGACCGGCGGACTCATCCCCGGTTCAGCACAGACTTCGCAATCCGGCACAGCATCGGTCAATCTTATGTCAGCAGCTCCAAGGCCGACTGACGCTACATATGGAGCGGGATTCGGCACAGTAACAGCCTCAACTATAGACGAATCACAGCAGATCATCAAATCCTCACACCTGGTTCTATTCTCCGGAACCCCGATTTTGTCAATAACACCAACCACGTTTGATATTCCAAATGGCGGCTCACAAACATTTACGTATTACGTAAAAGATGAGAACGGGAATCCTTTAGCACCTAATACTTCAATCAATATCAGTGTTGATGGCGAGAACGTGAAGACAGCGGGTGAAACCGAGATAAATTTACCGGACACCCAGAGCAAAGCATATACACAATTCAGTTTTCAACTGTATGATTCGCAAGATACCTTAGAGGTTGCAACGAAGGTTAGCGTAAAGATAAAAGTGAACGGTGCCAACGGCAACACACAAACAGCTATCTTTGGTACAAGTAAATAAGATTAAGAAATAGAAAAGTAGAAAAAAAGGATGGCAGCGCCATCCTTTTTTTATTTTCGCAATTGCGAGATAATGATTGATGCGGCTACTCCGACATTGAGCGACTCCCCCGCCCCCCTCTTCGGAATAGTAATGAATGTCTGTATATATTCCTTAAGCGCCGGTGTTATCCCCTCTGCTTCACTTCCCATAACTAATATTGTTTTTTCAGGAGCGGAGTACGTAAAGATATTCTCCCCGGATAACTCTGCACCTAAGACGGTATACCCGCATTTCCGGGCTTGCAGGAGCTTTGTATATGTACTGTCATCATTAATGATGTTCATTGAAAAAATGGAGCCCATGGAGCTTCTCACTACTTTCGGATTAAAAACATCTACCGAATCCCTGCTTAACATAATGTCATTAATGCCAAACCATGCAGCGGTGCGAATCATCGTACCCGCATTTCCGGGGTCTTTGATTTCATCAAAGTACAGAACACAGCCCGGATTCAGTTTTTCAATCCGGTCTTCGAATACCGGGATTTCGAGAACCGCGCCAATTCCCTGAGCAGTCTGCGTATCACTTAATAATTTAAATTCTTTTTCCGAAACGACATGAATTTCATATGAGGATAAGAAGCTGTTATCATGGGAGTTGAGGAAACTTTCGGTTGCAATTACTGCCTCGCAAAAATAGCTGCTTTTCAAAGCTTCTTCTACAAGACGTTTGCCCTCAACGAATATTTTCCCTGTAGAAGAACGATATTTCTTCTCTTTGAGAGATGTGTATTCTTTGAGTGCTGCCTTCGTTATCATATCAGCGAATCGTATTTTTGGTTTTCATTCGATTGCTGTGCCTCGTGAAGCTGCTTTAAGTATTCCCATGAGTAAATACCCGAGTCGTGGCCATCTTTCCAGTTTATCTGTATCGCGTATCCGCCAACAGGCTGGATGGAAGCTATTTTATAAGCCTCAGGTGTCGTAGCAGTAGGCCCTTTGGGTATGTAGGTTTTAAAGAGGACAGTCTCACCCTTACAACCGGCACACGGACATTCATCGCGTAGATATCCCAATGGCAGCTGCCACTGTTCGGATTCGCTCCATACAAGAATAAGTTTTTCGTCTTTAACTTTTATTTGTTTTGGCTGCATGTATCACCTTGAGGTTGCAGGAAAAATTGCACTTAATAATTTTGTCACAATGGTCTTGTGATCAAGCATGGAGGTTTTAACCGCGAGATCAGCCTCCAATAAGGCTTCGGCAATAATTTTAAGCCTTGCAGGAGAATATCGCCTCGAAATAGCGGCAAGCTTCGGATATGTCCATGGTTGAATTCCTAACTGTCGCGCGGCATCATTTTGAGCTATGCCGGATTGCATTTGCTCGGGTATTCTGGACACATTGGTGAACAGCTTATTAAAATAGCCAATCATCGTCAACGGATATTCCCCGGCATCAAGCAGCGTAAAAGCCACGCGAAATGCCTGCGGACCGTTATTCTCTTCAATCGCCTTTTCCAGATCAAAGACGAGAAATTTTTTCGTATCAACCATTTGCGCCATTACCGTTTCACGGGTAATAACTTTCTCATCTTTAAGATAGAGGAATATTTTATCTAACTGCATCTCAAGAATTGCCCGGTCTTCACCACTGAGGTCAATGAGCAATGCTGCCTCGGCGGGGGCAAGTGTCTTTCCGTTTTCAGCAGCCCTCTGAATAATCCAGCTTTGTAGATTTTTTTGTTGAAGGGGCTTACTTTCGAATATATACCCTTTTTCAACCAGAGCCTTCGCATACTCCTGCCCCAGCGCGGTGAATTTACCCGCGTGACTCATTATAAGATGCGTAAACGGGGATGGTGATTTAATATACGAGGCAAAAATATTCTTTTCTTTTTCGGGACGGGTTTCAAGTTCTTTGTAGATAACCAATTTATCCTGCCCACCCAAAGGATACGACAAAGCGAAATCCAGTACTTCATCACATGGGGATTTACCGTAATAAACACCCCGGTCAAACTCCTGATTTACTGTCGGGAGAATTGCCGCTTCAAGTTCATCAATAGTTTTGTTAATCTGATATGTATCCTCGCCATAGATAAAATACACCGGAAGGAACTGCTTCCTCTTTATGTGCGCTGCTATTTCCGATACCGGCGGAAGTGATACTCGTTCTTTGCTCATTAATTACTCTATTTCATACCTTCTAAGGTTGATTTGTCACTGCAATTTACATCCGGAAATAAACAAAGTAAAGGCCGTATTAAAAGCTCTTCCGAAAATTCACCATACTGCCGAACCGGCATCTGAATATCAAACTTTTAATACAGCCGTATTACTAATCAGGAAAACTATTTTTCCCGAATTTCTATTGCGATTGACTCGATTTTGATGTCCTTTAAAGGACGATCCTGTCCGTTTGTTGCTACCTTGCCGATTGCTTTGACAACATCTAATCCATCAATAACCTTACCGAAAACGGAATGTTTGCCATCCAACCATGGGGTTTCAACAAGCGTAATAAAGAACTGGCTGCCGTTGGTGTTTGGGCCTGCATTCGCCATAGAGAGAACTCCGATGCCATCATGCTTAGCCGATGGATGAAATTCGTCGGCAAAATTCTTGCCCCAGAAGCTTGAACCGCCTCTTCCCGTACCGGTAGGGTCGCCGCCCTGAATCATGAACTTATCAATTACACGATGAAAAATAATCCCATTGTAATAATCTTTTTGAGCCAGACCGACAAAATTCTCTACAGTCTTCGGGGCAAATTTATCGAACAATTCGATTTCAATCTTGCCCATCGTTGTTTGCATAATAGCTACAGTCATAAAAATCCTCATCCTTTGGTTGTAATGCTTATGTTAGCGTTTTTCAATTTTGATTGACAACATTTTAACCGGAACTACCGGGCGGTCATTTTTTGTCTTTGTTTTTCCAATAGCTCTGACAACTTCCTGACCCTTAATAACCTTAGCAAAAATCGAATAGTGGCCATCCAAACGTCTCTGCGGTCCCAGGGTAATAAAGAACTGGCTTGTATTCGTATTCGGGCCGCGGTTTGCCATAGCAACAACACCTTCCTTTTCAAAAACCAGCTTCGGGGTTACTTCGTCTTCAAACTCTTTGCCCCATATGCTTGTGCCGCCGGAGCCTGTCCCGGTAGGATCACCACCCTGTATCATAAAGCCGTCAATAACTCTGTGAAATAAAATGCCGTTATAGAATCCCTTTTTTGCCAGACCGATAAAATTTTCGACGGTCTTCGGGGCTTCTTTATCATAAAATTCAATCTCAATTACGCCTTTAGTTGTTTTGATAACAGCCACGGTCTTACCGGTAGCCTTTTTAGTACTCTTTTGAGCGTATGAAGCTGAGCTGAAAGCAATGACAAGGGCGCCGATTAATGCAAAAAGAACAAAATATTTTTTCATATGTTTTTCCTTTATGATAGTAATACTTTATAAGGCGGCAGTGATCAAATTCGCCTTTAATAAAATCAAAATAACCAAACCGAGAATAATACGATAGTAAATGAATATTGATGTAGTATTCTTTTTCAAATATTTCAAAAGAAAATCAATCGCGAGATAACCACTTATGCCGGATACCAGCGTAGCAACAATCATTGCTACCATCAGGCTATGATCCATGTAGTGCATGCTTTCCTTCAATTCCAGTAAACCGCTGGCGAAAACTGCGGGGATACTTAAAAGAAATGAGAAGCGAGCTGCCGTTTCGCGTTTCAATCCAAGGAATAACCCGCCGGTTATTGTTGTGCCTGATCGGGAAGCACCGGGAATTAACGCAAAACACTGAGCGCAACCAATGAGGATTGCATCTTTTATCGAGATATGTTCTATATCCTTTTTAAATGTTGCGACTCTTTCCGCAACGGCAAGGATAACAGCTAAGAGAATCAAAGAAAATGATATTACAATGAGATTCTTTGTCAGTGCACCTTCAATGATATGCTTCAGGCTCAAGCCGATAACAACAATAGGAACAGTTCCTAAGCCAATCATCCAGCCCATTCGTGAATTTAGCGACTGCTGTTTAATTGCCTTTCGCTCAACCACATTTTCCTTAATAAATGCCCGGAGTATTTCAATAATATCCTTAAAGAAATATATTAAAACGGCACAAAGTGTTCCCAATTGAATAACCGCCATGAAAGCTGTCCATCTTTCAGGCGGCATAGAATTAACCAGACCCATTAATTTACCCGCAAGTGTTAAATGCGCTGTACTGCTGATAGGTAAAAATTCCGATAAACCTTGAATAATACCAAGGACAATTGCTTCTATAATTGACAAAGAACCTCCTTATAAAATAAAAAGTACACCAAGTTTAATGCCGGCAGAAAACGCTGAAAACTTCACGTTGCCCGATTGTGAAGCTCCGGCTAAAAGATAATTTCCGGCGCTTGTTTTTGGAGCAGGTATATTATCATACCGGAGCTCGCCCCCGATATAAGCATACGCAATGCTTGATAATTGTGTGGATGCGTCCGCTCTGCCGATGATACCCCAGCCGGTTGAGCTATACTTTGTTTGATTGATCGTATAATTTTTTTCGGATACCGATAAAAACCGGGGGCCGATACCCGCACCAATCTTTAACTGATATCCTTCGTTTGCAGATACGCGATAATACATAAAAGACGGTTTAAATATTGTGTAGGACATTTCATATCCGCCATCTCCATTGAACGAATTGAGTTCAAGGGCAGCTTCTACTCCATACTGAGCCGGTAATACTCTGTACCCTGCTTCAACGCCGAATTCAACCGCCGATTGGAAGGAACTCAACTGATTGGCACCCATGTAATTTATGTTCAAATAGTCGCGTAATGAGGGCATATTAACCATATTAAGGCCCAAACTGCCTCTCAATTCAATCTGAGAATAAGCAGCCCCCGACCACAAAAGTATCGTAAAGATAAATAAGTATTTTTTCATATGCTCTTGTCTTCTTCTCCTTCTGTAAATATCGTATCATCCAAATTGGTTCCATATCTCTTTCTGAACACGAAGAAATAAAATACGGCAAATACGATACTCAGGATATACGATATACCATGAGAAATTACTGCGTATGCCGCACCAACGGCTTTTCCGATACCGAAAACAGTTACCAATATCATTTGTGTGATTGCATGATACGAACCGATTCCTCCCGGAGTCGGGATTATCATTCCAACCGAGCTGATACTCATCGTAACCCAAGCCATAGCAAAAGTTACGGGTATCATGTACTGGATGCCCATTATGTAAAATCCGATGAACGAGTTGAAGGCATAATTCAGCATAATCAGTGTGCTGAATATTAGTATCTCTATATAAGTTCTTGTGCCCTGAATACTCAGGAAGCCATCTGATAGTTTAATAAGCAAAGATTCTATTTTAGCCGCTGCGGAGGCTGATAATCTGGCTATTTGCTTCGTTATGAGGGGGAGCAGTTTATCACGATGCCGCACAAAGACAACCATCATCATCACCATAATCAGCATGAGAACTAACCCGATGATTGATGTGGCATGAAGCCATGGGAATTTCGTATAAATCTCACCGCTGTAAATAACGCCGCTTACAAGAACTGCAAGTCCGAAAAAGACCATATCAATCATTCTTTCAACGACGATCGTTCCGAGAATTGACATTCTGGAAACCTTCTCGTAACGGCCAAGGAAAATGGCGCGGGATACTTCGCCTAAACGCGGGACGGCATTATTAATACCATATCCGAGCATAAGTGCTGCAAAGGCATGATGCAAAGATAAATTAGGCTTCACTCTTCTCAACATCACTTTCCACCGATATGCACGCAGAACATGCGCCGTCATAGTTGTACAAGCAAAAACCAAAATCCAGCCAAGCGACGAATTTTTCAAAGCTTCGTAAAACTCATGGAATTCAATTCCGCGGAAAGCAATGAATAGCAATACGATCGCCAGTACAACTGAAAGTATCGTCCCAAATAGTTCTTTATTTGAGACTCGCTTTTTACCGGAGGTCAATAGTTTTAATTCCCTCGATTGGTTTATATGTAAAGAACGAAGTGTCAAGCGGTATGTTCAGTTGATAAGCACTCAGCGAGAATGCGACATCATTATTCTGTGAGTCGGTAATTTTAAACTTCGAAATCAGATTGTCTGCATTGACCCAGAATTCAGCCTTTTTAAAACCTACTGAGGATTTATTCGGGAGCAATAAAAGCTTTTTGTAGCTGCCCTCGCCGCTTTCCGATACCGTGCACGAAGCTGGCGTTTTCAAAATTAATGTCGGTAATGAAATCAGTGAAATGTCGGATGCTTTATATTTCGACAGCATCACTTTCTTCCCTTTTTTATTGAGATTCCAGGTGGTTACGCCGTCCGTAGCCATTGTCAAATCTTTCAATTCAACTTTAATCTTATTCTCTTTTTGGTAATAAAGCGTTCCGGAAAAAGAGCTATTATTGCCGTCGCCCTGTTTGAAGGTAACCTTAAAAGAATTAATACTAATAAATTTCTGCTGAACAGCCTGTAACACTGCGTTTCCCTGCGCCATGATGAAACCATGCGTAAGGAGTATAAACATTATCGTTAACCAATATTTCATAAGTTTCTCAAAATCGTTTCTAATTGTTCATCATTTTCCACGAGAACCTGACGCGCTTTGCTGCCATCGCTCGGCCCGACAATTCCGGCATCTTCCATCTGATCTATGATGCGGGCTGCGCGGGCATAACCCAAACTCAGCCTTCTTTGCAGCAATGAGACAGATCCCTGCTGATGCTGCACGACAATCTTAGCGGCATCTTCAAACAACGGATCAAGATCGGCTGACGACATTCTGCCGCCGGAGTTCTTCTTTGAGTATACCGATGGGAGATAGTAAGGCTTTGAGTAACCCGGCTGTCTCTTGACATACTCGGTCAAACGTTCAACTTCTTCCGTTGAAATAAACGCGTTCTGTAGTCTCACCGGTTTTGGCATACCGGGAGGCAAGAAGAGCATATCACCTCTTCCGAGCAGCTGCTCAGCGCCATTCATATCAAGAATTGTACGCGAATCAATTTTCGTTGCTACCTGATATGCAATTCTCGTACTAAAATTTGCTTTAATCACACCTGTTATGACGTTGACAGAGGGTCTTTGGGTTGCAAGTATCAGATGAATTCCGACTGCTCTTGCCAATTGAGCCAATCTTGCTATAGGTTCTTCGACCTCTTTCCCGGCAGTGATCATCAAATCTGCCAACTCGTCAATGATAACAACAATATATGGAAGAAAATGGTGCTTTACCGTAGGAGTATCTTTTGGCTTTTTAACGGGATCAGAAACTTTAATATTGTAATCAACAATATTTCTTACACCGGCCTTAGCCAGCATATCATAACGGTGCTCCATTTCCGTTTCAACTGATTTCAACAAGATAACCGCATTCATCGGAGCAGTTACGATATCCTCGTCAATATCAGGACAAACAGCCAGATAATGCTGCCGTAATACCTGATAGAATGAAAGTTCAATCTTCTTGGGATCTATAATCGCAAGTTTAACATGGGCGGGGGTTTTTGAATACAGCAGACTCGCGATCATCATATTGATGCCAACGCTCTTTCCCGATCCGGTAGAACCGGCGACGAGCAAGTGCGGCATTTTTGCAAGATCGGTCGTGTAAATATCGCCCGCGATAGTTTTGCCTAAGGCCATAGGCAATTCGGCTTTAAGCTTGACAATGTCCTGTAAAACTGCTTTAGCCACTACCATTGAGGATTCCGAGTTCGGGATTTCAACACCGATTGCACTTTTACCGGGTATTGGTGCAATAATACGGATACCTCGCGCCGCCAAGGCGAGCGCAATATCATTTTCAAGGCTGACAATCCGGCTGATTTTTACACCCGGTGCAGGTTTGATTTCATATAAAGTTACAACCGGTCCGGGGGTTACTTCAATATCATCAATCTTAATATCGAACAATGCCAATTTTTCTTTGAGTTGTTCCGCATTCTTCCGTAATTCGGATTCGGCGATACGGAAATCTTCCTTTGGGATTTCAGTCAACAAATCAATCGGAGGGAGAACAAAATCAAGTTTTTCATCCCAGGGCTCAGGAAGCTTTGCTTCTTCCTGGCGAAGCGACATAACTTCAGATTGTACATCTTCAAGTTCATTTTTGTTGAGCTTAGACTCTTCAGGGTGCTCAGTATTAACATGAGTTGGTTCAGCAGCAAGCTGTTTATCCTTTTTCTTGGATTCCTTCTCTTTGCTTTCTTTGATCTGAATTTCTTCCTGTTCTCGCTTCTTTATGCGGATGCTTGTTTCAGCAGCGGCAGCAGATTCAGGTTCTGGAAGCGCATTCCCATTGCTTTGCTTCGAGAAAAGCCCACCCTTTTTGGCTTCTTTAACTTTCTTGGCAGGGGGCGTATTAATTTTCACTCCCTCGCCTTGTGTCTCAGGTAGTTCTGCTCCGCGTGAGACCCTCCATGCGTCGAATTTCTCTTTCAGCAACTCGAAAACCTTTTCAATCTTCAGGTCTATAGAATACACTCCCACCGTTACCAAGGCGGTAAGTATTATCAACAGGCTGCCAATAGTTCCTACGAGAGAAGTCAATTTAGCAGAAAGCAGATGTCCTACACTCCCCGAAAGATATGTACCCGTACCGAATAAATATAACTTTACCTGAAAGACATTGATCAGTGTTGAGAATAAAACCGCGAGAATAATCAGAACGCTGGTGAGTTTAATTTTTGTGTGCGATTCCAGAGGGAAAAAATACCCGTATGCCCAGATAAAAATGATAACCGGGAAAACCAATGACGGAAAGCCGATAGTGTGTTCGTAAAAGAAATCGGCAATATACACACCGAACAGACCAAACCAATTTGAGGGATTGCCTTTCGCGCTGCCGATATAACCGATGTCTTCGTGAGAGAATGACATCAAACTCCCGAACATAATTAGTGCCGTAACAACAAGAATAAGGCCATAAATTTTTTGACGTTTTTCCTGTGTGAAAACGAATTGTCCTTTTGAAGGCTCTTTGGATTCCTTCTGAGGCTTAGGACTCTTTCTGTGTAGCTGCTTTGCCATTAAAACCTGTCTTGATATAAAACTCTATTTTTTACCCGGTACCCGATGTACCTTTATAACATTTGTTGAATACTCCGGCAGGATTGTCGAGACATTCAATCTGCTGCAATATGTAATATCTTTTTCAAAACCATTAGCCATGAGTAATTTGCCGTGATCGGAGTTAACCAGCATTTTATAAATGTCGTTTAAAACAAGGCCGGACAAATCAACCGCCGCACGGGCTCCATCAGTTAAAACAACATCCGGTTTCAGCTTACAAATTTCACGGACAATTAAACCGGCACAGACCGTATCCTCGATGCAAAATAATCCATTTGCACCCGAGCAAACAATCTCGACAGCATCTTCGTTTAAGCCTGCCAAATGTTCAGCAATACTCTGAGCATTCAGAAACGAACCTATTAATGTTGCCTTGGAGTATTTAGTTTTCACAATCGCTTTACTGCCGTTAGTCGTAAAGAGAATGACCGATTTACCGGCAATATTCTCGGCAGTATATTCCAACGGCGAATTACCGAGATTAAAACCATCTATTTTCTTAGTATTCCGCTCCCCGCCGATTAGTGTTTGTCCGCCGAACATGCTGCTCGAGGCTTTCATTGCAAACTCAATCGAATGAACCGGAATAATTTCCTTCGCTCCATTCTCCAATGCAGTAACTATAGTTGTTGTTGCTCGAAGAACATCAATAACCACTACCGTTTTATCACTAAAATAGAGCTCTTCAACCGCTGACGGTGATACCAACACATTCACTCTCACAGAACCAACCTCTTCATTCCCTTTTCCGCAATCACTATTTAGCGGTAATAAAGGGAAGAGTTACAACCTTTGCAGGATGCTCTTTCCCTCTAATTGAAAAATTAAATGTACTACCATTTTTATATTCATTTTCATCTACATATGCTAAAGCAATAGGTTTATCAATACTCGGACTCACGGTTCCGCTTGTAACAGTTCCGACTTTCTTTCCTTCGACGGTTATATCATAACCATGCCGGGGGAAAATACGCTCATCACTCACTAAAGGGATTAAACGTCTTTGAAAACCTGCCTGCTTTACTTTCAGCAATGCTTCCTTACCGATAAAATTAGCTTTATTCAATCTGGTAATCCAGCTTAGACCGGCTTCAAGTGGGTTTGTTGTTTTGTCAATTTCGTTTCCATATAAGCAAAAACCCATTTCCAACCGGAGCGTATCTCTGGCACCCAATCCGATCGGCATCAAATTATATTCTTTACCTGCTTCAAATAATTTTGTCCAGAGATTCATCGCCTGCGATTCATCTCCCTGGAAGTATAACTCATACCCTAACTCACCGGTATATCCGGTTCTGGATATAATGAAATCAACACCGTCAAGTTTTCCTTGGGTAAAATGATAATATTCGATGTTCAACTGGATATTGAAAAGTTTCTCAATAACTTTCTGTGAAAAAGGTCCCTGTACTGCTAAAAGCGAATAGTCATCGCTTTTATTAATCATCTCCACTCCATCGGTGTTGTTTTCACACATCCAGGCAAAATCCTTATCAACATTCGAAGCATTGATTACGAGAAGATATTCTTCGGACGAGATGCAGTAGACCAGAAGGTCGTCAACTACTCCGCCGTCGGGATAGCACATCGCGGAATATTGAACTCTGCCCGGGAATAGTTTTGAAGCGTCGTTGATGGTAATTTTTTGTACGAAGGCAAGAGCATTTTCCCCTTTAATAAAAACTTCTCCCATGTGGCTTACATCGAATACCCCAACCGATGAGCGGACTGCCTTGTGTTCTGCTATTATTGAAGAATATTGAATAGGCATGTTGTAGCCGGCAAATTCCACCATCTTTGCCTTATGAGCAATGTGTGCGGAATAAAATCTGGTGTTCTTCATGAAAACTTCCTTTTGAAAACCGTAATAGTGTAATAAAAGTAATAGGAATGAAGCGGAGCTTCATTCCTATCGTTCAGAGTGATTTCCCGGAATTTACTTTGATTCTACTTTTTTCCAGTCGCTCAAGAATTTTGCCAAACCGCTATCGGTTAACGGATGAGCGAACAATCTGTCAATAACGCCGAACGGCATTGTACAAACATCAGCGCCAATCAGGCATGCATCAACAAAATGCAGCGGATGGCGGATACTTGCGACAAGCACTTCAGTGCCAAAGTCATAATTGTTATAAATCTGTACGATCTGTGAAATGAGGTCCATACCGGAATGACTGATATCATCAAGTCTTCCAACAAACGGACTGACATATGTAGCGCCGGCTTTTGCGGCAAGAACAGCCTGTGACGGTGAAAAACACAGGGTAACGTTGGTTTTAATTCCTTCGTCGGAGAAAGTTTTTACAGCTTTCAATCCTTCTTTGATTAACGGAACTTTTACAACGATATTTTTGTGGATTTTAGCGAGTTCTCTTCCCTCTTTAACTATGCCGGCATAATCAGTGGAAATAACTTCAGCACTGATAGGTCCGTCAACAAGTTCGAGGATCTGATCTAATAATTTGCGGAAATCGCCTTTTTCTTTCGCGACTAAAGATGGATTGGTGGTAACTCCATCTAACAAGCCAAGCGCAGCAGCTTCTTTAATCTCGTTGAGATTAGCTGTGTCAATAAATATTTTCATGGTGCTCCTTAAATGTATAGTTAGTAAGATTAAAACTTTACAAAATCGTAATTCTATAATTTAACAAAATTATAGAGAAATAGCTTCTAATATCTATTTATTGCTGGAAAATGTCCGTTACGTCTTCACCCGTTTTTTTGGTGAAAACCCGGAACTGTTCAATAGAAAACGAATCGTCTTCAATAAGTGTAACGAAAAGGAAGAACTTGAATTTCATTCTGAATATCAAGCTCGGTTTTCCTTCGCGGATTTTCTTAGCAATCTCAGGGCTGCATTTCAGTATAATTTTTCTTGACTTCCCTTCGAATCTATATCGCTTCAACCATTCTTCAATGTCATACAAAATATGCGATTTCTTTGTCAAAAGGCCGGTGCCGAGACATGATGGACATACTTCGGTAAGTGTTTGCATAATGTTTTGGCGAACACGCTGACGCGTAATTTCTATAAGGCCGAAATCCGACATTGGCAGAAGAGAAACTTTCGCTCTATCCTTCTTAAACTCTTTTTTCAGCTCATCATAAATCTTTTTACGGTTCTTATCATCTTCAAGATCTATAAAATCCACGACAATAAGTCCGCCGATATCGCGCAAGCGCAGCTGCCGGGTTATTTCACGGGCGGCCTCAAGATCGGTTTTCAGTGAATTCAATTCCTGATCTTTATTAGCAGCGTATTTACCGCTGTTAACATCAACAACGACCATTGCTTCTGTGTGCTCGATAATAAGGTAGCCGCCGCTCTTCAGCGGGACTTTTCTCATAAATAGCGTGCGTATCTGTTCTTCTATATGGAAAGACTCGAATATCGGCTTGCTCGATTTAAACGGCTCAATGCGGCTGCTCCACTCTCCATGTGCATCGTTTAAGTATTCACGAACTTCTTTATATAACTTTTTATTGTCTATATAAATTCGTGAAACATCCGATGTGAAAAGGTCACGGATAACACTGATTGTTGTGCTCAAATCCTGATATACTAATTTTGGCGGATTGCCTTCTTTGGAAGCCGACGCTATCTCTTCCCATTTATTCTTTAAGAACTTTAAATCCTCAGCCAGTGCATCTTCATCCTGATTTCTGGCAACGGTACGAATGATTAAGCCGCAGTTCTTAGGGATAATGGAACGGGCGATTGAACGGAGGCGTTTTCTTTCTTTAAAATCAACGATTTTTTTTGAAATACCGACCTTGTTGTCGAAAGGAAGAAGGACGCAAAATCTACCCGGAATAGAAATGGAAGAGGTACAGCGTACGCCTTTGTTTG
Source organism: Ignavibacteriaceae bacterium (assembly GCA_963662605.1). Classification (GTDB taxonomy): domain Bacteria; phylum Bacteroidota; class Ignavibacteria; order Ignavibacteriales; family Ignavibacteriaceae. Next base: position 3,014,850 of record OY759785.1, read on the forward strand.
CGACCGGTTCTTTGGTGATCTGGATCAGAATTTCCTGACCCTTTTGCAGTTTCGGGACGCCGTTGATGAATTCTACAGCCGGAGCTTTTACCGGTTCGGGCTGAGAGTCATTGCTCTGAAAATAATCATCGTCGTTTTCTTCTTCGGTGTCTTCATCCAGCATAGATTGCAGGGCTTTGGTTCTGTCACCAATATCGGAAAAATGCAAAAATGCATCGTGCTTCATGCCGATGTCAATAAACGCCGCTTTGATGCCCGGTAAAACACGGGCAACTTTCCCCAGATAAATATCCCCAACCATTCTTCGATTTTCGGGGTAATCAACAAAGAAGTCTACTAAATTCCCGTCTTCGGTAATTGCGACTCTTGTCTGATTTGCCATCGAATTGATAATAATTTCTTTTAACATAGCCTTCTAAACTCTTTGTTTGTTGCAGTGATTCCGCAAATTTTAAAATTTCCCGGTTTTCATTGCCTCTCGGGGTCAATGAAAGATTTATACAAAACTTATAGAGCAGTTCAATAAGTAAAACAGTAAATAAACAATTCTCAAGAATTGTCGTCATAGTTAATTTCTTTTCAAAAATTACTTTAAAAACTTTTACTTGAAACGGTTAAGTTATAATTCCGTTTCATTATCTCCGATCCGGGACTCGGATCAAATTACCGGTTTAAGATTGTCAATTCATCTCAATGAACAAAACCGGTTTTTATGATGCTTTAACCCCGCTATATACGGGGTTAAGCATCAATAGTACGTTGTAGAATAACGTTTAGTTATTCGGCATTTTCAGCCGGAGCTTCTTCTGCTTTTTCAGCAGCAGCCTGAGCTTCAGCTTCCATTTTGATAACTTCTTTGCGGCTTAAACTTGTTTTATTGTTTTCAACCTTAAGAAGTTTAACTTTTACTTTGTCACCGATTTTGAAATAGTCGGTAACTTTATTAACGCGTTTAACGTCTATTTCGGAAATGTGAATCATTCCGGTTTTTCCGGGAAGCATTTCAACAATTGCTCCGAATTCGAGCAGCTTAATAACTTCACCTTCATAGATTGCACCTATTTCAGGGAATTTTGTCAGTTTTGCTATATAATCACGACAGGTTTGCGCGCTTTCGAGATTTGGCGAAGCAATGCTTACTTTTCCGGAATCTTCAATTGAGATTTCAACACCAAAAGTACGCTGCATCTTTTGAATGGTCTTTCCTCCAGGTCCGATAATTCCACCAATCTGATCCTGTTCGATCTCTATGGTTAAGAGACGTGGAGCATATTTTGAAAGTTCAGCTTTCGGTGCGCTGATTGCCTGGTTCATAACTCCCAGAATATGCAATCTGCCATCTTTAGCCTGAGTTAAAGCCTGCTTCATGATTTCAAATGAAATACCTTGTATTTTGATATCCATCTGGAAACCGGTTATACCGGTTGTTGTTCCGGCAACTTTGAAATCCATATCACCAAGGTGATCTTCCGCACCGAGAATATCAGTGAGAATTGCAAATCTGTCACCTTCTTTGATAAGTCCCATAGCGATACCGGCAACCGCAGTTTCAACCGGAGCACCGCCATCCATTAACGCAAGTGAACCCGCGCAAACAGTTGCCATTGATGACGAACCGTTTGATTCAAGGATATCACTGATTAAACGGACTGTGTAAGGGAATTTTTCATCAGACGGAATGAGATACTTTAATGAACGTTCGGCAAGATTACCGTGTCCGATTTCTCTTCTGCCGACGCCGGTCATTCTGCCAACTTCACCAACGCTGAACGGCGGGAAATTGTAGTGCAGAAGGAAGCGTTTGGTATATTCTTCCTTTAATCCGTCAATAATCTGTTCGTCATTTTTCGTTCCGAGTGTCAAAGTAGTTAAACTCTGTGTTTCACCGCGTGTGAATAATGCCGAGCCATGTGTTCTCGGAAGTACACCGAGATCAATGGTGATAGGACGTACCTGCTTGGTGTTTCTTCCGTCAAGACGTAAGCCTTCGGTAAGGATTCTTTCACGGACATAAACTTTTTCCAGATCGTGGATAATTTTCTTAACCACTTTTTCCTGATCAGGAAATTGTTCAGCAACCGCAGCTTTAGCGGCCTCAAATAAAGCTTTGTTCTTTGCAGATCTTTCTTCTTTAGCAAGAACTGATGAAACAAGCTCTTTTAATGGGGCTTCTACAACTGCTACAACCGCTTTTTCCAATTCAGGCTCAATCGGTTTAACAGGAATTTCTCTCTTCGTTACGGATACTTCGGCTAACAGTTCCAACTGAAGTGCAACTATTTTTTTAATCGCTTCCTCAGCGACCTGTAATGCTTCCAGAAGAACTTCTTCGCTGACATTTTTTGCTTCTCCTTCAACCATCATAATTGAATCAGCTGTTCCTGCAACTACGAGTTCCAGGTCACCGGCTTCAATCTGAGAATGGGTGGGATTAACAATGTATTCGCCGTTAACTCTGCCTACGCGAACTTCCGCGATAGGTCCGTTAAACGGGATATTCGAAACGGTTAATGCCGCTGATGCACCAATAGCACCAAGAATATCGGAGTCGTTTTCGCCATCGAACGAGAATACATTTGCCACAACCTGAGTTTCATATTTGAAATTTTCAGGGAAAAGAGGACGTATCGGGCGGTCTATTAAACGTGAACTCAGAATTTCTTTTTCCGAAGGTCTTCCTTCACGCTTCAGGAATCCACCTGGGAACTTGCCGGCAGCTGATGTTTTTTCGCGATACTCTACCTGAAGAGGAAAGAAGTCAATGTCTTCTCTCAAATCTTCAGAGGCAACCGCGGTGACCAGCACCATTGTTTCTCCGTATGTTACCATAACCGAACCATTTGCCTGTTTGGCAAAGCGGCCGGTCTCAAGAGAAAGGATTTTTCCGCCTATCTCTATTTGTTTCGTAACCATCATTTAAATACCTTTACTTTCTAATGTTCAATTCCTTAATGAGTGAACGGTATCTTGCAATATCTTTCTTCGCAAGATAATCCAGAAGACGGCGGCGTTTACCAACCATCATCAAAAGACCACGGCGTGAGTGATGGTCCTTACCATGCGCATTAAAATGCTCTGTTAAGTCATTAATGCGTTTGGTTATAATTGCGACTTGAACTTCTGTCTTTCCGGTATCATTCTCATGTGAACCGAATTTTTTAATTAATTCAAGTTTTTCTTCGCTTGTCATAAAACTATAACTCCTTTTTGTATGATTCGATATTGTTCCAGAACCTACCGGAACAAATTATTAATTAATAAAAATATTTTCTAAAATTTTAATCGCGAGTCCTTTATCGGCGGCTATTTGAGCCTTTAATTCGTCAACCGAGGCGAACTTTTTTTCTTCGCGTATTCTTTCGATAAATGTTACAGTAATTTCTTTCCCGTAAACATCTTCGTTAAAATCCATTATATGCACTTCTAAGTGTTCAGCCGGTGTTTCGTCGAAAGTCGGGCGTACGCCGATGTTCATAACACCTTTTCGTTCAATTCCGTCAATCGTAACCAGAACCGCGTATACGCCGTAACCCGGAACAAGTTTGTTCTTGTCGTCGAGTCCGACATTGGCGGTCGGGAAATTAATGGTTCTACCTCTTCTGGCACCTTCAATAACACGGCCGTTCATTTCAAAATTATGACCGAGATACTCCGCAGCTGCTTTAACATATCCCGATTTCAGAAAATTCCGAATCAGTGTACTGCTAATTGTCAAACCGTTCATCTGAACAGCAGGTACGTGCATACAAGAAAATTTATATTTCTTTGCTATTTCCCGTATCGTATCTTCATCGCCGTCTCTCCCTTTGCCGAAGCGATGGTCGTATCCGACGATAATTTCTTTTATCCCGATTTTCTCAACGAGATATTTATCAAAAAACTCTTCCGAAGTCAATTGCGCAAAGGTTTCGCTGAATGGGAAAATTACGAGAACATCAATTCCTTCGCTTTCGAACAGTGTTTTCTTTTCTTCCAGTGTTGACAGCATCTTGATTTTCGATTTCTTGTCAAGCACTAATCTCGGATGAGGGTCAAACGTCACAACAAGGCTTCTGCATTTCTGCACAGTCGCCTGTTTTTTAACAATTCGTAAAATCTCTTTATGCCCTCGATGTAATCCATCAAACGTGCCGACAGTCAGCACGGTGTTTACATCAAATTGTATGGCATCAATTTCCGTGTAAACGGTCATTCGTATCAGTAATTAATGAAATAAAATTTATTCATTTGTGCTCGCCGGAGCATCTTTCTTATATAACGCGCTTACTTCTCGTGGATCAAACGCGTCAAGTACCGAATAATCACCTATTGCTTCCCTGCGCAATGAAGCGAGAAAAGCACCACAGCCTAATTTTGCCCCGAAATCGGAGGCTAAAACCCTGATGTATGTTCCTTTGGAACATTCAACAGTAAAATAAACATGCGGCATTTCAATTTTATCAATCGTGAACCGCATAATCTGAATATTACGAGGTTTGCGCTCAATTTCTTTTCCGGCACGCGCAAGCTCATATAATTTTTTACCCTGATGATTCACCGCCGAATACATCGGTGGAATTTGTTCAATCTCTCCGACAAAAGTTGCAGCAGTATCGTAAATCATTTGTTCAGTGACGTGACTCGTATCTTTTTCTTCACCGGGTTCGGTTTCATAATCCATTGAAGGTGTTACTTTACCGAGATACAGACTTCCCGAGTATGTTTTCTGTAAACCCTGATAGCTGTCAATCACTTTCGTCTTTCTGTTCGAGCAGACGATGAGGAGCCCCGTAGCCAGCGGATCCAAAGTACCGGCATGCCCTGCTTTCCGCAAACCGAGATGTTTTCTCAGCTCATGGATAACCTTGAAAGATGTCCATTGCAGCGGCTTATCTATCAGAATCATCCCTCCTTCTTCGGAGGTAAAAGGTTTTATGTCAGGGTTCGATTTGCTGATCATTTTCGTGTATTTTTTTGATCAGTTTATCAATCTTCTCGACATAGTCCAGAGTATCATCAAGAAAAAACTTCACTTCGGGAACATAACGCAGCTTAATGCGCGAACCCAATTGTGAGCGTATGTATCCCGATGCAGCAGTAATTTTATCAAGAGTCTCCTGCCTGTGGTCCTTTTCTAAAACCGATATATATACTTTGGCAATCTTCAGGTCAGGTGATGCTTTAACTTTCGTTACGGTAATAAATCCGAATACCGGATCGCGCATGCCGTAAAGAAGAATAGAGCTAATCTCCTGCTTCAACAAACTCTCTACTTTTTCTATCCTATAAGCCATTACTGCTATCTTTTCTCACTTACTCTGTCAGTATAACCAATTTTCAAAGAACTGCGTCCTGTTATACGAGTTTCTTCTTTGTTTCAATTATTTTGTATGCTTCAATCACATCACCGACTTTAATGTCGTTAAAGTTGGCAATTGAAATACCGCATTCATAACCCGAATCAACTTCACGTACGTCATCTTTAAATCTCTTCAAAGATGCTATATCGCCTTCAAAGACGACGATACCGTCGCGTACAAGACGAATTTTATTATTACGGAATATTTTACCGTCGGTAACAAAGCATCCTGCGACCGTACCGAATTTCGGTACCTTGAAAATATCGCGTACTTCAACAGTTGAAGTTACTTCTTCCGAAATAATCGGTGAGAGCAGGCCTTCGAGGGCAGCTTTCACTTCGTTGATCGCGTCGTAGATAATGTTATAGATACGAATATCAACTTTTTGTGTTTCGGCTAATTTTCTCGCATTTACGTTCGGACGAACGTGGAAGCCGATGATAATTGCATTTGATGCATCCGCCAGCAGAACGTCACCTTCGCTGATAGCACCGACACCGCGGTGGATAACCCGAACAATAACTTCTTCGGTGGATAATTTCATTAACGAATCGGACAATGCTTCAACAGAACCATCCACGTCACCTTTCACGATGACCGGCAGTTCTTTAACGCCGCCCATACTGATCTGACGGGAAATTTCATCAAGAGTAATATGGTGAACCTGTTTATTATCCTGTTCACGTTTTAGCTGCTGACGTTTATTAGCAACGCTGCGCGCTTCTCTTTCGGATTCAACAATGATAAACACATCACCAGCCTGAGGAGCACCTTCAAAACCAAGTACCATAACCGGAGTTGAGGGAGGAGCTGCATCAACGCGGCGTTTTCTTTCATCAAACATCGCGCGAACCCTGCCGAAATTAACTCCGGCAATGAACGGATCGCCGACATGCAATGTGCCTTTTTGAACAAGCACGGTAGCGGTAATACCGCGGCCTTTATCAAGTTCAGTCTCAAGAACAACACCACGGGCATCTCTGTTCGGGTTAGCTTTTAAGTCAAGTACGTCTGCTTCAAGCAGAATTTTTTCAAGCAGCAGGTCAACATTCTTTCCGGTTCTCGCAGAAAGTTCGACGCACTGATATTTACCGCCCCACTCTTCAACAAGAATGTTCTTGTCGCCGAGCTGTTGTTTAATTCGTTCCGAATTTGCTTCCGGACGGTCAGTTTTATTAATTGCAACGATAATCGGCACATTCGCAGCCTGAGCGTGGTTAATCGCTTCGATTGTCTGAGGCATTACCGCGTCATCAGCGGCAACAACCAGCACCACGATATCCGTTACCTGTGCACCGCGTGCACGCATAGCAGTGAATGCTTCGTGACCCGGTGTGTCAAGGAAAGTAATTTCACGTCCACTCGGAAGCTGTACTCTGTACGCACCGATATGCTGGGTAATTCCACCGGACTCACCGGCAACAACGTTTGCATTCCGGATATGATCAAGTAGTGATGTTTTACCATGATCAACGTGTCCCATGATGGTAACAACCGGTGAACGGGAAATAAGTGATTCCGGTTCGTCAGGTATATCTTCCAGAGATTCCGCTTCATATTCTTTTGCAAATTCAACTTCAAAACCAAACTCATCAGCGACGTAGGTAATTGTTTCAACATCTAAACGCTGATTGATGGAGACCATCATACCGAGTCCGATACATTTTGAAATTACATCTCCAACGCTGACATCCATCAGATTTGCAAGTTCATTGACGGCTATAAATTCAGTTACCGTAATTTTATTCTTCTCTGCCTCAGCGATCTGATGCAAACGTTCAACTTCCTCTTCGCGCTCTTTCTTTTTCTTTTTGCGCATAAGGGCACGAGCAGACATGCTGCTAGCTTCATCTAATCCGAGCATCGTTGTTCGGATGTTTTTATCAATCTCTTTTTGATCTATTTCAAACTTCTTAACTTTTTGTTTTTTCTTGACGACAAGAATATCTTCAGGGCTATCAACTTTTTTCTTAGTCTTCGATTTCTTTTTTCGCTTTTTCTTTTTATCCTCTTCGCTCGCGCTTGAACTGGAGCTTGAAGTTATTCCGGCAGGTTTTTGATCAGTCGCTTCAGTTTCTTCTGCCCGGTGAGGTTTTGCCTGTGCGGGTTTTTCCTTTTCCTTAATCGTACCGAGAATCTTTAGTCCTCTTTTTCTTTTCCTCGCTTCTTCCATCGGGGATAAGGACTCAGCCGGGAACGGCTCTGTTTTTTGCTCAACTACCACAGGTGCCTGAGCAACTTCAACAGGTGCTTCTTCCACAACCGGCGGCGCTTCAACAACCTCAACAGTTTCCGGTTCGGGTTCAACACTCTCTTCAACAACCGGAGCGGTTTCTTCTTCCGAAACTTCAACTTCCGGCAGTTCTTCGGTAACGGTTTCTTCTACAAGGGGAGCGTCTTCAACAGCCGGAGCTATTTCAACTTCTTCTTCGCCGGTCTTTCCTTTACCGGTTTTCTTATCACCCTTACCGGCTTTATCGTCTTTCGATCCACGGGAACTGCCGATAATCGAATGATACTCCTCGACTTTATCCTTGTGTTTTCTCGCCACTTCCATGGCCTTCTTGTAATTCGCCTCCAGGGCGGACATCATTTCCGGAGTAACAATTGAATTCACAGTTTTAACGGCAAAACCTTTTTTCTGCAAAAAGGAGATAATATCCTCTGATGGGATATTAATCATTGTTGCAACGCTATTAACTCGAATTTTTTTCTCTTTAGCTTCGGCCATATTTTACCAATTTCTTTATAAACTATTCTTCTTCGAACTCTTCTTTAAGTAGAGCCAATATTCTGTCAATTTCTGCTTCTGAAAGTTCGTCAATTTCCATAAGCTTAACTTTTCCGGCACGTAAAACTTCAAGAGCTGAGTCATACCGGTTGTCAATCAATACCTTGTAGACTTCTTCGCCTAATTCTTCGCGGAAGTCAATTAACTCAATGTCTTCTTCATACTCTTCAATCGGTTTTTCTTCACGGATGAATTCGATTTCGAACCCCGTGAGAGCCATTGCAAGATGAATGTTGACACCGCCTCTGCCGACGATCAGTGCTGCCTGATCGGAATCGGCATAGATGGTAGCTTTTCTTGTATGAAGGTCAACATCTATTTTTTTAATTTTCCCGGGAGCAAGTGCTTTCTGGATGAAGATCTTAGGATCTTCCGAGTAATTGATAACGTCAATATTTTCATTATTCAATTCCCGCACGATTGCAGTAACGCGTACACCCTTCATGCCAACGCATGCGCCGACTGCGTCAATGCGTTTGTCCTGAGACTCAACGGCAATCTTTGCGCGTTCGCCCGGTTTGCGAGCGATGCCTTTAATATCAATAATTCCATCGTAGATTTCAGGAACTTCAATTTCAAATAACTTTTTGAGGAACTGATTATCTGCTCTTGAGATAACGACTTCCGGACCCTTTTTACCTTTTCTGACTTCCTTGACAATCGCGCGGATAGTTTCGCCTTTTTTCGGGCGTTCGTTCGGAATCTGTTCTTCCTTCGGTAAAACGAGCTCGTTCTTGTTATGGTTTACAAGAATGGTTCCTTTGTTGAACTGGTAAACATCACCGATGACGATTTCACCGACGATGTCACGATACTCTTTAAATACAATCTCTTTCTCCAGCTCACGGATACGTTGATTGAGATTCTGTTTTGCAAAATTCACGAGTCTGCGGCCAAATGAAATAAGGCGGAGTTTTTCAACATACTCATCACCGACTTCCAATTCGTCTTCATTTCCGGTTGCTTCAACATCTTCTATTGAAATCTGGAGGTTGGGATCCGTAACCGTATCAACAATTTCACGGGAAAGAAGAATTTCTACTTCTCCCTTATCCGTATTGAAGATAACCTGATATTTGGCCTCTTCTCCATATTTTTTCTTAACTAATATTCCAAAGATTTCCTCGATAATACCAGCCAAGTGGTCTTTATCAATACCTTTTTCACGAACCATCTGAGCAAATGATTCAACTATTTCAGAACTCATTGAAAGCCTCCGTCATGTAAAACTAATTCTGACTATTGCGGTTTTAATTGATGAAAATTTAACTACTAATTGCGAACGATCTTTTTTTGTTATGAACAGAAGTTCGCCGACAATATCCTGAAGCCTGCCTTGCACCGTTTCAACCGGCTTATCTTCTTCGGCGTATTGAATTTCGAGAATGCGGCCGATATGCTTGGGATACTGCTGAAGGAATTTAAGCGGACGGTCAACACCAGGAGAAGATACATCAAGCCTGCTGACATCGTCTAAAAGCTCTTGCGCCTCCAGTGCATCGCCGATTTTCCGGCTGACTGTTGCGCAGTCATTTACGGAGAGATCCCCGGGCGCATCAATAAAGACTTCGATGACCTTCTTATCTCTTTGTCCGCGGAGGGTTAAATCTATAAAGAAAAAACCTTCACTCTGAACTACTTGTTCACAAATTTCTTGTATTTTAAGATTTTTCATATCTGTACAAACAAAAATCGCCCTTTTTAGGGCGAAATCAGTTACTAAAATTAACAATTATCCCCTTAAATAGCAAGAAATTAATTTATCCGCCCTCCAGCTTATGTAAACTAAGAAACTCAGACAATTCACCGCCAAGATCGCCAAGTACGCCAAGATTTTTAAAGAACAGATTAGAAATTATTAAAAAATTCTTTGCGTTCTTGACGCCGTGCCCGCCGGCAGGCGTGGGCCTTTGCGTGAATCCTATTTCAGGAGCATCATCTTTTTGATAGCGGTGTAACTGCCGGATTGCAGTTTATAGAAATACAACCCGCTCGGCAGATTGCCGGCGTTAAAACTTGTTTCATATGTCCCCGGTGTCTGATATGTATCAACCATAATTGTTACAAGTTTACCAAGGATGTTATATATTTCCAGCTTAGTCTGCCCTGCCGACGGTAATGCGTATCGGATTTTCGTCTCCGGATTAAACGGATTAGGATAGTTCTGGCTCAACTCAAAACTACCGGCACGCGAATCATCCACCTTTGTTATGGTGGATGTTATGGCATATGCCAGTGTGATGTCATTGAAGCTGAAGTCGTATCTCCCTGCTGTTTCAATGGTAAATGCCAGATTCGGTTTCCCACCGGTTGTTAGTTGAGCAGTGCCCGATAAACCGGTTGCATCCCCCCAGTCATCTCCTGTCCAATTCGTTGTATTAGCGAATTTCATCTGGTGGCTGCCTGTCGGGACTGCCACTGCCTGAGCTATCCATACATCGTTCACCAATTTCATTGGTGTATTTGGCAAAGCCCAATTTGAGAATGTCCCCGCCAGATACATCATTGACTGATGATTGTAATATGAGTCCTGTTTTGTAATCGCATATTGCAGAGTAATATCATTAAAAGTAATCGAGTAATAGCCGGAGTCCGCTATCTGGAAAGAGAGGTTTGGTGCACCGCCGGTAGTGAGATTTGCTGTTCCGGAAAGTCCCGTTGCATTTCCCCAATCATCGCCTGTCCAATTAATTGTATTAGCGAATTTGAGCTGATAACTCCCCGCAGCAAGTTGGATGTTTTTCACAGTCCAAACATCGCCTGCTAAGGTCATAGGATATTTCAGGCTCCAGCTTGAGAATGTCCCTCCGACATACATTGCGCTCTGATGTCCTTTCACCGAAAAAGACTGCACTTGCGGTATTGCCGCACAATAAGCAGCATCACCCGACTGTTGAGCGATTACATACACTGTCCCGCTGGTTCCGGTTAAATGAATTTTGTTATCTACAATTGTTGCCGGTCCCAAAGCGACTTCATAGGTAATAGGAAGTCCGGAACTTGCAACTGCGGTTGGTGTGAAATCATTGTCTGAATACAATTTGTTCGGGATAGCACTAAAAGCAATGCTCTGGGAAGTATTTGTCGTAGTGCCGCTGCCGACTTTGCACACCATGCAGCCATGCGGCGGAATCATTGCCGAGATAGTATCCATGTTACCGAGATCGGCATGCTGCCACATGTCCCTGACATTGTACTTACCGCTCAGGCCGAGTTTACTCAGTGCGAATGTTCTTTGTTTGGCTGTTGATTCTCTGTTAAAAAAGGAAACCACCCATTCGCCGGTTGAGAGCTGCCCCGTCCATACCTGACTGCTGTCAATTGTGGGAACATTTGTTAACGGTTTTCCAACAAAGCCGTCTTTGTTGAGTGCCAGGATTTCATCGTTTTGATATACCCAGGTATCATTACCAATGGTTGTGTACTGATCGGCAACTGAAACCGGACCTCCGGCAATTATATGCTGCGAAACAACACTCCTCTTCTCGGAATTGCTTGTAAAAGTATTGATACGGATAAAATCGCCATCAAGAAGCACTTTACCTCTTCCGGCAAGATATGACCAGTAAGTATAACCGTCCATCGCGTTTTCATATTGCGACCAGACAGTATAGCGGGTACCGCGATTTAGATTACTGAACCGTTCCCACGTTCCCACTCCGCAGTCAGAATTGATTCTAAACATATGTCCGTATTTTTTTTCAAACTCTGCTTCATTATTCAGATGCGGCATAACGAGACTGAGAAAAACCCCGTTTGAATCACATGCTTCGCGCATCCAACGCAGAGCCTTCTCATATTGAGCTCGCGTATGCGCAACACCGACCGTACCCATGTAATGATCCGTACCCGACTCATACCATGATAAAAAATCAACGCGGTAATATTTTATTCCCATATCCGCGTAAAATTTAATATATCCCTTCACATATTGCTCAGCGCCCGGCCGGTCAACCTGAGCCCACGTAAACCATTTTGCATTTTCCGATGTGTTAATCAGACTGCTTACGTTGATATTCGTCCCAACAATCTTTTTTGCTGTATCGGTAGAACTTACATTAATCCATAACGGGTTGCCGTACATGCCGAGTGTCATACCTTTGCCTTGCAGGTACGCTGACCAATACGCAAAGTCATTTGTCCAGTGCGCTGAGTGGGAATTTCGGTATCCGTTCTCATTTAACTGAGAAACATCTCCCCAACCATCCATGCAAATCATGTTATAGCCGTGTGGCTTCAAATTTGATTCAACCCAATTAATATTAGCTAACAATTCAGATTCGGGAATGTAGTTATCAGAAACACCCGCTTGCTCTTTAACATAGTGATGCTCATAAACGCTCCAATATAGTGGGGCTTTATAAGTATTTGTCTGCGGGTAAATGGCACAGCCAAAAGCTAAAATGAGAAAAAGCGCGAATAGGCGATGTGTGTTGAGCATGTTCCGGGCCTGAATAATTGTGTGAAGTTCTGATGAACAAACTTAATAAATTGCGGGATAAAGTAAAAAGTCATTTGCCGGTTCTGTTTATCAAGTAAATTTTCAATTTTTATAGGATTGAGCCGCAAGTTATATTGCGAAGCAAAAACCGGATTTTACAAAATGCCGTCACAAAATATTCCATCCCTCAGACTCTCGAATCAACATATATCTGCCCCAATCCATTCCAACGCCAACACCCTGCTAAAACACATGGGCGCAATGCAAGCACAGGATTTTCGTAGTATGATGTGGGCGATTGGGTTACGTCTCCATGACACGAAACTATCGGAAGTAGAAAAGGCATACAACAGCGGAACAATTTTGCGCACGCATGTTATGAGGCCGACCTGGCACATCGTTGCGCGTGAGAATTTAAGCTGGCTTTTAGATTTAACCGCTGCACAGGTCCTTTCACAGACCAAAGGAAGGCTCCGGGATTTGGAACTTACACCCCGGCTGCTGAAAAAATGTCACTCGATAATTGAAAAGGAAATGGATGGCGCAAATCATCTGACACGCGAAGAAATTTCACTTGTGCTAACAAAGAGTAAACTATCATTAATCTCTCAACAATTATCGCACATTCTCATGGATGCGGAATTACATAAACTAATTTGCAGCGGAAGGTTGAAGAATAATAAAATATCCTATGCTTTATTTGACGAGCGGGTTGCCAAACAAACAAAATTGACTCACGAAGAAGCACTCGCAAAACTTGCAAGAATATACTTCGCAAGCCACGGTCCGGCGTTAATAGAAGATTTTCAATGGTGGTCGGGATTATCGTTAGGGAAGGCTAAGCTTGCGGTCGCTGCAATTGAAAAAGATTTCTCAACACTAATAGTTGATGATAAAAAGTTTTACTTTTTCGAAGAGGCTTCATGCAGACAACCGGAAATAAACGCGCATTATCTGCTGCCGGCATATGACGAGTTTGTTATTAGTTATAAGGACAGAAGCGGGATGTTCAAAGACCATACCTATGCGAAAGCAATTTCCAATAATGGAGTTTTCCGTCCGGTAATTGTTAATGGTGAAGGCAGGATAATCGGCATATGGAGTCAGACAACGAGAGGCAATCAACGATTTCTCGGTTTTCAATTCTTCGAGAATGAAACTCTGAAAGTATCGCGGACACTCGAAAAGGAAATGATGAGGTATAGTGATTTTAGCAATATACAAACCACTGTAAAGAAGTAATTCTGTTTAAATTAAAAAACCGTCCCAAAGGGACGGCTTTTTAAATTTTATCCGGTTATTATCTTCTTCCGAAAGATCTTCCACCGCCGCCGCTGTTGCCACCACGATGGCCGCCGCTGTTTCCGCCTCTTCCACCCTGACGTCTGTTGTCAGTTTTTGGTCGGGCTTCATTAACGTTGAGTTTTTTACCCTTAACGTCTTTGGTGTTCAATTCTTTAATAGCAGTTTCAGCTTCGCTTTTAACATCCATCTCTACAAAACCGAATCCTTTGGATTCGCCGGTAAACATGTCGCGAATAACTTTAACGCTTTTTACTTTGCCGTAAACTGAAAATTCCTGCATCAGATCGTCATCATTTACTTCTTTTGCTAAATTTCCGACAAATATATTCATGAGAGCTCCTATTATTAAGAAAGAGAATAAATTCATTGAAACGTTAAAAATTGATGTGAGTCATCAGCTTAGGAATGTTCGGTCACAATTTTCTACAACGTTACTGCATATTACGCATAATTTTAGCACGAAACAAATACAAATATTTGCCCATATTTTTGTGCTGCCCGGTTTCAGGTCTTATAACAAGGTATATTGTTTTAGTAATAATTGGGTTGCCACCCTACCGGAATTCATCAAAACATCTATAATAGAGAGATCCTTGTGAAACTGACCGCTGAGCTGCGCATAAGAATATGGCAATGTTTGCACAAAATTCAACTTAACATCATATTTTTGGAATATTTCAGCTGAATAGAGCTGCAATCCCCCAATCGGGTTGATATAATGCCTGCTCTCGAATTCTTTGCAAATGCTCAATATTCTTTGGGTTTTCCTATCCGGCTGAGCATTAGCCGCCGCCCCATCTTCAGGCAGCTTTTGTAATTCCTGTTCTATTTTTTCAGCATCTTTGCATCCACTCAGAATGGTTGTAGCAATTTCAAGATGCTGAGCAATGACAGAAATACTGTGTCCATTTATCTGTAATATAGTTGACGCAGTATCGGGAAGAGCCTTTTCGATAACCGGGTACGTCTCGTCAAAGAACGCTGCGCGGCGATAATTATGATAAATATCCTTCAGCAGCTTTCTTCTTTCTTTATCTGCAAACTTAATGCGGACATCACGTATAAGTGTACCCGAATGGACATGTTCCACCTCGAAACCGAAATAAACAGGTCCGCGATTTACTTCCAAAAGCCGATTGCGGTTTATCCATCCTCTGGTTATATAATCAACCTGATCATACAGCAGAAAAATATCAACGGCAGTTATTAATTGGAAATATCCGATGTAAGGAAAGAAATAAGGCTGCATAATTGCAAGTTTTTGTCCCTGCATTTTCTTTATCTCTTCAAAGATTTGATGAAGTCAGCTATCTTCACGGCAGTTTCATGATTCAGTTCCGGATAAAACGGGAGACATAAAACTTCCTTGGCAATTTGACTTGCAACCGGAAGATTTTCAGGTTTTGATGAGTTAAAAGTGCGATAAATTTCCAATGATGATATCAACGGATAAAAATACCGCCTGGTATAAATATTTACCTTTTTCAATTCTTCATAAACATACTTCCGGGATCTGCCGAACACTTTCTCATTGATTCGAACCGGGAAATACGCATAATTATAGTCCACATCACTGCCCACGGGGAAGAATGATATACCCTCTGTTCCCTTTAAACAATCCATATAAACATTAAACAGCTCTTTCCGTTTTAGCTTAAGCTCTTCAAGATGTTTTAACTGCATCAACCCGAATGCAGCCTGAAATTCATTCATCTTCGCATTGATACCAATATCTTCGATTGAAATCTCTCCAACAAAACCAAAATTCTTAAGACGGTCAACTCTTTGCTTGACTTCTTTAGAGGGAGATATAATTGCCCCTCCTTCAATACTTGAAAAAACTTTTGTGGCATGAAAACTCAACACAGAAATATCGCCCCAGTTTAATATAGACTTCCCATTGCTTCTCACATTAAAGGCATGAGCCGCGTCATAAATAACTTTCAGATTATGTCGTTTGGCGACAGCCCGAATTCTCTCATTGTCGCATGGATTCCCGTAAATATGAACAGGCAGGATTGCTGTTGTCGCCGGTGTAATTGCCGCCTCGATCAAATCCGGATTCAGATTCCCGGTTGCAGGATCAACGTCAACAAAAACCGGTTGAAGTTGATTCCAGATTAATGAGTGTGCGGTCGCAACAAAACTATACGGAGTTGTTATAATTTCGCCATGCAGCCCTAAAACTTTGATGGCAATAAGAAGCCCTAATGTGCCGTTTGAAACTATACTCAGGTGTTTTACTCCAAGTACTTTGGCCAATTGATTTTCAAATTCTTCTGCTAACGGGCCCCAGTTAGTGAGGTGTTTATTTTTCCAAATCGTTTCAAGATACGGCAGATATTCGCTCAAATCCGGCAAATACGGCCGGGTTACATAAATGGGTTCCTCCGATAAGGGCTTACGGTCACTCATGCAGTCGTCTCCTCTTTTCGAAAAAGATGCCGGAGTCCATTTTCGCGGATATCTGCATAAACTACTCCTGCAAGCATGGTAAAAGTCCAGATAAATGTCACGTGATATCGAGCCTGTGCCACTCTGCCGCATGCAACAGAGGTATATAGGAACCATAATATTGTTAAAAATATGATGACCGAATATTTCTTCCGCAATTTTTTACTGCCCAGTGCAATGAGCACAGGGAAGATGAGTATCGCTGAATATAACATAGAGAAAAGAGCAGTTAAATTTTTCTGAGAAAAAACCGAACTATGCGTTTGACCGGCCGCCTTGGGATCTTCAAACTCATCCGAAAGGACAGTTCGAGTAAAGGCCTTCTGAAAATTCAACAGGACTCTCGTTCCGGGTTGGAAATACGCATAACTTTCCGCGAAGGAATGATATATCGCGGTGAATGGATACTTTCTCAAATTTGCTTTTGTAATTGAATCCGTAATATGTCCATACAATGCCCAATCCGGCTTTGTAGAATCATAACCCCCTTTTGCTAATGTCTGCCGTAATTCACCTCGTACGCTGTCATCTGCCATTGGATAACCATTCTGAGCAAGGAATTTAATATCTATGCTCCTGCCCGCTTTTTCAGAGTATTCCTGTCTTGACAGAGAATAAACGCCGAAATGATTATGAATGTAAAACCGGTAGAGATAAAGCGGAGTCTGGAATACGGCATAAAATAAAACGACAAACAATAATCTCTTCCATATACTATCCTTATAATATACCAGGATGAACAGAGCGAATAATGTGAATGTAAACGTGAGTATCGGTTTAAAGAAAACCCCGACACTTAATATGAGCGCTGAGGAAAGTGTCAGCAGCATCTTTTTTCTGCTTTCAGCTTTCTGTGCAATTATTAAAATATATGTAGCCCAAACCTGAAATAAAAGCATATACATTTCAGGCATGAAGGTATAACTATATATCAATGTCACAGGTTCAAAAAGGAATAATGCCATCACCAACAAATACCCCTTGGCTGTATATTGACTCACAATAAGAACCAGCAGCCATGCAATCAACAGATTAAGTATTTGCTGTAAAAGGATTGTTCCCAGCCAGGTAATCGGGAAGAGATATTGAGTAAGTACAATAATCAACGGAAAACCGGGCATGGTTCTCGGCAGCACACTCATATGCCCGTTTCTCATATCCATGGCAAATTTTACATAATTTCTTGTGTCGGATGTTTCAATACCGGATGCACCATTATGAGTTACGAGAACAACAACAATAATTCGCAGAATAAAAATCAGAAACAGGAACAACAGTATTTTATTCTTCATTCCTTTTGATTCTTCCTTCGCCTTATTTGCCTGAAAGATGCTCATTAAGAGTTCTCCTTATTTACAATTTTTCATCATTGTTCTTCTTACCAAAACCGGCCGAAACAATCTCCCTCAGGAAATTGACTTCGTTTCTTCCGGTTATTGACGCAATAATTAAATATAGACAAGAAAAAGAAATTACTTGCAACGTAAACACATAAAATATATTTGTCATGCCTTGCAGTATGCCAAAACTAACAGCAACAACACCCACAGTGATTACCGGCGGTATCATCAAGTCTTTCATTTGCCGCCAAAGTGCATACCCGATATATTTTTTCGTATAGACCATATGCAACACTAAACCCAGAGCTCCGGCAACAACCTGAGCAATGATAATGGCAATTACTCCAAGTTTAAAAACAATAAACAACCCGGCAATCGCGAGAATTTTCTTAACGACTTCCAGTTTCAGACTGACACCGCTCTTCCCCTTCGCATTCAAGAGACTTGCATGAAGCGTATGAAACGGCAGCACCCAGCCCAGTAAAAGTAAGAGTTGGAAGTATGGAACCATACCAATCCATTTTTCGGTAAGAACTATCACCACAAATGAATTTGCCGTGAGAACCATCATGCCGATGATAAACGACATCAGGAATGATATTACGCGAATCTGTTTGCCAAATAATTCCCGGAGTTTCTCGTCGTCGTTCTGCACTTTTGTAAATACAGGAAAAGAGACCGCCTGTATTATTTGAATCGTGCTCATTACCGGAATGTTTTGAATCATCCTTGATTTCGAGTATAGTCCGCCGGTAACCGACTTATACACTTTGCCGATAAACATGGTGAAAAAATTCGTGTAAAACGCATCCAGCAGACTTGCCCCCAATAAGCGAATTGAGTAGCTGTAGTAAGTCTTGATATTATTGAAGTCAAAATTGAATTTTGGAAACCAGCCTGAAACAAAAAACAATATAATCGAGTTGCTGAGATTAAAGGAAGTGATATAGCAGACAATCGCCCAAACACCAAAACCTTTAACAGACATATAAATGCCGATTACTGCGGATAATACGAGACTAAAAAGTTTTGTTTTCGTTAAAATTTGAAGTCGAAGATCCTTCATCAGCTTTGCCTGATAAATCATTCCGAAACCCTGAATGGGAATGTTTAATGCAAGTACTTTAATAATGGGAACAAGCTGAGGTTGTCCATAAAAACGACTTATAATTCCGGACGCTCCGGCGAGACATATATAAATAAGCAGTCCAATGGTAGTATTGCAAAACAAAATCAAAGATTGGTCATCAGCATGCGCTTCGGTATTGCGAATAAACCCCTGCCCCAAACCAAAATCAGCGATAAGTAAACCCGCGGCAATGAAGATATCCAGCATGGCAATCAATCCGTAATCGGATGGCAAAAGAAGGCGGGTCATTACAATACCAACAAGAGCAGAAAGGAATTGTATCCCCATCTTTTCGATAAGGCTCCAGAACGCGCTTCGCTTTGCCTGCTGTTTCAGAACAGCGGTGGAATCACTGCTCATTGATTCATGTCCGGTATCTCACTTATGTGGATAAACATCTATTATTTGAGTAATACTACCTGGTGAAAATATGACGATAACACACTAAGAGTGTAATTAAAGCTTCTGGAAATTACTAAAAAATCAGAAACCGCTAAGAAAAAACTTTTGAAGTATCTGTTTATTTCCGTCATGGGGTTCATCGGAAAGATACTTTTCTGAAAAGTCGAGGGCCATTCTTGTGCAGTGATCCAGATTAGCATAGGTAAATAGCCCGTTCCTGCCGAAGCTGAACAGATTTTCCAGAGAAAAAATAAAATCAAAAATGTCGGATACAATATTCTGGTAATCCACTATCAATCTCGGATTTGCATATGGCGTATAAATTGAAAATACCTTTTCAACATCCCGGGCATCGAGATCAAAAACCAAATTGAAACGGCTCAATATCACCTTGGACAATTCCTCATCGGGCATGCTGAATAACTCATCTCCTTTGTTGACGGGAAGTTCGAAAGTCAGAGTTGAGTGTCCCTCTTCCACCATTTCAAATTCATTATAGACTTCCTCTCCCACCCGGTAAAAAGGTATCCGGTCATCATTAAAATTCACAAACCAGGCACCTGTTATATCCGGCCGCTTGACCTTCATAACGAAAAATCGCATCTCGACATATTCTAATCTTTTCGCCTGATCGTAAATGTGCTGCAATTTCGGATCTTCAAAATTACATAGTTGGCCTAAAGGCAGAGTTGAAATAACATCGGCACCCATCGCGTTGTATTCTGCCTTATCCGTTAAAATTTTTGCAACTCTTCCGTTTTCAATGATAAGCCGGGTAAGTGATTCACAACCATGATACTGCACGTTCGACATCGCAAGTAATTCCCGATAGAAGAAATTCGGCATCTCCCCGTATCCGCCCTTGCAATAATAACTTTTACCGGTTTGTTGTTGAACCGGTATTCTGTGGAAATTCTTTTTAAAGGTCTCCTTCAAAATTTTTCTGACGGAGAGAAGCGGGATTTTCTTTTTACCCATTGCAGACGAAAGCTGATGCGGGTCACATTTCTGCACCTTACTGAGATAGGGCTTGAAATATACTTCATACAACCCCCTCCCATACCGGTCAACAATCCACTCGTCCAAATGTTCAGTATGCGTTTCCTTTTTGAAATTAACCCTAAACCTTGCCCATAGGTACGATATACCGACTCTGATAAGCTGCTTCATACTCATGAGTTTGAATAACTCACCACCCAAAAACGGGAATGTAACAAGTTTTCCGAATATGAAGAGGCGGAAGTTTCTCTGGCGGTTAAGGAAAATACCGTCCAAATGCTTTTGGTAGAATTCCAATATTTCCGGATCGTGGGTAAAAAAATTATGGGCTCCCTGATCGTACAATCCCCCGTCTTTCTTTATTGTTTTTGCCAACCCGCCCGGAGTGTCCTCTTTCTCGATTATCAAAACGCTTAAGCCTGCATTAGCAAGTTTCCAGGCAGTAACAAGCCCGGTGATTCCAGCGCCGAGAATTATAACTTTCTTTGTATCAGTTTTGACCATTCTACTCCTAATTATAATAAGCTTTACTTAAGTAATCAGCGAATTCCGAGCTCCTGCATAAGTTGAGCCGCTCCCGAGTAACCCAATTTCCGGGCCTCCATCAAGTCGAGTATTGCGGATTCAAAGTTCTTTTGCCTCAACTTAACGGTCGCCCTGCCATAATAAGCAGCGCCCAGCTTGCTATCCATTCCAATCACTCTGTCAAAATAACTGATTGCTTCATCATAGCGGTTCAATTCCCGCAATGTGACCCCTATGTTGTTATATGGAAGAATATAAAACGGATTGATAGCGATTGCTTCTTTGTAGTCGCGTAACGCACCTTCATAATCATGAATTTCATATTTCGCGATACCGCGATTGGTAAAGACATCAATGGATTTCGGACTCATGCTGAGAGTTTTATTATAGTCGGCAATTGCCTGTTTATAATGCTTCATCGCCAGATGCGTATTTCCTCGGTTATAATAAATCTGGGGCATAGTGCTGTCTATCTGTGCCGCCATATCGAGATCGTTGAGCGAACCTTCAAAATCCTGTCTATTGTATTTCTGGTTGGCGCGGCTTGATAACACCTGCGCCATTGCATTGGCAGAAGGAAGAGTGTTGAGGCACTGCATTGCCTTGGAATACTCATTCATCGCCTTGCTGTTTTTATTTTGTGTTTCAAAAATAATACCCCGGTAAAAATAGGACATGGAATTTTCCCAAATAGCCAATGAGGCGCTAAGATCCGATAAAGCCAAATCAACCTTGCCCTGTCCGAAATAATTCACACCCCGTCCGGACAATGCCGAAGCATTCCGGGGGTTACATTCAATTGCTCGATTATTAAATGGGAAATTCTCTTTATAGTAACCACTCTGAATAAATGTTTGCACAGAGAATATAATCAACACGATAGCTGCGGCATACGGAAAATAACTCTTATCAGCGATCCCGTGCTCTTTAATAAACACTCCCGCAATCAAAAACACGCCTAACATTGGGAGATAATCACGATGCTCAAGATAATTATAAAAATAGTCGGCGTTTGACAGCCGGTAAAACATCGGCGCTATGTTAAATAGTATAACCCACGCCAGTCCCCATAGATAGATATAGTTCTTATCCGTCGCTTTGCGTATGCAAAATATACCGACCGGGATAATTGTCAATATACCTATAAGCAGAGAAGCCGCATCAAACAGAGGAAGTGTCGAAAGGTTATAGGGGACTAAAATTTTCCCAAACAAGCTTGGAATGGCCGGAAGATTTTTCACGAAATTTTGCAATGTGAATGCGTCCGGAGGCATTGATTCATGGAATGAGAATTTTCTCAATATAAAAAAGATACCCATCGCTAAAGCCCAGCCTGAAAACATCGGCAGGTATTTTTTGAAAGTAAATTTATCTCCGAGCAGATACACGGAATATGCACATAAGAAAAACGGGAAAAATACCGTGGATTCCTTTGTCATAAACGTTATTAAAAATATGGCGAAATGCCCGTACAGATATATTAGTCGTTTCTGCCGTATATAATTGTCATAACTGATAAATGTCAACATTCCAAAAATCGCTATCAAGGTATCGCCTCTGGAAGGTACCCATCCAACAGCGACCGCAGTCAATGGATGCACGGAAAAAATCAGCGAGACAACAAATGCTACTTTTCGGGAAATAGCAAAATGCTGCAGAAAGTAATACAGTGTTACAACTGAGCCTAAATGGACAAGGATATTTGAGACGTGGTACATCCACGGGTTAGCACCACTTATTGATGCGTCTATTTCATATGTTAAAAATTGAATCGGGCGATAAAATGAATTGCCGAAATTTCCAAGTGAAAGCAGCGTTTTAAGTATATCACCGCCCCCTTTGAATGTTTTCAACCACAAATCGGCATTCTCGATTATCCCGTTGTCATCAAAACCAATTATTTGAAATCCGATGGTCCGGACATAAATAATGAGCGGCAAAATCAGCAATACAAGAATGTGTAGTTTTCGATTATTCTCAAATGCTGCCCTGCTCAGATATGTTTTGATAAATTCGCGCATGCTTTATAGTAATTATCAGGAAAATTTTTAAATATCAAGTTAATCATAATACACTAAAAAAACACAATGTGCCCGGTATTTGCTTCGACTTTCAGGCGATTGCCGGTCAAACTGCGGACATGAAAATTTTTAATTACATCTGAAAGCAGTATTTTCCGCCTTGGTAAAATAGAATCTTGCATAAGAAACCGAGTAAAAATGTTTACCCGTAATTCCGAAATTAATCCTAAAAATTTATTCGCTCTCAATTTTGCGAAGATGTTTTTTATTATCCTTACGGGGACTGCAATTATCGTAGCACTGCATTATTACTATTTCCTCGGCAAAAGTAATGCCCGCGTATATCCCCTGCTTTACCATCTCATATTTAATTTGTTATACTGGTGGTCGTGGGCGGCATTTCTCCCGGTTATTTTTACGTTAACTGCTTCGGTAAACTCCTATAAACGTTTTAATTATTGGCTATTAGTTTTTGTCGCCGCTCCGCTTACGATATGCCTTATACACCAATTTGTGGGGAGTGTTCTATCCGTTCTGATTTATCAGCACGCTTCCTTTATGCGGGTTCTTAGTTTCCGTGTTCTGAGAAATCAGTGGGCATGGGTTGATATCGCGATATATTTTGCACTCGTGATAATAACACAAACCCTTTTATCAACTCGGGATTTAAAATCAACCGAAAAGAGGGTGGCTGTATTACAAAAACAGTTCGCTTTTTCCCAGCTTAACGTACTGCAAAGTCAACTGCACCCGCATTTTCTTTTCAACACACTCAACACTCTTTCGACATTACTTTTAAAGTCGGCAAAAACCGATTCTATTCACATGATTGATCTGCTTGAAAGCTTTCTTCAGGCTACATTTTCGAGCAAGAACGAGCAGATCATACCACTTTCCGAAGAGATAGTTTTTATAAAAAACTATCTTGAAATAGAGAAAATCAGACTCGGTGAGAGGCTGCGGATTTCTTTCAACCTATCTCCGGAATCGTTATCCGCCTATGTCCCAAACCTGGTATTGCAGCCGATCGTAGAAAATGCTTTGCGGCATGCTGTTGCAAAACGCCCCGACTCCGGTGAACTCGAAATCTCGTCATATATTAAGGATGGACGCTTGCATCTCCATGTGATAGATGACGGCCCCGGGATACATGATTCCACTCAGGTCAAAGATCGAAAAGGTGTCGGTATTCAAATAACTAAGGACAGGCTAAAGCAGTTGTTTGGAGAGGGATATACATTTTCCGCTGTTAACAATCCGGATAAGGGAGTTAATGTTGAGTTGGCATTTCAGTTCGTGACAGCGCATGATGTTGAGGAGTTCATGAACCATGAGAGGTAGATTGACAATTTCCGTTCAGGAGGATTTAAAACATTTTTTCATTCCCCTGTTTATAATCTTTTCCTTGATTTCAGGAATAATCACGCTGCAAACAATCTACGGCTCCAGTGCGGGTCCAAGAACATTTTTTAATTATTCTACCCTGTTTCTATCCAAGTTTATTTTTGTTGAATTCTTTTTGTTGTTTTTCGTTTTAGTGTACACATTAAACAAAAAATTCCACATTACGGAATTAAGCACGTCAACAGCTATTGCACTTCACTGTACTCTCTTCGTGCTTCTCTTGGTCAGCCATCAGTTTATCTGTCTGTTCTTTAACAAGATTTTACTCGTAAAGTTTGTTGATACTCCACTGCTCGATTTATTTATCAAAAATCCGTTGATATGGTATGATGTTGCGATTTATCCATTGACGATGAGTATTTTTTATTTGATAAAATTCCGACATTTGCGCGCCGAGAAAGAACTCCGGGCACTCGAATTTGAATCGAAATTAGTGAACTCGCAGCTTGATGAGTTAAAAACAAAAATTCACCCGAGATTCCTGTTCCAAACACTGCGCAGCATCAAATCCATGGTCGCTGCCGGAAAATTTCCGGATGCTAACTCCGTATTGCTTCAATTCAGTGATGTGCTTCGTTCAACGGTTTATGACAGCAGAACATTCGAGAGCGGGCTTTCAGATGACCTTTCTTTAATTAATAAATATATTAAATTGCAGGGTGCAAATAATGTATTACTAACCAAGCAGCTCGTTGATGTTCCGGACGGCATAATTATTCCGGGACAGATTGTCCGGGTAATGGTAGTTGAGTTGCTGGAGTACATTTTTGGGAATTCTGAAATAGGATTTAGGATTCACCTGAAAATCTCATGCAGAGATAATGTTCTCACCATGTCTTTTGAGTTTTCTTCTGAAGATCAAGGCGGGTTTAACAGTTTGTTTGAGGGCATCCAAAAGACAGCCAATGAGGTTAGCTCAATGTTAAACATCTCTGATTTCCATGGGGTAATTAAAACTGCATGCGTAAAACAAGGCGGCAAAGTTGTTGTTAATACTGAAATACCCGTTATCAAAGCCGGCCGATTATATACTACTAATAAAGATGTTGTAAAAATATGATGATCCGAGCAATTATAATTGATGATGAGCCGTTATCCAGAGAAGGCATCAGAATACGACTGAATAAATATGATTCTATTAAAATTATTGCCGAATGTGTAAACGGTGAGGAGGCAGTAGAATACATCAACCGGCTAAAACCTGACTTGATATTTTTGGATATATCCATGCCGGGGAAAAACGGTTTTGAGGTACTGAATGAGGTAAATATGAATCCCCTCCCGATGACCATTTTCATTACTGCATATGACCAATTTGCTCTGAAGGCGTTCGAATACCATGCAGTAGATTATTTGTTAAAGCCCATTGACGATGAGCGATTTTCAAAGTCAATCGAAAACACACTGGAGGAATTTGAAAACCGTTCTGTTTTCGACTATGTTGAAAAGCTAAAAGATCTGGTAAAAAATGTCATTGGCGGCGATATAACCAAAGACACGTTTCAAAATAATTTTTCAAGAAAATCATATCTCAATCGCATCATGATAAAAATGCGGGATAGCATTCAGATTATTCCTGTGGATGATGTCCTGTATTTTGAGTCCGCCGATGACTATGTATATGTCCATACTGTGTCGGCAAAAAACATACTACGGGAAACTTTGGCATCCATTGAGTCAAAATTAGACCCTTCTAAATTTGTCAGAATTCATAGATCTACCTTGGTAAATATTGAGAAAGTGGAAAAACTAAAGCAAAACAAATACGGAGATTATGATGTATTTCTCCATGGCGAAATACGTCTAAAATTAACCCGCACGTTCAAAGACCACTTCCAGAAGATGGTAGAAGGTCTCCTCTAACCCCACTTCACCCCTCAAAAAGAGCTGTTCACCGATACAGTTAGCGTTTAATCTCATTATTTTATGCTATTAACCGGAATTTTCTCATCTTTTGTTGAATTAATTTCTTTTAATGGATTTTTATAGTTCATTCAACACATAATAAGGATAAAGAGATGAGAAAACTTACTTTGTTGTTCTTGTTATTTGCGATAGTTTTTCCGATAGGAAAACTCTATTCGCAAACATCAGTAACAGCCACGTGGAATTTGTACATGAATTCCTCAAAGGTATATGACTTGACGGGAAGCACCAGCCCTTCAGGAAATATTACCGCGGCAAATGCGTCCTGGAATACGAGCTACCTTAGCTCATCCGGACACGGAACCACTTCAGCAGGAAGCTCCTATGGACTGATGCTTTCTTTCTGCAACGCGGTTATTAGCAAAACAATAACCACAGCCAGCAACACAAATATTTATGAAGAATTCGCCATTTCGCCAAACACCGGCAAGAAATTTAATGCTTCGAGCATATCGCTGTATGTAGGTAGTCAGGGTGGCAACGGTATTCGGGAAAATGTTTGTATATCAACTGATGGGTTTACAACATCCACGCAATTAAATACTGCAACGATCAGTGCAACTGGAACTTCTATGACGCTGGTTTCACTGACAATCCCAAGTTCGGTTTCTGTTTCAGCAGGCCAATCTTTGCGGGCACGAGTTTATTTCTGGTACAACGCCACGACAATGACTGTTACCGGAAAATATCCCCTTACCCAGGGCGTAAATTTAAAAGGAACTGCTACCGATGCAACTATTCCTGTTGTCTCAACTTCTACAATTTCGGGAGTTGCAACAACCTCCGCTTCCTGCGGTGGTAATATTACCGATAACGGAGGAGCTGATGTAACAGCCAGAGGCGTTTGTTGGAGCACGTCAGCTGATCCGACAATCTCCGACTCATTCACAAGCGATGGTACTGGCACCGGAAGCTTTACAAGTTCATTAACGTTACTAACCTCGGGCGTTACTTATCATGTTCGTGCATATGCAACGAATAGTGTCGGTACAGGTTATGGTGCAGACAGCACATTTACAACACTCGCCGGTGTCAGTCTGCCGACGGTAACTACCGCGGCAATAACAGGCATCACAGTATCTTCTGCCTCAGGCGGCGGTAACGCAACCTCGGACGGCGGAGCAGCTATTACCGCTAAGGGTATCTGCTATAGCCGCTGGGGAACACCGACTATTGACAGCACCCATACGAGCGATGGAACGGGAACAGGATCGTTTACCAGTTCTTTGACCGGCCTTACGGGTGGAACCACGTACTACGTCCGCGCTTATGCAACCAACAGCGTCGGGACAGCCTATGGCGATCAGGTTAGTTTCGGGACACCTATTAATTATTATAATAAGGCAGACTCGGATATATCACAAGTTTCGAACTGGGGAACAAGTTCTGACGGAAGCGGAACAAGTCCTGTGGATTTTACCGGCATGAATGCAACGTATAATGTAATTAATACCGGAGCCACCTTTGCCTCCGCATTAACAATTTCAGCCACGGGTTCCAAAATCTTAGTCGGAGATGGAACCAACGCAGTATCATTAACAATTCCATCAGCTTATCCTTTTACAGGGACAATTGATGCCGCGAATAATGCGACCTTAAATCTTCAAACAACAACAGGTTTAGCATTAGGCACTCTCAATTCAGGAAGTACAGTAAATTATGACGGCAGCGGCTCCCTTACTATCATCGCTGCTAATTACGGAAATTTAGGAAGTACAAATGATGCCGGAGCTGCGAGAACCCTGAGCACATCGGGAACAATTTCAGTCGCAGGTAATTTTTCAGCCGGAAGCGCAGCATATACCGTTGCTTCGAGCACTGTCACACTGAACGGAACATCTGCACAAACCGTTAACGGTGGAACTTTCTATAACCTGAATGTCAATAATTCCGCAAGCGTGCCGAACGGAAGTACGCTGACCCTTACTTCAGGCGGTACATTGGCTATCGCATCAACAAAGACGCTAACTGTAAACGGTATTCTGGATAATCAGTCGGCAAATGCCGTTACTTTAAGCGGATCTTTAGTTATTTCATCAGGCGCTGAGTATTTGGCAGATGCATCGGGTAGCAAACTACCCGTCGCAACATACAGCGCCGGTTCTACACTCCGTATATTAAATTCATTAGATGGCAGCCTTGGATACCAGATCAATACAAGCGGTAACGTTGTTATCAACTACGCCGGCTCACTTGGAGCCTTCACGAAAGGTACTAATGCGACTTATACAATCGGAGGTGACTTCACACTGACCAACGGTATATTCAACAATGGTAACGGTGGAAGTGCAAGAACTGTAGTTGTCAACGGTAACGCGTATATTAACGGCGGCGAGTATGATATCGCCGGATCATCAACAAACGCGACCACACAAACATTTACCGTAAAAGGTAATCTCGTAGTTGCCGGCGGTACGCTCTACGCCTCAAACAACACTACTTCAGGAACTAACGCCACAATAAATATCGGCGGAAATTTAGTTCATACGGGCGGCGTACTTGGCAATGGTACTTCTGCTGTGGGCGGAAAAATTGTTTTTAACGGATCAGCGGCTCAATCTATATCCACAACCGGATTTAGTAACGGCCCAACGATTGTTCTGAACAATACTGCAAGCGGCATAGGAATCACGCTGGCGTCAGATGTTACTATTGAGAATACTGTAACTCTGACATCGGGAATTTTAGCTCTTGATTCATATAATCTGACATTTGGAGCCACCGCAACCAACTCCGGTTCGTCTGCTGCTTCATTTATATACCCCAACGGCAGCGGCCAGTTAAGAAAAGCAGTAACAACACCTGTTACCGGCTTCACCCTGCCTGTCGGTGATTATATTTCAACTGCTGAATATGCACCGATCAGCCTTAATATCAGTGCCGATGCATACTCATCCGCTTATGTTTATGCAACAACGACAAGGTCAAAGCACCCGAACAACACCAGCGCTACCGATTATCTTAACAGATATTGGACAGTAAACGGCTCCGGATTTACCAATCCGGTATATAGCGGAACGTTCACATATCCTGCTGCTGATGTTCAGGGAACAGAATCCATTATTTACGGCGCTTTTTACACCGGAAGCGGATGGCTCAATGTTGGCAACGTTAATACTTCGAGCCATTATTTCACAACACCGAATCTTGACAAGTTCGGAGACTTCACTTGCGCCGATGGTTCAGTTGTTCCTACTTCACCTATTATTACAACCTCGGCAACTGGATTTTATTTCGGCCGCGTTGATATGGAAACCAATTCAACGGAAAGGACATTCAGTGTCACCGGGTATTACCTCACTCCGGAAGCAGATAATATCACCGTAACTGCACCTTCACACTTTGAAGTATCTTTAACAAGCGGTTCCGGATTTGCTTCTTCTGTTCAGGTACCTTATACAGGCAGCAATTTATCATCAACCACTATATACGTTCGTTTTGCTGCGCCGACAGTTTCGGCCGCAACTATGTATTCGGGCACATTGACTGTATCCGGAGGTGGTGCGACTTCACAAAACGTCTCATTGAGCGGCAAAAGCACCGTACCGAATTCTGCCCTCGGAGCAAATTTGGTTGTTGCTCTCGACGGAAGCGGCGATTATACTACTCTCCAGGCTGCAGTCAATGCGATCCCGTCAAGTCATCCGGGGATCAGCCCATATGTGGTTTTTATTCGCCAGGGCTGGTATCATGAAAAAGTCACTATCCCCTCTTCAATTAGCGACATTAAGTTCATCGGTGAAGAGAGAGACTCAACCATACTGGATTATGATGATTATGTTGGCAAAGCCGGATTAGGCACAAGTACTTGCCAGACATTGCAAATCAATTCGAGCAATGCCACTTTCGAGAATATGACTATTCAGGATACGGTTACTGTTGAAAGAGCGGTTGCCGTTAATATCGGTTCCGCAGTAGACAAAGTTAAATTCCTGAATTGCAACCTCTACGGACATCAGGATACGTACTACCTGTGGAATTGTTACCGCGTTTATCACAAGAACTGTAAAATCACCGGTTCGGTTGATTTTATCTTCGGTAACGGTATTGCCGTGTTCGATAGCTGCCAGATAGTTGTAAACCGCAATGGCGGAGTTATTACAGCAGCAGGAACAGGATCAAATCTAAAATACGGCATTGTATTCAGACATTGTACGCTTGCAAGTGATTCTATCGGATTTGACGGATCTCCCGTTAGCTCGTTCTACCTTGGCAGACCATGGCAGAACAGCCCGAGAACTGTTTACCTGCAATGCTATGAGCCAGCGACATTACATGCAGACGGTTGGACAACGATGAGCGTATCTCCGACTTTATATGCGGAATACGATTGCTCGGGTCCCGGTGTTTCTGCAACACGCGCGAATGGCGGAACTATCATGTCAAAAGATGATGCAGTTGGCTATTATTATCTATCGTCAATATTCGATGCATCTTCAAAGACAGATTCACCATTTGCCGACAGCTGGATTCCGATTAGTGACTCAGCCAACGTACTTTTACCGGTTGAATTAACCTCATTTTCTGCTTCGGTAAAAGCTCAGGCTGTTACTCTTAAATGGGAAACCGCGACAGAAGTTAACAGTGCACGGTTTGAGATTGAAAGAGCTGTCAGCAGTTCAAATCAATCCTCTGCACTTCTGTGGTCAAAGGTTGGTGATGTTCCGGCATCCACATATAGCAATTCGCCAAAACAGTATTCATTTACCGATGTTGTAAAAACTGTCGGCACATTCAAATACAGATTGAAAACTGTTGATAACGATGGTTCATACGAATATAGTAAAGTTATCGAGGCTTCGGTATCTGCACCGCAAAAGTTCTCGCTTGCACAGAATTACCCGAATCCTTTCAACCCGTCAACAATCATAACTTTCTCGTTGAAATCGGATTCACATGTAGTTCTTGAATTGTATAATGTTTCAGGGCAAAAGATTGCGACATTAATTAACGAAAACCGGGCTGCTAATACTTATGATTTTGAACTAAGCATGAGTAAGTATAATCTGCCCAGCGGAGTCTATTTCTATCGTTTAACAGGCACTGAATTAACAAACGGTAAAGCCCAGGTTGCCGTAAAGAAACTTGCCTATATTAGGTAAAATCTGATTCAATTAGTGAATCATCAAACCTGCCGGGCTCTCTCATCCCCCGGCAGGTTTTTTATTTTTCCCGCCTCTATCTATTCCTTTACGAAAGAATTAGTCTTATTTTAAGTTTTTCATTTATAATTTATGTTGGATGAAGACTTTAATACCTTTAGTATTATTTCTTTTATATGCCGGCTTATGCTATTTACAGACGGGCGATTCGCTTAATACACGTCATGATGCCGGAATCATGGATACCGGTAAAGCCGTAGTTAAAATTCCATTACCTGCCGCATCACCGGGCAACAGCAATTATAAATTTCTTGTTTCATTTTTTCCCGCCGCAAAAAAAATTCAGGTACACGAATCTCTCGTTTGGGTTAATAAATCGAATTATAAAACAAATGAATTCTATTTCCACTTCTATTTAAACGCCTATAAAAGCAACCGGACTATCTATGCGCGGGGACACGAACTACCGGCAAAGTCGGTCACATCTATCATTCTTAATAGCATGACGATTAACGGGAGCAAAGCAAGACTCAAATTTGTAAACACCGATGAATTTGATGTATATGACAGCACCGTTGCAAAAGCTGCTTTGGACAATGAGCTTAATCCCGGCGACAGCATCCACATTGAGGCAGATTACGAATTCTCCATACCGGCAGCACACGGAAGAACTGGTTATGTCCCCGGTGAAGATTATTACTGCATTGCACAATGGTTCATTAAATCGGGAGTATTCAAAGACGGTAAGTGGATTTGCAGTCCGTTTTTTCCTTATACTGAATTCTTTTCTGATTTCGGGAATTATGCAGTAACAATAGAAACACCGAAAGAATATCTCATCTCAACTTCGGGAGTAAAAACTGCCGAAGAAAGCCGCCCCGGTGAAAGAAAGGCTTGCACTTTTTTTCAAAAGAATGTGATTGATTTTACCTGGGTTGCCACTCGAAACTTTGAAGTGAATTCCTATTCTATTCCTAACGGAAATGCTTCACCGGTAATGACGCAGATTGTCTATCCAAAAACATTCTCCGACTTCATTCCGCGGTATAAAGCCGCGCTGGAAAAGAGTTTTCAATATTTCCGTAAACATTTTGAAGCCTACCCATACAAAATATTTACATTAGTGATAACACCGCCAAAATCCGGTATGACCGGCTCGATGGAGTATCCCGGATTAGTTACCATCAGTCAGGCTTTATTTTCACCGGAGAACTCACTTGAGCCGGAGCAAACGATCATTCACGAATTCGCGCATCAGTATTTTTACGGAATTCTGGCCAGCAATGAAGTTTATGAGGCATGGCTTGATGAGGGTTTTGCCGAATTCCTCACGGATAGAATACTAAGTTCACATAAACTGATGCCGTCCAATTATTTTAAGTTATTCAGCCGGTATCCAATAAAAGGACTTGAGTTTCTATCAATGGAAGAAATTCCTATGATATATACTCTGTCCAATATTAAAGCACCGCTTTATGCAAACGACTTGAGAACGTACTATAATAATCTTACTGCCGGAAGCCTTGCCGACTCAAGCTATTTGTTAACCGATGAGACCAATTACTTTGCCGTGAGCTATGCAAAGGCTCATATTTTCCTGAAAACCATGGAAGAATATGTCGGTGAGCAAGTAATGGACAGAATTCTCAAAGAATATTATCAGCGATTTAAATACGGACATCCTACGGCAGGAGATTTTTTCAGAGTATGCACGCAATACTCGCCCAAGAAAATTGACTGGCTCATCAGCGACTATTATTCACAGTCGTTGATCTGCGATTATAAAATTAACAAGATATATAAGAACGCGGGAACAGGTTATTGGGTGGTGGAGATAAAACGCGAAGGCGAAGCCAGATTCCCGATGCGTCTCGACCTTTACACCGATAAAGATACTCTCACCAAGACAATTTACGTGACGAATCGTTATACTTCCGTCCAGTTCAAGACAAAAAATGAAGTAATCGGTGCAGAATTAGACCCAAAACGAAAAGCACTTTTTGACATCAACTTTGCGAATAACTCCTATTATTTCGATAATCTGTACGGTTCATCGTTATACCTTTCAACGCGTTGGTTTTATTGGGTGCAGAGCGTATTACTTATCTTTGGCGGTTTAGTATGATACAGTTTATCCTCCGCACGTTCATAACGTCAACAAGACTGGTTTTTAAAAACCTCAAACTCGTTCTTTTACTATTTATCGTGAATTTCAGTTTCGCACTCGCCCTGACGCTGCCAATTTTCAGCATGCTCAGGCAAAGCCTGCTCCACTCTTCGCTCAACGCCCATTTCACCGGTGAGTTCGATTATGTGTGGTTTCTGCAATTCAGTTCTTTAAACCGGCAGGCACTCGCCGAATTGCCCGGATTATTGTATATAATTACTATTATATACAATTTCATCCAGCTTTTTTTCAGCGGCGGCTTGATGGCGATATTCAATAATCCGCAAAAGGATCATATCGTTGATTTCTTTTTCGGCGGTGTTAAATACTTTTTCCGGTTTTTTAAATTATTCTGCGTCGCACTCGTGTTCTATTTTTTGCTGATAACCTTGAACGCCTTCCTGAATGCCGCCATTGTTTCTTTCATGGCCAACTCGCAGAATGTTTTGCTCGAATTTATTATACAACTTCTCCGGTATATCCTGTTTATCGTACTCATAGGAATAATAAACATGATATTCGATTACTCCAGAGTAATAACCGTAGTAGATGAAAAGTTGAAGATTTTCAAAGTGATCGGGCAATCTGTCGGATTCATCAAAAATAACTTCAGACTCACGGTTTCTGTATATTTTATTACCGGCTCATGCGTGATTCTGGCGACAATTATCTATAATGTTTTTGATAACTACATCCCCAAAACATCTTTGGCACTCCTGATTGTAACTTTTTTTATTCAACAGCTGTTAATTATATTTCGGCTTATCATAAAGATGTTATTCTCGGCAGGTGAAATTGTCGTGTATAATGATCTGAATGCTGAAATAATAGATACAAACGTTGAAGAAATAAGCACAGGAATGTAAAATGGCGATACTGGAAGTAACGCAATATGGTGATGAAATATTAAAGAAAAAGACGGAAAGCGTTAAAAAAGTTGACCGTTCCGTCCTTGAACTAATCAATAATATGTTCGATACAATGCACAATGCTGATGGCGTCGGGATTGCAGCGAATCAGGTCGGCAGCAATAAATCCATTTTCGTTGTTGATTTGACCGAGGTAAAAGGTTATGAAAAACATCCGAAATTGATTTGCATAAATCCGAAAATCGCTGAACGCTCAGCCGATACGGTCGTTATGGAGGAGGGCTGTTTAAGTCTGCCCGGCCTTCATGTAGAAGTAGAGCGTCCGAAGGCAGTCAAACTGCTTTATCAGGATTTGGAACTGAAAGACCAAGTTATTGAGGCTGACGGGTATGTCGCAAGAGTCATTCAACACGAACTTGATCATTTGCTCGGATACTTAGCGGTTGACCGGGTGGCGGACGATAAGAAAAAGGAGTTGAAAAGCTCTCTCACTTTGATTAAAAACCGTGAAGTTGATGTTGACTATCCGGTAACAGATAAAACCAAGTAATCCGAATTATGAAAATTGTATTTTGGGGGACTCCGGATTTTGCCGTTGAGTCCTTAAAAAAGGTATTGGCTTCGCAGCATGAAGTTGTAGCCGTTGTAACAGTCCCCGATACGGAAAAAGGCCGCGGCCTGCATGTGTCGTATTCCCCTGTAAAGAAATTCGCTCTGGAAAACAATATTCCGGTTTTACAGCCGCTGAGTTTTAAAGATGAGACATTTATCGAGACTCTAAAGCAAATTGGTGCTGATCTCTATGTCGTTGTAGCCTTCCGTATCCTGCCGAAAGAGGTTTTCAACATACCGCCATTCGGTTCATTTAACCTGCACGGTTCCTTGCTCCCGAAATACAGAGGGGCTGCTCCCATCCAATGGGCGTTGATAAACGGTGATGCCATAACCGGAGTCACTACTTTTAAGCTTGCCGATAAAGTTGATACGGGAAACGTATATCTAATGAAGGAGATTCCGATTCTTGAGTCGGACAACTTTGAGACCTTGCACGATAAACTCGCAATACTCGGCAGCGAAGCAGTGATGGAAACAATTAATGGGATAGAAGCAGGAAGTCTCCCGCTCATGCCACAGAATAATGAACTTGCCACCCCTGCTCCCAAAATTACAAAGGAAATTTGTCAGGTTACGTGGGATAAATCCGCAAAGAATACCTTAAATCTCATCAGAGGTGTTACTCCTTTTCCGGGAGCATTCTTTATTAAGGACGGTGTTCTTTATAAAATACATAAGGCCGCAGTTAACACAGGTGTAACTGTGCCTCAAGGTACATTCCATACCGACAAAGACTCTCTGTTCGTCGGCTGTAATCCGGGAGCATTGGAAATTCTGGAAATCCAGAAAGAAGGCCGCAAAAGAATGAGCATTTCAGAGTTTCTCCGGGGTTATAAAATATAGCCGAGTCAGAGAGGCCGGTAATAGCCACCATCCCCGAACAGTATTTTCTGGAAAGTTCATCCTTACCGGATTTCAACCCCAATATTTCTCGGCGATAGGATTTCTCCACCTATCTTTTTATCAGAAAATTCTAATCGAGATCGTCTGTATAATTCCCCCGGTATTACAATTATTATTTAGTACTTAACGCAGCTTGTTTATATGGTAATCGTTAATGCTTAACGTATCCAAAGATATTTTATCGGTTTTTTTGTCATATACACATTTTATTTTCATAAAATGACCTGAAAAATAATCAGCGAATCTAAATACAAATACAATCTCATTTGACTGTATGGAGTAAACCAGACTGTCATGGGAGCATATCTGGTCTGCGAATCGTTTTATGCTACTATAAGTTTGCGAATAAATATGTGACTTATAACCAATCATAATCGTTGAATAAAATAACTTAATATTATTTTCTGTAATATTCTCCCAACAAAAATATTTCTTCATTGTTGATAAGTACTCGTCTAATTTTCCATCTCCATAAATAGTCAATATTTTACCACCATCATTCACATAAAGATTCATATGGTAATACTCGAGCCCGCCCAGATCACAAAGATATATAGTGTCATTAAGAAAATCGGACTTATACTTCCAGATAGTCGTTATTTCCCCGGAGTTAACTGCGCTATAAAAATCTTTTCGACTATTATATTGCGGCCATTCTATATCTTCATGTCTGATTGGAGCGTTGTTCTGTTTTTCGCTAAATTCTCTTTTGTTGTGTGAACAGCCGTAGAATACTGATAAAAAAAGTAACAGGCAATAGAAGCCAAATGTTTTACTTAACATTCCACCCCCTCTTTGTAAATGTATTGTCAATCGGAGCATTGTAATTTGGCATAACGATTTTACTTGATTCTTTTAAATGAAATGTATTGTCAAAATATTGCTCGTTAATGACTTTTTCAACTCTAAAGCCCTCAATTTCATAGGGGCGGGAATAATATTCATATTTACTCTTTTCCCAATTCATTCGAGCAATCCCATGCTCAAGTGCATATTGAACATGAGAAAGTTCATGTCCTGCAACCGCATATGGAGTTGTCTCTGAAGCACTACTCGCGATAGAACCCGTATATAATTTCACCACAAACTTTGCAATGTCTGCATCGGTTTTCGCCAGCTTGCCATCCTTGTCTAAGGCTTTCATTTCTCCGCATACTAAATCATAGGTCTTCGCATCGCGCGTTTCTGCATCGGACATATGAACCGTTACTTCTGTTATAGATTCATCATTATTTAAACGATTATACAGTTCCCGCCCATCTTCCGTCTTCTGCAGGTTGGATAAAAACGTCTCTACATAAAGCCATTCGTCATGTTGGCTTTGCGGATCATAGGGGTTTATAATCACAGCACCACTTGGATCAATGGAATTAACAGCATCTCCTTTGCAATAATTATACGGACTCCATCCCGGATACTTGCTAGCCATAGGATCTACCGAATACCATCTACCCAGTTCCGAATTATAATACCTTGCACCGAAATAGTCAAGGCCGCTTTCAATATTTCTATCCTTGCCCATGACCTTATACCCTGAATTATAGGCTGAATTCACATATTCCAGCTTTATTTCTCCGTAATGATAAAAGTATCTTGCAGAAAGGAGTGTCCAGTCATTATTTTTTACCGCCCTTATGCCCCCAATGTGTTTCCTAATGTAATACTGCCTTGCAAATTCGCGACAATACGTTCCATTTAAATATTAAATTCTTTAAATCCGGTTACCGGAAATACCGTTTTTTATTAAAAGAATTACCGGTATTTTGCGTAATTAATAGCATTTAACATTATCAGCCATAATACTTTATCAAATGAACTCTGACATACATTCTTATACTCTTTCGCCGGAAAAATGTCTCCGTATGATGAAGTTTCGAGGCTTTCTGATTTTGTTTTTTATATTCACTTCATTTCTTCATGCTCAAAACGTAACACCTGTTATTCTGGAATCAACATCCAAATATATCGTTGTAAAATTTGATTTTTCAAAGTTGTTCGTCATTCAGGATACTGCCATTGACGGGAGAGCCTTTCAAAAAATAGTCCCGGACTTCCATTCAATCCGCAAAACCGGAGAACCCTGGCTGCCGGAATGCTTCTTCTCTCTTGGTGTTCCTTTAAATTCCTCACCGGTTTATGAAATCGTGAGTGCAAAAGAGACTGTTTATCATAATAAATTTATCCTTCCTTATCCGGATACCCGCGACACGATTTTTCAGTTCAGTGCAAAGTCGCTTGATAAGAGGGTATATTCCCGCAATCAATTTTTCCCCGCTTCAGTAATAAGACTGGAGCCGGTATCGGTAATGCGTTATGCCGGGATCATGACTGTCGGCTTGTCTCCATTTCAATTCAATCCGGTCACAAAAGAACTGAAATTGACGACAGAGTTGACCTGCAAGATTTCATACTCGAACAAAGCACTAAAGAGCTTAGCTTTATCCGTATCCCCAGTAACGGATAAAGCGACCGACAGTTTTTTGCAGAATAATGTAGTCAACTATCAAACTGCAAAAAACTGGACCGGTGAAACAGAAAAGATGAGTAAAACCGGAGCTGGGGACTATTGGTATTCTCCGTATAAAAATTTCTTCAAGTTGTATCTCAACACCAAGGGCATGTACCGCGTTACTTACGATGAATTACAAAGCGCGGGTGTTTCACTTCCTGCAGGACTTTCGAGCAATGCATTGGCAATTTTTTCTCAGGGTGTGAGTATACCTTTAGATGTACATGATAATGGTGATGGTACTTTTGATGCCGGTGATTACATTCAGTTTTTCGGTACTCCCGCTCCTGCATCTCCATTCGCCAAACAAAATATCTATAATACGGAAAATGTATTCTGGTTCAGTTATCAAGGCATCGAAAGTAATGCCAGGCGGTATATTGAAACTACCATTCCCACCGGAGCAGTTGATACAACAATTTCGTATCTGCCGAGGACGGATTTTTATGAGAAAGATAGTGTATTTGAACACCTCGGCGAATCACCATCATTGGAATGTGACTACTGGTTCTGGGGCATTACAACTGCCAATGACGGTAAAACGTTGTACTCATTTTCAACTTCGGTAAATAATTTTTATAAACCGGTCTCATTAAACACCACTATTTCTTACCGCCTGAATCTTCAGGGAATGACTAATGCCTTTTGCAATTTTGATCATCACGCGCTTGTGTATCTCAACGGCAAACAGATCGGCAGTTTTTATTGGGACGGACAGACCGACTCAACATTTACCGGAAGTTTTAATCCGCAAAAAGACTCTATCACTCTTGCCCCGTCAGGTAATGTGTTTCAAGTTATTGCAGATGGAAATGTTTGCAGTGAATATAAGGTTGATGATATACGGATCAATTGGTTTGACTTCATGTATAATTCAAATTTGGATGCATCCGGCACTTCGCTGAACTTCAGCGCTCAGGCATCAGCCAAAGGAATCAATACATATAAAATATCACACTGGAACAGCAGCGATATATCAATCTACTCTCCTTCGACCGGACAGAAATTCAAAGGGACATTCCAAAACGATACAAGTAAAACGGTCGTATTCAGCGATTCAATTACTCAACTTAAAGATTATTACGCTTTGACGAATACCTCATTTTTGAAAGTGGATTCCATAAGAGCAAAATCTCCTTCGTACCTACGCAGTGTTGGCAGCGGAGCTGACTATATTATTATCACACATAGCAAGTTTAATTCCATAGCTCAGCGGTTAAAAGCGCTGAGGGAGAAATCTTTTCCCGATTCTTCCATTACTTCGCCCCGGGTATATATAGCCGATGTTCAGGATATTTATGATGAGTTCTCATACGGCATTCTTGATCCTTACGCCCTGAAGTATTTTGTTGCATACGCGTTTCAAAATTGGACTGCCCCGGCGACATTATATGTGGCACTCATCGGAGATATGAGCCACGATTACCGACACCTGCTCAAATCGAGCAGACTTAACTACGTCCCATCTATTCCCTATCATTCGTACGAGTTCGGATTTTCCGGAAGTGATAACGACATTGTCGCTGTTTCCGGAGATGATATCGTTCCGGATATGGCAATCGGCCGTTTATCAATTGAAGAAGTCAGTGAAGGTAACATCATTCTCGATAAACTTGAAAAGTATCCGGCTGATAATGCAAAATCATGGAAACAAACAGTGGCCTTGTTCTCAGCCGGAGTTAACAACACGGATGCTGCTGAATTAGGATTTAATTCGGCAAATTTATATCTGGAAAATGCTTTTGTAAAACCTGCATCCATGCGCGCAAAGAATGTTTTCCGATACCCTTCTAATCAAAATGAAAGTCAGTATCAGGGCGGAGTTGTTGAGATGCGCGATGCCATTAATTCCGGCTCGGTTTTGCTGAACTATTACGGGCATGGAGCCAGTTCGCAGTGGGATTTAACCTTTTATAGTGATGATATTTACCTTCTGGAAAATGAAGGACGGCTTCCGGTTATTCTAAACCCGACCTGTTTTACTGCCAGCTTTGATGATCAGAATATATTCGGCGAGCAGTTTTTAAAAGTACCCGACAAAGGCTGCGTCGGTTTCATCGGCTGTTCAGGAATGACTCACTGGGAAGCGGGAAGAATAATTAACGAACTGATTTTTAATGAGGTATTCAGTAACAGAAACTATATATCAGGCAAAGCATTCCAATACGCAAAAGCAGCGAGTCCCCAAACCGGATACTATGCCGACCAGATTGCCCTTTTAACTTATTTAGGTGATCCTGCTTTGCAGCTGGCTTTTCCAAAACTGACAGATTATGCAATACATGAAGATGATATTTCCACCGTATCATCAACTTTATTGACAAACGAAGAAACGCGGATCAAAGTAAAACTCAATAATTTCGGAGTTCAGAGCAGCGATAGTGTTAGTATTAAACTTGAATTTCAAGGCAGCGACTCAAGCGGTGTTATAGGTATCCGCAAAATCGCGGGTTTTGCGCTGGATGACTCCTTATCATTTTCTTGGATCCCGGTTAAAGGCGGTGATTACGTCCTGAAGGCCGGGATTAACTACGACCGAAGCATTGCTGAAAATGATTTTTCTAATAATTCAGCTTCGACTATTGTTACCGTATTTGATTTGAGTGAACCGAATTGTGTTGAACCGCTAAACGGACAATATCAGCAATCGAATGTTGTTCGGTTTACCTTTGCCGACATTACATCTCCACAATCCTCTGTAATGACATATTATGTTGAAGTGGATACCGCTGAAAGTTTTTCACTTCCCGTGGTAAAGTCCAATGGCCTTACAGGAGATAATGGGGCGCTTATCTGGAATAGCCCGGCCCTGCCAAAAGGTAAGTATTTTTGGCACAGCAGGATATTTGACGGGAAAAATTATGGAGCATGGAGCAGTACAAAAAGTTTTTGCATAGGTGATTCCACTTACACCGGAATAAAATTTGAGAATGAACAGTTAAAACTATTCTCCCGTCAAAATCTGAATTTCGATGTTTCGAAAAAAGTATTGGCTCTCAATAAAAATCCACTGCCGCCAATGCCATCGGTGAAAAGATGGATCGCGGATATTCACGTGGCGGACTCTTCTACATTTTCCCAAAGCCGCATGTCACTTTGTGCAACAGACGGCAAGTACTTTTATCTCGCCGACGAGAAAATGAATGCAGCTCTCATCAATCATGATACTACCGGCAGAACCGCTATTTATAAAATTGGTACCGGTATGCAGGGAACTTCAGCCGGAGTAAGTTACGGTAGTGTGAGCGGTTTCAACAGGGCAATTAGCGGACAGTATTGTATAAATAAAAACGGATTCTTGTATGCGCCTACTCAGAAACCGCAAGAGATCATGAGCATAAACTCCGCAACCGGAGCGGTGGATACCCTTAATGTTCCGGACGGCTTGATTGACAGAGCCACAGGACTTTCACAGGTTGGCAACTTTCTTTTAGCCTCCGACAGTAATTATGTGTACAATCTTGCATATTCTGATAGCATCGGCAATCCTTTTTATTCATTGCGGATATTCCAGCCCTCAAATTCATGGCAGCTGGCAAAAAGTTTTACGTTTCCCAATGTTAAAGCACTTACCAACATTACCGGATTTTTTGCAAGCGGCAATTATTTTTATGTATATGGTGAAGAAAGCTACGGCACGATGCAGCGTGTTAATATGACCGATACTTCAGATATATTAACATGGCAGATACAACCCACTGATTACTCTGCGAACGGTCAATGGTTTTACAATTGGACGTATGATTACATCAATAATTTCGTTTATGCGACACAGCATCGCCCGGGTATTGAGCTTTCGCCTGTCATATCAAAATTCAGCGGTAAATACAACGACCCGTCCGGTTTTGCGGTATCACCGGTTATCGGCCCTGCCGCCGTATGGCTGGAAGTAAATTTCAGCAACAACAATACCGGAGGCTCCGGGAGCTTTCTGAATTATATACTGGGGTATAATAAGACGCTAAAAACTTGGGACACCTTGAAGATAACAAGCGGCAGCAACACCAATATTTCCGATGTTGTGCCGTCAGCATATCAATATATTAAAACTACATCCGTACTCATTGATTCGACGTATGATAAGTCCGCTTCACAGGAATTGCAATCAGTATCAGTAAAGTATTTGTCCTCTCCTGAACTCATGACTTCAAGCAGTTACCTGATGTTAGCGAAGGATACGGTTATTCAAACTACGAATGCGG
Source organism: Ignavibacteriaceae bacterium (assembly GCA_963662605.1). Classification (GTDB taxonomy): domain Bacteria; phylum Bacteroidota; class Ignavibacteria; order Ignavibacteriales; family Ignavibacteriaceae. The sequence continues at coordinate 3,057,293 of OY759785.1, forward strand.
ACATTTCGACAACAATCAGAAATATCTCAAGATCATATGCGGATAGTGTGACTGTCACGGCAAAGGTAGATGGAAAAGATGCCTCTACCGCGACACAGACCGTACCGGTTCCGGGTGATTCTTCCGCAATAGTTAAAATCACTCTCCCTACGAGCGGGTTGGCGGCACAATCACTGCACACGGTCAAAGTTTCGGCATCCTTACGAAATGATGATATGTATTCTTTTAATAATGCCGCGTTGAAAAGTTTTTATGTCACAAAAGATACAGTCCGACCGACATTAGATGTAACTTTTGACGGCAAACATATTATAGATGGTGACATAGTCAGTCCGTCTTCAACGGTGGTTATTACACTGAGCGATAATATTTCGACCAAAATTGACAGTTCCAATTTTCTTATCTTGTTCGATAACAAAATCCTATCGCTGGCCAATCAGAATGTTTCTTTCAATTATTCCACAGGTACAAAAGCCAGTACAGTCATCACCTGGCTGGCGAATTTTTCCGGAGGGAGCCACGTCCTGAAGGTTCAGGCAAAAGACGCGAATGGAAATTTCAGCGGTTCTGACTCAACATTTTTTTCGTTCGAATTTACCGTGTACACAGAAAATGATGTTGCCAATATATTCCCCTATCCGAATCCTTTTTCCGAAAACACATATTTCACCTTTCAGCTCCGCGGGGAGGATAAGCCGGAAAATGTATCTATTAAAATTTACACAATCGCCGGACGCCTGATACGCAGCATTACGAGCGATGGAAGTGGTTTTGATTTAAATTTCAATAAGATTTTTTGGGACGGAAGAGATAACGACGGGGACAGAATCGCTAACGGAGTCTATCTTTATAAAATGATTGTCCGGTTCAAGGACAAAACCGTCACCTCGGTCAACAAATTGGCAAAAGTTTTAAATTAGGCCCCGCTTTTCCTAAAAGAGCATTTTTTGCCCAGCCGGACGGTAATATTCTTTTATTTCTAACTTTAATTAATTATTTTAATAAGATAAGGATAAAGTTTCCTGTTACCCTAACTTTCTGAAGTGTACTTATCCTTAGAATTAGCCAATTTTTTTCGTACCATAATTTTATCAATTCTGGTGAGGAAGCAAATGACAGAAAACGATAATTTCCTCAAGTACGTTCCGATCTTTGCAGATCTGGATGAGGATACGCTGAATAAGATTTTCACGCTTGGTAAAACAAGACGATTTGAAAAAGATTCTCCGATTTTTCAAGAGCATGAGACCGGCTCCGCACTTTTTGTCATTAACTATGGCAAAGTTAAAGTCTTCAGGGTAAGTGATGACGGCAGAGAAGTTATTCTCAGCATTCTGAGCGAAACTGATTTCTTTGGGGAAATGGCTATTCTTGACGGGTTGACCCGTTCGGCAAACGTGACGGCAATCGAGGATTCGGAAATCTTTCTGATTGAACGTACTGATTTCCTGGAATTGCTCTATAAGTACCCGGAAATTTCAGTGTATTTATTGCAGGAGCTGACCAAACGTCTTCGTGCCGCCGATATGAAAATCAAATCCCTTTCGCTGAAAGATGCCGAAGGGAAAGTGGCCACGGTATTGCTTCAATTAGCAGACGATATTGGAAAAATAAAACAAGGCGTAGTCGAAATAGAAAAATTACCTTTCCAGCATGATCTTGCCAATATGGCAGGAACATCAAGAGAAACCATCTCAAGAACGCTGCATTCATTTGCAAAGAGAGGGCTGATTGAATTGGACGGTAATAAACTGCGCATTATTAACTATGAGAAATTCAAGGAGTTGTTTTTATAAGTATGGCGGATAGGAAAGTAGATTTACACCTACACACCAAATACTCTGATGGTTATTTTACTCCTCGGGAATTAATTGCGAAAGCAAAAAATCTTGGGATTTCAACAATAAGCATTACGGATCACGACACGGTAGACTCTTTTGACGAAGCCTCTGTGATCGCGCAACAAGAAGACATAACTCTGATAAGCGGAACTGAATTTACCACTTACATAGATAACCGAGAAATACACATTCTCGGTTATTTTTTTGATACAAAACATCCTGAGCTCGTAAAAATCCTCAGTTTCTTTAAGAATGAGAGGATACACAGAGCCGAGCGAATATTATGGAAACTGAAAAATCACGGTATATCCATACAGCTTAATGAAGTACTTCAGGAAGCGAACTCTTCCCCCATCACCCGGCCTCATATCGCGAGTATTATGATGGAAAAGGGTGTTGTAAAAAGCTACGTTGACGCATTTAACCTGTATCTCGGTAATCATGCATCTTGTTACGAAAAGAAAATCCACGTTGATCCCGCTACCGTGTTTGAAACGATATCTTTGACCGGTGGTTTGTCATTTATTGCGCACCCATCCGTTATGCCGGAAGAGGTTATCAGAAAATTGATTGATGCCGGAGTTGACGGCATCGAGGTTGTGCATCCTTCCCACTCACCATCACAGGAAAGATATTTCCGCGAGATTGCAGAGTCATATTTTCTTTTGCAATCGGGCGGTTCGGATTTCCACGGCGGGAAAAAGAATGATGAAAACAATCTGGGTAACTTCTATGTTACCGAGTCATACGTGGCGGACATGAGAAAGAGATTAGTGAAAGCACGGCTCGCCTAATTCCGCTTACCTCCATCCGCTGAATTAATCACCACGTTATTACAAATGATTCTTAAATCTTTATTATCTTACTTAATTAATTGTCGTTAATTATCATACATGGATTCGAAACTATATAGATTCATTAAAAGCCTGTTCGCTCCGGAATCTAACGGACAAAAACGGGAAAAATATTTATTCGCAGGGAAAGTAGTATTCTCTGCCGGATTAATATATTATCTATATAATAGAATTGAGTTTTTAAAACTGCATGAAACATTTACCAGTGCCAATATGGTTCTTGTTTCGGTTGTCGCGATGCTTGGATTTTTAAATATATATCTGCAATACTTCAAATGGAAGATATTGTGCGAGGCTTGCCTTAAAGAAACCAGCAAAAAGAGAATTTTCTTATCATTATTACAGGGTCTCGCCGCCGGAGCATTTACTCCCGCAAGAATCGGTGAGTATGTCGGCAGGAAATTCAGCCTCCCCAATCAAAGTCTGTTTGATGTAACAATAACAACAGCAGTTGATAAGTTCTTTTTATTGTTCATTAACCTCGCCGCAGGTTCTATTGCCGTAATTTTGTTTTTGCACTATGCAGTCTTTGTTAACGTATATATCACCTCAAGTTTGTTCATCCTGTTGACATTCGGACTTCTTCTTTCGGGCTACTTTTTACTGCATGAACAGCTATGGGATAGTATACTGGTTCAGTACTTCCGGCAGTTCAGGTTTTTACAGGGAATCTCCCACAAGTTCAAATTTCTCCGGTTGTTGGATAACAAAACACTTCTTCGTGCAATGCTCGCAAATATTATATTTTATTTTTGTTTCTTGCTCCAATATGCAATCTTAGTAATTGCTTTCCATCCGCAGACTCATGCCGCAACTGCAATATGGATCGGGAGCCTGATGTTCTTCACAAAATCGCTTTTCCCTGCCATATCACTTGGTGAAATCGGCATCCGGGAAATGATTTCGGTGTACTTTGTTTCTCAGTTCGGCATTCCGGAAGCAGTCGGATTTAATGCTGCATTTATGTTATTTATTATCAATATAGCTTTGCCGGCAGTTGCGGGCATGGTTCTATATTTTGTTAAACCCGATGTTAGTTAGCATATTAGTTTTCCTCGGTTTTCTCCTCGCAATAATCTATCTCATATTTCTGCTGAAAGTGAGACACGGGATTTACAACGTCCGCATCATTGAGCATATACCCCAGCGCCCGGTTAAGGTAAGCATCGTTATCCCCTTCCGGAATGAAGAGGCGCACATTGTTCAGAGCCTGCAAAGCATTTTAAAATTGGATTATGATACGGATTACCTTGAAGCGATTTATGTTAACGATGCTTCAACCGACAGATCAGCACTCGCATTCAAAGATTACGAGCGGTTTCCGCATATAAAATTAATTGAAATGCCGGAAAGCAGTACTGCGGAAAACCGGAAAAAGCTCGCGATACAAACAGGCATTGACCACGCGACCGGCGAAATCATTCTCGGTACCGACGCGGATTGTGCATTTAACCCAAAGTGGGTTAAAACGATGCTCTCCGTGTTCGATGAAGATACCGGCTTTGTGTCGGGTCCGGTTGCATATGATAAATGTAAAACCGATTTTGAAAAAATGCAGCAATTGGAATTTTCCGGACTTGTGCTTTGCGGTGCGGGATTGATCGGATGCGGTGACCCGATGATATGCAACGGTGCAAACATCGCTTACCGGAAACATCTGTTCAGTCAGGTTAACGGGTTCGACGATATTCACAACCTTTCTTCCGGCGATGATGAACTGCTCATGAAAAAAATTTTCCACGCCGGATATAAAGTGAAATTCTGTTTTAAAAGTGATGCGGTTGTTTATACTCGTCCGAGCAAGTCACTTGATGATTTCATTGAACAGCGTTCCCGCTGGGCAAGCAAAGGGAAATACTACCGGAAAAATTTCGTCTACTTTCAGCTTCTGCCGATATTCGCGTTTTTCGTACTGCTGATCACACTCCCGTTATTCAGCCTGATACTCACTTCTGTAGCTCTGCTAAGTTTTTTCATACTGCTCTTTACGATTAAGTCAATTTCAGAATATTCTATTTTGAAACACGGTAAAGAAATTTTCCGGTCAGAACTTTCTGCCGGTACGTACTTAAAAGCTGCATTTTTACAGCCGTTGTACATCATCCTCTCTGTTTGCAAAGGATATTCAGGACGCTATAACTGGAAAGGCAGAAAAGTGAGGCGATAGATGTTTGAAAGATTTCAACATGACCCTTCATTGATCGGAAAAATAGTCTATCCGAATATTATCTGGGAAACCCGCTGTAATAAACTCCTTGTAACTTTTGATGACTGCCCAAATCCGGGCAGTACCGAAAAAATTCTGAAAGCACTAAGCAACAATACGATAAAGGCTGCATTCTTTTGTAACGGCAGTACTGCAGCAAAATATCCTGAGCTGGTAAAACTGATTCATTCCGAAGGGCACATCATAGCAAGCCACGCACTGAATCATGTAAACCTACGAGAACTTACTCCTGCTCAAATAAACGAAGAAATTAATGCGGCCGGTAGAATACTTTCAGAAATCACAGGACAGCCGGTCACGTATTTTCGTCCACCCTATGGCAGATTCAACCGGCACGTTCTTAATGCTGTCAAACACATTAAGCAGACCCCTGTGCTTTGGTCATTAATCTGTCCCGATTATAAAAACGACGTAAATCTTGTTAAATTTGCATTGCGCTTTTTAAGAAAGAACTCGATTATCGTTATGCACGATAGTCCTCAGTCGGAAAAGATTGTTTTGGAAGAAGTTAGGATGTTGATAGAAAAAGTGCATGAATTACAGTTTGAATTCGGAGATCCTTTAGAATGTTTGAAATAATTCTTTTTATTCTCGTACTCTGGTATATCGGCCTGTCTGTACTCTTTTTGAGCGGGACTATGAGGAGATTCCCAAAAGTATCGGAAAACATGGTATATAGTGCATCGGTTCTGGTTGCTGCCAGAAATGAAGAGCATAATATTTTAAATTGCCTTGAATCGTTGGCCGAACTCGACTACCCAAATGATAAACTCGAAATAATCCTCATTGATGATAAGTCAACCGATGCAACAGGTGCAATAATTGATGAGTTCATCAAAGATAAACCCCAATTCAAAAAAATAGTTTCAAAAAAAGAAATCGGTCAGCTCAAAGGCAAAACGAACGCTTTGGCAAATGCCCTTGAAATTGCAACCGGTGAAATTATTCTTACAACTGATGCGGACTGCCGTGTGCCGAAATCGTGGGTGAAAACGATAACATCATACTATACTCCAGAAGTTGGTACGGTGAGCGGATTCACGTATCAAGATTTTTACGACGGTTTTTCCGGTATGCAGAGTCTCGATTTCATTTTCTTGTTGACCGCATCATGCGGAACAATTAATTCAAATCTGCCTATAAGCTGCATCGGTAATAATATGTCTTACCGTAAAGCGGCCTATGATGAAGTCGGCGGATATGCCAATCTGCCTTTCAGTGTGACTGAGGATTTTAATCTGGTTATGGCAATCCGCAAACTCGGGAAATACAAACTGGTGTTCCCATTAGATAAAAAAGCATTAGTTGTCAGCTCGCCTGTTGCGGATTATGAAACTCTGTACCACCAGAAAAAACGCTGGGCCGTGGGCGGCATACTTGTTCCAAAGCTCGGATATTTCATTCTGGCGTGCGGATATCTGATGCATACGGCAGTACTCCTGTCGCCGTTTTTCTGGTCGCCTGTTGTCGGTGTATTCCTGTTATTAAAAGTAATTATTGATTTTGTCTTTCTGAACTATATGACAGGGTCGTTGGGAATTCGGAGATCAATGAAATATTTCCTGCAATTCGAAATCTATTATATAGTATATGTTATCCTGCTGCCTTTTATCATTCTGCCGAATCAAACCGTTACCTGGAAGGGCCGCAAGTATTAATATGCTGTTGCTTTGTAATTATTATGTAACATACAGATGTAATGCATACTGTAGTTTTTGCCATTTTGCCGATCATAATTCCTTCAAGAATACGCCAATGGCATCCTTGGACGATTACCGCTCAAACATCAAACAGCTTTCCGAACTCGGAGTAAAGTTTATTGATCTTACCGGCGGTGAGCCGCTTCTGCATAAAGACATAGCAGAAATGGTAAAGATTGCCAAAGACGCAGGTATGCAGACAAGCATAACGACAAACTGCCTGCTGTATCATAAGTATGCTGAATCGCTCAAAGGTATTGTTGATTTGCTGCACTTCTCGTTGGACTCTCCCGATGAAGAGGAGCACGATAAAGTCCGCGGCATTAAGTGTTTTCAATCGGTTATGAGAAGCATCGAACTTGCCCGAAGCCTGGGAGAATTCCCGGACATCCTGTTCACTGTTACAAATGAAACATACCTGAAATTGCCGGAGATGTACAAGCTTGCCCAAAAGAATAAACTTGTACTTATTGTTAATCCGGTATTCTCCTATTTCGGTAACGAGGGATTGCATAACGAAGCTCTCGAATATATAACGTCGTTCGTTAAGGGAAAGCTTGGAGTGTATATAAACGACTCATATCTCCGTTTACGGAAAAACGGCGGCAATAATATCAATGCTCCACTTTGCAAGGCAGTCTCCAGAGTCATAGTCATTTCTCCGAATAACGAAATCGTTTTACCCTGCTATCACTTCCGTAACGAAACAATAGCTATAGACCGGCCGATTAAAGAAATCAGAAAGTCGGAACGGATAAAATATTTTACGTCCATGGAAGGACGGTTCGATTTCTGTCAGGGCTGCACGGTCAACTGCTATTTTGAACCATCATTTGCATTCCCCTTTAATTCGTATGGTATCGGCAGTATTCCATCAAAAGTGAAATACGGGTACAATAAACTGATCAAACAAAGAATTCAAAAGTTATTACATACAAAAAGTACCGGAAAGTGATAATGAAACGTTTCTCGATTTTTATGCTCATCGTATTTTGTGCCGCTGGCATTAACGCTCAGTCGAAATCCGATTATTTCCCGTCGGAATTATTAGTAAGTCCATTCAAGGCAAATTTCCTTGAGCCGAAACTCGGCTTTCAATTTTCAACGGGTAAGAATAGCATCCGCCTTGATATCGGCAATTCGCGCGACATTCTTCACTATGCAATTGATAATAAAACCACTATCAGCTTCGGTGCCGACCTCTTCACCTACACAAAACTCCGCGGTGAAGATAACTTTAAATTCCCCGTTGAGGCAGTGGATTACTTATTCGGTATCAATTCCGGTTATCTGACCAAAGAAGCAAACTCCGAATACGGCTACCGGTTCAGATATGCTCACATCAGTGCTCATTTGGTTGACGGACAGATAAAGAAAAATCCCGCCGACCCGACGGATATTAGCTGGCGCAATGGCCGCGGCTCATTCGTTTACAGCCGTGAGTTCATAGAATTAACCCCGTTTTATTCATACAAAAACTTACGCGGTTACGTGGGCATCACCTACCTGCTTCACACACTCCCCGAAAATATAAAAAAAGGTGTCGTTAATGCCGGAGTTGAATTTATAGATAAAGAGCATTCTTCCGGTCTGTTTACTCCGTTTGCCGCATATGATATTCGTACGGTAAGTTTGGATAAAACCTCGTGCAATAACACTGTTGCCGTCGGCGTTATCATCGGTAATCCGTACAAAAATGCTGTCCGCGTTCAATACATGTATTATTCCGGCAAGAGTATTCATGGCGAATACTACGATGTAAATGAATATTACTCAGCAATCGGAATTAATCTGGAATTGTAATGTCTTTCAGTGACAATAATGATTCCGAAGTTCCTACAAAGGCAAGAGTTAATTGGGATGGGATTAAAGCAGTTTTAATTCCGGTTCTTCTTTTTACCGTTACTTTTTTCACCACGATAATTACCGGATACGAATGGATACATGGCGGTACCGACGCACCGTTTATGGTCAAGTTTCGCGAGGGTCTGCCGTATTCAACAGCGATTATTTTCTTTTTAGCCTCGCATGAATTCGGACATTACTTTGCGTCCAAGTTTCACAAGGTAAAAGCGACACTCCCGTACTTCATCCCGTTTCCACCGATGGCAGGTTTTAGCCTGAGTTTCGGAACGATGGGCGCTGTAATTAAAACCAAATCAGCGGTGCAGAATAAAAAAGCGCTATTCGACATTGGAGTTTCCGGTCCGTTAGCGGGATTTGCAGCTTGTTTAATTATTCTTGCCTATGGCTTCACCCATCTGCCGGGCAAAGAGTATTTGTTGCAAATACATCCTGACTATTATTCATCGGAATTTGGTAAAAACGGCCTTCAACTTGTTTTCGGAGATACTTTCCTGTTTTCTTTCTTCAGAATGCTATTTCAATCTCATGTTCCCTTCATACCCCCTATGAGCGAGATATATCACTATCCTTATCTTTGCGTTGGTTGGTTCGGACTCTTTGTCACCAGTATGAATTTGTTTCCTATCGGTCAATTGGACGGAGGCCATATTTGTTATGCCATGTTCGGAAAGAAATTCCACAATAACATCGCTGGTATTTCAATGATTATATTGATCGTTCTCGGCGTAATGGGTATTCTCCAATCTTTCATTTATCCACAGCTGCCGATCGGCTGGACCGGATGGATGGTATGGGCGGGAATACTATTCTATTTTATGAAAACTCATCACCCCGAAATCTATGATTTTACTCCTCTCGACTTCAAGAGAAAAGTAATCGGCTGGATAGCCATTGCAATCTTTATTTTGAGTTTCACACCTTCACCGTTCATTATTAGATAAACCGGCTCCATTTACATTCAGGCAGCGAATTGGTTCAGCGGAATATAGGTGTACACTTCAAATCGCCCATATTTTCAGAATTAAGGAGAAAATGCTCCCTTGTATAAATATCCGCTTTCTAATTGAACTTGACAATTGCAGAATAACTGAGTAAGTTAATCCACAGATTGTTTGAGGCGCGGTATATTATAGGCACGTTGTTGATATGTATGATTTAATTTTGCAAAACCCATCAGATTATAAACAGTAATATTTCTTTTTGTGCGGTACAATCACATCGGGTTGTGGCATCTGTATCCGAAGGCGGCACTATCATCTTCAGGCAGAGGAAAAAACTATTGCATGTTATATGCTGGTAAAGGAACATCTACAATGAAAAAAACAGTGTTTTTATTACTATTCGTAATTCTGCCCTCAATGGTGTTTGGGCAATACAAATACAACCGTGAGTTGTTCTCGCATAATATGTCGCTGGAAAATCTCAGAAATATTATTCCTATCGGCGATCAAAACAGTGATGGTTACGACGACTTTCTGGTATTTAATTGCAGTGAGGAAAGTATTTACCTGTTCTATGGCGGTAATCCCATGGACACATTACCTGCAATGGTATGGATGCCACGAAATAATAAGCAAATTGTAAATTGTACGGCAATTGATTTGAATCATAATAAAAAACTTGATTTGCTCATTTTATATGTTGATAGAAATAGCCGGGGGAAAAAGGAAATGCTCGGGTTTTACGGGGGAAAGGATTTAGACACCATTCCGGATTTTACTTTCCCACCGCCTGCAGGGGCAAGTTCTATCTATTGGGGATATCCTGCAATGGCAATTCCGGATTTTGATGGTGACGGATATGAGGATTTAATGATACCGGACTTTGGTACACCCTACCATCCAAAAATATATAATGGTACATTTTATTTTTATTCAACAAACCCAGTTCTTGATACTATCCCCAAAATGGCAATAGGTGGAGATACTGCGCAGGCAGGCAGACATGTTACTTACTCAGGGAACGGTATTACCTTTGGGGATATAAACGGCGACGGGAAAACGGATATATGGTACCTCAGTTATAATCTTGACAGCCTGAATTACATGCGGAATATTGAAGGACATGTGGTACTTGGAAACAGCACGTGGGACTCGACTTCATCTCAGATTATATACCAAAATGGACATAATTACTATCTACCTATTATGTATTTGTTAGGAGATATTAATGGAGACGGAAGAACTGATTTTATCCTTGAAAATTATAATGGGTATTTCCCGTATTATTATGACCGATGCCTCATTTACGGCAAATTCCCGGTTGATACGATACCGAATGCAGGGTTGAACACCCAGTATCAGGGAAGCAATATCGAAAAATACATGGGAGATATTAACCACGATGGGTATGGAGATTTTGTCACGAACAACGGATCTATTTATCCGGTAGCAAAAGTATGGCTTGGCAGTAATGACATGACGAAGCATGATTTGCCGGTGGCGTATATCGGCGGGACTGATAACTGTTATGGAGGCATGATAGCACCGGTCGGAGATGTGAACGGCGATGGGGTAAATGATTTTGCCGTGGGGACGACCACCTTAGGAACAACGTGTATGGATGGATACTTTGTGATAATCAGCGGGGACACAACCGGTTTAACGGAAATTAAAAGCGGCCATAAAATCACCGGGTTCGGGTATAAACTGTATGAAGCATATCCAAATCCATTTAATCCGGGTACTACGATAAGTTATGAATTAGGCGAGACAGGCAGAGTGACATTAAAAGTTTATGACATTCTGGGCAGAGAAGTTCAAACATTAGTTGATGAAATTAAAAACGCCGGAAAGTACGAGGCCGCTTTCAACGCCTGTAATTTGCCGAGCGGTATGTACTTTTGCACTATAGAAACGGGCAGTTACTTGGAAACAAAAAAGATGCTTTTGATAAAATAGAGGTTACAATGAAAAAAACAGTGTTCTTAATATTTTGGGTTATGTTGCCCTTATTGGCATTTGGGCAATATAAATACAATCGTGAGTTGTTCTCGCATAATATGTCTATAGATAATTTTCAAAATGTTGAACCGTTCGGTGACCAGAATAGTGATGGCTATGATGACATTCTGGTATATAATTGCAGTGAGGAAAGCATCTACCTCTTTTATGGCGGCAACCCTATGGCCACATTACCCGCAATGAGTTGGCATGGCCGATATGGTAAAGATATTATCTATTTTGCTGTGGCAGACATTAACCATGATTCGAAATTGGATATCATAGTTCAATATGTTGATAGGAGTAATGGAGGGAAGAAGGAGCTATTAGGATTTTACGGAGGGAAGTCAATAGATACGATTCCCGATTTCATAATAACGCCACCGGTTGGGGCTAATCCAATCTATTGGGGATACGGAATAAGCAATATGCCGGATTTTAACGGTGATGGTTATTCGGATCTGGTGATATATGAGGTGAGCACTCCTAACCACCCTAAAGTAAATAATGGGACACTATATTTTTACTCAACCAATCCGGTTCTCGACACAATTCCGAAGATGGTAATCGGAGGTGATACGGCAAAAACCGGCAGACATGTACAGTTCGATTATCACGGCACAACTTTCGGGGATATAAACGGCGACGGGAAAACGGATATATGGTACCTCAGTTATAATCTTGACAGCTTAAATTATATGCGGAATGTTGAAAGACATATGGTGCTTGGAAACAGCACGTGGGACTCGACTTCATCTCAGGTTATATATCAAAATGGACATAATTACTATCTGCCTATTATGTATTTGTTAGGAGATATAAATGGAGACGGAAGAACTGATTTTATCCTTGAAAATTATAATGGGTATTTCCCGTATTATTATGACCGATGCCTCATTTACGGCAAATTCCCGGTTGATACGATACCGAATGCAGGGTTGAACACTCAGTATCAGGGAAGCAATATCGAAAAATACATGGGAGATATTAACCACGATGGGTATGGAGATTTTGTCACGAACAACGGATCTATTTATCCGGTAGCAAAAGTATGGCTCGGCAGCAATGACATGACCAAACATGATCTGCCGGTGGCGTATATCGGCGGGACTGATAACTGTTATGGAGGCATGATAGCACCGGTCGGAGATGTGAATGGCGATGGGGTAAATGATTTTGCTGTGGGGACGACCACCTTAGGAACAACGTGTATGGATGGATACTTTGTGATAATCAGCGGAGACACAACCGGTTTAACGGAAATTAAAAGCGGCCATAAAAGCACAGGGTTCGGGTATAAACTGTATGAAGCATATCCAAATCCATTTAATCCGGGTACTACAATAAGTTATGAATTAGGCGAGACAGGCAGAGTGACATTAAAAGTTTATGACATTCTGGGCAGAGAAGTTCAAACATTAGTTGATGAAATTAAAAACGCCGGAAAATACGAGGCCGCTTTTGATGCAAGTCGTCTGACAACCGGTGTTTACATAGCTCAATTACAAGTAGAACAAAACAGCCGGGTATTGTTCCGGCAGGAGAAAAAACTATCATTCATTAAATAAAGGAAAACCATGAGAAAAATTGTGCTGTTGTTATTTTGTGTGTTTCAAGCGGGCATCTATGCCCAGATGGATACAAGTCATTTTGCCAAAATCGGCTTCATGGATATTCTGCAATTATCCTATTTCCCATCTTATTATTACGATGATTATCTTCAAACCAGATATTCACAGATACTTTGTGACAGCAGTTATTATTACCCTGCACTGCAAAGGTTGGGGTTAAATTATGTCGTTTCTGTCGCTGATAGCAATACGTCGCTTTCTTCATTGTATAATAAGCCGGATTTGACAAATAACTACCCTGCTATAAAGATTATAGATACAAGGTTCAGGTCGTGCGGGTATGTCTATAATGGTGAAAGATGGTGGCACATTCCGGACTACCGATTATCGAATCTGGCTTATTCCGACGGAAATTATCCCGGATATTTATGCTATGAAGCTGGTGGAACTCAAGTTGGATTTGATGGGAGCTATGAGGTTAATAGTTTCGGTTTTGGCTTAAGCAATCAGCATTCGTTTTACTTAAGGCCCACGGTCACATTAATCGGCAGCCAGAACAGAACAGACCCCAATGATTATAGCATTTTTGTGGTCTGTGCCGATACTACAACAGATAATGTTGGGAAATTAGTACATACCTCAATCCCCGTACTATATTCCGAAGGATCCTCATCCCATGGCGGTACAAACTATACAATGATGATAAGAGCGAGAATAGATCCGAATACCAGTCTGCCGGGTACCGATACGGTGGCACTGATTGTTTTCACCTTAGGGGCTCAAGGTTTGCCCATTCGCTATAATTATAAGATAGAGTATGGTCATTCCGAAAACCAGACATACGCAGATACGTCCTATGTCGCAATAACCGCGAACAATTTCAATACAAATCAGTACACAGATATTAAAGTTCCGATTATCCGTAAAGAAAACACAGGAATTATATCAGATGTCGTATGGAAGAAGAAAAGGAATCTTTACATTGATAATATTTCCGTTTACTCTGCAGGCTACGATACATTATTCGTACAACCTGCCAACGTGCGTGCTGACCTCGAAAGTCGCATTTGCTCTCAGTTAACTACCGGCTTCGCCAGGTTCAGCGGCATGGATTTGTATTCTCATCTTTATCATGATGAACCATTTCCCCTTGCTGCAAGAGTAATTAAAAAAATCAGCGATACGGCTGAATATTTGCTTGGTGCAGGCAGGTATATCGGGGGTGTAAATGCACTTGGAGGATTCCCGAAAGAGGGTATGCGGGCAGCGAATTATCTCGCCCGCCCTCATTATGTAATGTTCGAGAACTACCCATTTAAAGCATATGTCGACACGACTAATGTCAGCAGCGTTCAGTCCGTGCTTGATAGCGTTATTTATTTTAGCTCGATTCCGTGGATGAATTATGGTGATTCTTCTCACTGTGGACTACGGGCTGCCATCGCATGGGCACAAAACTTCACACCTGCTATTGTAAGTGACGATGTCCCGTTATACCATACAATGCAAGTGTGCAGTGATAGGGAGAAACTGCATCCGGTATTAAGAGCACCGACATCATCCGAAATTCTTGTTCAGGGGTGGTTGGCGATGTGCTACGGAGCAAAGGGTTTAATGTACTATGCTATTATGACTAACACTCAACCTTCAGACGCCGATACGAATTACTCTATTTACGGACTATTTGAATCCGAAGGAAGTGTCGGCGCAATAACCCAAGACCCCAAATTAAAGCAAGTAACAAATACCCGCTACGATGCCGTAAAAAAACTCAACGGACAGATAGATAAAATAAACAGCGAGCTGATGCAGCTTACGTGGGTAGATGCTTTCAGCGCGCATAAAGGAATACCAACCGGCAAATATGTGAGCAATGTTCACTACCCGTATAACTCCGGTGATACTAAATATATAGAAGTCGGGTTTTTCAAAAAATCAACCGATATGAATAACAATAATCTGGAATACCTGATGGTGGTAAACCGTCGGGTTTTGTCAAGTGAAACAAGGTATATCACCATTACGTTAGATAAATCAACATCACCATATAATAACTGGAAAATTTCCATCGTTGGAGAGAACGACCCCTACGCGTATACTACTAAAACAGGTTCGTTCAGATACCCGTTCCCTCCGGGAGAAGGTAGATTATTCCGGATAGAACCGGTGCTCTTAGCCGGGGGTGACTTGAATTATAACGATACACTGTCAGCTTCTTGTACGGATAATCTCGGCGCAGATATCACAGTTCAACCCGGCGCGACACTTGCCGTAACGAGTAACGCGACGGTGCACTTTCCGTCTTCAGGGTCACGCCTTATGGTTCTGGGGAAGATGGAACTGAACACGAATCTTACAGTCCCGGTTAATTCAATATTGGCTTTTAGCTCAACCGATACAACATCACCCAAACTGCTCATTGCCCCGAACAAATCCATAACGGCTCAGGGAATTTTTTGCATGAACGGCAGCGTAAATCATAGAGGGGTGATTAACAGGCTTGGCAGCAGCGGCGCGTGGGGATACATTACCTATGACACAAGCCATTTTGATCCTTCGGCCGCGTATCGTAACTCGTTTTATTATACCGACATAAAACACGGTTTGGGTATAAAAATTCTCTACAGCGGCGATATGCATATCGGTTACACTAATATAGACACCTGTCTGCATGGTATATATATTGAAAACACATCTCCGGTGATTTATGAAACTCAAATACATCCGAGTAGCAATGCAATTTACGGATACGGCCTGGCGTCTCCGGTAATACATGACTGCTATTTCTTTAAAGAGAACAGCTATCAGGGTTATCACGCAGGTCTGGGTATTTACTTAATAGAGCAGATGTGTCCCTATGTATACCGGAATAAAATTACGGGCTTCGATTACGGGATGTATTTCGGCGGTACGAATGTAGTTGCTCATACGACCGATATTTGGGATACCTATCCAAACCCGAATAATCTAATTACCGGAAACAATATCGGTTTAGAAGTTAGCTGGGGGGCTTATTGCTACGCGGGACACCTTCCGGTAAATGGTTATAATAGTATCTATTCCAATAGCTTGGATGTAAAGACACAAGAACACGGTACAATTATGGCACAGGGTAATTACTGGGGCACTTCAGGCCAGCCGCCTACAAATTATTATTGTGATACTACATCGCATTTCTATTCCGCGGGAGCTTTGTCGGAAGACCCCTGGAATCCGGAACAGTTGATTGCAGCACGATCGCCGGAATTAAGCGGCATACAAGCAGTAAAGAAAATCAGCAAAGACGAATTGTTGGGAAATATCAACAAAGGCGAAAATCTGGAGGCATCAGGAAAATCCGATGAAGCTATCGGACATTATAAGAAAATGATTGCAGATGATATAGCCGGAGATTATGCCCTGCGAAAAATCGCAATACTGGGCCAGGCAACAAGAAAAGAAGACACGAAGTTGTTTCTGAAAGATGTCCTTGCCGCGAAAGGTAAGTACGCGAATCAGGCACTCAGTCTAATGGCAAACATGTCACTTCTGGATTTTAACTACACGGATGCAATGGCACTATATGAACGGTTGATAAGCGAATCACCGAATAGCCGTGAGGCGGAAAATGCAAGATTTGATAAGTTGTTTGCCGCGCTGCATTTCGAGAAAAACCTCGCGAAGGCACAATTGTTATTGGATGAACTGAAACAGAGAAAGATAACCGATACTGATTTGTTGATGAGGTTAAGCATTGCCGAAGACTTCGTGAATTATGAAACGAATAGCGGTAAATTAAGCAAGCGGCAAGCCGCAAATACCGAAACAGGTGAAACCATCAAAAAGTATAAATTGGCACAGAATTATCCCAATCCGTTCAATCCGGCGACAAGTATTTCATACGAATTGCCGAATGATGGATATGTAAGTTTAGTTGTATATGATGTACTGGGGAAAGTAGTCAAGTCGTTAGTCGATGAACAAAAACAGGCGGGAAGGTATACTTCCACATTTAATGCGTCAAACTTACCGAGTGGCATTTATTTTTATACTTTGAAATCCAGCAGTTTTACTTCTACAAAGAAGATGATGCTGATTAAGTAGCATTTCATTAACATTCTAACAACGCCTGCGACTCGCGGGCGTTGTTACCCTTTCGCTTACCCCGTACCCACAATCTTAAATAATTTTTCCCGAATCTTTCCGCACTGAATCCTGAAATTCTTCCAAAGCTGGCAAAAGGGCATTTATTTCATCATTTTTTTATCTAAACTTTAATTAAATTACAGATTGATTCACAATATTTATTCAATCTAGTCATCAGGGACAGGATGCGAATTCTTAAGGTCAGTTTATCTGCAATTTTTCTCTTTTCTTTAGCTTTTTGGGCCGGATGTACGAAGGATTTTTCCAGTACGGTTGAAGAATCCACACCGGTGTATACCGTTAATTATTTAAAAGCCCTTCCGAATACCGCAGCCACAAAAAATGACACGTTATATCTCGAAGCCGGATTTTCCTCCGCGAATAAACCCTCAAGTGTGGTCGTTCAGTTTTCAACATCTTCCCAAGTACAGATCCGTGCGACATTAACACAAACATCTTCAGGCAGTAATTTTTTCGGCAAAGCAGTCGTCGGTTCTTCTCTTCCCGGTGGAGTTTACGATGTTGACTATTACGGACAGAACGATGATGCCACACTGACACATATCGGCAAACAGTATATCATTATAAGACGGGCAAACAACTCGGTGCCGGTTATTGATACCGTTTATGCTGCCGATTCTATAACCGTCTCATCAAGCACGATAGTTTCTTATATTGAAGTTAAAGTGAGCGATGCCGACGGTGCATCTGATATTTCCCAAGTTTTTTATAACGCGACAAAACCCAACGGTGATACAAACGGCCCATTCTATTTAGCCGACGACGGCGTTTTCCCTGATGCCACGGCTGGAGACAGAATTTATACTACCGGAATGCAAATTCCACCAACAGTTACAAAAGGTACATACCGCTTTGATTTCCAGGCAAAGGATAAATCCGGTGCGGTGAGTGCAATCAAATCACATTATATAACGTTGAAATGATGAAATCGTTTTTTATAGCAATACTCATGACTTCTCTTACATTTGCTCAGGTAAATGTTCAGACGTATAAATTTTCCGGTGAAAAATCAGCACTTGCCAAAGTAGCTGCTACCGATCCGGGAAGTAACGGCATTAATACTATTCTCTCTGTTGGTGATACCATATGGGTTGCCACTTCGCGCGGTCTCTCTAAAACAACCGATGGCGGAACAAACTGGACTAACTATTACGGAACTACGGCATTTGGTACGGAGAGCGTCTCGGCGCTTGCCTACGATTATGCAACGCACAGCATCTGGGCCGCAATTGCTCACTCAACCGACGTAAGCGGTGAATCACTGCCTGAAGGTTCAGGATTATTATTCTCCCTGAACGGCGGAACAACATGGACACACGTCAACCAGTCGGTAGATGCAAGCAACGATACTGTTGAACTCTATGGTGCGAATAAACTGCACGCACTGCCCGTAACGGTTAAGATTCAAAACATCACGTATGCAATTGCAATAACTCCGAATGTAATTTGGACAGCCAATTTTGCCGGCGGTTTACGCAAACACAGAATTGACAGCCTTCTCGTGAACCCTGCATCGGCATGGGAAAGAGTTGTTCTTCCTCCGGACAATCTCGACAGCATTAAGCCATCCGATACACTTGATTTTTGTATGTCTCCGGTATCAGGGAACTATTGCAGCACAGGAAGTCTGAACTACCGCGTATTCTCTCTGGCTGTGGCGGATGACACTGTTCTTTATGTCGGTACGGCGAATGGCATTAACAAAACGACTGAATCTGTAAACGCTGCTACGACCAACGATATTGCATGGACAAAGTTCAATCACCAGCAGTCGGGCAGCACAAAAATTACAGGCAACTTTGTTGTGGCAATGGACTATAACAAATACAGCACTCCTAAAGCACTTTGGGCTGCAACATGGCAAGCCGAAGACAATACCGAGGAATACGGCGTAAGTTACACGACAGATGGAGGCACAACCTGGGGTACTTCGTTATTTAACGAAAAAGTACATGGTTTCGGTTTTTATAACAATTCGGTTATTGCCCCTTCTGATAACGGTGCTTTCCGTTCGGAAAATTTCGGCACAAGCTGGCTGCTACCCGGAAATATTTCCGATGGCGTCTCCGGTTTAAAAACGAAGGTATTTTATGCCGCACAGTTTCAGCAATCAAACGCTACATTGTGGCTTGGTTCTTCCTGGGGACTCGCTTCGCAGGCAAATAGCACTTCATACAGCACACACTGGAATATTTATTTCAGCTCTCCTGTGACTCCGGTCAGCGATTCCTACGCGTTTCCGAACCCGTTTTCGCCGCGTAACGGCACCAGCCAAACGGCAATCCATTATAGTACCGGCGGTTCATCCGAGCAAGTGACGATAAGAATATTCAACTTCGGCATGAAGTATATCCGGACATTGATTCAGAATGCTACTCGAAGTGGAGCAAGTATCAATACCATGTGGGATGGCAAGGACGACAACGGAAACATTGTACCGAACGGCGTGTATTTTTATAAAATTGAAATGGGTTCGCGCGAACCGATGTTCGGCAAAATTATGGTGATACAGTGAAAATACAAATCTCTATGCGATATAGTTTAGCGGTATTGATGCTTCTTTCAATATCACTCGGCGCACAGCCTAAATTTGAATCTACGAATGCAGCACCGGGTGAATTCAGCAGAATGGGTTTTCTTCCACGCGGCGTGGCGATGGGTAATGCGATGTCCGCTGTTAACTCAGGAAGCGTTTCTGCATTTTACAATCCTGCCCTGCCTGTCTTTCAGGAAGGCAATGATTTTCAGGCGGCATATACATTCTTGAGTATGGATCGCCACCTAAACTATCTGAACTTCTCCAGACGGTTTGATTTCTACTCTTCAAAAGATACATCGGCAGTTAAGAAACCGATTTCATCGGCAGGCATTTCTTTCGGAATTATCAATGCGGGAGTAAGCAACATTGACGAGCGGAACGATGACGGTATTAAAACCGGAGATCTTTCGACTTCCGAAAATCTTTTCTTCTTGTCCTTCGCCAATAGATTTTCGAAAAAATTTGCGATCGGCGTTACTGCAAAACTGTATTATTATAAACTCTATGAATCAATGTCCGCAACGGGAATGGGACTTGACATAGGATGTATTTACTCCATTCAGGATAATCTCAGAGTATCTTTTGTCATGGCCGACCTTAACGCCAAGTACAAATGGGATTCATCCAGCCTATACGGAACTGATGGAACAATCACGTCGAATAATTTTCCGGAGACAAAAAAATTAGGTGTCAGCTATTTCGAAAATACATACGGTATATTGTTTGCCGGCGAACTTGAATTTAACAATTACGGACGTAAATTAGTCCGTTTCGGTGCAGAGTATCAGATATATGAAAATCTTTATCTGCGCGGTGGACTCGACAATATTGTGCTGAATAATTCCGATGAAATCATTCAGCCATCCGGTGGATTCGCGTACTTTGCAAAAGTCGGGAACTATACTCTGGGTGTTGAATATGGAGTTGTTGCCGAACAATATTCAAACGGCATGAGACACACTGCCGGTTTGCATTTTATTTTTTAAGAAATTTGAATTGAGTCATTGGTCATGAGAATACGCATTATAGTTTTTGCTGCTTTGATTTCTTCACAATTAATTCTTGCACAAAGCGCCGGTAATTCCGGCATGGCATTTCTGAAACTCGGTTCGGGAGCAAGAAACATTGCTCTTGGCGATAACGGAATGACCCTTGCAAATGATGCGACTTCGATATTTTATAATCCGGCAAACCTTGCAATGAATGAGAACCAGGAAGTATTTGTTGCACACAACCAATGGATGCAGGATGCAAGCAGCGAAATGCTCGGCGTTAAATTCACGTTTCTGGGATTGCCTCTTGGTGTTGGGATAAACGCTACGACAATCCGCGGCTTTGAAATCAGAAGTCAGGCAAGCGCTGAAAAAGAAGGCTCTTTCGATATTCACTATTTCTCGGGAGCGGTCTCTACCGGCTTCAGCATTACCGATCAGATTATGGGTGGTATAGCAATAAAATATCTGTATGAGGGTATTTATGTTGATAACGCCGACGGTATCGGCTTCGATTTCGGAGCCCGCTACAATAACCTCTTCCCTGATTTTTCGATGGCTTGCGCTCTCAAGAATGTCGGCTCAATGACAAAATTAAAAAATGAAAAAACAGTACTGCCTGCCGAATTCAAACTCGGCGGCTCTTATGCCCTTCCGGAATATTTTCCGAAATTCGATTTTAACGCGGGGGTCGAATTCCAGAAATATCTTAAGGATGACAACGAACATCTGAACTTCGGGTTGGAAACATTATATGATAAAATGTTCTCAATCAGACTCGGATACATGACAAACTATGAAGCAAAAGGTTTCTGCGGCGGTATCGGCGTAACATGGCATTCAGTCACGTTTGACTATGCCTTCACTCCGTACTCCTACGACCTTGGTGACGGCCATACGTTTTCTCTTAAAATAGGTTTATAAGATATTGCAAATAGTGTAATTGTCATGGCTAAGAAAAAAAAGAAAATTCCCATACGGATTCCAGTCCCCCAAAAGCCTCCCAAGACCGAAGAGGATAAAACCGTATATAATCGTAAAAAACAAAAGCAGTCCGTAAAAAAAGAACTCGGCACTAAATATTAACATGGTAAAATCAGCAACTCTCATCATCTCCTTCTACAACAACCTCGGCTACTTACAACTTCTTTTGGCAGCTCTCGAAAAACAGACAGAACAAAACTTTGAAGTAATCATAGCCGATGACGGCAGCGATACAAAACTACTGCCCGATCTGGAAAATCTCATTTCCAAATCTCCATTGCAAATAATTCATCTCTGGCAGCCCGATTTCGGATTCAGGAAGAACAAGATTCTTAACAAAGCGATATTGCAGGCAAAGAGCGATTACATTATCATCATTGACGGTGACTGTGTTCCCCATCCCGCATTTATCCATGAACATATGCTCGCGGCGGAAAAGAATACCATACTGACCGGCAGACGGGTAAATCTTTCTCAAGCTATTACAAAGCAGCTTACTCCCGCGAATATTCGAGAGGGGTACCTGCAAAAGAACTTTACGAAACTTGTCCGCGACGGCATCCAGGGCGGTTCATTTGATGTTGAAAAAGGATTTTATATAACAAGCAGGTTTCTAAGAAACTTTTTCAATAACAAATACCGCGGTATACTCGGTTGTAATTTCTCAGCACATAAAAGTGATTTTCTGGAAGTCAACGGTTTTGACGAACGCTATCAGGCGCCGTCAATAGGCGAAGATTCGGATATTCAGTACCGGTTTGAACTGCTGACAAAGAAAATCAAATCACTGAACAATATCGCCGTGCAGTATCACCTCTATCACCCGATACAGGAGCGCTCACAAAAAAATCTCGATTTGTTTGAGCAGGTAAAACAGGCAGGCAAGGCATACACCGAGTTCGGAATAAAAAGATAAATTCTCCCTTCCTAACCCAGGGGTTAACCCCTGGGTTAGGAAGGATAGTTCCTTGCACCCGACATTCTTTGCGTACTTGGCATTCTCTGCGGTAAATCTTATGAGATATATTTCTTCACCGCCGCGTACACCCTCTCGACATCCAGCATTTTGATACATTTGAATTCCATATCAACTCTTCTGCATTCAAGGGGTTTGGGTGAATAGTAAAAGCATGGTGCGCAGACCAACTCAAGCGTTACAATAGTGTGTTCAGTCTGCCATGGATGGATATATGAAATGTTTGTCGGGCCGATAATTGCAACGACTTTTCTTTTCATAGCAGAGGCGACATGCATAAGGCTGGAATCATTCGTTACAAACAGATTACATTTCTTAATAAGTGCAGCCGACTCCGCCAGATTTTTTGATTGCGGAATAAGCACGTTCTCACTCCCCGCCAATTCACAGATTGTGTTTTTTAATTCGGCTTCTTCAGACCCGCCGAACAGCAGTATTTTAGCGTTATGTTCGACTGCAAGTTTTTTTGCGAGCTCCGCAAATTTCTCCGGCTCCCATCTGCGCTTAATATGATTTTTTAGTGTCGAACATCCTGCGTGAAAACCGATAATCAGATCATCATTCTTTAAGTTCAGCCGCTGAAATTCAGCCTGCGCGGCGGACTCGTCCTCATCATTCAGAGTAAATACGAGATCAGGCATTTCGGCATCTTCAAAACCGAGAAGCTTCTGTGTCAATAGAATATTCTCTTCGACATTATGCAAATTATCATCTTCGGTAATGAGAACAGTATTCAGGTGACTTAAATGCTTCTTACCTTTGCGAAGATAGTCCACCCCCGCACGCTGTTTCGCATTGATAAATCGCTGAATCAGATTATATTCTTTTCGGTTTGCCGGATACACGTTGATCGAGTAATCATAATTCCCTCGCAATGTAAGAAGGAATTTGAAAGACCTGAATGCCCCTTCTTTCATGAAATCGAAATAGATAACATTGCTTAAGAATCCTGTACGCTTGTACATATCCTCAACACCTCTGAACATAACAAGAGCGTCTACCTGTGCATCGGGGTAATGTTTTCTTATCAGGGCAAGCGAAGGCGTGTACATGAGTGCATCGCCGATACCGGAAAGCGCGAGTACGAGAATTTTCATGCTATGATTTGAAATACTTGGAAATGTCGGGCTTGGGCCTGTTCGCAAAATATGTCTGATGCAAAACCCTCAGACGCGCCATGGAGACCGTATCGAAATCCTCTTCGTCCTTTTCCCGCTTCACAAACATTTTGTATGCTTCAAGGTCTTTCGGAGTCATCTTATTTTCAAAACGCTTCAGCTCTTCCAGCAATTTCTTTTGTTCTCTGAAACCCATAGTCAGTCTTTTGATGAATTAATTTTGCTATATTAAAATAACGATTTATGCAAACATATGCCGAATTAATTACTCGCGCAATTCAGGTATTTTTGAATGATTAAAAACAATCCTCGTCTGAAATACTATATACTTCATAAGCCATATGGTGTTCTATCTCAGTTCTCCGATAAAGAAGGCCGGAAAACACTCATGGATGTCGTCAGGATGCCAAAAGATCTCTATCCCGTAGGTAGATTGGATATGGACAGCGAAGGACTGTTATTGCTCACAAATGACAAAAGGCTGACCGATGCCCTGCTCAACCCGAAAAACAGCCACACACGTGAGTATTACGCGTTTATTGAGGGTATTCCAACCGAAGCCGAACTCCGCCTTTTGGAGTCCGGTGTTGAGATTGAAGGTAAAGTCACCCTGCCTGCCAAAGCTTCACCATTGAAACGCCCTCCGGCAGTACCTGAGAGAGTGCCGCCTCCAAGAACGTACGAGACCCACATCTACAGTTGGCTGCGACTCACCATTACCGAAGGCAGAAACCGTCAGGTGCGCAAAATGACCGCGAAAATCGGGCATCCCACATTGAGGCTCATCCGCTGGAAGATAGCCAACCTGTCACTTGATGGATTAGCTGCGGGAGAATTCAGGGAATT
Source organism: Ignavibacteriaceae bacterium (assembly GCA_963662605.1). Lineage (GTDB taxonomy): Bacteria > Bacteroidota > Ignavibacteria > Ignavibacteriales > Ignavibacteriaceae. The sequence goes on from OY759785.1 coordinate 3,081,895, forward strand.
GAAAGATTTCGAGTTGAAGAAATTATTCAGACTGTTGTCCATAAGTTAGCAATCCGTTTGCTATACAGAACCCAAACAATATGGATTTTAAGCTCCTACCTTCTTCTCCCACGACCACTCCGACTACGGGCACGTTTCAGAGTATGTTGCAGGCCGATTCATGGATACTTAATAACTAATCCACAAAATAAATGAACTCATCAACCCCAGCCCTTCTTCTCTTACAAAGAAAAGAAGGGAGCAACCGCATTCATACTCTCGTATATCCAATTTTATGCATCATTTTTGCCCCTTTTCTCTTGTTAAGAGAAAAGGGGTTGGGGATATGAGTTCATTTTACTAAACGTAATAGCCCCTCATTTTTCAAAGGTAAAATTACCCAGATCGTATATGTTGGCGCAGATTTTTGCAATATAATCTTAATTTATAGGTCGGAAATATGGAGGCACCTTTAACAAGGGATTTGCTCTTCTTCAGCAGTAAAAAAAAGCTTAAAAATAAGCTCAAAAAAGCGAAAACTTTCTTTGAGATTGGCGCTAAAAATTTGTAAATTACTACGCTTAAATGGAGAAAAAATGCTATGAAATTTAATATCAACAGTCGTGCTTTAGAGAAGGTTTTAGCCAAAGTTCTTCCGGTAATTCCGGCGAAAACTCCGGCTCAACAAATTGAAAATTTTCTCTTCCAGATAAATGAAAATTTACTCACGGTTACTGCAACCGACCTTGAATTATTCCTTCAAAGCAGCATCACGGTTGATGCCACTGAAGATTTTGAGGGACTCATCCCTGCAAAACTATTTTTTGATATTGTCCGCTCACTGCCCGACGCTCAGTTGTCATTTGAAACAACTGCCGGCAGCAAACTGAAATTAAAAACCAGTTCAGGTACATATCATGTAGGATACACGGAAAACGTTGATTTCCCTGCTGTCCCCTCCATTAACTACACCAAGCAATTTAATCTTTCGGGCAAATCTCTGAAAAGAGCTTTGGAACAGTCAACGTTCGCTATCGGCAAAGAGCCGTTGAAAGCTGCAATGACCGGACTGCTTTTTGACTTCACGGATGAAGGTCTGAAATTTGTTGCAACCGATGGACATAAGCTCGTCCGCTTTATCAACAAGACTATCCGTTTCAGCGAACCTGAACAGATTATCGTTCCCGAAAAGGCAATCTCCATTTTGTCAAAACTGTTAACCGATGATAATGTTGATGTTCACTATACATCAACAAATGTCCATTTCAAATTAGATGACATCAGCATGATCTCTGTTCTCATAGCACAGAAATATCCTGCTTACAACAGTGTCATTCCTCTCGAAAACGAAAATATACTTAAAATTGATGTTGATCCGCTCTTAACCGCGGTTAAACGTATGCAGGTTTTTGCAAACTCAAATTTCCAACAGGTAAAATTGAGCATTAGCGAAAAAGCAGTTGAACTTTCTACCGAAGATATTGACCACGGTTCAAGCGGAAGCGAGACCGTCGAGGGTGAATACATTGGGTCGCCGATGAACATCGGGTTCAACACGAGCTTTTTATATGAAGTACTTAGTCATTTAAAAAATGAAAAAATCGCTTTCCGGTTCGATACGCCGACACGCGCGGCTATCGTTGAAAATACTGCGGCGAAAGAAGATGAAGATCTTCTGATGCTGCTTATGCCGGTACGGTTGAATTCGTAGGAATGATTCTACAGCATTTAGCGGTAAAAAATTTTCGGATTCATCAGGATAGTGAAGTTGAATGTTCTCCCGGCCTCAATTTTATCATTGGCGGCAACGGAGAAGGAAAAACTTCATTAATCGAGGCCATTTATTCCCTATGCACAACTAAAAATTTTAAAGGGGCAAGTGACATTGAACTGACCCGCTTTAATGATTCCGGTTATGAAGTTGCAGGAATATTTTACAGTACCGCACCGCGCAAGGTACGGATTGTATATGCAGGCGCCGAAGGAAAACGCAATTATGTACTTGACGGAAAGACGGTATTCCGTTCATCGGAGGTGATCGGAAAATTTCCCGTGGTATTGTTAACACCTGATGATTTGGTTTTGACTCAGGGTGCGCCTTCGGATAGAAGAAAGTTTGTTGATTCGGTTATTTCACAGTCGAGCGAATACTATCTTTCACAGCTGCTTGACTATAACCGTATTTTGAAACAGCGGACAGCTCTGCTGAACGCTCTGCGGGAATTCCGCAGCAATGATTATCTGATTGAACTGGACGCATGGGATACCCAGTTGGTTAAGGTCGGGACAAGCCTGATACAATACCGCAAGAAATTCATTGATGAGTTTCAGACGTATGTAACCGACGCGTACAGATTTATCATGGAAAATGTTGAACTCCCGGCAATTGAGTATCCGCTGCTCCGGGAAAGTGTTCTTAGTATTGATGAAGAAACGTTCGCAAAGAAACTTGCTACACGCAGAGATGAAGAGATTCGCAGAGCCGCGAATCTTACCGGTCCCCACAGAGACGACTTCATTTTCTCTATTAACGGCAAGCCGTTAAAAACCTACGGCTCGCAGGGACAGCATAAAACGTTTCAGGTTGCGCTCCGGTTCGCGCAGTTCTTTTATCTGAAAGAAAAGTCAGCCGGTACCCCCGTCTTTTTATTGGACGATGTGTTCGGTGAGCTCGATACTAAACGCAGTGTAAAGATAAGCGCGTATTTACGGGAAGTGGGACAGGCATTTATCACGATTACGGATTTTTCAAACTACGGATTCCTGTCCAAACTTGAAGGCGATAAAATTATACGGGTAACAAAAGGTACCGTAACGTATGAATGATAGTTTTCACAGCCTTTCACAGATAATTGCGGAAGAATCAAAGTTTAAACGGATCCGGGAACTGATCTGGAACGATGAAATCCTGAGCAAGTTTTTCATCATCTTCCCCGATTTAAAAAATCATGTGCAGCCTGATAAGGTTTCAAAAAATACGCTGTACGTGAAAGTCGAAAACTCCGTTATGCGGAGCGAGTTAAAATTTCACGATGTTGAAATGATAGCAAAGATCAACGCATTCTTCAATGAAGAGCGAATTAAAAAAGTCAGATTTTTTTCTTGATAGTTAAAGTGAGTTAAGGATTTATGGCAGAAAACAATAAAAAGAACGCCGAATATAGTGCGAAGAATATCAACGTCCTCAAAGGACTTGAAGCAGTTCGGAAACGTCCGGCAATGTACATTGGCGACGTGAGCACCCGCGGCTTGCACCATCTTATTAACGAAGTCGTTGACAACAGTATTGACGAGGCCTTGGCAGGGTATTGTGATACTATCACGGTAATCCTGAATAAAGACGGAAGTTGTACGGTTGAAGACAACGGACGCGGCATTCCGGTTGATATGCACCCCGAAGAAAAGAAGTCGGCGCTGGAAATCGTAATGACCGTACTTCACGCGGGCGGAAAATTTGATAAAGATTCATACAAAGTATCCGGCGGTTTGCACGGTGTTGGTGTTTCGGTTGTGAACGCTCTTTCGGAGTGGTGCCGCGTCGAAGTAAAATTGGGCGGCAAATTATGGATGCAGGAATACAGAATCGGCGATCCGGTTGCTCCCGTTAAAGCTATTGAAACATTGAAAAAAGCTTCAACAGGCACAAAAGTTACTTTTATGCCCGACAAGACGATTTTCAAACAGACGAAATTTAAATTCGATACCGTCATCGAAAGAATGCGCGAACTTGCATTCCTTAACAAGAATGTTACGATACGCGTTAAAGACGAACTTGAAGGCGATGATGAAACATTCCATTCAAAGGGCGGACTATCGGAATTCGTAAAATACCTTGACGAATCACGCGAACCTCTTCACAAAACTGTTTACGTTGAAGGCGAAAAAGACGGCACGCCTATCGAAATCGCTTTCCAGTATAACGGTGGCTACAGTGAAAACCTTTTCTCATACGTCAATAACATCAATACCCATGAAGGCGGTACGCACCTTGTCGGTTTTAAATCAGCCCTTACCAGAACGCTGAATAACTACGCTACAAAAAACAACCTTATCAAGGATGGCAAAATATCGTTGACCGGAGATGACTTCCGCGAAGGCTTGACCGGTGTTATTTCCGTTAAAGTTCGTGAGCCACAGTTTGAAGGCCAGACAAAAACAAAACTCGGCAACAGCGAAATTAAATCCGCCGTTGAGACTCTGGTAAATGAAAAACTTGCCGAGTACCTTGAAGAAAATCCGAGTATCGGTAAAAAGATTATTGATAAATGCGCCCGCGCCGCTGAAGCCCGCGAAGCAGCCCGCAAGGCAAGAGATCTTTCCCGCCGCAAGAACGCGATGGATACGTTCAACCTGCCGGGTAAGCTTGCCGACTGCTCTATCACCGACCCCGAGCACTGCGAAGTGTTTGTGGTTGAAGGAGATTCCGCGGGTGGTTCTGCAAAGCAGGGACGCGACAGACGATTCCAGGCTATCCTCCCCTTGCGTGGAAAGATTTTGAACGTTGAGAAAGCAAAACTGAACAAGATTCTTGAGAACAATGAAATTAAGGCTATCGTTGCTGCAATGGGCGGCGGTATCGGCCCTGACTTTAATGCTGAAAAACTCCGTTACGGCAAACTCATTCTGATGACCGATGCGGACGTTGACGGAAGCCACATCAGAACCTTGCTGCTCACTCTCATCTACCGTTACATGAAGGACATGATTACCACGGGTAAGGTTTATATTGCACAGCCCCCGCTGTATCGTCTGAAAAAAGGCAAAGAAGAATATTACGCCTACGACGATAGCGAACGCGATGATATACTTAAACGTTTGAAGGTTGGTCCGGTTGTTGAATCTACCGAAGAGGAAGAGTTGACTGATGACGGCACACCGCAGAAGATTAAAGGTATCGTCATTTCACGTTATAAAGGTCTTGGTGAAATGAACCCCGAACAATTGTGGGCTACAACCATGAATCCTGAGACACGTACATTGTTACAAGTAACTCTTGAAAGTGCCGCAGCGGCAGATAAGATTTTTGAAACCCTCATGGGTGATGAAGTTGAACCGCGCCGTGCATTCATTGAAAAGCACGCTAAGTACGTCCGTAATCTTGACGTTTAATTGAAATTGAATTTGAAAGCAAACGAGAATTTATATGGCAACTATTTTTGATAAAATAACTCCTATTTCCCTCGAAGAGGAGATGAAATCATCATACATTGATTATTCAATGTCGGTTATTGTTTCCCGTGCTATACCCGACGTGCGTGACGGCTTGAAACCCGTACACCGCCGCGTGTTATTCGGTATGAGCGAACTGGGTTCCACGCATAACAAACCCTACAAAAAATCCGCACGTATCGTGGGTGAAGTTCTCGGTAAATATCATCCTCATGGTGATACTGCCGTGTATGATACTATGGTGCGTATGGAGCAGGAATTTTCTCTCCGTTATCCTTTAGTTGACGGTCAGGGCAACTTCGGCTCGGTTGACGGTGACTCTGCTGCGGCTATGCGTTATACGGAGGCACGGCTCTCTCGCATCGCCGATGAAATGCTTCGCGATCTTGACAAGAACACGGTAAACTTCACGGGCAACTTTGACGATACCCTGCAGGAGCCTTTAGTACTTCCTGCTTACCTCCCTAACCTTCTGGTTAACGGTTCAAGCGGTATCGCGGTCGGTATGGCAACAAACATTCCTCCTCACAACCTCAACGAAGTTGTTGACGGGCTTATCGCGTTGATAAAAAATCCCGAAATCACCATTGAAAAGTTAATGAAGTTCATTACCGCTCCGGATTTCCCGACAGGTGGTATCATATACGGTTATCAGGGTGTACGCGATGCCTATCTGACCGGTAGAGGCCGCGTTATTGTCCGCGCTAAAGCGAACACCGAAACACTGAAAAACGGCCGCGAAAACATTATCATTACTGAAATTCCGTATCAGGTTAATAAAACAAACCTTATTGAAAAAATCGTTGAGCTTGTTAAAGACGGCAAGATCACAGAGATCTCAAACATCCGCGATGAGTCCGACCGTGACGGTATGCGCGTTGTTATTGAGCTAAAACGCGATGGACAGCCGGCCGTTATCCTCAACAACCTGTTCAAGCACACGCAGATGCAGACCACATTCGGCGTTATCATGCTTGCATTGTCTAATGGAGTGCCGAAAGTTTTCAACCTGAAAGAGGTGATGGAGCACTTCCTGAAACACAGAATGGAAGTATTGATACGCAGAACCAAATTCGACCTCGAAGCTGCTGAGCGCCGTGCTCACATTCTGGAAGGTTTCATAATTGCTCTCGATAATATTGATGAAGTTATTGAGGTTATCAAAAAATCCCGCGATGTTGAAACCGCACGAACCAACTTAATGCGCAAGTTTAAGCTCAGCGAGATACAGGCAAAAGCTATCCTCGATATGCGCTTGCAGAGACTCACCGGACTTGAACGCAAAAAGATTGAAGACGAATACAAAGAGACAATTAAATTAATAGAAAAACTTCGTTACATTCTTGAGACCGAAGAAAAACGTAACGCCATTATTAAAGAAGAACTTATCGCGCTGCGCGACAAATACGGTGATGCAAGAAGAACCGATATTGTTTATAACTATGAAGAGTTCTCTCTCGAAGATATGATCGCTGAGGAAGATGTCGTTGTAACCATTTCGCACAGAGGATTCATCAAGCGCTTCCCGGTCAGCGGTTATAGAAGGCAGGGACGCGGCGGCAAAGGTGTAACCGGAGCAGCTACTGCCGAAGATGATTTTATCGAACATATGTTTATTGCCTCAACTCACCAGTACATCCTCTTCTTTACGGATAAGGGTAAGTGCTACTGGCTGAAGGTATTTGAAGTACCGGAAGGCGGCCGTGCGACTAAGGGCCGTTCTATCCTGAACCTTATTGAAAAGGAAAAGGATGAAGACATCACCGCTTTTGTCGCAGTAAAAGAATTCCGTGACGATCAGTATGTAATCATGTGTACCAAGCAGGGCGTTATTAAGAAAACCGTTCTTTCGGCATACGGCAACGTGCGCAGAGGCGGTATCAATGCTATCGGACTTAATGACGGTGACAGCCTTATCGCGGTCAAACTCTCAGAGGGCAACAATGATATCGTTATCGGTACACATAACGGCAATGCCATCCGCTTCCCTGAAAATAAAGTACGCGACATGGGCAGAACCGCGACCGGTGTCAGAGGCATTACGTTGCAGGATGACGACTTTGTAGTCGGACTGCTTGTGCTGAAACGCCAGGGTACGATTCTTGTCGTTACCGAAAACGGATTCGGTAAACGTTCGGATATCAATGACTACCGCGTTACTAACCGCGGCGGCAAGGGTGTTATCACCGTTAAAACAACCGATAAGGTCGGTAAGATGATCTCGATGATGGAAGTCTCCGACTCTGAGGAACTTGTCATCATTTCATCATCCGGAATGGTTATCCGTCAGAGCATCAAAGAGATGCGCGTCATGGGTCGAAATACTATGGGTAACAGACTCATCCGCCTCAAAGACGGTGATGCAATCGCAGACATCGCGAAGGTGGTTCCTGAAGACGATGAAACAGTCGTTGAAAACGGTAATTAAGCCTTCTGCTTAAACACAAATTCAAGGCTGTCTTCGTTGCCTCAACAAGACAGCCTTTTTTTATTGCTTAAACGGATAGACAGCACTGAATTCTTTAGGTTAACAAGTTACGAAAATGGGGTGTCATTCCGGAAAATCTGCCGGAGTGGATTTTTCAACTCGGGGATGTTACTCGGCAGATTTGTCCGGAATCCATTTTGAAAGAATCGGACAATATCCGCACAAAGAATATCATAACTTGGATTCCGGATAAATCCGCCGACATGCGTAATCACTTTAAAACATATTAATACGGCGGATTTTCCGGAATGACAAAAAATTTGAGGCTATACATAGAAACACCTTGGCATCATTAACCTAATTACTATACTCTTTTCATCATTTCTTAGGAATTTCTTCCGGAGCATGGACGTGCTCTGTTTTAGGAGACTCTTTTGGCGTGCTCCCGCTCGGTTTGAAGCTGCCACTGCGGAGCATGTAAAAGTATACAAAGAGGAAAATCACTAATATCAGAATGAGGGTAAAAAGCGAAAGGTACATCGTCGAACTGAATAACAGGTTTTTACGAACGTATTTATTAAATATACTTTTCTTCTCTCTGGAAAGTACATGCTTTATCTGCTTTTGAAGATCCTCTCCAAAATTAACGGGAGCATTCACCTTTTTTAGACTTTTCAGGTGGCTGATCACCGGAGCATATTGTTTTTCGTCGTATTCTTCGTGAGAGTTCATTGCTCACGTGTCCTTATAGATTTCTTGTAGTAATACCTGTAGCATTCCGCGTCCGCGGTTAATGCGCGACTTCACCGTTCCCGTAGTAGTTTGCAGCATCTCAGATATTTCATCATAGGAGAGCTCCTGAATATCCCGTAGAATCACCGCCTCGCGGTATAATTCCGGTATCTTCAGAAGTGCCTGCTGTATCAATTCCTCTGTTATTCCGGAATCAACCGCTGCTTCCGGTGTCTGTCCTTTATCAACAATATCCATATCAGGCTCCCCTTCCTGATACGAAGAAATTGAAACGTTGTTCTGCTGTTTTTGCCGTGCAAGCTGCGATTTTGCCAAGTTACCCGCAATCGTGTAAATCCATGTCGAGAATTTAAATTCCGCTTTATAATTAGAACGGTTCTTAAAAACACGGATAAATGTTTCCTGAACGATGTCCTTTGATAAATCCTGCTGTCCCGTAAAACGGAACGCGAAGTTCATCAAGGGATTTTTATACCGCTCAACAAGAATCTCAAACGAACGGATATTCTCGTCCTGTTGAAATTCTATGATGAGCTCTTCATCGGTTTTCAAGAAACTGCTTTCTTTTTAATGTTATACTACGTTAACAGGAAAAATGTTCCCGCCCTGGTGCCGGAATAGCACGCGGACCCGCATGACTGCGCCAGCGGTCGGGCGGGTCCGTGTGCTATTGAGATTACATCCATTTTTTCTTGATAAAAATTCTTATCATTATGAACGAGATAATCAACATAACCAAAACTATAATCGGATACCCGTATTTATACTCAAGTTCGGGCATATACTTAAAATTCATGCCATACAGACCCGCGATAAAACTGAGTGGAATGAATATCGTTGTAATAATGGTCAGGACTTTCATGATCTCATTCATGCGGTTACTGATGCTTGAAAGATAGATATCCTGCAGTGCAGAAAGCAGTTCGCGGTACGTTTCGACCGTTTCGAGTTCCTGCACGGTGTGGTCGTAGAGGTCACGCAGATATAATTGTGTCCCCTTGCTGAAAAATGTATCATCTTCGCGCTGAATATTATTGATAACATCCCGTAGGGGCCAGACCGAGCGCCGCACGTTGAGCAGATCATTACGAACATTGTGCAATTCACGCAGCGGATCTTTATCCGGTTGAATAAGGATACTCTCCTCCAGCATTTCGATTTTGTCGCCGAGATCCTCAAGAATACCGAAATAGCCGTCAACGATAGCATCAATCAACTCATAACACAGATAATCAATCTTCTGCTTGCGTAATTTGCCTTTACCCATGCGCAGCCTGATGCGGATAGGATCAAACACGTCGCCGAGAACGCCTTCCTGAAACGTCAGGATATAATCTTTTCCCAGAACGATGCTCATGTGTTCTTTTGTTATGGAGCCGTCTTTGTCATTCTGCCATAACATACGCAGCACGACAAACAGAACATCGCCGATAATATCAACCTTCGGTCGTTCGGAGGTATTAAGAATATCTTCAACGAGAAGCGGCGGAACGCTGAACTTGTCGCATATCTGCTTCACCAGTTCAACATCATGCAGACCCTCAATATTGAACCAGGTAATTTTATCGGCCGTTGTCTGAACAGCAAGCGCTTCCTCAAGCGTGTATTCGCGGTCATCGGAGTGTTCCGGCTCGTATTGAAAAACCGATATAACCGGCTTATCAATTTTCTGCTCACCGACAAACACCAATGATTCCGGGGGCATGCCGGCCTTATCGGAAGCCCGCTTACGTTTTCTCAGCAGACCCGGCTGTATCAGATTTGATAATATGTTTTTATCCATGCGATTGTTTTCTTTATCCCTTCTTCATAGGACGTTGCGGGAAGAGTCCCGAAAACTTTTTTAAAGAGCGAGCCGTCAAGAATGAGGCGCTCCTTTTTCAAATAGAGCATCTCAACAAATTCTTTTACCGTCCCGTTGAATAATCCGAGCAGTGAGAAAACGATTGTTGCGCCAAGCTGACTGATAGATAATTTTTGTCCCGACTGCTTCGCAATTTCTTCAAGATACTTCCGCGCGGTAGTTTCGGCACATCCCGGAACGTTGAAAGACTTCCCGTTAGACTTGTCCGAAAGGCCCGCCATTACCATAGCTTCACCGCCGTCTTCGATAAAAATAAACTCCTGTGCGACATCCAGTGCACCGAACCACATAAGACTTTTTCCCTTAAGCGCCTTTACATAAAATTGCTCGCTGAATCCGTTAACGACATACGGCCCGTAAAAATCGGGCATGCGGACAACAGTATACTTCAATCCGTTTTCCTTCGATGCTCTGTCAAGCATTTTTTCCATTTCGATACGAATCTTGCCCTTTTTAGTCTCAGCCGCAAACGGATGCTCTTCGGTTACAAGATGTGTCTGCGCGTGCCCATACACATACACATTGCCGGGAAAAACCAATTTAACATGATGCTGAATTGCCGCGTCAACCGTGACCGCCAGCAACTCCCGCGCCTTTTCTTCCCAATCCGGATACGGGATATTGACGCAGTAATAGACTGTTGAAGCATTCTTCAGAACACCTTCAACATCTGAGCGCAGTGAAGCGTCACCTTTGATGAATTCCAGCCCCTGCAATTCAGCCGCGTATTTTTTAGCTTTTTCAATATCGCGGACAAGACAAACAACCTTTTCATTTCTCTTTACTAATGCCTTGGCAACAACTCTGCCGATACCGCCCGTATAACCAAGTATAACATGTGTGTTTCTATCCATAACCTTCATCTTTCAAATCACTAAAAATCCAATCACCTAAATATAATTCATTCTGAAGATTATGCGTAGGAATATTCACCGCCAAGAACGCCAGGAGCGCAAAGTTTTATTTCGTGTGGAGACACCCGGCGAGAGTTTCCACATCAGAATACAAGAGCGGTTAAAAAGTATCTATGCCGTAGGCATTTTATATATGTAGAAAATTCATCCACCGATATATCGTTTCTCGTAGAGAATATATCTTTCAAATAGTACCCGAAAATGTCGAATGGAACGACTCCTCCTCGCCAAAAATTTCTTAGCGTTCTTTGCGTCCTTCGCGGTTAATTTCTTTTTCTTTGTTGCGAAATTTTTATAATTTTAGTTAAGTAAAATTTCCAATAGTAAAGTAAATTTTAACATCACTGTTTTAGAAAGGTAGATTATGAAGATTCAGCGTTCAGCAGGAATTCTATGTCATCCGACCTCGTTCCCCGGGAAATACGGCATCGGCGACATGGGACCCGAAGCATATAAATTCGTTGACTTCCTCGAGCGTTCCAGCATCAACATTTGGCAGGTATTCCCACTCGGACCGACGGGATACGGCGATTCTCCATATCAATGCTTTTCGGCATTCGCGGGAAATCCGCATTTGATAAGTCCCGAACTGCTTTTGCACGAAGGCTATCTCACAAAAGAAGACCTTCACCGCACGCCGCACTTTGACCCAATTTCCATAGATTACGGCAAAGTAATTGACTACAAGCAGAAACTGCTCCGCAAAGCATTCGACAACGCGAAATTACAGGCTGATTCTTCATTCGGTGATGACTTTGATGCTTTCGAAAAGAAGCATAAACACTGGCTGGAAGACTACTCCCTATTCATGGCTGCAAAGAACCATCACGGCGGCATCCTATGGACTCAGTGGGATCCGAGCATCGCGCTCCGCAAAAAAAGTGCGCTCAAAGAGTGGAAAGAGAAACTGGCTGATGAAATTCTCTATCAGAAATTCGTGCAGTTCCAATTTTTCAGACAGTGGAATAATATCCGCAAATATGCCAACGATAAAAAGATAAAAGTCATCGGTGATATGCCGATATTCATTGCTTACGATAGCGCCGACCTCTGGGCAAACAAAGAACTGTTCACCGTTGACGGCGAAGGCAGACTCGAATTTGTCGCCGGTGTACCGCCTGATTATTTCAGTCCGACCGGACAACTTTGGGGCAACCCGCTCTATCGCTGGGACAAAATGGAAGAAGAAGATTTTCTCTGGTTCAGAAGCAGAATTCAGACTCTGCTGGAAATGTTCGATGTTATCCGCATTGACCACTTCAGAGGATTCGAAGCGTTCTGGCAAATTCCGGGCGACGCACCGACAGCAGAGACCGGCAAATGGGTTAAAGCTCCCGGCAAAAAACTATTCAAGTCAATCATGAAACATCTCGGTGATGTTCCAATTGTTGCAGAAGACCTCGGCGTTATCACGAAAGAAGTCGAAGAACTGCGCGACATGTTCGATTTCCCCGGTATCAAAATTCTGCAATTCGCGTTTGGTAAGGACATGGAAAAGAAATTCCTGCCGCACAACCACATCCCGAATTGCGTCGTCCATACCGGTTCGCACGATAACGATACCACACGCGGATTCTTTGAAAAAGCAAAGAACGAACCGAACGACATCTATTACTTCGCTCAAAAATATCTGAACTATTACGGTGATGATATGTGCTTTGAAATGATTCGTGCGGCGTATGCTTCATGCTCCAACATGGCGATAATGCCCATGCAGGACGTGCTGAATCTTGGCTCCGAAGCCCGCATGAACTTCCCTGGCCGCCTCGGCGGAAACTGGGGCTGGCGTTTCGTCTGGGATCAAATTACTCCAGACCTTGAAAACACCTACCGCTACCTCGGCTACTTCTACGAACGCCCGAAAGTGGAAAAGTGTAAATAATATTTTGTGCAAAAACAAAAATTCCTGTCCCTCGAAAGAGGGACAGGCTAATTATTTACTTTTATCATTTGAATTTGTCCATTTTTGTACAATGTAGCTTGCCTGATAATCCAATTCTGGAAACAATGACGATTCATTGATTCCGCAATAGGATAAGGCATTTGATATTTTCAACTTTGATCGGCGAGGGATCTTAATTTTAATAAGAATCCCAGATGTATTCTGTATGCATTCCTCAATCGAACGCGAAATAACCACATTCTCTCCAGCAAACATTTTCCCACCATGAAGTGTAAACTTACCACTTTGCAATAGTATCCGGTCATGTTGTTGTGCGGGTACAACCGCAATAGGAGTTTCAACAGTTCGTTGCCATTCTTTGCTATTGAATTTCAGAAATACCCCCTCAGATTGCATGGTCAAGTCCATCTTTGTCCTTGATTTACTGATTATATTTACTATCTCCGGCACATTAAGCAATTCTGAAAGATCTTCATCAATTCGAGCAAGATTTGATCTTATAACCACCTCATTTGTTAAATAATCATACATACCATCTTGATTATTCCAGCTACTAATTCTATTTAATTGACAGGGATCTAGTATAAATAAAGCGCCATCTTTTTTATGGTTTTGAACAGCAAAAAATAAAGCTACTAACAAGTTTGAAGTCCAGTCAAGTAGTCTGGTAGGCATTCGATAGTGCTGCATTATAGTTAAGAATTCGAAAGTGCTTAGACTTTTTCTATCTTGAACATGTTTCAATAAAAGAAAATCTCTAAACATTGCCTTTTCATACAAAGTCTTTATTTTATACTTTACACCTTGCCGAAATAGTGAAGGGGTTAAATCAAATGAAAAATCTTCCTGCCCTCTAAACCACAAACCAAATTTCGAGAAATCATGAAAGTGCTTCGGTATTAATTTCAATATTTCATCTATACTTCTGGCAACAATTTCCATACTATTCTCTACTATTATTCGATTAAATAAATGAACTGTAATATTTCTCCTCTGCACATTCCCATTTTCGGAGGTGCGATAAATTACAAATAAAAGCGGCAAACGTCAAGAAAATAGAACTCACGCGGAGGCATGGTTGACTATCCACGCTCCCCCGAGCGGAGCTTGGCAGCCAAATAAACATGCTTCACCCGCTTCGCGGATGACGATGCCGTGGTGTGTCCTATCCACGGGTTTCGCTTCGCTCACCCGCGGTTATTCAAATTTTCTCACTTCGTGAGATTGAATTACTTGAGATACTCCAATTCTAATTAACCGAGTAATTGTTATTCAAGATTCTCCGAAGGAGAATAATTTGAATAACCTCCGGTGGTAACCGGAGGATAAGCATCACTCTCGTACTCACGCCCCCGACAGGGGGCGAACAGCACAACACATTGCTATCAGCGACTCCATCAATATATATATTCACCCGCTTCGCGGATGAGTGTGTGCGTGTAGCATCCATCCGTTGGTTCCGATGACTCCACCAACGGTTATTCAAATTTACTCCCTTCGGGACTAACTATGAATTTCACCAGATTGTAGAAATATACAGGTTGAGCATAGCCACTACGAACTTCAATTCGAATGTCCTGAAAGGACAGAATCTGAATAACCTCCGGTGGTAACCGGAGGATAAGCATCACTCTCGTACTCACGTCCCCGACAGGGGGCGAATAGCACGACACATTGCTATCATCGGCTCCATCAATATATATATTCACCCGCTTCGCGGATGAGAGTGTGTATGGCAGCATCATTCCGTTGGTTCCGATGACTCCACCAACGGTTATTCAAATTTACTCCCTTCGGGACTAACTATGAATTTCACCAGATTGTAGAAATATACAGGTTGAGCATAGCCACTACGAACATCTGTACGAATGTCCTGAAAGGACAGAATTTGAATAACCTCCGCTGGCAACCGGAGGATAGGAGTCGCTCTGGTACTTACGCCCCCGACAGGGGGCGAACAGCACAACACATTGCTATCAGCGACTCCATCAATATATATATTCACCCGCTTCGCGGATGAGTGTGTGCGTGTAGCATCCATCCGTTGGTTCCGATGACTCCACCAACGGTTATTCAAATTTACTCCCTTCGGGACTAACTATGAATTTCACCAGATTGTAGAAATATACAGGTTGAGCATAGCCACTACGAACTTCAATTCGAATGTCCTGAAAGGACAGAATTTGAATAACCTCCGGTGGCAACCGGAGGAGTTGCCACCACACACACCAAACATCCCCGAATGGGGGTGAACTTTTACGGGGAATACCTGTCATCTAACTTTACACCAAATTCTTCCAGCAGCTTTCGAACTTCTTCGGCATAGGTACACCTCCTGTGATGCTCCTGTTGATTTTTTATATATTCTATTATGACGTCCTTTTCTTTCCAACTGTAAGTTAACGCCGCGTAGCCTTCTCCCCATCCATCAAACTCCGGAAACCCGCCGCATGATTTTAACCACATGGATGTACTTGTTTTTATTGTACGCATGTAATCTGCCAAAGCGATATTAGGATGCAGGTCGGTTAGCATGTGTACGTGATCTTCCACAGCGTTAATCCGATACAGATGACAGTTGAGATTTTTTATTATTCCATGAGTATAGGCACAAAACGATTTGATGTTGTCCTGATTGAGGGATTTGCTGCTGTTCTTGGTTCTGAATATGATGTGGTATAGTATCTGGTTGTAGCTTGACATGTTTATCTCTCCTGTTTTTATTCACCCACTTCGTGGATGAGTGTGCTGTTGTTTTTTCTCCCCCAGTTAGCACTGGGGGTTACCTGCCTGCATGGCGCAGTCGGGCAGGTTCAAATTTACTCCTTTCAGGAGTAATTAGAAAATGATTTTCACAAAAATATAGTCGCCGATTTATTCACATCCACCAGCACTGCATGAGACACCCGCCGGGTGTCTCTACAAAAATCTTGGCGCTCATGGCGTGCTTAGCGGTTAAATTATCCCCCGGCAATCAGCATGAACATTGCCTTTTGGGCTTTGACGACTTCTTTGACTTCAATGGATTCGTAATATGGTTTCCAGTCGGCCATTTTGGTTTCGAATTCTTCCATGTTCTCGACTTCCCAGTAGCTGATGCCTATGGACGGATTGTCTTTTTCGCAGTAGGTCTCGCCGAGAATGGCGGAGCGGTCGAGTGCACCGGTCATAATTTTAGAGGCGAACTCTTGAAGAGTCTCAACCCGTACCTTAACCTTAATTTGTAAAATCATAAAAACTCCTGAGAAAGTTTAACCGCAAAGTTCGCCAAGAACGCAAAGATTATTTTTATGAACTGCATAATAGTACATTAAATATTTTCGCCAAAATCAAATTTCAAATTGATACTCAGGTAAAAATTGAATAACTAAAATAAACACGAATTACTCTCAACGGCAAAGATGTAAGCCACAAAATATCTTTGCGAACTTTGCGTGCTTAGCGGTAAAATTATCCTAGTATAGCTGCTCGGCGTGGCCGGCGGAGTAGATGCCCATCAAATTTAATTCTTCGACGAGTGTATGTGGAATGGTGAGGTTTTTTATCAATGCCTGACTGTTACCTCCGGTAAGAAATACGCGGGGCTTCTTTTTGTATTCGTAGTTGACTTCTTTATAGACTTTCTCAATCGCCGCGATGGTTGTGTTTACAATGCCGCTCGCTATACATGAATTGGTATCCGTACCGATAAGCGGGATGTCTTTTGTCAGATCAGCCAACGGTAATTGCGCGGTATTCTGCACGAGCGAGCGTAGCATGGTGCTGATGCCGGGAATGATGAGTCCGCCTATGAATGCACCGTTTACCGCAATGTTGATTGTCGTTGCCGTGCCGCAGTCAATCGTCATAACGGGAAAATCAACAGATGTAATTTTTTCCTTCTGTAAAAGATAATCGAACGCGCCTTCGAGTCCGCACAGACGGTCAATACCGAGAGTCATCGGTGAATCATATTTGATACTGAAATGGAATTTCGATTTTACGGTGAGGACGTGGCGGTTGCGTATTTTCAATGCCGCAGCGACTTGCCTTACCGCGTCGAGTTGTTCGGGATCAACTGAGCTGATGACGGTATGCGTAAAGCTTTTACCCGCGAGCATGTCACTTAATCGCAATGCTGAGGTTGGACTCAATACTTCCGTGAGCACACCTTCATCGAACACTCCCGCCTTTATAGCGGAATTGCCTATGTCTATTGCAAGTATCATTGACTCAATACACTTACATCGCCGTATTGTATCTTCAGGATTTCATCATCCTGACGCAGCAGCAAATTTCCTTCGTCGTCAATATCATCAAATACACCGAACAGATCTTTTCCGTCACGGGCAACGTGAATTTTATCGCCGATGAACGGACAGCGTTCACGCCATCTGTTAAAAATAATGGATGGTTGTTTTACAGCAATAGCTAATATTTCTTCGATATGGTTCAGCAGTTCAGCCAGAGTTTTTTCGCGTTCGGCTTCCAAACCGCTCTCGTTGATGACGGAGGTAGGTTCGAGCATGTACATGCCCTGAAAATGTATCTGGTTTATGTTAATGCCGATACCTGCAACAAGACGGGTAATTTTACTTCCGGATGAAACGGATTCGAGCAAGATGCCCGCGATCTTTTTACCGCCGACAAGAACATCATTCGGCCATTTCACCTGTGTCCTGATCTGAAAAAGCGTCTCAAGCGTCTCAGCTACCCCGACAGCCAGTGCAAAGTTAATGGGTATCAGGGACTTGTTCAGAACAGTACGGTCGGTTACGAGGAATGAAAACGTTAAATTCATTGCCTTCGAGCTATACCACTGACGGTCAAGTCTGCCCTTTCCCTCGGTCTGTTTCTCAGCAAGGATGACTGCTCCGTTTACGTCTTCATTGCCCTTTTCCATGAGAAAATTATTGGTAGAATCAATTTCGTCAAGGTAAAGGAAACTTCTGCCCAGCCATTCTGTCTCAAGGCGGATATCGAACTTTTTCAAATCAAATAAAATTTCAGGTTTTTGCTGCTTCATACTTATCTGTCATTTTGTCATATAAATTTCATTGCCATAATGTCATATTTTTCAGTATTTTTGCCATATTGACACCAGGCATTTTGGGCTATTTTCTAAGTGCTTTAATTATAACAACTTAGGAAATCGTTTTTCCTGGCATATTAATTGTTTATATAGGGCAGTTAAAAAACGACAATGATACTGCAAAAATAAGAAAATTTAATTACTGGAGACATAAAAATGGGAAAAATAATAGGAATAGACTTAGGAACGACCAACTCGTGCGTTTCCGTTATGGAAAACAACGAACCCGTGGTAATCCCGAATTCCGAGGGCGGCAGAACTACTCCTTCGGTTGTAGCGTTTACCAAATCGGGCGAGCGCCTTGTTGGACAGCCTGCCAAACGCCAGGCTATCACTAACCCTAAAAACACGGTTTTTTCGGTTAAGAGATTCATGGGCAGATTTTTGAATGAAGTCACCGATGAAATGAAAAAAGTACCCTACGAGGTAATCGCAGGCGAAAGCAATTCAGCACGTTTGCGAATCAGCGACCGCGTGTATTCACCGCCAGAAATCAGCGCGATGATTTTACAGAAAATGAAAAAGACTGCCGAAGAGTATCTGGGACAGGAAGTAACCGAAGCGGTTGTAACCGTACCGGCATACTTCAACGACGCTCAGCGTCAGGCAACAAAGGATGCCGGAGAAATTGCCGGATTGAAGGTCCGCAGAATTATCAACGAGCCCACAGCCGCTGCTTTGGCGTACGGACTCGATAAAAAACACAAAGAGCAGATCGTTGCCGTGTATGATCTCGGCGGTGGTACGTTCGATGTTTCTATCCTTCAGTTAGGTGAGGGCGTGTTCGAAGTAAAATCAACCAACGGTGATACCCACCTTGGCGGCGATGACTTTGATCAGCGCATCATTGACTTTCTCGCAGATGAATTTTTGCGTCAGGAAAGTGTTGATCTCCGTAAAGATCCGATGGCATTGCAGAGATTGAAAGAAGCTGCTGAAAAAGCAAAGATCGAACTTTCATCTTCAAACGGAACCGATATTAACCTGCCGTTCATCACTGCAAATCAGGATGGACCGAAGCACTTGAACATCAATTTGAGCCGTGCGAAATTCGAACAGCTTGTTGATGATCTGGTTGAAAGAACAAGAATCCCCTGCGAACAGGCTATTAAAGACGCAGGTGTTTCACTTTCGGAAATTGACGAAGTTATTCTCGTCGGCGGTTCGACCCGTATCCCGAAAGTTCAGGAATTGGTTGCTAAACTCTTCAACAGAGAACCTCATAAGGGTGTTAACCCGGATGAAGTTGTTGCAGTCGGTGCGGCTATTCAAGGAGCGGTTCTTACCGGCGAAGTTAAAGACGTACTTTTGCTTGACGTTACTCCGCTTTCACTCGGTATCGAGACTCTCGGCGGTGTTATGACAGTACTTATCCCGGCTAACACAACCATCCCGACCAAGAAGAGCGAAGTTTTCTCTACTGCTGCCGATAATCAGCCATCTGTTGAGATTAATATCTTGCAGGGCGAACGCCCGATGGCGGCCGATAACAGAACACTCGGCAGATTCAATCTCGACGGCATTCCTCCTGCACCACGCGGCGTTCCGCAGGTAGAAGTCAGTTGTGATATTGACGCCAACGGTATTCTGCACGTTTCCGCAAAAGACCGCGGAACCGGTAAAGAGCAGAGCATCCGTATCACATCTTCAAGCGGACTCTCAAAAGATGAAGTCGAGAAGATGAAAAATCAGGCGAAAGAACACGCTGAAGAGGATAAGAAGAAACGCGAACTGATTGACATTAAAAATCAGGCTGATGCGCTTATCTTCCAGACAAAGAAACAAATGGAAGAACTGAAAGACAAGATTGATCCTGAAATGAAGAGCACGCTCGAATCACAGGTGAAGACTCTTGAAGATGCAGTTGCTACGAACAACTACGATACAATTAAGTCGGCAGTTGATGCATTCCAGAAAACATGGAATGACATTGCTCAGAAATTGTATGCCCAGCAGGGCGCCGGTACTCCTCCACCACAGGATTTCGGCGGTGCGGCAGGCGGACAACAGCCTCCTCATACCGAAGAGCCTAAGAAAGAAAAGGATGTTCAGGACGCTTCCTACGAAGTAGTTGACGACGATAAATAAACTCCTTAGTGGATGAATGAACACACAGGCTGTCCCCCAAAGGGACAGCCTGTGTTGTTTTAAAAGCATTCCCCTTCCTAGACCATGACTTTGCACAGCATCCTGCGGAAAGTCATGGGTTAGGAACCATACATCCCACAATATTTGGATGCGGTTTTCGGTGCCCGTATATTTCCGGACAAATTTCTATCTATTTTGTACATACTATCGCTGATGAAAAACAAGAGTGCCAAGCAAAATTCTGCCGTAGCAAAAAAATCGTATAAAAAATACTTGCCGTATCTGCTATTCATGCTAATCGGATTCGCGTTGTACGCTCAAACGCTGCAATTCGGATTCAGCAGTCTCGATGATGAGCCGATCATTGTTCAAAAAAGTGCATATCTCAGCAATATATCAAACAGCCTGGACGTATTCCGGCGTGATGCTTTTCTTGAGTCGAAAGGTGAATTTTACCGCCCGCTACAATCCCTGTCGTTTATCATCAATGCGCAAATCAGCGGGACAGAGGCATGGAGTTATCACTTATTCAACGCGATGTTGTTCATAGTCGTTATTTCGTTACTGTATTATTTTTTGATGCAGAACGGTATGGGTGAGCGCATTGCACTTTTTGCTGCCATACTGTTAATGATACATCCGCTCGCGGCGCATCTTGTATGCTGGATACCTTCGCGGGGTGATTTATTTTTAATAATCTTTATCCTTCTTTCCGCTATCGTCTTCAAGAAGTTCCTTACAACCGGACGTATGGCTTTTGTTGCCGTGCATGCAGTATGTTTTCTTCTGGCGCTATTTGCCAAAGAAACAGCAGTAATGTTCATTCCCATCGGACTCTACTTTATTTATCAATTAAAGAACACAGCCCGGCTAAAAACAATTCTGATATTTCTCCCCGTTTGGATTGCCGACCTCATAATATATTTTGTTTTGCGGCATTCGGTGCTGATTGATTTGCCGTCGCAAAATTTCGGTGCGGCAGTTTTTCTAAAGAACCTTCCTTCGGTTGCTGAAATGTTTGGGAAAATTTTCATCCCCTATCCCCTGTCTTCACTGCCACATGTCCGCGCAGTACCTGTAGTGCTCGGACTAATTATTTTTGTGATACTTACTTATGTTTTGGTTGCAAAATATAAATCCGGTAAATCAATTGTTGCCTTTTCATTATTGTGGTTCTTTTGTTTTATTCTGCCGCCGCTCGCATTCCGTTCGTCATTTGCTGATTTCGGATACGAGTATCTGGAACACCGGGCAATCTTGCCCGCGATGGGTTTGTTATTTCTACTTATTCCCGTACAACAACCATTGGAGAATTGGCTAAATAAGTATAAGAAGTATATGGCCATTCCTTTTTTAGGCATATTTATATATACATATATGCACGCCGGGATTTATGCCAGCCCGAAAAGTTTTTTCAATGCTGCCTTACAGGCGGATTCCAAAAATGCGGTCGCGAATTATCAGCTCGGCACTCTGATGATTCAGGAGGAGAATTACGAAGGTGCTCTCAACTATTTCAAGAATGCCGTAGCAATTGCGCCGGGAGAATCCGAATACTGGAATACACTCGCAGCGATGTACTACAATACCAATAATTCCGATAAGGCGCTGTACTGTTTTCTGGAGTCATTAAAACGGAATCCAAATAACTGGCAGACTTTGCGTAATCTCGGCACACTATATAACTCCAAAAACAATTTTGAAAAAGCAATCGCATATTATACCAAAGCTCTTGCACTCACTCCCGATAGGGGACTCATTCTCAATGACAGAGCCAATGTGAAATTTCTCAGCAATGATTTTACGGGGGCTATAAACGATTGCGAAGCTGCACTCGCCATAAAGCAGGATGCCTCCGATGCGTTTTTAACAAAAGCAAAGTCACTAATCAAATTAGGTAAAAGTGACGATGCATTCCGCGTATTAGTCCGAGCAGAACAGCTTGATTCCCAAAATCCCGAAATATTATTCTATAAAGGCGTTGCCTCTGTAAATCTCCACCACGAATCCGAAGGTCTGAAGTACATTCAAACCGCAGCCCAAAGCGGCTTCCAATCGGCAGTGGAGTATTTGCGGGTAAATCCCCGCCGAGCAGAAAAGTAACCAGTATTAACATCTTCCTAACCCATGACTTTCCGCAGGATGCTGTGCAAAGTCATGGTCTATGAATTGCGTGCACATCGCAAGGAATTTTTCCACCCTCAAGTTTGTTTTGTCATATAAATGAAAAACATTACAACATAAGGAGTCCCTCATGGCTAAGAAAATGTCAAGTGATACCAATGCAATCAACTGGTTTGAAATTCCGACCCTTGATATTAAACGGGCGATCAAATTTTACGAAACGATTTTTGATATAAAGATGCGTGAGATGAATCTTCCGGGCTACGAGACCTCAATATTCCCACCCGATGAGACGTTAGGAAAATCATGCGGAGCTTTAGTGAAAAGCGAATTTCACAAGCCGGCTGAAGGCGGTGTTATGATTTATCTCAATGCCAATCCGGATTTGCAGCTTGTCCTCGACCGCGTTGAAAAAGCCGGAGGAAAAGTCGTACATGCCAAAACATTAATCACAAAAGAAATCGGATATTTCGGGTTAATAAATGATACCGAAGGCAATTTGATTGCACTTCATTCGAGTGATTAGAAAATCCCACCACTTTTCAGAATCTAACCGCAAAGCACGTCAAGTCCGCAAAGATTTTTAATTGTTCTCCAAAAAATTATCTTAGCGTGCTTTGCGAACTTTGCGGTTAATCCTATTTCTAATTTTATTTTATTACAGCGCTATTTTCTCCCGCGAAAAAGAGGTATTTTTCGGTTTTACAATACAACTTTCGGCAGCATTTTTAATTCATGAGCACGCTTCACGATAATCTGAAAAAATACTTCGGCTATTCTTCCTTCCGGCAGGGACAGGAAGAAATAGTCAATGCCATATTATCGTCGAAGAACACGCTTACTGTTTTACCGACAGGCGGCGGTAAATCATTGTGTTACCAGCTGCCCGCGGTCATGTCACCGGGATTCTCTATCGTTATCTCCCCGCTTATCGCGCTGATGAAAGATCAGGTTGACGCGATGAACAAGAATACTAAACTGGCGGGATTCATCAATAGCACGATGGATTTTCGCGAAACGGAGCAGGTATTCAGAGAAATTGTAAACGGCACGATAAAATTATTGTACGTCGCACCCGAACGGCTCGGCAGCGTACAATTTGCCGAACGTATTAAAGCCCTCAGGCCGTATTTCCTGTTCGTTGATGAAGCACATTGTATTAGCGAATGGGGACACAATTTTCGTCCATCGTATAGAAAAATCCGTGAGTTTGTTGAGTTCATAGAACTGGAACGCATTTCAGCCTTCACCGCGACTGCCACGCCTGAGGTTGTGCGTGATATTGTAGAGCAATTAAATTTTAAAGACCCGAAAATCTTTATCCGGGGATTTGAACGCGAGAATCTTTCACTCATCGTACATAAAGATGTCAACAAACGCTCCAAACTGCTTGAAGCAATTTCCAATTACGGCACGCCCGCAATCATCTACACAGCATCCAGAAAAATGACTGAGGAAGTCGCCGAGTTTCTTGGGCTAAGCAATATCAAATGCGGGTATTATCACGCGGGACAAAATACCATACTCCGCAAACATACGCAGGAAGCTTTCATATCCGGTAAACTGGCCGTGATTGTTGCGACCAACGCTTTCGGGATGGGTATTGATAAGGGCGATATCAGGTTAGTCGTGCATTATAATATGCCGGGCTCATTGGAAAATTATTATCAGGAAATCGGACGCGCAGGCCGCGATGGTAAAGAATCATACGCGGTGCTTTTCTATGATAAAAAAGATGAATCCATTCATCAATACTTTATCGCTAATTCATTCCCTACTCCGGAAATTGTTACCGGCTTATATAACGCGATTTGCGATTATGGAAAAGTACCGTTGGGACATTATTACGAGCACGAAATTATCCTCAACTGGGAGTATCTGCGTGCCGTTACCGGAAAGAATGATCTTTCAAGCGCCATTGTGCACGCTTCTCTGCGGCTGCTTGAAGATGCCGGATATATGCGGCTTGTATCGGAGTTCTCGAAAAAACCGACGTTCCAATTTATCGTCCCGATGTCGGCATTAAAGAACCATGTTAAAACGACAAAAAGTTCGACGAAGCAGGTATTGATTTTAGGTATGCTTCGTGACTTTGGCGGCAGCAGTTTGCAGTCTCCGGTTGAGTTTAACATCAGTGAACTTGCCGGGAAATACGACCTATCCGAAGACGAGCTAATCAATCAATTAACCGAGCTTGACCGAAGCGGCATCATCGCGCTCTCACTACCCTCACTCGGCACCGACAGTGCTAAGCTGCTTTCACCACGTACGGCAGCGAACAGACTGAACATTAATTTCAAAAAAATAAATGAGCAGTATCTATTCGCCCAGCGCAAACTTGAAAGAATGCGTGATTTTATTTTTACGGGCGACTGCCGCTTCAATTATATACTCCAGTATTTCAGCGAAAATCTCAGCGAGTACAAATGCAAAAAGTGCGACAACTGCCATACACCTGTCGTAACCGATGCGTCAATACAATATCTGAATGAAAATATTTTAAAGACACTCAAGGAATTTGAAGAAGGCCTCACCGATCTGAATTTATTCAATCTTCTAACCGGGAACAGCCAATCTGCCGCGTACAAAAAGATTCCCCAATTCGGTGTGTGCAGGCAGTATAAGCGCCATGAGCTGTTCCCCGTTATTCACGCACTTGAGCAGCATGGCTTGATAAAGCACTCAGCGCAGAAAAAGAAAAACCTGCAGCTGACCAACAAAGGGATAATGCAGCTTATCAAAACGGGCGTCGTAACGGATGAGACCGCCGCAACACACTACGAAGAAAACCTTGAACTGTATAATTTGCTGCGCGAATTGCGCACCAAAGCGGCCGCGAAATTCAATCAAGCAGTCCATCTTATATGCAGCGATGAACTCCTCCGGGAAGTTGTCCTCATATCTCCCGATACTAAGGCCGCATTGTTGCAGATTCCGGGATTTCATGAGCGCATGTACAATAAATTCGGCGATGAAGTTTTAGAGATTATAAACGAGTTCAAGCTGCGGCATATGCCGGGCAGGTCAAAAAGTGATATTCCGGAACTTGCCCAAAATCTTGAAGAAACATACCGGTTGGTTAAAGAGGGTTACGAGCTGAAAGACATTGCAAGTTTGAGAAAGTTGAGCGACGCGGTTATATCAATGCAAATTGAGACCATCATCGAATATGAACCCAGCATAGACATTTCACATCTGGTTAAAGAAGAAATCGTTGAAAAACTGCGGGTACCTGTTAAGAATGGTATTAAAGATTTGAAAAATCTGAAGCGGCTGTTCCCCGAAGGCGGAGTTTCGTATCCGGAAATACGCATTGCCGCGGCAAAGATCAGGGCTTCTTAAGAGCTTCCTTTTCCCTTTTCTGCGCTTCTTTTATCACTTTGTTAAAGAATAATTCCCAACGCTCCGTATCGGCACTGTAATAATCAATTGTCGCCTCGTACTCTTTTCGTGTAACGCTGTATTTTTTATCAAGCGCGTCAATAATTTTGTCGGTTGACCCCTTATCCCTTCCGAGGGAATCCTGCATCACGACAAAATCAATATAGTAATTAACAAACTTCGATTCAGAGATGCGGGGTTTGCATCCGGCCAACGATACTAAAGCGATGAATACAAATATGACTGCCGAAACCCGGAAAAGAATTTTCATGCCTACTTATTCATCCTTTTGCTTGCCTCGAAAAGAATTTTCTTTTCCCGGTCGGTAAGGTTTTTATAACCATCACGACTTATCTTATCCAGAATGGCATCAATGTCAGCCTGTGTAATTTCATCCCGGT
Source organism: Ignavibacteriaceae bacterium (assembly GCA_963662605.1). Lineage (GTDB taxonomy): Bacteria > Bacteroidota > Ignavibacteria > Ignavibacteriales > Ignavibacteriaceae. Next base: position 3,107,970 of record OY759785.1, read on the forward strand.
CATTAATATCCGTATAGTTGGCATCCTGCACACCACTATCAGCAGGCTGTTGATATCGTGGCGGCTCCGGCGGCGGTGTATAATAATAGTTCTGATTCTGGAAAGCATTACGCGAACGGCCGGATCTTTGGAACAACCCTTTGAAATCGAAATGAATGTCCTTATCGAGCAACATGAATAAGAAGCCCGTTAATCCGCCCGCGATATGGGCAATATGCGCAACGTTTGTTCCATCGTTAATAGCAAGGATGTTGGTAACGATCATAAACATGATCAGATATTTTGCCTTAAGCGGGATAAGAAAATAAATCATAATATATCTGTTGGGGAACAGGAGTCCGAATGCAATAAGCACGCCGAAAATCGCACCTGAAGCGCCGATGGTTACCGCCGGATTAATGAGTTCAGGGAAGAAATACGATACGAGAACCTGCGCCAATCCGCCGCCGACTCCGGATACCAGATAAAAGATCAGGAATTTTTTTGAGCCCATTTCCTGTTCCACTTCCATGCCGAACATCCACAAAGAAAACATATTAAATAAGATATGGCTGAAGTTGCCGTGTAAAAACTGATAAGTAAAAAGCTGCCAGGGTTCAAAGCCGTGTTCAATCGGCCAGAGGGCAAAAAGCTGCATAATGGGGCTGCGTAAATCGCCGCCGTTACTCATCGCGGTGGATAAAAAATAAATTACCGTATTAATGATGAGTAAATTTTTTAGTACCGGAGGAAAGAACGTGAATCCACGATAATTACCTTGTCCGTTATAACCACTACCCATAGAAAAAAGCACCTTTTTATCTTATAATTCAAATATTCTTCGAAAGCATACAAATTTTATCCGTGTAAGATACTGCAAATTACGCTAATTTGCACCATTGGAAATTTGCCCTGAATTTTTCAAAAAGTTCAGCGCAAGTAATTCCGGCGTTCAACGTCAAAAGTATTATACCAAGCAAAAAAGTGTTGATGGACGAAGACTTAATTGATAGAATAATCGGCGGTGACGGGAGTGCCTTTGAGGAACTGGTGAATTTATATCAGGTCAAAGTAATTTCGACTTGCTTTAGATTTGTCCGTGACAAATTGGACGCGCAGGATGTTGCGCAGGAAGTGTTCATTGAAATCCACCGTTCAATCCCGAAATTCAGAAGAGACTCCAAGCTCTCTACCTGGATTTACCGGATTGCAGTATCTAAATCTCTCGATTTTCTGAGAAAGAAGAACAGAAAGAAAAGATTTGGGAAAGTGAAAAGTTTGTTCGATTCCGACGTCAAAAACAGGAAAGCGGCATATGATATTAAAGAGAATCCCGAGATGCTGCTTGAGACAAACGAAAAGATCAGACTGTTGCAGGAAGCGTTAGATAAACTTCCCAAAAATCAGAGAGTAGCGATTACCCTGAGCAAAGTCGAGAATTTTTCGAATAGTGAAATTGCGGAAATTATCGGCACTACGGTGTCGGCAGTTGATTCCCTCATTCACCGGGGGAAAATAACACTGCAAAAAGAATTGTCGAAAAAATTAAAGAATTTAGTATGAAACATAACTACCATATTGAAGAAAAAGCCGAAAAGATCATCGGCATGATGGATGAGAAGGAAGAGATTACGTTTGATCCCTACTTCTATACGCGCCTGCATGCAAACATGAAATCCGAAAAAGCATCAAGCATTCGTAATTTCCGTCAGGTTATGGCATTCAGTCTTTTCCTGTTGTTTGTACTCGGCTTGAACGTTGTATCAATTGAATCATACTCTTCACGTTCAACGGCCGCAAATGCATCAGTGACCGCATCGAGGGATACTTCTCTCGCCCAGGTTGCAAAGGAGTATGCGGTGTTCGATACGCAGACATCAATTTACACGTTTTCAAAATAGGTTTAACAATGGATTATTTTACAAAACATAGATTTCTTGTCGCCGCGATTGTCGTACTGATTGTGGTTAACCTTGCAACCGTAGGGGTGGTGCTTTTCACTCCCCGGCATCCGGGTATGCCCAACGGTATGAAACCGGGTATGCCGGCTCCGCCTCCGGGCATGAAATTTTTTGAAGATGAACTCCGTTTAACGGATGAACAGAAAGCTACGTTTTTAAAATTGCGGGACGAACATTTCGCAAAAGTTAAAGGTGTCATTGACAACATGCAGGCGGCTAAAGATAATGCCTACCATGAGTTAATGCAGGATAATCCGGATAAAAATAAAGTTGATTCTTTGTTCGAGGTGTCGGGTAAATTCCAGATTCAATTAGACAAAATGACCTTTGAGCATTTTGCGAAATTGAAATCGTTGTGTACAAAAGATCAGCTGCCGGCGTATAATAAACTGCTTAATGGATTAACACAAAAATTCCATGAGCATGACGGACCACCACATCCGGCGCCGATGCAGTAATTTACCAAACTCCCAAGAGGACACTATGAAATCAAAATATCTCTTATGGTTGTTCGCCCTGCTGCTCACGGTAAACTTTACCAGTGTTGCATTCGCACAGGATAAAGAAAAACAACTAAAACCGGCTAAGGAAAAACAGGAATGTATGAAACCACCGCATGGCGAAAAGGGTGAATTTCCACCACCCGGAGGCCCTGAAGGTGGTCCTGAAAGCAGACAAGGATGCCCCGAAAGAGGACATGCACCTTGCATTCCCGACTTAACAAAGGAACAGGAAACATCGCTCAAACAATTACGTCTAAAGAGTGGAAAACAAATTCTCCCGATACAAAATCAAATCGGTGAACTGGAAGCAAAATTGAGAACCCTTACTACCGATGACAATGCAGACTTAGCACAGATCGAACCGGTAGTGGATCAGATTGCGGCTCTACGTGCAAAGATTGAAAAAATTCACATAAAGGAACGTATTGATACGAGAAAATTGCTGACCGAAGAACAACGTCTGGAGTTCGACCGTCAGCCAGGGAAATTACCCCCACCCCCACCTCAGAATCAATAAGCCTGGTTCAACACAATCCCGCTGCAAAGCGGGATTTTTTTTGATTCGTGCGTTAAAAAAAAGAAATGATTATGCCATTTACCGTATTCTTTGAATACCGTATATTTAATTACGAATAATTAAATTTTGAATTAAGTAATTGATGTCCATGAATCCGAAACGCATAAGACAACTTCAGGAAGGAAAAGAATCCAGGGGACCCATCCTTTATTGGATGAGTCGTGACCAGCGTGTACAGGATAACTGGGCACTGATTTTTGCCAAACGGCTGGCTGATGCACAACAGGTATCCCTTATTGTTGCATTTTCCTTAGTCTCCGATTTTCAATTCGCTACCGAACGCCATTTTAATTTCATGCTCAAGGGATTGAAGCAGGTTGAACAAGACCTATCGAAATTGAACATCCCATTCGTACTGCTTTTCGGGGAACCGAATGATATACTGCCAAAGTATGTTAAAGAGCATGGCATTTCGGTTTTGGTTAGCGACTTTGATCCGTTAAAAATCAAACGTTTGTGGAAGAAACATCTTGCTCCGCAGCTTACTATCCCCTTTTATGAAGTGGATGCGCATAATATCGTACCGGCGCTATACGTCTCACAAAAAACAGAGTTTTCAGCGTACACGATCCGTACAAAAATCCACAAACTGCTCCCTGAGTTTTTAGACAGGATCCCCGGATTACTACCCCACACATTTGCAGACAGAAGTCTATTTGTAAAAAATGATTGGGACTACGCGCTGCATAAACTCCCCATAGACCGGACAGTAAAGGAAGTTGCAGAAATCCTTCCTGGCGAACAAGCCGCCCATGAACAGCTCGAACGATTTTTAGCCCGTACTCTTTCTCATTACAATGAGAAGAGAAATGATCCATGCGAGGACGGGCAATCGGGATTGTCGCCGTATCTGCATTTCGGACAAATATCAGCACAAAGAGTTGCGATGGAAGTGCAAGCGCGCTTTTCTCCTGATCCAAATACCGAAGCATTTCTTGAGGAGTTGATTGTACGGAGAGAATTAGCTGATAACTTTTGTTATTACAATACCAAGTATGATTCGTTTGAAGGATTCCATCCATGGGCACAGACAACATTGCGTGAGCATGAAAGAGACGAGCGTGAGTATGTCTATTCCGTGAAAGTACTTGAGTTGGCGTCAACACACGATCCGTTATGGAATGCAGCGCAAAAAGAAATGGTCCTACACGGTAAGATGCACGGTTATATGAGAATGTACTGGGCAAAGAAAATTCTCGAATGGTCGAAATCACCATCAGCGGCCCTGAAAAATGCGTTATACCTTAACGACCGATATTCATTGGACGGTAGAGATCCGAACGGCTATACGGGCTGCGCATGGTCTATCGGCGGTGTACATGACAGAGCATGGACCGAACGTCCCGTTTTTGGAAAAATCCGTTATATGAATTATAATGGTTGTGCAAGAAAATTTAATATTGCAAAGTATATTGAAAAAGCTGTTTCACGCACATGATATTCGAATACAAATACAGTTCCGTCATTTTTCATAATCAAATCTATAAGACAGTGAAATGAAAAAATATTTTTTGGACGATCTCGCACGATATACAAACAGCACAAGTGTAGTTCAACCGCTGAAAATATTCGGTGAAAAGTTTCTATTCACCAATAACGAAAAATTCATCCGGCATATAGATTCGGGCAACCCCTCGAATTACTCCGGCGGTATGGGTATGGGAAGCTGCGAAGAGTTCAATTATTGCGGCGTTATCAATAAGGATAGAGATTTTTCCGACCTGCTGAAGAGAATTATTCCTTCGGCATTCAAGTGGGAAACTGCCGATTTAGACTTCGACATGATTGTTGGAGAAACCGAAAGCATGTATGACCGGTGGATTGGCGAAGGCAGGCGCGAATCGGTTATCAATGCAGAGCTTGAATTCCAGCGCCTTTCCTTTTTACTTTCCGCACAGTTATTCATTTCTCCCGATCTGGACTTGAATGTTGATCCGGTTATTGACGGCTTATCCGATTTACTTGATATAAGTAATGTCGCCGAACATCAGTCGCATATAACAAAGAAAAGATTTGCCCGCATTCTTCCGTTTGTTAACAATTTAAGGCCGCTGCTTGATACAGCCACAGAATTTATTGACATGCTTTCCGGCCAACTTACCGATGAGTACTTACGCAAAAACAGAAGGAAGGGATTTCTCTTCGAAAAGATGTTTAAAGCTTATTCCGAAGAAATATTAGAGTATTCGTCTTTCATTCCTATTATGAAGTACTACCTCCTTACCGGCCCATTAGCAATGGCAGAACTACTCACCTGGTTGTTTTATTCAATAGACACCGTGCCGGGTTTAAGAAAAAAATTAGAGAATGAAGTCCACACTACCTGCGGGAACAGGAATCTGACCTTCGATGCAGTTAATAGCATGCCGCTGCTGCGTTCTGTTGCATTAGAAACATTGCGCTTCTATACTCCGGTAACGGTATTTCAAAAAACCACATTTTATAAAGATGAATTCGAAGGCACTTTAATTCCCCCGAATGCCCATGTGCTCATGTCCCCATATACGCTGCATAGAAAAGCCTCTATATGGAAAGACGGAGAACTATTTAAACCGGAGCGTTTTATCGGTGCACAGCTGCCCGAAAACGGATTTATGCCGTTCGGAGATAATATTATCAACACGGCATCTCAGGACATCATTCTTTTGCAACTGCAAATTATTACCGCTGTACTTTTACGTAAAGCGCACGTGTACTATCAAGCGAAGGAAGCTCCCCTATTCAGAGCTACTCCGGTAATTTCACCAACTCAACGCATACTCGCCCTCGCCGTAAAAGTCGGCAATGACGACACTACTGAATTGTAAACCAAGGAACCCCAATGAAACAGTACAAAGAACTTATTCTCGAAACATCCCCGCTTCCGGTTGACCTGCTGACAGGTTTTCTTTGGGGACTGGATATTCTCGGAATAGTTGAAGAAAATACATCATTAAAAATATTTGTCGAACCCGATTTTGATCAGCAAATCATTCTGGACCTGATGCAAAAACTGCACGATGAAAAAAGCATTGATATGTTCACCCTCTCATCGTCAACATTCGAAAATAAAAATTGGAATGAGGAGTGGGAGAAAACTTTGAACATCATTCACGTTACTCCTCGTGTTGTTATCCGCCCCAGCACGAAAGAATATGCACCTGCAGAAGGTGAAATCGTTCTCACCATTGACCCGAAGATGTCATTCGGCACCGGAGAGCATCAGACAACAAAGCTGATGATCATGGCGATTGAAAAGTACGTGAGTAAAGGTACCGTTGCCGACATCGGCACAGGTACGGGAGTGCTTGCTATTGCTGCCATAAAATTCGGAGCAGAAAGAGCTGTCGCGATTGATAACGACGAATGGTGTTATGAAAACGGTGTTGAAAATATCGAGCTGAATAATGTCGCCGATAAAGTCACCATTATGACCGGCATTGTGGACGATATTCCTCAACCCGGTTTTGATACCGTCCTCGCCAACATTCAGAAAAACGTGCTTCTTGAAATTGCGGAATCGCTCATCGCAAAAGTCAACAAAGGTGGATTACTCGTCCTCTCCGGCATCCTTCTCGAAGACGAAGAAGACATTCTGAAAAAATACACATCGCTCGGCATGAGTAAAGTCGAGACATTTGTTTTAGATGAATGGAAAGCTGTAGTGTTGACAAAAAATTCTCATTTTTAACGGGTATCTTGTTTTCCACTTGATTATTTGCTTGTTTTTTGATTTATTTTAACAATATCTTGTCAAATTGGGAATACATGATGGTTTTTTCTTGACAATTTGGAATAAAAGCCATATTTTAAAAAAATTATTGTGTAATACATTTCATAATCAAAGATTTTCGTTTTTGTCTGTTTTGGGAAGATCTTCAAATAGGGAAGTTTTCAGGTCAAAATTTGGATAAAGATAAAATATTAAAGAAATTTATCCAGTATATAGAAAAATTTGTAGCGAGCAGTTTTGTAGAAGCTTTTTTTGAACATTTAAAAAAGCAAACTAAACGTGGGATCATTACAATTTTTATGTTGGCTTTTATTCCTCCTCTTGGAAATATTGTTTTGTTAAATCTTGTTGTTACGGTTGTTAAATTTCAACATTACATGATTTCCAATATCGCGATTGCAAACATCTTGATTGCTTCATGCACGTATGCTATGCTTAAGCCAAAAGATTACTATATAGATCAGGATAATATCTTCCTTAGTAATAACTTAAGCGATAATATTGAAATTAAGAACAAAGTTGCATTCAGAAGAATTCTTGGGGCGGTGATTCTTATCAGTTTAATGCCAAGCTTTATAATCCTTGAGAGCATCTTATCTCAGATTTATTTTGATAATAATTTTTTGAATCTATTTATGTATGTCAACATTTTCTTACTTGTCGTACTATCGGTATCAAGCATTTCCGTTCTTGTTATCATGGATACCCTAAATAGACTTGTTTCGAAACATGAAGCTCATATAATTTTAAAACACATAGATTACTATGAATTATTTAACAATTTTAGAGGTTCAAAATGGCAACAGCAATAATTTCCATCCTCCTTGCCCTTTCAATATGTTTTATAATGTACTTAATAGTATTGATAGCGAAGAAATACTACGACCACAGAATTACTATGTTCAGAGATACCCATGAAGAAATGGTTCCCACCAACAAATTCATACCGGACAATGGCGATGTCGGTTTTGATTATAGACCTAAAATATTAGATGATTTCATAGTTAGAAAACTATATGACATCTAATAAATTAGATAAAATTTGAAATCATATATGTGCAATTATCATATTGAAAATTATGGGGTTTTTTTAGGCTTTGTGAATTTGCCCTATCAGCACTATTCGGAATTTCTCGAAAAAGAGATTTCGTTTCTCTTTGATAGATATAAAAAGGATCTTATGGATAATTTCCAGAAAGAGACGATATGGGAAAAAGAATTTGTAGATTTTTATAATTACACACCCTACTTCATGTTTTCAAAATTTAATCTAGTACTGGCATCCTTAATAGATGATTATGAGATCGGCACCTGTACATTTATATCTTCAAACCCTGAATTTTACAATGAACGAGCTTACAAGGACAATGAACATTATCACCATTCATTTGAGCATCAAAATCTTTTAGGCATTATTCCGAAGCGGGATTCCTATAGCATTTTAAACAAGGATTTAAAACAACACATCCTAAATCCCTCTAAAGTTTTAATTGGTATTAGTCAAATAAAGCTAAGTAGCACCTATTTAATCAGTCATGGTAATAAATTTTTGTACGCACTGATTGAGTGTATAAATAAAATTTTAAATAATGTGAAATCAACTGATGATTTTGACTTTATTCTTACACAAGCCGTGACATGGAATGAATTAACTTTAATTGTGTATAGCAATAATTATTCGACTATATTCAAAATTGCCCCACTAATAAGAGAGCTTAATTTAAAAGAAATGATAGATCTTTTACCGGAAGATGAGTTCTCATTCTTGCACAACAAATCACTTTTCACCAAGATAAGCGGGAATAACGACGATCCGAATTATTTGACATCGGAGTTCGAGCATCCTGTTATTAAAACATTTACAACATCTATCGGATTTCATTTCAACATTTTGTCAGAAATATTAAAAGGTCAACATTCCGATGCCAGCTCAATGCTCCACCAGATTTCTGAAAGTGATGTTTTTTTTCCGCAATTATCTATACAAACAAAAGGGGGGTACTTTAATTCTGCCCTAAAATTCATATCAAGTAATTTTACTAATCTAAACCTTACTAAAACTCAAGTAAATTTGGGAAGGACAGATTTTTCGCTTTTTACCAAGGCTGAAAGTACAGGATATAAGACAAAAGATTTTATTTTGGATTTTTGTCAAATATTCAAAAATCCCTCTGTGTTAAGCTACATCACCTCTATAAAAATGTTACCATCAGATGGGGAAATCTCACCTCAAACGAGCAAAATTCATACGGAATCATTCTTAAAAAAAATCAACCAATTTCGAGATAAGATTAAGAGTCTTGAAGTAGATTTATATGAGATGGAACAGTTAAGAAACAATTTAAAAACACTCGGTGTCCCAAAAGTTTTAAGAGGTGGGCTATATAATATTATAGGTGATTTTAATACAGGAGTGCAAGACACAGTTTTATACTCATATTTTCTTGAACTAAAACCATCCTTAGATCACATAGTGACTTTAATTAACAACGCAGCATTACGAAAACGCGCCAATATACCAGTTGAAGTTGAACATATAACCGACATATTAAATACTTTAATTTCATCCTACGGACATGCATATTCGAATAGATTTAATCAAAGTTATCCCACGGGAGAATTAAGCGATTTTAATTTGTTTTTTAAGGGTGGTATTCAAAAGCTTATTACAGTATATTCTTGTTTCCACAACGGTTTTTGCAATCTTCTATCAATACCCCCGAGTATCTTATTCGTAAAAGGTCAATATAGCATTTCAGCTCGCATTTATGAGCTGTGCTTGAACTACACCCATATTTATCACCCTGCAATTTTAGTAAATTACTCCATGTGCGAGGCTTTGATTCTCGATTTAAAGATGAAGCGTGTTGGTTATGGCGACACTATAAGTCCGTTTGATTTTTCGATTATTAAGTATACTTCAGCATACGAAGACAGTTTATTTATAATACAAAGGGATCTTTCTCACAATGTTAAAACTTTTAAAAAAACTCCTGATTTATTGAGGATATTGAGAGTTGTGACTCCTGATTTCTTTGACCATTTATACGCCGACATTTTTGTTTATAAGTTCCTCTATTTTAAGAATCCAGAATTATTCTTTTACTGGTATTGGAGTTTTTTTGCAAGTTCAAGTCGTTCATACAACGGTTCACAATTTGATGAAAACATGTTTATTTATTTCCTTCTGAGAGTAACCTGCATTTTTAAATTTGAAATTCCAGATATAAGTTACCAAACAATGGACCTAGATTTTTGCCCACAGATAAAAGCGTTACATGATCGCTGGCTAGATCCAGTAATGAAATTCGTTGAAAAAATATTCTTCAATAGCCCAATAGAATCATGGGCCAGATCCATAGATGCTGAATTTTTAAAATTATTAGATAGATTACGATTTAAGGATACTGAACATTTTTATGCTTTTATGTGTGAAGATGCATTAGATATGATGCACAAAATCGAAGTGGGGTGTATACTTCAATATCCTCCGAGGAAAGAAACCGACAGGTTTTACACATTTTTACATAGTCTTAAAACGATGGCCGTATACTTAAAATTAATTAAAAAGAAATTTTCAGATGTCGGTAAAAATAAAGTATTAATAAGAAATAAAGTTACGGGTGAGCATGAGATCGGAGGTAATGATTCTGACTTGCTATTTGATGCCTCTGTGGGGCCTTTCATTCACAATGCTGAAGCAAGACGAAAAACATTCCAGTACAAATATGCGACCATTTTTTCTCTTTGGGATTTAGCCATTCGAGAAAAAGAGGATGAATTATGCAATAATAAACAAACAAAATTATATTATAAACACAATTGAATTCTAATGAATTTTTCTTTTTAATTCATTAATAACCGTGATACTTCCTGCATCCGACCAGAAATCCTGTTCATGGTTAAAGGCGAGCAGTTGTTTGTCTTTAGCTAATTGCAGGTAAAACTCCACGAGTGAGAAGATGTTTTTACCGGGGAAATATTGCAGTGCTTCGGGCTGCATAATCTGGATGCCGCTGAATCCGCGCGGTGTATATGTTTCGGCATGCTTTGAGATTTTCTCTTCCCCCGTTTTATCATTTCTCCAGCCGCATAGTTCGTCTTTATCATTGAACAAGAAATAGCGGTACGAGTTTATTTCTCTCACTGCCAGTGTGCAAAGGGGTTTATGTGTTCGGTGATATTTCAGCATCTCACCAAGATTAATATCCGAAACAATATCCACGTTATACACAAGAAACGGTTCGCTGCCTGCAAAAAACGGCGCGGCTTTTTTCAGTCCACCGCCCGTATCAAGAAGCAAATCCCGTTCATCTGAAATTGTGACCTTTGCCCCGAAATTATTATTGTTCTTAAGATAGTTGATAATCATATCCGGGAAGTGATGTACGTTGATACAAATATCATCAAATCCGCAATAGATGAGTTTGCGGATTGCGTACTCAAGAAGTGTGGTATCACCTATCTTTACTAAAGCCTTTGGAATTGTGTCCGTTATCGGGCGCAGACGCGTTCCCAATCCGGCGGCAAAGAGCATCGCTTTCATCCCTTTGCCTTCCGGTAGCATTCATAATCTTTCAGTCCGGTAATTCTGCTGATGACTTTTTGCAGTTCGGGAAGTTCAACAGGTAGCCGTACATTTTCCGAGAACCATGTAAAATCATCTATCGCGGGCGGGATACTTTGCAGGAACAGTTCTTTTCTTTCCGTCAGTCCGCGGAATCCATACGCGCCCATTGCCTGCATGATGCGGATAAGCACGTAACCGTAGTACATACTTTTGAATGCCGTATCATTCACGGTTATTTTCTTCCGGAGCGATTCAATGTAAAAGTTTAATAACTCTACGCGCACGTTATTCGGCAGCAAAGCTTTTGCATCGAACAATAGTGAAGCCACATCATAATGCAGACTTCCCTTTCTGCCGCCCTGATAATCTATGAAATAGGGTTTGCCGTTACAAAGCATAATGTTGGATGACTGCAAATCACGGTACAGAAAATAATTGCAATCGGCACTTAACAGAAAATCTGCAAGCGTGACAAAATCGTTTTCCAGAAGCTGTTCATCAAACGCGACTTTAGCGGGTTTTAAAAAGCAGTACTTAAAATAGTTCATATCCCACATCATTGACTGCCGGTCAAAGCTGTCGCGCGGATAGCAGACGGAATAGTCAATCAACTTTGCACCGTCAACTTGCAGTGCCGGGAGTATAGAAAGGACGCTTTTGTACACATCCAGTGTCGCATCGTTAATGCCTTTGCTTTCCTGAAGCATTGCATACAGGGTTACATCACCGAGGTCGTGCAGCAAGTACACATCATCGTTAACCTGTTCACCGTATATCTCAGGGACGGGCAATCCGGCTTGAAGAAAGGATTTTGTGAATGAGAGGAATGCGAGGTTCTCTTTCTTATCGGCATTATATACGCCAACGGCGGATTTGGCCGCGCTCTGTATCCGGTAATATTCCCGGTATGAACCCGACTGCGGAAGCATAGTAATACTTTGGGCAGGTTCACCAGCCCAGCTTTCGAATAATCCGGATAATAAATTGTTCTTATCTGTCATAGCCTAATGATATAATTATAAGTTGTGCCTAAAATTAACGAATTGCAAGCGTTTTGCGAAAAAGGAAATGTGGCAGACCGAAATAGAACGCGGACCCGCCCGACCGCTGACGCAGTCATGCGGGCGGGTGACACGGATGACACGGATTTTCACAGAATAGTAGTCTTCGCGTTCCTAACCCATGACTTAAGAGTGTGTTGCACAACTCGGATTGTGCATGCAAAACAGCTCTAATTATACTTGTAAATAGTAATGCCCTCTGGTATTACCATAAATGAACTCATATCCCCCAACCCCTTTTCTCTTGTTAAGAGAAAAGGGGCAAAAATAGCACTTTACATTGAATATTCGGAGTGGTGAATGTGATTACTCCCTTCTTCTCTTTGTAAGAGAAGAAGGGTCGGGGTTGATGAGTTCCTTTGTTTTGTGGATTCGTTATTAAGGCATCGCTGAATTAGTTATGCAACAAACTCTTAAGTCATGGGTTAGGAAATACGTTGGGTGAATGAATGTACTAATAATCTTCTTATATTACCGCTTTATTTCAAACATTTTCAGGATATAGCACTATCATGAAACGCCTCATAAGACTTTTTACCATAGCAATCATATTCACCGGGGCAGCGTATGCCCAATCATCATTCGACACATATTTTTTCGATAAAACATTACGTTTCGACTACCAGCGCGCAGGTGATACTGCCAAAGAGATCATTTACTTTGATGAGATGATCGAAGAACCAATATGGGGCGGTTCAAAGACCAACCTGATAGATAATTTCGAGATGGGAAGATATTACGTTGAACTTCGGGACTCAGCCACCAACACGGTGATCTTTTCGAAGAACTATTCAACATTGTTCAGCGAGTGGCTTACTACCGCCGAATCAAAAAAAATCAAAAGAAGCTTTCCGGAGGTCGTAACATTCCCCTACCCGAAAAGTGCGTGCGTCCTTACATTTTTTGCGCGAGATAGAAAAAACAAATTAGAAAAACAATCGGCGTTTAATATTGACCCGAATAATTACTTCATTAAAAAAGACAGACGGTTAGTCTTCCCGAATTTTAAAGTATCATATTCCGGCGAGCCGGCCAAGAAGGTTGATATTGTTATCATTCCCGAAGGTTATACCAAAGAGCAGATGGATTTGTTCAAAAAGGACTGCCAGAAGTTCGCGGGCTACCTTTTCAGCTCTTCACCTTACAAAGAAAATAAAGATAAATTCAACATATGGGGCATCGAAGCTCCATCACCCGATTCGGGAACGGATATACCGGGAGAACGCATTTACCGGAACACTCTTGCAAACACAACATTTTACACGTTCGATCTTGAACGGTATTGCATGACAACCGATTATAAGAGCGTCCGTGACCTCGCGGCCAATGCTCCGTACGACCAGATTTATATTTTAGTCAATTCTTCAAAATACGGCGGCGGTGCAATTTTTAATTTCTATTCTATATGTGTTCATGATAATAAACACGAAGAATATATTTTCGTCCACGAGTTCGGACATGGCTTTGCTTCACTGGCTGACGAGTACTACGAGAGCACAACAGCGTATGAGGATTTCTATCCGAAAGATGTCGAGCCAAGTGACCCGAACCTGACAACGCTGGTTGATTTCAGTAAAAAATGGAAAGACCTTGTCGAACCGGGAACACCGATTCCGACTCCCGCCACTCCGGAATACAAGGACAAAGTTGGAGCTTTTGAGGGCGGCGGATATGTTGATAAAGGAATTTACCGTCCGATGCAGGACTGCACCATGAAGTCAATTTCAGTGGATAATTTCTGTCCGGTTTGCAAGCGCTCAATCATCAAAATGATTGATTATTACACAAAATAAGCCGGTTTGGATAAATTTCTTCATTGGTTAGCAAATAAGTAATAGTTATTTTTATTGATTAATTAATAACAAATATTAATGTCAAACATAGTTGATACTTTGAATATATTACTACCCGGCATGTACTTCATGGCATTTCTCGCGTACCTTGCCAATTTTTTCAGCGATACCAGAAGGTTGGAAAACGGAAAAAGAATATTCCTTTTCATAACTCTGTTATTGCACGCAATATATCTTCTCAACCGTCTGATCACGTTTTCGCATCCGCCGATTACCAATGTGTTTGAGATTATGACCGTGCTGGCATTCTGCATTGCTTTCTCTTATTTCATGCTGGAGCTTATCACCGACATCCGGGGAACCGGTCTATTTATTATTATCATATCATTTCTCTTTCAACTTTTATCCTCAATGTTCATTAAGGATACTCTTGTTGTTAAAGAAGTTTTGAAAAGTAACTTGCTCGGCTCACATGTCGTAACGGCGTTATGCGGGTATTCGAGCATCGCCATTTCAGCCGTGTATGGTTTTCTTTATCTGCTCTTGTACCGGGAATTAAAATCAAGCAAATTCGGTTTAATCTTCCAAAGGCTTCCCAATCTTGAGATATTGGAAAAACTGAGTTTCTACTCAGCCGTATTAGGGTTTATCATGCTGTCGGTCGCAATTGCTATCGGCGGAATATGGCTGCCGCGTGCATTTCAGTATTTCTCGTATACCGATCCGAAACTAATCGCGACCGCAATTGTATGGATTTTATACGGACTTGGCATTGTTTTCAAGTTGAGCGGCAGGCTGCAAGGGAGAAAAATTATGATTTTATCAATTATCGGTTTTCTCATTGCGGTATTTTCAACCATTGTCACGAATTTTTTAGCTAAAAGTTTTCACTCGTTCTATTGAGAGATATACGTAGGGAATTATAAGTTTACGATATGGATCTATTAGCGATTTCAATAAATCATCGCACTGCACCTGTTGAACTGCGTGAGGCACTACACCTCAATCAGGATGAAATACGAGCATACTTACTGGAGTTGAAAGAATCCCTTCTTTCCGAGGGGTTTATTATATCTACCTGTAACCGTACCGAGATATACGGCCTGCCCCGTCATGACAAAATCGAATTTACCGACTTAAAAAAATTCCTTACGCAAAAGCGGAACATTCAGAATATAACCGAAGAGCATTTTCAGCAGTTCTTCTCCTCCGCTGCGGTCAACCATATTTTTCGTGTCGCTGCCGGAATTGATTCACTGCTTGTAGGTGATAATCAGATATTCGGACAGGTGAAGGAATCATTTCAGATAGCTGAGGATCAGCAGCTTACGGGTCCGCTGCTTAAAAGATTATTTGATGCTGCAATCCGTGTCGGCAAACGTGCGAAGACAGAAACACTTATCAGCGAAGGCGCGATTACCGTAAGTTACGCGGCAGTGCAGCTTGTTGAGAAAATATTTTCCGTATCGAAAAAATCAGCATTGGTAATCGGACTCGGAGAAAGTGGTGAAATCGCCGCGAAGCATCTGAGGGATAAAGGTATCGGGAAACTGACGCTGACCAACAGAACATTAGCCAAAGCAGAGCAGCTTGCGGAATCCTTACAGGCTAAAGTTCTTCCCTTCGAAAATTTCAAAGCGCATTTACACGAATTTGATATCATCATTACCGCCACATCCGCACCAGATATAATACTGGCTCGCGATGATGTACAGGCAATGATGAAGAAGCGCGGACACAGTCCGGCAGTGCTTGTTGATATTGCGATACCCCGTGATATAGACCCTGACATACGAAAAATTGACGGCGTATTTTATAATGACATTGACTCGCTAAGCGTTATCGTTGAACAGAACATGAAGAAACGCATTGACGAGATTCCGAAAGTTGAATCCATTATTGAAGAAGAGACCAACGCGTTTTTCGCGTGGTTGAGCTCACTGGAAGTCGCGCCGACCATCAAATCACTACGTGATTTGTTCGAGCAGATACGCGCCGACGAAGTTAAGGGTCAAATTAACCGGTTCGCGGAACCGGACAGAGAAAAGGTAGATATACTCACCAAGAGAATTATCAACAAGCTGTTGCACATCCCGACAATCGAATTGAGAAAAGCGGCAGAGAATGACTCAGACTCCGCCGAAACAATGGAAATGATCGCCATCATCCGTGAGATGTTCGGCCTTGACAAGAAAGACAAAGAATAATCGTTACACCCATGAAAAATTCCAAGAAGAAAATAGTCATCGGTTCGCGCGGCAGTGAGCTAGCGCTTTGGCAGGCACAGCATATCAAACGGGAGCTGGAGAAGAAGCACAAAAATCTCACTGTTGAAGTGAAAATCATTAAGACCAAAGGCGATAAGATTCTTGACGTTCCCCTTTCTAAAATCGGCGACAAGGGTTTATTCACGAAAGAGCTTGAGAATGCCCTGCTTCGGAACGAAGTTGATATCGCCGTTCATAGTTTAAAAGATTTGCAGACGGTGATTCCTGACGGACTAAGCCTAGCTGCGATAACAAAACGCCATCCTGTTGAAGATGTACTTATCGCCCGTAAAAAAGGCACTACTGTTTTCAATCTGCCGCCGAATGCCGTCGTGGCCACGGGTTCACTAAGACGAAAAAGTCAGCTCTTGCATTTGCGTCCCGATATTACGACTGTTGAACTGCGAGGCAATGTCCCTTCCCGTATTAAAAAGTTTTTGGAATCCGATTGGGATGCCATCATCTTAGCAAGAGCGGGAGTTGAAAGATTAGGATTGAAAAAATATATATCTTCATACATTGGTTCTGATGTAATATTACCGGCTGTCGGTCAAGGCGCATTGGGAATTGAAATATCATCTAAAAGAGATGATGTTGCTGAAATTGTCAGCGTATTGCACGATGAAAAAACAGCGATAGCAGTTACCGCAGAGCGCCGGTTCTTAAAGGAGCTTGAAGGCGGGTGCCAGGTACCCATCGGAGCGTATGGCGAAGTTAAATCCAACGGATTTTATTTCTCGGCTGTCGTCGGAGCTATAGACGGAAGTATTGTCTTCAAAAAGAAAATCCGTACCAGTCTTTCCAAGGCTGAAAATGCCGGAAAACAAACAGCAAAGGATATGTTGAAAGCCGGAGCAGGTGAGGTTCTCGACAGCATTTATGCTAAAAGAATTTAAAGCCCCCGGAATTGAGCGCTAAATAATTCTTATATTTATAGGCTTGTTTAAAGATATTGTGAGAACTGCAGGACAATTCTCGCATCCCGATAAACTATTAATATGTAATTAACCGGATACCCGGACTGTTTTAGTAAATATAAGTGACGTGAATTATGTTGACTGAAGAATCGCAAGTGGAAAAAGAAACAGAAATTTCCCCTTTATTGGGAAAGCAGATTGTAATAACAAGAAGCGTAGATCAGGCTGCGGAATCATTGAAATTATTGGAGGCCGAAGGTGCGTCCGTAATTTCTATTCCTGCGATAGCATTTAAACCTATAGCTCTGGATGAAACCCGGTTACATAATCTGGTGAATAAGTATTACGATTACATCGTTTTTTCCTCTGCCAACGGGGTCAGATTCTTTTTTGAGCAGCTAAGCGGAAAATTCATCGCTGAAATCCGGGAACATTGTAAAGTGATCGCCATCGGAGAGAAGACCCGCGCATACTGCGACCGCAAATGGTTGAACGTTGTATATTCTCCCGTTGAGTATAATGCGAAAGCACTTATTCAGGAGCTTGAGAGTGTTAACTGGAAGAACGCTAAAATACTCATTCCCGGTGCATTGATTAGCCGTAAAGAATTGTTTGAAGGTTTCAACCGCTTGGGCGCCAATGTTGATACAGTACCGGTATATGATACTGTTATGCCTCCGCGGGAAAGCGTCATGGATAAAATTCTCCAAATCAAAAAATCCAAAGTTGATTGCTACACATTTATGAGTCCATCCGGCTTTATCAACTTCCTCCGCCTTATGGAAATTCAGGGCAACCATAGCTTCTTTGAAGGTTCATCAATCGCCGTTATCGGAACGACGACCGAGAATACCGTTATTGACGCGGGATACAAGGTTGATATAAAAGCAAAGCGCGCTACGATGGAGTCATTAGTAAGTTCTATTAAGGAGTTTTATCTCACGGAGCAGCGAAATTGAAAAAAAAACTAAAAAACGATTTATTCCTCCGGGCATGCCTCCGCGAAGAAGTTGAACAAACACCTATCTGGATAATGCGCCAGGCCGGGCGTTACCTGCCTGAATACCGGGCAGTACGCGCTAAGGCTGACTTCCTTACCATGTGCAAAACTCCCGAACTCGCCGCCGAAGTCACCGTTCAACCTGTTGACATTATCGGCGTTGATGCGGCAATTCTCTTTTCGGATATTCTGGTTATTCCCGAGGCTATGGGAATGAAACTTAGTGTTGAAGAAGGCCGTGGTCCGGTTTTCGAACACCCGATAAGAAATGATGAAGATGCAAAATTATTAAAACAGCTCGACCCCTTCAAAGATTTAAAATATGTTATGGACGCGATCAAGTTGACTAAAGATGCTTTGGACAGCCGCGTTCCGCTCATCGGATTTGCAGGTTCTCCCTGGACGCTCCTCACCTACATGGTTGAAGGTAAAGGGTCAAAGAACTTTTCCGAGATTAAAAAGTTGATCTATCATAACCCGTATCTGGCTCATACCCTGCTGATTAAAATTGCCGATGCAGTTGCCGATTATCTTTCTGCGAAAATCGAATCGGGCGTAGATGCGGTGCAGATATTCGATACCTGGGGCGGTATTTTATCGCCGTCTGACTTCAGAACATTTTCGCTTCAGTACATGCAGCACATTATTGATAAACTGAAACGGAAGAATCAGCCGGTCATTGTGTTTGCCAAAGGCGTTCATCATGATTTGAAAAAACTTTCGAAGACAGGTGCTGATGTGCTTGGCATTGACTGGACGTTTGATTTAAAAGATGTTCGTGAAAAGGTCGGCAAGAAAGTTGCCCTGCAAGGGAATCTTGATCCAACAGTATTATACGCGCCGCAGGAAACCATTCGCGAAGAGGCGGTAAAAATATTAAAAGTTTTCAATGGTGAACCCGGTCATATATTCAACCTCGGTCACGGCATTCTGCCCGATGTTGATCCGGAAAATGCAAAAGCGCTTGTGCGTATTGTGCATGAAGAGAGTGCAAAGATGTATAAAAAGAGACACGATAAAGCCGGTACTAAACGCCGAAAAAAATAATGTTACGGATATGTTATGTTTGAGATAGATGTTGAACTTATAAAAAAATACGATAAGCCGGGGCCGCGCTATACCAGTTATCCTACAGCTCCGCACTTCAGCGAATCATTTACTACGGAAGATTACCGGGAAGAGATAATCGCGACTAACGGTGGCGATGCAACAACAGACCTTTCGTTGTATTTCCATCTCCCCTATTGCGATACCTTGTGCTACTTCTGTGGATGTAATATGATCATCACGCAAAACCGAAGCCGCATTCATGATTACGTTACCTATGTAAAAAAAGAAATTGACCTGCTGCGTAAGTACATATCACCCGATAGAAAAGTTTCCCAATTGCATTGGGGCGGCGGAACACCAACACATCTCAATCCGGATGAAATAGCCGAACTCGCTTCATACATTAACTCGTCATTTACTGTTAGTCCTCAATCCGAGAATAGCTGCGAGATAGATCCGCGCGGATTAACCAGAGCGCATCTTGAAGCTTTGCGAAACAACGGCTTCAACCGTATCAGCATGGGCGTACAGGATTTTAATCCTGAAGTTCAAAAAGCAGTTAACCGCGTACAGCCGGAAGACATGACACGGCAGGTTGTTGACTGGGTCAGAGAGTTGGGATTTTACAGCATCAATCTGGATTTGATTTACGGATTGCCGTTCCAAACTGTTGAATCGTTTGCCGATACCGTTGATAAGATTATTGATATATCTCCCGACCGTATTGCAGTATTTAACTATGCTCACGTGCCGTGGATGAAAAAGCATATGTCCATGATTAACGCCGAAGATATTCCCTCCGCGGACGTAAAACTGCAAATCCTGAAAATGACTATCGAAAAACTTGTTGCCGCAGGTTATCAGTCAATCGGCATGGATCATTTTGCTAAACCCGGGGATGAGCTTTCAATTGCATTTAAAGAGAAAAAGCTGTACCGCAATTTTCAGGGATACAGCACAAACGCCGGGTTGGATTTATATGCCTTCGGCATTACCGGCATCAGTCAATTACAAAACATTTACGCGCAAAACTACAAAACCGAAAAAGAATACTGCGCTGCAATTGATAGCGGAATACTTCCTGTTTCAAAAGGTTATCGTCTCAATGAAGACGACCACATACGCCGCCATGTTATTATGCGCCTGATGTGTGACTTTGAGCTTGACTTCAGTGTGGTTGAGAAGAAATTCAATATAGATTTCAACACGTATTTCACCTCCGGCATCAGCGGATTGAAAGATTTTATAGACGAAGGCCTCGTTAAAATTGAAAACAACATCTTGACGGTAACAAAAACCGGGCAGCTTCTTATCCGTAATATCGCCATGAACTTCGACGGCTATATTGAACGGCAGGAAGACACCGGAAGATATTCAAAAACCGTTTGATGCGCTTGATATGACAAATCTATCGCCCTCTCAAATACTGCAACAGCATTTCGGTTACCCGTCTTTCCGCGGCATTCAGGAAACGATTATCAACCGGTTAGTTCACGAGCATAAGCACTCCCTTGTTCTTATGCCGACAGGCGGCGGAAAATCGCTCTGTTATCAAGTACCGGCATTGTTTTTCGATGGCGGAACGATAGTCATTTCTCCGCTCATCGCTTTGATGCAGGATCAGGTTGACGCACTGCGAAAGAAAAATATCTCCGCAACCTTCATCAATTCTACGGTCAGCGCGCAGGATAAAAAGAAGCGGCTGCAATCATTTATTGACGGGAAAACAAAACTACTCTACGTTACACCCGAAAGATTCCGCAATGAAGAATTTGTAAACGGAATTGTCAAAGCAAATATTTCGCTTCTTGCTGTTGACGAAGCACACTGTATTTCCGAATGGGGACATGACTTCCGTCCCGACTATTCCCGCATCGCAGAATTCAGGCAGATTATCGGAAACCCGCTGACCATAGCAGTTACTGCTACTGCAACACCCGAAGTACAGCAGGATATTGTTGCAAAGCTCGGACTGCAAAAGGACGAGATAAAAATTTTCCACGAAGGAATCGAGCGTCCCAATCTGCGGCTTGAAGCGGTGGATGTATTTGATGAAAAGGAAACTCTGCGCGAAATCATCAGCGTTCTGGACAATTACAAAGGCTCGGGAATTATCTATTTTTCTCTGATTAAAAACCTTGAGTACTATTCTCAGATATTACGCGACAAAGGTTACCGGCACGGCATCTATCACGGTAAACTCGAAGCCCAAAAGCGCAAAGCGGTGCAGAGAAGTTTTCTTGAAGGTGGGGAGCATCTCATGCTTGCAACCAACGCCTTCGGCATGGGAATAGATAAGGCTAATATCCGTTTTGTTATTCATGCAGAATTACCTTCAAGCGTCGAATCATATTATCAGGAAATCGGGCGCGCCGGGCGTGACGGCGAACCTTCACTCTGTAAACTTCTCTATCACAGTGAAGATATCCACATGCAAATGGAATTCATCAAATGGGCAAATCCCGGTGCCGAATACTATTACCGGCTTTATGGACTGCTTTCCGGCCATTTGGAAAAAGCCAATGCAATGGGTGTTGAATACCTGATTGAAGAAATGAGTTTTAAGAATAAAAGCGATTTCCGCGTGGAAACTGCTCTTGCAATGTTTGACAGGTATGGCGTAACAAGCGGGTCGCTTGAAAGGCATGATTTGGATCTCATGGCTCCGCTTCCTCATGAACTTGAGGATGACGCGCATCTGAAGATAAAATTGATGAACGATAATAAAAAATTACTTTCGGTTGTCAATTATTTCAGGACTGAAACATGCCGGAGAACGTTTATTTCCGATTACTTCGGTTTTCCGGGAGAATCCCCTTGCGGAAATTGCGATATTTGCAGCGCCGTTGAATAGTTTACCTAATCTTTTAACCGGCTATTTGAAATTATTTGTTGTTATTATATGTTTTGTGTTTATATGTATAAAAATGTAATCTGGAGAAAAAATGCGTATTAAATTAAGCATGCTTGTCTTAGTACTCGCTATCGGGTTTTCAGCTTGTACTAAAAAAGAAGAGCCGAAAAATGCAGCCGGCAGCACTGTTATAGCGGGACAGCATAAAGCCGTCGTTCAGGAAGTATTGCAGGTAACGCAATACACCTACATGAGAGTAAATGAAAACGGCCAGGAGTTCTGGATTGCGGGGCCGAAAACCAGCGTTGAAAAGGGTGCGGTTGTTTACTTTGGTGCCACCATGGAAATGAAAAATTTTAAAAGTACGGATCTGAACCGTGTATTCGATTCAGTGCTCTTCGTGCAGGAAGTCAGCAATTCACCGATCACCTCTGCTGCAGCACCTGCCTCACCGCATGGTGACGCTGCCTCTTCAAATGTCGGACAAAAACCTGTTATGGAAAAAGCCGGAATTGCAGTGGTCAAAGCACAAGGCGGAATAAGCATCGCTGAGTTATACTCTAATCTTGCAAAGTACGGTGGAAAATCAGTCCGCATCCGCGGCAAGGTATTAAAATTGAATACCGGTATCATGGGTAAGAATTGGGCGCATATTCAGGATGGCACCGATTCAAAAGGAAATTTCGACCTGACCGTTACAACATTATCTGAGGTAAAAGTCGGTGACGATGTTACGTTTGAGGGTAAAATTTCATTAAATAAGGATTTCGGCTACGGTTATTCCTACCCTGTCCTTATGGAAGATGCTAAATCGGTTAAATGATTTTTCCGGCTTGTCCGGATAGGGAAGGCGGTTTCGCCTTCCCTTTTTTTGTTTTTATCTCGTGAATTTGCCAAATAGTCGAATTTAGAATACATTTGTAGGCGTATTTTCGCATATTATATCAACCAATTACAAATAAATTGAAACTGTTCCATGGGTAGAATATTTGAAACACGCAAACATAAGATGTTTGCCCGTTTTGCCAGAATGTCAAAAGCATTCAACCGAGTTAGAAAAGAAATTGAAATTGCAGTAAAAGCCGGCGGCGCCAACTCTAAAGGTAATTCCCGCTTGAGATTAGCTTTGCAAAACGCAAAAGCAGTCAATATGCCAAAAGATAGAATTGACGCGGCGATTAAAAGAGCTTCGGAAAAAGATACTTCGGGATACAAAGAAATCATTTACGAAGGATACGCTCCTCATGGAATCGGTGTCATTGTTGAATGTGCCACCGACAACGCGACACGGACAGTAGCAAACGTCCGCCACTTGTTCAGTAAATACGGCGGAACAATGGGTAATTCAGGCAGTATCTCGTTCATGTTTGAGCGTAAGGCATTGATAAAAATTGCGAACACGAATATCAGCGACGCTGAATCTTTTGAACTTGAATTGATTGATCACGGTCTTGATGAAATGATGATTGAAGATGATTTCTGCTACATCTATACGGCATTCGAAGATTTCGGAACCATGCAGAAAGCATTAGAAGAAAAGAACATTGAAATTAATAGTACAGAATTCCAATATATCGCGACAAATTATAAAGAACTCAACCAGGAACAGCAGACTGAAGTGAATACGCTGATCGAGGCTCTTGAGGAAGATGACGATGTTCAATCAGTTTACACAACGATGCAATAAGGTTTTCAACTTTTACGTTATTTTCTTTTAACACAAAAGATTACCGTAGTTTGATTTTTCGTGTTTAATGAAATAGATTTTTGTATTTTATCCGCAAATAAGTTTGAGTATTTATGGGACAGCAGCAGTTACTTTTGATTGTTCTTGGCGTTATTATCGTCGGCATAGCTATTGTAATCGGCATTTCCCTATTCAGAGCAAAAGCTGTTGACTCAAACCGCGAAGCATTAGTCTCCGACCTGTACCATCTCGAATATCTTGCACAAGAATATTATAAACGCCCTGTCTCGTTCGGGGGCGGTGGAAATTCATACACGGGATTTACGCTTCCACAAACAAACACTTCCAACGGAAACGGCACATATTCTATTTCAGCAGCCGGGACGGCCTCGGATATTACTTTTGAAGGTGTGGGTAAAGAAACCGGCGATGACGGGACAAGTCCCGTTAAGCTGCAACTCTATGTTTCGCGTTCTTCGAATGCAATTACAAAGTTAAACTAAGATTAACCCTGCATTAAAATTTTCCTTTTCAGCCCCAGCCATAACTTCTGCCTGAATTATAGCGGTGTTATTTAAATATATTAATATTATATTTCGTGAAATTTCCTTAATTTCATAGTTTATCTTGACCGTTCTTGAGCATGAATCGGAAGACAAAAAGTTTATTTTATTAAAGTATAAAGGCTAACTCATGAAGCGTTTCAGAACCATACTTCTTTTGTTATCCGCAATAATAATGTTCGGAAACCTGGTCTATGCCCAGAGTTTTTTGAATATTGTTAAAACAGATAACACAAAAAAATACGCAGCACTGGCAAACGTCGGCAAAATGACATTTTCATCCGATGGCGGCACAATGCAGTTATCATTAAAATCCGGTTCAGTCGCAACCGAACCAATCTCCGGGATTCAACATATTACCTTTGATGCGACCGGAGAAGGAACGGTACTTGCAATTCAGCAGTATGCTGCCAAGGAAAAGACGTACTCTCTTATGCAGAATTATCCCAATCCATTTAACCCTTCAACGCAAATTAAATTTTCTGTTGCCGGTAAAGGGCTGGTGACATTAAAGATATACGATGTTCTGGGTAATACGGTTAAAACGCTGCTGAATGAAGAGAAACCTGCCGGTGAATACACCGTTCAGTTTGACGCAAAAAACTTTGCGAGCGGAGTGTATTTTTACGTTCTGAACACGGGTAATTTCAGCATGACTAAAAAAATGCTTTTAATTAAGTAAGAAACGGAGAATATATAATTTATGAAAAAGATCATCTTACTTTTATTAGCAATAAGCAGTTTTTACAGCGTCTATGCTCAGGGTATCATTGTTCACAAGCAAGCCGGCGCAAAGGATACGGTCATCATTTCAACCGTTGACAGTATCACGTTTTCGGCGAACATGAACATTTTCAAGAACACCGGAAAGAAAGATACCGTCCAATTAACCGCGATTGACAGTTTGACATTTGATCAGTCCATCAATCCGGCTCCGGTTCTTTCATCCATAACCCCGACCAATGCTTCAACCGGAAGTCCTGATTTTATCTTAACGGTTAAGGGCACAAACTTTTTAAACTCAAGTGAAATTCTCTGGAACGGAAATTTAGTAAATACCGATTATGTTTCTTCAACCGAATTGCAGGCCTCGATTCCAACCGCATTGGTGAGCACTGCCGGTGCAATTAATGTAACGGTGTATACTCCTGGTCCGGGTGGCGGTACCTCCGCTGCTTCGACATTTACCGTAGCAGCAGCAACTGTTACCGTCGAAGGTTTCGAAGTCGGATCAAAAACATCATACGCAGCAGCCGATGTGACGTTATCAACAGGCAGCTGGAATTTAAGCAATGCACTCATCGGAACAAGCAGCAGCGACAGAAGAATCGGCGCCGCTTGTGCGAGAGTAAAAATCAGTGGTACCATGACTATGAATTTTGATCTTAAGTCAGGCGCCGGAACAGTGGCAATAAAGCATGCGAAATACGGAAGAGACGGTGCTGTTCAATGGGGCTTATGGTATTCAACCGATTCAGGAAATAATTGGACGCAATCAGATTCAGCAGTTACTTCAACTGATACTATATTAAGTACTGCGATATTCCACATTAACAAAACGGGATTGATTCGTTTTTCAATTCACAAAATAGATACTTCATCAACCTACCGGGTCAATATTGACAGCATTGCAATCCAAAGTTACGGCAGCAGCACAGCCAATCCGATTCCGATTTTGACATCAATCAATCCGACATCAGATACGGTAGGTGCCGGTGATTTGACCATTGCGGTTACTGGTAACAATTTTATTGATTCATCTTATGTTACATGGAACGGCACTAAACTGGTAACAACAAAAATTTCAACAACACAATTATCAGCAGTTGTTCCTACTGCCAAATTTGCAGCGCGCGGCACTGCCAGTGTAGCAGTTTTCACTCCGAATGGCGGCACCTCTGCCTCCATTTCATTTAGTATTGAGCCGGGTGTAAACAGTCCTGCACCATCATTGAGTTACTTCAGTCCGATTGCTTGTTCAGCGGGCAGCGATGCATTTAATATTACGGTTACAGGAAGTGATTTTGTAACAAAGTCAGTTGTAAAATGGAACGACATTGAACTCGTAACAACGTATCTATCACAAAGACAATTGATGGCATCAGTACCGGCAAACTTGCTGGCCTCAACTGGCACGGCAAACATCTCTGTATACTCTGCCCCGCCGTTAGGTGGAACATCCGGAAGTCGTACGTTTACCGTAGTAACGGGACCAGTTGCCTCTACGAATATCAATCTTACGATGGGTAATCCGAGTAACGCAACCACCGATGTCAATAATCCGGCGAACTACCTGATAGAAAGAGGTCAATTGTGTGAATCATATAATCGCGACAGAGGTATCGCAAACTGGGTCAGCTGGGAGCTTGATGCTTCGTGGTTGGGTTCGGCTTCACGCGGTGATTTTAAAGCCGATAGTACTCTGCCGCCAACATGGTATTATGTATCAACCGGTGACTATTCCAATACCGGGTTTTCACGCGGACACATGTGTCCTTCAGCAGACAGAACAAATATTGAGGCAAATAATGATACGGTCTTCTACATGACCAATATTATTCCTCAAACACAGGCACAAAACGGCGGACCATGGGAAACACTCGAAGGATATTGCAGAACTCTTGCTCAATCCGGCAATAAATTGTATGTCTACGCCGGAACATGGGGCGAAGGCGGCACGGGTCTTTACGGATACATGACTTCTTTTGCCAACGGCAAAGTAACCGTACCGGCAAAAACATGGAAAGTGATTATGGTCTTACCGGCAGGCACGGATGATGTTTCGAGAGTATCAACTTCAACCCGTTGTATCGCGGTTATCATGAATAATGATCTGGGACCATTCAGCGCATGGACTAATTACCGGGTCAGTGTGGATTCTGTTGAAGCATTAACCGGCTATGATTTCTTCCCGAATGTCGCAAAAGACATTCAGTCGGTTATCGAAGCTCAGGTTGACAGTCAATAGTACAAATTAAAACAGAAAAAGCCGTGCTCCCATTCGGGAGCACGGCTTTTTAATTAAAATCGAAGTTTTCTTATAAATCAGATACCGCTGAAATTTACCTTCTCAAATAACATCGCCGGGATTCTCACCGAAGAATACGGGTAAGGATCATTTCCGACTTCCACTAACTGATTCCAGAAATCTTTTGCATTACCTGAAACGTTCATTTCATTTACCGGATGCACAATCTTTCCATCTTCGACTAATGCTCCGACAATTCCGAGAGAGAAATCACCTGTTGTAGAATTGGAGTTGCCGCCGAGAAAACCATTTATGATAATGCCTTTCTTGATGTCCTTCATCATATCTGCAAAAGAGCGTAAGCCGTCTTCAAACACGAGGTTTGACGAAGAACCTGATGTAGGTTCCATACCTGTCTTTTTCCCGTAATAATTATCAACGTAGTAATTCCGGAGCACGCCTTTTTCTATCATAAAGCGCTTTTGTGCCGCAATCCCCTCGCCGTCGAATAGACGCGAACTCAGTCCTTTTTTAATGTGAGGATCATCAATCATCGTCAACTTTTCGGAAGCGATTTTCTTTCCTTTCATGCCGTCAAGGAAGGAACTCTTCTGCTGAATGGAACGCGCCGACATTGCCTGAAGGAAAACATAAACCAACCTTGCCGCAGCACGATTCTCGACGAGCATCGTATACGTACCGGACTGTATTTTCTTCTGCCCGAGTTTTTTCAATGCTCTTTGTGCCGCTAATTGCCCGATAAATTTCTTATCAGGCAGATCTTTGAAAAATCTCGTCGAGGCATAAAACCAATCTTCAGGACGACCATCTTTCTCATCTTTCACCGTTACTGAGGCACCAGCTTCAAAATATGTGGAGCGTGATTTACCGACAAAGCCGTTGCTTTGCAGTATTAGTGATTCATCAAAGCTGTCGGAGTATGACGATGTAACAGAAATTATCGCCTTACTTTCAGCCGCGGCTGCTTCTTCAATCTCCGTTACGATTTTCACTCGTTCCGCCGTTTCGATACCTGCCTGCTGCTGGTCGAATATGTTCAAATCCGTGCTCGTATCGGATGGGTATAAGCTGGGATCAGGGAGCGAGCGAAATTCGTCAGAGGTAAGATATTTTGTCGAATCAACAGCCTGTTTAATGAATTTTTCGAGGGATTCTTTTTGCAGAACACAAGTTGAATGACCCGAGTATTTATGCTGTACATAGATATTCAGATTAAGCGAGTTCTGCGTTGACTCCTGCAAATTCTCAATTTTCCCGTCTCTAAATGTAACGTCAACCGAACGGCCTTTTGAAACCTTTACCGTCACTTGTTCCGCACCGCTTTGCAGTGCCTTTTTGCTTGCCCATTCGGCTAATTCAATTTTATCTTTGTTATCCATTGTAAAATCTTTCACAAAATTTCATGTTTAATATATCAGCTTTTATTTATGCCGCCGACAGTTATCTTCGATACTTTCACAGTCGGAAGTCCCATTGAAACAGGCACACCCTGCCCGTTCTTGCCGCAGGTCCAGCCGCCTTCCGCCATTTTTAAATCGTCACCGACCATGACCACATCGGAAAGTACTTTAGGGCCGTTGCCGATAATGTTAATATCTTTTATGGGTTTGGTCAGTTTGCCGTCTTCAACCAGATAGCCGGATTTCACATAGAATGTAAAGTCTCCTGCACCGATAAATACTTGTCCGTTTGTGAAGGATTCTGCATAGATTCCTTTTTTAACACTTTTAATAATCTCTTCTTTAGTATGAGGCCCGGGAAGCATATAGGTATTACGCATTCTGGGTTGTGGAGAAAACCGGAAAGATTCGCGCCTTCCACTGCCTGTTGGTTTGACCTTATAGAATTCAGCGCTGATACGATCGTGCATATAACTACGAAGGATACCGTTTTCAACAAGGAATGTCTTCTCGGCGGGATTGCCTTCGTCGTCTACATTAATTGATCCGCGAATATTCGGATTCGTGCCGTCATCCACGATGGAAACAAAATTCTCGGCTACCTTTTTATTTATTTTATCGCTGAATATGGAAACGTTCTTCCTGTTAAAGTCGGCTTCCATACCGTGTCCGATAGCCTCGTGTAAGAGAATTCCGGAACTACCAGCCGCCAAAATAACCGGCATCTCACCTGCTTCCGGTTTTACGGCATCAAATAACTCGACAGTGCGGCGTACGGCTTCAGATGCAAGGCGATCAATATTCTCCGGCGTAAAAAACTCGATACCGCGCCTGCCGGACAGATCAAAATAATTTTGTTCACGTTGTCCGTTCTGTTCCGCGTTACAACTAACGGAAATTTGTCCCATCGGCTGATAATCGTATTGTATCACGCCGTCGGAGTTTGCAATTAACACATAACTGGTTTCATCAATAAACCAGATGTTGCTTTTAATGATACGTTTATCTGCGTCAAAAACCTTTTCATTGATCTTCTGCAGGTATGGTATCTTGGTATCAATACCGACTTGTTCCCAGGGTGTTTTTATCTGATAATAGTTCGGAAGATCTTTCGATTTAAATTGCACCGGTTTGTAGTTTCCCGAAAGATTTGCGATGTTCGCGGCGGTTTTTGCAGCCTTCTTCATAGCTTCCGGAGTAATTTCTTCGGTGAATGAATACCCGGTCTGATCGCCTTTCAATACACGAATACCGACGCCAAACGCGATGTCGCTGTAAGCCCGGTTAACGGATTTATCTTCGAGGCCGATATAGTTACTAATATTATGCTGGAAAAAGAGGTCACAGTAATCTCCGCCCTTGGAAAGAGCAACCGACATGATGTCATTGAGCATTTTTTCATCAACGCCAAAGTGGTTATAATAATCGAGCAGTTTCATATCCGGCGATAGTTTTGCTCCGTACGCCTTATCGAAACTTGAAGAAAGGAAGGAAGGAATAAATGCAGTTGCTATTAGACCCTTCGTACTTTTTTCAAGGAAAGAACGACGGGTGATTTTTGATCTCATATTATCTCCTTTAAAAATCAAATAATATATCTGCGAGACGCTTCAGTTAAGGTAAAGTGACACAGGAAAATAATAATTTTTTTATCAAAGCGCTTACCGTTCATCACTAATATTGGCGGGTTCTTATTTTTCCCATTGATATTTCCGGCTTATTAAGATAATTTGATGTTTTCAATTTTCATCATGGAGGCCTATTAAAGAAAACGATACAATCTTTTAATGTGCGAGGTCGGATTTGTACCGTTATTTGCCGTTCTTTTTTCTTTTTACCATCTGTTTGTACTCACAGGAACATAAAGTTATCCTGAAGGGCTGCGTTCTGGATGATTCATTACATACTCCTATTCCAAATTGTTCCGTTGCAATTCGTGAATTGCACACCGGAGCAATGACCGATATATCAGGAAATTTTTCCATTAAACTCCCGCCGGGAGTTTACTCACTCCATTTTAATCATATAAGCTATTCCACACAGGTAAAGCAAATTTCCGTTCATGCTGTTGATTCCGCCCGGGTATTTACCTTTACCCTGCATGCCGCAATGCATCAGCAGAGCGAGGTCACCGTTTCTGCCAAACGGGTAGAATCCCCATCCATACAGGATATTAAGCCGAGAGATCTTATCCGCATTCCGACAATTTTTAATGATGTTCTGCGAAGCGTGACTATCCTATCAGGTGTCGTGACAAACAATGAAATGAGCAGCGGATATAACGTACACGGGGGTAATTTCAATGAGAATTTAATTTACCTGAACGGATGCGAGATATATCGCCCCTTCCTGCTGCAGCAAGGGAACGAAGAAAACCAGACACTGATAAACCCCGATATGGTGGAAGATTTGGAATTTCATACAAATATTTTCCCGGTCAATTTCGGAGACAAGATGTCGTCCGCTCTAAGTGTCAAATATAATGATACCGAGAAGGATTCCATCTCGGGTAAAATACGAGCAAGCTTTCTTAATGCCGGCATCAAACTCGGTAAAAAATTCGGCAATACTTCCATCAGCCTCGGCGTGCGATACGCGTACCCGCAGTTCTTTCTTAACCGTCTTCAATATGAAGGAAACTACCATCCGTATTTTGCCGACATTCAGGGACAGATACATTACTCCCCTGATGCCGGTACGAATCTTACCTTCTTTTTTCTCCACGCGAAGAATGTCCACAATCTGACACCTGCCGACTGGTCGGGAAATTTCCAATCCGACAGAGGCGCTCAGATAAACGGTCTTCTGATTAAGTATAGCGGATACCGTGAATACTCATTTCTTAATTCCATGTACACTGCGCGTTTCTCAAAAAGAATCTCCCCCGGAATAATTCTCTCTACTTCACTCTCGCATTTCAGCAATGCTGAAAATGAGAAAGAGGATCTATCGGGAGCTTATTATTATATACCCAACTCAAAAACACCCGATCAGGACCGTGAATACATTAAAGACACTTATGAATTCCATAATAATAGTCTACGCGCGTATGTTACGGAGTTGACAGGCGGACTTTCATGGCAGATTGGTAATCACAGTTTATCATCCGGTATGTTTGCCAGACTCCGATCTGTTCGCGACGACATACAAGAAACCACACATGAGAGCGGCCCCGCATCACTAAGTGATTCACCTGACAGCAATTACTCACATTCATTTTACTGTCCGAATGAATATGGCTTGTTTGTAATGGATAAATGGACACCGTATGTATATTTTACGGTTACGGGCGGTGTTCGCGGAACATATGAAACAATTTCGAACGAGTATTTGCTCAGCCCTCGTTTCCAGATCGAATATATTATTGACGGAAAGAATAAATTATTTTCCGGATGGGGAGTATATTATCAGCCTCCGTACTATCTCGAAAAAAGAAACAACGATGTTCCCCTTATTTCACAAAAGTCGGTTAACTACTCTTTGGGATGGGAAACCAATTTTAAAAAGACTATGTATCTGAGAGCTGAGTTATATTATAGAAATTTAAACAACCTTATTCCATATTATACCGACGGACAGAAAATCATTTACAAGGGCGGCAACATTAATGAAGGATATGCTTATGGTGCCGACATTATGGTACAGGGCGAAGTGGTTGAAGGAATTGACAGCAGACTCGGATATAGCTATCTCTCAACTAAAGAGCGGCCGAAATCAGGCGGTCCGTGGGTACGCAGGTTGACCGATCAGACACATACAATATCGGTATTCCTGCAGGACAGAATCAAAAAGAGATCGAATTGGCAGGTACACACGAAGCTGAATCTTGGAACCGGTCTGCTATATTATGATCGCAACGTAGTTACCGATCTTTCATCCGGAGAAAAACATCTTGAAGTCGCCTTTGATAGGCCTCTGGAATTTTTTCTTTACTTCCGTGTGGATATGGGATGTTCCACATATTTTGTCCTCAAGAACGGGCACAAGATAACCTGCACTGCGGAGGTGTTGAACATGTTCAATCAGTATAATTATTCCGGATACAGATTCGTTCAGGTTTTCAAGGACATTCAATATCCGGTAAGGATTCCGGAAATACTTTCTGCGCGGTTTTTCAATATTCAGGTTGAGTATGAAATTTAGAAGTTCCCGGCAAAACGGCGGTGAATTTCTTTATCCTCATAGACATCTGTTTTTTTGTCGAGCATCTCAGCAGCAGTGTATCCGGAATATACATTGGTAATGCGCAAGGTTTTATCCTTTGCATCAACTGTGTATGATATTCTCCATGTACGATACGAAAGGACGAAATGCTTTTCACTTTTTGCAATTCGCTTCCGGGAGTCATCAGTCGGATTGAATTCAAGTTGAAGTCTCGCGAAACTCCGTAAATTTATGCCTGCCTGCTGCCTCAACCACTTCATTTTGTCGGCAGCAATATCATCGAACTCGATTTCGTACTTATTCTCTACTCCCGATTTCACCCATCCCGTTTTTACATCGGGAAAAGAATCCGAATACGGCAGATATGGTTTTATATCTAAAACCGGAGAACCGTCGAGAATATCTGATTCAGTGATAACGATTTTCAATCCTTCGACTTTCAACAGCTTAACACAACTCATGCCTATAGGGTTAGGTCTGTATGGCGCTCTTGTCGCAAACACACCGATTTTTTTGCGCGTATGCCTTGGTGGCGATACTTTCGGTTTCCAGTTTGAATTGAGATGAAATTGATAAATAACCCAGATGCGCTCAAATCCGTCAAGGTCATCAACGGCTTGTTCAAAATTACGATGCGGCTGAAGGGATATTACCGAAACGTTTTCCTCGGCAAGCACGCCCTGCCGAGGAGTTTCATAGCGGTATTTTTTATCCGATGAAACGTAACCGATTGGTTCGTATAAATTTTTAGTAAGCATACAATATTCCCGATGAACCCGAAAGTTTTTTACTCATACACGTAATATATTCTTTTACGCGTTCACAGGGAAAATTTTGAGGCGATGACCGGATTCGAACCGGTGAATAAAGGATTTGCAGTCCTTCGCCTTTGACCACTTGGCTACACCGCCATAAAAAAAGAGCGTGCTCCAACTACGGCACGCTCTGAATACTGCTGCTATTTTGAAACAGCGGCAGTAAGTGCGATATCGAAATCTTCGATAATATCATCAATGTGTTCAAGACCGACCGACACTCTGATGAGATCCGGAGATACGCCCGCATCTCTCTGTTCCCGCTCTTCCAACTGTGAATGGGTTGTAGAGGCTGGGTGAATAACAAGAGTTTTAGCATCACCCACGTTTGCCAACAGACTTGAAAGCTTTACATTATTGATAAACGACTTACCGGCTTCCAATCCTCCCTTTATGCCGAAGGCGAGCATAGATCCATAGAGTCCGGGACGCAGATATTTTTTCGCAATTTCATGGTACTCATCACTTTCCAGTCCCGGGAACCATACCCAGCTGACTCTGCTATCCTGAGCAAGCCAATTGGCAAGCTTCAACGCATTTTCACTGTGTCGTTCGATACGCAGCGATAAAGTCTCTAATCCCTGTAAGAATAAAAATGAGTTAAACGGACTTAATGCCGGGCCGATGTCACGGAGAGCTTCGACTCTTGCACGGATAATAAATGCAATGTTACCGAAAGGCCCGCCGCTTCCGAAAATTTCCCAGAACTTCAGTCCATGATAACCGGGGCTCGGCTCAGTAAAAATAGGAAACTTGCCGTTGCCCCAGTTAAATTTCCCCGAATCAACGATGACACCTCCGATTGAGGTACCATGGCCGCCTATCCACTTTGTTGCTGACTCTACAACAATGTCAGCGCCATGATCAATCGGCCGGACTAAATATCCACCCGCTCCGAAGGTGTTGTCAACGATGAGGGGAATACCATGTTTGTGAGCAACTTCCGATAAAGCCTTAATATCGGCAACATTGAGCCGCGGATTACCGATGGATTCGATATACAGGGCTTTTGTTTTATCATCAATCAATTTTTCATAATCTGCGGGAGTTTCGCCTGAGGTAAATTTAACGTCAATGCCCAATCTTGGGAATGTAACTTTAAATTGATTATACGTTCCGCCGTAGAGCAAAGGCGTTGAAACGATATTCTCCCCGGCTTGAGCAATTGTTGTAATCGCGATAAACTGCGCAGCATGTCCGGAGCCAACTGCGAGTGCCGCAACGCCGCCTTCGAGAGCTGCAATTCTTTTCTCGAAAACATCATTCGTCGGATTCATAATTCTTGAATAAATATTGCCGAATTTATTGAGACCGAATAAATCAGCAGCATCTTTGGCATCTTCAAACACATATGAAGTCGTTTGATAAATCGGTACGGCTCTGGAATGAGTTGTCGGATCTACTTCCTGTCCTGCATGCAATTGCAACGTTTCGAATTTATAATTTCTTTGTTCACTCATAAAAAACTCCTTTATAATATTTTTATTTGTAGTTCAATTATTAATAGAAAATTTGTAGCGGTATAACTTGAAATGATAGTAGAAAAAACAACCGACACAGAATCCCGAAAGCGCGACACCGGTTACTCCGATAACTGCCGCTACAATTATCCATGCCGCCAAATTCAATCCTGCAAGAAATGCAGTTTGAGCGGTAAGAAGCATGATAACAAGAAGCCAATTGTTGAACTGTATCAATTTCGCATCTTCGGATTCAGAGCCGGACAAGCGTTTTTTCAAAAGCATTTTACCGACACGCCCGATAAGATTCCATCGCTTTCCAAACAAGAGTCCGGGTAAAAGCAAAGCCAGCAGAATTGTGACTCCATATGAGAACTGAAACACCAGACTTAAAGCGAGTGTAACTGCGTATATCCATCTGCTGAAAGTAACGACCGGTACAGGGACGTCACCAGCAGCGTTTTGTTTTTCTACATTACTCATTTTTTTCTTTCAGTATAACTTAAATTAAAATAATCCGTCAACCGACAAATAACGCTCGCCGGTATCGTACGTAAAGACTAATATTTTACTGTTGTCTTTAATGTCAGGCAGCTTTTTTGCAACAGCGGCAAGTGATGCTGCCGAAGATACGCCGACAAACAGACCTTCTTCTTTCGCGGCGCGGGCTGCATATGCAAAAGCTTCGTCTTTAGAAACCAGGATGATACCATCCAGCAATTCAGTATTCAAAATTGCGGGAACAAATCCCGCACCGATTCCCTGAATTGGATGCGGACCGGGTTTTCCGCCACTTAAAACGGGCGAAAGTTCAGGCTCAACTGCGAATACTTTTAACTGAGGGAATTTAGCTTTTAATACTTGAGCTACACCGGTAATGTGTCCACCGGTACCCACACCGGTTACCAGATAATCGAGACCTTCGGGGAAATCTTTAAGAATTTCCTGTGCAGTTGTTTCTCTGTGAGCTTTTACGTTGGCTTCGTTTTCGAATTGATTCGGAATCCATGCCTTCGAATTTTGTTCAACTATTTCTTTTGCGCGTGCAATGGCTCCGGGCATACCCTTTTCGCGGGGAGTTAATTCAAGCTGCGCACCATACGCGGCCATTAATCTGCGTCGTTCAATGGACATTGATTCGGGCATCACTAATATTAACTGATAACCTTTAACGGCGGCGACTAATGCAAGACCGATTCCCGTATTTCCCGATGTCGGTTCAACTATAATGCTGTCTTTCGTGAGAATGCCCTTTTGTTCGGCATCTTCTATCATTGCAAGGGCGATACGATCCTTAATACTCCCGCCGGGATTCGTTTTTTCTATTTTAGCCCATACTTCCACTCTGGAATTGAATAATTTATTAATCTTCACATGTGGTGTGTTGCCGATGGTTTCGAGAATGCTATTAGCTTTCATTTTGTCTATCCTTACTGTTATTTTGTTGTTTTTAACTATTTAAAACAAAAAAGCCCTTCCGGGGGAAGGGCTTATATACAATCTGATAATACTATGTATGTATTGTTAAATCAGACAAAGTCCTTCCTGTCTGCGCTTTCGCAGCACATACAGCAACAACA
This sequence comes from Ignavibacteriaceae bacterium, assembly GCA_963662605.1. Taxonomy (GTDB): domain Bacteria; phylum Bacteroidota; class Ignavibacteria; order Ignavibacteriales; family Ignavibacteriaceae. Next base: position 3,144,872 of record OY759785.1, read on the forward strand.
CATGCAAGCTGTGTTATTTGAGAGGGTATTATGTCTGTTTGTATTTTTCATAAATTATTTTGCAATATAACCGTGAAAACCTAAAAACGCAAGTCAGTATGCGTTATTTTTTTCTGATTTTAAAGTTCCTTGCTGTTCTAACCTATTTTACTCTGTCTATTTTTCAATTTTTGTACTATCTTATAACCGGAAATCTCTCTTATCTTCCCTGTAAGAAAAGAACGAGAGAGTAATTCCAGTTTATTTTTACCGGCTGATCTTTCAGCCATAGTTCTGAAATCATCATTGATTCCACCTTTCATTTATTCTTGTATCAACTATAGCAACAATGAGATTCCGGAAAAAGTTTCCATAAATATCATTTTATTTCGGTTTATTTTACGTAATGAAGCTATTACCTATGCAAAGATATTTTGAATTTTTCGAATATAACACCGACTACCGCACTGAAATACTTGCCGGTATAACGACTTTTCTCTCTGCCATGTACATTATTGTAGTAAATCCTGCCATTGTTTCGGCAACCGGAATGCCATTCAATGCAGTATTAACAGCAACCGTGCTCGTGAGTGCATTAAGCAGTATTTTTATGGGAATGTACGCCCGAATTCCAATTCTTGTTGCACCGGGTATGGGACTCAACGCCTTTTTCACGTATACCGTAGTTATCGGCATGGGTGTAAAATGGGAAACCGCCTTAGGTGCTGTGCTTTGGTCGGGAATAATTTTTATGCTGCTATCGGTTTTTAATATACGCACATGGATTGTGCATGCGATTCCAAAACAAATACGCTATGCTTTGGCTGCGGGAATCGGATTGTTCATTTCATTCATCGGATTTAAGAATGCTAATTTCGTAATTGCCAGTCCTGCTACATTACTTACTATTAATAAAATGGACACCATCCTTGTCACTTTCCTTATCGGTCTGGCCGTAACTTCAATTTTAGTTATCAAAAAAGTCAAAGGCGCATTGATATTCGGCATCATGTTTACTACACTTATTGCAGTGCCGATCGGCAGATTATGGGGGAATGCTTCCGGTATCAATACAGGATTGGCGACATTGGTTACCTGGAAAGGTCTCGTTGCTCTTCCCGATTTCAGCCTTATCGGCAAGCTTGACATGATAGGCTCAATTCAGTTCGCGATGTTCCCTGTCATTTTTGCTTTCGTATTTACCGACATGTTCGATTCAATCTCAACTTTCATCGGTGTAAGTGAAGCGGCAAATCTGGTTGATAAAAACGGAGACCCGAAGAATATAAAGCAGGCATTGATTGTAGATGCCTTTGCGACAGGTATAGCAGGTATTTTAGGTTCTAGTCCCGGTACAAGTTATATTGAATCGGCGGCAGGTGTGAAGGAAGGCGGAAGAACGGGACTAACAGCTGTTACGGCGGGTTTGTTATTTTTACCATTTATGTTTCTCTCTCCCCTGCTTTCAATAGTTCCGGCTATTGCAACAGCACCGGCACTTATATTGGTCGGGGTATTCATGATCCGGCCTGTATTAAAGATTAATTGGGATAAGTTTGACGACGCTATTCCCGCGTTTCTCGGAATGATACTCATTCCTCTGACGTACTCGATTACGCAAGGAATTGTGTGGAGTTTTCTCGCATGGACTGTTATAAAAATAGCACTCGGTAAGTGGCGCGAGATAAGTGTGATGTTAGTGATCATTGATATATTCGCGATATTGGCGCTGGTATTGCACTAAGAATCAGTAACCGAACACCAGCATTGTTTGATCGTCATCATTAACAATAGTAATTGTTCTCTCTTTCAGATTAACAGAGATACCTTCGTATTTGGTGCGAGGCAACGAATATGTCTGTTTCAATCCTTCTGTCATACTCCACATATATATTGCGGAAGATTTGTCGCTCAATAGATAAAAATTACCCGTAGCCTCATCTACTGTTACATCCGACAGATCTTTTGCAAAGCTGATCTCATGCGATTCTACAATATTTCCATTTTGGTTGATTTTCTCCAATGAGACGGGATGTTTTTCGTTAACGACCCACATATTTCCTGCGCCGTCAATGGTAACTCCCTCAACACCTTTATTCTTCACGCCTTTTGATTGGACATGGATTCTTCCTATCTCATCACCACGTAAACTTAAATGCACAACATCACGCAGCTGTTCTTCCGTTATCCAAAGAGTTGCATCTCTTTTATCAAAGCAAATGCCTTCGATATCTTTCCCCTTATAACTGAGTGTCTCAATAACTTGGCCTTCGCGATTTGTTTTACAAATCAGTCCGCGTCCTCCGTCAACAATCCAGAAGCACGAGTGCCGCGGATCATCCGCAATACCGGACGGTTCCAGAATCTGCAAATGTATTTTCTTTAAAAGATGAAAAGAGGACGCCGGGTGTCTGCCTCCTCCCTTGCATGCAGGAAAAAGGCAGGCATATCCGAATAATATTGTGCAGATCAGGGCATTCATAAGACGCATGGTTTTAAACTGTCTGCTGATCAAAAAACATGTTGACGCTGCTGATACCCGGAACATTTCTCAGTTCGCGTATCATTTTATCGGCATTTTCAATTCGCCGCATTCGCACGTTATACGAGTACACAATGGACTTATTTATCTCATCAGTCCTAATATTCATAATGTCGTATTGAGAACAGTAATTATCTATCAGTTTAACGAAAAACTGCGGTTCGGTATTCTCATTTCCCGAAAGATTGAATTGCAGTAAATACCGGTTGGAAGATAAAATCGTATCGCTGGTCTTGGAGAAAATCACCAGCACTAACCCGATAATGCCCGTTCCGGTGAATGCCAGTTTGTGGTACCCTATACCCGCACTCATACCGAGAGCGAGTGAAAGGAAAATATAAACCAGATCGGCAGTGTCCTTTACGGCTGTACGGAAACGAACGATGGAGAGTGCTCCGACTAAGCCGAATGCCCGCGCAAGATTATTGCCTATGCCGATAATTACCAAAGTTGTTATCAACGAAAGAAAGACGATGGAATGCACAAAACTCAAAGAGTAACCGACTCCCCGGTACGTGTAGCGGTAAATCAATGATATGGCATAACTGCAAACAAGGCTGACAAGGAGGCTTAAAAGTATTTCAACGTATGACGGAGAAAAGACATTAATTGATTGAAGGTTTTCTATCATAATTTTGTCCGAATGAATAAAAGTGGTCGTTTATCGCATCCATGCTCATTATATATTTTGAAGCAGATATGCGCGGCAGGTCATATTTCAGCAATATGGGCTTTAGCCAGTTCGGTATTGTTCCGAAGAATTTTATCTCAAGCACAAACATATCCGGCAGGGGGTAAAACATATTTTCAATCTGATGCGGCTGTGACAATGAATTTGTTGGGAAAGCCCGTATATTTTTATCAAATGTAATGCGAAGGTCTGTACCGAAGCGGCATTGAAATGCTTCCCTATCGTAATTAATGGCAACCACCGGTTTGAGCCGGTGCGCAAAATAGTAGTATAAAAAATTCGCCGCGCATTTCTCAACATATGGCCGGGTGCTTACAGAAGCGTAGAGAAGATCATAGTTCTGTGTGTTGAAAAAACCATCAATGTCTTTGTAGCGAATCGTAGCCCGATCCTTGGAAATGTAGTCCCCGGTCTTTCTTTTTATCTCGATGAATCCCACAGACTCCTGAGTTATAATATCGTAACCCCTGATACGGAATTTCAATCTGTCCCGCACACCTGACATTTTTTCATCGTATGTCATGAGCGTAGGCGAGTCGAGATAGGTGCTTCTGACCAAGTATTCTTTTTTTTCTTGTTTCACGAGATGCGGGTCGTACTCAAGATACGGGAGAATGTCTCTCCTAAGCTCATCCAAAAAATTGTTATGCACGTAGTATTTGAATTCGTACCGGGGCATTAGTGCCTCACCGTTTCATAGACATACTTTGCGAGTGAGACCGTCTGACCTCCCATAGAACATTTCAGCACCATACCGGGCAGCAGGTTTTCTTCGGCATTGGGTATAAGCAGGGATACAAAAACAGTCTGCTTGTTGTTCATCATTTTAACTTCCTTGCCGACGTTAAGAACTTTTCCTGTGTAGCTTATCCCCTTTTCAGGAAAATATACTGTAAGGTTATCGCCTTCTTTAACATTTGCAATGTCGGTCAATGTAATCGGCATGTGAAGGACAGCCTCCGACCAGTTCGACAAATTAAGCAGCGTATCGGCATGAAATGACGGTATCAGTTTCCCGCTGAATGGAGCCGTAAGAGTATACTTGATTTGTTTATCATGCAGAAAACCGATTTTTTCTTTTGCCGCTTTTATCTGTGATGCAAGTAATGCTGCTTCTTCGGGCTTCACTCCGGTTTTCAAATTTTGCAGACTCGCCTCGTTCACCCGCCTTTCAATTTCGAGCAGTTCGAGCTTACTCTTCTCCGTATCGTATTCCTGTTGGGAGGAATATCCTTTATCAAACAGCTGTTTTATTCTGTCAAAAATTATTTTTTCTTCTTCAATTTTCTTTTGTGCTGAAGCAACTTTAAGCGAGGCTTCACTGATTAGTGCTTCCTTTGCCGGACTGTTTTGTGATTTTAAATTCGCAGCGGCAACTTCCATTTGCGATGTAGCGGTGAGCATCTCATCAACTAAATTTGTTGAGTTCATAAACGCGATGGTGTCGCCTTTGGTAAGTTCGGTTTTGTCGCCAAGATATTGCGAAAAATCGAGCGAGACACTTTCGCCGCGCTCAAAATTAGCCAGACCATACGAACCGATTCTCCCCTTTGCATAATCAATATGGGTCGAAATCATTTCGCCGTTTCTTCCGCGGGTTAAAAGCCATTTTTCGCGGGGGAATATTTCCGCGTAGCTGCTGACATCATATTGCATTTTTACAAAAAGCGATACTGCCGGCAGAAGTACTAAAAGTGTCGGGGCAATCCCGAAAAACAGCATGGTGTTTCTATTGTGTTTCCGTACCATTATGTGTCTCTATCCAATATCCCTTGAAGAGGAGGTGTTTGAAGTTAATCGTTCTTAATAATTAATTAACAATTGCAACTATTATGCCAAGAATCGAAGTCAGAATTGCTTAAAACGGGGTCATTTTAAGTGAATTGAATGAATGAGTGCGTAAATTCTTCGTTCGGACATAAATGCCCGGCAAATTTTTCGTGGTAAAATTCTTGGGTTAACTTTAAGCAGATAGTCTACTAAATTAGGAGAGGAAAAATCTATTTGTTTATTCTTTTAACCTTGTAAAAATAATATACTTCATCTTTCACTATACATTGCTCATTGCAAGTATGTAATAAGTCAATTTTCATACCTGAAGGCCGCCGACTTATAAATTCCCCTGTTGCTTTGTCCAATGGATTAGTTAAGATAAGGATTAAGCTGTCGCGCACTATCAGCCTGCCGGAAATATCTTCCATGATTTCTTCTAAAGTAAGTCTTGGCTTTGACCTGCTCCAATCAATAAAGTACGCTTCGGATTTCGATTGCGGAAAATACACAGGCTTATACGTATAGGCGCTCAGCGGCGAAGTGGAATAATCAAAATACCCGCAAATAGAATATCCGGTAAGATTATTCGATTCGACAAATTTTGCCATTGCCGGAATATTGGAAAACGGATATCCGATCTCTTTATAATAAAATATTCCGGATGTTATAACTTGAATTGAAAATACAATCATCAAAGCGTATCCTGCCAATGTAGTGAAAAGTGTTTTCTCTTTCCCATCATGCCCTGTTCTTGCAGAATTTATCCACAATGAGACGATCAACAGAATATACATATGTCCCTGATGCCGGGCATAGCCGTAAATGGACTGGTAAGCAAATGCAATAAAAACTCCGCCGCCAATAAGGAAGAAAACCACAAGGTCTTTCTGTTTTCTCAGCGTCCATAGAATGCTTGTAAGAATAAAAACCAGCAACAACAAACGCAAACCAACGGAGAAATATTCTATGATAAAATGATTCCACACATTTACGGAATTAAAGAATGGCACGGGGATAAACGCACTGAGCGCCCGGGTCACGGTATCGGATACATGATCATTAAAAAATCTGGCATTACCCGAAAGCTGTTTTGTTACGCGGTCGTTATAGCCGTGCAGTATTTGAACAATGGCGAACACTGCGCTTACAGATAATATTGCAGCGCCAACGGCAAGGCCGCTTTTCTGTTTCTTTGAAAAGTGATTCTGTTTTCTTTCAAGAAGCAATTTCCGCATGATGATAATAGAGAATCCGATAGCAAAGATAATGCTGTAGTAATTTATCTGAATGAGCAGCCCAAGCAAAATACCGAGGACAACTAACCGCTTCGGTGCTTTTTGCATATGATATGCAATGAGCAGCACCAACAGCACCGTAAGAGAATACTCCCTCGCGATGATATTGTACTCGAAGAGAAAAAAATATCCGAATGGGATGAGTATTTTTTGTATCCTGGGAAATGGAGAATAGCGTGTTAAGACAAATACCGACGAGCAGGATATTATGGTATGGACAACCTGCTCCCACCGTATGCCGCCGAAGAAATGTGAAATGATATACAGTATAATGTTCCACAAGATGAGATGCCCGGATTCAATACGTTGATTCTCATAAAACACTTTCAAATCCGGACTGAACTTAGCTACCTGCCACGCCTGAAATTCATCCCGCCACATTTCGTGATACCACAATCCGATAAAAGTAATAATAGCAAACGCCGCTGTAACAAGCATAGCAAACTGCATATCAGTCAATCGCATTTTCAGTCTGCTGTTTGTTTTATCCCCGCTTGCTTTAATGCTCATGATGGAGCGCCCGTATTTTGAATAACTTGAATACGAGGTCAATCATTCTTGCCGGACCGATCGGCAGATGGGTAAAGCCGTCATGCCTCCACCGGACGCCAAGTTCGCCAATGGACACGCCTTTTCTTTTAGCGATATACAGAAGTTCAGTATCGAAATAAGCACAGTCAAAAGTAATTAATGGAAATAGCGCCTGCGCTGATTGTGCAGTAAAAATTTTAAAACCACACTGCGTATCAACAAGCTTTAAGCCAGTCACAATTCTTTGCAGAAACCAGAATAGCTTTGCACCATACTCACGGAAAACATGCTGATGCTCTTCCACATGCGAATCAGCCAGTCCACGCGAACCAATGACGATTTCATATCTTGCGGCACGTTCTAATATCTTCCCGATATACCCCACCGGGACAGCAAGATCGGCATCCATGAAAAGGCGATACTCTCCCCGCGCTTCCTGCATACCTTTCTTTACGGCATAGCCTTTACCCCGGTTACCGGCATATTCAATAATTCTGAGCGATGGAAATTCCGATTGAAAGGAGGCAGCAATTTGCGTCGTTTTATCCGTGCTGCCGTCACTGACAACAATAATTTCGCAATCGTATTTTTGTTTTATTACATACGGGATGGTTTGAGCAAGAGCGTTCGGAAGTCTCTTTTCTTCGTTAAAACACGGAATAATGATAGATAAATACATGATGTCCGGTATGATTTAATTTCCATTAAAATGTAAAGATATGAATTAAAATTGGTTTTTGTCTATTTTTCAGCCAAAAACCTCACTTTTGCTCGTCGAAAATTATCGCTCAGATGAGATATACGTCACTTATCTTGAATATTTATTGACTCTCATTCAAAATTAGGTTAAATTCACTTGTCGTGTTACCTTTTTCGCTATATAAATTTCTTTCCTTGCGAAAAATCCACACATTCCTGTTGAACAGACTTTCCTATGCGCCATATGAAGTGGTGAGTCATTTCATGGTTTATTGAAGGCTTAATTATATACTCGTCAACCAACTGGTAAGGTAAAAGATGAATAAACGCAACATTTTATTCGGCGTGTTAATCTTGTGGGGTGTTCTATGTACTCCGGTATTAGCGCAATGGTCTGCAGACCCCGCCATAAATAATTCTGTTAGCATTACTGCAGAAGAAAAGGTATCACCAAAACTAACTGATAATGGTGACGGCGGAACAATAATATCTTGGCGTGTTCAAGGCGCGCATTGGGGAGAAGATTACATCTATGCCCAAAACATGGATGCAAATGGTACACCTCTTTGGGCAGCAGGCGGCGTGCTTGTATCGCCCGAAGCCTCTTTTTCCAAAGCAAATCTTAAAATCATAAGTGATGGCAAAAAGGGAGCCATTATTTCATGGTATCAGACGGCGTCTTTAGGTGCGGTTCCCACGTTCCGAGTTCAAAGAATATCAGCAGATGGTACGTTGCTATGGGGCAATGGAATTAGTCTCTCTACACCTCTTCCCGATGGCGGATTAATGACCGCAGATATTACTTCTGATAATAACGCAGGAGTAATTGCCACTTGGGCATCGTTTAGTCAAACAGCAGGACAATTCTTAGACGTGTACGTTGAAAAAATTGATTCTTCCGGCACGTCGCAGTGGAATAAAACAGTTTGCCATACGTTACAGAATTTGAGCGAAGCAGGTTATCCGGTTATTGCTAATGACGGATCAGGCGGCGCATTCATTGCCTGGGAGGACAGTAAGATAGCCTCCACCAATTGTGTTTATGCTCAATACCTGAATGCGAACGGCGATTTTATGTGGGACGCCTCAGGCATCCGGGTTAATCAAGGCATTCCTGATATAGCCAAATGCAGACCGCAGATTGTCTGTCGTACCGCCCCCACGTTGACCGGGCCAATTATTGTGTGGAAGTCGTATTGGAGTATGGGTATCCCGGAATATGTAATTTATGCTCAGCAACTGTTCGTTAACAACGGCACCTTGATGTGGCCGACCTCCGGTGTCCATACTTTAAATGTTGATTATATAGAAGAACCGGCCATTTGCAGCATTTCTGAAACCGGAGTGGCTATCGCTTGGATTCAGCCTTCGGTTGTTGGTAAAATACTCTATATGAAAGCAATCGAAGATGGAGCATCAAGCTGGGGATCAGATCCGATTCAGGTATGCTTCAATGGACCTGTTGGTGCACCCGGTTGGGTTGATGCGGATAGAAGAAATCTTACCATCTCACCTTCCGGTACAGACTATCATGGCGTTGTACTGAGCTGGCAGGATAACCGCAGCGGGAATTACAATCTATATGCGCAGTACATTGAACAAGGTGGAACAATAAAATGGACCGACAATGGGATGCCGATAGCGTCAGCATCTGACGACCAGACATATCCCTCCATGATTTCTTCGACAGAATCGGCCTCTTTTGTGACATGGCAGGATAAAAGAAGCGGAACACAAAATGACATTTATGCATGCCGCATTCCTTTCATCGGAATATCACCGGCAATACTAAGCCCAGCGAATCATGCAGTAGGTGTTACAATCGTTCCCGCGTTAACCTGGGGAGCGGTTTTGGGTGCAACTTCATATGATGTTGATATTGCAACCGATACCGGATTTACTAATATTATAAAATCACTTACCGGATTAGCGAGTGCATCATATCAGGTAGCCCCTTATCTCCTGAATAATTTTACAAATTATTACTGGCGTGTACGTGCGTTGAACAGCCTTCATACTACCGATTATGCATCCGGCGTGTTTACAACAATTATGCCCGTTCTTCCTACTCTGAATAATCCGACAGACGGCAGCATGTATTATTACGCGCAGCCTGTATTCTCATGGTCTTACACACAAAACATTACCGGTATTTATTCAACAATACAATTAACTAAAGATTCAAACTTCGTCACCGGTATTACAACAGTTGATGCCGGAAATGTGACTAATTATTCTTGGCCGGTTAATTTGAATCTTGGTCAAAAATATTACTGGCGTGTATATTCTGCGAACGCAGCAGGCACAAAAATTTCTTATTCGGCAATCAGTTCATTCACCCTGTATGGAACTGCTACGGCTCCGGCTATTTCATGGCCGACAGCCGGAGCAACCGTGTATAGCAATGATGTAACTGCTTACTGGTCGGTCTCCACCGGCTCAACCGAATTGTCTTTTAATTACCGTCTAAAAAAATCAACATCTGTTAATTGGGATGTAACCGGTTCTACAACCAATATCTTTGTTACATTTGCCGGATTAGAGCCGGGCACTCTATATCAGTATCAGGTACAATCGTATAATGACGTTGATTCTTCTGCCTGGGTCAGTGAATCATTCACCACCAACGGCGAAGGTACGCTGGCTGTTCCTATTGTCGCCTGGCCAATGGGCGGCACCGAAGTTTACACGAACTCTCCTATGGTTGCGTGGTATCTTGAAGTCAGCAGTTGGGGATTGAGCTTTGAAGTCGGTTACGGCACAACCGGAGACACTACTGCATTTACGGTAAAACCAGTCACAATTTCATTGTGGGATTATCTGAACGGTCTTACCAGCGGACAGACCTATCATTGGAGAGTACGCTCGATCAACTCTCTCGGACATAAGAGCGCATGGTCCGATGAGGGTGTATTTACGGTTTACGGAAGTGTTGTAGATATTAAACCCGTCTTGAACAATCCCATAGATGGCCAGGTAGTCTATACGGCATTACCTATATTAAGCTGGAGTCCGGGTGCTGCAGGAGTAACATCCTATGACGTTTATATAAAAGCGCATACAGATATAAATTACCAGCTTCTCACTAACACGACACTCACATATTACGTTATGGGAAGTGATCTGCTGCCGGGAACGGTTTACGATTGGTATGTTACAGCGTATAACGCAAGCGGTGGAGCGTCAAATTCGGACGTTGAAACATTTGAAACGGTAGGCGCCGCGGGTTCTCTGGTGCCTGTAGTAATCGGTCCGAAAGACGGGGTTGAGATAAGTACGAATCACCCATTGCTTCAATGGTTTGTAGTATCGTCCTCGATAACTCCATTGACCTATGAAGTGCAAATCGCGACAGATGACCAGTTCAATTATCTTGTTTACACTGCCTACCCGATTTCCGAAACTTCCGTCACTGTAACTGACGGTCTTGTCAGCGGAGCGCAATACTATTGGAGAGTCAGAACGATTAATGACCCTAATGTATCAGCATGGTCAGCACCTGCTGCATGCTTTGTAACATGGGCAGGAAATAATCCGGTTATTGTTCGCAATGGCGGGCCTTCAAAAGGTATAACAGTGAACACCACCTCACCTGTACTTTCATGGTATAAACCGACTGCATCGGTGCCTCTCACGTACGATTTGCAGTATAGCAAAAATTCTGATTTTTCCGGTGCGGTTACAGTATCGGATATCGGTACAATGTCATTCAAAGTACCCGCGCTTGAAGCAGGAGTAAAATATTTCTGGAGAGTACGTTCAAAAACAGCAGCGAATGAAGTATCGGATTTCTCATCGCCGACTCCACTTACCGTTGCCTCCGCGGCAGCAGTAAATAACACTCAGGCAAAGATAGTCACGACCTATGCGTTACAGCAAAACTATCCGAATCCGTTTAACCCTTCAACAACAATCCGGTATCAGATACCGAAAGCGGGGCATGTACTGATTCAGATATATAACACTCTCGGTTCGCTTGTCACAACGTTAGTTGATGGAGACCAGAACATGGGTGAGCATACTGCTTATTTCAATGCAGCAGCACTGTCCACCGGAATCTATTACTATCGGATGACATCAGGCGAGTTCACTTCAACGAGAAAACTCCTTCTTGTCAAATAATGCGTGTTTTCGGTTAATAAAAAAGGGCGCCGCGGCGCCCTTTTTTATTGCATCTTATTATTTACCGAAGGTCATTATGGCATACCGGGTCAGCATACCAAGACACATTACAACAATGAGCAAGCGCAGATATTTGGGGTTAATGTGAAACAGGTAATGTGCACCTACTCTCGCTCCGATAAACTGCCCCAGCATCATCAGCAGACCAACTACCCAGAATATTTTGCCCACTGCAAGAAATATGATGAGTGATGCAACATTGGTGGCAAAGTTCATAGATTTCGCCAGCGCGGAAGCTTCCACTACACCCTGTCCCCGTAATGAAACTCCCGTCATAATAAGAAATGAACCTGTACCGGGGCCAAACATGCCGTCGTAACAGCCGATAGAAGGTACTATAAGATTTTGAAACTTCTTATCGGAAATTTTCGGCTCGCCCGATGGCTTTTCAACTGTGGGAGTAAAAATAAAATATATGGCGACAAAAAGCAGAATAAGAGGAATGACGAACGATAAAGTTTTCGTATTAACAAATTGGATAATTATTGTTCCGACTACAGCGCCGCAAAATGCGGTAAGCATTTTATACTTCACATCGGCAAAGCGTACTTTCCCTTTTAAGAACATCATTATGGTAGCTGTTCCGCTGCCCATGGTGCTTTGAAATTTATTTGTGCCGAGAACCGCCAAAGGCGGAATACCGCTCATCATCAACGCCGGCACGGTGAGTAATCCGCCGCCACCAGCCATAGTATCTATTAGTCCCGCCATGACAGAAATAAAAAACAAAAACCCCATCATGCCATACGATAATCCTGCAAAATCCAACTCAACTCCAAGATGTAAAATTTCCGAAGTGAAAATTTACACAGAAAGATGAGATGAAATAAATACTTTTTACGAGTGGGTAATCTTTTCCCGCGCGGGCGGAATGTGAACACACCACTATTTCATGTAGACAAGTTTGACTGTTTGTTGATCGCTTCCTGAAGTAAGCCGAAAAAAATATATTCCCGACGCAAGATTTTGCCGGGCGGGATTCCACGCTTCAGTGTGAGTACCTGCGGTTTCAAATCCATCAATCAACGTGCCGACTTCTTTACCATATATATCGTAGATTTTCCCAAGCACCTTTGCGGACACCGGGATTGTAAATTGAATAGTGGTTTCCGGATTAAACGGATTGGGATAACTCTTTAGTTGATAGGAAACGGGATGTATGTTTATGCCCGGTTCATTGATTGCATTAGCTCTCCCATCCGGCATCCAATAATTACCGGAGACAACGATCATGCAAAGCATTTTTAAAGTATTGCCGAAATAATCGCTGTTACTCACAGCATCCGTTACTACGTAATTCCACAAATCATTCAACCATGCCTGATGTGCAGTATCAACACATGCGCCCACAGTAAACGGAGCCATGAATGCCATATCCTGGTAGTTATTACCGGAGATATTTGAGCCGTCGAGTTTATATCCCGAACGAATTGATGATATATTGCTGGATGTGGTTTTCTTTAACCACTGGGTTATTTTATTACAATCGTTCTTCGCCCGGACATCACCATTGAGCAGATAGTCCACTCCGAAGTGCCAGGGAGTCCGGCAGGAATTATAATTATAATAACCATCCTCCGCGCCCTCAAGAAATTTTGCTTTGGCGGGATGCGGCACACTATCGCAGTTTTCAATGAAATCCGGAATCAACCCTGTATTGGGGCTGTATCTCGTTTGTATAGTATCAATCAGATTGTAACATTCATTAAGCACATTGTTCCAAGTTGCATCATTCGTTGCCGTATAAAAAGCGCGAAGATGATCATACATAAAGTCGGAAGGACGGGAATCATTTTTATAACCACTGTCGTTGTGAGCCCAGTCCCCAAGCTGCAAACTTGAAACCGCCGGATAAACTTCCGATTGTTTTATCGCATTGATAATTGCAAGTGCCTCGGATAAATAATTGATACTCCCCGCACTGCCCCATTGCTTATCTGCCATAAGAAGACTGTACGCTATGTCAAGATCACCGTCGGTTGCGGCATCTGTTCCATCGCTGACACATTTGGAATTTTGCTGCCAGTTCATCAATACAGGATTTACTGTGCTCGGATTCGCTTTATACCAGCGGTAAAGTCCGTCATAATATGTTTTTGCCATCGTATCATAGCCGGCCATGTAGGCCGTTATAACCATACCATAGCCCTGCCCTTCACTTACACAAATTTCAGTGCCGTTTATGTATTCAACGTAATATTGTCCCGTAGTGCAGCCCGGTTTTAAATACTTTGCTTTCCACGTATTGTAAAATGATTGTACCGATGCATCGAGTTGAGTTTGCGTCTGGGTTGAAGGCTTGATAGTTCCGGTGGTATATTTAACATGCTGTGGAAAAGGATAACGCGGCGTTTGCGCGTATGTGCTCATCATACATATGGCGAAAAATACTACAATGATTAAATGGCGTATTGTTGAATAAGTCATAACAGCAAGAATTTATTTTCTGAAATATGAAAGGTAGTCGAGTGATTTTTAAGAAAGAATATTACACTCGCGGAAAACTTACCGGTTTTTTATGGCATTTGCAATTACTTATATAACAACTTAGTTGTGTAAAGAACTGCACAGTAATCATCGGGATTTTTTTGTAAGTGGTGATTGGCGTTGCAAAGAGTACACCCATTTCATTAATTTTTATTGTGTCCTAACGCAAACATTTCACTAAAACCCTATGCCGCTAATATTTCGACTTTGATTTTCCGAAATAAAAATGTAAGTTGTATACGCCTACATAAATCTACATTAATCACAAGCAGTGCGACGCTTAAGGTTACTTTGGTAATATAGTGCATAACTATATCTCCATCGGATGGGTGTGGTGCATTTAAAGCTGAACGAAATATTTCATCGTGAAGCTTTCAATGTAATCATAAAAAGTAAAATTAAGCTCCGGCCGCAAGGCTGGAAAAAATTCGTCGTCAAAAGAATAGTTGAACTCACTAAACGGATACCGGAATATGAAAAAAACACTTTTCCTCATTCTCTTTGCATCCTGTTGCACGCTGTTTGCACAAAACAAGATGTATATTCACAAATCTGACAAAATCAGTCTGGGAGTTTCTCTTGCTTCCGTGAACTGGAAAACTGCTGACGACTCCCTGTTTATCAGCTCGGGAGGAGTAAGCACGGGCGTTCCACTCGCAAAAATTGACAGCCTTTCATTTGCCGATTATGGCGATACTGTCAAAATTATATACAACGGATCAACGGCTCAGATACTCAATCCATTAGCTTTTGAAGGTGTGACAGTAACTGCAAGCGGTGCAAAAGTATTGATTACAGCCACCTCGGCAGTAAAGGGATTGAATTATAAAATATCCGGCACATCCACCGACGGAAGTCTAAAAATATATAGTGACTCTAAGTTCAACCTCGTCATGGAGAATGTGAACCTTACCAACACTACGGGACCGGCGATCAATGTACAGTCCGGAAAAACAACCTCAATTTATCTCCCGGCAGGTACGGCAAGTTATATTAAAGATGGCTCAAGCTATGCCGACTCCGTACTGAACACGAGCGGAACATATGAAGATCAGAATGCAGCATTATTCTGTAAGGGCAATGTTGCTTTCAGCGGTACCGGCAGCCTTACGATTACCGGCGTCGGGACGGAAAAACATGGGTTAGTAACTAAGGACGCAATGACATTCGCCGATGCAACGTTAATTGTAAAAAGTGCAACTAAAGACGGCTTGCATCCGAAAGACGGATTCACCATGACAAGCGGCACACTTAATATTAATTCTAATGGTGACTGTATTGATGCCGATGAAGGATACCTTACTATTTCCGGCGGTTCTGTAACAACCAATAATGCCGTAGCAGATGCAAACGGTATTTCCAGTTACTCCACTATGTATATAGCTAATGCAGTAATTAATGCAACGGTTTCCGGTGATGCCGGCAAGGGCATTAAAGCTGGCGGCAATATGACTCTCGGCACAGGCACGTATACCATAAATACTTCCGGCAAGGCATTACTGATTTCATCCGGTTCGGGTTATGACCCATCCTATTGCGCGGCCATCAAAGGTGATAGCACAGTCATCATCAATGGAGCAAATATCACAATTAAGAGTACCGGATTAGCAGGCAAAGGCATATCCGCCGACCAAAATATCCAGATCGTCAGCGGTACTGTTAACGTAACCACAACCGGTGCAGGAGCGACATATAAAAATTCAACAGGCACGACTGATGTTTATCATGCAACGTGCCTCACAGCCGATGGCGACATCACAATCCTCGGCGGCACCGTCACTGCTTCAAGCTCGGGTACAGCCGGAAGAGGAATCACTGCCGACGGCATAATTACTATTGGCAGCGCAAGTACAACCCCGATAGTCGGCGTTACAACGACCGGAACCAAAGTTACAATTTCCGGCAGTGACTATTGCGAAGCCAAAGCTATAAAAGGCAGCAGGTCAATAACCATCACAAGCGGCACCATCACAATTTATTCAGCAGATGATGGAATCAAAGCCGATACTTCGATAGTTATCAATGGCGGCACCATCACGATCTCCAAATCCGTTGAAGGAATTGAAGCTCCTAAAATCACGGTAAACAATGGCACAATAGATGTAACCGCGAGCGATGACTGTCTGAATACTTCATGGGGCAACGGCGGAGAAACAAATGACGGAAGCCTCATGACACTTGCCGGAGGAACAGTGTACGCGAACACGACAGGAGGCGACGGCCTTGACAGCAATGGCAGCATTGTCATTACCGGAGGAACGATAATTGTAAACGGCCCCCCATCATCGCCCGAAGTTGCGTTAGATTATAATGGGACATGCAACATCTCAGGTGGCTTACTAATTGCCGCCGGACCGAATTCCGGGAACATGATTCAGGCAACAAGTACAACATCAACCCAGTATGCCGTAAAGGTTACTGTAAGTGCTCTTATTTCAACCACAACTTTATTCAATATACAAGACGCTTCCGGAACAAGTCTGGTTACTTTTAAACCGGTCAGAAATGCTTATTACGTTGTCTTCTCCTCATCGAGTCTGAAAAGCGGATCAACGTATAACATCTATACAGGCGGCACCTGCACCGGGATGCTAACGAACGGTTATTATACCGGCGGAACGTATTCGGGCGGTACTTTAAAGAAATCGTTTACCGTATCAAGTAAAGTAACAGCTGTTTCGTTTTAATTCTGCATTGTGAATCAATACATAGACAGTTTAACAGATATACATGAATTTGAAAATATTAAAGGAAATTATATGAATAGAATAGCAATCCTATTCTTATTACTGACTTGTGCCTTAAGCGCCCAAACATACTATTTTAATGTCTGGAGCAAAGGAACCCTTACCTCAATACCTGTAAGCGAAATTAGAAAAATGACTTTCGATTCGGTTTCGGGTGCTGGAGAAAACAGTACGGGAGAAGCAGTAGTAAGCGCATTTGAATTATTCCAGAATTATCCGAATCCTTTCAATCCCTCCACAACGATTGAATATCAGATGCCATCTGCCGGAAACATCAGGATTCAACTGTACAACGTAACCGGAGAGCTTGTGCGTACATTAATGAATGCGGAACAGTCCGCAGGCAAGTATTCCGTTACATGGAATGGCAGAGACGAAAACAACCGGCAGGTTGCAAACGGTGTATATATCTACCGGGTTATTTTCGGCAATACCGTATTATCTAAAAAAATGCTTTTATTGAAGTAAAGAAAGAGGTAGACAAATGAAAACGAAATATGTATTATTATTCTTAGTTTGCCTCGCTCCTGTTTTAGTATCACAAAACTTGAAAGTAACTAAAACGGATGGCAACATAATCAGCTTTGCTTTAGCGGATATTGACAGCGTGCAGATTTCCACCGCGTCCTCAGCTAAAACTATTTCGGCAGCCGACTGGAATTGTGTCAGCACATACTCTCTTGCAAAGGTAGCGATTGCATCGGGTGTATTCGAGGATGTAAAAGAAGGCTTGAAAGTTTACGGCACAAATGGAAACGCTGCCGTCAAACTTATGCCCGTATCAATAAACACGATGACTAATAAAACAATTTATCTGCGATGGAAAGCTAACGGCAGTCAGGTTAAAGTCGGTGTTAATTTATTTGAAAGCGCCGATGACCTTACTCCCGCATGCAATGCTTTAGTAATCTCAACCGGTTCCGGTTTGATTAATGCAGACACATGGTACTATACCCGCATTAAGATAGCCGGAGGCGAAGCTGCGGTTGTAACATCAAAAGATAATTATGATAACAACGGAGGTGTGGTAGTTGCGAATGCGCTTATTCCTGTAGCCAAAGAGGTAAGAACATATTCTTTTGAAACAACAACGAATAAGACTTCGTATTCCGTGCTGTCGGAAGCAAGAGTAGAATAAACTCTATTAGTTTATCAATGAGATTTAGCCCGGAGTTCATTTACTTCGGGCTTTTTGTATTTTATTATTATGATTGCCTCAAATATTAACCTCCACCTAAGAGCATATCCATCATTTCGCCATCGCCTGCTTTTTTAGTTTCTCGGGCATCTTCTCAATTGCATAGCGGAGAGCAGTACGGGGCATATCTGCTTTATGCTGCATTATATAATCAAACACTCTTCCGGTATCGTATTGACTATATGCCTTTAACATCCAACCGTACCCTTTCTGCACCAGATCATCCGGGTCGTACAACAGAGCATCGGCAGTGCGAAATATAGTATCCGTAAACAAGCCTTTGCGTGCCGGAATAATATACGTTACAGCGGCTGCTCGCTTCGCCCAACGATTATCTGACTTTGTCCATTGCAGGGTCCGCTTTGCCAATTCGGGAAAAGACATAACACATTCTGCGACGGGATGATTACACAACGTATCGCACGAAGCCCAGTTGGATACATAGTTGCGTATCCAGTATTCGAACACATCGAAATCTTCTGTCGTATACTCTTTTTTCATTGAAAGAGCAAAGTGACACGCGATGAAACTTTCCTCAGTATAGCCGGAGCGCCAGAGTTCATCGCACAACTCCCAGACTTTCTGTTTCCCGAGGGCCAGAACTTGTTTTTGATACTCCTTGGCCAGTTTGATAACGGTTGCGGTTTTAACTCCATGCTGCTTAACGGCTTCTTTAAAAAACCGCTCACCTGAAAGACGGGTCTTTTCATCAGATAAATCATTCAGTTTGTTTTGAATTTCGGTAAAAATTTTGGTGCCCATATGTAACCTATAGTTGTTCGGTGTTCATAAATCCACCCAAAAATCCCGCATGGCTAAACCACACCCAGTGTATAAGTTCCACCCATGGGGCATTATGGAGGCGGCGATAAAAACCGGTAATTTTCGTCATTTTGATGGTTTTTTGCACATTTAAAATAATTAAGTTTTATTATACGAAATTTTTCCTAATTTTGTATGCGTAGGTTTATCGTTTACTTTATCCTTGTAGTTTTTAGGACTGCATACCCTCCACTGCGTCAAAACGATAATAATGAGGTGTGTTCTTTCTTTACTTAGTCAATAATATAAATACATTATCAATCAACCAAAGAGCCTTACATGAAAAAATTATTTACAGTACTCTTAGCAACAGTCTGGACAATGTTTGCATTCGCACAAGTTCCTGATTTTTCGCTTGTGGGTTTCGGAGCTGCAACTACCGGTGGAACCGGCGGTTCGGAAGTTACCGTTACCAATTTAACCGATCTGACTGCCGCCCTTCTTACTCCGGGCAAGCTGATCATCAAAATTGACGGAACCATTACTGCATCCGGATCAATACTTGAACTCACATCCGATAAAACGATTATCGGTGTCGCTGACAGAGCTTTCCTTCAAGGCATCGGATTCCATTTAAAGAACGTCAGTAATATCATCATCCGCAACATTAAATTCACCATGATAGGCGGCGGCGCTGATGATATTATCGGTGCGGAAACCACAAGCAGCAATACTGCAGGTAATTACTGGATTGACCATTGCGAGTTTTATAATGAATACCCGACTCTTCCTGAAACCGCAGCTAAGAAAGATAAATATGACGGTTTGATTGATGTTAAACAGCAGGTTTCCAATATCACTATTTCATGGTGCTATTTCCACGATCATTGGAAATGCAGTTTGACCGGATTCTCAACAGATAAAGATCCTTACGACAGAAAAATTACCTACCACCATAACTGGTTTAAAAACATACGTTCAAGAGTCCCTTCCTACCGTGCAGGTACGGGACATGTGTACAACAATTTTTATGACGGATTGAATGATCCGAACTCTCCGACCAGCGACGGTATTCACAGCCGCGACGGCGCCTGCTTATATGTCGAAGGCAACTATTTCCAGAACTACGCTAAATCGGTTTACTGGGATGTGAATGATTCCCCTACCGAATCGTATGTAAACGAAAGCGGTGCAACAAACATGTATGTTTCTCCGACACCGGCGAATACAGCTCCGGTATGTAATTCATTTGTTCCGCCTTATACGGTAAAAGTTGATTCAGCCGCAAATGTTCCTGCTTTAGTAACTGCATGGGCAGGTGTAGGCAAATTAGATGCTACCACAACATATACGCTTACAACAAATGTCAGCGGAACCGGCGGAGCAAGCGGAACGGTTAATCCTTCAAGCGGAACATATCCCGAGGGAACAAAAGTTCAGGTAACTGCAACACCAGATGGAGCAAGCAGCTTTTCCAACTGGAGCGGCGACGCTGCTGATACGACAAAAACAATTACACTTACCATGAATGGCAATAAGACCATTACCGCGAACTTTGTTCCAATGGTAGTGAATAAAATATTGTTGGTTACTACTGTCGGCAATGGCACAGTAACACTTAGCCCTACAGGAGGTTCGTACATACCCGGAACCGAAGTAACATTGACTGCCGTACCGGCTTCCGGCGCATCTTTCAGCGGATGGAGCGGTGCTGCAACAGGAACCGATCTCAGCATAAAAATTACAATGGATGCCGATAAAAATGTGACCGCTACATTCGTCGGCGGTGGAACAAAGAAAAAAGTAGCATACTTTACCGATGCAACCGAAGCCACATACCCGAATGACACCAAGATTCTAGCTGCTTTGAAGGCAGATCCGAATCTCGAAATTACCGAAGTAAGTTCAGCATCGTCAGGACACGATTACAGCGCGTTTGATATGATTCTTTTCAGCGAAATTCCGAACTCAGTTGATCCGGGAGTCGCGGAATTAAAGGGACAAAACAAACCATTCCTCATGATGAAAGTGCACTCGTATAAAGTTGCAACTGGCGCATGGGGCTGGTCAAGCTCAACAACAGCTTACGGGCAGAATGCAACAGCAACAAACATTACGGTGTTGGATAAAACACATCCAATTTTCAAGGATGTAACCTGGGTTAATACAAATGAAGTCCAGATGTTGTCTTCCGTTTTGAGTTCTAAAGGATTAACCTATATGGCTCCTGCTTCATTCAGCAATGTCACCGGCGGAACGATTGCTTCACTTGCCAACGTGAAAGATCAGGCGGCACAAATCAGCATTCTTGAAATCCCGGCAGGAACTACCGTAGCAGGAACGCTTCTCCAAAAGAAATTCCTCCAGATAGGAATTAACGGATCATCCTACGCGAATGTAACAACCGATGCAGTTTCTATTGTTAAAAACGCGTGCTATTATTTGCTCGACCTTCTGACGGAAATTAAACCCGAGAACTCAACTCCGGTTGTTAAAAGAACTTCTTTTGTTCTTGAGCAAAACTACCCGAATCCGTTTAACCCGGCAACAACGATTAACTATCAGCTGCAAAATGATAGTAAAGTTACCTTGAAGGTGTACAATATATTCGGACAGGAAGTAGCTTCTTTAGTTAACGCTAACGAGCGAGCAGGCGCTCACAGTGTAAACTTTGACGCAAGTAAACTCCCAAGCGGTGTTTACCTGTATAACCTGCAGGCAGGCAACTACTCAGTCACCAAGAAGATGACTCTGTTGAAGTAAAAAATATTTTTGCTTAACAAAAGACCCCCGGCTCCCGGGGGTCTTTTGTTTTAAACTATCTCGGCAAACCATAAATATTTTATTATCTTGTATAAAAGCAATGTGTCTGATTATAGAAAATGAAGTATCAGTGTATATATCCGTTATCCGATGAGCGCTGGCTTGAGTTTGTCTCCGCAAATGAGCTTGCCAACATACATCATCATCCCGCGTGGCTGCGGGTGATAGGCGGTCAGTATAATCTATCCCCTCAGGCATTTTGCACCATTGAAAATGGCAAAATCGTCAACGGTTTTATTTTCATGACCGGGAAGGACTCCGCCACTACAGCGAGCTGTTCCAGTTCGAATCTGATATTGGGGAATACTAATGCCGGGAATGAAGTAATTGCGAACTTTCTGAAATACCTGGGTGACGCAAACATCCGGCACGTGGAATTCAGAGATCCGTTTCCTTCCCCTTCGCTGTATCCGGCATTTATGGGGTACGCGCATGAGGTAACCATTGATTCATGTATTGAATCAGTTAATTCCAGATCCGTAATGTCTGTTTCACGCAACATCAGATTAGCGGTCAAAAAAGGACTCCAATACGAAATTCGAAACGACCGCGAAGCCGTGTATGAGTTTTATAAGCTTCATCTTTCCATAAGGAAAAAATTCGGGATTGCAGTAGAGCCTATAGGCTTCTTCGAAAAGTTTTATGATGAAATTATAAAAAGGGGAATGGGATTTGCCGTATCCGTAACACTGGAAGGCATCCCAATAAGCTGCGGTCTGTTCGCCGGTTTTAATACAACGCTTGCTTACAAATACGGTGCTTCGGACTCCCGCTTATTACCCTACCGTCCGAATAATTTAATGCTTTGGGCCGCATTACTCGAAGGCCAAAAACGGAACTTCAAAGTGTTTGATATGGGACGCACAGAAAAAGATAATGAAGGATTAAGAAGATTCAAACTAAGCTGGGGCTGCTCTGAAACCCCCTTATATTTCAACTACTATCCGGCGAATCCCCAAAACAATCCGTTGCAAACCGTAAACCAACTCTTATTAAAACCCATCATCAGAAACACTCCTACTATAGTATGCCGCCTTACCGGCAAATTAGTATATAGATTATTTCCGTTGAAGTTTGTGTAAGGACTCAACTTCTTGCGAAGAATCAAATATTAGACCTCACCCTCAATTATATGAACCAGATCAATAAGGCCCCAAGAATCTTGAACCATTGAAATGGATTAAGTGTGTCGGATCGCTGGCGCACCACACATCAGTCTCCCACGCAACAACAGACAAGAATTTTTTCATCAACTTACCGCGATCAGGGAATGCAGTTATATAAACCAATCCTGCCTTACTTCCTTTGAACAAATTGGTTAGTTCTTTATGCCTAAGTCCGTCAACGGGACCACTTGATGCGACAGCTTCAACAAGAAACAGCCAATTTCTTTTCCTTGAATAAATTATCACATCAGGCATCTTTCCATGAACTTCGACATTTACTCCCAGCGACTTTAATAATTGAGAATTATAATAGCCCCACTTCTTTCCGGTATCACCTATGTATACCAACTCTGCCCCCGGAACAAATCGCTCTGCAAATTCCTCAATAATTTGTTTAATTAATTTCGAGTGAATACCCGGACTAAGCTTAATATTTGTACCATTCAATATTTTAACAGACAACCGGATCATTTCTCTTTTCTTTGCAAATGAATCTACAAGCTTTGGTTTCAATTTGATATAACTCAAAAGTGCCCTTTGCCATTTGTTCGTCCCAAACTTTCGAAACAACTCCAATGCCAAATCTGTGACCTGATAGCAATTCAAAGCACTATTAACAGGTCGCTTCGGATCATCCGGATTATGAAGCAGAACACCGGCTTCAACCAATTGCTTAACACTGTATTTACGAATACTCTCACGCGTATTCTCAGCATAACGCATTTTCATTTTGGTGCGGGCAAAATCCAATATCCCCCTAATCGTTAACATTGGGTTTGTGACTTGCAGCCAATCTTTATTTAAGGACATATCCAACAGCGCTAAAAGAGTAACCGCTGTTCTATCATTAAGTTGCTCATTCGGCATACCGATTGATTTCAGAATGCTCAGCGCTTCTTCGATTCTTTTTTGTTTCGTTATCATATCAACTCCCCGATTAAATTATCTATAAGTAATTGATCGTTAAAGACCTTTTCATAACTTTTACCAATATAAGCAAGAGTTTCAAGATTGGGATACTTAATCGCCCTTAAATCTGTAGCATTCACTTGTGTATGCCCTGAAAAGATCCGAAAATAATTATCAATTACGGTCGAATTCAAAAATATTGTTAAACCCTTTGCTATAAATTCATCAATACCGGCTTTCCCAAAGTGAAAAACATTCAGGTGATTTTCTATGCCGATATAGTCATAATCCAAATCACTTGCCGCGAGAAAATACGCAACTATTCTTTTTCTTTCTTCTTTGGACGAAAAGCGCTTTACCAACACATAATTACCATTAGGGAAAAGACTTTTCTTTGTATCCTGAGTGAACCTAATGGCGTTTGCCTTTTTATGTTCCTTTGGCCAGGTAAGCTTGCCATTGGTAAAATTAAATGAGTATAATAAAGGGACTGCATCCTCAGTGATTTCCCGAACCAGTGAATCCGCCGCACGGAAATCTACAACCGGACCCGTGCTTATTTCCAGATTCAGATCGTTCAAATTATGAGAACATATACTGGGGAGGTCTCTATCAGTTGATTGCAATGGAATATGGATAAACTTGTTCTTAGTGTCTTTATCTATAACATTCGAATACGGCACATAATGTTCGGCGTAATCAGCAAATTCGGCATCAAAAGAAGTAGATATTTTAATTTTATCAAAGCTCCCGCTTTTTACAAGGTGAATAATAATATTCTCTTGTAAAACAGCATCGTCGTTAAAGTTTTTCGCCCGGCTGGTAAAAAGGTGTATCTGCTTTATACTTGTATTTTTAACAAGAAGTTCACGAAATGGAAGATAATATGTACCATTACAAAACGACCTTGGAACAATAGCAACCAGCTCACCCTTATCCTTCAACAGCCCGATGCACAAAGCAATAAATGCAGAATATAAATTCACCGTCTCAATACCGGCCATTTTTAATAAGCCTCTATGCATGGAGCTACTATGTATTTTCTTGTATGGCGGATTTGTAATCACATGCGTGAACTTCGCACCACCACCACCAAGACTTAACATGAACGAGGCATACTCAATAAAATCCTCGGAATGTATTTGATATTCTATCCGATTTGAAGTTTGAGTTTGCCAATGTTTTAATGTGCCCTCCAAATAGGGGCTCAAAGTTTTATCTATTTCCCAGGCATCTACAAAAACATCCGCCTTGTATTTGAGCGAATTCTCTAAGAATGCAGCGGTCAATGATCCAATTCCGGCACCCGGATCCAATAGCTTTATTTCTCCCTCGTATGAAAACAAGGAAGCCATAAATGCAGCGATCGAATTTGGAGTCATAAACTGACCGTATTCGGCTCTTCGACTTGGATCCAGAAGTCTACTTACTTCCCTTCGTACCAAATCCAAAGAGGAATATGACGATGTATTATTCAAGTTAAGACCTTGTCTGCTGCAATTATTGAGAAACTGTTTCGATTAAATATAAAAATAACCAATATTTTCGAAATTATATACAGGTTAACTCTTATAACAATTCTGCGAGCCCACCCATTCGGCGGACAGGAATCCGCTTCTTGAAAGCGCATAATAAAAACGCGAGCAATTCGCCGCGGCGAATCGAACTTGCATCCCGAACGTGTTCGGGATAACAGCCGAATGCTCAAATTTGGGTCAGTCCATTAATTAAACGTTCTATCATTGTCCGGCTCTTCCACGACTTCACCTTCTTCTCAGCTCGTATTGCCTCCTCTTTTGAAAAATACTTCCTTGTATATACGATTTCCCATTGTCTGTTTCGTGACGTAAAGCCCTTTTCAATAGTATTGTGATATTCTAATCGCAAATAAGGATTTTGTGAAGAGCCGACATACTATTTGTCTGCCGATTTGGAGCAAAGTATGTAAAGGTAATATTCCATTGAGTCCCCGTTGAAAATATTTTAGGTATTAGCAAACAAACTGCAATTACAGTTTGTTTATTCGGCAGTTTGCTTGACAAGGATATTAGTAAATCAAGTTCAGAAAGTTAAAAAAAAGTCCGGAAAGTGTTGACTGATAATGTCAATTTTCGTAAATTTACAATTCGTTTTGAATAAAAACATTCGGCGATAGCTCTCCCGACAAGTCGGGACGGCTGTTAACCGAAAAAAACATATTCCGCGATAGCTCAATGGTGGAGCATTCGGCTGTTAACCGAAGGGTTGCAAGTTCGAGTCTTGCTCGCGGAGCAAAAGGTCTGATGAAAATCAGGCCTTTTTTGTTTTTAACCTTGTTTCTCGGCTGTTATCCCGAACGAGTTCGGGATGCAAGTTTCCCGACACGTCGGGACTCACAGAGCATAAAATAGAAAACCCCGACATCGTCGGGGTTTTCTATTTTAAACTTCTCATGAAATCGGCTCATGTCTTGCCTGCCCGCCCATTGGCGGGCTCGCGGAGCGTAATCTTTTTTACTTTTTCCCTCTTGCCAACGCCAATTGAATAAGCTTATCTAATGCCTTTTCGTAAGGGTAGCCAGCCGCCTCTGCCGAGCGCATGAATCCGGCTCCCTCGCTCAAATCGGGATTCGGGTTAGCTTCGAGCACAAATACTTCGCCATCGGCACGCAGACGCATATCCACCCGGGCATAATCGCGGAGGTGAAGGACGGAAAAGGCTTTCAAGGCGATTTTCTCAATTTTCGCGAGAAGCTTTTTCGGCAGTTTCGCCGGACAAATGGGGATGGTTTTATGATATGCTTCATGGAGCGAATCCCATTTAGCCTGATAGCTGACAATATTTTCCAGATGGTCGGGCATAGTAGAAAAGTCAATTTCGCTGATAGGCAGAACAACGGTCTCTTTATCGCCCAAAACCGATACATTGAGCTCACGGCCTTCTATGAACTCTTCCACCAGCGCCGGCTGCTTAAATTCATTGTGGACGTGTTTTATGCGCTTCCTGAGGCTTGCCAGGTCATGTACCACGGAGGCATTCTCAATACCCACGCTCGCGTCCTCAAAAAGCGGTTTTACGATTAGTGGATAATTCAGGTTATGTGTTACTTTCAATGTCTTTACAACCGGGAATATCTCGAACGCCGGAGTCTGGATGCCGTTAGCAATGAGGATTTTCTTCGCTAAAAGCTTGTTTTGGCATGTAGCGAGGGCAATCGGCGGGGCACCCGTGTACGGTACACCGTACAGGTCAAACAACCCGGCAACGTTCATTTCGAGCTTCGGCTGACCATGGAAAATCTCCACAAAGTTGAATACCACATCCGGTTTGTACTCCTGCAGGGCGTTGAGAAGCACGTCTAAATTGTCATTTACGTTCAGGGATTTGACCTCATAGCCCAGAGAAGCGACTCTCTGCCCCATCTGGTCGTACTCGTCCATGGGGGTCACATTTTCAATTTCAAAGTACGGTTTGAAATTTAAATTTGACTTTTCAAGTTCAGATTTGTAAATATATAGTTCTGGATTCGTTTCATTATACAGGAGCAGTACTTTACTTCTTGTTGCCATAACGGTATCCGGTATTAAATAATAATATTTAAGTTTTAAATTACAACATAAACTTCTCATTAAAAACTGAGTAACCCCGACAGATGAGTTTTTATCCGCAGCCGAATAAATATCAGTGCGGCCCGTTCGCGCTGAAGTATGCCCTTGTTATGCTTGGTCAATTTAAAGATGAACACAACATCGCGCATAAAGCAGGTTCAACATGGTGGTATGGCACGGATGAAATCGGTTTGGCAAAAGCAACGAGAAGTTTTCATTGCCGGATGGTGCACTTTAAAAGTTCCGAGCCTGCCGACGCGATCAAATTGCTTATCCGCCAAATTAAAAGAGGTCGCCCCTGCATTCTCAGCGTGGACAACTGGGAACACTGGTTTACCGTTATCAACTACGATCATAATAAATTTATTATTGTAGACAGCGGGCTTGAAAAAGTAATTACTATCTACTCCGCGCGCCAGCTTATTAAGCGATGGAGATTTTACGATGAAGAAGAAGATGTTTACCGCTTCGATGGGTACGCTCTTATTTCCACGACCAAGGTAACGACCAAAGCAAACTTTACTCTTGAAAAAGCAAAGCAGGTAATGCAAAAACGGAATCAGGATCTCGCGGTAAAGTGGGATAAGTATTTTAACGACCTGATAAATATCTGCCGCCCCTTAACTCCGAACGCGCAAAAGACCATGTCGCTGAATGAATTTCTCAGAAGAAATGAGGCTCTGTTAGTCGAGCAGGTGGCAAACTGGCATGGTGCGCCGACCTATCCCGAGCTGAAAAAGATTTTGACGAATATGAAGTTTGTGGCAGAGGTGTATGATCTGCTTATATATGTGAAAGACCAGAAGAAAGCGCTTGTTGATCTTGCATCGCTGCTGATGATGTACTCCTGCGGCAAGTATGGGATGGACCCGATTTACTAAGTCGGTTACTGCGCGGCTAAAAATTTATCAATCGCATTAATTACCGTCTGTCGAGTAATCATTTTCATACACTCACCGGTTTTATCTTTACAGGCATACTCAAAACCTAAATTCAAACACGGTGCCCCATGATACGGGCTTGTAATTGATATAGAGTTTTTATTCAGCGGTCCCCACCTTAGATAATTTACAGCTCCGTGCAGTGCAATCAGGTTAATACCCACCGCGGCACCGAGATGCATAATACCCGTATTAACCGAAATCATCAGGAACGAATTGCGGAGTAGTTCGGCAGTTCCGGTAATTGATCTGCCTGCATCATTGACAACGCGGCACTCGCCGCATAATGCCATAAGTTCTTTAATGGACGGTTCATCATTTTTTGAACCCGAAAGGTATGTGGTAAAACCCTTACTATGCAAATAACGGATAATAAAAGCCCAATTTTCATTATCCCATTCCCTGCGATGAGATTTTGTCCCGCCCGATTTCATATGAATAATTACCCGCTTATTATCAAGCTCCCGTGGTACGGAAAATTCAATAGCAGGCAGGTTGGCAGCATTTTCAAAATGCCCCCAGCATAAATTTCTCAGGTTCATAACTTCATGCACGGCATCATTATGATGTATTGCTTCGTCAAATCCGTAATGTCTGAATTGCCCACCGGTTTCAAATCCCCGCTTGTATTTGGCTTTTGCAAAAAAAGTGAAAATTGCGCTTAATCTGGTCCACTGCCCAGCATCAATAAATACATCATGTTCTTTTTTGCGAATCGTTTTAACCGTGTTTAGAATTTCAGAATAATTGAGTGGAATCAATTCATCGGAGTATCCTATTAATTTTGCCGTTTCAACTACGTTAACCGGAAGATATAACGTTATATGAATAAAGGGATCATATTGTTTTATGTCACGAAGAAGAGATTGAGTCAAAATAGTATCGCCGATGGCAGGAGTTAAGAGTATAGCGACACGCTCAACAGATTTCGGGCATTTCGTTTTAGAATGGAAAAGACTAAGAATTTTTAAAACCGGAATGCCGATGTAGCGATCCAATTTTTTTAGTAAAACATTACCGCGAAGTTTCATGATGCGTGAAAATTATAGTGATGCCTGATATAATGGGCTAAAATGGAAATGGGAAATAATTTATAGAACTGTCCAAGAAGTTTGCTGCTTACGCCGCCTCTATTGTTCAGTCAAAAAATAAAGAATAATATTGAGAACTATAATAGCCGAAATAACGAAGAAAATGAGTGCTTTCCGCTCTCTTCTTTTTCTTTCCATGTGTATTTCGCCCCCAAGCTCCGGAATTTCTTTTTTACCGTTTAATTTTTTAAACATAGATAAACTTGAATTAGATTAATGTATCTGGAATATAACCGTGCTGACATCAGCGAATCATTGAGAAAATTCAATAATTATTTGTTCGGAACTGAAAGATAGCAAAATTAATCATTAAAAAACAATAATATTAATTTGCCACTCAACCAATCACTCCGCCGAAATAGCCGGTTTTCGTCTTAATTTCGCAATATAAAAGCCATCAAACCCGCTTTCCGCAGGTGAGACTTTTTTGTCTTCGAGCAGCTCAAATCCGTCATTCAGCCGCAGAAATTTTTCGACCTGCTTTTCATTTTCCGATGGGAAAATGCTGCATGTCGAATACACCATAATGCCGCCGGGCTTAACGATTCTGCTGTACTTACTGATAATCTCTTCCTGTGTTGCCCTTATCTGGTTAATCGAACCAATGTTAAGCTTCCATTTACCATCCGGGTGTCTGCGTAATACTCCGCTGCCGGAGCATGGCACATCTAAAAGAAGGCGGTCGGCAGAGTCGTACAAACGTTTAATTACCTTCGTGGAATCAATTATGCGGGTCTCAACAATTTCAATACCGTCTCTTTTTGCACGATGCCGTAGTTCACCAAGGCGTCTGTCGGTTATATCAAGCGCGATAATTTTACCTTTGTTTTTCATCAGCGATCCGATGTGCAGCGCTTTACCTCCGCTGCCGGCGCAGGCATCAACAACGCGCATCCCAGGTTCAATATCCAATGCTTCGGCAACTAATTGTGAAGAGGCATCCTGAATTTCGAAAAGGCCGTCTTTAAAAGCCTGAGTCATAAAAAGGTTTGACTTGTTCATCAGCAATAAGGCATGCGGATGACCGGGTATTTCATTAACATGAACATTCTCGTTTTCCAGAATATCCATAAGCTCCGGTTTGGTAATCTTCAAAGTATTTGTCCGGATAACAACATCGGCCTTTTGATTGAGAACCGGTAATTCTTTTTCCCACCGCTGCTCTCCAAGTTCGGCCGTCCCGAATTCATCTAACCAGTCAGGGATTGATTCACGAACAACACGTAGTGCTGAAAGTTCTTCCTTTTTCCGGGTAAGTTCTTCTACACTAAGATGCTCTGTATAAAGCCATTCGGGGACTTCCAGTCCTGCCAGTGTAAAATGGATAGCTAAAATTTTATCGAGATGTTTTGGTGATTGCGCATCGTACGTGCCGTTTATCGCGTGAAGCATCCGCCAGTTACGCACAATAGTATATGTGGTTTCGGCGATAAATTTACGGTCACGTCCGCCCCACTTTTTGTTGGATTTTATCACGAAATCAATAACGTGATCGGCGAACCGGTTTTCGAAAAATATCGCGGTTAAAGCCTGTTTTACGGCTTCTATGAGGTTTTTATGAAGAGTCACAATAGTTCTTATTTTTTGAAAAGTAATATGTAATATACGGCTAATTTTTTGCATTACTGAGCCTTGAGTCACGCAACAATTTTTAAAAATAAACTCACCCCCATCCCCTCTCACACCAAGCAATGCTGTTAACTTAACGATTTGTTTGTCATTCCGTAAAATCTGACGGGAGAATATAAAGCGAAGAGGATGGTTTCGTTCGTCAGATTTATACGTTCGCAGAATCCCCTTGGGAGAATCCAGGTTAAAATCAACTGAGGGCAGAATTGATTCCGGATATCCGTCTGCCGACGGATTCTCCCGTTAAATTAGAAAAGCGGTTTCACTATCTTTAAGGCTAAGCACGCAAAAAGCGTGGAAAATTGTAGACTCAAAAAGAAAGGAAACCGCATGGCAAAATATAGTAAAAATGATAATGTCAAAGAGACAACGCAAGTTGTTAATTCATACACGGGTTATGATCATTACATAGCCGTGGACTGGTCGCAAAAAACGATGGCAATAGCCAGAATACACAGTACGCAAAAAGACAAAATACGTCTTGCCGAGTACGAAAGCGACGTAAAGACATTACAGAGAATGCTCCGGGAACTAAAAGGCACAAGCGTTTTGGTACTGGAAGAAAGTTCGCCGGCACATTGGCTGTATATTAAACTGCATGATAGTGTTACAAAAATAGTAGTCTGTGACCCATACGTAAACAAGAGCTTGAGCATAGGGCCAAAAAATGACCGGATAGATGCAGAAAAATTGTGCCGACTATTGTATAACGGTATGATAAGAGAAATTTACCATAGCCTTGAAAAGGTGCATGAACTCAGAAAATATGTTAGTTCCTACATTGACCTGGTAAAAATGGGAGTCCGGCTTCAAAATCAAAATGCCGGGTTTTTAGCACAGGAAGGAAAAACAAAACGTCAGAAAGTAGCAGAATCAGATACCGAGGCCAGCCGATTCATTATACAGCGTCTTGAGGAAGCGATAGAACTTTACCAGAAGCAGAAAGATGAATATGTCACCCTATTCGGGAGTATGTGCAAAAAGAACAGCATGTTAAAGAACTTATGCAGTATACCGGGTATAGCGGAAATATCGGCAGTCAAGATATGGGCAACCATGATAGAGCCGAGGCGCTTTAAGACGGCAAATAAATATCTGGCATATTGCGGACTGGTAAACTACAAGAGAGAAAGCGGCGGCAGGGTATATGGTGTGCGCCGCCCGAGATTCTCCAGAGTCTTGAAAGAAGTATATAAAACAGCAGCCATCGTGGTCGTTAACGGACAAAACCCGTTACGGTCATATTATGATGGTCTCATAGAGAAAGGACACAGTGACCATAATGCCCGTCATGCCGTAGCCCGGCAGATAGCCAAGATCAGTTATGGTGTGGCTAAGACGGGAACGAAGTATCAGGCAAAAGATACATAGCTTTGATTGCTTACGGTGTTCGTTGGGTACTATAAAAATATGTTCAATAAATAAAACCGGCTCAGATTTTTGGGAGAGAGAACTCAAATCCCTTTGTTACAGTCCATCTGAGTGGATATAGTACATTCTCCCGTTTAGTCCTCTCCTGCTTTTACATCTGGAATTTACCGTAGTGGGCCGCTAAAGGCTACAACTCAAATAGACGCATAGAAAAAGTTAATCGAGTAAAGGAAGCCAGGTTTTAGGAGCAGAAACATAGTAGAAGCCAATGGGCACGATACCGTGAAACCAAAGTCAAAACGACTGATTTTTCTAAAGAAAAATCTTTAGGGGAGATTATTTTCTTCTTGACTTTCTTTTCTATAGACAAGGGGATTCTGCGAACGGAATGACATACTAATTTTTACTAGCTCAACTATTTCCTTGGTGTCTTCTCATAAAAAGTCACATGACATTCCTTTCGCCGGACGAAATTCTGCTTTTTGCATCTTTTTCATCATATTTGCATCTAAATAATTGAAAAATGGAGTTTATATGGTAAAAGAAAAATTAGTAATTGAGGGCATGTCCTGCAATCATTGTGTTATGGCTTTGAAAAAAGAATTGACCAAGAATGATATTACAGTTATCGAAGTAGGAATCGGATTTGCGGAAATCGAATTTGATGAGTCTAAAGTTGCTGATAAAAAAGTATCCGACGCAGTGGCTGAGGCCGGATTCACATTAGTAAAAACTGAAAAGTAAGAAGTCTGTTTTGAGTACGAGAGTTACATTGCCGGTTGAGGGAATGACTTGCGCTGCCTGTGTCGCGCGCGTCGAAAAGATTCTTAAAAAAATTGATGGTGTTGAAAATGTAGCGGTTAATCTGGCGACCGAAGAAGCATCATTCGACCTTGAAAAATCGAAAGCCTCTCCGGATAAGATATATAAAGCAGTAGAAGAGTACGGATATAAGTTAGATATTACCGCTCTCATCGAATCCAAAAACGCAGCGCATGAGCAGACAGAAAACAGGTTTGAGAAAAATGAACGGCGTTTGCAAAATGATTTTCGCATTTCACTTGCCTTAGCTATTCCGGTATCCCTGCTCGGTATGCTTTCAATGTGGGATGGGTTATTCGATTTACTGCGCATAACTCCCGCCGCACTCAATATACTTTTGTTTATTCTATCAACGCCTGTTCTCATATTTCCCGGCAGAAGATTTTTCATCGCGTTCTGGAGAAACACCAAGCACTTCTCAGCGGACATGAATTCACTTGTCGCAATCGGCACCGGCGCGGCATATGTGTACAGTGCACTCATGACATTTTTCCCGTCGCTATTACATGTCCATCACGGCACACCTCATACCTATTACGATACTACGGTTGTTATTATCACTCTCATTTTGATGGGTAAATGGCTTGAGAGCCGTTCAAAACGAAAAACCACACAGGAAATTCAAAAGCTGCTCGAATTGCGCCCCAAAGACGCGACTGTTATCCGCGGCGGCACTCAATTAACTATCTCCATAGAGCAGTTGAGAATCGGCGACCGGGTTATCATTAAGCCCGGAGAGAGAATTTCCGCAGATGGTGTAATTGCAACAGGAACTACGCACGTTGATGAATCAATGGTAACGGGTGAAAGCTTCCCGGTTAAAAAAACTATTGGTGCACACGTCGTTGGCGGAACCATTAACAAAAACGGATACATAGAATTTGACGTTACCGCCCTCGGCGACAATTCAGTACTTGGACAAATTATAAAAATGGTCGAAGAGGCGCAGGGTTCCAAGGCACCCATACAGAATCTCGCGGACAAAATTGCTTCTGTGTTTGTCCCCGTTGTTTTAGTAATCGCCATAGCAGCATTAGCCGGTTGGCTATTTATCGGCGGTGCTCCGCTCAGCATGGCATTGATGAATTTCGTTGCTGTACTTATCATCGCCTGCCCTTGCGCATTGGGATTGGCAACTCCGACCGCAATCATTGTCGGCACGGGCAATGGAGCAAAGAGAGGCATACTCATAAAGAATGGCGAAGCTCTTGAGATAGCCCACAAAATTGATACGCTGCTCATTGACAAAACCGGCACGTTAACTGAAGGACTTCCGACAATTGCAGAGACATCATTCAGTGATGAAAATAAAAACGACATCCTTTCTCTCATAGCCTCGGTTGAATCCAAATCGGAACATCCGATAGCACATGCGATAACCGGATACGCCCGCACACACGACTTACCATTAGCTGAATGTTCTGATTTTATGTATACCGAAGGTAAAGGCGTGAGCGGCAAAGTGAAAGGTACTCTCATCCACGCGGGCAATTGGAATTATATTGTTGAGAATACGGAGTCAGTGCCTCAAAGGCCAGATACAAGTGCGCACACCGGCATCATCATATACGCAGCACGTAATAAAAAGTTTACCGGATACATTGTCCTTGATGATACGATCAAGGCTTCATCCGTTCAGGCAATCGCAGCACTGAAGAAGTTAGGCATCAAGACCGTTATGTTAACCGGAGACGCGGAAAGGACTGCGCAGGCTATCGGACAGAAAATCGGGATTGATGAAATAATTTCCGGAGTACTTCCCGGCGACAAAGCAAACTATGTCCGGAAATATCAGGCACAGAATAAAGTCGTGGGTATGGTTGGTGACGGTATTAACGATGCTCCTGCTCTTGCCGCCAGCAACGTTGCATTCGCCATCGGCTCCGGAACCGACGCTGCTATTGAAACTGCCTCTGTAACGATATTAAGAAATGATCTTTCGGGCGTTGTTGACGCAATTCACCTCTCAAGAAAAACCATTCGCATAATCAAGCAAAATTTATTCTGGGCTTTTGTTTACAACAGCATAGGAATACCGCTCGCAGCATTCGGATTGCTTAATCCGATGTTTGCAGCGCTGGCAATGTCAATGAGCTCCGTATCTGTTGTCAGTAATTCTTTACGTCTGAAAAAATGACCGGTAATTTATCAGTTCTTTTTCTTTTTCAGAAGGAAGAAGATAACAAATGCAAGAACAGAACCCGAGAAAACAAATATCCAGGTCGGCGTTTCTTTTAACTTATACGGACGGAAAGTGACGGAGAGCGTCTTCCCTTTACCAATATCCGAAAGGTTGTAAGACCAGGTAAGTTTGTTGTAATGAGCTTCTGTCGCGTTGTGGACAAGTATTTCGCCCGGGAACTCGTATTTGTACGTCACCTTATATTTTGTGCCGTCATAGCCGAATACGGGAGAAATGGGTGGAATGAATTGAGAGAAAACGATTTGATTTGCCGCCCCTTCCTGAAATGAAAATCTGGAATCGGCAAATGGTTTCATGAAGTTGAGAGAATCAATTTTATCAAAGGAGAACTCGATTTTCGCGTGATATGTTGAATCCGTTGAATCTGCATAAACCGCGATTTTTTCAATTTTGGCAAATCTGGATTTGAATTCTTCTTTCAACGAGTCGGCATTAAAAATTCCAATTTGTGAAATGAACTTGCTGCTGTCCTGATTATTCAACTGAATCCAATAATGGATTTTCATTGAGCCGGAGCCGTCAATTTTTAATTTGACATCCTGCTCATAATTTAAGCATCCTGAAAGCAGAAGTACAATGGAGAAAATCAGTAAACTATAAAGAGTAAAATATTTTTTATGCATTTGCGTACTCGAATTCAACCTAAAATAGAGTGTAAAGTTATAGAATTTTTTCCTCTTTTTCACTATTTTTACTAAGCAAAATTATAGGAGTTATAATTGCCAACATATGACTATAAATGCACTAAGTGCAAAAAAGAGTTCGAATTTTTTCAATCTATGAACGATAAACCGCTTACCGAGTGCCCGGAATGCCACGGAAAAATGAAGCGTAAAATCGGCGCGGGATTAGGTCCCATTTTCAAAGGTTCCGGCTTTTATGAGACCGATTATAAGAAAAATAATTCTTCTTCCTCAAGCACCCCGCGTAAAAAAGACTAAAAGATTCGATATCGTTTCCGGCCACAGTCGGCCGATATACATCTCACAATATTAAAACAAAATAAGTGCATAAAAAAAGTTCTGCCGTTATGACAGAACTTTTTAGTTTTAAAGATAAAATCTTTTATTCAACCAGCGATAAATATCTTTCAACATCGCGTGTGTAAGCAGACTTGGAATAATCCTTTTTGATCGAAAGGAAGATTTCTCTTGCTTCATCATTTTTGCCGATGTTCATGTAGTTAATACCTGCATACAGCATATATTCCGGTGTAAGTACATTTTCAGAACTTACTTTTGCAGCTTTCATGTATAAGTCGGCTGCTTTTTCAGCATTATTCTGTGCTTCGTAGCAAGCTGCCTGACCAGCTAACGCCGCGGCTTTAAGATAGTCACTTCCGCCGCTGTAGTCATCATATGACTTCAATGCCAAATCGTATTTTTTCAGGAAGTAATAGCTGTTTGCCAAAAAGATTTTTGCCTGTTCACCTGTTTCAGATGAACCGTATTCCTTTACAATCTGCTCCAGACCGACGATCTTTGAAGCGGCATCGCCTTTGATCGCCTGCTGATATGCACCGGCATTGTAGACTCTCATAACTTTTGATAACGCGTAGTTTGCCGCATCATTAGCCGAATTGCGCGCATTGTTATAAATAAAAAATCCGATTACAACAGCTACAATAACACCGGCTGAAATTGAAAGGACTTTTGTATTTTCAGTGAAAAAAGAAATGAACTTATAGTACAAGGTTACCATTGTATCTTGTTTAATTTCTTTTCTTGAAATTTTCTTTTGTTTCGCTAACATCTATAATCCTTAAGAATGAAATATAAATTACTTGTTTGTAAAACGTATATGATTGGAAAATATCCATGCTTTATTGTGCATGTAAACCTCTACCCGGTATACGCCTTCATCAGTCATATCAATTCTAACTTCACTATCCGCTTTAGTCTCAATAACTTCACCATTACGGATAATCCTTATTTCGGGGGCCGGTCCGGGAGCATTAACGCACAGCCTGAAAGAGTCGAGACCATTGATAGTATCACCCAGTTCATACCGGTTATTCCCTGTTTCAGCCCAAAAACGAAATCCAAAGGAATTACAAATATAATCATTTGCCACAAAACAACAGCCATTTTTTATCGCTGAAATGACTTGTTTTGCCGCCGCCTGCACTCCGTCGGCATCTTTCGAAATCCGCATCTTCTTTTGCAAAAGAACATGCGTTCTAATTGCTTTGAATAAAACCTTATATGGGAAGACTTCAACCTCGAAAAAGCCCATTAAATTGACTTTATGGGCATGGGCATCAGTCCCTCCAATTGCAACAACCTTTCGCTCAAGGCTTATTTCGTCCCATTTTTGCAGAGTTTCGGCTGCCGGGGCATTCAGAGAGCGGAGGGGATGAATAAAATGTTCGTACCGGTTCTGCTCATTAAGGGTTTCCATCCACTCGCTCATGTGGTTCCAAATCTCAATACCGTCGAAATCCGAATTGTCCCACTCAGTCCATGGATACGGCGGGTGTTCTTTGAAAGCTGTTCGTTTTTCATGCGGATGCGCAATAATGCTGAATCCGCCGTTTTTTTTAATCTTTTTCAAATACTCAGCGGCAGGTACCCTTGTGGAAAGCGTTTCCTCCGTATCAAGTACGAGGCAGTGGTTTCTGTTTTCTTTGTCATTGATTTCATACCCGAGGATCAGAAGCGTCTTATCATAAAATTTCTCATACCCATCCTTTTTAGCGCGAAGAGTGTTATGGTCGGTAATCACGACAAAATCAAGATTCACTTCACCAGCGGAGCGTAAAATTTCGGGTATGGTGCCGGTACCATCAGAAAAGTCCGAATGTATGTGCATCGCCCCCACATATTCAAACATAAAATATCCTTATTGTTAAGCCCAATTTACGAATCATTTTTTATTGCACACAAGGCATTAAAAGCGAGTTGTAATATCAATAAAAATCCTGTTGGATTTTCCACCTGTATCAAAAATGCCTTCGTAATTGACTGCGATGGTAAGAAGACGAGAAAGGGAGTAAGAAACATAAGAATACATGCTTTTCTGCGTATAGCTGTAAGAGCTTGTTAAATACGAGAAATTATTCTGCCGATAACCGGCGGAGATATAAAATCTTTCCACAATTTTATTCAGCTCCGCACTCCAATTGTAGCCTTTCAAATAATTACCGGTCAAATATGTCGCGGCGCCATTAAAGTCAACGGTTAGATATGGAATACCGGAATAATAAACCGTAGATCCATAGTCCCGGGTGGGTTTATTATCGGAATGCTGATACCGGTATCCTGTATTTAACCCAAAGTTGAGTCTATCCAATGGACGTATATATACATTTGCTCTTAACCCCTGCCGTAATTCATTATTCAAAAGATTTTCAACAAACGTTCTATACGTTTCGTAATAAATTACATTCCGGCGAGCGTCATATGTTAAATTAAACGACACTACGCGTCCCGGGGTATAGCGGAATGAGGTGTATAAACTGGTCAGCGTTAAGCTATTCTTGGCCGCACCCGCCTCCTGCTTATATAAATCTATCTCAGATGACACAAAAAGGTAACTGTTGGAAATTAGATTATTGGAATGTTGAAAATATGCATACCGGCGATCGGTTTTCGATTTATAGGTTTGATTAAAGAAGGCGAATATATTTTCCATTTCCCTGCTGTCCTGATACTTATCTATTCTACCTATGTATCCCCCATATTGGAAATATTTTAAATCATAACCGTAGTTAGCAAAAGACGGCCTTGAACCGATGACGACTCCACCGATATAAGATTTATAAGAAGATTCTAATTGAATGCCGTCAATTGCTCCGGCATTTGCCATGCGGTAATTAAGATGACGGCCTGCCCATACCTTTGTTGCCGAGTCAACAGCGTAAGATAGTGCGAGATCGTAAACACGAATGAAATCAAAAGGATTAGTTTTCACTTTTTGCCAGTCATCTTCCCGATACGCAAACATCAGATAGTTGGTAAGAGAAAGTTTCGGAATAAAAAGATTTTCCGCAGTAAAGTTCAACATAGTTCTAAACTGCTGAACTTCAAGTTCCTTTTCTTTTGAGAAATCGCTGGCAAGCTGTTCCGAAAGCCGCCCGCTGATTTTAAACGCATCCGGGGCAGCCGGAGCTGATTTTACCGCAGCAGGAACAAAGGATAAAAGCGAGGAGTTTTGTTTTGTACTCCCCCAATCTGTTTTTGGTGCTTCCTTAACTCTTGCAAATCCGATTAGTGTTTGATTTATTGCTAACGTATACTTACCGGCCGTTAATTGTTCGCCAGCCACCGAATGTGTAGAGATATACCGCAGCACAACGACACCGGTTGAATCCGACTTGGCACCCTGATAAAGCGTGTCACCGATATTTAGTCCCTCAGTGGATGAAAATTTAACATAACAGTTCTGACTGGAAATAAACGAAATCACACCGTCTACACGGACGCGGTCTGTAGTCTGAGCAATACCCGCAATAGTAATCAGCATCGTACCAATAATGAAAATTATTTGATGATATATTCGCATCTGTACGCCGCCTACTTGTTAAATGTAGAAGGATTAGTATGACATCCGGACGACCAACAATCTTTACGAGAAGACGCGTTATGTTCCTTGTTAAAATCGGACTGATGGCAGCTAATACATTGCGGAGCGGCAGGATTTGCCCATGACGTATGACAATCACTGCAAAGTTTTGCAGAATGTCTTACGGTTATATCATAGTATTGTTTATGGCTCCATGTTGTCGGCCTCCAACCGGAAGTACTGTGACAATTACTACACGAAGTAACAAAAATTGAAGAAAGCGATGAGCTCGCGTGCGGAGGATTAACGGAACTATTATAGTTCGACGCGTGACAGCTATAACAATCTTTTGCTGTTCCCGTGTATGTTGATGTATGACAACTATTACAAGAAGTTGTCGCATGAATTCCCGTTAAAGGAAACGTGGTTGCGGCATGTGTAAATGACGATGGCTTCCACACTGCTGTAGAATGGCACATATCACATGTTTTACCGGTCAAGAAATTTCCGA
This sequence comes from Ignavibacteriaceae bacterium, assembly GCA_963662605.1. Classification (GTDB taxonomy): domain Bacteria; phylum Bacteroidota; class Ignavibacteria; order Ignavibacteriales; family Ignavibacteriaceae. The sequence goes on from OY759785.1 coordinate 3,185,314, forward strand.
GATTATGATTGACAACCTTTGAAGTTGAAATATCGGCCTTATGGCATACACTGCATGTGGGGTCAAGATGCGCTATCGTTGTTCCATGACAATCCGTACAAGTAATGGTCGCATGCTTTCCGGTTAGAGTGAATCCTGTGGAAGCATGATTAAAGGATGAAGGAATCCACGCGATTGAGGTATGACACATACTACAATCCGTAGGATAGCCACCGGATTTATGATTTGGATTTTGTGCTCCATTATAATCCGTAAGATGACATTGGTAACAATCCTTTGCCGTCCCACTGTATTGCGTCACGTGGCAGTTGTTGCAAGGAACCGTTATATGTCTGCCTACGAGCTGAAAATTCGTGCTTGCATGATTGAATGAGGATGGTATCCACCCTGACGGAGAGTGGCACTGCTCGCACGATTGCGGGAAATTACCTAACGTGTGTAACGGATTGACCGGTTTACTTATGTCAGCTTGATGGCAATTTTTACATACTACACTTGTTCCGGCGTATACAGAAGTATGACAATTATTACACAATACTGTCTGATGCTTTCCTGTCAGCGGGTAACTTGTCATGGAATGATTGAACAAAGTCGGCTTCCATCCATTTGTTGTATGACACTGTTCGCACAGTTTGGGGAAATTTCCCATGTTATGTTTAGGATTTGTTGATATTCCGTTATCATTTACATGGCATGAGTAGCAATCCTTAGCCGTCCCTGCATATTGAACAGTGTGGCATTGGTTACAGGTAACAGCCACATGCTGTCCCGTTAGCGGGAAATTTGTAGCCGCATGATTAAACGAGGCTGGTTTCCAGGCATTCACATTATGGCATTGGTCGCAAACCTTCGGGAAGTTCGCCAGCTTGTGGTTCGGGTTAACAGGTTTACTTATATCCGCCAAATGACAACCGTCGCAAACTTTCGGAGTATTAGCGGTTCCGTTACTATGACACCCGGCACAATCAACCGTTCTATGTGCACCCGCAAGTACAAATCCTGTCGTATTATGGTCAAAAGCTGCCGGCTTCCATCCGGCAATAGAATGACAACCCTGACATTGAGTTGCGAAATTTAATTTCTTGTGATCGGGGATTTTTGTTGCTTCATAGTTTTGTCTATGGCACGCGTAGCATTCCCTGCTCAGTCCTTTAAATGTATCCTTGCGATGGCAGCTAAAACATTCTACTCGATGACCTTGCTCCAACGGAAAGAAACTATGTGAAGCGTATGTTCCCTGAGTCCATGATGTCGCTGTTACTTTGTGACACTCCTGGCAGTCGCGCGAAAAACCGGCGGCCACGTGGCTCGGGCTTGTAGTCGAAGTAAAGTTCGCGGCGTGACAATCATAACAATTTACTCCGGCAGTTCTGAAATTCAGAATTCCGTATTCAGCATGACAAGAAACGCACTCGGTCTGAGCATGTACACCAAATAGAGGGAAATGCGTGTTCTGATGAATCGGCAATACATTGGTAACAATCCAACTCTGGGGAGTGTGGCATCTCTGACAATCAACTCCGACAGAATTTTTATGGATGTCTTTATGGCACGAATTACACTCTGTCCGGGCATCACTAAACACAAGAGGTGTATGACATTTCTTGCAGTCAACATTTTGATGCTGTCCCGCAAGAGCAAAAATCGTTTTAGCATGATCGAATTTGATTTTATCTTTTTCGACTTTCCACGCGGTAGGCTCATGGCATTCAGAGCAATCTATGGTTAACTTTGCCCCGTGCGGAGATTGTGCCGGGACTTGAATCACCATAATAAAAATACAAATCAGAAATGACAAGCGGCGCATCTAAAATCTCCTATCTTATACATCACCATCCGGGCACCATTTTTTTCAATTTCTTTATGACATGCGCGACACTCCACTTTACCGTGAGCACCGGTAAGCGGGAACCGTGTTTTTTCGTGATTAAATTTTTCGGGCTTCCAGTTATCCGTTGTATGACACTCAAGACAATAGTTCTTCTTATCTGTCTTGAATTGTCCCAGATGGATATCTGTGTGACACCATGAACAAGAGTCACTTACAGACTTAAATTTATAATCCCTTCGTCCGTTAACATCATCTAAGCGCATATGACATTGACGGCATTGGATTTGAGCATGTCGGCCCTGCAAAGCAAATTTTGTCGTATTATGATCGAAATTAATTCTCTGCCATGATTGAACAGAGTGGCATCTGTCACATTGACTATCTTTCAAATACTCAGCAGTCAGCTCATCACCATGGACATTTGTATGGCAAGTTATACATTTGCCGCCAAGTTTTTTGAATACCCACCTATCGCCGGTTTTGTGACATTGCGAACAGGCGATGGACAAATGGCCTCCCTGCAATGCAAATCCGGCCGCCGCATGCCTTTCGAGCGTGAACGTGGATGGGGAAAATCCGTTAACTGTGTGACAATTTTTACAATCACCGGACTTACCATCAGCACCGAGAAATTGCCCCTCATGATAGTCCCGGTGACAGTTGCTGCATTTTGCAAATAATGGTTTTGTCCCCCGTTCTTTCGTATGGCAATTTTCGCATTTTACAAAAACGTGCTTTCCTTCTAATTTAAAATTTGTCTTATCGTGATCAAATTTTACCGTATTTACCGAATGAAAACTTGATGGGTTATGGCATTTTTTGCAATCCTGACCAAATTTCCCTTTGTGGAAATCGTCGTGACAAGGACTGCAGTTTGCAAAGTTAAGTCCTTTAAATTTTTGAAATATCTTTCCATCGTTCGAGGTTTCTTTTTTATGACAGGCGGCACATTCCACTGAAGCGTGCCTTCCAATCAATTTAAATTTTGTATTTGCGTGATCAAATTTTGATACCGGTTTAAACGCGGTTGTAGAATGACAAATTGAGCAATTATCACCGAGACTTTTTTTATGAACATCTTCATGGCAAGAATTACAAGCATGCGAGAGGCCTAAAAAGGTGCCTTGTCTCTTTTTAATATTAGGGTCGCCGATATTTTTAGCTTGATGACACTCATAGCATCCGATTTGAGCATGTTTTCCGGTTTGTTCAAAAGTTGTTTTTCGATGATCAAAATTCTTTTTATCAAAACGAATCACCTGGAAATTCCGTCCATGATGCTCATTGTGACATTGCCAGCAGGTTTTACTTTTAACATCTGCACTTGAGTGATACCCTCTCCCCTGATTAATAAGTCCGGCAATTTCTTTGTGGCACGACAAACATTTAGCGGCAGAAACCTGCTTGCCGATTTCGTGGCACTTCGTGCAATTACTCATTCCCTCAAACCGGGCATGAGCCAGCGATAATTCTCCGGGAGAAATTTGGGCATCCGAATAGCCGGTAATAATTAAAGAAATAATTATTCCGAGGAAGAAATATTTCAACATTGATGTTCTAATGATAAATGAAAAATCTTAGCCTACTTCTTATGCGATAACAATACATCTCCATGTTTTTTCGAAACAGTAATCCCGATATTTTGAAGAAATTGCGTGGGAAGTTCTCCGCCGATAAAAACATATACTAAATCATTTGGAATATGGATATTTTCAGATTTACCCGTACGTAAAATCACTTCGCTCTCCGAAATGTGCTGAACTTCAGTATTGAATAAAACTTTAACTATATTCCGCGACACAGCATCATTGATTTTTTCCAGATTCTTTTCCTTTATACGAGCGAATGCTTCATTCCGATACGAAAGAGTTACTTCATTGTCTTCTTTAGCCAGCAGCAAAGCGGATTCGATCGCCGAATCGCCGCCGCCAACGACCAATATCTTTTGATGATGTATCAATTCAGGTTCAAGCAAGCGATAATATACCTTCGGTTCGTCTTCACCGGGGACGCCGAGCTTTCTTGGTGTTCCCCGCCTGCCTATAGCAATAATGACGGAGCGGCTTGTGTATGCACTTTTATCCGATTGAATTTCAAATTTCCCGCCGGAATGATTTATGGAAACAACTTTTTCCTGCTCATGAATACTGATTCCGTTAGTCTTCAACACCTCTTCCCACAACTCCAATAATTCGGACTTGGATGTCTCTGTGAGCTTAATTTTACCAAACAAAGGCAAAACCATCGGCGATGTCATAACTATCTTTCCTCGCGGGAAGCTATTGATGGTTCCACCTAATGTATCTTGTTCAAAAGTGACATATGAAAGTTTGTTTTCCTGAGCCGCTAAGGAGGCTGCCAGACCGGCCGGGCCGGCTCCAACTATCGCCAAATCATAATCTGCGTGCACCGACTTATTGATTTTTTTGATTGCGGAATATACTGATTGCTTCCCCTGTTCAACAGCATTTTTAATTAATCCCATGCCGCCAAGTTCACCTGCAACAAATAAGCATGGTATGTTAGTTTCAAACTCCGGAGTTATATGAGGTAGTTCAACCCCTCTTTTTTCCGTACCGATACATAGTGAAATTGCCTTTACGGGGCAGGCATTAAAACAAGCACCGTGTCCGATACATCTTGACGCATTAATGGTTGTTGCTTTTCCATCGGAGATACCTAAAATATCCTTTTCCGGACATGCCTGAATACATGCTCCGCTGCCGATACATATTTCCTGGTTTACTACAGGATGCAATGAAACCGGCTCATACAGTCCGAATTCTTTTGCTTTAATAATTTTCTGATTGGTAGTCTGTGATTTTTTGGCATGTTTCCTGAGATAGAAATACATGATAATCGCGACCATAAGCAGTGCGAGTATGAAGCCTGCTATGTTTTCTACAAGAGCTTCCATCGAATCACAATATCTTAAGTGAGTTTTTATTAACCGGCTATAAATCTATCTAATAATTTCAACGGCGTTTTTTTCACTCCGTTAAAAAATCCACCGGTATCCAAAGGTTATCGTAACTATAACATGAATCAACATTATAATAAACATCGTAATTGCAAAAGGCAAATGGAAAATGTGCCAGTAACGAAATAGTTTTTGCATCGTTCTCAGCAATCCAATCCTTCTTATAAGAACAACTTTTGCCTTAATTAACGGCAGAACCATCTTTTTAACAACCCCCGGTTCAACCTGTTGCGACATTAATTCCTTACCAAACCGTTTCAAATCCAGCGGCAGTGATATATATATCGAAATAAGCGATTTTATACCATCAAGAAAACGAAAGTTTGTGAATTTATCGGAATCCTCAACAAAAGCGTTGATTTTGCCCATAATCGCCGGTGAAAGACGGGCTTCATTTTTCAAGCGGTTAGTTAATTCGGTATTGAGGTCATCTATTTCCTGCATACTAAGTTCATTTCCGGCAATGCTGCGTGGAATTTGGATATAGATGTACCGCCCGACAACACCGCTAAGAACTACCGCAACCATACTCCAGAAACTTACCGAAACTATACCACCAAACTTAAAATCCGTGTGAAATAACACAAGTATTGGCCCCACAACACACATAAAGACATGGAATTCCAGCCAATGCGACAAATATCCCCAGCCAAAAATTTTCTTCCACCGCTTTCTGAGCATATAACTGAAAACGCCGATCATCATCATAAGCGTACCCACAATACCAAACCCGTGACCTAAAAGGCCCGAAGGTTTCAGCAATGGATATTTTAAGGAGAAAGGTTTATCAAGACTTGAGAGTATGTAATAATCAATGCCATTGTATATCAACAAGGCTACTGTGGACATTGCCACCGCTACGAATAGGGTTATATATATTCTGTGAGCAAGCTTTGACATAATCCTCAGAATTAATGTAAAGAGATTAATACGTTAGCGAATTAAGCCTACTGTGAAATGTGAAAAGAAAAACGGGCTTTCACTTTTGTAAAGTAATGAAAGCCCTCAAATAAATTATAATAATTTTATAATTCAAGAAGTGTATTGTATCTCGTCGTATTATGTACTTTTAAAGTTTCAATTTTTGAGATTAAAACATTAACTCTTTCGTTTTCTGCGTCATCAAAATTTTCATATGATTCTTCTGAGCCGAAAACAAAAATCTCCTGAAATGAATTTGCTTTCCCTTTGATTTCATACACCTCATACGAAACCAAGCCTTCCGGCTTAATAAGCGATTTCATTTCTTGGACTGAAGAGACATAATCTTCTCTTTTTTCCGGTATAACATCATATTGAACAGTGAAAATGACCTTTGGCATTATAGCTCCATAATTTATAGTTTTAATTCTCTATTTCACCGGCAAAATTAATTTCGGCCGGACCAGTAAGCGAGACATGAGAAATTGCGCCGCCGTCCGCGGCAAAATCAACCACAAGTTTTTTCCCACTTGTCGGAATGATTGTCACCGGATTTTCCGTATGGGCATTCATGTGTGAAATCAGCGCCGCAGCTGTTGCGCCTGTACCACAAGCTAATGTCTCTGCTTCAACACCGCGTTCATATGTCCGCAAGTGCACAATATTATTTTTTATCGTCAAAAAATTTACATTCGTTCCGCCGGGACTAAACATCTCATGATAGCGCAGTTTTCTTCCGACTCCTGCCACATCAAATGAAGATAGTTCGACATCATTTCCAAATTCGGACACATCAATCACAACATGAGGTGACCCGGTATCAATAAACGACGCGTTTACGGTTTTTCCATCAATGCTCAGCGGAAAATTCAATTGAAGCTTTTCCGGCTTCTGCAGATAGAATTTGATAAAACCATCGCCGATAACTTCGCCTTCAAACGTTTCACCGATGCAAACGAATTTCACTTTTGACGATGAAAATTTCCTCTTCACTCCGGCAAAACGGATGGCACATCTTGCACCATTCCCGCATAAGCTACCGGTTGAACCGTCAGCATTATAATATTCCATCGCAAAATCGGCATCCTGAGCTTTAGCGACAGTTATAACTCCGTCCCCTCCGACTCCAAAGTAACGATTGCAAATCTTCTGAATGAATTCTGCCGAAAGAACCAGATCCGGATTCTCATCTCTGTCGAAAGCAATGAAATCATTGCCGGCACCATTCATTTTTACGAAAGAATATTTTTTCATAACATTGTAATTTAGCTGAATATTGCGTCCTTTTCAATGAAAATCTTCTGAATCTTCGATTTTAAATTATAAAATGAGGAAAATTGTTGGTTTGGTAAAGGATTTTGTGCGCATAGAGGGAAATTGATACGTTTTATTTTGTTTTAACCGTCGTAAAAATGTCTGAAATACTTAATTTCATCGTTCTTTTTCCGACTAAAAAGAATATGACAAGCAATGCGGCATCAACAAATACATTATCCAGATAAGTACCCGCCGCAAAAATAATCAAAGCTGCTCCTGCGAAAATTGTGACACTGGACTTCTCGTAAGTTACACTGATTATATTCCTTGACAATGAATACATATAAAAAGCCGGAACGATATAGCTGATAAAGGTAGCTAACGCCGCTCCGTTCATTCCCCAAATAGGAATTAGTATAAAGTTCAAAGAGATGTTCAGAACAAAGGCAATTGCATCGTTAAACAGGAAATATGTGCTCTTACCCGTTGTATACGGCAGGATAGAATTGAATGAAACAATACCGTTACACAAATAGCCGAGCAAAACGAACGGGAGAATGGTAATTCCACTTTTATATGCCGGATTAAATAAGAATATCGAGTCGCTGAGTTTGATGTCAAACAATACCGGAATCAATAATGACACCGTCAAAAAGATGGATAATGCCATAAACAAATACTTGGTAAAGACTCTGCCGAAATGCTCGCTATAACCTTCAGTGCCGAATTTCTTGATTGCATGAGGAACCCACGCTGTTCTAAATGCAATTACGTAAATGTACATTACATTCGCAATCTTGTATGAGAAACTGTAAATGCCCACCTGCCGGGAATCATAGAAGTGATCCAAAATTATTCGGTCAGCCAGATCTGTACAGGTTGTAAAAATCCCTGCCAGCATAAGCGGCAGACTAAACCTTAGTATTGCCGATACATCAACAGAAATGTTTTGTCCGGTATAATTCTTACCGGTATAAGCGGACATGAGCAGCATTGTCGCAAAGTGAGCGATTACCTGCGACAGTACCAAACCGTATATGCCAAATCGGAAATAGAGAATAAAGACAAAGGTGAGGATAAAATTAGTGCCGGCATTGACAAATGTATAAAATATTACTTTGCCGACTTCCTCCTTGGTTTTTTGAAGTTGCAGAATCAGATCAACACATGCCTCAAGAACCAAAAGCCAGGCGAACAGCCTGATTGTTGAAATATAACTGGTGGTTCCGGTAATAGCAATTGACATTTGCGGGGCTGTCACATAGATCAGTGCCGACATAACTAAACCGATAACGAAAGCACCTGTCAGGAGAATGGAAAAAATTTTTTGACGAAGTTTCTCATCGTTGGCATCTAAATAAAATTTTGTCAGAGTGCTGTACAACCCACCCTGAATAACCGTTAAAAGTATAAGGTATCCGGTAAGAAAGAGAGAATAGTATCCATACTCCCTCGGCATGATGTAATGCGATATAATCGGGAGCAGCAAAAAGTTTGCCGCCTTAAGGAATATGTTGGCAACCGAGTATGACAAAATATTTTGTACAACATTTCCCTTATTTCTCATACAATCCCGCGCGTCTTGTATAATTCATAAAGGCGGTTATTTACGCTTTTATAGCTGTGGTATTTTTCCACCCACAACTTCCCCCTGCTGCCGTAATCTTCGCGAAGATTTTTATCATCAATTAGCCGCATGAGCACCTTGTACAACTCATCGGCATTATTGGCGACAACAAACGGGTTTTCGGGCAGCCAATCAGCGTATTCCTTACTCATATTCGTAATCACCGGAATACCCATAGCGAGAGTCTCTATTCCGGCTTTACCATATCCGGTGCCACCCATAGTGCCGCCAACCTGATCAATGCAGATATCACAGGTACTTTTTATTTGCAGAACTTCCTGTCTCGGCATATTTTCCAAAAGACGGAAATCTATAAATTTTTCTCCTTGAATCTTCTTAATTACATCAAGTATTAATTCCGTTCCTTTGTACCTTCTGTTTGTCGGAGAGTGAACAATGCGTACCGCTTTATGATCATGCGCCTTTCGTTGAGGGAGTTCTGAAGAATCATAAGGATAAAAAACATATTCCAGTCCGGACATCATCTGTAGATGATCAAACTCGGATGTAATATTCAGATCGGATATATTATGCAGTTCGGGAATGATACCACGGATTCGTAAGTCGCTCCCGTAATAACAGCAGACAATCTTTTTTCCGGCACTTTTCCATTTTTTTGCCTGTGCGGCATTTCGATAGAAATCCAACCCCGCATCATAATGGATAATGTCATATGTATCCAGCAGGTAATCCCGAATAATCTTTTCGACTTCCGGTTTCCTAAAGTAATCATTTAACTTAAAATAATACTCCTCAATAATATTATTGGCCTTGAAGACAGGCGTGCCCTTGCCCATCACCTTTTCCCTGTCGCCGACTTTCTTTTTTCTCCAATATTTGGCAAGCTTAAAGGTGGGCAGCGGAAAGTTCAAACAAATATCTTCAGGAAAATCTAAGATGTTTTGATGAAATGTAATAAGGTGTGATTCATCGCCGGAGGCGATGTGCATTTTATAAAAATCATAGGGCACCCCCGCGAAATTTTGCGGAGCAAGGTGCAAAATTCTTTTCATTATAATTCTTTGTAGTATGTATCCCGAAAAATGCCCCGCGAACCAAAGTTTTCTTTGAAACGCCCAAGGCCCCAGTTCGGCTCCATATTAACGGTAAAGATGCCGAAGTCCAAATATTTGAAACCTTCATGGCGGTAGCGCTTCATGATTTCGTAAAACAACAGATTCACCGGACGGTATTTCTGATATTCTTCATCATGGCTGATATAAAAAGCAAGTACTACATTTTTATTGGCGCTAAAGTTACATACACCAGCCATAAGCGTATCGCCTTTAAATGCACCGAACAGTCGGATTTTCGTAGGGAACATTGATTTTAATTTCATCAACTCGTCGAGAGTATGAGTCGGCGTTACATTATGACGCATCTTAAGATTTTTTTTCAGAATTTCATAATAATCGGCGAACCTGTCGGTTTCAACTATTTCGACTCCCTGAGCAACTGCCTTTTTAACAGAAGTTCTGGCCTCTGCGCGGTACGTTGCAAGTAAATCATCATCCTCATTATCCAACTGTACAACACTGGAAATCTCGCGTTTTAAATAATTGAATCCATTGCGGTAAAGTGCAAAGTCAAAATAATTTGAATACTTGGAAGCATAGTAGATCGGGGGCGGTGTCAATTGAATTGCATCCACTTTTAAGGATTTGGCGTACTTTATCAGGCCTTCAGCAACATCAAACGCGTCTCTTACCGTAAAATCATTCTTGTACGCTACACCACCATAGGAAGCACCTGAGTGTGAAGAAAGGATTTTTTTGCCGTCACGATTAACAATTGCTGCTGGAAAAACCGCAAAAGGTTTGTTTTCTTTAAGTATAATTGCCGAACCGTCTACAAAACGACCTTTAGGGTGATATGATAAAAATTTCCGTTTGTGAAACAGAGTGCCGTTATCGGTTCCTTCAACGAACGCATCCCATTCGGCATCCTTGGTTGCATTGCCGCTGTATTGCTCAAATTCTATCATGCAAAGTCCTAAAAGTATTATTACTATTCTGAAAGATAGTGATATGACGGCAATTCCTCAATGGAAATTGGCAGTGCGCCCTTATTTATAATTTACGGTTTTACCATATATTTGCTATGTGATTTATCAAATTTTACCTGTTTGAAAGTTTACAAGCATATGAACGAGGTTGATTATTATCTTCAGTTGGTTCTCGATCCGCATAATCCGGTGTTCATCGTCATATTATTTACCATTCTGTTTTTCTTCACATCCTATTTTATTTACCGGCATATTTTTCTGCCGATGCAAAAAAAGTGGGACCTTGAAAAAAGGGAATTTGAATTAAAAACAAAAGAACTTGAGCTTACCAATCTGAGAATTGTGGCTGCCTTTATTGAATCCGACCCCAACCCCATAATCAGAACCAATCCCGATTGCCGGATAACCCAGTTTAACCGCGCCGCTAAAATGATTTTCAACCTTGAAGATGATAAGCACCCGCTGCTAAATGAAATTCTGCCCGGTTTAAATTTGGATTGTAAAAAAGAAATCGAAACGAATGCTTCTATAAAGGATAATATTAAAATAGAGGCCAAAGAATACAGCATGTTTTTCTACGGACTGAAAAGTCTCGGGATGGGACAAATCTATCTTGTTGATATTACTGATTCCAGCAATCATGAAAAGCGGCTTATCGAGTCCGAGCAAAAATATCGGGAGCTATCGTTCCATTTGCAAGATGGTTTTGAATTGGAAAAACGTAAAATTGCGATGGAGCTGCATGATAGCCTTGGACAAAGCCTGCTGCTTATCAAGCTGAAACTCAACAACGAGTTATCGGGAGCTCAATCAAACCCCGCAATATTAAATGACATAAGCAAATCCTTAGATACAGCAATTGAAGATTTGCGAGGTATCATGTTCGACCTCAAACCGCGTGCGCTTGATGATTTCGGGCTTTTAGAGGCAGTTAAGCTGCTCTCAAATAAAATTTCCATGGATAATGGCATTGTGGGTTCTGTTGATTTTATTGGCACCCCTATCCGCTTGGAAAAGAAAAAGGAACTGTATATGTTCAGAATTGTTCAAGAGGCATTAAATAACATTCTGAAACATGCTCAATCGAAGGACTATGAAATACAGTTTATCTATTCGACGAATTACTTAAAAATTATGATATCCGACCATGGAATTGGCTTTGATCAGGAAAACTTAAAAAGCCGGGGGTATGGAATGCTCAATATGAGCGACAGAATTCATGCCATTAATGGTACGATGAAAATAAAATCCGCTGTTGACGATGGGACACTGCTAATTTTTGAATTACCCTATGAGGAATAATAATGAAAAATATCAGAATTTTACTTTGTGATGACCATGCCCTTTTCAGAAGCGGTATTGTTAGCTTGCTGAAGGATGAGCCGGGTTATTTTGTTGTCGGCGAAGCAGAAAACGGCAAAGAAATGATTGAAAAATTCGAACAGCTCAGACCCGATGTCGTCATTGCAGACATATCCATGCCGGGCGCATCAGGAATAGATGCCGCGAAAGAAATAAACCGGAGATACGATAATATCCGGATACTTTTCCTGACTATGCTTCAGGATGAAGAGTATATCTATCTGGCGATTAAAGCAGGTGGATTAGGGCTTATCAATAAAAATATAGTAAAAGGTGAACTTCTCTATGCCATTAAAGAAGTCAGTGAAGGACATGAATATTTCGGACCAAGTTACAACGTCGAAAAACTCAACGCGATTGTAACAAAATATGGACATCCACCGAAAAACAATAATGTAAATATATTTGACGATCTGACTCATACAGAGAAACGTATCCTTGAGTGCATCGCCGAGGATATGTCGAGTACTGAAATTGCCGACAAGCTTTGCCTCGGAAAACGAACGATTGATTCATATAGAGCGCGCTTGATTGACAAATATAATTTAAAATCACTGCATGGGCTCATCAAATTTGCCTTACTCTTCGTTGAAAGCAAAAAAATAGAGTAATTATACTGTATCTATTCAATTAATTCCAGTTGGGTTGGATTTTAGTGCCAAATTTTCAGTAATTGTACTATGTACTTTCAATGGTTCTAAAATTACTTTGCTTTCCCAAACAACACAAGAAAGGTGTCTTAATGAAAAAGTCGTTCTTATTTTTAATGATCTTTTTGGCCGGAGTGGGAGTTCATGGTCAAAATATCGCGGGGAAAATTTTTCTAAACGCCGAAGCGACCGGGCTTTTCGGACCTCCGGCTGTATCCATTCCGATAGAAACGTCAACCCTAAACGATATGTTAAAATTGACGACTGACTATATTATGTTTAGAATTGATAAAGACAGCCTGACAATTCTGGATAGTAAAAGGAATGCAATTTACCCGAAAAATGCGGTTGTAATGGAATCGGACATCTATAAGTATTTCAGCGTTTCATTAGTTAGTAAACTGCTTGCCGGTGGCAAAGAGAGCGTTACTACAGTGGAATTAAGAAATTTCGGCATTCTGTCCATCCACAACGGAGACTTTGTTCTGGAATTCAGTTCTCCTTGCCCGCCTGACTGCCCGTTCTAAAGGCACTGACAATTTTATTAAACCCCCTTCGCATCGTATGGAAGGGGGTTTTTTACCCATTCTCTCCCTTTTAATATCACTGCTGTCCAAAATAAATCAGTCACGGCAAAAAAGCATAGAAAAGAAAGCGAAAACGAAAAAAGGGAAGTCATTTTCTAAACAATCCCCCCTGTTTGAAACAATTCAAGTTGCCCTAATCGTTGAACTTCTTCTTTTTTAGACCAAAACGGATTATCTAACCACAATTGAAGACCTATCTTCACAAAGAGATTGATGCGAATAAATGCTATTAAATTGGACAGATTCCAATCGAACTTTGCTTTTTCTTTCATAATCCTCAACAAAAGTATTGTTATCATTGCTGTCCATATCTGTATCCACATGGCATTTTCATTTATACCGATAAAAGATTTGATTTTTAGGTGTTGTTTTAGCTCTTTGAAGAATATTTCAATACTCCAGCGCTGTTTATACAACTCTGCAACAGTCGCTGCTGTCCAAGATAAATTGTTCGTTAATAAGACAATTGTTTTTCCCCTCGTAGCACTAAAGACCACAATCCGTCGAAGTTTACCCGGGAACTCCTTTCTTGAATCCTCCTCGGTCAGTTCAATTATTTCGTCACGAAGAAGATGTTCTTGTTTATCCACGGGAAGTTCTCTTTCTTCAAGACTACGATAATTTATCGTTTCTTTTAATCGGGTAACAAAGTATATATCTCGATTTGCCCATTCCCAAAACATTCGGAATGACTGATATCCCCGATCCATGACAACGACGCTTTTCTTTGGAAGAGTCATGTATTTAGCGTGTTTTACATCGTTTTGTGAAGCCGCTGTCATAAAGATATAGGAGGGAAGGCATCCATCATAATCAAGCAACGTGTGGAGTTTAATGGCTCCCTTCGCATTTCTGTAGGTTGCCCAGTCAAATACGTTCAGGCACAGGGAAATTACCGTGGAGTCGAGCATATAGATTTTTCGCTTAATTGTAGTAAACTTCTTTCTGTTCAGGTGAGAATCTTCTTGCTGATAATGGGTAAGTAACCGATAGTAGAAATCTCTGAACATTTGCCAGTCACGATGCTCGTTGATGTAGGACAGCGAGGAACGGCTGGGTATTTTGTCCTGTATGCCAAGATGATTCGCGTTACCGGTGATTGAACGCAGTCCATATGTTATATCCCGAATTGAATGAGCTTTCCCAAAGTGACAGAATAGCATGGATACCAGATGAGTCCAGCTGTTTATTCCTTTGGAGTGCTTATCTGTTCTAAATTTTTTAACACTTTGTGCAAAAACTTCACGGGGAAGCAGTTCTAATATTTGTGAAAATAGTGTTACATTTGTCATTGACTACCTCTTTATTTGTCCTTGTAAAACAAATGTACGGCTTTTTGTCTTTGACTCTTAGACCGTTTGAGGTAGTCTTTTTATTTTAAACGTTTTGGACGGATGTGTTTAATATTCTTAATAACGTTTTTATTGCATTTTTAATATATTTGGATGGTGATTTTGCATAAATCGTCTCCAAACCGGATACGGAAACAGCAAAACAGTGTGCATTCAAGAATATTTGGCAAGATTTCGTTTATTAAGATATGAACATATTCCAGTCTGATAATCTTTTAATATCATGCATTTTTGCGTTAACCAATATTATTCCGAAAAGCGTTTTTTTTTCAACTTTAATTCTTTGGCTGCTGCCTTTATTTAGACAGGCGAATGATAAGTTCTTTTATTACTTCTGCATTCTGGCCATATCCGAACCAATCACCCTCATTCTTTATTATTTTTGGAAAGTGCCGATATATGGAGTATTTCTTCCGGCATCTTTTTTACTTATGCTCAGCATTATAGGCTGGAATGCGACATGGGAAAAAATACTTTGGACGGTAAACACGCTTCTCCTAATAATTGTGATTCTGCTTTTCCAGAACTTAATTTTTCACCTGACCGCATTTTACCATATAATCTTACTTGGATATTTTATTGCCCTTTTCCTCAAAAAGTACTTTACCCGTGATATTATTAATTTATATATTTTGATGTTAGTAGTGTATGAATTTGCTACAACCATCATGTTTTCTTTGAAATTTGTACGGACCAGAATGAACATTGCATTCTCTTCGATACTATCACTATTCGAAATCCTCATCTGTATCTTTTTTATCTTTTACAGCTATAAAAACAGCCCTAAAATCCATCTATTAAGTCAAAAAAAGCACACCAGCGTCTAAAATCCGCAGTATTTTTTGCACTCTGCTTTATCCCCGATTAATCACCAATTCACCTTATTTGTGCATAATCACCCGGGAAAATCGTTCGGTTAAAAAACCGTAATGATACGGTATCTTTTTAATCTCTGCGGCCTTAATTTTCAGTTGAATTTGAAACATAATTATAGCAAAGCGTTACAGCTATAAATAAACACTAAAACAAAATTACATGCGCATTTTTATCAGTTATAGTAATCCGAATCTGAATATTGTCAAAGCTTTGGCAGACCGGCTGGCAGTTTATGGCGATGTATATTACTGGAAAGGCAACAATGCGCCGGATGATTTAGCGTGGGAACAAATTTACAACTGGATTGATAATTCGGATATTGTAATAACCTTTATTACGGACTGTACGGTCGTCAGAGCAGAAGCGGTAGACAAAGAAATCGGCAGAGCCAGAAAAATGAATAAATACATCTTCCCTCTTGTCTCTTCTGCAATTTCCAAAGGCGAATTAAATTTTCTGACCGAGACATCGTACCAACCGGTAGTTATCACTAATCCGCTTCCTGCAATAGAAAAAAATCTGTGGATTGCAGAAAACCGTTCGGGTGGAAAAGATCTTAATAGAAAGAAGGCACTTGTATTAAGCGCGATAGCATATTTCATGATGCTATCGTCTGAATAGCCAAAATATAGTAAGTTTACGGCCTCTCACTCAAGTTCAAGATTCGTCTTTGCGCGATTAAGATGCCGAAAGTTGGGTCGCTGAGAGGAGAATCAACACCGGGGAATTGAACATCAGGGAGATGAAATGAGGGTTGGGCCGCAGGAGGCGAGCAATGTCGTAAGACAGGGCGTATTTTAGGACATCAAATTTACGATGTCCTTTTTTATTTTAAATCAAGCGGGCTTCTCATTCTACAACTTCCAAAACGATAAAAGTAAATTCTTTCTTAGTATATTTCAGTATAAAAAACTTAAGTTTTACGAAGTGAAATCTGAAAAGCATCCTAAAAAGGAAGCACGAACATCCGTTTGGAAGAATCCGAATATTATTGCGATTGAATCCCTGATATCTTCAATTGCCGTCATTTATTATTTCTCAACCATCCTGCAATTCATACTCCTCAAAGTAATTCTCGGGAAAGATGCAACTTTAGGTAATGCGGGGGTTTTTATTACTATCTCATTCGGCGGACAAGTTGAATTATCCATTTTCCAACAATGCCTTTTCATCGTAACTCCTTACCTGCTCTCCGTGATACTCATTGAAATTGCCAACGTACTTGTAAAGAGAACCGAAAAACAGACTCTAAAGACATTTCTTCTTTTCATACAGCTTAGTCTGTTTAGTTTTTTTCTATTCAGCCTGCTGCTGTTTGTATTCAGTCTGGTTTTTTCAGTGAAAATTGTAGACAGCTGGGAGATTTTGATGATGCAGATCAAACCTGATTTTCAATTCAAAATAATCATCGCATTATCAATTACTGTAGTCATTTTCGGATATTTCGGCTCAGTACTCGGAAGACTTAAAAACTATTTTTCATCACAAGAGTCAGATAATACGTAAAGGAACATATATGGGCAGCATTAAAAATAAACTTATCCTTATCACCGGAGCCTCTTCCGGTTTTGGCGAAGCATGCGCAAAGCTTTTTGCGAAAGAAGGTGCCAAACTTATTCTTGCCGCACGCAGCGAAGCAAAGCTAAAAAAACTATCTCAGTCTTTGAACAAAAAGTACAAATCCGATATAATCTATCGTGTTGTTGACGTACGTGATAAAAAGGCCGTCAAAGAGTTTTACGACAGCTTGCCGGTAAAAAAACAAACAATTGATATTCTTATCAATAACGCCGGGCTCTCACGAGGATTGGAACCATTGCACGAGGGGGACACGAACGATTGGGAGGAAATGATTGATACGAACATCAAGGGATTGTTGTATGTAACAAGAACCTTTGCCCCAAAGATGGTTGCCAATAAAAAAGGGCATATCGTAAACATCGGATCAGTTGCCGGTCATGATGTTTACCCCAATGGCAATGTTTATTGTGCCACTAAGCATGCGGAAAAAGCCTTATCCAAGGCAATGCGTTTCGATATGTACCAGAGCAGTATCAAAGTCACGAGTATTGATCCGGGCTTGGCAGAAACTAACTTCAGCAATGTCCGCTTTCACGGTGATAAGACAAGAGCCAAAGATGTTTATAAAGGATTTACTCCCCTTTCCGCAGCAGATATTGCCGACACAATTTTGTACGCAATATCAAGACCGGCACATGTAAATATTAACGAAATTATTATCACTCCTACGGCACAAGCTGCCGTCGGAATGATAAAAAAAAAATAGTTTCGTAGGGAATAATAGCAGAAAAAGGATGGCTTGGCCATCCTTTTTTGTTTTAAAAATTCAGTCTGCCCACGACTGAATTAATACCATCGAATAATTCTGCATTTTGTTTTTGATTGTAGTACTCTGCGGTTCGCCCAGCGCCAAAAAGGTTGGCGATATAAAACATTGATGTCAGGGATAACGAAATGTAAGTCCGTGCACGTGCTTTTCCATGCTCAACATCGTACCGGTTGGCGATATAACTCATGTATGCGAAAGCTGAGACGAAGGTAAGTGCCTGAATTCCATCTGCATAATGCCCGCAGTAGATTTGTCCCGCTCCCGGCAGCACAACTGAGAGTGCAGTTGCGGCAAACGGACTCCTTGACGAAATACCTCTTGCGCTTTGTATGGTCTCCCCCAATTCTTTTACCGAGTCAAAAAAAGATTTATCCGCCATAGTTTTTTTCGCCCGCGTATAAGCTGATTCGACTTTCTCCCAATTACCAGTTTTGCAGTAATAGAGCCCGAGCAGCAAATAGGCCGGAGACGTTGAATCCTCCGCAGCCGCTCCGGTAAAATACTTATAAGCTTTTATTGTGTCATTCAACGAAAGATAATTAAATCCGAGATTCAGCATAGCTCTGCTTTTAGCAGACGGAGACAATTTAAAATCGTGTACCAGCCACCCAAAAGTTTCATTGGAAAGTTCAAATTTCCCGCTGAATCTGTATGCCCGTCCGATTTGCGATGAATAGAATATGATTGAATCACTGCTCTTACTATAAAAAGCCAGCTCTTTATATTCCGAGATCGCCCGGAAATAATCCCGATCTTTCATCAAAAACGCAGCATATTCTTGTTTCGATTGAGCAAATACTATCTGCGTTGTAAGCAATAAAGCAAAGAGTAACAGCCGGATAAGTTTGTTCATATATTAGTCTTTCGGCTTGAATGCGCCGGTTAGATAGAAAGAATCATCATAGCGTGGTTTGTACTTTACAAACACTTTGGGGTATAGACCAAACAATTCATTATTCTCCCGGTAAAAAAAACGGTCAACGAACACCGGGATGCCAAAAACCCCATATTTTTCTAACGCCCTATCAGCATAACGAGAACAAGAAATTGCAAAAGGGCATCTTGATATTGAGTTAGGAGCAGCTTTACTTTGATACAAATGGATTAGTGTCTGCATTCCCGAAATCAGCGGATTGGAACCCGGCTCTGATAAAATAAAAGGAGAGGCCTGAATGACCTCTCCTTTTTCCCATGAGTCGTATGTATAATCGGTGCTTTGGCAATACACGTTACTGCAAAATATAAGCAGACCGAAGACAAACTTTAATGGCCATCTAAACATAAGGGAATTTAAAACCTGACAAGAGGTTTTCGTACTTCCTTAATGAGAACATCATTTTTGGTTAACATGTCGCATACAACATATTCCGTTGGCTTTCCGTCAATCATTGCTACTTCAAGTTTAAGATGAATTTTATCCGGACTTATTTTATAGTAGTATCCGCCGAAATAATCAATAATTGCATACAAGCCTAATGACGTAAGGATGTCAAGCCCAAGGTAGATGTAAGATTTATCTCCCCAAGCCTGTTCCAGATCCATTTCGACTTCCTTATAACCATCCAAATGAATGGTCACGACATATGTATCGTTTTTCGGTAAGTCAACAGTTGTCGGGGTATTTCTGTTTATCTTGAACGACTGATTCAGCAGGCCTACTGTACCCATTTTTTGACCTTCAACACCACGAATAGTTACGCTGGCTTTTTGTGGAGTTGACTGAATACTAACAGGACTTTTTGAACCGTCCAGAATCCACGCGCAGCCTTGAAGCATAAATGCGCTTACTAAAACAACCAACCAAAGGTATTTTTCTCTTCTCGTGCTTTGTTTACGTGTTTTCAAGGCTTCACCTATTTTTTATTAAGCTGAACAACATCACCGGATACTGAGATATTGATGCTTGAAGGAATGATGATCGGGCCGACAATTGTTATCAGGTTGCACGCGTTGTACAGTGGGAGGTGTGATCCGATTTTGAGATTGACAATTGCGTCGCCGTTATTATCCTTAATAACATCATTCAGCTCTTTGGAAATATCCAAAGAACCGCTGAGTGAAATCAGACCCCAAAGGGTTGCCCATTTTGTCGTCGAAAACTCAAATGAATGAACAACGACATAGTCTTTGTTATTTACAATGTTCATATCTTTGTCGTAGATGCTTTCAGTCAGTGAAGCCGGATAGTCCAGACTCTCGGCTTTAACTGTCTTTGAACCACCAACGCAACCCCAGAAAGATGAGATGCCTATAAATAGAATAAGCAGTAAACCTTTATAAATTGAATTTTTCATTGTTTGCTCCGTAGTATTAATTAGTGGTTATTTCTTTGCGCCGGATTGAATTTCAAAAGCTTCTCCTTCAAAATCCGCTTCATTTCTATATCCGGAGAAGGTCATGAGATTTTCCAAATCAATGCTCACATTGACAATACATTTTTTGGGGTCTTCTTTCAAGCGATTGTAAATATTAGCCTCAACGGAATTCTTTTGCTGCGAATATGTTGTTGAGGAATAATACCCTTCCTGTGTATGTTCAGCTTCGAGCCAAACTCCTTTAACCACTTGCAGAGAACGGGCGGATTCCGGCAAAGTTACTTTACCTGCGCCAACCACTTTATTCATAAGTACCGGTTGTGTAATGTCGTTGAGCTGTATAACTGATGTCGCCTGACATCCGGCAAATAACAGCGCAAGAAATGATAACAGAATGCAATATTTCATAGATAGCTCCTGGATAAGTTAGTTAATAGCAACAGGCAAATGGTGTCTAACGAATCACGCCCGGTTCAACACAATCCGGCTAAAAACGCTATGTACAATTTCCATTTGCCCGTTCCGATAAAGTACAATTTTGATACTAAACCGGTGTTCTGGTTCAAAACAAATATATTAATGGGTATATAAGAGGACAATACAACTTTCGTTGTATTTTTTAAAGATATGATGAAGATCAAAAATGAGCGATTTTAAACATCTGCTAACGCTTAAGATATTTAATTATCGCCTCTGAACGGGAGCGCACATGAAGTTTTTCGTAAATATGATGTATGTGAGTCCTTACAGTTTCTATACTTATGGAAAGCGCTTCAGCAATTTCTTTATACATATAGCCTTTTGCACAATACGAAAGGATTTCCCTTTCGCGTGAACTTAAATCCTCAGTTTCATCTTTCGGTTTGGGAAGTGTTTGAAAGGTACCGATCACTTTCCGGGCAATACTTCCCGACATCGGCGAACCGCCATTGTGTAGCTCACGTATTGCCTCGAGCAGCTTATCGGGCTGGGTTGTTTTTAACAAGTAACCATCTGCGCCTGCTTTCAAAGACTCAAATATTTTCTCCTCATCCTCAAATACAGTCAGCATCATTATATGCAAATCGCGATTCCCTTCCTTTAATCTGCGAATACACTCAATACCATCCATCTTCGGCATCTGAATATCCATAAGGACTACATCTACATGTCTTTTCGGAATTTCACGGAATGCATCTTCTCCATTCTTATAACATCCGGAACATACAAAATCTTCCGACGCATTAATATACTCGGCAACGCCGTTTCGGATTTCAGCCTCATCTTCTACAATTGCAACAAATATTTTATCCATAATTTTTCTAATTCTTTATTTCGATGTGTAACGGCACTATAAAACTTATCCTTGTCCCGTTACTTGATACTATATTGAACTCTCCGCCTATCTCAGAGATACGGCTTTTCATATTAGCCAGACCATTTCCCTTTTCACTTTTTGTGTCAATGTCGAATCCGATTCCATCATCCTCGATTTCGTACTTTAACCGCTGCATATCTACTTCCAAAAGCACCTTAACTTTTTTTGCCCCGGAATGCTTGGCTACATTATGGATTGCTTCTTTAATAACAAGAAATATATTTCTCCTGATTTCCGCGCTGAGAACGGCATTTGGTATTTCATCCGGATATATAATTGAGCACTGAACAGGAGTATCATTTAGGGTTTTCTGTATATATTCCCGTATATATGCAACCGCATTAGGAATCTTATCGTTTTTCGGATTAACCGCCCAAATGATCTCACTGAAGTTTGCAATAGCATCCCGCGACAACTCGGTGATTTTGTGGAGCGGCTCTTCAACAGCCGGATTTTCAGTCGCGTGCCGTTTTGCAAGTTCAGTTAAAATTGCAATCTTGGTTAAGGACGCACCAACCTCATCGTGAATATCGCGAGATATTCTTGCCCGCTCTTTTTCAAGCTGCATTTGATATTCAACTAATTGTAAACTTTTTTTCAATCGCCTTTGATAGATAATATGGATTATAATCCTGATTACAGTAAAGAGCAAAAGAATAAGAGCAATCCTAAACCACAACGAAGTATAGAATCTCTCCGGTATTTCTATTTGCAGCGATGCACCTGAATAATTCCAAACCTCGTCATTATTCCCGGCGGTAACAACGAATGTATATTTACCCGGAGGTACGTTCGTATAATTGATTTCCATCTTTTCGTCAATCAATTGCGGTTTCGAATCATACCCCTTGAGAAATGCTTTATAAACATTCCTGTCCGGATTGGCATAACTTAATGCAGCAAAATGAAAATGCAGGTCGTGGCTTCCCGGTGAAAGAGAGAGTTGTCTATTCGTGTTTACATTAAAAGAAGAATCATCAACAACAATTTCTTCAATAACTACCGGAGGCGGTAGGTTGTTTTTTAAAATCCCATCCGGATTTATAATTGCAACTCCATCCGCGGTAGCAAACATCAGCCTGCCATTCCGTGTTTTCCATCCCGCGGGTTGAGTGCTTCCATTTCCCTCGCCGCTTTTTAATCCGTCATCAACGTTAAACAACTTAAATTTTAGTGATGGAATTTTCCTTTTATCATAGAGGAAGAACTGCTCTTTCGGAATGCAGTAAATCCCTTTGTTGCAGCTGAACCACAACGTTCCCCGGTTGTCCTCAAGTATCGTATGAAAAACATTATTGTATAATCCATGTTTTGTCGTGTAATTAAACAATTTCCCGTTTTCCAACTTATTCAATCCATTATCCGTACCCACCCAAATAACGTTATCATCATCAACGTAAATAACCCTGACCCAATCATCGGTCAATCCGGTAGAGCGTCTATACGAGCGAACTATTTTACTGTCGGCAATTTCCTGCAAACCTCCCCGCGAACCAACCCAGATATGCCCGTTTTTATCCTCTGCAATGGCGCTCACATAAGGATGTGCAATACCCTCCTTCAGTCCGAAATGCGTGTACTGTCCTTTTGCAAATCTATGCAAACCATCATAGGCGCTTCCAACCCATATGGCTCCTTTGGAGTCCTCATAAATTGTGTGCAGGTCACGCAGCCCCTTCACATGTCCTGATATATTAATAAATCGCCCGTTGACGTATTCATAGAGCTGTTTGCTTGTGGCAGCGATATTGCCGTTGTGAAGCGGATATATTGATATGAACCCGCCTCTATCGGCCGGAGAGTACAATGGAATGTTTTCAACTTTACCGTTTTTGATTTTACCGATGATTGATTGCAATGAAGAAGTCCACAAGTTACCGGATTTATCTTCACACACACTCCAGACGACAGAACCCTTGAGCCCCTCATCTTTCGAATACGTTGTAAATTTGGCTTCGGATAATTCAATAAGTCCCTTGCCATCTGTTCCAATCCAGAAGTTACCCTCCCGGTCATTCATGCAGCTGGTTACTATTCCAGTCGCTGAACCGGTAAGCTTGCTAAATTCCGTACCTCCATTAACATAACGCACAAGTCCGGGATTGAAAGACCAAATCGCTCCGTTTTTTTCACAATAAAATCTATTAACAAATGAGAAAGGATAATTGAACGCATGCTTCTGAAGACCTGGAAATTTCATTAGTGCATTTTTAAGAATAAAAAGTACTCCGCCATTGGGATCTTTCGCCATTCCATAAACCGTCTGTCCGGGAAAAATGTTCTTATAGGAGTAATCTTGAACATTCGGATAATCAATTTCGTAAAAGCCCTTACTGGTGGATAGGTATATATTCCCGTTTCCGCCAACAGCCAAATGGCAATTTTTTCTATCCCCGAAATCAAACGGATAACTAAACTCAACAAAACCGTCTTTCTCGTATCGCAGAATAACAAGTCCGTCCGTCAATGCCCAAAGAATCCCGTTTTTATCCTTATAGAGCTGTCCGCCGATAATATAATGCCTGAACTGCCCGGCAGACAGCATGACGCTTTCAAATTTGCCTGCACTATAACGGACAATTCCACCGCCCATGGTTGCGATAAATAGATTCTTTTTGTTGTCTTCGCACAATGCGCTTATACGATTAGATTTGAGTTGGGGAATTGTTCTGGTGTCAAAAACAGTAAAGGTTTTCCCGTTAAAACGTACCACTCCCTCGTATGTACCAAACCACATGTAGCCATCACTCGTCTGCGCCATACACGTTATGGAATTCTGTGGCAATCCCTCCCGTATCTGCCAGTTCCGGGATATAAATTGTGTTATCTTTTTATTTGGATCAAGTGCTTGAGCATACACTTGTCCGAAAAGCAACATCAATACTGAGCACCAATGCAGCAAATACATATTTGTAGATTTGTAAATTTTTAATAAGCCTTATAATAAGATACATTTCTTTATTAATAGTGTAAAATCTTTTTTGCTATTGAAAAGTTTTGGGGTATCTACGGGGTTTTTGTACTTACCACCTTTCTGGTTATTTTTGTGATTATTTCATATTGCACAGACCGGAGAATCGAGATGGGAATCCTCAAAAAGCTATGTATTATCTGCCTTATAACCACAGCAGTGTTTTCTCAAAAACGAAACATGACTCTTGAAGAAATTTTTTCAGGTAAGATAGCGAAAACAACATACCTTAACTCACCCCAATGGCGGCAGGATAGTAAAGGATTTACATTTTTGAAGTCAAACGCGAAGACAGCAGGCGTAGAAATAATTCAAAAAGATGCGATCACTGGAGAAGAAACTGTCTTGGTTTCTACATCAAATCTTAAGGTCAAGGATGAGGAAAAGCCCCTTTCAATCACTTCATACAAATTTTCGCCTGATGAGAACTATATACTTTTGACCGGTACGCTGATCGCGCGAAAAATAAAAACAGGCGGAACATTCTATTTGTACAGCCTCAAAGAAAAGAAAATTACACATATCGTCGAATCGGAAGAAGAACAATCAAACACAGAATTTTCTCCCGACGGTAAATATATTTCCTTTGTTCGCGGAAACAACTTGTTCGTGTATGACATCATCAAAGATACAACGATTCAATTAACCCATGACGGAAGCGCAAATATCATTAACGGCGATTTTGACTGGGTATATGAAGAAGAGTTCAGCAATATCAGAGCGTACGAATGGTCGCCGGACAGCCGCTCAATTGCTTTCTGGAGAATAGACCAGTCCCAGGAACCGGAATTGCAAATTCAAAAATACGATTCACTTTATATGAACCAGTTGAAAATGCGCTATCCTAAAGCAGGTGGTAAAAACGGTTTGGTGCAGATCGGCGCTGTTGAGCTTACTTCGGGAAAAACCACATGGATGGATATTGGCAAGGAAACGGACATATACATTCCACGGATTAAATTTACTAAGGATGCTCATATACTCTCAATTCAACGACTGGATCGCCTGCAGCACAATAACGAGCTGCTCTTGGCAGATATTCGAACCGGCGCATCAAAAGTTGTATTGACCGAAACCGATTCCTGCTGGGTAGACATCACCGACAACCTTACTTTTCTCACCGGCAATTCGGGCTTCCTCTGGACTTCCGAGCGCAATGGCTTTAGCCACATTTATCTGTTCGATATAAACGGCTCTTTGAAAAGTCAACTTACTCAAGGCAATTGGGAAGTACAGAAGATTCAGGGCGTTTCCGAAAAGGATGGGAAGGTTTATTTCACCGCTAACAAGCGCGGAATTATCTACTCGGATTTGTATTCCGTTAATTTGGATGGTTCCGATATACAACTGATTACTTCGACACCGGGGACACATAATCCCACGATTTCCCCTGATTGCAGCAGTTTTATTGATGCGTTTTCAAGCACATATTATCCTATGTCAAATACAATGCGAAAAATTTCCAACGAGAAAGCTTATGAAATTTCACAGTGCGATACGACGTTCTATGAAAAATATAATATGGGCAAAGTTGAATTTAACACTTTCAAGACAAGTGACGGCGTTTTGTTAAACTCTTACATAATAACACCGCCTGATTTTGATGCTTCGAAGAAATACCCGGTGTTAGTATATAATTATAACGGACCGGGTTCTCAGGAAGCAAAAGATTCGTGGAACGGAATATTTCATCTCTGGCATCAGATGCTTGCGGAAAATGGCTATGTTATATTTGTCATGGATGGCCGCGGAACCGGGGGGCGAGGCAGAGATTTCAGGCACATTGTCTATAAGGATCTCGGTCACTGGGAAATTAATGATTTGATTGAAGGAGCAAAATATCTCGCAACGGTTCCTTACATTGATGCAACCCGCATCGGCATTTGGGGCTGGAGCTACGGAGGATATACTTCGGCACTCGCTATTACAAAGGCTGCCGATTATTTCAAAGCGGCAATTGCCGTTGCACCTGTTACCGACTGGCATTTTTATGATGCGCCTTATACCGAACGATATATGTCTCTTCCGTCGCTGAATCCGGATGGCTATGTCAGCAGTAGCGTGCTCACGTATGCCGATAAACTTAAAGGAAAATTTCTTTTAGTTCACGGAACCGCGGATGACAACGTTCACTTTCAAAATTCTGTAAAACTGGTCGAGAAGTTTATCTCACTGAACAAGCAATTCCAAACAATGTATTATCCAGAAAAAGCACACGGATTGAGCGGCGGAAGAATGCACCTGTTTACTATGATGACTGAATTTATTTTAATGAATTTATAGGTATATTTGACATCCTGTTTTAACGAAACAGGATAGTTACTCGTGGATATTCGATTTTTGAAGTGAATTAAAAGAAAAATGCGTCATACTATAAAACATGGCAATATTGCAAAACATAAAGGCCTGAAATATCTATTCTTTTTTCTTGGTATTATGTGCTTGTTCGTAGGGTTTACCGGACTGATTTTCCCCATTGTTCCCGGGGCAGTCTTTGTTCTTTTTTCAACATACTTTTTTGCCCGCAGTTCGGGACGTGTACATCGCTTATTGATGCACAACCGGTTGTTTGGAAAGCACTTGCAGGATTTTGCCGACGGTAAAAAGATTCCGTTAAAGACAAAATTAACGGGTGCGGGAATTATGATACTTTCCGTAATTGCCGCTGTCTATATTTACGAATCATATAGTGTTGAAATTTTGAACAGCAGATATGTTTTGTATGTCAAAGGATTGCTACACATGATCTAAGCGGTACTCTCAAGAAAATTTAATAAACAAGCAAGCAGGTGGCGAGGCTTTGCTTCCTTCCCCTCACACCACCGTGCATGCCGGGCGACCTAATACAAAGGGAGCCGCATTTGCTAAACGGCTCCCTTTGTATTATAGAATAAACACTTTATAGATAAATACTAATTATTTAATCAGAAGCATTTTCTTTGTCGAATCAAAACTACCGGTTTTTAAGGTATAGAAATATATACCGCTCGGCAGGTTTGCCGCATTAAATGTTGCCGTATATCGTCCTGCCTGTTTTTGTTCATTCACTAATGATTTTACAACTTTACCCAAAACATCATATACAACTAGGCTGACATACCCGTCTTTCGGCAATTCATATGAAATACTTGTAACCGGATTGAACGGATTGGGATAATTGTTTGATAACGAATACTCTTTTGGTAAACTCGTAACTGTATTCGTTTTATTGAGCGCTTTATTTCGCTGGTTATAAGCGGCATCTTCGCCGTAGATTGACATATTAGCGGATTGAAGCAATGAAAGCAAGCCCGGATCGGTGATGTCCATACCTTGCAATTCTGAAAGAAGTAATGCGGCTTTTTCCTCGTTTTTTTCAACATGCAGCGTGGCGAAAAGCTTGTCAACCATGGCAAATGTTGCCGTAATATTTTTGGGATATTCTTCTATTACTTTATCATATAATTTCATCGCGCCTGCATAATCACCATCCTGTAGAGTAAGATTCGCGAGAAGATTCATAACTTCGTCTTTTTTGTCCATACTTGAGTTCATTAACTCGGTCAAATAAAACCCAATGTCATTGCTTTTATTTTTCCGGGTCAATTGCACTAATTTCGTCAAGGCTGAGCCAGTAGCCATATCTTTCGCCACCATATTTTTATAGTGCTCTATCGCTTGATCAATTTTACTTTCTCTTTCCAACTGCAATCCCCGTTTAAAGTTTGAAGCAATATCATCAGCATTCACTTTTTTCAAAATAGTTGCAACCGGAGCATTCTCTGTCGGCCTGACTAATTGTTCATTATCCCATGGGTCAGCATCAAGTGGCAACGGTGCCCAAATATAAGATGAACTATCGCAATAATAATTTACGAGATCACCGCCACCCCAGTAATCGCCAACAGCAAAAAGCGCACTATAGTTAGTGCAGTACACATCGTTGATATTTCCCGAAATGCTATTGTAGCCTAAAAAATCGCCATCACCCGCTTCACACATTGCACCATTCGCGAGCCTAAGACCTTCATAATTTCCTATAAGTTTGTTATTGGGGTTAGGAGGAATACAGTCGTTGTTTGTAAGATATGAGACAGCATTTCCTTCAAAACACATTCCAATATAAAAACCCGTAATTCTATTCTTGGCAACAAAAGGGTACATATTGGAAAATAATTCAATGCCAACACTACCATATCCTGATTCTTCTCTATGGATATTGTTATTATATATGAACGGAGAAGTCGCCCCGAGACCGTAAATAGCGGTATGGATAGGTCTAATATCGTTCCCAATGATTTGCGGGGATGAGTATTGAATCCATATTCCGTATATACAGCTGTCTATAGCACAATCGGATATTGAAGCATCGCTTCGGATTATCTTAATAAGACAACAGTGTTTGATATTCGCCCAAGAAATGCTGTTTGTATAAGA
The DNA here is from genome assembly GCA_963662605.1 of Ignavibacteriaceae bacterium. Taxonomy (GTDB): domain Bacteria; phylum Bacteroidota; class Ignavibacteria; order Ignavibacteriales; family Ignavibacteriaceae. The sequence goes on from OY759785.1 coordinate 3,214,171, forward strand.
AGCTGCGGGAATGTTGTAACTACTGTCATAGGCAATAGTCCAGGAACCTATATTGCCAATTCGATCAATGGTAACTTTTTGAGCGCTACTACCCTGAGCAGAAAACGTACCGTGAATAGTAACAGTTTTATTTGAATCTATGTACAATTTGCCGGCGTTGCTTGCCGTTGAAGATATACACAGAGTTGCTCCTGCGGGAATGGTCATATCCGATTTTAACTGCAATGTGCCAAAGACAGAAAGCATTGATGTAGTGTCCGGGTAGTGCAAAGTTACACCAGGGCTAATTGTCAAGGTTGCACTGGGTTGAACGGTTAAATTTGCAGGCAACAGAGCAGTATGCGCCGTTGTAATAGTGTCGTTATAATTCAAATTACCTCCGGCTATCAATACGGGTTCAATTCTGAACAACCTGCCTTCGCCGGGGGGAAATGAATAAGTAAATGTACCTGATTTTGTAATATAAGCGCAAGGTGTTGTTTGACCAACTTCCGTTACCTTCCAGTTATTGTAGGGCGAACTCGACTTGTTTAGCTGTATAGTTATTAATTTTGTTTCCGACGACAAGACCCGTCTATTCACAACCATCAGATATTCCAAATTGTCATTTGCCATATCATCGGATTTTTTAAAGAACCCAACTTCTATGTATTTTGCATCATTGGGAGTCACGGGATAAGACACATTTGTGACATATTTCCCTGAAGGAATACCTTGATGCGCGCTGAAAGCATCCACCCATGTAAGCTGCATCAGCTCACTGCTTATATTATCTATCTGCCCGTTAAGCTTCTGAACTGCGTAATAGCGCGCATTGGGGATTTGCTGTAAACGAGGATCTTGACATGGGTAATCAATTTGTCCCTGTGAGTCAAAAAGCCCATGTATCACAGCTCCGGTAGATTCTGCAGTATTTGTAGCTATTGTATAATACATGAGCCCTTTTGCTCCGTAACACATTGCCAACCACCCTTGCGTCAGTATTTCTGATGGCTGGGGTTCACGATGCATAATATCAGTAATTGCGCCTGCCGTAAGAGTTTTTTCAGCACATGCTTGCATTGTGTGATAGAAAGGCACATCATCCGAGGGGTCATTTGGGGTGTAATTCTGTGCCAGATTAATCATCGCACGCATACCACAATTGTAATCGGTACCTCCGCTTGTCCATGAATTATTAATTAAAATATCCAAGGCGTTTTGGACATTGTTGATCCCTGTACTTGATGAATCCGTATTTCCGGTAAGTGGATAATAATCATACAGCACATACGGCATTCTGCGCAGCTTATTTGCCACATGAAGTTCAACGTTGTTTATAGTATAGTTTGCACCGTTAACGTACTTTCCGGCCCCCAAATTTGTAACAGCAAGGTCGCTGATCTTTTTAACAGAGCGGTTTGCAAGCGGATCGGGCTCATCGTGATATAAATGAGCCCATAGCGGATTTGTTTTTACTGCGCCGAAATTGTTATTCAACTCGTTGGTTATTTTCGTTTCTGTTGCCGCACGTGTGGTTGCATTGCTTACGAAAAGGCTATCATAGTTCTTGTTATATACAGATATGTTATCTATATACATGTCTCTTTTCTTTGTCCAGTAGATTTTAATATTCTGATAAGTAGTATCCTTTGCCTTGGTAAACAATTTTTTTATGTTTAGGTAATTATTGCCAGTAGTGTAATCGGAGGCTCGTATCACCATGCTTGAAGGTGTGGTAGCTGATAATTCCGGTTCGTTTTCCGGTAAGCCTTCCCACAATCTCCCTCTCCTTACTACAACACCGGTGCTTGATGTTTCGGTGAGATATATAATTGCAACAGTATCCGTACCTTGCTGACCGCTGATTTGATTTATTCTTGTCCGAATATCTAAATAGTAATCATGGCCCGCGTGATATGTGTCCATATAGCCCGGTGATATAACTGCACAAAGCAAATACCCCGGTTCATCATCTTCTATTCCAGCATATACAGTTTTTATTGGCGTTTCACCATCAGAATCATCAGCGTTTCTATCGCCGATCGTGGCATCTCCTGTCAGTAAATAAGGGCTGTAGTACCAAGTTCCCTGCTTAAGTCCTCCGAAATAATAATTGTTTAACGAATCGGCAGGATTTGCCTGATTTGCTCCTCCTGCTTCATATGGGAAATAATCGGGAGCGTTACCATCGGAATAGGCAAAAACGGTAGAGCGATAACCTGAATTATATCGAGGAACATTTGAATAAACCAATGATCGGAAATACATGTCAATAACTTTTATGCTGTCGTTGTAAGTTGAATTAAGATTTGTCTCCACATCAGCCATACTTACAACGTAATTCAACCCGAGTGATTTTAGCGCCGGGTAGTAATAACTATTTGATTGGAAGTTACAAAAGCCTGTGCTCATATTGTATATGCTGCGCATCTGTAACCAGTAAAGATCCGCAAACCCGATTTTTGCAAATCGAGTCGGATCGACTTGACCGAAAAGGTCAGATAAAAGAAAAAATGCAAGAATCCATATTTTTTTCATATCTCCTCATTATTTGATAAGTATTATTTTTTTACTCTGCCTGAAGATGACATGGTCACCTTCGGATGCAGTAAGTTCAATAAAATAAACTCCGCTCGGCAAGTTCACCCCGTTATACTCGTACTTGTGAACTCCCGCTTTTTGTTCTTCCTGTAACAGCAGTTGTATCTCTTGTCCCACAGTATTGTAAATCGCTAACTTTACATTGCTGTCTTGTCCTAATGTATAATGTATAGTCGTTGACGGATTGAACGGATTGGGATATGGCTCGTCTAATTTATAATCCGGTGTTTTTGGGCTTTGAATATCCTTTGTCCCCACTTTCATTGACGTATCCCCGCTGAAAATAATAAAATATCCGTCTATGCATGTTCCTGATGTTGTTGCAGTACCCACACAAAAATCATTAACCCCATCGCCATTAACATCACCCACACCTTTTATCACCCCGGCAAAAAAGTCATCCTGATCTCCCCATACTGCAACCGGTAAATTATGTGTATTCATGTCTTTGCCGCCAAGCCACAGCTTGGATACGGCATATCCGCCGCTTTCCCGCGAGAGAAAATCATTGTATCCGTCGCCATTTACATCACCGACTTTCTCAAACCGAAGGAGAATATTGTTCTGCGTGTTGAGTATTACTTTCGGTATCGTATCTAAGGGATAATTTCCGTAAAGAATACTGTTTTGCATATAATAGATAAAATTACCGTAGCTCGGCAGTATTATATCATCCCCCCCATCTCCATTGATGTCCCCGATGAACTGCATCGCGTCAAACCGCCACTTATGCTGACCCTGTTTCAAGTGAATTACTGCCGTTGAATCCCAATTTGCATTTCCCAATACCAGATTCCCACAGCGCAATGAGTCAATCGCATAGCCATTGGAGTCGGCCTTGTTATACATAGTTGAAAACCACATGTCCGTCTTTCCATCGCCGTTGATATCTCCGAATGTATAATCTTCTATATATGTCATCCCTGTTGTATCTCCAACGATAATCATCTTCGGTACTGTGTCAAGCACAGGGTTGGTGTTGTAGAAGTAAAACGAATTAGTGGATGCTTTCGGGTGGTTCGGAATTGCTACATCCATTATGGCCAGGTCACTATACCCGTCACCGTTGAAATCTGGTAAAGTGTATAAACCATTACCCCACCATTTACCGGCATAAGCGGGTTTTGGCAGCTGCATATCGGGGATGGTATCAAGCAGTTTACCGCCGAGGTATATCTCTAAATCTGGAGCAAAGGTATCGGGGGCATAATAGCATACGGCTATATCTAATTTACCGTCATGGTTAATATCTATCGTTGTGATCGCTTTCGGATATTGATCATGAAAACCATAAAAGCTTAAAGCAAGAACGGTATCGATAGGATTACCACCAAAGAATATATTGAATTTCTTTTCGGTGCAACTATATGCGAGAAAGTCATCATACCCATCCCCGTTTTGGTCACCAAGGGGGAAAATATTCAGTGATTGATTCAAACGCATATATTTTTTCATCAAAACCGTGTTAAATTTAGCCTGCGGGTAAAGCGAAATCAAACTTAGCAAGATTATTATCATTATATGTTTCATAACTTTTCTTTCTAATTGCAATATTGTTGTCCAATTACTTAACAAGTACCATTTTTTTACTCTGCCTGAAGATGACATGGTCACCTTCGGATGCAGTAAGTTCAATCAAATAAACTCCGCTCGGCAGGTTCACCCCGCTATACTCGTACTTGTGAACTTCCGCTTTTTGTTCTTCCTGTAACAGCAGTTGTATCTCTTGTCCCACAGTATTGTAAATCGTTAACTTGACATTGCTGTCTTTTTCCAGTTTGAAATTGATGGTTGTTGCCTGATAAAACGCGGTAAGATAGTGCTCATCGGTAAAATGTAATAAGTAAAATGCAACAACAATGCGCCTCCTGTTTTATTATGCCTCAAACATTCTCGAAATAAAAATACTTTATTGCCCCGCCAATGTCAAGTTAAGAAACAAAAAAAAGGCTGTCTCGAAAAACGGGACAGCCTTTTAACTTTTAAAGCGAGAAGCTTATTTATATGAATTAAGAACTTTCATATAATTAGCGCGTTCAAACTGAGCAGGATTTGCAGTCTTAATGTAGCTCATGCTTCCTCTCATTATATCGAGAGAATCATACTCATTGACTTCCATCCAGTATTTCATCTTCGTTAAAACATCACCGATATGTCCAACACCGAACTTCAGCAGACTTGACATCATCTGAGTTACAGTAGCACCGGCCATAATCATCTTAATGACGTCTTTCTCGTCATAGATACCGCTGGTAGCAGCGATATCAGCTTTGATTCTTCCATACAATATTGCAACCCAGCGGAGCGGTAAACGCATTGCCATTGGAGTGCTTAAAAGTACGTTAGGTACAACCTCAAGATTTTCAAGGTCAATATCCGGCTGATAGAATCTGTTGAATAAAACTAAACCATTAGCTCCGGCTTTCTCTAATTCTTTAGCCATCCAGGCTACTGAACTGAAGTATGGCCCCATTTTAACAGCGACGGGAATAGTAACAGCAGCACGGACAGCTTTAACGATTTCGATATAGCTGCTTTCGATTTCTTGTGCTGATTGTTCCAGTTCGGTTGCAATTTTATAAATGTTGAGCTCTAAAGCGTCGGCACCGGCTTGCTGAACCAGCTTGGCATAATCCGTCCAGCCGCCGAGCGACTTTCCGTTAATGCTTGCAATGATAGGAATATTAACCGATTCCTTAGCCTTACGGATAAGTTCAAGATATTCATTCGGTCCGGCTTTGAATTCAGCAGGTTCCGGGAAATATGACATCGCTTCAGCAGTACTTTCCGAATGCTGTGATGTATAATGATGAATTTCTAATGTGTCGTGTTCAATCTGCTCCTCAAAAATCGAATACAGAACAGCGGCGGCGGCGCCTGCGTCTTCCAACTGTTTAATCCCTTGCACATCACGGCTCAAAGGGCCCGCTGACGGTACGATAGGATTTTTCAGTTTCAATCCCAAATAAGTCGTTTCTAAATTCATATTCTGCCTTTAATTATTTGCATGTAAAATTAAAATAAGGGACAGGGTTCCCTGTCCCTTGAAATCATTCATTATTTTTCAGCAGCCATTTGCTCATACAGATGGAAACGGTCGGTTACATCTTTCTGGGCTTCCTGAATCAGTTTTTCAGCAAGTTCAGGATGTGATTTTGTCAACATCTTGTAACGTGTTTCCATATATGCATAATCCTTAAATGGAATCTTCAAGCCTTTTGATTCCAGCTTAAGAGGATTCTTTCCTTCTTTAGCCAAATCAGGATTATATCTGAAGAGTGGCCAGTGACCGGAATCAACTGCTGCTTTCTGATTCTTCATACCTGTAGTCATGTTGATACCGTGAGCAATGCAGTGGCTGTAAGCAATGATCAGTGACGGACCGTCGTAAGCTTCTGCTTCAAGAATAGCTTTAACAGTCTGTGCATCGTTAGCGCCCATAGCGATTTTTGCGACGTAAACAGTACCGTAAGTCATTGCCATCATGCCGAGATCTTTTTTGCCCATCGGTTTACCACCGGCAGCAAATTTAGCAACGGCACCGCGAGGTGTTGACTTTGAACACTGTCCGCCGGTATTTGAGTATACTTCCGTATCAAGAACGAGTACGTTTACGTTTTTACCTGATGCAAGAACGTGATCCAATCCGCCGTAACCGATGTCATAAGCCCAGCCGTCACCGCCCATAATCCAGACGGATTTTTTAACGAGGTAATCGGCAACACCTGACAATATGGTCAAGTCACTCTTCTTGGCTGCGTCGGTTGTTTTATTTAATAATTCAGTTACTTTAACTTTCAGAGCTTCAACTCTCTGACGTTGTTCGTAAATACCGGTTTCATTTGATTGATCGGCACCGAGCATTGCATCAACAAGTTCAAATCCGAGATCATCGCGTAATTTAGCGATAAGATTTTTTGCCTGTAAATTGTGCTTATCAATTGCAAGACGGTATCCGAGACCGAATTCAGCATTGTCTTCGAACAGTGAGTTCGACCATGCCGGGCCTCTGCCTTCATTATTCTTTGTCCAAGGAGTTGTCGGCAGGTTACCACCGTAGATGGATGAACATCCTGTAGCGTTGGCAACGATAGTACGATCACCGAACAATTGGCTTACCAATTTGATGTATGGTGTTTCACCGCATCCCGAGCAAGCACCGGAGAACTCAAATAACGGCTGTAAGAATTGTGAATCCTTAACGAGTCCGACATTGATTTTGGTTCTGTCGAATTCAGGAATTCCGAGGAAGAAGTCCCAGTTGGCTCTTTCAGCTTCGCGAATCGGGAACTGCTCAGCCATGTTGATAGCTTTGAGACGGGTTTCCTGTTTGTTCTTCGCGGGACATACGTCAACGCAAAGTGCGCAGCCGGTACAGTCTTCAACTGCTACCTGAATAGTATAGTTGAGGCCTTCGCCATATTCTTTTGATTTGAATTTAACCGACTTGAAGGTTTCAGGTGCACCCTGCAGCGCTGCATCGTCATAAATCTTTGCTCTGATAGAAGCATGAGGGCAAACGATAACGCATTTGTTACACTGAATACATACTGAAGCGTCCCATACCGGCACGTCAAGAGCAATATTTCTCTTTTCCCAAGCCGCGGTACCGGTAGGATAGGTACCATCAATCGGCATTTTGGAAACCGGAAGAAGATCGCCGTCGCCGGCAATAATGGGAGCTGTAACTTGGTGTACGAATTCCGGAGCTTTGTCCGAAACAGTAGGCGGAAGTTCGAATGTACTTGTTACTTTTGCCGGAACTTCGATTTCGAATAAGTTTTCGAGAGTTCTGTCAACAGCGTTGAAGTTCATCTGAACGATCTTGTCGCCTTTAGCGCCGTATGTTTTCTTAATTGCTTTCTTGATCATTTCGATTGCTTCTTCTTTCGGCAAAATCTTGGAGATTGCGAAGAAGCAGGTCTGCATGATTGAGTTGATTCTTACACCGAGGCCGACTTCTTCGGCAACTTTGTAAGCATCAATAACATAGAATTTCATTTTTTTCTTAATGAGGTCTTCCTGTACCTTACGCGGCAATGATTCCCATGCTTCTTCTTTCGAAGCTTTGGTATTCAAAAGGAATGTTGCACCTTCGACTGCATCTTTCAACATATCCATTTTCTCAAGGAATACCTGAACGTGGCACGCGATGAAATTGGATTGTGTAATGAGGTATGATGAGTGGATAGGCTTTGGACCGAAGCGTAAGTGTGAGGTGGTTGTTGAACCTGATTTCTTTGAGTCATACACAAAATAACCTTGTGCGTAGAAATCCGTTCCTTCGCCGATGATCTTGATTGAGTTTTTATTTGCACCAACCGTACCATCAGCACCCAAGCCGTAGAATTTGCAGCATACAGTGCTCGGATCTTCTACTGAGAACGCGCCATCCCAGTTAAGACTGGTGTGTGATACGTCATCAATGATACCGATAGTGTAGTGATTCTTCGGAACTGAATTTTTCATCTCATCGAAAACCGACTTCGCCATTGAAGCGGTGAATTCTTTTGATGAAAGACCGTATCTGCCGCCGGTAATTTTCGGATAAGCGAAAGGTAAAGTACCTTCGTTATATTTTTCTGAGATTGCATTAACAACGTCGAGATATAACGGTTCGCCTGGAGCGCCCGGTTCTTTTGTTCTGTCGAGAACCGAGATAAACTTGGTTGTGACAGGAAGAGCTTTAACGAATGCATCAATTGCAAACGGACGGTATAAGTGGACTTTAAGAACACCGACTTTTTCGCCTTTTGCAGTGAGATATTCAACTGTTTCCTGAACTGCTTCAGCACCTGAACCCATAATAACAATTACGCGATCAGCATCTGCTGCGCCTTCATAATCGAATAAGTGATATTGTCTTCCGGTGATTTTTGCAAACTCATCCATTTTTGACTGAACGATGCCGGGGCATGCAGCAATAAACGGATTTACTGTTTCGCGTCCCTGGAAGTAAACATCAGGATTCTGAGCTGTACCACGAAGTACAGGGGCATCCGGAGTAAGTCCACGTTTTCTGTGAGCTGTTACCATTTCATCGGTAATCATTGCTTTCATATCTTCAATAGTAAGCTGTTCGATTTTCATAACTTCGTGAGAAGTTCTGAAACCGTCGAAGAAGTGGACAAACGGCACTCTGGCTTCCAAAGTGGCTGCCTGAGAAATAAGAGCAAAGTCCATTACTTCCTGAACTGAATTTGAAGCGACAAATCCGAAACCGGTTGCGCGAGCAGCCATAACGTCCTGATGATCGCCGAAGATTGATAAAGCTTGAGCCGCGAGTGCACGAGCCGAAACGTGAAATACCGTAGAGGTTAATTCACCGGCGATCTTGTACATGTTCGGAATCATCAGAAGGAGACCCTGAGAAGCGGTAAATGTTGTTGTCAGTGCACCGGATTGCAAAGAACCGTGAACTGCGCCGGAAGCTCCACCCTCGCTCTGTAATTCACTTACAGACGGAATTTCGCCCCATATATTTTTCTTATTGACTGCTGACCATGCATCGCACCACTCGCCCATATTTGAGGAAGGAGTGATGGGATAGATAGCAATAACTTCGTTAGTATGAAACGCAACGTACGCCGCGGCTTCATTACCGTCAATTGTTACTTTTTTTCTTTCCATATGTATCCTATTGATTAATAGACATGATTAAAAAACTGCTCCATGTCGGCAAAAATCATTCCATAAAATTTTGGCTGATTTTAACCGATTTTTCTTCATTATTTTCCAATTCCGATAATATTTTGCAGGTTTTTACCCGGTTTTCTTGAAAGTTAGAATGGGGGCTGCAATCGCCTTTTTGGGCGAAAATCTCACGCTTTAGGGTAAAAACGCCGAGATTACATTAAATGTGGAAATTTTCTGTATTTATAAACTAAAATTACGAACTTTTCATGAATTAAGGCAGATAATTCACGCAAGGGCGCAAAGCTGCAAATATTTTTAAAGGAATCAGAAAATTGTAGCGGGATAACAGGATTGGGAAGAATCACTCAGCTGAGTTTGTTCTTAAAATATTTTGCGCCCTGGCGCCACGCCTTAGGCCATAGGCGTCAACTTAAGGGAATACAGATAAATGAATGATATAATTATGTCATTCCGTAAAATCTGACGCGATAGAATTGTATTCCGGGGCAATGTAGGTCGTCAGATTTGTACGGAATCCAGGCTAAAATCCAATATTGGCACATAATGGATTCCGGATATCCGTCTGACGACGGATTCTCCCACGGGGATTCTGCGAACGGAATGACAAAAATGGTGCGCTGAATATTGAAACGGAGTTTCAGCCTCGTTAAGTTGACGCCTATGGCCTTCGGCGGGCAAGCCTTTGCGTGAATCATGGCAGGTTTAAAATGAAAACGGGAAGCAAGTACCACCTCTGCTTCCCGTTTTCGCACCATGTAATTTATTTTATCATGAAATCAGAGCAAAAATCTTTTTCTCTTCAAGTTCGCTCCAGATAAGCGCAGCGGCTCCAAGTACAGCCGTATTCGCGCCTTGTAATTCGGAAAGAACCAATTTGATTTTTCCTTTAAAAATACTCAGTAAGTTTTCTTCCATGCTAATTCTCGTCGGTTCAAGAATCATATCTCCGGCTTTTGCGAGTCCGCCGAAAAGTATGATTGCTTCGGGACTTGAGAACGCGACAGCGTCAGCCAATCCCATACCGAGAATTTCACCGGTAATCTCAAATGCCTCACGAGCAAGCACGTCGCCATTGACTGCTGCTTCGTGAATCATCTTTGCCGTCATGTCATGGAAACTAACATTCCGCAGCACACTGTTTTCCTGCCGCTCACAAAGAAGTTCAAATACGGTGCGTTTAATTCCTGTAGCGGAAGCGTACGTTTCGAGACATCCGTTTCTGCCGCAGCCGCAGTCTCTTCCATCGCGGATAACAATGGTATGTCCAAGCTCACCGGCAAAGCCGTCGTGCCCGTATACCATTTTACCGTTGATTACAACACCGCTGCCGAGCCCCGTGCCCAAAGTAATGACAATGAAGTCTCTCATTCCCTGAGCTGCTCCGAATTTCATTTCACCAATGGCCGCTGCGTTTGCATCATTGGTAATTACAACAGGAACATTATACTCGCGTGATAAAATTTCGACAACATTAGTCTGTCCCCATTTTAAATTCGGCGGTTGTTCAACTTTTCCTGTGTAATAATTTGCATTCGGCGCACCGACTCCGATGCCGACAACCTCAATCGAACTATCAAGCGTGGCCCTGAGTTTATCTACTTCGGTAAACAACCGCGGAAAAAATACATCGGCGGATTCGTGTCCATGAGTGAGCATACACGAATCGGCGATGATTCTGCCTTCATCCGTCACAAATCCGAATACCGTATTTGTCCCTCCGATATCAATACCAAGCACTACTTGTTGTTTTGAATCCATAAAAGATTATAGCCCGAGTTAGTTTTTAAAATGAGGGACGTGTCCCTTTGCTCCATAATACGCGATAAACAGATAACATAGTACCGGAAGTATAAAAGCATGGTGAATGCCAATTTTGTCGGCGAGAACTCCCTGCAGCAAAGGAATAATTGCGCCGCCCACGATAGCCATACATAAAATTCCGGAACCTTCTCCGGTATGTTTCCCGAGGCCGTCAATGGCCAGCGTAAAGATAGTCGGGAACATAATGGAATTAAATAAACCGATTACCAGGATTGACCACATGGCTACAGCTCCTGAGGTCAGCATAGTAAGAATAACCAAGGCAACAGCCATGAATGCATTAAACGCAAGCACTGTTCCCGGCTTAACTTTTCTTTGAATAGCAGAACCGATGAAACGCCCGATCATTGCTCCGCCCCAGTAGAACGAAACAAATTTTCCGGCATCAGCTTCACTTAAACCGGCAATCTCTTTTTGCCCTAAATAGTTTACCAGAAAACTTCCGATTGATACTTCGGCACCCACATAAACAAAAATACCGATGGCACCGAATACGAGATGACGGTAACCCCAGGCACTATGGTGCTTGTCATCAAAACCGGCTGAACCGGATGATGATCCGGCATCCGACGCCTCGATTTTTGGCAGCTTGATAAACGCAAAGATTGCGGCAATTACAAACAATACAAATGCAAGCAGCAGATAGGGCGATTGAACAGCAGCCGCTTCTGCAAGGCGGTATGACTCGATTTCCTGCGGCGCCATAGCTTTTAATTGATCTGCTGTTTTTACCACAACAGATAAAATCATTAATGCACCGAAGTAGGGTGCAATTGTTGTTCCGAGTGAATTGAATGCCTGCGTGAGGTTTAATCTGCTTGATGCGGTTTCCGGTTTGCCGAGAATCGCAACATAGGGGTTGGCGGCTACCTGCAGCAACGTAATACCGGAGGCCATAACAAACAAAGCGACTAAGAACATCGGATATGACCGCAGAGCAGCAGCAGGATAAAACAAAATCGTACCGACGGCAGCCGTGAGCAGTCCGACGACAATACCTTTCTGGTAGCCGAGGGCTTCAACAATTTTACCTGAGGGGAACGATACGATAAAATATGCACCGAAGAAACAGAACTGGATCAACATTGCCTGCGTGTAGTTCAGTTCGAATACGGCTTTTAAGTGCGGAATGAGAATATCATTTAAGCAAGTGAGAAAGCCCCACATAAAAAATAGTGAGGTGAGAATAACAAGCGAACTCAGGTAGCTTTTACCTGTGTTATTGGACCCTTGAGCCGTACTTGCAGGGGCGATCATTATCATTACTCCGTAACTTTAGAATCTTTTTCGAGCCACGATTTTTAAGTCTCAACGTATGACTTTAACTTAAAAAAGTGGAAATTTCACTAAAGTAAAATAATAATGATTCCGGAAAAAAAATAGTTTTTTTAAGTAAATCTCACTTAAATCTACTTAAACGATTACGCCTTAAAACTTCAGATTCTCGGCTGTTTTATTGTATAACCACTTGATTTCCACGAATCCGGTGCCTTGACCGGTCAATAAAACTTTCGAGTAGTGGTGGTCGCTGCCGTACACATAAAAGACGGCCGAGCCGTATAGCGGAAATGATGCGACCCAGTTCGAGTCGGCGGCACTATACACTGTTGCATCATGCCCATTGAAGAGCTGCGTTTCGAGCGAGGGATACAAATATGTAGTGCGCGTAAGAAGAGAATTTTTTTGAGAAGCGAATATATAATTGATTGCGGTATCGGCTTCCGAAGAGTAATACAAATCAATATTTGAAGCATTTCCCGAATTAAGCGCATATTGATTTCCTGAAGCAAGATCAACACCGTTTGCCTGCGTACCGGGAAATACATACAGAGTTACCGGCCCGAGAAGTTTGCACACGGAGGAAGATAACGTATGGCTGACCGTGTCCGTCGTGCCGGATTTAACGGTGTCAACGAAAGATAAATCATCATAATCCTCAAATTTCAGAGTGATGGTATGAACCCCGACAGTCAGACTATCCATTGTGTGCGGAGTTACATCGCCGGAGTTGACACCGTCAACCCAGATTTGAGCTCCCACGGGGGTGGATTTGATGAACGAGCCCTGCAAAGTCGTTGTACTTTCGGTTACCGAAGAACTTTCTTTACATCCTGTTAAAATTATTGATATGGCAAAAACAGATAAAAATAATGTGGTCAGCTTTTTCAAAATAATTCTCTCGTCAGTTTTATCAGCAAAAGTTGTTGCATGACAGCAACATAAAATTTTAGACGTTTAATTTACTGCATTCTTGCTTAAAAAGCAGTATAAAAAGATGGGACAAAAATACTTCCAGAACAAAAAGAACTCATGCCTCGCAAGCTCGTAACCGCCCTCGCCTCCTGAGCATAAGTAAATTACTTATTATCAGGCTCTCCCCTCTCTTGGGCAATGCTGTCAACTTAGTAAGCGAAATCAAAAAAGCCCTCACCCTCAGTCCCTCTCCCAAAGGAGAGGGAAGTAAAGCAGAAAGAAAAAGCAATGTTTCTATTCCCTTCTCCCTCGGGGAGAAGGGTTAGGGTTGAGGGCGTTTTCACCGTACTTCATCCTTAAGTTGACACCATTGCTCTCTTGGAAAGAGAGGGGACGGGGGTGAGTTCACTTTTTCTAAATTGAATAAAAAGCTTACTTGTTATCCATTTCAAGAACAGCTGAAAATACTAACGGCGCAACAATCGTAGCATCGCTCTCGATGACGTGCATCGGTGTTACTTTTGTCAGCTTATCCCAGGTAATTTTTTCATTCGGAGTTGCACCGGAATATGAACCGTATGAAGTGACACTGTCGGAGATCTGGCAGAAATAACCCCATGGACGGACATCTTCTTTCAAATCATATTTAATTGAAGGTACAACGCAAATCGGGAAATCGCCTGCAAGGCCGCCGCCGATCTGGAAGAACCCTAATCCCGGGCCGTCTTTTGAAAGTTCCTGATAATCATCATAGAGTTTCATCATGTATTGAATACCGCCCTTGATAACACGCGGATCAACTTCACCGGCTTTGCAATATCCGGCAAAAATATTTCCAAGTGTCGAGTCTTCCCATCCGCCGACAACCATCGGAAGATTTTTCTTCGCGGCTTCAAGCAGCCAGCATTCATTCGGGTCGCCTTCGTAGTTCTGTGAGAAATCTGGACTGAGTAAAATTTTGTAGAAGTATTCATGCGGGAAATAGCTCTCGCCTTTTTCCTGAGCTTTTTTCCACTCGGCAAGAATGAGCGGTTCCATTTTACGGAATGCTTCTTCTTCGGGAATGCTCATATCCGTAACGCGACGGTGTCCGGCATCTAAAATTTCCTGATCATCTTCTTTTCTGAAATAACGATAGTCAGGAAATTGTTTGTAATGGGTGTCGGCGACCAGACGGAAAACGGACTCTTCCAGATTTGCGCCCGTACATGAAATAATATGGATCTTGCCGTTCTTAATCATCGGTGCTAAGCTTACACCCAACCGGGCGCTGCTCATGGCTCCAGCCATAGCAAGCATCATTTTACCGCCCTCGGCAATGTGTTTGCGGTAATCTACTACGGCGCGTTTTAACGAACCGGAGTTAAAGTGGTGATAATTTTTTTCTATGAAATCAAATATTATCTGACTCATTATTGACCTCTTCCTATTTCCTGCGAATCAAATTCTTGTTTATGGTTAATGTACTTTTTTTGTGCCTCAAAAATACGAGAAAATCAGGCAATAAAAAACCGTCCCGATACTTTATCAGGACGGTTTCCCAGTGTTCACAATTGCAGTTTAACCCATCACGCGAAAATCATCTTGTGCGGCTTCGAGATTCGCGATTCGTGTCTCCACTGCGCTGTTGTGACTCTCCTTTATCATTGGTGTTAGAACGCTGAACATCACGGTTTGATCTTTCCGAGTTCTGACGTGTCTGGTTCTGACGGACTTCCGAACTTTTACTTCTGCCGGTGTTGCTGTTACTGCGGTTCGGAGTTACCGTAGAGTTATTATTTTTATTCGTGTTAGGAGTTACAGTCGTGCTGTTCGTTCCCTGACGTTGTCCGTTATTCTGATTGTTTCTCTGTATCGTCGTATTGTTTGAATTCTGACGCTCACCGCTGCTCTGATTATTTTTCTGAATAGTTCCGTTATTTCTGTCGGTCTGCGGTGTTGCCGTACTGTTTCTTACACGCTCGCCTATTTGAACTCTGTCCGCTTTGATTGAGCTTGACCTGTCGGCGCGGTTTATAGACAATGTATTTACATCAACTCTGGTTGTGTTTTCTCTTGGAATAGCGACATCAATTCTTCTTTCGTTACCGCGAACCTGACTTCTGTCCATACCCTCGGTCTCACGGAAATTAATTCTGTTTTCAGTCACGCGCGTTTTGCTTCTTGTTTCAAACATGTTTCTCGGCATATTTCTATTGATGACTCTTCCGTTTTCATATCCGTAATTGTGTTCTGAATGCATGCGGTCAAAGAATCTTGCTTTTTCACGTGCCGGTACAAAGTACCTTCCTATCTGCGGACTGCAGAAGTTACCGTATTTTACAAAGTGCCAGCGGGAATATCCGAATGAAAAACCTTCGCTGAATGAAATTCCTACGTTGATTGAGAAATTTGCGTATGGCGGAAGCGGTGTCCATCCGATATAGTTATCATCATAGCGCCAGTCAACCCATGCCGGACCCCATTCGTAATCAGGTACCCACATCCAGCCGTAATAATCGTCATAATACCATCTGCCGTAGTGATAAACTACGTCGCCGAAAGCTTCGTTGGAGTTCCAGTACCACCCGCAATCTGTCCATATCCAGCTTCCGTAGGTGTATGGAGACCATCGTGATGCAACACGCGGACGCCAGACAACTAAGCCGTCATTCATTTGCATCCAGCTTCCATACGAGTTCAAATGGTTGTAGAAAACGCCGAACGATCCGCGGCCATGATACGCTGCCGGTTCAGATGCGAATGCGGTAGCGGTTAATGCGAAGAGTATCGCGATGAAGAAAATTTTGCCTGATTTCATATAACACCTACTTTCATTGAATTATTCACAAATAGATAAACAACTAACGTGCCAATACCAAAATTGCGTATTATTCGATTTTTAGCGGAATTTCCAAATATTTATTTGCACAGTATTGTAGACAGGCGTATGAAAAAGAGGACAACGTGAAGTTGTTCGCCTCATTCTTCCTAGCCCATGACTTAAGTCATGGGCTAAGTATGGGAACCTCAATTCTTCTTCAACACCAAACAAATGTCGTTCGATTGGTCGGGTTTATATTCCTGCATTTGCAGGCCGCCGAACACGCGGACGGATTTGAATCCTGCCGCTTCGGCGCGTTTCACTATGTCGTCGTGAGTGTGTGGATATAATTTTGTGGTTATCAATTCCCGTTCGGATGGCGTGGTGCCGTTGAACCGGAGAATATTGAAATCAATGTGTCCTGTGTGAAAATCATAAAAGCGGATATACTGGCGTTCGCCATGTTTTGTAATCGCAAGAATGCGTTCTTTGGTATTCAGGATTTTGTCGAAATTTAATAATTGAACAACCGCGGTGCCTCCACGTACAAGCAACGAATAAATTTTTCTAAGGACTGCACCTGCGCTTTCTTTTTCCATGAGCGCGAGTGTGTTTCCGGTTGATATAACAAAATCAAATGAGTTGTGGAATGAAGCATTGATGTGTTTCATATCCGACTGCACAATCTTTAATTGTACGCCGTTCTCTTCCCCGTTGCGCTTTGCCTGTTCAAGCATATTCTCCGAAAGATCGAAACACGTCACCACATGTCCCGCAAGCGCGGCGGTGATTGCATCCAATCCCGAACCGCATCCAAGGTCGGCGACTTTCTTTTTCCCCGCGGGCAAAATATCCGCCAGCTGCGATCGCCGCCTTGAGAGGGCAACGTCCAACTGAATCATCTCATCATAAAATTCCGCCGCCTGATTAAAAAACTCACTTGTTGTTAGCATACGATAACCTCACCTTGCTATTCCTGTCGGTAAACTTACGGAAAATTGCTAAATTGTAGATTAAATTTCAAATAATTTGTAAATGACCGGATAGCCATGACTTCAAGAGAAATTCGCCAAAGTTTTTTAGACTTTTTCAAAAGTAAACAGCATAAAATTATCAGCGGTTCCCCCGTCATCCCGTTTGACGATCCGACCTTGTTATTCACCAACGCGGGCATGAACCAATTTAAGGATGTTTTCCTTGGAACGGGCACAAGAGAATACACGCGCGCTGCCGATACACAAAAATGTATCCGTGTCAGCGGTAAGCATAATGACCTTGAAGAAGTCGGCTATGATACCTACCACCATACATTCTTTGAAATGCTGGGGAACTGGTCATTCGGCGATTATTATAAAGAAGAAGCAATTACCTGGGCATGGGAACTGCTGACCGAAGTCTGGAAGCTGCCTAAAGAACGTTTATGGATAACCGTTTACCGTACCGACGACGAAGCTTTTGAAATCTGGAAAAACAAAACCGACGTTGATAAAACACACATCCTGCGTTTTGATGAAAAAGATAACTTCTGGGAAATGGGTGAAACAGGTCCATGCGGACCGTGTTCTGAAATCCACATCAACCTTTCTGATGATTTAACAAACGCCTCATTAGTAAATGCCGGTGTTCAGGAATGTATTGAAATTTGGAATCTCGTTTTCATTCAATACAACCGTGACGCTCATGGCGTTCTGCACGATCTTCCTGCAAGACATGTTGATACAGGTATGGGCTTTGAAAGAATCTGCGCTGTCATGCAGAAGAAAGCCGCCAATTACGACACCGATGTATTCACTCCGCTTATTAATATGATTGCAAAACTGTCGGGACTCCCCTACGAAGGCCAGGCAAATATCGTTTCGATGCGCGTTGTTGCCGACCACATCCGCACCCTGTCATTCGCCATCGCTGACGGTGCTATCCCGGGGAACGAAGGACGCAGCTATGTACTGCGTAGAATCCTCCGCCGTGCCGCTCGCTACGGACGTAAATTGAATTTGAATGAACCGTTCCTGTACAAACTCGTTGATATTCTCGTTGAAAACATGGGCGATGTATTCCCGGAAATCAAAAGCAAACAGGAATTTGTTAAAAAGATCATCCGTGCTGAAGAGGAAAGCTTCAACAGAACTCTCGACCGCGGTATTGAACTGTTTGACGGCATGGTAAAAGAATTGAAGAAAAACAACGGCACCGTTATTTCAGGCGAAGACGCTTTTAAATTATATGATACATACGGATTCCCGTTCGATTTGACCAACGTCATGGCTCGCGAAATCAATCTTTCCGTTGACGAAAACAAATTCAACGAAATCATGGCAGCGCAGAAAAAACATGCACGCGAAGTAACCAAAGAAAAACTCGCTTCTGCCACTGTTGAATTAAAAGACATGTCCGGTTTTGATATTGCTGATGAAGCTCCGACAATCTTCACCGGTTATACGGAATTGTCATCCACGGCAAAAATTATCGGCAACAAAAAAGACGGCACAACAGCACTCATCATATTGGATAAAACGCCGCTGTATGTTGAGTCGGGCGGACAAGTCGGTGATACCGGTACATTAAAAATCGGTGAAGCAGTGCTTGAGGTTGTTGAAGTCGCGAAACTTAACAATCAGGTTATTCACGTTGTTAAAAACGAAGATGAAGTCGTTATTGAAAACGGATTTGAAGTTGTCGTGAGTGTGGACATTGCCCGTCGCTGGGATATTATGCGTAACCACTCTGCAACGCACTTCCTCCACGCAGCATTGCGTAAAGTTTTGGGTACACACGTACAGCAGGCTGGTTCGTATGTCGGACCAGACCGCCTGCGTTTCGATTTCAGCCACTTTGCAAAAGTGACCGAAGAAGAACTCGCGCAGATTGAGACAAGTGTTAACGAACAGCTCCGTAAAAATATTCCGAACAATCACATGATCGCCATTCCGTTTGATGAAGCAAAAGGCATGGGCGCAATGATGTTCTTCGGCGATAAATACGGCGACAAAGTGAACGTTGTTAAATTCGGTGATTACACACTCGAATTCTGCGGCGGTACGCATGTTAAAAATTCCTCCGAAATCGGATTGATGAAAATCATCAGCGAATCATCAATCGCGAGCGGTGTACGCAGAATTGAAGCGGTGACCGGTGCAGGTGTTGAAAAATACATTCATCAGCAGGCTGAAAAAATCAAAGAAGCTGAAAAAGCACAGCACGAGTTGCAGGAACAGAAAAAGAAATTGGAAAAAGAATTAGCGGAAGTCCATCTGAAAGAAAAACTCGGAGCGCTCCCTGCTATTCTCGAAAAACCTGAGACAGTCAACGATATTGCTCTATACAAAGGCAAAGTATCAGTCGCCAACATGGATGAATTGAAATCATTCGGCGATGAACTCCGCAATAAAATCAAATCGGGTGTTGGACTCTTAGTCGCACAGATTGAAGATAAAGTCGGATTGGTATGCGTCGTATCGGATGATTTGATGAAAGCAAAGAATCTGAGTGCGGGTAAAATTGTCGGCGATGCTGCGAAACTTTTGGGTGGCGGCGGCGGTGGTCGTCCTCACCTCGCAACTGCAGGCGCAAAAAACATCGAAGGCATAGATACCGCCCTCGCACAAATTAACGACATCGTCGCAAAATATTTGTAGGGAATAAACCACTGATAACGCGGATGACGCGGATTTTCACAGATTTTATTCTGTAAGGATAGCACAGGCGGCTCCGAAATTTCGGAGCCGCCTGTTTGATTTTAAAGACATTAGCCACGAGCTATAAAATCGCCCATAGATTATTCTTTTCCTGAACGGCAGAGCCGTGACAGCCAAGTAGTAAAATAATCAAACCCCGAATAAAGAGCTCCGGACGGAGCGGCTCATGCGTGCCTGCAGCACTCAGAAGATTTGCAGGATGAAAATACTTCTTACCTATCTCTCCGGTTTACTCAAAAAGCCACCATCACCATTTTTCACATATACTTTCTCAAAAGCATGTTAGAGTCATAATCCTCTAAAACAAAACTGTGATATAATAGCGAAGGATTAGTTTTCCGCATATTTGAAATGATCTTATCTTTTTCAAGATCTGTCATCCCCAGGGTTGTTGCAAATATTCTTTGCCCTGAATTAAGAATTGGCTTATCCAAACCAATAGCCTGAATATTTTCTTTTGCAAAACCAAAGCCAAGAAAATAAATGTGACTAGCATCAGATATTGTTTTTAGTATTTCGGCACTTACTTCGGCTCTTTCATCATACATAATGTTGATTTCATCTGAATTCTCGACTGGATATTCTTTCAATATTTTATCACTATATGGTATACCTCCACTATCTTCAAAAGGTAGATATGATAATCTCCCATAAATATGGATTATTTTGAATTCGGCAATTATCCTTTTAACGTCTGATTGTTTTGTCAAAAATGAGTGATATAAACTTTCATATAGGAAGTTATCCAAAGAACGATCATAATTAAACGTCAAAATACGCAGCTTGTTTTCTAAAAATTTGTCCAAATCTTCAGGATTTAGTATTTCATCAGTGAGTTTTTTTAATAGTAGCGTATACCAATCGTGTTGTATGTTCTCGATCTTTTCCCTATAACGACTATTAACTTCTGCATGAGCTAGTAGAAATGCAATTACCTGTTTCCCAATATCTTTGAACTTTTTATTACGAGTTAAAAACAGATCGATAGATTCCGTTCCGGATAAATCGAAGTGTCTAATAAATTCTTCCATTAATCTTATCACCCCGGGGCTTACACTCTCTTGGAAATTTTCTTTATACAAAGGTATGAAGTCGTATATTATTTGTTTACGCAATTCTTTTGCAGTAGGATATCCATATGGCTTACTAGCACCCGCACCCAAAATAAAAACGGTATCTTCGGTAATCATAATTTAGACCTTATAATTGAAAATTATTCTTGCTCCCTCTGCTTATTCCCATTTTTGAAGCGGCTATAAATTACGAATAAGAACGATAAACGAAAAAGAAATTTTTCGACGTAGAGACGCATTGCATGCGTCTCCCCTATAATGAAGCAGTGAGATATATTGCCGAAAAGGCAGTATCACTCATGGTTTTCGGCGAGGTATTCATTTCCTCCGGCACCATGTGAGACGCATGCAATGCGTCTCTACGAGGAACTGCGTATGCTGCGGTGTATCTTCCACGTCATGAATGACGTGGTTATTAATAACTCCGTCATTCATGGCGGAGTATGTGACAGCGGAAGGAGTGCCGATGTATTATAAGAAATATTCGAGTAGAGACGTTTCGAGGTCCTCGAGCTTGTCGAGAGGGCGCGCGTCTCCCATAAAATGAAGCAGTGAGATAACTTGCCGAAAAGGCAGTATCACTCATGGTTTTCGGCGAGGTATTCAGCTCCACCGGTACCATGTGAGACGCATGCAATGCGTCTCTACGAGGAGCTCAAAATACCGCAGGCGTTCCTCGATACGCCTCGACAGGTTGAGGCACTCGGATAACTTCGCCTGCGGTAAGCAGAGTTCAACTGCGCTGCAGTTGGGATGATTGGGGTGTTGCTCTCTCGACTCTCCACGGGTTTCACCCGCGGTTATTCAAATTTACTCCCTTCGGGAGTTGGACATACTCGACTGCCGTTTTTGGTGACAGGCTCAAACACTCTCTTCTTCGCTTTTCCTATAAATAATAATCTGTGAAAATCTGTCTTATCCGTGTCACCCGCCCGCATGACTGCGTCAGCGGTCGGGCGGGTCCGCGTTCTATTGCGGCTTTGCGTCTTCGCGTGAACTCCTTCTGCCCGCATTTTTTGATTCTTTTTCATGCAAAATATTCTTAATTTAGCGGTTACTTAAACGCTTTAGTAATAACACAACCGGACTTTAGGCACGTATGAAAAAGTACATCCTTTTCCCTGTCTTCCTCCTCATTTTATTCGGCACAGCGCAGGCATCAGACAAATCAACCAATTCCAATTATGCTACGACTCCATGGTCGGTTCGCATGGTTAACTCCGAGATGAGCAGAAAAGCTGCTTCAACATTGACATGGGATTACACCGTCGGTACGTTGTGCAAAGGTGTTGAAGAGACATGGCGCTTATACAAGGATACAACTCATTATACTTATATTAAAAACATTATTGACAAAGTAGTCGGCAGTACTGGAACGATTACCGGATACTCACTTTCGGGATATACACTTGATGCCGTCCGTGAAGCAAGCGCCGTTCTGTTTATGTATAATCAGACGAAGACGGCAAAGTATAAAACCGCGTGCGATAATGTCCGCAAGCAGTTCTGCACCCACCCCCGCGTAAGTGAAGGCGGATTCTGGCATAAGCAGTCGTATCCAAGCCAGATGTGGCTCGATGGTTTATATATGGGCGAACCATTCTATGCCGAATACGGCAAAGTCTTTCCGGATTCTGCACGTTGGGATGATGTCACCAATCAATTCACATTGATGGAACGCCACGCCCGCGACAACACCAGTTCGCTATTATATCATGGATGGGATGCCGCAAAGGCTCAGACCTGGGCTGATCCGGTCACGGGTTGTTCGAAAAACTTCTGGGGACGCGCAGTCGGCTGGTATGCAATGGCTCTCGTTGATGTACTCGATTATCTCCCCGCTACGCATGCGGGACATGATTCCCTTGTTAATATTTTGCAACGTCTCGCAGTTGGCATCAAAAAAAGTCAGGAACCGAAAACAGGCGCATGGTTCCAGGTTATGGACAAAGGTGACAGCACCGGTAATTACGTTGAGTCCTCCGGCTCTTGCATGTTCGTGTATGCTCTCGCCAAGGGCGTCCGCATGGGGTATTTAGATGCTTCATATCTCGATGTTGCAAAGACAGGTCACGATGCATTGATTGATCAATTCATCACAACAAACACAGACAGCACAATATCTTTGACTAAAATTTGTTTAACTGCCGGACTTGGCGGCACATCGGGCGGTTTTTCACGCGATGGTTCGTTTTATTATTACGTTTACGGAACGTCTGTTGTAACTGACGATGCTAAAGGTACGGGTCCATTCATTCTCGCAGCCGAAGAAATGGAAAAAACCGGATATGTCCGCACTCCGGCGAGCTTTACGGTAAAAGTAAATACCGACAGTACGGTTCAGATTACATGGGCGAACAAAGCATTTAACGGAATGAGTTTTATTATTGAACGCAAAAAATCAACCGATGCAGATTATTCGGTTGTTACTGCGGTTAACAGGGGTGTTGTTACCTATAACGATAAAAGCGTTCTCAAAGGAGCAAAGTACACCTACCGTATGCGTGCTAAAGCCGATACTACGTATTCTGCTTATACGACCGAATCAACTGTTACCATTCCGGGAATTACAGCCGTCGGTCAGGAAAATGTAAAAGCTGCATCGTTTGCACTTTCTCAAAATTATCCGAATCCGTTTAACCCTTCAACGACGATTCAGTATGAAGTACCGAACACATTAATCGGTGCACAAATGGTAACGCTGAAAGTATATAATGCACAGGGACAGGAAGTCGCAACATTGGTTAATAAAGAACAAGCGGCAGGAATGTATCAGGTGGTATTCAACGCAGCACAATTGCCAAGCGGCATTTACGCATACACATTGCATGCAGGCAGCTTTAGCACCACCCATAAAATGCTGCTACTGAAATAGAAGAGGAAGGTAACCGCAAAGTACGCTAAGGTCGCAAAGATTTTTTATAAGACAAAGCCTGAATTTACATTCAGGCTTTGTTGTTTTAAATTCAATATTGCTTGATTTGGCGAAATAACTTCAAACCAATTCCCAAAATATTCTTAGCGTTCTTTGCGAACTTTGCGGTTAATCTCTCCTAAGAAAGCCGCCAGGGGAAGCGGAAGCAGTTTTCGTCAAATAGCGGATAGTCGGCTTTGCCGTTCACGACGCAGGTCTTAATGCTCTTCGCACCTTTCAGTAATTCCTTCGCCTTTTCAAACGTCTGTCCCGTGCGGCTTCTATCGTCAACGAGCAAAATGCTTTTACCTTCGTACGCAAAATTGATAGGTTTAACAAGCTGGGGGGAGTCATGCTGCGGCTGCTGATTTTCATCACGCAAATTAAGCCATATGGCTTCTAAATCAACTTGGAGTTTTTGCTGAATAAGCGCCGCGGGGAATAATCCCCCGCGTGCAATAGCTACGATAAGATCAAATTTTTCCGCGAAGTGTAGTTCCTGTACGCGGACAATAATGTCATTAAGATTTTTTGTATCCATAATCTTTCAATACAACAAGAAGAACATATCCCAGAACTACCTGAACTAACAATCCCGGTGCGCTGAACAGTATGCTGTTATAAATATGGATGATACTGTTTCCGAGTGCGAGTGAAAATACCGCACTGAAAACCTGTGCTAAAACTACGACAGAAAGAACTGATGCGAGGGACAGCTTATTCATTTTAGATGCAACCAGCGTTACTGCAAGAACAATTAAAAGTGATTTACCGATAACATCCACGAGCATTGCAGGCAACGGCATGCCGGTCAGCAGATAGTTAGCGAGCGGTGACGCAATCGCGGTAAGCATTCCGGTCTTCCATCCGAATTTATAAGTCCCGATGAGTGTAAAAAAGAAAATCGGCAAAAACATTTTGCCGCCGTTCGGGATGGCATGTACTGCCGCCGGGAAAGCGATGTTGCCAAGTACGAATAAAACCGTAAAAATATAGGTGCGGATGTTTTTGAAAGACAGAGCCGGATTATAAATTTCATATCCACGGATCGCAAGTGCTGATGTCATTGTATTCTTTCTTTCAATTAATGAAGTCGAAAAATCATTCTGAAAGATACTAAAACCTATAATCGGGAGCAATACCAAATGCAGGAAAAATGCGGGGCGTAAACGGTAAAGGGGGCACGTACCACACAATTAAAAACAGCCCTCATCACCCGACCTCTTCTCCCAGAGGGAGAAGAGGCGAATGACAAAAAAATTTTACTTCCCTCTCCCTCGGGGAGAGGGACTGAGGGTGAGGGTATTTATCTACTTCAACAGGTTTTTCCAGTAGGCAATGCGTGCCCGGACGAAATTCGGGTTGGGTGACCCCAAAGTTTTTTTCTGTTCGAGGCATTTTTCGAATTGCAGAACAGGCAGCACCCCTTCATTAAAAGCGGGACTCACCTGTTTCAGGTCGTCAAGTGTAAGGTCTTTGAATGGAATATTTTTATTCACGGAGTATTTCACCAACTCGCCGATAATGTCATGCGCCTCACGGAACGGTATCCCCTGCTGAACAAGCCAGTCGGCGGCATCTGTTGCGAGCATGGGAGTCTGTTTCATGCGTTCGAGAACGACAGCATTATTAAACTCAACTGTCTTAAACATCTCACTCATGATATGCAGCGATGATGAATAAATTGAATACGAATTAAAAACCGGCGGTTTGTCTTCCTGCATATCGCGGTTGTAACTCAACGGCAGGCCTTTCATAAGAGAAGCAACCGATTGATAATTACCGAACACGCGATTAGCTTTACCGCGAATTAATTCGGCAAGGTCGGGATTCTTTTTCTGCGGCATCAACGATGAACCCGTTGTAAAGGCATCACCGATTTTCGCAAAGCCCCATTCGGTGGTTGACCACAAAATAAGTTCTTCCGAAATACGGCTGAGGTGCATCATACCGATACTGCACGCGTTCAGAAAATCAAGAACGAAATCCCTATCGGAAACCGCATCAAGCGAGTTTTGCATGATCGAGGCAAATCCGAGTTTTTCTTTCAGCAGATTTGTATCAATCGGCAGAGTTGAACCCGCGAGTGCGCCTGCTCCAAGCGGCATCGCATCGGCTTCTTTTATCACATCATCAAGACGCTTAATGTCACGTTGAAACATTTCAACGTACGCGAGTAAGTGATGCGCCAGTGAAACCGGCTGAGCAAGCTGTGTGTGCGTGTATCCGGGAATTATCATGTCAATGTGGGGTTCGGCTTTACCGATAAAAGTTTTTTGCACCGCCTTCAACAGCAATTGCAAATCAGCCGAAGCTTTTTTTATCCACAGGCGTAATGAAGTTACAACCTGATCATTACGGCTTCTGCCGGAGCGTAATTTTCCGGCAGTTTTGCCGAGTAACTCGTATAAGCGGGATTCGATAGCGGAATGAACATCCTCGAACACTTTCGGGTCCGGTATCCATGTTTTATCATTCCATTCTGCGGCGATTTTTTCCAAACCGCCGAGAATGGATTGTAATTCGTCCTTATTCAATATGCCGATTGTATGAAGCATTTCGGCATATGCGGCTCCGCACTGGAGTTCCTGATGCAACAGATTAATATCATCATTCAGGGATGATGAAAATTCAAGAGAAAATGCGTCGAACTCCTGTTCGAACCTTCCGCCCCAAAGCATTATTTGCTGCCTTTGAGTTTATCGTGTAATTGTGTCATTGTCTTATATGGAAGTCCCGTAATGGTGAGGAAACCTTCAGCCGCAGAGTGGTCGAAGGTATCTTCAACTGTGTATGTAGCAAGTTCTTTGCTGTACAAACTGTATACGGAGCTTCTTGATTTAATGGTTGCACTGCCCTTGAACAATTCAAGAACGATTTCACCGGTGACGAATTCCTGAGTTGCATCAACAAATGCAGTCAGTGCATCAAACAGCGGCGAGAACCATAAACCGTCATATATTAAATTAGCATATTTATTTGAAACATCGGCTTTGTAGCGGAGTGTTTCTTTATCAAGAATCAGTTTTTCGAGTTCAAGATGCGCCTTGTGCAGAATAACCGCAGCCGGGGCTTCGTAAACTTCACGTGACTTGATTCCGACAACGCGGTTTTCAATCAAATCCATTCTGCCTACGCCGTGCGCACCGCCGATTTTATTCAGCGCCTTAACCATTTCAACGCCGCTGACTTTCTTTCCGTTCAATGCAACAGGAATACCCTTTTCGAATTGAATAGTAACGAGTTCAGGTGTGTCGGGAGCTTTTTTCGGGTCAATGGTAATCTGATAAGCATCTTCAGGAGGTGCTACGGTCGGGTCTTCCAACACGCCGCATTCAATTGCAATTCCCCAAAGGTTCTGATCTATTGAATATGGTTTATCTTTTTTGATTTTAACAGGTATGTTATGTTTTTGTGCGTAGTCTATTTCTTCTTCTCTGCTTTTGAATTCCCATACCCGCAAGGGTGCAAGAATTTTCAAAGATGGAGCAACTGTCTGCACGCCAACTTCAAACCGTACCTGATCGTTACCTTTTCCGGTACAACCGTGTGCAACGGTATCTGCGCCTTCTTTGATAGCGACATCAGCAAGCAGTTTAGCAAGCAACGGACGACCGATCGCAGTTGCCATCGGATAAACACCTTCGTACAATGCACCGGCTTTTAATGCTTTCCAGACATAGCTCGAAATAAATTCTTCCTGCAAGTCAACTATAATAGCTTTTGATGCACCGGTCTTTAATGCTTTTTCTTCTAATCCTTCAAGTTCAGCAGTCTCTCCAAGGTGTCCCGTAACGGTAATGATTTCTGCGTCATATTTTTCGTTCAGCCATTTAACCATGATAGAGGTATCAAGACCTCCGGAATAAGCGACAGCAATTTTTGTTTTAGCCAATTTGTACTCCATTCGTTTGTTTTTGTTTTGGAACGTTCAGCATCAGTTCTTTGATAATTGACATGATGCGGTCTATGTTATTGTGGGTATTGGGGATAACCAGAACGGTATCGTCGCCGGCAACCGTGCCCAATATCTCTTCTTTGTTCAGGTGGTCAATGTAATAAGCGACTCCCTGAGCGCGTCCTGCAAGCGTGCGGACAAGAACCATAGATTCGTTATTCGTTACGCTTAATATTTCAAATCCGATAAATCGCGATATATAAGAACCTGCCTCATCGGGATTCAATACATACCTGATGCCGTTCTCTCCCGACAGGCGGATGACTCCAAGCTCTGCAAAATCCCTGCTGAGAGTTGCCTGGGTTACTTCAATATCCGCGTCCATTAATAGCTTTGCAAGCTGTTCCTGACTGGTGACCTCCAAACTCTGTAAAAGTTCTTTGATCTTATTTTGTCTACCTAACTTTGATGCCATAAATACTCTTTTTTGTTAAAAGGATATGGTTGATTATTAGTTCTTATGCCGGGATCGCCGACAAAGTCTCTTTGAATATCTTTGTAAATTTTTGTATTTCCATATCGGAAATAATAAACGGCGGAAGAAGCCGCAAAACGGTAGCGCTGGATGTTCCGACTACCAATCCGTTCTCTAATAATTTTTTCGCAAATGCCTTTGCATCAATTGACGGATCGAACTCAACTCCGATGAGAAGGCCTTTGCCGCGTATTTCTTTTACTCTCGCGTCGCCGATCTCCAGAATCGCAGCCTTAAGCTGTGCACCAAGTTCAAGAATTTTTGCAAGTAGTTCTTCATCCAGTAAATCCATAACAACATTCGCCGCGGCTACAGCGAGCGGGTTTCCGCCGAATGTTGAGCCATGCGTGCCGGGTGTCATTAAATCACCGATAGCTTTTTTGCACAACACCGCGCCGAGAGGGATGCCGTTCGCAATTCCTTTTGCGAGTGTTACGATATCAGGGAGTACATCTTCCCATTGATATGCAAAATATTTTCCCGTACGTCCGATGCCTGCCTGCACTTCATCCATAATGAGAAGCAGGTTGTGTTTATCACAAAGCTGACGTACTTTCTTTAAATATCCGGCTTCCGGCACAATGATGCCGCTTTCACCCTGAATTGGTTCAAGTAATACCGCAACCGTGTTTTCATTTATCGCGTTTGCGATTGCATCAAAGTTGTTATACGGCACAAAGGTAAATCCGGGAGTGAGTGGTCCGAACCCTTCCCAGAACTTCGGTTGTCCAGTCGCTGACAGGCTGCCCATTGTTCTGCCGTGAAAACTTCCGTTCGTGCTGATAATTTCATAACGTCCATTGCCCCACTTGCGGGCAAATTTAATAGCGCCTTCGTTAGCTTCCGTTCCGGTATTACAAAAGAACGCGTAATCGAGTCCGCTTTTTTTCGCGAGCTTATCTGCAAGTGCTTCCTGCAACGGTGATTTAAACAGATTCGATGTGTGCCAGAATTTATTAACCTGCTTCATTACGGTTGATGTAATGAGCGGATGAGCGTGTCCGAAACTTGTTACCGCGATTCCGGACAGAAAATCTAAATATTGTTTATCGTTAATATCATAGAGATACGAGCCGCCGCCATAAGCGAATGCAACATCGTACCGTGCGTAATTCTTCAGGAGCGCAGCTCCTGCTTCAAGATTCTGCTGTGACAATCCAGGTCCCTTCGTGTTTGTGTTTGAGGTTATAAGGGAATGAGTGCGACAGATCGTTGCCGATCCAAATTTTATGCACTCCGGAATTCAGCAAAGAAATGCAGCTTTGCAACTTCGGTATCATACCGCCTGTGATTTCTTTGTCGCGAATTCCCTTTTCAATTTCTTTTTCATCAATTTGTTTTAATGTTTTACCGTTGAGCATAACGCCGCTGACATCGCTGATAAAGAACACTGTCTCAGCCTGCAACGCGGATGCGAGAGTATTCGTAAATACATCGGCATTTACATTCATAAGATTGCCTTTTTTATCGCGGCATATGCTTGAGAAAACCGGAGTGATTCCCGCTTTCATTAAATCTTTTAACCAGTTGATATTGAGATTCTTATGTTGCTTCGGCACGCCGACAAATCCAAGGCGCTCATCAAGATAATCAGCCACAAAAAGATTATTATCAATACCTGTTAAACCTACGGCATTCATTCCTTTTGAGCAAAGATGCGCGATAATTTTTCCGTTGATGAGTCCCGACTGTACTGCCGCGGCAACTCCGACAACATTATCATCAGTTACGCGCTGGCCGTTGACAAAATTCACTTCATATCCGAGTGAACTTGACCATTCGGAAATCTGATTGCCTGCACCATGCACTATGATAAGTCCGTCATAATGCTTGCGAAGCCCGTTAACAATATCGAGCCACTCGGATTTACTGACAAAATTATCAATCGCCTTACCGCTTAATTTCAAGATTGCAATTTTCATAGTATTACGTCCTGTAATTAGCATTAATTCTTATGTACGCCTGCGAAAAATCGCATGTCCACCACGTTGTGCTTGCTTCACCGTCGTTTAAATCAACCGTAATCGCGAATTCATCTTTTTCCAAAACGAGCAGCGCTTTGCTTTCGTCTATGACCGCCTGATAATTCGGCAGAAGTATCGGCAAATCATCAAAATAGATAGATGTTTTCTCCGGACTAAACTCCGCCCCGCTTTTACCAGCAGCAGAGATAATCCTGCCCCAGTTCGCGTCGCATCCGTGAAGTGCAGTTTTTACGAGCGGAGAATTGACGATTGATTGCGCAATGGTGTTAGCGTCATTATCTGTCTTCGCATTTTTCACGGTGACTTCAACAAACTTGGAAGCGCCTTCGCCGTCTTTCACAATGGCTTTTGCCATTTCAATAGTCAGAGCCTCAAGTCCGGCATAAAATGCTGCTTCGTCTTCAGTCCCGGCTTTAATAGTAACACCGGAAACGCCGTTTGCCATCAGAGTAACCATATCGTTGGTACTGGTATCGCCGTCAACGGAAATTCTGTTGAATGATTTGTTCACTGCCTTAGATAGCAATTCCTGAATCAGCGGCTGTTCAATCGTGGCATCGGTCGTAAGAAAACCGAGCATGGTAGCCATGTTCGGCATGATCATACCGCTGCCCTTGCAAATACCTCCGATAGTTACTTTGCCTGTGGAAAGTGAAACTTCAACCGCCCACGATTTTTCAACGAGATCGGTCGTTAAAATTGCTTCGGATGCATCGTAGCCGCCATCATCACTTAACTTTGAAGTAATACTCTTAATACCGCGTAGCATTTTATCCATCGGCATAAGCTGACCAATAACGCCGGTTGATGAAACGATGACTTCCGAAGGAGTAATGCCGAGCAGTTTCGCACAATATTCCTGAGCCGCGAGAGCGTCTTTTGTTCCCTGCTCACCGGTACAGGCGTTCGCATTACCCGAATTTACCAGAACCGCTCTCACAGAGCATTTATTCTTGATAAGTTCTTTTGATACCTGAATCGGTGCAGCCTGAACCTTATTCAGCGTGAACGTACCGGCAGCAGTACATGGAGTCGCCGAGTAAATTAACGCCAGATCTTTTTTCCTTTTTTTGATTCCGGCATGAATACCTGCCGCTTTAAAACCTTTAACAGATGTTACTGTTCCATTAGATAAAAACTGATGCATGCTCGCCTCCGTTATTGAGAATTCCCATGGTTTCATCCCATGCATAAAATTTGTTTAGATTCTGTACCGCCTGACCGGAGGCACCTTTAATAAGGTTATCTATCGCCGATGTGATAATTAACGTTTTGTCTTTCGCGGCAACGTTAATATCACAGTAGTTGGTGTTGATAACCCACCGCAGATGAGGAGGAACATTTCTCATTCTGACAAAGAGGGAGTTTTCGTATCGTTTTTTATATACATTCTCAATAATCGTCTGATCAATTTCACTTTTCATATGTATCGTTGTCGTAGCATAAATACCGACTGCCACAGGCAGTAAATGAACCGTGAACGCATACGGTGCGTTGAATCCGACCGTCTGCATCATCTGTTCTATTTCCGGCTGATGGCGGTGTGCGTTCACATTATATGCTTTCGCGTTACCGAACATCTCCGACATGATCATATCAACGTTCGCGGATTTACCCGCGCCGCTTGTTCCCGAATATGCCACAGTCGAAGCCGTTAAAATTTCATCTCCGAATTTTTCAATGAACGGCAAAACGCCAAGCAAAGCTGCGGTCGGATAACATCCCGGATTTGCAATCAGGTAGTTTCCGTACTGAACCTGCTGAATAAAATCAGCGAGTCCGTATACTTTATTTTGTAATAATTCCGGTGATGTATGTTGAATTTTATACCATTGCTGATATAATTCGGCGCTGTCCAAACGATAGTCGCCGCCGAGATCAATAACTAATCTGTTTTTTTCAATAAGAGCCGGTACATACTTAAGAGCTTCGCCATGCGGTAAAGCGATAAAATACGCGTCATGCTCGTATGAAATAGAATCTGCACTCTGTACAATAAGATTGCTGAATCTACCCGATAATTCCGGAAAGATTGAGCTGATGGTTTTGCCGACGGTGCTTTGTCCGTAGATTTCGACCGTTCCGATCAAAGGATGCACCTCGCAAATTTGCAACAGGTGTTTGCCTGTATAACCACTTCCGCCAATAATACCAATCGAGATCACAATAAATCCTTGTAAAATTTTGTGTTTTTGAAAAAATGAACGTAATTGTAGCTGTGGGCGCGTGAGCCCAAAGAAGTATTATATCCCCCGCAGGGGTCGTGGGAATGGTCTATAACTGATTAGTACTAAAGAGTGATTCACTTCTGAATTCGATTTTCAATTAATTTATACATCAAATATACGGGTACTCTGAATTAATGTCAATAGAAAAATGTATAATTATTCATTTTCTTGTATGGTAAAATTCCATCCCCCCTTAAATTTCCACAATTTCAAAGAAATTACGAAAAATTATCGTTAATAATTGCATAATAGAAACTGAAATCAACGTATTTTTACATTATGGGATGTTGTGACTAACCCCATAAAAAGATATATTTAGCTATTAAAAACTAATATATCCTTGATGAATAAAGCAGCATTTAACATTTTCGACCAAAAACCGGCATTTATACTCTTTTCGGTTATAGCCTTGCTGCTTTTGCCGTTGCTGCATTCATTCGGTTTTATCGCTGATGACTACTGGCTGCTCCATGCCGCGCTGAAAAATCCCCTGCCATTGACAACGGACTGGGTCGGTTCTGATGTTAATATGTTCCGTCCGGTTGTTGTTTTCAGCATGTACCTGAATTATCTTGTCGTTGGTTATCACCCGTTCGGTTTTTATATTGTGAATCTGCTGCTTCATCTTTTTAATACGATGTTGTTATTTAAAATACTGCACAGCCTCTCAGCAGGAAGCCGGTTCTCCATTTCGAAAAAAGCTATTTTTATAATATCCTTATTGTTCCTCACGCTGCCGCAGAATTTAATCAATGTCTATTGGATTTCCGGGCGAACTGATATTCTGTGCGGGACGTTTGTGTTTGTCGCACTCTATTTCTTTGTGCAGTATACGGACAGCCGGAATAAAAAGCATCTTATCTATTCATTGCTCGCGCAGTTCGGCGCATTCGCATCCAAAGAAACCGCTTTCATACTGATATTCTATATAATCCTTATTTTAATCATCAAGGATGAATTCAGAAAGAAAGGCATATTACTCAACCGCTGGATTCCCATTGCATTCTCCCCCGCTCTCATTTACGTCCTGTACCGGTTGTTTATTTTCCGCGGAAATGCGATGGGCGATGTATTGAGCAATAATTTTTCAGCTACGGGACTCGTAAAATTCTTTTCATACGGATATTGGGTTCTCTTCATACCGTTCGATATTCTCGATATTTATTATTTCTATTTTACTAATCGCGCTGTTGTCTTCATTCTCAACTTCAGCATCTTCTTACTATTTGCCACTACGTTATATTATATTTTGCGCAACCGTAAAAGCCGGAAGATCATGCCTATCGTCATCTTCGTAATTTTTATTACCCTGGGGCTGACAATCTATATTCGAAGCTTCCCGGAGATGCGGTTGGGATATGTTTTTCAGCCGGTTGTACTTACCATGATTCTTGCTATTCATGCTCTCGCTGATAATAAGTTTACCAAATGGCTTATGACTACTGCCTTCATCGGACTCTTACTTGCCGGCAATGCTTTAATTATCAACCGGACGCTGACTATCAATCATTACTATGAAAAACTTACGGCTGCCTTGCCTGATACAATTGACCGTTCGAAAAGTTACTATATAATAACACCAATCGGCAGATACGGGCAAAGTGCAGCAGCCCCTCAGCTCGGCTTGATGACATATTACAAGATATATGGGAACATGAACGAGAGGCCTTTAAATTTTTATGCCGCGGGACTCTATGAAGGCTTTAGTCTAAGTAAAGAGCCGCCGCAAGTTTTAATTGATACTGTTGCACCAAATCACTTTGAACTTACTGTCCAAAATGCCACCGATGGCATCGTCCCTATCGCCTCTAAAAAGTTTAACGAGGCCGGTGAGTACAAATATGAAGATATGATCATGAGAATGATCCGTAAAAGAATGTTCCGTCCGGGTGTGGCGGAAAGCTGTGAGATTATTATTAACGATTCACATAAAAATCAGGTGATAGTAGTCCGTTAAAAAAGAATTATTGGGGGAAATTAGCCCGTTTTTCAATTCTCACATATTACCCGAAAAGCGCTTTTCCTTTGCGTTTTGGTCTATTCAGAAGTTTACCCAAGAAAAAGATATAAAAGGGAGATAAAGGCAAGAAAAATAAGGGATTAGGGAATTTAAAAAATGAAAGTGGTGTTATACCAATAAAGCTTGATCTACCAAAAAAAGCAAAGGTACAACACCACATGGAAGATGTAATAATAAAACAAATCAGCGAAAGAATCAAACGAGCCAGTAAGAAAATAGGGAAAAACTGCAGCTTGTCTGAAAAACGATGTATCGGTGATATGCTGTTCGGCATAATGGGCAGTAATGATACAAAACTCAGTTCGATCAGTCGAGCCTTGCAGGAAAAAACGGCGGTGGGTTATACAATCAAACGATTAAGCCGCAACCTGAAAGAAATGGATATTACTGAATCGGTAAACCGGTATATGATAAGTCAAAGGCTCCATGATTTGGAAAGAGATGAAATCATAGCCATAGATGGTGGGGATGTACGAAAGAACTACGCGGAAAAGATGGAGCATATGCGGAGAATCCATGATGGCAGTAAAAAGGAAATCTGTAACGGATATAATTTGTTCTGTATGGCAACCGTAGGTAGTCAAAGAGTCCAACCGCTCTACGGGGAGTTTTATTCCGCCGCCGATACCAATTATAAGAGTACGTACAACATCGTAACCAAAGCCCTTGATATGCTCAAAGAGCAGAACAAAGGAAAACCGAGGCTGACCATAGTCGCTGATCGCGGTCATGATGACGAGAAGATGTATCAGTACTACCAGCGCAATGATATGCGATTTATAACGAGATTACGGAAAAACAGAGGATTTACCGTAGAAGGAAGTACGATGGACAGATGTGTCGGTGACTTGTATGGTTTTACTAAGTCGAAGAAAATGATGGGCGAGGTCATCCATGAAGGAGTAGTAAAGACCTCACGCTTAGAGATAGCCTTACTGCATGGGAAAATACACACGATAGAGGAAGAATTAAGCATCGTAGTTGTCAAGTCAACCATATTTCCCGAGCCGATGTATTTGCTCACGAATATTTCCCTTGAAGATGAACGGGCGGCATATCAGGTGTATGCGAAGTATCTCAAGCGGTGGGGCATTGAGTTGTTGTTCAGGGTAATGAAAGAGAAGTTCAATCTTGAAGACATTCGGGTCATGAAGTACCGGAGACTGCGGAATGTGTTTTCCTTATTAATGGCTGCGATATACTTAATAAGTAAGATCGTCTATGTTGTTGGTAACAATACGGAGTTTATACAAAAGAGTATATTAAAGAAAGCGAAACGGATAAAGAAGACGGGGCATTTTTTGTACTACTCAATTGCCGATGGGTTAATGACTTTGATAAGGAGAATGAAGCAGAAACCGATAATCTTTGAGCCTGTATTTTGGAATCCATCTGCTTACTCCCTTTTTTATAGGACAGCAGGAGCAAAAAATGGGTAGGTAGTGTAAGATAGATTGTGTAAATGGTAAAAAGCCCTGGAGCACGAAGTGAAGCGTAGCGGAACGAAGTGCTCCAGGGGGTGCCAAAATCGAAATTGGTTTTTGGCAGAAAATAAATCATTTTACCATTTATAAAATAGGAATACTACACTATGGAAAACCTTGACGAACTCTTTGAGCAGTTCAAGAAAGATCTCTCGAAAGCGAAAACCTACAAAGACCTCATGGGCAAAGACGGCGCCATCAAAAAACTGATGAAAGCCTCCATCGAGTCCATGCTCGAAGCTGAGATGACCGAACACCTTGGCTATGAGAAAAACGATCCCGTCGGCAATAATTCAGGTAATAACAGAAATGGCACCTATCCGAAAA
The DNA here is from genome assembly GCA_963662605.1 of Ignavibacteriaceae bacterium. Classification (GTDB taxonomy): domain Bacteria; phylum Bacteroidota; class Ignavibacteria; order Ignavibacteriales; family Ignavibacteriaceae. Next base: position 3,250,387 of record OY759785.1, read on the forward strand.
AAGTAGAGACTGATAACGGTGCAATTCCGATTGAAGTTCCCCGTGACCGTAACAGTGAATTTGAACCCATTGTAGTCAAGAAAGGCGAAAGCAGACTGGGAGAACTTGAGGATAAAATTATCTCCATGTATGCCAAAGGAATGACCACCCGGGATATACAAGCCCATATCGAGGAAATCTACGGAGCTAATATCAGTCCTGCTCTTGTTTCCCATATCACCGACAAGATTCAGGTGCTTGCCGTAGAGTGGCAGAACCGCCCTTTAGAGCCTGTTTATCCGATTGTTTTCTTCGATGCGATTCACTACAAAGTTCGGGATGAAGGCACTAAGAAAGTAGCCTCTAAAGCGGCTTATACGTGTCTTGGGCTAAATATAGATGGTCACAAGGATTTGCTTGGTCTTTGGGTTGGCGAAGCAGAAGGAGCCACGTTCTGGCTATCAGTTATGACGGAACTTAAGAACCGCGGAGTTAAGGAAATCTGCATTGCCTGTGTTGATGGACTGAAGGGTTTTCCGGAGACCATTAACACTGTTTTTCCCAGGGCTGAAGTGCAACTTTGCATTGTCCACCAGATCAGGAATTCCATGAAGTATGTTGCCACAAAAGACCAGAAAGCTTTTGCCCGTGACCTGAAAACTGTTTACTCTGCTCCGACAGAAGAAGCTGCTTTGCTCAATCTGCAAACCATAGAGGATACTTGGGGCAAGAAATATATTTTGGCTTTGAAATCCTGGCGGAACAACTGGAATCAGCTGTCGGTCTTTCTGAAATATCCCGAAGAGATCCGCACCATGATTTACACCACCAATGCCGTTGAAGCTTTGCATCGCCAGTTCAGGAAAGTTACCAAAGCGAAAACGCTTTTCCCGAATGATGATGCTTTGAAAAAAATGCTTTATTTGGCATATCGTGATATTGCGAAGAAATGGAATATGCCGGTCAGAAACTGGTCCATTGTCATTGGACATTTTTCTGTTATGTTTGCTGATGAACTTCAACAATATTTATAACTGAGGTTCAAGCCATTTACACAATTAAAAATACACACTCAATGGGTAAACTCCTGGTCTATTTTGTTTACTTTTTTTAATTTATTCACTATATTGAAATTGCCAATCTTGCAATGTATAAATATTTATTAATCTTTTATTCACAAATAAAATAGTAGGCTCAATGAAACAAACAACAAGACAAATCTTGCTTGTTCTGATTGCTGCAGTTCTGGTGTTCTCCCCGGTATTGTCGGCTCAGAGCAAAATTGCAAAACTGTCGAATGCTGAGTACTCACAAATGATGCTCCAGAAGCTTCAGACACTCAACACGAAACAAGCTTTATATAAATCCGGCACTCAAAACCGGCTAAAAAATAACAAGACTATGCTTCTTGCACAAGCTAAAAAGAACTTCGACCGCTTTACACCTGAAGCTCAGACTGCATTCAAGAAGGTAATGGCGCGTCCTACCGGATTGACCAGTACGTATGATGAAACGACGAAGAATTTTTTCAGATTTTATTATACAACATCCGGAACAGATGCGGTTGCAACAACTGATGCTAACAGCAACAGTGTCCCCGATTATATCGAAAACATGGCCGCAGCGTTCGTTCATACGCTTGGCAAATATGACTCATTAGGATATAACAGACCGCCGATCGCTTCTACCGATAACGGAAGATATGCTGTATATGTTTCCAGCTCAACTGCCGGAGATTATGTTTACGGTTATTCCGAACCGGAAACCGATATTGGCGATAACCCGTTAACTACTATCGTTGAAAAACAGAGCGTTACCAGTTTTATGGTTATGCGCAGTGAGTATGCCGACTTCGGTACAACACCGGCAGAACTGCAAATCGCGATGGAAGTAACGGCAGGACACGAATTCTTCCACGCAATTCAGTTCGGTTACGAATATGACAACATGTCACCGTTCTTTATGGAAATGTGTGCTACATGGGGTGAAGATATAACCTTCCCGGGTGATGACGATAACTGGCAGTATCTGACTTCAATTTTTGATACTCCTGATATTTCGTTGGACTTTGATGATTATTATGACGATGCGACCGGAACAAGCGATTATGCCGGTCATTGCTACTCCGCGTGGATCTTCATGCGCTATGTAACCGACCAGTATGGCGCAGATGTAGTAAAAGCAACATACGAAGGCACAATTGCTAATTATGACGCCATTGCTCTTGACAATGTACTGAAATCAAAAAGTACTACGCTCAAAGAAGTTGCAAAGAATTTTGATGTGGCAATTGCTTTATTGACTTCTTCAAAGACCGCACCGATGAGCTTATACAGTTTTTCACGCGGCGATGAATACAGAACCGTTACGAAAAACTCCGGCGGATATGCAACCGGGCCATTCATTGTAAATTATGAAGGCACAGTGACGTATACCGGTTCATTGGTTAATTACTCATCACAGACGAACGGTAACAAACTACTGATGAGAAACAGCGCCGACTTTATTAAAATCGTTCCGAGCGGCAATTTTGTTGTAACTCTTACGCCGACTGCGGCAACGAGTGACCTGGCTGCAAAGCTTATCAAAAGCGACAGCTATCTGAACCCGACAAAGTTGGCGGTTTCCGATGCAGTTGTCAATGGTAACAGCCTCGTTATAGATGTTAAAGATCAAGCCGATTATAGCTGCTTCGTATTAGTTGTTTACAACAATCGCATTGCTATGTCGGATGCATCCAGAGACACATCTTCAATTCAATATTCGCTCAGCGTACAAAATAACTCACCAACATTAGCGTTGATCTCTCCTGTTGGCGGAGAAAACTGGTATTCCGGTTTCACAAAGAACATCACATGGTCAAGCGTAAGTGTTGACAATGTTAAACTTGAATACTCAACCGATAACGGCAGCAGCTGGAATGTTATTTCTGCTTCTACCCCGGCATCGGCAGGTAGTTTCGCATGGACTATCCCGGCAGTAAGCTCGGCACAGTGCCTCGTAAAGATTAGTGATGTTGCAGGTAACGCAATAGCTGCAGTCAGCTTAGCAGCATTCACCATTGCACCGGCTCCTGATATTGTTATCACGGCTCCGGACGGCGGCGAGACATGGGTTGTCGGCTCAACACAGAATATCACCTGGGTAAGCAAAAATACCGTTGCTAACGTTGTTCTTGATTACACAACAGATGGCGGTTCAAGCTGGAATAATATTGTATCCTCAATATCCGGATATGCAGCTACATACGCCTGGACTGTACCAAACACCATTTCAGCTAACTGCAAAGTACGTGTTAGTGATGCTGCAAACAGTGCAACATATTCAGTAAGTGCAAAAGCATTCACTATCGCCGAAGCAAGCGTAATTGCATTAACCGAAGATTTCAGTAAGTTGACAACAGGCACCATGGCAAGTCCAAGTGGAACCGATGTCGGCACCACACTTGATACATATACCGCAGTTACCGGCTGGACTGGCGTTAAAGTTTACTCTGCTGGTGGAGTTGCGAAACTCGGCTCCAGCAGCGGCCTGGGATACATTGTGACACCGGCTCTTGATTTATCAAAGAACTCAGGTAAAGGCACCATCAAATTTGATGTTCAGACATGGAATACCGATGCAAAAGCAATTCAGGTATTTCTTGCTGCAGACGGTACAACATTTACTCAGTTAGGCGCTGATATTCCTACTACTTCAACAATGACAACTCAAACCATTGCTTTTACAGGTGGTACGAGTACTTCAAAAATTAAAATTGCTGCAAAAGCTGCTTCTTCAAACAGATTCTTCCTTGATAACATCGTTGTTACTTCAGGCGGAACAACTGCAGTTGAACCTGTTGCCGCAAAAAACATTCCTTCGGATTTTTCACTATCACAGAACTATCCGAATCCGTTTAACCCGACGACAAAGATTCAATTTGCAGTAAGCAAAGCAGATCACATCACCCTGCAAGTATATAATATTCAAGGAGAGATGGTCGCTTCATTGGTTAACGAATATATGCCGGTTGGAACGTATTCGGCAGTATTTGATGCTTCACAGCTTCCAAGCGGAATGTATTGCTATCGCTTAGCAACTTCATCAACAAGCATCGCAAAGAAAATGCTGCTGCTGAAGTAAGTCAGCAAATAGGAAGCACTAAAAGCCTCAATTAATATTCTTCTTCCCAGCCCATGACTTCAGTCATGGGTTAGAAACGAAGAACAGACATAAAAAAAACCGCCCCGATTAGTCGGGGCGGTTTTTTTTATGTACTATCGCTGAGGTTCATAACCTCAATTAAACTTATCCCCTTTTCATTGCACATGCCTTGTGCTTTATTTATACCAAGACGACGATAGTATTAAAATGAATCTGTGCGGGAAGCCACCCCGCACAGTTATCGAATTTATTTTACCGATCTATTATTCAACCATTTCTGATAATATGGAAGAGTCTTTGCTCTTTCTTTTGCACTTATCACTCTGGCTGCTGACGGTCTCTGTATGCCGACGTAGTTAAATGAGTTCTGATCTACTATAGACAGATCAAGTGGATCTACGTATTTATCGCCATTCACATCCGTTGCCAATGCCATGCCGGATATATAATTAAACGAATCCTGATCTACCAATGACAGATCAAGAGGATCTACATATCCGTCCTGATTACAATCACCACTATAGATTCCGTATACTCCGGTTGCTACTTCTACTTCATTCGAGCCATATGCCTGGCTGGCGGCTGTTGTGAAGTCATAGCTTGCTGTGCTGCCCTTTGTAAAGGCTACTCCGGAAGCACTCCAGGTCTCTACACTGTTGCGGTGTTTTATTACCACATAGTAGCTGCCGCTGGCTGCTGTACTGAACGTTGCGGTCGCTGAGAACGTCAACGAATCCAATACTACATCTGCTGAATCTACTATTGCATACGGTGTTGTTGCATTTGCTAACAATACACGTATTGTATCTATTCCGTTCAAATAACCGCCTGCATTATAGAAGCCTTGCGGTACTACTTTCACTGTGACTGATCCTGCGCCAAATGCTCCACCTGTGATTTCACCGAATGCGGTTAAACCGGAACTTGTGATAAGATGGTTTGCAACATTAACAGCGCCCAAACTGAGCCATGTTGAACCGGTATACAATCCGCCGTAGATGCCGGATTCCGTACCTGCAACATCGGCGGCCTTGTACCAGAGTGAATCACTATGTACAGGGCTTGCGATTCCGTTGGAGGTCAGTGTCCATGTTCTGTTAAGATAATCTGTTACGCTTGCATTATGAGCACTCTTTGAAGCAGCAACCTTGGCACCGATGTATGCCGGAGCAGTAATTGTTCCGCTTGAGAGCGTGACTTTAACCGGTGAACTGGAACTTCCGGTACCGATCGGGAATGTAAGTGTGGCCGGTGCAGCTGAAACTACATTTCTAAATTCACCGCTTCCTGATGCGTCAACGAATGAAGCATCTGAAAGTCCACCGCTAACAGTACCATTAAGCGTCAAATTATATGAACCCAAGGTAACAACACCGCTTGTAAGAGTCAGCGTGCCGCTCGTAGCGACATCAGACGCCAACGTAACACCGGCAGAGTTGTTAATCGTTAATGAGCCCAAAGAATCGGAAACAACCGAAGAAGAAATTGACTGAGTTGAAGTACCATTGAGTATAATAGCAGATGCCGAGTATACTTTATCAACTCTACCGCCGGTAACAGTCAGATTGCCTTTAATATTTACAGTACCTGAACCGCCTGTAGTACCGACTTCAGAAGCTAATAATCTACCGCCGGAAACCGTAACGTTTCCATTCACAGTTGTAATTTGATTTCCTGAACCGCCCGGCTGTCCTTCAACAGTATATTGTCCTCCGGTAACAATTAAATCACCGCCTATTGTTAACGTACGGGCGGTGCCACCTGAACCATTGTTGACTCTTCCGTTCATAATCGTCAGATTGCCGCCGATTGTATTGGAAGCACTATTTAAAAAGCTATTAGCGCCTGCCGAATTCCAAACTACGCTTCCGCCGACACTTGAAGGAATACGCGGTGTACCTCCGGCAATATAGATTGTTGAACCGGATTCAAATGTACCTCCAAATGTAGAATTTGGCGTACTTGGATTGCTCAAAATATACGATCCACCACTTAATACATCAAGTGTACCTGTAAGTGTTGGAAAAGTTGCTGTGTACATATTTAAAGCACCCGATACAGCCAGTGTACAAGCCGAAGACACGGTCAGTGTCGCTGTGGTGTCAATATATAATGTATCACCTGAAGGAACAGTGAAAGTAGCCGTTCCAATGACAAGTTTTGAACCCGAACCGCTTATCTTCAAATTAGCTGCCATCGAGCCATTGTTGGTAAGATTAAACGTTCTTCCTGCTGCCGTAAAGTTTGCGGGTGCTCCGCCCGAACCGTCTGTTGCACTTCCCCAGCTGCCCAATTGAGCAACATCGGAAGATGCTTTATTATAATAAACGGCAAGCGTTGTAAATGTGCTATCGGCTCCGTACGCGGTGCCGACACTGTTTGTAGCATATGCGCGTACATGGTATGTTGTTTCAGCATTAAGACCGGTGATTGCACTTGTGAAAGTGCCGAGTCCGGTACCGTCGGAAGTATGACTGCCGCTGATTGTCGGATTAGCTGACGTACTCCAACAAATACCTTTCGCAGAAATACTTGCACCACCGTCAGCAGTCGCGTTACCGCCGCCGGAAGCTGAGTTGCCTGTTATACTTGAGAGAGCTGTTGTGACAACTGTTGGCAGTGATAATGCAGCAAGAGTTGTAAATGTACTGTCTCCGCCATATGATGTTCCTATTCCGTTTGTTGCATAAGCACGCACATGGTAAGTAACACCATTCGATAAACCGGTTATTGCACTGATAAAAGTACCGGTTCCGCTGCCGTCCGTAGTATGCGAATTACTGATTGTCGGGCTTGCAGACGTACTCCAGCAAACACCGCGCGCAGTAACGGCCGAGCCGCCATCTGCAGTAACCGTACCACCGCATGTTGCATCCGCTACTCCAATATCAGTAACTGTTGCAGTTGATACAACCGGAGCGGATGATGTTGTTGTAAAGGATACATCAGTGCCATATACAGTTTGATAGGAGTTTGAAGCATATGCGCGAACATGATACGTAGTTCCCGGAAGCAAACTTGTTAAACTGCCGGTGATAGCACCAACAGAAGTACCTCCATCGGTTGTTTTACTGTCGCTTGTAGTCGGGTTAGCCGAAGTACTCCAGCAGAAACCACTAACGGTAATCGTGGGGTCACCAACGTTTGTTATATTGCCATAAGCCGTTGCGCCGTTCGCGGTGATAGATCCCACGCTATCCATGGAAACAACCGGAGCAACACCTGCCGCCTGAGCTGTACCAGATATTTTTACATTTGCAACTGCAAAACCATACGTTGACATATTAGCTGTTGCATACGGATAAACTCTCAAGAAGAAAGTTCCACCGTTTGCTACTGAGATGGATGAATTCAACGATGAAGACCAGAAGCCCAGCGTGGTGCCCCAGGAAGTTATTGTTGTCTGCATAACACCCGTAGCATTTCCTAAGAGTAATCCGGTTGTGGTGGAAGTGCCGTTCTGAGCAATGGTAGTAAAGTTTGTTCCGTCGGTTGAATAAGCAATTTGAGCTTTCAACTTGCCTGCCGAATTGCTGCATCCCAGATATAACTGGACACTGATGTTATTGAGGTTGTATCCTGTAGCTGGGTTGATCGTATACTGTTCATACTTACTTGATTCCCAATCCGCTGAAAAAGGATAGGTACTATTTCCGGACATCATGACACCCAACCAACTGTTGGCTGTTTTTGTGCCGGATGAAAATGCCGTGTATGGAACCAGATTGGATGTGTAGGACATGGCCTGAGCCGTAACGTTTCCTGATATCGTCGGGGATGCCGTATAAGGCGAGTTAGGCCACAGAGCGTATGTCTGTGCCAAAACTTCCGAAACAGAAAACATCATTGCCAGGAAAAAAAGTAACAAAGTGGTGCGTTTTATCATTACGTTTCTCCTAAAGAATTAATTGATTGATGAATGAATATCCGTAATTAAAATTAAGAACTTTTAATAAACCCCTGAATTAACTTTTTCTATTAAGCGTAAAAGTTATCGGTAACTATTTAATTTACGTGTATATAAAATACACAATAAATAATTAAACACAACAGGAAATTTTAAGAAATGAATGCCTAAGGCGGTGAAATCACAAACATAAAAGATTCACTTTCTTACCAAATTCGAGCAAAAAACGAATTTTTGAATTATTACCACGCATGTTGGGCAAAAAAAAGCCGCCCCGGTTTGGCCGAGACGGCATTAATTTTCAGTTTACGCGGTTATTCTATTTTTCCGCTTTCTTGTTCAGCCATTTCTGATAGTACGGAAGAGTCTTTGCTCTTTCTTTTGCACTTATCACTTTGGCTGCCGACGGTCTCTGTATGCCGACGTAGTTAAATGAGTTCTGATCTACTATAGACAGATCAAGTGGATCTACGTATTTATCGCCATTCACATCCGTTGCCAATGCCATGCCGGATATATAATTAAACGAATCCTGATCTACCAATGACAGATCAAGAGGATCTACATACCCGTCCTGATTACAATCACCACTATAGATTCCGAATACTCCGGTTGCTACTTCTACTTCATTCGAACCATATGCCTGACTGGCGGCTGTTGTGAAGTCATAGCTTGCTGTGCTGCCCTTTGTAAAGGCTACTCCGGAAGCACTCCAGGTCTCTACACTGTTGCGGTGTTTTATTACCACATAGTAGCTGCCGCTGGCTGCTGTGCTGAACGTTGCTGTTGCTGAGAACGTCAACGAATCCAATACTACATCTGCTGAATCTACTATTGCATACGGTGTTGCTGCGTTTGCCAACAATACTCGTATTGTATCAATGCCGTTCAAGTAACCGCTTGCATTATAGAATCCTTGCGGCACTACCTTTACTGTGACATCGCCTGAGCCGAAACCACCACCGGTAATTTCGTTAAACGAGGTTAAGCCGCTTCCGGTAAAATTATTATTAGCAGCATCAACCGCGCTTAGACTAAGCCAGGTCGAGCCCGTATACAACCCGCCGTAAATACCGGTTTCAGTACCTGCAATATCTCCATCGGCATATGTTGCCGTTACATTGTATACAGGTGAAGTGATTCCATTAGCAGATAATGTCCACGTACGATTAAGATAATTTGCCGCGCTTGTGTTATGCGAACTTTTTGTCCCAACCGCCTTAGCACTGATATAAGCAGAAGACAATGTACCGCTGGTAAGCGTAACACTGATAGGTGCATATGAACTGCCACTGCCCAAGGGAAAATTAAATGTTGTCGGAACTGAAGTAATACTTTTTCTTACAACTCCCGTTCCCGTTGCAGCAATCATATTTGTAGCGGAAGGAGTTCCTGATACAGTTCCATTTAACGTCAAATTATTTGATCCCAGTGTCAATACGCCCGATGTCATGGTATATGTACCGGATACTGTGATTGCATTCGTTAACGCAACTCCGGCGGAATTATTGATGGCCAGATTTGTTACGGATGAAGGAAGAGCATCACCGGTTACCTGAGCTGCGCTTCCGGCATATTCGTAACGTGACGGGCTATAGTTACGCGTTGTCGTCTGAATTGGTCCGGATGCTGCAGATGCTGAGATACCTGATGTGGAGCCGATTAATAGCGGACCATTGATATTGACCGTGCCGTTTCCTGTAATAATTTGCGAAGCGTTTCTGAAATCAGCGGTATCTGAAATATTGATCACACCATTATTAACAAATGTGACAGCAACTCCTGTGCCCGCGGAATTATTGGAATTGGTACCATTCGGATAGAGCTTCGTTACGTTGAGTGTTCCTGAAGCGCCGATAGTTACGTTACAAGTTTTACCCGAAGTTGTGCCGAGATTAAAATAATTCGAATAACCCCAGCCGGGAACGGTGGTGTTTGTATCCGGATCAGGTGCACCGGGTTGAAAGGTCATGGTACCGTTAATGTTTATCGTCTGATTAAATGTTCCGAGTGAGTGCGACGACGAAATATTATTGTAGCACGCCCACGGAGCGAATGTCAATGTTTTTCCTGAATTAATGGTCAGTGTGTTATTATCACCGGCGACAGTATAATACGCGAACGCGTTTCCTGCATTAGATGAGCCGTGATAATTGAGCGTCACATTGCGGTCAATAGTAACCGTAGTACTTGCAGTATTGGTTCTCAAGCGGTTGATGCTTGCAATACCGGTGCTTCCTGTAATAGTCAAATTGGTTGAAAAAACATCAATGCCGATACCGTCTGCACGGTCACCGGTATTGGCAGAACCTAAGGCGCTGTTTGTTCCATTCACTTCCAGAGTAGCACCATAGACTTTTATATACCTTCCTGTAGTTGTAGTCGTCCCGGTTTTTAATGTACCGCCATTAACGACATGGAGGTCCTTACAAGGATATGGTGAGTTATCCAAAGTAACGTTGTTAAGTACCCAAACGTTATCGGCTGATGTAGGTATTACTGATGGTGTAGTATTCCAACCGGAACCATCCCATTGCTTCCATGTACCGACCGTAGTCCAGTTTCCATCCGCTGTTGAGCCGTAATCTCCGGTCGCATATGGAACCGTAAGAAATGAAACATCACTGCCGTATGCAGTTCCGGCGCTGTTAATCGCGTAAGCACGAACGTGATACGTAACACTTTCGGTGAGTCCGGTTATTGAACTTGAGAAACTCCCGGTACCGGATCCACCGGTTATTTTATTGTCCGCAGTTGAAGGGTTAGAACTCGTACTCCAGCAAATGCCTCTTTCCGTAACGGCTGCCCCTCCGTCAGAAGTAACGTTACCGCCGCTCGTTGCAGAAGTCGCAGTAATATTGGTCGTTGCGGCAGTAGTAACCGTAGGTAATGTTGCCGCGGCAAGTGTTGTAAACGAACTATCCGCTCCATAAGAAGTACCATTCGAATTAGTTGCGTATGCCCTGACATGATACGTTGTGCCAAGGCTTAAGCCGGTAATAGAACTGGTGAATGTCCCTGTTCCCGTTCCGTCCGATGTAAAACTGTTACTGAGTGAAGGGTCTGCCGATGTACCCCAGCAAACACCGCGAGCCGTAACCGTTGAACCGCCGGATGCCGTAACGTTACCGCCGCTGGTCGCGTAAGTAAGACCTATGTTTGTCGTTGCCGCTGTGGTAACAACCGGTGTTGATGATAGCGTTGTAAACGAAACATCGGAACCGTAAACAGTGCCGTATGTATAAGTTGCATATGCACGGACGTGATATGTAGTAGCAGGAGATAAACTCGTCAAACTACCTGTAATTGCACCAAGTGATGTACCTCCATCAGTTGTGTGGCTGTCGCTTATCGTCGGATTAGCTGAAGTACTCCAGCAAAATCCACTTACCGTAAGTGCCGGATCGCCCAGCTCCGTTATGTTTCCATAAGCTGACGCTGTCAAAGCAGCGATATTCGAAACGCTATCTGTTGATACGGCAGGTGAAACTCCTGTTGCCTGTGCTGTACCTTTAAGTTTTAAATTAGCCACTGCAAGGTAAAATGAGTTAGTCGCAGCCGAAGCATAAGGATAAACTCTCAGGAAAAATGTTCCGCCGTTTGCAACGGTGAGTGTCGAAGAATTGAAAGATGTTGACCAATAGTTCACACGGGAAGTAAAGGCCGAAGTCGAAGCACCTGTTGTCATACCACCTGTATTAGAGAGATACAATCCATTCTGACCACCACCGGCCGCGGTGATTGTGGAATTTACAAGGCTGTTGGAAGCAAAGGTGGTAAAGTTTGTTCCGTCAGTCGAATAGGCCAACTGCACTTTCATTGCGCCGCTCGTGTTACTGCAGCCGAGATATAATTCAACACCGGTCATGTTCAAACTATAACCCGAAGCCGGAGAAATTTTATACTCCTCATAAACCGCACCAGCACCGGTGCTTGTCCATGAAGTTCCCCATGATCCGGTACCATTGCTCGCCAAAAACCCTATATAGCTTGCAATACTTTTAGTCCCGGATGAATAACTTGTATACGTGACAAGATTTGATGTATAAGTCATAGCCGAGGCCTGTACGTTCCCTGAAATAGTTGGAGCTGTACTTGTTCCCGGCGAATTCGGCCACAGTGCATACGCCTGTGCACAAACCTCGGAAACGGAAAACAGAACAGCAAAGATTAATAGTAACCAAGTAGTACGTTTGTTCATGCGACTTCTCCTATTAAATAAATAAACTATTGTAATAAACGGAACCGGTATAATATGTTGATTCAGCGGAAAAAGCGACTGCTTTTGTAAACGCAAAAGTTATCGCTAACTTTTTATGTTAATGTGTATAAATTAGAAAAATATTAATTAGAAAACCAAAGAAATCGCAACATTAATAAATTTTAAGACTTGGGAGGGGTTTAGAGGAATAAAAAAAGCCTCCCGAACATTCGGGAGGCTTTGATTTTCAATTTATGCGGTTGTTTATTTTTCCGCTTTCTTGTTCAACCAGTTCTGATAATATGGAAGAGTCTTTGCTCTTTCTTTTGCACTTATCACTCTGGCTGCTGACGGTCTCTGTATGCCGACGTAGTTAAATGAGTTCTGATCTACAATAGACAGATCAAGTGGATCTACGTATTTATCGCCATTCACATCCGTTGCCAATGCCATGCCGGATATATAATTAAACGAATCCTGATCTACCAATGACAGATCAAGAGGATCTACATATCCGTCCTGATTACAATCACCACTATAGATTCCGTATACTCCGGTTGCTACTTCTACTTCATTCGAGCCATATGCCTGGCTGGCGGCTGTTGTGAAGTCATAGCTTGCTGTACTGCCCTTTGTAAAGGCTACTCCGGAAGCACTCCAGGTCTCTACACTGTTGCGGTGTTTTATTACCACATAGTAGCTGCCGCTGGCTGCTGTACTGAACGTTGCGGTCGCTGAGAACGTCAACGAATCCAATACTACATCTGCTGAGTCTGCTATTGCATACGGTGTTGCTGCGTTTGCCAACAATACTCGTATTGTATCTATTCCGTTCAAATACCCACTTGCATTATAAAAGCCTTGTGGGATTACTTTTACTGTAACATCGCCTGATGAAATAAATGCTTTTGCAGTAAACTCACCGCCAACTGTTTGGGCTGAGGCAGTAAAAGTATGTGCATCAGCATTAACAGCACCCAGATTTGTCCATGCTGAAGAAGCATAAACGGCACCGGATAACTGAGATTCGGTTCCGACAACATCTGCCGGTAAATAGGTGAACACGGCATCGTAAGATGGTGTAGTTACACCGTTCACGGTAAGAGTCCAGTAACGATTCAGATAATCAGATAATTCACTAACATTGCTGTTCTTTGTATTACTTACTGCAATACCGACAGTATCAGCTGTGAATGTACCGCTATTCAGTGTGTATGTTACAGGAGAATAATCTGATGTTCCGTTTGCATCGCCAACCGGGAATGTAAACGAGTGAGGAACTGCTGCGGTAAGTACTTTTTTAACACTTCCCGTTCCGCTTGAAATAATCATGTTGGAAGCAGATGGAGTTCCTGCGATCGTCGCAGCACTTCCTAAAATAAGATGTGCATTGCCGACGTCAAGAGCACCACTGGTTAATGTCAGTGTTCCCAAAATTGCTGCATCTGTATTCAAATACAGACCAAGTGAATTGTTCAGAACAACGTTTGCAGTTGAAGCAAAGGTTAATGTACCATTATTGGTAATCGCCTGCTGTGCTGTGCCGTTGAAGGTTACATTACCTGCTGTCGGTGTAAACGCGAGTGTAGCGCCCGTAGCAACTGAAATGTTACCTTTTATAAGCGTACCGCCTGCCAGGTTGAAGTTACATGTTCCCTGATCAACAGTAATACCTTCCACGGTTAGCGGAGTAGCACCGGTACCAGTCAATGTTCCTGCGTAATCATATTCAAAATTCGCATATGTACGATTTGAAAGCGACGGTGAAGATGATGACTGGTGTTTATACGTACTTCCTGATTTGAAAAGTACTCTTGAACTCGGCGCTGTCAAAGCAAACGGGTTGCTGCCTGTTTTAAAGATAAACGTGGCTCCGGTGTTAAAAACAACGGCATTGGCATTACCGCTGCTGCCGAAAATATTCTGAGCGCAGTTCTGTGTAAAGACTGCTCCGTTTTCAAATGATACGGATGCACTATCAACAGGAATAAGTTTGTGAGTAGCACCTTCAAGAAGCATGGTGCCGGATATGCTTCCGGTTCCACCTGTTGGCACTGCTAATGTAATTGCATAAGAAGAACCCGAAAGGTTCAGAGCTGAGCCTGCATCTACATTTAAATCTGTTCCGGCTGCACCTCCTACAGTTAAAGTAATACTGGCACTACTAACAAGTTTTACAGTTGTATTACCAGTTACCGTAAGTTTGGCTACTGACTGGCTCGCAGAGACAACCACAGAATCAGCGACACCGTTATTGAATACCAAGGCATCATTCGCCAAAGCAGTAGTTCTTGAAGGACTCCAGTTAGTTGCAGTAGACCATGCTGCATCTGTTGCACCTGTCCATGTATACGTCATAGGAGCCTGTACTATGAATGTACTACTGGTTGCATTAGTTAATGAACCCGATGCTGCTGTTAAGGTTGCGCTTGCGGCACCTGTTGTAAAAACTAAAGAACTGAATGAAGCTAAACCGCTTGTCGTCGTTGCAGAAACAGGAGAACCGGTTAATGTAGTTCCGTTTGCAGTAATTGAAACGGATGTAACATAATCAAGGTCACGGTTATTGAGAGCATCAACTGCTTCAACCGTAACAGCAGGAGACATAGTTGCATCAATGGCAACCGTTGTGGGCTGTTGAACAAAATTCAACTTGCTTGCAGTAACGATAATTTTATTTGCGTCGGCTGCTGTTGAACTTGCTGCTCCGCCCGCGTTAGCATCTGCGAATAGAGAACCGGTTGCCAGCGCAGTTGCAGATGATACTGTAAACGAGAATTGCGTATTATCCGTAACTGATGCTGCAAAACTGGCACGCAGCGAAAACGTTTTCGTTCCGCCGTCAGCTGCTGCAAGAGTTAATCCGTTAAACGTAAGGGTTGAACCGGCAGCAACCTCAGCAATCTTGGTTGCGCCGTCAAAAATACCGACCTCGCGAAGCACTGAAGAATTTGCAGCGCTAAAAGTAATATTAGTCAATGTCGTTGCAAAATTGTCTGCATCAGTCGTAGCACCGCCGTCGCGGATATCAAACTTCGCTACTTCCAGCGAAGATGAAGTAAGAGTTGCCTCCTGATATGAAGCATAGTCTATATTAGTCGGCGCACTAAAAGCAGCATTTGCGATAATGTCTGATGCGGAAGAACCTGCGGCGGCAGTTGTCGCCTGACTGTTCGGGTTGTTTGTTCCGTTAGCGGTCAAATATTTAATTCCCGTACCGCTTCCGTTATACTCCAATACTTTAACATAATATGTTGTTCCAGCATCCAAACCGGTAACAGCAACACTTGTTCCTGTGCCGTCATATATTGCTTGTTCGCCTGAACCGCCGTATACAGAATTGGCTGTATAGGTTGTACCATCCGCGGCAGTAAAACTGTTTGAAGTGTTGATTTTTACTAATCGTCCGGCACCGTCACCGTTAGTCCAGCCAACAGTAAATCCTGTCTGACCGACACCGGAAAAGTTAACGTTTGTCGCCTGTGTTGTCGGTGCTGTCAATGCTCCGACAGGCGTAATACTTACATTATCAATGCCGATAGCTTGTGCGTTTGAAGTAGTAGTCCCCGTTGCGACTGCATAATTCCATGCCAAATAGAGTGAAGAACCTGCAGTGATACTGACAGTTAGCGTTTTATTTGACACTACTACGGAATCTCCAGGAACCGTTGCGTATCCCGAGTTTGAAGCATCTTTGGCAATTGTTGTCAAAAAATCCGCACCAGCGGAAGTCCAGTTAGTTCCATCAGTTGAATAATACATTTGAATACTGAAGCCAGCAGTATTTGAACCCATGCGGTATTTTTCAACCTTATATCCGATAGTGAGACTGGTAATATTTGAAGCTCCGTCATTTTTCAAAACGGTATAAATGTTCACACTTTTACTGGCTGAACCTGAGGAAAGACCACCAACAGCTCTGTCGCTACCGCCAGCAGATGTTGTTCCGGCTCCAAAGTTGTAAATACCATTTGAAGCACCAGTGGCCATACTTGCACCACCAACCACCGTGGTAGCCGTTACAGCACTGGAATACGTACCTACCGTTCTTATTGTAGTAAGTTTATCAGCCTTCCAGCCGTAAGGAAGCGTTGCTGTTGCAGTTGTTCCTAAGCTGTCGAAATTCTGCGTGTAGGTTGTTCCCGCGCTTATGGACACGGTTTGAGCCCAACTTACGCCCGCAAAGAAGACGATCATAAGAAGAGAGAGTAAAATTTTTCGACTCATATTGATCCTTTTTTTATGTTAATAAACAGTTTTTAACATCAACACGGATGTTAATCGCAAACTTTTACATCTACCAAGACGACGATAGTATAAAAAAAAGGGAAGAAAACATGCACATAAGCCAGCGCAGCCTTGCCACAGGATGCGTTATTACCGCTAATCAAGCCTTAAAACAACGATAAAAGCCTATATACAACGTTCATTCTCTCCAAAAAGCATAATTTAAATATTATGCCATTAGCATAATACCATTAAAATGGAATTAATGCAAGCACATAAACAATAAATATTGATTAAGATTTATGCGAATAAGAAACTACAACTATTTTTCGTCAATAGCAATTTATTGAATAATATGTTAGCCTTTAGCGCTAACTTTACTAAATTTATAATGTCTTTTCCGTAATATACCTAATTTTATGAAATATGTTAGCACATTTAAACTTATTTAATTGTAACAACTCAAAAAGTTTTTAGTTTTAGAGCCATCTGCGAATAAAAACAAAAAAAAGCCGCTCAAAATTGCATGAGCGGCTTGGAAAGTTCGAATCGCAAAGTCCGGGGTCCGGGACAATTCTGATTTATTTGATGACAACACCATCCGGGGCAGCGGCATCTATCTTGTTCTTAGCTTTTGAGGCATCGGTTCCTTCAAAGATTATTCCCTTTACATTATCTCCGGCCTTGACAAAAAGATCTACACCTTCGGTGAATGTAATGTTTTTAAAAGAACAGTCAGAAGTATTGGTAAATGTAAAGACCGGTGATTTTTTGGAGAGGATTTTTACATTATCAAATTTTACTGCACTGCCGTAGTTTGCCTCGACCCCTTTGTTTGCTACAAGCACTGAGTTTTCGAGATAAATTTCGTTAACCTTAGCTTCCGGGGTATTATCAATAACAAACGCACGATCTGCACCGTCGCAGAATATATTCTTCATACGGAAATTGGTGAATGTTGGAATCTTGACTACTTCCTTTTTGTCAGCATCTGCACCGGCTACTCTGTTTTCGTATGTGCAATCAAACGATATAGCATCATTGAGTATATCTTTCATAAATATATCCTGCACGTATACATTCTTTATAAGTCCGCCGCGGTCGGAAGCACTTTTAAAACGCAATCCGATATCGGTCCATGAGAATGAACAGTTTTTTACAAAAAGATTTTCAATACCGCCGTCGGTGTTACTGCCGATAACAAATCCGCCGTGCGCATGGTACACAATGCAATCCTGCACAACAACATTTTTCATAGGTTTCTTAGAGGACTTAATACAAATGCCGTCATCCCCTGCGTTTACCGTACATTTATACATCAGTAAATTTTCACATGAAGAAAAATCCAGACCGTCACCGTTCTGTGCCCACCATTCATTCATAACCTTGGCATAGCGGACAACGATGTTTTCACATCTGCCGACATTCAGCGCAAAATCCGGCGAATTCTGAAAGGTTACACCTTCAATAAGAATATTTTCGCAATCGGCAATGTTAACCATTTTCGGGCGTTTGATACCTTTCATCTCCGCAGATGGATACCAGATATCGCCCTCCTGTAAACCACCCTTATTCAACGTTTTCCATTGTCCCGGTGTCATTTTCGACTGCTTCACCGGGCGCCAATACTGGCCGTTTCCGTTGATGATACCGTCGCCGGTTATACCAATATTCTGAAGTTCGCTGCATGAAATCGGCGATTTTAATCCAACCGGTTTTTTACCCGGAATTTGTACATCCTGATACAATTCCAAGTTGGGACTGAAAACAAGAACTGCTCCTGTTTCGAAATGCAGATCTACATTATTACGCAGCTGTATCGGGCCGCTCAGCCATAATCCGGCTGGAATTATAACATGTCCCCCGCCGCCAATGTTACATTTATCAATTGCTTTTTGTATCGCTTCGGTGTTGAGCGTGATACCATCGCCGACAGCGCCGTACTCGGAGATAACATAGTTGGCATCTCTGAATTTGGGAACTTTAACATCAATATCGAACGGTATATCTTTAAGATATTTTTTCATCTCATCATCGGACGTTCCGGCATAAGCCGAAAAAGCCGAGGCGGAAATACATAAGAAGAACATCGCGAGATAGAAATATGTTTTTTTCATCATGGTGCTAATCTTTCCAATGTTAATTGTAATGTGGTTTTCGTTGTGTTAGAATTGAGGTGGCAGTGCCACAAAATAAAAATATTTTTTTTGCGAGTCTGGTTTTGATTACTCGAAATCCTGATACCAGAAGGGTTTAGGATCAACATTCTTTAAAGAGTCAAAATTTAAATTGCGTTTCAGTTCTTCTTTTTCCACCGCATTAATATAAGGCAAAATGGTCGCCGGTAATTTCAGAATGCGGGGCGATTGGAGAATCTGCGATACGAACTCACTGCTAATACCGTGTAATTTACGAAGTTCATCAAACACAAAATAGAGGTCATAAAGATTTACTATACCCGAAATAAACTCCCGGACAATTCTTTCCGCAAATGGTTCAATAAATTCCCGCGGCACATCAGCAAGATTATACCATACCTGATTGACCTTTCTTTTTCCATCGTCACGCGATTTGGAGGTATAGAACAGAAAGAAATCCCCGCGCTTCATGTGATTCAGTTTTTCAACAAATTCTTCTTTTTTAATCTGCGAAAAATGAAAAAATACATCACCGGGATAGTAGAGGCTTTTAAGAAAGCCGAAACCTTTTTCGTCAATCTTTTTTACACGGCAGAAGTCAAGGGGTTCGGGCATGGTAATAAATAAATTTAAGTTTATGTAATTCCTAACTCACGGGTTAGGAGCGTGTTGTAGAACTTTTTTCATTAACCACGGTCTTCAGACCGTGGAAGGAAGCAACCCGAGAGTTGGACTTTAGTCCAAAAACACATCCTGATTGGACTAAAGTCCGGGACTTGGAGGTATTCCTTCTCACGGCCTTAAAAGGCCGTGTTAATGATCAGCTGCATTGACTTGCGCAACTGACTTTTACCCCGTGTGTTAGGAATGTGAGAAAATTGGGTGCTGCAATTAGCTCAATACTTTAATTCGAAAATCTTTTTCTCTTTATAAACCGTCCATCCCCCACCTTGCCAGTGAACTCACCGTTCTGCACGATAACTTTTCCACGAAGGATGACCGTATCGGCAAAGCCCTGCACTTCAAAGCCCTCGTAAGGGTTATAGTCAACATTCATATGGTGTGTGCAGGAATTTGAAATACTGATTGTTTCCTTTTTCTCAGTATCAAAGACAACAATATCAGCATCACTGCCGACTGCAAGCGTCCCCTTTTTAGGGTACAGGCCGAACATTTTAGCGGCGGCGGTAGATGTCAGCTCAACAAATTTAGAGAGTGAAATTTTATTTTTAACAACGCCTCCGTCGTACATAAGACTCATCCGGTTTTCTATGCCGGGCGCACCGTTCGGAATCTTTGTAAAGCTTTCACGACCCATTTCCTTTTGTCCGTGAAAATTAAACGGACAATGATCGGTCGCTACGACTTGAATATCGCCTGTCCGAATACCATCCCAGAGTTTTTCCTGATTCCATTTTTCACGGAGGGCGGGAGTCATGACATACTTAGCACCTTCAAAATTTTCCTTCTCATAGAACGAGCTGTCCAGAAATAAATACTGCGGACAGGTTTCTGCGAATGCTTTTGCTCCCCGTGCACGGGCTGTACGAACTTCATCCAATGCGTCGGACGATGATAAGTGCACGATATAAACCGGGACACCAGCTACTTCTCCTATTGCAATAGTTCGGGCAACCGCCTCTGCTTCCATTCTGGTCGGACGGGTAGACGCGTGATATTTCGGTTCGGTTTTACCTTCTTTAATTGCAGCTTTAACAATTTCATCTATCACGATACCGTTTTCCGCGTGCACCATAACAATACCACCCAATTCCCCTACGCGTTTCATAATGCGGTAGATCGTTCCGTCATCCACATACAGTCTTCCCGGATACGCGGTAAACAATTTGAATGAGGTTAACCCCTCTTCCATCAATTTGTCTATCTCATGGAGCCGTTCATCCGGCATGTCGGTAATGATCATGTGGAAACCATAATCAACAACGGTTTTTCCATCTGATTTTTTTCGCCACTCTTCAAGAGTATCGAAAGTAGAACAGCCGATTGTCTGTGTGGGAAAATCTATAATTGTCGTCGTCCCGCCGAATGCTGCGGCAATGGAGCCTGTAGTAAAATTATCACTGACCACGGTGCCCATTGAAGGCAGATCAAGATGTGTGTGCGGATCAATTCCGCTGGGAATTACTAATTTGTTTTTTGCATCAATAACAACGTCGGCTTCGCGTGTAATGTTTGGTTGAATAAGTGTAATCGTTTCATTCTCAACATAAATATCGGCAAGCATATCATCGGCTTCGGTAACAATCCGGCCATTTTTAATTAACAGAGACATTTTCATTTCCATCTATTGAATATTAACCATGAAATTTAAGAAGATTAAGGAAATTAACGAAAATGTTTATTTAATGATTATTAAAAAAGGGCATCTCAATCAAATATGGCTCGGTTAATAACTCAATGGCGTGCCTGTCTGCATTTCAACGCCACCGGATGTCATTCCGGAAAATCTTTCGCAAAAACGCGTCCCGAAGTATTCATTTGGGCCGAAAGATTTGTCCGGAATCCAGTTTCCGAAAAATAATAAAGGCGAATAAATTCTTAATCTTTCAACTAACCTGGCGCATAATTTGGATAACTATTTAAGCGCATTCGTACCAGAAAAGGAAATAATATTCAATGTTCTCTCATCAATCCTGTAGTAGACCAGAATTAGTCTACAAATCTGGATTCCGGATAAATCTGCCGCGCTAAATTCCACCCACTCCTATTTTCCCGCGGCAGATTTTCCGGAATGACATTCGACCGATATACCATCCCGCCACTAATTCCTCATATGATTCCATTATAAAAATGCGCCTCAACTCCGAATCATTCAGCATTATATAAAAAACCCGGGCACTCATGTACCCGGGTATAGTATCATTTTCAGAAATTATTTAACCAGCATCATTTTTTTTGTTATAACATTATTACCCGTTTTGAGCGAATAAAAGTAAACACCTGAAGATAAATTTGATGCGTTGAATGAGACTGAATGATTTCCTGCAGTCATGCTTTCACTGTTTACAAGTGATGCGACTTTTTGACCCAGCACATTGTATACGTTCAAAGCCACTATTCCGTTTTCCGGCAGAGAGAAAGTAATTTTTGTCGAAGGGTTGAACGGATTCGGATAGTTCTGTCCCAGTTCAAAAGATTTCACTTTTGGAGCAACTGTATCCTGTTCTTTCACGGCAGTTAAAAACTGAGAGTCAACGTACCAATCCATGCTGTAAGCCGGTGTTGCGGAATTTCGGGATAGAATGTTGGCTGTAGTATATTTTCCAGCTTCTACTGAAGTTAAAATTGTTCCGTTATTTTTACGAGCGGTCGGGTTATAGCCCGGTCCGGAACAGTTATACTCCGCATATACAGTCGGTAAAACGTTCCATGATAACCATCCGTCAGCGTTGATAGTTGAGGGCTCATAACAGTTAATGAATACTGTCTGCGGAAAATTTTGCCACGGTCTGCCGAAGTAGAAAGAAGAAATTACGTTACCGTCATATCCGATACTGTCGTTCGTGATTTTGCAATCTTTGAAAACATAACCGAAAGCTAAGTTCGCATTTGTTGCAGCAGCAGTTAATGTCCCGCTGTTTCTTCTTTCGCGGATTTCGCAGCTATCGAATAGTGCTGTGCCGCTGCCGAAAATAAAATCTACGGTTCCGGCAATAAGGCAATTCTTATTATACACACGTCCTGAGTTCCATGTATAATAGGTATCCTGATAGCCGAGCAAGTTGCAATTGATAAATGCGACTCTGTCAGCCTGAATGTTTATTGCAACAGCCTGTGCTGCTGTTGAAGTGTTCTGAATTGTAATATCCTTAAAGGTTACATCGTTAGCTCGTACCCAAACACTTTGCGAGGTAGATGTTCCGATGGTAACGCCGCCGACAACGAGTCCGCTATAATCATCATAAGTGATAATGGTGCTGTCTTTATCTTCGCCTTGAATTAACAAATGAGATTTATTAGCAACGATGGTATCCTTTTCGTAATAGGTACCCTTTTTAACAAAGATCGTTGTATTACCCAAATAGCTCAACGGAACCGCATTCAATGCTTCCTTAACCGTTGTAAAGTTACCCGAACCGTCTTTTGCAACGACAATAAGACTATCCTTTGCCGCTGTTAATGTTGTAAAGGAGACTTGCTCACCGTACGAAGTACCGACGCTGTTTATTGCATATGCGCGGGCATAATACATTGTATTGGATGATAGTTTGGGCAGATAGGACATATAATCACCTGCACCGGTGCCGTCATTAGTCTTAGTATCGTCAATCGTAGGTGTACCGGTGGTATTCCAGCATACACCTCTTTGCGAAACAACTGCGCCGCCTTCGCTTACCACTTTAGCGCCCACAGTTGCATAGTTTGTATAAATATTGGTTGCGGCTGAAGTCGTTGCAGTTGGAGCCACCGCTGTTGTTAACGTAGTAAAGGAGTATTCATCTCCATAACCAACACCAGCGCTGTTAACAGCGTAGGCGCGGACATAGTATTTTGTCGTTGCAGTTAATCCGGCAACCGAGCTGCTGAATGAATTCGCAGTACCATCGGAGGTGTGACTATCAGCAATTGTAGGTGCACCGGAGGCATTCCAGCACACACCAGTCTGCGTAATTGCACCGCCGCCGTTTGAACTTATCGTTCCGCCGCTTAGCGCCCATGTCAGGCCGAGATTCCACGGCGCTACTGTTGTCAAAGTCGGGATTGTTGCAAGTGTCGTGAATGTTGTATCATTACCATATGCTGTACCGGTGCTGTTAGTAGCGTAGGTACGAATGTGGTAAGTTTTTCCCGGTGTTAAACCGGTAATACTGCTTGAGAATGCTCCGGTTCCCGCACCATCTGTAGTGAATGTACCGAGAATATCGGGTTTGGCCGAAGCACCATAGCAGGTACCACGAGCTGTTACCGCAGAAGAACCGCTATCACTTACCGTTCCGTTGATAGTAACTGATGTCGGAGCAATATTGGTAATTCCAGTTAAAAGAACCGTTGCCGGAACTCCGACTCCCGGAGTGGTGCCGGAAATGATAACATTCTTTGTACAGATATATTTGGTCGCACTCGCGGCGCCATCGTACCATGGGCTTATCCTTACTGAGAACGTACCACCCGAGGCAATGTGAGCAGCGAATGTAAATGTGCATGTAGTATCAGCGGTATTAGGAGAATAAACCGGAATTGTATTCAATTTCGTTTTAGTTACCCAATTATCGGTTGAGTAATAAACGTTACTTTGCATATGCTTTGTAGTACCGGCATATCCGACAGTGAATGTTAATGAAGTAACATCCAACTCGTTTGTACCAGTAGGAGTAACATCGTACTGTGTGTACCGGGTAGCTACTTCGCCTGATTCCTGCGGCCAATTGGTTGCCTGCAGTTTACATCTCTGCATCGCTCCGGCAGAACCGGCATCCCAGTTTTTAACAATCAAGGTACTAAGGGAATCGCTTGTACTTAATTTCTGGCTGGCGGCAGTAACGTAACCAACAACCGACGAAGTGTATAGCGTTGTACCGTTAAGCGGCCATGTAGCTGTCGCGGGAAACTGTGCAAAAGCTGTTGATACATAGGCAACGCAAATAAATAGAAACAAATACTTTTTCATAGGTATTCCATGAATTTTTTAATAAATTATTTTTCATCTCTCATGTATGGCAGAAGCTCTTTCAGGTGCTGTCGTATTTCCTCTGCCACCATATCGCACACCTTGAATGCACCGGTCCCGGAGAAATGAGTCTCGTCCTGTTTCCCTTCAGGGAACCTCTCATACTCACCGGGCTCAGCATTCATATACAATTTCTTTGAATTCTCCGGTCCAAGCAGAACCAGCAAGTCCTTGCTTTTTTTGTGTAAGTCCAGTAACGGGACATTCATTGCTGCGGCGATTTCACGAACCACTTTCGGATAATCACCATGTGTATCAACAAATGCACCGGTACTATCAAATTTACGTCTGTTTATCGGAGTAAGCAAAACAGGTATTGCACCTTTTTTCCTTGCTTCGATAACAAATCTTTCCAGATTTACTTTGTACGCCCCATAAGGCGCGGCATATCTTGCTGTATCTTCCTTTTTACTATCATTATGGCCGAACTCTACAAACAAATAGTCACCTGACGAAAGCCTGCTGATAACCGTATCCCATAGGTGCTGGTCAATAAAGCTCTTTGTACTTCTTCCGTTTTTCGCGTGGTTCTCTATGACAACATTTTCTTTAAAGTATAGCGGGAACACTTGTCCCCAGCCTTTTTCAGGATTGCTCTTACCATACTCCTTGTTCGCCATAGTTGAATTGCCGATAAGGAATATCTTGAGCGGTTTTTGCGCTTGAGTAAAGGTAAAAGGAAGTAATAAAAAGACAATTGCAGCAAAGCGGAACAGTGTTTTCATAAGAGAGCCACAGATTGTAAAGAGGAGATTTTTGATAAAGATTTCCTAACCCATGGGTTAACCCATGGGTTAGGAAGTAAAAGAAGCTAAAGTTAAACTACATAAACAGAAGAAGCAGTGTCAGCGCCACGGCCAGACCAGTTGGTATGGAAGAATTCGCCGCGAGGTTTGTCTGTTCTTTCGTACATGTGAGCGCCGAAGTAATCTCTTTGTGCCTGCAATAAGTTAGCAGGTAAACGCTCTGTTCTGAGACCGTCGAAATAGTTCAATGCAGTTGACATTGCTGGAACCCAGATGCCGTTAAGAACAGCTGTTGATACAACTCTTCTCCATGCAGCCTGAGCTGTTTCAACTTTTTCCTTAAAGAACGGATCAAGAAGGAGATTGTTGAGTTCGGGGTTTTTGTCAAATGCTTCTTTAATTTTGCCGAGGAATGTTGAACGGATGATACAGCCACCGCGCCACATCAAAGCGATTCCGCCGTAGTTGAGGTTCCAGCCCTTTTCTTTAGCTGCGGTTCTCATCAAGATGTAACCCTGAGCATAAGAAACTAATTTAGATGCAAATAAAGCTTGTTCAATATCGTTGATGAACGCTTTTTTGTCGCCTTTAAATTCAACAGCCGGGCCTGAGATTTGTTTTGAAGCTTCAACTCTTTCGTCTTTCATAGCTGAGAGACAGCGGGCATAAACAGCTTCGCCAATCAATGTCAGCGGAACACCGAAATCGAGAGATGCCTGTCCAGTCCATTTACCGGTACCCTTCTGACCTGCGGTATCAAGAATTTTTTCAACAAGTGCTGAACCGTCTGCATCTTTAACACCGAGAATGTCACGGGAAATTTCGATAAGATAACTGTCAAGTACACCTTTGTTCCATTCGGTAAATACCTGATGCATTTCTTCAGCGGGCATACCGAGGAGGTTTTTCATAATTAAGTAGGCTTCGCAGATAAGCTGCATATCGCCGTATTCAATTCCGTTGTGAACCATTTTAACAAAGTGGCCAGCGCCGCCTTCGCCTACCCAATCGCAGCAGGGTGAGCCGTCTTCGACTTTAGCTGAAATAGCCTGAAAAATCGGTTTAACAGCCGGCCATGCTTTTGGTGATCCACCGGGCATGATTGAAGGTCCGAGTAAAGCACCTTCTTCACCACCGGAAACGCCGGTACCGATGAATAATTTTCCTTTGCTTTCGCAATACGCAGTTCTTCTTTCAGAATCCGGGAAGTGTGAGTTACCGCCATCAATAATTATATCGCCTTCTTCTAAGTGAGGAAGCAGCAAATCAATAAAATCATCAACTGCTTTTCCGGCTTTAACCATGAGCATTATTTTTCTTGGGCGGGCGCAATTAGCAACTAATTCTTCAATAGTGCTTGTGCCGATAATGTTTTTACCCTTACCGCGTCCGTTAACAAAATCCGTTACTTTCTGAACTGTTCTGTTAAAAACAGCCACGGTAAAGCCTTTGCTTTCCATGTTCAATACAAGGTTTTCGCCCATTACGGCCAAACCTACAAGTCCAATATCTGCCAATTTACTCATTTGCGTTTCCTTTATAAGTGATAGAGAATTATATAATAAATAATTAGTGTTTTATGTTAAACCCGAGCTGGGATATAGTATCTATTATTTCATCTTGAGCATTGAGAAGTTTTACAGAATAAAACGGAAATTCACGGCGTATCGGATATGCTCCCCGCTGCTGTTCGAAAGTTTCCGCAGAATTTCGCAGCGTGGCATCATCAGACATAATATCATAGGAAGCAATAACAACATCGAATAGTATTTCTTGTTTCGTTTTGTTTGCACAATCAACAATAATTTCGCGCTGCTGTAATGACGGTGGAACCGAATCAGGATACCATCCTTCCTGCATCGGCAGATTGAAAAAGTTCCGGAGTTCAGCCACACTCATCGAAGTACCGTTTGCTTTGCCGTCGGCAGAGTAACCTGCAATATGCGGAGTAGCAATATCAACAAGAGAGAGAAGTTCTCTGTCAATATTCGGTTCATTTTCCCAAACATCAAGAACGCAAGCGTCAATGATGTTTTCGTGCAGGGCGTTTTTGATTGATGAAGTTTTTATCACCGGCCCGCGCGAGGCGTTTATTAAAAGTCTTTTGTGTCCAAGTTTTGCGAAGAATGCATCATCCGCGAGGTGATGGGTTTTATCTTCACCGGTTTTATTTAATGGTACATGGAGCGTAATAATATCACTGCGGGAAATTAATTCATCAAGAGAGACAAAATTTTCAGAGCCTTCTACACGGGCGCGCGGCGGATCATTCAGCAAGACGTTCATGCCGAACAAACGGGCAATCTTTTCTACTTTTTTACCGACGTTACCTACACCAACAATGCCGATTGTGGTTTCTGAAAGTTTGAAGTTATATTTTTTTGCTAAGGAGAGTATTGCAGAGGAAATATACTGCTGGACAGATGAGGAGTTACATCCGGGTGCATTAACCCAGTAAATTCCTGCATCGTCACAGTATTTAGTATCAATATGATCGTAACCGATAGTAGCGGTTGCGATAAACTTCACATTTGTCCCCTTTAATAAAGACTCATTACAATGTGTACGGGTTCTAATAATAATACCGTCAACATCGCGCAAAGCTTCAGTTGTCATTTCCGCCGGACTTAAATACTGTATGTCGGCGTATGGTTCAAGAACACCTTTCAGAAAAGGTATCTTATTATCCGCAGCTATCTTTATTTTCTGATTCATGAACCTAATTTAAAAATTTTCAAGTTATTAGGCATTATAAACTGAAGAAGCAGTCTCACCGCCGTGACCGGTCCAATTGGTATGGAAGAATTCTTCCTCCGGACGGTCAACGCGTTGATACTGATGCGCGCCGAAATAGTCACGCTGTGCCTGCAGCATATTCGCGGGAAGATGTGCAGAGCGGTATCCGTCATAATAGGTCAGCGCCGAAGCGAAGCATGGAATTGAAACACCGTGTTTCATGGCTTCCATAACGATTCTTCGCAGCGATTGCTGATATTCATTTGCTAATTGTCCAAAGAACGGATCAAACAAAAGATGACGTAAGCTCGCGTTACGGTCGTACGCTTCTTTAATTTTTTGTAAAAAGTCTGAACGAATAATACAGCCGCCGCGCCATATCATAGCGATGCCGCCGTAGTTTAATTTCCATTTAAATTCTTTTGCCGCTGCGCCCATGAGTGAATAACCCTGTGCATACGACAGTACTTTTGCCAGATACAAAGAACGTCGAAGCTCAACAATAAACTCCTGCTTATCACCGCTGAATGAACGTGAAGGTCCTTTTAAAGCTTTCGAAGCAAGCACGCGTTCATCTTTCTGCGCGGATAAGTAACGGGCAAATACTGCCTCGCTAACAAGTGAAAGCGGAGTGCCCTGATCGAGAGCAGTGATAACTTTCCACTTTCCTGTTCCCTTTTGCCCGGCCTTATCTAAAATCTTTTCAACCAATGGAGAGCCATCGGTATCTTTGAATGCGAGAATGTCGCGGGTAATTTCAATAAGATAACTTTTTAATTCACCGTCATTCCACTCGGCAAACACCTGATGCATTTCATCATGATTAAGATCAAGGACATCTTTCATGAATTGGTACGACTCGCATATAAGCTGCATATCGCCGTATTCAATACCGTTATGCACCATTTTGATAAAGTGGCCTGAACCTTCTTCACCAATCCAATCACAGCAAGGAACGCCGTCAACTTTTGCAGCGATTGCCTGAAATGCGGGCTTAATCGGTTCCCATGCTTCAGCCGGGCCGCCCGGCATTAACGCAGGACCGTTAAGGGCGCCTTCTTCACCGCCGGAGACACCTGAACCAACGAAGTACACTCCCTTTTCGAGCAGGTAGTTTACGCGTCTGTTGGTGTCTGCAAAATGACTGTTTCCGCCGTCAATCAGAATATCGCCTTTATCAAGCAGCGGTATAGCCGCTTCAATAACTGCGTCAACCGGTTTGCCGGCATTAACCATCATTAAAATTTTACGGGGCTGTTCAATCTTCGAAACGAATTCGTAATACGAAAACGTTCCGACAATTTTTTTACCCTTAGCGCGTCCGTTAATGAAGCGCTTAATTTTTTCCATATCAATATCATACACTGCAACTGAAAACCCTTTGCTCTCAAAATTCAGAGCAAGGTTTTCACCCATAACACCTATACCGATTATACCAATATTAGCTAACATGACACATCATCCTTATTATTACTAATCTACAAACTTATCTTTCCATGCCCATAATCCGATAGCCGGATTTGATATATAGAAAATTTCCTCGCCATCAACCACATTATAACCATCAACTAACTTTTCAGGATCGTATTTCTTCGACATTTCATCAAGATTGCCGTATAAGAAATTAACTGATTCAATTTCTTCTTTCGTAATTCCACCCGGGCAATAGCGGATGGAGAATCTGTTTTCCGAAGAACCGTGAATCAAGTGTGCCGCGGCACCGAGATTGTTTTGCAGGTCTTCGTTTTCTTCTACTAATTGTAAAACTTTCGGCGTGTTAACATATCCGTATTTGCGGATAAGCTTGTCAATTGTCGGATCTTCGCCAAATTCTTTTAATCCGGGAGCAAGAACAATCAATTCACCGTCATCATCAATCGCCATACGGGTACGGTAAACGGATTTGTTGCCGAGCCATGTTGATTTGAATTCCTGAGGCTCAAGATAGACAACGACTTTTTTCAACGGCTTTTCAAGCATGATAAAATTCACTTCAAGTGAAAGCTTTGCAGCCAGATTGAAACATTCAATATCGTCACCGATGTATAAACCACAAACGCGAAGCTTGCCGTTTTCATCTTTGGCAACTACCGTCTGTACATACACTATCGGTAAATGTTTTGCAAAATTATCGGAAGCATAATTCAGCACGCGACGAACCGGTGTGTCTGCGCGTCCCATAATTTTTTCCATGCCGTACGCGGCACCGATATAATGGCTCTTGTTAATTCCTTCAGAGCCGCCGGTACCGACAAAAATATTTTTATTGTAATTGGCAAAGCCGATTACTTCGTGAGGGACAACCTGCCCTATTGATAAAATCAAATCATATCCGCCGTTTTGCAGCTCAACGTCAACCTGCGCAGGCCACGGATATTTCACTTTATGCCCGGATACCTCATACACATATTCTTCCGGTACAATACCCAGTGTGTGCAGTCCATGACGCCAGTCATGTACTTTAAATAAAGACTGTGGTATTGTCGGATACATATGCTCGATTTCTTTTGGGGTCATGGCGTAATGTGTGCCAAGAGCAGGTAATACCGCCTTGAATTTATCGCCATAATAATCGAATGCGTGTACGGTCAGTTCTCCGGCATGAGAGTGATACCTGGTGATATCAGGAGGGACCGCAAGCACGCGCTTGCGGTCTCCTAATTTTGCCAAAGCACCAAATAGAGCTTCTTTTAACTCTTGTTCCGAAAAAAAGTAACCCTTTGATCCTTTTGCGTAGTATAACATAACTATTTATTCCAGTGTGGTTTTTCAGGCAAATAAGTATTAAACTCTTCGATGAGAGCTTGTTCATAAGCACCTTCAAATTCCAGATTGAAGAATTTATCAAGAGCTTCATTATAGAAACGAGCCCATGATTCAACTTCTTTTCCGGGATTGATAGGATAGAACAATACGCCATTAGCCTTAGCAGCTTTCATATCTCCCGGGGCATCACCAATCATAAGAATCTTATTATCGGGATATTTGCCTTTGGCAGCATATTTCAAGTGCTCTGTTTTCGTGCCGTATTCCTGACCGCAAATGATATGAACATACTGTTGAATATCATTTTCCGACCATTCTCTTACAAGAGCTTCGGTCGGTGTTTGTGAAACAACCAGCGCATCTGCTCTTTCTCTTAATTTAACAAGAGACTCGCGAACGTGCGGAAACGGAGGAATGTCGTGAACCATTTCGTGAATATCCGCGTTGATAGCTTTTGACCATGCCAAAGCTTTATCAATAATCGGATCTTTTACTTCTGCAGCATATTTTTCGAGTGCAGGATTTCCGAGTTTGGTTTCTTTCTTTGTCCACTCAAGAACAGCAGTCATGTCGTGCAGTTTTGCACCGCGTTCAATAACTTCTTTTCTTTCGCTCAAATATTTCATTACATCAAGCAGGGCATGAAAACGGTTGCATCCGCGGGTCTTTGAATACAAGTTAACAAAGTCCCATGCTTCACGTGCATATTTAGATACCTGCTGCAAATCCCAATACATAACGGTATTCGGACAGAAGCATTCTTTATGCTTGATTTCCATAGTATCGAATGCACAACCGTCAGAATCAATTCCGATAAAGAATTCTTTAGTAGGCTGAAGGTCGGTCAATTCTTGCTTTGGGTCTAAACTCATAGTTTCTCCTTATTTTTTTGCTTCAGGTTGATATGCAGCTAATTTCTTTTCTGCAAAGATAGGTTTCAACTGTGTGAATCTCTGTCTTCCGTTAATCATCGGGACAGAAACCCAATCTTCACCGATAAGAGGACGAACATATTTCAGGAAGTCGTCAGTCACGTCAATACGGTTTGGAGCGATCCATTCTTCATTGAAGAATCTTTCTGAGAGCGCAACTTTCTCGAGAGGTACTTTATCATAACGAACATTATAGATAAGTCCGGGCTCGCGAAGAATTGTTGCCATCCAGCCGTTACCGTCTTTCATTGCAACTTCAACTGCTTTTTGTCCGACCTTGTAAGCTTCATCCAGATCAACCGTTGAAGCATAGATCATGCTGTGGCGCTGATCGGTACCCATAACCTGGCCGCGGGCGGAACCGCTTGCTTTGATACCTTTTTCGTTCAAGTAGTTGACAACGCTTTGATAAGCAGCCATTTTGCTTGAACCGAATGATGTATGGCCGAATGAATCTTTAACTTCACCGATACTGCCGACATCAAAACCTTCGCTGATAACAACGATACATCTGCCGTCTTTTTTCAACTGATCGTTTACATTATCCGCTAATTCAGTTAATGACACTTTTGATTCAGTCATGTAAATCTGTAAAGGCATTTCGCGTTTAGGATCTGCAAGACGTGCAGCAGCCGGAATAAATCCGATTTTTCTGCCCATTGCCTGTAAAACAAGTACCGGATCTGCCGGTGATGATCCTGCATTCTCTTCGTTTGCAGTCTGAACAATATGTGACCAGTAACGGGCAACACTGCCGTAACCCGGGGTGTGGTCAATTAATTTAAATTCGCTATCTCCAACATCATTGTCAATTGTTTTCGGCACGCCGGTAGCCACCAATTCAAGGCCTGCTTCAGCAGCAATATGGCTTACTTTATACGCGGTGTGCTGTGAGTCGTTTCCGCCGATATAAAAGAAATAGCCGATATTATGAGCACGGCAAATTTCGATGATACGTGCGAAATCTTTTTCCTGCTTGTCTTTCAGTTTATAACGGCATGTACCGATACTACCCGCAGCAGGTGTAGTACGGAGCAAAGCAATTTCTTCTTCGTCCTGTACCGACAGATCTAATAATTCTTCTTTCAATACTCCTTCGATACCATGCCAGCCGCCGTAAACTTTTCCGAATACATCCGGAAACATTTTACAGGTTTCGATAATACCGCGAAGAGAGTTGTTGATCACCGGAGACGGGCCGCCGGATTGAGCAACGAGAACATTTTTAGCCATGTTGTTTCTCCTTGGTTTAGTAATTAAACACCTGAATAAGCATTAAATCCACCATCTACAGGGATAGTAACGCCGGTAACAAATTTTGATAGATCGGAAAGCAGATATAATACTGTTCCCTGCAAATCTTCAATCTCACCAAAACGGTTCATTGGAGTTCCACCGATGATTTTATTTCCGCGAGGTGATAATTCGCCTGTTTTTTCATCGAACATTAAGAATCTGTTTTGATTTGTAACAAAAAATCCCGGCGCAATACCATTAACGCGAACGCCTGTTTTTGCAAAGTGCACGGCAAGCCATTCGGTAAAATTGTTGATTGACGCCTTGGCTGCTGAATAAGCAGGAATTTTTGTCAGGGGGCGGAATGCATTCATTGATGAGATGTTAAGCACAACACCTGAACCACGCTTTACCATTTCTTCTGCAAATACCATGGTAGGAAGAATCGTTCCGATGAAGTTCAAGTCGAATACTCTTTTAAATCCCTCTTCACTTAAACCGAAGAATGTTTTTTCCAGATGGTCAAGGCTTGAGGGTGTAATAAATTCTTCCTGAGTTGTCGCCATCGGTGAATTGCCGCCGGCACCATTAATCAGAATGTCAACTTTGCCGAACGCTTTATGAACTTCAGCATTGGCAGCCTGCAATGATTCTTTTGATAAAACGTTAGCTTCAAAGCCTGCGCAATTGTTGCCGAATTTTTCATTCAGCATGTTCGCGACTTTATCTGCAAATTCCTTTTTGATATCGAGTATCGCCACTTTAGCACCGTTCTTTACCAGAACTTCGGCTATGCTGGCTCCGATTACTCCACCACCGCCTGTTAAAACAACGACTTTCCCATTGAGATCGTCAAATGTTGTTGTACTCATAGTTGTATCTTTTGTTAGTTATTAATGTAAAAGTAATTAATTACATGAAAAAGTGAAAAGTCCTAACAAAAGTTATGACTTTATCGTTTACTTTCCAAGCTATAATGCGAAGAAAGTTTCCCTTTTATTCAATAATTTTTATTTTCCTAAGAAAAGGGGGCAAATATGACGTTTATAGAGGTTTTCGCTCACATTTTTTGCCGTGATTTCGCTGTGTTTTTCAAGCGCATCGGTATATTTTTTGCCTAATTCAGCTGCAATTTTAAAGCTGACATGCACCAACTGTCTGAAACTGAGATTCAATTCCGGGCATGATTGTTCATGGCGCAGAGCATTTACAAATTGTTCAGATGTCCATGAGTTCACTTCTTCCGGTGTTGGAAGAACATTCATATCAATATCAACCACCGTTGCATAAGGAGCAGTAAGTTCTTCAATACGCGAAAAACTCTTTGCATAAATTTCCTTTGCAACCTCTAAACCGTCACCACCCGCTTCGGCAAGTCCGATAACTTCTTCAAGCCACGTTGTACCCGCTGTTTTCAGGTGTAGACCCGTGTTATGTTTTTTGATGATATCATGGATCGGTTTATAGAGTGAGAATTTATCGCTTCCGGAGTGAACGCTGAGTTTTAAATTATCGGGAATGTTCGTGAATAATTTCACTGCGTAAGCAATTACTGCGACGTCATCTTCAAACTCAACAACGAATTTGCTCAAATCACCAACGTAATCAACGCCCTTGTTGAAACGGCCGGTGAATTTCGGAGCGATCGTCTGAACCGGAACATTTTCCAATGAAAGTCCTAATAAAATAAAGAACATTTCTTCAGGTGTCTGAGGTTCTTCGTTTTCGTCGAGACTGACTTCAGTAACAAAATTGTCAGCACCTTTTGCCGCCTCAACATGCTGATAAATTTTTGAAGCTTCAACAATAGGCCCAAGATATTTCTTAGCGATTGTTTCAATTACTTCTTTGGTTACTTCAAATGATTTGGAAACTCCCGGAATAGAGAGCGTTCCGATAAATTTTGAAGCTGCTGCGACAAAAGCATCAATCTTTTCCTGTGCAACAGGCTGACCGATAAAATCCGCGACATCTATGGTATAAAAATTACAATGTTCAATAAATTTATCAACCGTCTTTAATCCGATATGATCGGCATCAAGATAATAAGAGTCTTTCCATCCCAATTCAGCCACGGCAGCGTCTGCCTCGTTACGTGCATTAACCGGCAATGACCCGATTAGTGAATGCTCGCGATTTGATTTATTCCAAACAGGAACGACATCAGCGCCCTCTGCTTTTGCTTTAACAAGTGCCGATAACTGAGCAACACCCTGATGCCCGAAACGGTCACCAATACCGATAGAATATTTTTCTATACGCATAGTGATATCCTTATAAATTATATAGGTTAAAAGAAAATTCTAATGAAGAAAAAGAAAAGCCCCGATAGTAGAAAAGTGACCCCTGAAGAAATGCGGGGCATTCGGAGAATGCCCCGGTGAAATATATTTAGACGATGAATTCTATTTTTGAATTCGGGTTGTGAACGAGAAGTTGAGTTTTTAAGCTAATCTCTTTCGGCTCAAATTCACGCGGATTGTTTATCTGATCAATCATCAAGCTCATTGCCGAACGCGCCAACTCTGTTGTCGGCTGATCAATGAAGTTGAAAATTGAAGGTAGATACCTGTTGAAAGTATTTTTGCCAAAGCAGGTAACTTCGATATCATCCGGAATTTTCAAACCGAGTTCCATAGCCGCTGCATACATACCCAGCGCAACCGGATAGGTGACCGCGAGAACATACTGCGGAAGTTCACCTTTTTTATAGATTTCCATAAAACCATCATATCCGTCTTCCTCACCGAATCCACCCTCGGTAATCCAGTTCGGATTGATAGGAATTCTATGATAACGCATAGCATCCACGAAACCTTCGTAACGTGAATGACCGATATTCAAGTGATGGTAACCGCCGAGTAATGCTATTTTGGTATATCCTCTGCGGACAGCATAATCAACGGCAGAAAATGCTCCACCCTTGTCATCAACAATTATTTTTGAAACATTGGCAATGCCGGGAGCTCTATCTATAAAGATAAGAGGCACGCCCAGATTCATGACTTTATCAAAAACCGCCAAATCCTGCGTTTCCTGAGTTACTGAAACGATTAAGCCGTCAACCCGCATTGATAAGAGAGACAAAATGTGCTTTCTTTCTCTTTCGGCAGACTCTTGCGAAACAGTTAAAACGATTTCGTAATTATTTTCGAACGCCGCATCATATATGGCTTCAATAACGGAAGCAAAAAAGATGTGCGCGATTTTAGGCACAACCAAGCCTATGGTATTCGATCTTCTTGAGGACAAATTCCTTGCCATAAAGTTAGGCATATAGCCCATTTTTTCAGCAAGCTCTTTAACCTTTTGGGTTGTTTCGGAAGAAATGTCGGGATGATTCCTTAAAGCCTTCGAGACAGTAACTGTCGAAACCTTAAGTTTTTTCGCCAAATCTTCAAGTTTTACGGGACGAAACCGGCTATTCATTGTATATCCATATGTTAAAAATAATTAATTACTTTATAAAGTTATAATATACGGAAAAAATATATCATTTACTTACGATAAAGTCATCATTTAAGCTACTTTAATTCCTGCAAACCAATTCCGTCCATATCTCCGAATTCCTGGTTTTCACCACCCATCGCCCAAACAAAGGTATAATTCTTTGTTCCGGCGGCTGAATGCAGCGAATAACTTGGGGAAACAACTGCTTGTTCATTTCTTATTATAAGGTGCCGTGTTTCTGTTGGCTCACCCATCAAATGCACAACAAATTGATCATCCAAATCGAAATACATATAAACTTCGCTTCGTCTTGGATGAGTATGTGCCGGCATGGTGTTCCAAATACTGCCCGGTGCAAGCTCCGTCATGCCCATGACAATCTGGCAAGTCGGTAATATTTGCGGAGCGATATATCTGCGCAAAACCCGGACGTTCGCTTCATCCTGAGTCCCTAATTCTGCTTTATACGCTTCATCACGGGTAACCTTGCGTGTCGGATAGGCTGTGTGGGCGGGATAGCTGACTAAATAAAACTTTGCCGGATTCTTAGAATCCGCACTTTTGAATTTTATTGTCTTTACGCCTCTGCCGACATACAGCATATCTTTACGAACTAACTCGTAGGATGTATCATCAACAACGACACTTCCCGTGCCGCCGATGTTTACAACACCGAGTTCTCTTCTTTCACAAAAATATTCCGAAGCCGTTTCCTGCTTGGTCCCAACCAAAGATAACTCTTTATCTGTCGGAACGGCAGAACCGATTATCCCACGGTCAACATCAGTGTATAGTACTTCGAGTTCACCGGTTTTAAATAAATTATCCAATAAAAAATGCTTGCGAAGATCAGCAGTTCCCATTGTCTTATAACTGATGGGATCGGGAATATACATGCGTTTCATCGTTTTAGCCTTTCAAAGCGTTCTTTGCATTTTTGAAATTGTTAGTCAGGGTCTGTGCTCTTTCAGTAAGTGCATCCCAGTTTTCATCAGCAATTGCTTTCTTGTCGAGTAAATCTCCACCAATAGCGACAGTCAATGCACCGGCATTAACCCATTCATGAACGTTAGTAATTGAAACACCACCGGTAGGCATGAGTTTCAAATATGGGAACGGAGCCAATAAATCTTTGAAGTAACGAGGACCTAAAGTTGTCGCAGGGAATACTTTAATAATATCTCCGCCTGCTTTCCAACCGGCTATAACCTCTGTCGGGGTGTAGCAGCCAGGCATACAAGGAACATCAAGCTCTTTACATGTAGCAATAACTTCGGGATTCATGATCGGGCTTACGACGAACTGGGCACCGGCTTCAATAACTGCTTTTGCATCTTCTTTTGTTAATACCGTACCGGCGCCGATGATTGAATCACCGCTGTTTGTTTTTACTAATTCGCGAATAATTTCAACTGCATTCGGAACAGTCATCGTGATTTCGATATTTTTTACTCCGCCTTTGCTGACGGCTTCGATAACTTTCATTAATTTTTTACTGTCGGTCATTCTGATAACCGCGAACACACCATTATCAACTAATTTTTGTAATGTTTCAGCTTTGCTCATAGTATCTAACTTCTCTTTCTTTATTTATATTATTATTTAGAGTTTTCATTATAACTTTCATAGTCTTATATAATTACTACGAAAATAGTTTATCAACATAGAACTAAGGATATGTTGTTCTGTTCTACTTCCTAACCCATGAGTTAACTCATGGGTTAGGAAGTGGACAAAGGCTGTTTATCCTCTAATAGCCAAAACTCTCCATTGCGGAAGAGCTTCACTTACGTTTGAAAAATCAATCCTGAAGGGCGAGAAAAATTACTTTCCTACTACTTTACCCTTACCCAGCAGCCATTCTATTAAATTCTTACCGGCTTTGTTGTTTTCAAAGCCCGTTGTCAGTTTTCTGGTATCCCAGTATTCATTGTACAACCACGGATCACCCAAAGCATATACATAACCTTTGCCCAATTGAACTCCGGCCATAATAAGTTTGCCGTTTTCAACTAAGATAGAATCCACTTTTGCAGTTGCGCTGATAGTGGAAATTTCCTTCAAATAAATTTTCTTCACACCGTTAAATATCGGATGACGTGGAAAATTTTTCGAGGCGCCCTGCTCAAAGTTATTTCCCTGGACTTTATGCAGACTGTTTTCATCAAACTTTAATCCGAATGCAGCCATCAGTTCATTCAAATGCTTGAACTCACAATTCGTGCTGTCATTTGCCAATATGCAAAGCACACCGCCTTTGCTTACCCAATCTTTAATAACTGCGATGGACTTAGTATCTATATAATTCGGTTCTTTTGTCTCCGCGGGAGTATCAGGATCTACGATAATATAAACACTACTGCTATCTAAAGCTTTTTTTGTCGGGGCAGTATAAATAGTTTTCAGTCCTGCGCCCATTCTCTGCATGCACTTACCCCACTCCGAAAATCCTGAAAAAGCTGTGTCGGCCCAAACATAATGATAGCGGACACCGTTTTTCCATTCATTATTGAAGTAGTTATCAAGCGCGACCACCTTACCTTTGGCTTCCGTTGCCAATTCCAATTCCAAAGCAGCCAGTATCAACGGACCATAACCCTTCATATCGTTAACACGGGTTGGTTCACTTAAATAATAAGCAACACTTCCGTCACGATAGGGATTACCGCCTAAACCGGAAACTTTAACCGTGTTTTTCAGATTCAGAACACCTGTCGGTTTTTGAAATATAAAATTTTTCTGAACAGATGCAAATGATTCCTGGGCAGCTTTTAAATAATCCTGATTTAAATAACCCTCATTGTAGCCTTTAGCAAAGCCATAAATGTACATCAACGAGCCGGAGGTTTCAATGTAGTTACCCTTTTCAGCGGGTTTATCAAGCACCTGGAACCATAATTTGGTATTACCGTCCCGCACCTGTAAAAGGCTTTCTGAAAGATTCTGCAATATTTTTACTAATTCTTTTTTCCCGGGATTTCGATCGGGAATTATTTCCAGGACATCGGTTATAGCCATCATATACCAACCGATTGAGCGGCTCCAAAAATTCGGCGAAGTACCGGTTTCCGGATTAGCCCATTTCTGAGTTTTACTTTCATCCCAGCCATGATATAACAGGCCTGTTTTCGGATCCTTGGCATGCAGCGCGATCAATCTGAATTGATTAATGACATCATTCATTGCGGCAGTGTCATTGAACATTTGGGCATAGGTCGCGTAGAATGGTTCAGCCATGTAAAGGCCGTCAAGCCACATCTGCGAAGGATAAATTTTCTTATGCCAAAATCCGCCTTCTTTTGTACGCGGATGTTTTGCTAATTGTTCTCTCAGTTTTTCGGCAGCTCTTTTATACTTCTCTTCGCCTTCGAGAGTATAAAAACGCAAGGCGGCTCTTCCGGGAGTTATGTTATCAAGATTGTATTCATCCTGAGAGTACGTCTTAATATTTCCGCTATTCTCAATATAATAATCCAGATTTCTTTTCGCGTAGTCGTAAATGGCAACATCACGCGTTTTCTGAAACACTCTAAACAGAGCCTCAATCATGAGTCCCTGTTCATAATTCCATTTCCGACTCTTTGCTTCATCCTTATATATTATCGAATCGGGATTAAGCTTGATAAAACTGCGTGCTGCTTGCAGCGAATAGCTTTTATCTGCCGGCTTCATTCCGGCCAAAGCTGTGGCCGAAAGCAGAATGAAAATCAGCCCATAAACGGATTTACTATATAATTTATTTGTCATTAGTCCGGATTTTCCAAATTTATTTATTTGTTATCCACTAATTTACCGTTAATACTAACATTCTTCAATTCTAATCCGGTAACATGTTCAATAATATTTGCCTCGGAGGCATTATTAAAAGTACAGTTTGTTAATTGGACATTCTGAATCGGAGAACGCTGATAGCCTTTAAGCCATAAAACATGGGGACATGTTTTGCAAACCATGTTGTCAACATAAACATTTCTTACTGTCGGCGGAAAATCTCCTCCATCGCCTTCTTCATAATTAAAATCCACAAGCACGGCAGCTTCTCTTACTTGTCCGACTTCAATATTTCGGCAATAAACGTTTTCAACGACACCGCCGCGAACGGAATTTGTCTTGATACGTAATGCACGGTCAAGCATTGGGCTATCCATTGTGCAATTCTCCGCAAAGACATTCCTGACACTTCCGGAAATTTCGCTTCCGATAACAACTCCGCCGTGGCCATCTTTCATGGTGCAGTTCCGGATGATAAGATTTTCGCAAGCGACATTCACACGCCTGCCATCAGTATTTCTTCCGGATTTGATAGCTATACAATCATCACCGGTATCAAAATAACAGCCGTCAATCAAAACATCTTTCGATGATTCGGGATCACAGCCGTCATTATTAGGACCAAGCCCTTTAATAGTAACATTTTTGATGGTAAAGTTTTCACAAAGAACAGGATTATGGAACCACATCGGTGAATTTTTAAAAGTGACACCCTCAACTAAAATGTTTTTGCACTTGTATGGCTGAAAAAAGTTCGGGCGCAGATAAGAACCATCTCCAAAAACTCTTTGTTCAGGGGGAACGTTCTTGTCTGCCATTTCCAACAATTTTTTTCTTGCCGGTTTTTGTGAGGGCATTCCTTCTTTCCACCCATATACATCTTTGCCACACCAGCTCCACCAATTTTCGTTGCTACCCTGCCCATCCAACAAACCTTCACCGGTAATTGCGATATTCTCAACTCCGTAGGCATATATCAGTGCCGAATAACTCATACATTCAGTACCTTCCCAACGCGTAAATACGACCGGAAGATATTTGCTTTTATCCGTACTGAATTTAATTGTCGCGGTTTTTGAAACATAGAGATTCACATTATTCTGTAAATGAATAGCTCCGGTTACAAATACACCTTCAGGAACAACCACTCTTCCCCCGCCTTGCTTTGAGCATTCACTAATGGCATCTTTAAATGCCTGTGTACAGTCAGTTACACCATCTCCGACCGCGCCGTATTTGGTCACAAGGTAGTCTTTGTCCGGGAATGATGGCGGAACGATCCTCTTCTGAATCTCTGCGCACACTTGCCATCCGGTTTGCTGTTCCGAAACTTGAGCCGTTGTTGAGCAAGCAAGATTGAATGCGACAACAAATAATACCAAAAATGATTGAATGTACTTCATAGTAGTCAAAGGATTTATTATAAAGGGGTGTGTTATAGGAGGCGTAAAAAAGCCATGAGGCTGTCCATTCCGGACAGCCTCATGCAAATACTAATTAATTATTAAAAAACGGTATTTCGTATATGATATCAGCAATGACATTGCGGTTAATCTGAACATTACGATAGATGGTGTTTGCCAGCATATCGTCATATTTCATCTGGTGATATTCATAAGTAACATTCAAATGAATGCCCCAGTAATTGAGTCCGAAGCCGCCTGAATAGATCTGCGTTCTGATCGGATCGCCAACAAGCGGGTTACCAAAAAACTCGGAAACTTCAACTTTGTCACGTCCACCGGCACGCAATGCGAGCCAGGAGTTAACCTGATAGGAGATACCCGCGCGTAATTCAGAGCATTTTTTGAACGGATTGGAGTCTGCTCCGCTGTTATCAGTATATACTGCTGATGAGTACGGACGGATTTCATATTCAAGACCGATTTCGAATTTCTTCTTAACCGGAATTGATATACCAACAGTACCTCTCCAAGGCAATCTGATTTTGTCAGAACCGGCAACTGTACTTACTAAGTGCGCACCGGTGCTGTCCGTAGTATTTGTATAAGAATAATCGCGATCAATTACCGTTGGCGGTTTTATTGATGCGCCCACATTGAAATACTGGGTTTTATAGATTGCACTGATAGTAAACTCCATGCCTTTAAAGTCTGATGTTCCTGCCAGAGTTGTCGTGTAATTTGCAGGATCAAGCCAGAAAGCATAGTAGTGGAGGAAAATTATTTTTCCTCTGCCGACGTTTTGCTGAAAATCATCGGTAGAACCTTTAATGTACATACCGCTGACACCAACAGATAATTCATCCATAACCTTTGCGGAAATAGCCGCGCCGTAACCGCTCAGGTTTCCGCTGCGTTCGCTGGTGGTTTGATACCAGTCAACAAGATATGAACCGCTGTTACTCTGAACCACTGTATCAGGAAACGGACGATAGAAATTAATCGCAGGAGAAAGTGCATTATTATTCTGATAATAATAATTCATGTTCGCATATTCAGTTGCACCAACGGCGGCAGTAAATTCCATGTCGAATGCCTTGAACGGCATCGCAGCCATGATCTGGAGCGGATGATTTTTTGATTTACTTGCGCGTGTCCAATCCGGAGTTAAGTTATCAAATTGATGTGGAACCGTATTGTTTGCAGTATCCTGAAGCGTTTTTGCATCTGCTGGAATTTCCGCATCAGGGATACCGGCGGTCTGGCTGCCCATCAGCAAACTCCACATCGGATAGTACTTAACAGGGAAATACTGCTGACTTTGAGATGCAGTCGTCGTCTGGTATAAATTACCTACGGATATCTGTAATCCGGTTATTGTTTGCAGAGCAGCGGGATTGGAGAACATAACCCCAGCGTCATTTTTCACGCCGATCGTCAATCCACCAATAGCTCTCGATGTTGCAGATTGCATAGAAGTGTGATCTACTCCCTGCATAATCAACGGACTTTCCAATGCGCCGTATTTACCGGCGCCCAACCCTTGAGCATTTATTTGGAGGGTTGCGAAGACAACTATTAATAATAATATTGATTTTAT
Source organism: Ignavibacteriaceae bacterium (assembly GCA_963662605.1). Lineage (GTDB taxonomy): Bacteria > Bacteroidota > Ignavibacteria > Ignavibacteriales > Ignavibacteriaceae. The sequence continues at coordinate 3,293,314 of OY759785.1, forward strand.
CATTTTCATAATGATGCTCCTAAGCTTATACGATGAACATCTCCGAGATAATTAGATAGGGGCGTAAAGCTATAATCAAATAGCAATCCTATTCCGTTCAATGTCGTCTTGACACCGGCTCCTAAAGTTATACTTTCGGAATCATAATTGAACTTGTAACCGGCGCGCAAAGCAACAGTGTTTTGAAATGAGTATTCCAATCCGACGTGTTCCTGCTGAGCGTAATCGTTTGGCTGAAACAAATCAAAAGCAACGGTCACGCGATTCATAGGATCTTCAAATAGTAAAGCGTTGTTTCCCATTATATCGGCAACAACACCCCAGCGGAATTGTAATGGAGCAGGATTGGATTCTTTTGCATACTTAATTTCAGCACCAAAATTCTGCGCGGAAATAGCTAATTGAATCGTTTTAAACCCTGTATTATAACGCATACCAAAGTCGAAAAGAAATCCTTGTCCCCAAGTATTTACTTTTTCAGTAGTACCTGATTTAGTTTGAGCTGCATATGTATCTCCGTTATACAACGATTCATATGCATACTTAACATTCACGCCCATTGAAAATTTATCCGTTAGCTGCTTGCCGTAACCGAGACCGGCAATCATAGCGAACGGCTTAAATGTCCGTCCGGTCAACCCGGGATTTTCCAATTTGTTAATGTACGGGCGATTCATACTCGCTTCTTCCATTGAGCCATAATCAACATATTGAATACCGGCTGCAAATGTTCCCATATTACCAAACGGCATTGAAAACGCTAAGGAACCAAGTTGAGTATCCATGATCCATGAAGTATAGGTCATTGATAACTCGTTACTGCTCGAATATACTAACCCGGCCGGGTTCCAAAAATATGCATCCGCTCCGGAAGCCAAAGAGGTATACGCATCACCTAGAGCGGCACCTCTTGAACATGGCATTACTTTCAGGAATTGCATTGAGGTGGTTGCCACTTTTTGAGAAAATGTCAACGGAGAGCTAATTCCGATAAGTATGAGAAATAATATTAGAATTTTATGTTTATTCATTGATGACATTTCCTATTTTTAATGAATAATGACAAATTTACCTTTGGCGACTTTGCCCGTAGCGGCATCTTGCACAGTAAAGAAGTAAACACCCGAGGCTATCATTTGATGATTTCTTGAAATCTGATACCACTCTTCTGAAAATTCATCAGCTTCATGATGCAGTGTTTCAACTAATTGGCCACTAAATGAAAAAATCTTTATTGTACATTTCTTTGTCAAACCAAAAAATCCGATCTTATCTGTCGGATCGCCTTCGCCCGCGCTTGTTCCGGTAATAATTTTGCTGTAATTGTTCGTTACAACAACCGGATTAGGAACCACATAAACTTTATTCAATACTTTTACTGCTGGAGCTTGTGTTTCATGTTTTATAAAGTTCGAAAAGCCACTTCTGGCTCCTGTTGTATCAACTGACGAGACATAATAACAAACAGCGGTACCCTGATCACTCATGTAATCGAATATCGTGTAAATCGAATCCTTAAAATATCTCGCATCCGCAATACCAACAGAATCCATCAATTCCCAAGGACCGAGCGGATCAAGCGAACGATATACACGATAATGACTTAACGGGGCATTCAATTTAGGAGTAGTAAACGATTCGAGTTTATTATTCCATGTTATTTTATTTGTTGCAGCAATGGTATTTTCGATTTTGAATACCGGAGAAGGGAAAGGTATTTTAACCAATGGAGTACCGTATACTCCATGAACAGGGCTATTTTTCGGTTCAAATTGGGTAGTCAAATCATCCTTTGCGCCATCATGTTTTAGTAATGGTGTACCGGTATACAACTCTATACAGCGATCTGCATTATCACGGATTGATACCGCTCTGGAATCAACGAACCAAGGAAGCGGATTAGTTTGCAAGTAATTGCTGCCTATAGGAGCTGAAACATCACCGTAAGATAAAGCTTTAGTCCAGCTCGTTACAGGATGAACTATTGCGGTTTCAGTTGTATTTGTTGATCCGCCTATATCCGTATAAATACTATCACCAGCTACGCCTGGTCCGTATCCTACAACCTCAGCTACTGTGAAATGCGCAGTTTCGCCGGGTGCCAATACATATGGACCGTATCCGTAACCGTGCACTACCGGCTGGCTCCAACCGTTCTTGTAGTTCGGTTTTACTCGGCCAAGCCAATAGCTCCCTAAGATAGTCGAATCACCGCCCGTAGCTGGACCGGTTTTTCTTGCTGCCAAATCAATCCAAGGTTGAACTTTTGATTCATCGCAGTTGCCGTTTTCATAACGCAGCAAATACGGCTGTTTCATCTTATTATTCGTATCCCATACATACTTTGCATGATCTGTAGTTACGGTCAAATTTGTTTTATCCTTCGTAGTTAGATGGTCATAATCATAATGAAGCATCATAACACCAACCGCCTGAGGAGAATTTAAACCGCCTCGATCACCGGCTTGTGACCATGAATTAAATAATGAGGCTATCGTATCCGGTTTGCCATCCCAGTCATGATTATATGACAAATAACGCTTGGTATCAAGTCTGGCGAAGCCATGATTTCTAAAATCCTTTTCATACCATCTATTGAATTTTCTGGTATATCCGAAGGATGAAGGAGCTAATGCATTGGAGAATGAGAAAAATGCATCTTTCAGCGTATCACCGGAAATATTGTTAAACTCGTACTCTAAAATGATGAAGTTATTATAACAAGGATAACTCCACGCCCTGCTTGTAAGGGTTATTTGAAAGTTTGTGTCAGCAGTACTCCATTTTGATACGATGATTTCTTCTGCTTCATCCGGATCGTATCCGGGATTTATAGAACCATCTGACAATAACGGGTAATTTTCAGTTCTTGTTATTGAAATCGGTTTGCTATATACATCTTCAATCTGTCTCGACTGCGCACTGGAACTTGATAAGGCTCCGCAGAATGAGAAAAGTCGTCTTGTTCCTTTTGTTACCGCCATCCAAACTCCACCACCGAGTGAGTTGTGTTGTCCGGGATATTCAACTCGATCTATTGTCATGTGTGAATTCGGCGGCCATTCCATTGAGGGCGGAATACCATTCGGAATTCCATTCTGCCCACCATCCATTGCTCTGCCGATTTCTCCGGTATTATAGATCGTTTCATGCAGCATACTCCTGCTGTGAACTTCATAAGCACGCTTCTGAGCAAACGACATGGTCGTTAAAATGCTTATGAGTAGGATTAATTTCAATATTTTCATATTTGCATCCTCAATACTGTGCAATAAAATTTTATAGTTCAATTTGCACTCCAAAGTTAAATGATCGTGGAGTGTTTGAATACAGAATAGCAGTTTCATCAACCGCAAATGGAGTAATACGGTTTTCCCAGTTCCAATTCCGGATACCTTGCGCACCATCCAGACCATTCGTCTCATAATAATATTTCATATCATTAAGAGATCCGGCTGTTTGTTTCTTGAAAATAAGATTATAGTTCAGAATCTTACCATCAAACAAGTTAAATACTTCAAAGTAGAAGGTCATCGGAACACCTAAACCAGTGGGGACTTTTTTCGAGAATTTCATATTCATGTTATATTCCGCCGGAGTGCGTGCACCATTTTCAACTTTTGTGTTGAAGGTAGATGTATAAGGAAGTCCACTGCGGAGATATGAATTAGCTGATATGACGATATTGCTCAATGGATAAAAGTCATCAATGCCAAACGCAAAGTCATCTGCTGTAACATAAGAAAGATTTATGATAAGGTTGTGGGTTCTGTCGAAACCTAACAAAGCATCTCTGATAGGGATATTGCTAGTTGTGGTAACAACCGAACCATCTGCCTGTTGAACGAATACAGGATATGCATCGGAACCAGAAGAGCTTTTTCCGGTCGCGACACCATACTGATAATTGAACGAGCCCTGCAATGAACCTTTGCGCTTCGCTAAAGTTACGCGGAATCCCCGAACATCTGCATTATCGCGATTGAAATAAGTTGTATAAGTAAAACTGTTCATAGACGTAAAATCAGCCTGCTCAATAAGGTTCTTCACATCCTTGTAATAGCCGCTGATATCAAGCGTAAAGCCTTCGCCTAAACCCTGCATAATACCAACGTCATAACTGTTGGTTGATTGAGGAAGCAATCCGGCGTTACCAAGAGTTGTCGGTCTGTTTGATCCCTGTTCTACATATTTGTTGAAAAGATACTGGAAGGCCGGGCGCTGCATGAATTGTCCGTAGTTAGCATGAAATACAGTTGTTTCGGAAACCGGAAATGAAATACCGGCGCGGGGCTGCAATCTTGCCTGCAACGGGGCTTTCTTTCGATCTGCTGCAGTTTCACTAAATTTCTTTGTCGCGGAATCATATTTATAAGGTGTAAATTGATCACCATAGATATATCCGCCCGAGTACCATGCGTCCCACCGCAAACCGAAATTTGCGATCATACCTTCGAATTCCATTTTATCCTGAACGTATAAACCCAGCTCAGCAGGTGAAACCTTATATTGTTGGCCGCTTGGTTTAGAGTTGAAGGATGAACTCTTTCCCGTAATATCCAATGAATAATAATTTAACTGCAAACCAGTGCTAAGCAAATGATATTTATTAACCTGGCTGGTGAATGAACCTTCCAATGAATATGTACGCGTATGCTCATTCCTGAAAGCGCTCTGAGGCGATGAATAACCGTATTTATCAAAACTTACAACTGGCTCAATAAGCATATAACTGTAATTGATAACAGAGTTTGGGAACACTAAAGAATCCGGAAGTGATTCCGGTGCAATTGGAGATCCTACTCTTTTATACGTTGACAATGTATTGAATTTGATTTCATAATACGTTGCCTGGCTCAATGCCTTTGAGTAACGAACACCAAGCTGTACGTTTTCCTGACGTTGATAATTTACAGGTAAAACACGATTGAAGACCACATCATAAAATCCGAGGCTGGATGTAAAGCTCGGGAAATTGATATCGTATTGCAATCCGTAAGCACCGACAAAACGAAGAGAAGAACCTTTTTCCAGATCAAAGACGACATTACCCATCAACTGACGTTCTGTTTCAGGTTGGTCGGTAGGAAGAACAGGCCATTCAACTTTTGAGCGATAAGCTAAAAACAAACGTGATTTGTCGCCCAATGGACCACCGGCAGTAGCTTCTACCTGATAATCCATATCCGTTCCATACTTCATACCTAAATCTTTGTGCATCTGTTTCCACAATGCTTTTGCGGCTGCTAACTTTGTTGCATTCGGAGCACCGCTAATGCTGTCCGATCCAAACAAGTTACTCAGACCGAACTGGGTATAATAAGCAGTGTTATCTGTTCCAATACCATCGTACCAAACAGATTCAGTTGCAGAATTTGTTAACAGACTGAATGTTGGATTCGCATTCACATCGTACAAACTTGGGCCAAAATGTTTTTTACCCGGAAGTCTGCCGCGAAATTCACCGGTGGAGCGCCATTTATCGGATTTACCTTCTTTCATGGTAATATTAACAACGCCTGATTGGGCATTTCCATATTGCGCACCGAAACCGCTGGTCACAACCTCAACTTCTTCAACTGCGCTCATGATAGGCATAAAAGCCGATCCGTTATCCAGTGGATTGGTAAGTCCCATTCCCTGCAACGTGTACAACTCTTCACCTTCACGACCGCCGCGAAAGTGTCCGTCTGTAACATCTGCCGCGAGACCGATAACGTCGCTGACATCTCGCATACCGGCAAGACCCTGTACATCATCCGAGCGGATGATCATACTGGTTGATGTTTTTTCTTTTTCAACATCCGGTCTTTTTGCCTGAATAACCACAGCCGATTGTTCATACATCGTTGTGGCTATTTCAAAATCAACAACCGTTGTTCTGTTTGAGTTAATTATAACGTCTTCCTGAATAACCGCGCGGTAACCGATCATACTGGCTTGCACTTTGTATTTACCGGGAGGTATATTCAGCACAAAAAACGATCCGTCATCCGTGGTTGTCGCGCCCATCTTAGTACCAATAATGGTAACGTTACAACCCATGAGTACTTCTTTTGATTTGGCATCTTTCACAACACCGGAAAGTTTTCCGACCGTCTGTGAAAAAAGCATACCGCTGCCGAAGAAAAGGAACAGGCAGAGTAGGAATAAGTGTCTTAATCCCTTTAACGGAACTCCGACGGAAGAAGATATCCGACTTATCATTTAGGCTCCTTGTTTGATTATATCTTCACTTTATTAAATTCACTTTAAGTGTTACTACTGCTTAAAGTCCAGGAAGTGATGTTCTTTGGTGCGTTAACTTCCTGCTGAGATTACGTAAATAAATATTAGCGTTGATTAAAGTTAGTACAATTTACTATTATGTTGCAAATTAATTTGTGTACATAGTACACTTTTTATCTCAGAACCCGAAATAGTTTTTCGCGTTATAGAAACAAATGTTTTCAATTAAAGGTACGATAATTGCATCATCATCCGGCAATAATCCTTTTTCAATATCGTCACCGACGATCTGGCACAACAGGCGGCGGAAATACTCATGCCGCGGATAAGACAGAAAACTTCTCGAATCGGTCAACATTCCGACAAAACGACTGAGGAGTCCAAGTACGGACAATGCGTTAATTTGCTTTTCCATGCCGTCTTTCTGATCCAAAAACCACCATCCGCTGCCGAATTGAATTTTTCCGGGAACTCCGCCCTGGAAACAGCCCATGAGAGTTACCAGCAGCTCGTTATCTCTCGGATTCAGATTATATAAAATAGTTTTCGCGAGTTGATCTGTTGTATCCAATGAATCTAATAATTTCGCGAGCGGCTTGGCGACTTCGAAATCACCAATTGCATCATAGCCGGTATCAGGGCCAAGTGTTCTAAACCTTCTTGAGTTATTGTTGCGCAAAGCACCAAGGTGAAATTGCTGTACCCAGTTTTTTTCATGATCCATGACGGCAAATTCGTATAACATTACCGACTTGAACTTCAGTACTTCCTCAGCTGTGAGGGATTTTTTCGCGAGAATTTTCTGAAATATATTTTCGATTTCTGATTTTGTATAATTCTCAGCATAGGCGGTCTCTATTCCGTGATCGGATACCGAACAGCCGTTTTGCGCAAAAAAATCGTGACGCTGTTTAATCGCGTCAATGTATGTTGTAAAATCTTTTACCGCTATACCCGATACAGTTTGCAGTTTCTCAAGCCAGGGATAAAATGCTTCGGGGGCATCAACCATCATGCCTTTATCAGGACGGAAAGCCGGCAAAACCTGAATTTCAAATCCATCCGCCTTTAGTTTTTGATGGTATTCAAGGCTGTCTACCGGGTCATCAGTTGTGCAGACAGCGTGAAGTTTAAACTGACGAAGTAATCCCTTAGTGGAGAACTCGTCTTTTTTCAATTGTTCATTGGCGCGATTCCAGACTTCTTCAGCAGTATCGCCATTTAAAAGAATTCCCTCGATACCGAAAGGACGTCTTAATTCCAAATGAGTCCAGTGATACAAGGGATTGCGTAATGTGTAAGGAACTGTTTCTGCCCATGCCTGAAATTTTTCCCTGTCTGATTTATTGCCGGTGCAATATGCTTCATCAACACCGTTTGAACGCATCGCCCGCCATTTGTAGTGGTCGCCGTATAGCCAAATCTGAGATATGTTATCAAACTTTTTATTATTGGCGATATCTTCAATGGGGAGATGGCAGTGATAATCAATTATGGGAAGGTTTTCGGCGTGGTCGTGATATAATCTTTGGGCGGTTTTGTTTTGCAGTAAAAAATCAGCCGTTAAAAATTTTGAGGACATAAGAACACCTGTACATAAATTGAACGAAATGGGAGAGAATAAAACCGCAATAGGGATAGTATATATCCCTATTGCAAAAATAAAAACTATCTTTTTATATTTTAACCTGCTTCATCTTCGGAGCGAGAGTATTAAGGATTACCCAAGCCAAGAGATACGCCGACCCACAGATGAAAAACATTATATAGTAACCGGTATGAAGATTACCCTGTGCTTTGTAAAAATCCAACAAAGCGCCGGCAGCTTTCGCGATTCCGATACCGCCAACTGCACCTGCCATACCGCCGATTCCGGTAATTGAAGCAACTGCCTTTTTCGGGAACATATCCGAAGCCGTTGTAAATAAATTTGCGGACCATGCCTGGTGGCCTGAAGCCGCCAAACCGATAATCAGAACGGCAAACCAATAGCTATAGGCACCAAGCGCCTGAGCAGAAACTACAGGAACAGCACAGAGAGCAAAAATCAGCAACGAAGTAGTTCTTGCTTTGAATACCGACCAGCCCATATTAATGAGTTTACCGGATAACCAGCCGCCGCCGATGCTTCCTACGGTGGTCATGCAGTATACAACTGCGATAGGAAACATAATTGATGTTCCTTTCATACCGTATTCTTTACCAAGAAAATCAGGCAGCCAAAATAGATAAAACCACCAGATCGGATCTGTCAACCCTTTAGCGATAACATAGCCCCAGGTTTGTCTGAATGTTAAAAGTTTAAACCAGCCGACTTTTTCAACTTCTTCATCGGAGACCGGTGCTTTTTCTTCAACATCACTGTTGATGTACTCAAGTTCAAGAGCTGATAATTTTTTATGTTTCTTTGGAACTTCATATATGGCAAACCAGAAAAACAACCAAAGCAAACCAATTGCACCGGTAATAATGAATGCCCATTGCCATCCCCAGTTCAATGCGATTAAAGGCACTGTTAAAGGAGCAACAATTGCACCGATATTTGATCCGGAATTGAAAAGTCCCGTTGCAAGTGCGCGTTCTTTTTTAGGGAACCACTCAGCAACTGTTTTTATCGCGGCAGGAAAGTTTCCGGCTTCGCTAACGCCTAAAGCACCACGTGCAACCATGAAGCCTGTAGTGCCTGTTGCCAGCGCATGTCCGATAGCAGCAAAGCTCCAAACCGTTAATGACACTGCATAACCAAGTTTGGTACCGATTTTATCAATAATTCTTCCTACGCCTATCATACCAATCGCGTAAGAGATTTGAAAGACTACGACAACATTAGCATAATCAGTCTCAGTCCAATTGAATATTTTCTCCAAGTAATCGTGCTTAAGAAGGCTTATTACCTGCCTGTCAAGGTAGTTAATAGTTGTTGCAAAAAATACTAAAGATAGAATTACCCAACGGTAATTACCTGCTTTTTCTTTTATTGCGGAATTTGTCGCTGCGCTCAAATTGTGTCTCTTTCTTCTTTAGTTGAACGAAATTAAGTAACTAATTTGCCCTCAAATAACAAGTAATAATAGCAAAAATTTCGGTAAATCTATTTTTAAAATTAACTTTTTGGCATTGCTTCGCCGCGTGAACCACAAGGAGCAATCCACCGGTTACAATCTTTATATATGCAGTTGGCGACTCAAATAGTGCGTTTATTTTATTATGTCCGGTCGGGATAAAAACTAAATCATAGTTAAACGGACGGTGCAGCGTTCGCACGCTGTTTACTTAAACGTTTAATTAAACGCTAACTAATATCGAGAGAATTTACCAATTTGTCAAGAAAAATCTTGTCAATTATTCAACAATGCGGCAAGCTGAGGAATATAGGGGTTTAGTGGCATTTTTTGCGGTTTAATTACCAAAATACAAGGGTTTTAATACCGCTACAGTTAACCGAAAAGAAAGTGACATTTGAGAGGTTTTTTTAAGCAACTAAATTAAGTAATAACTGTCATTTAACTTTATTGAGGCAGCTTTTTCAGTGATTTTTCGACAGCATCCTTAAAACTGCCGATATTAACCGGTTTTTGGAAAACATACTCAACCCCAAGTTCTGAAAAAGCTATTTGCTCTCCCTTCCCCAGATCTCCGCTGAGAACCATAACCGGAGGTTTGCCCTTCATGACAAGCTTATTATATTCTTGCATAAACTCAATTCCGGTCATAACCGGCATAAAATGGTCAATAACTATCAGAGCCGGGGATTTGCTCAAAAGCATATCGAGGGCTTCCTGACCATTTGACGCGGTGACTATTTCGTAATCAGGCGCAATATTTTTCAAAATCTTGGCATACAGAATTCTATCGGTATTGCTATCGTCTACAAGGAGTATTGAAGCAGATGCCTTGGGCAGCGTAAATATAAACTCGGCACCCTGACCATATTCGCTTTCCACCCAAATTCTTCCGCTATGCTTTTCGATAATCTCTTTTACAAGAGAAAGCCCCAGCCCCGTGCCTTTTTCCCCTTCGGTGCCTTCTGTGGTAAACTTAGAATCTATTCTGAATATTTTGTCTATATTTTCCGGTTTAATTCCGACACCTGAATCCTTAACCGAAACCTGAATATACCTTGGCTGGTCCGCCTGCTTGGCAGCAATTCTAATCGCGCCACCTGACGGTGTGAATTTTAGAGCATTCGATACGAGATTGTTGAGCGCCTGCATTGCCAGGCTCTGATCTATGAACAATACATAGTCCGTAGTTACGGCGTTAATCAGCTCAATATCTTTTTGCAAAGCGAAGCCCTGCATATTCATAATAATTTTCTGGACGAGCTCGCCGAGCTCCATGTGTACCGGTTCAAATTGTATACGCCCGGTTTGGATTCTTGTCCAATCCAGAAGCGAGTTAACAAGTGAAAGCATATTCCGGGAAGACTCCTGAATATATTCAATGTACTTTCTCGATTCTTCCATGGTAAGGTCGTCTTCGTTCAACAACAGGTCCGTAAAACCTAAAATCGAACTGAACGGCGTGCGCAAATCATGGGAGATAATCGAGATGAATTTGTCTTTCGTTTCGTTAAGCTTCTGCAGGCTCTCTGTAGATGACAGCTGATCTTGTTCAGCCTTTTTGGTCATGGAGACATCGCTTACTAAGCCGTAAATTCGATTGATCTTTCCTTTCCTGTCTCGCAGCACATTAATTTTGTTTCGTATCCAAACAATGTTGCCGTATTTATTAATTATTCTGAACTCAAGTTCTTCGGAGCGTTTATACATGTTTTGGTAGAATCGCTTGAGCTTCGTGATAACATCGGGAAGGTCATCGGGATAGATGAGCCTGAAAAATCTTTTTTCATCCGCGAGAAATTCCTGAGGAGGATAGCCGGTGATTTTTTCAACCGAAGCCGTATAGAATATCGGTTTCAGGCGGTCATTAACCCGCTCTGCCGTCCAGAAAAAGTCATCAATGTTTTCCGCAATATTTCTGTAGCGTTCTTCCGACTCTTTGATTACCTGCTGAGTTCTTTTCCGCTCGGTAACGTCATGAGCAACGATCACATAATACTTTCTCAGCCCAAACTCAAAGAAGGTGAGTGATACTTCCGCGTAGAACTTTGAACCGTCCCTTCTTTGGGTTAAAAATTCATAACGCGTCGGTGATTCATTTTTGTGAAGATATTGATGATACGTCTCTCTCCCCTTTTTATCATCCTCATCGGGCATCATGCTATGCGCTTCAACCCCAATTACTTCTTCTCTGGAATCATAACCATATAGTTTTGCAAAAGATTCATTGGCGAGTATGTATTTGCCGTCAAGTTCAACAGCCATACCTTCGTTCGACAACTCAAACACCGAACGTAAAATGATAAACTCGTTTTCAAGTGCTTTAATTTCACTAATGTCGGTTACAATGCCGCCCCATTTCTCGATTTTCAATTCCGTGTTCTGAATGGGAACAAGTGATACGGCGAAAAGGCGATTGCTGAACTTTTCAGTCGTGAAAGGAATTTCTATATTTTGAGGCTCCCCGGAAGTTAAATTTCTGAAGGTAATGTCTTTTTCACTTATATAACCGGAATCTATTATATCCATCAAGTACAAGTTCTTCAGGTCACCCTCTGTATATCCGAAGTTTTCCAAAAAGCTGCTGTTTGCAGATTCAAACTGTCCATCATTATCCAAAATAAATGATGGCGTACCTGAATTATTGAATAATACCTGATGTATAAAAAGACTTTTATCAAATTGCTGCTGTTTTTCAGTTTGTGCGGTCACATCAAGGGCTGAAAATACCAGAGACTTCGTATTAGTATCAATCTCATAGGCGGCAACTTTAAACTGGATATACCTCTGTTCGGAACTTCCGATCGTAATAAGCTTAGTGAAATTTTCCTCATCCTCCGTATCTCTGATATGCGCGAGTTGTTTTAAAACATCAGCACTTATTTCAGGCAGAATTCTGGGCAGGTTCTTTCCGAAAACCTCGCTATGCCTCAATTTAAATAGATTTTCCGCAGGCCTGTTCCAAAAATTTATCCTGTTTTTTTCATCAATGCCAAACACGACAAATCTGGACGATTGAATAAATTTTTGGTACTGAGCAAGTTCAATATTCTCTTTACGATAAATCTCGAATTCCTGTTGTAAGTCGGTAATATCCCGAATGGTTATTACAACATGCGATTTTTTTTCTTTACCGGAATAAGGCGTAACAATACACTCGTAATACTCTGCTCCACTATCATCATCCGTGGGCATTTCAAATCGGACACTGTCGGATTGATTTTTTAAAAGACAATTTCTGTATAACGAAATGATTTTTTCTGAAATGGATGGCTTGAAAAAATCAGGAAGCTGGTTTGCTGTTGAAGAAGTTGAAACGGTAAGCTTTTTGCTTTTGTTACCGCAAGAAAACAATATTTTCCCGTCAGGCGCAACAAGAATAATCATTCCCTGAATTACATCCAGCATCGGAGCCATTGTTTCATAGCGCTTGTTCCGGTTAGCCTCTGTGCTATCGGCCTCGAGTTTTATATCCTCAAGAATAACTATAACTCCGCCGATATTTTCTTCCCCTGCCAACGGAACAGCTTTAAGAATTACCGCGATCTCCCCGCCGTCGGTAGTTTTCACCCTTCTTAGCTCTTTTTCTACAAATCCACCCTCTCTTAACGAAATAATTTCCTGCTCACTGAAAAGCACAGAGGTGAGATTGCCGGGATCAATTGAATTAGTATCTAGAAATTGTGTTACGTTTTTATTAGCGTATGAGGATTGGAACTGTTCATCAAGAACAATAACCCCTACCGGGAACTGCTCTAACAGTTCCGTGATTTGCGGAGCATTTGCGTAATCAAAAATATTCTTTTTCAAAAGGTGTTGTCAAGATAATATTAGTAATAGAGCATTTACAAGATACACTAAGCGAAATCAAGAATCAACTTATAACAGATTGCTCGCCAGTTCGGCAAGCTCCGAGCGTTCCCCCTTTTCCAGATTAACGTGGGCATACAGGCGCTGACCTTTAAAATTCTCAATCAGATATGATAATCCGTTTGACTGCGCGTCAAGGTAGGGGTGATCTATTTGATAGAGGTCACCGGTAAACACAATTTTAGAACCTTCCCCGGCGCGGGTGATAATTGTTTTAATTTCATGCGGCGTCAGATTTTGCGCCTCATCTACAATAAAGAAAACTCGTTGCAAACTTCTGCCGCGGATATAACTCAACGGTTCAACTATTAGCTTATCGTCTTTTGTCAATTGGTTAATAACCTGATAGTTCTTGTCGGTTTCCTGATACTGATCCTGAATTACCTTCAGGTTATCCCATAACGGCTGCATATACGGAGCAAGTTTACTTTCGACATCTCCCGGCAGAAAACCAATATCCTTGTTACTCAACGGAACCACAGGTCTGGCAACATAAATTTGCCTGTAAAATTTTCTGCTTTCAAGAGCCGCTGCAAGAGCGAGCAATGTCTTACCGGTTCCTGCTTTTCCCGTTAGCGTAACAAGCGGAATGTTTCTGTTTACTAAAGCGTCAGCCGCGAATGTCTGCTCGGCATTTTTCGGTTTTATACCAAAGAGCGAAACTTTATCAATTTTTTTAAAGTACTCTTTATCCTGATCCAATACACTTAGCGCGGAAATTGATTTGTTCCGGAAGATATAATATTTGTTAGGAAATATATCACTTCTGGCATAGCCATGAAGCTCTTCAAGGGTAAGCTGATAAGGAATCTGGAAGAATTTTGATACCGTATTTTCATCAACCCCGTTAACAACTTCCTTGCCGCTGTATAGCTCTTCAATGTTTTGGATTTTATCGGTGGTATAATCTTCTGCGTTGATCGAGAGCGCTTTCGCTTTCATCCGGAGATTCACGTCCTTGGTAACAAGGATTACTTTTGCTTTTGATCCGGCACTTTTTTGTAGATCATATGCCGCGCTCAGAACGCGATGGTCTGTGTTATCTTCGCGGAATACGGCATGAATGTCGGGTGACAATCCCTTGGTAATGGCGATGCGGATTTTCCCCTTGCCTCTTCCCAACGAAACACCGCCGTTAAAAATAGCATCACCTGTTAATGTATCCAGCGTGCGGGCGAATTCTCTGGCATTTAAATTAACCATCTGATTTCCACGTTTGAAATGGTCAATCTCTTCTATAACAGCCAGAGGTACGACAATATCATTTTCCTGAAATTGATTAATACATGTACAATCGTGTAATATTACATTAGTGTCAAGTATAAAGGTCTTAGGTGCTTTTTTTGTAGCCATCTATTATTAAATTTTAGTTTCCAAATTAATCAACATGGGGGAGCAGATCATCCCTCAGCGGAGTAAACACATCAAGAAGAGAAGATTCTTCAAGAGCACAAACTCCATGCTCTGTCTGCGGAGGAGCGACAAAGCAATCCCCGGCTTTTAAAATTTTCTTTTCGTCTCCCACGTGAACTTCAAATGAACCGCTTACAATATACGTTGCCTGAGTGTGGAAATGACGGTGAACATAACCAGTTGCATCTTTTTCAAATTGTACTAATACCAGCATTAAATTATTGTGATAGCCAAGAACTTTTCTTCTTACACCTTCATGCGGCTTTTCCCATTCAATTGCATCCTGCTCAACAAAACTACCCGAAGTGCGCTCTAACATAAAAGGACTCCAATAAGTTGTGATTTTGATGTTTCAATTAAATCCCGATTTTCAGCCAAGTATGGACATAAAAAAGGAGGAACTGTTTTACAATTTATACTTTGTTTGCTAAAACGTCAATAAAAATCTACCGAATGACTCACAAGAGTTTTAGCCTCATACACAAATTTGGCGCTGAAGAACTTTCCGCCGTCTAACCAGGGTATAAAAGTCTTATCACCTTCCCACAAAGGCAGGTCGAGAAGCTTATCGGTTGGCACCCACTCCAGACGGCCTTCTGCTGAATCTATGAGCGTTCCGGTAAATTCCTCAGCGACGAACAGAAAAACATACCAGTCGTCAACCCCGTCAAAGAGAGGGAATGTGATGAATCCCTTCATTTTCGGGGAAGTGATTTTCAGGCCGGATTCCTCATAAATTTCTCGAATAACGCATTCTTCAGGCGATTCGCCAAGTTCAAATTTGCCGCCAAGACCGTTCCATTTGTCCTTATGGACATCGTTTTCTTTCTTAACCCGGTGCAGCATTAACGTGGTTTGATTTACTTTATCGCGGACATAACAAAGCGTTGCTAATTTCATAAAACTCCAAAAACTTTTCGAGAATGATATTTGAAATTAAAGAAATTAATCTTATTTTTAGTGCTCAATTTTAATATTCTTGCTGGTGTAGCTCAATTGGTAGAGCAGCTGATTTGTAATCAGCAGGTCGCGGGTTCGAGTCCCATCACCAGCTCTTTGAAGCTCCGGATTTATCCGGGGCTTTTTCATTTTTAAACCCAAACAATCAGCACGTTGCAGGGTTCATCTCTGAAGCCTGTGATTGCCAGCGACAGAATCCCTTCAGTATATGGTAATAAACCCTGAACCGAATACTCAGAGCAGAGTTTTAAAAAATGACTATTTGATAATACATCAATATCTTTTAATTCTTTTCGCCTCTTTTTTCTTGTGATTCTGTTCAATTACTTTCATAAAATTAACCGTCGGAAGAATGTATCTACCGTGCAAAGCATTTGCTGTCACATCGCCAATGATTCCACGAGCTATTGAATATGACATTGCAAGTCCATTCGGTTCAAGCTTAGCTTTTATTTCTTCCAAATTTGTATCCGGAGGGAAATCGAACACAGACAAGAGTGTCAACTTCAAATGATAACGCGAATCTTTAAATTTTGTTTTTAGACTATTTATTTCAAGAGACAACGTAATCATAAACGAAAGAAGCTCGGGATTTTTGCCTATGGCATAATCAAATTTTATATCATCTCGACTATCACTATTTGAAGACGGGGTGTACTCAACATTAGCTTCAACAAGTATATCCTGAACGAAATATGACTTGCATTGCATGATTGCATAAACATCTGCTACCATAATTTCCCTTTATGAGGTTTTGGCAAATTCTGTCAAATCTTCACTATCAACATAATTCTTAGTTTCGAATGGCGCACTATATGTCCGAGGATCGAACTCGGGAATATGAATAGAATTTTCAGAATTATATTTATAAAACACTTGACAATTATACTCAATCGGAAGCAAGTGAACATGAAGTTTTGTCTCTAATACTTTAGATATTTGAAACAATTTTGCAATTGTTAAATTCTCGCCACCATCGAGTAGTTTGGTAACGTACGCTTTTGAACAACTTAATTTTTCTGCTAATTGTGAACGATTTAGCCCCCGCTCAATCATATATTCACAAATTTTTTCCGAAATTGCAAGCTTCAATTCTTCAAGTTGAAAATCAGAATCATTCTTTAACGTGTCAATTTTTTCTTCTAGCCACAATTTTTTTTCCATAGTCATCCCTTAGTATTTAAAATTTGCGATCGAATCGCAACGGCCTTGTCAAATTCCTTTAACGGCATCTTTTTTGTTTTTTTCGTATATGCATTGGTAAGTATTATTGATTTTTTGCTCTGATCCGGAAAGAAAAAACAAAGCGTTCTAGCTTGGTTCGCTTTAAATGCGAATATCCCATCTTTTTCATGTCTGAACTGCTCCACATTATGGATTTTGCCTGTCTCGGAAAATCGTTTTAATAATGCCACCAACCTATTTAAGGTTTTTTTATCAAGTAGCTCAATGTATTCTTTTACCTGTGACCGCCCGTTTACTACACATACAAATATATCAGCTTCGGTCCCGGTAATAATTCTCTCAATGACCGGATTCAAATTTAACCTATAAGTTAACTAATGTCAATAGCAAAATAACAACAAATTGGGGAACCTAGTTTTTGGGCGAATATTGGCACACCCTAATATGGGAAACCACTAAATTCTACCCATTTAAGGTAATACAAGCATACTCCAAATATCAGACAAAGGCTTCATGTGGGTAAATCAACGACTTATTCGCACTTCTGCAATCACCCTATTTACGGTAAGACTCTAATGGTAAAAATGGTGTTGCTAATTTAATCCACTTATTTAGTTCTAATCTCGTATAACAAAATTAACAAAAAATACATAATATCACACCCAACTAATGAGTTTGGGAGAGTTCCTGTCCGAGGATTATTCATTTTCAGTAACTATTTAATCTCATACGAACCTCACTACACATTTAAACGTATCTTCGAAGAGTTTTTTCTTTCGTTCTGCACCCCAGATTGCCATTTCGATATGTTCGTTTGATTTTGGCCTGAGGGATATTTGCACGTTTTTACCACGGATGTTCACTTTGACTTTTTGCACAAACGAGGCATGTGAGCGGTCGAAGCCATCAGCTATTCTTAGTATGGCAGCAAGTCTGGTCACAACGCGTTTATCATCCACGGAAAGAAGGCTGTAGGTTTCGTGTTTTATCTTCGGGTGACTTTTCCGATGATACCGGGCAACGTTGGCGATGATCTCTTTTTCATTTTCCGTGAATCCCATCATATCGGCATTGCGTATAAGATAGTATGAATGCCGGTGATGAAGCGAATGGGAAACATAACTGCCGATTTCATGAAGCAGTGCGGCGGCCTGAAGATACTCCCGTTCTTTCTCACCCAGTCCATGAAGTTTTTTCGTCTGATCGAACAACAATAGTGACAGCATCGCTACATGGTGCGCGTGTGTTTTTTCGTACCGGTACATTTCACCCAGATGGACGACGCTATTATAGCGGATATTGACCAAGTGCGTCGCTTTGTGTTTCAGATGAAGTTTCTCGATACTGTCTAAAATGATTCCCTCGCGCAAAGCATATCCGGAAAACGTCAGATCGGTTAATTTCAATTCTTTAAATATCTGTTCCAGAATAATAGCTCCTGCCGTGATAATATCCACCCTATCCTGATCCATGCCCGGAATACTTCTCCTCTTCCGGATGTTTTTCGCTTTTAATATCTGACCTACGGTTTTATAGAACTCCGCCTTTGTGAACGAGTAGCTATTATTATCAACGAACTCAGGAAGTCCGCCTTTTTTCGAGGCACGTATCAGGGTTGTAATAGTATCAATGGTTCCCGAAGAACCGATGCAGACTTCAAACGGCTTTTGAGATATTTCGCGGACAAGCGGCACGAGTGAGCCTTTGACATACTTCCGGCATTCATCAATAGATGTTTTAGTAATGTTGTCGTTTTGAAAAAACCTTTCGGTAAGGCGTACTGCACCTATCTTAAGGCTGTTGCTGAATGCTATTTTTCGTCCCTTTCCAACGAGAAACTCCGTACTGCCACCGCCGATATCAATGAGCAAAATATTTTTGTGAAAAACAGGCAGCGATTGTAATACGCCGAGATGAATCAACCGTGCTTCTTCGGTACCGGAAGCAATTTCAATTTTTATTGATGTATGGGAGCGGGCACGACGCAGGAATTCATCCCTGTTCAATGCTTCACGGACTGCGCTCGTGGCTATCGCGCGGATTTCAGCAGAATAGGAATTGGCTATCACACTGAAACGTTTCAAAGCGGCTATTCCCCTGCTCATGGCGCTTTCCGATATGTATTTCATGTCGGTCGAGCCGGAACCAAGCCGCACAATCTCCTTATCTTTTTCCAGAATTCTGAATTTCCCGGAAACGAGGTTGACTTCCGCCACCACCAGATGGAATGAGTTAGTGCCAATATCTATTGCCGCGAAATTTTTCTTGTGTTCCATATGCTCAAAATGGCTAAAATTTCTAAATCTGCAAGCTTAATTGAAGTATTTATTTTACTCAATCTAACAATCCAGAACAATATTACAAACATGTGCCTCCAATTATCATAAATTCCATCATTTTCTTTATTGAAATTCTCTCAATTCCTCTTATTTTACTTAATTAATTTTTATAGATATAAGACAAAAACATGATTCGATTTTATTTAAATGATGAACTTGTCTCCACCGGAAGTCATCCTGCAACCACAGTGTTGGATTTTTTGCGGCTTGAAAAGCATTTGACCGGCACGAAAGAAGGCTGCCGTGAAGGTGACTGCGGTGCCTGTACCGTACTTGTCGGCACATTAGATGGTAATTCAGTTGTATATAAATCAATGAATTCGTGCCTCCTGCCTATCGGCGATGTTTACGGCAAACATGTTGTTTCCGTGGAAGGCCTGAATATGAGTGCCGGGTTGAACCTCGTTCAACAAAATATGGCAGAAGAAGGCGGAACACAATGTGGTTTCTGTACTCCCGGTTTCATTATGTCCATGACCGGCTATTTCCTCAACAACGGTAGTCCCGAAGTCGAGTCAGCCATCGCCGCACTTGACGGTAACATATGCCGATGCACCGGGTACACCGGAATCAGACGAAGCATTAATGGTGTGTTGCATGCGTTCAATACATCAGCACAAAATTCAGGAATTGAAAAGCTCATAGAATTGAAAATCATTCCTCAATACTTTATGCAAGTTGCACAAAAACTGCAAAGCATTGAACCTCATGAAAAGGTACCGTCCGGCAACGTTCGAATTGGAGGCGGAACCGATCTGTTTGTGCAAAGATGGGAAAGCTTGTATGAATCAGAGGTCGCCTTACTCTCAGGCAATACAGCGTTGAAAGGGATTTCCAAAACGAATGATACCATTATAATTGGCGGAGGGACAACACATAGCGAAGTTGCCAATTCTGAAATAATCTTTGAAGTATTCCCTCAAATACGCGAAGGTTTAAAACTTTTCGGCTCGTTGCCAATCAGGAACAGAGGGACGATTGCCGGAAATATCTGTAACGCATCCCCTATCGCAGACATGGTGAATATTTTACTGGCATTAGGTGCTTCGGTTACATTGCTCAAAGGCAAAGAGAAACGGGAACTATTGCTCAAAGATTTTTATAAGGGTTATAAGTCGCTTGATAAAGCGCCGGATGAAATTCTTATAAGTGTTTCCATTCCACTACCAAAGCAGACATTCCTATTTAATTATGAAAAAATCTCGCGCAGAATGCATCTTGACATTGCAAGCGTGAACAGCACCTGCTATCTGGAAATTAATGATGGTGTTATATCCGGCGCAAGGTTGTCTGCCGGTGGTGTTGCAGCAGTTCCTTTCTTCCTCACAAAGACCGGGGCTTTCCTTACTGGCAAGTCAATGAGCCCGGCGGTAATGAAAGAAGCTGCAAAAATCGCTATGGAAGAAATCGCCCCTATCAGCGATGCACGAGGTTCAGCGGAATACAAGACCATACTTCTCGGGCAATTAGTAAAAGCGCATCTTTTTAAACTATTCCCTGAACAAATTCCGGCGGAGGAGGTATTATGAAAAATTATGATTCATTCCACCACGTCAAAGGGGAATCGAAATATGTTGATGATTTATTGACGCAACAAGGTACTCTGCACGGATACGTTGTGTACTCACAGGTAGCACATGGCGTAATTAAATCAATTGATATTTCCAAGGCACTCGCCATACCGGGCGTTCATGCTGTTTTAACAGCCAAGGATATCCCCGGTGTAAATCAAATCGGTGGTATAGTTAAAGACGAAGAATTGTTCGCCACGCATCATGTTCATTTTGTCGGTAATCCGGTAGGAATGGTTGTAGCAGAATCAAAATTTATCGCACATAAAGCAGCAAAAGAAGTCATCTTAGAGATTGAGCCGCTCCCCGCGGTATTCGATCCAAGAGAAGCATTCAAAAAAGGCGACTTAATCATTCCGCCAAAAGTATTTACACTTGGCGATACGTCGAAAGCTTTTGCCGAATGTGATATTATCATTGAAGGTAAGGCAGAGTCCGGAGGACAAGAGCATCTCTACCTTGAGACCCAAGGCGCATACGCTTTTCCGGTTGAAGGCGGAGGAGTTAAAGTTTTTTCTTCAACGCAAAGTCCAACCGCGGTACAAAGAACCGTAGCGCAAGTTCTCGCTCTCCCGATGAACCGGGTAGAAGTTGATGTTGCGCGTCTTGGCGGTGGATTCGGCGGCAAGGAAGATCAGGCGTCCGCGTGGGCTGTTATGGCAGCACTCGGTGCAAAGGTTTTAAAGAAGCCGGTAAAATTGATTCTACCCCGGCAGGAAGATATGCGCATGACAGGAAAGAGACATCCGTATTCATCTGATTACAAAATCGGTTTGAAGAAAGACGGCACTATCCTTGCTTATGAGGCAACATTCTATCAGAATTCAGGTGCAACTGCCGATCTCTCCCCTGCTATTCTTGAGCGTACATTGTTCCATTGCACGAACAGTTATTACGTTCCGAATGTAAAAGCCGTTGCATATAGCTGCAAAACAAATCTCCCTCCTAACACGGCATTCAGAGGATTCGGTGGACCGCAGGGTATGTTCGCTTTTGAAGCCGCATTGTATAAGGCAGCCGAGATGATGAAGGTTGATCCAACATACCTGCAAAAGAAGAATCTGATTAAAGAAGGTGATGAGTTTTCGTACGGGCAGCGTGCAAGGTTCATGTATCTCGACCGTTGTTATGCCGAAGCCGAGGAACGATACAACTTAGCCGCAATCAGATCCGGTGTGGAGGAATTTAACAAGACAAGCAAACTCGTAAAAAAGGGCATCTATGTAATGCCGGTTTGTTTCGGTATTTCATTTACGACCACGTTCTTGAATCAGGCAAGCGCCCTTGTCCACATATATACAGACGGAAGCATCAATATTAGCACCGCTGCAGTTGAAATGGGTCAGGGTGTTAATGCGAAAATGATACGCATTGCGTCAACTATTTTTTCTGTCAATCCGGAACGAATCAGGATTGATACAACCAATACTTCCCGTGTGGCTAATACATCAGCCACGGCAGCCAGTAAGGGTGCCGACTTGAACGGATTTGCGACACAGGCGGCTTGCGAAATAATTTTCAAGAGGCTCCAATCTGCTGCAGCCGATATGCTCGGGAAAAACGAACCCGAAAAAGTATCTTTCGTTAATGAAGTTGTTTATTACGACAACGTTCAAACGGCAATCGGTTGGGAACAACTTATCTGGGCGACCTATGTAAAAAGAATCAGCTTATCCGCACAAGCACATCACGCCACACCGGATATTTTCTTTGATAAAGAAAAATCAAAGGGACAGGCATTTGCATATCACGCAACAGGAGTTGCGATTGTTGAAGCAACAGTTGACTGCGTACGTGGCATCTATGATATTGATTCCGTTAAAATCGTTCATGACATCGGCAAGAGCCTGCACCCAATGGTTGACTTAGGTCAGGTTGAAGGTGCGGCCGCACAGGGAATCGGTTGGATGACCATGGAAGAAGTGATTTATAACGACAAAGGTAAGCTCATAACCGATGCTTTGTCTACATATAAAATACCTGACATTTATTCAGCACCCAAAGATATTCAGGTGCATTTTCTTGATAATGCAGACAATCCCTTTGGTCCGTTCAAATCGAAGGCTGTTGGTGAACCACCGTTGATGTACGGCATCGGCGCGTACTTCGCGATTTTAAACGCAATCAAAGAAGTAAAAAAAGATGTATCATTCGATATTATCGCTCCGATGACTCCGGAACGGGTTATGATGTATTTGCACAAATAATTCATTCATACGCGACTGATGTATAAGTAAAAAGCGTATGTGGTTGAATTAACAAACCAGCTCATTCAATCATTAGCGCGGCGGTTTACCTCCGGGGATAGTACACCCATTAGATATGGACTTTAGTCCCAAATTCGATTTTTTTGGACTAAAGTCCATTGTGTTTTTGGGGGCAGCTTTCACGGCGGTAAACCACCGTGTTAATGACTTATGGATGGCGTATTTAAAGTAAAAGAAGCTGTCCCATAAGTCAGTTTTATTAAAAACAATCCGCGAAAATCTGCGTTACCCGCCCGCAGTACTGCGTCAGCAGTCGGGCAGGTCAGCGTCACCTGCTGGCTATTTTTGACTTTTGAGACAGCCTCTACTACTAGAAAAAAAAGTTGTAGTAAGCGGTTAGTTCTTCTTATCTATCCTGTAGAACAGTAGCAGTGGATTTGCTATACGGTTTGCCCAGGCTCTTTCACTGTGTTCAGCTTTGTCGTCTTTCACCCAGAAAAGGTTTTTATTCATCACGAAACCCTTTTTCTGTAATACTTTGAGCATGTCATCAATACCGGGTTGCAATTGTGCATCAAGACCGACACCACCGTTATCAACATAAATCAGGCAATCCTGCTTAGGCGCATCCAAATCTTCAACAACCTCAGCATAATCGAGATTTCCGATTTTAAACGCCGGTGAAAAACATCCCGCCTTTGAGAATACTTCCGGGTGCGACCAGATCGCCACTAAAGAAATCAGGCCTCCCATTGATGAACCGGCAACGGCGGTATTCATTCTATCCGGCTTTGTCCGGTATTTTGCATCAATCATCGGTTTAACGACATTGATAATAAAATTCAAATACGCTTTCGCTTCTTTTCCATAACTGTATTCAGGTCCGCGATTATTGGTGCAATACATTCCAACAATGATGACCGGCTCAATTACTCCTGCCCGGATAAGGCTGTCGGCACGTTCATCCGCTTCCCAATCATATCCAAATGAAGCGGTTGCAGGATCAAAAACATTTTGTCCGTCGTGCATATAGAGCACCGGATACCGGCGCGTTGTATCAGTCTCGTAACCCGGCGGAGTCCAAACCACGACATCCCGCGGTAAAATGTCCGCACCTTTCATTGCAGGGAAATAATCAAGTTTGCCGGTTATCTGACCATGTGAAGCGCGCTTCTGTCCGTTATTCCACATTTTAATTGAGTGCTTCAAAACGGTGTCGGACACAATATCCGCGACACAGTTTTCAGGGATTACTCCCGGTTCAAACATTGCCTCGGATTCCCATGAGCCTTTTGTAAATTTATATTCTAAGCGTGTTCCGTCAGAAACCTGAAGTGTTTTTGTGAACTTTGTGCCACTCACATTCTGCATCGGTGCAGCAAGCGGATTCCATCCGCCCAACTCTTCGTGATTGCCGGTGATATAAACATTTTCCCCGGTCAATACATTTTCAGCCGTTACTTCAATAACAACGGTACGTAATGTTTGTGCATTAGTCTTAACTATTACGGCACTTGAAATTAAAAATATGATTACAATATAGGAGAGAGATAAACGAGGTAATTTCATAGAAATACTCTAAAAAATTAAAGAAAAGTAGTGAGCAGTTCCTTCACAATGAAAGAACTGCTCTATAAAAATTATTTTGTCACCTGAACGATCAGCAAGGCGGTTGTGGCAATACCACCGATAATGGCGGCGTACTTGGCTGTAACATCAAGATAATGATTAAAACTATAGACCGGAGTCTTGGGAACGAATACGAAATCACCCGGCTCGATGTGGAATGACTTACGTCCATCGGAGGCAGATATCCATTCTTTTGTCTCACCTTTAATAACCATGATCTCTTCTTTTGCTAATTCTGTCGCTCCGCCTGCTTTCTCAACATAGTAGCTATAATCCTTATCCGGGCTGAAAAGTATTTTGCCCGGGCGGGTTACCTGACCAAAAACATTCACATAAATTTCCTGTTGGGGAACGTATACAAAATCGCCTTCACGGAGAATGTATTTTGCAGCATCGGATGTGCTGTCTTCGTAATTAGCAAGACTTACACGGTCATTATTCAACAAACTACGTAATCTTGTTTCAATGGCAAAATATGTTGTATCTTCTTCAGTAAGATTGGCGGTACGGAGGAACATACTGTTTTCTATGGCATTCATTTTATCAAGAAGTCCGGACTGAAGTTTGTCAACCTGATTTTTATCTTCGTAACTCCATCCGAATTCTTTTTGCAAATAGATCGGTGAAAGGTCGTTGTAATTAAAAACAATCGCTTTACCTTTAGAAGCAAACTTAGTCAATCCTCCGGCTTTTCTAATTACATCCGCCAAAGTATTATGCCCTTTGTTCGCGGGAATATAACCGGGCATAGCGACCTCTCCGGACACATAGACGGCATAATCACGGCGAAGATTCTCATCAGCAACGATGCGAATCCGGTCGCCCCGCTCCAAAAGTATATTATCAGAAATATTAGCATGAACCACGGTCTCTTTTGTTCCATCATATGACAGCCGGGAAATCTCAATCCCTCGAATATTTTCGTATGCTTTATTAATTCCACCACACAAAAGAAGGGCATCCGTAAGTTTATCTCCTTCAACAAATTGTATACGCTGCGGATTTGTTATTGCACCCATCACGTATATAAATCCCCGGGTATCATCGTAATAAGAAAAAATCAATACGTCTTCATTTTTGAGATACGGATTATCTTTAAAATCACCGGTAATACGGAATTTCTGAAGGTCTATTTTTTCGCTTGCTCCGCTAAGGTGTTTTACCGTTATATCCCGCAATGGAAATCCACCAAACTTTTCCGATAACCGGGTAATGAGTTGATCAACCCGCTCATATGCTGATGCAGCGAACGTTCCTTTTATCGGAGATCCACCGGCAATGCTCACCGATATTTGTGGGCCGCTGAGTTCAATACTCTGGTTTTGTTTTTGTCCGGTTTGTCCATTCAACGTCACCATGCACACAATAATCAATAATATTAGGAAAGCGAGGTTTGTCTTTCGAAGTAATGCCATTCGGGTATTAACCTTTCAAATCTATAAGATGTTATCTATTGCTATACTGTTTTTCATAATAGGACGTATACTCACCCGAAATAATGGACTTCCACCATTGTTCGTTTTTAAGATACCAGTGGATCGTGTGCTCTATTGCCTCAGCAAATTGAAATTTCGGTTTCCATCCCAATTCATTCTGAATCTTTGAAGAATCTATCGCATACCTGCGGTCGTGTCCCGGACGGTCTTTCACGTATTCAATGAGAGACTCAGGTTTGTTTAAATTTTTCAAGATTAATTTAATAATCTCGATGTTGGGCATTTCGTTACTTGCGCCGACATTATAAACCTCGCCAATACGTCCGTCATTGAACACCATGTCAATCGCGCGGTTATGGTCTATAACATATATCCAATCGCGGACGTACATACCATCGCCATAGACGGGGAGTTTCTTGTCATGTAACGCATTCATGATAATCAGCGGGATAAGTTTTTCCGGGAATTGCAACGGCCCATAATTATTAGAGCATCTTGTAATGACAATCGGCATACCGTATGTATGATAGAACGCCATAGCCATCATGTCTGATGCGGCCTTAGAAGATGAATACGGACTGTTTGGTGAGAGCGGAGTTGATTCGGTAAACAATCCTGTTTTACCGAGACTGCCATAAACTTCATCCGTGGATATCTGCAAAAACTTTTCGACCTCAAATTTACGGGCGGTTTCCAACAAGACGTTTGTTCCCATAACATTGGTTTGATAAAAAACCGACGACCCTAAAATGCTTCTGTCAACATGCGATTCGGCTGCAAAATTGATAACGTGTTTGATTTTATACTTTTCAAACAAGTAGGAAACTAATTCAGCATTCCCGATATCTCCTTTGACAAACCGATACCGTGGGTTTTTTTCACTTTCCTGAAGATTCGCTAAATTGCCTGCATACGTTAGTTTATCAAGATTGATGATAAAATAATCGTCGCGTTCCTTAAGTATGTGATTTACATAATTGCTGCCGATAAAACCGGCACCGCCTGTTACCAAAATTGTCTTCATGTTTGCTTCCTAAAATGAGAAAAATCCGAGAAAAACACCCGTCGTAATAAACAATCCACCGCCGTTCAAACTTTCGGGCACATCGTCCAAATTTATATTATTATCAAGTGTCCATTTACTGCCCAACGCGAAGGTGTAACCAACACCGACTCGCAGATCAACTATCCTGTATACCGGTATATCTAAATTTATTGTCGGGGCTACTGCAAAATACGAATTTTTTAAAGTTCTCGAGTAATTTGCTGTTGTTTTCTGCGGATCAGAAATTTCTGCCCATATATAGTTCCAGGGTAATGTCCCTTGATGGCGGGATATAATTATTTCCGTACTCCCTGCTCCAATTATTGCACCTATTGAAATTGCAAATTTATGAGTATATGGAATAGTATACTCGACGGTCAGTCCGCCAAATCCAGCGGAATACTCTACTTCATTATTAAAGCCGTTAGCCCATATTCCTTCCTTCGTTGAGCCGCCGATGCCCATACCGCCGATTCTTACATTCGACACACCGGGAATATAGACGAATCCAGCTCCGCCGGATGCAAAAAATCCTTTTTTAGTAAGTTTTGGGGCGCCAAATCCTACAACATTATCGTTCACCGCACTGACATTAGGCATGATCCATCCCGGTTGATATCCGCCGCCCAATGCAAACGGGGAATCAAAAAAAGTTTTTCCTTGCGGGAATAACTCGAATGCCAGAATACAAATAAGCATCAATACTTTTTTCATAATCAATCAACTTATAACTTATTGTTTTGTGTGTATTCAATTTTCTTTTTCTGAGCCTTCATAATCATGTCAACAACCTCACGATATGCACCCTCCCCACCTTTTTTTGAACAGACATAATCTACCACTTTCTTCACTTCGTCAATCGCATCAGCAGGCGCAGCGCTGAAACCTGCACGTTTCAGAATTTCAATATCATTAATATCATCTCCGATAAAAGCAATATTTTGATGGGTATAGTTTTTCTTAGTGCATATGTCATCTAATGCTTCGCATTTATCCCGAATTCCGATGTAAATATGGTCAAATTTCAGTCGTTCTGCACGGGCGCGACCGATTGGTGAAGTGTCGGAAGTGATCATTCCGGTTTCAATTCCGGATTTCTGAAGTACCACCGACCCCATACCGTCTCTCACAAAATACTTTTTCATAACCAAGCCATCGGGACTGTAATACATTCCCCCGTCGGTCAGAACACCGTCAACATCGGTAAGAAAAGCCTTAATTTTCACTAATTTTTTCTTTAAATCGGCTTTTTTACTGGTCTTCAATCAAGTTTCCTTTAATAAATTTTGCGCTGAGACTTTTTTCGTAAGTACTTACAAAAATACTGAATTCGCACTTAAATAATATGAAATTTTTCATTTTATCGCCAAAGAATGGTCGGGTTAAAAGTTTTTTAGAATACTTGGAAGTGAATTTCTAAAAGATCAATAAAAAACTTGTGAAAGATACAATGATCGTAACATTATTAGTGAACTCATATCCCCACCCCCTTTTCTCTTAAAAAGAGAAAAGGGGCAAAAAGGCCGCATCTGGATAAATATTACGCTCCTGATTGTGATTTCCCCCTTCATCTCTTCCCAAGAGAAGAAAGCTTGTCCCGAGTTCATCGGGAGGCTGAGGTTGATGAGCTCCTTTGTTTTATGTGCACGTAATCAAACATTCTGCACAAATTCTTCTGTCATTGTCAAAGACAAAATGCTCTGTCGCGCTAATTTCAATTGAGCCGGGTTAATTATTTTTTTAACTTGCATGCTGTATTTAATTTTTCTGAATTGAGGAGCGAAATGAGCAATAAAAGGCCCCCATGGGATGAATATTTTCTAAAATTAGCGATGCTGGTATCCGAAAGGGCAACTTGTCCACGAATGCATTGCGGGTGTGTACTTGTTCGCGACAAGCAAATACTGTCAACAGGCTATAATGGCAGCATTCCCGGCGATAAGCACTGCGAGGACGACGGATGTAAAGTTGTTGACGGGCATTGCATCCGGACTATCCATGCGGAGATGAATGCCATATTACAATGCTCATCGCACGGAGTGAATACAAAAGACGCGACAGCTTATATAACCAACATGCCCTGCACTAATTGTGCAAAGGCGCTTATTGCCGCCGGAATAAAGGAAATCGTGATTTTTTCAGATTATCATGATACACATGCCGAAGAATTCTTCGCCATTAGTGAGGTATCAATTAAAAGATTACCGATGCCGACTATGACTATTAGCTATGACATTAAATCGTTTTCCTCGGCAAAGGAATTTGAAGCGTAAATTATAAACTATGAAAGTAGCAGTTTTATTATCCGGTGGAGTTGATAGTTCGGTTGCCTTACGATTGTTGAAGGAACAGGGACATGACATCACCGCTTTTTATCTGAAAATCTGGCTTCAGGAAGAGTATTCTTTTCTCGGCGATTGTCCCTGGGAAGAAGACCTTGAATATGCCCGTGCCGTTTGTGAGCAAGCGAATGTTCCATTGCGGGTAATCCCCTTGCAGGATGAATATTGGGATAGAGTCGTCAGTTATACTATTAAAGAAATCAAAGACGGGCGCACTCCGAATCCCGACATGTTTTGCAACAGCCTCGTTAAGTTCGGAGCCTTTTTAGATAAGATTGACCCCTCGTTTGAGAAGGTCGCGTCCGGTCATTATGCGACGCTTGAAGAAAGAGGTAGTCGCTTCTATTTAAAGCGCTCCCCTGATGCTATCAAGGATCAAACGTACTTCCTCGCGTATCTAAAACAGCAGCAGCTTGCCCGGGCCGTATTTCCCATTGGGATATATGAAAAGAAACAGGTTCGGCAGCTCGCAAAAGATTATGCTCTTCCGAACCAAACACGAAAAGACAGTCAGGGAATCTGCTTTCTCGGCAAAATTAAATTTAAAGATTTCGTTAAGGAACATCTGGGTGAATTACCGGGTGACATCGTCAATTTTGAGACCATGAAAAAGGTCGGAACTCATCCCGGCTATTACTATTACACTATCGGACAGCGGGAAGGTATCGGTCTCAACGCGGGGCCATGGTATGTTGTACGCAAAGACATCGTAAATAACATCATTTATATATCGCAGCAAAAAGATGTTATTGCATCACACCGTGATTCGTTTAACGTCACTAAGATTAATTGGCTGAATGATATCCCCGCATCAGGTACTGCATTGCACGTAAAAATACGCCACGGGGCACATCGTTTTCCATGTGTAATTGAGTATCA
This sequence comes from Ignavibacteriaceae bacterium, assembly GCA_963662605.1. GTDB lineage: Bacteria > Bacteroidota > Ignavibacteria > Ignavibacteriales > Ignavibacteriaceae. The sequence continues at coordinate 3,323,480 of OY759785.1, forward strand.
GGATCCGGACTTGTTATCTGTAAAATTGAAAGGCTCCGACAAAGGTATCGCTGCCGGTCAGTTTGCTGTTTTCTACAATGGGGACTATTGTCTTGGCGGTGGGATTATTACCGATTCAATAACAGGGAATCCATAGCACGTTTATCCTCTGTTCTTTACCGCCCATCCTTATGCCTCAAAATATTTGATAATTTTGATTAAATTTCATTTCGTTATTACTATACAATTTTAACTATTGGAGATATATGTATGCCTGATGTTATTAAGGCAACAACCATTATAGGCGTTATTAAAGATAATATGGCCGCTATCGGAGGCGACGGACAGGTCACCTTAGGAAATACCGTGATGAAGCATAACGCCATGAAAATAAGAAAACTTTCTCAGGGCAAAGTTCTTTGTGGATTCGCGGGTGCGTCTGCCGATGCGTTTACCCTTATGGAAAGATTTGAAGATAAGCTTGAACAGTTCCGGGGAAATGTTTCGAGAGCGGCAGTTGAACTCGCTAAGGAATGGCGGACTGATAAGTATTTGCGAAAACTCGAAGCTATGCTCGCGGTGGTTTCCGCTGATGCTGCGCTTGTTATTTCCGGTAACGGCGATGTTATTGAGCCTGATGACAAAATCGTAGCAATCGGTTCCGGCGGCATGTACGCCCTGGCCGCGGCTAAAATGTTAGTAAAGCATTCCAAACTCGACGCAAAATCCATTGTCGTTGAATCATTAAAAACAGCATCGGAAATTTGCATTTTCACGAACGATAAAATTGTCGTTGAGACAATCGAAACAAAAAAATAGGATATAGATATTACGATGAAAAATTCGGAAAAAGAATTAACCCCGATTCAGATTGTTGAAGAATTAGACAAATATATTATTGGTCAGAATGAAGCTAAACGTGCAGTTGCTATTGCATTACGAAACAGATGGCGCAGGCAGCAGGTACAGGGTGATCTGCAAAACGAAATTATGCCCAACAACATTATTCTTATCGGACCGACGGGAGTCGGGAAAACAGAAATTGCCAGAAGGCTTGCCAAACTTTCCAATGCTCCGTTTGTCAAAGTGGAAGCCTCGAAATTTACTGAAGTAGGTTATGTAGGCAGAGACGTTGAAGCGATTGTTCGCGATTTAACTGAGAGTGCAGTCAATATGGTGAAATCCGAAAAAGCAGCTCAGGTAAAAGCGAAAGCCGAGAATCTGGCAAACGAACGAATTTTGGATATTATGATTCCACCTGTCCGCAAGCCGGTACATACCGCTGAAAACGGTGAACAGGAGGAAGATGAAGCATTGCAGAATCAGAAAACTCGTGACTGGATGCGTGAAAAACTGAAAAACGGCGACCTTGATGACAAAATGATAGAGTTTGATGTTATGCAGCCTGCTATCGGGATGCAGGTCATGGGGCCTTTCGGCGCAGATGACCTCGGCATTAACCTTCAGGAAATCATGGAAAACATGGTGCCGAAAAAACAGAAGAAAAGAAAAACAAAAATCTCCGAAGCCCGCGAAGTTATGGTGCAGGAAGAAGCTGCCAAACTTATTGATATGGACGCGGTGCAAAAAGAAGCCATTCAACGTGTTGAAAATTCGGGTATTGTTTTTATTGATGAGATTGATAAAATTGCCGGCAGCAGCAAAGGCTCAAACGGACCCGACGTTTCCCGTGAGGGCGTTCAGCGCGACTTGCTTCCGATTGTTGAAGGTTCAACAGTAAACACAAAATACGGGACAGTGAACACCGACCATATTCTGTTTATTGCTTCCGGTGCGTTTCATGTATCGAAGCCATCCGACCTGATACCGGAACTTCAGGGACGCTTCCCTATCCGTGTTGAGTTAAAGAGTTTGACCGAGTCCGATTTTGTTAAAATTCTAACGATACCCCAAAATGCGCTTTTAAAACAGTATGCCGCATTACTACAAACGGAAGGTGTGAATATTGAATTTAAAAAGGATTCAATTTCTGCTATTGCACGGATTGCATTTGAAGTGAACGAGCAAGTTGAAAATATCGGCGCACGAAGATTGCATACTATCCTAACTACGTTGCTTGATGATATTCTCTTTGACGTACCGGATAAAATGCCGGAAAAGAAAATCTCAATCACCGCAGCCAAGGTAAACGATAAGCTTAACGCAATCGTTAAAAACCGGGATTTGAGTAAGTATATTTTATAAAACACACCCCGATTTTGTCATTCCGGAATCCCGCGCCGCGGGATATCCGGAATCCATTCTATGAATCTTGTTAACACGGATTGCATCTAATCTCGAAAAACGAGAAAATTTCATGTCACAACAATTATTAGATCAAATACGTACCAAAGGGCTATCGTATACAGCCTATAAAGAAAAGGTCGCCTCTGTCATCGCTCAAGGTGAAAACGATGCAATGACCACCGAAGAACGTGATAAGTACAACTTCACCAAGTTAAACCAGACACGTATTAACCGGATAGATAAAACTTATATCCCCTCTGCCGAAATAAAGGATGCCATGAGCAAAATAACAACTCCGCAGACATGGCTAATATTAACGGCAATCTGGTGCGGCGATTCGGCTCAGAATGTTCCTCAGCTTGTTAAGATGGCTGAAACGAATCCGTTAATAGAAATCAAGCTCATTGAGCGTGATGAAAATCTTGATATTATGGATGAATTCCTTACCGATGGCAAACGCAGCATTCCCAAACTAATAGCGCTTGATAGCGATGGAAATATTGTGTTCACTTGGGGCAGCCGTCCCAAAGCCGCTCAGGCACTCGTAAGAAATGCTATTGATTCCGGCATCGAGAAGAAAGTCTGGGAAGAGCATCTGCACTTGTGGTATGCGAGGAATAAAGGGAAAGATTTAGAGAATGAGCTAATCAATGTATTGGATGCATTAGAATAGTTTTGCGTTTGAACTTTCTCATTCTTACCACAGGTGTTAGGAGTCTGTTGCGCAACTCATGAGCGCCGGAGGCGCGGCAGCCAAATAGAAAATGACGAAAAAACTATGTGAGAGTGCTGAAGGCACGGCTCAATCATCCAATAAATCTCAGTAAAATGAGTCGCTCCGTCCGGAGCTCCCTGATATGACACTACAATTTTACTATTTAGCTGACACGGCTCTGCCGTTCCTGAAAATATCTGTGTTGTGCAAAAAACTCTTAACCCCTGGGTTATGAATTAAAACCTATTTCAGAACCACCATCTTCTTTGCAGCGCTAAATCCTTCTCCACCAAATTTATAAATATAAATCCCGCTTGGCAGACTACATGCATTAAACTCAACGGTATAATTTCCCTTTTGTTTTACTTCGTCAACCAGCATGCGGACTTCCTGCCCAAGAAGATTAAATACACGCAACGCTACTTTACTCTCTTTAGGAACAGAATAACTGATTATTGTACTCGGGTTAAAAGGATTTGGATAGTTCTGTGACAACCTATACAACCTATAGTCATCAACATTATCATTTTCAACTCCCACTGCCTGAGGAATATATTGGTAACATTCGCGAAGTCCCGTTATAGTCATGCCGATCATCTTCACTCCTCCAATCGCGAGTATCCCGTCGTTTTGTAACCGTGCAAAACTTTTTCCTTGATAGTAACTTAATGTTCCATTACCAAGTGATTCAAAAGTATTTGGATTATATAGTTCCCATCCGTCTGCTCCAGCAAAAACAATTAATCCGGTTGAAAGCACTATTGCATTTGACGAGGAAATGGCTCTCTGAAGCGAGTCTACGTGGCTCCAGGTCTCCGCCGAAGGGTCAAATACTTCACATGTCCTGCCGGTTGTAACAAGAACCTGTCCGTTGGGAAGAAGTGTTCCAGTCAAGTTATTATGAGCAACGTTCATCCTTGCCGTCGCTTTCCACTTCCCGATTGACGGATCGTAAAGAAGGCTGGTTTGCGAGATTGAATCGGGTTTACCTCCGGCGACAAGAACTCTGCCGTCATTTAATAAAACCGCAGTGTGCTGGGTTCTGCCTGCCGGCAAAGAATCGGTTGGCAACCAAACATTAGTTACCGGATCAAATACTTCACACCGATTAATATAATTGACACCTGTCTCTGCAGAATAATCTATTCCTCCGACAACCAGAACCCTGCCGTCTTTTAGTATAGTGACAGTATGCTTGCCATCCTCTCGAACTGCATTTGTATTCCCGGTTAATGACCAAGTTTCAGATGCCGGATCAAATATCAGCGCTTCCCTTTTTTCATATCCTCCGGTAACCAGCACTTTACCATTTTGTAAAACTGCAGCTTTCAATCCGGAAAGTGCTTCCGGCAATGCAGTAGTAGCTCGCCATTTTTGAGTGGTAATATCGAAAATCTCGCATGTCGCTATTTCCTTACCATCCTCGCCTCCAGCTACCAACACATTCCCATTATTTAAGACAGCAGTGGCATTGTTATATCTGCCTTCAATTAAAGAATCGGCTCCTGCCCAATAACCGATGTCTTGTCCGTAACTTTGTGTCACGACCAAATAAAGGAACATTAAAAAAAAGCAAAACGTTGTTTTCATATGTCACCTAAATAAATTCATCAAACAGAACAATAAGATTATTTAACAAGCAACATTTTTTTTGTTAAATAGAAACCTTCAGCTTGTAAAGCATAAAAATACACTCCGCTTGGTAAGTTTGCTCCGTCAAATTTCACCGTGTAAATTCCCTTTCTCTTCTTTTCGTTAATAAGGGTTTTAACCTCCCGACCTAGTGCATCGAAAATCATTAACTTAACATACACATCTTGCGGCAATTGAAAAGAAATTGTTGTATTTGGATTAAAAGGATTAGGATAATTGTTACTCAAAGCATATTCCGTAATGACATTTCCCGCATTTGTAGCGTGTAATGCTTTTTTATTTGCTGAGTACTCATCCGAACTTGGTTTCAATATAAATTCACGAGCTATTTGCATGCGTTGGTTTAACCCAACATCGGTAATGCTTATTTGTTCTAATTCAGAAAGTATTTGTGCCGCCTTTTTTACATTCTTTTCAACATGCAAAGCAGCAAACACTTTATTAAGTCTTGCATTTAAAGCCAAATAGCTATCTGGAAATCTCGAAATAATATCATTATAAAGATTCATTGCTTCGTCATAGTTACCATTATCCAGTGCTATATTCGCCAAAAGGCCAATAATATCACTTTCGTTTTCATTCTTGCGTTCTAAGAGTTCTATCAGAAATGGTTTGATGTCGCCCTTATTGAATTTTTTACTCAAAAGCGCTATTTGCGTTAATGCAGCATTCGCCGCAATGTTCTCTCCAGCCATATCTTTATAATGCATAATTGCTTCATCTATTTTCCCAGATTTTTCAAGGGCGAAGCCCTTTGCCAGTTTAGCATATACATCTGTATTCTTCGATTTTTTTAACAATTCGGGGACTGAATGTGTGCTTTCTTGAGGCTTTTGATAATTATTCAGATTCCAAGGATCCGTACTTAACGTTGAGGTAAAATATATATGAGAGGTATTGTCACAATATGGGCTTGTGGGATTTCCACCACCCCAGTAATTTCCATCTACCCAGATATTGCTATTTAAATAACAATATAAATCCCTTGTATTTGAGTGAATACTATTGAACCCATAGTCATACTGCCCACCGGCGCAACAAATAGCACCCCAGCCCACCATGAGCCCCGTGTTATTATTTATAATCTGGTTATTGGGATATGGATAATAACCTTGATCATCTAAGAACCATGCAGCAACAGAAGTACCGCCATAATACATTCCGATATCAAATCCACTTATAGTGTTCTGGGAGGCAGTCGGCAGCATATATTCCGTTAAATAGATACCTAAACATGTATGATATCCGGGATATTCACTTTCTTTATGTAGCACATTGTTGTTAATATATGGGCTCGCCAATCCACTTCCATATATAGCGTTGTTGTTAGGTCTGATATCTGATCCGACAATCCACGGAGATGAGTTTTCTATATAAATACCTTGAACGCAACTATCAATAACACTATTAACTATCTGAACACAATCACTACGCAATATTTTAATTCCCGCACTATGCTTAACTATAACATTATTAAGACAATTAATATTTCCTCCTTGTGCTACATAGCTACTGTCAAACTGAAGATATCCCCAATAACCCGCAGAGCCTATTCTGTCAAAAGTAATTTTATTAGAAGCAGTTCCCTGTGCATGGAGAACCCCATAAACTATAAGCGAACAATTATCAGCAAACTTTAATGTCACACCAGGTTGTAAATTCCATGTATCTCCTTTTGGAATAATAACGTTCTGTGTAAAAGTACCACCATAGTTTTCGATAGTGTATTTTAGGGCTTTATAAGCATTAATCCTACCATAGCCGAGATATTTATTCCATGTTTTACCAGTACTCCCAACGGGGAGATAAGAATACTGACCAACTTTGTCTGTTGTGTTCGTTATTATTGTATAAATCTGGCTTGGTGTTAGAGCGTCGTTGATTGATAGAATTAGTCCGGCTAATGCAGAGACGAATGGGGCGGCATCTGATGTACCAGCACCTTGCGAGCTATATGTATTGTGCCCAGTAATTATATTGATCGACATACCTGGCGCTGCACAATCAATAAATGATTGCGTAGGACCCACAAAATAATCGGTTCCGGGACAGTAGTTCCAACCATCAACAAAGGTTTCATTTTGCCCATCCCATCTTGTCGCGCTTACAGCGATAACTTGCTTTGTCGAAGAAAAATAATATCCGGCCGGTTCAGCTATGAATGGTATAATTAGGTCATTTATGCTTTCATCACCAGCTCCGCCGACGCAAACAACACCCTGACTTAGAGCATAATCAATGGCCGTCCTTGTTGCCGAATTGCCTGGAATCCAGCTAAAGTTAATCACATCTGCTCCATTACTCACGGCTTCATAGACTCCCTCATGCCCCCATGTATTTAACATGAGATTTAAATTCCAACCTAAAGATGCAATTCCAGTGTCATTATTAGTAGTAGCACCAGCAATACCAGCTACTGAAGTACCATGCCCCCCATAGTACGGTAACGTAGCATTAACAACTTTTGAAATTAGATCTTCGTGTATTTGAGTACTGCTGGTATCGTCAAAGCTATCATTAATAGAAATAACTATATCGTGTGAACCTCTTGTAATATCCCAAGCTCGTTCGGCAAAAATTCTATCAAACGCCCACTTCCCATTTCCTGTATATAATGGATCACTGGGAGCAGAAACAAAATGGCATTCGCTTGGGGGTTCGGCAAAACTGATAAAGGGTAACTTTTTCAGTTCCACAATGATTGAATCGATGGGAACTAACTGAGAAAAATTTATTCTGTAGATTTGTGAAAGATCCGGAACTTTAACTGGTTGATGTGTTCTTCTATGGGTTCGCACTGTATCTCCCCAGTATGTTTTCGGAAAAACCTTTTCGAGGTTAACGCACCCATATCTTTGAATTATTGTTGAAAAATATTTTCTTAATACCTCCGATTTTATATCTGAAATACTAGCCGTTTTTATACCGGGTGTTTTGTCAATAATATTGGTATTGAATTGAATTGTAATAAGATTAGAATATCGAACATTTACATCATTGTAAAAAATATCTCGTTCTGTTCGCATGTTTCTTGTAGCTGCTTTATGAAGCTGGCAATATGCATTATCCCCATTACTCAAAATGATCAAAAAAAATAATACTGTTAAACCACCTCGCTTCACTTGCTTCTCCTATCAACTGATTGAGTTCATTATATCAAAATAGAACCTATCGCATGCTATGCTTTATTTTAGTAGAAATTGAATTTAGTGCATTATGATTTGTATTATTATAATTAGTTCCAACCTGCTTATATTCTTGCGACTATAATAAAAAAAAACAAGATTAAAGTCAATAGTGATTTTATCGTCGAGTTTTAACTTTATTCGGTATATTAGGAGTTAGGTGTGATTGAGGAAGTACTCGAAAGCGCATTTTATCTCAAAACCTATTAAAATATTAGAGAGTTGAGTGATAATCTGCGAGTGCGTATTAACAAATATGTCCTTGCACAGGAACTTCATCCTTGATATACGCAAAACGCAAAAATGACTTATCGCAATAATGCATAATACCCCCGTCAATTCAACGACTCGGTTTTGAAGTGACACCTAAAACTGGAAACACTAACAAGTGATTAGTTTTGCAACCGCCAAGGCGATTTATGTATACCTTTAATTATCCGTTGCGGGATTTCCATTAGGAGTATCTTTCACAAAAGTCATAATTATCAACCCCACAATAAAGAAAAACGCAGTTGATAGAATTGCCCATTTCTGGTTTCCGGTTGAGTAGCTGATGAGTCCGAATACAACGGGGCCCACAATTGCAGAGCTCTTACCAAAGAATGAATAGAAGCCAAAAAATTCAGTTTTTCTGTCGGGTGGAGTAAGTTTGGACATCAGTGAGCGGCTTGTTGACTGCGACGACCCCATCGCGGCACCGGCGAGAAGTCCGGTGATATAAAAGCCTATGGTGCTTGTGGTTGAGTAAGCTATGCCGACCGTTATCAGCCAGATGATGAGTGTTACAATCAGTGTTTTCTTCTGTCCGACCGTATCGGAAATAATGCCTAACAAAATCGAACCGATTATTGCAGTGGTTTGTACGGTTGCGAAAAAGATAAGTATGTCCTGAGTGGAAAATCCGAGTGTCGTGCTCGCGTAGTTCCCCGCGAAAAATATTACCGTGTTAACGCCTTCAATGTAAAAGAAGTACGCGAGCAGAAATGTTGCTAAATTTTTTACGTGCTTTAAGTGCGATATGGTATTAAATACTCTGGTGAATCCGATTTTAATATATGATTCGTTTGTCGCTCTTGGTTTTCTGTTATCCTTCAATGAAACGAAAATCGGAATGGAGAACACGAGAAAGAAAAGTGCCGCGACGATGAATGTCAATCGTATTTCATTTACTTTGATAAATGGATATACGATACATAATGTTGCAAGCGAACCAAGATACCCCATGGCGAAACCATACCCGCTAACCCTGCCGTAATTTTTAGGTGTGGTGATCTCGGGCAGAAAGGCATCGTAAAAAACGAGTCCGGCTTCAAAACCGATATTGGCGATAATAAAAAACAGCAATCCAAGAAAGATGTCTCCCTTTTGCACAAAAAACAGCAATCCCGTAAAAACGATGCAGAGCGCCGTAAAGAAAAGGAGAAAACGTTTTTTACCCGTGGAGTAATCTGCAATAGCACCAAGAACGGGAGCAATAACCGCCGTGACCAGCATCGCTGCGCTGGTCCCAAGGCTCCAGTAAAAATCGCCAATGGATTGATTGCCGGTAACTACTTTTTTAAAGTAGATGGCATACAGAAACGTAACAACAATGATTGAGAATGAGGTGTTTGCAAAATCAAATAATGTCCACGCGAAAATTTTCTTCCGCGAGGAATCCGGAACATCAGTTTGGTTTTTTTGAGGCTGCAACTAATCCTCTGCCGGATTTTTGGATTTTGTTTTCTGACTGAAGCATACTCAAAAGTCTGTCCATAATGCCGTTGATAAACTTACCGCTTTCCGGTGTGCTGAATTCCTTACCCAGTTCAATCATCTCATTGATGGTTACTTTGGGTGGTATGTCCTGAAAATATAAAAATTCGCATAAACCGAGGCGGAGGATAATGCGGTCAATCGCCGCGATTCTTTCTAATTCCCAGTTTTCTACCTGTGCCGCAATAATCTTATCGAATTCTCCACCGTGAATAATAACACGGTCAATGAGGTGCTGAAAGAACGCAACTGCGGTTTCGTCATGTATTTCGCCCCTGAACGATTCTATTAGCGCTTCTCTTCCCTCACGATTGTACTCAATCGCGAATAATACCTGCACTGCTTTTTCTCTAACTAATCTTCTTGCTGATTTTTCTGCCATATATCCAACGTAAATAATTTCTATAATCCGAATAACCAAAATATCAAAAGCCCGAAACTTTCCCTAAAGTGATATGCAGCCTTTTTTTCGGGACTTAAATGTATAGATGCCCCGATTATGCTAATATCGAGGTTGTAGAACTTTGCAATCTGCTCTACCCTGTTCATGTGATACGTGTCGGTTATAACGCATATCTTGGGCAGCTCGCGATCCAACGCGAGTGAATTCTTGATAAACCGTATCTGCTCTGTGGTTGAAGTAGTCTGCTTCTCAATCCAAACGTTATTGAGCGGTATATCAAAATCCTTAATATAATTAAACGCCGCATCAGCCTCTGAAATTTCGCCCGGTGCATTCGAGCCGGTCAACTGAATATTCGCGACGGATTTATTCTGATACAATTCAATCGCTTTATTAACTCTGGTTACTAAAATAGGGCTCGGTCTGTTTTTTGACCAGACAGCAGCTCCAAGTACTACTCCGACTTCATATTTTTGTTTCGCCTTCACCGCGTGAGGTTCCCGGACATCATACAATGCCACGATACTCAGTATAAGAAGAAAAATCATGACCGTCTGGAATACACCACGGATGAAAAAGCGATTCTCAACTTTAAACAGCTTAAACCATAAATAACTAATTGAAAAAAGCTGTATACCAAGACCGCCCAGGTACATACATATTACCGCGACCTTTTTCGCGGGCTGCCCGATCCAATAGGCCTTTGGGAACTCAAAATAATCGAGACTCAATGCCCTTGCAGCAAGCAGGAGAAAAAGCGAGATACCACCGAGAATAAGGCCTCTTTTATAAATGGTAATATATGGTGTCCCCTTAATAAAACGAAGTATGAGCAATTCTATCGTAATGGTCAAAACAATAATAAGGTTCACGATATTTCCCGGATAACTCAGGCGGAATTCCTCCAGGCTCAAATGCTGATTATGATATTTAAAATACCATAACAAACCCAGATGCAGTACGATCAACCCCAGAAGTGAGAGCACCTCCGTTTCGCGGAATTTGAATTTACCTTTTTTCTTCATTTTCATACAACAAAATAACACACCCGCAATTCAGAAGCCAACATATAAAAATAAAACCTCCTGCGGATTGCTTCGCAGGAGGTCTCGTAAGCTTATAAAAGAATGTTACTTCTTGTCAGCCGGTTTTTCATCTGCCGGTTTCTGATCGCAAGGTTTTCCGTCTTTTTTAGGACAATTTTTCATGTCTTTAGGACATTCTTTCTTACATTCCTTTTTACATTCTTTTGTACAATCTTTTTTGCCGTCTTTTTGGCATTCTTTTACGCAGGCTTTTTTATCGCCTTTAGGACATTCTTTTTTGCATTTTTCCTTGCAAGCGGCATCACATTTTTTCTTGCATTCTTTTTTGCATGCCTTATCGTCTTTTTTGACTTTCTTAACGTCCTTTTTAACAACTTCTTTCTTTACAACTTTTTTACCTTCTTTTGCCGGAGTAGATGCAGCCGGTTTATCCTGAGCCGAAAGGCTGAAAGTTACAGCCAGAAGAACTACCATGAAATAACGAAATAACTTCATACGAATTATCCTTTGGTTAAAGTGATTGAATGAATCTGAAAATTGCAGCAATTAAAATACATAAACACAGCGTAATGTCAAATCAGTTCCACGTGAGCTTTTAAAACCCAGCCGACTTTTCCGTCCTCGAGGTGTATTCGATACCATTTATCAACGCCGTCCTCAATTCTGACTTTTAGCCCCTCATGCACCACAAACGCATCTTTTACCCCCTCTTCCGGGGAGTTTTTAACTCCGGAAACCGGAATAACGATAACAGCGTAATCTCTTGGCTTTTCAGCATTATACCGGGCAAATGTCATAAAAACACCAAAAAGCAGCAGTATAAAAAACGGAGCCGACGTAAACAGCAAATACCGCTTTACCCGCATATCGCGTGATAGCAGAAATCCGATAAACAACCCGCCGAATATGAAACTCATGAAAATGGCGAACTTCATCCACCCGTCGGCGGAATACATTGCCGAAACTGCATCAGCCCATTTGTACAAAAATAGCTGCGGCACAACCTCGATTTTGTCGGCGGTTCGGCTTTTAGCGACAAGCAAATTATGGCGAATGTCCTCATCACGGGGATCTAATTTATGCGCCTTTTCAAAATACAATATGGCATATCCCCATTGCCCCATCTTGAAATATGCGTTACCCATATTAAAATAGATAGAGGCACTCTCGTTTTGTGTTCCGAGGATGGATTTATACGCAGCGACTGCTTCGACATATTTTTTCTGTTGATACAATGAATTTGCTGCTTGAAGTTTTGCATCAACATCGGAAGCAAATAGAGGAATAGTCACTAACATTATTAAAAGGAATAACTGTTTCATTATTTGCGCCCTCCTTTTAACTGAGCAAGTTCGGCTTCCATGCCGACAATGAGCGACACACAACTGTCATACAGCGGCTTCATTCTGTTTTCCTTATCCTGTGTCGGAGCAAATCTGATAAACTCGCACTCCTCAAGTGACTTTGTGAATCCCGCAATTCTTTCTTCGGAAATGGCGGCGGTTGAAAGCACTTCGGTTATTTTTTCCATACTCAATTCTGAACGCGGAATGTTCATCTTGTATTCAATGTATCCGAGCAAGGCAAAAGAAATCTCGTCGTAGAACGCATCAACTTTGTGTGCCAGTAATGCTTTTTGAGCAGCCTTCAAGCGTGCTCTTGCAAGTTTTTCGGCTTTACGGTTGCGGAGTAATTCAAGGTTTCCCGCGAGTTTTTCTTCTCGCGATTTCCAGATCATAACTCCTGCTATGCCCGCAATTGGGAACAGCAGCAGGAACCAGGCAAACACACTATTTGCCATGTATGAACCAACCGACTGAATATCCCGGGCTTTGCTCTTAATATACCTGATGTCTTCACCGAGCAATCGTATTTCTTCTTTAGAGTAGTTCGAGCCCTTGCCGGTATACTCGGCATCGCCCTTGGTAACTTCTACAGCGCCCGGATGAGCAGTCAAAGTGACATAGTCTTTCTTCTTAACATCAAAATAGCTGAAGGTGACCGGAGGAAGCTCCTGTTTGCCTTCAACACGGGGAATAAGCAGATACTCAAACGATTTTTTTCCTGAGATCACACCGGAGCGTTGAATATCATCGTTGATCTTCGGATCATATTTCTCAAACGCTGCCGGTATCTGAATATCCGGAGTCGTTAACAACTGAATATTTCCCGCGCCGCTGATTGTAAGTTTCAGTGATACGGGCTCATGCTGTTTAACCGTCTTCTTGTCGAGCTCGGCATTCATAGTGAACGAGCCTACTGCTCCGTTAAATCCTGCCGGTTTCTTTGCTTCAGGAAGCGGAATTGCTCTTACTCTTACATTATTGGAAACGGCATTGAATTCTACAGTCTGTGTCTGCTGGAAAAACGGATCGTTAAAGAAATCGTCAAAAAGGCTTTGACTCTTTCTTTTCTTCTGCAATATAACCGGGAGCTTCAAGCTCAATGGAGTTACTGTCAGTTCACCGGACTGTGATGGAAATAATGCAACCTTTTTAAGAACAGCAACGCTGTATTGTTTTCCGTTCAATGTTTCGTTAGTAAAAGTAATATTTTGTGAGGTCGTTATATCTTCAGACCAGAACCCGGTATATGAAGGCATCTTTACAACTTGCAGCGAAGCAATATTTAAGCGTGTGTACAGTTTATAAACAACCGTTACCTGTTCTCCAATGTATGCGCTTGATTTATCAGCGCTGGCACGAATAAATACGTTATCGCCAATCTCGGCTGCGCTCACCTGTTTTTCATTACCCTGCTGTCCGCCCTTTTGAGCATTTTGTTTTGCCGAGCCCTGAACAACATCTATGATAATCGGATGCGTTTTTAATACTGCGCCTCTGTTAGTAATCGAAGCACTTCCGATAGTAAACTTTCCCTTTTCTTTCGCTTGCAAATAATATGAAAAACTTCTTGAGCCTGACATCGAACCATTGATGATCTGCATACTGGTTGATTGATTCGGGCCGGATAGCACACTGAAATTGCCGAATGACGGCGGTTGGAAATTGCTTATTCCATTGACATCAGTGCCCGAAAACGTAAAAGTTAACTCAAACGGTTCTGTTGTGCTCACAGGATTCTGATTGACCGTCGCAGTGAAGTTTTGCGCATACCCCGTCGAAGCCGCAAAAAGCAGAGCCATCAAAACATAAAATATCCTATAACGTACAGCGTTCAATTTGTAAAAATCGTTCATCATCTCACCAATCTTTGTCCGTCTTGACTTTCACGACCGCTTTTTTGCGTAGTTTTTTCTGCAAATCCTGTTCATTGTTTTTCAAGGCTTCCAGCATCCGCTCAGCTTCTTCTTTTTTTACTTTAGGCGGTGCCTGCTGCGGCTGTTTCTGCTGGTCGTTTTTATTTTCATCATTTTTATTCTGATCGTTCTTATTCTTGTCGTTATTCTTGTTCTGATCGTTTTTATTCTGATCCTGATTCTGCTTGTCTTTGTTCTTGTCCTGATTCTTGTCCTTGTTCTTATCCTTATTATTCTGGTTTTTATTTTGCTCATTCTTCAGCATGTTCAGAGCGTAGGATAAGTTATACTTTGTTTCTTTGTCCTTTGGATTCAATTTAAGTGAATTTTTAAATGCGTCTATGCTTTCCTGATATTGACCTTTTTTCAGCAGCGCATTTCCTATGTTGTGGTACGCATCGGCTTTTTCAGTACCGGAGGTTGTTTTTCCTAAGGCGCTTTTATATGATTTTATCGCCTCATCAAACTTGCCCAACTTGTAATAGTTGTCACCAAGATTGAAATACCCCTTGAATTTACCCGGCTCTTTCTCGATTCCCTTCCGGAAATTAATCTCAGCATCGCCGTACTTTTTCTCTTTGTACAGATCAACACCATCGTTATTCAAAGAACGGAACGACTGGCCGAACGCGGGTATTGCAGACAGGCCGCTCAGAATAAGAATGCTCAACATTAGCTTTTTCATTCTTCACTCCGCAACTTTAATCGAACCATAAGATTTTTTAGCCAAATAACCTTTTTGTCTGAAATATAAAATTCTATAATAAGCAGCAGGAGCGCCGGGATAAGGAAATAATAAAACTTATCGTCATAGTCCGTTACTTTTTTCATACCGAATTCAGTCTTTTCAACTGCCGCCAGATCCCGGTAAATAGCATCCAATTCATTACCGTTATTCAAAGCGAGGTAGTACTTGCCGCCGGATTCATTTGCCAACTGCCGCAAAGTAACCTCATCTAATTTTGTCAGCACGGTATTGCCCTGATTGTCCTGCTTAAATCCGACCTGCTTGCCGCTGCCGTCGAATACCGGAATTGGTGCTCCGTCAGGTGACCCCATTCCGATTGCATCAACAACGATATTGTTATCCTTTGCATTTTGCAGTGCTTTGCTGATATCACCTTCGTGATCTTCGCCATCGGTAATAACGACTATGATTTTTCTCGTTGATGCTTTTTTATCAAATGAATCAACTGCGAGATTGATCGCCGATGCTATTGCCGTGCCCGGTTCAGGCACCGAATTAACATCAACCGATGAGAGAAATAAATTCGCCGCTGAATAATCCGCAGTTAATGGAAACTGAACATACGCGCCGCCGGCAAACACGATTAATCCAATCCGGTCGCCTTGCAATTTTTTAATGAGTTCCGAAATTTCCTTTTTAGCTTTCTCAAGCCGGTTCGGTTTCAGGTCCTCCGCTTTCATACTCGCTGAAACATCAAGACAGATATATACATCTATACCGACCTGCTTCACATCTTCAATACGTGTGCCTATCTGGGGATTGGCGAATCCTAATATGACAAAAGCCAATGCAAGCACGAGCATACCGGCTTTACCGTAATCTTTAACGAAACTTTTTGATTTAAAGAGTACAGCAAACGACTCAACATGCGCTATCCTGCTGAGCGCTTTCTTCTTTGCATTCATCTGCCAGACAATCAGTCCGACCAGTAGAGGAAGAATGTACAGAAGATGTAAAAATTCCGGATGTTCGAATCGTATCATATCTGTGTTATGGTAATTTTCTTAAATACGTTTGCGTTAAAACGAGCTCAAGTAAAAGCAGTAAGCCCGCGGCAGCAGCCCAGGGATAGAATAATTCCTTTTTGCTTCTGTATGAAGTCACTTCAATTCTTGTTTTTTCAAGTTTATCAATCTCGCTGTAGATGCCTTCAAGCTTCTGATTTCCGGTAGCGCGGAAGTACTTTCCGCTTGTTGCTGCGGAAATATTTCTCAGCATTGTCTCATCTATTTCGACCGGCATCATCTGGTAACGAACACCAAACGGAGTCGGAACAGGATATGGTGCCATGCCAATTGTGCCGATTCCGATTGTATAAACTCGGATGCCGTAGGTTCTGGCAATTTCAGCAGCAGTCATGGGATCAACCTCACCGGCATTATTCACACCGTCGGTTAGCAGAATCATAACCTTGCTTTTTGCTTTACTGTCCTTCAAGCGGTTAACGCCGTTTGCAATAGCGTTACCTATCGCGGTACCGTCTTCAATCATACCGCTCTTGACTTCTCTCAGCAAGCCCTTTAATACAGTATAGTCAATCGTAACCGGGCACTGGGTAAACGCTTCGCGTGAGAACACGACAAGTCCGATGCGATCCGAGAGCCTGCCGTCTATAAAACTCTGTGTTATTTTTTTAGCAGCTTCAATTCTGTTCGGCTTGAAATCCTCCGCGAGCATACTGCCCGAAAGATCGAGCACTAATACAATATCAATACCTTCGGTCGAAACATTCTCGCCGCTGTTAAAACTCTGGGGACGAGCCAATGC
Organism: Ignavibacteriaceae bacterium; assembly: GCA_963662605.1. Classification (GTDB taxonomy): domain Bacteria; phylum Bacteroidota; class Ignavibacteria; order Ignavibacteriales; family Ignavibacteriaceae. The sequence goes on from OY759785.1 coordinate 3,340,237, forward strand.
GACGGTAAGACAGAGAATGACAAGCGAGCGAATTATCATCGGAGCAAGAACCAACCGCTCTTTGAAGTTCTTTGTTTTATAATTTATCAATTTAAAATTCGAAAAGATAAATCCTGATTGCTTTTTTTCTCCCCGGTAAATATACCAGACGATCATTGCGGGGATTGCAAGAAGCAAAAGAAAGAACCACGGATACGCGAAGGTAATATTAAAGAGCTTCATGCGCTCCTCCCTGCGGTTTCGCTTTCAAACGTTCCTTTTCACCTTCAATAATCTTATACGCCTGTTCCATCATGACATTATTGATATGCGGCAGCGGTGTGAACTTTGCAAATTTCACCATATCGGCGTTTGATAAAAATTCATCCGTTGTAGAAATCAATTCCCATGGGGCATTAGCATTTTTCAGATGGACAATAATTTCACCGGATGTTTCTTCCAATGCCGGGAAATGAAATACGGTTTCAAAATATCTGCGAATAATATCGGTGATTTCGGAGTGATACTCTTTTATCTGTCCCGCCTGCCAAAGTTTCTTATCTTCCAATTCCTTTAACCGCTCATAGGCAAGTTCATAAGGTGTTTTGATGATAACCGGTTCGGCTTTCACGTTTGTTTTCTTCTTGAAATATTCAAGATAAACCTGATACCCGGCAAATCCGGAAGCTACAATGATAAGAACAATAATGAGAAGCATCAGCCATTTGTAAGGCTCTCTGACCGGTGCTTTAATATCTTTAATCTCCGCAGAGGTATCAACTGCGATTCTTCGTATAGTAAGATACAGGGAATCGGTTTTTAGGCTGTAGTGTGCCGTATCTTTATTAACAGTATAAGGAATGCTGAAAGAATGTAGATAAAAATCGGCAGAGTCATACGCCGCGAATGTAAATCTATATTCTGATTCTGTTCTTCCGTCGGAGAGCGTTTTGGTAACGACGGTATCCTTACTGATGTATTCAAGAGGGGCAAGAGAATCCTTAATTGCCGGGAACGTGTATTTTACATCAGAAGTATTTGTAACAGTAACGAACAGTTTTACATAATCGCCGATAAGATACTGTCGTGAATCTGTTTTAACCTTAACAGAAATCGGTTGTGCATATATCAATGAAACTGCTAAAAGACAGAATACGAATATCTTTTTCATTACCAGCGTTTTGCCCGTTGTTTGAAAAACTGAATTAGAGGTTTGATATAGCTGAAATCATCTTTCACATCCGGTGTAGAGATCGTAACGCTGTCCAACTTGCTCGCGTTAAAGCTGCGCTTCATATCTGCCATATCGTCGGCAAGCCTGAATTGGAACAGCCGCTTGAATTGCGGATCGGACGTATCCATAAATCTGGTCTCACCTGTTTCCGGGTCAACGAATTTGATAAATCCCGACGGCGGGAAATCTTTTTCGCGCTCATCATTCAGTACAATCCCGACCAGATCATGCTTTCTGCCGACAATACGCATGTTCTGTTCATATCCTTTATCCATGAAATCGGAAATGACAAACACAATGCTGCGCTTCTTGATGACTGAATTCAAATACTCAAGCGCACCCTGAATACTGGTGCCCTTGTGGGTAGGTTCAAAGCTGAGAATTTCACGAATGATACGCAGGATATGGGTCTTTTTCTTACCGGGCGGGATGAATTTTTCGATAACGTCAGTGAAAATAATGCATCCGACTTTATCGTTATTCTTCAACGCGGAAAAAGAAAGGATGGCGCTGATTTCAGCGGCGATATCCCGTTTAGTTTTCTTCTTGCTTCCGAAATCCTGTGAGCCGCTCATATCTATAAGCAGCATCAAAGTCAATTCGCGTTCTTCTTCGAACACCTTGATAAAGGGATGCCCTAAACGAGCGGTTACGTTCCAATCAATGTTTCGTATATCGTCGCCGATCTGATATTCCCGAACTTCCGAGAACTCCATTCCGCGTCCTTTGAACACCGAATGGTACTCGCCCGAAAATACCTGATTGACCAAGCCACGGGTAGTTATTTCCAACTCCCGCACCTTTTTAAATAATTCCTGATTCCTCATAAGCGGTTATTACGGAACTTCAATAGTGTTTAAGATTTCCTGGATGATATTTTCCGTTGTCATTTCTTCGGCTTCCGCCTCATACGAAAGAGCAATACGATGACGCAGTACATCAAATGCAATTGTGCGTACATCTTCAGGAATAACATATCCTCTTCTTCTGATAAACGCCAAAGCACGGGCAGCTAATCCGAGGTTAATCGTTGCACGTGGTGAGGCACCGTAGGTAATGAGGTTTTCCAGCTTGCCTAACTTATACTCTTTAGGATTACGGGTTGCAAATACGATGTCAAGAATGTATCTCTCGATTTTTTCGTCAACGTAAATTTCCTGAATGAGTTCGCGTCCTTTGAGAATATCACTTGGAGAAATAACCGGATTAATCGCAGCGCCTTCCGGAGCCATATTCTGGCGCATGATTTTTAATTCTTCTTCGCGTGAAGGATAACCGATTTTCACTTTAAGCATAAAACGGTCAACCTGAGCTTCCGGAAGCGGATACGTACCTTCCTGTTCAATCGGGTTCTGAGTAGCAAGCACTAAGAACGGCTCCTGCAATTTGAATGTCTGTTCGCCGATGGTTATCTGGCGCTCCTGCATAGCTTCAAGCAAAGCACTCTGCACTTTGGCAGGGGCACGGTTAATTTCATCGGCAAGAATGAAATTCGAAAAGATAGGGCCTTTCTTGATGAGGAAGTTTCCATCTTTCTGGTTATAAATTTGAGTACCGATCAAATCCGCAGGGAGCAAATCGGGAGTGAACTGAATCCTTCTGAACTCAGCCTTCATCGCAGCGGAAAGTGATTTAATTGCAAGGGTTTTTGCCAATCCCGGCACGCCTTCAAGAAGCACATGGCCGTTTCCGAGAAGTCCGATAACTAACCGCTCAACCATCATCTTTTGACCGACGATAGTCTTACTTATTTCGGTCATCAGCAGGTCAATAAAAGCCGATTCATTCTTTATTTTTTCATTTAAGGCACTAATATCCACGTTATATACCTCGTTTTTGTTAAACTGTTGGAATCCGTTGTTTAGACGCAAAAAATCTAAAAAAGGTTGCGAAGAAAATTAAAAAAGCCGTCCCGATGGAGACGGCTTCTACTAAAAAAAACCAGAATTACTTTACGCGTTCTACGTAATCCCCGGTTCGGGTATCAATCTTAAGTTTTGTACCGATATTAACAAACAAAGGCACCATGACGGTAGCTCCCGTCTCAACCGTGGCAGGTTTCAACGTATTGGAAACCGTATCGCCCTTTAAGCCCGGTTCGGTCATAGTTACTTCCAGAACAACGAAGACCGGCATTTCAACTGCGATGATCTTTGTCCCGTCAAAAAGGATGTCAATATTAGTATTTTCTTTAAGGAATTTCTCGCCTTCGCCGATAACTTCGGGGGCTAAATTGAATTGGTCGTAAGTTTCACTATCCATGACGACAAAATCAGCGCCTTCGCGATACAAATACTGGCAGGTTTTTCTTTCAACACGAATCTGATCAATGCTTTCGCCCGCGCGGAATCTGTTCTCAATAACTTTGCCGGATTTTAAACTCTTTAATTTTGCCCGTACAAATGCACGCCAGTTACCCGGGTTAACATGTTGAAATTCAACGAGAGTCCATAATTCATTGTTCCAACGGATAACCATACCCGGACGAAAATCAGCGGTTGATGCCATAAACTTGTATTCCTTTAAACCATAACTAAATTATTATAAACAGTAAATTTACGGAAAAAATCCCAAAAAGGAAAAGTCGACAAGATTAGCATTTTTGAGTGCTAAAAAGGCCTATTAATTTCATAAAATTAGCATCATTCGAGGATTTTTCTATATTACATTTTTGGAATAATATTATTTAGAGTTATGAGTAAAGATTACGACCCGAGAATGCACACTGCCGAGCACATTCTCAATCAGACGATGTGCAGAATGTTTCAGACCGGCAGGGCTTTCAGCGCACACATAGAGAAAAAGAAATCCAAATGCGACTATCACTTCACCAGAAATCTGACTGAAGAAGAGATAGCCGGTCTGGAAAAGAGTATAAACGATATTATAAAAGCCAACATGCCGGTTACTGCTGAGTTCATGCCGCGCTCAGAAGCGGAAAAGATTTTCAATCTCGGCAGATTGCCTGACGATGCAGGTGATCCCCTGCGCATTATCAGAGTCGGTGAATATGACGCTTGCCCCTGCATCGGCCCGCATGTAGCAGCATCGGGTGAGATCGGCGGAATTAAGGTGATTTCATCTTCATTTGAGAATGATGTGCTGAGATTGCGGTTTAAACTAACAGAAGGTGTATAAACCTATTCCCAACCCATACGTTAACGTATGGGTTGGGTAGTAAAGTATGGCCTTTTGGGGCTCCGGTTGAGTTATTCCATTGAATTCCCTAACTTAAATTTTAGTTTTTTAGAATTAAGAGCATTTTTCAAAATGGATCCGATTCCTTTTATTCATGTTGGCATTGTGAAGGCAAAAAAAATCACGTTCGTGTTGTTCGGTGATTTTTCGTCGTCGCTGACGCAGAAATCGGTAAATGGAATCTGTCAGGCAGAACTAAAAAACGGCAAAATCGTCTGTAGCATCTCCGGCCAAAAAATCGAATCAACAAAAGAGCTTTATTTCTCCCCCTCAACTCCCCATTCAGAATATTTTTCCATCAAAGACGTTATCATAGGCTCTCAGTTTCATTGGGAACGCAAAGAAAAACAAAGCTTTCGCGGTTCACTCAAGATAATTATTGATAACGACTCTCTGTGGGCTATTAACATAGTTTCTGTAGAAGATTATTTGCAAAGTGTTATCTCCTCGGAGATGAGTCCCAAAAGCAGTATACACCTGCTCAAAGCACACGCCGTAATATCAAGAAGCTGGCTGCTTGCGCAAATTGAGCGTGAGAAGAATTCGCAGGGTGCGGCAAGTACTATCGGTAAAGATACACCGGAAGAAATCAGCAAATGGTACGGACGCGAAGACCATACGCTTTTTGACGTTTGCGCTGATGACCACTGCCAACGGTATCAGGGTATTACCAAAATCCATACGGATACAGCAATGCAGGCAGTTGGCGAGACATACGGTCTTGTTATTGAAAGCAACGGTAAGATTTGCGATGCCCGTTTCTCAAAATCATGCGGCGGAATAACCGAGGCTTATGAAAATGTCTGGGATAATCAGCGTTTTGAATACCTGTCATCAGTCAGCGATTATAAGTTTCCGCAGGATGATTATAATCTCGACTTAAAAATCGAAAAGAATGCCGAAGCATGGATCAAGGGTTCGCCGCATGCTTTCTGTAATACGAATGATAAAAAAATCCTTGAGCAGATACTCCTTGAATTCGATCAGGAGACAAAGGATTTTTACCGCTGGAGCGTTACATATGCTCAGGACGACCTCTCAAGATTAATCACCGCGAAAACCGGATTTGATTTCGGAAACATTGTGGATTTAATTCCCCTTGAACGGGGCAACAGCGGGCGGTTGATCAAATTGAAAATTGTCGGAACAAAAAAAGAATTGATCGTCGGCAAAGAACTTGAAATACGCAGAATTCTTTCCAAGTCACATCTCTATAGTAGTGCATTCATTGTTGAAAAGCGGGATATGAAAGACAATATTCCGGCTAAGTTCGTTATTCGTGGAGCCGGATGGGGTCATGGAGTCGGCTTATGCCAAATCGGTGCGGCTGTTATGGCTGAACGGGGGTACTTCTTCGATGAAATTTTGCTGCATTACTACAAAGACGCTCAAATCACAAAAATTTATTAAGCCGCTGCCGCAATATGAAAATCCTATATTCGTGTCTTTCGCAAAGCTGGGGTGGAATGGAAATGTTTACCATTACCGCTATCCATCAGCTTAAAAAGCGTGGACACGATGTCGAACTTCTTTGCTATCTCGATTCACGCATACATACACAAGCGTCCGGCGAAGGAATAATAGTTCACCCGGTAAAAGCGAAAGGATATTTTCACCCGCTGGTTTCGTGGAAGATTGCTAAGCTGATAAGCGAGGGTGAGTTTGATTTGATACACACTCAGGCATCTAAGGATTTATGGGTATTAGTGCCCGCGAAAAAGCTTTCTTTGACCGGCATACCGTTGCTGTTAACAAAACAGGTTGGGTCATTTATCGTCAAAAAAGATTTGCTGCATCAATTTATTTATCGCAACGTTAATTATGCCCTTGCGATAAGCGAAGTTATAAAACAGAATCTTCTCGACACATGCCCGCTGAAAGAATCGCAAATCCTGCTTTTGCATAACGGCATTGATACGCAAAAGTTTAATCCGGCACTCTTCTCAAAACCGGAGGTACGTTCAGAATTCGGATTCAAAGATGAGAATATAGTCATCGGCATGATGGCAAGATTTTCCCGGGGCAAAGGACATGAAGAGTTCTTGAAAGCGATGTCCATTCTGGAGAAGAAATACCCGGCAGTAAAGGGGTTGATTGTCGGTGAGGCAAGCCGCGGTGAAGATACATATGCAGATTCAATTAAACAGCTCGCGAAAGAGCTGAATCTGACTAACGTTATTTTTGCCGGGTTCAGAAAAGATACCGCTCGCGTATTTTCGGCAATGGATATTTTTGCTTTTCCTTCACATTCGGAAGCATTCGGCATTTCGCTGGTAGAAGCGATGTCAATGGCAGTCCCGTCGGTATGTACAAATTCAGATGGTGTGCTTGATATTACAGTTGATGGCGAGACCGGATACTTTTTTCAAAAGCAAAACGAAGTTGATTTGGCGGAAAAACTGGAAAGGCTTATTGTCTCACCGGAGAAGAGAAAACTGTTCGGTGAAAATGCCAGGAAAAGAGCTGAAAATTATTTTGATTTGGAATATCTTACCGAGAAAGTCATCGCGATTTACAATCAGGCAGTCCCGAGAAGAAAAAAATAGTTATCTTTTCTCAGCTGATGCATCAATATTCAGAATGTGCCTGCCGCCCATATACTTCCGGTTATAATAGTCATCATCCAACGACGAAATGCTTACACCAACGCTGCTGCTCGCGTGCACGAACTTCCCTTCGCCAATATAAATACCAACGTGACCGGGACGAACTCTACGACGCGTATTAAAGAATACCAAATCGCCGAACTTAAGATTCTCGCGTTCATCTACAACATCACCAACCTGATACTGCTCACGTGCAGAACGTGGTAACGCAACACTAAATGCCTGCTGATATACATTCATGGTGAAACCGGAGCAGTCAATGCCATCAAGTGAAGAACCGCCGTATTGATACTGCGTGTCCTTATACTTAATGATCGCCATAGTAACGCCCTCAACGAGATTGGCGAAGTTGGCGCCCAGTCCAAGATTAGCGGAAGAATTTTGCAGATTTGCAAGCGATTGCTGCAGGTCGTATTTAGGAGCCTTCTGGGCTTCTTTATCAACCATAACCTCATCGGGATCGTTTGCATCTGACAGCGTGTCGTTGGCGGCATAACTTGTATCAGGCTGAACCTGCGTGTGTTTTGCCTTGACTTTGGATTTTGTTTCGACTGCTTCTTCCTTGCCGTAACGCTTGGCGGCACTAGAAGCAGAACAGCCGGAGAAGAATAAACCTGCTCCGGCTATAGTAAAAATAATAATAAAGAAATACGATTTCATCGTCTATCCGAGATAAGCGCGTAAGTTCTTGCTTCTCGAAGCATGACGTAATCTGCGAATAGCTTTTTCTTTAATTTGGCGGACACGCTCTCTTGTTAAATTAAAGCGTTCGCCGATTTCTTCAAGGGTAAGTGAATGTTCTTTATTTAATCCGAAATACAATCTGATAACTTCAGCTTCACGTTCGGTCAGAGTCGAAAGAGCTCTTTCAATTTCCATCTTCAGTGATTCGGTCATCAGTTTAAAATCAGGAGTAGGCTGCTGATCGTTCTGTAAAACGTCGAGCAAGCGGTTGTCTTCGCCCTGTGCAAAAGGCGCATCCATAGAAACGTGACGGCCTGAAATTTTCAGAGTATCTGCAACTTCATTAACATCCATTTCAAGTTCAACGGCAAGTTCAGCAGCACTTGGTTCTCTTTCAAGTTCCTGTTCCATGTTGCTATATGCTTTACCGATTTTGTTCAATGCACCAACACGGTTCAGCGGAAGGCGGACAATACGTGACTGCTCGGCAAGTGCCTGAAGAATGGATTGACGAATCCACCATACTGCGTATGAAATAAATTTGAAACCACGGGTTTCGTCAAATCTCTTTGCGGCTTTGATAAGTCCCAGATTTCCCTCGTTAATTAAATCGCCGAGAGAAAGTCCCTGATTCTGATACTGCTTTGCAACGCTAACCACGAAACGCAGGTTCGCTTTTGTAAGTGATTCCAGAGCGGACTGATCACCTTTCTTAATACGTATAGCAAGCTCAATCTCTTGTTCAGGAGTTAAAAGATCAACTTTACCGATTTCCTGTAAATACTTATCAAGTGACTGGCTTTCGCGATTTGTATATTGTTTTGTAATTCTCACGTATTATTTCCTTGTCTAATATCATTATAAACAGAATCTATGATGCCTACAATTGAAGCATCAACGGGGGCAAAATCAACCGGTAACGGGAGGACTGCCTCGCTGGCGGTAATATAAATAACATACTCGCCTGCACCGGCACCAACCGTGTCAATAGCAACAATCGGGTCGCCCGTTTTCTCATAATCTCCGTTGAGCGGTTGAATAATCATCATCTTCATGCCATGAAGAGATTCATACTTCTTCGTTGCCCAAATATTTCCTATAACTTTTGCTACAAACATACTTGCGCCGTGTTTGGAGCAAAAACAATTTCGAGGTGCAAAAATACCAATAAAACGGGACTAATTCTACCCAAAAATTCAGTCATCTTAAGGTCGAAAAATCTGCTCATTTGGGGTCTTTTTTGACATCAAGTTTATCAACAATTGCCATTACAACTGCATCTACCGGCTTACTCTTCGTAATAGTCGTCTGACGGGCGGAGCTTCCGGTCGCTACAAGCACGATTTCACCTTCACCGGCACCGCAGCTATCAACAGCCACAACAAAATTGCTTAAATCCTTGTACTCGAGGTCAAGATGGCGAACTATCAGCAATTTCGAGCCGACTAAACTTTCATCCTTTTTTGTGGACCAAACGGTCCCGATAACTCTACCGATAATCATTGATTTTACCTGTTCCGGTTTTATTCATTTAAAAAGCTGATACCTTGCAAATCATTGTCCACCTTAAAGAAATCCGCCACTGTCTTTCCAACATCTGCAAATGTCTTTCTGGTTCCCAGATCTTTACCGAATTTATCCTTCCGGTAATAGATAAGCGGTATATATTCTCTGCTATGGTCTGTACTCGTCGTAGTTGGGTCATTTCCATGATCCGCGGTGATAACAACGGCATCCGAAGGATCCAATTTCTCAAGAAAAGTCGGTAAAAAGTGGTCGAATTGCATTAATGCATCCGCAAAACCGACCGGATCATTCCTGTGCCCGAAATACACGTCAAAGTCAACCAAATTCGCAAAAATCAGACTGTTTGTTTCTTTAGACGCAAGTTTTGATAAAATGCGGCATCCTTCCGCGTTCGATTTACTAATCTCTTTCTGCACAATTCCGCGTCCAGCGAATAATTCCGCAACTTTTCCGACAGAAATGGTCTTAATTTTTGCATCATATAAAAAATCTAAAACGGTCGCCGAAGGTGGATCAAGCGAGAAGTCTTTCCGGCTTGTTGTTCTTTTATACTCACCTGATTTGCCGATGAACGGACGGGCAATTACTCTGCCAACCACATATGGATGTACTAAAATTTTCTCTCTCGTGATTTTGCAGATTTCATATAGCCTGTCTAAAGGAATAACTTCCTCGTGTGCAGCAATCTGAAATACCGAATCCGCCGAGGTATAAATTATCGGATATCCGGTGCGGACGTGTTCATCACCAAGCTCTTTAATGATTTCAGTTCCTGATGCGGCTTTATTGCCGAGAAAACCTTTGCAACCTGTCAACTTAAGAAATGCATCAGTCATTTCCTTCGGGAAGCCCGTAGGAAAGTAAGAGAAGTCAAAGTCTATGTGAATTCCGCCAAGCTCCCAATGTCCTGTGGTAGAATCTTTTCCTTCGGACATTTCGGCAAGCTTGCCGTGCGATGCTGTTGGAAAAGATACCGGTTCAACACCGACGATATCAATAATGTTTCCCAGCCCAAGTGATTTCATGTTGGGCAGGCTGAAGTTACGAACTTTCTTAGATATGTTTCCTAATGTATTGCTTCCTGTATCATAATATTTTGCTGCATCCGGTAATTCACCAACGCCGACGCCATCAAGTACGATCAAATAAAAGTTATTGATACGACCTCCTAATTAATATTGTTCACTTTATTGCCGCCATCCTGTATGGCTTTCTGTAAGGCAAGATCAGCATTTTCATAAACCTCTGCCACAGAATTTCTACCTGCACAAGATGCTATACCCATCGAAACAGTAAACGTTGATTGCCCGGAAGCAGTTGGAAAATTCAACCGTGCAATCTTGATCCTAACGCGTTCTGCCCAGAGATACACATCCTGGGCGGTGATATCATAAAAATGGATTCCAAATAATTTCTCATCAAGTCTGCCCAGTAACGCGGTAGGCGGAAGCTCTTCCCTAACACTCTCTCCCACTGCCTTCATAATCTTGGAAACGGGGTTCTCCTCAAACAAAGATTCCTGCTGAACAACTTCGTCCAGACTCATAAGCAAAAGCACAGTTGGAATCTCACGTCGGCTTGATTTTTCCAATTCAACAGCCAGCAATTTTTCAAACATTTTCTTGTTGTATAATCTGGTTTCAACATCAAATGCGGATAAACTTTTTAAAAGCACTTGTGAAGAATAGGCGTATACAACAAATGAAAGCATTGATGTAATACTCAAAAGATAATTGATGTCATCAACAGAGTATGCATTCTTCTTCAAGCTTTCGAAGCAAAGCAATCCGAAATTCTGCTTCTGATAAATCAACGGAACGCAAACGAATGAGCCTTCAAAACTGACATCTTCTTTTCTGGTGAAGCGTTTTGTTTGCAATGTTGATGTATCGTCAATCTTAACAGGCGCACCAGACATAATACACTTGCCGGCGAGCGTGCCTTTAATATCTATTTCAAGATTTTCGCCGACAAACTTCAGCGAAGTTTTATTCATAACTTTTTTGGTAACAAATTTTTGGGTGTCCGGCTGGAAGAATACGAGAACAAACGCATCCCAATTGATAATTGATTCGATAGCATTTTCAATGATTTCAAGTATCTGACCTTCGTTCGAGATGGAATTCAACGGAGAAATGAATTTCAGCAGCCCTCTTAACCGGGTCTGTGAGATGGTCTCCGAATACTGTTCTTCAAAGAAGCCAATAAGAATAGTGAACAAGCGGACAAATCTGCCAAGCAGGTAGATAGTCTCCATGCCGAACAAATCGGATTCCTTAGAGTCAATTACCAGCACGCCGATTAACTGCTTGTTATGATAAACCGGTACGCCGACAACGCTCTTAATTCCCTGCGGCTTTGTATAATAGCGGATAATGTCCGACTCGGCAGCCAGAAGAATGTTTGTTAATATCTCCGGTTCACCCTTCTCTGCGATATGGCTCAGAATATCATTTTCGACATCATATTTCTTTGTGCCAATATCTTTAGTATTCGAAGCATACTTCGCGACCGAAAGTTTATTCTTTTTCTTTAAGTACCAGAAAAATATAGCCGAATGAGCGCTGAACGATTCCTTAATAATACCCAGTATTTTTTCAAGCACGAAGGTAAATGCGCCGCCCTCATCTAATTCGGGGGGAATTGATTCGTTCGCTATTTCTTCAAATCGGACTTTGAGGTCAGCCGGAATCGGCTCTGTGTAGTTATATTTATTGGTGACGATGAAGTTTTCATCGGTAATAATGTCGTCTTTCGGAGCCCTTAGAATGGTAAATGAGCCATCCGGGTCTTCACTTGTGTGACGAACTGCTGTTTCTCCGGTTTCACTATCCACCGGATTATCCCTTAGTGCATCTTCGGCAATTTCATCATCCTTGCCTCCCAACGGGCTGCGCAGAAAGATTAACAAACCTGCGTATCCGAGCATTGCAAGGCCAACGAGTATCTTTACAAATAGGTTGTCTACCTCAAAGAATACTACGAGTAGAATCGGAAATATGAGGAAAATAAGGATTCGTTTTTTTTGACTTTTTTGCATCGCTGATTACAAACCGCTTAAAAGGATTAGACGTTTCCAACTTTAAAATACAAATATAAAGAAATATTCCATACGTTTTTTACTCGGAAACGAAGCCGGATAAGATTTTTTTCGATATTTCCTTCTTGCCGTCCCCTGTCTCTGAAGAATGCAAAAAGAGATTCTCGTTAAAGGTATAACCCTGAAAATATTTGTGGATATTCTGAATTGCTTTATTTCTCTCCGACTGCTTAAGCTTATCGGACTTTGTCAGAATTATTATGCTGTCTAACCCGTAAAAGTGTATCAACTCCTGAAAGTCCTTATCAAGCTTTGTCGGTTCATGACGGCTGTCAACCAAGTGAATCACCAGACGGATATGTTGGGACTCTGCAAAAAACTGCGAAATGAGTTTTTCCCATTTAGCAATTTCTGCCTTGCCCGCCTGCGCATAGCCAAACCCGGGAAGATCAACAAGGTAGAACAAATCGTTTACCTTGAAATAATTGAGCGAACGGGTTTTACCGGGCGTGGAACTGACCAAAGCCAATTTCTTTCTTCCGCTGATCGAGTTCAGAAATGATGACTTGCCGACGTTCGAGCGTCCGCAAACAAGCACCTCCGGCAGTCTCAGTTTTGGAATCTGCGCGAGGTTAAACACCGGCTGTATAAATTCAACATGATGGAGCATAATAAAAAAAGAGTAGCAGTCTACTGCTACTCTTTCCTTTATAATAGTGACTAATGTTACGCTTTAGTTTCTTCGAGAACTTGAGCTTCCTCGACGTTTCTGCGTTTTTGCTCTTCTTTAGCTTCTTTAGCTTTCTGTTTGTTCTCGTGGCTTTCTTTTGCCTTCTCATTGATAACGGCATTGTAATCTACGAGTTCAATCATTGCAGCTTCAGCACCGTCTCCACGACGATTACCGATGCGTACGATTCTTGTGTAACCGCCTTTTCTGTCGCCGATGGTTGAAACAATCTCTGACAAGAGTTCTTTTACGACTTCTTTATCTTTGATTGAATCCATAATCAAACGCTGATTATGCAAATCGCCTTTGCGGGCTTTTGTAATGATCGGTTCAACAAATTCGCGCAGTTCTTTAGCTTTAGCAAGAGTTGTATGAATTCTTTTATGTTTCAAAAGAGAAGTCGCCATATTGCGGAGTAATGCTTTTTTGTGGGCGCTTGTTCTTTTTAATTTTCTACCGTGAACTCCGTGTCTCATAATCTACCTTGTGTCCAAATTTAATTAGATTCGTTTTCGTCTTTTAGATATTTCTCGACATCCATACCAAATTCCAAACCTAAACCTTCAACTATTTCAGTTAGTTCGGCAAGTGATTTGCGTCCGAAATTTCTGAACTTGAGCATTTCGGATTCATCACGATGCACGAGATCAGAGATAGTTTTAATGTTTGCTGCTTTGAGGCAATTGTGTGCCCGGACGCTGAGTTCGAGATCGTCAACGTTTGTCAGCAATATTTTTTTGATCCGCTCTTTTTCGGTGTCTTTCTTTTGTTCAACCGGATTCTCTTCAGGTTCCATATCCATATTGATAAAGAGCTGTAAGTGATCGCGGAGAATTTTCGAAGCCTGTGTTAAAGCGTCGTCAGGAGCGATTGAACCGTCGGTAAGCACTTCAAGAGTTAATTTTTCGTAATCGTTATTATCACCGATACGAACGTTTTCGATGTCATACTTTACGTTCTTGATAGGCGTAAAAATAGAATCAATCGGGATTGTTCCTAATGGAAATTCCGGTGATTTATTTTCAATTGCCGGAACATATCCTCTTCCGCGTCCAACACGAATTTCGACATCAAATTTTGCACCTTTATTCAAGGTTGCGATGTGTAACTCCGGATTCAATACTTCAACGTCGGCGCTGTTCTTCTGAATATCAGCAGCGGTGAATTCGCCTTCGCCGTTGAAAGAAATTTCAATTTTGGAAGGTTTCTTGTTGATCAATTTCATGCGGACTTGCTTTAAGTTCAATACCATTTCGGTAACGTCTTCAACAACCCCTGGAATAGAAGTGAACTCATGCAATACATCGGTGATCTTTATTGCTACAATAGCTGCACCACCCAGAGATGATAACAAAACACGGCGCAGAGAATTACCTAATGTAACACCGTAACCTCTTTCTAAAGGCTGAAGAGTAAACTTTCCGTAGGTGGTTGAGTAGCTTGACTCTTCCAGTACTACACCCTCAGGCATCTTAAGATTGGAGATACTCATTTATTTAAACCTCACTTTTATAATAAAATCTTACTTGGAGTACAATTCGACAACTAATTGCTCATTCGCGTTAAGCGGTATTTCCGAACGTTCAGGAACCTGAAGGAACGTTCCGCTTAATGTGGCTTTGTCGACAGAAAGCCATGAATACTGATTATCCTTTGTTCTCTTTAATGAGTTGTGGATAAGATCCAGCTTTTTGCTCTTCTCTTTGATTTTTATAACATCGCCGGGAGCAACCTGGTATGATGGAATATCAACCAGAATGTCGTTCACAATAATGTGACGATGTCTTACTAATTGTCTTGCAGCTTTTCTTGATGAAGCAAAGCCCAAGCGATAAACAACGTTGTCCAAGCGTCTTTCAAGCAGCTTTATAAGGTTTTCACCTGTACGGCCTTTTTGTCTTGAAGCTTTTTCAAAATCGTTGCGGAATTGTGTTTCCAGTAATCCGTATATTCTTTTAATTTTCTGTTTTTCACGTAACTGAACGCCATATTCAGAAATTTTCACTCTACGGGAGTTTCCGTGCTGTCCCGGAGGAAAATTTCTCTCATTCTCAATAGGGCACTTTTCAGTGAAACACTTCTGTCCTTTGAGAAAAAGCTTTTGACGCTCTCTTCTACATAATTTACAAACTGATCCGGTATATCTCGCCATTTAAAATCTCCGTTAAATTATACTCTACGACGCTTAGGTGGTCTGCAACCGTTATGAGGAATGGGTGTAACATCTTTAATAGATGACACATCGAGTCCTGCTGTTGTTAAAGCACGGATAGCTGATTCACGTCCGGATCCCGGACCTTTAACACGAACTTCAACCTTCCTCAAACCCAAACTGTGTGCTTCTTTTGCCGCGGCTTCACAAGTAACCTGAGCAGCATAGGGGGTATTCTTTCTTGAACCCTTAAAACCATTTCTACCGGCAGATGACCATGAAATCGTGTTACCGTAAATATCAGTTAATACAACCAAAACATTGTTAAAGGTTGCTTTAACGTGCGCGATACCGTGGGCGTCAACGACTGTTTTTTTCTTAGTTTTTTTTGCTGATTTAGCCAATGAGTAAACCTCCTATAATCTTATTTCTTGGCAGCAACTTTTTTCTTACCTGCTACTGTTTTTCTCTTTCCTTTACGGGTACGAGAGTTTGTTCTTGTACGTTGTCCACGAACAGGCAAGCCTCTCCGATGACGCAAACCGCGATAAGAACCAATATCCATCAAGCGCTTAATATTCTGCTGTACTTCTGTACGAAGCGCTCCTTCAACCTTATAATCCGCTTGAATTACTGAACGGATCGCAGCAACTTCATCTTCCGATAAAGCGGAAATCCTTTTATCAGGATTAATTTTAGATTTTTCCAAAATTTCAGCCGCTACCTGAGGACCAATACCAAAGATGTACTGAAGTCCAAAATAAACCTTCTTACTTTTCGGAAGATCAACGCCAGCTATACGTGCCAAGTATCATTCTCCTTTATTAAATTAACCTTGACGTTGTTTGTGTTTTGGAGTTTTGCAAATAACCCGGACAACGCCTTTTCTTTTTATAATCTTACAATGTTCGCAGATCTTTTTTACTGATGATCTTACTTTCATATCTTCTCCGTTATTTATAACGATATGTAATTCTACCTTTTTCCAAATCGTATGGAGACAGCTCTATCGAGACTTTATCTCCTACCAATATCTTAATAAAGTGCATGCGCATTTTACCAGATACGTGTGCAAGTATAACATGCCCATTATCCAATTTCACCCGAAAGTGAGCATTGGGTAACGTTTCCTGCACTATTCCATCAACTTTAATTCCGTCTTGTTTTGCCATTCTAACAAACCGTTAAAATTTCCGGTGAATTTTCATTCACCAATACTGAATGTTCGAAATGCGCAGATAATGAACCATCTCTTGTTCTGACAGCCCAGCCATCTTTGCCCCAGGTTACCGCGTGCGTACCGGCATTAATCATCGGTTCAATCGCCAGCGTCATACCTGTTTTCAATTTCGGTCCTGTGCCTTTTCTGCCATAATTAGGGATTGCAGGATCTTCATGCAATTTTTTGCCTACTCCGTGTCCGACTAAATCGCGGACAACTGAAAATCCATTTGCTTCAACGTATTCCTGCACGGCAAATGAAATATCATGAACTCTGTTATTCTGTACTGCTTGCTCTATGCCGAGTAAAAGCGACTTTTCGGTTACTTCCATCAAGCGCCTTGCTTCGTCTGAAATATTACCGACCGCAGCTGTTAGAGCACCATCGCCGTAATAATTGTTTTTCAGAACTCCGATGTCAAGCGAAACGATGTCGCCTTCTTTCAGAATGTAAGCTCCCGGAATTCCATGAACGACTTCATCATTTACAGAACAACATAATGCAGCGGGAAAAGGATTATCACTGGGGCCATAGCCCTTGAATGCAGGGTAACCACCACGGGATAATATATAATCCTCTGCAATTTTATCAAGCTCGGATGTTGCCATTCCGGGCTTTACACTTTTTTTCAGAACTTGTAAGGTTTCTGCAACTATTTTGCAGCTTTCCCTTATATAATCTACTGCCTTGCCTGTTTTAATATATATCAAAACTACGAACGCCGGCCTTTTAATTTTCCACTTTTCATGAAACCATCATAGTGTCTCATGAGGAGGTGACTTTCAATTTGCTGCAGCGAATCCAAAGCCACGCCAACCACGATAAGCAAACTTGTACCGCCAAAGAACTGGGCAAACTGATGTGAGACTCCGAAATTACCAACGAAGGTCGGCAGAATCGCTATGATAGCGAGGAATATCGAACCCGGAAGTGTGATTTTGGTTAAGATATTGTCTACATAATCAGCTGTCTGTTTTCCTGGACGAATACCGGGGATAAACCCGCCCTGCTTCTGCATATTCTCCGAAACTTCTTTCGGATTGAATGCAATTGCAGTATAAAAATATGTAAAGAACACAATCATCAGAGCATACAACGCCGAGTAAACCGGTGATGTATAGTTAAAATATGTTGCAACCTTTTGTAATGTCGCGTTATCCGGGAAGAACGACAGAACTGTATTAGGAATAAACATAATTGACTGAGCAAAGATGATAGGCATAACACCTGCAGTGTTAACCTTTAGCGGAATATACTGTGTAACTCCGCCATAAACTTTTCTTCCAACAACACGTTTTGCATACTGAACCGGTATTCTTCTCGTACCTTGTGTTACGATGATAACACCTGCAATAATGAGAACCATGAGAAGGACGATGATAATTTCAACGATTACCAAGCGTGAACCTACTCGTAAATCCTGATATTCACTTAACAGCGCATATGGGAAACGGTCAATAATACCGATAAAAATAATCAATGAGATACCATTACCAATACCGCGTTCCGTTATCTGCTCACCCATCCACATCATAAAGATTGTGCCCGCGGTGAGAATAATAATGGCTGAAACTACCCAGAAGACTCCCTGAATCTGTACCGGAATAATGCTGGAACCCTGAAACTCCATGCTGCGAAGTTTAATAGTAATGCCGTATGCCTGAAGAGCAGAAATTAAAACAGTACCATATCTTGTTAACTGAGTAACTTTCTTTCTTCCCTCTTCGCCTTCCTTCTGTAATTTCTGGAAGTACGGAACAAATGCGCCCAGCAACTGAATGATAATTGATGAGCTGATATATGGCATAATTCCGAGAGCGAAGATAGCAGCATTGTGAAATGCACCACCAACAAACAAATCGTACAATCCGAAAAGATTATCTGAACTTGAACTGCTGTTCATTGCAGCTGCAAGCAATTTTCCATCAACACCGGGCAGAGTAATGTGTGCACCCAAACGCACAATTATCAGAAGAAGCAGGGTGTACAGTATTCTCTGACGCAACTCGTGAATTTTAAAGATATTTCTGAATGATTCCGTGAATCGTGACATTTCTTGTAATCTTCTATATTAGGGTTACTGAACCGCCAACGGCTTCAATTTTTTCTTGTGCCGATTTGCTAACATAATTAGCTTCAATATCCAACTTAGCTTTCAATTCACCGTGTCCGAGAATTTTATACGGACGGAGTGATGAAATGAGTCCGACTTTGAATAAAACGACCGCGGTAATTTTTTCGCTGCCGATTTTCTTAGTCTCTGCAAGTTCCTGCAATTGGAATAAATTTACTACCTGATTAACTACCTTGAACGGACTCTTGAATCCGACTTTCGGTACTCTTCTCTGCAAAGGCATCTGACCGCCTTCAAACCACATTCTGTGTTTAGCTCCGGAGCGTGAAAGCTGACCGTTCATACCACGAATAGAGGTTCCACCGTGTCCTGAACCTTCGCCACGACCGACACGTTTTCTCTTTTTGCGCGAGCCTGAGTTATAATGTAAATTACTCAAAATATCCATGTTAAACCTTTATAAACTATTCGTTGTAATCTTCTACTTTTAACAAATGTGCAACTTTTCTGATCATGCCGCGAATCTGCGGTGTATCATTCTTAATTGTACTGTAGTGAGGACGACCTAAGCCCAAAGCTTCGATGGTTCTCTTTTGATCAATAGGGCGATCAATAATACTTCTAATCTGTGTTATTTTCAATTTTTTAGCCATTATATCCTCAACCGTTGAAAAGCGCTTGTAATGATAAATTTCTTCTTTTTGCCATTGAGCCGGCATCAATTAATCCTAACAGTGCCTGCAAGGTTGCTTTAACCTGGTTGTGAGGATTGCTTGAACCTAATGATTTTGTCAATACATCCTGAACACCAGCAGCTTCAAGAACCGCGCGAACTCCGCCACCGGCGATAAGTCCGGTACCCGGTGAAGCAGGTTTCAATAAAACTCTTCCAGCGCCGAATTTACCGATAATTGTGTGAGGTACTGTTCCTTTATGAACATAAACCTGCACCAAACTCTTTTTGGCGTCATCTATTCCCTTGGAGATAGCATCCGTAACTTCGTTTGCTTTTCCAAGACCGATACCGACGATACCGGAGCCGTTGCCAACAACGACAATCGCATTAAAACTAAACCGGCGGCCGCCTTTTACAACTTTGGCTACACGGTTAATATAGACAACTTTCTCTTTCAGATTTTCAATGTCTGTTGCCTTAATTGTGCGAACTTTACTCACTTGATTCTCCGATCAACTTAAACAATTTTTTTTGGCTGCCAGGGGAGGATTCGAACCTCCGCATACGGCTCCAAAGGCCGCTGTCCTACCATTAGACGACCCGGCAAAATAAACGAATTAAAATTTTAAGCCGCCCTTACGTGCACCGTCGGCAATTGCTTTTACTCTACCATGGTAGCGGTAGCCGTTACGGTCAAAAACAACCGTCGAAATATTTTTCTGGAGTGCCAAAGCAGCTAATTCACTGCCTACGATTGCGCTCTTAGATACTTTACCTTTAACAGATACTATTTTTTCAGCAACTGCTTTTGATAATGAAGAAACCGAAAGGAGTACATTACCGGTAGTATCGTCAACCAGCTGCGCATAAATCTGCGTATTGCTGCGAAATACAGTCATACGCGGTTTTTCAGATGTGCCGCTGATTTTTTTTCTAATCTTGATTTTCGAGCGTTCTCGTTTATTTGCTTGTTTCGTTATCATATTATTCCTTTAGGACTATTTACCCGCCGTCTTTCCGGCTTTTCTTCTAATAACTTCAGTTGAGTATTTAATACCTTTGCCTTTATAAGGTTCAGGTTTTCTGAACGAGCGTACTTTTGATGCAACCTGGCCGACAACCTGTTTGTCAAAACCGCTGATAACAATCTGAGTTGCAGTCGGTGTAACCAGAGTGACGCCGTCAGGAGGCATGAAATAAATCGGATGCGAGTAACCAACAGTCAATAAAAGGTTTTGACCTTTCATTTCCGCTCTATATCCAACGCCGACAATATCAAGCGTTTTTGAAAAACCTTCGGTAACACCAGTAACCATATTTTGTATACATGCTCTGGTTAATCCGTGTAAGGCTCTGTTTTCTTTCAAATCATTTGCGCGGGTAACAACCACTTCTCCGTTTTCAACAACAACAGTAATGTTGTCGTAAACCGGGAAAGACAATTCGCCTTTCGGTCCTTTAACAGATACTGCTTTCTCTGAAACAGAGACTGATACACCCTGGGGTATTGTTACCGGTTTTTTACCTATTCTTGACACTTTTAAACTCCAAAGAATGAATTACCAAATTTCACATAAAATTTCGCCGCCGACTGATTCCCGACTTGCTTGCTTGTCGGTCATTAAGCCTCTGGAGGTCGAAATGATTGCTGTTCCATAACCATTTAATACGCGAGGCAATTTTTCCACGTCCGTATAACGGCGTAAACCAGGGCTGCTTACACGGTGGAGGCCTGAAATAGCCGGGACACCGTCGGTATATTTCAGTACAACTCTCAGAATGTTCTGTTTGTTATCTTTGATTTCTTCAAAGCCAACAATGAAACCCTGATCTTTGAGCAATTGTACTAATCCCTTTTTCATGTTTGAAGAAGGAATATCCACGCGTCTCTTTTTCGCTTTAAGCGCGTTTCTTAAGCGTGTTAATAAATCTGAAATTGGATCATTTACTGCTGACATATATTACCTTCTCCTTTTACCAGCTTGCTTTCTTAACTCCCGGGATTTCACCACGGAGAGCCTTCTCGCGAAATACTAAACGTGATACGCCAAACTTTCTTAAGAAAGCACGCGAACGTCCGGTTTCAATGCAACGATTTCTTTGCCGTAACAAAGAAGAGTTTCTTGGAAGCTCTTGCAGGGCATCCCAGTCACCTTCTTTTTTCAGTTTAGCTCTTTGCTCTTTATACTTTACGTATAATCTTTTTCTTTTTTCTTCCCGGGCAAACAAACTTTTTCTTGCCATCAGAATTCCTTCTCAATTATCTCAATTCTTTTTTTCTAAATGGAAAACCAAACGCGATAAGCAATTCATATGCTTCGTTGTCGGATTTTGCTGTAGTTACTAATGTAATATCCATACCTAACACTTTGGTAATTTTTTCAGCATTGATCTCAGGGAAGATCATCTGCTCTTTAATACCGAGTGTGTAATTTCCACGACCGTCAAAAGATTTGTCCGACAAACCGCGGAAGTCACGAACGCGTGGTAAAGCGACATTGATAAGACGATCTAAAAACTCATACATGCGTTTATCACGCAAGGTGACTTTTGCACCAATGCTCATGCCTTCACGCAGTTTGAAGTTAGATATCGCTTTTTTCGATTTGCGAACCGTGCTTTTCTGACCTGTGATAGCTTCCAGATCACGGACTGCTTCGTCCAGAATCTTAGGATCGCTAACTGCAGCGCCAACACCCATGTTCACTACAATCTTATCAAGTTTGGGAACCTGCATAATACTGGAATATTCAAACTTCTTTTTTAACGCAGGAATAATCTCTTTTTGATAAAAGATGCCGAGGCGAGAAGGTACTTTTACTTCCGGTTCAACTGCAACCGGCTTCTGCTCTTCAACTTTTTCCTGTTTATCCTTTTTCCCTTTAGGGGATGCAGGTTTCACATTTTTCTTTTCAGCCATTACTCGTAAGTCCTGTTTCTTTAATTAGTTTGATTTATAACATTTCGTTGGACTTTTTTGTAACACGGGCAATTTTCTTTTTGCCGGTCTTCTCGTCCAAAATGATCTGTGAACCGAGACGGGTTTGTTTACCAGATTTCGGGTCAGCAATCATAACGTTTGAAATGTGAATAGGAGCTTCTTTTTCAACGATTCCGCCTTGTGGTGATTTTTGTGTCGGCTTGGTGTGTTTTTTACGCAAGTTGACACCTTCAACAATCACTCTCAGAGTTTTAGGAAAAACCTTTAAAACTTTTCCGGTTCTTCCACGGTCGTTTCCAGCTACTACTATTACTTTATCTTCTTTTTTAATTTTTAATTTCATACCACATCCACTTATAATACTTCAGGAGCTAAAGAAACAATTTTCATAAATTGTTTTTCACGAAGTTCTCTGGCAACCGGGCCGAAGATACGTGTGCCTTTAGGCTCATTCTGTGCGTTAATTAAAACTGCGGCATTTTCGTCAAAGCGAATGTAAGAACCGTCTTTTCTTCTTACTTCCTTTTTTGTACGAACGATAACAGCCTTGGATACTTCACCTTTTTTTACTGTGCCGTTAGGAATGGCGGACTTAACCGCGACAACGATAAGATCTCCTACAGAAGCGTACTGTCTTCCGCTTCCGCCCAATACTCTGATGCAGCGTACACGCTTGGCACC
This sequence comes from Ignavibacteriaceae bacterium, assembly GCA_963662605.1. GTDB lineage: Bacteria > Bacteroidota > Ignavibacteria > Ignavibacteriales > Ignavibacteriaceae. Next base: position 3,362,981 of record OY759785.1, read on the forward strand.
GGAATTATCGGCAACGACTAAATTGGTCTCTTCTTGAATCATCGTTAATTTCTCCTAACCTATTTAGCTTTTTCAACAATTTCAACTAAACGCCAGCGTTTGCTTTTGCTCAAAGGCCGTGTTTCCATTATTTTCACAACATCACCGATAGCACATTCGTTTTTCTCGTCATGAGCCATAAGCTTGGTTGTTTTCTTAAAATACTTTTTGTAGATCGGATGCGCAACTCGTCTTTCGATAGCCACGGTGATGGTTTTTTCCATCTTATTGCTTACAACCGTTCCAACACGTGTTTTTCTGAGTGGTCTAACTTCCTGTGTCATTTACTCTGAACTCCTTCTTGAGCCGGAACATTTTTTTGACGTTCTGCAAGAACAGTCTTTAATCGAGCAATTGTTCTTTTGCTGGCTTTCAATTTTGCTGAATTCACTAATTGTTTTAATGAATGAGAAAAACGCATGTCTAACAAAAGACCCTGTTCTTCTTCAATTCTTTTCTGGATTTCGGTATCGGACAACTGCCGAATTTCATAAATCTTCATATCTATCAAATCCTCTTACTTTTCTTCAAAATCAGGTCTTCTAACGACCTTGGTTTTGATTGGTAACTTATGGCCGCAAAGTCTCAAAGCATCCTGAGCGATTGCGGTAGAAACACCGGAAATCTCAAACATTATACGACCCGGTTTGATAACGACAACCCAAAATTCAGGGGCGCCTTTTCCTTTTCCCATACGAGTTTCGAGAGGTTTTTTAGATACCGGTTTATCCGGGAAAACTCTAATCCAAACTTTACCGTCTCTTTTCATTTTTCTCGAAAGGGCAACACGGCAAGCTTCAAGCTGACGGCTGGTTATCCAGGCTGGCTCTAAAGCTTTTAATCCAAAATCTCCAAATGCAACTGTGGCTCCACGGGTTGCCTTACCCTTCATACGGCCGCGCTGCGATTTTCTGTATTTAACTCTTTTCGGCATTAACATGGGAATTACTCTCCGGTACCTTTATTCTGAAACTCTTTTTCCTAAAATCTCACCACGGCAAATCCAAACCTTTATGCCAATTGAGCCATAAATAGTTTCTGCTCTGCCATTTGCATAGTCAATATCTGCGCGGATAGTATGCAAAGGAATTCTTCCTTCTTTGTACTGTTCGGTTCTCGCCATTTCAGCTCCGCCCAAACGACCGGCACACATAATTTTAATTCCTTCAGCGCCCATACGCATTGCGGCAGTAATAGCCTGCTTCATGGCGCGTCTGAACGATACTCGACCCTGAAGCTGATTAGCGATGTTCTCAGCTACTAAGAAAGCATCTAATTCAGGGCGTTTAATTTCGTTGATTTGTACTTTAACGTCCTTACCGGTAACTTGTTTCAATTCTTGTTCGAGAGAAGTTATTTCTTTACCGCTTCTTCCGATAACAACGCCAGGTCTTGACGTATGTATAATCAATTGAATATTCTTTGACGTTCTGTCAATAATTATTCTTGATATGCCGGCTTTTTTCAATCTCTGACGGATATACTCTCTGAGTTTATCGTCTTCTTTTAATTTTACGCCGTAGCTTCTTTTTTCAAACCAATTGGATTCCCAACCACGATTAATTCCTACGCGAAAACCAATTGGATTAGTCTTCTGTCCCAAAAACGACCTCCTTAATTATTTTTAGTCGCAACAACGACTGTTAAATGGCAGGATCTTTTTCTAATTCTATATGCACGTCCCATAGGTGCTGGGGAAATACGTTTCATTGTAGGTCCCTGGTCTACGTATGCTTCTTTCACATATAAATCAGAAGGACTCAGTCTTTCCACACTCTTAACATTAATCAGGTTAGCAACTGCAGAGCGCAAAGCTTTCTGAGCATCTCTTGCGGCGTGCTTTGTCTGAAAATGAAGAATTTCCAATGCTTGTTCAACCGAAACACCGCGAATAAGATCAACGACTAAGCGCATCTTTCTCGGTGATGACGGTATATATCTTGATACAGCTTTTGCTTCCATAAACTTTAACTTACTTTCGAATTATTTCGCTTTAGATGCTTTTTCGGCTTTAGTACCCGGGTGCGCTCTGAAAATTCTTGTCGGAGCAAATTCACCCAATTTATGGCCAACCATATTTTCGGTGACAAATACCGGAATCATTTTGTGTCCGTTATGTACCGAGATTGTAAGCCCTACAAATTCCGGCGAAATCGTTGATGAACGAGACCATGTTTTAATGATCTTTTTATCATTCTTTTCAACTTGTGTTTGAACTTTCTTCAATAACTTCAAATCTATAAAAGGACCTTTTTTGACAGAACGTGGCATACTTTATCTCACAACTACTTACGACGTTTAATAATTTGCTTATTAGATTGTTTTTTCGGCTTACGGGTTTTGAATCCTTTGGCCTTCGTGCCCCAAGGTGATACCGGATGTCCGCCACCTGAGGTTTTACCTTCACCACCACCCATTGGGTGATCTACCGGGTTCATCGTAACGCCTCTGTTATGAGGACGAATTCCTAACCAGCGGCTGCGTCCAGCTTTACCATAGCTGATATTTTCGTGATCCGCATTTCCGACAACACCGTATGTTGCCATGCAAACCAAACGAACTAAGCGAACTTCGCCTGAAGGGAGACGCAACTGAGCATAATCGCCTTCTTTTGCAACCAGCTGTAAAGAGCTTCCTGCGCTTCTACCAATCTGGCCGCCTTTTCCGGGCTTTAATTCCACGTTGTGAATAAAACTTCCCAACGGAATTTCTTTCAACGGCATTGCATTACCGACTTTAATATCAACACCTGTACCGGCAGTGATAACATCACCAACTTTTAAGCCTTCAGGAGCAATGATATATCTTTTTTCGCCATCTTTGTAATAGATGAGGGCGATTCTTGATGTTCTGTTTGGATCGTATTCAATTGATTGAACAGTTCCGGGAACACCTAATTTGTTTCTTTTAAAGTCAATAATTCTATATTGACGTTTATGTCCGCCGCCACGATGTCTTGATGTGACACGTCCCAAATTATTACGGCCGCCGCTCTTCTTGATCGGAGCTAATAAGGACTCTTCCGGAATTGAACGGGTAATTTCGGTAAATGCCGAAATTGTCATATGCCGTGTTCCGGGGGTGGTCGGTTTTAATTTTTTAATTGCCATTGAAAAATCTCCAGCTCAGCTTTTACTATACTTGTTCAAATAAATCAATTTTATCACCGGCCTTCAAAACAACATATGCTTTTTTGAAATCCGGTTTTTTTCCGGCAAATCTACCGGCTTTACGTAAAATCATTTTTGTTTTGCCGAGGAAAGTAGCAGTTGTAACTGATTCAACCGTAACATTGAATTTCTTTTCAATTGCACGTTTGATTTCAATTTTATTTGATTTAATATCAACAACAAACGCATATTTATTCTGATCTGCTGTTAAACCGCTCACTTTTTCAGTGAAAATAGGTTTAATAATAACATTATGCATTAGCTACCTCTTCTTTTGCTCTTCCTTCGTATTTGGTATTCAAATAATCAACGGCGCTTTTTTGAACAAGCAATACCTGATTATTAAGGATATCATAGGTTGAAGCTTTAGCAACCTCCAATATCTGTACCTTATGAATATTTCTACCGGATTTGTATACTGAATCCTGATGGGCGCCGGTTAAGAGCAGAACTTTTTTGCCTTGCAGCTTAAGGGCTGCCAAGATTGCGGCAAATTCCTGAGTTTTTGGAGTTTCGAGATTGAAATCTTCAACCACAACAAGCTGTTCGTCTTTAACTTTGTATGATAAAGCGGAAACTTTGGCCAATGTCTTAACCTTTTTCGGCAAATACTCGCGATGATCGCGTGGACGAGGTCCGAAGATTGTACCACCGCCAGACCATAAAGGTGAACGGCTCGTACCTGCACGGGCTCCGCCTCTGCCTTTTTGTTTCCACGGTTTTTTTCCACCGCCGGATACTTCGGCGCGCTCTTTGGACTTGCTTGTTCCTTGTCTCTGGTTAGCATTATATTGTTTAACAGCAAGGTAAATAGCATGATCATTTGGAGACATACCGAATACGCTGTCAAGCAATTTTACTTTTGAACCTGAGGCAGTACCATCTATTTTATAAACGTCTAATTCCATTTTACCGCAATATTATTTTTTATACAATTCAACAATTGAATTTACCGCACCAGGGATAGCACCTTTAACTAAAAGGATATTCTTTTCAGAAACAACCTTTACTACCTGTAAATTATGAACGGTAATATTACTGTGTCCCATTCTTCCGGCCATTCTCTGACCTTTAAAAACGCGCGAAGGATATGATGAAGCTCCAATTGAACCGGGAGCGCGAAGACGATCGCTTTGTCCGTGAGTTGTTCCGCCAACACCACCAAAACCATGACGTCTCATAACACCTTGAAATCCTTTACCTTTGCTTAAGCCGCGAACTTTGATTTTTTCGCCTTCAGTAAAAAGGTCAACTTTAATCTGATCGCCGACTTTGTAGTCTGCGCCGTTAAAATCGAATTCTTTTACAGTAGCGGCAGCTTCAAGATTGAGCTTAGCATAAAAACCGGCAGCCGGTTTTTTTACATTTCTTTTTTTGACGCCAAACCCTAATTGAAGAGCGGTGTAACCGTTCTTCTCTGCTGTTCTTACCTGAAGAACCGTGCAGGGTCCAACTTCAACGACTGTAACAGGAATTCTGTTACCGTCAGCGTTGAAGATGTTTGACATACCTATTTTTTTTCCGAGCAACCCGGGCATCTTAACTCCGCAAACTTTATAATTTAATTTCTATATCTACACCCGCAGGTATATCTAATTTACTTAAGGAGTCAATCGTTTTTGAGTTCGAATTATGTATGTCAATTATTCTTTTGTGAGAACATAATTGAAACTGTTCACGTGACTTTTTATCAACATGGGGTGAACGTAAAACTGTTACTATCGTACGCTTTGTCGGCAGCGGTATTGGTCCGGAAACTACAGCTCCCGTACTTTTAACCGTCTTTATGATCTTTTCTGTTGACTTATCAATCAAAATATGATCGTACGATTTTAACCTAATTCTTATTTTTTGACCTGGCACTCTAAGACTCCTTACTTAAATAGACTGAAAACGGGAGGTGCTCTCCCGTTTTCGAGATAGCATAAATTTTATTCAATAATCTTAGTTACAAATCCAGCGCCTACAGTTCTTCCGCCTTCACGGATAGCGAACTTGAGACCTTCTTCCATAGCGATAGTTGTGATAAGCTCGATGTTTAATTCGATGCTATCACCAGGGATAACAACTTCAACTCCTTCAGGAAGTGAAGCAACGCCTGTAACGTCAGTAGTTCTGAAATAGAACTGAGGTCTGTAACCGCTTGTAAATGATGTATGACGGCCGCCTTCTTCTTTTGTCAAGATGTAAGCTTTACCGACGAATTTTTTATGAGGTGTAATTGAACCCGGTTTAGCAAGAACCATTCCGCGTTCGATTTCTTTTTTGTCAACACCACGCATCAAGAGACCAGCGTTGTCACCTGCCATAGCAGCGTCAAGTTCTTTTCTGAACATTTCAACACCGGTGATAACAGTTTTCTTGTGAGCGCCAAGACCGATTAATTCAACTTCTTCGCCAACTTTAACTTGTCCTCTTTCAACACGACCTGTAGCAACTGTACCACGGCCTGTGATTGAGAAAACGTCCTCAACCGGCATTAAGAAAGGTTTGTCTGTCATACGATCCGGAATCGGAACATATGAGTCAACAGCATCCATCAGCTCCCAGATACAGCTGTAACGTGGGTCATCAAGTGGAGCATCGCTAGCGCCGGCTTCAAGAGCTTTCAAAGCTGAACCAGCGATAATCGGAATTTCGTCTCCGGGGAATTCATAGGCCTTCAAGAGGTCTTTTAATTCTTCTTTAACTAATTCGATGAGTTCTTCATCATCAACTGCATCAACTTTGTTCAAGAATACAACAATTTTAGGTACACCTACCTGGCGTGCAAGAAGGATATGCTCTCTTGTTTGAGGCATAGGACCATCAGTTGCAGCAACTACGAGGATCGCGCCGTCCATTTGAGCAGCACCGGTAATCATGTTTTTAACATAATCGGCGTGACCAGGGCAGTCTACGTGTGCATAGTGACGATTAGCAGTAGCATACTCAACGTGAGCAGTTGCAATCGTGATTCCACGTGCTTTTTCTTCAGGTGCATTGTCAATACTGTCGAAAGTACGGACAGAGGAAAGTCCTTTTTTAGCTAAAGCCATAGTGATGGCAGCTGTAAGGGTTGTTTTACCATGATCTACGTGTCCGATAGTACCGATATTTACGTGCGGTTTACTACGGTCAAATTTCTCTTTTGCCATTGTTATATAACTCCTTTGTTACTTTAATAATATCTAAATAAAAATTATGATGCTTACTTTTTACCAGCGGATTTTTCTGCAATTTCTTCCGCAACGCTTTTCGGCACTTCAGAATAACGCGAGAACTGCATGGTATAAATTGCACGTCCCTGAGTCATAGAGCGCAGAACGGTCGCGTATCCGAACATTTCGGAAAGCGGCACATGTGCCCCGATAACCTGAGCGTCTTTACGCGCTGAAAATCCTTCGATTCTACCTCTTCTTGAGTTCAGGTCGCCCATTACGTCGCCTAAATACTCTTCAGGGGTAATAACTTCAACGGACATAATAGGTTCAAGCAAAATAGGCTTAGCCTTTTTCGCAGCTTCTTTAAAAGCCATAGAACCTGCAACTTTGAAAGAAATCTCGTCTGAGTCAACATCATGATATGAACCATCATACAACTTGACTTTTACATCCACTACAGGGAATCCGGCAACAACACCATTTCTCATGGCTTCTTGAATACCGACAGAAACAGGAGCGATGTATTCTTTTGGAACAGAACCACCGATAATGGCGTTTACAAATTCATAACCTTTACCGGGCTCGTTCGGAGTAACTTCAATCCAAACATCACCGTATTTACCACGGCCGCCGCTCTGTTTAACAAATTTACCCTGAGCACTAACGGTCTGGGTAATTGTTTCGCGATAAGCAACCTGCGGTTTGCCGACGTTTGCTTCAACCTTAAACTCGCGACGCATACGGTCAACAAGAATTTCCAGGTGAAGTTCGCCCATACCACTGATAAGTGTCTGGCTCGTTTCCTCGTCAATATTAACTCTAAAAGTAGGATCTTCATCAGATAACTTAACGAGAGCGTCTGAAAGTTTATCCTGATCTGCTTTTGTTTTAGGTTCAATAGCAATCTGAATAACAGGCTCGGGAAATGTTATCTTTTCCATGATAACCGGTTCGTCTTCAACGCAAAGAGTATCTCCGGTTCTGGTATATTTCAAACCTACGGCTGCTGCAATATCACCGGCTCTTACCGTATCAATTTCTTCACGGTGGTTAGCGTGCATACGCAGCAATCTGCTGATACGCTCTTTTTTCCCGCTCACAGAATTATAGATATATGAGCCTGAATGGAGTGTACCAGTATAAACTCTGAAAAATGTTAATTTACCGACATAAGGATCGGTCATTAACTTAAATGCTAAGGCCGTAAAACTTTCTTTTTCGTCAACTTTTCTTTCAACCGTATCGTTAATTCCGACATGATGTGCTTCAATAACGGGATTGTTGATCGGTGACGGAAGAAAATCTATAACTGCATCTAATAAACTCTGAACACCTTTATTCTTAAATGATGATCCGCAGAGAACGGGGATTATTTTTGAGGAGATAGTCGCTTCGCGTAAAACACGAATAACCTCTTCATAAGTAATTTCTTCGCCGTTCAGATATTTTTCTAAAAGGGTATCATCAACTTCGGATACTGCTTCCAGCATCAGGGTGCGATATTTTTTTGCGCTTTCTAAAAGATCGGTTGGAATTTCCTGGATATCGAAATGAGTTCCAAGATTATCTTCGCGATACATCAAAGCTTTGAATGTCATTAAATCAATAACGCCAGTGAACAAATCGCCATCGCCGATAGGTAAATTAACCGGAATAGCATTGGCGCCAAGGCGCTCTTTGATCATATTTAAAGCATTAAAGAAGTCGGCACCGATACGATCCATTTTATTGATGAATGCGATTCTCGGAACGCCGTACTTATCAGCCTGACGCCATACGGTTTCAGACTGTGGTTCAACGCCGCCTACAGCGCAGAAAAGAGCAACCGCTCCGTCCAAAACACGGAGTGACCGTTCAACTTCGGCTGTAAAATCAACGTGACCGGGAGTATCAATAATATTAATCTGATGATCTTTCCAATAGCAGGTAGTTGCAGCACTTGTAATGGTGATGCCGCGTTCTTTTTCCTGCTCCATCCAATCCATCGTAGCCGCTCCATCGTGAACTTCGCCAATGCGGTGAAGTTTACCGGTATAGAAAAGAATACGCTCAGTAGTCGTTGTTTTACCGGCGTCAATATGTGCCATGATACCGATATTGCGTACTTTTTCAATTGGAGTTAATGTAGCCATCTAAAATCTAATTTCCTAATCTATCTCTTGTCTTAAATAATTACCACTTGAAATGAGCGAAAGCTTTGTTAGCTTCGGCCATTTTGTGTGTGTCTTCTTTTTTCTTAATTGAGTTACCTTCGCCGTTTGAAGCAGACATCAATTCACCTGCTAATTTAGCAGCCATTGATTTTTCGCCTCTTGAGCGTGAGTATTCACGAATCCAACGGAAAGCCAAAGCCAAACGTCTTTCAGGTCTTACTTCCATAGGAACCTGATACGTGGCGCCGCCAACTCTTCTGCTGCGAACTTCAATCACAGGCTGAATGTTAGAGAGAGCTTTTTTGAAAACATCTACTCCTGGCTTTTTTGTTTTTTCTTCAATAATTCCAAACGCATTGTAAACAATGTTTCTTGCGGTAGATTTTTTACCATCAAGCATAATGGAATTAACAAATTTAGCCACGACCAGATCGTTAAATCTTGGGTCTGGCTTAATATATCTTTTCTCGGCTCTTTTCTTTCTCATAGATTCTTCTACTTACCTGCTTTTGGTTTTTTGGCTCCATATTTAGAGCGGGCCTGTTTTCTATCTTCAACGCCGCTGGCATCGAGAGTGCCACGAATAATGTGGTAACGAACACCCGGCAAATCTTTTACTCTACCGCCTCTGATAAGAACGATTGAGTGTTCCTGAAGGTTGTGCCCTTCACCCGGGATATATGCAGTTACTTCGATGTTGTTAGTTAAACGAACACGTGCAACTTTACGCAAAGCTGAATTAGGTTTCTTCGGTGTAGTAGTATATACTCTTGTACATACACCACGACGCTGAGGGCAACTCTGGAGCGCCGGAGCCTTATTCTTTCCTACTATCGCTTCGCGTCCTTTACGTACTAATTGATTAATCGTTGGCAAAAACCACTCCAAAAATTACAAAGTTAAAAAAATTTAGCCTTTTAATATACGGAAAGACATTTATTTTGTCAAGTTTCCGCAAATATTTAATCAGTCTATTATGATGCCGATTCGGTTTCTGCGACCGGGGCGGCATTTTCCTCGGTTGCGGGTTCTTCAGTTCCGCTGAGCTGGATGTGAGAATATTTCTTCAATCCGGTGCCCGCGGGGATCAAACGACCCATAACCACGTTCTCTTTCAAACCACGCAAAGTGTCGGTTTTAGCGGCAATTGCGGCATTTGTCAATACTTTTGTCGTTTCCTGGAACGAAGCGGCAGAGATAAAGCTTTCGGTTGACAGGGCTGCCGAGGTAATTCCAAGCAATATTCTGTCGAATGTTGCGGCTTCAGCGGCACGATAATCAAGCGCTTTTTTACTTTTTCTTTTTAGGTCAGCCGCAGCCTCACGAACTTTGCTTTTTGGCAAAATTTGGTGTTCTTTGAACCGTGAGTCACCTTTTTCGGTAATTACGACTGAATCTATTACTTTTTCGTTCTCTTCTACGAATTCTGATTTATCAATAATATCTTCTTCGAGGAATTTACTATCGCCCGGAGTAACGACGCGAACTTTTTGAAGCATCTGTTTTACAATTACTTCAATATGTTTGTCATTAATTTTTACACCCTGCAAACGGTAAACGTCCTGAATTTCATTTACGAGATATTCCTGAACAGCGTTCGGGCCTTTAATTCTCAAGATGTCATGAGGATTGATAGGTCCGTCAGTGATTTTTTCACCAACTGGAATTTCATCGCCGTCCTGAACGAGAACGTGCTTGCCGAGCGGAACGTTGTATTTCTTTTCGTCAGAAGCATCAAGTGCAGTAACAAGAATTTCGCGATAACCTTTTTTACGTGCGCCGAATTTAACGATACCTTCGATGTCTGCAACGATCGCGGGATCCTGCGGGCTGCGTGCTTCGAATAATTCAGTTACTCTCGGCAGACCACCGGTAATATCACGGGTCTTAGTTGTCTGCTTTGAAATCTTAGCAAGGATAGTACCCGCTGCGACAATTTCACTCTCTTCAACTGCAAGATATGCTTTTGAAGGAATGCTGAATGTTTTAACGTTACCGTCTTCACTTTCAATAACAATACTTGGAGTCAGTGTTTTATCCTTAGGCTCGATAACAACTTTCTGTGCGTGACCGGTTTGTTCATCGGTCAACTGCTGCATCGTTACGTTTTCAATTAAGTCAACGAACTTCGCTTTACCGTTGATATCAGCGAGGATAACGTCATTGTACGGATCGTGATAGTACAATGGTTGTTTCTTTAAAACTTTCTGACCTTCGGAAACAAGTACCTGTGCACCGTACGGTACGTTGTACTTTTTCAATAATGATTCGTGATCATCATAAACTTCAAGAACGCCTCTTCTGCCGGTAACAATTTTTTCAACAACCGGTCCGTTCTTTCTTTCAACATAGTTTACACGATGGAACTTAACATAACCTTCGATGTTCGTTTCAACTTGTGACTGCGTTGCAATACGTGATGACGTACCACCAAAGTGGAATGTACGAAGAGTAAGCTGTGTACCAGGCTCACCGATTGACTGAGCAGCGATAACACCGACTGCTTCACCAACTTCAACAAGTTTACCGTTGGCAAGATTTCTTCCGTAACATTTTGCACACACACCGTGCTTTGATTCGCAGGTTAATACAGTACGAATGTTAACAGAGTCAATGTTTGCTTCTTCAATAATCTTCGCAACATCTTCAGTAAGCATTTCACCTGCTTCAAGAATCAGTTCCTCGGTACGTGGATCATAGATAGCATCCTGTGTAACGCGGCCAGTGATTCTTTCAGCCAATGATTCGCGTTCTTCTTCAACGTCTTTAATGGCAGTTACGTTTACGCCAAGGATAGTACCGCAGTCAATTTCACTGATGATAACATCCTGAGCAACGTCAACAAGTCTTCTGGTAAGGTAACCGGCATCCGCTGTTTTCAACGCGGTATCCGCCAAACCTTTACGAGCACCGTGAGTAGAGATAAAGTACTCGAGTACCGACAAACCTTCTTTAAAGTTAGCGATAATCGGGTTCTCGATAATTTCACCCGCCTGACCCGACAAGGTCTTCTGCGGTTTCATCATCAATCCTCTCATACCTGCGAGCTGACGAACCTGTTCCTGAGAGCCTCTCGCGCCTGAGTCAACCATCATGAAGATTGGGTTGAATCCGCCGTCGGCACTCTTTAATTTTTTCATAAGGGCAACTGCAACGTCGTTGGTTGTGTGTGTCCATGTATCAATAATAATATTGTAACGCTCGTTATCGGTAATGATACCCATTTCGTGCTGTTCCAATACATTCTCAACCTTAGTGTTGGCAGCTTTGATAAGGTTAGCTTTTTCTTCAGGGATAAGCAAATCGCTGAAGCTGATAGAAAGACCGCCTGCCGTTGCATAACGGAATCCGATGTCTTTCAAATCATCAAGGAATTTTGCAGTAACCTTGTTGCCTAATTTCATAAACATCTGGCCGATAAATCCGCCAAATGATTTTTTAACGAGCAATTGATTATAGAAGCCCATTTCATCCGGAACTATCTGGTTAAAGATAACGCGGCCGGTTGTAGTTTCGATAAACTCGCCATTATATTTGTATTTAATTCTTGCGTGCAAGCCGACAACTCTGCTGTTGTAAGCCATAATGACTTCATCAGCGTTACTGAATGTCATGCCTTCACCAACATCATTGTCACGTTTCTTCGTGAGATAATAAGCGCCCAATACGATATCCTGTGTCGGGATAACAATCGGGTTACCGTGCTGAGGTGAAAGAATGTTGTGGCTGCTGAGCATGAGCAGATGTGCTTCAAGCTGTGCTTCGTGTGAAAGCGGAATATGAACCGCCATCTGATCACCGTCAAAATCCGCGTTGAACGCCGTACATACCATCGGGTGCAGACGAATAGCTTTTTCGTCAATAAGAACAGGCTGGAATGCCTGAATACCCAAACGGTGAAGCGTAGGAGCGCGGTTAAGCATTACTGGATGTCCGTCAATAATCTTTTCGAGAATCTCCCAGATGATCGGGTCTTTTCTCTCAACAACCTTCTTTGCGCTCTTAACGGTTTTGTTATGGCCTCTTTCAATAAGCTTACGGATAATGAAAGGCTTGAATAATTCAACAGCCATATCTTTCGGAAGACCGCACTGGTGCAGTTTCAATTCAGGGCCGACGACGATAACCGAACGGCCTGAATAGTCAACACGTTTACCAAGAAGGTTCTGACGGAAACGTCCTTGTTTACCTTTAAGCATGTCGCTCAACGATTTCAACGGACGGTTATTGTCGCTGCGTACTGCGCTTCCTCTTCTTGAGTTATCGAAGAGAGCGTCAACTGATTCCTGAAGCATTCTTTTTTCGTTACGTAAGATGACTTCGGGAGCTTTAATATCAATTAATCTACGGAGACGATTGTTTCGGATGATTACTCTGCGATACAAGTCGTTCAAATCGCTGGTAGCGAATCTTCCGCCTTCGAGAGGAACCAACGGACGAAGTTCCGGCGGAATAACCGGGATGTAACTTAATACCATCCACTCAGGTTTATTCATCGCTTTACCTTCTTTTTCTCTGAACGCTTCAATTACTTTAAGGCGTTTGAGAATATCGTCTTTTTTCTGCTGCGAAGTTTCAACTTTATTTTGCTCGTGTAAAGCAGTAAATAAGTTTTCGATTTCGGTATTCTTCAGCAGTTCTTTAATCGCGTCGCCGCCGATTTTTGCATAGAATTTATTTGGATCAGTATCGGGTAATTTTTCATTACCTGCAGGAAGTGAATTTAAAATTTCGAAGTACTGTTCTTCAGTAATCAAATCTTTTCTATTCAATCCTGTCGGACCCGGATTCAATACAACATATGACTCGTAATAAATAATTCTTTCCAACTCTTTCGAACTGAAACCGAGAAGGTTGCCGATCTTTGAAGGAAGCGATTTAAAGAACCAGATGTGAACAACCGGAACCGCAAGGGCGATATGTCCCATGCGCTCACGGCGTACGCTTTTCTGTGTTACTTCAACACCGCATCTATCGCAGATGATACCTTTGTAACGGATTCTCTTGTATTTACCGCAATAGCATTCCCAGTCGCGTGTCGGACCGAAGATTTTTTCGCAGAACAAGCCGTCTTTTTCAGGTCTGAAAGAACGGTAATTAATTGTTTCAGGTTTTGTTACTTCACCATGTGAGCGCGATAAAATATCATCCGGGCTCGCCAGAGTGATTGAAAGTTTGGAAATATCTTTTAATGAGCTTTCCGGACTTCTATTTATTAACATAAAAACTCCTCAATTCTTTTATCAAATGTTTAACGTTAGTCTATCTTTATATCGAGTCCTAAACCTTGGAGCTCCTTAACTAATACGTTAAACGCTTCAGGAACATTCGGCTCCTGAACATTTTGACCCTTAACGATCGATTCATATACCTTCGCACGGCCAGGCACGTCATCGCTCTTTACTGTCAGGATTTCCTGGAGGATATGGGAAGCGCCATAGGCTTCGAGAGCCCAGACTTCCATTTCTCCGAATCTCTGACCGCCGAATTGAGCTTTACCGCCGAGAGGCTGCTGAGTAATCAGCGAGTATGGACCAGTTGAACGGGCGTGTAATTTATCATCAACAAGGTGGCTGAGCTTCAACATGTAAATGTATCCGCAAGTAACCTTCTGCTGAAACTTCTCACCGGTTCTGCCGTTAATAAGCTGCGTTTTACAGCCAACATCAATGCCAGCCTTATCCAACCAACCTTCAACTTCCGACAATTTTGCGCCGTCGAAGACCGGGGTTGCAAAACGAACACCGAGTTTCTTTCCTACCCAGCCGAGAGCTGTTTCATACAGCTGCCCGAGGTTCATACGTGAAGGCACGCCAAGCGGGTTAAGAATAATGTCCATCGGAGTTCCGTCTGCCAGGTGAGGCATATCTTCAACAGGAACGACCTTGGCAACAACACCTTTGTTACCATGGCGGCCTGCCATTTTATCGCCCACGGAAACTTTACGTTTCTTAGCAACATAAACTTTGGCCAGCTGAACGATACCCGGAGGCAGTTCATCACCTGATTGAATTTTCAATTTCTCGCGTTTGTATTCTTCTTCTACATCAGAAGCGTAGGAGAAGTAATTTCTATATAATGCTTTAATGAGGCCGTTGATTTTCTTTGATTCAAACCAGTCCATGGTGTAATCAAGTTTCGTAACGTCTTCAAGATCCGCAAAAGTTTTATCTTTAATTGCACTTCCGCTTCTCAATTTGACGGAACCATCAAGGTCTCTGATACCTGTTGTTGTCTGACCCACGGTAATTGAAGTAAGTTTATCAATAAGTCTTTGATAAGCATCTTCTTTCTTCTGGGCATGAGTAACTTCAAGCTGTTCGGATAATTTCTTTTCAAGTTTCTTCGTGTCCGTATCTTTACGTTTACGGCTGAATAATCTTGTTTTGATAACTGTACCGCGTAAGCCCGGTGTAGCGCGAAGTGAGGCATCTTTAACATCACCAGCTTTATCACCAAAGATAGCACGGAGAAGTTTTTCTTCAGGTGTCGGATCGGTTTCACCCTTAGGAGTGATTTTACCGATAAGAATGTCACCTTCTTTAACTTCTGCACCAACGCGGATGATACCGTTTTCGTCAAGGTTTTTAACCGCTTCGTCGCTAACGTTTGGAATTTCACGTGTCAACTCTTCTTCACCGCGTTTTGTTTCGCGTACTTGAAGTTCAAATTCTTCAATGTGAATTGAGGTAAAGACATCGTCCATAACCAAGCGTTCGCTCAGAATGATAGCATCCTCGAAGTTGTAACCTCTCCAGGGCATGAATGCAACAAATACGTTGCGACCCAGTGCGAGTTCACCGCCTTGAGTTGCGAAACCGTCGGCAATAACATCATTCTTTTTAACTCTCTGGCCGACCGCTACGATTGGCTTTTGATTGATTGATGTTTCCTGGTTTGTTCCGGAAAACTTAATGAGACGGTAAGTAATATGTTTAACATCATAGAAGTTAGTAACAACTTCCGATGATTCGGGTTTAATATCATAATTAACGGTGATCTTTTCTGCGTCAACGTATTCAACAACGCCGTCGCCTTCGGCAACGATAACCGCACGTGAATCACGTGCAACTCTGCCTTCAAGGCCTGTTCCGACAAGCGGAGCCTGCGGACGCATTAAAGGAACTGCCTGGCGCTGCATGTTAGAACCCATGAGCGCACGGTTAGCATCATCATGCTCAAGGAACGGAATAAGTGCGGCAGCCGCGCTTACAATCTGTGCCGGAGCAACATCCATATACTGTAATTGTTTCGGCGGTACGATCGGGAATTCACCTCTGAAACGTGAGGTGACTCTTTCGTTAACAAATTCGCCGTTATCTTTTAAAGGAGCGTTTGCCTGAGCAATCGTAAATACATCTTCTTGTTCAGCGGTAAGGAATTCAACCTCATCCGTAACACGACCCTTCTCCACCTTGCGATAAGGAGTTTCAAGGAATCCGTATTTGTTAACCCGTGAAAAGATGGTTAACGAAGAAATAAGACCGATGTTCGGACCTTCAGGAGTTTCAATAGGGCACAAACGGCCGTAATGTGTATAGTGAACGTCACGTACTTCGAATCCGGCGCGCTCTCTGGTAAGACCGCCTGGTCCAAGGGCAGACATCCTTCTCTTGTGTGTTAATTCAGCAAGAGGATTGGTCTGATCCATGAACTGGGAAAGCTGATTCGTTCCGAAGAATGCATTGATAACGCTGCTGATTGTTCTGGCGTTAACCAATTCCTGCGGAGTAAAGTTTTCAGTATCGCGAATGTTCATGCGTTCTTTGATGGTTCTTGCCATGCGGGCAATACCAACGTTGAACTGCTGCTGTAACTGTTCGCCGACTGTGCGAACACGTCTGTTGCCAAGGTGATCAATATCATCAAACGCCTCGAGATTTTCTTTCAGTCTCATGAGGTACGCGATGATTTCGATAATGTCTTCTTTCGTCAGTACGGTAATCTCTTCAGCAACGTTGAGTTTCAACTTGTTGTTCATGCGGTGTCTACCGACATCGCCGAGATCATAACGTTTGTCGTTAAAGAACATCTTATCAAGCAATGCCTGTGCGGTGTCTAAATCCGGTGGTTCACCGGTTCTTAACTGACGGTAAATCGAATACAGAGCTTCTTCCCTCGTGTGTGAAGGATCTTTGCGCAGTGTATTCAGAATAAAATTCTGTTCGATATTTATATCGTCGCGGATAAATTTAATCGTATCAACTTCCGCGGAATTGATTCGTTCGATATCTTCTTCAGAAAGTACACTTTCGCGTGAAAGGAAGATTTCACCGGTTGACATATCGAATACGTCATTGGCGATCAATCTTCCGACATATTTACTGAGGTCAGCCTTTGCCGCGTCAACCTCTTCAGTAAGGTGGAATAAATCGAGGATTTCTTCATCGGTAATATAACCGAGAGCACGGAGCAATGTTGTTGCCGGGAATTTCTTTCTGCGGTCAACATAGCAGTACAAAATGTAATTAATGTCGGTGGAGAACTCAACCCATGAACCCTTCAGCGGAATAATTCTGGCTGAATATAGCGGAGTTCCGTTCGGGTGAACGTTCTGCGAAAAAGCAACACCCGGTGAACGGTGAAGCTGAGTAACGACAACGCGCTCAGCACCGTTGATAACAAAGGTGGCTTTTTGGGTCATGAACGGAAGGTTACCTAAGTAAACCTCTTGTTCGACCGTATTGACAAATTCTTCAGTGTCCGGATCCTTTGTCGAAAGGCGTAATTTCGCCTTCAAAGGAGCCGAAAAGGATAAACCTTTCTCAAGGCATTCTGTCAATGAATACCGTGGTTTATCCACAAAATACTCGATAAAATCGAGTCGGTAATTTTCCTTATTATCAAAAATCGGAAAATTCGATGTAAAAGTTGATTGCAGCCCTTTATTTTCACGTTTTAAAGGTGCTACGTTCAGCTGTAAAAAGTCTTCAAATGAGTCCTTCTGGACAGCCAACAGATCTGGAATATCGAGAACTGACTTAATACGACCGAAAGAAATTCTTTGATTATCCAAACTTAACCTCCGATATAAAAACTTACTAAACTGGCAAAAAAAAGAAGAAATCGTTAACAATACAAAAAGTGATAAGGTGGTTTAGACCACCCTATCACTTTAAAAACGACCAAAAACGCACTGTTTTCAGAATAAAGTCTTTACTTTACTTCTACAGCTGCGCCGGCTTCTTCGAGTTCCTTCTTGATCTTTTCAGCTTCTTCTTTTGAGACGCCTTCTTTTACTGTCTTAGGCGCACCGTCAACGAGGTCTTTAGCTTCTTTCAAACCGAGACCGGTATGAACTCTAACAACCTTGATTACGTTGATTTTTTTGTCGCCTGCACCAATAAGGTTAACATTGAATTCTGTCTGTTCTTCAACAGGAGCAGCTGCAACAGCAGCACCAGCAGCAACAACAACAGGAGCAGCGGCGGAAACACCAAATTCAGCTTCTAAAGCTTTTTTCAATTCGGCAGCTTCAACTAAGGTTAAAGCTTTGATTTTCTCTACTAATTCAGCAACTTTTTCTGACATTTTTAGATTCTCCTAACAATTAAATTTTATAATTAAAAACTTTATGCAGCTTTTTGTTTTGCTATTTCGTCAATAACACTTACCAAATCTCTCATAACCGCGTTAAGAACACCGACGATACCTGAAGCTGGAGCGTTTATGCTGCCAAGAATACCGGCAATGATCTCTGGTTTTGAAGGAAGGCTGGCAAGTTCATTAAGCTGACTGCCTGCATAGTACTGTGTTTCAATATATGCGGCTTTCAAGGACAATTTTTGTTTATCATCAAAATACTTTTTGATGATTTTTGCAGGTGCACCCGGATTATCGCTTATGAAGGCGAATCCGGCCATACCTTTAAGATTATCTGCAAGCTTCTCGTATTTTCCGGTTTCAGTAAGAGCGCGTTTAACTAAAGTATTCTTCAATACTTTGTAGGTTACGCCTTCTTTGCGGAATTCTCTACGAATCTTACTGATATCCTCAACATTAATACTGCTGTAATCTACTACGTAGACAGCGGTACTGTTGTTGATCAACTCAGCAATTTGAGCAATTGCTTCTGCTTTTTCAGCCTTATTCATCTTGCTCCTGAATTTGAAATTTTATTAATTAATATACTAGAACCGTGAAGCATTTATATTTTATATATTGTGCGTAATACTTGTTAATAACCTTATACGCCGACTTCATCTTTGGAAATCCGGAGTCCGGGCCCCATTGTTGAAGAAAGGAAGATACTTTTTACGTATACACCCTTTGCCGATGTAGGTTTTAATTTCATGATCATCGCCAGAAAAGCACGGGTATTTTCAATCAATGCTTTTTCGTCAAAAGAAAGTTTTCCGACTGAAGTATGGACAATTCCTGCTTTTTCAACACGGAATTCGATCTTTCCAGCCTTAACTTCTTTAACTGCTTTAGCAACATCCATAGTAACGGTGCCGCTTTTAGGATTCGGCATCAAGCCTTTGGGTCCTAAGATTTTACCTAATTTACCAAGATCTGCCATGACGTCCGGGGTAGCGATAACAACGTCAACGTCTGCCCAGCCGCCTTTGATCTTTTCAAGGTAGTCTTCATGACCTGCATGGTCTGCACCGGCATCAAGAGCTTCCTGAATTTTGGGGCCTTTAGCAACCACCAAAACTTTTACCTCTTTACCGGTTCCGTGAGGAAGGCTGACCGTACCGCGGACCATCTGGTCTGCATGGCGCGGATCAACACCCAAGCGGATAGCGCAGTCAAGCGATTCCGTAAATTTAACGGTGGTGCTCTCTTTCAGAAGTTTTACGGCATCTTCAAGAGAATACTCTTTCTTAACATCAACCTTTTTCTGAATTGCCTGTACTCGTTTTGAAACTTTCATAAACTCAACTCTTACTTAAAAAATTAACCTTCTACTGTAATACCCATGCTGCGGGCGGTTCCCGATACCATACTTGCAGCTTCAGCGAGGTCGTTAGCGTTTAAATCGGGCATTTTTAATTTAGCGATCTCTTCAACCTGAGCTTTGGTAACTTTACCAACCTTTGTACGGTTAGATTCAGGTGAACCCTTTTCAACCTTGGCTGCTTTTTTTAACAAAACTGCCGCGGGTGGGGTTTTGGTTATAAACGTAAATGATTTATCGGAATAAACCGTAATCACAACTGGAATTATCAGACCATCTTTGTCGGCAGTACGGGCGTTGAACTGCTTACAGAACTCCATGATATTAACGCCTTTTTGACCGAGTGCAGGACCTACCGGTGGTGACGGATTAGCTTTACCTGCGGGGATCTGTAATTTTACATATCCGGTGATTTTTTTTGCCATAGTATTCTCTACCTTTTAGAACGTTCTATTATTTTTCTAATTCTGCTTGAACAAAATCTATCTCAACCGGCGTTTTTCTGCCGAAAATTGAGACCAGCACCTTAATTTTCATTTTTTCTTCGGAAACTTCTTCAATGGTACCTGTGAAGTTGTTGAATGGACCATCAATAATTTTAACAAGGTCGCCCGCGCGGAAGATGGTATCCATTCTTTCGCCTTCGGCACCCTGCTTAATTCTTCCGACAATTCTCTTAACTTCTTCAGGCTGAAGGGGCTGCGGATTATTCTTATTGCCCAAAAAACCCATAACCGAAGGGGTATTGAGAATGAAATCCTTGACCTGAATATCTAATTCAGCCTGTACAAGGATGTAGCCGGGAAAGAAATTCTTAGTTTTACTTCTCTTTTTGCCATCCTTCACTTCATATACGCGCTCGGTTGGCACAAGAACTTCGGCAATTTTGGCATGAAGCCTTTCATTATCGCGCATTTCTGCATCAATAATGTTTTTTACCTTATTCTCATGTCCCGAAAACGTTTTAACGACATACCATTTATCAGACATGGATTAAAAGATTCCCGTAAATATTTTTGAGATGCCCATGTCTATGACATAGGTGAAAACTGCAAGAATAATGCACATGACTATTACGATCATGGTTGATTCTTTCAGTTCTTCTTGTGTCGGCCAGGTAACTTTTTTCATTTCCTTGACCACGTCACTAACGATTGCTTTAATTTTTTCTATCATAATACCACGATATTATTGGCACGTCAGGAGGGACTCGAACCCCCAACCTGCGGTTTTGGAGACCGCTGCTCTACCAATTGAGCCACTGACGTATGGAAAATTATTTTGTTTCTTTGTGTACATGATGTTTTCTGCACGTCGGGCAATATTTTTTAAACTCAACACGGCTCGGATGAGTTCTTTTGTTTTTTGTCGTTGTGTAATTACGATTTTTACACTCTGTGCATTCTAAAGTTATGATCTCTCTCATATTTCATCTCAGAAGAAATTATAAATAGCAAATAAAATTAATGTTAGAGCTGACGACCGGGATTGAACCGGTGACCTCATCCTTACCAAGGATGTGCTCTACCAACTGAGCTACGTCAGCAACGTGAGCGGAAGACGGGATTCGAACCCGCGACCAACAGCTTGGAAGGCTGTGACTCTACCAACTGAGTTACTTCCGCGCATATCAAAGAACATTTAAAAACACAATAATCCCGCACAAGCGGGATACCTTGCTAAAAGCAAAAAAAACGCAGTGGGCGGCGGGGGATTCGAACCCTCAAAGGCATAAGCCAACGGATTTACAGTCCGCCCCGGCTCTCCAACTCCGGCGTCCGCCCGTTTCAAAAGGGAAACAGACTTTAAAATTATCTATTTTTTTTCTTAAATGCAACTTCGTTCTGTATTTTTTTGCTTTAGCTACGTAATTTATTACTATTTTTTCCCATTTCCAAGAACTTTCGTAGAAGAATGTACCCGTAAACGACATTGTTAGCAGTTTTAGGGATTCATTTGAAATTTAAGTGTCAAATATTGACTGTTAATCCGAACTCAGCCGCTACCATGTTTCCACTGAAACCGTTTTTAGAACAATTTTGTGTTTTGAAAGCTTTGAACAGGACGTGTTTTTGCTTATTACTCATCTGTATCGTAATTAACAGACCAAGATACTAAGCATACTAATAAAAAAAGGGCCGCTCTCGAAAGAACAGCCCTGTAATAGCTCCATCTACTTGAAAGAACCTTTTACTTGGTTTTATCTCTCTTTTCGATTTTTACAAGCATATCCTGATTATATTGAGGATTGTATTTGCCTGCCGGCATTGCTTTCATGATGTTTTCATTTACTTGCTTGGCAATCGGCACATAATCCTGAGTTGCGGTCTGTATAGCTGTGGCAACTGCTGCAACCAACAATCCGGCCAATCCGCCGCCGGTATTACTGGAGGATGTATTAATGGTGACTTTATTATCATAAAACCACAGAGTTTCTCCGCTCACGGTTGATTTCAATTCGCAGGCCAACTTAACCGTAACGCTGCCTGATGTAATGAAGTAACTGGTATTCCATTCTTCAATTTTCACAAACAAAACCGCATCGGCGCCGAAGAAGTCTTTGAATTTACTCATCGGAACATTCTTCATCGTTTCAGTATCGAATAATCCTTCTTCTTTTAGAATTTCCGATACCATCTCGATCGGATAGACATAATATCCGGCTTCTGCCAATGGTTCCGTTACGGTAGTAAGGTAATATTCTTTGGCTTCCGCCGCAGTTGAATTATTGATTGGAGGAAGCACCAGGATTGATGCCGGATGATTTTTATACATATTCGGGGCAAACTCCTCCTTTGTAATGGTAGGAGCACAACCGGCTAATAAAAGCCCTAAAAGGATAAGAGACAGGTACAGTTTTTTCATTGTTTACCGCCTTTCAACACTTCGTTTTTTATTCTTGTAACAAAAACGGTTGATTCCGGATACAAAGCTGTTTCTTTGTCCATGTATCGCAATCCCTCGCTCTGCTGACCATTCTGCAGCAGAATGAAGCCGTACTCAGCACATATTCCCGGGGGTATCTTTTTGTGTTCCGACGCAGCATTAACGATAATGTCGTTCAGGGTTTTCTGGAAAACCGCCCTGGTAGTATCGGTTGTATTTTTTTTATATTTGTATAAGTTTTCTGAGTACTCCGACCAATAGTAAATTGTTCGTTGATGTACCTGACATCCGTATAAGAAAACTAACATCAGGGGAAAAAGCAGAAACTTCATCTTCATGGTATTTGAACCTCCATAGTAGCTTGATTATCCAGAACAATATTCCGGTCTACAACGAGTTGGCTATTCCTATATACCGTAACCCGATGCTTCCCCGGCGTTAATTGATAAACTTCAATTTTAGGATCCAGCTTGAAAGCGTTGCCCCCATCAATTGTCACAGTCGCCTCAGTGGTAACTCCGACAAATTTCAGAAAGCTTTTATCCGCCTTCTGTGTAATAGTTTCATTATATCCGCCGCATGATGCCAGTAAAAAAGCCAGCATAAAGACAGCCGCAAATTTTTTCATACACTCCTCCTACTTTTCAAGTATATAATATTCTTCAAAATTTGCCGTGGGAAGTTCACCCGATACTTTACTGCAAATAGAAAGTTCAGTTGTAACCTCACCCGGTACAAGCGAAATAACTTTTATTTTTCCAATCTCTTTACCCGGCAATTCAATCATAATTCCGGTTTGCGGATTATTGACTTTCTGCCCTCGTTTATACACAGTGAACTGATCATTTTCTTTTATACCCTGCATTGCACCTCCGGATATCATATAGCTTCCCTGATCGTAGGTGAGCAGATATGATTTCCACGGCTTATCGAGCAATTTCTCATAAATATTATTTACAAGTTTGCCGATTGCGGCAGATATGACTTTGTCGTTCAACGTCGCATCATAATCCGCATTACTTCCAACGCCTAATACGGTGCCGACTTCCGACGATGCCTCACCGGCTCCCTCTTCGGAATATATAATTTGTCCGGTCTTCACATCAACTAATCGCACATACACTTTGGCATAGGCGGTTTGAGTTTTTGTACGGCTAAATACGCCGACATCACTTGTGGTCTTTCTTCCGAATTCGGACACCGAGCCCAGGATAAGATAATCAGCCGGAATGTTTAACTCCGTCAGATTTGCCATTTGTTTTTCTTTGTTAAGATGTGCCAGATCCGCTCTTTCAAGCATGATAAATTTATCGGTGGCAGTTAATTTGGCAGAAAAAATGTCCATCGCCTGTTTCCCCAAACGATCTTCATTCTCATCATGGAAAAATCCCTGTCCGTATTTCGTTTCATTGGTAAAGCGGGCAATGGCAACTTTACGCTTCAATGATCGCTCAGGGTTTTGAAGTGATTTGCTGATTGAGGGTGAATTTTGCGGGATAACCTTTGTTTCAGGTGGTTTTACCGTTGTACAAGCCTGAAAAAAAACGCACAGAACGACAGCCAGCAGTGCGAGTGCTTTATTCATCTCGAGCCTCCTTATATGTGTAGAAATTGTAATCCGATCACGATAATGCAATTAAGGTCGGCAAATTGTGTCAGCCGATCAAATAATAATGTATTAAAAAACAATAATCACGTTAATAGGCATATACATTCAAATTCGTGTGATTTCTGAAGAGTGGTTCTAAGATGGGAGCCCCCCACTATTCAGACGTAAAGTCTAATAGTTAAAATAGCATCATTAAATTTGATAATCAAGGACAGATGCGAAAAACCACAAATTTTCCGAATTTGTTGATTGAAGAACTTATTGCCCTATTTCAATGTTTATACAATCAGAATAATGACTTTGGATTTATTTTTTCTTATTTTGGGTGTCTTGTTTTCCGCCATTGACCCAGTTGTTTTTATGTAATGCTGTTATGTGTCAGGTTGTGTGTACATTTTCTCTTAAACTGTTTGCTGTTGCCGAGAAAAGAGAAATGAGATGAATTTCGATATTGATTTATTAATTATTCCTTATACGTTTATTATCAATTGTGAAATCGTGATAGGTTCAGAACTTACGGCAAATGCCGGTTAGATCTTAAAACTTTCCTGCGAATTAAGAATATTTATATTAGTTAAGCGAGCAGCACAATGGAACCGGACAAAAGAAAGTCATCTCTTCAGCAGAATGAAATCTCGAACATCATTAGTGAAATTCACAGGCTCACCAGTGGTTTCCACCTTGAAGCCGATACTCCGGTCAAGGCAGATGAGGTACGACGTCTTCTCAGCCTTATTGACAGCCGTGTATCCTCATTAGCCGAAACGGTATCCGATATGCAGGTGTTATTCAGCACCTCCGAGAGCCGCACCCGCATCGGCTCCTGCTTCATTGATCTTGAAAAGCGGACATGGGTCTGCACCGAAGAAATTCACAGCATACTGGGAATTACAGATTCATTTCCAAAAGTCCTTGAAGCATGGCGAATGCTCATCCACCCCGACGACTTTCCATCAGTTTCACAAAACATCACGCAAACCTTAAAAGACAGAATGAATTTTAATTTCGATTTCCGGATAATCCGCTATAATGACAAAGCGGAACGGTGGATAATGGGATTAGGCGAAATTGTTTATGACTCAGCAGGAAAGCCGCTTTCAGTAACCGGCACTATACAGGACATAACAGAGAAAAAAATTCTTGAATTGGATCTCATTGAAAGTGAAGAACAATATCGTAATTTATTTGAGAATTCTGTTGTCGGTATGTATCAAACATCACCTGATGGGGGCATATTACGGGTGAACCTTGCACTCTGCGAGATGTTGGGTTACTCTTCCCCTGCAGAACTCAAAACAAGAAATCTTGAGAAGGATGGCTTTTTATCCGGTTACGCGAGAGATGAATTCAAGCAGGAAGTACAAAGCAGAGGTGTTATAACCGGAAGAGAATCAGTTTGGTTGAAGAAAAACGGACAGAGAGTCTATATACGGGAATCTGCACGGATTGTTAAAAATCAATCAGGCGATATCCTCTACTACGAAGGAACGGTCGAAAACATCACCGAAAAGAAATTGGCTGAGCGGGCGCTGCAGGAAAACATGGACTTGCTCAATTTGCAAAGCAGCCGGATGCCTATCGCGCTGATGTACTGGAACGCAAAAGGGTTATTAATTGACTGCAATCCGGCCGCCTTGAAGCTATTCGGCTATGAATTGGATGAAGTTCTGGGTAAACACGCCGCCGAGTTTTTCACCAGCCCGGCAATCCGTGAGAATTTACAGATATTTGCGGAGCGTATGTTATCGGGTGATATGCAGCCGCGGTGTTCTAACGAAAACATCACAAAGAACGGCGATGTCATTCTTTGTGAGTGGACAAATATTCCCTACAATAATTTTGACGGTAAGTTTGCCGGTTTCATATCCATCGTTCAGGATGTTACGCTCCGTCAGCAGATTCAACGTGCCCTTTGGGAGAGTGAACGGCGGTACAAATCGCTTGCCCATCATGCACCCTTCCCTGTCATTTTGCTCCATAAAGTTGAGAGCACCATTCTATATGCCAATACAGCGGCGTTGAAAAAATTTGATCTTAGTAAGGATGAGGCATTCGGAAGGCATATCCGTGAATTTTGTGCGGTGTCAGATTTCTGGAAGCAGATCGAAATCTCTGCTGAAAAGAGCGACACCGTTCAGTTGCAGGAAATTGAGATGCATTCTTTTTACGGACACAAATTCTGGGCGTTAGTTGATATCTCTTACGCTCAGTATGCAAATCAGCCCGCGATATTCATTTCCTTCTATGATATAACCGAGAGGAAAAAGATTGAAGAAGCTCTTATCAGTGCCCGGCACAGAGCAGATGAATTGAATAAATTGAAATCCGCTTTCCTCGCCAACATTAGTCACGAATTGCGGACGCCTCTTATCGGAATTCTCGGATACGCTGAAATGCTTGAAGACAACCTCCAGGATGATAAAGATAAAGAATTTGCTTGTGTCATCCGTGAAAACGGCGGGCGCTTACTCGACACTTTCAACCAGGTGCTTGAACTTACGCGGCTTCACTCGGAGGCGGTCAAAGTTCAGGCATCCGAATTCGACATTCTTGACCTTGTTAAGGAACATTTACAGAGCTTCAAATCACTTATTGAGAAAAAGAATTTGTTATTGCAGCTCAAAGCGGCAAGGCCGGAGATTAAGGTAACTCTTGATAAAATGATTGTCGGAAATATTATTAAGAACCTTGTGCACAACGCAATAAAGTTCACGCATTCCGGAAATATTTTTGTAAAGGTAGGCGAAGGTATTAACACCGACGGCGAGTTTGTCAGTATTTCGGTTCAGGATACCGGCATTGGAATCCCGATTGAAAAGCAATCTGCTATCTGGGAGGAGTTTCGTCAGGGCAGCGAGGGATACAGCCGTGCATTTGAAGGTGTCGGATTGGGGTTGGCGTTAGTTCGAAAATATATCGAGTTGCTCAATGGTGAAATTATTCTGGAAAGCGAACCCGGCTGCGGCTCCACATTCACCGTGTTGATTCCTGTCGCACAGGCTGTGCCGGACTATATGCGCGAAGGAACCGGACCGCAATATTCCGTTCGGACGGACTCACATAGTCAGGTTAAACCGGATGTTCTGTATATTGAAAACGATACTTACGCCGTATCGGTCGCGAAACATTTCTTAAATGATTATTGTGTATTACACTCTGCGCGTACAATAGAAGAAATTGCAGAAAAAATTAAAAGACAGAAATTTGTAGCAGTAATTATTGATACAAATCCGGAAGAAGGAATGGACGGCTTTAGTATTACTCAATACATCCGCACGTTCCCTGATTACGATAATATTCCCATTATCGGAATTACTGCTTTTACGATGGCGCAAAAACAGATCGAACTTCTTTTGAAAGGCTGCACACATTCAATCTCGAAGCCGTTCAAGAAAAACGATCTGCAAAAGTTAATATCAGGAATCTTGCATTTCTAAAAAATTGTCAGCGAGAGAAAATTCGCTTGATGCCCTTCATGTCTGATTAACTATAATAAACTTCACTCCTATTTTGTTAAAATAATTAAAACGTGTATATTATACACTTATTAATTACTGCTTTTCCTGATTCCCTGAATTTTCATTATCGAAAGATGTTCATGCGCCATTTGCTTTTATTCGTATTGCTTTTACTGCCGGCACAGATCTTTGCACAATTATTAGCATTCCCGGAAGCTGAAGGTTACGGAAAGTACTCCGCGGGAGGCAGGTTTGGAAAAGTAATTGAAGTTACGAATCTGAATGATTCCGGTACGGGCAGCCTGCGCGCAGCAGTTACCGCGAGCGGCGCACGAATCGTTGTCTTTCGGGTTTCTGGAACAATATTTCTAAAGTCTGCTCTCGATATCTCAAAGGATTCGATATATATCGCGGGACAAACCGCTCCCGGCGACGGCATCTGCATTGCAAACTGGACGTTCTCCAACTCGGCAAATAACGTTATTATCAGATACTTGCGTGTACGCACAGGCGACACAACCGCGTGTGTGGATGACGGATTCGGTGGACGCGGCGGCAATAATGTAATCATTGATCACTGCTCGGCAAGCTGGAGCATTGACGAAACAATTTCATTTTACGAAAACACAAATTTCACTATGCAATGGTGCATCGCAAGTGAGAGTTTATATAAATCCCACCATCCTAAAGGCGCCCATGGCTACGGTGGTATCTGGGGCGGAACAAATGCATCGTTTCATCATAACTTAATGGCAAACCATTCAAGCCGCAATCCCCGTTTCTCCGGAGTGGGTACGACGGTTGGTGCTTACAATATTGATTTCCGCAACAATGTTATTTTTAATTGGGGATTCAATAGCTCCTATGGCGGTGAAGGCGGAACATTTAACCTGGTCGGCAATTATTACAAGCCCGGTCCAGCGACAACCAGCGGAACAAAATCCAGAATTCTTGAGCCATCGGATTCAGTCGGCAGATGGTTTGTTGACGGCAACTTTGTCAACGGCAGCTCTACAATAACGGCGAATAACTGGAGCGGCGGCGTGCAAGGAACGTATACAGCATATGCGAAAGCGTCTTCGCCATTCGCGTACGAAGCAATCAATCAGCAGAGTCCTGAAGTTGCATATGGAAAAGTTTTATATACAGCAGGAGCAACACTGCCTAAGCGCGACACCGTTGACTCACGCATTATTAATGAAGTTACAACCGGCGTTTGTCATTACGAAGGGACACAGTACGAGATTGACCATAGCACTCCGAATTCCTCATTGAAATGCGGCATCATAGACTCGCAGAATAATGTCGGCGGATGGCCGGTACTGAACTCAACCACTCCACCTACCGACTCCGACCATGACGGCATGCCGGATTCATGGGAAACAGCACACGGATTAAATCCAAACATTGCAACCGACCGCAATACCATTGCGCCGAGCGGCTATACCTACGTTGAAGAATACTTAAATGAATTAGGTGCATTTGTAACCGACGTTCAGGAAAATGAAATAGCAAAGCCACGGGGATTTAGTTTATCACAGAACTATCCGAATCCTTTTAACCCCACGACAAGAATAGCATACTCGATTGCTAAAACCCAGCAAGTAAGTCTGAAAATTTTTAATTTATTGGGAAAAGAAATCGAGGCATTAGTCAACGAAGAAAAAACTGCGGGACACTACGAAGCAATTTTTAATGCAGCAGGATTACCAAGCGGAATATATTTCTATCAGCTGAAATCCGGCAATCAAACCGAGACAAAAAAACTAACCTTACTGAAATATTCGTAGGGCGACTTTGAAAGTCGCCCTCATGTTTTGCTAATCTCTTTATCTTGTAAATTATTCATCCCCGTTCAGGGATGTGATGTTTTGGTCGTTTATTTTCCCCCGGTTCCGCAAGCTCCACCGGGGGTTACCCGCCTGCGTGGCGCAGTCGGGCAGGTTCATGTATTGTCACTTCGTGACACATCTCATAATTGCCGCGTGCAGCTATATACCGTAAGTATTATATTTCTGTAGAAAAACACCATCACACGCACAATCATTTTCCGGAGGAAATAAATTTCTCTTGTGTTGGTAGATGCTTACAACATAAAATATATTCCCGACGGGAAACGGTTTTATTTGTGGATATCGTGTTCTACAGAAATATAATACCTATGGTATACATTCGATTCATTATACCTACAACAAAGTGCCGATGTCGTTACATAAAATAAATTCTGATAGATGTTATTCAAACAACTCCGCTTTGATGCCGACTGTATAATAACTGATGGAATATGTCATAAATTTATTATACTGATACATTATGCTGAGGCTGTAGCCATGCCAGAAATAGATACTGGCATCCGCGAGCAGTTGAAGCCGCTGGGTTTCGTATTGGTTATACAGGGAGAGGTTATCCGGGTCAAAGAAATAACACCGCTTGCCTACCATTCCGCCAAACCGCAATATGTATGCAGTCGGACTGTCCCCGAATATTTTTATCGCGTCTTTAAATTGTATTTTTAATAAAGCGGAATACAAGCGCCTGCCATCATCCAGATCGGAATAATACGGCCTTAACGTTGCGCTCCATCTCGACCCAAAGTTTTTTTGCAGCTTTAATCCCAAATGCTGTACCATGAGGTGTTTGATTTTCCCTCCACCGGTAGTACCTGTGAAGTTGATATAGGTGTACGATGCACCGAGATTCATATCACGAACGGGATAATTTATTTCCGGATTATAAATATTTGTATTATCGTTATAAGAATAGTTGATTTGCTTCGCGTTGTATGTACCGTGAACGTATGAATAATTCAGGATAAAAAGTGCGTCTGAAAAATTTCTTCGCAGATTAAATTTCCCGCTCCATTGGCGGTAGCCGTATTTAGCAGCGGTGATTTGCATGTTATCATAACCCGCCGTAACAAAATTATTGCCGGGTATCTGATGGGTGAAAAACAAGGAATACATATTGAGAAACTGCCCGCTGGTATATTCACCATGCGTGTAATAGGCGGAAGGACTGACAAATAAAGAATCTGCATGTGCAATAGAGAGCATCCCCAGAATCAAAAGAGCTATGATAGCAATACGCATAACGCCTCCTTATCGGATGTATCAATAGTATCAAGTACACAACACACAAAGCCGAAATGAAATTTTGCCTGATTCTTAGATGGAATATAACAATGAGATGTGAAAAAGCAAATGATGATGAGTTGTTATTGAGATTCACCCCCGTTCGGGGATGTGTTTTTGAGTGTTTGCATTCCTCCGGTTCCGCAAGCTCCACCGGAGGTTATTCAAATAACATCCCTTCGGGATTTTTTTACTCGAGTAACTGCCGGTTCTATGCTTGTCCTGAAAGGACAGAATTTGAATATCCGCGGGCATCAGCCCACGGATCACGAAAGAAAGGTTATCATCCCCGGCCGGGGGTGAATAGATCAAGCAATCATAACCGACGTCATACTCAGCGAGCCGGCGACGGGTTTATCGTTAAAGAAGGAGACGGATTCATCGGCTTCCTGCAAGGCGACTGTATAGAGCAACGGTAAATAATGTTCCGGGGTCGGGACGGCTAATTTAATTGCTGTTCCTAATGATTCATATTTTATTAACGATTCATGATCGCGGTTAAGAATTAAATCTTTCACTTTGTCGTTAGCTTCATGCGCCCAATCAAAGCCATAACCTATCTCTTCAATTTTATCCCACGCAACCATGCGCAGATTGTGAACAATATTCCCGCTGCCGATTATCAAGACTCCCTTTGTACGGAGAAACGACAATTCTTTTGCAAGCTCGTAATGTTCTTCCGGAGTTTTATAATAGTCGAGACTTAATTGTACAACCGGTATATCCGCCTTGGGATAGATATGCCTTACAACGCTCCATGTACCGTGGTCAATGCCCCATTTTTCATCGGGACGCACATCCGTCTTTTTCACTGTTTCAATAACAGTACTTGCAAGTTCCGGACTGCCGGGAGCCGGATACTGCACATTGTAGAGTTCCTGCGGGAAACCTCCAAAGTCATGTATCGTCTGGGGTTCCTTCATGGCGGTTACATACGTGCCGCGAGTTTCCCAGTGTGCTGAAATAGCCAAGATCGCGTTTGGTTCTGTAATAATTTTACCGGCATTACTCCAGCCTTTAGTAAACTCGTTTTCTTCAATCGCGTTCATCGGACTGCCATGTCCCACAAATAACACGGGCATTCTTTCGGTTGTTCCGAATTTTTCCGACATGGTAAATATATCTTTAGGACTCATTGTTGCACCTGCTGCTATAAAATAATAATGGGGCACTGCTATTTACTAAAAATATTCAGTGTCCCATCGTTATAAACAAGTTATGTTAAATTTGGTTCCCTTTATAGTGCTGAAGCTCTATCACCTGCGTGTGTGCGGCAAAGTCGGAAGCTTTTCTCCCGTCTTCCGTTGCCAAAACCATTATCGGTTCAATCCACATGGTAAGGATATTTAAATACGGTACAATGTTAATAAGGGTTGAAATAAGCTGGCGCAAAGCTGAACGTCCCTTTGTGCATGGCGTGTTGTCGTCAAGATGGACAACCATTAATCCCATTGCCTTTTTCCCGATACTCTGACCTCTGCCAAGTCCGTCTTTTATGAAGCTGTATATTCCGGGGACGATCATCAGAAGTGCACCAAGAATGATAAATCCGATAAAACCGGTAGACATGGGATTCCGGTAGCTGTTTCCGAATTCATCGTAGGAGTATCCATTAGAGGTCGCCATTACAATGCCGATTACGATGCAGACTATTGCCGGTATTGCCAGTGCGAAGCCGATGAGTCCATCCAGCAGCATGGCCACAAAGCGTGAGCCCATACTTGCCTTCGGGTAAACCTGCATACTGCCGGCCGGTGAGTACGATATATTTTGAGACTGCTGTTGATATTGCTGAAATGCTTCCGCAATTACAGCCCCGCCGTCAACCGGGCAAAATCGTACACCTTCCGGATATTCTGTTCCGCACCGCACACATTTAGGAATGAGCTTGTCTTCTGTTGTAAGGCGGGCTCCGTCGGTATCACAATATTTTGTGCCGTCCGGATAATGATTCCGGCACTTGGGGCAAACCGGATTGATAAGAAATTCAACCTCAAGATTCACGCCGCATCCGGAGCAAAATCTGGTTCCCGGTTCAAATGGTGTTTGACATTTTGGGCAATTGTGCATAGCATCCTCACAGTCTATAAATTTATTTATCCGCTTTGTGATATTCGGTTGGAGAACAGAGCCACACAGCGAAAAGTCATTTTCAAATCCGCATGAAAAATATACATTATTGCTTTTATTTCATAATACTGCGCCGCAACTATATCCGATTATTTGAAAGCAGGCGAATTATTCATATTTTTCGTACGGCAAAGGCAATGATAATGGACTGCATTGCGTCTGTGATACATACAGAACGCGGGCACTGCGCTTGCCGCATTGAGTTTTTTTCATAATCTGACATTCTTCGCAGTATGGAATCTTTATACGTCTCCGATCAAACTTTTAAAAATGAGTCTTTCGTATTCCCCTATCTCAAGCCGGGCGAATATGAAAACTGCCGCTTTGTGCAATGCAATTTTACCGGTTCCGATATTTCCAAAATCGCGTTTATAGATTGCGTTTTTGAATCATGCAACCTGAGCAACGTCAAGTTGAATAAAACAAATTTCCGTGATGCTTCATTTAAAGATTGTAAAATGCTCGGCCTTCATTTTGAGACGTGCAATCAATTGGTTTTATCCGTTGCATTGGACAGCTGTGAATTAGACCACTCCTCGTTTTATAAGACAAAAATGAAGAAGACAAATTTTCTGAATTGCCGAATGCATGAGGTTGATTTTACCGAGTGCGATTTGAGCGGAGCAGTTTTTAATAATTGTGATTTACAGAATGCAGTGTTCGCTTCATCAAATCTTGAGAAGACCGATTTCAGCACTTCATATAATTACACATTGGATCCGGATAATAACCGTTTGAAGAAGACGAAATTTTCGGCTCAAGGCGCGCTGGGACTTCTCTCCAAACACGATATTATCATCGAGTAATTATTTCTTCTTTACTTTGGACTTCGCACGTTCCAGATTTTCTTTAACACGGTATTTCACGATGCGTGAGATAAGTCCGGCAGGGAGTTTTTTATCAAGCGGGAATTGTACCGAGCCTTTTGCATATTTAAATTTCGAAATTTCATCCTCAAACTCAGTAATTGCTGAAGTCAGGGGGTAGAATCCGATATGGTTTTTAAAAGCCGCAAAATACAGAAGTCTGCCTTGCAGATTGTAATACGGCATACCGTAACTAATGGATTCAACGGCATCCGGAGCGGCTTTTTTTATCAAAGCACGAAGATGAATCAATTTTTCTCTAACTTCTTCAGGAAACATGATAATGTATTCATCAACTGTTTTCGCCTTCTTCATAGCAACCTCCTCTAAGATCATATTTCGGGATAATGAAACGTTCCGCCTATAGTATCCCAGCCAATTTTAACATTGTAATTATCGGCAGATGCTTTTAATCTTGTCAGCGGTTCAGTTATCGGTTCCTGTCCCTGTCTGAACGTATAGAAATGCACCGGGACAATATACTCGGTGTTCATATGCTGCGCCATTGTAAGAGATTCTTCCGGAGTTGCGTGTACACGATGCCAAGGATTGTATGCACCGATAGGCATCATTGCCACATCAACATGACTGAATCCGGCTTTCTTAAAATTCTCCGTATATGCCGTATCACCGCCGAACACGATTCTCTTTCCGTTCAACTCCATTGCATAGGCATTAAAGCTGCGTCCGTTCCAATCCCCTCTTGATCTGTCTTTTTCCCACGGGAATCTGAAGCCGAAATGAGGTACTTCAATTGCTTTAAAGTGAATGCCGTTTGAAGAGGCCGTTTCGTTCCAGTCAAGTTCCTGTAACGATTTCCATTTCAAATCATCTATAACGTCCGATGTATTCTTCGCGGTAATGCAGGCAATTTGACCGGGGAATTTCTCGGTAAGGAACAGAAGTGAGTGGTAGTCCATGTGATCAAGATGCGCGTGTGAAAGTAATATAATATCAGGTTGAATCATTTCATCCGGAGTGAGTGCCGGATATGTGTACCGGCTTTGGCCGAGCGTTGTCCCGAGGAAATAAACGCCCACTCGCTGAAACAGAATCGGATCGGTTAATATTTTCACACCGAAAAAATTTATCAATACAGTCGAGTGGCCAATCCACGCAAGATCAATATCGGTGCTTTTCCAAAGATGGGGTTCAGGTTTAGCATCAGGAGCCGTGATGGCTTCGGCGTGGGTATTACCGGTTTTATCCAGCACCGGGATAAAAAGTAACGCGCTTGCGGCAATTAATGATTTTTTGAGAAAGGACTTTCTATTCATAACTCATTCGTTTTTCAATTTCAAATCATAACATCTTCTGAGTATATATAATTCCCCGCTTGTTACCTTTCCCGTTTCGAGAATTCGATAAAATCATTCTTTATGATACCGAACCGGTACTCGTTTATGATCGTATCGTTTTTAACAATTGCGTTTTTTAAAACACCTTCAAGTTCAAATCCACTTTTTGTCAAAACTCTTTTTGAAGCTTCGTTAAACTCAAACACGCTGGCATAAATACGTTCCAGATTCAGAGCAAAGAATCCATATTCAAGAATCAGTTTGACAGCAGCAGTCGCAATGCCCCTGCCCCAAAACGGTTCACCGAACCAATAACCCATTTCAGCACTCAGCCGGTAAATATCAACCTGCGGAACAAGTCCGATACATCCGCATAATACGCCTTCATACTCGACACCAAAGCGCACCTGCGGCTCATCAGCAAGGCAATCCTCAATAAAGTCCAACGCGTCGGATTCATGATAGGGATAAGGAACGTGATCGCGAAGACAATCCCATATTTTCTTATTATTGCATAATGCCGCAATTTGAGCAGCATCTGAGGGAAACAGTTTTCGTAATTTTACTAATGTATTGATAGCTGACATAAATTCTTATTAAATCGTTAATAGAACACGGATGACGCGGATGACACTGATTTCCACAGAACAATTTTTATTTTCTGACAAATTACATTCCCTTATTAAAAAATAATGTTTCGACATCTCTCTCCCCTCGGGAGAGAGATTGAGAGTGAGGGTCTCTTGAATCAGTGGGCAACCAACATTTATTCAATCTTAACAATCATCATCTTATTAGGCTTCCCTCCTGTAGAAATTCCTCAACTCACTCTCTAAATACCGAATCATATTCAACTTCACGGGGTACTTCCCCGCATACAAAATCATTCAACATTGAAGAATGAATTTTTATTGCTTCGGCGCGTTTTTAATAAGGTAGTTTAGTATAGCAGTGCGCTGCATTTCGGTAAACTTCTTCGAAGACTTTTTCAACAAGTCGGTAAAACGGACAATCTCATCAGGTGCCCCCGGATATCCGATGTTTGTTTTATCGGGCATAACGTTTGAGTTGGCAATCAGTTTCCCTGATTTGTCTACAAAGGCACAGAACGGTAATCCGGCATTTTCGCCGCCGTACTTTTTCATAATCTCTTTACCGCCGGGATTTTCAAGCGAATCAATTTTTCCGCCGCGTTCCATAACGTCAAGATATGTAACAACCCAGTTGTCTTTGAATATATCCTTAAGCTCAGGGCTGGCAATGGCTTTTTCCAGACGAGTACACCATTTACACCATGAAGCATGGAAAATAATCATGACGTTCTTTTTTTCAGCCTTTGCTTCTTTCAAAGCGGTCTTCATAATTTTGTCTGCCGGCAGCGGTTTTGGACTTTGGGCATTGACAGAAAGCGTGAAGGTAATAATCACCAGAGCAAATAAAATATTCTTAAGCATAGTCTTTCTCTAAAAAATCTTAAAACATATAATACAAAGATACAAAATAGCAGAACAGGTAAAATCGCGTGACGGTTACTAATTTTATTCGGCGGGCAATGTGTGCACTGATATTTCTTTATCAAACACAATAATGGATGCAAAACACAAAACTTAAATTGAGCATTTACTTTTTTTACTAAGCTTTTCTTTTATATGCACAGAATGCTGCGCAAAAATAATTCTTCTTTCTCACAACTGCCCCGTATCACGGATTCAGAAATTGGTTATTTTGTAGTAAGCATTATATCAATTAGTGCGTGAAGATCAATAATAGGAGATTATTATGAAAACAAGATTTATTTTACTGGCATCTTCTGTTTTGCTGCTATCCGGTATCTACGGATGCTGGAGTGTATCGCAGGATGGTTATAACAATCAGGGTTACAACTCACAGGCATACTCATCAGAATATAATCAGGACGATTTGAATACTTATGGCGAATGGATTGTGCTGCCTGAATATGGAAGAGTTTGGAGACCTACTGTAAATGCTCAATGGCAGCCATTCGCAGACGGTCACTGGATTTATGACGGCAACGATTGGGTATGGGATTCATACGAACCTTATGGTGCAATCGTATATCACTATGGTTACTGGGAGTATGTTTCAAATCATCGTTGGATTTGGATTCCGGCTCGGGCTTCATGGTCACCGGCCTGTGTTGAATGGTTCTACTACGGCAATGAGGTTGCCTGGGCACCCAGACCGCGTCCGGGACATTCATTCGGTAACCCGTGGGATAATCAGGAACATCATCCTTGGATGGTTGTCCATAATGAAAACTTTTATGATAGTCATGTTAACAATCACAGAATTACCGATGTTTCGCGGGATAAAGGTAAATACCGCGATGATCAGGTCAACAGAAACCAACCGCCTGTTAATTACGTTCGCGAACATTCACGGACACCGATAACCGTTACTCAGGGAATCAGCAGGAACGGAAGCCTCCGTCCATCACGCTCGACCGAAAACACATCCGCTCCGGCTAACAACAACCCGGCTCCAACAACCGGCACTCCGGTAGGAAGACCTGCATCTACACCATCACAAACTCCGGCAGTGCAAACACCGGCGGCACAGCCTGCTGCAACACAGCCGACTACAACACGCCCCACGGCAACACAACCGCCCGCAACCCAGACTCCGGGTAGAACAGAGCCGGCAACAACAAATACAGGCACAACCACTACGACAGGCACGAAAAATCCGGCTGTCGGTGGGCAAAGCTTAGATCCGACTCCGGTAAAACCTCAGTCGGGAAAGTCCGCTGTTAAAGCTGTTCGGTCTTCACAAAAAAGCTCCAAGAACGCAGCAACTTCACGAGATCAGCAGCAACAGCCGGCAAAAGAATCCCGGAAAGCA
Source organism: Ignavibacteriaceae bacterium (assembly GCA_963662605.1). Classification (GTDB taxonomy): domain Bacteria; phylum Bacteroidota; class Ignavibacteria; order Ignavibacteriales; family Ignavibacteriaceae. The sequence continues at coordinate 3,400,629 of OY759785.1, forward strand.
AAAAAAGAGGCACCGGTTAAAACTCGCGAGCAGCCTGCCGAACAAAAAGCAGCTCCGGAAAGGAAATCCGAATCAAGATAGCAAGTTGAAACTTGCAATAGATAAATACTAAGGCAGCAATTATGTATATCCGGTATTCGTAATGGATACCGGATTTTTTTGCAAACAGTTACTGACCGCTATTTTCTTTGCTTAGCTGCGTAATTAATCTGCGGATGGAATGCCGAATCCCCGGTGAGAGTGTTTTAAGATAATGTTCATCAGCCAGTAGTAATAATTCTGTTTTCAACTCCGGATACTTTTCCGATATTTTCAAAAGCATTCTGAACGCCATCATCCTGATTGAAGGATCCTTCGATATATCTTTCCATAAATCAATGCTTATATCAAAAAGCCGGGATTCCTGCCTCTCAGACAATTTCATCGAAAGCGCTATCTTCAATAGTTCCCGCTTCTGGTTCTCCTGCGCAGCCGGTATATATCTGATAAATTTATTAAGGTGCTTCTTTATGCGTGCATCATTAGGAGTTAGGCAGCTCCACAACAGCCACGCGGAACGCCAGGCATAAGGCTGCTTATCCGTCACTGCCAATGTAGCCGCTTCATCGAAAGCTTCCGGATGTGCATGCATATACGCAATCATCCCATCCTTATAAGAGCTGATAAGCAATTCTTCAAAAGGTGTTTCGGGGTTTATAGGCTTTCCGTACTTCATTGATGGATATTTCCCTGATGTTTGTTAAACATATTAGGCTGCTGGCGCCCCAAGCTATTTCATTTACTAATCAGCATCCCCAAAATTCTTGGGAGCGGCTCGCCTTCAACTTTATGCTCAACTATTTTGGCAAGCTTAAATCCCCTATCCACTAACGGCTGTAAAAAGTCCGATACTTGATGTGTATAACACTCCAGAACTTTTATTCCTTCTTCTGTTTCATACCGGGCTTTTGAACCCACATATTGTTTATAAGGATGCAATTCACCGATATAAATGGAACCTCCGTCCGCTAAAATATCCGCCGCTTTTTCGAAGATGGGGCTGAGCACTTCAATGTGTTCAAGTACTAAGCTGAAAGTGACAAGATCATATTTTCCTGTCGCGAATGTCCACTCACCTTTTATATCGCCGAGCAGAAACTCAACCGATGACGGGTATTGTTTTTCCTTTGCCTTGCCGATCATTTGCTCGGAAAAATCCACCGCCGTGACACGTCCCGAAATTGAAGAAAGAAACGTCGTATTCTTACCTGTGCCGCAACCAATCTCCAGAGTACGTTTAAATTGTTTCCCCTTCAACATCTCTTTAAGTATTATATGCTCTGCATCCCGGGTAGCATTTATATTGCTGTCATAAATCTCAGCCCAGTTGTTGTAAGCTTCTTTTACACTCATGGCAAAATCTTTTATAAATTAAAGCAAATAATAGATAAAATTTGGTGAAAAGAAAACCCATGAACAGAATCCCGATACGCCTGCGGCTATCGGGATTTCGCCACGACTGCTGTTGGGGCTCAACTTACCGTCAATTCCTTTTCATTCCGCCATCAAATAAAAAACCCTCATGTAGATACAAGGACTAAATACTTAACCCGCAACCGCATAGACAGTTTTGATTATTTGTTTTCTCAGCAGTTTGATTATTTCACTGCTTTTTTTTACCGGATTTAATAGTTTCATCCGAAATCTTGTTTGGCAGCTTTTTCTGCAATTGCTTTGCATTTGATTTTGAAATTACTTTTTTACCTGTTTTCTCTTCAATTGCTTTACGTGTATTTCCAGCAATAGTACCACCTTGTTTAGCAATTACTCTATTATATTCAAAAGTTTTTGGGTTTTTTTCAATTGATATTTCTGTAGTAGTTGCTTCGGCAAGCATATTTAACACAAGCTCGAGGTTGGTCATATTGTCTCTGAGGTTCTCTTTTTTCAGCCCTTTGTGTTTCTTATAATTTTTTGTTGTAAACCCGCTCCATGCCTTAGTAATATCATCCGTTAATATGGCAAATTCCTGACCTTTTTGTACCCCATGGTTTTCCCATTCATCTGTAAGTCCTTTGCGTACTTCAATACTTTTAAGTCTTTGGTTCACCCAGTCCTTTGAGTAGCCCTTTCGCAAATACGTTTCCAATATTCTGCCGATACCTATTTCAGGATCCTCAATTTCATCTATTCTTTCCCTTCCAACTTTTGCCAACCATAATTTAAATGGTTCTGCTTTAGGAGACGGAATGGATTGAATTAAGCGAAAAAGTTGCTCAGTATCTGCTACGTCGGTTTTGTAGAATTTGCCATCAGAGGATCGCAGTTTCAGTTGGTTACAACTTGTAACCAACTCACTACCTTCTTTTATTAATCGGTGTTTTAATACTTTCCAATAATTATTTGGATTCGGACTATCAGTAAGTATGCCAACTACATCAACAACTGAAAAATACCATTTTTCTTCTTCGTCATTCCACAATGCACGCACTTGTTTTTTTTCAAAAAGTCTTATAGACGTTTCTTTACTCATTTTCCCACCTCCATTTTTACTAGTTCAATCAACTCATTTCCCAAAATAGGGAAGGGATTATCTCACATGCAAAATAGCTATTATCATAATAATTTTCGAATGAACCTTCCAGAAAAGCAGTCATACAGGGAACTGTGCAGCCTTCTAATAAAATTTTTGATGGTTTTACAAATTAACTGGATTTTTTGTAGCGTTTCATGTAGGCAATAAACAAGAAAGTCTAATTCCAATAAAAAATCAGGCCTTCTTTAGTAGCGGGGGCAGTTCGCCGCGGCGAATTGAACCTACAACCCAATACTTAATCAAGTACCTTCTTTAAGAAATCGCGACCATGTCCGGGTTTTAGCCATTTTTCTCTCCTCAAAGCCTCAGTCTTGGTGTCGAATTTTTCTGAATAAACAAGCGCCCATTTGGTTCCCCGTTTTGTCCAAAACGATTTAGATTTTGTTTCCCGCTTAGTCCAACCCGCCAAATGGTTTTGATGTTGGAATAGTCGTTTCGCAATATCTGTTGTACTGCCAATATATCTATACCCCTCGTCACTCTCTATTATATAAATATGGTTCATTTCTCCTCCTGTTATTATATGAAAAAAGGTTATCTTTTCAGATAACCTCATCTCTTAGTAGCGGGGGCAGGACTTGAACCTACAACCTTCGGGTTATGAGCCCGACGAGCTACCAATTGCTCCACCCCGCGATATTTAGACAACAAAGTTACGGCTTTTTTGCCGGATAGGCAAACGGTTTTGAAAATATTTGTCAGCAAAGGCTCAAATACTTTGTTTTATCACTGCTGTCCAAAATAAATCAGTCACGGCAAAAAAGCATAGAAAAGAAAGCGAAAACGAAAAAAGGGAAGTCATTTTCTAAACAATCCCCCCTGTTTGAAACAATTCAAGTTGCCCTAATCGTTGAACTTCTTCTTTTTTAGACCAAAACGGATTATCTAACCACAATTGAAGACCTATCTTCACAAAGAGATTGATGCGAATAAATGCTATTAAATTGGACAGATTCCAATCGAACTTTGCTTTTTCTTTCATAATCCTCAACAAAAGTATTGTTATCATTGCTGTCCATATCTGTATCCACATGGCATTTTCATTTATACCGATAAAAGATTTGATTTTTAGGTGTTGTTTTAGCTCTTTGAAGAATATTTCAATACTCCAGCGCTGTTTATACAACTCTGCAACAGTCGCTGCTGTCCAAGATAAATTGTTCGTTAATAAGACAATTGTTTTTCCCCTCGTAGCACTAAAGACCACAATCCGTCGAAGTTTACCCGGGAACTCCTTTCTTGAATCCTCCTCGGTCAGTTCAATTATTTCGTCACGAAGAAGATGTTCTTGTTTATCCACGGGAAGTTCTCTTTCTTCAAGACTACGATAATTTATCGTTTCTTTTAATCGGGTAACAAAGTATATATCTCGATTTGCCCATTCCCAAAACATTCGGAATGACTGATATCCCCGATCCATGACAACGACGCTTTTCTTTGGAAGAGTCATGTATTTAGCGTGTTTTACATCGTTTTGTGAAGCCGCTGTCATAAAGATATAGGAGGGAAGGCATCCATCATAATCAAGCAACGTGTGGAGTTTAATGGCTCCCTTCGCATTTCTGTAGGTTGCCCAGTCAAATACGTTCAGGCACAGGGAAATTACCGTGGAGTCGAGCATATAGATTTTTCGCTTAATTGTAGTAAACTTCTTTCTGTTCAGGTGAGAATCTTCTTGCTGATAATGGGTAAGTAACCGATAGTAGAAATCTCTGAACATTTGCCAGTCACGATGCTCGTTGATGTAGGACAGCGAGGAACGGCTGGGTATTTTGTCCTGTATGCCAAGATGATTCGCGTTACCGGTGATTGAACGCAGTCCATATGTTATATCCCGAATTGAATGAGCTTTCCCAAAGTGACAGAATAGCATGGATACCAGATGAGTCCAGCTGTTTATTCCTTTGGAGTGCTTATCTGTTCTAAATTTTTTAACACTTTGTGCAAAAACTTCACGGGGAAGCAGTTCTAATATTTGTGAAAATAGTGTTACATTTGTCATTGACTACCTCTTTATTTGTCCTTGTAAAACAAATGTACGGCTTTTTGTCTTTGACTCTTAGACCGTTTGAGGTAGTCTTTTTATTTTAAACGTTTTGGACGGATGTGACTTTGATAAGGAGAATGAAGCAGAAACCGATAATCTTTGAGCCTGTATTTTGGAATCCATCTGCTTACTCCCTTTTTTATAGGACAGCAGGAGCAAAAAATGGGTAAACTCCTGGAAAACACTACCTTGTTTATTCATTTATAATGCTGTAAATTATCCTATTATTAAAAAGGATATTCCGATGAAATATTCTTCCATCATCGTTGTTGTTATTTTTTCATTCTTGACTTTCGGTCAAAGCCAGTTCCGGGTTTCCGAGTATCAGCAGTTTCTCCAGAACAATAAAGATATGTCCACGTCTTCACTTTTGCAGATGCATGACGCGGGTACATTCCGGGGCAATGTCGGTACGAACTTTACAAGCGCAAAATATTCAGGTGAATCCATTAGTCAATATGGATTGACGGATTTTGAAAAATCACTTATAAACCAAAACGGTTTTGTTGTATCACAACGCTTATCTAATACGAGTTTCGTATCGGGTTTTAATGATGTGTGGCAAAAGGATTTACCGGTTTTCATATCCACGGATGCGATACTCCACTCGTACCATGCCTCGTATGATAAAATCCTTAAAGAGTTTGAGGTCAATTATCTTAACACCGCCGTCAGCGATATTTTGAATGCTATGGAAGCACAGATCCCCGCGCTCCAGACAAAATACCAGAACATCCCCGGCATGAAGACCAATCTTCAGGATGTTGATCTTTATCTTACCGTACCACGGACAATTTTCTCATCAAGCGCGGCTCCGTTTTACAGTGCCAATGGAGATCTTGTAGCCGGACAAATAAAGAACATTGACGCGTATCAGGCAGTAACCACTCCATTGTTTTCCGAAAATGCGCGCACTATTGATTACAGCCAATTTAAACCGCGCGGGCATTATGATGATGAAAATTATCCACAGCTGCGGCAGTATTTTAAAGTAATGATGTGGCTTGGCCGCATAGAAATATATTTGCTTGCACCGAAAAGCGTTGGCGTTCCCGCTCCGAGCGAAAAAGATATTCAACGTCAGACTATAGACGCGTATCTTATTAAAGAATTGATCGCGTTATCGAATACCGCGGGGAAAATTTCACAAGTAGAAGAATTTTTAAAGTTCTTCATCGGCGATCAGGATAATGTCACATTGCCCAATCTGGATTATCTCGCGCAGGCAGTTCAACTTCAGCAGGCATCAGACTTGTTTGACAGTGCAAAGCTTAAAACATTTCAGGATACTTTAAAAACGCAGTCATTTGCCGGACAAAAAATCCTTTCGCAAATTTTACTTGGCGACCCAATGACTCCGAACGAAATTGTTCCGGCTTCGGCTTTTCTGTTGTTCGGACAACGATTTGTTATTGATTCGTATGTAACCGCTTCGGTAGTATATGATAAAATCAGCTTTCAAGGCGGCGCGATAACCAGAATGCTGCCCTCTTCGCTCGATATACTATTTGCTTTGGGTAATGATGCTGCCGGTCAGTTATTAAAAGATGAATTGGATACTTATCATTATGCCACGAACATCGCGGCTCTGAAATATCTCATTAACTCATATGATGACAGTTTCTGGAACGGCACATTGTATAACTGCTGGCTGTCGGGTATCCGGACTCTGAATCCGCCTAAAACAAGAACCGCTCTGCCGGCATTCATGCAGTCCGCCGGATATTGGCAGCAAAAAATAAACACACAGCTTGCAAGCTGGACGGAATTGCGTCACGATAATCTGTTATATGCAAAGCAATCATATTCAGGCGGTACTACCTGTTCATATCCGTATGCATATGTTGAGCCATTCCCCGCTTTGTACAAAGCGTTAAAAAACACAGCAGATCTGGCATCAAAAAAGATAAGCACGTATACTTTTGCCACGGATTATCAAAAAACCGCGATGCTTGCCTACTACAATTCATTGTATACTATCTGCGATACATTGGCTACCATTTCGGAAAAGGAGCTCGCGGGTACTCCGTTGACCGATCAGGAAAATAATTTTTTGAAAACTGTTCTCTATCAGAACCCGATGGGATGCGGCCCGACATACAGCGGTTGGTATCTTAAGTTATTTTACGAAGGCGATTATTTAAAATCCGACTATCTTGTGGCCGATTATCATACTGCACCGACCGACGCAGCCGGAAATCCGGTTGGATGGGTGAAGCATGCAGGCACCGGTCCCGTTGAAATGGGATTCTTTGTTGTTCCGGTTCCCGGTGTCGGCGATGTTGCATGCGCAGGTCCCGTATCAACATATTACGAATATACGACAACAAACTTCAACCGGTTGACCGACAACGACTGGCAGACAAGCTATTTAAGCAAAGCAGCCCGCCCTTCATTTGTTAACGCCTATCTGGCGGATGTTTCAGGTGCTTCAAAAGGTGATGGCCTAAAGTTGCTTACCGACGCAAAAGACTCAGAGACACGCACCAATACAAATTATGCAATTACACTCGGCAATTATCCCAATCCGTTTAACTCAACAACGCTTTTCCATTTTTCCATTCCTGCGGATGCCGGTAATGAGAAGGTCGAGTTATCAATTTACGATATAAACGGAAAGTTAGTTGATAGAATCTTCCATGAGCCCGTTCCGTCGGGAAATTATATTATTCAATGGTCACCCAAAGGTAAGGGCGGTGCTGAGTTGGCAAGTGGTGTTTATATATGTAAACTGCAGGCAGGATCAAAAATCGCGCGGCATAAAATTTCGTATTTGAAATAATCGCAAGGTGTATATATTGCAGTTCTGATAAAATTCTCTTATCACATATTCTTATTCACAGACGGAGATTTTATAATGAATATCCAGATTATCGGCACCCATAAATGCAGCGAGACAAGAAAAGCACAGCGCTTTTTCAGTGACAGAAAAATCCAATTTCATTTCCGTGACTTATTGGAGAAAGGTCTGGCTGAAGGCGAACTGAATAACATTCTGCAAAAATGCCCGGAAGAAGATTTGCTCGACCGTGAAGGAAAGCAATTTGCCAAGCGCCAATTGCAGCATATGATTTTCAATACGAAAGATGAATTGCTGTCCGATCCGCTTTTACTGAAAACGCCTATCGTCAGAAACGGAAAAGAAGTAACTGTCGGATATCAGCCTGATGTTTGGAAAGCGTGGTTACAAGCTTAATGAAAGCCCTATAGAACACGGATGACACTGAAAATCACGGATAGCATTATTATAAAAACTAAAAATTTAAGAAGGTTTTTCTACAAAAATTAATCTGTGTAAATCTGCGTTATCAGTGTCATCCGCGTTCTATCGCTTATTATTTTGAGTCGTTGCCGAGAATAATAGGCAAGCCGGATTTACCCGAACCGATGACAACCACTTTTGTATTATTGGAAGCAGCGAGTTTTTCCGTTGCTTCAATACCCTTCCACTTCAGCAATTGTTCGGAGATTCCTTTTGCAACCGTATTCTGGAAATCGGAAATACCCTGCGCTTCGATTCTCTTGCGCTCAGCTTCCTGCTTTTCTTTGAGAAGGACAAACTGCATGCGTTGGCTTTCCTGTTCGGCTTTTAATTTCTCTTCGATTGCATACGTTAAGCCTTGCGGTAAGATAATCTGGCGTAACGGAGCCTGAATAATTGTGATGCCGTCTTTCTCAACAAGCTTCTGCAATTCCTGTTCAATCTCTCTGCCTATCATCTCACGTTCGGCGGTGTATAATGTTTTCGCTTCATATTTTGAAGTAACGCCGCGAACTACGGAGCGGAAATTCGGAACAAGAACGATTTCCTGATAATTTTCGCCAACTGACTTATAGATGTTATTAGCTTTATCGGGATTAAGCTGAAAGATAAGGCTGATTTCCAATTGAATGGTCAGACCCTCTTTTGAAGGGACAGTCATCTGTTCTTTAAATTCCTGTTTCTTCACGCTGAACTTGATAACGTTGGCCAGCGGGTTAACAACATTCACGCCGCTTTTTAATGTGTTGTCATTTACAGTCCCAAGAAAATCAACAACGCCGACCGACCCGGCAGGAACAACAGTAAACATCTGCATGAACGCTATAAATAATGCGGCAAGAAAACCGATAAGAGCAAAGTTTGCTTCGGTTTTGTTAAAACGTTTTTTTGCGCCTCTGTGAACATAAAATGCTACAGCTGCGGCTATTAATGAAACAAGAAATAGGATCATGTGATGTTTCCTCTTTAAAACTTATACTGCAAAATTATTCAAAATAATCGTGAACCCCAAAAGCGTGTGGTTCGGATTCCCAGCCCATGACTTAAGTCATGGGCTGGGAATAATGAGTAGTTAAAACACTCCGGCTATTGCCGCTCCGCATGAGGGGCAGAGGCCGCCAGACATATTCATTTTTGTTATGCTGTGCCAATCCCTCTGAATTAGTAAAGCTTTGCACGCGGGACATCTGGTCGCCTGACCTTCTGTATCGAGCATGTTGCCGACATAGCAGTATTTAATTCCTTCGGATAGCGCCATATTTCTCGCCCGCAAAACGGTTGATTCCGGTGTGCGCGGAATGTCCATCATTCTGAACGAGGGATGAAATGCCGTGAAATGTATCGGGACGGAATCACCGAGATTTTCGAGTACCCAATTGCACATTTCTTTAATTTCGCTATCGGAGTCGTTTTGTCCGGGTATAAGCAGCGTTGTTAATTCAAGCCAGACATCAGTCTCTTTTTTCAACCATACAAGCGTATCCAAAACAGGTGCGATGTGTGAAAGTGTATTCTTATAATAGAAGTTTTCCGTGAAACCCTTTAGATCAACATTTGCCGCGTCAATATTTTTAAATATTTCTTTTCGTGCCTGCACATCAACGTATCCGGCAGTCACCATAACATTTTTAATATGTTCCTGTCGAGCGATAGATGCTATATCCATTACATATTCGCCGAAGATAACAGGGTCGTTATAGGTATAAGCAATAGACGGAGTTTTGTACTGCTTCGCTAAGGCGACGATTTCTTCCGGAGAATAAAAATCCTCGCTTTTTCTCTCAGCCTTCACTTTTGATATTGACCAGTTCTGACAAAACTTGCACCCCAGATTGCAGCCCATTGTACCGAAACTCAAAATTGATGTACCGGGTAAGAAATGGTTTAACGGTTTTTTCTCAATCGGATCAATCCCAAAGCCTGATGGCTTTCCATAACCGAGTGAATAAAGTTTTCCATTGATGTTTTGTCTGATAAAACAAAATCCATGCTGTCCCTCGCCTATAGTACAATAACGTGGACAAAGCGTGCAAAGCAATTTTTCATTGTCTGCACGCCCCCACCATTTGGCGATATGTAAAGAATTTTCCGGTTTCGGAGTCATAAATCAGATTCAGGCAATTGAATTGTTGATACAGCCAAATATAGGCAAAAAGGAATTACGTTATGTGTCTCCGCGCCGCATAATGTGTTTACATGCCGCCCCGATGGGGCTCAAAATACACGACCTCATTATCAGCTATAAACATACCGCGGCTACGCCGCTAAAATGCAGAGGCATAGCCATGTAGCATATTGATTGAGGCTAATCATTAATTCCATACGAATGTCATGTTTATAGCAAATAACGATAAAAGGTGATTTGAGTTTCGTAGGAACGATATGTTTATAGAAAATGGCGACGTGAAACCTACCAGCACCATGGGGTGGCATTTAATAGTGGATGACCGAATGTTGATTTTTGACCTAAAAACGCGGGTTTTTATAATATCCCAAATATTCATCATATCGCAATGACCGATTGTAACAATAAATCGCCCGCCGGTCAACCAAAACCCCCATTCATGTAGAGTTCATTTCCCGCCCCTCCTTTATGATGTAATTTTGATACAGAAATTATCAATGATTTGTTTGTTCACTAAGACAAAAATCAAAACACAAAATTTAAGATTAACATAAGGAAAGATGACCATGAAGACAGTATCGTTTGTAAAAGCAGTTTTAGTATCGGTAGTTTTATTGACCGGAACGATTCTCCCCAGCGCGAAGATTATTGACAGAGATCCCCAGCCGATGGAATCAATGAGAGCAATTTCAGCAAGAGTACTGTATCCCGACCTTGCACGCAAATGCCGTATTCAGGGACAAGTAAATGTAACCGTAACCGTAGATCAGGATGGCAATGTAATTGAAGCGAAGGTTAAAAGAGGTAACGGAATCGGATTCGGTTGTGATGAGGCTGCTCTTGAAGCTGCAAAGACAATCCGCTTTGCTCCGCTTAATGACGGCACGAACAAAGTAACCGCACAGTTCACCGTACCTTTCATTTTCAAATTGTAAACGGATACTCTGTTTATTGGATGAAGGCTGCCCCGCGAAATCGGGGCAGCTTTTTTATTTTCTCTCAAGAACTGCCTTCAATACAGTATAGTCTTCTCGCGTATCAGTCTTTCACCCCGATGGCGTCCTCAGGCAGCCCGCATAACCGCAACGCTTCTTTCAACCGGGGTTCTGATATTCCTTCCTTTTCAAGCCTTTCTAAAGCCTCACTACGCGTAATTTTGCCGGAACGGATTAAGTTACTGTACATTGCCTGTGCATACGTAAATCCTAATTGCTGTTTGAATGCTGCGTTCTTAACCGCCTCAAAAACACAATCCGCCCGCCAGGTAGAGTTACAACCGGCCGGAAGCTGCCAGCCAAGTTCTTTTAAAGTTGTATGAATGGTGTTTTCATCCCAATCGGCATGATGATAGTAATCAAATCGATCAATATTCGGATACCGCAGCCGAAGATAAACAGAATACTGATTGATATAGAGGACCGATGCTTTAAAAAAAGTCAAACAATATTTAAGTAACGTCGGTGCTTTCAAAATAATACCGACCCCTTTGAACAGACGGGTAATATTGTCCCGAACCATATTAAAAAACGAATACCGGTCCTCAGAATTGATGTCGATTGAAGCCGGCCCTGATGGAAAATATTCATATCTGTTCCCGCCATAAATAACAGTTTTAGCAGATAGTTTTTTTGCCTGTTTAAACAAACTCTTGTTAACGAACTTGCAGGAAGCACAAGCGAGATTAATAAGAATCGGAAGATGGGTCTTAGTATACTCCATCAGGCAATAACCCGCGATTTCCCTGTGGTTGGATGGTGTTTCTATTTCAATTAACTTGATCTTTAACTTCTCTGCAATAGAATGAACACTATTCACAATTTCTATTGGGGTAAATGGCGTTCTTCCAAAAACCGCAACACAACGCAGATTGTGTTTTACGACAAGCTGATGGAGCATAAAGGTACTATCACGGCCTCCGCTCCACGCCACGACACAATCATACGGTTGGCCTTTACCTTTTTGCCTGATCTGCTCAATCATCTGCAAAAGCTTATCATTATCGGATTTGATGTTGATGTGTTGCAATAAATCAGGTGAATTACATAGCCTGCAGTTTTCCGAATGAGTTGAGTTCGGTAAGGTATCAATGGGGAGGACACAAGTATTACAGATTTTTTGGTTCGTCATAATATTATTCCGGATACTTTAAAACATTTTTTTCTTACTGCTCCGTAAAAAGTAAGGTGCATTTCTTTACAACAACTTATAGCTTATACTTTGCAGCTAACAACAACAATTGCACATGTAAACTAATGGATTGGCAGTAAGAAAAGCAAGAGAAAAGTCCTCTGTCGCTTCGCATTAACCATAGGCAATATTCCTTTTCCCATCGGGAATCTATATTTGTCACTGCTGTCCAAAATAAATCAGTCACGGCAAAAAAGCATAGAAAAGAAAGCGAAAACGAAAAAAGGGAAGTCATTTTCTAAACAATCCCCCCTGTTTGAAACAATTCAAGTTGCCCTAATCGTTGAACTTCTTCTTTTTTAGACCAAAACGGATTATCTAACCACAATTGAAGACCTATCTTCACAAAGAGATTGATGCGAATAAATGCTATTAAATTGGACAGATTCCAATCGAACTTTGCTTTTTCTTTCATAATCCTCAACAAAAGTATTGTTATCATTGCTGTCCATATCTGTATCCACATGGCATTTTCATTTATACCGATAAAAGATTTGATTTTTAGGTGTTGTTTTAGCTCTTTGAAGAATATTTCAATACTCCAGCGCTGTTTATACAACTCTGCAACAGTCGCTGCTGTCCAAGATAAATTGTTCGTTAATAAGACAATTGTTTTTCCCCTCGTAGCACTAAAGACCACAATCCGTCGAAGTTTACCCGGGAACTCCTTTCTTGAATCCTCCTCGGTCAGTTCAATTATTTCGTCACGAAGAAGATGTTCTTGTTTATCCACGGGAAGTTCTCTTTCTTCAAGACTACGATAATTTATCGTTTCTTTTAATCGGGTAACAAAGTATATATCTCGATTTGCCCATTCCCAAAACATTCGGAATGACTGATATCCCCGATCCATGACAACGACGCTTTTCTTTGGAAGAGTCATGTATTTAGCGTGTTTTACATCGTTTTGTGAAGCCGCTGTCATAAAGATATAGGAGGGAAGGCATCCATCATAATCAAGCAACGTGTGGAGTTTAATGGCTCCCTTCGCATTTCTGTAGGTTGCCCAGTCAAATACGTTCAGGCACAGGGAAATTACCGTGGAGTCGAGCATATAGATTTTTCGCTTAATTGTAGTAAACTTCTTTCTGTTCAGGTGAGAATCTTCTTGCTGATAATGGGTAAGTAACCGATAGTAGAAATCTCTGAACATTTGCCAGTCACGATGCTCGTTGATGTAGGACAGCGAGGAACGGCTGGGTATTTTGTCCTGTATGCCAAGATGATTCGCGTTACCGGTGATTGAACGCAGTCCATATGTTATATCCCGAATTGAATGAGCTTTCCCAAAGTGACAGAATAGCATGGATACCAGATGAGTCCAGCTGTTTATTCCTTTGGAGTGCTTATCTGTTCTAAATTTTTTAACACTTTGTGCAAAAACTTCACGGGGAAGCAGTTCTAATATTTGTGAAAATAGTGTTACATTTGTCATTGACTACCTCTTTATTTGTCCTTGTAAAACAAATGTACGGCTTTTTGTCTTTGACTCTTAGACCGTTTGAGGTAGTCTTTTTATTTTAAACGTTTTGGACGGATGTGATATTTGTAGAAAAGATTATTGGACAACATCCGATTTTCCGGCAGGAAATATATTGCCTACGGCAAATGGGAATAATTTATCACATCATTTTCTACAAGGATAAAATCCCTGACGGGATATTTGAATCTATTTTTATAAAATTGGTGGATGAGAATACTTGATTGGGGCGAGACTAATTCAAAATTCAATATTTATATTTAAAACTTAACCCGCCTATATTTGTGCCATATGGCGGGTTATAGACCTTACCCTCATTTATTTACCGATAGATTGCAGAAATTCTCGACCAAGTCCGGATTTAAAATATTTTTCGCGCATCTCTGCTTCATATTTAGTCTGGAATTCTTCGGTGTAGATAAGTTCAAGTGGACGGCGATGCTTAGTTGATTTGACCAACCCCCGTGAATGTTCATCCATGCGTCTGGTTATGTCAGAAGTCATTCCAATATATCGCTTGGAATCTTTCAAGCTTCTTAAAACATAAACGAAATACATACTATCTCCCTTTAAAACTAAAAACCCCGCTGTTGCGGGGTTTTTGAGAGGCGCCGATCGGATTCGAACCGATGAATAAAGGTTTTGCAGACCTTCCCCTTAAGCCACTTGGGTACAGCGCCAGTAAATAAAAAACTTCTTTCCCCGATCGGATTCGTCCGCCGATCAGTCCCGACTTGTCGGGGTTCCCCTTAAGCCACCTTGCCCGCCGGTGGCGGGTGAGGTACAGCGCCATTAAAAAATTGGCTCAAAACAATAAAATCCACAAAAGTGGATTTCAAAGTTGAGCGGGAGACGGGACTTGAACCCGCGACATCAACCTTGGCAAGGTTGCGCTCTACCAACTGAGCTACTCCCGCATTATCAATAAGAACAAAGTTTAGATTTCAAAGTTAATTATTTTTTTGAATTATTGCAAATATGAAATTCAGAGAATTTTTAATTTTTCGTCCCAAACCGGGAAAAATGGCTCGTATGAAATTTAAGTAGCAATTTGAAAGTGTCATTCCGGAAAATCTGTCGCTGCGAGGTGGCACATATATATCCATGCAGGTCGGCAGATTTTCCGGAACGACAACCCACTTTCGTATTTTGTGCCACCAAGTTTTCTTGTGAACCGAAAAACCCGCCCAAAACAAAGTGCTATCCTTTTATTGTAGGTTTTTGTAACTTATGCCTATTATATGACTCAAATACATGGATTTTTATGAAAAATCTCAGTACACGCATAATCGTACTGCTTACTCTAATTTCTCTCCCATTATTCGCACAGGAGGAAAATACCTGCCTCCTCGGGGAAAAATTACATTCTCCGCTCTTCAAAACCGATAGAGTCATGTACCCCGGGGACTCGACATTTGATGCAACATACTACAAGTTAGATCTGAACATAACATACACCCCAAAGTATCTTACCGGTAAAGTCACCGTAGCCGCCAAAGCAATAAATGCATTGTCATCTTTCTATCTGGATTTATTCAGCAGTATGATAGTTGACTCGGTTAAAGAAAATTCTACTGCCTTATCTTATTCTCATAGTGGAAATATTCTGACTATAGCACTCGGACACACAGTCTCAGCCGGAAGTTCTTTCAGTGTGGATGTCTTTTATCGCGGGTACCCTTCAAGTTCAGGGTTCGGCAGTTTTACTTACGGCACTCATAACAGTGAACCATGTATTTACTCACTGAGCGAACCATACGGCTCCCGTGACTGGTGGCCATGTAAAGACACTCCCGCGGATAAAGCCGATTCGGTAGACATTTGGATTACTGCCCCGGCTTACTATACTTCGGTTTCCAACGGTTCGCTTCGTGACAGCATTATTAACAACGACGGTACAAAAACTTATAAATGGCATGAATCATACCCTATCGCCCCATATCTTGTTTCTCTGTCTATGGCAAATTATACCCGTTTTATACAGTATTTTAAATACAGCGAAACGGATTCCATGATCGTCACGCATTTTGTGTATCCTGAAAATTTCACCTATGCTAAGCCCTGGCTTGCCAAAACCCCGGATATGTTAAAAATTCTGAGTGACAAATTCGGATTGTATCCTTTTATCAAAGAAAAATACGGGCATGCTCAGTTCGGGTGGAGTGGTGGCATGGAGCATCAGACATGTACTTCCTTAGGCGCGTTCGGCGATATCCTGCAGGTGCATGAAATGTCGCATCAATGGTTTGGCGATATGGTTACGTGCAAAACATGGCAGGATATATGGCTCAACGAAGGCTTTGCAACATATTGCGAAGGTGTATATACCGAAGCGGTATCAGGGCATGACGCGTATGTTTCATACATGAAAAACAAAATGAACAGCGCGATGTCCGCATCGGGTTCGATATATGTTGAGGATATTTCATCGGTCTCTTCCATTTTTGACGGCAACCGCTCGTACTCGAAAGGCGGCTCCGTGTTACATATGCTGAGAGGCATTATGGGCGATTCGCTTTTCTTTCAGGCACTCCGGACGTACCTGCACAAATCCGAGCTCGCGTATAATTCCGCATCTACATCCGATTTTCAGAAAGTCGTTGAGGACGTTTATGGTGCATCCTTAGATTACTTTTTTACTGAATGGATATATGGGAAAAACTATCCGAAATACTTTATTTCATGGAGTGTAATCACCGGAGAAAATTCGAACTACGTAACTTCAATCACGGTAGAGCAGACAACAAATGTCAGTCCCGCATTCTTCACTATGCCTGTTCAAATTAAATTATCAAATGGCACTAAAGATACAACCGTTGCATTTTATAATAACAAACAATCACAGATATTTACGGTTTCTACGAGCTTCAAACCTCTGCTGGTAGTGTTCGACCCCAATAGTAATATTATGAAGGTAGAATCAACCACGAAAGTTGACGAAAGATTCAGCAACGCGGAGGATTTTATGTTATTGCAAAATTACCCGAATCCGTTCAATCCGTCAACAACAATCGTGTATTATCTCGTTCATGCAGGCGGAGTAAAACTGGTAATATATGATGCAATGGGAAAAGAAGTTATGGTGCCTGTAGATGAATATAGCAGTCCGGGTGTTCATGAGGTTAAAATCAATGCTGCATCGCTGGCGAGCGGGGTTTACTACTACAAATTAGTAAAAGCAAACGAGAGCATTGTTAAATCTATGATGATATTAAAATAGAGAATGGCATGATGCCATTCTCTATTAATAAACATTACATTTGAAATTCCATTGCGACATCGAATAGGATCAGTTCGGTATTCTTATTCGCGGCAATAGTAATGTCCTTTTCATTTTCGATAAGAAATGCGTCACCTGTTTCAGCAGCCAGTCCATTTACGGTTAAATCGCCATCTGCAACTTGCAAGTACACGCCTCTGCCCTGCCCGATTGCATGTTGAAACTCTTTTCCTTTTTCCAAGTATGAGATATACATCTCAGCTTCCTGACTGATATATACTTCATTATCACCCGGAGCCGGTGAAGCAACTTTATAAAGCGTATTCAGTTTAGCTTCCGGCTTAAATGACTTTTGCTCATAATATGGCTCCATTCCGCGCTTATTGGGAATGATCCATGTCTGGAACAAATGTAATTCTTCATCTTTCGAATTGTTAAACTCGGAATGAAAAACGCCTCTGCCGGCAGACATTTTTTGTACTTCATTAACTCCCGTCACACCATTTCCGCCGGTACTATCGGCATGTGCAACGGCACCTTTCAGAACGTAGGTGATAATTTCCATATCCTTATGCGGATGTGTTGGAAATCCTCCGCCACCCGCGATCCAATCGTCATTCAACACGCGGAGTGGACCGAAGTGAACCATATCGGGATTGTAAAAATCGCCGAATGAAAAACTATGATAACTTCTTAGCCAGTCAATATTCGTCGTACCGCGTTCGCTACTTTTTCGTATCGTAATCATATTACACCTTAAAATTTAAATGCTGTTCCAAGTTTACCTGAAAATACTATCCCTGATAGTTCCGCCCTGCTCCGCTTTGCGAGAATTTCTTCTTTTACAGCCGGAGTGTTCATCTCGTCCGTCAAATAACCGATTGCAAGAATTGTTAACGGTTGAAAGTTGTCCGGAAGTTCAAACGCTTCCTTAGCTCTTTCATGGTCAAAGCCTGCCATCTGATGAATGTAGATATCTTGTGCCGATGCCTGAGTTGTTAAATGAGCAACCGCGCCACCGGTATCATATGCGGCATACGGATTTGCACTGCCGTTATGCGCAAATGTGGTACGTGCTGCAACCAAAACAAGAACCGGTGCCTGACTCGCCCAGATTCTGTTAGGCTCAACAAGCAAAGAGGCTATTTTCTCATATTCTGCCTGATTGTCCTTGTTCGCAGTAAAAAACACCCAGGGCTGATCATTAAACGCCGAAGGCGACAAGCTCGCAGCAGAGAATAGTGACTCAAGTACTGCTGATGAAATTGAATGATTTTTAAATGCCCTCGGGCTGAATCTATTTTTTAATAATTCGATTGGTTTTATGTTTGTCATGGTATATCCTTTAATCCTATATTTTTTAAGTTCAAAATAATTAACAAAAAATTTTACAGGGACGTTCCTAATTTTTTCAGTAATCTGCTCAGGGTCTCTATCTCTTCATCATTTAAGACGGATAATGCCTTAGTAATATTTTCGGCATGCCGGGGGAAAATGCCATCAAAAAGCTCTTTACCCTTGTCTGTCAGCTCTACAATAATGGTTCTCCTGTCGTCCTGGGAGTGAACTCGTCTAACCAAATCCTCTTTAGTGAGGTTATCAACGACCAAAGTCATATTTCCTCCGCTGACAAGCTGTTTTTTGCACAAGGTACCGATTGTCATTGAACCGAGATGCCCGAGCGTTTCTAAAACTGCAAACTGGGGTTCCGTCAGACCGAATGATCTGATGCTTTCTGTTGATTTTTTACTAAAAGTGGTGAAAGTGCGGGCTAACTTAACCCATAAGCCAAGTGCGGCATTCGCCTTTTCGCCGTATTTTTCGGTTGTTTTCATTGTTTTACTTATAATTTAAATATTTCAACATTAAAATAATTAATATTTACCTAATTGTCAAGTGGCAACACCGCATTCTACCTCACCTGTGATCCCGATCATACATTTTTACGTCCATGACTCATGGAAGATTGAATTGCCCGAGTTTTAAATTCTTTCGAATCCGCTTTAATTTTTGTATATTTGCACTTCAAAAAATAGAAAATTGGAATGATAGAACTAAAATCTCTTAACCCCGAACAAAAGGCTGCTGTAGAATATAATGATGGTCCTCACGTTGTTGTTGCCGGTGCCGGCTCAGGAAAAACTCGAGTTCTCACTTATAAGATAGCCTATTTACTTGAAAAAGGATACGATCCGCAGGAAATCCTTGCCTTAACGTTCACCAACAAGGCCGCCAAGGAGATGAAAGACCGGATCAGAACATTAATCGGGAGCAAAGCCGATTATCTGTGGATGGGAACATTCCACTCAGTTTTCGCAAAAATCCTCCGTGTTGAAGCTGAAGCCCTGAATTATACCAGGAACTTCTCTATTTACGACGCAGAAGATTCTCTTTCGCTCGTTTCAAATATCGTTTCAGATTTGAATCTGACCAACGATATTCCGAGCAACTCGGCTGTCCGCCATAGAATCAGCTACCTGAAAAACCTTATGATCTTCCCGGATGAATTCCGCAAAAGTCATATTGAAGGACCGCTGGATGAGAAGATTGCCGATATTTATGAGCAATACCAAAAACAGCTCGTTGTAAATAACGCGATGGATTTTGAGGATCTGCTTCTCAAACCGCTTGAGCTGTTCCAGATTAATAAAAAGATTTTACAAAAGTACCGCAAAAAATTTTCGTACCTGCTTGTTGATGAGTTTCAGGATACGAACATTATTCAATATGAACTTATCAAAATACTTGTTTCCAAGGACGGAAGCCTGTGCGTTGTCGGCGATGACGCTCAGAGTATTTACAGCTGGAGAGGCGCCGACGTTCGCAACATGCTGAACTTCAAAAAGGATTTTCCGAAAGCAAAACTTTTCCCTCTTCAAAGAAATTACCGTTCTACCAAAAGCATTCTCGGTGCTGCGGATTCCGTTATTAAAAAGAACTCCAACCAGCTTGAAAAAACACTCTGGACGGATAACGAAGACGGTGACTTGCTCTCTTTAGTTAAATGTACCGACGAAAAAGATGAAGCCTATCAGGTTGCACGCCTGATCAAAGAAGAAATTCACAAATATAAATGCGCCTTGAAGGATTTCGCAATCTTCTATCGTACCAATGCACAATCAAGAGCAATGGAAGATGTTTTTGCCCGCGAAAGAATTCCATATGTTATTATCGGCGGTATTGAGTTCTACAAGAGAAAAGAAGTTAAGGATATTGTAGCCTATCTTAAAGTCCTTACTAACCAGATGGACGAAGAAAGCCTCCTGCGCATTATGAACTTCCCACAGCGCGGTATCGGCATGACGACTATCAAGAGAATGGTTGGGTTTGCCCGCAAACACAATATTACGCTTTTCGATACCATGACCCGCGTTTTTGAAGTTATTGATATTAAAGAGCGCATCCAGAAGAACGTTAAGAACTTCAAAATGCTGCTTGATAAATACATAAACCTGAAGAATAAACTTTCTATCAGTGAACTTATCCGCTCACTCATTGACGATCTCGGTATTATTCCGCAGTTCAAGGAAGAAAACAGCATCGAATCAATGGAGCGCCTTGATAACGTTCAGGCTTTGATGGCTTCCATCACTGAATTCAGCAAAGCTCGTCCCGAAGCAACAATTGATGAATACCTGCAGGAAGTTTCACTTGTCACCGATCTTGAATTTGTTGAAGACAAGAAGAATGTCGTAACCCTTATGACCGTTCACAGTTCAAAGGGACTCGAATTCCCAACCGTATTTGTAACGGGACTTGAAGAAGACATCTTCCCGCTCGCGAAGAAATTCCAGTCCGAAGCTTCGGTTGAAGAAGAACGCAGATTGTTCTATGTTGCGGTTACCCGCGCGGAGAAAAGAGTATATCTTACCCACGCCCGTTCACGCTACCGCTTCGGCGAAGTTGCGTACCAGAACCGTTCACGCTTCATTGACGAGATTGATCCCGAATGGATCGCTCCAGATGATGCCGCGGCAGGTAAACGCGCAAACCGCAAATCCAAAAAGGAAATGTACTACGAGTACTTTGAGAACGTTGAGTATATGGACTTCGGTAAATCGAAAAATCCACCGCTCAAAGTCGGTACA
The DNA here is from genome assembly GCA_963662605.1 of Ignavibacteriaceae bacterium. GTDB lineage: Bacteria > Bacteroidota > Ignavibacteria > Ignavibacteriales > Ignavibacteriaceae. Next base: position 3,421,613 of record OY759785.1, read on the forward strand.
CGCGTTATGCACGAGAAATTCGGCCTCGGGAAAATTGCCCAGGTGGTCGGCGCCGGTGATAATCAAAAAGTCACGGTGATTTTTGAAGGCAATAACATTAAGCAGTTAATGCTGAAGTTTGCAAAACTCAAAGTTCTGAACAACTAAATACATATAAGTACGTAATAACCTTATACAGAAACATACTTACGAAAACCCCCGTCCCAGCGGGGGTTTTTCATTTCTCGTCAGCCGCAAAAATAATTTTCCTGAGCAATAATCTTTCTGAGCATTTGTCATAAAATTTTTATACTTTATAGCAGTTCTTTGTCAGCGATATGTTATTTTACTTTTACGGCGGACTTACACGTATCTAATCAAATACATTTCATTAACCATAAGAAATATTATTAACGGAGATATAAGATGATAGCGCCAAAAAAATTAGCTATATTGGTAGGCGGCGGACCGGCACCGGGAATTAACAGCGTAATCGGTGCAGCAACGATTCGGGCGGCAGTTGAAGGGATCGAAGTCATTGGAGTCAAGGACGGCTTTCAATGGATTATGGAGGGTGACATCTCCCACACCAAAGATTTAACAATACAGAATGTCAGCCGTATCCACTTCCGCGGTGGGTCTTACATAGGCATTTCACGAAGCAATCCGACAAAAAATAAAAAGCATCTCGAAAGCACCGTAACCTCCCTGCTCCGTTTAAATGTAGATAAACTTATTACCATCGGTGGTGACGACACTGCATACAGCGCCATGAAAGTTGAAGAAATGGCGGCCGGACGCATCCATGTTGTTCACGTACCGAAAACTATTGATAACGATCTTGACCTGCCTCACGGTATTCCGACATTCGGATTCCAGACAGCACGCCATCTCGGTGTTGACATTGTGAAGAACCTCATGGTTGATGCACAAACAACATCACGCTGGTACTTTGTTGTTACTATGGGAAGAAAAGCCGGCCATCTTGCTCTCGGCATCGGAAAAGCAACCGGTGCGACAATGACTATTATCCCCGAGGAATTCCCTACAGGAAAGATCAAGCTCGATCACGTTGTTGACATTATTGTCGGTGCGATTATTAAAAGATTAAGTTACGGAAAATCAGACGGCGTCGCCATCCTTGCAGAAGGCTTGGTTGAACATCTTGATCCATCCGACTTAAAAGACATGAGCAATATTGAACGCGATGCTCACGACAATATCCGTATCGCGGAAATCAACTACGGCGAAATCCTGAAAGCAAAAGTGCAGCAGCGCCTGAAGGATTTTAATTTAAAAGTTACTATTGTAGCAAAGAATATCGGCTACGAATTACGCTGTGCAGACCCTATCCCCTTCGATATGGAATATACCCGCGATCTGGGATTCTCAGCAGCAGAATTTATTCTTAAAGGCGGCAACGGCGCTATGGTTTCAATCCAGAACGGCCATTTTGTACCGCTATTCTTCAAAGATATTCTCGATCCGAAAACTAATAAGACAAAAGTCAGAATGGTTGACCCGACTTCGGAGTCATTCCTTATTGCAAGAAGATATATGCTTCGCCTGAATGAAGTTGACTTCGAAGATCCGCACGAACTTGCAAAATTTGCAGCTACATGCGGAATGAATCTCGAAGACTTCACCAACAGATTCCATTATCTGATTGAAAATGACGTGCTGTACAAATCCATGAAAGAAGGAAAAGTGAGCGGCTCCGGAAAAAAAAGCGCCGCCGCACACCGCGCTAACGATCCAAAACACGCGGACTCAGACATGGAACAAGGATATTAGAAAGTAATATCTTTTCAGAATTGAAGCCCTCGAATTTCGGGGGCTTTTTATTTTTTCAACCGCGGTGTTCTCGGTACGCTCCTCGCTTCGCTCGGATCACTCGAACACCCTTACTTCAATTAGTTAAATCTCACTAAAGTGGGTCTTCGAGTAGAGGCCGTCTTGTTGGTTATAGATTCGATGTAATGACAACAACCAAAGCACTGCGTTTGACCAAGATAAAATTGAAAAGGCCTCGTATCGAGAAGACTTCTTGTCAGATGTCTGTGCTATTCTCGGTGTTCTCGATACACTCCTCGCTTCACTCGGAGCACTCGAACACCTTTGCTTCAATTAATTAAACCTCACTAAAGTGGGTCTTCGAGTAGCCATGACGCCAGTCATGGCGTATCGAGAAAACTCCTTGCCCAAGATGATCTCTAACCCCAATATCCAAAAACTCTTTAAAATAAGTAAACCGGCCGATGGATGAGATTTCCGGCCGGTTTATAGTTTATGTATTGAGCGGCTTATCTCAAATACACAAGTTTTTTAACGGCGACCTGCATTTTGCCCGTACTGATTTCCGAGCTAATTAATCTATAGAAATACACACCGCTCGGAATGTGGAGTTTACCCATATCTAATTTATAATCGTAATTATCGGCCGCTTTTGTTTCATTAATGAGCACTGCGATTTTTTCTCCGGCAACAGAATACAACTCCAATACAACCCTTGAATCCGCACTTAATGAGTACGAAATCACTGTTGACGGATTGAAAGGATTCGGATAATTCTGCTGCAGTGTAAAGTTTGATGGAGCTGCTACTGCTGCTTCAATAATCGGGCTGTATGTAAACGTTCCATCATTATCAAGCATCTGCAACCGGTAATTGTAGCGACCCGCGCTCAGTTTATTGTCCATAAAATAATATGATTTCATCGAACTGCTGTTACCACTTGCCTGAACTTCACCCATGTTTTTCCATGTGTTTGCAGAGGCATTGGAACGCTGTACAACAAACTTAGCGGTGTTAACTTCCGTAGCTGTTGACCAGATCAACCGGACATTTCTTCCTTCAATGGTTGAGTTGAAGCTATTCAATTCAACAGGGAGCAAATCCGCAGCACCTGCCGGGAACCAATCGCCATTAGCAAATGGAGAATCGGTCTTTGATGAAGCTGCAAATATATTCGATAAACTATACGCCTGAGCTTCTACAGTAGTCAACTGCCTTCCGTAATTGCTGTTGCCACTTATTGTTGCACGTGATGACGGTTTGAATCCCGGACCAGTGCAATTATATTCAGCGTACAATGTTGCCTGATTCACAGCCGCCGCAGGATCTGAATTCATAAGAGTCCAGCCCGCACCCGTGAGAGTCGAAGGTTCATAGCACTGCAAGAATACCGTCTTCGGAGAATCGTTCCACGGCCTGCCAAGATAAAATCCGGTTACGGGGACAGCATCAAATCCGATTGAATCGGCTGTGATACTGCAATTTCTGAAAACAAGACCATACTTGAAGTTTGAATAAGTAGATGCCGCGGTCAGAACACCGCCGTTCCTGTTGACAACTATCTGACAGGTATCGAATACTGCGATACCGCTACCGAATATAAAATCAACCGAGCCGGTAATTTTACAGTTTACGTGATAGACACGATAGCATCCCCACAAATAGTAGGTATCCTGATGTCCGTATATGTTACAGCTTCGGAACGTAACTTTATCAACACTGTTGCCGATATTGATTGCTACTGCCCGCTCCACGGTGACAAGGTTCTGGAATGTCAGATTCTCAAATGTCACATCACTCGAATTGATCTGCAACGTTTGAACGGCGTTTGTACCGGGACTTCCGGCAGTGCCGCTGCTGCCCACATAATCATTATAATCAAGAATTGTTGAATCGCGATCCTCACCGACAAATTTCAGATTACTCAACGTTGCAGGTATGGTTACTTTTTCATGATAAAATCCGGGACGAACGAAAACCAGATACGTGCCGGTATGTGTTGCCGGAATATTGTTAACAGCCGCCTGCCAGGTTGCGTAATCACCTGTTCCGTCAGCCGCGATAACCATATTAACACCCAGATCTGCATTTGATATAATGCTCATTGCGGTGAGAGATATGTTCTGCTGTGTTGCACCGCCTCCGGCATTGGTCAATGTTCCATTATATGCCGTTGCCGCACTTACATCCGGAGCGTTGAAGTGAACATAAATTGTCGTGGCGCTTAAACTGCTGCTTGTATAAGGCAGGTTTAGCGAGGACGCAAAGCCTGAACCGCTGGTCAGAGATATTTGATAATTATCCGGAGCCGATATCGTAACATTGCCGTCAGCAGGTGCGAGATAGTATCCGGTGATGTTAAATGATTGTTCTGCGGATGTTGTGTTTCGATTGACTCTGCCGAAAGCCATACCCGATTTAGAAACAGTTATTACCGGAGATGTCGGGACAACAGTTCCATCCGCGCAGGTAAAATCACCGAGTGTTACGAGATTCGGTGTAGTGAAACTATGACTCGAAATAACTCCGACGTTTTCCCATGTGCTTCCATAATAATGAGCACCGAAAATAACCGATTCATTACCCTGCACGTCTGTCGCGGGATACGTAAATGTTCCGCTGTAAACACCATTAGTAAATCCGGAAGACGCAACCGTCCAGTATCTGTTGATATAATCGGATGCGCTTGCATTCGCCGGATGTTTTGACCGTGTGGTTGTGACCGTTATATAGGCATCCGTATAGGAGTCAGCCGATGCATTGAGAGTAACCGGAGCATATTCTGCCGTACCGGATACATCACCTATCGGGAAAGTAAAACTGCCCGTGGTTGTATAGACTCTCTTTACTCTGCCGGTGCCGTTCTGATAAATCATACTTGCAGAGGACGGCGTTCCGCCGAACGAAGCAGCTGCATTCATGATGAGATTATGGTCACCAAGTGATAAAACACCGTTTGTAAGGGTCAGTGTTGCATCAATAGTCAGATCTGAAGCTAACACCACGCCGGCAGCATTGTTGATTGTTACATTCAGATTGTTGGTAAAGCCGGTCGTTGATATAGTTTGTGCCGATGATCCGTTTAATACAATTTTACCTGAATAATTGGACGTAACACTTGAACCGTTACCGAGAATACCCGCGGTGTGATATAAATTTCCACCGACGTTTAATGTGCCGTTTGTTCCGCTGACATTGTTATTCGAAACATACATTGAACCGCCGCTGAAATAAAGATCACCATTAACCGTCAATGTTTGAATTGTTGAGTTTGTTGTTGATGTATTTGCGATAGTGTACGTACCACCTGAAAAATACATATTACCCTGCACAATGACCGTACGTGCAACACCACCGTTACCATGTGCCCATGTTCCGGCAGTCATGGTAAAGTTTCCGCCGATAGTAACCGGAGTTATATTGAATCCGGCAGCCCCCGTTGATGTCCAAATTAAATTTCCACCGATTGTGGAAACCAATGAAGGACTACCGCTGACAACATAGACGTTTGAATTGGTTTCATATGTAGCCGTCGGAAATGGTCCGCCGTTAATCCGGTAACTGCTTCCGGTTTTCATGAGCAGACCTCCCGTAGTCACAGGAGCATTCGAAGATTTATTATCAATAACGCCGTACACGGTCAACTGCCCCGATGTTAACGTAAGTGTACCGCCGGATGCAAGTATCAATGAATCATTAACGACAGCGCCTGTTGAATTATTTAACTGCAAATTGTAATAAGATATACCCGGAATAATCTGTGCCGATGTACCGTTAAAGATAAAGGTTCCGGCAACAGGAACTGAGTAAGTAGCGCTTCCCTTAGTGAAGATGTTCGATACTGATATTGTTCCACTTGGAAGTGAGCGTGTTGCACCGGCATCATTCGTGCTTGCCAGATTGCCGTACGCACCCGTAGCGAATGTCAGCACAGCACTACCATCATAGTTAATCGTACTGTTTGCATTTATTGAGCCGAGAATAAGATTCGTCGAGTTTTGCACGATGAGCAGCGTCTTATCGGACAGATCAATCTTTCCGGAAAGATAATACGATGCCGGTATTGTGAAACTTATAGAATCGGTACCATTGCCCAGTATTATTTTTGAATTGGCGGATATTGTCCAATTCTGAGAATATACAGATGATGTATTAATAAGGTGATACTTTTGATTGTCTTTTGTAAAGTCGGGATGTGTACCGCTGCCATCTGAGTTTGTACCCCAGCTTGCCGCTGTTGTTATATCTGCACCGGAGGTATTATAATAATCTCCGCCGGTTGTAAATGTAATTACGTTTCCATAACCGGTCAGATTGGAATTATTTGTTGCATATGCCCGGATGTAATAGGTCGTGCTGGAAGTAAGCCCGGTGAGTTTACTGGAAATGGATCCGGTATTTACACCCACATCATTTTTGGAATCACTTATTGTCGGGGTTGCATTAGTCGTACTCCAGCAAAATCCCGAGTAAAGTAGTGGTGCGCCGCCATCGCTACTAATTGCACCACTGACAGTAACAGTATCATTCCCTATATTCGTTACTGAACCGGATGATACCAACGGTTCGGTAGCTGATGAGGACGTTGTGAAACTTATTTCATCACCATATGTGGTACCGGCAGCATTTGTGGCATATGATCTTACATAGTAGGTCAAGCCCATGCTAAGTCCTGTAAGTGTACTTGTAAATGCGGAGGTTCCGGTTCCATCAACGGTTTTTGGATCGCCGATTGTTGGTGAACCTGCCAGATTCCAGCAAACACCTTTGGCCATGATTACACTATTGCTGTCCGACGCAATCGCCGAGCCGCCGGAGGTTGCAGAAGTTGCGAATATATTACTTGCGGCTACGGTTGTAGGGGCAGATGGTTTTGATGCAGTTGCCGAATTTCCGGAAAGAGTTACATTTCTGCTTGTCAGATATTTGCTTGCCGATGTACACCACGAATAAAATCTCACCGTCAGCGTCTGTCCACCCTTAACCGTTACATTCGGTGAGAATGAAGTACTGCCCTGAACTGTAGCCGATGCTGAGCCTGAGTTAAGTAATGATATCGGCGTAGTTGTGGTTGCCGCGTAACTCGATGGTGTGGCAGATGCATAATACGTTGCCGTACCTAAAGCTGCGGACGTCGTGAAACCATCTGTTGAATAGTAAGCAGCAAGTTTTCCGTTACCTGAACCGCCGCCGAGAGCATTTAATGTTACCGAATTTAGGATAAAATAATAGCCGGGCTGGGGCGTAATTTTATAGTCAACATAAGAATTTGCATTGTACGTGGTGGGCAAATATGATGTCGTTGCCACACGCTGCCAGCCCGCTACGGTGCCAAATGTAGTATTATACGCGATACCTGCTATATAGGATCCGAGCGTCTGATTAGTTGCCGAAAGACTTCCCGAAACCGATGTAGCCGCCTGACTGTTCAACAGTGACCATGTCGCGGATGCCGAGGTTAGCCCGGAAGGAACCGGTGTGCCCTGCCCCGAAACCTTCAGACTCTGTAAATTCGTTCCGTTTATTGAAGCCATAATTGAATCGCTGTAAGTCTTAACGGCCGTAGGTTTAAATCTCGCGTATACCGTTGTTGTGGTAAGAGTTCCGTTTGTGTACGCAAGACTTACGGTGGTACCGAAACCGTCGCTGGCAGAAGTTGACACTTCGAAATTCGAAGGTGCGGTCAATACAACATTTCCACTTGCAGGACTTAAACTAAAACCGGATACGGAAAATCCAGTCGCACTTGATGTTAGGTTTATTGTTAAGTCGCCAAAGGAAAGCGATGTCGGACTTAGAATAATATTAGTTGAAGTAGTAAGGTAATCCGTAAGGATGCTCTTGCTTTTCATTTCCTGCACAGCCAATTGAGCAATAAGAGTAGCGCCTAATACATTGGGATGTGTGTTGTCGGTAGTAATATGCAAAAGCGATCCGTTCGCCGTTCCGTACGCTTCATATAAGGCTTTTGTGCTTACCGTTAAATCAATCAGAGGCACACTTAGAGCGGTCGCCACATTGCGTGCAGCCGCCGGATAGTCACCATACGGGGAAACGTTATGCTGTCCCGATGCGGTAATCAATCCATCCGAACCGTAATAAAAACGACAGATAGGAGTACAGATAACCGGAATGGCTCCCTTTGCGCGGGCTTCATTCACATATGCGGTTAAATATTGGTCGTAGGTAGAACCCGGATCAGTATGAAAATCAGGATACAAGGTCGGATCTTTTTCGTCATTGTGAGCAAATTGGATAAAGAGATAGTCCCCTGCCTGTATATGGCTCAGGACATAATCCCATTTTCCTGATTCATTATAGAATGACTTCGAACTTCTACCACCGGCTGCCCAATTGACAATAGTTGCGTCCGAATTAAAAAACTGGGATAGCATTTGTCCCCAGCCGCGCTGTGGATTGTTATTAGTTGTATCATAATTACACATTGTGGAGTCACCGATAAGATATATGGTCACTCCTGTTTTCGGACGAAAAGCCGTAAAAACAAAAAACAGCAATATCAGTCCGGAAACAACCCTGAATTTCAATGCGCTTTTTCTTTGGTATCTATCCTTCATAATTTCCTCTCCGATGGAATTAAAAAAACTCTATACAGATGCGTCTTATGTAAATAATCTATTAGTGTGTACGAAAACATACCTGAATAAATCTTTTTAATTCAGATGTATTCGTCAACACGCAATACAGGTCGTTTAGATGCGGATAGATGCGTTAATACGGCGGGAAAATCCGGAGAGTTACAGAAAAATAGTTAGCGCTTACTTTTTCAATACCCCATCAGCTCCTGAAACCTTTCCCAGTAATTCCTGCTAAGTTTTAATTTTTCTTTATTCTTAAGACTTAGTTCATAGTCACCACGATCATTCGGACGCAGACTTTCTATCATGTTAATATTCACTATGCTTGAGCGGTGAACACGCGCGAATGCCTCGGGATTAAGTTTTGACTCCAGTGAAATAAGTTTTTCGCGGCATAGGTGTTTATGTGCTGCAGTATGAATATACACATAGTCACCCGCCGCCTCAATCCATATTATTTCTGTAACGGGGACGAGTAATATCTGTTCCTTATTCCTAATCATAATCCGGTTGAGATATTCTGTTTTGGCTTTTACCTGATCTCTATCTTCGATGTAGGATTTTACGAATTTCTCTAAGCTCTTCGCATAAGTAACAATATCACGATTCTGAACTTCGGTAATTGCAGCCTTAACCGCTTCATTAAACTTCTCCTCAGAGACCGGCTTGAGTAAATATCCAAGCGCGTGACACTCAAACGCCTTGAGCACGTAATTATCGAATGCCGTTACAAAAATAACGACCGGAAAAAATTCTTTATCTATTCCGGTTAATACTTCAAAACCATCAACCTCCGGCATTTGAATATCAAGAAATATCAGTTCAGGATGCAACGAATTGATTTGCTCGATTGCCTCTTTTCCCGAAGCACATTTCCCGATAATTTCGATTTCAGGAAACGAACGCAGTCTGATTGCAATTCCATTCCGCGCAAGTTTTTCGTCATCAATAATTATAGCCCGGATTCTGGTAATCATATTATACCCCACTCTGATTTTTGAATTTCAAAGGAAGACGCATCTCGATATTCAACCCGCCTTCCCTCTCATATGAAATAACATCACTACGGCTGCCGTAATAATCCAATAAGTATTTTTTTACAAGATTAACCGGTTCAATATAATCACCTGAAACGTTTCCGGTCATCACCACGGCAAGAAGATCGCCTTCATTCCGGATAGTCAAAGTCAAATCCTGCCGGAAAACATTTTCCGCGAACGAAAAAATCTGCCTGTTCAACACCAGAGCCTCTCTTAGTTCAGCGGGACACGCAATAGAGCACATATTCTCCGCGTTGGAGCAAAGGGATCTGGTCGCTATATAACTTTCTATTAATCCGAGTTCTTCATGCAGTTCAACCTCAACATCCTGACTTCCGTACACAGTACCGCGAAGAAAACTACTCAATGAAGACATTAACTTATCCGCCTCGCGGAATCTGTCATGCTGAACTGCCGATTGGATTGAGTTAAGTGAATAAAAGAAAAATTCCGGATGCAGCCGGTTCCTCATTTCAGATAACACGGATCTGGATAATTGCATTTGAGTCTCAGTGATCTGCACCGCCTTATCAAGCAGCATTTTCCTGTACCCGATGGAATAAAAGACAAGAAGGAATATAATATAAACGAAATAGTCTACCCACGCGTTTGTAGTTCGAAGTAATGCGCCGGATATGCTAAAATCTGCCGCAATACCCAATAGCCGCTGCTGCACATAACCATACAGCAGTTGATGCAATAACGCGTTGATAAAGAAAACCGGAATGTGCAACACATATATGTACTTTTTCGTTTTCTCGTTCATCTGCAACGGAATGATGTAGTATAATAATGCAGAGAGTCCCAAATAATACCAGTTATATATTAAGCCGATTGCGATTGAGCTAATAAAGGATTCTGTGTTTCTCTCTAAGCGGTAAATGAAGAAATATGATTGGAGGCCGCTCAGCAATCCGACGACGGTCAGCATCCAAAACAGGGGGATAAAATATTTGTTTTTCACTGCTGTCCCTCCGATTCATTTCTTGCGGATGGAATACAAATCTCTATCCGCACACCGCCTTTATCCGATACGAGCATTTCGAAGCTATGGTTATTCCCGTAAAGCTGCACCAATCGGTTCTTTGTGTTTTTCAGACCGATGCCCCCGCCTTTTTTCGTTGTCGGTAATAAACCCGGCCCGTCGTCTTCAACAACAATGCGGACGATCCTACCCTCTTTACTTACAGAGACTGCGATGATACCTCCGGAAGTTCTTTTTGCAATCGAATGATAGACGGCATTTTCGATTAAAGGCTGAAGCAGAAATACCGGAACTAAGTACCGTTCGGTTCCGGGCTGAATAGATTCCACGTACTGCAGTTTCTCACCGAATCTTACCTTTTCTATTTCGATATAGTCCCGGATGAAAGTCAATTCATCTTTGAGAGAATGTTCATTCTTTGAACTTTCTGCTATGGTACGGCTAAGATATTCTCTAAGAAGTACAAGCATCCTTTCAGCTTCAGCTTTGTCTCTTTCGAGTATTAGTGTCGTAATCGAATTAAGCGTGTTAAATAAAAAGTGCGGCTGCAACTGACTTTTTAAGGCATTCAACTGAGACTCAAGCAGAGTTTTTTGTAACGAGTTGAATTTACTTTCCTGAATCTTATTTTCCTGCTGATATCGCTCCAAATCCAGGACAACAACAAGACCGATAAATATTGCCATATCAAGTGACAAACGGGGGTTGCGAATCGTCCTGAGCAGGAAGATGAACTCAAAGTCACGTCCGACATCCTGTATGTAACGGATAAGTGAGCCGAAAAATTGATGTAGAACAATAATAACGATAATCGAAAGTGAGTATACAAGCCAGTATGAAACAGGTCGTGCGTTTTTTAATTTATCGGATATAAAATAAACAATGGGGAAAAACAGAAGCCACATCCACCAATACAGCAAATTAAAAACAATTTGATTGCCGAAAGTATACGTCCGTTGAACAATGAAAAAATAATTCTGCAGGCCGAGAATCAGACCAACCGAAGTGACAAATACAAAGAGTATTGCATACAAACGGAAAAACTCAGAATGTTTTCGAAGCTTTTCAGAAATTATCTGCATTGGACTTTTTCTTTCGACACAAAAAGTTTAGAATATCTTGACTTGTTATTGGGCATAAAAGCATACCGAAACAATGTGCTTGTGTATAAAATACACCAACAACAAAATTATGGTGCTCAATATAACAAAAATAATTGCGTAAAATGTAGGGACGCATTTCCGTACTCACAAAAAGCCTTACGATTTGGCAATTTGATTCTACTGTGCGCTTACAGCGAGAAATAGGTGCGAGTTGCTTTTACAAGACCGGTAACTTAATGAAAGCCGAGGACATGAACGTCACCGCAAAGGCCATGCCTACCGGCGGGCATGGTGCCGAGTCGCAGAGGTTTTTGTAGTATGACTCTCTGAGTCGTCCAATGCAGAAAGTCAATCAATTGAGAATGGTCGTCACGCTCACAGAGTCCTACGGAGAGTGTCAACCTACAGTCTCAAGTTCACCGCAAATCCTAAGGACAGTGAACTATTGCCAAGAGTCATCTCGATACTCCCCGCCGTTTTCTATATGTGGTTTCCGCCAATGATGGCGGATGTATTAAAGCTCGACTCAATACATCTTATTAGGGCGGGGAACTCGATGACCCACTTTTTCTTTGTCTCTATAAAATTTACTTTGCGATCTTTGCGTTCTCCGCGGTAAAAAATCCTTTAAAATGAAAAAACCCGGCGTTAAACCGGGTTTTCGTACCGCTGACTGGGCTCTCCACGGGATGCTGTGCAGAACCAATGACCTCCGGATCCACAATCCTTTAAAATGAAAAAACCCGGCGTTAAACCGGGTTTTCGTACCGCTGACTGGGCTCGAACCAATGACCTCTAGATCCACAATCTAGCGCTCTAACCAGCTGAGCTACAGCGGCAAATTTGGACTACAAATATACAAAAGAATTATTTTTTATAAAAACTTTATGGATTATAATTCATAACTTATAGCCTGTAGAAATTAAACTTTGCGGGCGGCATGGCCGTCTAACTTATATTAAGAGAATTGTATGAAAAAAGAGATTATCGCGTATTTTAAGAAAAATCCGCACGCCAATATTAAATCAAAGCAATTAGCCGCGTTTTTGGGACTTTTCGATGATTTTGAGATCGCCGAAATGAAAGCACAATTGCATACTTTGGTCAAAGAAGAGGTTCTTTCTAAACTGGGGAAACGCTATTCTCTCCAGATGCAAAATGATTCCGCAAAGATTACCGGACGGCTCGAAATTACCCGGCAGGGATTCGGGTTTGTCGTACCTACAAACAAAAAACTCCCCGATGTATTTATTGCTTCCCGCAATCTAAATACCGCCATGCACGGTGACATCGTTGATGTTGCTTTGTTTGCAAAACAGAAAAAAGGCGCAAAAAATCTTGACGGCGAGATTATCCATATAGTAAAACGCAAATGGATGTCGGTATCCGGAATTTTGAAACGCAGCAAATCCGCGTACTATGTTGTGCCCGATATCCGCGAGATTCAGAATGATATATATATTGACCCCAATTCCGTCGGCAGTGCCAAAGAAGGCGACAAGGTTTTAGTCAGTGAAATAGAGTGGGATTCCCCGAACCGTGGACCGGAAGGAAAGATCACAAAAATATTCACCGATAAACACGCTCCCGAGACGGAATACATCTCCATCATGACCGAGTATAACCTGCCTTCTTCTTTTCCTGAACCGGTACTGAACGAAGTCCGGCAATTGAACATGGCAATTTCGACAGAGGAATTGAAAAGCCGCGTTGATGTGCGGAATGAAATCGTGATGACCATTGATCCGGTTGACGCGCGGGACTTTGACGATGCTTTGTCCATTAAAAAACTTGAGAACGGTAATCTTGAAGTCGGCGTGCATATTGCCGACGTAGGGCATTATATCCCTAAAGGCGGCAAGCTTGATGAGGAAGCCATTGCTCGCGGCAACAGCGTCTACTTGTGCGGCAGGGTTATCCCCATGCTGCCGGAAATATTATCCAATGATGTCTGCTCGCTGAATCCGAATGTTGACCGGCTGACGTTCTCGGTGTTTACCGAACTTACTCCTCGTGGAAAAGTAGTTGATTATAAAATTGCGAAAAGCGTTATCAACAGCAAACGCCGCTTTACGTATGAAGAAGTTCAGGGAATCCTGACCACAAAAAAAGGTGATTACGCGAAGCAATTATTAGAGCTTCATAAGCTTGCTTTAGTGATGCGTAAAAAGAGAACGCGCGAAGGCAGTGTTAATTTCGAGACACAGGAAATCAAATTCATTCTTGACGAAAATAATTTCCCGATCGAGATTGTGAGAAATGTTTCGGATGACAGTCATAACCTTGTTGAAGAGTTTATGCTTCTTGCCAACAAAGTTATCGCGACGCACATGCAGAAAGTCATGTTTAAAAACGAGGTAATGCCTTTCGTGTACCGGATTCATGACAAACCGGACGCGGAAAAGTTGAAGAATTTCATGATTTTCCTCAAATCACTCGGATACAAGAATCTTCCTTCACCCCAGGCGATAAAGCCGAAGGTGTTAAATGATGTCATTGAATCAACAAAAGGCAAACCCGAAGAAGTCGTGGTCAACGAGATTGCAATCCGGACTATGGCAAAAGCGGTATACTCCCCCGACAATCTGGGGCATTACGGGTTGGGTTTCCAATATTACACGCACTTCACTTCACCTATCCGGCGATATTCGGATCTGCTCGTCCACCGTATTATTTTTGCCGTTATATCCGGCAAAAAGCAGCCGCTGTATTCATGGAAAGAGTTGAAAGAACTTTGCGAACATATTTCCTTTACCGAGCGCAATGCTGTTGAAGCTGAACGTCAATCTATCAAGCTCAAACAGATTCAATTCATGCGCAAATTTATAGGCGAAGAATTTAAAGCGGTAATTTCAGGTGTTGCAAATTTTGGAATATTTGTGGAAATTATTGACTACTTATCTGAAGGATTGATACGGCTGCGTGATATGCAGAGCGACTACTTTATCTATGATGAAAAGAAGTATGCTTTAGTCGGTAAACGAACCGGGAAAACATACCGCTTAGGCGATCAGGTAAATGTAAAATTAGTCCGGATAGACGAGACAAAATTAGAAATGGATTTCCTCCTTATTGAAGAGGATTAGTTTTTACCTCAACAGAGATGACTCATGAAGCATAAAACACGCAGATTTTATAACGCGTTTTTAATTCTTATTTCATTTATTGTAATGAATGCGGCAGCGTTAGGACAGTTCGGACAGAATAAAGTCCAGTATAGAGACCATACCTGGTACTACATTCAAACAAAGCACTTTGATATTTACTTCTCGCAAGAAGGCAGCCCTATTACCGAGTTTGCAGCCGCTGCTGCAGAGGAAGCATTAACCTCCATCCAGAGTAAATTGAACTACGCGATAAACAACCGGATTATCTTTATCATCTACAATTCGCAAGCTGAGTTTCAGGAGACCAATGTTACCGATGAGTATTTATCCGAAGGTATCGGCGGCTTTACGGAAATGTTTAAGAACCGTGTAGTTCTCCCCTTCACCGGCAATTATAAAATGTTCCGGCATGTTATTCACCATGAATTAGTGCATGCTGTTATCAATGATATGTTTTACGGCGGCTCTATTCAAAATGTACTCACCAACAACGTGCAGATACAAATACCGTTATGGTTTAATGAAGGACTTGCAGAATATCTTTCTTTAGGGTGGGACTCCAACACCGATATGTACATCAGGGATGCAATCGGGAATGACAACCTTCCCGATATTGAGGGGCTTAACGGATATGCGGCTTATCGCGGCGGGCAGTCAGTTTTTTACTATATCTCGCAAAAATACGGTGATGAAAAAATCGGTGAGCTTGTCAACAAAATGAAGGGAAAGGGAAATTTTGAAGCAGGCCTGGATGCCTCATTGGGTTTAAAAACCGATGAGCTGAGTGAACGCTGGAAAAAGTTTTTAAAGAAACGCTTCTGGCCTGATGTCAGTTTTTATCAGGATCCTGATGAATTTGCGAAACGACTGACTAATCATAAAAAGGACGGCGGATTTTACAATACCAGTCCCGCAATTTCACCCAAGGGTGATAAAGTTTCGTTCATCTCAAATCGCGATGTATTCTTTGATGTATATATCATGAGTTCACAGGACGGTAAAATTATTAAGCGCGTCATCAAAGGTAATCGCTCAGCCGACTTCGAAGAATTAAATATACTTACACCAGGACTTACTTGGTCGCCGGACGGGACAAAGATTGCATTAGGTGCTAAGAGTAACGGCGAGGAAGTTATTTACATTATTGACGTTGAATCGGAAGATATTGATATACTTCCCTATACATTCTACGGTATGGGTACGGTGCGGTGGTCGCCCGACGGTAAAAAACTGGCGTTCGCAGGACAAAGCGCCGTGCAATCTGATATTTTCATCTATGACTTCGAAACAAAGAAAATAAAAAACCTTACCCAGGATGTTTTTACCGATGCTGATCCAACCTGGTCACCCGACGGTAAAACGATTTATTTTGTTTCAGACAGAGGCGACAAACTTGTTACGAAGGATCAAACTTTTAGAATGACTAAGCATGATTATCACCAGAACGATATTTATGCCGTTGATATTGAATCCTCTACCATCAGCAGGATTACTGCGACACTCAATAACGATGAGTCCTCACCTGTATGCAGTCCCGATGGAAAAGAAATGTTGTTCATCTCGGATAAAAACGGCATTAACAACATTTTCAAAATCGCTTTAAATGGATCAGTATACAGTGATAGCAGCAGCAGTTACACGCCCATTACCAATTCATTAAACGGACTGTATCAACTGTCAACCTCTGCCGATGGAAAGAAAATCGTATTCACTTCAATGTATCAGTCAGCTTACGATGTATTTCTTATGACGAATCCGTTCGACATGAAATTAAAGCAGGATACACTAAAGCCGACACTTTATACGAGCGAGCTATTACAGCCGGTGAAAAAAGGGACTATCGTTCCGGCTGCCGAAACTATCGCCAAAGCCGATACTACGAAGAACAGCGACTCCCCTTTCTTTACCGGGCAATATGTTGATTCAACAAATACCGGCAGCGCTAAACCCAAAGTTGATTTTGATAATTATGTTTTCGGTGAGAGTAACTATTATAAAGGCACGGTTATCAAGGACACCATGAAATTTGCTCCGGCAAACAATCTGGACACCGCCGGAAATTATCGTGTCAACCGTTACAAAGTCACATTCTCAACCGACATTGTGTATGCAAACGCGGGATTCAGTACGCTATACGGACTTGAAGGAACAACGGTATTATCGTTCAGTGATATATTGGGTAATCACCGGATAATTGCACAGACAAGTCTGCAAATAGATTTAAAGAATAGCGACTACGGGCTGGCTTATTATTATCTGCCGGGTCGTTTGAATGTCGGCGTTGAATCATTTCATCTTGCCCGCTTTGTATATCTCGACAGGGATGGATATTCCAACCTATTCCGTTTTAGAAACTATGGCGGAGTGCTTTCATTCAGCTATCCGATCAACCGTTTCTACAGATTTGATTTCGGGGTAAGTTTCCTTAATGTTACCGCGGATAATCTGGATCAGCCGGACGACAGTTTTGGGAAGGCAACGTACTTAATGCCGAATGCCGCATTTGTTCATGACAATACGATATTCGGATATACCTCACCGATTGAAGGCACCCGCTACCGTTTTGATGTTCTCGGCAACCCAGTACATTACAGTAAAGATCCGTATAAAGATCAAACATTCTTCTCTGCTATTGGTGATTACCGGACCTATCTTCGTTTCTGGTATGATTACTCTTTTGCAATTAAATTCTCCGGCGGATACTCGGGCGGCAGCGTTATTAACCGTCAGAAGTTCTTTATCGGCGGCATTGAGAACTGGATCAACCGCCGCTTTGCGACTCTTGATGTACCGGTAAACTCCACATCCAATTTTGCATTTATGACTGCCGTGCTTCCGTTGCGCGGTTATGATTACGCCGAGCAAAGCGGTTCGATGTACGGCATTACTAATTTTGAATTCAGGTTCCCGCTTATCCGTTATCTGCTTTCCGGAATTCCTTTACAGTTTCGTAATATTCTGGGTGTTGCCTTCGTGGATGCAGGTTCAGCATGGGGTTATAGTTTGAATAACGAATACCGAAACCTCCAGCTTTTCAAGAAGGATCCGGAGAAGGGACTCATGACCAAAGACCTCCTCATGGGAACCGGTGTCGGCGCCCGTATGTATTTCCTCTACTTCCTGCTCAGGTTTGATGTCGCCTGGAAATACGATTTCAACAGGTTTTCACAGCCAGTTTATTACTTCTCGCTCGGAACGGATTTTTAGTTTTCGATTTCCTAACCCATGGCTTAAGCCATGGGTTAGGAATATCGGATCAAAACGTCATCATTTTTACCTACCGTACCCCCACCCGGAACCTCTCCCAACCCAAAAGCATCTAATCAAGCCTTGTTTATGAACAGGAAAATGTCTCATTTTTTCCTTATATTTTAAGGTTAAAGAAAGATTTTTATCGGATGTTTGACGAAAAATTGACAGAACGGGAAAGGAATGTACTCCGGTACATTATTCAGCAGTTCATTCTGACTGCCTCTCCGGTCGGGTCGAGAAATATGACTAAGCGTTATGACCTGAATTTCTCCCCCGCAACCGTTCGCAATATTATGTCCGATCTGGAAGATTCCGGGTTCATCAATCATCCGCATACATCAGCAGGACGGGTGCCGACTGATAAAGGATACCGCTTTTATGTTGATTCGCTAATGCAGGTTGATCCGTTCGGGATTGATACGCTTGCAATATCATCGCAGCTGGATGCTTTGCGGCAAAACCAGCCTGATGAGCTGCTTTCATTGGCATCGAGAATTCTCAGCAGCATTACTCATCAACTTGCCTGCGTGCTCTACCCTAAGTTGGATAGCGGAATTTTAGAAAAGATCCAGCTTGTCTGGCTCAGTTCGACAAGAATGCTGGTCGTTATCAGTATTTCTTCGGGAATGGTAAAAACGATTACCATCGAGATTAATGTTGAGATAAACGAAACACAGATCAGCAGGGTTCAGGAACTGCTGAACGAACGGTTATCCGGATTGGCGTTGAGCGAAATCCGCAATACGTTCCACGACAGGCTGAAAGATTTTACCGACGATCTGCATCCGATACTCTCAATTTTCTTTGACTCCGTCGACAAGATTTTTGCGGATGCCCGCTCAAACGATAAAGCCATTATTTCAGGTGCCGGACAGCTTTTAAAACAGCCGGAATTTGAAAATCCGGAACGATTTCAGAGTGTCGTTCAGTTAATTGAAGATAAAGATATAATAATACACGTTTTTGAAAAATCCGTATCAGCAGCACAGAATAACGTTGCCGTAACCATCGGCTCTGAGAATTTAATCCCCGAATTGGGTGATTTCAGTCTCGTTACAAAAGAGTATGAAGTAGGCGATGTTAAAGGAACTCTGGGAGTCGTTGGCCCCAAACGTATGGAGTATGATAAGATAGTTGCCATAGTTGATTATGTAGCCACGATGCTGACACAGATATTAACGAATAAATAGGTGATAGAATGGAAACAAATAACGAAGAAATGAAAGAAGAATTACAACAACCCGAGGAGCAGAAAACTGAGACACAGGAAGATGCCGCTCCCGCAGCTAATGAACAAGAAGATGAAATGATACGTACAAAAAAAGAATTAAAAGCGTCTATTGAAAAACTTGAAGCTGAACGTGATGAAATGAAAGACAAGTTCATCCGTAAGGTTGCCGAATTTGACAATTATAAAAGAAGAACCGAACAGGAACAGCAGAATTTATTCCGCTATGCCGGCGAACAGCTCGCGGTAAAAATATTGCCTGTCGTTGACGACCTGGAAAGATCATTGCAGCACGCGGATGATACCACCGACGTAAAAACATTTGTTCAAGGTGTTCAGCTGATCTATGATAAATTCGTCAAAATCCTGAACGATCAGGGTATCTCAAAAATGCAATCCGTCGGAACAGCTTTTGATGTAGCGTTTCATGATGCTCTTATGCAGATGCCTTCAGATCAGGCCGCACCTAACACGGTGCTTCAGGAAGTCCTTCCGGGATATTTATATAAAGACAAAGTTTTACGTCATGCTCAGGTAATCGTTTCTGCCGAGTCCGAAGATGCACCGGCCGATACACAGAATGAAGGAAGCAAGGAATAAGTTATGGATAAACGGGATTATTACGAGGTACTTGGCGTATCAAAATCAGCTTCCAAGGACGAGATAAAGAAAGCGTATCGAAAAATCGCGATGGATAATCATCCCGATCGCAACCCTGATAATAAAGAAGCGGAAGAGAGATTTAAAGAAGCATCTGAAGCATATGAAATTTTGAGTGATGAAGAGAAACGAGCAAAATACGACCGCTACGGACACAGCGGCCTGCGTGGTGGACAGGATTATCATGGCTACTCAAACATGAATGATATCTTCTCGCAATTCTCCGATATATTCGGCGGAGGTGGATCTATCTTTGACGATATATTCGGCGGCGGTTCCACTCAACGAGGAAGAGGCGGCAGACGCGGTGCCGGAACACCGGGTTCGGATTTGCGTGTTACTCTGAAATTAACCCTTGAAGAAATCGCCACAGGCACGACAAAGAAAGTTAAGATCAGAAAGCATGTTACATGCGATAGCTGCAGCGGCAGCGGATCAGAAGGCGGTGCCGCACTAAAAACATGTCCTACCTGTAAAGGCAGCGGCGAAGTGCGTCAGGTTTCGCGCTCGGTATTCGGACAGTTTGTCAACATCCAGCCATGCTCAACCTGCGGCGGTGAAGGTTCAATAGTAGATAAACCATGCCGTAAGTGTCAGGGCAGCGGCCGCGTACAGGATGAAGCAACGGTTAAAATTAATGTTCCTGCCGGAGTAAGTGAAGGTAGCTACATGACTCTGCGCGGCGAAGGCAACGCGGGACAAAGAACCGGAACGCCCGGAGATATAATCGTGATATTTCAGGAAGTGCCGCATGAATATTTCAGACGTGAAGGTGACGATATTCTTTACGAGTTGTATGTCAGCTTCCCAGACATTGTTCTCGGTGCGGAATACGATGTGCCTACGCTGACCGGTAAAGCCCGCTTAAAAATTGATGCCGGTACGCAGCCGGGTAAATTGTTACGCATGCGGGAAAAAGGCGTTCAGCACCTAAACAGGCATGGCGCAGGCGATGAGCTTGTCCGTATAAATGTTATTGTGCCCAAGAAGGTAAACGCAAAGGAAAAAGAAATTCTGAAAGAATTGCTGAATCAGCCGAATATCAATCCAAACAAAACTTCGGATGAAAGCGGATTCTTCAATCGCTTCACAAAATAAAAATTTTTTTGGGGGGAGTTATGAAATTCATCAATCGTCTGGCGGATAAGTACGGATTTACAAGCGAAGAACTAAAAGTTATTTTGTTCTTCATAGTACTTATCGCCGCCGGGGCGGTGTACAAATTAAGTACGGGGCAAAACACTTCGCACGATAATCATACTTATTCAAAACAGGACAGCCTTTTCTTTCAAATACTCGGCGACACCAATGCCGTTGCAATCCGGCATGATAGTCTATTCCAATCAGCAGATTCAGTTTCAGGTTTGGCAGCCGTAAAGAGGGAGTCGCCGCATAAAGGCAGCATACCGGAGAAATCAATTAACATTAATACAGCATCGGTAAAAGAACTTTCGCTGCTGCCGGGAGTCGGAGATAAAACCGCAGAAAAGATTGTTGCGTACAGAAATCAGATAGGTGCTTTTAGAAGTCTCGATCAGATAATGGATGTGAAGGGAATCGGTGTGAAAAAATTTGAAAAAATGAAACGGTTTATTGTAATACGATAAAGCCAGCTCAATGCAGCAATTGCTGTATTCAGAAAGTATTTTTTCTCCTGTCATTCTCGCGAAAGCGAGAATCCATGAGTTGAGTAATCGGAACTTTTAGATAAAATTTCAGTGATGAGAATGGGATATGAAGAACTGGATTCCCGCTTTCGCGGGAATGACAATAAAAATAAAAGCCGGCATCAAGCCGGCTTTTATTTTTACTTATAATTTTCTTTGAACCAATTGTACGCGAGGCGAATGCCCTCCTCAAGTTCGGTTTTATATGTCCAACCAAGAGCTGATATCCGGCTGACATCAAGCAGTTTTTTTGGTGTACCGTCGGGTTTGGTTGAATCATATGCGATCTCACCTTCAAAACCGACAACCTTGGCAACCAAGTTAGCAAGATCTGCGATGCGGAGATCCTTCCCTGTTCCGATGTTAACATGAGTATAACCATTGCCGTAAAAATCTGCGGCATTAACCTTCTCGATCAGATGGATCAACGCCTCGGCCAAATCTTCAACATACAAGAACTCGCGATAAGGTGTTCCGGTTCCCCACAAAGTCACCTTGCCTGTTCCATTCAGTTTTGCCTCATGGAACTTGCGGATGAACGCGGGCATTACGTGCGATGTTTCAAGATTATAGTTGTCATATGGACCATACATATTGGTCGGCATTACAGAAAAATAGTTATCACCATACTGGCGGTAATAATTTTCGCATAACTTAATACCTGCAATTTTTGCAATTGCATAAGGTTCATTCGTTGCTTCAAGATAATCGCTTAACAGGTACTCTTCCTTAAGAGGCTGCGGCGCAAGTTTCGGATAGATGCAGGAAC
Source organism: Ignavibacteriaceae bacterium (assembly GCA_963662605.1). Classification (GTDB taxonomy): domain Bacteria; phylum Bacteroidota; class Ignavibacteria; order Ignavibacteriales; family Ignavibacteriaceae. Next base: position 3,443,796 of record OY759785.1, read on the forward strand.
TTCCGAGAAATATTAATTTTTCAACGTTGTTAACGTGCGCGGCATGAATGATATTTGATTCTATCATCAGGTTTTCATAAATGAATTGTGCGCGATAGGTATTGTTCGCCTGTATACCGCCGACTTTCGCAGCTGCCACAATTACCATAGCGGGTTTTTCTTTAGCGAAAAATTGCTCCACGTCAGCCTGACGGGTCAAGTCAAGTTCGGAAATATTTTTGCCGATAATATTTGAGTAGCCGTGTGCTTTTAAACCGCGGCATATTGCAGAGCCAACCATTCCGGTATGACCTGCGACATAGATCTTTTTATCTTTCATGAGATGATTAACCTAATAGTTCTTTCAATTTACCGGTAAGCCCATCAATAGCGACATCAAAACGCTCGCCGGTTTTTCTAACTTTTACTTCAACTTTATTTTCGGCAAGTTTCTTTTCTCCGACGATGACCTGCAACGGAAGACCGATAAGATCTGCGTCATTGAATTTGAATCCTGCTGTAATATCAACACGATCGTCAAACAGGACTTCGATTCCTGCTTTTTGCAGTTCATCATAAATTTTTTCACCGGCTTCCTGTGTTCGTTCTTTGCGCATATTCAAGCCGACAAGGTGAACATGGAACGGAGCAATGTTCTTTTCCCAAACAATACCGCTCTCATCGTAATGCTGTTCGATAAAACATCCGATAACACGCTCAACACCGATACCATAGCTGCCCATGATGATAGGGTGCTCTTCGCCCTGCTCATCGGTAAAATGAGCGCCCATGGATGCAGAGTACTTCGTACCTAATTTGAAAATGTGTCCGAGTTCAATTGCCGTGAACACCTGTAACTCTTCGCCGCAGCGCGGACACTTCTCCCCGCTTTTTGCTGTGCGGAGATCAAAGTATTCAGCTTTCGGAATATCACGGATAAAATCAATACCGCCGAGGTGGTAATCATTTTTATTCGCACCACTGATCATATTGTTTGCATCTTTCAAGCGCAGATCGGCAATAATGCGTTTCGGAAATCCAACTGGTCCGATTGAACCGGCATCAGCACCGGACAAATCTTTCAATTCATCAGGATGCGCCGGACGGAAAGCAGTGCCGAGTGCTTTTTCAAGTTTCGTTTCATTTACTTCATCATTACCGAGCATGAGAACCATAACCGGTTCATTATCAACGATATAAATACGCGACTTTGCAAATGAAGTTTCATCCGTCTTCAAGAATGCGACCAGGTCATCAATGGATTTTACATTCGGTGTGGAGATTTCATACAGTGCTTTTGATTCTGCGTCTCTACCCTTTACGGATGCAACCGAAGTTGCGACTTCAACGTTTGCAGCATATCCGCATGCCTCGCAATGTGCAACGGTATCTTCACCCGCGTCGGCTTTAACCATAAACTCTTCTGAACCCGTGCCGCCCATCGCTCCGCTTGAAGCGCCGACAACAAAATATTTCAGGCCGCAGCGATCAAATATTTTGTGATATGCCGTGTTGTGCAAATCATATGAGGCATCAAGGTTTTCCCAGGATGTGTCAAATGAATATGCATCCTTCATAATAAACTGTCTGCCGCGTAAAACGCCGCTTCTCGGGCGGGGTTCATTTCTGAATTTTGTTTGAATCTGATACCATATCTGCGGGAAGTCTTTATACGATGTTACCGCTCTGCGGATATGATACGTCATAATCTCTTCGTGCGTCGGAGCAAGTACATAGTCGCGGTTTTTAAGATGAAACATCGTATCGCCGAACGCCTCAACGCGGTTGGTTTCCTGCCAAATTTCAATGGGATTCAACGCCGGGAGGAGAAATTCCTGCCCGCCGATCTCATCCATTTCTTCACGGATAATTTCACAGACTTTTTTAACTACTTTGTAGCCAAGTGGAAGGAATGAATAAACTCCGGCACCTAAAGCGCGGATCATGCCTGTACGAAGCATTAAAATGTGACTCGGAACAGTCGCGTCATTCGGTGTTTCTTTTAACGTCGGTATGAATGTTTTACTTTGCCGCATATCCAATACAAATTATTAATATATAAATAGTAAAGATAAGGATTTTCCCCTTTAGATTCAGGCCGGAAAGCAGGAATTTCTGAACCTAATTCGGTTCAAATGAAATTTTAGAGGCAAAGTTGATTAACCCGAAAATTTTTAGAGAGAGAAGTCGTCATTCCGGAAAATCTGTCGCGAAAATGTTTCTAAACTAACTAACGTGGTTCGACAGATTTGTCCGTTCGCAGAATGCTGTGCAGAATCCATTTCAAGAATCTCTTAAAGGAAGGTTGCTCTTAAAAGTTGTTTTTGAATTGTATTGTAAGCTTATTTGCTCCAGAAAACCCGCAATTTTGCTCTTGAAACTACCCTCTACCTATTTTCTCAATTATACTTCTCAAAGCTTTTTCAAATCTGGATTCTGCGCAGCATTCTGCGAACGGATAAATCTGCCGAGTCAGATCAAAACTTATATTATACTTTAGCGGCAGATTTTCCGGAATGACATACAATGGTGTATTGCTTTGCCATCAAGTTTTCATGTGAACCCCTAATTCACGCAAAGCCGCAAAGAGCATTTTATAAAACATCGAAAAGGTGGGTCATCGAGTATCCCGATTTATCGGGAGTATCGAGATGACTTTTAGCCAAATTTACATTTTATGAATTAATTGCTTTCTGCTTTATTATATTTGAAATATCATTAAATCGGTTTTTTCATGGAAGAGCAAATAAAACAGGCACTGGAAGGCATCAGGCCGTACTTGAAGGCAGATGGCGGGGATGTATCGTTTGTTGAGATAAGTGAAGACGGCATTGTGAAGGTGAAACTTCAGGGCGCTTGTACGGAATGCCCAATGTCGCAGATGACCTTGCGTGCGGGTATTGAGCGTGCATTAATGCGCCAGATTCCGGGCATAAGAAGAGTCGAGGCGGTGTAACATGAATAAGACCTCCCAAAAGCTTGCCATCATGTACAGTGCTGTCTTTGTACTTTTCTTCGCCGTTCTGTATTTCTTTTCAGAAGCGGTAATTCTTTGTGCACTTGCCTTTCTATTTGCTTTTATCTTTGAGCCGCTTATTTCCTTTCTGGAAAAATTCAAGATTAACAGAACCATTGGGACAACGTTTGTTTTTCTTTTAGCCGGATTTATTATTTACCTTTTACTTTCTTTCGTCATCCCCGTTCTGGGTGAACAGGTCGCAAGCCTTCAGGGTCTCCTGGATCCAAAACTCATACAACAGCAAATCAAGCTTGCAGAGAACAGTCTGCATAAGTCCTTCCCGTTTTTTGAAAAAGGCCTGATCGCATCACTCATAACCGACGCGGTAAAAAATCTCAGCGGACATCTCCCTGCCTACGTTTCCAACATTGTCGGATTGATAATCGTTATCGTCATCTTCCCGTTCATCGCTTTTTTTATCATGAAAGATAAGCACGTACTTATCAACGGAATGGTTATTCTGTTCCCCGATACTTATAGAGACATTATAAAAGAAGTTATCAACAGAGTTAACGCGAAAATGGAACGGTATGTCCGGGGCTGGCTTATTGATGCAACATTTGTCGGCGTAACATGCGGTGTTGGTTTTCATCTGATTGGTATTCCCTATGCCCCGCTGCTCGGTATTGCTGCCGGATTTGGACACCTTATACCCTACTTTGGACCGGTAATCGGCGGACTGCCGGCATTAATCATATCCGTTATTCAACGGGGTGATTTTTCTGCTGCCCCGTGGCTGATTGTTCTGCTTTTTATCATTTATATACTTGATAATGGATTTGTTCAGCCTTTCGTGCTTTCAAAGAGCACGGATATTCATCCGGTAATAATTATTTTATTGATTATTGCAGGCGAGCAATTTCTCGGATTGCCGGGAATGTTGTTGGCCGTACCGATTGCAACGGCAATTAACACAGCGATTATCGAGTTGAATAAAGCGATGAGAGAATCCACTGCCGAAGAAACTTGATTGTACATTTACTTCAGATAAAGCAGTTTCCTTGCAGTAGTAAAATCTCCGGCGGTCATTCTGTAGAAATATACCCCGGATGATAGTTCCCCCAGTATACTCTGATCCAAGGTAAGATCATACTCTCCTTCCGGTTTCTCACCGTTTACCAAGATTGCCAGTTGGTTTCCTTGAACATCATACAATGTAATTGTCACAAATTCATTTCGAGGAACTGAATACCGGATAACTGTTGACGGATTGCATGGATTCGGGAAATTCTGCGCAAGTCTGAATGCACGTACACTACCGTTCGCCGCATCCTTGACAGCCGTTACCGAAGCAGGAATGGTATCTTTTAAAGCAATTTCACCGCGCAGCATCTTTGACCCCGCACCGACGATTTTTAGATAATAATCAGATGGCAGACCTTCGTATGTTACAAAGAGACTTGCCCCTGTCGGTGTGTTGTTTGTACATTTGAATATCGCGGTCGCCTCATCCATCTCGTCGAACATTGCCTGATACAACATTGTTGATCCGGCCTTGATATACTCATAGTATTGCCGCCACAAAAATTTTCCTTTCAGGCGCGGAATCTGATTCAACGTTCCCGCGTTCATATTGTACCAGCTGAATCCCGGAAACACAACGGGCATGTATTCGAGATTATATTGCTTGCACCAGGTCATATTAGGTGTCAATACATTCTTAACAAGATTGGTCGCGTCATCGGGAACAGCAGGCCGCCCGACGAACCACGGGCTGACAATATCTGCTTTCTTAATGGTCGTTAAAAGTGCGGTGTCTTTTACGGCGTCTTTATCCATTATCTGCCAGTATGTCGGTACGCCAACCATAACCGTGCATCCGCCGTATGTTGTATCTTTTTTGAAAAAATCTATGAGAGTCTGACATTCAGGCAGCGTGTACTTCCGGCTGTCGTTAAATCCGATGCCCCATATCGCCACGACAGGTTTGCCATTATGATAAATGTATGCGCTGTCTTTTGTGATTTTTTGTTTATCAATGAGTGTTTTCCAGTCATTCATAACCAGTGACATCTGATTCGCCTGCATACCCGAAAGATCATACATAATTGCAAAGGCACGTCCGTATTGATTCGCCCCGATACGACATGCGGTGAGCACGTTGTTAAACTGTTGTAAACCTGCACCGTTGACTTCCGTGACGAACCGCTGAACGAATACGCCGTCAATTCCGTAATCGCGCATCCATTTGAAGTGGCGTACAACGGATTTTCTGTTTTGTGAACTGTATACGTAGGCTGTTGAATTATCAGAAAGGGAAAATGAGGTTGCGTAACGCTCATCGGCATCCAATTCGGAGACATCAGGCCACAGATCAACAGAGCATTTGCCCGGTTGAAATACACCTGACTTCTGATAATGATACCACCCGCGATTAATGCTGTCCGATGGCACAGCAAACCATCCCTGATACCCGCACATTACCTTACCTTTAAGGGTGGTTCTATCAACAGTTTGAGCCGTTATAGCACTACACCACAGCAAAGCACAAATAACAATGAAGCGCGTATACAGAGTCATTTATTTTGCCAACACCAATTTGATAGTTGAAACATTTGTTCCCGCTGTCATTTCCACGAAGTAGATGCCGCTTGACAAATTATAATTTCCGGCATCAAGATGAAACTCATGCTCGCCCTTCACCTTAGTCTCATTCAGCAGAGTCGCAATTTCCCTGCCGAGTGCGTCAAAAATTTTCAGCATTACGTGGCTGTCGTTTGACAAGCGATAACTGATTACCGTAGATGGATTAAACGGGTTTGGATAATTTTGGATCATAGATTCTCCTGAATATATTTAGCAAACTAATTCTCATTTCGCATCGGCAAAAAACAAATCTCACCATGCTGATCCTCCGGCAATAAAAAAGCTTTTTCTGTTAACACTCTGTTTCATCCTATCTCATCGAGTATAACACCGCACAACTGCCTGAATAAAAGGCAATCCATGCTACTTTATCAAAGCTATTTTTATTGCCTGGACCTGTTTTTCCGATTGGAGACGCACTACGTACACTCCACTCGAAAGTCGTAATTTCTCACCGGACAACGAATACGAATAATCACCCGGAGATTTATATTCGTTAACAAGTTTGGACACCTCGTTACCAATAGAATCATACAACACCATATTCACGTGTCCGGATTGATGAACATGATATTTCAGTTTTGTAGACGGATTAAAAGGATTCGGGAAATTCTGTTCCAGAAGGAATCCTTCGGGTTTCGTTGAATTTTCCACATTAGTAACGGTCAATTTCTTCTGTAAACGCACCATCTCGCTGGCAGCAAGTAGCACAGGACCGAACGCATGCGGGTCATTATCCGGTGCTGAACGATTATAATAATAAGTTAAATCTTCGGACATACTTGTCCCCTGACAGGTTCCTTTCACTTGCCCATCGCTCGTTACCTTTGATGCAACACCCGCCCAGCCTTTTCTTGCATACACGGCATAGGACGTATCAAGCCATCCTTCGTTAATTGCTCTTGCGATGGAATATGTGAACATTGCGGTACAAGATGTTTCAAGAAACGAATCACTCTTATCAAGCAGGTTATGCCACAGACCCGTGGTGGAATCCTGGTATCTTAACACTCCATTTATGTGAGCCTTTATAAACATGAGAATGCTATCCCGGTTACTTTGAGTGGCGGGAATGGCGTTATATGCTTCGACTGCGGCGACCATCATCCATCCGTTTGCCCTGCCCCAGTACGCCTTTGAAGGCTTAACCGAATCTGCATAGTAACCATGGTGAGTAATGCCTAAATCCAATTGCAGAAGCCGTTTGTAAAATTGTATGACCTGCCTTGCCGCGTCATCGTAATATTTTTGCTGTCCCGTTATTCTTCCCATACGGGCAATGCACGGAACACTCATGTATAAATCATCGCCCCATATCGTTTGCGAAGATGGACCAACCCGATACAAAGTTCCATCTGATAATCGTATTTGTCCCGTTGAAATGTAATTTGCAATCGCGTTTATCGTAGTCAACCAATTTGTACTTGTTTTTCCTTGTACATCATATGCCTCAATCAGCGCGGCACCCATTGCTCCGCAGTCATCAAGCGAACTCATGCGATAAAGTTTGTAGCAATTATTCCCCGAGGTAACTTTATATGTCGCATACAACTTTTTGAAGTATGTGTAATTTTTAAATATCACCGTAAAGTTTTTTATGCCATAATTCAAAAAGCTATTAAATGTCGTATCAACCTCACCGGCGCGCATCATACCATAAAGCATAACACCGTTCGGATATACCCAATCGTTGAATGCGCTTTTATAAACCGCGTTTTTATTGATGCTTGTTGTATCGGGATTAGAGATAACCGAATTTGTGGATTTGTCTATAACCTGGTCAGATGTTTGCGAGATAATATAATTGCCGACTCTTTGTAATACTTGAGAAGGCGCTCCGGCATCCTGACTATGAAGTGTTACTGACAGGAGACAGCAGATGCACAGAAAGAAATGTGTTTTCAATTGTATTAATCTCATTTCAACAGCACCATCTTTTTTGACTGCCTGCTATTATTATATTCAACCTGATAAAAATATACACCGCCTGATAAAGCCGAAGCATCGAAATAGAGGCGGTGCTCACCGGAGATTTGAATTTCATCACAAACCAAAGATACTTCACTGCCCAAAGTGTTATAAACACGTATCCGCACACGTCCTTGCTGCGGCAGAAAATATGAAATTGTTGTTCCGGGATTGCAAGGATTAGGATAATTATTATATAGTACAAATTTCGAAATTTGCGCCCGGTTAGTAGAGGAATAATCAATGTCTGTTGTCATAACCGGAATTATACCGTTTATATAGTGTTCGAGATTTGTATATCCATCAGCGCACAATAAAGATGCATCACTGTTACTTTTTGGATTCAAACCGTAATCCGACTCCCATGTGTCGGGCATGCCGTCCTTGTCAGTATCCCATGTAACTTCACGGGATAATACCGGCAAATTTTCCCATCCGCCGACATCCGACTGTAAATTGATGATGCCGCCGGTTTCGTTTTGAACATCCGCTATAACTCTGGCATCTGCTGAATCCCTGTTCCACCAAAAAGCACCGCCATACCGTAATATATTGTTGTATGCCGAGTCGGCTGATTCGGTTTTGATGTCCGGTAAAGTATAGGAAGTATTCATCGGTTTATAGTCGCCCTCGAACATAGCCCAGCCTATATCGGTTCCGTTAAGCACCTTATCACGGTTTCCGTCAATTTTATTCCCGTTTTGGAAAATATGCGTTCCAGAAGCGATTCCGTTAAATGCGAGAGTACATTTACTTGCTTTCGTTGAAGAACCGGCAATAAGATAGTTGCCCATGTAATTCATATTTACAAAGTGCAGCGAGTCATCCGAACTGTATCCGGCTTTATCACCCCAATCATAAATAACATTGTTTCGGAAATCAAAATTTAAAGCAATGTTCTCAGCGCTGACGGTCGGCTTTGGATTTCTGGTTCTATTATGAGAATACAAATTGTGATGTGAAGAAATCATTCCGCCATCCATTGAGGTGGAAAGTAATGATCCCATCGAGTGGTCAAGCAAGACGCCGTTTTCATAATGATACGAAATATTCAAGCCTTCATAAATCAAATTCCATTGCAGTGTGATATTGTTATTTGCATTCTCTGCCGTGCTCATAACTTCATCCGATGACCATGAAGCGCTGCAATGATCAATAATGATATTGGTGCCCGAAATATTCAGAGCATCTCCATCGCCGCCGGACTGGCTGGGACGGAAGCGTACATGTCTTACTACAATATCATTCCCCGATACAACCACACGGCCGTCCTTAAGGCAGATCCCTTTACCGGGTGCAGTTTGCCCTGCAATAGTAAGATATGGTTTCGTAATTTTAAGTATGGAGGAAAGTGATATGTTGCCTGAAACATCAAAAATTATTGTTCTGCCTTTATCAGGAGCGGTTTCAACTCCTTCACGAAGTGAACCGCTGCCCGAATTATTTAAATTTGTAACATGATATACATCTCCATAACGCCCGCCGATAGTGTACATCCCCGCGCCTTCCGCTCCCGGAAATGCCCGCTGCTGCGCGAGCAGACTTTGCATGCAAATGAGAAAACAAAACGCAAATATGTTTAGAAATCGTGTCATGTTATGATGTATACCCAATCAAATTACTTAAGAAGAAGCATTTTTTTAGTTTCGACATTACTGCCTGCTTTCAACATATAGAAATACAATCCGCTCGGCAACCCTGCTGCATTAAACGAGCAGTTATATGAGCCGGCTGATTGAATTCCATTTACCAACTCAGCAACCTCCTCACCCAGAACATCAAACACTTTCAACTCAACGTTTCCGCTAACGGGAACTTGGTACCGAATCATCGTTGAGGGATTGAACGGGTTTGGGTAATTCTGGCCTAAAGCAAATTCCTTCGCATGTGAAAGATCATTTGCTATACCGGTGGTTCCGGAGTATTCGTAAGCGCCCATATCCGGAGCAGTGCCTGCAAACGGTATTCCGACATCGGTGCCTTTGTCAATTGCCTGACTGCCTTTGGCGAGGTGTAAAAATTTCAGTTTCGGCAAGCTGTAGTCTGCATTACGGGGACCCGTAACACCAGCGGTATCGAGACTCTCAAAGTCGGCATCTGTGAGTGTTAATGTCTGCCAGCTGTTCGTCACCTGTTCCGTTGAAGTATATAATGAAACACCTTTGCCACCGTATGAAATACAGTTTTTCAAGACATGATGCAATATAGTTCCTGCTGTTGCAGCCTCATAAAATGAAAACGTATTTTGCGAATTGCGATAACTGGAGCAATTTATCATAGTCTGTCCCGCAGTCGAATGATTTTGAGCAAATCCACTCAAAACATTATCAAATGCAATGCAGTTTGTCAATTTATGCTCAGCTGTTGTGCCTGCGCCGCCGAGTTTATAACCGTCGCCATCACCGGCCCATGAACCATCACCCCACAAGTTTACGCCATTCCAGAATGCCCAGCAGCTATCAAGAGTCAAACCGCCTGTGCTGTTGCTGTAAAAATCCCAGCCGTCATCTGCATTATACCATGAACGGCATCCTCTGAACACGTTACCCAATCCGGTTCCGGTTTTAGCCGCAAAGCCATCGGCATTTTCTCCGTGTGTAGAAGCATCATAGTTTCTGTAGGAATCACAGTTGAGGAATAAATTATCGTGGGCATTTGTTCCCGTTAATTTCATTCCTTCCAGGCCATTATCATGTGCGCTGCATCCTTCAATGATATTATATCCGCTGCTTGAAATGCAAATGCCGTTACTTCCTGCATTGCATTCTTCAATACCTTTAAAGTGCCAATAGTTTTTACTGAGGTAAATTCCGCGGTCATTAAGACCGGTAAAATCGAATATTGGTTTTTCACCGGGGTATGCCCACATCTTATTGAGATTTCCGGCAACTCCGTTTTTGCTGGTTTTCAATTGCGTGCTTAGTTTATACGTACCGCCGCGGATCCAGATCATCGCACCGGAACCATCTGACGATAATTTCGCCATAGCAGCCTGAGGTGTAGCTAACGGCGCATCAATTGTCCCGGCATTTGAATCGCTGCCTGTGGGAGACACATAAAATGTCTGACCGAACAAGAAACTTGAAAGAAATAAAACAACAAGAAACGAGAATTTGTACATAGTCAATCCTTACTTCATTAAGATCATTTTGCTTATCGCGTGCTGGTTGCCGCTGTGAACCACACTGAAATAAATTCCACTGGCCAGCTTGCCCGCGTTAAAGGTTACCGTGTATTTGCTGTTCGGATTAGCTTCATTGTTAAATAATTCTGCTACTTCGCGTCCAACCATATCATAAATCTTTAAAGTTGCATAACCCTTTTGCGCTACGGTAAAGGTAATGGTGGTAGCTGGGTTAAACGGATTCGGATAATTTTGCACTATCGTCATTGCTTTCGGCATCAGGTTCTGCTGTATCTCAACACCGGATATTCCCGAATTAGGAATATAGAAAATCGAATCAGGAACAGTAGGTACAGCCTGAGCATATTCATACGCTCCAAGGTCTGGAGCCGTTCCTAAAAACGGAATCCCGGCATCAATACCTTTATCTATAAGTTTGCTGCCGGAAACCAATTTCGCAAATCTTGCAGGGAGCGCTCCGTCTTCCTGACGCGGTTCAATCGCCGCGGATTCGGCAACCGTTACGAACATGGTGGTATCTGTTGTAATTCCCAGAGTCCATGTACAGTTCGTGCAAATAGATGATGAAGAAATGTCCTTAGGAGCAGGACGGTCGGCACCCCAGTCGGCGCAGTTTGTCATAATATTTGCCGCTGTCTGCTGCATATTATAGCTTCTGCCGCAATGTATAGCCGTGCAGTTTAACAAAGTTATCGGAGCAGTATTATCGTTATAGGCGAATCCGCCTAAAGCACCCCAGTTGCAATTCAGCGCGACACAGCGACGAACTGTCATAGGAGAATAGGTACCGTTACCGCCAAGTTTAAATCCGTTACCGTCGCCATTGAAGGAACTGAATCCCCATAACGAAGGATCACCGTTATGCCAAGCCCAGCAGTTCTCAAATTGCACTTCGTATTCTGTCTGATAACAATCCCATCCGTCATCGCAATTATTCCATGAACGGCAGCCATAGAAAAAGTTTCCTTTCCCGGCGTATAGCTTGCATGCAAATCCATCTGCATTTTCATAATCAGTTGCGGGATCCGCGTTCATGTATGAATCGCAATTAATTACTACGTTATATGCCGCCCAGTGGTCAGGATTCGGATTCGTAGAGAATGTATCTTTGTTCAAGCCGATCTGAATTCCGCCATCTCCGTTATGATGAAAAATGCACTGGTCAAAAGTTGTATGATCGCCTTCGCACTTAACGCCATTATCCGGTGCGTAGCAAATTTCTAATCCCTTGACATACCAATACGCGGCTGTTGTGTCTACCTTAATAGCACGGGCGCTGCCTCGCTCGGTTTCGTTTGCCGGTGTCCATTTGGAATAATTCAACACAGGCTTTTCATTCTGATACGCCATAAGAATAAATCTTTGCGAGGGAGTTCCTTTTGCGGCGAGGTGTACAGTCGCAGTATAGTAGTATGTCCCGCCGCGCAAAAAAATCGTATCACCGGGACTGACAAGCTCTACAGCTTTGGCAAGCGAATAATAAGGCTTTGATGAAGAACCGTCGCCGGTATTATCATCACCGTCCGGCGAGCAATATTTCGTTCCACCTACGACAGAGAAGAACGTCGCTGTGACGGATTTATCTTTGGACATGGTAACGGTCAACGGATTATCGGCTGAGGCTGTATCGCCCGACCAGCCGGTAAATGTAGAATTCGCATCAGGGACAGCAGTTAATTTTACCGCGGCTCCAAATGAATAATAGGGGCCTACGGGATCAACGGTGACGCTGCCATGCCCGCTGACAGCAGTCGTAAGTTTAAATTGAAAACTTCCATCCGCGGCTCCGACTTCCATTCTATCAAGATTAGCCAATCCGCCTGAAGTAAGCGATGTTAAACGGATTGTGTTTGCTCCGGCTTTTAAATGAACGATTGTTGTTACAGGCGTCCAGGTAGTCCAAGCCCCAGTTGATGGGAAATCCAATGAACTTACGACAACGCTCCCGTTTACCGTAACAGATGCAGTGCGGTTATCTGTTTTGTTGTGCGCGTAGACAAATATCAGCGTATCATCCGCTTCATTTGCAACGCCGACTTCAAATTCTACATACTCGCCCGTTGCATTGGCAGTATTCAAATATCCCGTTCCGGTGTACCCTGCATACTCTACATCTACTGTACCGGAAGAGCGTTTTCCGTTTTCCGCTTGAAGAACAAGCCTCTCCGCCCATACTTGTGTGCATAGCAAGGCAATTGTCATAATTAATAAGAATTTTCTCATCTCTCGTGTACCTTAATAAATATTTTTAATCAAACGTTCATCTCATTTAAGAAGCATCATTTTTTTCGTGAGGGTATTACCGCCCGCTTTTAATGAATAGACATATAGTCCGCTCGGCAAATGTGAGGCGTTGAATGTACATTCATAAGTTCCGGCTGCTCGTACTGCATTGACTAATGTTGCAACCTCTTTACCAAGAACATCATATACTTTTAATACGACCATACCATTTGCCGGGACCTGGTATTTGATCACCGTTGACGGATTAAACGGATTGGGGTAGTTTTGTTGTAAATCATATTTTACCGGAATAACTGTTACTTCTTCAACACCGACAGTACCGGCAACGGTAAACTGCCATACGCTACCTTTGACAACACCTTCACTGTTGACCGCATCCACGCGCCAATAATACGTTCTGCCCGACTTAAGTGTACCAGGTGAAAAGCTGGTGCCCGATTGATTACCGACAAACTCCGGATCAGAGGTAAGACCGAAGTATACATTATATGACGTGGCACCACATGCGCCAATCCATTTGAGTTCCGGTGCCGCCTTAACATCATATTGTTTTAAAAATGGCTGGGGTAATGAAGCGTACTGTAAAACCGGAGGCATCTCATTTTCAGGATCCCATGCGCCGCTGAATACCCAGGCTGCATTAATATCGGTATGCGATGGTGAACCGGTATAGCTTGACAATGTATTTGTTGCGAACCAGGAAGCATCACCTGTAGTTCCGACACGGTGGCAATTCCAGAAGTATGTTGGAGAACTGACGCCAAGGCTGCCGACACTATCAGACATTTCCGTATCTAAATAGAAAAACATCGAATAAGAACCCTGTGCATTTTGCAATTTAATTGATTTGTTTTTCGTGCTGTGTACTGATCCGTTTTGTACTACGAATTTTTGTCCGAGGTCTGCTACTCCTTCGTGCCAAATCGGACTACTATCCCTTGACTCAGTAAACCCGCAATTAATCATGTAAGCCCAACCACGCGGACATACGGCGTCAATACCGCCTCTGAAATCACAGTCAGCCACATAGTATCTGCCGTTTGCTTTGCCCCATGGTGAAAACGTATCGCTCCAGTTGGCGTACATATTACAGTTTACAAACCATAACTTCGTACTGCCGGGTTCACTGCGGAATACTTCAGTATATTCCTGTGAAGAAGAAGCATTAGTATTAATAATTGTCATGTTAGCAAGAATAACCATCGAATCATTCGCCGCTACGTTAATAACGCCGCAGCCTGTATTTGTTCCGTATTGGGCATACCATGCAGAACGTGGAAAGTCAACTTCAATTCTTGTACTGTCGCGATTTTCACCTACAATTGCCACATACGCTTTGCTTATTGCAACATGAGCGTTGTACGATCCTTTCTTAACAAAAATTGCGACCCACTTAGTGTTATTTACCGGTACCGCATCAACAGCTGCCTGAATTGTGGTAAAATCACCGGAGCCATCAGCTGCTACGATATAATCATAATGTGCTTGGAATGGCAATTCCGTAACACCTTTGCCTGATACAGCAACTGTCAGAGGATCAGCACCGCCGCCTGATTGAGTAATGCTGCCGCTATAAGCAATTGCCTCAGTCGGTTTGAAACGCACGTAAACCGGAACGGCACTGATAGTACTGCCGGTATATGTTACTGTGGCTATTGAATCGTACCCGCTGCCGCTGGTTGTAGAAATTTCAAATCCTGCAGGAGCCGAAATTTTAATAGTTCCTTCCGCCGGTGACAAGTATGTTCCTGAAAGCGCGAAGGACTTTTCAGCAGAAATAGTGTTGAATAAAATATTTCCGAAAACAAGTAATGCCGTATTTGAAGATAAAACCGGGACCTGAAGTGTCATTTTGCTTCCCGTTCCCGCGCCTGCCGTCAAATAATTCTGTGAATTGTTCGTTCCTTCGTTGTATTCAAAGCAGCTGAAGTAATACGTCTTACCGGAAATCAGTCCCGTAACGGTTACCGACGACTCAGTTCCTGCGGAAACAACTTTATTGCCGCTGCCTTTGTCGGTCGCAGCAGTATAATTATTGTTTGCTGTCTCGGATACGGCATCAGACGGAATGTAGCTTACGGCATTATCCGCGCAAGCAACAAGAATTCTTTTTGTTCCGTTTCCACCTGCCATGTTTACGACAATTGACTTACCGGTTGTTTCACCGAATGAAATAACCGATTGTGCTGACGGTTCAGCGGCAAGAATTGTACCGTTAACCGTCACGGTTTTAGCAATTGCACCCGTACTATGATTTGAAATTGACGATGAAACCGTTCCAATTGCATCTGCTGAAACAAGCTTAACATAAACTGTTGTAGATGCAACAACTCCGCCGCTCGGTGCTAATACGAGTGAGTCTGCAAAGGTCACATTATCCGTACTAACCTTAAACGGAGATGGAGGAGTTACAATAACATTATCAGTCAAGCGAAGTCCGGAAACCGTATAACTTTGTGCAGAGGAAGAAGTGCCTGCTATTACCGTCCCGAAACTGCTCAATGAGTTTGCGGAAACTGCAACTGCCGGTGTGTTGGCTGTCGTAACGGCACCGCTGAAAGCAACGTTTTTAACATATGCTTTTCTGCTTGATGAAGTACCGGTCGCGGCCGCGTAAACGTACATGCGAATAACGTATGTGTGTCCGTTTTCAAAAGAAGCACTCAGAGTACTGAAGGTTACCGTTGAACTGCCGCCGCTGGTTGCGGTTTGAGGTGTGCCCATTGCCGTCCAAGCACCGGCACCATCAACTTGATACGCGAGAGAAAACATTTGACTTCCACTGCTTCCCGAAATTTTAACTGGGAATGTCAATCCCGTTACCGTTAAGTTACTTGCGGCATCCGGAGATATGGGAAAATCAAGACACATGCCGTCAGTAGCGGCAGTTGGCCAGTTGGTTGTATACGAGCATGCAAATCCGTCTGTGTTGTGAGTCCCCGTACTGAATGTGCTTCCGGGAACCATAGCGGATGCCACAACACTTGCAGCTTGAGCTCCGGATACCGCCACGGTTTTATCGGAAGTTAATGCCCATGTCGCAGTGTATTGTGCAAATGTGTTGGTCGCAAAAAGAACCATGCAAACAAAAAACACTACTGATACAATTTTTTTCATGGAAATATCCTTATTAATTTTCTAAAAATCTTTTGGAGCCGGCAATCGCAATGTCTTCATCTACTGTTGGACTGTCTGGCAGAACAAATAACTAAAATTTATTGCTTGATTTTACTAACCCTGAACTCATACCTCACAGGCTCGGCAACCGCCCTCGCCTGCTGCATTATTTGAATACCTCAAATTTCAGGCTCTCCCCTCTCTTGGTAAGAGAAGGAACGGGGGTGAGTTCATTTCTTTAAGAATGAATAACTTTAACTGCATTCTTAATGACTGATAAAATAGACTCAATAAAACTTATCTCAACGCTTATATTACTTAAGCAAAATCATCTTTGATACGGCGCGTTGATTACCTGTCTGTACAACACTAAAATAAATACCGCTGGAGAGATGCGCGGCATTGAAATCAACCGTGTAACTTTGAGCCGGGTCGGCAATGTCGTTGTACAATTCCGTTACTTCACGACCGAGCATATCAAAAATCTTCAAACTCGTTTTCCCTCTTTCAGCAACAGTAAATGATATTTTTGTCGCCGGGTTAAAGGGATTGGGATAATTGCGAACGATGGTCATTGCCTTCGGTGAAATATTTTCCTCAACACCTACTTTCGTCGTCGTTGAATTCGGAATATGGAAAATCGAATCAGGAACTGTCGGTACAGCCTGCCCTGACTCATACGCTCCTAAATCGGGGGCTGAGCCGGTGAACGCAAATCCGATATCCTTACCTTTATCTAAAAGCGCGCTGCCGGAAACCAGACGGGCGAATTTGGTCGGCAAGCTGCCATCCGCCTGACGCGGCTCAATTGCTGCGGACTCCGCCACCGTTGTAAACATTGTTGTATCAACGGTAATACCGAGTGTCCATGTACAATTAGTGCAGATGGATGAAGTTGAAATATCTTTCGGTGCCGGACGGTTAGCGCCCCAGTCGGCACAATTAGTAATAATATTAACAGCCGATTGCTGCATATTGTAACTTCTTCCGCAATGAATTGCTGTGCAGTTTAATAACGTGATTGCATCGGTATTATCATTATATGCAAATCCGCCTGTCGCTCCCCACATACAATTAAGAGCAACGCAGCGCCGTACGGTCATTTTGCATGCGGTGTTTGCGCCGCCGAGTTTAAATCCGTTGCCGTCACCGTTGAATGAACTGAATCCCCATATCGCCGGATCGCCATTATGCCATGACCAGCAGTTTTCAAATTGGACTTCATATTCCGTCTGATAGCAATCCCAACCGTCATCGCAGTTGTTCCATGAGCGGCAGCCATAAAAGAAATTGCCTTTACCTGCATATAACTTGCAGGCAAAACCGTCAGCGTTTTCATAGTTCGTTGCCGGATCAACATTTCTATACGAGTCGCAATTAATGCATACATTGTAAGCTGCCCAGTGTTCCGGATTTGCATTAACGGAAATGTCATCTTTATTCAATCCGATTTGAATACCGGTATCGCCGTTATAATCGAATATACACTGATCAAAAGTAGTGTGCTCGCCCTCGCACTTTACTGCATTATCCGGCGAGTAGCAGAGTTCCAAACCTTTGAGATACCAGTAAGCCGCAGAAGTATCAACTGTTATACCGCGGGCATAAAAACGGATGTCTTCATTAGCCGGTTTCCAATTTGACCAATTAAGAATAGGTTTTTCTCCGGCGAACGCCAGAATAAAAAACCGCTTCGAAGCTGTTCCTTTAGCTGAAAGATGTACGGTCGCGTTGTAATAGTATGTTCCGCCACGCATGTAAATTGTATCACCGGGTACCGCCAAAGCGACAGCTTTGGAAAGTGAGTAATATGGTTTGGATCTTGAACCGTCACCGGTTGCATCATCCCCAGTCGGTGAACAGTAAATTGTTCCGGGAGTAAAAGGAATTTCTTCATAAGCAGTACCTGAAACCGCCACGGTTAAATTCTCCGCGCCGCCGCCGGAATGTGTAATAACTCCGCTATAAGCTTTGATTGCGGTAGGTTTAAATCGTACATAAACCGGAACAGCGTTAATTGTTCCTGATGTGTATGGAACGCTCAGAACGGTATCGAAGCCGCTTCCGCTTGTTAGCGATATTTCAAATCCCGATGGAGCGGTTACGCTAATATTTCCATCCGCAGGTGAAAGAAATTTTCCGGACAAGGAATAAGTTTTTTCAGGTGAAATCGTATTATACACGACATCTCCGAATGGCACTGAACCAGAGCTAACTGCAAGTCCGGGAATTGTCAGTGTAGAGATACTGCCTGTGCCCGGATTGGTAGTATTGTAGTTCTGCGAATTGTTCGTACCAACATTGTATTCAAAAGAAGCAAAATAATACGTGGTGCCCGTTGTGAGTCCGGTTACTGTAACTTCGTTGTCACTGCCATCCATTACAACTTTATTTCCATTGCCTTTATCTACGGCTGTGGCATAATTGCTGTTTACATCGGCTTCAATATTACCGTCAGCGGGGACATATGATACTGGCGCATCTGCCCTGATAACTAATATTCTTTTTGCCCCGTTTCCTCCGGTTGCTTTTACAACGATTGACTTTCCTGTGGTCGCTCCGAATGAAATTGCCGCTTGTTGTGTCGGTTCGACAGCGATAGCCGTAGCAGTCAGACTTAAATCTTTTTCAACCGCACCGGTACTTGTATGAGATATAGTTCCCGTGATTTTTCCTTCCGCAGCTGCCGGATTGCATTTCACGTACACTGTTGATTCTGCAAGCGTACCGGCGGTTTGAGGCAGAGTTACCGAAGCACTAAATGAGCTATTGTCCGAACTGACCTGAAACGCACCTGATGCAGTAACAACAACATCAGCATTTAGTCGTTTGCCGGAAAGAGCGTATGACTGCGACGCGGATGCTGTACCCGCAACCAGCGTTCCAAAATCAGGAAGTGATGCTGCCGAAAGTGTAATAACGGGAACATTGGCGTTTACAATTGCACCGGTAAAAGCAACATTTTTAACATACAACTTTCTGCTTGAGCTTACCCCGGAGGCTTTGGCATAAACATACATACGGATAACATAGGTGTGACCGTTTTCAAATGTACCTGCAAGTGTCCCGAAATTAACATTTGAGGTTCCGCCGCTTGCCACGTCCTGAGCCGTGCCTATGGTTGTCCAGCTTCCGGCACCATCAACCTGATATGCAAGCGATAAAACCTGACTGCCGCTGCTGCCCGAGACCTTAGCGGTGAGAGTCAGTCCGGTAATTGTCAAATGACTTGCCGCATCAGGAGAGAGCGGAAAATCCAAACTCATTCCTTCCGTTGCAGTTGTCGGCCAGTTTGATGTGTATGAACAGGCAAAGCCATCAGTGCTGTGCGCCCCGCTGCTGAAAGTAGTTCCGGGAACCATTGCGGATGCCAGAACATTAGATGCCTGGGCTCCGGTAACTGCTACGGTTTTATCTGAGGTTAATGCCCATGTGGCGGTGTATTGTGCGTAGGTATTTGATGTAAAGAGGAGAGTTATGCAGATATAACAAAATACCGATGTAAATTTTCTCATCATAGAT
This sequence comes from Ignavibacteriaceae bacterium, assembly GCA_963662605.1. Taxonomy (GTDB): domain Bacteria; phylum Bacteroidota; class Ignavibacteria; order Ignavibacteriales; family Ignavibacteriaceae. The sequence goes on from OY759785.1 coordinate 3,463,376, forward strand.
TTCTCAATTCTTATTAGCAAATCGGAGAGCGGGTTTCAGACCGCTCCCCGGTATTAAATGAATTACAGCAGCTTACTTAAGGAGCATCATTTTTTTAGTTTGCATAGTATTACCCGCTTTAAGCGTGTAGATATATAAACCGCTCGCGAGGTTTGCTGCATTAAACCGGCATTCATATTCGCCTGCCGTTTTAACATTATTTACCAGCATTGCAACTTCTTTACCGAGCATATCGAAAACTTTTAGAACGACATTTCCGGTTGAAGGCACCTGATATTTAATTACCGTTGAAGGGTTAAAAGGATTCGGATAATTTTGTTCAAGTGTAACCTTTTCCGGTTTTAATGTGTTCTCTTCAGCTATACTGGTCGGATTGAATTCATAAGCGCCCAAATCGGGAGCCGAACCAAAGTACGCGATACCGACATCAATACCTTTATCAATAAGGACGCTGCCCGGTTTCAATTTTGCAAAGCCGTTGTTCGGCAGTTTGCCGTCAGCTTCCCGCGGGGCAAGCGCATCCGCTTCACTCGTGCTGATAAAATCGCTATAGTCTGCGGCAATTGACAAATCCCATGAATTATTAACCGATACCACTGTGCTGGAGAAGTCGGTTACAAATTTTGCACCTGATTTCGGATCAAAGCCGACACAGTTTTTCAACACGTGAGGTTCGGATTGAAATTTAAATATCTTTCCACCATCCCACCCGGTGCAATTTAACACGGTAACCGCACTGCCATTGTTATTATCATTAAAGCAGCACACCGCTCCGTAAATACAATTGAATGCAACACAATTCTTAATTAAAATAGGACATGGTTCACCGTTGCCGCCGAGTTTGAATCCGTTTCCATCTCCGTTAAAAGAGGTAAAGCCCCATAAAGAAGGATCTCCGTTATGGAATGCCCAGCAATTTTCAATGGTTATCTGATAATTCGTCATATAACAGTCCCAGCCGTCATCGCAGTTATTCCACGAACGGCATCCGTAAAAGTAATTATCATAACCGGCAAATAATTTACACGCAAACCCGTCGGCGTTCTCATAGTCGGTCGCCGGATCGGAATTCCTGTAGGCGTCACAGTTAATAACACGATTGTAAGCGGCGTAGTTTTCCGGATCGGGATTTGAAGAAAGAGTATCTTTTCCAAGCCCAATTTGTAACCCGGAATCTCCGTTATGATGGAATATACATTGATCAAAGGTTGTATGCGCACCTTCACATTTAACGCCATTATCGGGCGCATAGCAAATCTCAAGTTTTTTCAATGTCCAGTATTTTGCCGTTTTATCTACTTTCATGCCCCGTGCAGAACCTCTGATAGCCTCAGTCGTTGGCTTCCAGTTCGACCAATCCATAACCGGCTTTTCATCCGGATATGCGATTATTGATATAGGTTTATCTGCGGTGGCAGCTGTTGTCAGCATAACTGTTGAGTTATAATAATAAGTTCCGCCGTGCATCCAGATGGTATCTCCGGGTACAGCTTTTACGACAGCTTTATGTAATGAGTAGAAGGGATCATCATATGTACCGGTTGCGGTTACATCATTGCCATCAGGTGCACAAAAAATGCCGCGAGTAATAAAATTGGAGAAATCCTTTCCCGAACCATATACTGAAATTGTATCTGCCGGTGCGCCGCCTCCGGATATTACGAGAACACCGGTAATATTATCGGCAACGGACGATGGACGAAACCTTGCATATAAAGTTGTTGCTGTTAATGCAGAACCCGTGTATGCTATATCTACCGACTTACCGAAAACGCCGGTATTTGAAGATGATACTTCAAAATCACCGTTAGCAGCAATATTGATATTTCCTGCCGAAGGATTAAGATACAAACCGGAAACGATGAATGGTTTTACTTTCGAGAGCGAATCTTTTAGTACATTGCCAAACCCGATGCTTACCGGAGAGACTGAAAGTCCGGGAACGGTCAGGGTTGTCACGTTAGCCGTACCCGGATTTGCGAGCAGGTAATTCTCCGAACTAGAGACATCGCCGTTATATTCATATGAAGCGAAATAGTAAAGGCTGTTTACTGTCAGGCCGCTGACGGTAATAACGTTTGCACTGCCGGAGTATATAATTTTATTTCCGTTGCCCTGATCGGCGGCACCCGCAAAGGAAGAATTGATACCTGTACCATCCGCACCGTCTGAAGGAGTCCAGTTTACTGCACTGCCTCCTTTTGCGACAATGATTCTATTCCCGCCATCACCGCCGGAGAGCGTTAATTTGACTGAATTGCCGCTCACTTCACTAACCGCAATAGATGATTGTTTTACAGGCTCCGTCGCAATAGCTTTCCCGTCAATATTTACTTCAACGGTGGTGGCACCGGTACTTTTATTCGAGATAACACCGGCGGTTACACCTGTTGCTGCTATCGGAGAAAAGCGAGCATAAATTGTAGTTGCGGTCACAACACCACTGACCGGAGTAAGAGAAAGCGACGAATAAAAATTTGTATTGTCGGTACTTACCTGAAATCCATTTGGTGCACTAACGGCAATGTCACTTGTCAGGTTTGCGCCATCAACCGAATATGAAGAAGAGGATGAGGTATTTCCCATAACCAACATTCCGAAGCTTGGCAGAGTAGTTGCAGAAATGCGAATGTAAGGAGCGGTTACCTGCGTAATGGTAACATCATCAAGATACATTGATGTCCCCTGCCCGTTCTGGAATTTCACACGGACGCTGTTACTCGTTTCATTTAGGGTAATTGTATTTGATGTAAATGAAGATGTTGTTGAAGAATTTCCCGCTGTTGTCCACGCCCCGCCGTTTATTGAAATATATACGGTGATAATAGACGAACTTCCCGATTTTGCCCAATATGTTATTGTCCCTACTGTGTTTAAAGTAGGAGTGATAATATACGAAGCATCTGTCGAACTGGATGCCAGGGCGCATCCGTAGTTGCCTCCATGCTTTGTTCCGGACTGGCTGCATTTGTACATGGACCATGAACCGGAGCTTAGGGTATAGCTTGTCAGTGTGGATGGAGCGCTGCTTGGCATACCGGTTTCAAATCCTTCAACCAGCTGAGCGTGCACAGCAGCACCGAATATGATAAACTGAATAAGAACAAGATACAAGAATTTTACTTTGTTCACGTTTTTCTCCAATGAAATTAGGCTACAGATATGATTGACGGCAGATGATCGAACAATACAAAGAAATAGTATCAATCAGTGTCTATGGCATATCCTATCGAAATTGTTCACTATATAAAAACCCCCGTTTGAATTGCTCGCACGGGGGATTAATAATTACTACAATGATGATTACTTGATTAACATCATTTTTTTAACTTGGCTGTATTTGCCGGCTGTAACACTATAGATATACAGACCACTTGGCAAATGCGAAGCGTCAAACGTTACACGATAGATTCCGGAAGATTTCTCTTCGTTAACCAACGTGGCAACTTCTTTTCCAAGAATGTTGTAGACCTTCAAAGTAACAAAGCTGTTATTCGGTATCTGATAACTGATAACCGTTGATGGGTTGAACGGATTAGGATAGTTTTGATCAACCTTGAACGAACGGGGTCCGATAATGGGTTCATATTCCTTAACCGCGCTGACCAATCCGTATTCGAACGGTCCGAGATCCGGAGCACTGCCATAGAACGGAATGCCGACATCCTGGCCTTTATTAATAAGTCCGCTTGTTTCTTTCAGGCGATAGAGGTCAGAAACCTGTAACGAACCATCGGCATTACGCGGCAGTTTAGCAAGAGAAGAGTCGGCGCTGACAAAATCAGCATCACTCACGGTAACTCCTGCCCATGTATAGCCGGTCTGGAATTTCAAAGCAGCCCATGAATTGTTCTGAACAACACCGTCAACAAATTTAATGTATGGAGAAGTTGTCCCTTTGTATTGAACTGAGTTCTTGCAAGTCAACGTTCCGTTTGTTGAAGCCTTATAGAAGTTATAATCGAGATATGAGTTACCCCATGAAAGGCAGTTCAACATGGTATGTCCGGCTAAATTGGAGTTCTGATCGAATCCTTTTCCACCCGAATCGCCGACATTATCAAAGGAGATGCAATTTCTCATGATGTGAGGAACGCAAACAGGAGACCCGCCAATTTTAAATCCGTTTCCATTACCCGCTGAACTTTTTATATAATAATTTCCGTTGCGCCAGCACCAGCAGCTATCCATAACAACAGTGCTGTCAGCCTGCCACAAATCCCAACCGTCGTCGGAGTTTTCCCATGAACGACAGTGTGCGAATCTGTTCCCGCTTCCAATGTTCCATTTAGCAGCAAAACCGTCGGCGTTACCACCGTTACCTCTGGTATCATAATTCCAGAACGCATCGCAATTTACAATAGAATTGTTTGCCGGGAAAATTGACTCAAGGTGCGCACCGAGCTTAAAGCCGGAGTCGCCGCATTTATAAAACCGGCAGTTTTCAACAATGTTATTGTTTCCTAACAGCCACATACCGTTGTGCGGCGCATTAACAACATCAATTCCATAAAATTTACTATTGTTACCATAAAAAACAATGACGTCTATACCGGCCGTACCGTTCGTGGAAGCATCAATAATTGCTCTCTCGTCCGGATAGCTTCTGATTGTTACATCTGAGAGCGTTTTATCTCTGACAATAATGGAATCTTTAGCATACGTTCCACCGCGAAGAACAAGGGTCAAGCCTGCCTGAAGCTTCAATACAGCGCCCTGAATGCTCTTATACGGTTTATCAATTGAACCGGTTCCGGTTACATCGTTGCCATCAACGGCAACATAGATAGCTTTTCCAATAACTGAAGCACTATCGCGTCCAAAGCCGCTCAGGCTTACCGATACGTCAGTTGCATTGCCGCCGCTGATTGCAATTGTACCAAAATAGTTTTTAATCGAATCAACAGTGAACTGAACATACAACGGAACAGCTGTAAGTGTAGCGCCTGTATAAGGAATACTCAACGCCTGGCTGTAACCGCTTCCCGATGTCGTGGAAATCTGGAAGTTTCCGGTAGAAGTAACGCTGATAGATCCATCGGCCGGTTCAAGGAATTTTCCCGATACGGTAAGTGATTTTTCAACCGGTGCAGAACCGATAACGACATTACCGAATGAAAGTGCTGCTGTTGAGACACTCAAACCGGGAACGGTTAACGTGGTTGCTGCTGCAAAACCCGGTGAGGCAAGCAGATAATTTTCTGTTCCGTTATTTCCATTGTATTCAAAAACGGCAAAGTTATATTTTGTTGCGACTTGCAATCCGGTAACCGTGACACTTCTTGAAACTGAGTCAGGTAAATTGAAAACGACTCTTGTTGCGGACCCCTGATTTGTTGCTGCTGCAAAATTGGCATCAACACCGGTCAGGCTTTTGCCGTCGGTCGGAGTCCATGTAGGAATATCATTTTCGCAGGCAGTGATAATTCTGCTCTTTCCGTTACCGGGTGTAATGGTCAACTGGACCGATGTACCGGTAATGGTTCCGACTGTTAGTGAAGATTGCGCTGTCGGCTCAACAGATATAGCGGTACCGGATACGGCTAAAGTTTTTGTACCGGCTCCTGCGCTGGTATGCGTAATTGAACCGGAGAGATTTCCACCTGCAGTAGCGGGAGAAAATTTCACATAAACCGTAGTCAAAGCTAAAATGCTGTCGGTTTTATTCAAAGTTACCGATGCACTAAACGTCGTATTGTCTAAGCTTACTAAAAATGGAGTTTGTGCTGTAACAACTACGTTGTCGGTGAGTTTTGTTCCGCTTACGGTATATGATTGCGATGACGAACTCGTTCCTGCAACCAAAGTTCCGAACGAAGGCAGTGTCAGCGTTGATAAGAAAATTGATGGAACATTAGCATTTGTTGTAGTTCCGGTAAACGCGACGTTCTTTATATATACTTTTCTGCTTGAAGAAACCGAAGAGGCTCCTGCATAAACGTATAAGCGGACAACATAGGTGTGTCCGTTTGCGAAATATTGTGATAGCGATCCGAATGTTACGTTTGAAGTTCCACCGCTCGGTACCGACTGAGCACTTCCAATCGTAGTCCAGGCTCCGGCACCGTCAACCTGATAAGCCAGTGATAATGCCTGACTGTTGCTGCTGCCGGAGATCTTTACCGTCATAGTAAGACCGGTAACCGTCATGTGGCTGCTCGCATCAGGTGAAAGTGGAAAGTCAATGTTAAGTCCGTCGGTAGGAACAGTCGGCCATGTTGTGGTGTAAGCACATTGGAAACCGTCTGAATTATGGGTTCCGCTGGCGAAATTAGTTCCGGGAACCATTTGCGATGCAGCAACGCTGGTTGCTTGAGCACCGGTAACTGTTGGCACCTTTGCTGCAGTTGCATCAAGAGGCCAGGTCGCTGTAAACTGTGCATAAACACTTCCTGTAAGCGCAAATACACATATAACAGCAACTAAAGTAAACCATTTTCTCATGTCTCATCCTTCGTGTTGATATATTATATGTAAGTATAAAGTCTAATAATCAAATTCAAGTCTAAGCTGCAGAAAAGTCTCTTGCCGTGTACGGTAAAAATCACCTATTCGGAACGCAGAAAATAAAACGCATCATACCGGTTTTGAGAGAAAAAAGTTAATCGTTTAAGTTAACGATAAACTTGCATGAAAAATTCTTTATAAATTCTATCAGAGTCAAGAAGAATTTTACTTTTTTTACTGTATTATTAAAGAATTTTAATTTTTGGACTAATTGATTCCACACTGGATAGCCTATTACAAAAGAAAATGAGGAATGTCCCTTGGACAACCTCATTTTCTAAGACGTTACAATAAACAGCGGGCAGACGAAAAATAGCGGCTATTTTACGAGCAGCATTTTACGAGTTTCGAGGAAGTTATTAACCGCCAATCTATATATATACAAACCACTCGGCAATCCGGATGCATTGAATGTAGCTGAATACTCACCTGCCTGCTGCTCTTTATTGACCAAGACAGCAATTTCCTGTCCGAGCATGTTATATATAGACAATTTTACCACATCTGCTTTAGCAATTGAATAATTGATCCGGGTAGTGGGATTAAAAGGGTTCGGGTAGTTTTGTTCGAGCAAACAAGTGGTTGGCTTCATATCCGCCGTGTTTGCCTCTACTCCGGAAATCATTTTTCCGCTCCCCGCGTTGTTCATTACAACAGTTGGAACATCGGCAGGATTTGTAAGCGTGTATTGATAATATGCAGTAGGTTCGAATGCTATGCCGGTACTCTGAGGAGCGCCGCTGTTATTATAGATATTATTTCTTTCAAGCAAATCGCCAGCTGGTGATTCTGCATATCCGACATACGCAGGGAAACTCAATCCGTCAAAGTAATTTCCTTCCAGCAGAACCTTAGCCTTTGCAGTTGAAGCGACACCATAAAGCATTCTACCCTTGGTTGTATAATAATTATTGTACACGTGACAGTCGGCATAACGCACGCGCGGATGGCGCTGTGAGGTATTATCAAACCAGTTGTGATGATATGTTGTTTTCAGTTTATCAAGATCTTCGGCATCATTATCATCCGAATGGCCAAGTAAGCAGGTTTTCGTGTGGTTGGTAAAATAGCACCATGAAACCGTTACATAACTTGATCCGTGCGTAATATCCAAAGCGCCATCGTGACGGGCATCAGCAGTATCAATGTCGGGCGAATCGGTAAACGAACAATGATCTATCCACACATGATGCGCTTCGGGGTATTGGATTGCCACGCCGTCAATAGGTGCATTTCTAAATTGAATATTTCTAATAATAATATTGTAGCTCTGTTTAACGAACAATCCCGTTCCCTCAAACGCTGCATCCGTCCCTTTGCCAATGAAAGTAAGATTGTATGTCTGTTTAATTTCAAGCTGTTTCTTTGTTGAGGTCAGAGTTCCTACAATGACACATACTTTGGGCGGCATGTTCAAATTAAAATTGGGATCTTTTCTGTCATCGAGAAAATTATACAAGTCGGTTCCGTTGGTGAAATATATGGTATCACCACCCGCACCGCCCGTTGTGCCGTTCACACCCATAGCATTAACTGAAGCAAATCCTACCGGAGTATCGCCGGTAGCGAATGTTGAGTCATTCGGTGCCGCAAATGCAGTCAGACTAACTAAGACAAAGCAAAAAGTAAATAAAATTTTCATATGATGCCTTCGATATAGAACAGGATAATGGATATTTTGTGACCAACGAAGAATATTGGTGTCTTAAACGGTTAAGTTACCGTTTAACTACTTGGTTAAATTACATCAAACTTAATATATAAGTCAATAGTGAAGTTCTGTGCGAGTGCTCAACGGTTCTTTTGAAAACTTAGTGGCAAATTTGCTCATCCATTAACAAAATGTCATTCAGGAAAATCAGCCGTTAGAATCCTTAATCCTGCTGGAATGAATTTCGGCTGATTTATCCGGAATCCAGTTCGGGAATTTTTACTATTTGAAAAAGGTTATTTAATTAGAGCTTCGATTTGCAAAACCACATTAATCTTGCGTTTCGAGCTTAGTATAGTCACATATTTACAATGAAGTCTGCCGGATGTGACGTTTAACACCCTTGAAGAATTTTTCAGCCTAGATTCCGGATAAATCTGCCGTGCTAAATCCAAAAGTTATCAGTTCTTCTACGGCAGATTTTCCGGAACGACAACCCACTTTCGTATTTTGTACCACCAAGTTTTCATGTGAACTATATGATCCCGCCTGGCTTCATACAAATAATAAATCCGTGAAAATCTGTGCCTGCCCGCCGAAGGTGTGGTCATCCGTGTCACCCGCGTTCTATTGAGATGCCAAAATTCACCTTATAACCACATATTTATTTGAATTCCCCTGTTTTTTTCGGTAAATTTGGGTTTTTATTCATTTACTTTGATACAACATGCGTTATCCCTACTCCGAAATTGAATCCAAATGGCAAAAATACTGGGAAGATAAAGGTGTATATAAAACCGACCTTTCAAAACCAGAAAAAAAGTGTTACACCTTAGTAATGTTCATTTACCCTTCCGGCGCTAAACTCCACTGCGGACACTGGTACAATTACGGACCGGCAGATACCTGGGCACGATTCAAAAAACTCCAGGGCTATAATGTATTTGAACCAATGGGATATGATTCATTTGGATTACCTGCCGAGAATTACGCTATCAAGACAGGCATTCACCCATACGATAGCACCATGAAAAACATAGACGACATCCGCGCGCAATTAAAGCGTATCGGCTGTATGTACGATTGGGATGCTGAGTTAATGACCTGTAAACCTGAATATTACAAATGGAATCAATGGCTTTTCCTTGAGCTTTATAAAAAAGGATTGGCTTATCGCAAAAATGCGCCGGTTAACTGGTGTACATCGTGTCAGACTGTTCTTGCTAACGAGCAAGTACTCTCCGACGGAACATGTGAACGCTGCGGAAGCCTTGTTATCCAGAAAAATCTCACCCAATGGTTCTTTAAAATCACCGATTACGCAGATGAATTACTTGATGGTCTTGATACCATAAGCTGGCCGGAAAAAACCAAATTGATGCAGCGCAACTGGATTGGTAAGAGTACGGGCGCTGAAGTTGTCTTCGATGTTGTCGGCAGTGAAGAGAAAATAAAAGTTTTTACTACCCGTCCCGATACGCTTTACGGTGTAACGTACGTGGTACTCGCACCTGAACATCCGTTAGTTGATGCAATCGCGGCTCCGGAGCAAAAGGAAGCTATTGCCGCATACCGTGATTCAATCAAATCACTTACGGAAATTGAAAGAACATCAACAACAAAAGAAAAGACCGGTGTTTCTATCGGTGCGTATGCAATTAATCCGGTAAACGGTGAGAAAGTCCCCGTGTGGATTTCGGACTATGCTCTTATCACCTACGGCACAGGCTGTGTTATGGCAGTGCCCGCACACGATGAGCGTGATTTCGAGTTCGCAAAAAAATTCAATCTGTCTATTCGCAAAGTTATTGTACAGGAAGGCACCGCTCCCGATAGTGAATTGCAGGAAGCATTCACTGAAGCAGGAACAATGGTCAATTCCGCTTCCTACGACGGGATGAACTCTGTTGATTTCAAAGCAAAAATTATTGAAGTACTTGATACCGAGAAAAAAGGGAAAAAACACATCAACTATCGCCTTCGCGATTGGCTGATTTCACGTCAACGTTATTGGGGTACTCCTATCCCGATTGTGCACTGCCCTACTTGCGGTGAAGTGCCTGTCCCGGTAGATCAGCTTCCGGTTGAACTGCCGTATGATGTTGAATTCCGCCCGTCCGGCGAATCACCATTGGCATCGAATGAGAAGTTTATTAATGCAAAATGTCCGAAATGCGGCGCAGATGCAAAACGTGATCCGGACACTATGGATACGTTTGTTGATTCTTCATGGTATTACTTCCGCTATCTCGATCCGCATATCAAAGATGCGATGTTCAACGTGGACTTAGGCAACGCCTGGGCTCCTGTGGATATGTATATCGGCGGTGCTGAACATGCAACCATGCACTTGCTGTATGCGCGGTTCATTCACAAATTTTTGCGTGACATAGGTTTAACAAAGAGCAACGAACCTTTCCAGACACTCGTACATCAGGGCACCATCACGAACCAGGGCGCAAAGATGTCAAAGTCGAAAGGCAACATTGTCAATCCGGATGAGTTTATCAATAAATACGGTTCGGATGTATTCCGCATGTACTTAATGTTCATGGGACCGTTTGAAATGGGCGGCGACTGGAGCGATAAAGGCATTACCGGCACGGAACGTTTTGTTTCGCGTATGTACGATTTCTTCTCGGCGAATATAGGGATAACAGAAGGCATCAATATTCCTGAAAAATTCGATATTGAGTCGCTCGGCACTGAAGAGAAGATTGTTTACAGAAAAACAAATCAGACTTTAAAGAAATATGAAGTTGAATTGGAGAATCTCCGTTTCAATACGGCAATCGCAGCGTTAATGGAATTATCCAATGAACTCAGTAAAAGTTTTGCAGCTTGCAAAAAAGAATTACAGGCTTATGTTCTCGAGCGTTTTGCATTTATGATGGCTCCGCTTGCTCCGCACTTCGCGGAAGAGTGCTGGGAGATGATTGGCAAGACGGCATCGCTTTTTGAATCGCCTGTACACTACACCGTGGATACCGCGGCGCTTGTTGAAGACACCGCGAACATTGCCGTTCAAATCAACGGTAAACTCCGCGGAACACTGCAGGCTCCGATGAACAGCGAACAGCAGACGGTAAAAGATATGGCAATGGCGCTTGAATCTATTACCAAACACCTCGACGGTAAGACGATTGTTAAAGAGATCTTTGTTAAAAATAAAATTCTGAATATAGTAGTTAAATAAGTTGCCCACATTCCTAACCCATGGCTTAAGCCATGGGTTAGGAAGAATGGACAAGAATCAGTAACACGGCGTTTTAACGCCGTGTGGATATAATCCTAACACAGATGGACTTTAGTCCAACTTGAAAATATGAATGGGACTAAAGTCCGGTTCGTTAGGGTGGCCCCTTCCACGGTCTAAAGACCGTGGTTAATGTGTGATTATTAATAACTCCGCCATTCATGGCGGAGCACCAGAAAATGTAAAAGGATACATATACATGTTCGATATAAAATTAGTCCGCGAAAACCCGGATATGGTCAGACTCCGTCTTTCACAAAAAAATGAGAAAGACCGCGTTGATGAAATACTTGCACTTGATGAAAAACGCAGAGCATTGATATTTGAAACCGATGAATTGAAATCCCGCCGTAATCAGGCTTCCGCTCAAGTCGGACAGATGAAAAAATCAGGCAGCGATGCCTCTACCATCATCGCGGAGATGAAACGGGTTTCAGATCAGATTTCAGAGAATGATACACAACTTCGCGTACTCGACGAAGAGCTTGATGAAATACTCATGAGCATTCCGAATCTGGCAAGTGAATCCGTTCCGGTCGGTAAATCAGCCGATGACAACGTTGAAACAAAACGCTGGCTGCCCGAAGGATTCTCATTCAATGAAACCAACGAAGGTTTTCTCGATCATGTTCAGTTAGGTAAGAAATTAGATATTCTTGACTTTGAACGCGGCACAAAAATTTCCGGTTCAGGCTTCCCTCTTTATAAGGGTAAGGGCGCAACACTTGAACGCGCACTTATTAATTATATGCTGGATACGCACATTAACAAGCACGGCTATACAGAAATCTTTCCTCCGTTCTTAGTAAATAAAGAATCCATGCGCGGTACGGGACAGCTCCCGAAAATGGCCGACGACATGTATACGATTGAACGTGACGGCCTGTATCCGGTTCCGACTGCGGAAGTACCGATTACCAACATTTACCGCGGTGACATTCTTGAAGAAGCTCAATTGCCGACGAAGTTTGTCGGATTCTCCGCATGCTTCAGACGCGAAGCCGGTTCATACGGCAAGGATTCAAAAGGATTTTTGCGCGTTCATCAGTTCAACAAAGTTGAAATGGTAAAATTCGTTAAGCCTGAAACTTCATATGACGAATTGGAAAAACTCGTTGTTGATGCAGAGGACATTTTACAAGCTCTTGAGGTTCCGTATCGCCTGTTGATGCTCTGCTCCGGCGATCTCAGCTTCTCTGCTGCCAAATGTTACGACATCGAGACATGGTCACCTGCCGAAATGAAATGGTTGGAATCATCTTCATGCAGTAATTTTGAAAACTTCCAGGCACGCCGGGCGAACATCCGCTACCGCAGGGAAGACACAAAGAAACTTGAATTTGTTCACACCTTAAACGGTTCGGGATTAGCAACAAGCCGTTTAATGGTTTCAATTTTAGAAAATTATCAAACCCCCGAAGGCCATATCATCGTACCAAAAGTGCTGCAGCCTTACACAGGGTTTAATATTATATAAGACATAACATGGCTCCTCCGGCTAAGTACGTGCACCGTATGTAGCCGGGAGTGCTGATACAAATAACTATCGGACAACGTTATTACAGGGAGCACAATTCAACACAACTTGGTTGTGTCATCTGTATTACCGCTGCCCAATTTTTCACTATACAAAAATATGGGAAAATTATGGGTACTTCTCCACTAATGGAAAGCATTGCTGTTAATGCGGCAAAAAGAAAAAAAACATTGCTCTTACCTGAATCACACGATGACCGTGTATTGCAGGCAGCAGAAAAAATCGTAAAACGCGGCATGGCCTCGGTAATCACACTGGGTAACGAAGAGAAAGTCCGCGCGCAAGCGGCTAAACTCGGCGTCAATCTTCAGGGTGTCCGCATTATAGACCACCTGAAATCAGACAAGTTCAGCGACCTCGCAAACATCTTCTTCAACCTCCGCAAACACAAAGGCATGACTATCGAAAAAGCACGGGAAACATTACAACGTGATCTTTTTTATGGTGCTATGATGCTTCGCGAAGGAATGGCTGATGCAAGTGTTGCAGGTTCTTTCGCTTCAACGGGAGACGTTATGCGTGCAGCTATTCAATGCGTCGGCATGAAAGAAGGAGTCTCAACAGTATCAAGCTTCTTTTTAATGATATTCCCCGAAATCACATACAGCTTCGGTGATTGTGCCGTGGTTCCAAATCCGACCGCTCCTCAGCTCGCAGACATTGCTATCTCAACAGCTGATAATCATAAAGTATTAACCGGCGAGACACCATATGTCGCTATGCTTTCCTTCTCAACCAAAGGAAGCGCCGAGCATGAATTAGTTGACAAAGTCCGTGAAGCAACAAAAATTGTAAAAGAAAAACGCCCGGACCTTATTGTTGACGGCGAATTGCAGTTTGATGCAGCTATTGTTGATTCCGTCGGCAAAAAGAAAGCTCCCGGCAGCCCGGTTGCAGGACAAGCTAATGTTTTGATATTCCCCGACCTTCAGGCAGGCAATATCGGATATAAAATTGCACAACGCCTCGGTAAAGCGGAAGCAATCGGACCGATCAATCAGGGATTAAAGAAACCGTTCTTTGATCTGAGCCGCGGATGCAGTGTTGACGATATCGTTTACACCGCAGCAATCGCTTTGCAAACAGCTGAATAGCTTATAGAACACGGACCCGCCCGACCGCTGACGCAGTCATGCGGGCGGGTGACACTGATGACGCGGATTTTCACGGATTTCTTTATTATTATAAAACATGAATTACCTAAGCTAATAAAGAACCGAAGTTAGTCCGGCACCTCAAAAGAATTACGTTAAGAAAATTCATGCAGCGGAGCGTTAAAAGAAAAGCTGTTTGAAGGAGCGAAGCGACTGAGTTCTTTTCTTTTAGCGAAGCGAAATGAATTTTTAGTAATTCTTTTTAAGTGCATGTTCTTTTGGTACTTTTCTTGCGTCAAGAAAAGTACAGTATAAATATTATTTTAATAGTATATTTGTAATTATTTAGTCAGACAAGAAATGTTTCCGTTAGAAAACAGAATTGGTTTATACATTTATCAGAGTAAACTGCAGTTCGTTGAATTACAGTTTACCAATAATGAGTATGTACTCACTCATCTGGATGAGGCATATTTTGATGAAGAGATTGATTTTGCGGCTGACAAGGAAACCAAAATTTTAAATCTTATGCAGTCGGCATTTAATGAAATACTTGCCCGGCATGAGATTCATTCTTCTTCTTTGTTTATCGCGCTCCCGACTGAATTATTCTCAGTTATAAAAGCTCCGTTTGATAACACTCTGCTCAGGCAGGATCTTCTTCTCCAATTTCAATGGGATCTTAGTGTTTCATTCCCCCAACTGCCGGCTGGCGAAACATCAATTCAATACCACGAGCTTGAGAATGATTCCACTCAGGGAACCCGCAGAGCCGTGGTGCTTGGCATTTCGCGTAAGCTGCTCAAGATCATGAAGAACTTCGCACAGAAGAATAATTTCCAGCTTCAGCTTGTTGACTTTGCCCACTTTGCGTGTGATTGCTCATTGAAATTGAATTACCCTAAGATGCAGGATGGCGATTACCTCAGTATTCTCTTAACCGACGCGATGCTTTCTCTCGAAGTCATCAGCAGCGGGAAAACGATTTATATTAAAACGAGAAGACTGCACAACGCCGGAGAGGCAGCATCTATAATAGAAGAAGAATTAAATGAACTTCCGAATTACGGACTTTCAAAAGATAAATTGATTTCCGCTTTTGCGTTTGGTGAGTTTATTACCCCGAATTTCCTCGCTGCATTGGAGCAAAGAATTGGTCTGAAATTGTATCCTGTGAATCCGTTCAAACAAATTACTATTCATCCTTCGCTTGCAGACTCCAAATTACTACGGGAGCGTTTCCACACATTCGCCCCTGCGGCCGGTGCATGCTACCGGTTAGCGTAACGGACGGCGCATGAGATTACGGATAAGCAGCGGCATCTACGGCGGCCGTTTTATTGAAGCCCCCCAAACAGACCTTACACGCCCCACAACGGGCAGAGTAAAAGAATCCGTTTTTAATTACCTCCGCAACAAAATTGATTTTGAAGATATTACCGCGATGGATATTTACGCGGGTTCGGGACAGTTGGGTTTGGAGATACTCAGTCACGGTGCGGCACATGTAACATTTATAGATAAGAATTACGCCCCTTTTCAGGTACTTAAGAAAAACGCTGAATCCATTTGTTCAAAAGAACAGTATAAGCTTATCAAAATAGCGGCAGTGCAGTATTTAAAAACACTCCCGCCGGAAAGTTTTGATCTCATTCTCGCCGACCCCCCTTTTTTCAGTTATGATATTTACGATGTTTGGAAGATCATCATCGAGAATAAATTACTCAAGCAGGGCGGATTCTTTGTTATCGAACGTTCAATTCAAACCCTCGACAAAGACATCGAAGGCTTCGGCATCGAACCCATCCGAAGATTGGGCGATACGTGTATTTATGAATTTACTCAATTGTAATCTTTGAGCCGCTTCTCCGAAGCTCCACTTTGCGTTTATTCCATTATTCTACTAAGCTATCGTTCCTCCGGAACTCAGAAATTTTCGGTCTTTGTAGTTTTGTTGGCTCTTCGAGTGTCCGACG
The DNA here is from genome assembly GCA_963662605.1 of Ignavibacteriaceae bacterium. GTDB lineage: Bacteria > Bacteroidota > Ignavibacteria > Ignavibacteriales > Ignavibacteriaceae. The sequence goes on from OY759785.1 coordinate 3,479,397, forward strand.
CGAGGAGGATGTATCGAGAAGAGCCCTGCCCCGAACCCATCAGAAGATGGGGTAATGCCTGTATTTATAAAAATATTCGTTTATAGTCAATCATCGTAAGTATTGATTGCCCAAAATAGACAGGCTCATATTTGGGTTAGATTCCGAGCGAAATCACTTATTTTATCGATCATTTTAGGATCCTTTAACTTTCGTATGTGATACTGCCCTTGAAAATAACATTTTATGTCTTTCCCGGCACAGCCAAATAGCTCTATAAGTATACTCTCAAAACCTTTCTGTTCATCTTTAATTAAATTATACCATCTATTTTTACTCTTATCTGAGACAATACAAAATGACCCCAAATCCGGATCTGTTGGATGATTTTTTGGTTTGGTATCAGTCACATGGAGTTCTCCAGCAAGAACAAACATATCGAGCGGCTTATATTTGCTTACGACCCAAACGATGTCGTTTTTTGACAGAGTTTCTACCTTATTTTGGAATTTAGTAAATAATTCGTTTGTATCAGTAGGATAATGCTTCTGAAATAACGGCATCTTCCAATAAAATATATAATAGTCCATATTATCTCCAAAAGGTTTTAATAAAAAAACATTTCTTATTTGTCAAAAGCTATACGCAGCCATGATTGAGAAGCAGCTGTTTTTAGCTTTTGTATAATCATTCAGGTTAAAGAACCCAAAACTATAGTCCACAGACAGGCCAATCTGGTGTTCAGCAAGTTGAATCTTAACTCCCGCACCTAACCGTAACCCGGCATCAACGCCGAATTGTTTCTTAATCTCTGTTTCAATATCATATGTTCTACCACTTTCGGCAATACTGACCTTATTTCTTGAGCTAACCAGATATCCAACGTATGGACCAGCATGAAGCACTGGTTCTATGTTTCCGGTCATAGGGATTACATATCGAATCAGTAGCGGAATTTCAATGTAATCATATTTTGAGGTCATCTCGTATTCTGTCACAACACCGCCCATTGATGTTTCTGAACTAGTTTGCTTGGCTCCCTTCATAGAGTAAAGCAATTGAGGATTAAAGCCCCACCCATCGGAATCGTTATCTATAAACAAACCCACTGATAATCCGGTGCGGGTATCACGCTCCTTCGCATCTTCACCATAAAAATTTGAGAAGTTTACTCCTCCGGTAATACCGAATTTAACTTGTGCGAAAGAGATAAACGTAAGCAGGACTATTAAGGAAAGAACCTTTTTCATATAACCCTCTATTTATTTTTGAGTATTTGAGAAATGTGAGTGCATCCCGGACAGGATGCTATAAACAGCATATTAACCTTTCAATCACAACAACTTGTTTTTCCCATATTGACTAAAACAAACTTATAATTATTCGTTATTAATTTCAAGAAAATTCCTTGCCGCCGAACAAACTTCTCCCTTTTACAATCGCCGCAACATAGCTATTTTGCTAAGTGATTTTATTATAATTTGTTACACTGAATTTTTCACCTATTTTGTTTTACGATATTGAGAACAACAGCACAGACCATTTTTCTTATTGCACTATTCGCAGTGCCGTTATGTTTCGGACAGGCGGAACAAAAAAAGACTTATTATCCCGATGGGACGGTTAAATCCGTCGGCGATTACAAAGACGGCAAACTTGACGGAAGTTACATCGAGTATTATCCCAATGGAAAAATGTGGAAAAACTGGACATACCGCAATGGTAAAGAAAACGGTATTTCACTCTGGTACTTTGAAAACGGCAAAGTGAATATTGAATGGAATTATATCGGCGGACTCCGCGAGGGCGAATCCCGCTGGTACTATGAAACCGGAGAGTTGTGGTCTATTCAAAAGTACGCGAACGGCAAGCTTGAGGGTCTCACCAAGACGTATTACAAGACCGGAGAACTGCAAGGTGATTGGCAGTATAAAAACGGTATGCTGAACGGTGCTTCCTACACATACTATACTAACGGAAAAAAGGAAGTCGAAAAATTCTACGTGAATGACGTTCAACAGGGAAAATCACTGGTGTTCCACGATAACGGCAACAGAGCAGTTGATGCAACGTATGTAAATGATAAGCTTGACGGTTTTCTGTTCATTTACGATTCTGCCGGCGACATCCGCGTTAAGGACACATACTCCCACGGCGTGTTGCTCGACAGAATACGCTATGACTATCTTGGTAAACAGCAGTCCGTTGAAAAATATGTACACAATTACCACACGTCAGGCACCGTGCTTGATGAGTATTTAATCCGCGACGGTAAAAAGCAGGGAGCCTACAAAAAATATTATCCATCGGGATATTTGCAGGAAGAAAGTTTTTTTATCAATGATACGACTCAAGGTGTAGTTGCGACATACCACGAAGGCGGCACGATAGCCTCTAAGATTGATTATATTAACGGCAAGCCGCTCGGCGTGATGCAGAGATTTTATGAAACGGGAGAACTTCTTTCCGAGTGTATTTATTCCAAAGACGGCCTGAACGGCAACTATACAACGTACTATAAAAACGGGTATCAGGACACGGTAGCCACGCTCAAAAAAGGAAAAATTGACGGCAAATTAAAAACATACCGTGAAGACGGATTGCCGTTGTCATTTGAAGATTATGTTGACGGCCAGTTGTACGGCGAGCGCTATATCTATCAGCGCAACGGCGGCATTTGGAGAAGAGAAAAATATTATCATGGCTTATTGGACGGTTTCATCCGTGAATATGACGCGGAAGGACGAATCAGTTACGAGGACTATTACCACAATAACAAACAGATGAACCGGAAGGAATTTAATACAGACGGCACCATCAAGAATGTTATTGAATATTAGTAAATTGCAAAAAAGAAATTGAGAAACCATGAAGAAGAACACGAAAAACTTTGCATTCGGCCTGATTCAAATGGCCTGTTCACCCTCACCTGCCGAGAACCAATCGAAGGCGGAAATTATGGTGAAGGAAGCTGCTAAGGCGGGTGCGCAGGTTATCTGCCTGCCTGAGTTATACAGAACTCAGTACTTCTGTCAGAAAGAAGACATTAAACTTTTTAATTTGGCGGAAGCTATTCCGGGACCAAGCACAAAAGCATTTCAGGCAATTGCGAAAAAGCATAAAGTCGTTATCATTGCTTCGCTTTTTGAAAAACGCGCAGCGGGATTGTATCACAATACAGCAGTTGTTATAAATAACGACGGAGCAATTGCCGGTATATATAGGAAAATGCATATCCCCGACGATCCGGCATATTACGAAAAGTTTTATTTCACTCCGGGCGATCTCGGATTCAAAGCAATTGACACCGCACACGGTAAAATCGGTACGTTGGTTTGCTGGGATCAGTGGTTCCCCGAAGGGGCACGCCTCACCGCATTACAAGGCGCTCCGATTTTGTGCTACCCCACTGCAATCGGCTGGCATCCGTATGAGAAAAAACAGTATGGCGCACAGCAGCGCGATGCTTGGATGACTGTTCAACGCGGTCATGCAATTGCAAACGGATGTTATGTAGCCGGAGTTAATAGAACCGGATTTGAGCACCCCGTCAAAGAACAGGCAGGCATAGAGTTCTGGGGTTCGTCTTTCATTGCCGACCCGCAGGGAGTAATTCTTGCACAAGCTTCGACTGATAAAGAAGAAGTTATCATTGCCGACATTGATATAGATCATCTCGAAGATATCAGAAGAAACTGGCCGTATCTGCGGGATAGAAGAATAGATGCTTATTCGGAAATCACGAAACGCTTTATTGATTAACGTATGACAGTTAAACCGACATACCGCCTCCCTGCCGAATGGGAAAAGCACGAAGCCACCATACTTTGCTGGCCGACAATTAAATCCGACTGGCCGGGAAAGTACATTCCTATTCATTGGGTGTATGGCGAGATCGTTAAAAAAATTACCCGCGGCGAGCAAGTCATTTTGCTTGTGCAGGATACTAAGCAAAAAGATTTCGTTATTAAGCTGTTAACGAAAGTCGGCGTTGATTTAAATAAAGTCACATTCTACGCGCTGCCGACTGACCGCAGCTGGATGCGCGACTCCGCCCCGCCTTTCGTATTGGATAAAAGCGGAAAGCGTACCATGATTCACGTCCGCTTCAACGGCTGGGCAAAATACGACAACTGGAAATTGGATTCGAAGCTTCAGCCTTTCCTCAGTAAAAAATTAAAAATCAATGCCGTCACCGGTATGCATAAAGGTCGCCACGTTGTCCTTGAAGGCGGCTCCATTGATACCAACGGCGAAGGCACCATGTTGACTACGGAAGAGTGCCTGCTTGATCCGGTTACCCAGGTACGCAATCCCGGATTCACAAAGAAGGACTATGAAGAGTTTTTTGCCGATCATTTCGGCATCCGGCAAACCATCTGGCTGAACAAAGGTATTCTCGGTGATGATACACACGGGCATGTTGACGACCTGTGCAGGTTTGTCAATTCCGATACCGCTGTAATTTGCCGCGAACCGAATAAAGAAGACGGCAATCATGCTCTGCTCGAAGAAAATATCAAACGACTGAAAAACATTACTCTCTATAACGGAAAGAAATTAAACGTCATTCCGCTGCCGCTGCCTGAGCCGGTCATATTCGACGGAATGCGGTTACCGGCAAGTTACGCGAATTTTTATATCACTAATTCATATGTACTTGTCCCGACATTCAATGACCCCAACGATAAAGCTGCGCTGCAGATACTTTCCCGTTTGTTCAAAGACCGCGAAGTATGCGGCATTCATGCAGTAGATCTTGTCTGGGGTCTGGGAACGCTTCATTGCCTTTCCCACGAATTGCCGGCCGGAAAGAATTGAGCCATCATTGAAACAGAATAAGAGTATATTGAGATTACGGGCACGATACCGTCTGCTCATGCACAGACTGAAATTACTCTATTGGATTTCAAAACCGGTAAAGACGTTCTGGGATAGAATGGCTTACTATGTTAAAGGTTTGTGGTTTAATTTTGACGACCATCATATTTTTATCTTCGCGGGCGGACTCGCGTTTTCGATTTTTATCTGCATCATTCCATTTGTACTCATTCTCTTCTGGCTGTTGGGAATCCTGCTGGATTCAACTTCCGTGCAAATGCAGATTAATACACTCATAGATACGGTTATCCCCTATGAAATGTATTCTGAGTATATAAAAGAAATTCTAACCAAGCGCATCGCGGAAGTTATTCAGTATAAAAATGTTGCAGGATTTTTCGGTCTTGTGGGACTCATGGTTACCGCGAGCGGATTTTCGAGCAGCATCAGAACAATTCTGAATACGGTTTTCGGACGGCGTATTGACATAAACTTCTTTCTCGGTAAGCTGCGTGATTTCGCTTTAATAATTATTACCGTGGCTGCATTTCTTGTTTCCAGTGTTCTGCTGCCGATGATTGATGTTTTAAGAAAATTCTCAGAATATATCGTTGAGTTGAAATTTTTAGAGTATTCAATTTTCCAGAAGTTTTTCACAACCGCATTCTCATTTGTTATTATTACTACTGTTTTTGCCACGCTGTACCGGTATGTGCCTGTCGTAAAAATCCGGAGACGTGCAGTATTTTTCGGCGCCATTTGGGCCGGCATACTCTGGGAGGGTGCGAAGCATGTATTCGGTTATTATCTCTACCATTTTGCTACTTATGGTAAAGTATATGGAGCATATGCCTTAGTAATCGTCGTCGCTTTCTGGATATACTACTCCTCCATGGTATTCATCATTGGAGCAGAAATGGGCAAGCTCTTCCACGACAGAGTAGAAGAAGGCCTCGCTCAAGAAAAAGCAAAAATCACTTCGGACTAACATTTCTGCTCGTCGGATTTTGTCTCTATAATTTCGCACTTGCTATTTATTGCACATTCCTTATATATTAACTATGTAAATATTTTATAATCAGATAAATTTATCCGATATGTCAATTATATTCTCAAAAAAGTGCGAATACGGCATACAAGCTGTTCTTTTTCTCTCATCGCTGCCCCGTGGGACCGCAGCAAATGCCGAGGAAATTGCAAGAGAGCTACGCATTCCCAAGGAATTTGTTTCGAAAATCCTGCAGGAACTGACTCCGTCAGGAATTGTCGAATCAAAAAAAGGGAAAAACGGCGGGTTTTTACTGAACCGGCTTCCTTCGGAATTGAAGCTCATTGATATTGTAAACGCCATAGACGGTGACGGTATATTTTCGCAATGCGTACTTGGATTCCCGAACTGCTCGAATGAAACCCCCTGCCCAGTTCATGCAACATGGTCAAAGATAAATAGTGAGACTTACGCCATGCTCAGCAAAGAGACGGTAGATAGTTTTCTGCTGCTCACAAAAAATAAGATTAACAGCATCCGGTATGATTGATCTTTCGCTGTTAAAAAAACCGGTATTTGTCAAAGAACACGGCACGTGGGCCATGCTGATTGTCCCGGCAGTTACGGGAATAGCCCAAGCCCCGCAAGTGTCAGTTTCATTAGTGCCTTTCCTGCTTGCAGTATTTTTTCTATTCTTCGCGTACACTCCGGCGGAAATTCTGTTCTCTGAAATAAAGAATCAGAAAAAAAATTCACTTAAGTATCGATCCTCTCTCCTGTGGTTTTTCATATATACAGTCATCGGGTTGTCGGCAGGAGCTGTTTCTGTGATGTACTATCAGAAATATACTTTGCTCCTGTTTGGACTCGCTGCCGGCCTGTGTTTTACATTCGGATTAATTGCAGATAGAAATTTCAAAGCGCCGCTTGTGCGTGATATCAGCGCCATAATCGGACTGGCTATTATATCACCCGCGGTATTTTATTACCTGAACGGCACGTCTCTACATTCTATGCTTTTGCTCTGGTTCTATAATGCTCTCTATTTTGTTTCATCTGCATTATATATTCACACAAAGATGCTTCAGCCAAGCAAGGATACACAAGGCGACAGATCAAAAAAGTATTATCGCCTTCGTAACGCGAATAGCACCTATCAGCTTATACTTCTCTTGCTTGTTCTTTCCCTTTCCGCATATAACAAAATGTCTGTTATGGGTGCGCTGGCGTTTACTCCAATGATCGCCCACTGCCTGATTGGCGCGTTTGTAATTCGTCAAAAAGTACATTTTAAATATTTGGGATATGTCTTTGCGGTATACGCGCTTCACTTTGCAGCGTTTTTCAGGATTTAGTTTAATGGTTATTCAATTTGACACGATGATAATATATGACTCCACGAAAAACTACGATTGAAAAAAATAACGAAAAAGATGTCCAGCGTTTACGCTTAAGCTCTCAAATACTATTCACTCTCATCAGCATATGGATCGGAGTTGAATTCTATTTATTCACTACATACCTTGAATCACATGGAGTACACGGCAGCACTTACCGTCCGGCTGGCGTTGAAGCCTATCTTCCTATTTCATCTCTTATGAGTCTGGTTTTCTTTTTACAAACCGGGGTTGTTCATCATGTTCACCCAGCGGGATTTTTTATATTCACCGGCATTCTGCTCATGTCTTTCATCCTCGGTAAATCCTTCTGCTCTTGGGTCTGCCCGGTTGGTTTCATTTCGGATTTAATCGGTGAATTCGGAAAAAAACTATTTAAGAAAAATTTCAAACTGCCCCGCTGGGCAGACTATCCGCTCCGGTCACTAAAATATCTGCTTCTCTTTTTCTTCGTCTCCACTATTGTATCCATGAGTGTTCAGCAGCTCGTGCTATTTTTAGACAGCGACTACAACATTATTGCGGACATTAAACTATTTGATTTCTTCCGGTACCTTTCCCCGTTTTCGGTTGTCATTCTGACAATCCTTGTGCTTCTTTCCATTCCCATCAAAAATTTTTGGTGCAGATACCTATGCCCTTATGGTGCTTTGCTCGGATTAACCGGACTCCTCAGTATATTGAAAATCAAGCGCACCGCCCAAACTTGTATTGATTGCAACCTTTGCGATAAAGTTTGTCCTTCCTCAATAACTGTCAGTAAAGCTCATTATGTTATCTCGGATGAGTGCACTTCCTGCATGCAATGTGTAGATGCCTGCCCTGTGAATGACACATTGAACATTCACCCGGTCGCGGTACATAAAAAGTTGAGCACCTTCACCATTTCCATAATCGCCGTTCTTGTCTTTTGCGCAATGATGTTTTTCGGCATCCTGACCCGGCAATGGAGCGGCAATACACCGGTTTCAAAGTTTATGGAATTGTATGAAAACCGGGGCGGCATAGGTCACTAAAACCTTGTTTTTTTGCTGATTTGCAAATTTTTTAAGGGGTTATATACTTTTTTAAGCTAAATTACCCTTTCAACCAAAAAAATTTAGCCAACCCCCAAAATTTCGTTTGCACATAATTCCATTATCTTATATATTAAGGTCAAATTTCTATTTATTCCTTATTAATTTAGGTTAACATATGTTAGACGACTTAGATATTAAAATTCTGAACCTACTCCAGGCAAGCGGGAGGACCAAAAGAAATCAGCTTGCGGAGCAAGTGGGATTGTCGATTCCATCTGTCAGCGAACGCTTAAACAAATTGGAAGAGAAGGGTGTCATTGAAGGATACTTCGCGAAGATCAATAAAAAAATCTTCGGTTATGACATTATGGCATTCATCACTGTTTCAAGTGAATCTTCCAAGCACTATAAAGCATTAACGGAAAATGCCAAAAAGCATCCGTTGATTTTGGAATGCCACTCTATACTTGGAGCGGGCTCTCACATTCTCAAGGCTATTGTAAAAAATACCGAAGCTCTGGAAAAACTTCTTTCCGAAATTCAGTCCTGGCCCGGTGTTTTAGCTACTCATACGAATTTTGTGCTTTCAACACATAAAGAAACAGCTAAAATTCAATTATAACATTATTTAATTATTCATTATTAGAGGACAACAACTATGGCAAAAGATCTCTCTGCAGTAGAAAAAGTCTTAAAATTTGCTAAAGACAACAAGGTAGAATTCGTTGATTTTAAATTCATGGACTTCCCGGGACAGTGGCAGCATACTACCGTACCGGTAAGCGAATTATCTGCCTCCAAATTTACCGATGGACACGGATTTGACGGTTCGTCTATTCGCGGCTGGAAATCAATTCACGAAAGTGATATGTTGATCATCCCCGATCCTTCAACGGCATTTATTGATCCATTTGTTAAAGCTAAAACACTTAGCTTGGTTTGCGACGTTATCGAACCTGCAACAAAAGAAAAATATTCACGCTGCCCGCGTAACATAGCTCAAAAAGCTGAAGCTTATTTGAAATCAACTGGCTTGGCTGATACAGCATACTACGGACCGGAAGCAGAATTCTTCATTTTTGACGACGTTCGCTTCGAATCATCACAAAACGTCCAGTTCTACTCAGTTGACTCAATAGAAGGCCGCTGGAATACAGGCCGCGACGAAAATCCGAACCTCGGTTACAAACCTGCTTACAAAGGCGGATATTTCCCTGTCGCTCCGACTGATTCACTTGTTGATCTTCGTAACGAAATGGTTACCAATTTGCAGAATGTGGGTCTTAGCGTAGAAGCCGCTCACCACGAAGTAGCAACCGGCGGACAATGCGAAATTGATTTGCGTTTTTCTCCAATGGTTAACATGGCTGATTCCCTTTTACTGTTCAAGTATATCATCAAGAATACGGCAAAAGCAAACGGTAAATCAGTTACCTACATGCCTAAACCAATCTTCGGTGATAACGGAAGCGGTATGCACGTTCACGTAAGCTTGTGGAAAAGCGGTAAACCTCTCTTTGCAGGCAATGGCTATGCAGGGTTGAGTGAAATGGCTTTATTCTTCATCGGCGGTATTTTGAAACATGCACCTGCTTTGCTTGCTTTCACTAACCCAACCACAAACTCTTACAAGAGATTGGTTCCGGGCTTTGAAGCTCCTGTTAACCTCGCTTATTCACAGAGAAACAGAAGTGCTTCAGTTCGTATTCCTATGTACTCGAACAGCCCGAAAGCAAAACGTATCGAATTCCGCTGTCCAGATGCTTCAGGCAATCCGTACCTCGGATTTGCAGCTATCCTTCTTGCAGGCATTGACGGTGTGTTGAACCGCATTGATCCGGGTCAACCTCTTGATAAAGATATTTACGATCTCGCACCGGAAGAATTGAAGACTATTCCTTCAACTCCGGGCAGTCTTGAAGAGGCATTGAACGCCTTGAAGAAAGATCATGAATTCTTGCTCAAAGGCGATGTATTCACTGAAGATGTTATTGAAACATGGATTGACTACAAAATGAAAAATGAAGTTAAGCCAATGGCATTACAGCCACATCCTTATGAATTCAGCCTTTATTACGATTGCTAAAATTCGTCTAACAACAAAGAGCCCCGTCATTTTTGGCGGGGTTTTTTGTTTTAAACCATTCCCTCACGTGAAGAAAGTTTAATCAACTTTTTAGAAAAAACTTTTGTTACACATATAACAATCTACCGGTTAGCGCGTCTAATTCTATAACAATGGAGTGATATTGTGAGTAGGCATGTGTTATTCTTGGTTTTGCTATTAACCACATTTCTTTGTGTGGATATTTTCCCAAAAGATCTCCCCCCGTCCGACGAGAACAGCACTAACCGGGACACCGTTGTGTTGAGAAACTGGTACGACATGTTTCTCAATATTCCGGAGGATTGGATTAATTTTACTAAGTGGTCAATTCGCAGTGAACAAGTACCGCTTTACCTGACAGTAGCCGGTTCAACTGCGGGATTGATTGCTACCGACAATGCCTCATGGAATACCAGTGATAAATGGTATAAATCAAACAACGCAGTAAAACGATACAGCGATGCATTTGTGACCGTGGGTGATGGTAAAAGTCAATTTGGTTTGGGTGCCGGATTCGCCGCATACGGTTTAGTGTTTGGCGACCACAAGGCTATAAACGTCGGCAGCGAGATCATTCAAGCTGTTTTGTCTTCCGGTTCGGTAGTTCAGGTTTTAAAACATGTAACGGGACGCGAAAGTCCTTTTGTCAGCACCCAAAAAGCCGGCCGCTGGGATTTCTTCCCGAATCAAATCACGTATCATAAACGCGTTCCGCACTACGATGCATTCCCTTCGGGGCATTTAACAACCACGATAGCAACATTTACTGTAATTATCGAGAACTATCCCGATAGCAAATGGCTTACTCCGGTTTGCACAGCCGCCACTGCCTGCCTTGGTGTGTCCATGGTTAACACCGGCATTCATTGGTACAGTGATTACCCGCTTGCATTAGTATTGGGGTACACGTTCGGTAATCTTGCGGTTCATCCGCATTGGGGCGACAAGAAAGCCGGAGAAGAAACAGCCGTTATAACTCCGATTGTAACAAATCATTTTTCCGGATTGGGATTGTATGTTGCGTTATAATTCCTATACCTCAGGAATACTATTGGCGAGCTTATTACTCGCAGTCGTGTCATGCGCTCAAGAGCATATACAAATTGATACATCTCGTCATGTAATAATCAGTGAAAACATCACAGACTTCTCCTCGCCGGAGACAAAGAGGCAGCCATATGGCGCTTACGAAAACGCCGAACGGCTAAACTTAATGAATAACATTAGTTCTATACCTGAAGACATAATTACAACCGGCAAAAACTTTTTCTCAGTACAGAATGCTGCGCTGATTGGAATTGTAGCCGGAACAACATCAACACTCTACACGCAAGATCAGAAACTATATCGCGTTACACAAAACATATACACTCGCTTTGAAAAGTTTAGGAGATGTACTGAATACGGGGTTGCTTTCGGAGACGGCAAATGGCAGCTCGCCGGAGCAGCGGTTATGGGATTTTATGGGTATGTAAGTAATAACAACAGGCTCGTCAAAACTTCATTTGAAATAACAGAGGCAATCGTTTCAACCGGAATTACAATTCAACTTTTGAAGCATAGTATCGGGAGAGAAAGCCCCGGCTCATATAGCAGGGCGGGCGGAAAATTCCATCCATTCCCTTCAATACATGAGTATAGTAAAAATCAGGCGCATTATTATTCGTTCCCCTCAGGACATACAGCAACAGCCGTAACTGCACTGACCGTTATTTCGGAAAACTATCCTGAGGTGCAATGGATAAAACCGGCAAGTTATTGTGCCGTTGCTTGTCTCGGCGCCAGCCTCGTCAGCAAAAATATGCATTGGTACAGTGATTTGCCGCTCGCGGCAATGATAGGATATTCATTTGGCAGAACGATAACAAATCGCACTATTGCGGAGGAAAATGAATCCGGGCTAAAAGAAAATTCCGTAGAAATTTCACTCCTTCCCGCACTATACCATAGAAGCGCAGGCATGAGTTTAATCATGAGTTTCTAAATTTTATCTTCTAACTTTTTCCCAGGTCACTTTCTGCTCTTTCAGCAAATATCTTTTTAGTCCGCTGTATGCTGCCCAGTTCATCATGACAAGCAGGAACGGGAAATAGAAAATTTTAATTTTCTTCCGTTGTAGTTCAAGCCGGTAGCCGATAAGTGCCAGCCCGTAAAATCCGATTTGCATTAACAGAATCAGAAAATAAAACGCGAATGCCGCAGCAGGTAATTGCCACAGAAGAAATATATTATAGAGAAAAATAACTGGGAGAATAAACGGAACAACTACCCATCTCAACACACGGTGCGAAATATATTGGAACGACAACACACCGTATTTAAAGGGATTGAGCAATCCTTTTAGCCACACGACGGACTGAAAGCCACCGGCGGCAATTCTTCTTCGCCTGATAAATTCCGATTGCAAGTCAAATGTCGGTTCTTCTTCCGCGTATGAATCAGGCTCATACACGATACGGTAGCCGTCCATTGCGACCTGCATGGAAATAACAAAGTCCTCAATTATCGCGTTCGGATAAATATCCGAATTCCATAAACTTTTTCTAATAGCAAAAATTTCACCGGCTGCACCGACGGCAGAATATAATTCCGAATCCAATTTCTTTAAGAACGATTCATATTTCCAATACAAACCTTCGCCTTCGCCGCTTGTACTGTTCTCGCCTTTTTTCACGCGCTTTTCGCCGGCAACAACACCAACCTGACTATCGTTAAAATGCCTTGCAATGTTAATCAGGGCATCCTCGTTAAACATCGCGTTTGCATCGGAGAATACTAAAATTTCACCGTGAGCTGTTTTCACTGTTCTGTTCACCTGTGCAATTTTACCTTTGCGCTCAATATCCTTAGTCACATATACAGTCAATTCATCCTGATCCCCACCCTTGAGCTTTGCATCAAGGATATCCTTTGCACCATCCGATACCTCACCCGAATGAAACTGCTCATTCTCCAAACGCTTTGAAATTTCGTCGAGGAATTCAGGCGATCGTACATTTTGAACATCTTCAACATCAATAAATTTGATGAAGACCTCTTCATCCTTGGATGACAAATTGTAATGGGGTTCCTCTAAAAACGTACGGTAAAATTCATGCACGGTTTCATCATAATCCACAGAGCCATCATACGCGATGGCAAAAATGACTTCTAACTTTGTTCTTGGATATGTAAGCTTGTAGGTATTTCTGATCTTTTCTTCAATAACCTCTTTGCGTTCGCCTGAAGCGGAAATTATCATCGAGATAGATGGGTAGTAAGGCTCCCCTTCGGGAACAGCAAAAGTCGAAGCGCGTTTGTTACCCGGCTTCGGAAACAATTTACCCAAAGCAGGAAATTTTACAATCAGAAAGAGGAATATGCCGTATCCGGCATATGAATAGAAAACGATAAACAGGAGGAGCCAAAAAATTAATCCAAGAACCATGTTCTGTCCTCTTTATTTAGATAGGTGACACCATAAATAAGCAGTTATTGCTGCAACTCCGGCGAATCCTTTAACGCGGTAATGCCGATCATGGTAACATCATCGTCAAAGTGATTGCCTGTATAATTACAGAATTCATCTTTTAATGCTTGAAAGGCGTTTCCGGCAGGACTTGAACCAAGCACTCTCAACAAGTTATCGTATCCAAATGCCGAACCCGCGGGATTCCGGGAATCGGTAATGCCATCGGTCATAATAATCACCGCATCGCCGGCATGCAGTGACAGGTCAAAATTAGAATACACACTTTGGGAAAATACGCCCAGCAGCGGACCTTCGGATACAATTTTCTCGGACTTACCGTCGGCTGAATTTACATAAATCATCGGCAAATCACCGGCACCGGAATACTGCAAAGTCATTCGCTTTTTATCGAGTATAACAACAGAAATCGTTGAGAATATTTCCGAAATTTTTGCATCCTTATAAATGGCGCGGTTTACTTCGCTCAATATATCGGCGGCTGTAGCGCTTTTGGAAACGTCCAACGCCACACGAATAGCACTTCGCAGGTAACCGATAAATGAGAACGCGAAAAACCAGGCGCCCCATTTCTTACCCATAACATCGCCAAGGATAACAACAAGACGCTCGTCATCCAAATCGCAGTAGTCAATAAAATCGCCACCCGGAGTGTCTTTGAACGGGACATTCCACTGTTCTATTTTAAATCCTTCGTATGAAGGGCTTTTTTCCGGAACAACCTCAATACTTACCTTGCTTACGGCTTCTTTTAATTCGAGAATGGATGACTGCCGGTCTTTCTTTGTGGATTTAATGATGTTGCCGATTTTCGTCGTAAGTATTTTTGAATTCGTTGTTTTTAAAATATAATCCTTGATTTCATAATCATACCCTTTAAGCATAACGGCTTCGGAATCCGTAGATGTAAGGAAGACAAACGGAATATCTTTCAGCTTTTTATCTTCGAGAAGTATTTTTCTAAAAGTAAAACCGTCTACCTCCGGCATCATAATATCGGATACAATAATATCCGGCGAGAAGGTGTGAGCAAGCTCCAGAGCATCGGCGACATTGTTCGCGGCACACACTTCATATCCTTCGTTACCGAATGCGCGTTTTAAAATTTCGCAAATGAATGCGTCATCGTCCAGGATAAGAACTCGGGATTTCCCTGCATCCATCTGCTGCTCAACCTTATCGCGTCTGCCGTATGAGCGGTATATTTCAACACGTTTGAGCAGCGCTTCGATTTTCAGCATCAATTGCTCAATATCGAACGGTTTGGAAATCAAATCATCCGCACCGATATTCAACGCTCTTGTTTTAAATTCCGATGTATCTTTTGCGGTAATAAAAATAAACGGCAATGCCTGATACTTTTCTATCTGGCGCACCGTACGGCAAAATTCAAATCCGTCCATTCCCTCCATATTAATATCGCACAGAACCAAATCTATCTGCGTTTTTCCAAGCTCCGCCAATGCATCCGTCGCGTTATCAATCGCGATGGGCGCGTAACCTTTTCTTGATAGATTAAACGCTAAGATTTTCCGGACAACAGCCTCATCATCAACGACCAGAATATTTCTTTTAGTTTCAGTCATAAAATACTTTGCAGCAGCATCGTTTATAATAGTGATAGACGTTTATAAAAATCATTTTTGAAAATACCGCCGATGGGGATAATTTGTCCCGCTATACTGATTGTGGTATCTTCAATTGATGCAATCTTCTTCAAATTGACAATATAGGACTTGTGCACCCGGACAAAATAATTGCCGGGTAATTTATTCTCGATACCACTCATGGTTGAATGGATGATATGCTGCGATTTTCCGGCATAGATGGTAACATAATCTCCGGTACCTTTAACATAATCAACATCATTAAAATCAATCTTAACAATGCGTGTATCAACCTTAACAAAAAGAAATTCCGATGAACTCGGCAGATCGGCTTCACGCTGAATAATCTCTTTTGCTTTTGTTACGGCTTTCAAAAAGCGGGCATATACCGGGGGCTTAAGCAGATAGTCGCACACATCCAGATCAAAGGCTTTCAGGGCATATTCTTCTTTTGAAGTGACCAGAATTATCTGAGGCTTTTCCCGGAGAGAAACAATAAATTCCAGTCCTGACATTTCCGGCATCTCAATATCAAGGAATATAATATCACAAGCATTTTCGCTCAAATATTCTACGGCCTCAATTGGGTTTGCGCAGGACTTTACACAGGTAATAAAACCTGTCTTCTCAACAAACTGCTCAATAATCTTTCTCGACAGCACCTCATCATCAACAATAAGGCACTTTAAGGATGCGTTCATAACTGCCCTTTCAATCTTGCGGATTCTTTCTCCAGATCTGTCTGAACGGAGTTCCAGATTTGTAACATCTCGGTAAATATAACTTTTATACCGCTGTTATCCGAATTCTCCGCCTCCCCCTCCATGGTTTTCAATAACTCGAAGATACGCTGAACACCGACAATGACAAACGTCGGTTTTAACTTATGCGCTAATCTTCTGACCTCATCGGAATTACCGGACTCAATGCTTTTCTCCAGAACCTCAACAGCTTCTCTTGTTTGTTCCAGAAACTTATCCAACATCTCTACAATGAATTCTTTGCTTCCCTGCGCAACCTCTTCAAGATACTCAAGATTATAGAGTGATACGGATTGAAGCTCATGCGATTTCAAATAGTCTATCATTCTATCTAAGAATGGTATCTGCGCTTCCTTGATTTTGATACAGGCGGCAGCATAATTAAAAAAATCTATACGGTCTACTTCCGGATATTCCTGAATTCTTCCGGAATGCATCGGCCATTCCATCTTGAAAGTATTACTGGTAAAGCCGCTGAGGTCAGCTGCGGGAAATAATGCGCCCCACGCGTGTACTTCCTTTCCGCCCTTTTGGATAATCGTACCCAACTCAACCGTTTCACCGGCAAGTGTAAATCCCGTTTCTTCCTGCGTCTCCCGGACTGCCGTTGCGAACATGGAGGCATCGGAAGGGTCAGGCTCTCCTTTCGGAATGCTCCACACTCCTTTATCCTTGCGGGCATCAAACGGGCCGCCCGGATGAACGAGTAAAAATTCTATTTCCCCGCCGTTCATGCGATAGAACAACACACCCGCGCTCAGCCTTTTTTTCGCTTCTTTTTTCATCATCGTTTTTGCCGCATAATTATCACCAGAAACAGTAATAATAAAAGCATGAAAAACCAGAACGCGTGAGCTATCCTGTACAAATAATGACCGAACATGAACCAGGAAATCGCGTGCAAGAGAGATGAACCAATAAGAAAAATAAGTACAAATACGGCTCCCAATATCAAGTAAAGCCGCCGGTCTCTGTTTTCTATATACAGAAGAAGAAAATTAAATCCGGCAATCAACATGAGATTGGGTATAAATGTGAAAATCTGGAGGTCAAACGAAAAATAATATTTGAGTAGAAGGAGGAACCCGGAATAAAACACCATTGCTGAAGCTGTTAAAACAAACACCCTGTGTGTTCCGAAATAATTCGTAAACAACACTAATCCGCCCAAAATAAAAATAAAGGAGAGCAAGATGGCAATGTTTGTATGATACAACCCTATTACTTTAAGTAATAGGCCGATAATCAATACGGCGATAGAATATACTATGATTTTTGATGTTACTTGCATACACCGGGATATATAAGGAAAGCCCCCGTCCCGGCGGGACAGGGGCTGTATAATTTAATTACACAGTAACCGGAGTTCTTCCAATTGAGAAATAATTGAACTTCAACTCTACCATTTTGTCAACCGCAAAAATATTTCTGCCGTCAAAAATAGTCGGGGTTTTCAGTTCTTTACGGATCAATGCAAAGTCCGGATTGCGGAATTCATTCCATTCCGTTAATACCAGAAGAGCTTCGGCTCCCTTAAGAGCAGCATATTCACTCTCAGCGTATGTAATGCGGTCCTGCAAATAGAATTTTGTTGTTTCAATTGCAGCAGGGTCGTAAGCTGAAACCGTTGCGCCGAGTTCCAACAGTTTATTGATAATAACAACTGCCGGAGCTTCACGCATATCATCGGTATTAGGTTTAAAAGCCAAACCCCAGACAGCGAAGTGCTTCCCTTTTATATCTCCGAAAAAGTCTACCACTTTATTAACAAGAACCGATTTCTGATCTTTGTTGCTCTTATCAACAACCTGTAATATTTTCATTTCAGAACCGTTATCAGCCGCGGTTTTAATCAGCGCATTCACGTCTTTCGGGAAACATGAACCACCGTATCCGATACCGGGGAATAAAAATCTTTTTCCGATTCTTGAATCGCTGCCCATGCCTTTGCGGATCATATCAATATCTGCACCGACCTTCTCGCAGAAATTCGCCAATTCATTCATGTAGGTAATACGCATTGCCAAATAGGAGTTTGCTGCATATTTTGTTACTTCCGAACTTTCATTGTTCATAATAAGGATCGGATTGCCCTGACGGACGAACGGTTCATAAAGGTTTTTCATTATCTGCACGGCTTTTTCACTTCTTGCACCGATAACGATTCTATCCGGTTTCATGTAATCTTCAACAGCGAAACCTTCGCGGAGGAATTCCGGATTTGATACCACATCAAAGTTTGAAAGTCCGTATCCTTTAAGAATAGCTTCAACTTTGCGGGATGTTCCGACCGGAACTGTACTTTTATTCACGATGATTTTATAATCATGATCCGGCGCGTCTTTTAAAATCTTTCCGATCTGATCAGCAACGCCCATAACATAACGTAAATCAGCTGATCCATCTTCACCCTGCGGAGTAGGAAGGCAGAGAAAAATTACTTCGGAATTAAGAACCGCTTGTTTCAGGTCACCGGTGAAGGTGAGGCGCTTTTTAGCAATATTTCTGTGGAAAAGGAGTTCCAACCCGGGTTCATAAATAGGAATTTCAGCCTCTAATAATTTTGCCAGCTTCTGCGGATTATTATCAACGCAAATAACGTTCGAACCCATTTCGGCAAAACAAGTACCCGAAACAAGTCCGACATAACCGGTGCCAACTACAGAAATATTCATTGTGTGCTCCTTATAAATACATAAAAATGGAAAATTATTTATTCAATATCAATTTTAACCGGCTTAACATTCCAAATAAGCTGGGCATAATCCCTAATTGAGCGGTCGCTCGAAAATTTAGCCATACGCGCTACATTGAGAATAGATTTTTTAGTCCATGCATCCTTGTCGGCAAACAGTTCGCCGATTGCATCCTGCGTTTTGATGTACGAAGCATAATCAGCGAACAGGCAATAATAATCAGTTTTCAGCAAATCGTCAACCAATATTTGAAAAATTCCGGGTTCAAAACGATTAAAATAATTACCGGCAATCATATCTATAACCCGTTTCAGTTCCTCATCTTTTTCATAGTAATCGCGTGGGTTATAATTTGATTTCTTGAGTTTTGCAACTTCATCAGCCAGAAGGCCGAAGATAAAAATGTTGTCGTCACCAACCTCTTCACGCATTTCAACATTTGCGCCATCCATCGTTCCGACGGTCAGTGCTCCGTTGAGGGCGAGTTTCATATTTCCTGTTCCGGAAGCTTCAAACCCGGCAGTAGAAATCTGCTCCGACAGATCAGCCGCCGGAATAATTTTTTCTGCCAGTGTAACAGAGTAATTCGGAAGGAACACAACTTTTAATTTATCTTTGATTTCGGGGTCGTTATTTACTATCTCGCCTATGCAGTTGATCAGTTTAATAACTAATTTGGCTTGCAAATATGCGGGAGCTGCCTTACCCGCGAACATAACCGTTCTGGGTGATACATTAAGATCCGGATTATCTTTCAAGCGGTTGTACAGAGTTATCACGTGCAGCACATTCAGCAGCTGACGCTTGTATTCATGGAATCGTTTCACCTGAACATCAAACATCGAATCCGGGTCTAAAATAATACCCTGCTCTGTTCTAATGTAATCAATCAGCTCTTTTTTACATGACCATTTATATGCACGCCATGAATCACGGAACTGTGCATCACCGATCAATTTTTCGAGTTTCTTGATCTTGGACAAATCCTTAATCCATTCGTCACCGATGGAATCGGAAATTAATCCTGCAAGTGAGGGATTTGCAGCACGCAGCCAGCGGCGTTGTGTAATACCATTCGTTACATTGAAGAATTTCTCCGGGAAGATTTTATAGAAGTGTGGGAATATATCGTTCTTTAATATATCAGAATGGAGTGCGGCGACACCGTTAATAGCATGGCATCCGATAATAGCAAGGTGCGCCATCCGGATTTTCTTTTCCGGACCTTCTTTAATGATAGACAACTGCCTGATAATATTATCATCAACTTTATATTTTGTCTTAACACCGTCAAGAAATCGCTGATTGATTTCATAGATAATCTGCAAATGACGCGGAAGTAATTCCTCAAGAATGGAAACCGACCACTCTTCAAGAGCCTCGGGAACCACCGTGTGGTTGGTGTATCCAAACGTTTTTGTTGTAATTCTCCATGCCTCATCCCAGCCAATTCCTTCTTCATCCATAAGAATGCGCATCAACTCGGGAATTGCAATAACCGGATGTGTGTCATTCAATTGAATAGCCGTTTTATCGGCGAATTCCTTGAATGAAGCAGGATGATTGATTTTATACTTTCTAATAATGTCCTGAAGTGAAGCGGACACAAAGAAGTACTGCTGTTTCAATCTTAAAAATTTACCACCGATGTAGGTGTCGTTAGGATACAGAACTTTGGAGATATTCTCGCTGACATTTTTATTTTCAACTGCCGCGAGATAGTTGCCTTTATTAAAATCATGGAAACTGAATTCCTGTGTCGCTTTCGCCTGCCATAAACGCAAATTATTTACAGTGTTCGATTTGTATCCGGGGACTGGCGTATCGTATGCCGTTGCTAAAACATCTTCGGTTTCGTTCCACTTGAACGCGAGCTTACCTTGCTCATTGACGACGGTATCTACTTTACCATAAAATTTAATTCGATAACTCAGTTCCCGTCTGAATATTTCCCACGGATTACCGAAACTCAGCCAGTTATCAGGATACTCGACCTGATTACCATGCTCAATTCCTTGTTTAAAGATACCGAACTCATATCTGATACCGTAACCGAAAGCCGGAAGATCAAGTGTTGCCATAGAATCCAGGAAGCATGCAGCAAGACGGCCTAAACCGCCGTTGCCAAGTCCCATGTCATGTTCTTTATCAATAATATCTTCAAGAACATAACCGTCTTTTTCCAGAATTTTCTGGCATTCCGAATAATAGTCCATGTTTATCAAAGCATTACCCAAAAGTCTTCCCATAAGAAATTCGAGTGAGAGGTAATAAACACGTTTAACGTCTTTAACTTTATGTACATGCTGCGTTCTCAGCCACTTACGGATGAGTCTATCACGAATTGACATGGATAGTGCAAAATATATATCACTGGCCGTAGCAGTAAAACGATCCTTTACTAATACAAACTCAAGATGCTCAGCGAATTGATTTGATAGTGAGTAACTTTCTAATGTTTCACGGTCGGTAAAAAACATACTGGTGTCGGTTTTTGCCATAGTAACCTCGAAGCTATTAGTTAATAAGAAAACGGAGAATCAAATGTTTCGAACGAAGGGCCAACCATGTCCTTTTCCGAAACAAGCGGATCTGCAACTTTCCAGTCTATACCTATAGCCGGATCGTTGTATAATAAATTTCTTTCGTGCGGTTTACTGTAGTATTCAGTGCACTTATAATGAAATACGACGGTATCCGATAAAACAGAAAAACCGTGTGCAAAGCCCGGGGGTATCCACAACTGACGGTGATTTTCCGAAGATAGAATTTCCGCGACGTATTTACCGTAGGTCGGTGAACCCTTGCGAATATCAACTGCGACATCCAAAGCCTCGCCGTACACAACCTGCACTAATTTGCCTTGAGCTTTTTCGCCAATCTGAAAATGTAATCCGCGAATTGTATTTTTTGCCGAACGGGATAAATTATCCTGAACAAAGTCAGCTTGTATACCGACTGCGGCATAACGCTCCTTTTGAAAACTCTCTAAAAAGTAGCCGCGGTCGTCTCCGAAAGCACGCGGTTCCAATAAGATAATGCCTTCGATATCTGTTTTAATAACCTGCATTTAATCTTTCTCCAAAAAATCCGCCAATACTTTCACCAGATAATCTCTGTACATGCTATTGGGGATACTCTTTAATAATTCCTGATACTGATCAACTGAGATAAAACCTTTATACAATGCAATTTCTTCGATGCAGGCATTTTTCAATCCCTGACGCTCTTCAATAACGCCGAAGAAATTGGATGCCTGAAGAAGTGCTTCCGGCGTACCGGTATCCAACCATGCAACGCCTCTGCCGATTTTTTTAACGTTCAGTTCGTTTCTTTTCATATACTCAACGTTAACATCGGTAATTTCGAGTTCACCGCGGGGAGAGGGTTTCAGGTTTTTCGAAATTTCGATGACCTTGTTATCATAGACATATAGTCCCGGTACCGCGAAATTTGATTTCGGGCTTTTGGGTTTTTCTTCAATGGAAATGGCCTTGCCTGCTTTATCAAACTCGACAATACCGTATCTTTCCGGATCAGTCACCCGGTAGCCAAAAATGGTTGCGCCCTTGTCGGTTTCGTTGATTGCTTTATAAAAGAATTCCAGGCTGCCGTAAAAAATATTATCACCTAATATCAGCGTAACGGCATCATTGCCGATGAATTTTTCACCGAGAATAAATGACTCGGCGATGCCATTTGGTGCAGCCTGCTCTTTATACTCAATGCGCAAGCCGATTGAACTACCGTCACCGAATAGTTTTTGATAATGCGGTATAGTTTCGTTGTTAGATATAATAAGGATGTCTTTTATACCACCCAGCATAAGAACCGAAAGCGGGTAGTAAATAAGCGGTTTATCATAAATAATGGTAAGCTGTTTGCTGTAAACTTTTGTGATAGGATAAAGGCGTGAACCTGCACCGCCTGCTAATATTATTCCTTTCATACTGATGCTTTTCCTAATGTTGTACAAATTTCAATATTATTTAAAAGCCGAAGATAATCCGTTTAGGATTTAAGAAAATTTTGCAGTGCTTCTTCTCGTGTTGGGAAAATTTTAAATACTTCATCTAAGTTCATGAGCTCAAACAACGGCCTAAGCGAATGCGGCATTTGAGCCAGATAAATATCACCGTTCTGGTTCCGGCACTTTTTCAGGCCTGATACAATTGCGCCAAGAAAAAAACTATCCATAAATTCAACCGCTGAAAGATCTATTACGATATTCTTTTTGTCAGCATCCTCAATTATCTGAAACAGAGAATCTTTAAATTCTCTCGCAATTTCAGCCGTAACTCTTTTCGGATGAAGTAAAATAGTAACAATTTCATTTTGCTTTTCTAAGCTAAAAATCATGTACTTAGCCAAATATGCTATTAATGTAACACTGAGAAATTTTCTTTTTCATTAGAAATCCAGCATTAATTTACATAATCGGGAGCGATATTCAAATAAAAAACCCCCTCAAGCGCGCAGGAAAGTAATTTATTTATTAATTTTTCAAAAATTTAAGTTAATAATAATTAATTAACCTTCTCTCATTTAAGCAAAAAAGTATTATCTTTTACGAATCATTTCAAAAAAGAAAATTCGTATGTATAAACATTGTGTCTTCATAATTCTGTATGTTATTGTTTTTACTTGGGCTGCCGATGCTCAGGTTAAGACAAATATGCAGTTATTTGAAGCACTGATGGACAGCTCCGTTATAAAAATGGAGAATGATTTGAAGTATTCGAAAAGCGACAGTGTTATTTGCATTCTTCCTTCAGAAACGCAAACATTATCCGCTTATACCCTTGCTTCGGTTAAAAAACATACGCGCTCAAATCCCGCCGGTAATACTGAATCCCGGAATATCATCTTCACCATTGAAGACATTCAAATCCAATATCCCGAAATCGGCAAGTATTCATTTCTCGGCGACAATTTCTTAGTCAGAAAAGCGACCTTAAAAGGTAGTATTTATACAAGTTCACGCAGCGATTCCCTAAGCCATATAGTATACGCGGTTACCGATACTATTCCGCTTTCCGAACGCGAAAATGTTGAATTTCAAAACAGTAAATTCACAACAGCACCGTTACCTGCCGAACCATTTTTTTCATCCTTACTTGAGCCTGTCGTCGGCGTTGCTGCGATTGCGGTTACAACGTATTTGTTATTTACTGTACGTAAGACAAATTAACCGAACCAAATACCACCGGGTTTATATAGAAATTGAAAACACTTCAATGGCTTGCAATTGCATACATAAAGCAATTCAAGAGATTAGAATACTATATGCCATTATTAATCTGCACATAACAAACGAAAATAAAACAGGGTAAACTCCTGAAAAAATTAACTTGCTTTTGATGAAGATTTCTTAATACATTAGAATTAAAGATTGGGTCAAAATCTAATTCAGGGTGACAAATCATGTTTAGTAGAAATAGAAACACACCTTCCCAAACATCGTTCACCATTAATTATGTTACGCGAGTATATCCAGCTATTCTCATCGTTACGTTTTTCCTCAGCATTTCCTGCTCGCGGCAAATAACTGAACCTGTGGACGACTCCGCCCCCGGCAGACGTGATTATGTTTGGACTGTGGATACAATTACAACCGACCCGTTTGTTAACCTCTCAAGAATGTGGGGCAGTGGGCCTAACGACCTTTGGGCGGTCGGAGGAGGTCTCTATCATTTTGATGGAAACTCTTGGAGTGAAATTAAGGGTTATTTCCCCTCAGTAATTTTTGGTTTTTCTCAGAATGATATTTGGGCAGCGGGTAACGCCGCCGATGGAAGAATTTGGCATTTTAATGGCATATCTTGGTCTCTTTTTTGTACCTGCTCCATTAGTGAAACTGCGGTTCTCTTTTTCAGCAATATTTGGGGTGATGCCGCTAACAATATTTATGCCGTTGGATATATAAGTATTTCAGAAACGGAATACAAACAATTGTTGCTCCATTATGACGGTATAAAATGGAAATTTGTTAAAATGCCCGAAATGCGTTTTGGCTTTTACGATGTTCGTTCTTATGGCGGCAAGCTTGTTTTTACAGGTGCCCGCGACGAATCGTACGGTTCTACATATAAAG
This sequence comes from Ignavibacteriaceae bacterium, assembly GCA_963662605.1. Lineage (GTDB taxonomy): Bacteria > Bacteroidota > Ignavibacteria > Ignavibacteriales > Ignavibacteriaceae. The sequence continues at coordinate 3,504,335 of OY759785.1, forward strand.
TGTTGGAATTTGATGGGTCGAATTTCAAAGAGATCTATTCAGGAACGAGTTACGCACAGATGACCTCCATCTGCGGAACTATATATATCTATATTGGGAAAAAGGTCTATACCTATCAGAACGGAAGATTAGTTCTCTTTGTAGACTGGGAGTCAATGCCTTTTTGCGGAGGATTTGCCGGTCGTTCAACTAAGGATATTTTTCTTGGAACTGTTATTGGGTATAACACTTATGCAATTGCACATTATAACGGAACAAACATTCAAAATGTTTTCGAATTTTGGGGCAATAGAGTTGGATTCCATTATACACAAATATTTGACAGCAGTGCTGTGTTTTTGGGAAGTGATGATAATTCTGGTGTTACTTTTAGTATAACAGGAAAACTTAAACCACAATAAAATGGAGAGTTTATGAAATGCTTATAAGTTAGGGAGTTAGTGAGGAAGCACTAACTCCCATAAAACAGTGAAAGACTGAATTACAAAATGAGATTTAAAATTATGAGAAAAGTTTTTGTTGCACTACTGTTATATATTCTCCCGATAGGGCTTCTCTCCTGCTCGCGGCAAATAACTGAACCTGTGGACGACTCCGCCCCCGGCAGACGTGATTATGTGTGGACGGTGGATACTATAAAAATACCTTTTACTCTTCTCAATCGAATATGGGGTTCTTCACCTGCGGATGTTTGGGCGGTCGGCCCCGGTGGAGGATTAGATCGGACTATTTGGCACTACGACGGCACAAAGTGGAAAACCGATGGAGTTTCGAGAAATATTAACCCATGGGCGGTTTTTGGTTTTTCAAATAATGATGTTTGGATTTGTGGCGAAGAGGGGAAAATATGGCACTTTGACGGCTCACATTGGCAACAAAGCGGACAATATCAATTCAACGAAACTTCGACGATAATAGAAGATATGTGGGGTACGTCATCTAATGATTTATATGCAATAGGATTTTCCACTGTGGATAATAATAAAGTGGCAATCATCCTGCATTTTGACGGCGGATTATGGGAAAATTGTAGCATACCAATAATTAATTATGAACTCAATCGGATAAAAGGTATTCATTTGAAATCGGGGGAACGTTTTGCCATAACGGGTTATAAGCAAGTCTCGATACTAAATCTTCGCGTCGGTTTATTTATCTTTGATGGACCAAACTCTCTTCGACAAATATATGAGGCTGACGATGAAATTTCAACGTGGGCTACATGCCAAAGCATTGAGAATGAGTTTTTTTTTACAAAGGGAAATACAATTTATACATTCCCCGACAATACATTTCGTTCATTTTTACGGATTAGTGAAGTTGAATTCGGGTGCCAAATATTCGGCAGAAGCAAGAAAGATATATTCATCCGAATGTTTAACGGCATAAGTCATTATAATGGAACAGATATCCAATACCTATATAAATTCACTAATGATATTTCAATATTGGATGCTACCATTTTCGAGAACGAAGTGTTTTTTCTGGCAAATGATTTTACCAATAATTCTAATCTTATATTCCATGGGAAATTGAAAAATTAGGAGGGTCAAAGCCTATATAAAAGCGGGATAGTGCGGTAACACTATCCCTATGAGAAATAGCCCCTAAGGTTGGCACCGAGTACTATTAAAAAATTAACTTGTTTTATATGAACTTTTCTTAATATTTTACAAAAAAGATTCATGAAAAATCTAATCAGGGTGATAAAATATGCTGCTTCAAGATAAGAGAAAAACCAACCCCAACTTATTGTCTTTAATATTAAATACTACTCTTCAAGTATTTTTGCTTTTAGCAGTATCTTTTGGGGACATTTCGTGCAGCCACGCGACAGAGCCCGCTGATAATGAATTTATTCCGTCCGACAATGTGACCCCCGGCAGAAGAGATTATGTTTGGACAGCCGATACTATCTTTACCCAAAACGGCGATATGCTATTTCTCGCCAGAATATGGGGAAGTTCCCCTAATGATATCTGGGCGGTTGGGAGTGGAGATTCGAGCGATCATCTTATCTGGCACTTTGATGGAACTAAATGGACAACAGATTATGTACATCGAACTCTTTCTTCGATAGATGCACTTTTTGGATTTTCCGCAAATGATGTCTGGATTGGTGATAATGAAGGTAATATGTGGCACTACACAGGCAGTTGGAACAGAATAACAAAACTCGCTCCTCCAGGATTCGATAGATTTGTTTATGTTATGGATTTATGGGGCACTAGCCCAAACGACTTAATTGCTGCCGGCGCTGCTTCACGCAATGACGGATATTATCGTGCCTCACTATGGAAATACAGCGGCGCACGTTGGGACTCCCTTGCAATACCCGAAATGAAATTGAGCTTTTCTCAAGTTATCGTCCAAGGCGAAACAGGAAAAATGCTGCTTGCCGGTTATTGCTCCGATGAACCATGGACATATTATCTTTTTACAAGAGACCAATCTGGATTAAAAAAATTATATGAAGGCAGCACTTATACGCAATTAGTAACTCTTGGTGGCAAAGTGCTAATCGGAATGGAAAGAAAGATGTATTATTTCGACGGACAGCAATTGAAATTCTGGCGAGATTTTTCCAGCATATTCCCTTATAATCACTTTTTCGCCAGAAGCACAAAAGATATCATTTCAGCCAACCCTGAAGGCATTATCCATTGGAACGGAACTGATGTTAAATTACTATATAAAGGGGCTTATAATTATGGAACCGCCGCACTCTTCGATAAAGATATTTTTATCCTTTGCAGAGATACGTATCTGTCAACAGGCACAGGGTATAATATAATTATACATGGAAAATTAAAAGATAATTAACAATTTAATGATTAGTAATAAACAGGAGGATGCCGGAACACTTTCTTCTTGAACCAATATTTTAATGTTATTATCCCAGCTAAAGCATTCTTCAAATTATTTAATAATTGCAATAATATTTAATTAATTGCAAAAAACAGAGGAAATTAACATGAAACGCTTTACTTCAACCACCATATTTCTGATGCTTATACTTATTCAGAGTGCGTTTGCTCAATGGTTTTATATCTATTCACCCAACGATGGAAGAACAATATTTGTGACCCAAGGAGAAACTGCAACCATTGATTTGAGATTTGATATTCAATATAACTTCCAGCATGGCTTTTGTTGGATACTTACCACAGAAAGCGGCGCAGATACGAACTGGGACATGCAATCGCGCAGTTTTCCAACTGTGCATCGAGGACCAGGCACATATCATTGGAAGCTTGAACTTTATGTAAATGTTATGGACGCAATCTATCGATTGGATTCGACATTTGTTACGTTTACAGTGCAGACCGGGGTTATCACACAACTAACAGCAAAAAATACAATGGGGGGAGGAGTTATTTATGTTAATGGTGGGACAAGAGACCATGGCTATTCATTCTCAAAATTTTCGGGTGATGTCGCTGTTTTCGGTGCAATTGACCAAACATATCAAGGGATTTATCGAGTATGGAATACATCCGGGAATCAAATCAGTTATTGGAAACAAAAGCCAAATGGACAATCCGTCCCAACACAGATTAGCGGACAAAATCAACGATATTACACCCGCACTATAAGCAGTAGCGACAATGGGATGGAAATATATGCCGACTTAAAAATGCAATTTGATTTTTCCCGCATTGAGCAAAGCGAATTTGACGGCACAAGTTCTGCGGGCGTGGTAGCGCAGATAGTTGAGGGTAATACCGGACAGATAACAGCACCTGCAACAAAAACACTTAATGGCCGAGCTTACAATTTTGCAGGATGGACTGACGGCGATGTTACCAATCCTCGAACTGTCTCATCACCTACTGCAAATGCAATATATACTGCATTTTACAAGTACCCTAATCACACGAACTATTATTATACTATGTACTTCAATAATCAGAGGAAATTTGCACGAACCAATGATACAACAAAATTGTATAAAGTGTATGAAAGTGCAAATAAGGTATGGTTAGAAGTGAGCACAAACAACGGCTCAACGTGGACAATTGCAAACCACGGAATGCCGCTCAATACCGGCAATGCCAAATGTGCGTCCATCGTAACTCGCGATTTGTGTGTCGGCATTGTGTATCAGTAGCAATATGGAAACGGTTTTAAGATCATGCTTCGCTTCTTCTACCCATATGGCAATGATTATGTGGGGGTGGGTCCATTCGAAGTTGCCACAGAAGAAGATGGGTATTACTCGCTTCACGCCAACCCAGTTATCGGATGGGGATATAATGGTAGATTGTTTATTGTATATGAAAAAAAATATTATAGCCCAAACTATTCTTCTTTCCCCGGATTACTATATTATTACGGCTCATCCAACGGAACAAATATAGCATGGTTTAGCAACGGATTCGTGCCCGGCACAGATGGAGACTCCAGAGTACCTGCAATTGACTATAGGCAGGACTATCCGGGATTTCTACCATCCTTTCAACTACTCTGGTGGCAAACAACCGGACCGGCAAGCAGCAGCGTTTATTACGATAGAGTGCAATGGAATGCTAATAATGTACTATCCTTCACAGTTCCTCAAAACGTGTCTTCGGATCTTGAATACCCCGGCAGCGGAAACGAAAACCTAATAACGTATATGTCCGATACTCCTCAATTTATCTGGAAATCCGAAATGTATGATTATGAGGATGGTGATGTTTATACCACGTATTCAACTGTTGTGTTAAAAAACGAGAACAGCCACTGGGAATTCGGTGATGATGCAGTGTGGCCGTCAATAGTTAAAAACACGAATGAAGATTTCTATGCTTTTTCATGGCAGTTATCCAACGGGAATTACCAGTTCGCAACGAGTGATGATTTTACAATTAATACAATAGGCAGCCTTGGTTACGCTGCTCAGCTTTGCCCCGGAGCATCTCTTTGCAACATGTATTTATTAGGATTAGGTGACGATGCGCCATCAATGTATCATTTTACTAATTCGAACAGCCTTGGGAGCTATTATTACAAGGCTCCGGCAACTGGAAATTATGTCGGGCGGTTCGCGGATATCAATATCAAAGGAACTACTTTCAGATTAGGTCTTTCCGACATTCTTGTTGATAATAGAAGTATAGATTTTGTGCCGATACGGAAGGACGAAAAAATTGCATCCTTAGAAGAAATGAATGCTGTTCTTGAGAGCCGTCCGTTTCAGTTGAGCAACAAATCAACTTTCGACTACAGTGTTGTCTATAAATTTGCCGATACCCTCAGGGCGAAAACAGCTTTGGGCGAGAACGGTTATTTGAATTTTAAGGTTGAGTTGGTTGATGCTGTTACCGGTAAAGTGCTCGGCACATATGACACTCTCACGTACAACAAAAATCAGATTCGGAAACGCAGCCTGAAAGCTTATGAAGTGTGTGCAGACGGTATAGGTGATAGAACAGTGAAACTCCGTATGGTCATCAATAGCAACGCCGATATTAAATCCATAGAAGCTGTGCAGAAATATTCAACTACTTCCGCTATGTCAAAACGGAGCAAAAAGAGTATAGCTTACAACGGCTCTGCAAAGGTAACGGAATATGCTATATCGCAAAACTATCCGAATCCGTTTAACCCAAGTACGACTATCAATTACCAAATACCAAAGAGTGGCTTGGTATCATTAAAGGTATATGATATTAATGGTAACGAGGTTGCGAATTTGGTTAATGAGACAAAGGAAACAGGAAGATACAGCGTTGAATTTAATGCAAAAAATCTTGCCAGCGGTGTATACTTCTACAGAATCATTTCCGGCGACTTTGTTCAGACTAAGAAAATGGCCATTCTAAAATAGCCATTTCACTTATTTCAATTTTACCCGGCAGAGCATAAACTCTGCCGGGTTTTTATTTTCGATGTGGTGTTTACACAAAAAGATTAAGCGGTAAGGGTAGAATATGAAAAACACGTAATCAGGAAATAAAAATGAGTAAGCTTCTGGAAAGCTCCTGTTTGTTTTTATTGCTCCATTTCTCTAAGTTTTGGATAATAAGCTATTTAATATTCTATTCCGGAGAAAGCCGTGGCTGCAAATAAAATCCCGAAAACAAAAGAACTGGCCGCAAGTGAATTGCGGTGGAAATGTGATCCCTCCTTATTTGAATTTGAATCAACAACCGAACTTGAACCGATTGAAAGCATAGTTGGGCAAGAACGCGCCTTAAAAGCATTGAAACTCGGTGTGGATATTAATGCGCCCGGCTATAATATATATATCGCCGGACTATCCGGGACCGGAAAACAAACATCCGTTAAGCAACTGCTTGAACAGATCAGTACTTCATGCCCCCAGCTTTATGATTATGTGTACGTGAATAACTTTCAGGATCCCGATTATCCCGTGCTCCTCATGTTCCCCGCCGGGAAAGCCAAAGAGTTCAAAAAAGATATTGGAACGTTGATTTCATTCCTGCGTGAAAACATCCCGCTGCACTTAGAAAGCGAATCGTATGTTAACAAGAGAAAAGCCGTACTGGATTTGTACAAAGACCAGCAAAAAAACCTTCTCGGAGAATTTGAAAAACGGTTACGCAAAGATGGGTTTTCTCTTGGACAAGTGCAGGTCGGTGAAGTAACGCGGCCGGACATCGTTCCGCTTGTAGATAATAAACCTGTTGCGCTTTTCCAGTTAAACGCACTTGTTGAAGAAGGCAAGCTCACCGAGGAAAGCGTAAAACAAATCACTAACAAGTATGATGTCTGGGAAGAGGAACTGTATAAGGTATTTAAGCAGGGAATGAAGATCGAGCAGGAAATTCAAAATAAAGCGACTGAATTGGAAAAAAGCGAGGTCGAGACCATCATCAAAGGTGCGCTGAGTGATATTCTGGAGAAATATAAGGATGAGAAAGTCCTGAAATATTTGGCGAATGTTAGAACCAGCATCCTTAATCACCTGCAAATATTCAAAGGACAAAAACCGGACGGCGAAGCCGCCGAAGGGCTGTCCGCTGACTACTACCGCGATTACGAGGTCAATATCATACTTGATAATTCTGATATGAAAAAATCACCCGTTATTGTCGAGTTAACCCCGAATTCGCCTAATCTTTTCGGCACCATTGAAAAAACAAATGACGGCAGAGGTGGTTTTTATGCCGACTTTACTAAAATAAAAGCCGGATCGTTGCTGAAAGCAAACGGCGGATATTTGGTGCTCAGAGCAATCCACCTGTTCGAAGAGCCGGGCGTATGGCAAAGATTGAAAAGAGTCCTCAATTACCGGCAATTAGAGATTCAGGATGCGTTTTCCTTTTATCCCCTATCGCCTTCAATATTAAAACCCGAACCGATTGAGATTAATGCTAAAATAATTCTCATGGGCAGTAACTACATTTACTCGCTTCTTTCGGGTTATGAGGATGATTTTAAAAAGATTTTCAAAGTGAAAGCGGATTTTGACGACGAGATAACCCGCACGAACGAAATTATGGTTGAATATGCAAGGGTTATCAAGAAACTCATCCGCAATGAAAATTTGCTTGAGTTTAACAAATCAGCCATTGCATACTTACTGGAATTGGCAGCAAGATACGCGGGTAACAAGCAAAAATTAACCACCAGATTTTCCTTTCTCGCCGATGTTGCCCGCGAAGCGAGTTTCTGGGCAAAGCAGAGTAAAAAATCCATTGTATCTTCCCTCCATGTAAAAACCGCTTACAATCAGGCTCGCGAGAGACACATGCTGCCGGAGGATAAAATCACCGAAATGATTATGGAGAATTCCATACTTATTGAAACAAGCGGTGAACGCGTAGGCTGCATCAACGGATTAGCCGTGTACGGAAGTGATTTTTATGCCTTCGGTAAACCGGTCAGAATTACCAGCTCCGTTGCAATCGGCGGCGGCGGATTTATTAACGTGGAAAGAGAAGCCGGATTGAGCGGTAAAACGTATGACAAAGGCGTTCTTATTATATCGGGATATATAAGAGAAACATTCGGCAAGAACTTCCCTCTGTCATTTACGGCAAATTTCGTATTCGAGCAATCATACGGCTCTATTGATGGCGACAGTGCGTCTGCCGCTGAGATTTTTACTCTGATTTCAGCAATATCGGAGCTGCCGATAAAACAATCGTATGCTGTTACCGGATCGGTTAATCAAAAAGGCGAAATTCAACCCATCGGCGGTGTTAATGAGAAAATCGAAGGCTTTTTCGATATATGCAGCAAAAGAGGCCTAACGAAAAAGCAAGGAGTCATTATTCCGATTCAAAATATCAAAGATTTAATGCTTCGGGATGACGTTGTTCAGGCAGTAAAAAGGAAAGAATTCCATATATTTCCAATTGAAAAAATCGAAGATGGGGTGCAGATTCTCATGGGCAAAGAAGCCGGCAGAAGAAATGCCGCCGGGCACTACACCAAAGACAGCGTGTTTGAACTCGTTGATCATAATTTGAAACATATGTACGAGAAGGCCAAGAATCCTTTTAAGGCCAGAGAAGATGCACATAAAAAACATAAACCCGTAAGGAGCAATAAAAATGATTCGCCGCGTAAATGAAAATTTCGGCAAGACTAAAATTTTAGGGACATTAGGTCCTGCTACCGCCACACCGGAAAAGCTAAAAGAGCTTATAGCCGCAGGAGCCGACGGTGTACGGTTGAATTTTTCGCACGGGGATTATTCGTTTTTTGAAAAATTGTTTCTTGATATTGACAGGACAAGAAAAGAGACCGTCACTCCGCTGGCAGTTCTTCTTGATCTTCAGGGTCCGAAAATCCGCATTGGTGAATTATCGGCTCCGGAAATAACGATTAACACCGGAGATACTATTGAACTTACGACAGAAAAGATGCAAGGGACAAAAGACAAAGTTTATACATCCTACACTCCCCTGCCTGTAGATGCAAAAATCGGCGATATAATTCTTATTGATGACGGCTTAATACGTCTGCGTATCATAAAGAAGACAGAAAATTCTGTTGTTTGTGAAATCGAAAACGGCGGCATCCTAAAGCCAAAAAAAGGCATGAATCTTCCCGGCATGAATTTATCAACTCAATCCGTGACCGAAAAAGATTTTAGCGATTTGGAATTTGCATTAAAATTTGACATAGACTATGTGGCACTGTCATTCGTCCGTCAGGCATCCGATATTACCAATTTAAAAAAATGGATGAATGAACGGGGATTTAACGTCCCAATAATTGCTAAAATTGAGAAGAAAGAAGCTGTTGATAATTTTGATGAGATATTAAAAGTCGCTGACGGCATCATGGTTGCACGCGGGGACCTCGGAGTTGAGATGCACCCGCAGGATGTTCCGGTAATTCAAAAAACCATTATTAAAAAATGTAACCGTGTCGGAAAAATTGTTATTACCGCAACCCAGATGCTGGAGTCAATGATCGTTAATCCGATTCCTACACGCGCTGAGGCTTCTGATGTGGCAAATGCAGTATGGGACGGAACCGACGTGGTGATGCTAAGTGCCGAAACCTCGGTCGGTAAGTACCCTGTTAAAACCGTAGAGACGATGAACAATATCATTCTACGCGCAGAATGCAGTCATAATTATTCCGAGAAGACTGAGTATACCATTCCATCTACCATTGAAGAAAATCTTTTTGATTCGGTTAATCATGCCATCTGTAATATTGCCGCGCAAACAAACCCCGTCGCGATTGTTGTATTTACCCATCAAGGACGTGCCGCGATGAGCCTTTCGAAATTCCGGCCGCAATCAAGAATTATCGCAATATGCGACAGTCACAAAACCATGAACAGACTCAGCCTCAAATGGGGTGTAACATCGTTATTCGCACCGGTCATTAGTAAAGAACAGGCCGTGATCGAAGGTGTTAAAAAGATGATCGTGGAATCGGGACATGTAAAGAAAGGCGACCTTGTTCTGTTCACTGCCGGAGCGCCTTATTCAGAGAAAAGCCGGCTTAATTGGATGAAATTTGAAGAAGCTTAACGCGGCTTTATCTTTCATTACGTTTTGACAAATTCAGTACTTTTTTAGTTAGAAAAACGTGCAGCAAAAAATACATCTTACTGCTTCTCAAAAAGAAGCAATGAAACAAGTTATTGACTTCCTTGAGGGTTCCGAATCCTGCTTTCTTCTTAAAGGTTACGCTGGTACGGGAAAAACATTTCTCATAAAAGTTATTGCCGATTATCTCGAATCCATTGAGCGTGACTTCTATCTCGCAGCTCCGACAGGCAGGGCTGCCCGCATTCTGTCAACAAAAACCGGATACGACGCGGCTACCATCCACTCGCTTATTTATACAGAAGAAAAAGATGGCGAAGACGCGTCTCAGATATCTTCCTCAGTAAATTTTGCGATTCGAAAAAATTTGCATCCGGTCAATACCGTCTATATTTTTGATGAAGCCTCCATGATAACCGATAATGGCGGCAGTAGTGATTACCTGAATTTCGGATCCGGCAGACTGCTCTTTGATTTCTTTCTTTACGCGGGTATTATTTCGCAAACGAGCAAAATACCGACAAGGAGAAAAATCATTTTTGTCGGTGACCCCGCGCAGCTTCCACCGGTCAAGGCCGAATACTCCCCCGCATTACAAAGCGAATACCTGAGTAAAGAATACAGCATTTATGCCGACGAAGTAACTTTGACGGAAGTCATCCGCCAAAGCGCCGAAAGCCCGGTGTTGGAAGTAGCTACTCCTCTGCGGAGTGCTATACAGACGAACAGATTTGAGGTCGAGTCTCTTGACTATCCTCCTTCATTAGTATGCCCGTCCGGTGAGTTTATTTCCAAGTGGTCGGATGCTGCGACAAAAGATTCAATAGATGAAACAATTGTGATTACCCGGTCAAATCAAAGCGCACTCCATTATAATCAGGCAATAAGAAGACTACGTTACGGCACCGGAGATATTCCGATCCAACCGAATGACCGTCTGCTGGTTGTAAGCAACAACCGCCTGTACAATCTGCTCAACGGTGATATTGTTGAAGTAATAGATGTTTCAAACACTCCCGAGGTTCATGTCGGCAGAAATATTTTCAAAGACAACGAAGAACATGAACTCGTTTTCAGAGATATCGTCATCGGTTGGAAGGATGCTAAGGGCGTACCTCTGGAACTTGAATGTAAAATCGTTGAGAATCTGTTGTGGTCAACTTCCGGTTTTCTACCCGGTGGTGAATGGGCTGCGATGCGTAATCTCGCAACGGAAAAATGCGGAGTAACGTACCCGAGCAAAAAGCTCATGAAGAAAAAGCCCAAAGAGTATAAGGAACTGCTACTGGCATATCATGAAGCACTTAAGGAAAGCCCGTACCTGAACGCGCTTCAGGTAAAGTTCGGATACGCGGTAACATGCCATAAAGCACAAGGCGGTGAGTGGAAGAATGTTTTCATTGATTTTAAATCGTTTGGTGGTTACTTTACCGAAGAGTATTTTCGCTGGGCTTACACCGCTATTACCAGAACCAAAGAAGAACTCTTCATGATGAATTTCCCTATTAAAACGTCGAAAAACGACGATTTGGGATCAGGCAGCGTGTATTACGACTACAATATAGACTAACTCAATAACTTAAAATTAATTTAAGATTGTATTTCCCCCTATATTGTTATCTTGTTACCTTGATTTGGATTTTAGCAACGCTATTACTAATATTAACTTAGTCTTTTAGTAATTTATCAATTAATCGGAGAAAAAATGAAAAGAAATACATTTTTCTTGTTTCTGTTGGCTCTTTCATTTGTACTATCGAGCTCAACTTTTGCTCAGACTGTACTTGATGAAACATTCAATTACACTGTAGGTGACTCGTTAGCTGCCCATACATGGGTTGGTCACAGCTGGTCAGCTACTACTAATAACACGATTTTGGTTACTAGTGGTGGATTAACATATAACGGCTTTGTAAATTCCGGCAAAGGCAATTCAATTGCAATGAAACCGACCGGTGAAGATTTACATAAATCACTTGGTAGTGATTCAATCACCTCAGGAGCTGTATATGCTTCGTTTTTGGTAAATGTAAGCGCGGCTCAAACCGGCGATTACTTCTTCCATTTTATTAATAACAATTTAGCCCAGAATATTTACCGTGCAAGAGTTTATGCTAAACTGGCTGCTAATGGCGGCGTTGCTTTTGGTATTACTAAAGGTGTTATCCCTGTTAAATGGAATGACTCTTTGACAACTCCTTACACTCTGAATACTACATACCTTATTGTTGTAAAATATTCTTTTGCTTCAGGCACTGGAAACGATACTATTAGCCTTTGGGTAAACCCGACTCTCAACGGAGTTGAACCTGCCCCGTTAGTTACAGCGGTTGACGCAACAACAGATTTATTATCTATCGCAAATATTGCTCTACGTCAGGGCGGTTCCGCATCAGGAGCGACACTTACCATGAGCGGTATTCACATCGCAAAGACATGGGACCTAGGTACTGCAACAGCATCGTTATCATTATCCGCTCCTAAGGGCGGCGAAAGCTGGTTGGCTGGTTCATCACAGAACATTACGTGGACAAGCGCAGGCGTTACTAATGTTAAATTAGAAGTTTCTGCAGACGGCGGATCTAACTGGAGTGACATTGTTGCTTCTACACCTGCTTCAGCAAACAGCTATGCATGGACTGTTCCAAGCACAGCAGGCACAAATTACAAAGTAAGAATTTCTGATGTTGACGGAAAAGCTACAGCAGTTACAAGCGCTGCGTTTACCGTTACAACTGAAGTTGTTCGTACATTGACCCTGACAGCTCCTGCTGCCGGTGACAAATTAACAATCGGCACCAGTAAAAATATTACATGGACAAGCTCTAACGTTACCAACGTTAAATTAGCATACTCAATAGATGCCGGTGCAAACTGGACAGATATCATTGCAAGTACCGCTGCTAACGCAGGAACATACGCTTGGACAGTTCCGAATACTGCCTCGGCAACTTGCTTAGTAAAAGCTACAGACGTTGACAATGCTGCCATTACTTCAACGAGCGGAAGCTTCAGCATTGTAGCTGCCGGTCAATACGCAACTATCGCTTCTGTAAAATCATTGGCGGTAGGAACAAAAGTTACTGTTTCAGGTATCGTTATTTCACCGAATTTCCACGCTACCAAAAACAGCTTCTACATTTATGACGGTACCGGCGGAATTGATGTTTATGGCGGAACACTTGTTACAACAGCTTTGGGTGACAGTGTTGTTGTTACGGGATGGCTATTAAGTTACAGTGGGTTACTTGAAATTTCCGATAGCACAACGTCGGCAGTCACTCTTGTTGTAACAAACGCCGGTTCAGGCCACACCGTTATGACTCCTAAAGTTATTACCGTTGCCGAATTGAACGCAAATGGTGAAAACTATGAAAGTACGCTTATAACTATTAGAAACGTAACAAAAACATCCGGTGTTTGGCCGGCATCAGCAAGCGTAACGCTTACTTGCACCGCCAACGGCACCTCAGATGCACTTTCAATGAGAATAACCAAGCCGAGCGAACTTATCGGCTCAACCGAGCCAACATGGCCAAAAGATGTTACCGGTATTGTTACTCAGTACACAACGACAACAGGCGGTTACCAGTTAACTCCCCGTTATTTGAGCGATTTTGCGACTCCTTCAGCTGTTCAACCTGAAGCACAGACTTCAAAGACAGTTAAAGGTTTTGCATTAGCACAAAACTATCCGAATCCGTTCAACCCGACAACAACCATCAATTACAGCTTGGATAAAGCCGGATTGGTATCCTTGAAAGTATATAACATTCTCGGAACAGAAGTTGCTTCTTTGGTTAACGAATTCAAAGCAGCAGGTAATTATAACATTCCGTTTAATGCTTCAAATCTGACCAGTGGCGTTTATCTCTACAAACTCCAGGTCGGAAGCCAGTCTTTAACTAAAAAACTGACTCTGATGAAGTAATCTCGGGCAGAATTTACCCACTAAGCCGTCCCAAAGGGACGGCTTTTTTATTTTAAAGAGGTCCCTAAATGTGACGAATATGAAAGAAAAGATTGATTTTCATCCCAAAGGTTTCTAACTTTACGTAAGAAATTTGGCACTTCCTCTTTACAAAGGAATGTGTATATTACAACAGTAGTAGATCAAAATAATTCAGGATAATTTCCGTTGGTTTTATTCTGATACATTTAATTGAATTACATTTTTATACTTCTGTTGTAATATATCATACGAAATTTTTAAAATATTTATCAATACATCTTTAGGAGTTATCATGAGAATAATATTTAAAAGTACTTTACTCCTGGCGATTTTTTTACTGTTGCAATCTGTCAGTATGGGGCAGACAGCAGCGGAAAAATCTAACCGTTATGTGCCGGAAATTAAGCTTACTTCCCCTGTCGGCGGTGAAAGCCTTGTTATCGGCAAACAATATAACATCACATGGACAAGCACTTTAGTGACGTCGGTAAAAATCGAATATTCGACCGATAATGGCGCAAATTGGTTTGAAATTGTTGCGAGCACAGTCGCAAGCGCAAAATCTTATCCATGGGTTATACCTAACCTTCCTACAGATAGCGGAAAAATTAGAATTTCTGATGTTGCTGCACAAGCAACCGCTGTTGAAAGTGCAATTTTTAAATTAGTCCGCCCAACTCTTTCATTAACTTCACCTATCGGTGCCGAAAACTGGCTTATCAATTCAGTTCATAACATCACCTGGACAACCAATGGTGTTGACACTATAAAGATCGAGTACTCACTTGATAACGGGACAAACTGGTCAACTATTGCCGACAAGGTTAGTGCAACGTTAGGCACGTATTCATGGACATTACCGGCAACAACCTCAACTACGGTTTTGGTTAACATTGCAGATATCAAAGGATTGGCCATTCCTGCACAGAGTGCAGTTTTTACAATCTCAAAACCGCTTGCTACGATAGCGCTTACTGCTCCTGCCGGCGGAGAAAAATATACTGTTGGTCAGAGTGTTGATTTGAAATGGACAAGCGCTAACATCGCTACTGTGAAATTAGAATTCTCAAGCGATAGCATGACAACATGGTCAACCATTGCATACGCTCCGGCAGCTGCCGGTACTTATACAGGTACTGTTCCTAATAGTCCCTCAACAAAATGTTTTGTAAAAGTATCCGACAGTACGGATGCTGCTGTTTCTTCAGTTAACGCAAGCGCATTTACCATTGAAGAACAAAAGTTAACAATCGCACAAATCAGAGCTTTACCTGCAACATCTACTGCCGGGACAAAAGTAACTGTCCGCGGTATTGTTAACTCTCCGAATTTCCATGCTACCAAGAATTCATTTTACATGCAGGACGGAACCGCCGGAATCAACATTTACGGTGGTACTTCCTATGGTCCGACCCCGGGTGACAGCATTGTTGTTGTTGGCTGGTTGATGATCTTTAATGGAACTCTTGAAGTTTCCGATTCTTCAACAAATTTAGTCAGCATTACCAAAATTGCCTCCGGTTCAGCACCTGCTCCAAAAGTTGTTACTGTTGCCGAACTTAATGCAAATGGTGAGAACTATGAGAGTCAGCTGATCACTATTAATACGGTTACAAAAGTTTCAGGCACTTGGCCTTTAGCTACAGGCAGCACAACAACTTTAAGATGTACTGCTAATGGTGTTACAACCGATACCCTATTACTCGTTGTTAAAAAACCAAGCGAAGTAATCAGCAGCGGTGTAGAACCTGTTTGGCCAAAACATGTGACCGGTATCGCCACCCAATACACAACTACGGGAACCGGTGGATATCAAATCATGCCACGTTATGTCGCAGATTTCGTTACTCCGATCGTACCGAAGGTAACGTTAACAGCTCCTGTCGCTGGCGATATCGTGAAAGCCGGTGAGGTTAAAAACATTACATGGACAAGCGCGTTTGTTTCAACGGTTAAGATTGAACTTTCAACAGACAGTGCAGCCACATGGAGCACCATTATTGCTAACACTCCTGCCAGTGCAGGTACTTATGCCTGGACAGTGCCGAATACACCGTCCACCAAGTGTTTCATTAGAATTTCAGATAGCACCAACGCGGCTCTTAATTCTGTCGCGGGTGCATTTACCATTGAAGAACTTAAGTTGACTATCGCTCAAATCAGAGCTTTACCTGCGACATCTACTGCAGGGACAAAAGTTACTGTTCGTGGTATCGTCAATTCACCGAATTTCCATGCTACCAAGAATTCATTCTACATGCAGGACGGAACCGCCGGAATCAACATTTACGGTGGCACCTCCTATGGTCCGACTCCGGGTGACAGCATTGTTGTTGTTGGCTGGTTGATGATCTTTAATGGGACTCTTGAAGTTTCCGATTCTTCAACAAGTTTAGTCAGCATTACTAAAATTGCTTCCGGTACAGCACCTGCTCCAAAAGAAATCACTGTTGCCGAACTTAATGCAAATGGCGAGAACTATGAAAGCCAGCTTATAAAAGTCCTTAAAGTATCCAAGGTTTCGGGAACCTGGCCTTTAGCTACAGGCAGCACAACAACATTAAGATGCATTGCTAACGATGTTACTGCCGATACGTTGTTACTCGTTGTAAAAAAACCGAGTGAAGTACTGAGCAGCGGCGTAGAACCTGTTTGGCCGAAACATGTTACCGGTATCGCCACTCAATACACCACTACCGGAACCGGCGGATATCAGATTATGCCAAGATATACTGCGGACTTTGAAGTTCTGGTTTCTGTTGAGAACGAAAAATCTCCGGCTCAACTGCTGAAGGGTTTTGCTCTTGCACAGAATTATCCGAATCCGTTTAACCCTGCAACAACTATCATGTTCAGCTTGGATAAACCCGGCATGGTAACATTGAAGGTATACAGCATTCTCGGAACCGAAGTTGCTTCTCTGGTTAATGAATATAAATCCGAAGGTAACTACAGCGTTTCTTTCAACGCTTCAAATTTAACCAGCGGTGTTTATATTTATAAACTTCAGGCAGGCAATCAGTCCATTACGAAAAAATTAACCTTGATGAAATAATTTTTCGTAAAGCGAAAATTCCAAGCCTCCCGATAAATCGGGAGGCTTTTTTTATATATTGCGTTACAATTTTCTAACGGATTGAAGTATGAAGTTTATTGCATTGGGAAGTGATAATCCTTTCGCGCAGCCATCTGATTTTAAGCCTTATCTCTATGATGAAGCAGCACGGGTGTGGGAATTAAAGCAGAGTGGTATTATCCGTGAAATATTTTTTCGTGCCGATCGGCGCGACGCGGTAATTTTCCTTGAAGGCGAGAGCGAAGAAGAAGTAATGCAAATACTCTCTTCGCTTCCATTGGTTAAACAAGGATTAATACAGTTTGAGCTTATACCTCTCAAATCGTATGATGGATTTGATTTACTATCAAAGACTGATTAGATATACATCGTTAATATCTGCTCAAACAATTCCTGCTTACCGCTTACGCGGGCAGGTTCACCAGATTGTTCTGCAATCTTTTTAAGATCCTCAAGAGTCAATTCTCCTTTTTCAAACTTAGCTCCATCGCCGCTATCAAATGACGCGTATCTTGCTTTCCTGAGTTTCAGGTAATCGGAATCGCTCAGTATTTTTTCCGCGACAATCAACGCGCGTGCAAAAGTATCCATAGCTGTAATGTGTGCAATAAAAAGGTCCTCGTGATCCGTTGAATTTCTCCTAGTTTTTGCATCAAAGTTTACACCGCCTTTACCGAATCCGCCTGCCTGAGCAATGACAAGCATTGCTTCCACCGCTTCATATATATCAACACTGAACTGATCGGTATCCCAGCCATTTTGGTAATCGCCACGGTTCGCATCTATGCTTCCTAATAATCCGGCATCAACAGCTGTTTGCAATTCATGAGCAAAAGAGTGACCAGCGAGAGTGGCGTGGTTCACTTCAATGTTCAATTTGAAATCTTTATCCAATCCGAAATACCGGAGAAAACCTATAACCGTCTCGGTATCAAAGTCATACTGATGTTTGCTTGGCTCCATCGGCTTCGGCTCAATAAGAAATGTACCGGTAAAGCCATTCTTTCTGGCATAATCACGAGCCATCCCAAGAAATTTTGCAAGATGCTCTTTTTCTCTTTTCATATCGGTATTAAACAAGGACATGTAGCCTTCCCTGCCGCCCCAAAAGACATAGTTCTCACCGCCGAGAGCGATGGTAGCATCCAATGCTCTTTTAACCTGAGCCCCGGCATATGCCAACACACTAAAATCGGGATTTGTAGCCGCGCCATTCATGAATCTTTCATGGCCGAAAAGATTTGCCGTTCCCCATAATAATTTAATTCCGTTAGCAGCCTGCATTTCCTTTGCATAATCTACTATCTTCGCCAGGCGTGAATCAGATTCCCCAATACTGTCGCCTTCTTTAATTAAATCAAAATCGTGAAAACAATAATATGGTATACCCATTTTAGTAATGAACTCAAATGCCGCATCCATCTTCCTTTTTGCAGCATCCAGAGCATCGTTTGTATCAGCCCATGAATAGTGCTTTGTAGCATCACCGAAAGGGTCACTTCCGGAGCTTCCGAAACTGTGCCAGTAAGCAACCGCAAACCGGAAATACTCTTTCATAGTTTTCCCTGCGACCACTTTGTTTTCATCATACCATCTGAAAGCAAGCGGATTCTTAGAGTCCCGGCCTTCAAATTGAATCTTGTTGATCCCTTTGTAATACTCTTGTGAACTTTTTACTATACTCATTGTAAACTCCGTACATTCATTATAAAACTTTTTTGAGGCATGTTAGCCATTGCTGATATGCGTCTTGAACTTGTAATTTTTCGTCAGGTACTTCAGAAACTGTGCGTACTATATCAAGCGATTTAAAAGCATCCGCAAAGGAACCGAACACTCCCGCTCCGTAAGCAGCGCCACGTGCCGCACCCTCGGCACCGTCGGTATTATATAATTCGATTTTTGTTCCTGTTATTTGCGAAAGTGTGTATGCAAATACCGGGCTTAAGAATAGGTTCGCGTATCCCGCTCTAATCGTTGTAAGCCGGACACCCAATTCTTCCATAATTGAAATTCCATACGCAAATGAGAAAGCAATTCCCTCTTGTGCGGCTCTATAGATATGTGCAGATGAGTGCCGGTTAAATTGCAAACCGAAAATATTTCCCGTCGTTGATATATTCTCAAGCATGCGCTCGGCTCCATTACCGAACGGAATTATCGAAATGCCATCACTGCCTACCGGTATTTGAGCAGCAATGGTATTCATATCGTCATACGATATGCCGGATGCAAAATTCTTTTTTACCCACGAATTCAAAATACCCGTCCCGTTGATGCAAAGCAGCATTCCGTATCTGGGATTTTTCTCGGTATGATTAACATGCAAAAATTGATTGATGCGGGATTTTTTATCGGACGCAAGTTTATCTGTAACACCATATACAACTCCCGAAGTGCCTGCCGTTGCAGCAATTTCACCCGGATTAAGAACATCCAGCGAGAATGCGTTATTCGGCTGATCTCCCGCTCTATACGAAATAGGAATTCCGGAACGGAGCCCAAGGATTTCCGCCGCTTCTTTTGATAAGGAGGCCTGCTCTCCAAACACAGGAACAATGTCGGCAAGATATTTTTGCGGAATCCCGTAGTAATCCACTATTTTGTTTGAGCAACCATTCTCAACGAAATCCCAAAATATTCCTTCACTCAGACCTGTTTCGGTAGTGGCGGCATCCCCGCTTAATTTCATGGCGATATAATCGCCCGGAAGCATAATCTTATGAATCTGTTTAAAGATATCCGATTCGTTTTCTTTTATCCACCGCAGTTTGGATGCGGTGAAATTTCCCGGTGAATTAAGGAAGTGTGATAAACAGTAGCCCTCTCCTAATTCGGCAAATGCCTTGTTGCCGATTTCAACTGCCCGGCTGTCACACCAGATAATTGAATCACGTAATGGCTTTCTGTTCTTATCTACAACAACAAGGCCGTGCATCTGATATGTTATTCCTATGCAGCCAATTTCGGAAGCAGTAATATGATTTTCCGATATTACCTTTCGGACTGCTATACAGGCATTCTCCCACCACATGTCGGGCGATTGTTCTGCCCATCCGGGTTTAACAGCAAGAATTTCCATCTCCTGTTCAGGATATGCGGCTCTGCCTAATACTTTTCCGGAATCAACATCAAAGACTGCCGTCTTGATTGAAGAACTTCCTATATCTATACCGAGACTATACATATTTCCTTTTGGTGATTTTTGCCAATACTATGAAAAAGTTTTTACTGAGTCCAATGTGCAACTCTTTGTGTCCACTTTTCATAGTTGTTGAGTAATAATGAACTCATAACTCGCAGGCTCGGTAACCGCTCCCGCCAACTGAATTCAAGCCAAATTTAAATCTTAAGACTCTCCCCTCTCTTTGAAAGCCTGCCCGTCGGCTTTGTGGAGAGGGGATGAGGGTGAGTTCAACAGGTAAATAAAGCCTCGGGAAAGGCAATAAAACCACATAGTTTTACTCAGTGCAATAAATTTTGTAAATTTGATAATAAAATAGGATAAATAAGAGGACAAAATCAAATTTATTCGTGTACTATTTACACTATTTAGAAATATTTGACCTCCTGTTCAGGGTTAATTAGCAATAAGAAAGTTTCTTCTATGTCGCATAAATTAAAAGAAGTTGTAAAAAACATATCCATTGATTGCGTGATTTTCGGCTTTGAAAACTCAACGCTCGAAGTGCTTTTGGTAAAACGGGCGATCCAGCCCGAAAAAGGCATGTGGGCACTTCCTGGCGGCTTTATTAAGAAAGACGAACTGGTTGAAGATGCGGCGCAAAGAATATTGGAAGTTACAACCGGCGTAAAAAACATCTATCTTGAGCAGACTGCCGTCTTTGATGGCGTTGACAGATATCCTCTATGGCGGGTTTTTACGATTGCTCATTTTGCACTGATAAGTCCCGAAAACTATGCGCTTTCCCCCGGAATTGATACCAGCGAAGTATCCTGGTTCAAACTGCACGATTTACCTAAATTACCTTTTGATCATGCACAGATAATTAAGATCGCATTAAAAAAATTGCAATCCAGAGTGCGTGTTAAGCCTATCGGATTTGAATTACTCCCCGAGAAATTCACTTTACCGCAACTGCAAAAGCTTTATGAGGAAATTCTTGATAAGAAAATTGATAAAAGAAATTTCAGGAAGAAACTTCTCAAGATGAATCTGCTGAAAAGGCTGCCGGAAAAAGATAAATCGAATATCCGCAGGGCGGCATATCTTTACAAATTCGAGAAAAGTACTTACAACCGACTCAGGGAAAAAGGATTTATTTTCGAATTATAGTACCTGCTCGGCTCCGATATATCTTCGTAAAGTTTGCAACGCGTTTAGGTGTGCCATCTCACCGGAACAGCTCGCACAATATTTAGAAAGCACAACCGGAATAATACCTGCCTCAAATAAATCAACTGCATTTTTTGTTACGCACATATCCGTTTCCAGCCCGCATATATGCACTTCCTCAATATTAAGCGCGGCCAATTTTTCCAGGAAGAAATCATTAACACAGCTGTACACTGTCTTGCTGATTACATATGTATCCCGTTTCAGATCATAGGCAAATTCACATTCGCGGCTGCCTTCATTAAATTTATCCCAATGAATCAACTTCCGGTAAAATGATTCAGGAGGATTGTGGAATTTTGTTGCAAAGACATAGTTATAAGTATATTGCAATTTTTCAATGAGTTCAGGGATATGAGATGTGTGTTCGTTTATAAACCCTTTTTGGACGTCTATTATTAAGAGGCATTTTTCCATAGCAATGCTCCTGCTATTTGAAATTAACTAAAGCGACTCCGAACATTATAATCAATCCGCTTAGCGCCATGAATCCCGTTAAATGTTCACCAAGAAACATCCATGCCCCAAGCACCGTAACGAAAGGCTCAAGGTAAAGAAACGCGGCTACATTAGCAGAACCCATCCTATTTAATGCCTGCGCCCAAAGCACATATGCAATGCCCGCGCAGAAAATTCCGAGAAACAAAATTGCATAAATACCCACGGCCGACAAGTGCATAACTGTATATACGGATGCGGCATTAAGAGTAAAAGGAAATGTAAGAACAGCCATGAAAACAAAAACATAAAAGATACTGACTAAAGGAGAATAATCTAATACGATTTTCCTGTTAACCACCGAATAAAACCCCCAGGTTACACAGCTTGCCAGCACTAAGAGATCGCCTTTTCCGGTTATAAACGAAAGTGATGTCAGGTTCCCTTTGCTGATAAGCAATAGAAGTCCGGCAATGGAAATACCTATGCCGATGAACTCTCTGGCCACAAGTTTCTCTTTAAGAAATATGAAACTCATGATGGCTATAAATATGGGGGTTGTTCCGATAATCCATCCGGTGTTTGCCGCACTTGTAAAACGAAGTCCGGTAACTTGTATCCATAAATGAAAAACCGAAATTGCTGCTAACAAAAGAACTAAAAAGAACTGCCGGGGTTGCAGTTTTAACGACCGTTTATATAATATTGAAATCACTCCAAGAAGAGGGACAGCCAGTAGCAACCGCAGGTTAATAATAAGTATAGGGTCTATTTCGCGCAGGGCTATCTTGGTGGCGATGAATGAAAGTCCCCAGAAAAAGACTGCCACTATTGGACGCCATGTCAACTTCGTATTTGTTACTAATTTTTGTAAAAACCCGGTCACTGCTTACCCTTTAACTTTTCTCACCGCAACAGCTTCAATATATGGTTTAAATTGAGGCTCGGCGGAAGGAGCGGCGAATTCGAATAATATTTTAACGTGACTCTGATCCTGCTTCGTATACGTTAATCTGAAGGATGGAGTATTCTTCTGCGGTTTCGAGGTAAATATCACTTTGGTCGAATCTTCATTAAAGGCGATTGCATAATGAATAACGTGACCTTCATTATCATAGTACTCAGCAGACCACACCGCACCATCGGGATAGATCACCATTAAATCATCATGCCTATATGCCGGTGATTTTTGTGTGGCGGGAAATTCAGAATAGTTTTTCCGAACCAGAATTGATCCTTGCAGATCAAAGTCAAAACTATAACCGCCTTGTCCTTGTCCCGGTGCTCCCGAGTCTTCTCCCACCCACTCTCCGACATAGTATTGCCATGCCGACCAATCAGCCTTTTGAGTCTGCGCGGCGCATATCGGGATTAATAGCGCCGCAAGAAATATCATCAAACGCATCATTACCTGCACAAAGTATTTTCCTTATGTAAATATACAGTATTATTCCTCTAATGTTGAGAGGTTCCCGGGATCCATTCCCAATGCTTTTGCTTTAAGTACGCGGCGCATAATTTTTCCGCTTCGGGTTTTCGGCAATGAATCTACAAACTCAATATGTTCCGGTTTTGCAATCGGACCAACTTCATGCCCAACATGGCCGCGAAGTTCTTCAAGCAGTTTTTCACTTCTTTCAACACCTGCTTTGAGTATTACATAAGCATGTATCGCGTGACCTTTAATCTCGTGCGGAAGTCCTATAGCCGCAGCTTCAGCAACCGAATGATGACTCACAAGTGCGCTTTCGATCTCCGCAGTTCCTAACCGGTAACCAGAGACTTTAATTACATCATCAACTCGGCCGATGATCCAAAAATATCCGTCCTCGTCCTTACGTGCAGAATCTCCAGTTGTATATATATCAGAGCCGCGGCTCCAGTACTGCGAAACATACCTGTCATCGTCTTTATAAATTGTGCGTATCATCGCAGGCCACGGCCGTTTGATAACAAGAAATCCTTCTTCATTGGGCTTTACCGGCTGACCCTCCTCATTCACCACATCCATAATAACACCCGGAAATGGCCTGCTTCCGGAGCCGGGCTTGAGAGGAACGACAGGCATCGGAGTAACCATAAACATTCCTGTTTCAGTCTGCCACCACGTATCCATAATAGGACATTTTTCTTTTCCGATAACCCGGTGATACCATTTCCACGCTTCAGGATTTATTGGCTCGCCTACACTTCCAAGAAGTCTGAGCGAAGATAAATCATGCCGGTTCGGCCATGCCTCACCAAATCTCATAAGTCCACGAATGGCAGTTGGAGCCGTATAGAAGATATTAATTCCATACTTTTCTATCATTTGCCACCATCTGTTGGGGTAAGGATGTGTCGGCGCGCCTTCATACATAAAAGACGTTGCCCCGGTGAGAAGCGGTCCGTAAACAATATAACTATGACCTGTTATCCAACCCGGATCTGCCGTACACCAGTACCGGTCTTCTTCTCTGACATCAAACACATATTTCATGGTGGTGTACGTGCCTACCATATAGCCGCCATGTGTATGCAGTATAGCCTTAGGTTTACCTGTTGTTCCGCTTGTATATAATATGAAAAGCGGGTCCTCCGCGTCCATTATCTCGACATGATTTTTATCATTAGCAATTGGAAGAGACATGAGTTCATGATACCACATATCTCTACCGGCATCCATATTAATAGGCTCGCCGGTTCGTTTAACAACCAGCACACTTTCTACGGTAGCAGCGCGTTGAAGTGCTTCATCAACAATTTCTTTAAGTGGGATGGTTTTCCCACGCTGATATGCTCCATCCGCAGTAATCAGTACTTTTGATTGGCTATCTTCAAGTCTTTCGTGTAAAGCCTCGACCGAAAAGCCGCCGTAAACAACAGAGTGTATCGCTCCAATTCTGGCGCACGCAAGCATACCGATCACTAATTCCGGTATCCTGCCCATGTACAACGTTACACGATCTCCTTTTTTAACTCCGAGACTTCTGAGAATATTTGCGAAGCGGCAGGTATCACGATGAAGCGCGAAATATGAATAAGAATGGAATTCACCTTTTTCCCCTTCCCAAATCAAAGCTAATTTATTTTTCCTATGGGAGTGAATATGTGCATCAAGACAGTTGTATGAAATATTGGTCTGCCCGCCTGTGAACCATTTGTAGAACGGCTTGCGGGTGTCATCCAATACCTTATCCCACTTTTTAAACCAGTATAATTCTTTTGCCTCTTTAGCCCAAAATCCTTCAAGATCGGATTCGGCATTTCTGACTAATCTTTCATAATCTTTAACCCGGGCTTTACGAACAATATCCCTACTTGGATAATATACTTCACCGGATAGTTGCTGCTTATCCATTGCTTTGCTCCTAATATATAGTATCGTTTAATTAATAACACACATTCAAATCGAGAGGAAGCGTAATCGGATATTAAGATATATTTTGCGAAGTAAAAATACAAGGGGAAATGCAACGCGACGGCTTAATTGATGATGACCACAAACAATCATTACCAGTGGCAAATATGCTACGATTAGACGAGAAACCTCAGAAAGCCGAAAAACAATGTTTGGGCAACATAATAGTGTATAAATATCATCCCGTTAATTTTAAGTCCGCGATAATGTCTATAACCCACACATATAAGGCTTACGAACGCCCATGATATATAATTATAAAGTGGAATGCTATTATTTGCCCATTCCCAATAATGCAGCTTGACTGCAACGGGTTCCATAATAACATCAAAAATGACAATCAATAAAACGGCAGAGGCTATTTGCAAGATTCTATTTTTAAAAAGTACATCTGAAATTAGTATCCCCCCGGCGATGAGGAATGCCCAGTTGAATGCTATGATAATTGGGACCCCCATAATTGCTGGTCCAAGCAGACTTGTGTAATGATAATTACCGAACAAAAGGCCTGTGTGAACACCAATTATTTCCATCAAGAGTCCGGCAAAAAATGCAAATACAAATAACTCGATTAACGGCTTTGTGATATTTGCCGCAAGTGCAAATATCACAAGCACATAAATTGCGCTAAGAAAGTATGGTGTAGAGATTGAGAGGCGATCTATCTCTGCACTCATGCCGAATTGCAATGCACCGATCAGGAATGCGATGTACATGGCAAATATATAAACCCTGTCTCTTTTCACTTTCATACGAGACGCCCTTTCCATCGGATTCCACCCCTGTTCACTCTCAACATTGAAAACATGCCTATGAAATAGAGAATCAGCATCTGGGGGACATGCAGAATGGTATTCAACAATATTGACTGATTTGATTTTCCGGATATAAGCATACGAATAAGAACAATTATACATACATGAGGCACATAGTGTAACGAGAAAAATACAAATACGACTGGGAATAAAAATATAACTGCCACTGCGTTAAGGATAAGAAAAAAAATCGGAGCCGGTAAATTAAATCCCTTGAAAAAGTTTTTACCAAATCCGGCAAAGGATTCTACCGAACCTTCGTACATTCGACACGTAATTAGTTGACCAGCTAATGCGGCAAGTATAGTGAACCCGGATTCTTTCATCTTGCGTGCAATTGCAAGATCATCTACAATGTCGTTTTTAATTGACGTGTGACCGCCAATTGCCTCATACGCGCTTTTTTTGATTAAAATAAATTGTCCTATCGCCGCTGAGTAACGCTTTGCACGCCTTTTATACACTGCAATAAGAGGTAAAAATCCAAGCAGGACAAAATTCAATAGAGGAATAGTCAGAAGCTCGCCAAACGATCCCATTCTTTGGTCAGGAAAGCATGAAATCATGCTCGCGTTTTTCTTTTGCATTAATTCCAAAGCGGCAGTCACGGCATGAGGTTGTAGTTCAACATCGGCATCAAGAAATAAAAAGCACTCACCTATTGCTTTGCTCGTAAGATTAGCGCATGCGTAATTCTTGCCGGTCCAGCTCCCCGGCAAAGTTCCACCTCTGATCAATGTAACATTTGCGTACTTTCCCACCATGTTTGCCGTACTGTCTATAGAATCATCATCATACACTATTATCTCATATCGGGGATAATCAAGTGAGGTTACGGAATCCAAACACTTTGATATGTTTTTCTCTTCATTCCTCGCCGGAATGAGAATCGAAATCATAGGAAGCTCTTTTGTAATGTTACCACTTGGCGTCAATCGCGGTGCGGTAAAATAATTTATCGCGGCGATCACAAGAAAGACAAGCAAGGATATCAATAGCAAGAAATTTACTACATCTGACCCAGTCATCAAACAGCCTCGAATATGTCGCACTGGTATCTACCCTCAATTGAACTTCTGTCTAATAGATCCAAAGCCGAATGAATCTCTCCCTCAATATGCACTTCATTATTTACGATTGATGTGCTATCCACTGCATTTCCAAAAGAGCAATATATGTCAGGCCGCATGGCAGTGTGCCAAACAATTTTGAATACAACCGGAAGCACGACGCAATTTCCCGTTTCCTGCAATAATCTCCGGTAGCCGTCGAGAATTTCAAGCGGCCGTTTATCATAAGGTTCAATTTTACCTTGTGGATATAAAACAGCAAGATTCTTCTCGTTTTTCAGCAAAGAAGATGTATATTTGATACTTTTTGCAACAGAGGCCGGATTCGAGGGGTTTATTGAATACGCTCCCACTTTCGCGAAGAACCAATATCTTTTCAGCTGCTCTTCCAGCATCATGAGATGAAATTTTTTATTAATACACCCTTGCAGCAGATAGTATATAAAGAAACCATCCCACCAGCTAAAGTGATTCGGGATGATGAGTAGAGAGCTTTTCTCATCAATCTTCGGTATAGGATTAACCAAATAGAAGTGGGAAAAATTATTTTTAAGCAACCGCTGTAAATAATTATCAAAAACTTTTTTTGCCAAGAATGAATGTTTAGGATATATCATCTAAATACTTATTGTTTCTTGTAAATCGTACTATATAGTTTATTTAGAGTTGCCAACTCAGCATCAGTCAGATCATCTGACTTCAGCATATACTCAATCATACCAATTTGTGTTTGTTGTGAAATTGATGAATAATCCCGTTTGAGAAGCCCCGCCAGAATCACAGGCTTATCTTCATCAAGAAGCTTACCGAATCCTAAGAATCCCGGCACATTTGAGACAATACTAAACCGGATATACCGTATCTCAAGATTGTTGGGTTCCTGATTAATCGCGGAAGCAATTACAGCGAGACCTTCTTTGAGATAGTCCAGTTTTTTCAGCGGCCAGAACACATAAATAGCCTCAATAGTCTGAGCTGCCCCACGGTATGCTGTCACCAAAGGGTCTTTTTCAGTTGTTGTTTCTAAAAGTTTTTTCAATTTTCGCAAATCCGCTTCATTTTTCACCGACAAGTAAAAATGAAAACGTATTTGTTCAATCAGGTCTTTTTTTTTACTTCGGAAGCGAAAGTTTTTCCTACTAATAAGCCAAGGCTGATTACCACCATCACAAGAAGCAACAATTTTCTCATGTCAGCCTCATTAATATTTTAACTTCAATATAAGAGCGCAGGAAAGCCGACACCTTGGAGAAAGCTGAAACGCGCACTCTTTTCTTCAGGAGTTTTTTCACCGAAAGCTTATGAATTTTTTTATATAGATAATAGTAATACAAGTATGCCGAATATACTCCAAGTAATACTCCGGAGGGCAGCTGCTTAATTCCATCCAAGGCTTCGGAAAAATCAGCAGAAATTTCATCTTCAAGTCTGGATTTTGATTGCTCATCAATACCTGCGATACTATGGACGCCCGGTAAATATATCCGGCCACGCTCGTATAAATCGCTGTCAATATCTCTCAGAAAATTGACTTTCTGAAAAGCTGCACCTAATTTTCTTGCCGGATACACTAACTGTTCATACTTCTCAGGACACGAGATGCAGAATACATGCAGACACATCAATCCGACAACTTCTGCCGAACCATAAATGTACTTCTCATAACTTGCAGGCTCATGTGATGTTTCGTGCAGATCCATTTCCATGCTTTCCAAAAAATCAGTCACAAGTTGTACGGGGATATGGTACTGATGGACTACACGCTGAAAAGCATGCAAAATCGGATTCGTCGAGATGCCCTCATGAATCGCATCCAACGTATCGCTCCTGAACTTATTGAGCAGCTTTTGCTTGTCGAACGAGTGAAACGTATCAACGATTTCGTCGGCAACACGGACGAAACCATAAATAGCATATATTGCTCCTCTGTACGAAGGCTCAAAAGCACGTATGCCAAGGCTGAATGAGGTGCTATATGCCTCTGTTATTTTTTTGCTGATATCATTACTGACATTATTATATAAGTTCATCATCTTTTATTACCCTTTCGGTTACTAATTTCGAACTGATTATTACCATTGGAAGGCCGGTTCCCGGTGTGGTGGAAGCACCGACATAGTATAAATTGTTAAATTCTTCATCTTTGTTTTTTGGACGAAACGCCCCAACCTGGAAAATATCGTGCGCCAATCCCAAGCCCGAGCCGCGATATAAATTAAAAGCTTTTTCCCAGTCTTTTGGAGTTAATACTATTTTGACTTCCAAATTATTTGCGATGTCATAGTTTATTCGGGAAGACAAATCACTGATTATTCGTTCTGCTAATTTTTCCTTATCACTCCAATCAGATTTATACCGTAAATCCGGCACGGGGCACAGTACAAACAAACTTTCGCAGCCTTCGGGAGCCGTATCCGGTTCGGTTTTAGATAACGCGTTTACGTAGTAATATGGATGATCAGGACTCTCTGTTGACGTGAAGATCGTATCTGCATACGATCTGAAATTGCTGCCAAGAAAATAATTATGCAGCTCAAGGTTGTTTATTTTTCCTTTTACCCCGAGATACATGGTAAATGGTGCCAGAGTCCAATGCATCGCGTCAAGTTTCTTTCCACTGTACTCTTTCTTACCGAGTATTGCTCCTCTAAACGAAGCAGCATCTGCATTAGAAATGAAAATGTCAGCGTTCCATACTTTGCCTGTTGCATCAACACAAGAGACAATCCGTCCTTCAGATTTGTTAACAGCAACGATCTCAGTATTATAATGGATTTGCACTCCTCTTTTTTCCAATAACGGTAGAATACTTTTCACCAGACTATACATTCCGCCCTTCACTCTCCAGTAGCCGTTATGTTTCATCTCGGTATAGTTCAACAAAGAATATATTGCCGGAGTCTTAAATGGCGTTGAACCGAGAAAGAATGCCACGAGAGAAAAAATAATCCTGACTTCTTCAGATGAAAAAGTTTTCTCTACTTCACTCCAAATTGTTTTATACAGATAAGGAACATGTTTTAAAGGCAGCCTGGCCAGTTTCATCAGGTACGTCAATTTACTGTCGAAATTCGATCTGATAACCGGCGCCTCTGTATCATGAAAAAACTCACCGGCACGTTTTAGATATTTTTCGGCTTTTTGTTTGAGGTTCGGTTCAATATCGGCAAATTCGTAGGCTAAGCTATCAAGCGACTTCCAAATTTGTCTTGGTTTTTCCTGCCCTTGAAAAAATACCTGGTACAGTGGATCAAGTTCCGCCAATTCAACCGTCTGAGCCTCATTGACGGACTTAAAAAGTTCTTCGAGCTCGTATGTCATGCTCATAAACGATGGCCCCATATCAAACCGGTAGCCGTCTTTTTCAATGATGTTTAAGCGGCCTCCCGGAGTAGCAGCCTTTTCCAGAATGGTAACTTTATAGCCCAAAGATGATAAGCGAAGAGCTGTTGCCAATCCGCCTAAGCCGCTGCCGATAATTATTACATTTTTGTGCATGAATTGTCTACTATTTTACTTTTTGTATAATATTTGTCTAATATATATACCACAACAAAGTATTTTGTCTAATTGTTCCCGAAAACATTTGACATTTCTTAGACAAAATTGTATCTTTGAACCATGAAAAGTGAATATCCTATAAAAGTTGTTGAAAATCTCACCGGTTTGACAGGTTTTGTCATCCGGGCTTGGGAAAAACGATATGGTGTGGTTACACCATACAGGACTGATACGAATCGGCGGGTCTTTACTGACGAAGATGTCCGGAAATTGCTGCTCTTGAAGAAGGCTACTGAAAAGGGTTATAAAATTAGTAATCTGGCGTCCAAAAGCATTCCGGAGCTTGAAAGTCTTTTGGGCGAGGAAGCCGCTGCCCAAGATAGTGCAAAAGAAAGTGTAGAACTTTCAACAAAGCATTTTGTCGAAAACTCAATTCTTAGCATTTCGGAGCTGAACGCAAAAAGCCTTGCGTTAAATGTATTGAATGCTTTTGTCCAATTACCGTTAAATACTTTTATTGATGACTATATTATCCCCTTGCTGAATATTACCGGAAATATGTGGGCTGCAGGTGAGTTTAATATCGTTCATGAACATTTCGCATCTGAAACAATCAGAGGCTTTCTCGTTAACATTGCAGGGAAATTCCATGTGCCTCAGGGGGCACCAAAAATACTCGTTACTACGCCAAAAGGTCAATTCCATGAATTTGGTATTGTACTTGCGCAGATTACTGCGGCTGAAGCCGGTTTTGAGGTGGTCAATCTGGGAATCAATCTGCCCGCGGAAGAAATTATTATCGCGGCACAAACGCTAAAGCCGAAAGCTGTAGTTCTGAGTATTATTATTCCCGCACAAATTCCAGAACTGCAAGAAGAAATAATGAAATTGGAAGAATTACCCGGGGATATTACCCTTATTATTGGCGGCAGTCCTGAAAAATTACAAGGTATTAAAAATCATTCACCCCGTGTGCTATTCACAGGAACTTTCGATGAGTTTCGTGAGCAGCTTGCAATAATTAAAAGCTCGCCACAATTCTAATTATCTTAAAAGAAGCATTTTTATTGATTGAGTAAGGCCTTGTGCCTGAAGTTTACACAAGTACACTCCACTTGCGGCATGTGAGAAATCATTAGTTGCTCCATCCCATGTGCAGCTATGACTTCCCTTCTCTTTAAATCCGGTTTCCAATGTCTTAATAACGTTTCCAAGCATATCATATATTACAATAGAAATGTTGCCGGCCGTTGCGAGCTGATAGCTAATCTGCGTAGTTGGATTGAAGGGATTCGGGTAATTCTGGTTTAGAACAAAACTTTTTTCATTCATGCTGCGCTCGTCTTGCAATCCGGAAATTATTGCTCCATTAACTTTTACATTAGCAATGTGCACACCGGTTGCATACCCGTAAACATTGGCAGAAGTGATGTTGGTAAAAATACTGTTCGATACGTTGATATTGTTTACAGGAGAAGCTTTTAAATCCTTAATGTAAACAGCATAAGGTCCGGATGAGCAGGAAATGTTATCTACATAAATATTTCTGATAGCCGGAGTATATGAACCGGTTTCGGAATTATAGGTCATTTCAATATAAATCGCACCATTTGATACAGCCGTAGCTGTGGAGTTTTTCATATAGACATTTTCTATTGTTCCACCACGTGCGGTATTTGTCTTAAAACGCAGCATACAGTAAAAATTTGTGCTGTTCATCGTGCAGCTGTCGGCAAATACATTCCTTATTCCGCCGGTCATTTCACTTCCCATGGTAACACCGCCATGACCATCGGCGAATTTGCAATTTTTTACTATGATGTTTTTACTTGGTGTATTTACCCGTCTGCCATCATCGTTTTTTCCTGATTTAATCGCTATACAGTCGTCGCCTGTATCAAAACTGCAATTTTTAATAAGTACATTCGAACTGCATTCCGGATTACAGCCGTCATTGTTAGGGCCATGCGAATTAACAGTAATGTTGCTCACCGTAACGTTATCGCATAGAACCGGATGAATTTCCCACATAGGCGAACGGAGAATTGTTATGCTGTCAACCAGTATATTCTTACAATTATAAAACTGTACAAAATTAGGACGAAGATAGTGCCCCGAACCGAAAACCCGATTTGCAACCGGTGTCCCGTTCGTTGCCATGGTGATTAAATTATTTGCATCAGTTGTCGCGGCGGTCAATGTTTTCCAGTTCCACCAATTGGTGCTTGAGTTACCATTGCCGTCAATAGTGCCGCTTCCGGTAATTGCGATATTGCTTTCTCCGTAAGCATAAATAAACGGAGAGTAGTTCATACATTCGGTACCCTCGAATCTGGTATACACAACGGGGAGGTATTTGGTTTTGTCAGAAGAGAAAAGCAGCCGTCCGCCTTTAGCAATATAAAGGTTAACGTTGCTCTTTAAATAAATCGGGCCGGTAAGGTATGAACCCGATGGGACAATCACCTTACCACCGCCACGTTTATTAACCGAATCTATTGCTGTTTTAATAGCGCTGGAACAATCAGTCACACTATCACCAACCGCACCGAATGAGGCGATGCTCAACTCCACAGCCGGAAAAGCCGGGGGCACTATGTTCTGTAGTATTACAGCTACAGTATCCCAACCGGTTTGTGCATGAACAGAAAGCACAAACCCAAAAAAAAGAATCACGACGAGTTTACAGCGGCGCATAGATTGTTCCGGATAAATTACTTCAATAAGATCATTTTTTTCATGCTGTTGAAATCACCAGCCTGCATCTTGTAAAGATACATACCGCTCGGCAAACCTGAAGCATCAAAGATAACACTGTAATTACCTGCGGATTTGTGTGCATTCAACAAAGTTGCGACTTCCTTACCGATAGTATTATATACTTTTATAATAACATCCGCATCACTTTTAAGTGAGTAGCTGATTGTGCTGGTCGGGTTAAAAGGATTCGGATAATTTTGTTGTAGTGCAAAATTATCTGCCTTAATACTCTTATCTGAAACATCCGTTGTTGTAAATAATTTACCTGCACCGGCTCCGGCCTTAACAAGCGTAGGGACAGCCGAAGCTGTATCTGCTTTATACGTATAATATGAGGACGGCGCAAACGGAGTTGCATGCGTGTTGCGGGTCAATATTGCGCCACTGCCGGAAGTAATATTATTTACATCCAATAGATCACCCGCAGGAGAATTTCCTTCTCCTATATGCGTTGGATTAATAACTTTGTCAAAATAATTAGCCTCCACGTAGAGATCCGCCTCACATGTTGATGCGATACCATAACCGCCCGCTATACCCATACCGAGTGACCCGGGAGGAGTTGTTCCATCATAATAATTATTGTATACATGACATAAGGTGTGACGAACTCTCGGATGTCTCTGCACTGTGTTATTCCACCAATTGTGATGGTACGTTGTATATAAGTATCCCGGTTCATCTGTTGAATTATCAGTATAGCCTAACAGAGAAACTTTATCGTGATTATGAAATTCGCACCATGAAACCGTTACATAGCTTGCACGATGAGTTATATCCAATAAGCCGTCATGAGTACCGCTGCTGCTCAAGTCAATTTCCGGATCATCTGAGAAAGTACAATGATCAACCCAAATATGGTGACAGGTATCTGACGTCGTTGTGTTAATTGTTATACAATCGGGCTTTGCATTACGCATTGTTATATTGCGGACAATAATATTTCTGCTCCCGACTATAGCCAGTCCCAATCCATCGAGCAGGGCATTTGTGCCCTTGCCGATAATGGTCATGTTAGCGACCCGCTTTACATAAATCTGGCTGATTGACGTATCATTTGTTATAGCGCCATCTATTATGATGATCTTTGGGGGCTGTGCTGCCTTGGTTTTACCACGTGTATTCATGAAGGCCTGCATTGCTGCACGCGTGGTGAACGTAATCGTATCACCTCCGGCTCCACCGGTTGTTCCATTTTGACCGAATGCGTTAACCGATGCAAAACCGTAAGGAGAATTTTCAAACTCCATAGTTTTCATCACCTGTGCACCCGCCATGCCCATTAATACAACAGCCCAGAGTACCAGAACCTTTCTCATCTCTTATCCTTCTTGCGTTTATTTAATCAAAATCATTTTTTGCACTATTTTATTTATACCATCGCTCAATGAATAACAGTAAATCCCGCTCGGCAGGTTTGCAGCATTAAAATTAACGCGGTATGACCCGGCGGATTTTTGTTCATCAACCAAAGACGCGACTTCTTTACCAAGCATACTATAAACTTTTAGTGTAACATGTCCAGCGTTGCTAATTGCGTAATCAATCGTTGTTGAAGGATTAAAAGGATTAGGATAGTTTTGCGCCAAGCTGAAATTTTTCCGGCCCAAAAGCGGCTCTTCAGCGAGACCGGTTGTGGTAACGGTTTCAAAAGCTCCTATGTCCGGAGCTGTACCTGCATATGGTATGCCGACATTGGCACCGGCATTCACCAATTTGCTGGTTTTAGAAAGATGCAGCAGAGTAATATCCGGAAGGCTGCCATCCGATTTCCGGGCTGCATAGGCTTGTGTTGTATCTAAACTGACAAAGTCTGCATCCGATACTTTATATCCCGATATCAGCCAGCTATTATTTGATTGAACATCCGCGGCAGCCAATGAATCATTGCGGGAAATCGGCATATATGATATACAATTTTTGAATGTACTTGTTCCGCTTGTCGGTGCTTCATAAAAATAGTAATTGCCCGTCGCATTGTGAAATGAAGTGCAATTGTATACGGTAACACCGCCCATATTATGATTTTGGTCGAATCCCTTGGCGATGTTATTAAAAGACATGCAATTCATTACCGTTGCTTTCGAAGCGGTTTTATTTCCTCCGGTTTTAAATCCGTTACCGTTACCCTGATCCCAGCCATTACCCCACGTCCAGCAGCTGTCTATGAGCGTTGAATACTGATTGCCGTATAAATCCCATCCGTCGTCGGAATTGCACCATGCACGACAGCCGTGAAATTCATTTGCGTCACCAACATCAAGTTTCGGTGAAAAGCCATCTGCGTTACCACCGTTCGAACCTTCATCATGATTATAATACGAATCGCTATTTACTATCACATTGTGATTGCCGCCTCCGCTGATCTGCAATCCGGAATCTCCATTATGATGAAACACACATTGCTCGATGCGATTATATCCGCCGGTTATATACATGCCGTTATCGCCTGCATTAAAAATCTCCAAACCTTTGAGATACACATAATTGCTGCGTAATTCTATACCGCGGTTACCGGAGCCGACACCACTGCAATCCAAGAGTGGTTTTTCACCGGGATACGCCCAGACTTTTACATAATTCCCGGCTGTGCCATTTGCCTTAACAGAAATGGTTGCGGATAATTTATACGTTCCGCCACGAACATATATCATTGTCCCTGCGGTTGCTGAACTAAGTGCTTTTGTTATGGTTGCATACGGTTTATCTATTGTTCCCGTGTTAGAATCACTGCCGTTTGTCGCCACATATACTTGCGACATTGTGCTAATACTTAATAATGCCATGACAATCAGACTGTATAAAACGAACTTCATTACTTAGCTCCGGTACCTAAACTATGATTGAAAAATTATTTAATAAGAAGCATTTTCTTTGTTTCGGAATACGCCCCTGCCTGCAATTTATAATAATAAACCCCGCTCGGCATTCCCGCCGCATCAAACACCGCCGTATAACTGCCTGCTGTTTTCAATTCATTGACTAATCTGCCAACGTTCTCTCCAAGCAAGTTGTAAATATCAAGCGTCACAAATCCAACTGTGTTTATCGAATATGATATTCTTGTAGAAGGGTTGAATGGATTGGGGAAGTTTTGATACAAGGTAAATGTTTTCGGATCAAAGTTGTCTTTGATATTTGATACCGGCTGATATTCGAACGCCCCCATGTCCGGAGCACCTCCTGAATACGTCAACCCAACATCAACACCTTTGTCAATAAATTGACTTGTTGCCTTC
Organism: Ignavibacteriaceae bacterium; assembly: GCA_963662605.1. Taxonomy (GTDB): domain Bacteria; phylum Bacteroidota; class Ignavibacteria; order Ignavibacteriales; family Ignavibacteriaceae. Next base: position 3,540,908 of record OY759785.1, read on the forward strand.
AGACGGAACAAACCATTATCCGGCAAACTGCCATCCACTTTACGGGGCGCTAAAGCCAACGATGTATCAACACTAACGAAGTCTGCTGCAGTCGGCGTCAAATTAAGCGTCCAGCTATTCGCGGCTTGATCAGCATTGGCAACATTATTTAGGCCTTCCATCGAAACACAGTTTTTTATAACATGTGTTCCTGTCGTAATAGATGTCTGGAACATGAAATTGCCGCTTTTATTTCTGAATGCAGTACAGTTAATGACCTTTTGACCGGCAGTATTATTATTTTGATCAAATCCCTTACCGCCTTTATAACCTGTATCATCAAAAGCCACACAGTTTCTAACGAAATTGGAGGCCGCTATATAATTCCCGCCGACTTTAAATCCATTACCATTACCCGCAACCGACCCTGTATGCCAAATATCAACACCATTACGAAACGCCCAGCAACTGTCAATTTCAACTCCTTGCGTTGCCATCCATAAATCCCACCCGTCATCGGAATTATTCCACGAACGGCATCCGACAAATTTGTTGCCCGTACCGATATTCCATTTACATGCGAATCCGTCAGCATCGCCTCCGGTCGGGCTGTCGAAGTTTTCGTACGCGTCACAATTGATGATAAGATTGTTGCCGGGATTGAGTGTACTGGAGGAACTTCCCATATGTAAACCGGTATTGCCGTTGTTATGAATAACACATTGTTCAATAATGTTATTACTGCTTTTAATGAGAATCCCGTTATGCGTACCACCTTTTTGCTCAATACCCTTTAAATACAGATAACTTCCGGTCAAGATGAGGCAATCCGACCCTCCGGAGAAAACCACTTTCTCTCCGGGGTACGCCCAAATTTTAATATATTTGTTGGCTGAGCCACTTGTGCTAATTGTCATACTGGGATATGAACCGGCACGCAGATAAACAGTTCTTCCCGGCCCCGCGGCCAGAACACCACGGCTTACGGTCTTAAAGGGGCTGTCTATGGCTCCTGTATTAGTATCATTACCCGAATCTATACTAACATAAAACACATCCTGAGCGAAGGATATTGCGGAGAAAAAAACAAAAATACATAAAACCATTTTTAAGCGAATTTTCATGTGCACCTCTAAGAATGATTTACGTTAAGCCCGGTATGCGAAAAATGCTTTAGCGTTTAAGTAACCGTTTATTATATTTAGAAAATTAATGAAAAAAATTATTACAGCAAGCGAAAAACAGGTAAAATAATCACTCTTCGGGATAATCGGGCAAAATCGCGCTTGTATAAAGTGTAAAAATCAATACCCTATTATGTTTATTAAATTTAATTAATATCTCATGTCCTATTTTGATAATTTGTAATAGTTGAATCAATCCCAAAAGACCTTAGATGAAAAAGTTATTATCGTTTTCTAAACCCACAGCAAAAAGATCTGTATTGCTGCTGCTTTTCATGATAGCCGTATTACAGATGCAATCCAACGGACAGATTCCGGGAGCCTATGCAGACGGCAAGCATCTCGACACGCAAGCCATTCAGGCAGCGTTCGATAGTGTAGCAGCATTAGGAACCGGTGGCACGGTCCGTTTTACGCCCGGCACATACTTAACAGCGCCGTTCGTGCTAAAAGGAAATAATCTGACTGTCCAAATCGACAGCGGGGCAACTATTCTTGCAACAACAAATAAGAACCTCTTTGCTCAAATAGGTGCCGATACCACGAAACCGATAACGAGCACCAGAAATTTCATATCCTCCAGTGGCTGTAATAATCTAACGATACAAGGGAAAGGCACTATTGACGGGCAGGGTTCTGCATGGTGGCCGCAGCTGGACACAATCCCCAGACCCCGATTAATGCAGCTCAACTCCGGCACGAAACTCGAAGTTAAAGAAGTTACACTGCAAAATTCTCCTATGTTCCATTTGTGTCCGAATAGTTATTATGATGTTAATATTCATGATATAAAAGTAATCGCTCCTTCCTACTCACCGAATACCGACGGCATTGATCCGAGCGCCTGCCACAAGGTTCGCATATACAATTGCTACGTGGATAACGGTGATGATAATATTGCTATCGGCTCAAGCAGTACTTCCTACGGCACATGGGGAGCGGTCAGCACGGATATTATTATCAAACACAATACATTCATGCACGGGCACGGTGTCTCCATCGGCAGCTATACAAATGGCGGCGTTGACAGTATGCTGGTAGATAGTTGTACTTTTAACGGCACCACAAACGGCGTACGGATAAAATCTCAGCGCGGCAGAGGCGGTAATGTTCGCAATGTCACGTACAGCAACCTGACCATGACCAACGTTCATTACCCTATTTTCTTTACGGGATATTATTCGGATGTTCCGGATCAAGCAGTTGACACGCTCTTCCCGGTCACATCCACAACACCGAATTTCCATGATATCGTCGTAAAAAACCTGAAATCTACCAACACGTACGCGAATACCGCCGCCGGAATCATTGTTGGTGTTGCCGAAAAGCCATTTACCAATATCCGGCTTGAAAACGTTAACATATCCGCGTATTTAGGCTTGCAAATTCGAAATGCAACTGTTTACATCAGTGATACTTCGTTAATCTCCGTAAAATTCGGTAATAGATTAGTGCGGGAAATAAGAAGCACCATTGAAACCGACACAACAAACAATAACAACGCAAATAGTGCATCGTACTATTTAAATCAGAATTATCCCAACCCGTTTAATTCAGGCACTAAAATTTCATATTACATTTCATATCCCGGGTTTGTTCTGTTAGAAATTTTTTCAGCGTTAGGTCAATTGGTGCGGACTATTGTTAATGAATATCAAAACGAAGGCGAGCACAAAGTCGGCTTTGAGGATAAATCTCTTCCATCCGGCGTATACTTCTACAGGCTATTATTTAACAACAATAGCGCAGCGAAGAAAATGATTTTGCTAAAATAAACGTTTACAAATACGAAACGATAACATGAAAACTTATGAGATAAGATATACGATACCGATGTACATTCTTTTGCTTTTGGTGTTTCAGCCAAAAGTCTGCGGACAAATTACCGGTGCATATGCCGATGGTGTGCATCTTGATACTCAGGCTATTCAAGCTGCATTCGATAGCGTTGCCGCGCTCGGTACCGGCGGCATGGTGCGGTTCACTCCCGGGAAGTATTTGACCGGACCATTTATCCTTAAAGGAAATAATCTCACCGTTCAGATTGATAGCGGGGCAACAATCTTAGCGACAACGAATAAAAATCTTTTTGCAGTAGCAGGTGCTGATACGACAAAGCCGCTGACAGCCACAAGAAATTTTATTTATTCAACCGGATGTAATAACCTTACCATTCAAGGGAAAGGTGTCATTGACGGCCAGGGTTCTGCCTGGTGGCCGCAGCTTGACACTATTCCGAGACCCCGATTACTACAATTGGAGTCGGCAACAAATCTTGAGGTAAAAGAAGTCACACTTCAGAATTCGCCGAAATTTCACCTGTGCCCGGCCAAATACTACAATGTATATGTGCATGATATAAAAATTTTAGCTCCGTCCAGTTCACCGAACACCGACGGCATTGATCCAAGTGCCTGTCATAAAGTTCGCATTTATAATAATTATATAGATAACGGGGATGATGATGTAGCCATCGGCTCAAGCAGTACATCACTGGGCACATGGAGCGCGGTAAGCACCGATATCATCATTAAGCATAACACGTTCATGCATGGCCACGGCGTATCCATAGGAAGCTATACACAAGGCGGCGTTGACAGTATGCTGGTTGATAGTTGCACATTCACAGGAACTGATAACGGCGTCAGGATAAAGTCACAGCGGGATCGCGGTGGCAACTGCCGAAATATCACGTATAGCAATCTTACAATGACTAACGTCCGTTACCCTATTTATTTCACTGCGTACTACTCCGGAATACCGACTCAGGCAAATGATACATTGGCAGCGATTACTTCAACTACACCGTATTTTCACGACATCGTTGTAAAAAATGTTACATCAACCAATTCGGCATCCAATTCAGTTGCCGGAATCATTGTCGGCGTACCGGAAAAACCTTTTACAAATATATTCCTCAATAATTGTAAGCTAACCGCGTACAAAGGAATTCAAATTAGAAATGCTACCGTAGATGTTTCGGATTCTTCATTGATCTCCGTAAAATCAGGCTACAAATTAATTCGTGAGGTACGCAGTAATATATTAACGGGAATTGAGGAATTGCAAAATGTAAAGCCGGAATCATTCAATTTGAATCAAAATTACCCCAACCCGTTTAATCCGTCTACCCGGATTTCTTATTCAATTCCCAATGAAGGATTTGTGCGGTTAGATGTGTATTCTATCAACGGACAATTAGTAAAAAATTTGGTGAACCGTATGCAGGCCGCCGGATATTATTCCGTGGAGTTTGCGGAAAACTCACTTCCCTCCGGCATATATATGTATCGGATGGCTTTTAATAATCAAAGTTTGGTTAGGAAAATGCTACTCCTTAAATAAAATTCGGCATTAAAACCAGCCTCTCAAAGGCACTATGTGCAGATTATACTCAATATCCGCACATAGTGCCTTTTTCGTTCATCACGTCTTACAATCAGAAACCTTTTACCTTAATCATATGTTGTGATAGAAATAGTATGCTGCGCTATGTATTTGATGCTGCGATGTAAATGTATTGATATTATGATTAATTGGCAGAGGTACCATGAAGCGCTTTGGTTTACAACTTGCTTTAGTTTTTTTATTCGTTCTAACGGCAGCTACTGATAATTCCGCACAAATAAAGTGGAATGGAGGGGCGGGCACATCCGAATGGAGCGATGCCGCGAACTGGGTCGGTGACATTGTTCCCGCATCCACAGACAGCGTCGTTCTAGATAACTCACTCGTTTCCGGAACATATATTGTTAAAATACCCGGGGGAACAGTAAACACGACAATCAAACGCGTTAGAATAACTCCAACCCCGCCCGGTACAATAACACTCATGATTCCGAATACAAGTACAACTACAACAGCTTTTACCGTGGGTGACGGTACGGGTGATTCTTATGATTTCAGGCTTGATTCAAATGCAGTATTTCAAAATAGCTCTGGGGCCTCAAGCGGTACAGGGGTGACTTTTGCTAATGCTGCTGATTCTATCTGGCTGGGAAACGGTGCTATGTGGAAACACAATACCACTATTGGATTATCCGGAATTACAGCCAAACTCTCAAAAAAGGCTGGCACCGAATTCGGCGTCTTCTATTTTGACGTTCCATCAATATCTTCTTATTCACTAACGGCAAGTGGAATAACATACGGCTCCGTAACGATGAGCGGAACAACTTCGGGTCTTAATGGCTCAAGTAAATTGAACACAAAAAAATATACACGGGCCGGCGGCACCGCAATGACAATCCGCGGCAATTTTACCATTGAATCCACAGCAAGAGATTCAAGTGTAATGACTAATGTTTTGAATATCGGCGGTAATTTTACCAATAATGGATTTACCTGTAATGCAACAAACTCTACGCAAACATTTAATTTTAACGGCAAAGGCGAACAGACAATTAATGGCTCTGATACAACAAACTTTAACAATGGAATTACTATTGCAGCCGGAGCGATCGTCCGCCTGAATGCAAATTTAGCAATAAACATGGTACAAGGCGCGTCCACACCGAAAAACCAACAGCTCACGGTTTCTGGCACGTTAAAAAGTGGCACTCATACCGTGAACGGTGTTGGTAATTTTAGCTTAAGCAGCGGTGGAACTTTGGGTATCGGTTCACCCAATGGCATTAGCGCCTCCGGTGCAACAGGAAATATTTTGGTTACGGGAACAAGGACGTACAATACAGGCGCAAACTATTCATATGAAGGAACATCTGCCCAGACTCCCGGTGACGGCCTGCCATCAACAATCAGTGGATTGACAGTAAACAACAGCAACGGCCTTACCCTCAGTAGTCCACTTGTAGTCACCGGAACTCTTTCGCTGGCCTCTGGCTTATTAAACATTGGGAATAATATATTAACGCTTGGTTCAGCAGCAACAATTTCAGGCACCCCTTCAAACGTTAATATGATTGTTCCAACAGGAACGGGCTATATAAAAAAAATACTATCGTCGTCTGCTCCACATTCATTCACATTCCCGGTTGGTGATAATACCGGTACACCAGAGTACTCTCCTGTCACGTATACCCTCAACAGCGGAACATTTACCGCGGATACAGTCAGCTTGCGATTGAGTAATGCAAAGCACCCTTCAAATACCATTACAAGTGACTATATCAACAGGTACTGGACGCTTTCAGGTTCAGGTGTTACCAATCCAAATTACACCGCCGTATTTACGTATCTGCCTGCCGATGTGGTGGGAACAGAAGCAAGTATGATTGGCGGAATGTGGAATGGAGCTTCATGGGCGGGTCTTAGTGCCGTAAATACAGGCTCACATTCATTTACAGCTTCATCTCGTACAACTTTTGGTGATTACACCGCCTACTCGGGGACAGGTTATGTTTCCTTAAAAGCAATTATCCAGGGAAGATATAAAACCGAAGATTTTCTGAGCATAAGAGACACAGTTTCTGCTTATCTGGCAAATTCATCCTCACCATATTCCATTGCCGACTCGGCAAAGATACTGATTGATTCGCTCTCATTTTCCGGAACCGGCGGTTTTAATAATGCAGCTTCAGGCAGCTATTATCTTGTGATAAAACATAAATCAAGCGTTGAAACCTGGAGCGCTTCGCCCATTGCTTTCAGCAAAGGCACAACAACTACTTATGATTTCACTGACGATCAAACTAAAGCGTATGGAAATAATTTAACTCAGGTATCCGCCTCACCAGTCAGATGGGCTGTTTTCAGCGGAGATGTCAACGGCGATGGTTTTGTTGACCCACTGGATTTATCAATTGTAGATCAGGCATCTTTTAATTATCTATCCGGTTATGGCATAATAACCGATGTCAACGGCGATGGTTTTGTGGATCCACTGGATCTTTCCATTGTTGATAAAAATTCGTTTGACTACGTTGGCATAAAGCGGCCGTAACGATATAGTATTTGCAACTCCGTCTCTAATAGACGAGGCGGAGTTGTATTATTTTCCAAACTCCCATGTAGTCCGCCCACCGATAATCCAACCGGCTATCAATCCGGCCACCGGAAATACAACCCGCGGCAGTAATAAATATCCGAGATTGTCATACTGATAATGTTCGTGTGTATGGGCGTATTCCCTGCTTTTCTCTTCTTTATAAATGTACCAATAATTTCCTCCTAAATATCCCGTTACTCCTCCGACAAGAAAGCCCAGAGGAATTCCAAAATAATTCCGGTAACTTATACTTTTTATTTCTTTCAGGGTAAACTTCTGAAATGTTGAATCCACAACTTTGCAATCCAGACGTATTTTGGGATTGTACATAATGAAATGAGCTAAAACACTGTCTCCGTTCTGCAAGTATATAATTCCAGATGAGTTACCACTGTTTGAATAGGGATATTTAACGGAGGCAATTTCGTTCGGATAAAATGATTTGACACTCCATTTTACCGAGGCAAGGTATTGAATTGTATCATCTTGAAATTGTAGATCAGCTGCTGAAATACTCGAATCATTCGCCGCAAGAGTGATTATGACATTTTTATCTTCGATTGATTTGCGGGCCTCAGCATAAAATAGTTCTTTTGACTTATAGTCTTTAACTTTATGCAGCGGATAACATCCGGAAAGTCCGAATATACAAAGCGGGATTAGAAAAAAACTGATTTCAATTATTTCTTTGCAGAGCTTCATTTTTCTTACCTATTAATTTCTAAAATCCCACGTTGTCTGCCCGCCGATAATCCAACCTATTGGTGTTCCCAATATCGGACCCGCGACTAACGCTGTAATAAATACGAATTCAGGAGGAGGTGGACTTCCTCGCTCGCCCCAGATTGGTGTTTGGTGCTCCTTCAAATTCTTTGAGATTAAAGCTAAACCAAATCCCGTCAGTGCACCGGTCAGCAGTCCATAACCAAATCCAGCCAATGGGCCGCGGTTATTTTTATGGCTGATATTCTTAATGGCATAAACCGGAATTTTAACTAATTCGGTCAATAAGTATTTCAAATCCAAAGTCGAATCCGAGTTGATGACAATGTACTCCGCTGTGAAACGGTCACCGTTCAGCAATTCTATCTTTGCACAAAGATTATCGTAGCTTTTGTTATAATAGGCAGCACTTTTAATATCACTTTTCTTAATATGCTTATTCAGCCATTTTTTAAAAGTAGTCATGTATATTGCATCATTTCGTATAACAGCATCCTGCGCCTGAAATGAAGTATCAGAAGACTTTAATCGGAGAATGATATTCTCGCCTTGAATATCTTCATTGACTTTTTTGTAAAAATCATCCGTTGATTGATAATCACCTATAGTATAAACAGGAGAACAGCCGGTAATACTAATTACCATGATTAATAAACCAAAGGAAAGAACGAATGGTTTTAAGTAGTATTGCTTATTTAATTTCATAGTATTCCCATTATGGATACTATAAAATTAATCCACGTCGCATAAAAAACAAAGTGAGCTAAAATAAATAGGGTATGGGTAAAATATAGAGGGTCAGTTACTGATATATTAATCCGTGAAAATCTGTGCCTGCCCGCCTTTGGCGTGGTTCAATTGTCTATTAAACAAAAAAACGACTCGCTCTATAGCGTTAATAAATTTTTTCCTGTATGCCGCTTAAACGAATCAGCCTTCTGTGCCATCCCCAAAATTGTCGTTAGGTCTCCAATCATTCACAAAGCAGAATACTCAATACATCTAGTAAGTTACACCTACTATCATTACATACCTTGTCCGTCATGCACATTCGAGTGAAAGTTATTCATCCGTATCTAAATTAAACTTCCTTGCTTCCATCCAACCACGGACAGAATAAACAATAACATGGATGAAATAGCAGTAGGTCAAAGCCAATGTAACAGCAAAAAATATAAAAAACGAAATATTTATTAGATAAATATGAAGACTAGTTATTCCCTTCTCAACAATTGCAATTATGGTGAGACAAATGGCTAAAAAATATAACGCGCCTAAATTCACAGCCATTTTTATAAAACGAAAAGCGCCTGCGTTTTGTTGAATTTTAGTGTTTAAATTAACATCTCTTTTGTCTTCAGTTACAGACATTTTTGTTTGCAAAGCAAAAATCACTAATGCCAAACCAATGCTATAAAGAGTTAAAAGACTATCAGGTGAAATTACCGTGATCGGCTGGGTTTGCATTACTTCCTCCTATTTCGATGTATTTTAGGCAATATATGTCGCCAGTTCACCCATCATATACTGCAGTCAGGCTGTGTAAGTTTTAAACTAGATTTATCAGGAACTGTTTTTTCAAGTTTTTTTTGGACAAAATCTTCAAAGTTGTCTATTGTGATTCTTATGGATTTCAATCTGTATCGTTCAAATTTTTGTTTAGCCCGAACAACCAATCTAGAGCCATAATAAACAATATTGGCCTTTCGGTTATCAAATTCTTCTGTATGATTTTCTTCTATACGGATATGTGCATTGTCTACAATGATAAAATGAACCTTTGGAGTCTTTTCAATCGCATACAACTTCAGTGCTCCATTAAGAATTAACTTCTTTAGTAAGGCTGCTATTTCCGAATCGTAAGAAAATCTAATTTCCTTTCCACATAATATTGTGATCTGAACACCATTATTAGAAAGGAAATCGAGATCTTTGACTATTGAACCATTATTCCATATTTCTTCCCTCAGGGAGCCCGATACAATAATAAGATTCTTTTCGGCACGTGTTATTAATTCATGTATAGAAGAAAGCGCAGTTTCTATGTTATTAGTACTAGCCAATTCAGGTGGAAGGGCCGCATCGTTCGTGATGCCAAGTGTATTTATAATAAAAATTAAAAGAGCAACATCGATCGAAACAAAAAAGATGAAATTTTGACCATTAAATGATCCTATCAATAAAAAAAACACAAAGAGGGCTAAAAGAAATGCAATTAAGTAAGATCTTTGTTTGAAAATTAATACGCTCATTATCTTGCGTAAATCAACAACTGCCTTTGTTCCCACAAAACCTCCGTTAATTTACAAATATATACAAAGATTAATAAAAATACAAATAAATTTATGAAATTTGAACCGATTAAGGAAAGGTACAAATACTGCTCTAAAAGGGTTTAAAACAAAAAACCCGTCACGAAAATCATGACGGGTTTCAAAATTAAAATCTGGCAACTACCTACTCTCCCACACACCTGCGCATGCAGTACCATCGGCGTATACGGGCTTAACTTCTCTGTTCGGAATGGGAAGAGGTGTGACCCCGTAGCTAAAGTCACCAGAAAACTTTTCAAAATTAATAGAAAGATTGAAGTTGAGATCAAAAAAGCAAAAGCATTTTGAAAAAATACCTTAATAAAGACACACGACTTATTAGTACTGCTCAGCTGAAACCATTACTGATATTACACTTGCAGCCTATCAACCTCGTCATCTCCGAGGAGTCTTTAGTCCAATTGAATTGGAGGGATATCTCATCTTGAAGCGTGCTTCGCGCTTAGATGCTTTCAGCGCTTATCACAACCGCACATAGCTACCCAACTATGCCTCTGGCGAGACAATTGGTGCACTAGGGGTGCGTTCGTTTCGGTCCTCTCGTACTAAAAACGACCCTTCTCAAATATCCAGCGCCCGCATAGGATAGGGACCGAACTGTCTCACGACGTTCTGAACCCAGCTCACGTACCGCTTTAATTGGCGAACAGCCAAACCCTTGGGACCTTCTCCAGCCCCAGGATGCGATGAGCCGACATCGAGGTGCCAAACCTTGCCGTCGATATGAACTCTTGGGCAAGATCAGCCTGTTATCCCCGGCGTACCTTTTATCCTTTGAGCGACGGCACTTCCACTCGCTGCCGTCGGATCACTAAGTCCTGCTTTCGCACCTGCTCGACTTGTCAGTCTCGCAGTCAAGCTCCCTTTTGTCTTTACACTCGCCGCATGATTACCAACCATGCTGAGGGAACCATTGAGAGCCTCCGTTACATTTTAGGAGGCGACCGCCCCAGTCAAACTACCCGCCTAACACTGTTCCTGGCCCTGATTCAAGGGCCGAGGTTAGAATCCAAATAAAACAAGGGTGGTATTTCACCGTCGACTCAGCTGAAACTAGCGCTCCAGCTTCAAAGTCTCCCACCTATCCTACACATGCTTTACTCGAACCCAATATTAGGGTGCAGTAAAGGTGCACGGGGTCTTTCCGTCCATATGCGGGTAACCGGCGTCTTCACCGGTACCACAATTTCACCGAGCCCGTGGTTGAGACAGTGCCCAAATCGTTACACCATTCGTGCAGGTCGGAACTTACCCGACAAGGAATTTCGCTACCTTAGGACCGTTATAGTTACGGCCGCCGTTTACTGGGGCTTCGGTTCAAAGCTTCACCGGATAAATCCGGATGACCTCTTCCCTTAACCTTCCAGCACCGGGCAGGTGTCAGTCCATATACATCGTCTTGATTGACTTCGCATAGACATGTGTTTTTGTTAAACAGTCGCTTGGGCCATTTCTCTGCGGCCTCGTTCAGCTCCATTAGTTAAAATTTCACTTACTTGAGGCACTCCTTATCCCGAAGTTACGGAGTTAATTTGCCGAGTTCCTTAACCACGGCTCACTCGAGCACCTTAGAATATTCATCCCGTCTACCTGTGTCGGTTTGCGGTACGGTCCGATAAGTTTTTCCCATACGAAGATTTTCTCGGCAGTCTGATTAGGATCAGTTTATGGACAAGTCCTCCTCGTCGTGTCTCGGTTTACAGTGATGCGGATTTGCCTACATCACAAGCCTACGCACTTGAACCACCTAATCCAACGGGTGGCTGATCTTTCACTTCTGCGTCCCTCCTTATGGTCAAACAAAACTTACCGGGTACAGGAATATTAACCTGTTTACCATCGCCTACGCCTTTCGGCCTCGACTTAGGACCCGACTTACCCTGAGACGATTAACGTAGCTCAGGAAACCTTAGACTTTCGGTGACCCGATTTTTCATCGGGTTTATCGTTACTAATGCCTACATTTTCTTTTCTGTACCCTCCAGCATGCCTCGCGACACACCTTCAGCGGCTACAGAATGTTCCTCTACCGATCCTTACGGATCCCACAACGTCGGTGTACAGTTTAAGTCCCGCTAATTGTCGACGCCGAGTCGCTTGACTAGTGAGCTATTACGCACTCTTTAAATGAATGGCTGCTTCTAAGCCAACATCCTAGTTGTCTATGCAACTCAACATCCTTTCTCTGTTAACTGTAACTTAGGGACCTTAGTTGATGGTCTGGGTTGTTTCCCTTTTGGCAATGGAGCTTATCCCTCACTGCCTGACTCCCGAGAAACATGTTAATGGAATTCGGAGTTTGTCTGGGTTTGGTACCGTTGTGACAGCCCTAGCCCAATCAGTGCTCTACCTCCATAACACTATATACTCGAGGCTAGCCCTAAAGCTATTTCGAGGAATACGAGCTATTTCCAAGTTTGATTAGCCTTTCACCCCTATTCACAGTTCATCCAAGCAGTTTTCAACCCGCACTAGTTCGGACCTCCATGAGGTTTTACCCTCACTTCATCCTGACCATGAATAGATCACTTGGTTTCGCGTCTACCGCCAGTTACTTAACGCCCTATTAGGACTCGCTCTCGCTTCGGCTTCAAATCTGAGATTTTTAACCATGCAACTGACGAGTAACTCGTAGGCTCATTATCCAGAAGGCACGCTGTCACCCCGACGAATCGGGGCTCCAACCGTTTGTAAGCATATGGTTTCAGGTACTATTTCATTCTCCTAGTAGGAGTGCTTTTCACCTTTCCCTCACGGTACTGGTTCACTATCGGTTATAGGGGAGTATTTAGTCTTAGGAGATGGTTCTCCCGGATTCCCACAAAATTCCACTTAATCCGTGGTACTTGAGGACGCTTTCCAAAGAGTTATATTGGTTCGTTTACAGGACTATCACCTCCTATGGTTAACCTTTCCAGGTTATTCAACTCGCAATATAATTTTTGACTCTTCGAGATTTCGGTAATTATCTCCAAAAGCGCCTCGCAACACTGCCGACACAACGGTTACCGCCTTGAACATGTCGGTCAGTTTAGACTATTTCCGTTTCGCTCGCCGCTACTCAGGAAATCACTATTGTTTTCTCTTCCTCCAGGTACTGAGATGTTTCAGTTCCCCGGGTTTTCTTCCGTACCCTATGTATTCAGATACGGATGTCTAGGCATTACCCTAGACCGGTTGCCCGATTCAGAAATCTATGGATCTTAGGTTATTTCCACCTACCCATAGCTTATCGCAGGTAGTCGCGTCTTTCATCGTCTCCCTATACCAAGGCATCCACCATATGCTCTTAATAACTTTATTAAGAAATTCTTTCTAAAGTCTTTTGCTCGAGTGAATTATACACTATGAAATTATACATAAATAAATAATTCACTACATTTTTGACCTCTGTAAAACTTCCAATCTGCTTTCGCAGAATATCTATTTTACACTTCAATCTTTCAAAGAACAACAAAAAAAAAGTGGAGCTAAACGGGATCGAACCGTTAACCTCCGCCTTGCAAGGGCGGCGCTCTCCCAATTGAGCTATAGCCCCCTAACCTTATAGGGTTTTAGGGGTGTAATTTTGGTAATTAACACGCCTACTGGTGGGCCTGAGTAGAGTTGAACTACTGACCTCACGCTTATCAGGCGTGCGCTCTAACCAACTGAGCTACAGGCCCAGGATTAATGCCGTTGGCATTAACTCATTGTTTCAAATAACATAATGACAAAGTGCGATAGGAGACTGTTAATCCAGATTGAGTCTGGTATTACTCTTAGAAAGGAGGTGATCCAGCCGCACCTTCCGGTACGGCTACCTTGTTACGACTTAGCCCCAGTCACTGGTTTTACCTTAAATAGCTCCCTCTTTGCAGTTAGGACACTATCTTTGGGTACCCCCAGCTTCCATGGCTTGACGGGCGGTGTGTACAAGGCCCGGGAACGTATTCACCGCGCCGTGCTGATGCGCGATTACTAGCAATTCCAACTTCATGGAGTCGAGTTTCAGACTCCAATCCGAACTGGGGATGCTTTTATGGGATTGGCTCCACCTTGCGGTTTGGCTACCCTTTGTAACATCCATTGTAGCACGTGTGTGGCCCTAGGCGTAAGGGCCATGCGGACTTGACGTCATCCCCACCTTCCTCACTACTTGCGTAGGCAGTTCCATTAGAGTGCTCAGCATTACCTGATGGCAACTAATGGTAGGGGTTGCGCTCGTTGCGGGACTTAACCCAACACCTCACGGCACGAGCTGACGACAGCCATGCAGCACCTGTACAAGACCCCTTGCGGGTAACCGACTTTCATCGGCTAGAATCTTGCGTTTCAAGCCTAGGTAAGGTTCTTCGCGTTGCATCGAATTAAACCACATGCTCCACTGCTTGTGCGGGCCCCCGTCAATTCCTTTGAGTTTCAACCTTGCGATCGTACTCCCCAGGTGGAATACTTAATGCGTTAGCTGCGGCGCCGAGCATTGCTGCCCGACACCTAGTATTCATCGTTTACAGCGTGGACTACCAGGGTATCTAATCCTGTTCGCTACCCACGCTTTCGTGCCTGAGTGTCAGTATCAGACCAATAAGCCGCCTTCGCCACCGGTGTTCTTCCAGATATCTACGTATTTCACTACTACACCTGGAATTCCGCTTATCTCTTCTGAACTCAAGATCAGCAGTATCAAAGGCAGTTCTGCAGTTAAGCTGCAGGATTTCACCTCTGACTTACCGACCCACCTGCGCACCCTTTACACCCAGTAAATCCGGACAACGCTTGCCCCCTACGTATTACCGCGGCTGCTGGCACGTAGTTAGCCGGGGCTTCCTCTGAAGGTACGGTCAAATTCTGTCCCTTACGAAACAAAATCATTCATCCCTTCTCACAGGAGTTTACAACCTTACGGCTTTCATCCTCCACGCGGCGTTGCTGGGTCACCCTTGCGGGCATTGCCCAATATTCCTCACTGCTGCCTCCCGTAGGAGTCTGGACCGTGTCTCAGTTCCAGTGTGGCTGATCATCCTCTCAGACCAGCTACTGATCATTGTCTTGGTAGGCCGTTACCCTACCAACTAACTAATCAGACGCAAGCTCATCTATAGGTGTTACATTGCTGCAACTTTAACAACATCACTATGCAGTGCCGCTGCATTATAGGGTATTAGCGATGATTTCTCGTCGTTGTTCCCTTCCCATAGGTAGATTGCTTACGCGTTACGCACCCTTACGCCACTTTAATCAAGATATTGCTACCTCTTTCTCGTAGACTTGCATGTGTTAAGCACGCCGCCAGCGTTCGTCCTGAGCCAGGATCAAACTCTCCGTTGTGGATTTTTTAATAACTGTGTAATTTTCGCAGATTAACCTCAATTGTATTAACGGGTCTCTCTATCGTTTTCACTCTGTCAAAGAACATTTTCCTCATAAATGAGGATTTTAAACTTACTATTTTTTATTCTGAAAGTCAAGTGCCCTTTCGGTTTCTTTTTCTCTCAGAGCTAAATTTCAATATTTTGAGAACAAAATTATTTTCACAAAGCCTTTCTAAAATACATGATTTAGATTTAAAGTCAAGTCGTTTTAAATTTATCTTAAATTTTTTATCAACTTTTCTTCCGTCATGTTTTCAGAGAACTTTATGCTTTGCTTTTGTTGTCTTGGCTTGGCTTGTGCCGTCACATAATTCAAAAACAAAGAGCTCTAAATATACGACTAAAATGCTTTCACTCCAAATTATTCTCGCAATATTTTTCTATATTTTTTCATGTTTTTTTCGTCTCCTCCCCTCAAAATCTCATTTAAGCCTTTGTTTATGCGGCTCAAAGCGCCATACAAGAATTTGCGCAAGCCATAAAAAAAATTTCTGAAATTCTGCTCTGCTTTGTTTTTTGCTTGACATTATTTTGAATTGTTACTAAGTTCACTGATGTTTTTGATGCAATAAGTTGTGAGGCAAATATGAACTTGACAAAAATACTCCTCTTTATTCTGATTTCAACAGCGACCCTTTTTGGACAATATACACCGGCGATTAAAATTGCGCCCTATGCTGCCCGCCCGAGTATAGTTAATTCAGCCGATGGGAATGTTTTTATGGGGTGGGTTCAATATGACTCATCTTTTTCCGGTTCAGCAGCTTGTTTTACCGGATTGAGCAGCAATGGTGCTGGATTGTTCCAACCTACTATAATTACAGGCGATAGTAATATGCCGCCCTCATTTGTTGCCGGAGATGATAAATTACTGGTTTTATCGGAAAATTCCTTCATGGAACCGACAGCTGGGTGTCATTTCTTCGATTTCAAAGGAAATCCCCAGCCCACCCTATGTCCCTTTGGCCAAGGTTACGTACCTGTCGGTTTTTATCTTCCCGATACGTCTTATGTGGTAGCATGGAAAAATTACTCCGGTGGAATATCTGCAAATAGATACTTTCACAACTCCTGGAGCGGGAACGCATTATTATATACTACGACAGTAGATAATATTTACCGCGTAGATTATGTTCCGGGTAAATATTCAAGAATTCTTTTATGGGTAGAGAAAGCTTCTTATAAATATTCAATTTACGCGCTCAAATTTTCTTTATCAGATCAGCAGATGTATAATAGAGTCGGCGTTATCAGTGATACAGCAATATCAGAAATATTCGCTTTTGACACAGCTGTAAATTCTGATAGCTTAGCCGTTGTTGTCTGGTCCGGAAAAAAGGACAACAAAAACCGGATATTCCGAACAAGACTATTCGAAAATGGCAGTGTTTCAGAACCCGAAATCATTTCACCGGATAGCATTTCGGTCATCTCCTATGCAGAGGTTTCAATTTCGTATAACAGTTCAGGTGAATCTGTTGTTGCTTATGAAGCCTCAGACAATCCATACATTCAACGTTTTGATGCTCAGGGAAAGCTTCTTGGAGCCCCAATACCCATTTTAAAACATGAAAGTAATACGAGTTCATACTATCCGGTTGTGTCATTATGGAAAGATAGAATTCATGCAGCTTGGACGGAATATACTTCTGACCAGAGTGACGTTTGGTATCAGGTTTTAGACTTCAACAATCCTCTTAATGCAATAGATGACCGGAAACATAATAATGAACCCGTACAATATTATCTGGCACAAAACTATCCGAACCCATTCAATCCGGCAACAACAATACAGTACACTGTTCCGTCATATGGCCCGGTAAATATAGCGGTTTATAATGTCCTCGGTAAAAAAGTTGCGACATTAGTGAATGAAGCAAAATCTCCGGGAGAATACACAATCACGTTTCATGCAGACGATCTGGCAACAGGGATTTATTATTATGTCTTCAGAACGAATAATTTTACAAGTAGTAAAAAGATGGTGATTCTCAAATAAATTCTTAATTTACAATATGTCTGTACGAAACAGTACACAATATTATTATTTGTTCTTCTTACGGACAAACACCTATACATCTAAATCCGGGGCGCATATGAATAATTGTTCTATTTCACACTATATCATCTTGATCATTCTTCTTATTACGGCACCCAATATTTCACTGGGGCAAAAATTTGAATGGGTAAACACAACCGGATCCACAGTAGGGACTTCCGGGAAGAGTATAGTTGCCGTTGACAAATCAGGCAACGTGTATATGGCGGGTGGTTTTGCATCAGATACCATTCATTTTGGAACAATAGTTTTAACAAACACAGCGACAGGATGGGAGGATATTTTTTTAGCGAAATACAACCAATCCGGTGATGTGATTTGGGCGAAAAGTTTTAAAGGCAGCTGGGTAGAAAATCCGGCTTCAATTTCTATTGACAATTCAAACAATATAATCTTATCTGGATATTTTTGTGAAACCATTTGCGTGGGCGACTCTACGTTTGTGAACTCACGCTCTGATGGCAGTAAAGATATCTTTATTGCTAAAATGGATTCATCAGGAAAGGTACTTTGGACAAAAGCCATTGGGGGCACCATGACTGATTATCCAATGGCGACCTGTGTTGATAACAACGGAGATATATACCTTGGCGGCGGTTTTGCCTCTGCAAGTATTGCTTTTGATTCGTTTTCATTATCAGATAAGAAACCGGGATTGGATAACAGCTTTCTCGTAAAATTGGATCCCGATGGCAAAGTCTTATGGGCAAGAAGTTTCGAATGCGCCGTCGCAGACATCATCTATTCTTTAGCACTTGACAAATCCGGGAATGTTATTGCTGCTGGTATATTTCAGGCTCCATCTATTACTTTCGATACAACAACTCTGATCAGCGCAGGAGCTAATTCTATTGATTGTTTTGTAGTGAAGTTTAACTCCTCTGGCAATGTGTTATGGGCCAAAAGTTTCGGCGGCACGAATACAGATAATCTAATGGCAATAGCTACGGACAACTCAAACAGTATATATGTGACCGGGAATTATTACTCTGCCTCATTAAGTTTTGATACTTGTTCTGTAACTAACGACGTAACCGAGAGTATTTTTCTGGTTAAATATAATGAAAGCGGGAACGCGGTTTGGGCAAAAAGTTTCGGTGGAAGCTAAGTGAACCACGTCTCTTCTATTTACACAGATTCTTCGGGTTATGCTTATCTAACAGGACACTTTAATTCACCGACATTAAATTTAGGAAACATCACCATTACTTCACCTAATTTATATTTAGATGTATTCATAGCCAAATGCAATTCACAAGGTACATTCCTATGGGTCAAGAAAGTCGAGGACTCGGTTCTTCCTTATGGACAATGCTATTCTTATGCCATAGCCGGAGACGATCAGGGAAATATTTACTTGACAGGGCAAATAGATTCACGTATGCTCTTCGATTTTTTGGATATTGCCGGGGATTATCAAATGTATATTGCAAAACTCTCGCAGAGTGCTCTTGATAATTCTGAAAAGGAAGATTGTTTTAATAATTCATTTCAATTGTTCCAGAACTACCCAAACCCATTTAACCCTTCAACCACTATAAAGTATATTGTCCCAATGTATGGGAAAGTAACTATAGGGGTTTATAATGTCCTCGGTAAAAAAGTTGCGACATTAGTGAATGAAGCAAAATCTCCGGGAACGTATTCAGTCAATTTCAACGCAACTGATCTGCCGAGCGGGATTTACTTTTGTAAAGTTGTATCCGGAGGCTATACAGCGACCCGAAAAATGATGCTGATAAAATAATTTCTGAAAGCCGTCTCCACGACGGTTTTTTAATTCCGGGCAGCAAGAATATTTTTGATTCACTTTATATAAATAAATTTTAATAAAAACCGTAATTTTCGGTATGTATTTATTTAAAGGATGAAATTATGAAGCGAATCTTGATATTTCTGTTAATAGTAGTACCACTTGCAACATTTACAAATGCGCAGAAACGCGCCTTTACTCTCGACGACATCTACCGCGTTAAGGGAGTCGGGGCACTTGCTCTTTCACCTTCGGGTAAAAATCTTGCCTATACGGTTACTGAAAGTTTCCTGAAAGAAGGAAAATCTCTTACCGCCATTTATGTAATGGATACGGAGAAAAAGATCTCATCAAAACTGGATCTTGGAGATAAAAGCGTTTATTCCCCGTTCTGGAGCACAACTGATGATGCTTTATATTTTACAAAAACCGTTTCAGGCAACTCGCAAGTTTTTAGCTATGATTTCAAATCGAAAGCAATAAAACAAATTACGACATTCTATCCCGGTGTTGCAGAGCCTTTGCTTTCACCCGATGGAAAGACTCTCGCGTTCACTTCGAATGTTTATCCCGATTGCGGCGCTGATTCTGCATGCAACCGTAAAGCATACGAAGCCGCTGAAGACGGCCCGATTCAAGCCGCGATGAGCGATGATCTGCTGTTTAGGCATTGGACTGCATATTCCGAAAACAGAGTAAATCACATCTTTCTTCAGGATTTACAAACCGGTGCGCTGACCGATATTACGCCTTATAACTACAACTGCCCGGTGTTTACCCTCGGCGGTTCGGGATACGCTTTTTCAGCTGATTCAAAATTATTTTGTTACGTCGCGAACGCTGATGAAAAAGCCGGTAACTCAACCAATGCCGATCTCTGGCTATATGATATTGCCGCAAAGCAGACAAAAAATATTACGAGCGCCAATAAGGCATGGGACGGCACACCTGCCTTTTCACCCGACGGCAAATATATTGCATATCGTACACAAAAAGTACCGGGATACGAATCCGATAAATTCGTTATCGCTCTTTATGATATCGCCGCGCAAAAATCAAAACGTATCGGTGAAAAATTCGACAACTGGGTTGATGATATTAAATGGCTGCCTGATTCCAAAACTATTTGCTTCCAGGCAGATCAAAAAAGTCTTACTCCTTTATTCACAATTAATATAGCCACTGAAGAAATAGTCCAAATCTCACCCGAAAGAGCTATCGGCAATTTTGAACTGGATGCTGCCAACGTCAATATTTATTACACCTACCGCCGCATTGATAAACCGGCCGAAATTTATTTACTCGATGTAGTTACGCAGCAAGAGAAACAACTCACCGGATATAACAGCACACTTCTTCACGACGTAGATTTCCGTCCCGCCGAAGATGTGTGGGTAAAGGGAGCTGACGGAACTCCTATCCACGTTATGCTTATTAAGCCGCATGATTTTGACCCGAAGAAAAAATATCCCGTGATAATTAATGTACACGGCGGCCCGCAGAGCCAATGGATGAACGCCTATCGTCCCGACGCCCAACTATACGGCGGTTACGGATATATTGTTGCACTGCCTAATCCACACGGCTCAACCGGCTACGGACAGGCATTCACCAAAGCTATCTCAGGCGATTGGGGCGGTAAAGTGTATAAAGATGTCATGCTCATTACCGATTACATCGAGAAACTTTCCTATGTAGATAAAAACAAAATCGGCGCGATGGGATGGTCATACGGCGGATACATGATGAACTGGCTTCAAGCTAACACAAAGCGTTACAAATGTCTTGCCTCAATGATGGGTGTGTATAATCTCAGTGCAATGTATGGAACAACAGAAGAACTCTGGTTCCCCGAACACGATTTGAATGGTACTCCGTGGGATAATAAACCATTGTACGACAAATGGTCTCCCTCAAACTATGTAAAAAAATTCTCCACACCGGCACTCATTATCACCGGCGAACGCGATTATCGTGTCTCGTATAATCAAAGTCTTGAATACTTCACCGACTTGAAAAGAAGAGGTATTGACGCGCGTATTATCATTTTTAAAAACGACGGTCATTGGCCGAGTGCAGTAAAATCAATGCCGTTATACTACAACTCTCATCTCGAGTTTTTTCATAAATATCTCGGCGGCAAAGAAGCGCCGTATGATTCGAAGTTAATGGTTAGAAATCAGTACAAGTAATAATTGTTATCCGAACGCTGATTTTCACAATGTAATTATATAAAGCCCCTCATCACCCAGCCTCTTCTCCCCAAGGGAGAAGAGGAGGAAGACGCAAAATAACTTTGTCTTTCTTCGTCTCTCTCCCTTTGGGAGAGAGATTGAGAGTGAGGGTTCATAGAAGGATTTGACATGTTAAAACCTAAGTTATGGACTATCGCCAAAACGATAACCAAAGAACAATTATTAAATGACATCACCGCGGGTATTATTGTCGGTGTCATTGCCCTGCCGCTTGCAATTGCATTTGGTATTGCATCCGGAGTCTCACCGGAAAAAGGAATCATCACCGCTATTATCGGCGGATTTTTTATCTCACTTCTGGGAGGAAGCCGCGTCCAGATAGGCGGCCCTACCGGCGCATTTATCGTGGTTGTATTCGGTGTGGTTCAGCAATACGGCGTTGACGGTTTAATGGTTGCAACGCTGCTCGCGGGATTCATTCTTATTATCATGGGCATCGCAAAATTCGGCTCCATAATAAAATTCATTCCTCATCCAGTAACAGTCGGATTCACCAGCGGTATTGCGGTTATCATATTCTCTTCGCAAGTAAAAGATTTCTTCGGATTGAATATGCAGAAAGTCCCTTCGGAGTTTATCGAGAAGTGTTACGCGTTTGCGACAAATTTTTCGGTCAATTACTACGCTTTCGGCATCGGGGCATTGGCTCTGCTTATAATGATTTTTTGGAACAAGATTACACACAAAATTCCCGGTTCACTTGCCGCGATTGTTATTACAACCATTATTGTCACTTACTTTAAATTACCCGTGTCCACAATCGGCAGCGTGTACGGCAACATTCCATCCACTCTGCCGTTTCCTCATATTCCCCATGTGGATTTAGTCACCTTCCGCAATCTCATTCAACCAGCGACCACTATTGCGCTTCTGGCGGCAATTGAGGGACTGCTCTCGGCTGTTGTTGCAGACGGTATGATAGGTAAAACACACCGCTCAAACATGGAACTTGTTGCACAAGGTATTGCCAACGTTATTTCACCGCTGTTCGGCGGCATTCCTGTAACCGGAGCAATAGCACGCACAGCAGCCAACATTAAAAACGGCGGACGTACTCCGGTTGCTGGAATCGTTCACGCCATAACGCTTTTACTCATCATGCTCTTCCTCGGAAGCTTTGCAAAGCTTATTCCGATGACAACACTTGCCGCTGTTCTTATCATCGTTGCGTATAACATGAGCGAGTGGCGGACGTTTGTTTCATTGCTGAAGAGTCCCAAGAGTGATGTTATCGTTCTCTTGACAACATTCTTTCTTACCGTCATTATTGATTTGACCGTCGCTATTGAAGTCGGCGTAGTACTTGCAGTATTCCTCTTCATGCGCCGCATGGCTATGGTTACCAACGTGGAAGTTGTTACCCGTGAAATGAAAGAAGAAGATGAAGAGTCGGCCGATCCGAATGCTATTGACAGGCGGAATGTTCCTCCGGGTGTTGAAGTCTACGAAATCAACGGGCCGTTTTTCTTCGGTGCGGCATTTAAATTTAAAGATGCTATGATGGAAGTGGAAAACCCTCCAAAAATCCGCATTATCCGTATGCGCAGCGTTCCCGCGATGGATGCGACAGGAATTCACGTTATCAAGGAATTTTATAACGCTTCCATCAAAAAAGGAACAGCGGTTTTATTTTCCGGTGTTCATACTCAGCCGCTTATTGTCTTTGAGCAAACCGGACTCATGAAGTTAATTGGTGAAGAGAACATCCTTGGAAACATTGATGACGCACTTGATAGAGCGCGCGAAATATTGAATCTCCCGAAAATCGGCAGACTGCAAGGCTCCGTTCCGGTTGTTAAAAGAGAAATGGAAAAACTTAAAGATTAATTCAATTCATAGCCCATGGCCCCGCCTGAATGCCGAACGGCGGGCAGGTTAAGTCATGGGCTAGGAAAAATAACATAATATTATTCCGCGTCCGCCATTTTTTGCATGCTCTCCGGATACCTTTCCCCCTGAATTTTAATCTTCGACACCGCCTCGTTAATATTCTTCAAATCATCGGATGTTAAAGCAATATCAACCGATCCGATATTTTCTTCAAGGCGTTCTAATTTTGTTGTCCCCGGAATAGGAACAATCCACGGCTTTTGAGCGAGCAGCCATGCCAAAGCAATCTGTGCGGGAGTCGCCTGTCTTTCTGCGGCTATCTTTGCGAGCAAATCTACGACCGCCTGATTTGCTTTCATCGCATCGGGAGCAAAGCGTGGCAAAGTTGTTCTGAAATCACCGGCGGCGAATTTCGTATTTGCATCCATCTTTCCTGTTAAAAATCCACGACCCAAGGGACTAAACGGCACCAGACCGATTCCCAGCTCCTCTACCAACGGAATAATCTCAGCCTCAAGTGCTCTCCACCATAGCGAGTATTCGCTTTGTAGTGCCGTTACAGACAGCACAGCATGTGCGCGGCGGATAATCTTCGGCCCCGCTTCGGAAAGTCCAAAATGCTTCACCTTGCCTTGCGCAATGAGATCTTTTACTGTCCCGGCGACATCCTCAATCGGCACATTCGGATCAACACGATGCTGATATAACAAATCAATCGCATCAACGCGGAGCCGTTTTAATGAAGCCTCGACAACCTCACGTATGTGCTCTGGACGGCTGTCAACACCACCGAGCGCATTTTCCGGTGTTATTTTAAAACCGAATTTTGTGGCGATGACAACCTTATCCCTATAAGGCTGAAGCGCTTCACCCACAAGCTCCTCGTTATTATACGGACCGTAAACCTCCGCGGTATCGAAAAAAGTCACGCCCTTTTCAATTGCCGAATGGATAAGCGAAATCATTTCCTTCTTATCCTTTGGCGCACCATACGCGTGCGTCATACCCATGCACCCCAGTCCGATTGCTGAGACCGTTAAATCTGATGTTCCTAAAGTTCTGTATTTCATAATAAATCCTGTAGTATATAAAGCATAATTTCTTTTAAATTAGTCCGTGCCGCAAATTACCCCACAAACAGCAGACTTTCAACCCGATATTTAGTATGCAAATATATTCCCTACGGGAAATGGGATAATGTGCCGTAATATATTCTACAGTGATACAATGCCTACGGCATACTGGACATGCGTCTATCATTTCGTAGCTAATAACAAATTTGTTCTACATTGCATGCCTTTGAGGTTTATTCCACAAAAGAGCTGATTACCTGCTCTATCCTGTTGATAATACTTCTCAGGAAAAAGCTAATTGCCTCTAATATGCTGTAGGCATTTTGTCTCTTTAGAAAAGGCTAATCTCCACATTATACCGCAAACAAAACATCGCCGAAAAAATCAATTGCATCAATTATGCCGTAGGCATTTTATCTCTGTAGAAATGTGCACCACCCCATGAAGCATTTCCCGTAGGGAATATATTAATCTTCAACATCCATAAATATATATTTTTTATCGAATTGAACATTAAAGCTCTCTAAAAATTTTATATACTCATCTCTAAATGTTGATTTCTTGTGATGCTCTTTTTGATTTGCAATATAATTCGCTACCCTGCTTATCTGCGAATGAGAATATGAAAAAACGCCATAACCCTCCTGCCAACTGAATCTCCCCAATACATACTTATTCTTGTTTATCCAAAGAGATGAAGACCGCTTTACATCTTTCATTAGTTCCGGCACTGATTGATTTCCATTATAACCGACAAATAAATGTATATGGTTTTCGGTGCCGTTTATTTCAAGCACTTTGTGTCCATTATTCTCTGCAATGCCCGAAATGTACTTATGCAGCGCGACTTCCCATGCGGGATCAATCAGCGACAACCTATTTTGAACGGCAAAGACGAAATGCAGATAGACTTGTGAATATGTGTTAGCCATAATATCCCCCATGTATTGTTAGATATATTTCCTACGGAAAATATATAATATTTATCCGAAATTTTCTACAGAGATTAAATGCCTACGGCATAAAATTGCACCATCGTTCCATTATCAACTAATCGGGTTTTCCTCAATAGTGCGCTTCTGTTTTCGAATTTACAAAATTTTGTGCTGCATTCGCAACAATGCTCCATCAAATTTGATAACTTACCTTATCCTAATAGATGTAGGATTACGGCTGTAGTGATATTTCGAAAACTAATCGAGCACTGTCACAAATCCATATTCATGCGGCAAATATCAATTATTCAGCCTGCGCTATGCCGTAGGCATTAAATCTCTGTAGAGAACACACATCTCCCATATATAATTTTCCGCAGGAAATTCACCTCCATAATCCCGCGCAGGCATAAAAAAACCCATCCCACTTTCATGGGACGGGTTCTGAGTCATTTCAACGGATAACTATTGAAGTTATTTTTTGAAAATTATGCTACATGTAATCTGTGAAGTTTCTCTCCGCCGGTTGAATAATTCTCAAAGAGATCGAACGGTTTTCTTGAGAGGAACTGTCTGTTGTTTTCTTCTTTTCTCGGATGATAAAACGGTGCATCAATCACAGCTTCGGTCTGATAAATTCTGATATCCGCTTGTTGCTGATTAACGATTAAAAATCTTTCTCTCGGCTTTACCTGGATGCGCTGTTTCTGCTGAACTGCACGGCGTGAGATATTGCTTGATTGCTCTCTCTGAACCGGTACCGGTACCATCATCTGCTGAACCGGGGTTCTTTCAGGCTCGCCTGATTTCTTGGATCTATTTTGTTCTTTATCCAGACTCTTGATTTTGTACATGATATATGATATTGAGACGATGCCGCTCATCACTATCATGAAGAGTATCAAGGATGTTCTAAAAATCGGTAAAAGTTCCATTTTGTCTTCCGTTGTAATTGTTTAACTCACTATTATAATTACAAGAAGCGTGCCAATGAAAACACCCCGTTTTTCTGCGTTTTCTGCCTTTAAACCCATAAAATATTGAGAAGTCGTATCATTTTGAGACAGATTTATATCGCATTAATTCATGCACTCATCGAATGCAATATATGTGCACCGGAGTACATTTACAAGGATGCTGTGTGTCAAAACACAATTGGGGTGTGATAATAATCGGAAATCCATTCATGAACGGTGAAACCGTGACAGCCAAATAGAAATATAATGGTAGGTAAAATAGAGTTCCGGAGGAACGGCTCTCCCCGACACTCCTTGCAAGAGTCGCTTCTCCGAAGCTCTGTTTTTAAATACCGCTATCGTCTTCTACTAAGCTGGCGCGGCTTTGCCGCTCATGAATTGCGGTACATAAAATTCACTTGGGTATCTATATTATGGTAAATTTGCATGCTATAGGTTGTACGGCAAGCAACTACACATTGGTGGAAGCACTCATATAGCGGGATATTTTATGAGCGTCGGAGACGCGGCAGCTTAGTAGAAAATTCACAAACCACAACGAAATGGAGTTCCGGAGGAACGGCTCTTCGCAAAATACGCACTGTCTCTCATTTGATATATTCACCCCCTGCCGAAAATGAACTGCTTAAATATTTCAGTCGTGGGCTCCACTCACCGGTACGAACACTTTTTCAAACTCGTCCCCAACGGGGGCGAATGCAAATCCGGCAAATTTAAAACAAAAAAAACCCGTCCTGACTGCTCTGGACGGGTTTTTTAATTGCTAAACGAAAATTATTTTGAGCGGGTTTTGGTTTTGATTTTCGCAGCTTTACCTGAAAGATTTCTCAGGTAGTATAATTTAGCTCTGCGAACGTCGCCTTCTTTAAGCAGTTCGATTTTTGCAATCTTCGGTGAGTGGAAAGGGAAAATTCTTTCAACACCGACACCGCTTGATAATTTTCTTACGATAAAGGTTTTGCTTTCTTTGCTGCCGCGAATGCTGATAACATCGCCTTCAAACGGCTGGATTCTTTCTTTATCGCCTTCGATAACGCGTACGTGAACGCGAACATGATCTCCGGACTTAAAGTTGGGGTATTCAACTTTATTTTCTACCGGTACGATTTCTTCAATACTAAACATGATATTACTCCGTTATATTATTATTTTTCTTCCAAATTTCTGTCAACTCTTTTGACTTCTCATCCTTCCAAACATCAACTGCTTCATGATTGCCGCTGAGAAGTATATCGGGAACTTTGATTCCCATAAATTCCGCGGGACGCGTGTAACACGGCGCTCCGATATTTTCTCCGTCCTGAAAACTATCCATCAAAGCGGATTCGCTGTCGTTCAGCACACCGGGTATAACGCGAATTAACGCATCTGTTATAAGCAGTGCCGGAATTTCTCCGCCGCTCAGCACGTAGTTTCCTACGGAAATCTCCTCTCCCGGGAACATCTGATAAACGCGTTCATCTATTCCCTTATAGTGCCCGATAACAAACAGTATGTTTTTACAAAGTGATAACCGGTTCGCGTCCTGCTGCCCGAATATTTTACCCCGGGGAGAAGGATATACCATCGCGTCATATGTCCGTTCCGATTGCAATTTGGTTATACATTCGTAAAACGGTTCCGGCTTTAAAACCATCCCGGCTTTTCCGCCGAACGGTTTATCGTCTATCATGCGATGTTTATCATGCGCATAATCGCGTAAATTATGAATATGTATTTCGACTAAGCCTTTTGTCTGCGCCCGCTTCATTATGCTGGTGTTCAGCGGACTTTCAAGCAGATCCGGCACAGCCGAAATTAAATCAATCCTCATCATTAAAGTACTTCTTCCCGGCTTTTAATTTCATCAGCTTTCCCGACGGTGAAAATGATGCTATCAGGTCTTTCAACGCTGGCACCAGAATTTCGTTTCCGTCGCTGTCTTGTACCACGTACACGTCATTTGCCGGATAAGAAAGAACATCTGTTATTGTACCCAGAACTCCGTCCTCCGCTTCAACGGTTGAACCGATGAGGTCATGGATAAAATAAGAAAATTCCGGAAGGGAAATTGCATCTTCCTCCGGAATATACAAAAAGCTGCCAATCAAAAAATCACAGTCCTCGGAGGAGTCGAAGTTTGCAAATTGTACCATTGCAAACGCTCCATCCTGCTGCGCGTCAGAAATCGTAAGAGGCTTTATGTTACCATAAAACTCAACATGCACTGTATTACCGGTTATAAATCTGTCCGGATTATCAGTATACGATTTTATCCTAACATAATTAGTGCCGCGGTAAACAGATTCAATTTTACCAACAATTAAAAACCCGTTCACCAAATGCCTTAATTAGTCAACAATTTCTAAAATAGCCCGTTTTCCCTCTTTAGCGGCAATTGCCGTAAGAATTGTACGAATAGCTTGAGCAGTCTTTCCACCCTTACCGATTACTTTGCCAATATCATTGGCATGGACACGGAGAGCAAGAACCAACTTCTTTTCTTCAACTACCTTTTCCTCAACCTCTACGTTGTCAGGGTTATCAACGATACATTTTGCGACGTATTCGACGAATTCCTTCATAAGAACAACCTCCTAAATTAGAGAATGGGAGCTATTAGATATTATTGTACAGTAATCTATTTCTATTAAGAAGCAGACTCTACAGAAGGAGCACCCTGAACTTCTGCTGTACCCGTGTTCTTCGTTGATTTTTTCTTGCTTTTATCTGAGTGTGCAGATGCTTCTTTCAGCTTCAGCCACTTGTCCAATTCTACCTGTATTTGTTCTTCCGTGAGGCCGCGTTTCTGTAATTCTTTCTTTAAAGAAACACCGGTCTGACGCAAAATGCTTCTCACCGTGTCGGTTGGTTGTGCACCAACGTTTAACCAGTACAATACTCTATCTTCATTAAGAGTAATTGCATGCGGCTGCAACATTGGATTATATGTGCCGACTGCTTCGAGAAATTTTCCATCTCTTGGTGAACGTGCATCAGCCGCTACAATTTTATAATAAGGCTGACGTTTCTTTCCCATTCTGCGTAATCTTAATTTAACTGACAAATTGAGTTACCTCCAATATATATATTTTTATATTTATAATCCTAATTTAGCTAAAATCGGGATTTAAAACCAATTTTATTCATCCGGGAGATCATTGACTGCATATCCGAGAACTGTTTTACCAGGCGATTTACGTCCTGAATTGTCGTTCCGGAGCCTATAGCAATCCGTTTTCTTCGATTTCCGTTCAAAATCTTAGGTTTTTTACGCTCTTCCTTGGTCATCGAATTTATTATCGCTTCGACTTTAACAAGAGCATTATCATCAATTTGGGTGTTTTTTAGCTGAGCACCCATCCCGGGGATCATAGAAACAAGAGAAGAAAGTGATCCCATTTTCTTAATCATGCGGATTTGCTTCCTGAAATCCTCAAAATCAAAATCGTTTTTCCGAAGCTTTTCCTCCAGATCGGAAGCTTCCTCATCGTCAAATTGTAACTGTGCTTTTTCAACAAGAGAGATAACATCACCCTTGCCGAGAATTCTCGAAGCAAGACGATCCGGATAAAAAACATCAACGGCATCAACTTTTTCACCGTCGCTGATAAATTTTATCGGCTTACCAACTACCGCGCGAATTGAAAGCGCGCATCCGCCGCGTGAGTCACCGTCCATCTTTGTTAGCACAATGCCGTCGAAATCAACCTTCTCGTTGAACGCTTTGGCAGAATTTACCGCGTCCTGTCCGGTCATTGAATCAACAACAAATAAAATTTCCTGCGGAGCAATTAACTTTTTAATGTCGGATACTTCCGCCATCATATCTTCGTCAACGTGCAGACGTCCTGCTGTATCAACGATTACCGTATCATTGCCGTTCGCTTTAGCATAAGCAACTGCCTCTTCGGCAATCTTTCTCGCGTCCGGCTCGCTCAAAGAGAAAACCGGAACATCAATGCTCTGCCCTAATATTTTCAACTGGTCAATAGCTGCGGGACGGTACACGTCAGCCGCTGCAAGCAAGGGTTTTCTTCCCTGCGCCTTCATGCGGTTCGCGAGCTTGCCGCTGAATGTTGTTTTTCCCGAGCCTTGCAAGCCGACGATCATAATAACCGTCATACCCGTTGCGTTAAGCTTCATGGACACATCCTGTGTGCCAAGCAGCTCAACTAACTCATCATAAAATATTTTTGTGAGCAGCTGGCCGGGAGATATTGACGCCAGCACTTCCGTTCCTAATGCTTTCTTCGAAACGGATTCTATAAAATCTTTTGTTACTTTAAAATTAACGTCGGCATCGAGGAGGATTCTCCGGATTTCACGGAGCGTATCTGAAATGTTTTTTTCAGTAAGCCTGCCTTGTCCTGTTACCTTTTTTAAAATCTTATCAAACTTTAAAGTCAAATCCTGTAACATCTATAACAACCCTCTTTCTAACAGAACGATATTAACCACCATTTCCCTTCAGAGCATTAGCACCTGAAACGATCTCAAGAATTTCCGTTGTAATGGCGGACTGTCTTTCTTTGTTATAGGTCACCTTCAATGAGCGTATCAGTTCACCCGCGTTTGTAGTGGCGTTATCCATTGCTGTCATCTTAGCGCCTAATTCGGACGCGTTGGACTCAAGCAATACTCTCCACATCTGTGTAAAAATATACTTCGGAAGAACATACTCAAAGATTGAAACTTGATCCTTTTCATAAATGTAGTCGGGAATTTTTCCGGCAACTACGTTATCTTCATGAACAGGAATAGGCAAATAGTCTTTCACCGTAATTTTTTGCGAGACTATTGATTTAAACTCATTATAAACAACTTTAACTTCATCGTATTCGCCGTTCAAAAAGCCGGCGATCAATGTTTTCGAAATTTCCAACGCGTGCTCGTGTCCCAGATGTCCAAAAAAACCGGTCTTCTCACCGACAACTTCAAAGTTGCGTTTCTTGAAAAACTCCCAGCCTTTTTTACCGATACAGAAAAGTTTTACATTAACACCCGGCTTCCGGTTTTCATTTACCAGACGCTGCACTTCTTTAATAATATTAGTGTTGAATGAACCGCACAATCCTCTATCGGCAGTGACTGCGACGATAAGAACATTTTTTACTTCTCTTTTGACAAGCAAAGGATTGGATGCTCTGTGTTCTTCGGTAATCAGATGGCCGAAAAACTCTTCAATTTTTTTCGCGTACGGACGGGCGCTGATAACGCTTTCCTGAGCACGGCGCAGCTTGGCCGCGGCGACCATCTTCATCGCCTTGGTTATCTTCTGTGTGCTTTGCACACCTTTTATGCGGCTCCGTATATCGCGCAATGTTGCCATGAATCAGTTCCTTATAGTCCGGCCTTGAATCCGTGTGAGAATTCTTCGACGGCTTTTTTAATCAATTGAACTGTTGTATCAACAAGTTCTTTGCTTTCGCGAATTGATGAATAAACTTCAGCGTATTTCAATTCAATATACTCGTGAAATTCAGCTTCAAAACGTCTGACATCCGTTAATGCAACGGCGTCAAG
The DNA here is from genome assembly GCA_963662605.1 of Ignavibacteriaceae bacterium. Taxonomy (GTDB): domain Bacteria; phylum Bacteroidota; class Ignavibacteria; order Ignavibacteriales; family Ignavibacteriaceae. The sequence continues at coordinate 3,572,815 of OY759785.1, forward strand.
GAATCCGTTAACCGCAATAAATACCGAGAGTACCTGTTTTTCAACCGGCATCGGCTTATACTGATCCTGCTTCAATAATTCTACAAGACGTGAACCTCTTGCAAGTGCTCTCTGTGTAGAGGCATCAAGGTCGGAACCGAATTTAGCAAATGATTCCAACTCGCGGAACTGCGCGAGGTCAACGCGCAAACTTCCTGAAATTTTACGCAACGCTTTTATCTGTGCCGAACCGCCCACGCGGGATACCGAGATACCGATGTTAACGGCAGGACGGATACCGGCGTTGAACAAGTTCTGTTCAAGATAAATCTGTCCGTCTGTAATAGAGATAACGTTAGTCGGAATGTATGCGGAAACGTCACCTTGCTGTGTTTCAATAATCGGGAGAGCAGTCAAACTACCACCGCCCAAATCAGCACTCAACTTTGAAGCTCGTTCGAGCAAGCGTGAGTGAAGATAGAAAACGTCACCGGGATATGCTTCACGTCCCGGAGGCCTGCGGAGAAGCAATGAAAGCTCGCGGTAAGCCGCTGCTTGTTTCGTTAAATCATCATAAATAACAAGGGCATGTCTGCCGCTGTCACGGAAGTACTCACCGAGTGTTGCGCCTGAGTAAGGAGCAATAAACTGTAACGGTGCAGGATCCGAAGCGGAGGCAGCGATAACCGTTGTATAATCCATAGCGCCGTGTTCGTGCAGTTTAGCAACAACTTGCGCTACGGTTGAATTCTTTTGACCGACAGCAACATAGATGCAATAAACAGGATCAATGCCTAATTTTTTTGCATCCGGTGCATGTGTATGTTTCTGGTTAATAATAGTATCAATAGCAACGGCGGTCTTACCGGTCTGACGGTCTCCGATAATCAATTCGCGCTGTCCGCGGCCGATAGGAATCATCGCGTCAACCGCTTTAATACCGGTCTGGAGAGGTTCTTTAACCGGTGCACGGAATATAACGCCGAGGGCTTTTCTTTCAATCGGGAGATACTGCTTGCCCTCGATTGCGCCCTTACCGTCAATCGGTATTCCGAGAGGCGTAATAACGCGGCCGAGCATTTCTTCACCAACGGGCATTGAAGCTACCCTACCGGTGCGCTTTACAATGTCGCCTTCTTTTACAAGCTCGGTATCGCCGAACAAAACGCATCCGACGCTATCCTCTTCGAGGTTAAGCACCATACCAAATACTTCATTCGGAAACTCAACCAATTCACTTGCCATTACTTTTGAAAGACCGTAAACGCGGGCAATACCGTCACCCACTTGCAGGACTGTGCCCACTTCATAAACATCAGCTTCGCTTTCAAATCCGGAAAGTTGTTTTCTTATGATTGCCGATATTTCATCTGGTCTGATATTAACCATAACTCAATTCCTTATTTCAGTTCTCATTAATTAAGTGAGAGACTTGCTTTTAAAAACTTTTTCTTGAGAAGCTCTAATTTATTTTTTAGACTTGCATCAATAATTGTATCTTCTACCTGCAAAACAAATCCGCCGATAACAGCCGGATCTATTTTTGTATCGAACAGAATTTTCTTTGCGTATGTACCTTCAAGCTGTTTTTGAATTTCATCAAGCTGTTCCTTGGTCAATTCAATAGCGGAAGTGATCTTTACACGTATAATACCCTGACGCTCGTCAAGTATCTGTTCGTATGCTTTTCCGATTTCCCATATACCGTCAACGCGGTTTTTCTTGCCGAGGAAATCAATAAACTGCATAAGAACCGATCCGGCAAACGACTGAATACTTTCCTTGATGATCACTAACTTCGCCGAAGGTTTCACTATCGGACTATCCAGAACACGTTTCAGTTCCGAATTGCCTTCTATAAGCTTAACCACTTCGTTCATTTCATCCGAGACATTTACAACGGCGTTTTTTTCAACGGCAAAGTCATACAAAGAATTGGCATACAGCACTGCGGCTTTTGATATGCTCATGCTTAGTTTTTCCGGATATCTTTAATGTACGAATCTATAACCTCTTTCTGCTTGGCAGGGTCGAGATTTTTTTGAATTAATTTTTCTGCTATTTCAACAGAGATTTCCGCGACCTGATTTTTCAGCTCGATAAAGGCTTCCTGTTTCTTCCGCTCGATTTCCTGCGAAGCATCGGCGATAATTTTATCTGCCTGTACTTTGCTTTGTTCAAGCATCTGGGCCTTCACCTGCTCGGCATATGCCTTACTTTCGGCAAGTACCTTCTGCGCGGCTTCATCTGCCTTTGCCATACTTTTCTTGTTCTCTTCAATCATTATGGCAGCGTCCTGTTTCGCTTTTTCCGCAAGCTCCAACGATTCTTTGATCTTCTGTTCCCGTTCATCCAAAGCAGTAAGAATGGGCTTCCATGCCACTTTCTTCAGAATCAATAACAGGATAAGGAATATCAACACCGTCCAGAACGCGAGTCCGGGATTAACGGAAAGAAGACTTCCGCCACCTTCTTCGCTTTCTGCATAGCGTGCCGCAAAAGCAAACAATGTTCCTAAAACCATTATTTATCCAATCGGTAATTAATCTCTAAAATATGTCTGCAAAACCTTAATGGTTCTTAAAGAAATACAGACGAAAATTATTTACCTGCCAACATGAAGCAAATAACCAATGCGAAAAGCGCGATACCTTCGATAAGCGCAGCTGCAATGATCATAGAGATACGGATAACGTTGGCTGCTTCAGGTTGTCTTCCGGATGCTTCCATAGCCGATGCTGCTAATTTTCCGATACCAAATGCACCGCCGATAATTGTTAAACCTGCACCGATTCCGGCTGCTAACCATGCTAAATTCATAACTGTCTCCTAATGATAAATTATGTAACTGAATTGTTTTCTGACTAACTTAACTATTAATGATCCTGATGAACTGCCATACCAATAAACAGTGACGACAGCATCGTGAAAATATATGCCTGTAATAAGGCGACTAAAATCTCAAGGAAATAAACAAACAAAGCCATAGGAACGGAAAGACCCGCGATGCCGTATGACTTCATAACAAATATCAAACTTATTAACGCGTAAATAACAATGTGCCCCGCGGTCATGTTCGCGAAAAGACGAACAGCCAATGCAAACGGTTTTGTGAACAAACCGATAATTTCCACAACCCCGATAACCGGCAGAAGAACAACCGGAATGCCGTGTGGTATCAATCCTTTGAAATATCCGAATACACCATTCTTTCTCATGCCGCCGAATTGTATAACAACAAATGACAACGTTGCCAACACCGCGGTAACCGCGATATTACTTGTCACAGTCGCAGAGAACGGCAGCAAGCCGAGGAAGTTCGAAATAAGAATAAAGAAAAATGCGGTCAGCAGATATGGCAGAAAATATTCATATCCTTTGCCTATCGTTGATTTTGCAATTTCATCACGAACGAAAATAATAATCAACTCAAACGCGTTGGTTACACCATGAGGGACAAGAGATTTTTTATATTGCTTTGCGACATACCGTAATAAAAATATCATAAGCAAAGCAACTACCACCATGTACACCATGTGTTTGGTGATCTGAAAAGGATAGCCCATTATAATAAATTCAGGAAGTGGGATTTTTCCGAACGGTGAGAAGTCCAGAAATTTTCCATCCATAATGTGGTGCATTATCCAGCTGCTGCCTTCACTCTGAGCTTTAGTGTGTCCAGCAGCCTGAAGACTATCTATAATTATTTTTGCTGTATCAGTCATTTTCTTTTATCAATTTCGGTCTCTCTTCGTACTTTGCGAGGTAAATCAGTTCAATAATCAAGAATATAACGTAAAATACGAAGAATACTAAAATAAAGGAATTAAAGGTAACTTTCAATATTGTGCTTAAAAATAAAATAATCGCAAGATTCAGAAATATCCGTATTCCCATCCCTCCAAGAACATATACCATAAACCCCGCGTTCCCCTTTTTCAATCCCTTTTCGTTAAAATACATCCCGCCGAGGAACTGAAAGGTAGCTAAAAGTTTGCCGGAAACAATGACGACAAACAATGTTTTGGATATTATATTAAATTCAAGAGCAGCTAATAGACAAACGAATACGATCAGTAGAAAAATAGATGTGTTTTTGATATATTTCTGAAAGCGAGTCATTTTTTTGTCTTTTTTTCGATTTCAAGCACCGTTTTTATAAGGTTGTATAATCCGGCGAAAGTGCCCAAACAAGCTCCTATTATCAAAAATAGAGGCTTTTTATTGTATTTTTCATCTAACCAGTTCCCAAGAAACACCATAAGCACGACCGAGGCAGCCAATTGAAATCCTAAGCCGAGATATTGCCCGATTTCCGCGTACACCGGCTTTTGGTCTGTATTTTCTTTTTTCTTTTCAGAATTATCACTCATTGTGCATTGCGCTTTTACCGGAGAATTTTGCGCCTTCCTCAATAACGAGTATTGCGGCAATAATATCACCTTGCAGCTGCGACTTTGCCTCTAAAATCAATTTGCCTTCTACCTGAACGCCGCCGATTACGCCGCCGCCGATAGTCATGGATTTTGATGTAATATTTCCTTCAATGCCTCCGTTTTTTCCTACGGTTACATTTCCGCCGGCTTTTACATTTCCTTTTACCTTGCCGTCAACGCGAATATTGCCGCGGGTTTCAACATCACCGAAAATACTCATGCCTTCGCTAATGATGCTGACATCATCCATATATAAATCTTTGTCAACTCGAAGTTTCATGTTTAATCCTTTTTTATTTTTCAAACAACAGCGTCTGCGGATCAAGGCAGATGCCGTCATGCCAAATTTCAAAATGCAAATGCGGTCCGGTAGTTAGCCTGCCGCTGTTTCCCGAAAGCGCGATAGTCTCGCCCTGAACAACGCGCTCGCGCTGACGCTTCGTTATCTGCGAGCAGTGCTTATAAACGGTCATATACCCTTCATGATGCGCCAGAATAACGGTATAACCTTCGTCGGCAATATAATCGGAAAAAACGACATACCCGTTACCTGCAGCATAAACAGGCGAACCGGTTGTCAAAGAATAGTCTATCCCGTAATGCCCTTCTTCCGGTTTGTATTTGTTCGTTACAAAACCATCGCATGGTTTTACAAACTGAATCTTAACCGCCGGGGACTCGGGGAAAAGCCACTCCATAAATCCGCTTAAGGCAAGGACAATACTGTTCGCTGTTTTCGGAGCCTGCGACTGATTTTGCTCCTTCGGCTTTTTGGAAAATTCATTAATCAGCGAAGGATCGCCAAGAAGTATTGCCTTTTCGAGCCGCTCATTATCTTCTTTAAGATTATCAACTTCTTTAACTAAAAACCTGACTTTATTTTCCAGTACCCGCAACTCTTGTACCTGATAATGAGAAAGCTGTATGGTCTTACTAAAGAATAACGAATTCAGCGGCGTGTACACCATGAGAAGTCCGGTAATTATAGCAACAATAAGGCTGAATCCGCCAAGAAACGCCGCCACATGCCAGAAAAGAAACGAACGTGCCGGAATATAGGATGTCGGCCCCGGTATAATCGTTACCGAAAAACGGAAACGGGAAAATATCTGTAAGAACTTTTTATATTCAAACGTTTTTAATCTGCCGAAAAACTTACCTATCAGAACCGGAATGGTCATTACTTAGTCTTAGTATATTGTTTCTGAATTTTATTAAACTGCGCTACTAAATTACCAAATTTTATCTTTCCCTCCCTCAACAGAATAAGTTCGTCGCCGGTCAAATCAATTACTGTTGAGTGCACCGGAAGCTGGGTTCTTTGAGTGTAAAATATCGCGTCAACCTCATCCCTGAATTCCTGTGAGATTTCAATATAATCAGTCATAGGCGGATCTCCGCTCCGGTTAACAGAAGTAGAGATAAGCGGCATGCGCAATTGCTTGATGAGCTTCCTGCAAAAATAGTGATTGGGAATCCGGAAGGCCGCAGTCTCGTTGCCGAAAATTTCCGCTGTCACCTTATTGAGTTTTAATACCACGGATACGGGATTTGGCCAGACTGAAAGAAGGAAATCGAAATGACGCTCGTCGGTAACTTCAATATATTTTAGAACGGTTTCAATTTCGTCGGCAAGCAGGATGTATTTTTTCATCTCATCCCGCTGTTTAAGCGCAGTAATTTTTTCCGTCGCGTCCTCGTTAAATGGATTTGCACCCAGACCGTAAATCGTATCCGTCGGATAAATAAACACACCGCCCTGAAGAAAAATTTTCTGGGCGCGATTAAGCGCGAGGTCGGCATCCTCGTCAATGTTGATTTCCAAAGTTTTAAATTTATTCGCCATGTAATAACTTCTCAGCTTTTTTTATTACTGTTTCAGGCTGCATTAAATAACCGCAATTAAAATGTTTTTTGGGACAGGCGTGCCGCCCGTGTATTCCGCATGGCTTGCATGTAAGTTCATCCATACTTACATAACCGCCCTTATTGTGATACGGATAAAACCCGAACTCAGGAACGGTGGAACAATAAATCATCTCTACCGGAATGTTTGCCGAAATACCTAAATGTGCGAGGGCGCTGTCGTTACAGATAAGCAGAACACACTCCCGCAATATACGGTGCACATCAATGAGAGAAAAAACGCCGCATAAATTCAGTGCTTCCGTATCTTTTGCTATCCGTTCACACGCCTCGCGCTCATTCTTTCCGCCAAGCAGGATGACCGAATAATCATGGTCTGAAAAATATTTCACAACTGTTTTAAAGTGCTCTTCGGGATAAACCTTCGTCTCCCACACGCTTCCCGGAGCAATAGCTACAATCCGCTTGCCGGTAAACAACGAATTCATATAAGCATCCTTTTCCGGAGTTTGCTTATTTACTGAATCAATCTCCGGTAATACTTTCCATTCGTCATCTCCCGGACTGTTCTGCAGAAAACCCATGAGCCTTCTCACTTCGTGATACTTGCTTCGGTATTCCACTTTATGTTTATAGACAAATGAAGCGCTCGCAGTATTATAACCGTATGTTTCCCGTACCTTCGTGAAGTATACAAGAACTGAAGTTCTGAAAGAGCGGTGCAGTGAATACAGCTTTGTATAATGTTCTTCCGAGAGCTGCTTTGCAAAGCCGATAGTTTTTAATATTGATTTATGCACCCCTTTTTTGTCGAGCGGAATAACTCTGTCAACTACAGGAGAAGCTTCGAATATTTCTGCACTTTGCGGTGTGCAAATTACGTGGATAATTGCGTCGGGATTTTCTTTTTTTAATAACTGCAAAAATGGCAGGCTCAAAATTGAGTCACCGAGAAAAGAAGTCTGAATAACTAATAATTTATCTTTCAATATTTCCACCGGTTATGCATCCAAAACCATTGTTCGGGGTTTTTTCTTATAACTTCTTCAAGCTTGTCGGAACATCTTTGGCTAAGTTCAAGAGTTGCGGCTTCCCGATCGGCGGGTAAGTTTTCTTTACCAACCTCGACAGCCTGAAAGATATAATGATAATCCGGCTGACGTACCGCGACACAGAATATCAGCGGAGCCCCTGTTCTGATCGCCAATGCGGCCGGACCGGTGTAAACAGCGGAAGGCCTTCCAAAAAAATTAACCCTTGGTCCATCGGCGGCTCCACGCTGATCGGCAACAAGACCCACAACGTTCTTAGCTTTCAACTCAGCATATATCTCTTTTATGGATAGTCCGAGAGGGACCACTTTATTTCCCCACCGGGACCTGCATTTATTGATAAATTCGTTCACATAAGGATTTCGCTGGTTCTTCGTAACCACAGCAATTGACACACCGAGATTCAATCCAGAGGCAATCGCGCCATATTCCCAATTTCCGAAGTGTGCGGTCATCATAACAAGTCCCTGGCCGCGTTCATAACACTCGCGGACAATCTTTGCATCATATGTCATTGAGCTTAACAACTCATCAGTCGTGAGAGCCGGGAGCGATAGAATTTCTATAAAAGTTATCGCGGCAGATTTGTATATATCCTTAACAAGCTGCGTTTTTTCGGATTCAGTGAGTTCGGGAAAGGCTAACGATATATTTTTAAAAACGACGTCTTTCCTGATGGGCACGCAATAATAGAAGAAGGCGCTGAGCATTCCGGCAATTCTTCTCGAAACGCTAAGGCCGAGGAAACAGAAAAGTTTACTGAAGCTGATAAAAAGAAAGTATTCTATTTTATTTTGCAAATCGAATCTTCTATTGTTAATAAAAAACGACCCGCCCGTTTGGGCGGGTCTTCGTAAATTTTTACGTTAATGAAAGATGGTTATTTTTCACTGGATGAGACATTGCCGTAATCATTATCTTCATTAGTTGACGAACCAACCATCTGAAGTCTTCTTTTCCAGCTTGTATCGCTAATCTCACCACGCTTTGTCGAGTGTATCAGCGAATAGTCGTTAAATCCGGTTAAGTCTCCAAAAACAAACGAGACACCACCTTCAAGTTCCTGATACTCCCAGATTTCGTAAGGACGCTTGTCGGTTTCATTCGGAAAACGGTCAACCTGTGTCGGTTCTCCATACATAAGAAGCACGCGGCCTCTTTCCGTCTTCCAGCCCTTACGTCTGATGGTGCCGAATCTGAAATTTGCTTCGGTAACTCTTTTGAAATAATCGTTTTTATATTCGTTTTCCGGCGTTGTCGGATCGGTATCTCTTGAATTCCAGAATTGGAATAGAAAATTTTTCTTGCCTTCGAGATCGGACAATTTATCCCATTTAACCAATTCATTCTTTGTCGCAAGATACTTTGAGACGGCAAAAGTTTCTTCCACATCCTCTTCATTCATAGCGGCAAATTCGGAAGCAATATATTGTGCTTCTATCGAATGCTCCTTAAGAGTATCCTTAAATGAGGGGTTGTATACGAAAAATTTCTTTTTCTGAACAGCCATAATCTTTTTAACAGTATCCGTAACGGTAATCTGGAGCGTATAAGAGCCCGTCGGAACTTTTGCAATCGGAACGGCATCAACAACAACAATATCCTGATTTACTCTCGAAACTATTTTTGTCTTTTTCGAAAGTACTACATTTCTGGAGCTTACAACACTAGCCTCTTGCTTTAGTTCAGGAGTACCGATATCCTTATTTACATTATACAATTCAGTATAATAAAACAGAACCGGAATTTTTTCACCGTAAATATTTGCCGGATTAGGCATAATCTCGTATGTGTTTTTATAAAACAAAGAGTTTGTATCACCTGCCTGAATAAGATTGTTGGCAAGTTCAATATCACTCATGGAAAAATGAGGCAGGTTAAACTGTGGTGTTGTCAGAGTATAACTGAACAGCCCCGTTCCTTCCGGATTGTTCAAATCCTGGATAGATGCTTTTATAGTAAAAGTACCGACCGGTACAGCATATTTCAATACACCCACGAAGTTTTTTCGTCCTGCAGAATCCTGAGGCGCTTTAACGTGCAAAACATAGTCCTTATCAACAACCGCTTCGCTTTTTCCCTTGGGGAATATACTCAGAGTCAGCTTAGCCTTTAAGTACTGTTCACCTTTCTCAAGAGCCGGTATAAAATCGTTTTGTGAGATATTATAATAAACTTCAACCATATCTACACTGTCGGCGTATGCAAAACTCGCAAAATCGAGATCAAACTCGATTTTCTTTTTTTGTGCAGACAATTCGGTTGAGAAAAGAAATATTACGGTCAATAAAAACAGCAAGTAAAAATATGCCTTCATTTTCCTATCACTTTATTTGATGTAAGTATATTCGTAATATAAGTAATTACGGGCAACATTGTTATCTATATTTTTGTGCACAACATCATCATACCATGTTGAACAGCACATGCACTGGCTTTCCGGAGCGCCAACTCATGAGAAGCCGATAACGCAAATAATTCATTCGATGCGAAAAAAATTCAGACTCTTGTGGACGGCATTACATCTCAACGCCGATTATGCGCCAAAATACGCCCTCTCCCTTGGCATGCTTTTTGTGTTTACTATATAGAAATAAGTAATTAAATGATTTTAGGTTACGCATGGAATCAATCATTAATCGGGCGAAAGAACTTATCGAGCAGGGCAAAGTTTCGTGTATCATCGGATACTCCGGAAACAACTGCAACAACCGACTGCACCCTTTTATTGCTAAAAATTCCGGGGATGCCCAAAAGCTTACCTTCAATCATTTTGCGCTCAACAATCTGGCGGCTTTTCTTCCGATTATAATGGAATCATTTCCGGGCAGAGTCGGCATTTTTGCAAAAGGCTGCGATGTCGCACAGATATACACGACCATTCAAGAAAATAAGCTGAATCGCGATGACGTGTATATCATAGGAATTGAGTGCCACGGTGTTGCAGATGATTATTTGAAAGGATGGAGCATAGCTAATGTTGCTCCAAAATGCGCCTGTTGTATGCTGCAAACCCCGATACTCGTTGATGAAATTATTGCTTTGACCCATGCAGATTTGCTGGATAAAGACAAGTTGGTTGCATAATTATTAAACTAATCAGATGGACAGTTATTTAGGAGTACAACGGTAAAAAGTAGTCCGGATACATGGAACCACTCAGCCATTATCAGGTTTCACATCCCGGAGATTAAATGCAATATATGCGTTTCTTTTCTTGGGAATGTGAGTCGCACAGCTTGATAAGGGCATGGACATAGGGCACCCAGCCGGTACCATACTATACGGACATCATGCCGGGAATATGCTTTTGTATACGCTTAGGCTGGCTATTTATTACTTACAACTTAGTTGCTGCTCTTATAAGAACTGTTGATTGATCCGAAGGGCTCCCACCCAACTGGAGCTCTTCGGAAATTTTGAAAGTCCGAACAGACACGCTTAAATTTTATTCTTCTCTCCAATAGAAGAAAGGGCTGTTTCAACTCGATCTGAAATGGCCCTTTACTTTATAAGTTGTTGCACAAATCTTCGTGCTCTGTTTTACACCTACAACTAAAAATGAACTCACCTTCGCCGCCCAAATTCAAGCAAATTTTTCATCCTCGGGCTCTCCCCTCTCTTGGAAAGCAATGCTGTCAACTTAAGGATTTGTTTGTCATTCCGTAATCCGCCGCGGCGGACTGACGGGAAGAATATAGATCAAAGAGGATAGCTTGGTTCGTCAGATTTGTACGTTCGCAGAATCCCCTTGTCTATAGAAAAGAAAGTCAAGAAGAAAATAATCTCCCCTAAAGATTTTTCTTTAGAAAAATCAGTCGTTTTGACTTTGGTTTCACGGTATCGTGCCCATTGGCTTCTACTATGTTTCTGCTCCTAAAACCTGGCTTCCTTTACTCGATTAACTTTTTCTATGCGTCTATTTGAGTTGTAGCCTTTAGCGGCCCACTACGGTAAATTCCAGATGTAAAAGCAGGAGAGGACTAAACGGGAGAATGTACTATATCCACTCAGATGGACTGTAACAAAGGGATTTGAGTTCTCTCTCCCAAAAATCTGAGCCGGTTTTATTTATTGAACATATTTTTATAGTACCCAACGAACACCGTAAGCAATCAAAGCTATGTATCTTTTGCCTGATACTTCGTTCCCGTCTTAGCCACACCATAACTGATCTTGGCTATCTGCCGGGCTACGGCATGACGGGCATTATGTTCACTGTGTCCTTTCTCTATGAGACCATCATAATATGACCGTAACGGGTTTTGTCCGTTAACGACCACGATGGCTGCTGTTTTATATACTTCTTTCAAGACTCTGGAGAATCTCGGGCGGCGCACACCATATACCCTGCCGCCGCTTTCTCTCTTGTAGTTTACCAGTCCGCAATATGCCAGATATTTATTTGCCGTCTTAAAGCGCCTCGGCTCTATCATGGTTGCCCATATCTTGACTGCCGATATTTCCGCTATTCCCGGTATACTGCATAAGTTCTTTAGCATGCTGTTCTTTTTGCACATACTCCCGAATAGGGTGACATATTCATCTTTCTGCTTCTGGTAAAGCTCTATGGCTTCCTCAAGACGCTCTATAATGAATCGGCTGGCCTCGGTATCTGATTCTGCTACTTTCTGACGTTTTGTTCTTCCTTCCTGTGCTAAAAACCCGGCATTTTGATTTTGAAGCCGGACTCCCATTTTTACCAGATCAATGTAGGAACTAACATATTTTCTGAGTTCATGCACCTTTTCAAGGCTATGGTAAATTTCTCTTATCATACCGTTATACAATAGTCGGCACAATTTTTCTGCATCTATCCGGTCATTTTTTGGCCCTATGCTCAAGCTCTTGTTTACGTATGGGTCACAGACTACTATTTTTGTAACACTATCATGCAGTTTAATATACAGCCAATGTGCCGGCGAACTTTCTTCCAGTACCAAAACGCTTGTGCCTTTTAGTTCCCGGAGCATTCTCTGTAATGTCTTTACGTCGCTTTCGTACTCGGCAAGACGTATTTTGTCTTTTTGCGTACTGTGTATTCTGGCTATTGCCATCGTTTTTTGCGACCAGTCCACGGCTATGTAATGATCATAACCCGTGTATGAATTAACAACTTGCGTTGTCTCTTTGACATTATTTTTTTTACTATATTTTGCCATGCGGTTTCCTTTCTTTTTGAGTCTACAATTTTCCACGCTTTTTGCGTGCTTAGCCTTAAAGATAGTGAAACCGCTTTTCTAATTTAACGGGAGAATCCAGGTTGAAATCAGGTAAAGGCATAATGGATTCCGGATATCCGTCTACCGACGGATTCTGCACGGCATTCTGCGAACGGAATGACATGCTAATTTTTATATGCACAACGATTTCCCTGGTGTTTTCTCTTAAGTTGACAGCATTGCTCTTGGAAAGAGAGGGGCAGGGGTGAGTTCACTTTGTAATATACTTACGCAACTGACTCTTAATAAGAAATAACCTTGAAGTGAGCGTAGGTTCTTGAGCGGTTATGAAACAAATTTTATACCCAATGGTTCATTTAATTCGAATTGAGTTTTCTTGGGTATTTTTCATCCCGTTTTATTATTTTATTAAGTTATAATTTAAATACTTTACGAATTGATTGTATTGGCGCCATGACGTTCCGTGGAAAATACCTTTTTAACTTCTATCAGGCGGCATTGTGCATGCTCGCGGCTCTCTGCTATTACTCATGCAGCGCACCGCGTGACAACCCGTTAGATGTTAATAATCCGGACAATCAGGTCGCTTTACTTGACGGTTACGTCCATACAGCCAGTCTGCCTCACACAGGTATTTCCAAAGCAAACATCCTATTTGAAAGCGCGGGGGTCTCGGCTACCACCGACGCTAACGGATATTTTTCATTTAAAACAATAAAGCTCGTTTCCGGTTGGTTAAAAATCTCAGCCGCGGGTTATTTAACGGACTCCGTGTATGTTGATCTGACGGCGGGACTAAAAAAATCATTAGATGAATATCTCTACTTTGTCCCGATCATTGACTCACTTTATTTTTATAGCACGGTTATTAACCGGTACACGGTTGATCCCCTCACCTCCCTGACCACAAAATTCAAAATCACCGACAAGGATAACAACATAGACTCGGTTTTCATTTATAATGAATCGCTCAGCGTGCGCAAAGCCCTTGGATATGATTTATTGACAAAGTGGTTCAGCACAAGCATATCTCTTTCAGACATCAACACCGATGATATTGAAAAAGTTATCGGAAAAGATTTTTCGATCATTGTAAAAAACACTTCGCAGCAGGAAACAATCATCGGCAGCAGTCAGATCAAGCGGGTCATTAATAACGACATCACTTTTTATTCTCCGTCCGGCACGGACACGGTATCTTCCAAGCCGACATTCAGCTGGAAAAGATTCTCTGCCGGGTATACATTTAATTATCAGATTGAAGTATATACGAATGAAATTGCCCCGACACTGGTTTCCGAAATAGACAATATCAGTTCAGACTCAATTTCCTACACCTGCCCCACCTCTCTTGCCCAAGGTGATTACTTTTGGGTGATCTGGGTCATAGATGAGTTCCAAAATCGTGCCCGGTCGAAGCCGGCATCATTTTTAGTCAGATAAAAATTCTTATCTTGCACTTTACGTATTAATGGATTTCGAAAGGCGTTACGTGCGTTCAGTTCCTGAATTAGACAGAATCAAATCTCTTGAAATAGACCAGTTTGAAGGTCTGTACCATATCAGCCAGAAATTAATCGAAGCTGAATACCGCGAAAACCTGATGCAGGATGCTTTGGATATTATTATCAAAGCACTTGATGCAGAGCGTGGCTTATTTATCCAATTTACTACGAACTCGCAAGAGTTTGTTGTATTGACCGGGAGAAACTTCAATAGGGAAACCATTGATGACAGCACCGAATTTTCATCAGGTATACTACGTCAGGTAAAAGCCACTAAAGAACCCTGCCTTGTTCACGATGTGCTAAGCGATCCGAAGATTTCACAGTTTGAAAGCGTTCAGGCATTCGGTATAAAATCCGTTATAGCCGTACCGGTATTGCATAATGGCGAAGTGTGGGGCGCTATTGTCGTTGATAGTATCCAGCACAGAAAAGAATTCACCGAACAGAACTTAAAGTTCATGCGCTTCTTCTCTAACCTGCTTTCACTTGCACTTGACCGTTTGTTGCGCGAAGAAAGCCTGCATAAAGAAAATATTTTTCTCAAAAATCAACTTATAAACTCAACAACAATTCCGGATATCATCGGCGAGAGCCCCGCGATGAAAAGCACCGCGGCATTGATTCATAAGGTTGCAGCAACTGAAGCCTCCGTATTACTTCTTGGCGAAAGCGGAACCGGTAAAGATATTATTGCTTCATCCATCCATAAACTCAGTGCACGGAAAGACTCTCCTTTTCTTGCGCAATTCTGCGGTTCAATTGCAGACTCCCTGCTTGAGAGCGAGCTTTTCGGCTATAAGAAAGGCGCCTTTACAGGTGCTGTTGCAGATAAAAAAGGATTGTTTGAAGCCGCTAACAAAGGAACATTTTTCCTCGATGAGATCGGCGACATTTCCATGCCGATTCAGGCTAAACTGCTGCGTGTATTGCAGAATAAGGAACTTATCAGAGTCGGTGACAACGAGCCATTGAAAGTTGATGTGCGCATTATCGCGGCAACAAATAAAGATCTCCGCCTGTTGACAAAAGAAAATAAATTCAGAGAGGATTTATTTTACCGGCTGAACGTCTTTCCGATAACCATTCCGCCGCTGAGGGAAAGAAACGGTGACGTTAAACTCCTCGCTAATTACTTCATCCGTAAACACAGCAATAAAGATCTTGGCATAACGAGAGAAGCCCTGAACCTGCTTGAAAATTACTCATGGCCGGGTAACGTGCGTCAATTAGAAAACACCATTCAACGCGCACTCATTTTATGCGATGATAATATGATTCAAACAACGCATATTATCCTTGAGCAGGAAGAGGAACTTTCCAACTTCTCAGGCACTCTTCAGGAATTTGAAAAGCTGCTTCTGTTCAAGAGGCTGCAAAGGCATAACGGCAACAGAACAGCCACCGCAAAATCACTTGATGTGTCTGTCCGATGGATTCAATTGAAATTAAAAGAAGCGGCCTCGGAAGATCATTCCGATTTGAAGAATATTTAACGGCATAAGTGCTTTGAGTAATGACGAATTGAATATCGCTCCTGATAAGTTTAAGCTCCTCAAGTGTTTGAAAAAAGAGGGCGATTATGCCGTTTACTATGCTCAGCAGATTCATCCCGAAAAAACCATCCTCCTGAAGACCTTCAAGCTCGACGCGAAAAATGAGTCTATTCAATTATCGCGATTGAAAAGAGAAGCCCGCCTTCTTGCCAAGCTTGACCACCCTAACATTATCAAGGTATTAGACTCGGGCATTTCCGATGAGTATTTTTATATCTCCGTGGAGTATTTCCCGAATAAAAATCTTCGTGAGCTAATGAACGAGAAACAGATTTCGCCCGAAATGCGGGAAAAATTGCTTATCCAGCTCATGACCGCGCTTGCATATATTCATTCGCACACGATCATCCATCGCGATATAAAACCTGAAAATATACTTATCGGTGAAAATAATGTTTTAAAGCTCGCCGACTTCGGTCTTTCCGTAAACATTAACGACAGCAGCCTTACACAGCACCAGTCTATCGTCGGCACGCCAGCATACATGTCCCCCGCCCAATTGAGAGGCGAAGAACTTTCGGAATCTACCGATTTGTTTTCCGCCGGCATTGTATACTATGAACTCATCATGAACAAGAATCCGTTTCTTGGGAAAGATGTTGTCGAGACGGTAAACTGCATCTTAAATTTCGGGAAACCTGAAAAAGAAAATCTCTTAAAAGAGTTGACTCCTGCCGAAAGTTCACTCATCGGGAAACTATTGAAGATAAACGGTGATGAACCATACACCTCAGCCGTTGATATATTGGAATCGCTGCATGTTGATATTACAACAACCTCCGCTCTTCGAAGAATTTTTAGCCGAAGAAAAAATCTTTCATTGATAATTTATATTCTGATATTTCTCATACTATCGGAAAGTCTTTTTTTTATTTACACGCTGACATCGCGCTATTATAAATCGCATTTTCAATATTCGAAAGTAACATTAGTACGCGATGAGATTTCAAAAACCGATGCATCTTCTGCCGCACAGCAGAAATTGCCCGGTGATTCAATGAAGTCCGATGTGGGCAATCAGACACTTGTGAAAGCGGCCGAATCTCTTGCGAATGACAATCAGGCCGCGATTGAAACCGGCGAAGGCGATTTGATGATCGAAACGACTCCCTGGGTCAATATATATTCAGACTCTGGTTTTGTTGACACAACCCCGATTAAAAAACCGATTAAAGCTCAGGCGGGTATTTTGACACTGCGGTTGAAAAATCCTTCTTACCCTGACTATACACTCCAGACTTCTATCCGTCCGAATAAAACAACATCTGTCAGAATCAATCTGGATACTCTGTTCGGTAAGGTTGATTGCAAAATCCTTCCCTGGGGAGATGTTTATATAAACGGCAAATTCAGAGCCCAGTCTCCGCTAAAATCCCCCATTTTGCTGCTGCCCGGTGAATACACAGTCACGGTAAAGCACCCGGATTTCCAGGCTACTACGCAAAAAATTCAGGTCAAAAAGAACGAAATGACGATTATAAAACATAACTTTTTCGAAAAATAATTTCGGCATGAAAAATCATTTGAATTTAAGCATTTTTAGCCGTTATTTTAGATTGAATTGCTCTTGTAAATACAAACCGGCCACTTGATATTTGGCATAAAAATTGTTTATCTTCCAATAAACAAAACAACATTGCAATGAAAATTTTCTTTATTTGTCTGTTATTAACAGTTGTAGCTTTTCCCCAAATGAATTGGGAAAGAGTGGGTAATATGCCCTATCCTGTGTCCGGAGCTTCAATTGTAAAAAAAGACTCCCTCATATTCATATTTGGCGGTTATTCCGATTCACTTCAATCTGAGGTTGATTTCATTCAGGAATTCAACCCGGCGAAAAACTCGTGGAGAATAGCCGGGCACATGAATGAAAAAAGAATCGGACTTTGTGCAGTTAACTATGGCGATAGCGTTCTTATATTCGGCGGAGTCAAGAAAAAATCTTCCCGACAGGCTTCATTAGAAATATGGAATTATACTTCCAATCCGGTCATTTCTGCATCAAACGGGGCTTTTTCGAGAAATTTTGCTTCTGCTATAGTCGTAAAGCGAAAGCTGCTTGTTATCGGAGGTGAACAAAATTTCGGCTCACAACCGGATACCGCCAAACCAAAGTTTATCGTAGAATATAATGTTCCTTCCTCAACGATTAACGGTGTTATAGACACTATTTTCACCATGATGCAGCCTTCTCAACAAATGTGCGCCATGGTGGACAGCAGTATCTATATCCTGGGTGGTGTGTATAACGGCGTACTGAAAAACACGTTCGTATACTCGCCCATCAGCAGAAAAGTTACACAATTAGGCCATAATCTGCTTCAGCCGCGCGCCGGAGGGGCTGTGGTAGCTATCAACAGTAACCTACTGTATATAATTGGCGGTATTGATGAGACCGACAGGCCGGTGGGCTATACAGAGCTATTTTATACAGGGTCAAGCGGCACCAGCACTAAGGGACCCACAAATATTATTCCCCGCAAAGAATGCATGGCTATCACGTTCGGTCAATATATTTACTTGTTTGGCGGCGAAAACGATGATTTTGACGTTGAGCGCAGCATTGAAAGAATTAAAATAAGTGATATTACCGATGTAAAAACTGAATTTGTCCCCAAATCGGGCAAATCAATAGAATTGTTAGGTAATTTCCCTAATCCGTTTAATCCTTCAACTATTATCAAATACCGTGTGCCGTATACTCAAAATATTTCGGTAATGGTCTATGATGTTACCGGTAGAGAAGTTGCCAGGATTGATGAAGGCATCAAAGCAGCGGGCGAATATAACGCGGCATTCAAGGCTTCCGAAAACTATACTTCAGGAGTCTATTTCTTCAGAATTAAAGGCGATAATGCAATAAAAACCGGCAAAATGATATTGATGCGATAATGAAACGAATACTTGTTTTCTTTATTATTTCTGCGTTTTTCGTTGCTTCAAGCAATGCACAGTCGGCGGATTCGCTGATGCGTCAGGCTAAATTATCATATCAAAATTTTGAATTCGAAAGCGCCGTCCATTTATCCCAAACCGCCTTACCGCTTACCCAAAACAAGGCAACGTACCTCGATTTATTGTCCCTCATCGGTATTTCCTATTACAACCTTTGGAAAGACGATTCCTCTAAAGTCTATTTCACCAGAATATTTGAGGCTGATTCTACATATAGGCTGGATTCCTCAACCGTATCCCCTAAGATCGTATCCTTTTTCAACGAACAATTGAATCTTTATCAATTAAAGAAAAAAAGCGCCAGCATTGTATTCAGAAGACCGGCAGAAGTATTACCCGGAACGGAAATACTATCGCCGATAGCCTCTCTACAGGCGCCTCAAATCAATAAAATGGCATTTCTGCATTCGACGCTGTTCCCGGGATTAGGCCAATTTACCCAGGGAAGTGATACAAAAGGCTGGGCTTTCGTTTCGGCCGGATTTGTTTCGCTTGCAAGTTCCATCTACTTCATTATTGACACGAACTCAAAAGCGAAGAAATATCATTCCGCCAATTCACAAACTGATATAGATAAAGCGTATTCACAATATAACACGGCATATCAACTCAGGAATGTCTCAGTCTCTGTATATCTGGGTACTTGGATTGCCAATCTATACGACATCTTTTTTAATTAAGCTCTCACCAAAGCCGCGTAAAAATTACCCTAAATGCGAAATATTTTCGCATCAGACAAGAAGTGCCGATTTTCATGATGCCGGTTCTTTCGTTTTCCCTTTGTAATTCCATCTCTTTTCCACATATTAACGTGCCATTTTTGGCATATCTATTGATAGTTAACACGTTTACAATGCTATCGTTCTTTATACACATGTCGAATTAGTTAAGAAAAAGGTTCCTATGGCTAAGTGGTCTAAACTCCTCTCTGTTTTCTTTATTGTATATACAATAGCGGTCATGCCGCAAAAAAAGTTTTTATTTGATGCAACACATGGGGAAATGGCCGGGAATGCCGATTGGATTATTGACACCGATACCAAGGATAAGCCACAGCGCTACCCGACTCCGGATCAGTCCACGGTAACCGCATCTACACCAGAAAATTATTGGACAGGTTCCCTTTCTTCATGGGGAATCGCGTTGGTGAAATTAGGCCACAAAGTTGAAACTTTGCCCGTTGGGACAGCAATCACTTATGGCAACTCATCAAATGCCCAGGACTTGAGCAACTACGATGTCTTTATTGTGGACGAACCAAACAATCAGTTTACCGCCACTGAAAAAACAGCAATCTTGAGCTTTGTCAAAAACGGCGGCGGCTTATTCATGATTTCCGACCACGATAATTCCGACCGCGACAATGACGGATGGGATTCACCTGCAATATGGAATGATTTGATGACTTCAAATACAGTACAGACAAATCCTTTCGGTATTTCAATTGATCTCCTAAGTTTCAACGACAAAACCACAAATATTCTTGCACCTTCGTCTGCCGATCCCGTAATTGCCGGACCGTTGGGAAATGTAACCAAGATGCAGATCAGTGCCGGTACTACCGCAACCTTAAACACGAGTGTCAACAGCACGGTCAAGGGCTTAATCTGGAAGACCGGAGCAACTAAAGGCGGCACGGCAAGTGTTCTTGCAGCCCGCGCTGAGTTCGGAACCGGTAGAGTTGTTTTTGTAGGAGACAGTTCCCCTGCCGAAGATACTACTTCACAATCAGGCAATACAACTTATTCAGGTTGGAGTTTTGAATCGGATGGCTGTCATGCAATGTTCTTCCTTAACGGTTCACAATGGCTCTCCAAGATAACCGGAGGCGTTACCGATGTGCATAATAAAATTGTTAAATCATCCGACTTTGCGTTAAGTCAGAATTATCCGAATCCGTTCAATCCAACAACAACAATCGGATATAATCTGCCTTCCGGCGGATTTGTCACCCTCAAGGTTTATGACATGTTAGGGAATGAAGCCGCTTCGCTGGTTAACGAATTCGAATCAGCCGGCAATCACTTTCATGAATTCAATGCCGCACATCTTCCAAGCGGAACTTACATATACCGTTTGAGCTCCGGCGGATTTTCGGAAACAAGAAAAATGATACTTATGAAATAACGACATATGTCGTAATTATCAACAAGGTTTAAAATGAAAAACCCCCGTCGCCCGGGGGTTTTTCATTTTAAAATTACCCTTTACTCCGGTTTCAACAATCCCAGAACATTCAACATGTTCAATTGTTTATATGTGTAATTTGTCCCGGCTGTTATTTGATTGTTAACAGCCTGAACATAGTCTTTATATGCCGATTGTTGTTCCAAAAACGCTACAGCACCTATTACATACTTCTTGGATTTGACATCCCAAGTTTCCTTTGCCGACTTTGCCGCGAGTTTTGAAACATCCGCCTGCAAAAGCGCTGTTTTAAGTTCCAGCGCTGCTGTCCGGATCTCACCCTTTATTTCTCGTTCAAGTGCGGAAAGTTCTTCCTGCATATTTTTTTGTTCAACATTAGCCGTCTCCACCGAGCTCTCTGTGCTCCAATGAGAGAATATAGGCATATTAAGCGACAGCCCCACGCCATACGTTCTCCGGCTGAACATATCGCTGAAATTGACCGCACTTGTCGCAAACGAGTAGTTTCCGGAAAGCGTCGGATAATACCCGCTCTTTGCAATGTCAATTTTTAATGACGTGTTTTCCAATTTAAGTTTTTCACTGACATAGTCATTCCGGTTGCGGAATGCCGTTTGGCACAAAGTGTCAAATGATGAATTCTCGCTCAATTGTCCCGCATACAGTGATGAATCAAATGTAAAAGAATAGTTCTTTTCCATATCAAGAGAGAGATAATTCATCAGTGCAATTTTAGCTTTGGCGAAGTCGTTCTCCGCTTGAATACATGCAAGCCGTGCATTTGCGGTTTGATACTCCTGTGATGATACATCAACGCCTGTCACCATACTCAACGCAGCCATTTCCTTAACTTTTTTGAGCAAGTCCTCATTGTACTGATAATTTTCATCCTGAAATTTCAAAATACTCTCGTCGTTGACAACCGTAGTGAACAAATTTACCGTTTGCAGAGCGACGTCCTGTTTTTGTTTCTCCAGATCAAGCTTTGCGGATTCAAGTTCATTCTCCTTTTGGGTAATTGTTTTTAATGACGATAATCCGTCGAACAACGTCACGTTACCGCCAAGTGATAGGTTGAAATTCCTCGAATCTGTTTCCGTGGCACTGACACTTTGCGTATTGCCTAAATAATCTAACTGCGTTGTGCCTTTGTCATCGGAAATCCGCTGCCAGTTCCAGCCCGCATTCAATCCAAGCGACGGAAGCAGATTACCATAAGCATTTTTCAGCGAAGCCGAATATGTTGATAAGCTATTCCGGTTTTTTACTAAGGTTGTGTTTTTATTAACCGCGATGGCAACTGCCTGCCTCAAGGTAATTGTTTCTTGCGCTAACAGACTCATCTGTAAAACGGCAATTACAAAAACTAACCTGATTAAATTTCTCATACATGTACCTGACTTATTTATTCGTATCTCAATGCGTCAATCGGATTTAATTCGGAGGCCTTACGAGCCGGGTAGAAGCCGAAGAATACGCCGATAAATACCGCGAAACCAAATGCTAATAATATTATTTGTGGTTTAATATAGGCTGTCTGCGATGTGTATTCATTAATCAGATAAGTAATCAAAAACGAAAGCAGAACTCCTATCACGCCCCCGGAAAAACTCAACACAATTGCCTCTGCTAAAAACTGGCGCAAAATGTCTGATGCTCTGGCGCCGACAGACAGTCGTATACCAATCTCCCGCGTGCGCTCGGTAACGGAGACAAGCATAATATTCATGATGCCGATTCCTCCGACTAAAAGTGATACTCCCGCCACTGATGCAAGCAGATAAGTCAACACCCTCGCCGTTTCAGTCTGCGCTTCGGCTATATCCGACTGATCCTTAATACTAAAATCATCATCTTCGCCCTGCGTCAATCCATGCGACTCACGCATAATGGCTCGCAGTTCTGTTTGAGCAGCTTCGTTTTTAGCGCTTGATACCGCGCTTGCCTGAATCGAACTGATAAAACGGCCGCCGGACAATCTGTCGAGAACGGTTTTGGATGGAGCGAGAATAATATCGTCATTACTCGTACCGACTGAGGTTTGACCTTTTGATTTCAGAACGCCGACGATTTTAAAGGGTACATTTTTAATTCGAATTTGCTTTCCGAGCGGATCCTCGTTGGAGTACAGGTTTTTAACAATTTCGGAACCGATTACACATACTTTAGCCCGCGCTATAATATCCCTGTCGGTAAAAAACTCGCCGCTTTCCAATGCCCATGCCCGGATGGAGAGATAGTCAGCAGAAACGCCTTGTATCTGCGTAAACCAGTTACCGGTGCCGCCTATTACCTGTCCGCCTGATCTAACTAATGGTGAAACACCGGTAATAAGAGTTGCTTCATTTTTTATCTTTTCCGCATCCTCAAGAGTAAACTTGCTGAATGTTCCTGAACCGCCCCGTACACCGCTGGAGTTTGATGAACCCGGTGTGATTATTATCAGATTTGAGCCAAGACCTTGTATTTGCTGCTCAACTTTCAACTGGGCACCATCACCGACAGCAACCATAACAACAACTGCCGCAACTCCGATAATTATTCCCAAGGCAGTCAACAGACTTCTCATTCTTGATTTCAGCAAGCTCTTTATTGCCACTTTCATTATGACTTTAATTTTCATCTTCAGAGCCCTTCATGTTCAACTTTTCATATTCCTTATTCGCATCAAGCCGGTCTTTAATAATCACGTCCTTAATCACCTTTCCGTCCCGAACTTCAACGATCCGTTTCGCGAACAGGGCGAAATCACGCTCATGTGTTACCATTATTATCGTAATGCCTTCGTCGTTGAGCTGCTGAAAAAGACGGAAAACTTCAATTGATGTTTTACTATCCAGATTTCCGGTAGGCTCATCTGCAAGAATGATCGCAGGATGGTTAACTAATGCCCTCGCGAGCGCCACACGTTGCTGCTGGCCGCCCGAAAGCTGATTAGGCATGTGATCCATCCTGTCATGCAGCCCGACCCGCTCAAGAGCCTGTTTTGCTTCCATGTGGAAATCCATATTTTTATGCACGCGATCGTACACAAGCGGGAGCTCAACATTTTCAATTGCGGTGGTGCGGGACAAGAGGTTAAAACCCTGAAACACAAACCCTATCTTTTGATTGCGGATATCGGCGTATTCAATTTTATTGAACTTACTCGTGTTATGCCCGTCAAGATAGTACTCACCACTCGTCGGCATATCCAAACAACCCAGTAAGTTCATCAACGTTGACTTCCCGGAACCGGAAGCGCCCATTATTGCGACAAACTCACCTTGCTCCACGGTAAAGTTTATTTTCTTCAGTGCAGGAACTTCTATTTCCCCGACCAAATATGTTTTTGTGAGGTCTACAGTTTTAATAATTACGTTATTCATTGCGTTACTCCGGTGCTGCTATGTTACATCATTGGTGGAGGCGGGCCGTTTTGACTGCCCAATGAATTCGTGGTTTTAGACTTTGTGCTTGTGGTAGAACTTGATGAATCACCGGCATCATCGCTTCCGGTAATTACTTTTATTCCGACCCTCAACTCGCGGGAATGAACAATTTCCGTATTTTTCCCATCAGTCAATCCTGTTTCCACGGGACTCATTTTTATTTTGCCGGTAGAATCATAATAATACACCAACGCCATTGTTGAGGCGGCTTTAGAAGATTTTTTTGAAGCGGCATCATTCATTCCCGGAGGCGGTCCCATTTTTTTCATTTTCGCTTTAATACTGTCCGGGATGTTTTTAAAGTCATCTTCCATATTTTTCCGGACTTCCTCCTTCAATTTTTCAGATGCCTCAAATCGTAAAGCGCCGTTTGGAATTAGCAGAATATCCGATCTGCTGTTAACATAAAAGTCAACAGTGGCCGTCATCCCCGGAAGCAGTAGTTTATCACTATTATCCGCCTGAATGACCACGGTGTAATTAACAACATTTGATACTGTTGTTGCTTGTAGGCGTATTTGAGTGACTAAACCGTAGAATACCTTATCTGAATATGTCTGAACAGTGAACTTCACTTTCTGTCCATCCTTTATTTGCCCAATGTCGCTTTCATCCACGCTGGCGAGAATGCGCATTTTTGAGAGATCCTGCGCAATAGTAAATATCGTTGGGGTTGATAAGCTTGCCGCAACCGTTTGTCCCTGCTCAACACTTTTATTAATAATTCTTCCGGATATAGGTGCGTGTATGTAAGCATAATTCAGATTCGTTTTTGCCTTTTCAAGCGATAGCTCGGCAGACTTTAGAGTTGCTTTTGCGGATTCCAGATCAGTTGAGGAGGTAAGTAAATCAGTTTCCGCCAGATATTTTGAGTCAAATAGTTTTTGATTGCGGTCGTGCAATGCGGATTTTAAGTTATATTCGGCTTTAGCCTTATCCACGTTCGCTTTCGCATCGCGAACCTGAGCGGCAAGTGTTGTAGTATCAATTACCGCAAGAAGCTGACCTTGTTTAACTTCGCTGTTATAATCAACCAACAATTTTGTGACAATGCCGGAAACCTGCGTTCCCACGTCCACGGTGGATAGTGCCTCAATGGTGCCCGTACTGGTTATAACCACGTTAATATCGCCTTTTGCCACTGTCCCGGTGGTATAATTTGCAGATGTGCTTTTTCCGCGAAGAATTAAAAAATACGCAGCAATCAGGACTGCAATTATGATAGCAGACCCGATAATAAGTTTCTTTTTCATATAACTCTCATCATGTCTAAACCAATTAATAAACTTTAAGACAATCTTGTCTTTACCGGTTTAGACGACGCGCAATAGTCTTTCCTTGCTATTTAAAATAAAAAACCCTCCAGATTAATCGGGAGGGTTTTCATACTTCAACCTATGAAGAGATTAGAAGCCTAAGTTGATTTCAAATACATGATTTGCATCAAAGTATTTAACATCGCGATAAGCATATCCAACACTCAATGTCAGGCCTTCCATAGCATAGTTAAGGCCGGCGCCAGCAGTGAGTCCATAAATATAATCATCAGACTGTGATTTCGGTGAGGTTGCATAACCAGCACGCAGATAGAAAGTCTTCACATATGAATATTCCAAACCGAACTTATACTCATCACCTGAGAAGTTATTGTTTTGGAAATCAGCTGTTACCTGAAGGCTGTTTGATTTATCTACATAAGGTTTGTAACCAAAGCCGATTTCGAATGTTGAAGGCAGCTCGAATGGAGCACTGTCAATCTTGAAAAGACCAGGTTGTCTTTTCAGACCATCACCGGTTGCATTAATATACAAGCCGGATCCGTCATACTTCATTTGAGGACCAACATTCTTCATCGCGATACCGAAGCTTAAACCGTCAATGTCGCCGAGATTGTCATAAATCAAACCGACATTAAAGCCAACTCCGGATGCACTAACATCACCGAGAGATTCAGTGATAAGATTTGCAGTAACACCAACACCGATTCTATCCGTAAGGCGGCGGGAATACGTTAAACCGGCAGTAATAAACTGTGGTTTGAATGTCTTTCCCGTTCCATCAGGATCCGTTGTTGTTGTAACCGCAATTTCACCAACTGAAAGTGTTTTTAAATTCAATGCTATTGTGCCGATTCCTTCAAGATTTGTAGCAACAGCACCGTTTTCTACTCCGATGTCCGCGATATAATTCATATGCGAAAAACCAACCAGAGTACCACGGGTACCTTTAGCTAATCCTGCAGGATTCCAGTAAATAGCGTCAAGACCTTCAGCAGTAGCAATGCCGGAACCGGCCAATGCTATACCTGTTGTCCCGACCGGAATAAGGAGCTGAGCAGCTCCTCCCGTTCCTGTCCTATTGCCTCCTCCGGCGAAGCTATCGGCTGCGATAACCAGCAACAGAAGAACGACAAGCAATGCTTTATTAAAATATTTCATTGTATCTCCTACAAATTAAACTCGTTAATTAAAATCTATCAAGAATCTGTTGTTCTTGAATGATCGCTACCTTCAGTGTTTTCGTAACGCCAAGGTCAGGCATATCAATGTATGCAATATACAGACCGCTTGCTACCGGCAAACCATTTTGATTTGCTAAGTCCCAACGCTCAAATTGCGAATCACTATTATGCTCAATTGTTTTAACCAGCACACCTGCTAAGTTAAACACGCGAATCTTGGCAACACTCGGGAGATGCGAAAATGTAACGAATCTATTATACTTGTTCAATTCTTCTGAATTGACGCCATAGTAAGGATTCGGGAATACATTAATATTCTTAACATCTTCCTTAGCTTTTGCTTTCGAATATGCAGATGGTTCAGGTGCAGTAAACGTGTATGTATCCTGACCAGGAACTAATGAGTTTGCATATTTTATACGGAGAACATCTCCGGTATGCCAAACGCAAAGAGGTCCACTTTCACCATCTTCAAGAATGAGAGTCCAAGTGATTTTCGAATCAGTTCTTGATTGAACCGTCACGCTGTCATACGGTTTAGCAATGAACTCAACGTAGTTTCTACCGGCAATACGATACCACTGCGGCATTCCTGCATTGCCCCATGGCGAAGCCGCATCAAGGTTACGATCGGTAATATAACAGTTAATTTGTCTGTTTCTTTCAACTTCCCATACTTCAAATGGAATGCGAACGAGACCCTGAACGGATCCTGTTCTTGCGTGCATAGTTGCAATTGAACCGCCTGAAGTAACAGGGGCTTCATTGCTGGCAGCAACACCGGTGAAACGGAGTTCGATATCCTGGCAAAGGTCTGCAACAGTAGCCGCACCACCACCACCATAGAAATCAGCACCTCTACCGGTCGCATAACCAAAGATCGTTGATCCATCACCCCATACTGCGACAGGGTTGGCTTCAGTAGCATCAGCCTGATGTACAAGTTCCCAAGCATAATATGAACTAGGAGCGCCGAAGGAGAATCCGCCAACTTTTGGCTGGATACCATCTACGGTCAGGTAAGCATTATCAAGACTTAAATCTCTCTGATAACTTAATATACGGGTTGTACCGCGATCAAGATACCATGGATATGTCTGTATTGCCAATGGAACATACATTGTATCAGCAGCACCGGCAGCAATGAATGCGAGACCTTCACCTACCAAAGCGTCTTTCAACGCGGTAGTAAATGGCTCGGTAGAGCTGGTATCAATCCATGATCCGCTTGCACTTGCTACAACATGACCAAGCACAGTATTGCTCGTAAGAGCGATATTCTTGTTAATTGCTAAAGTATTAGCATCACCGAGTCCGGAGGCTGAAATGGTGCCGACTAAATTGGCATCGGTAATAGAAACTGTGTAATCAAGTTTCGTACCTGCCTCATTGAGAACAACACTTGCTTCGGCTGTAGCGGTTGTATACCAGCCTTCAGCAGAACCGCTCAATAAATCAGGCTGTGTGCTGAATCCGAGTGTATATGACTTTCCTGTTGTTTTCGTAGGATCAGATACTAAATAATAGCATGTTACGTTGTCGGCGGAACCTGTAGCATGCGTAACATTGGTATATTTCTTTCCTGTTGTTGTCGCAACGGAGACACCTGGATTATTAGTATGTGGAATAACCGTAATAATATCCAAAGGAGTTTCAAGGTTGTTAACAACAGAAGCGGAAGCGCTATATGAATAAGCAGTGACCGCAAAATAATAACGGATACCGTTAATAAGCGGTGTGCCGCCATTCAGATCGTCAATCGTTATGTCAATATATCTTTTGACGCCGTTATCATTACCGAATTGCTGTACACCTGTTGCAACAACACCGCTCTTGGAGTCAAAGTATTTATCTTCAATTTTGCCAACACCGTCAACGATATCATAGGTAGCAATTAATTTACCTTCTGATTTGTCCGAAGAGGCTGTTGGTAATTGATAAACGTTATAACCCTGGAAGAGATGTCCTTTTTTGCTAAAGTTTTCAGTAGCAGCAACTGCTGAAGTGCTATTATCCCAGTTCAGAATTATTTCTTTATCTAAAGAGGTGACTTTAACAAAGGGGGCAGGAGGAGCAGTCGGTAAGTCGAAATTATTATCGTAAGCAGATTGTGCTTGTTCATCGTAGAACTTTAACAATCCGATTGCTGACAATCTATCAACACCTGTAACGGCACCGGCTGCGATTTCAGAGACAACGATTTCTTGTTCATCGCCAGGATTCATAGTAAATGGACCGCTTGCGAGACCGATTCTACGGTCACCGGCAGGAAGAACCATTCCATCTATCCATCCAGTATGTTTCTGAGGATCGCCGGTAAGAACAAATGTTGTGTTAAGTCCGGTTGTAGGATCAACAAAATAATTACTTGTCAATCCGACTTTACCCTGGAAGAAATTATAGAACTGTGTTGCACCTGCTTTTGATCCGATTGTCGGGTCAGTTACGTTTGCATCACCGTTCGCGAAATAATAAAAAGCGGTCATCGGCAAGTTAATGAAGCCCGGACCAACTTTTTTGCCATCTACGATAGCATAATCAATAGCATCATTTATACCATTACCATTCAAGTCCTGTCCGTTGACTCCTGCGACTTTCGGTCCCTGAAAGAAGTCAAATCCGACAGCCGGAGGCGGCAGCGGGCTATATGTTGCATCTGTTGCATTTGCATTATAGCAATAGCCCAGACTTAACAAAGTATCGCAGCCTGAATAGTCATCGGTAGCATTTCCGTCATCAATATCCGACCACATCGATACAATCATATTATTGAACGCTGTGTTCGATTTGTTGATGATTTTATATTTACGGAAAATCATGTTACCAAGAGCACCAGACTGATTGTATGCCCAATAGGTTGCCTGATATTCGATTCCCAAAGGATCGGTACCATACAAACCTGTCGTCAGTTTTTGATTCAGGTCATTAGCAACAAACCAGATGGTCTGGTCAGCGCCTCTAACACCGGGAATAACCGCCATTTTGGCTCCGTAAACACCTTCGGTATCAACCCAGGTCGGAGCGCCATCAGCAGCTGGCCATTCGTTATAGTCTTTTAAGTATTGAGCTAACATATCGCTCGCACTCTTACCTTCCCATGTAGCTTCTGTTGTTAAATCAACAGCAGGGCCGCCGGGATAAATATCTGCGCGGACACGATACAGTCTTACATTTGCAGCCGTTGCAGGTTCTGCGGTTAACGCGCTCCAGGCCAATCCTGAATTAGTTATTTTACCGCCCTGAAGACCTGTTCCGTATGCAGAACCACCGACACGTACTTGAGCGTCACCGGACACAAAAGCGCCCCAAAGGAAACCGGATTCAAACACGGCGGTTTTTCCACTGCCGGCCGGGTAAACAAATGCA
Organism: Ignavibacteriaceae bacterium; assembly: GCA_963662605.1. Lineage (GTDB taxonomy): Bacteria > Bacteroidota > Ignavibacteria > Ignavibacteriales > Ignavibacteriaceae. The sequence goes on from OY759785.1 coordinate 3,602,753, forward strand.
GAGTTTCCCGAGTTATCCAAATCTGATTTACCATCATTAGTGAACTGTGTGGCTATTTTATTTATATCCAGAAAAGTTCGGGTAGGTGACCCGTCAACTTTCGCGGGACTTTTCTTTGTTCCTTGCTTAGCTTCAGCATAAACCCCGCTTTGCACGAGGAATAGACCAAAGAGCAACAGAACGAGATATCCCAATAATTTAGAATTCATATTTAATGCTCCTATTCTTTTTTCTATTAAACTCATCTACGTTCTTAATATTCAAGACGAACGCCGAGTCTGATCTGCCGCGGTGCACCGTAGAAATCAAGCCCTGTATCTGAACGATACTGTTCGTAGTAGTTGATATAGATAGCGCGATACATTTGTTCGTAGGTTGAACCATAGGTTTTCACTTTTGTTCCGCCCAATGAAGGATCGCTCAAATAACCATCGTCTTTTGTAGAACCGGTTCTCATGAAAACATTGAGTATGTTTTCAATGTTGAACACGTTAATTACGTACAAATAGATATTTGCATTCAATTTGTCATAGATCGAGAATGATTTATCAATACGCAAATCAACCTGGAACTGCCATGGTGTTGTTGATGAGTTAAGCGGTTCGATTGGTTGTCTTGTTCTTGCATCACCTTCAAGGTCAGCACCGCCGATACCACGGGTATACGGATGGCCGCTATTAAAGGTTGCCAAGGCAGAGATCCCTAAATCTTCAGCCCATTTCGGTCCGTCATTCTTTGCGAAACGATAATCAATATTAAAGTTTCCGCGGAATGAGTTGTTGAATTCAAGAGGTTCAACGTATTGAGGTTTGAAAATAGTAACTCCATCAAGAGGAGCACCTACGATACCGCGAGCTGAATACGGATTTGAACCGGTACCGCGTGCATCGTTAAATGAGATATTTGCACTTGCCTGAACTCTTTCGATGCGGCGCAGGTTGAATGCAATTTCAATACCTTTTGTTGTCGCGAAGTCACCGTTTTTCAATGTATTAAAATCCTGATAACCATTACCAGCAACTACTGTCTGCTTATCAAAGACTACCTGATCAATAATATCTTTATAATATCCGGTGAAGTCAACAGAGGCAACATCACCAATTTGCTGTGTAAAACCGATTTCATACTGGGTCGTTTTGGTCGGACGAATATTATAACCTGTTGGGGTTGTAATTTCATACTGACCAATCAAATTGTAACCAATATTATAGATACCGGTATACATATCCTGCAAACGGGTCTGCTGGATAAATTTACCATACTGAGCATGGAAAACTGTTCTGTCGGTAACAGGGAACGAGAATCCCAATCGTGGGCATACAGACTGGAAGGCGGGTGTTTTAACCCAACCACTGTCCTGTTTTCCAGCTTTGTCAACAATATAGTTACCATCATTCTGGTTAATGCTTTTATCAGGACGGGTAGGATCTACCATCATGTAGTTATCAACGTCAATATAATCATAACGAATACCTGCGTTAATCACAAGATCTTTGTACTCGATTTTATCCTGAATATAACCAGATGCAAATACAGGCTGTTTAGCCTTGGTGAGCGGATCGGCATCTGATTCATCACCAAATTCATCATAACCATAGTTATTGATACCTTGCTGACGGAGGATCAAGCGACGAGCATCCTTATCGGTAACAGTCGCAAAAAGTCCTGCAAGTTTGGTATCAAGTCTGTTGGTCATACTGTAGTTACGAATAGTGAATTGTTGATATTCACCGCCGACTTTAATGCTGTGTTCTTTCCACTGGGTAGAGAGAGCAGCAGTCAAATTATATCTGTATCTTTTGAATTTCTGATATGCCGAAACAACCGTTCCCGGAGCAGCAAAAGAGAAATCATAAAGACTCAAAGCAGTAGGCTGTTGATAAGCTGATGCAAATGTGCCATACTGAGCATTTGCAGCGCTATCGCCGTAAGCAAGATAGTTGTCCATTAAGAGAGGATCATAACGATGTCTTGTACTGAAAGAAAATCCACCGCTAACTTCAACGAATGTCTGCGGAGTAATGATCCAGGTTGCTTTTAAGCTTGCAGCACCGTTTTTGGTATCCCATTTTTCAATTCTATTCTCATTGAGCAGATATTGAATTGCATAATAGTTGTTGTTATACAACGTATTAGCTGTATAGGTACCGATAGCACGCAAGATAACCGGTTTTAAATCAACAGTAAAAGAAGCTGTTCCGTTGAATGAAGATTGTGAATTTTTATGAACAGCACCAGCATTATAATTCAAATCCACTGAATTTGTGCTGGTAGGATCGGTAACTTTACCCAATGCAATGCCAGGGAAATTCTGAGGATCGGTATCATTGATAAAGTTATAGTTGAACAAGCCGAAGAATTTAATCTTATCTGAAAGAATCGGACCGCTGACAGTACCGGTAAAGTCAGTATAACCATACCAGTAAGCACCAAGTCTTTTTTTACCGTCAAAGCGATCTTTCGAACCCTTGAAAGTTACGTTATCGGTAATCCATTCAGCCGTTGCTTTAAAGTTCGGTGTACCTGATTTGATCTGGGTATAAATAATACCAGCATTGGCTCCACCATATTCTGCATTATAACCACCTGCTTGAACCTGAATTTCTTCAATAGCATCCTGGTTAATTGAAACTCCACGGTTACCGGTCATCGGGTCGCTGATTGAAGCGCCTTCAAGATAATAACCGACTTCATCACTACGGCCGCCGCGTACAAACACGAGACCATCCTGTAATACGACACCCGGAGTTAAAGAAAGAATATTGTTAACACCACGAACAGGTAATGCTTCAATATCTTCACTTGTTGTGATTCTATTCGCATTAGTAGCATTTTTGTTAACAAGTGGTCTTGATGCAACAACTTCAATTGCTTTAACTGATAATCCTTCAGCCGGCAATTGATAGTTTAATTCCGATGTTAAATCGGCGTTGATACGAAAACCTTGCATCGTAACACTTTGATACCCTATAAACGAACACTTAATATCATAAGTGCCGGCTACAAGGTTAGTGATTGCAAACTCTCCCTTGGAATCCGTTTGGGCTCCAAGTGAGGTTCCCACTACAACAACGTTAGCCCCGATAAGGGGTTCGCCTGTTTTGATGTCTGTAACTTTACCTTTCAGTTTTCCTGCAGTACCTCCGAGCAAAAAGAACGGAAGCAATAACAAGAAACCGAAGAAAGTAATCCTACGACTCATAGATCACTCCTTTGATTTGATTATTGTGAAAAATGTCCTAAATGTGAACAGCGGCTCCAAAACACGATGCAACTACTACCGGCAATAAAAAATATCCGATCATTCGTGAAATTCACTCTTTTCACTTCACAATCGAATATCTCCTGTCTGCAAATAATTACCGAGCACCTCTATTCAACATGTGTATAGAACTCATTTTATAAATTCAAAGTGCTAAAATAATTAATAAATGTCAAGAATATAATGTAGGAAAAAGCAATTAATTAGCTTGATTTAGCCAATATTTCACTCTACTTAATAAAATATTTTTTAATGTCAAGCGGATTAGAGCCTTATTTTTGTTGACCGCAATTTGGCTTTTACCTTAATTAGTTATGAAATAGTCGGCGTGTAAATTCCTTTCCGGAAATTTCCGGCGATATTTGTCCCCTCATGTTTCGTTTTTCACTCCGGAAAAATTACCCAAGAGGTATTATCGGTGGATTATTTTTTTCTTTTTTGATAGACCGGTGACGATTTACGATATTGGTTTTAGTGCAATCGCGAGTCCTTCTGTTATTAAAAATATATTTATATTATATGCGAAGAGATGGAATTCTTTCTCAGCGTACCATATATTCAACCGGGCACAAGATAAGAAAAGGAGATTTTTATGAAAGCATACACCATTGTTCTATGTTTATTGGTCGCTGAATTTTGCGGATGTGTAAAATCGGAATTAGATAACGCTCCTCAGTTTGGCCCCAGGGAGAAATATACCATCTCGGTTGGTGATACAATCGCCTTTAGTTTATCATCTAATCCGACAACCGGATATAGCTGGGGGTGGTTGAATCAGGATGCCGTGAGTATCGTGACATCGCCGGGTTCGCAGTACACCATGGATAAAACCAATGAAAAAGGAGTTGTCGGCAGAGGCGGCAGGGAAATATGGAAATTTATCGGGGTCAAAAACGGCTCCGACACCATCAGACTCGGCTACCGGAGACCTTGGGAGTCGGTTCAGCCGGTGAAATCGGAAACTATTTTCATCCGCGTGCATTAAATATTTTTGAACGTTATCTATTAGAGCAAAATTAATTATGCGAAACTTTGTTCAAAATTAACATTCGTGTATTTTAATTATTATTTATTTTTGTTTTATACCGAACGTTCCTCTGTACTGATGCATGCGTCAGGAATTGTGTTTGAACTTGACTTGTATAAACTATATGGGATACATTATGCTGCACCATCCGGCAAAAATTCGACTGCTGAATGACATCATTGAGCGGTACGCCAGGCAGACACCAGAAAAAACAGCGCTAATTTGTGAAAATTGCCGATTATCTTATAGAGAAATAAACAAGATGTCCGACCGTCTCGCCAATGCCCTTGTTAAAAACGGCGTTGAGCGGGGTGACCGGGTTCTCTTTTATCTGATGAACGGCTCCGAACTTGTTATCAGTTTTTTTGCCGCCCTCAAAGCCAACGCTATTTGTTCCGTTAACGATTATGCGAACAATCTTGAAACCCTTCAGAAAATTGCAACCGACTGCGGAGCAAAATGTATTATTACCTTTGACTACCATCTGGATGCCGTCCGTAATTTGTTTCAAACCACTCCATCCATGCGCTTCGCGGTCCTTACCGGGCATCAAGCTTATGATGATGATGCAAAAATACTCTCATTCGAAAACATCCAAAAAACGTACCCGGCTGAATGCCCTGCCCCAAAAAGCATTGACTGCGATATTGCATATCTATTATATACTTCAGGCAGTACGGGCGTAAACAAGGGCGTATTAACTTCTCATCGAAGTGCGCTTTTTAATGTTGAAAGCAGTATTGATCTCTTTAACATTGATGATGAGGTTATCCATGCACTGCCCCTGCCTATTTCTTTTGCGCCGGGAATGAATCAATTTTTATATACCATGCGCATGGGCGGGACTCTTGTTCTTGAAAAATCATTCGCATTTCCGAATGTCGTTCTGAAAAGAATGGCCGCCGAAAAAGTTACCGGTATGGGCTGCGTTCCAACAATACTATCAATCATGATGAACATGGATCTGACAAAATACGATTTAAGCAGTTTGCGATATATGGTGAGCTCGGGTGCGGTTGTTCCGCCAAGCATCATACGGCTGCTTCACGAAAAACTACCGGACGTTTCGTTTTTCTCTATGTACGGAATGGCAGAGGCTTCGTGTTCCCTGTGCCTTGATCCCGCTCAGCTTCTGATTCGTCCGACATCAGTCGGGAAACCTTTCCCCGGTATGGAGGGTTGGATTCAGGATGAAGACGGTAACCGGCTTGGGCCGAATGAGTTCGGTGAATTGGTTATGCGCGGAACGCACGTCCGCAACGGCTATTGGAACGATCCTGATTCTTCTGCACGGCGATTCAAAAACGGATTATTACCGGGCGAACTCATTTGTCATACCGGCGATGTATTTACCATAGACGAAGAAGGTTACTTTTATTTTGTCGCGAGAAAAGATGAGATTATCAAGAGCGGTGCAAAGAAGGTCGTACCGAAAGAAATTGAAAATGCCTTGTACAAAATGGAAGGCGTTATCGAAGCCGCCACAATCGGAGTTCCGGACGATTTACTTGGAAAAGTAATAAAAGCATTTGTCGTGTTCAACGAAGAACATCGCGGAAAGGTTTCCGTGGACGATATTATGCACCACTGCACAAAAACTCTCGAGGCGTTCAAAGTACCTCATTACATTGAAGTCTGTGATGCTTTACCAAAAACATCAAGCGGAAAGATAAAAAAGACCGACTTACGGTAGAACAAGCATTACCTGTTTCGTTCCCTGTACGAATTCGCAATATTTAATGATATTATGATATTACACCGCCGCCTGTGTACTTCACACACAAGCACAAAGATATGGCAATGTAATTCTTGCGCTCAAATAAAAATTTTTGTATAATTAAGAGCGTGATTCAGACACAGAACCCGATGAATTATTTATTGCCAACACGCCCCGTTATTTTTTTTACGCTGTTAGTACATTGAATTTGATTTTAGCTGTTATACCGTTCTCTTATCCTTAATCATGCAACTCCAATTTGCAATACATCTTTGCCGTGTTATATGCAGGCAAAGCCGGATTATATTAATATACGCACTGGAGATACCATGGCGGAACTGTATCTGCTCACTAAAGAGTGGGAAGATTTTTGGCACTTTTTTCCCGGAAAATTTTCCGATAGAGATTTTCTCCGGCAGGTAGGAAAAACATACAAGGGCAAGCCGATTGACGAAACTCAATTTAATTTGCTTGTTTCTCATTTGTATAAAAATCTGGACCCGGCCGAAGACGATAGAATACTTGATGTCTGTTGCGGGAATGGTCTGCTTACTTCTATTATATCGAACACCTGCAAACATGTGGTGGGAATTGATTTTTCTTCTGCGTTGATAAACATAGCGCGAAGACACAACCGGGCAGATAATATATCCTACCATAGACGGGATGCCTTAGCCATCAATGAAGAGATTCTCTACGGAAACAAACCATTCAGCAAATTGTATATGTATGAAGCCCTGCAACACTTTCGGGAGGATCAGCTGCCGGACTTACTCAGCTCCATTAAGAAAATTTCCATACATCCGCTCCGGTTTTATATGGCAAGCATTTTAGACAAAGATAGAATTGATAATTTTTACAATACAGCGGGACTTAAAGCACAATACAATCGTGAAAAGAACGAAAAGCTGCTTTTAGGCACGTGGTGGGAAAAAGAACAGATAAAGCAAGTCTGCGCCGAACACGACTTGAGCTGCAATTTTATCGCGCAGCCGGAAAATTTGTACACAGCACATTACCGGTTCGATGTGCTGATAAAAAGTAATGAAGGTTAAGAAACCCGTTATAGCTTTAATTACTTAATAACGACAAGCTTATTCGTTTTCGAATAACTGCCAGCCCGGATGCAATAAAGATAAATTCCCGACGGCAATCCTGCCGCGTTGAACTGTACCTGATACTGCCCTGCCGGTTTTTCTTCCTGCACAAGAGTTGCAACTTCATTTCCGATCATATCGAATACTTTTAAATCAACAAATTGATGTGACGGCAAGCTGTACGTAATAGTAGTGCTCGGATTAAACGGGTTAGGATAATTCTGGCTTAATCCGTATCCCGATATATTCGTATTCGATTCAACAACTTCCGTCGGCACATTTGATTTTCCCTTGGTTAATGTATTCAACAATTTCCAGGGAGCTGTTGAAGATTCCGACGGTTTGGTGTAAATATAAAACTTGGAATCCGAATCAGAACAAAGATACATTCTATCACCAACCACCGCGATGCCTTCGCCCTGCGCAATGCTCTCAGACCATTCGCCAATCAGTGCGTAATCCATATTAACCTTCATGACCTTTTGCGATTCGTCGCTGATGATCCATAAGCATTGCAGCGTTGAATCATAACAAATATCAGAAAGATCGGATGATAAAGATAGTGTCTTCCTTGAAATTTCAGTCCCGGTATGGGTTGCCAGTAAAGCAAGTGTCGGATTTTTTTCATTAAGCACGATGAAATTATCATTCGGTAAACGCGTAACACCTTCGTAAGCGCTGTTGGTTGCGGAAGAAGTAACAATGGACCAGGATGCGCCTTTAACGCCACCCAGTGTATAACCCTGTACCCTGTAATTCCCCTCTTCAATAACAAACATCGTGTCGTAATTTTTGGAAAAAGTAATTCCCTCAAGGTCGCTGCTGCTGATAGTTGTCTGATGGAGAATATCACCCGCGAGTGAAAGCTCGTAGACAACACTCTGGTTATCTCCCACACAGAATAATGTCCCTCTCGCCGCGTTATACGCCAATCCGGAAGGCTCTTTTATATCAATTGTCCGTTCGGAAATTAAACTGAAGCCTGCGCCGGTATATGAGGCTCCGTCCGGTGTGCGGCCATACGATTGATTCGTTGCCATGGCGGCGAAAGTCACCGTATCTATCACACTGCCCAAAGCATTCTCCAACCACACGGTTTCACCGGAAGACGAAAGTCCGAACGCATCGGCAGCGCCGTCATCAGTCACCACCACATAAAATCCATGCGCGGCAATTGTTGTCCCGGATGGAATTGCTTTCTTCGTCTTGCCGCCACTCTGTCCGCCGCTATCGTAAATCTTGTAACCCGAAATATCAACCGGATTGCTTGTCGTATTATAAAGCTCAATCCAATCCGGATCGGAAGTCGTTCCTCGTGAGTAAACCTCATTCATCACAACCGCCTGAGCGTGAACGGCGTGAAAGTTTGAAAGAAGAATTAAGAAGAATAATGTTGTTGTTAAAAATTTCATATGTGCATTCTTTAACTTCTATGAGGAAATTGCGGAAAAAATTGTACCCTCGAGAAGAATCGAACTTCCGTCCCGATGCTTCGGGATTAGGAAACTTGATATTCTCCGGAGATAACTTTTTCGATGAAGACTCGGCTCTTCATTTTCTTTATCATTTTTTCAGCCGCAGCAGCACCGCCTTTATCTTGAAATGTTTGCGAAAATACAAGTACCCACGGCCGGTATCTTGCAGTAAAACCTTTTTCAATTGTGTTGTGGTATTTCAAACGATTTTCCGGATTTTCAGAAATACCTACATAATATGTACCTGATTTTTCTGATCGCAAAATATAAAGATAGTACATATAACCTCCCCGACTGAATTGTACCCTCGAGAAGAATCGAACTTCCGACCAATAGTTTAGGAAACTACTGCTCTATCCACTGAGCTACGAGGGCAACTAATACTTATTTCGAACTTCCGTCCCGATGCTTCGGGATTAGCAAACTACTGCTCTATCCACTGATCCGCCTGGGCGGAACGAGGGCAAAATCTATAATGTAAATTTACGAATTCCCGCGGATATTTTCTGTATAAATTCAAAATCAGTTGCGAGAGGATTTGGGATATGTGTAAGAAATATTTTTGCCGAATATGAACTGATTCTCAACTTCCTAACCCATGAGTTAAGAGTCTGTTGCGTAAGTCAATGCAGCTCATCATTAACACGGCCTTTTGCACAGCATCCCGTGGATAAGGCCGTGAGATGGAATGCCTCCAACATCCCAGACTTTAGTCCAACCAAGATGTGTTTTGGGACTAAAGTCCAACTCTCGGGTTCCTTCCTTCCACGGTCTAAAGAGTCTGTTGCATAACACAAATATTCTTAGAAACGGCAGAGCCGTGTCAGCCAAATAGCAAAGTTGCGGCATCATATCAGGGAGCTCTGACCGGAGCGGCTCATTTGAACCTGATTTGATATATATGTGAGCCGTGCCTTCGGCACTCCAACCAAATGCTCAGATTTATTACTATTAAGCTGCCGCGTCTGCGACGCTCATGAGTTATGCAACACACTCTAAAGACCGTGGTTAATGAAAAAAGTTCTGCAACACGCTCTTAACTCATGGGTTAGGAAGACGAGCAAGCAATACATTTATCGTACGCTTGGGGAATGTCTGTTATGAGAGAATTGTCAATTCCTGAAATTCATATTCATCAACGGCAGCCATCTGCACCAGCCGCAATTATTTTCCGCGACATTCAAAATACCGATTTGCACTCCATGGAGTTCTTTTGCATGGTTGTACAGGGCGATTGAGATTCCATTCATCTGCCGGATGTTTGTATAGCCGCCGACAGCGACACCTGAAAAGCGTCCGGCACCAAGATATCCGCAAGTAAATGCTGCGCCGCGAATATTACCTTCAGTACCGATGGCAAATCCGCTGACTACAACTCCTTTGATGCATCTCTTCGCTCCGGCAGACAAACCGGCGATAGTGACTCCCACGCTTTTTTCCGCAAATACGAACAGGCCGCAGATTGACAGTCCGCTGATATTGCCGCTCGCGCCGAGCACTCCCCCGGTAAGATTCAAACCGTATAGATTGTGGTGAGCGCCGACACCCAGGAGCCCAATATTGATGGGCTGCAATGAGCCGCCGGTGGGTATGATACCTAAGCTTAAGCCGTTAACAACAGCCTCTTGATTCTGATACAACTTTAACCAAAAGGTTATATTTATCCCGTTGGTTTCAACTACGTGTCTATCTGCGAAATTGAATCGTAAGCCTGAAAATTGGGTGGAATTGCCAAAGCTGATTCCATAACCACGGACTGGAATATCAAATGAGCTACTGTTGCCGGTGGTATCCTGAGCGAGTGCGGGTAGAATGGATATTGATAAAACGGCAATCAAAGAAATGATAAAATTTTTCATGCGAACCCTTCCGAGAATTATAGAATATATATGATCCTATATTCGAGAGCAAAGTACATGCGACCACTCCCGGTCAGAAAGTCCCTATTACTACTAATAAATTTAATTGTTGGTGATAAAGTGCTGTTTATTTAGCTGAATGTCAAATAAGTATTTTCGCTTGTGACGCGTGCGCGCACAACGAGATTCGCAAATTTTACAAAAAAAGTCCGCCCCCACGGGGACGGACTTTCGCAATTTAAACTATCGGTTTTACTTATTTGCCTGCTATATCGAACGGATAGATGAAAGATACTCTTGGTTCAATTTTTTTCTGTGGTTTGTAGCCGACGACAACTTTATCAGCATCGCGGATAGGTTCAAATGTCCAGATATACAACATTGAAACGAGTAGATATGAATATGGTTTATAACCGAGTTCGGTGTATAAGTACGAGTGGTCGTCAACCTTGAACATACCGGCTTCGTTCGTAATATTGGTCTTTGAATATCCCGCACGTGCGACCATCGGAAGGTTGTCCGGTGCTGCTTCTGCTTTAATATCGAGTACGCCGCTTTGCGGAGTTTTATCTAAGCGCTCATAGCTGCCATAAACCTTAACAAGATTCATAACATCAACTTTCAAGGAACCAAAATTGCCGTTATCAGCCTTCATATATTTTAAAGTCTGATAAACACTTGAAATCATGCCGCTTGTTGGATCATAATTAAAGCGGTTGATCTCATACATCCAGTTGAAAAGCGAAGGCATGTACTGTTCCTGATTCCAACGGCGTTCAAAACGCGCACCCAGAGTAACCATGCTTCCCAATTTGAAATCCACAAGAATACCTGCCGCACTGCCGGAACCCAAATCCTGAATTTTCGCAAAATCATAATACAACTGCGAACTGAATACTGATGATTTATAAATCGGCAAACCGACATCAAAGCCATATTCATTCAGCGATTTTGAACCGATACGCTGTTCGATTTTTTGCGTAACCGGATTGTATACAACGCCGTCAACATGCGCATCTTTATTCATATCGGAAGCGTATGTGGCACCAACCTCAATATTGGAAAGAATCGGGATGCTTGAGTCAACAAACAATTTCAGCGGCTTGATATATCCACGCATACCGACAACACCTGCCTGGCTGAAATCGGAATAAATGGACTCGATACCCCACTGTTCCATGTTGAGATCAAAGCCCAAACCGATCTTTTTGTTATCAAGACTGGGGCGGTTATTATATAAATACATAATACTTCCGTGACCGAGCGTATAATAGTCAACTGCACCGAGTTTGACATAAACCGGATCATTCTTCTGTCCATAACGAACATAGCGGATTATCGAAAGATAGTCGGTAGCATCGTTAAAATTTTCTTTCCGGATGCTTCCATCAGAACCGAATTCCATGTTCAGATCCAGACCAATCCCGAAATTTCCAAGTGCGAACTCAGGTGCAATCCGGACTGCATAAAACGGTTTCCCATCAATATAGGTCAAACCGAGCGCGCTTGTTAAACTCCCTGTTGTGGGATCTTTAAACTGTCCCAGCAGGCTGCCTGTACAAACGAGAACCACCAGAACCAATAACTTCTTATACATAGATATTCCTTCTATTTTATCTCACGAAAGTTACTTAATAATTGCGAGCTTATGAACACTTGTTAAGCTTTTACCGTCCTTAACCAATTTGATTTTATAAAAATAAACACCATTCGCGATAATATCGCCGTCTTCATCACGGCAGTCCCAAACAATGTTTTTATTGAAGCCGATTTTCAAATCCGATATTGCCGGCTTAATGGTCTTTATCAATCTTCCCGCAACGGTAAATATCCTAATGGAAAGATCGTCGGGCATACGGGAAATATGGAATGTGAAATTCGTAATATTCTTTGCCGGGTTAGGATAATTGTAGACAGACGTAACTACAAAATCATCATTCACCACAAAGTTGGTCGTGGAAATTGCGGTATCCTTTAAATTCAATCCCAGCGCCTGAATCTTGAGAATATGTTCGCCGCTCAGCAAAGTTGGTTTGTAGTGAGCCGTGAGCTTTGGATTCGCGTTTGAATATGTAAACGACAAGTTCGGATTAGCATATTCAATCAGATTGCCGTCAAGATACATTTTGAATGATACTCTCGCGTACGTGGTATCAACCTGTTCAAGCGACGGATCATTCAATTCAACTTTAATTTCCGGAGAACTGGAAACGAAATCATTTTCAAACACCGAAGAGCCGTCGAACTTAACCGCCAGAGATGGCTTTAATGCCGTATCAACTGCTACGTAGAACGGCATTGAGTATGAGTTGTTGTCTTTGTAATATTCCGGTATTTTGTTTTCCGGATCTATACTGACAACGATTTTTCTGTCCGCTGCTCCAAGTGCAGGCTGGTAATTTAACGAGTACTTTATTTTCGATTCAGCGGCAAACGATGCTATGACTCTTGAATCGAGCACGCTATCCGCAGGTAATTCTTTTACCGTAATCCGGACACTATCGGCAGCAACATCGCCCGCATTAGCGGCAATAATATTCAATGTGGTTGATTTACCGATATATACGGTGTCCGACGGCAGTACAACGCCCTGATAATTAATACCCAGTTCAGGTAATCCGGCATAACGCAAGGCGAACGCGGAAATTACGGGAGATGTACCGTTGGCAGCGAGAGATATGTCTGATAAAAATCCGACTTGCGGATATGTAGTTGTATTAATGCTGCTGATATCGGCAGTATAATTATTGGTTGATGGATTCGTCAAGGTAATTGCGGTCAACGTATCAACCTTTCCGACCGCATTAGCCACAACGGGGCGCACCTGAAAAGCTGCCCCTGATGGAACCGTTGCAGTAATTTGCAAATCCTGAAGTTTCCCGGTTTTTGAAAGCATCGGCGTTTGAAATGAACCGGTTTCGTTGTTTACAACAAATACTGTATCATATACGAGTATCGCCGTATACGTTGATGCTTCTTTTTTTGCAAAGAGCGGACGAGCCTGACCTTTTTTTGCAATCATGACCCAGGGTTCTCTGTAGCCTATCTTGGTAAAAAGCGTATCCCCAAACGCGGTTTTTATCGTGTTTCTAATATTGCTTAATTGAGTCGAGGTAATACTTCCGTAACCCGTGCCGTCATTAATAACGCACATGCACACGATTTTGCCGGTATCTATTTTCGATATTGATGAAATCAACTTTGAGACTTCACTGGTATCGTCACCATAGTTATAAGATTTTGCACTTTCCAGCGCAAGTGTTGCCGAATTAAAAACAGCCAACCCGACGCCCCATCCAAAAGTGTTATCCAAAAGATTGACGTCGTTTTTCTTGATGCTGCCGTATTTCGAGTAATCGCCGCCTGCTGATTCAATACGAACAAACACCGAGTCCTTGCTGATTTTAAACCCGTTGTCAAATAGCATGTGTGCATTTTCCATGCGACTGAAGCTCACCTTATCCTGCAGCAAGAATGAGGCATTCCTGTCTGATTTATATATCGGAGCAACATTACTCCACAATGTGTCAGTCGCGTTTACGCTAAAGCGAGCCCAATATCTTCCGGAAGCAATATTGGAAAAATTGATTTTAGTGTAAATGGTATCCCATGTTGTATCTTTGGTTACTCTGGCGGGCGAAGAAAAATTTGCGACAGTATCATACTGAATAATTATCTTCGGCTGCAGGTAAGAAACTTTTGATGTCGTGTTTAATATCTTGATTGACGGATTTATAGCGGCGGAATAATCATTTAGACTCAATGGTTTCAACGACAATGAGGCAACATAAAAGTTGTAGCTTTGCTGATTATCGTCTTTATATAATTCATCAATCTGACTGTTGGGATCAAGCTGTACGGAGAGCGTATGCTCTCCTGCTGTATTCTTGCCAGGCACGTATACTATTAAGGAATCCGTAAATCCGGGAATTTTCACACGCCGGAATAATGTAACTACCGTATCACGATTTGAATACGTATAGCTATGAACAAGCTTCACTGTGCAGCTGTCATTGATTACCGTTCCATAATTGAAATACCGGATATTAACTCCTATTGAATCCATCTGGTCGTTTGGGGAATTATTCAACAAGGAAATATCGGAAGATGATAGTGTCATATTCGGTTTTGTCGGCAGTGCAATTTTAACTAACGGATCACCAAGCAAAGTATTGGTCATCGCGAAAACACGGTACCACCCGCTTTTACCAAATATGTTAAACATCCGCATTTTAGCAGTGAAGTGGGCTTGTGATATTTTAATAATTGTGTCGGCTAAGATATTTTCGTAGAATAAAATCGGCACCGTTGTTGATGTTGGAGAAAAGCCAAGAGATGTATTCCCGATGTATGCGATTGCCTGGCCGGAGTCAACAAACATCCCGCCGAAGGAATCAACATCCGGCTCCGCAAATTTATTGGTCGAACAGCCGAAATCAGTCACCATCGAATTTTTTCCAATCGCCTTGCAGGTGTTGAGAAGCTGATCAGGATTGTCAATTGAATTATCCCATGTTCTTGTTCCGCTATGTCCGATATATGAAATAAAGAGTCCGCCTTGTTCAATTGAACGCCGTACATACAAAGCGCTATATGGACCGAAATCGGTTGACGGAGAATACGTTTTATAAAAATGGTCGTAACTGAGAGCCAATGGCGGAGGCAGCGCGTACTGTTCGGCAATAATGTCGTTTACCATTTTTAACTGCGCCAGCTGAAGTGAGTCATTCCCGTTGCCGCCGGAGAAAAAGATAGCTCTTTTATTCCAAATGTCCGCACGCTGATTTATATAATTCTGATGCTTGACTAAGTAATGGTTGAGCTCAATTGGAGTCCTCGCCGGAAGCCGTCCGAATAACATTTGCTGCACCAAAGGTGCATCCGTATTCCACATAGTATACCATGCATCCGATACCGGCTCACCGTAAGCAGGAACTAAATTTGTATTTACCTCGGAATGCTTCATGCGATAGTAGTTTCTTTTATAATCGTAGCATGCCGAACCAATCAAACACAAACTTGAGGGCATCGGTGCCTGCCAGTATGATGAAGCGGATTGCAGAAAACTGCGGATTGATGCCGGATCCGGGTATCCGAATGCAAACTCATCAAATATGTCGTCAATCAGGATAAGTGCTGTATCAACTGGCGTATTATCTGCATTCTTATATGATTGCTTGATAAACGAAACATACCCTAATGCTGTGGAGTACAACGATGGATGAGTTATCCCGATATAATCGGCTTTTCTTGATGAACTTCTAAGATTTGCGAAGTGCTTTTTTTGCAAATACTCAGGAGTCTTAACATTTGCGGCTGAACAAATATAGTACGCGTAACCGAGCCCCATTGAATCAACAAAAACCACATCGGACCCGGATTTGACAAAATTAGTTATACGTGCCACGCTTGGTTTTACGCGGTATAGCAATAAATTCGAAACGGCTGAAGTAACGTTGGCGATCTTCACGTTGTGTTTCCGTATGGCAACACTGCTGTCGCGAATTTCGAAATACAATGTGTCGTTTGTCGCCTTAATGGTTCTCGGATATTCAACTTCGTACCAATCAAAAAGCATATGATTGGGGAATGTCCCATTATCATAATTTCTTACTACTATAGTATTCTTCCCCGCCTTTAATGAGTCCGAAGGAAATTGCCCGCCCAAAATGAAACGTTGGTTTCTGTCGAAAGAACTAAGCTTATTCAAATAGTAGATATTCGTATCTGTTGCCGCAGCAACATTTGTCTTAAGTCCGAATGAAACCGTATGAGAATTCTTTGCAAGGCTTGAACCAGAACTCAAAAGGCGCGCATATACTCCTGCTTTTTTCCCCGCGATCAGATCAGCGGTATTGAAATTATATTTCAAATCCGAATATGAACCCCAGTTAAAGTAGAGGTAGGTGTCAAAAGTTGATTTTGATTCCTGCCTTGTCGGATCCTGATTTTGCAGATCATCAACAGATACCTCCTGATATATCGAATCTTTTTCATAGTGAATAAGTTCGTGATAATAATTCAATGTATCGGTCACACCCGTCAATGGCGCTCCGTCTATCGCCGTTGTCCGTGCGCCCGTTTTCGCACCCCATGTTAAAAAGTAATACGTTGTGTCCGTGTAATGATTCATGTATTCATTGTACGGGAGGGAATCGGGATTGATAGTGCGGCAGGAGATCGGGTTATAGTTTTTGTGTCCGTAAAATTCGACGTAATCATTTGCGGCGGGAATATATACCGGGACTTCCGTGCCGCGGTCAAAAACCTGAACTGTAGAAAAATCAATTGCCGATGTCGAAATCCCAAGTGTTTCGAGTGCTGATTTTGTAACGCGGTAAATTCCGTCATTCGCTGCACCAATCTTAACGTAGGAGGCACCGTAATTTATCCACGTCCCGGTTGTATCATCTTTGACGACTGCGGGTTTTGCCCTGAATTGCTCCGCCATTGCCGCGTTGGCAATTACCGAGCGTAACGATTTATCCATATCGGAATGTATTGCTATCGGTGATGCCTGTGAAGCGATGCTTTTTCCGCATGACACATTGAGATTATAACCGGTTACTTCTTCAACACTGTTATTCGAGTACTGATACTTAGCAAGATTCACCCGCACATGCACACAATAAAAATCCCTGAACCAAAATGTGCCTTTTACTTCTATCGCCGGTACACTAAGTGTTTTTTTAGCTTGCGTTATCGGAATATCTTTAGCTACCAGGGTAGAATCTTCTCCGCGCGTCAGCGTGGGATTCAATTTTAAAATGGTGTTGGAATATACTTTCTTCTGAACATCGGATAAGGTGACTCTGGGTTCTGACCCGGCCGGAATAGCTATAATCAATTCGTCATATGGCATTTTAAATTCGCCGGACAATTCCGGATTTGCATAATCAATATAATCGAGAATGGTGTTCCCATTATGCTGTTCCGGAGAAATTTTTAGGCGCGGGGCTTTAACGGATAATTCGAAACCATCCGATTTAACGGTGGGAACAACTCTTTCAGACTGCCCGAAAGCAACCACGTAAAAAGATATTAATAATATCAGTGTTTTTTTACCGAACATTTTTCCTCAAAAAAACTTTATTCTAAAAACCCTCATAAAAAACAAAGGGATACCTAAAAAATAACGCCGCCATAATCTGGCAGGCTCATGGAGAAAACGGAAGAACCATTCCAAACCGGATTTTTGCGCCCAGCCCGGACCCCGGACTTTGTTTCCGGAAAATATCTTTAATCCGTCTCCGACACAAATAATTACTGAAGCCTTGATTTTATCTTTATTACTTATAACCCAGGCTTCCTGCTTGGGACATCCAAGTCCCACAAATAGAACTTCACACCCCGAAGAATTAATTTCCTCGATCAGAGTGTCATCATTAAAACTATAACCATCCTGCATTCCGGCAATTTGAAGTTCCGGGCAATTCTTACGAATTAAAGCAAGAGTTCCGGGTTTATCGCCGAAAAAGAATAGCCGGAGAGGTTTTTCGGCAAAATAGTCTTTTGCATATACGTAAAAATCCGAACCAGTCAAACGATATGCAAGTGCTTTCTTTCCATGCAGAATTTTGGCGGCGAGGTGAATTCCCATGCCATCCTGATGAACAATGGTAAAGTGTTTAAAAATATCTATAAGTTCTTCATTATTGTATAGAATATTCAACGTGTGCTGGTTGACATATGTAATGGTAATCTGTTCCTTTTGTGCAGCTGCTTCTTCAACAATTTCCATAAGCTCCGCGCAATCGGTCATCAAAACGGGCACACCAAAAATATTCAACCGCGATTTGTTATTCATCGTGCTGTATCATCCGGTTGTACAGGTCATAGTATTTTTGCATCTGCTGATTGACTACATATCCGCTCATAACTTTTTCGTGCAATGATGCGGCAAGCTTTTCTCTTAATGGTGCATCATTAAGCAGCGTTCTCAGTCCTTCTAAAATTGACTCCCGTTCGCACTCAACTAAGTAGCCGTTCTCCTTGTGGTTGATGAATTCGGCGATACCGTCAACATCCGCACCCAGCAAGGCTTTTTTCATCATGCCCGATTCAATCATTACCAGAGGAAAGGGGTCAACTCTGGAGGGTAGAACAACAATGTCCGATATGGAATAGTAGGCGGTTATGGATGCCTGCGGAGAGACGAACCGAATGCGGCGTATGTCTTCTGCATACGTCTGCATGGCATGCAGCATATTTCCCTCACCGATACATAACAAAATCAAATCGGTATATTCATGTTCCAATCTTTTATAGGCGCGCAGCAGAAGATCAACACCCTTTTCCCTGTCAAATCTGCCGATGAATGTAATAACGGTCATTTCTTTAGTAATCCCAAGTTCCTGACGCAAGCTCTGTAACTTAGGGGCTTCAGGAACCGGATAATCCGAGGGATCAACAAAATTATTGATGACTGTTATTTTCTTTTTCGGAATGCCGTAATGGATGCTCAGATGCTTCCGGATGTTTTCACCCGGAACAACAAAATGGTTGGCTTTATAGCTAAATCCTCTGCCCGAGTACACGATGCTATGCACCATAGTCAACACGGGAATTCCGAGAATCACTCCGGCAATTCTGCCCAATACATCAAAGTAGCGATGATGAGCATGAATAACAGAGATATTATATTTTTTACATAGATACATGATTCGCAGTAAGTGAAAGGGGCTTAGCAATTTATTGCCGGGAAAAGCAAAACGGATAACTTTCAAGTTCTCCCGTTTAAAGCCGTTCAACGCGTTACCCCTGAAGCAGGCAGCATAATGAACCGCATCAGGCGATGCATTCTTCATCAATTGAAAAATTACCCTTGTCACTCCGCTTGCTTGGTTAAGCTCGGGCTGCAAATGAAGAACATTCATACGTGTTTCTTGCTGAGAATTTCGATAAAATTCTAAAACGGCTTGATACAATTAATTATTTATGCAATTTAATCATTTTTCTTATTATTGAAAGGCCGCTTCAAGGGGTAACTTTTTGCCTCCTGCTTTAGCTTAGTTCATGTTTTTAATTTATTTATGAAAATCTTTTCAATTTATTTGTTAATATTATCGTATAAATATTTAATTTTGCAATTATTAAAGAATTGTTTCGATAATTCAATTCGGGTTGACTTATGAATAACCGATTAACATACATATTCGTTATTTCTCTATTTTTTGTAACAATAACCTCCTCGCGCTTATTCGCGCAAATTACCGCCGGCGAAGATGCCAAAGTCGAATACCGGTATCTGGTTGACATGCCCACCGCGGGAATCCTTGATAAGGGTTTGGTTTCCATCTCAAATGACATTATGCCGAACGGCGTTCTCATTGCCAGAATCGAAGCGGGAGTATTCCAGGATATTAGCATCGGTATTTCATACGGTGGAGCTAATATTATCGGCTCGGGTTCGCCGGACTGGTACAAGCTTCCAGCTGCCGCGTTCAGATTTAAGGTTTTAAAAGAAAGCCTTAACGCACCTTCACTAACACTCGGATTTGATACTCAGGGAAAAGGAAATTATTTTGATTCATCAAGCCGTTATCAGATTAAATCTCCTGGATTGTTCGTAAGCGGCAGTAAGAATTTTGCTCTGATGGGATACCTTACCCTTCATGGCTGCCTCAACTATTCGTTCGAAAGTACCGATGGCGACAACTTCATGAATTTAAACGTCGGTGCGGAAAAAACACTCGGCGCAAGAGTTTCGCTTATCGGTGAGTACAATTTTGCTCTTAATGACAACAATGCCAGAATTTACGGAAGAGGCAGAGGATATTTAAATATTGGTGTCCGCTGGGCACCGGCTGACGGCTTTACGGTGGGCTTTGACTTACGCGACCTGCTCAGCAACAAAAAATGGGCTCCGGGAGCTGCCGATAGAGCAATTCATTTAGACTACACAAAGACTATCTAACCAATACTCAAATATTTAGAAAGCTCTTGTTTCTTCGACTCATTGTTAAAGAGACAAGAGCTTTTTTAATTCACCTATCTTGAATTCTTCTCCGTTCCAATCGCCGATGACGTTACCATTATTCAGTAATGTTATACGCGGCGGCACATTTTTAATAAAAGGAAAAAACTTTTCCGGCGGCAGTATAACATACGGAACGTTAAAATGAGTCTTTGTTGTAAAAGACTGTAATTCGGAGTCCTCCCCAAAGTACATTGCAACTACCTGCGGCATGCCCTTTTGGGATTGAAGTTCTGCAATCTCTGTTGCTGCCGCCATGCAGTGCTCGCAATCAAGACTCAACAAGCATACTAATTTTTTACCGGAATTAACATCTATTGAAACAGTCTTATCTTTCCATAAAAATTTTGTTATGCCCGTGTATTGTGATTCCACCTTCGGCATGGTAACTTCGTCAACAGCCTTTTCCTGCTTAACCCCGGTGCCCACCGAATCTTTGCGTGGAACCTCAACGACTGCGGTATTGGAGTTATTAACATACTTAAATGAAAGCGGTATTTTTTTAGGTTCAAATTTCTTCAATGGAAACAGAATAAAAATCAATACATACACTGCCGCGAGCAGGAGAAGATGCCATCCAGTCTTGCCGGGTTTGTCCTCAATAAAGAACAAGACATACACGAGCATTGCAATAAGAATCGTGTTCTTCAAAAATGAAACACCGTCGGACATCGGCACTAACTCACCGAAGCAGCCACAAGAAGTAGGGCGCCCGCCTGAAAGATACAGGCTGAATAAAAGATAGATGGAAAATGCAACCAGCAGCATTAATGCCGAAGGGATGATAAGCTTTTTAAGATTCCATTTTTGCATTAACAGTAATCCGAGGCCGATCTCAAATCCGATTAATGCTCTTGAAAAAAACTGCGCGAGTGTCCAGCCCATAAGATTTTGCGCAACAATCTGATGCTCAAACGCGTAGATGGGGAATAACTTCACAACTCCGCTAAAAACAAAGACGAGTCCCGTGAGAATTGATACGATATATGGCAATTGCTTTTTCATCATACCCAAAAATCTCCAAAATTCAGTATAAATACAAACCAATTCAGAAGAGAATTCACGCAACCCCTCGATAAACTCGGGGACCTAAAACCACGCCTGCCGGCGGGCACGGCGCCAAGCTACTAATAATTATATTCTTGCAACTCAGGTCAAGCTTAATATGCAGTGGGTGTCCGAGTGTCCCGACGGTCTTGTTTCAGTATAAAAGCGACGGGCTTTAGAACCGTCGGGATGTATCGAGGACACTCCGCAACAGAACAAATAATAAACAAAAAAGCCGCCCAACGGACGGCTTTGATGCGATGATGTAGAAATAATCTAAAGAGCCAATTCCACCAATTTTGAAGAGACTCCGGGAAGCACCCCGATTTTTCGGGCGAGTTCCTCATTCTGTTCCTTTGAACCGGCAAGCTCTAAAACAAGTAATCCTTCTTTCGGACAATCTTCAAGATTAACATCATGAATTCCAAGTCTGGTTTTGATTATGCAGCCCCAGCCGCTTAAAACCTGCTGCAGTTTTCCTGCGGTTTCCGTTCTGTCACCAACTAATACAACGAGCACAGTTTTAGCCATATATAACCCTTTTATTAGTGTGTTGAAATTTTATGAATACCTATAATGAATCAAAGCTTGAAATCACACCATTTAGCGAAGAAGCATTCGCGTGAATTTCATTAAGCTTCTGAATAATCTTTAAAACCTCGCTGCGGCGTTTTTCAACAATATCGCCAAGAAAAGTTTTCACCTCCGGCGTTGCACATTCATCATAAACAGACTCATAAAAACGAATTGCGGCGGTTTCCTTGCGCAACGCTTCGTTCAGCATGCTGCAAGTATTCTTGCAATTATGTCCGCATTGATATTCTGCATCAGCCATACAATATTCCCTTTCTACACAGCTTTTTGAAGTTGTTCGACCGCGAGCATTTTTCCGAGCATCAAGGCTTTTTCGTTCATCGGAATCAAGTGGTGATGTCTTTCGGGCAAAACTTTCTTTAGTGCCTGAAGCACCGCATCTATACTAACCACTTTCCTCACTTCCAGAAATGCACCCAGCATAATCATGTTGGCAACTTGCTTTTTCTGCATGAGTTCCGCTTCTTTTATCGAAGATATTTTAATGGATGTAATATCTTCCCGTGTCGGGGGATTTAACACGGTTGATTCTTCGAAAAACAAAAAACCACCGGGAAGAATAGCATGTTCGAATTTCTCAAGTGAAGGCTGATTATAAATAATGCCAGAATCGAATTTGCTGACTATCGGTGAGCTGACTTTGGAATCCGCCACGATAACTATACAATTTGCAGTTCCACCGCGCATTTCCGGACCGTACGAGGGCATCCATGTTGTTTCTTTACCCTCAATTACTGCGGCATATGAAAGGACTTGTCCCATTGACAAAATTCCCTGTCCGCCAAAGCCTGCAAGAATAATTTTTTCTATTTGTTTCATGGTGCGCTCCGCTACTTAATCTTTTCAGGAACTTTAATATCACCAAGCGGATACATCGGATACATGTTTTCTGCAATCCACTCGTTAGCCTGTAAAGGGGTCATCTTCCAGCCCGAAGGACAATTCGAAAGAACCTCAATAAAGCAAGTTCCCTTGTCTAACTTCTGATATTCAAAAGCCGCCTTCAACGCTTTTTTCAATTTCCGAATGTTATTAGCAGTATCAACAGCCTGCCGGGTAACATAATATGCGCCAGGAAGCTGTGCAATAAGTTCGGTTATCTTTAAGGGGTATCCTGCTAACTTGGTATCTCTGCCGTAGGGTGTGGTTGAGGTAACTTGTTTGCTGAGCGTGGTCGGAGCCATCTGGCCGCCGGTCATACCGTAAATGGCATTGTTAATAAAAACTATGAGAATGTTTTCTCCGCGATTCACCGTATGAATTGTTTCAGCAGTACCGATAGCGGCAAGATCGCCATCACCCTGATACGAGAATACATATTTTTCCGGCATCACTCTTTTGATTCCGGTTGCAACAGCACTGGCTCTGCCATGTGCAGCTTCCTGCATATCAATGTTCATGTAATAGTAGGCAAAAACCGAGCATCCGACAGGTGCAACGCCAATTGTCTGATCCTGTATGTCAAGCTCATCAATAACTTCCATCAGCAGGCGGTGAGCAACACCATGCCCGCAACCCGGACAATAATGTAACCGCGTATCGGTTAATGTATCCGGTTTTTCATATACACATTCAAATGTAAGTTCGGTATTTTCTTCCATATATTCCTCTCAATACTCCAAACTATATTCATTTGCAACAATTTTTTCGATTGCTTCAGCCACTTCTTCCGGCGAAGGGATCATGCCTCCCATTCTTCCTTTGAAGTAAACATTGCACCTTCCGTTAACCGCGAGACGAACATCCTCGATCATCTGACCGGCGTTCATCTCGACATCAAGGAAATATTTCGCTTTTTTCGATACTTCCGTAATCCGTTTTTCAGGAAAAGGAAAAAGTGTTATAGGACGTATGAGTCCCGCTTTAATTCCCTTTTCGCGAACCATATCAATCGCGGTCATACAAATACGGGCAGCAAGCCCGAATGCTGTTAAAACGATTTCCGCATCATCTATCAGGTATTCTTCAAAGCGGACTTCATTTTCTTTAATGGTTTTGTATTTCGCCTGCATGGTTAAATTTATTTTCTCCATCTGCTCGGATTCCATATGCAGTGAAGTAATAAAATTACTGGCGCGGTCCTTCGGTTTACCTGTGGTTGCCCACGGAGCTTCCGTATATGGCAATGACCACTCTTCGGGGAGATGAACTTTTTCCATCATCTGACCCAAAGCGCCATCGGTAAGTATCATTGCCGGATTGCGGTATTTTTCCGCGAGACGGAAACCGTCAAACACGAAATCTGCCATTTCCTGCACGGAAGATGGAGCTAAAACTATAAGACGATAGTCTCCATGACCGCCGCCTTTGGTTGATTGAAAATAATCACCTTGTGAAGGTTGTATCGTCCCTAATCCCGGGCCGCCCCGGTTAACGTTTACAATTAAACACGGGAGTTCGGCAGCAGCAATGTAAGAAATACCTTCCTGCATCAAACTAATGCCGGGACTTGA
Source organism: Ignavibacteriaceae bacterium (assembly GCA_963662605.1). Taxonomy (GTDB): domain Bacteria; phylum Bacteroidota; class Ignavibacteria; order Ignavibacteriales; family Ignavibacteriaceae. The sequence continues at coordinate 3,627,260 of OY759785.1, forward strand.
AGATGTTGTCATGACACGCTTACCTGCTCCGGCTGCACCATAGATCATATTGATAGAGGCGACTTCGCTTTCGGCTTGAAGCACAACTCCATGCCGCTTGGGAACCTGTTCGGTAAGATACTCCAGAATTTCAGACTGGGGGGTTATCGGATATCCGAAATACCCGTGAAGTCCGGCACGAATCGCAGATTCTGCCAGAGCTTCATTGCCTTTCATCAGCCGGATATCGTTCGATTTTTCCACTGTGGGTTTCGTTTCATTTTGCATATGTTCCTCGGCTTTCTTATACGGCTTTTTTAGGTTTTGCTTGTCTATAAACCGTAATTGCAGCATCGGGACAAACGATCGCACAGTTAACACAACCTGTGCATGAGTCATCCTTCAGCTCGGCGAACCGGTAGCCTCTTTGGTTGATCTTTTGTGCAAGTTCTAAGCACTCCTGCGGGCAAGCTCCAACGCAAAGTTCACATCCCTTGCAGATCTCTTTGTCAATAACCACATATCCTTTAATCATGCATTTTTCTTCGATTATCGGTTAATTTTTTTGTTTTTGCTATCCAATATGTATGCCAATCATCCTTATTCAGTTTAATTGATATTTTCTTATTCTTTTTAAGTTAGTTTTTCATTTACAAGATTTGAAAAACGGGCGTTTTCCTATTAATGAGAAGATATAAGGGGGCAATAATTGCCAAATGCAACTGAGATTTTCCTAAAAACGAGAAGAAATCTTATTGGTAGGGCCGAATAGCGAATATTTAGCGAATCTAATTTTTCCAAGTGCATGAGTGCAGGGTTTGTTGCATAAGTCAATGCAGCTCATCATTAACACGGCAGTTTACTGCCGTGAAAGGAAAAAAACGCGCGGACTTTAGTCCAATCAAGATGTGGTTTGGGGCTATTGTCCAACTCACGGGTTGCTTCCTTCCATGATCTGAAGAGCGTGTTGCAGAAGGCTTTTAAATCGAGAGGCCTTTGGATTTGGAAAAGATTTAAGATTATGAACGGCGGAGCCGTGTTAGCCTAGTAGTAAAAAGCTGATATTATAATTCGGAGCTCTGGATAGAGCGGCTCAATCGCCGAAAATTACTAGTGTTGAGCCGTGCCTGCGTCACTCATGAGTCTTGCAACACTCATTTTATTCATGGGATTACAAAATCCATTTCCTCACAAACAATCATGACCGCAACCCAGAACCTCAGCGGTTCAGTGTCTGTTCCATAAGTCAATGCAGCTCATCATTAACACGGCAGTTTACTGCCGTGAAAGGAACACCAAAAAACGCACGGACTTTAGTCCAATTCCTAAATCTATTGGGCTGAAGCCCGGATGTCTTGGGGTACCACTCTCACGGCGGTGAACCGCCGTGTTAATGATATTCGAACTGGCTCATGAGGCTGAAATTTATAAACAATCATGACCGCAATCCTGGACATCCCCTGTTTCATATTGCACGGTTGTGTGGTGGATGTTGAATTTATGCAGCAGTTCATCGGCAATGGTTTGTGTAAAATTGTCATCCACTGTCTTCGCATTTCTTACCAAATGCACGGTCAGTGCATTTTGCGAAGAACTCATTGCCCAGATATGCAAGTCATGAACACTCTCAACAGAGGGCAGATTCAATAAATAATTCTCTACCTCAAGTGTGTCAATATCGGCGGGGACAGAATCCAGCATCAGATCAAGAGAATCCTTGAACAATCTCCATGTACCGATAAAAATGACAACAACAATTATCAGACTCATTACGGAGTCAATCCAATACATACCGGTATAAAGAATGATGATGCCGGAAATAACAACGCCGACCGATACTGCTGCATCGGCGGCCATATGAAGGAAGGCGCCTTTGATATTTAAATCGTGACTGCTGCCCCGGACAAAAAACATGGCAGTAACTCCATTAATAACAACGCCGATACCGGCAACGATAATCATCGTCCATCCGTCAATTTTGTCGTGACTTGTAAAACGCTGAATTGCTTCTATTGCTATAGCCCCAATTGCGATGAATAACATAACCGCATTTAAAAATGCCGCAAGTATGGAAGATTTTCTATACCCGTATGTTCTTACTTTTGTCGGACGCTTGGTCGCGAGATAAACCGCACCCCATGAGAGCAGGAGTCCGAGTACATCACTCAGGTTATGTCCGGCATCTGAGAGAAGAGCCATAGAATTAACTAAGAAGCCATAAGCAGCTTCAATAATAATATAAAGTACATTAAGGCTGACGCCTATGGCGAACAGTTTATTAATTGAACCCGGTGCGGCGTGATGATGATGGTGGTGTCCCGATGACTCTTTGTGCATTTTCTGAAATTCTTATTTTTGGATAGCAATTTACTGTACCCGAAGTGTATATGCAATATTTGCATTTAAAACTGAAAAGCCCCCGGGTTATCGGGGGCTTTCAATATTCGTGTTGAAAAGAAAACTACTCTCTTACAACCCAAACTTTTATCGAAGCTGAAACAGCCTGATGCAGCTTTACCGCTACGGTATAGATTCCCAAAGCCTTGATAGGTTCTTCGAGTTCAATTTTCCGTTTGTCAAGGTCGAAACCTTTTTCTTTAAGTGCATCTGCTACGTTCTGTGCAGTAACGGTACCGAAAATCTTATCCTCTTCACCAACCTGAACAGGAATGGTAACTGAGATTTTATCCAATTCGGATGCAACCTTCTGAGCATCCTGAATTTCTTTCTGACGGAGGCGTTCATACTGTTTCTTCTCTTCCTGAGATGAACGAACGTTTCCCTCGGTCGCCTGAAAAGCGTATTTTCTCGGGATAAGATAATTCAATGCGTATCCGTTGGCTACGTTAACAACATCACCGACTGTGCCGAGTGATTCGATATTTTGACGAAGTATTACTTTCATGTTCTATTCCTTTCAAACCTTATCGTACATTCTCGGAAACATATGGAAGCAATGCCATGTGGCGTGCACGTTTAATCGCTGTAGTTAATTCGCGATGATATGCTGCTGATGTTCCTGTGATGCGTTTTGGAATTATTTTACCTTGTTCCGATACAAAGCGCTGTAAAAGCTTAACGTCTTTGTAGTCTATATATTTGATTCCCATTTCTGTGAATCTACAAACTTTCTTTGCTTTCATTAATGGTTTCATTTTTATTTACCGCTTAATTTTTTGTTAAAGAATTATTTTCATTATTGTGTAATAATTTGGATTCTTCGCTCGATAAGAATTTATCAAACGTATCCTCCACGTAATCAACGCCATCGTCGTCAATAAAAACACCGCTGTCTTCTTCTGTGCCGTTAACACTGTGACCGCGTTTGTTCAAAAACTGAATACGGCGGGCTTTAATCTCAACTATGCTGCGGCTATTACCGTCATCGGTACGCCACGTTCTACTCTGTAATTCCCCGTCTACCAAAACTGCTGACCCCTTACGCAGGCGATCTTTGCAGCTTTCGGCGAGTTTATTCCAGGCAACTATGCCGACAAAACAAACATCTTCCTGCCACTGGCTTGAGCTGTCTTTAAATTTCCGGTTTGAGGCAACCGTAAAATTCACGACAGGTGTTCCGCTTGTTGTTGTGCGAAATATAGGATCCTTTGTCAAATTACCGGCGAGGATAACATAGTTTACTTCCGGCATTTTCAAATCAGCCATATATCTCTTCTTTCCTGCTTATTCTTTTTCGGCCGGAGTTTCAGTAACAGCTGCAGGAGTTTCCACTACTACAGGAGCGACTTCAACTGGGGTTTCGCTTAATTGAGCCGCAGCGGCTTTTTGCTTTTGGTCAGCAAAGTACTCTAACGCGAACTTGCTGAGCTGTATGGTGAGGAACCGCAGAATGGATTCTTCGAGACGATATACGCGTTCAATCTGCGCAACGGCGGTAACCGGTGCTTCAAATTGAAATACTACATAATATCCGATTTTGCTTTTTTTGATCTGGTATGCGAGACGTTTTCTTCCCCAAACGTCTGCCGAGATGATCTCTCCCCCGTTAACAGTGATTGCATCTTTCAACTTATTGACGATTGCTTCAATCTGTTCGTCTTCAAGCGCTGCATTAATGATAACAGCACTTTCGTAATTGTGCTTTCGCATGTATTACTCCTTTGGACAAATGGCCCCTGTTCTATTCAACAGGAGCAGGTTAATATATATGTTATTTATTGAATTTTGTATCTTCCGGATCTTCGGAAGCGTCATCAACTTTTTTACTTTCGGCTTCAGGCTTTTCTTCAGCCTCTCCTCCGTCTTCCGGTTTCGGATTTACGGGGCCGGGGTCTTTCATTTTACTATTCTCATCAAGCATGTGCTTTACACCGCCCGCGAGAAATGACTCAACAAGTGTTTGACAATACCCGAATGCATCCTGCATTTTTTGGTATTCGTCATATTCCAGTTTCGTAAGAACAAATTGCGCCATCTTTCCCTTTTCATGGGGCTGGCCGATGCCTAAACGGAGACGTGGAAATTGATTCGTGTTCAAATTGTAGATCAACGAATAAATACCGTTGTGCCCGCCGTGGCTTCCTCCGTACCGGATGCGTACATCCGCCAGAGGTATATTAAGATCATCATACACCACAAGCATATCCTGCGGCTTGACTTTTGTCTGTGCCTGAAACTGAGCTAACGCGGTTCCCGAATTATTAACGAACGTTGTCGGCTTAACTAAAAAGAACTTATTATCACCGATAGAACCTTCTGCAGCATAATAGTCAAAACGTGACGGCGTTAACGAAAGTCCATATTTTTCAGCAAGATAATCTACGAACATGAACCCCACATTGTGCCTCGTCAACTGGTAACGCCCGCCGGGGTTACCAAGACCGATTATTGCTCTCAAGGGTTATTCTTCCGATTGTTTTTCTTTTCCTTTTGCGATCACTTCAGGTTCAGCAGGAGCTTCGCCGTCAGCAGCTGTAGTTTCGGCTCCGCGAGGCGGTACAACACCAACCAGCACGGTTTCACCAGGCTGTAAAAACTTAACGTTAGGAATAGAGATGTCACGGATGTGGATTGACTGGCCAATCTTCAAACCGGCAACATCAAGAACAAGATGTTCAGGAATATCAGCCGGGAGACATTCAACCGAAACGCGATGGAAGAATTGCTGCAACGCACCACCGTCTTTAACACCGACAGCAGAGCCTTTTACTACAACAGGGACTTCCATTTCAATTGATTCACCGCTAACCAAAGCCTGCAAGTCGAAATGCACAACTCTGTCAGTTACAGGATCAAACTGGGTATCTTTTAATACACAATCATATTCTTCTTTATTATCCAACTGAACAGCAATGATGTGCGTATCAGATGTGAAGACGAACGGGTTAATGTCGTTTTCAGCTACGGCAACCGAAATTGATTGCATGTTGCGTGCATAGATGACACCGGGTACTTTGCCGCCTTGTCTTAATGTGCTGCGTGAAGCTTTAGAAATTTCACTTCTGACCGCTGCTTGTAGAACTTTTTTTTCCATTATGTTTTTTTCTCCTCGAAAGACTAACTTTTATAAACATCAAACAATGAACTCACCGATTCATTTTTATAGGTTCTGATTATTGCTTCAGCAAACACATCTGCTGAAGAAACAACCTCCATATTTTCAATTTTTTTATCATCCTTTAAATCAATACTGTCCGAAACGAACAGTTTGGTTAACGCACTTGCGTTTAAACGCTCAACCGCTTGACCGGTTAATAAAGGGTGCGTTATCGCCGCGTAAATATTTTTTGCGCCCCGGTCTTTGAGAGCCTGAATGGCTCCGACCAGAGTTCCGGCGGTATCAACAAGGTCATCTACTAAAAGAACATCTTTATCAGCAACGTCTCCGATAATGTTCACCACTTCGGCAATATTCGGTTTCGGCCTGTTTTTATCAATAACAACAAGATTGGCATTTAACCTTCTTGCATATGAACGCGCCATCTTAATGCCGCCCACATCGGGGGAAACAACAACAAGATTATCGCTCAAATTTGATACCCGCTTAACGAATATTGAAGAACCATACAAGTGATCTACAGGAATATCGAAAAATCCTTGTATCTGAGAAGCATGCAAATCCAAAGCTACCACACGGTCAGCGCCTGCAACCGTCAGAAGATTGGCGACTAATTTTGCAGTAATCGAAACACGCGGTTGATCTTTGCGATCCTGCCGCGAATATCCGAAGTACGGAATCACAGCAGTAATTCGTTTTGCTGAGGCACGCTTTGCCGCATCAATCATGATCAGCAGTTCCATCATGTTATCTGCCGGTGCATGTGTTGATTGAATCAGAAAAACTTCCCTGCCTCGAATGTTCTCACCGTATTTTACCCAGATTTCGTTATCGCTGAAACGGCGCGATTCAAGAGTGCCTAAGCCGCACCCGATTCTATTGGCAATTTTTTCAGCCAATGGACGATTTGAGCTTCCGGCAAAAATCTTAAATCCAAACACAGTATTCCAAACAAATAGTCGGTAAAAAATACGAACTGTAAATATAGGTATATATTTATGATAAGTCAACTATCGAGAGGAGTAAAAATATTGACTAATTCCCCTAAAAACTACCATTTTGGGCATGTTTTAGTCCTAAAATGGAATTTGCCCCCCTCAAGACCGCTCAAACTTCAAGTATATATTTCCCGTAAATCCCCTGTATATTCTCACATTGAGCTGCACAATTCGTGGTTATCGCTAAGGATTAAATCCACGTCGATCTGATTATGATACGTCTCTATTTCATCTTCGTTTCTGGCGGAGTACACTGCGACCTTGATTCCCAGCTCGTGATACAATGTTACAAGCTTTCTATTAGTCAGCCGCATATCACAGCAGACCATCCCGTTCACAGCCTGCAGCATCGTTAACAAGTCTCCTGTAATTGGGGCTGTCGCCAGATGCTCGTAATCGTCCCCGGCTTTGTTCTCGGTGTAATACCTGTTCAAATCGGTTTTGTTATAATCGTTGTGCGGAAAGAATGCCCGGTGTCCATGCACGAGCTTTGTTCGGCGAAATTGCGTCTGCAAAAAAATATTTTTCAAGAAAGCACCCGGGACCAAGGGATAATGACTAAAACAAAGCGAGATTGTTTGATCAAGTGCATGAACTGCAAAAAGGACTTCGGGCAGCCATGAAACTATAACAAGATTTTCAGTAAGTGAAAAAGAATCAAAAAGCCGCAAAATTTCTTTTTCCCGTCCGAACTCTTTAATATCCAGATAGGTCATAACACCATAAGCGTTGTTCGTTTGCATTTCACGGATAAACTCAACAAGTCTTGCGGGCAGGTACTTAAGATTTTTTTGAATATACTCTGTTTTTAATTCATCATAACTCACATCACAAAAATATACTATTTGTCCTGATGTATTCTGCATATATGGGGCATGATGAATAAGTATCTCCCCATCTTTTGTGAAACGCGTATCAATTTCAAACGCGGTAATGCTTTGAGCAAGCGCATTCTTCAGACCCTGCAAACTTGCATCTACCGGATCAAATCCCCGAAGACGATGAGAGACTATGGCGTTTCGTTTCATTGCGATGATAAAAAGTTTAAATGATATAAGAACATATTACAACGGTAATTATTATATTCTTTACATTAAATTATTAAATAGTTTAGTATGCCACAAAATAATATACACTTAGGGAATTTTAACTATATACCCGATGCAGGATTATACGAAGAAAGCAGTCCGCAGTTTTTTGACCCCAGAGAAAAACACAAGCATGGAGTGCTTCTCATTCATGGATTCTCAGCATCCACAAATGAATTTCAGCACCTTACCGGTTTGTTAAAAGATAAACATATTCCATATTATATTCCCATGCTCACCGGATTCGGAATTGACACGACGGAAAAACTTCGCCACATTTCCACAAAAGACTGGCTGCGTGACGTAATAAATGCCTACCGGCTGCTGCAAAGCGTATGCGATACAGTAAGCATTGTTGCTCACTCAATGGGCTGCACTCTTGCACTTTATCTCGCACAGAACTTCCCGGTTGAGAAACTGATATTATCGGCGCCGTACATCATGCCGAAATCCAACCAACAACTTTTAAAGAGACTCCTTTTAACTCCCGGCTTTTCACAGCTCATCAGTCTCTGCCGGTCATCAATCAAAAAAAACAGTAAAAACGATTTGAAGAAAATCAGTGAATCGAAGCGCTTTGTATATACGAAGGTTCCCATCCAATCGGTTAAAACGCTTTGGGCATTGACCGATAAAATTGATTTAAAGAAATTACATTACCAAAAGCTTGCCATCCTTAATGGGAAAAACGACGGGACAATTGAGATAGAGCTGGTTTTGTCTCGATTTGATTCAGCGGGGCATTCATACCAACTCATCACATTCGAAAATTCCGGTCATAACATATTAGAAGATAAGGAGTTTTTAATCGCAACTGAGGCTGTCGCTCAAATACTTGCGAATTAGCAAGCTTATTTTTGCCGTGAAAAATATTCGCGGCAAATGCAAAGTTTTCGTTTGTTTTGACTACTATGTTCTAAAATAAGAGAAGATTTAATACTTTTTCCATACAAACCTCTGGTATGATAATTGCACATCTAAAGTAACACACGCTCGCTTATTTTGGACCATTACCACCCATACCGCGAGGATATTACAGGTATGACGTCAAAATTGTAGGATGTTTGGTTTTGATTTTTGAAATATATAGGCCGATAGTTTATTTCTGCACTTTCAGAATACCGAATTCCCTAAATGATCGCGCGGGAATAACGATGTTATCAACACTCAACGAAAGGTAACTAAATGAAAAAAAATTTTCTACCACTTCTTTTAATGCTTGGAGTTATCGGGCTGCGCAGCCAGACAATTACATCGGTGATTCTACCCCAGTATATTGAAGGCGCAACCTCAACAAATGCAAACAGACTGCCGTTTGTATTTCGTGCAAAGCTGAGCGGACTACTTCCGGGCTCAACGTACCGTTTTGTTAATCAGATTGTAATATCAACCGACGCGGCAACGACAGCCGGCGCAGGCAATTGTATATTCATTTCATCCGCCGGAGATTTTACTCGTACTTCAAGCCCCGGAATTGCAAAGACGTATGGAAGTTTTACCACTGATGCTAATGGTGAATTTACCGGCTGGTTTGTTTCCGAGCCTACCGGAAATGCAAGATTCATTCCGGGCAAATACGTCTTTATGCGTATAGCCCTTAACGACGGCAGCACCGGAACAACAGCTGTCACCTATCTGACAACATCCGACTCCGTACGTGTGGTTAAACTTGATGCGACATCATCCGACAGCACAGGGACAGGCATCCGATCTACCACTCCACTTTCCGCTAAACAGTTTGTTTTCCTATATGACAATACCGCGGGCACCGGGCGCCCCATCAGCGGAACATTCATTGAGAGTGAGGGCACGGATAACACCACAGCGAATAGCTACGCTTCCTTTTATGCAACAAGCGTGAATGGTGTTAGCGGGGCATTCGGCACAGTAATTCCAAACAATTTAACTTCCGGTGTTCAAAGAGTTGAAGTTCGCTCATTATCAGATGCGGCTATTACAAATTCAGCTACGGATGCCGATGGTATCTGGCCGAGCGGGGCAAATACGGTTAATACCTTAGGCGGAACAACTGAAGTTCTTCTTGATGCCACAACCGATCTTGGCTTTTTAGCAAGTGCAGTTAAAAACCCATCAAATGCGGCAACAACTTTTTCACTTAAACAAAACTTTCCGAATCCATTCAATCCGTCAACCGTTATCAGTTACTCGATAAACGGGAGCGAGCATGTTTCATTGGTTATCTATAACGTACTCGGAAAAGAAGTTGCTTCGCTTGTTAATGAATTTAAATCAGCCGGGACGTATAAGATTGAGTTTAATGGCGCAAGCTTACCGAGCGGGGTATATTTTTACAAGCTATCAACGGCAAAGTATACTGAAGTCAAAAAAATGACACTCTTGAAATAGCACATATCATTTTTATAAAAAAGCCGTCCTGGCAAACAGGACGGCTTTTTTTGTGGAGCTAAGCAGGATCTCCGCAGGACTCTGTGAGGAACTGCCAACCTTCCCGATGCATCGGGACGCTCTCCCAGCTTGCTCAACATAAGGTGGGGTTCGCCATAACTCCATGTCATTCAAACCCAAATATCAATTGGTTAACCACCGTGGAACTGCAAAAAAAAAGAGACTATCCCGAAATTGAGATAATCTCTTCTTGTGGAGCTAAGCAGGATCGAACTGCCAACCTCTTCGTTGCGAACGAAGCGCTCTCCCAATTGAGCTATAGCCCCTTGTCAAATTTCTCTTTCCGAACTGCCAACCTTCCCGATTCGATCGGGACGCTCTCCCTGTTAAACTATGCCCTATATAAATTTCTCTTTCTCGAACCACTAACCTTCCCGATTCGATCGGGACGCTCTCCCTGTTAAACTATGCCCTATATAAATTTCTCTTTCTCGAACCACTAACCTTCCCGATTCGATCGGGACGCTCTCCCAATTGAGCTATAGCCCCATATGATTTTTCTTTCTCGAACCACTAACCTTCCCGATTCGATCGGGACGCTCTCCCTGTTAAACTATGCCCTATATAAATTTCTCTTTCTCGAACCACTAACCTTCCCGATTCGATCGGGACGCTCTCCCTGTTAAACTATGCCCTATATAAATTTCTCTTTCTCGAACCACTAACCTTCCCGATGTGTCGGGACGCTCTCCCAATTGAGCTATAGCCCCATATGATTTTTCTTTCTCGAACCACTAACCTTCCCGATGTATCGGGACGCTCTCCCAATTGAGCTATAGCCCCATATGATTTTTCTTTCTCGAACCACTAACCTTCCCGATGTATCGGGACGCTCTCCCAATTGAGCTATAGCCCCTTGTCAAATTTCTTTTCTCGAACTGCCACCCTTCCCGATGTATCGGGACGCTCTCCCAACTTGTCTGGCTCTGGTGGATTGAGCCATAGCCTCAAAGTAAAAATCTTTTTTTGAATTGCTAACTTCCCGAGAGCTGAATTTTCGATTCTCTTTTTTCAATTAACTTCCGGATTTTCTACATGCCGGACAGTTCGTTGAAAAAATAAATTAACATTAATTTAAATTTAGTTTGTTCTCGCGATTTAAACAAATTTTTGTTAATATTGTGTCGGCACGCCTAAATTTTTAAGTAACAAATTTCTTTTTGCATTAAGAATGTGCGCAAAGAATCCGTTTTACTTAATTTTAGAATTTCAATATCTTTTACTACAAAAAACATAATGTGCACCATGTACTACCGAATCTACAGACAGAATGATGACTTTCATGTCATCGAAGGGGTGCGATACAAAAAAGGCTCCGTCAAAATAATTGAACAGGAAGGCAATTACATAGTCATCCTTAAAAAATACTTTTTTAAACGAATCGCCTACTCAACAAAGAGATTTGAATTTACAGAACTTCAGGATGCCGAAATAAAATACGAGGTTCTGAAAAATCACCTTTGGAGAATTTCCTAAAGCATCCTTTCCGGTTTATAACATATTAACAATCGGTTCAAGCGTGAGTACTATTGTAAGCAGTATTAGTATAACAATAGTAACCCAACCGATTGTGTTTTTTATTACACCGTTTCTATCATTGCCCATTACTTCGTATTTATTGATAATTATCATCATTGATATAAGTACGACAGGAAGAAGCATACCGTTGATGATCTGCGTCCAAAGAATAATCGGAATGAGCGGTGCGCCGGGTATCAGAATGATGAAGATAGAAACGACCATAATTGCTGTAAAGAAGGTATAAAACTCCGGAGCTTCTTTAAGCTTTTTGTCAATTCCCGCCTCAAATCCAAAGGCTTCACAGATATAGTAGGCTGTCGCTAAAGGTAATATTGCAGCTGCAAACACAGAAGCGATAAGCAAACCAAAGGCAAATAATTGTGAGGCAAATATTCCGGCAACCGGTTTTAGTGCCAACGCCGCATCTTTAGCTTCGTGTATGACTTGTGTATTCGCATTTTGATGTAGTGACGCCGCACACGCAACGACAATAAAAAAGGCGACTCCGACTGTGAGAACACAGCCGATAACAACATCCACCATCGTGTATGGATAATCTTCTTTTGTCAATCCTTTTTCAATTACTGCCGACTGCATATAAAATTGCATCCAGGGTGCAATGGTGGTACCGATAATACCTATAACTATGCTGACGTATCCAAAATTAAATTGAACTTCGGGCTTAATAATTGATTGCCCGATTTCGTTCCAATTCGGTTTTTGCATTAAAGCAGAAACAACATAGGTCAGAAGAAATACACTAAACACAAGAAATATTTTTTCGGAGGAGCGATAGCTCCCCTTCACCACAAGCAGCCAAACCAGAATACCTGCGAGGGGGACCGATATGTACCGGCTCATACCCAGAATTTCCATACTGCCGGCGACACCGGCAAATTCTGACGTTGTATTTCCTATGTTGGAGATCACCAGACCGAGGGAAATAAAAAATGTTATCTTAACGCCGAAGTTTTCTCTGATTAAATCAGCCAGACCTTTGCCTGTTATGATTCCCATGCGTGCATTCATTTCCTGAACAACTAACAAAATCACAAACGCGGGGATTAACGTCCATATCAATGCATATCCGTACTGCGCACCGGCAATAGAATATGTCGTTATGCCGCCGACATCATTATCAACGCTGCCGGTTATGATTCCCGGGCCAATTAATGCAAGCAATATCAGAAGTCTTTTGTAGAGACTCTTTTTCTTTGTAACTGTCATTTTATATAAGTAATTTATGTCCCGCACACGGATGCGAGCCGGTTAATACATTCGGTTTATTTGCGGAGTATCTCATCAAGAATATCATGAATGATAACATTTCCTTCAAGCTGCATATCATGGTTCACAATCGGTATACTCAGCAGATTATACTTTGATGCAACCTCAACAAGCTGTTCCTTTTCATCATTGTCATACATAAAGATAACATCTTTATGCATTAAACTTTTCAACGCTTCTTTGCCTTCGGCAAACATCAGATCGCGCAGCGTAACTTTACCGACTAATTTACCTTTAGCATTAGTCACATAAATGTAATTCATCAACCCTTCTTCGGGTTTTTCATGACGCAAAGATTTAATAACATCGTCAACCGTGGTATCGGATGAAAATGCAATGTATTCGGGATTCATGATACTTCCAATATCCTTATCCTCATATTGCATTAAATCACGAATCTCGTCGGATGTTTCTTTCTCCATATTGGAAAGAAGCTCTTCGGCTTTGGATTCTTCCAATCCATCAAGAATATCGGCAGCTTCGTCGGAGGGCATTTCTTCCAAAATATCGGCGGCTTTTTCGGTGGACAAGTTTTCGATAACCTTTATCTGAGCATCATCTTCCATCTCTTCCAAAACATCGGCACTTCGGGCGTTGTCCATTTTATTGAAAAGCATCATTCCTGTCTGCGTATCAATGTCTTCTATAATATCAGCCAGATCGGATGGGTGCATGGTGGCGAGTTTATCATAGGTTTTTGACAAGACGACGTTATCGCCTGCCGTCATCAGAGCTTCCACGTCATTCCACAAAATCAGTTTGGAGGGAAGTTTAATGCCTACTTTGGAGATTAATTTTGCAAGCCCCATTCTTCTCATCAGACCTTCAATACCAATATCAACGGCGACAACAAACGTACCGCCCGGAACGACAACTAAACGAATATCGTTAACACGAACGACTTTGCGTCCGTTAATATCAATTATCTGTTGATCGAGAATCTTTTTCTTCAGGAAGAATAATTGGGAAGTGTCTACTTCTTCACTTTGACCGCAGGATAGGTGGTATTGACCTTTTTTCTTGGCAATTTGGAAGTGCCGCCAGTTAATGTACTTTATGCCGTCTTGAGTTTTGAGCACCACCGCAACAACTTTAGGGTTCTGAATATCTCCCGTTACGCCTAAATCCTCAAGTCGTCCCATGACTTGAAAATCGTGAGAAAAAATTTTGTTGTTCAGTATTCTACTGAAATATAGGCTTGTGAATTTCATGGCTCACGCTCCTTGTCCCCGCATCGGTCACATGCTCGGGGCTGTTTTTTTCAAGGATTGTTTAATGAGGCTGATCTCAAGTCCAGCCATTAACTATTGTATAAGAAAATTTTCCTTATAACGCTCCGTTCAATAATTATTTATTAAATAGGCTCAAAAGTACAAAAGTTTTCCGAGTTAGAAAAGGTGAAAGTTATTTGGCTGCCGTCTTTTCACTTCTTTTATGTTTAACATATTCAATAACAGCGGGCAGTACGGATATAAAAATAATTGCAAGAATAACGATTGAGAAATTCTTCTTCACGATCGGCACATTACCGAAAAGATAACCGGAATAGACGAATAAGCACACCCAGAGGATTCCTCCAAAAACATCAAAAGCAACAAACCTGATATAGTTCATTCTCCCGATGCCGGTAACAAATGGAGCAAACGTTCTGATTATCGGGATGAAGCGTGCAAGTATGGTCGTTTTGCCTCCATGCTTCAGATAAAAGGCATGCGTTTTCTCCAGATATTCTTTTTTCAGAAACCTGATGTTTTTCTCAAAAACTTTCGGCCCGATGTAATGCCCGATCCAGTAATTTGTATTGTCTCCGGCGACAGCAGCGATTATAAGCAGAACTACCAATAAGTGAACATTGAGTACCCCCAATGCGGCTAAGGCGCCAGCTGCAAACAATAGAGAGTCACCGGGTAAAAACGGAGTGAATACAAAACCGGTCTCAGCAAAAATCACAAAGAATAGAATTGCATAAGTAGACGTTCCGTAATGTGTGACAATTTCACTTAAGTGCTTGTCTAAGTGGATAAATAAATCAAACAAATACGATATAATTTCCATGAGTTCCTTAAATGACGAAATTTTAAAATACATGGCAAGTTACGAAAACCGTGAAAAATCTCCCCCGGAAATTTCCATTTCAACCATATCTATTTTTGCAGTTTCTTAAGGGAATCAATCAACGCCTGATACAATAACTCGCCCTGTAATTCATAACCACGCCTTGTCAAATGAACCCTGTCGCGGCCGCACAATCCGGCCTTATACCATTTTTTAATCGAGCGCGCACCACCCATAACCGCGTAAAAATCCCATACCGCCGCGTCATATTCTTCAGCAACGGTAAAGATTGATTCTTCGGCTTTTTTATTGTTCGGATTAGGCCTCTTCCTTCTGCGGTTGCTGTCTCCCGGAGCTGTTAATAGTATTGCCGTTTCAGGCAAAGCACTCCGCACCCGGCGGAGTAGTTCACCAAAGGCATTCTGGAAGCCCGTGGAGGAAAATCGTTTTGCCGAAGCATCATTTGTCCCGAGTGAGATAATGAGCAAATCGGGAGCCATAATGCGCAATTGAGATTCCAGCAAGCTGCATTTTAGAAAAGAAGTAACCGCCGCCCCTGTTACTCCGGCAGAGCTATAGACTACACCCGCGGAATCAGACAGAGGGACAAACCCATAAATGACTACTTTTCCGGAATCGGAGTTTTTGACAAAGGTAACCACCGCTTCGTTTCTGGAGTTTTTAAATATAACGTCTATATATCCCGAATCCTTACACGCTTTTACCGATTGGATGGTCGAATCCTGTTTTAATGTGTATGTATTGTTTGGTGTTGAGATAAAAATTCGCAGCGTAGTAAACGAATATTGCACGTAAGGATCATTAGCAAGTGATACTATGATTGCCGCTTCGGGGGCTTCTGTCATGACGCTGATTCCGGCAAGGCCCAATTCCTCTGCAGGTTGTGCCTGAATATTTGTTGCGTGAGTCCACTCCCCGCTGAAGCTGATAAAATAATTTTTAGGCTGATAAGTATTAGCCATGTTGTATGGAAAAATGAAACCGCGGCCGCCGTTTTTACCGGGAAATTCCGTTTGCAGTTTTTTTCTTACCGCATCAGGAAAAAAATCTGCCTGGATGTGCGAGTCACCCAGGTGAAAAATTTTAAACTGCTTTCCCTTGCCTGAATCAACATCCGATAGCTTTTTAAAAACACCTTTAAAAATACTCCCGGACTTTCCATAAAACCGAATTGTATTCTCTTTAGTATTTACAAACGGATATGATTTAATCAGTGAACTGCCGTTCTGTGGAAAAGCAGGCAATGCTAAAATAACGGATAACAAACAAATGATCGGAAAAGACTTAAAGTACTTGCGAACCATGAATACCGTTTTAGTTGTGCGACTGACCATATATTTCCAATAATAAAGCGCGGAAGAACATCTCGGCAACAAGATTGGCTCCGGCAGGTGTAAAATGAATATAATCTGATGTGCCGAGCTCGGGCTTGTGATTAACCCATGCAGCCATTGAATTTCTGCCCCCCATAGCCTTGAACACATCCCAGAATGCACATCCAGCTCTGAATGCCGCTTTTCTTTGCGCCTCTCGAATAATTTCGACGTTTGGATTGGTAACGAGGCTGTCGCCTTTTTTCTGATCAACATCGGAAACGCCAAGGACTATAATAGAAATCCCCGGAGCCATTTTCTTTATCCTCGTCAAACTCTGATAACACCAGTTCTCAACGGCACTTTCATTTTGTGATGGAACCGGCACGGCATTAACCCCATACTGAAATAAAATAAGCTTTACTCCGAGCGTGGATATTCTATTAGAAAAGTTTGATTCATTTAATCTTGCAAATTCAAGGCCGAAGCTCCCCCGTTGCGGTATATTATCTACCGAGATACCTGTTTCATTATCAAGCAGGATACCGGAAATGTCGGGGCTATCCTGCCCGCTAAATGTAAACCTGATGCGTGCCGGTGAATCCTCGAATGTCCATTCGTTAGTTCTGTATCCGGCAATCGGAAGCAACAGCAAATTGTCAACGCTCTGCCCATCAGCAGTGACAGTAACATTTACCACCGATTTATTATTGCCGGTGAGTAATCGCACCTTATGATAGTTCCGTGCTGATTTTGCAATGTTCAAATCAATATATCCCTGACAAATACTATCAGCCCCCTCAACCGCCACTTTATCAAAACGGATAAAACTCCCCGGAAAATCAAACCGGGAATCCCCGAATCCTTTTTTACCTCCGGCATACATTGTCACCCACTTTGCATTTTCAGACGTGGTCAACGAGTGCGATGCAAATCCGTTACCCGGCCCGGGCGAAATGAATCCGACACCGCCACCGCCAAATTGATTTTGCAGTCTTGATCGGAAATATGTCGTTATTCTATCGCCCTCAATCTGTGAATCGCCGTAGTGCAATATTCGTATCGGGCTTGTTTTGGACTCGCCAAGAGCATTAAGGAAACCAGCTAAAGAACTTTTATCATTATCAGGGAATTCAATCGGTATTACGGATTCGCGCAATTTTTCAATATCAACCGCGCTGAGTGAACCGCTTTCGAACGGCTTGCTGTTCTGTTCGTAAAGTGAAGATACGCCTTTGTCCTCTTCCTTTTTCCCCTCAAGAAATTTCACAATCCCATTATCGGTGAAGAAAGATATAAATGCATCCTTTCCGGCGATGATAAAAGCACCGGTAAGAAAAATCGCAATTATCAGTAGTATATAAAAAAACGAATTCGCTTTTTGTTTCATACGCTAAGATTTAAGGTGAATGGAACCCGGTCAATTTCATTTGCCGGATAGTAAAAAATTGATTATAATCTTTTATCCCATAAACATAATTTTATGGCCGTGTAATTTATGACTTAATGCCGAAACTAAAAAGAGACACTATGAAGATCGAACAGACTGACATCACGCTTCCCCCATTCCCTAAAGGATACCACATCATCTCCAGGCATATAGATGATGCAATATCCAAAACGTCGAAAATAAAAACCGGGATATGCCATATTTTCATTCATCATACATCAGCATCCATTACACTTAATGAGAATGCCGATCCGGATGTGCGCAAAGATTTTGATACGTTTTTTAACCAGCTGGTACCGGAAAATTTTCCGAAATTCAGGCACACCACCGAAGGTTCCGACGACATGCCCGCTCATATCAAATCATCCATATTGGGGGCATCAGTGACTGTACCTCTGAAAAACGGTAAAATTTATACAGGGGTTTGGCAGGGGGTGTATCTTTGTGAACACAGAATTTATGGCGGCAGCCGCAAGTTGACAGTAACAATCATTGGCGAGGAATAGCCCTTTCGTGTGATTTGCATTACAAAAACCACATATATATTGCTGTCGTTACATTTATTTAATTTTTTTTGAATATATATAGTACTATTTTCGCTAACAATAACATTTCACGTGAGGTTATCTTGAAAACACTTAACTTTTATATTTTCTCACTGAATAAAAGAATCCGGCGCGAGCTTGGGTTTTTATTGCTGCCAGTGCTGATGATTTTTCTTCTACCGGGCTGTATAGAAAAATTCAATGCCCCGAGTTGGGATGTTGAACTCAATGTCCCGGTGCTCAATAAATCGTATACACTGCTCGATGTTGTTAATAAGGATACAACATATCTAAAAACCGGTGGGTCCAACCAGCTCTACTACTCCGACAAACAACCATTTAATCCGATTCAGGTTGATAAAAAATTGACCCTAAGTCCGATTCAAGCCACCTCAAAATTCGGCTTGACGACTATTGCGATAACAAATCCTGATCCTCAAATAGTTACACTTACTCCTCCGACATATCCACCTGCAACCGGAACTTTTGCAGTG
The DNA here is from genome assembly GCA_963662605.1 of Ignavibacteriaceae bacterium. Lineage (GTDB taxonomy): Bacteria > Bacteroidota > Ignavibacteria > Ignavibacteriales > Ignavibacteriaceae. The sequence goes on from OY759785.1 coordinate 3,645,956, forward strand.
CTGCCGGAATCTCGTCAGGAAGTTGATGCAGTAGTTCCAACAAATCCTTCATTTGAAAGTGCAGTTTTTGAATCGGGAACACTTACCATCGCAATTCAAAACAACAATGGAATTCAATTCAGGATAGACTCCCTACAAATCATTGACAACAGAACCCCGGGGGCGACCAACGTACTTGTAAAGTCTACTACTGCTACGACGGTGGCTTCGGGTGCAACCGGAACTATCACTCTCGATCTTGCAGGTAAAACACTATATAATAAGATAAAAACAGCGCTATTTATTTATACTGCGCCAATGACTAACGTAACTATTCCCAGCAACGCTAATACGAAAGTCACGACAACTTTTAGCAACCTGCAACCATCCAGTGTTGTTGCACCGGTTCCGGCGCAAAGTCCGCAGTCAATGAGCGGATCATTTGTTCTGGATTCGGAATCTTCATTAGATACGGTTAAAATCGCAGAAGGCTCAATGAGCTTTACAGTTTCCAACTATTTTAACGTAGCAATAAAGACAGATATGACTGTCACAAATCTGTATACCGCTTCAAATACCCCGTATACAACATCCTTCAGTGTTCCAGCTAAAGGCTCACAAGTAGTTACCATTCCATCACTCACGGATTGGAGCATTCGCTCAGCATCTCTGACAAATCAGTTGGGCTATACTGCAGTGGTAACCGTACAGCAATCTTCATCAGCGGTCTCGGTTTCCAAGAGTGATAGTGCGACTGTAAAAGTCAATATGAGTCAGCTTGTTCTTAAATCTATTCACGGCAGAATCAAGCCGACCGCCTTGAATTTCGACACAACCACCGTCGCCCTGGCACTTAACAGCTTGCAGAACCTGACCGCAACAACAATCAAAATGACCGGGCTTGATGTCAATTTTGATGTTGCACTTTCCGCAGGAATCAAATTGGATTTTGCGGGCTCTCTGACCGGATATAATTCTCTGGGCAGCACCGCTTCCCTCACCATTCCAACGACACGACTTAGCGGAGGTGGCACCGCATCAAAAGTAACCTTAAGTTCATCAGAGCTTGATGTTTTTATCAATAAATTTGTCAAAAAAGTACCCGATCAGATAAAAGTTATTTACTCGGCTACGCTAAATCCGTCACCGTCGGTAAGTGATCCGGTTGCCCGAATCACAAATACCGATTCATTATTTGGTACGGTTAACATATATGCTCCGCTGAACGTCGGTATTATCGGCGGTAAGTTGGTAGATTCAACCGATATTAATATCTCCGATGAAAACAGAACCAACAGCGACAAAGTACAAACCGCAACGGTATCTCTGGAGTTGACCAACAGCATCCCTGCAGGACTGACATTCTATGCAAAGTTTCTTGATGCAAATGGCGACAGCGTTCTGTCAATGCCTCCGAAAACTGCCGGGAATACCTATCCGACTGTCATCGCCCCTGCAATAGTCGGAACTTCGGGAACCGTAACCTCCCCAACGTCAACTAAGATTGAAATGAAGTTGACCGGTTCGGAGATTGATAAATTCCTGAACAGTAAAAAATTAGTTTATACACTGCTGGTAGATACTTCTACTCCATCAGGGTCCTCGGCCGGTTCTCCGGTTAAATTCTATTCGAGTGATGCCGTCAAGATATATGCGGCCGGTTCATTAACGTACCGTGTAACATCGAAGTAAGGAGCAGAAAGATGAAAACATTATTTAAAAGCAGTATCATAATAGTATTATTAAGTGTTTCGCTTTTTGCTCAAGCCGGATCAGTCGGATTGACGGATCCTGTTTCAGTTGCGATGGGTAAAACATATACGACAACCACGCGCGGTGTTTATGCCGTTGGCATTAACCCTGCAAATCTAGCCCTTTCAGATGTGGGACATATCGAGGCCATTGTTCTTCCTCCGAATATGAGTCTCCGTCTGGGGACCGACTTTTTAAGCATTGATGAATACAACTATTTCTTTGGCGGGGTCACCGATCCCTCCGGCAATAAAGTCGGACGGTTTTTGAATAATTCCGACAAAGACAGACTGCGCGATCTATTCAAAGACGGCGGAATGGTGTTCGTTGATGTCAACAGTCTTGATCTTGCATTCACCTATAAGCCAAGCGAAAAGTTCGGCGCGATAGGCTTCACCGTGCAGGATGTCTTCTCAACAAAGTTCAACTTCCCGGCAGGAATCATTGATCTGGCAGTATCAGGTAACCCGGTGGACAAAGAATATAACTTTAATGATTTCCGCCTTAAGAGCTGGTATCTGAGAACCTACACTCTTGCCTATGCGCGAAACTTTAACGAACTATTCCCGAAACTTTTCAAGTCATTCTCTGCCGGTATTTCTCTGAAATATGTCGCCGGTTATGCTTATGCCGGACTCGAAAGAAACACTTTGATTTTGAAAACTAACTCCGATAGGTCTATAACGGAAACTACCGATTTGGCTTTCCGCAGTGCAGTATCTCCGGACTTTGGTGTCAATTATGATTTCGACTCATTATCCGCCGACAAATCAAGCAACATTTCCGCCTTTCCGGCAACCGCGGGAAGCGGATCTGCTTTTGATATCGGCTTTGCAGCGGAGCTAAATGATAAGTGGAGTTTCGGTCTTGCAATCACCGATATCGGAAGTATTACATGGAAACAGCAGACAGCCGAGTATACTTCAAAATCAACATATCATATTACAGACGTTTCCGACAGTACGCAGAAAAAGAGTTTAACCGACAGCATTAAAATAAAAGGTAGATACATAAGCGAGTTTTCTACATCTATGCCTACGTGCCTGCGCTTAGGAGCAACATACATTTTTGTCCCCAACTTGTTTAAGTTGTCGGCTGATATAAATATCGGATTTAATGACAATCCGCGAAATGAAAAGTCTCCAAGATTTTCACTTGGCGGAGAATGGAATCCGTTGAAGTGGTTGCCGTATCTGCGCGGCGGTTTCTCATTCGGAGGGAACGAAGTTTTCAGTTGGGCAGTTGGTCTCGGTATCAATCTTGGACCGATTGAATTCAGCGCCGCTACTCCGGACTTCCAATACATCTTTACACCGAAAGACGGCAAACGCATTAGCTGTGCATTCGGCTGGAGATGGAAGTTTAATTAATTCGCTCACAAATAGTTAACTAAAAAAGGCTGCTCCAGGAATCAAAACCCGAAGCAGCCTTTTTGCTTTTAATTTTCACACACCGAGCCGGCTTTGGCGCGGCGGCCGTTGAGCTGCCACTCGATGTTTATCGTGTTCGGGAATGTTACTCCAAACACGTATTTATGCCTGCCCGGCAGGAATATGGTAGCCTGACCTCTGTCTGCCGGTGTTGGCGAAAAGCTATTCTTATCACCAACGGGTATGTACACGCTTCTGTCGTTGACATTCAAGTATCCGAACCATGCAGTCATTGTGTCGTTATGGTTATCAATTTCCTTTTCAATAACCAACCGTACCGGTTTCGGCAGAGTGTTAACCACCGAGAACACCATGCTGTCCGAAAGGGCTGATGAAGTGCTGTCATATTTTACCCGCACTAATTTATTGCCGATCGTCGCAACATCCGTGGCAAGAATGGTCGCTCTTAGCAGCGAATCCGAAACAAATGATGTTGTTCGGATCGAGTCGTTCCACAGCACTTTTGATGTAGAAGTAAAATCATTGCCGACGACCTCCAGAGTAAGATTTTCTGAGCTAGAAAATGCAATCTCTGGCAATATTTTCTGTGTCCTATAGCTATTAATACTAAGCAGTAAAGTATCGACGGAATAACTTTTATACTTGTTAAAAACACTAATTTTCAAGAACCCATTTGCTGTATTGATGATTTCTGGAATAATTATTTCAGCAATCGTATCAGCAATGATATTGCAACTGAAATGCCTGTCGTAAGCAAATATTTCCGTGTTTGAATCGAAGCCAGTGCCCTTAATTCTAATCAAAACATCTTTGTCGCCGAAAACTACTTTTTTAGGCATGGCTCTAATCAATGCATCGTACTGTTCCCACTTTCCCAGCCCCCTCATTGTAAACACAGTCAAAGGATAAATAAATCTGTATGCTTTGTCATCTATAAACGATCTCGAAGAATCTTGGAATTTTCTATGCAAGCCATCAATTAAACCGGCAAGTTTTTTTAAATTTACTAAAGTCGTTGACGTATCACCCTGCAATAAGCTTTGCTGTGCTGTTGTAAATATTTCATTAGTTTTCAACAGCAAGCTATCACCACCACACCAATTGCAATTATTAAAATAATAAACAGCTACTTTCAGAGAATCAATTATGCGAGTCAGTTCATTTTCCGTAGGAGAATAATTCCAAACATTATCTATTTCGTTTTTAACATATAAACTGTCGCGCCAATAGGCATTTAATTCATAACGGTCAATGATCATTTTATATAACGCCGGTTGATGAAGCTTTAACATCATTTTAATTATAAGACTTCTGAATTGTCCTTCATCAGATGAGATATCGACCAAAGTATTTACAAAAACGTCACTATCTTTTTGCTTTAACAAATCCAATGCTGTTAATTTGACGAATATATTAGTATCAGCCATCGCGACTCGCCTCAATAATAGGATTAGTTCTGAATATCCGGTATTTACGAGTTTAAGCAAAGATTCTATTTTTGTTCTTTTATCACAATGAGACAAGAGACTATCGATAATACAGATAGTCTCTTGGTCAAACACGTTATTTTTAAAATTTAACAAATCTGTAATATTTGCCTTTATTCTACCTGAACTATCTGGCCTAAAGTAATTGCGTAGTTTTATCCATCCGTAACCATCATTGAATCTCGTTCTTAAGTAAACTGCCATTGTAGTAATTTCATCTGAATCGACATCTTCAGACAGTGAATCAATCGCGCTTCTGAGTGCGCTCTGTATTGTTGAATCAGAAAGACTTATGAGAGCTATTAGAATGGACGCGCGTTCACTATCCCCTTTGCGTGACGAAAATTCATCTGTAAAAGAGTCTTTGGATATTAAAAGTTGCTCTAATGGTTGCCTTGCAGCTGTAATCCTTTTTTCACCACAATACTTTATGCACCATATTCTACTTATATAATCTTTAGCATTGACTGAATCCACAATTTGCCGCAAATCATCTGGGTTAATGTTTTGTTGAATTAGTACATCTCTATGGATATCGACAATTATTTCTTGAGGACACACCATTGTCGGCAGGAGTATTATGGCCAAAAGAATTGTGATAATATTATTTTTAATAATCGTACTTGTCATAATCCAGGTACTTTTAGATTCCAACTAATGACGCGTTACGTGTATGCTGCAAAATCCATGCTTTTTCGTTAGCGCCAACACTTTGTACATACGCTATGTTTAAAGCTAATATTATTGTGGCGCCAATAATTGTAGGTGGATTCATTGATGCTAATAAAACCATTGGTTCGTAAACTAACAACACTGTATTATTTTGTGGAAACAATATTTTTGATATGTTCAGATATAAATAAAAAATCAGCTCTATGCAAGTTGATTTTTAAGCTGTAACAAAAATCTTTGCAATAGTTGTCTTATAAGTCATAAAACTATAGTTAACTTTCGAGTTCTTTTAACACTGATAATACTTGCTCAACTTTTATTGAGTTGATGTGCAGCGAAGAACCATACCGGTATTTCTTTAAGAGAAAATCAACGTCGCCGAGTTTCTCTTCTATCTGTTTCGGATAAACAAACCTGCTTTGCGGAAACATTTCTTTAGGGTACGGATGAAAGCGTCCGAACCTCGTGCCTTTAACTACGCAGATGAGCGGCACTTGAAACGCGGCAGCAACGTGAACTGCGCTTGTATCATTGGTGATAACCAAAGCTGCATTCGCAATTAATCCCGCATACTCCGGAAGAGATGTTTTGCCGCAATAATTCACTATACGGTCTGTTTTATACACATCTGCGATATACTCGCCCCGGTCTGCCTCATTGGGACTTCCGGTAAAAACAATTTTATAATCGGTATTCTTCAGCAGATATCCGGCAACTTCAGAAAAATTTTGCAAGTCCCATACCTTGATAGGCTCCTGCGCGCCCGTCACCATAACAACATACTTTTCACCCGGCAAAACGGGATTCGTTTTCGCCCTGTCTAACGAAGGACGTTCTACCAGTATTTTCTTCTCAAGCAGATTTTCAAAGAATTCTTTATTGCGGTTGAATTCAAATAAATTCTCATCACCTGAAGGCAGTAATTTGGTGTAATAGCTGTCGGTGAATAATTCTCGAAAGATTTTCCGGCTGCCGTCCTGCGAACCCGTACATCCGATTTTTTCTACAGCCTGCGTAAACTTGATAACCGAATCACCAAAAAGCATTTCCCTGCTGTATGTCGGCTCAATCGCTATTTCAAATCCCGCATCATAGATTTGTTTCATTACACCATAACGATAAACAGGATTGAAATAATATTTTTTACGGTCAACCCAGATAATATTATCAAAACACTCTTTATCGTAATGCTCTATTAAACTGCGGCAGGAAATATTTGCGCATAGTGTAATTTTGAAATTTTTGTACTGCTCCGAATTGCGGAGATATGGAAAGAAATCATGCGTAAGAATATAATCCCCGATTGCATCCAAACGGATCAATAGCAGCGTGCCCGGTTTTTTCACCTGCGGGCGCAGTTTAACGAACACAAATAAAATCTGCGTTAGGATGAACTGCACCAGGTTGTACAAAACGTAAAACGGTCTTTTAATCTTTTTGAACATTATGGACAGATTGTTTGCATGTTACCGTTAATAATCGTGTATTCCAAAGCTTTAAAATAGCATTTTTGCCGATTATTAAATCGAATAATTTTGAAATGCCGGGAGGGTTTTAATGAAACTTGAAATATTTCTCAAGATGATAACGCGCAATTATCGCTTCTGTTTTTATCTTAAAAAACCTGCGGTAATAATTACACATAGTCTGCCAGCGCCATACACGATGCTTCATTTGAGCGGCACGTATTTCTTTTATATTGCGCAGTTCGCATGTCCACGATACTTTTTTTGCATGCTCAGCAACAACGGGCTTATCTTTGATATACCATCCGTGTTTCCTGAAGTCCGGGATATGCAGTTCCCATCTGAGAGATATTTCGTAGTTCATCGAATATAAAAAATCAACATCATACAACCCCTGCGAAAGATATAAAAGCTTCCGGACGAACATGCCCGAAGGATTATATGGATCGTCAACAAGTATTGAACACATAGGTGGTCTTTTAACCTGAGTTCCGTCAGCGCCATCGGGAATCAATATATCCCCATGAGAAAAAAAGTATTCGTTGGATTTAAAGATTTCCGCATTACGCGATAGAAGACTTTCATCGTAAAACTCACTATCGCTGTTCAGAATTGCCACAACCTCCCCTTTGGCTGTCTGAATACCCTTGTTATACGCGTCAGCCGGGCCATCGTCTTTCACCGTGATAACAACCAGATGATCTTCCGCGTTGTATTCCTCATACACGTCGCGTACTATTTTTAGTGTTTTGTCGGAGCTAAAATTATCAACAATGATATGTTCGTAGTTGGGGTAATTCTGCCGCAGCACGGACTCTGCACATGCCCGAATGGTTGAGGCTGAATTGTATGTCGGAGTAATAATGGAGAATTTCATTTTTATTCACAACTTGAATTGAAAAAGCTGCCGCTATACAGTATGTTGCTCAAGATTTTGTTTTTTATTCAACAATGGGGGCAACAACGAACTCACCTCCGCCATCTGAATAAAAGCCAAAGTGACATCTTAGGGCTCTCCCCTCTCTTGGTAAGAGAGGGGACGGGGGTGAGTTCACTTTATAAATGTCCTTATGCAGAAACTCTTAACAAAACGTAAGAGCACTTCTCAAGTCCCGGAAATTACTAACCGGAAATATACTGATAATATATTTTGTCACAACAAGGCAATTGTTAAGAGACTATTATCAGATTCCCTGAACAGGCCTTTGACTACCGGACACCCAGCGAGGTATATACACTGGCGACTGCCTCTGCCATGCGGGAAGCATGGAACTTACCGCGGGTATCATAATAAGCAAACTCCGATAGCTTTCGAAAAAGCGCTGTGTCATTCTTTAGTCTGACCAGCGAATGAGCGGCTTCAGCCGGATTTTCTAACGGATATAGCAATCCGTTTTGATTATTCATTACCGTATCTTTATTACCTGTTACATTTGTTGCAACAACAGGGACTCCTGAGCCCATTGCTTCAATAACGGATAAAGGCATTCCTTCCCAGCGCGAAGTTGAGATATAGATATCACATGAATCATATACTGCCTGAATTTCTTTCGTAAATCCGGAAAGTGTAATATGATTCAGAAGTTCGTTTTCTTCCAGCGCATCTTGGAATTGTTTTTTTTGCTCACCCTCCCCGGTAACCACAAACTGAAAATGTTGCAGCTCGTTCAGTCTTTTTAATTCCAATAGAACCGGAAGCAGCAGTTCGGTGTTCTTTGCATAATCATACCGTGTCACCGTCAGTACTTGTATCGGAGGTACTAAAGCCTTTTCTTTATTCCAGGGTTTATCCGAAAATTCAACACCATTGGGAATAATCGTAATTGCCGACTCCCGCAAATGGAATTGTTTCGCGGCTGTTGCGACTTCGCTTTTCGATGAACCGATAAAACAATCAGTAGCGTAACTTAATAATTTTTCGATAGACGTGTAGATAAACTTTCCGGCGGTACCAAGTTCACCGGTATGCACTCCGTGAAATGTATGAACGCATTTACGGCCTGATAAAACAGCGAGTACGCGGCTGTACATTCCCGCACCTTTCCCGTGGGAGTGAATTATATCAATTTCATTTTCTTTAATAAAGGCAAGAACGCGGCGCACAGCTTCCAGCGTTACTTTTCGGTGGGGAATCTTCACCACCCGCTCTTGTCCGATTAATTCTTCGAAGCGCTCATAATAAGGATAATCATCCGGTGCCGCGATAAAAACATCTATACCGGGAAGCAAGTTTTTCACAAGACTGTAAACATGCTGCGGACCGCCGCCAAAATCAGCACGAACGGTTATCATTAACACGCGGAGTTTCTTCATCACTGCTCTCCCCGGTTTTTCACCATCATCATACTCAGCCGTGCTTTGATTTTCATAGGCAATAGCCGGTAATATATCACGCCGATAGCATGAATTGCATTCCGGAGCAGTAAAAACATTAATCCTCTGTTCCTTGTAAAACGGTATTCGGGCAGAGGGAGATTTCTTTTTTTGGCGAGATATTTGGTGCGCGAGCTTTTGAGTTCCCAATCAGCAGAGAACTGGCTTGTATGAATGCGATAATACACATGTATAGCAGGAATGAAAGCTATTCCGGCTATCTTCGCAATTCTGATCCACAAATCATAGTCTTCCACCTTCAATTCGGGGTCTTCATCATAGTATCCGGCGCTTTCAATAATTGCCTTGGTTACCAGAACCGATGAGCACGTAATGGTGTTGCCGCGATAAATCAGATCGTTATAGATCAGCGATTCTTTTCCCGGAAGAGGAAGTAATTCATAGTAAGGGGAGAACGGGGTTACATCGCCAAATGTCAGACTTGCAGAATACACTAATGCAATACCATTGTTTTCCCGAAAGAGTTTTAGCTGCTCTTCAAGCTTTGAAGACACCCAAATATCATCCGCATCGAGAAACGCGATGTATTTTCCTTTTGCCTCACGAACTCCTTTATTGCGCGGAACCGAAGGATTCCCACTATGCGGGAACTCGATTATTTTTATGCGGTTGTCTTGAACTGCAATTTCGCGAACTACTTGCAGAGTGTTATCGGTGGACGCGTCATCCACAACAATGATTTCAAATTCCTGATATGATTGATTGAGAACAGAGCCTATCGTCTCTCCGATATATTGACCGGCATTATACGCCGGGATAACAACTGAGACGAGAGGACGGCCGCTTTCCTGCATGGTCTATTTCTTGATTAGTTCAAAAATGCCGCAACCGAAAGTAAACTGATTGACCCTTGCAAGCAATTCATTATTCAGCTCAGCGTTTTCATGCAGCGTGTTTTCATCGTCTATAAATGAGAACCGGTCAACCTCAAACTTCGATTGGAATAACTCAAGGAGATAGCTCACCGAAAAAACACGATGGGCATCGTATTCAATGCGCTGTTTGCCGATAGGAACGGAAAAATAAAATCTGCCGCCCGGCTTAAGCATTTGATAAATACTTTCAATTGCAGTTTTATGTCCGTTGATATTTACGGGATCACCATATCTGCCGAGTCCGAAATGCTCAATCGCGTGAAGTGATGAAAGCGAATCGCAGTAATCCGCCGGAACTCTGCCGGTATCCATTAAATCGGCTTGACGGAAAACAACATTAGGCAGACTGTATGATACGGGACGGATATCAAACACCTCGATTGTCCTGAAAACTGAAACCGAAGCGATGAACCCGTCAATGCGCGATCCGATATCAACATGTTTTTCAGGATTCAGCTGAAAAATTCTGGATGCCACATAACGATCCTGATGAAGATAATGCAGCGGCAGTACACCGGCATCCTCGTAACGATCGCTGAGACATGGGAAATTATCTCCGAGCGGAAACTCATTGTTCCCCTGTTCAATCTGTTTTTTAAGCAAATTGAAATTTCTGAGATAAACCGGAAGTCCGGCAATTGAGAGCGCGAATACTTTTAAATTTATTCCGAACAATTTCAGATAGCCGTGAATTTTTTTAAGCATTGCGCCTTGCATCCGGGTTAATAATAATATCAAGATAGTTTTTCAGGTAACCCTGAGCTGAATGATCTTTCACGGAGCGCTTATATCCTGCACTCGCAATTTCTTCACGGAGAGTATCCGCTTTCAAAAAGAAATCTATAATCTGCGGCAGTCTGCGGACATCTTCAAAAGCGGCAATCTCTTTATCAAGTTCATACACGCGGTTCAATCCGGGAATAAAATAGGTCAATTGAAATCCGCCGCAGGCATTAATTTCATATGTCCTGCCTTTTACCTGTTCACGATTCTTCCTGTTGAGCAACAACTGCTTCAGGCTTTTTGGTTTGCGAACCGACATGAGCAGATATGAAATATCATATGAAACGCCGTTTGAGAGATTCAAGTTGATTTTGGATTGATTGAATACATCCACCATATCGTCCTGACTCAACCATGGATTGGCATTACCCCAGCCGCGTCCGAAGACGTGGATATCAATACCGGATTTTTTAAGATACTTAACGACCCATTCACGGTACGGATTATAACCTCCGACAAATGAAACGTCGTATTTTTTCGGTAAATCTTTTCTGCTGTAAATTTTATCATTGAACCCGAAAGGACAATAAACCGCGTGGCGAATGCCTTCCTGCAGATACTGCTGATACATATAATAGTCGGGAGTAGAATAGAAATCGAAATAATCTCTCCAATGCTTAACGTACTGGACGCGCCAGGGATCGTCAAAGAAGTAAACTGCGGTTCTGGTGAGCTTCCGGATATCCTGAAGTACAGCTTCGTCAAACTCATTTTCAAATAAGCAGAATAAGGCGCCATCCGGTTTTTCCGCTTTGACCAGCTCAAACAATTTCTTATTCATCGCCTGCTTACCGTGCTGCTTGAATTCGGAATAGAAATCGAATATCACAAGATTATCCGCTCCGACAATATCACTCAGCGGCTCTTTGATATTCAGATATTCGTACGAATACCCGCGTTCTTTAACACCGTAATCATAGACCATTAAAACAAGCAGTAACTTCAATTGCGAAACCTTCGGTTGATCAGAGAAATATGAATCAAATAAATTGCGCCGGTCAGCAATGACGCGTATGCCATACCCTCAATACCGTAATGTTTGATAAAGGCATAATTCAAAATTACTGAAATTATTCCAATTAATAGTTTAGGGAACAGATACACGTTTGGTTGGTTCATTGCGAGGCCGCGGTTACACATGCTTTGACCGAAAAGAAAGAGTCCCGTACCGCCCGCGAAATACGGCAGCAGATAACTAAACGTGGTATAACTCGAATTTCCGAATATCCTGAGCAATAAAGCTCCGAAGCCTATTGATGCAAGTATTGCCGCAGTCGCGATACCGAGGACGATCATGTTATTCCAGAAGATAAAACGGTTCCCACGGCGCACCGCGTCTTTATCGGAGAGATCTGCAAAGTTTTTGAAGATCAACGGTGCCGTAAAATCATTAAGAAGATTATTCGGGACAGCCAGAAGCGTATTGATAACCGTAATCATAAGTCCATACACACCGACTTTATCAATAGCCAACAGATCAGCCATAATCCATTTTTCGCTGTTCTGCTGCAGCCAGCCGCCTGTTCCCCAGATGCTGAACGGTGCCGCATAACGCAGAATCGGTTTATAATCGTAAGCCGTTTCCTGACTACCTGAATTTTCAATTTCCGACTCGGCAATTACGGATTTTTTAAAACGATATTTTTTCACTAATCCGAACACGATATACGAAAGGCTTGAAAGGAAAAGAACTGCAAAAAGACTCATTGCGTGAGAGTAGTACAGGATAACCAGAAGGATAATAATAGTCCCCCGTTCGGAAATCTGCAAAAGCGCATTGAGTTTCCGCTGGCGTATTGTATTCAAAGCCGCGCTGAAAAAATCGCTGTACTTGGAACCGATAATAAAAAATGCAGAAAGGAAAAACAGATTGCGGTAATACACCAGCGACAGGACAGAGCAAATTATTGTCCCGACGATACCCGCTATGAGCAGTAACCCGGAAAGTGAATTCAGAAATTTGAACAGCAAACGGGTGAGTCCGATTGTTTTGGCTTCACTTTTAGCTATATAATAGTAGCGCACCAGACTTTGCTGTGCCGGTCCATATAAAATTTGTGTCAGAAGAGATGATATGGTCAATATCAAAACATAGATTCCGAATTCATCCTTGCCGATGTTACTGATCGCTTTAACGATAAGAAAATTAGTGACAAGGTACATCAACTGACCGGAGGCAAACCAGATGAATTCATCTTTCATCCGGAAGCTTTTTTGTAGAATTGGTGGAAGTAATTTAGAAAGTGATTTCATTCACACGGTTTTATAATCAATAACAAAATATGATTGTAATTTACTACGGCATTTGACCCAAAATGAATTAAATATACCGATATCTTCCTCTATTTACTAAGAATATACCGACTATATGGCCATTTCGTCAGTAAATTATTCATTAAGGTTTTTCCAATGTACAATAAAATGCAGTATTTTCAAAGATTTCCAGGCGCTTTTGGCCGGAATACGAATTCTTTGCCCCATCGCGATTTGCCCCGATTTTTTACCGCGCATCTATTTTCTCCATTTTGCGGTATTGATTTTTTTATTACTTTACCATTAGCAATTTTCCATATTCGGCATATATTAAGGCTTATAAAATATCATCTTATTAAATTTAGAGGTTCATGTGAAGAAAACATTTTTATCACTCGTTGTTATGATCGCATTGGTTGCATTGTATGGATTTATGTTGACAACTGCTCCTGAAGAAAACGCGGGGAAAAAGATTTTTGTTGATGCAAAATGCAACAATTGTCATAACGTTGCGAGCGACAGCATCGCGGCGGTAAAGTCAATGAAAAACGTTCCTGATCTGTCATCAATCGGTGCCAAACTTTCAGCCGACACATTGAAGCCTTATCTCTTGAAACAGGCAAAACTCAATGATAAAATGCACATGGTTAAGTTCAATGGTACCGAAGAAGACCTTGGTAAGCTTGTTTCATGGCTCGGTACACTGAAAGCAGCCGAAGCCAAAGAAGCTCCAGCTGCAACAGAGGCTCCTGCTCAGGAAGCTCCGAAACCGGCTGAAGCTAAGTAACAATTTTTATTAGAAAGCTCTTTAATGAAACGGCAGTTTTCTAAAGTGAAAACTGCCGTTGCTCTTAAAAAGATATATTGAAACTTTTTTGCGGGTAGAACATCATCATTCCCCCCGTGAGACAAAACCGACCCAGGCTGAGGAAGCTGCACCAAAATATTATTATGAAAGCCAGGGCAAAAGTTATAATTTCCACATGATTTATTAACATACTTTCAGATACGTATGAAAAAAGAGGTGCTCCTTCTTATTCTGATAGCCGGATTACGTTTTTCCTTGATGGCACAGGATAACAGTGACTGCATGATGTGCCACGGCGACAAAAGTGCCACGGGCAAAAAAAACGGTAAAACAATTTCAGTGTATGTTGACGAAAAAAAACTCGGCAACTCCGTTCACGCGAAAGCACAATGTATCTCCTGCCACGTTGACCTAAAAGACTCCGATTTCCCTCACAAAGAAGACTTAGCTCCTGCTGAATGCGGCGGCTGCCATAAAAATGCGAAGTCAATGTTCGATCAGGGTGTGCATGGAATAGCATTAGCGAAAAAAAATCCGATTGCTCCACGCTGCCAGTACTGCCACGGAGCGCATGAAATTGTAAAAGTAAAAGATAAAAACTCTCCTGTCTATCCGCTGCAGATACCGTATCTCTGCGGAAGATGCCACAAAGAGGGTGCCCCTGTTATGATGCAGGGCAATATTCCGCAGTCACACATCATTGAAAATTACACCGAAAGTATTCACGGCGACGGCTTGCTGAAAAAGGGGCTCGTTGTATCCGCAACGTGCGCATCCTGCCACTCATCGCACTTAATTTTGCCGCATACGGATCCCCGTTCTTCCATTGCGCGGAAAAATATTATGGCGACCTGTACATCATGCCATACATCAATTGAATCCGTGCACAGAAAAATTATTCGTGGTGAATTGTGGGAAGTCGAAGCCCATAAATTACCTGCTTGCGTTGACTGCCATCAGCCGCATAAAATCAGAAAAGTATTTTATGATCAGGGTGCCGCCGATTTGGATTGCATGCGCTGCCACGGCAAAGAGAACCTCAGATCCACTGCCGGTAAATCAATGTATGTAAAAATTGATGAAGTCGCAGGATCAATTCACCGGAAAGTTGCATGCAGCCAGTGTCACTCCGATGTTGATGTATCCCATGTTCGTCCGTGCGATACAATTAAAAAGAAAGTTGATTGCTCCAACTGCCATGCCGCAGTAGGTGATGATTTTAAAGCAAGCATTCATGGTAAGTTAGCCGCAAAAAATGACCCCGATGCTCCGGTATGTGCAACCTGCCATGGTACTCACGGAATTCTCGGGAAAGCAAATCCGGGGTCCCCTACATTCCCGATGAATGTTCCAAACTTGTGTGCTCAATGTCACGATGACGGTAAGAAGGCCGCGATCCGTTCGAAGGGCATTCAAAAAAACATCATTAATAATTTTAAGCATAGCGTTCACGGCGTAGCGCTGACCGCCAGCGGACTCACCGTCTCTGCCACTTGCGCGAGCTGCCACACCGCACATCATCAGCTGCCTATTGAAGATCCTAAATCTTCTATCAATCCGAAAAATATTGCGGCCACCTGTGGTAATTGTCATAAAGGTATATCCGATCAGTTTGTTTCCAGTGTGCATGATCCGAACAACACACATACAGCTTCTGCGCTGCCAACGTGTGCGTCCTGCCACACAGCGCATCAGATGCAGCGAACAAATGATACTGATTTTAAACTTGGCTCAATCCGTGTCTGCGGAAAATGCCATGAGGGATACATGAATTCGTTCTTCGACACGTATCACGGCAAAGCTGCCCTTTTTGGAAATGCCGCAGCAGCAAAATGTTATGATTGTCATGGAGCCCATGCGGTATTTAAAGTAGCTGACATCCGCTCAAAGGCGAATAAGGCAAATGCTTTAGCAATGTGCCGAACCTGCCATCCGGGGGCAAAAGATAATTTTGCTTCGGGCAAAGTTCATGTGCTGATAACCAAACAGGACGACCCGCTCATTTTCTGGCTGTCAACCGCCTACTTCTGGCTTATTATTCTGACCATCGGCGGTATGGCATTCCATAATCTTTTAGACTTCTACCGCAAATTGCAAGTCAAGAAACTTAAAAAGCAGGGTGTCGTCAAGGTTGAAGAACATGAAAGTCATAGACTGTATATCAGAATGACAAGAAGCGAACGCATTCAGCACTTCTCGCTCCTGACAAGCTTCTTTGTTCTGGTAATAACCGGATTTATGCTGAGATTCCCTGAAGCATTCTGGGTAAAATACCTGCACAGCGTAAATCTGGATACATTGATTCTCCGCAGCTACCTGCACCGCATCGCTGCTATTGTAATGATTGGGGCAGCAATGATGCACGTCTACCACGTCTCCTTCACACAGCGCGGCAGAGAATTAATTAAAGATTTATTCCCGAGAAAGCTTGATCTGGAACAGGCTATCGCCATGTTTAAATATAATGTCGGCATCTCCAAAGAAAAACCGAAACTCGGCAGATTCAGCTATATTGAAAAAGCCGAATACTGGGCGCTCATTTGGGGCACCGTCATTATGACAATAACCGGTATTTCGATGTGGTTTGAAAATCAATTCATCAGTGACACATCACTGCTCGGATATAACATCGCAAGAACCATACACTATTATGAAGCATGGCTCGCGTTCCTCGCCATTGTCGTTTGGCACATTTACTTCATCATGTTGAATCCCGATGTATTCCCGATGAACCGGGCATGGTATCGCGGAACATTAACAGAAGAAGAAATGGCTCACGAACATCCGGCAGAGCTCGAAAAACTCAAGGCTGAGGAAAAGAAAAACGAAACAGAAGAGTAAGTACACTGTAAAAAATTGATGATTCTTTTACAATGTACGTTTTAACAATTAACCTCCTGAGGCTATAACCCTCAGGAGGTTTTTTAATAAATGCTCATATTGGATTTTTCATCGCCCGAAAGAATGGGGGCTCCCTCAACAACAAGAATGTCCGGTCTAAGATTAGCCGAATGGTGAAAATTCAATGTTGGCGCGATTTCATTCTGATTAACATTTCGTCTTCAGTTTAATTTCACCCTATTACGTAATTCGTATCTGACATGTCCAAAATAAAAAAAACAAGTTACCCTTGGGAGGATAACTTGTTTTAAAGAGAAGCTTTTAGCGCTAACCAATAATAAATTAGTCGGCTTAATTTTCGGTGTGTGCTACCCAACTTCCGCCGATTCCATTAATCTTTGTATCGCCCCAAGTAGTTGCCTTAATCATGAATCCGTCTCTGGACACTGAATAAGGTTCAATTTTATATCTTGTCTGGGTTTTTGTATCGGCGTCAAGCATAAAAACACTCAGAATGACCTTTGGCTTTTTATCGAATGGTTTCGGAAAAGTAACTTCAATTGAGACACTTCTTTCACCGCTGTTCTGATTGAGTGTAAAACCTTCTAAACTTGAATTAAAGTAGAAATTACCACTTTCAAGCTGAAACGGAGATGTTGAAGCCGTCTGCGCAAAGATCAAGGAAGAACAAGCCAGTACAATCATAAAAACGAAATTTTTCATAGAAATACCTCTTTGTTAGTTGAGTGCTGTTAAAAAAATGGCTTAAATACCATATGCTTGAAATTATCCATTCTATAAAGCTTAACCGAAGATACCCAAGCGCACATCTAATCTTCTTAAAGAAGATAATATTTGAATATTAACTTAAAATATTTTGCTAATTTTCCAAAATATTTCCTCAGAAAGATTTTCCATCCTTGCGCTAAAAATGCCCATCGCCTTAAGATTTGCTCCATAAGCGGTGCCTTTATCTGTGATTCTCCGGCATTTCCGTTAACTAACGCCCACGGCTACAAATATACCGTCGCTATGCGACTCAAGAGCAGACCAGCCTGCTCAGCGAAGACGGGAAATAGTTTATCAAAAAATCGGGGTTAAACTTTCAGATGAGAATTTATTCGGAGTCGCGTAGCGACAACATATTTGTAGCCCCTGGTTTCAACCGGGGGTGTTATAGCATAAAAATCAAAAAGCCCCGTTCGTGGCGATATAGAATTTCTTTTAGGAATAAAATATGATAGAGGTCTGAATTGATTCTATTTCCTAACCCATGCGATAACGCATGGGTTAGGAGTGGAAAAAGGAGCTGCGCTTAGAGAAGTCCCTTTGCTTTCATCAATTCTGCGCAAAGGATCGCTCCGCCTGCCGCACCGCGAACGGTGTTGTGCGAGAGTACAGAGAATTTGTAGTCGAAGATATTACACTCGCGCAATCTGCCGACAGCTGCCGCCATACCTTTATCAATATTACGGTGCAATCTCGGCTGCGGATATTTATTCTCATGGAAATAATGTATCGGTTGAACCGGGGCAAAAGGCAGATTCAATTTCTGCGGTTCGCTTCTGAACTCAACCCATGCTTTGATAATTTCTTCAGGTGTTGCTTTCTTTTTCAATTTCACCTGTACGGATTCCAGATGTCCGTCAACAACCGCGACGCGGTTTGTTGACGCACTGATTTTTATATCAGCCAATTCAACCTGTCCGCCTACCAGTTTACCGAAAATCTTTTTTGGTTCGCTTTCAAGTTTGACTTCTTCGCCGCCGATAAACGGAATAACGTTATCAATAATGTCGAGACTCGATACACCCGGATAACCGGCACCGGAAAGCGCCTGCATGGTTACTACGTTAACCACTTCAAGTCCGAAAGCATCATGCAAAGGTTTGAGCGCAAGCATCATTCCTATCGTCGAACAGTTCGGATTAGTTACAATTGCGCCTGTACCGTACTTCTGTGATCTAACTAAATCAAGATGGTCGGGGTTAACTTCTGGAATCAACAACGGCACATCCGGGTCCCAGCGATGGTTCTTCGAATTTGAGACAATGATGTATCCTTTTTGTGCAAGCGCACTTTCAATTTCGCCGGCGACTGAAGCGTCCATTCCGGAGAAAAGTACTTTGCTCTGGAAATCCGCATCTGTGTTAAGAACGGTCAGGTTCGCAACATGCGCAGGAATCGGATCTGACAATATCCAGTTTGCTGCTTCCTTATACAATTTACCCGCACTGCGATCAGAGGCAGCAACTTCTTTTACCTCAAAATAAGGATGGTTGTTTAATAGCTGAATGAATTTCTGCCCCACGCTGCCCGTGGCACCGAGGACTCCGACAGAGATTTTGGTTGTGCTCATAGTATTTGTTCTTTGTATTTGTTATTAATAATTAAAATCTTTTATTTTTTTGATACGGCCTTCAGCATACAGAAGAAAGCTTCAATTCCCTTTTGGATTGCTTCATCCGGAGGGAAGAACTTTGGCGTATGCAGTCCGTAATGCTCGCCTTTTGAGGTTCCCAGCCATGCCATAAATGACGGATAGGTTCTTGAGAATAATCCGAAATCTTCAGCAGTCATTTTGCAACCACAATCAACGAACTGAAATGCCGCACTCAATTCTTTTTTACAGAGTCCGTAGAGTGAATCATGGACACGCACCTCAGTATATGGCGCATTTTGATTCAGCTCAAACCGGACACCCATCTCCTCAGAAATATTTTGCAAGGCTTCTACAAACCTTTCGATCATATCATTTAAAGTCTCGACGCTTAATGCACGAATTGTGCACTCGGCTTTTGCAATAGCCGGAATAATGTTGCGAATGGTTCCTGATGAAACCTTTCCGCATCCGAATAAAACCGGCTCATCATACGAGTTTACAATCGCGTCAGTATCATCTAAAAATTTCCGCAGCGCGATAAGTGCGTTAATTCCTCTTTCAGGGAACGCAACATGCGCCTGCTTGCCGTGAATAATAATATCAAGTTCAATTGCCGCGGCGAATAACGTGCCGGATGTCGATGCAATTGTACCCAGCGGGTAATCATCACTTACGTGCAGCGCAAATGCATGCCGTATAGAATACTTGTCAAATATTCCGGTATCAATGACTGATTTTGCTCCGCCGCCGCCTTCTTCACCGGGCTGAAACAGGAACAGCATATTCTGGTCAACGTTTTCCTCAACAACCTTCTGCAGAAAACCGAATAGCACGGACGCATGAACATCATGCCCGCAGGCGTGCATGCAATCATTCTTGGATGCGAATTCCAGACCGGTTTCTTCCTGTATCGGCAAAGCGTCAATGTCTGCCCTGAAAAGCAGATAGTCACCATCATTAACCCGGTACTCTGCAACAAGGCCTGTTGGAGTCGGTTTATGAATCGTAAGTTTTGGTATTGTACCAATTGCTTCCAGCAGTAAACGGGTCGTCTCGACTTCCTGAAACATGAGTTCAGGAGTCTGGTGCAGTTTATGCCGGAGTTCAACCGGTGTTAGTGTATTCATAATTATACTGATTTTTACCTATGGATATATCTATGCCATGCCGACAGTGTGCACAACCGGTTAGCTCATGAAGTAAGAGAAGGAAGTAGAGATAATTAGTTTATAACAGATGCCGGCAAAGTACGATTTACAATTTAAATTTCTTTGCCAATGCGGTAACTGCATCCTGTTTATACTTCGCCTCAACAAGGCATGAAATAATAATCTCGGATGTTGTTACTAAACGGATCGGGATATTCTTCAACGCACCGAAGAAATCTGCTGCAACACCGACGTTCGTCTTCATACCGACGCCAACGACGGAGACTTTGGCATATCCCGAATTATATTCGATATCATATCCGCGCAAATCTTTCAGTGCACGCTTAATCGCAGTCTGTAAATATTTTTTCTTGTCTTCAACAATAGTGAATGACAAAGCCAAATCAGAGCCATTATCAATAATGGAAATCATGTCCACGTTCAAACCGGCAGAAGCAAATTTTTTGAATACATCGCGTACTAAAGAATAGTCAACCGGCAATTTTCTAATATGTACCTGTGTCTGATTATCCATAGCCGACAATCCGGTAACAACGGTTTTTTCAATGATCATATCTTCATTCACGACATAACTTCCTTTTTCATTGGAAAATGATGAACCACAATAAATTTTTATATTAAATCTTTTCGCTACCTCAACCGAACGGCTGTGCAGAACCTTAGCGCCCGATGCAGCAAGCTCAAGCATTTCGTCATAGGTTATCTGAGAAATCTTTTTTGCCTGCGGATATAATTTCGGATCAGTTGTGTAAATACCGGCGACATCGCTGTAAATTTCACAAGGAACGCCGAGCGCCGCAGCCAGAGCAACGGCAGAAGTATCGGAGCCGCCTCTTCCGAGCGTTGTAATTTCGCCTTCGGGATTCACTCCCTGAAAGCCGGTTACGACTATCGCGTCATGATTTTGTAACAGTCCGATAAGTTTCGCACGGTCAAAATCTTTTATCTTGGCTTCGGTAAATTTTCCAATAGTCTGAATATGCGCCTGATACGCGTTGAGCGACTTACTTCTAATACGCTGTTTGTGTAAAGCCATAGAAAGCAGCGCGGCGGATACTTGTTCGCCGGTCACCATAAGCATATCCAATTCGCGCGGATCAGGATTCTCGTTAACCTGCTTTGCAAGCTTAATCAGGTTATCCGTTGTTTTACCCATTGCAGAAACGACAACCACGACTTTCGAACCGGACTTGACCCGTGCCGCAATCTTTTTCGCAATATTCATGATCTTTTCCGGATCGGCAACAGAGCTTCCGCCATACTTGTGAACAACGGTTTTCCTTAAAACTACATTCTGCTTGGTTATCGGTTTCGCTTTAATCAAAATATTCCTAAATAATTATTTCTCAACGTACAATTTAAAATTTATTCCAAATTTCGCAAGGCATCAATCAATATCGTTTTGGATTTTGTCCTATCATCAACTTTTTTAATAATCTTTGCCGGTACTCCCGCGACCACTACATTCTCCGGTACATCGGCAATAACAACCGAACCGGCAGCGACAACGGAGCCGTTTCCGACTTTTACACCTTCGAGTACAACTGCATTTGCACCCATCACAACATTATCCCCGATAATTACGGGGGCGGCACTCGGTGGCTCTATAACTCCGGCAAGCACAGAACCGGCGCCAATGTGGCAGTCCTTTCCTATGATTGCTCTTCCACCGACAACGGTGTTCATATCAATCATTGTGCGCTCACCGATGACAGCACCGATATTAATAACGGCACCCATCATAATAACGCATCCTGCTCCGATGTCAACCATATCACGGATTATTGCACCCGGCTCGATTCTCGCGTTGTACTTTGAATAGTCTGCAAGCGGGACAGCTGAGTTGCGCCTGTCGTTTTCAATTTTGTAGGAAGCAATCGCATCTTTATTCTTCGCGAGCAGCGCTTCAAACTCTGTTAATTCACAAAACAGAATCCCGAAATTCGAAGTTCCGAAAAATTCCAAACCGCCGAAATCAACCGTATCAAGCTGACCCTTCAGATAAGCCTTTACGGGTGTTTTTTTTTTCGCGTTCGCGATAAAGTTTATTATTTCGAATGAGTCCATATTGCAATCTTTTAATTTTTCAAATTTGAATTAACCGGCCATGACATCACGGAATGAATAGAATCCGTTTTTCTTTTTTTCGACAAACAGTGCCGACTTTAACGCTCCCTCGGCAAACGTTCTGCGCGAAAGAGCGGTATGGCTTAAGGTAAGGGTTTCGCCGAGTCCGCTGAAATAAATATTGTGTTCGCCCGCAACACCGCCTAACCGTAGCGAAGAAACGGGGACATCCATACCCAAAGCCTGCTTCATCATAATGGCAGTACCGGACGGTTTATCTTTTTTAAAACGGTGATGTGTTTCCGTAATTTCAACATCCCAGTCCTCGACCTGTCCTTTTACTTTTTCAATGCACTGTAAAAGCAGTTGGATACCGACAGAATAATTGAATGACTGCACAACAGGAACATCTTTTCCCAATTCTTGTGTTTGCGCAATCTGCTCAGCGTTTAATCCGGTTGTTCCCATAATCAGCGCGCATTTAAAATTCTTGACAATCTCCATAGTTTTAGGGAATACAACCGGCAAGGAAAAATCAATAATGATGTCCGGAGTATTCCGCTGTGTTTCGCCTTCAATATCGTATGTATACACACACGTATGCCCGGCTTCATCAAACACCCCGCGAATCTCTTTCCCCATTTTTCCGGATGCGCCTATAATTCCGTATTTCATTTATGATCTCTCCAAAAGCTTTTCATATTCTGCTTGCAGAACTTTTTCAGAATTTGCAGTTACCGGTACCAGAGGCAGACGAAGTATGTTTTTACAGAGGCCGCGCAGCGACGCCACATACTTAACCGGAGAAGGACTGACTTCGACAAAGAGTGAATTCATCATCTTCAAGTATTTATTATTCAGCTCTCTTGCTTTTTGGTAGTCCTGCTTAAGCATCGCGTCTGTTATAGCTGTCATCTCAGCAGGATAAGCATTTGAGAACACCGAAATAACGCCGTCACCACCCACTGCCATTATCGGGAGCGTCTGGTCGTCATTGCCGGAAATGACACTCAGAGACGCCGGTTTCTCAGCGCATAGTCGTGAGATTTGAGATATATCGGCGCAAGCCTCTTTAACCGCCACAATGTTCTTGCACTCGTCGTGAATTTTTAAAATTGTCTCAGGAATTACATTCATTCCCGTACGTGACGGTACATTATACAACATAATCGGCAATGATGTGCGTTCTGCAATATATTTATAATGAGTAACCAGACCGGCTTGCGTTGTTTTATTGTAATACGGGTTAACGATGAGAACACCGTCAACGGGATACTCTTCCGCTATTTTGTTCAGTGCCACAACTTTCATAGTATCATTTGCACCTGTCCCGATAATAATTTTAGCCCGCTTATTATTTACTTCCAAAACGGTTTCAATTATTTTTCTTCTTTCATCGGTATTAATAACTGATGCTTCCCCAGTTGTGCCCATTACAATAAGTGCGCTTACTCCACCGGCAATCTGGTCTTCAACCAGCTTTTTCAGCGAGTTATAATCAACGCTGAGATCTTCCTGAAATGGTGTAAGTAACGCTGTTCCGGTACCTTGAAACATAGTTTTTCCTAATTCACATAAAAAAATATTTTATTGAATTACGAATATCGTTTTTTTTCGTCGAGAATCAAAGATATGGCCGAGGATTTATGCAAAATATTGCAAAAATATTCAGAAATTTTTTAAGCACTCTTTAGTGATAACGGAATGAATCCTTCGCGTTGCCCCGGAGATAATCGTTGATTAGATTTTTTTCATAATCGGTAATTTTTGCCCTTACCTGCATCGCATCAACCCATTTACCCCACTCATCCGCATCACGTTTGCCGGGGGCATACAATTCGTGACAGCCGCCGCATTTTGCAATATACAATTTCTCACCCGTCACCGGCAAAGTAACATTCGCTTGTGGTGCTTTGGAAAATAGTGAACAACCTTGCCAGAAAAGGGCAAATATTGCAGCAGTTAGTATATACGGGAACCGGCGTAACTTCATGTTTGTTGTTTTGAATGATTGAGCGTTATACGAAAAATTAAGTATATTACAAGCAATCTAAATAAAAACAGTAGTCGTACCAAAAATTTATAGGATAATATGGCTTTATACACATCAAAGTTGACGCAAATCACTTCCGACATGAAAATGTCCGATGTACTATTGAGCAATTCCTACTTTATTCTTATGCTTGAGCATTTTGGCATCAATCTGGCTGTGCAGGATAAAACCGTAAAAGAAATTTGTGTAGAAAATGTTATCAATCCGGATATCTTTTTAACCTTTGCCAATCTTTTTAACGGCATTAAGTACGAACCCAAAGCCGAATATACTTTTGATGACATCAAGACCATCATCGGCTACCTGAAAAACTGCCATCATTATTATCTTGATGAAAAGTGCCCGTCGCTAAAAACCAATATTGCAAAATTGGCGAAAAAGAATAGTTCTCCCGAGACAAAACTCCTGGAGAAATTTTTCGCCGAATATTTATCCGAGATAACAACCCATATCAACTACGAAAACGAAACGGTATTCCCTTATGTTATCAAGCTCTACCGCTCTGCGGTAAAAAGCAAAGCCGTTTCCGCGCTCGAAAACTACTCAGTTACGGAATACAAAGAGCATCATGATGATATTGAGGAAAAATTAACGGATATAAAAAATCTACTTATCAAATACCTGCCGCCGAAGAACGACAGAAAAACACGGAGAAATATTCTATTAAAATTATTTGAGCTTGAACATGACCTCCACATTCATTCACTGATCGAAGACTCCATTTTAATCCCCCTCGTTCAGAAACTGGAAAATCATTCGCGGAAATAATATGCATTCTGTAATTTTTATTATCGAGTCATCTCAAATTATCAGCGAAGGATTGTATCGCATTATTTCGCATGCCGGGAAAGATATCTCCGTTGCAATGTATGATTCGCTGAACGACATGCAACTTCACCTGCTTGAAAATGAACCACAGATAATTATTATTAATCCACTGATCGTTCAGGCGAAACAAGATGTTTTCCGGACAATTAAAAAAGAACAGCCGAATATAAAGTGGGCGGGATTAGTCTACGCGTATTTTGAACATACACTCCTTTCCCATTTTGATTTTTTAATTCATATCAACGACAATGAATCCGTTATCCACGAAACGATTGACCGCCAACTTTCACTTGCTGCGGAAGGCGAGGATAACCATCAACAGGCATTAAGTGATCGAGAAATCGAAGTGCTCCGCCTGTTAGTCACCG
Organism: Ignavibacteriaceae bacterium; assembly: GCA_963662605.1. Lineage (GTDB taxonomy): Bacteria > Bacteroidota > Ignavibacteria > Ignavibacteriales > Ignavibacteriaceae. The sequence continues at coordinate 3,671,525 of OY759785.1, forward strand.
GACACTCTAACAAAGAAATCGCTGAAATTCTATTTATCAGCCCCCATACTGTCATCACGCACAGGAAAAACATCACCCAGAAAACAGGCATAAAAACAGTCTCAGGACTAACAATTTACGCCGTTTTGAAGAATATTATCTCCCTGCAAAACCTCTGACAATATCCCGTCCCTAAAAGTAACTACCCGGATGCGTACATTTCATCCCTTTTGGGGATTGAAGGCACCTGCCCTAAAGCGTAATTTTACATAAGATTTTCAACACATTTGGAATAAACATGTCATTTTTACGGTTTTTGATTATTTCAATATTCGTAACCGAATTAATTACCGCCCAAATTAAACCGGAAGTTACATATACCGGCGAATTTGTCAACAACATGCACGGTGGATTACGGCGAGGCAGCGCTTATCTCGGATTATTAAATTTTTCATTTTCACTTACTCCTGAAAATACCGGCATATGGAGTGGCGGTGAAATATTCCTTAATGCCGCCAATTCGCACGGCGGGACTCCAACGCAGACGTTCATCGGCGATTATCAGGGAATTTCAAACATCGAAGCGGGTACGCACTCATATATTCAGGAACTTTGGTTCAAACAAACTCTTGCCGATTTTTCAATCACGCTCGGTGTTCAGGATATGAATGCATCATTCATGGTTTCTGAAAACGGATCAAGCTTCATCAATAGTTCATTCGGTGTACCTTCGGCGGTTTCTCATTTTTCTCCTGTTCCTATTTTCCCCCTTACAACACTCGGCGCAACATTCGAATGGCAGATACAACCGCGATGGAAAGTACAAACGGCACTATATGACGGGAATATTCAGGGCTTTGAAAGCAACCCGCATAATCTCGATTGGAAGATTTCCCGCAATGACGGAGTTTTATCTGTGTCGGAAATTCAATTTCAGCAGCCTGAATCATCGGATATGCCGGGCATTTATAAAGTTGGATTTATATACCACAGCAGAATGAGGGAGCACGACGAAAACGAGGAACTCGTTACTGTATTTAATAAGCGGTATAGTTTTTATTTCAATACGGATAACGAGATGTATCATATTAAAAACTCCCTCATTAATGTATTTACACAGTTTTCCAGCTCTCACGGTGCAGGCATAGAAAATAACCTCTATATCGGCGGCGGACTCCTTTGCAAAAAGCTGTTTGCCGATAATGACGAGCTTGGTATTGCATTCGCGGGCAGCTACTTTCATCACTCGGCCATTAGTGAAAAAACAATTGAAGCAACATATAAGAGATACATTACGGAGAACATTTTTATACAGCCGGATATTCAGTATATTATCAACCCGGCTGGTGAATTTTCATCAACAAACAGCGCTTTGGCGGGCATTATCCGCTTCGGGCTGAACTATTAATCCAGGAGATTCGGTGGAATCAGTTAAAATAGAGAATATAAGACTTTCAGATTTACAGACCGGCGCAGAAGGAATTATTGTAAAGATTCTCGGACACGGTGCATTCCGCAACCGTATAACCGAAATGGGATTCGTTAAAGGCAAAAAAGTCCGTGTTATAAAAAACGCTCCTCTTCGTGACCCTGTCGAATATGAAATAATGGACTACAAAGTTTCCTTGCGCCGCAGCGAAGCGAAACTCATCGAAGTGATACTTCCCGATGATGAGGCAACTCAGGAAACGCTCATACCATTTGAAGGCACCATAGACGAAAACATCCTTAAGCTTACGAAAGGCATTAAGGGTGTTAATATCAACGTCGCTCTGGTCGGCAACCCGAACAGCGGAAAAACAACGCTCTTTAATTATGCTTCCGGCTCACACGAACGGGTTGGCAATTACGGCGGTGTAACAATAGATTCTAAAGAAGCTCACTTTGAGATTGACGATTATCGCATTAACATCGTTGATCTTCCCGGCACGTACTCGCTAACCGAATACACACCGGAAGAAATGTATGTACGCAAACACATAACCGACAATACGCCCGATGTTATTGTCAACGTTATTGATGCTTCCAATCTGGAAAGAAATCTATTCCTTACAACACAGCTCATTGATATGAACATTAAAGTGGTCATCGCTTTGAATATGTTCGATGAACTTGAGCAGAAAAATGTCCAGTTTGATTTCGAAACACTCGGGAAGATGATGGGCATACCAATCATACCGACAGTTTCATCAAAAGGCATCGGTATTGATAACCTATTCCGGAAAGTTGTGGATGTTTATCTTGATAAAGATCCTACTGTACGCCATATTCACATCAATTACGGCGAAAATATTGAAAACGCCATCAGAGCCATTCAGAAAGAATTAAAAAAGAATCTCGAACTATCGGATCAATTCTCCACGCGGTATCTCTCAATCAAATTGATTGAGGGTGAAAAAACAACCCGCGAACTGGTGATGCAATACGATAATCACGATGCTATTCTGGCGACAGCAAAAAAAGAAGTGGACAAACTCGAAAAAGAATTCGGAGAAAAGTCCGAAACAGTTATCTCGGATGCAAAATACGGTTTTATCGCCGGAGCGTTGGGCGAAACATACATTCAAACCGAAGTTGACCGCAGAAAACGCAGCACCGAACTCGATAATATTATTACCCATAAAATTTTCGGCTTTCCGATATTCCTTTTCTTCATGTGGTTCATGTTTCAGGCAACGTTCTCTATCGGCAGCATTCCGATGGAGTGGATTGACGCGGGTGTAAATTTCCTCGGCAATTATATGTACGGCGTTCTGCCTGCCGGACCGCTGCGCGATCTGATCTGTCAGGGCATCATCGGCGGTGTCGGCGGAGTTGTTATTTTTCTCCCGAATATTCTTATCCTCTTCTTCTTTATTTCTTTAATGGAAGACACGGGGTACATGGCGCGCGCTTCTTTCATTATGGATAGAATCATGCACAAAATCGGCCTGCACGGCAAATCATTTATTCCCCTGCTCATGGGATTCGGCTGCAACGTTCCGGCAGTCATGGCAACGCGTACGTTGGAGAACAGAAAAGACCGCCTGCTAACCATGATCATCACTCCGTTTATGTCATGCAGCGCAAGGCTTCCGGTTTATGTTTTGCTCATTTCCGCATTCTTCCCAAAACATCAGGGAGTAGTACTCTTCTCAATATACGGACTCGGAATTTTATGCGCCGTTATCGTCGCGCTTATCATGAAAAAAACCGTATTTGCAAAGGGGGATGTCCCGTTTGTTATGGAGCTGCCGCCATACCGTGTGCCGACTCTCCGCAGCACGTCAATTCACATGTGGCACAAAGCAGTTCAATACATCAAAAAAATGGGAACAGTAATTTTAGTTGCTTCAATTGTCATTTGGGCACTTGGTTATTATCCGAGAGATCATCAGTTTTCTATGAACTACGACGGCGCTATTGAAACGATCAAAAACGACAGCAATATTCCGCAGGATGTAAAAGATCAACGAATCACCCATCTCGAAACAAAAAAGATGGCAGAGCATCAGGAAAATTCATACATCGGCAGAATGGGACATTTTATTGAACCCGCAATCTCACCGTTAGGATTTGATTGGAGAATCGGCGTAAGCATTATTACCGGTCTTGCCGCAAAAGAGATTGTTGTCAGCACCATGGGCGTTTTGTATCAGGCTGATTTGAACGGTAAGGATTCAGAGTCAACACTCAAGGATAAGATTTTAACACAAGAATATACTTCCGGCCCTAAAACCGGACAGCGGGTATTCTCACCGCTCATTGCATTAACACTTATGGTCTTTGTACTCATATACTTCCCGTGTGTCGCAGTAATTGCCGCGATTAAGAAGGAAGGCAACTGGAAGTGGGCTGTGTTCACCATGGCGTATACAACCTTACTTGCGTGGGTGCTCGCCTTTGCGACCTACACTATCGGCGGAATATTTATTTAAGGAACACATGATGCTTCAGGAAATTATCGTATTCGTTATTATTCTATCTGCTGCATTATACATCTTCCGTGGTGTGTGGAATGTCGTTACAAAGAAGAACTCCTCCCCTTGCGAGGGATGTGCAGCTAAAGAGTTGTGTCATCAAAAACTTCAGCAGCCGATCAGCAAAAAGTCAGACTGCTGTCATTAGCAGATATTGTAATAAAATTTAACACAAAGGGCGTCCTTGCGGACGCCCTTTGTGTTTTCATTAAGAGGAATAAGAGAAAACTATTCTGCCTCAACTTCAGGAATTAAACCATCCTCGCTTTTCTGCTCACTCTCAGTTGATGCCGAACCTCTGAGTTTTGAAGTAACAAATACCCGGGCTCTTTCCATTTGTGTGTACATAATCGGTACAACAACCAGAGTCAGTAACAATGAACTGGTAAGACCACCGATAAGTGCCGAAGCCAACCCGGATTTCCATTCTGCCCCTGATGCTTTTGATAAAGCAATCGGAAGCATACCGAAAATCATCGTCAATGTTGTCATGAGGATAGGACGAAGTCTCATCTCTGCTGCATCTAAAAGTGCTTCATGCACCGTTGCGCCTTCGCTTCTTCGGAAGTTCGTTCTATCAACCAGCAAGATTGCATTTTTCGACACAAGGCCGATGAGCATAATAATACCGAGTATAGTAAAGATGCTCAATGCTTTCATGGTCAATGCCAATGCCAGCAGTCCGCCGATCATTGCCAGAGGAACCGAGAACAATACTACGAACGGATGGATGAATGAATCGTACAATGCAACCATGATCATATAGGTAAATAGCAAAGCTGCAATAAGTGCGATGCCGAGTGATTTAAATGAATCGCCCATGCTCTTCATTTCACCGGTGTAACTGAATTTCACACCTGCCGGAAGCGGATGCTTTTTCATTTCTTTTTCAAAGTCCTGAGTAATCGTACCAGACGGACGTCCGAACGCCTGCGAGTATACCGTGATAGCAGAGATTCTACCCTCACGCTGCAATTTTGTCGGTCCGGTAGTTCTCACTACCGTTGCAAATTGCTGCAACTCAATAACATCACCTTTTTTGTTAGTAAATGTAATGCGGTTCAAATCATCAGTATTCGAACGGTCATACTTATCAAGATGAATACGGATATCGTACTGATTGGAACCGTCTTTGTATTTCGATTCATCATCGCCCGTCAAAGCAATCCGTAAAGTACTGCCGACTTCCGATATCGAGAGTCCATATTGATTTAATTTATCCCGGTCAACCACAATACGGGTTTCAGGTTTTGCGTCATTTGTCGAAAGACGCACATCTGCGGTACCCGGAATATTTTTAAGAATGTCCTGTACGTGCTTCGCGCCTTTGTTAACGTCATCCATGTTTGTACCGCTGACAACAACCTGCACCGGTGTTGAGTTTGCAGTACCGAACATACCGATCGGATTTACACGAACCTTAACACCCGGGATATTGCCGACCATTTTCTTGATCTCAACAATCAAATCGTTGGTTGATTTTTTTCTCTGCTTCTTATCAACCAGGATAACGGTAATTTCCGAAGCGTTATTGGTATATGAACCCAGCAAGCCTTCACTTGATGCTCCGGCATTAACGAACAATTCTTTTACTTCCGGTACCTTTAATAGCATCTGCTCAATATGATGCGATGTCAAATTCGTTTGGGCAAGTGTCGCACCCGGAGGAAGCTCCAAAGTGACAGCAAACTCACCGCGATCTGCAACCGCGACCATTTCACTTCCGATAAACCCGAAAGTTACAAGAGACACGGCTCCCAAAAACAGCATTGTTGCGGCAGACAATACAATCACCCAGTGTCTCAAACTCCATTCAAGAATTTGCACGTATTGTTTTGTCAGTTCGCGGAATTTCTGTTCAAACCATATGGCAAAACGGCCAAGTATGTTTTTAGAACTCATTTTTTCCAGCTTCGCGAATCTTGACGCAAGCATCGGCGTAATAGTAAACGACACAAAGAGACTTAAGAGTGTCGAGACGACAACAACCAATGCGAACTGCCGCATGATGTTACCGATCATTCCGTTGATCAGCGCCAGCGGAAGGAATACGGCAACGTCTACAAAAGTGATAGCAAGAGCAGCAAAGCCAATTTCATTACGTCCGCGAAGTGCGGCGGTACGTTTACCCTCTCCTTTCTCAAGGTGATGATAAATATTTTCAAGAACTACAATGGAGTCATCCACCAGAATACCCACAACCAACGATAATCCAAGCAGGGTCATCAGGTTGAGTGTTAAGTCGAATGCGTACATTGCGATAAATGTCGAAATGAGCGATGCGGGCACTGCGATTAATACGATAATCGAATTTCTGAAACTGTGCAGGAACAAAAGCATCACTAACGCGACCAACAGAACCGCTATCGCGAGATCTTCTTTTACTGCATCTGCCGCACTAATGGTAAATGTTGAAGCATCCTGCGCGATATTAAATTTCAGATCTTTATCCGCGTATTTCTTCTCCAGATCGGTAAGTTTTGCACGAACGTGCTCACTTACTGATACTGCATTCGCATCCGATTGTTTTTGAATGTTCAAGCTCACCGTTGAGTGGAGATTAATACGGCAAAAGTTTGTCGGCTCCTTCACGCCATCTTCTACTTCGGCAATATCGCCAAGATAAATTGCACTGCCGTCTTTCGATTTTCCAATACTGAGAGTTCTCAGCTCATCAATCGAAGCATATTTACCGGCAAGACGGACAACAAACTGGCCGTCGCTATCGTCTATCTTTCCCGTCGGGAAGTCAAGATTTCCCGCTTTGATAGCGTTCGTAACTGTAGCAATCGAAAGTCCGACCGAGCGTAGTTTTTGTATATCCAGATTAACCTGAATCTCCCGCTGTTCTCCGCCAATATCAACAACCTGACCTACACCTTCAACTTTTGCAAGTTCCGGTTTGATCTGGTCGGTGATAAATTGAGCAAATGCTTTATTATTCATATTGCTCGATACGCCCATTCTTAGAACAGGAATTTCATCCATCTGGATTTTCGATATGACCGGCGTCTTTGCGCCTGTCGGCAGTTTGGATGTGATTTCTCCTACCTTGCGGGAAGCGTCCTGCAATGAAAAGTCGGTATTGGCGCTTTGCAGTAACTCAACAACAACCATGGAAACACCTTCCATCGAGCTGCTGTGAATTTCTGATACTTTGTCCATACCGGAAACAGCATCTTCAATAACCTTTGTGATGCTCGTTTCTACTTCCGATGGCGCCGCGCCCGGATATGCTGTTGTAATCGTTAGCACAGGCGGTGCAATCTTCGGCAGCAGTTCATACTGAAGCTGCTGATAACTATATAAGCCTAACACGGCCAACGCCGCGAAGACTATAATGACCAATGAAGGTCTTTTTATTGATAATTCTGTAATAGTCATTTTCTACCTAACAATCTTCTTATTGAGCAACCACAATGACTTTCACGCCATCTGTAATAATATTCTGTCCGCTGACAACAACTGTCTCATCAGGATTAATACCGCTGACAACTTCAACGTATGTGCCGTATTCGCTGCCCAGTACTACTGTACGGAGGTGAGCGATGCCGTTTTCTATAACAAACACCTGCGGATTTTTCAAACTGCCGATAAGCGCCGCTCTCGGCAACGCAACAACTTCGTTTGTTTTGAGAGCCGTGAAATTAACACGGGCAAACATCCCGGCCTTTAATTGATTCCTCGAATCATTGGATACAGTAATTTCAACCGGATACGTGTGCGCATCATCGCCTTTGGCGCTGATGGATTCAATTTTACCGTGATAGTCAACACCGGGGAAAACATCGGTCGTTACGGCAACATCATCACCTTTTTTCAATTTGAATACATCGCTTTCGGATACGCCGACTTTGACTTTGAGCTTGGATACATCAACGATATTCGCAATAACCATACCTTGCTGAACCATTACACCAAGATCAACATTCTTTGATGTGATAACTCCGGAGATCGGTGTTGCAATTTTCGTATCGCGCAGCTGTCTTTTAGCTACAGTAAATTGCGATTCGGCGTTTACATATGCTAATTTCGCCTGATCCAATTGTGTTTCGGTGATGCTTTTTTGTTTATACAACACCTCAAACCGCTCGTAATCCTTTTTGGATTTTTCGTAATTAGCTTCAGCGGTATTGTATGCGGCTTTTTTCAGCTCATCATCAACCTGCACCAGAACGGTTCCCGCCTTCTTGGCTTCACCGATCTTAAAAAACATCCCCGTAACCTTTCCGGATGTTTCCGCAACAATATTTACGTCATTGTTGGCAGCAACAACACCGGTAAAAGATACCGCAACCTTCGGAATCTGTTTAGAAATTTTTTCAACCGAAACATAGTAGGAGTCTTCTTTAACAATTTTATTCTTTGCAACCAATTCCTGCCGGTTATGAATCAAGATGCCTGCAATAACAGCAAGTATTATCACTGCAGCACCGATCAATTTTGCTTTTTTCATTTTATGTAATCCTTCACTTTATAAACTTTTATTTCCAACTGATTTTTGCAAGCGGGCAAGAGCCAGCTCGTAGTCCACTACTGATGTAGTATAATTTGTTTTTGCCTGCAGATATGCTACTTCCGCATCTATCAACTCACTTGAGAGAGCGAGGCCCTGCTTAAACTTTTCACCGGTAACCCTGAAGTTTTCTTCTGCCTGTTCTTGAGCAAGTTTTGCGATAGCAATCTTTTCCTTCGCCTGATTTACATTCAGAAAATTCTGTGTCACTTCAAGGGTAACGGCATCCTTTGCTAAACTGTAGGCATCCTTTGCCTGCAATAACTGTGCTTCTGCCTGCTGTGTTTGGTATGATGTCGCATTCCAATTCCACAAATCATATGAAAGCGCCAGACTCACATCCCATGTACCGTCAAATTGATCCTTTGTGGGGAAAATTCTTGAGTTTGGACGGGCATATGTATAATTGCCGACCAGATTCAATTGCGGATACCATCCGGACTGAGCTGCCGTTACACCGGCCTCGCCTGCCTTTGAGCGCAAATCTGCCGCCCTTAATTCAGGCCTCACAGAGTATGATGTCGAAAGTAAATTCGCCAGATCATTGTTGTTGAACTCTTTTACTTCTATGCCGCTGCCGACAGTAACGTTAGTGGTAAGCGGAATTCCAAGGACGTTGTTTAATGCTATACTTGAAAGCTGCACCGCGTTGTTCGCATCAGCTTGTTTGTATTTGATGTCGGACAATTGCACTTCAATTTTTAATACGTCGTTGCGGGTCATCATTCCCTGCGCCATCATGTTTTTGGCATCAGCAACATGAGCCTGTATCTGGGCAACATTCTCGTCGAGAACTTTTTTCATTTCCACAGCTTTATACAATGTCCAGTAAGAGCTCTTTATATTGAGCACGAGATCTTCGCGATCTTTGGAATAATCTTCATTTGAAGCATCGAGACTATAATCCGCAGCGTCTATTCCGGCAGTAATTTTATTACCCATAAAGAGCGGCTGCACTAATGACAGCTTTGCAGAATAATTATTCAGTATTGACGACGTTATATTTAATGTAGTCGCACCCATAGATATTGCAAAGGGGTCAACCTCGCTGAGTCTGGTATACGAAGCGGATAATTTCAACGCCGGTAGCAGACTCGTTCTCAATTCCTTTGTCTTTGCCTTTGATGCCAGAACCTTTTGCGACGAAATATTTAATGTTTTGCTGTTCTTTATTCCGATATCAATCGCCTGCTCAATAGTCATTTTCTCTTGTGCAGATGCCGGTGCAAGAGACACCATAACCGACAGCATCAGGAGATAGAGAAATTTTCTACCTGTATATTTCATTATATATTCTCCTTATTAGTTACAATTTTTTCATTTATCTCAAACGAATCTCTGCCCTTTGCGGTAAAGATGCCTTCGAATAAGATTTTAATAATTTCTTTGAAGACGAGCTCCGGGGAAATATCAAGTTTTTCAACTGCTTCCGGGCCAAGAAGGTTGTGGATAGCGTTAACATACATCAACGCCGCCACGTGAAGGTTTACATCATTTCGAAGTATCCCTTGTTTAATTCCTTCATCAATCAAACGGAGCAGCTTTTCATGTGAATTCTTTCTTCTAAATTCCTTCACCTCGTGATAGATGTCCGGATAGTTTTTCTTTACTTCCACCATAAGCGGATTGTGAAATTTTCCTGATTGCATTCCGAGGTAGGTCAACAGCTTCTGAAGCTTCGCGGTGAATTCAATTTCCTGCTCTTCGATTATGGAATCAATTACTTTCCCTACTTCACATTTCGTCTTCAGGATGAGTTCTTTCATCAGATGCTCTTTGTTGCTGAAGAACTTATAGAGGGTTTTTTTGCTGATCCCTAACTCTGAAGCGATCGCTTCCATCGTAACACGGGAAAATCCGTATTGGAAGAACATTTCTTCGGCTTTTACTAAAATCCTGTTTTTAACTTCATTTTCTTCGTGCATATCTTGTATTCTGTTTTATTGGATTATGCTTAGTTACTATGACGGAGATAACTCCGAAATATTGCATGTTTCCGACTTCAAAAGAAAACTTTCGACTTTGTTGGAAACATTTTTTGTTTTTATCGTTTCCCAATTGGGCAAAAAAAATATCTGCCGGGGCAGATTTAGGCCTTTGGGAAACAATTTTTGTTTTTAACGTTTCCAATATAAATATTTTCCTTCTTATTGTCAAGATTGTCGGTAGAGAGATTCCGAATACCCGGAATTTAGACCGAAATGTTATATTCTTCCACGATTTTCCCCACTAAATCCAACATTTCCCGTTTTGAGAAAGGCTTGGCGATATAATGCGAACACCCCGAATTCAGAAAAATATCACTGTCGCCAACCATCGCATACGCAGTTACGGCAACAATCGGGGTATTTTCATATCCCTGTATTTTCCTAATCTTCTGTGTTGCTTCGATACCATTCATTCCCAGACCCAGATTGATATCCATTAAAATAATTGCATAGTTTCCCGCCTCAGCCTTGGCAACTGCCGAAGGCCCATCCATGGCGAAATCAACATTCGCAATATTTTTTATGTAGTAGGATATAACTTCTTTGTTCTCTTGATTATCTTCAACAAGAAGCACATCAATCTTTTTTACATCTGTTGCATCAGAAATTGTCATTCTTACAACACCTCCAAATTATTTACAGCTAAAATATACTATTTATTAATTGAAGCAAGTGATGGCGGTCAAACGGCTTACAAATATAATGCGAGAAACCCTGCGCCAAAAAGCTCTCACGATCACCCGCCATGGCAAATCCCGTTAACGCAACAATCGGGACATCCCGGTACGTCTCTGCCGTGCGGATTATACTTGTGGCCTCGACACCATTCATTCCACTTCCTAAGTTAATATCCATCAGAATAAGGTCATACACTTTTTTCTTTGTTAACTCTATTGCCTGCTCACCGGTTTCGGCATAGTCAATTGAGCAAAGGCCTTTCAGAAATATGGTTGTCATATCTTTGTTAATATAATTATCTTCGACCAAAAGAACAGAAAGCGATTTATTGGCAAGCGCCAATTGTTTTGAGGAATTTTTTACCGCAAACGTATCAGTCGGATGGAAACCGTCAAAAACAATTTTAAATTCGCTTCCGTATCCTACTTCGCTTTCAAGAAGAATATCTCCGCCCAGCAATGTGACCATACGCTTTGCAACGGATAAGCCCAGACCGCTGCCTTCATAACCCCGGCCCCATCCTTCGCTTACCTGCCTGAACTCCTGAAAAATAATTTTTTGATGTTCCGGCGAAATACCGATTCCGGTATCACGTATGGACACCGTGGCAAGCAAATTCCCGTCCTCTGCTATTTCCGAACTTATCTCGACGCTGATACCACCGGTTTTTGTAAACTTGATAGCATTCTCAATGATGTTGTGCATCACCTTCCGCAGTAATTCAACATCAATGGCGGCATAGATATTTTCATCGAATACAAGATATTCAAACGAAAGTTTCTTCTGCTCCGCCATTATTACATAGCGGCTCATCATCGGCTGAAGAACATCAACCAATTTTTCATCTGTCAAAGCGATCTGAATTTTCTTTGATTCAAGCTGCGACAAATCCAGAATCGTATCCAGAGTAGTCATTAACCGATGGCCTGCATCAAGAATATTTCTTGCCATCTGACGGCTAAGAGAGTCTTCAAGTTCATCACTGAGCAATTCCGCGAATCCCAGAATACCATTCATCGGCGTTCTGAATTCATGGCTCATATTAGAAAGCAATGTAGACTTCAATCTATCCGACTCAACGGCTCTTTCTTTAGCGCTGATAAGCTCGCGATTGACCTTTTCACGTTCCAAAATTCCACCGATACTGGACGCGACCATTTGGAAAATGGAATCTTCACTCGATGTGAACTCATGATCCTCAGTATAAAGGTCAAGTCCTAAAAATCCGCCGAACTCTTTCCTGATAGCGATTGGAACGAGAATGATTGATTTGATACCCCACTGTGATACATATGCTCTTTCTTGTTCAGGGAAATTTTTCACCAACCCGTAAATCGAATCGCCTTTTGAGAAGCTTTCATGCCATCTGGTGAATGTCTCGTTGTATTGCATCTCTTCGATTTCTTTATCAAAGGACTGCTCGTTGTCGCCGTTACGCGCCCACATATCTTTCTTGTGTAACAACGCGAGATCCCTCTCCTCATTAAAACACCGCTCAAAAATGTATGCCCGGTCAACATTACTTCCTTCACCCAGCACCTGAATCGCGGCATGCAGTGATGCCTGATAATCATAGTTGGTCAACAATGCCGCTATGGATTTCGCCGCATATTTCAGCGTATCGTTTTGGCTGGTAATAATTTGTTCAGATACACGCCTGCGGGTTATGTCTTCAACGGTACCAAACCCGAAGAGTACAGCTCCATTCAGATCACGAATGAACGTGCCGGTCAAACGGCCCCAGATTACCGATCCGTTTTTATGGATATACCGCTTTTCAAGCTGATAATGCGCCGACTGTTGTCCGTTCTTCATGGTGTCTTTAAAACGGCTTACTTCATCTTCGACATCATCAGGATGGCTTATATCAATAATAGATTTTGTTTTTAATTCGAATAAGCGGTAACCGATAAATGTAAGGAACGCTTCATTCGCATTGAATATCCGGCCATGAATGTCAGTCAACAGCATGCCAACACCGGCTTTGTCAAAAATGGTTCTAAAGCGTGATTCACTTTCTAATAACGCGTTCTCAGCTTTTTTACCTTCGGTGATGTCAATAAGATAGCCATCAAAATGAGTGAACTCACCTTCACCGTCACGCACAACCGTGGTGAAACTATACACGTTCCGCACATCACCGTCACGTTTAACCATCCGAAAATAACTTTCAAAATTCGGCGTTTTCGAGTGAAGTGCCGACAGAATTTCGGCACGCATTCTTTCCAGATCATCGGGATGAATAACTGATAAGAACAGTGAGGATTCGATCATTTCATCACGGGTATACCCGTATTGCGTTATGTTCGAGGATATATATTCCATCGTATACACATTATCAATCTCTTTTATCCGGTATACAATGGTTGGTCCGCCCATGAATATTTTTTGTTCACGAAGTAATTGGGACTGGCTCCTGCGCAGTGCTTCAGCTGTTCTTTTGTGTTCGTTTACCTCAATTTGCAACGCTCTTGTTCGCTCCCCGACAAGCTGCTCAAGAGATTTATTAAAGACCTCAAGTTTCTGATTAGCCGACTGAACGTTCGCGACCATCTCATTAAAGGATTGGGCAAGATCACCAACCTCATCATTATATACAACACGGGCACGCTTATCAAGGTCGCCCGCAGATATTTTTTTAACGGCATCAACTATTTCACGAAGCGGCTTGGTTGCAATATCAACCAAAACAAAAACAATAAAGATGCCGCCGACCAGAATGATGAGACTAAGGATTCCGATAGTGTATCTGATGGACTGGACGTCCTGCTGCATCTCCGACAGGGACATGCCGACATATAAATAACCGATCACTGCATCCTGCGATTTAACCGGCACTTTTATTTTGACAACTCCGCGCTCATAATCAACACCTTTATGTGTGTTGATGAAATCCGAAAAAAATGCGTTGCTGATATTGAATGATCCGATAACCTTCCCTGAATCATTGAATGCCACAAGATAATGTATTTCATGAAGTCGGCTGGCGGCGTTTAACTGCTGATCTATTAGCTGTTTGTTTCCGTTTTTGAGCGGATCGGATATCGTGACCGAAATGATTTCGCCGACATATCGCGCTTTTCCAATCATAGAGTTAAGCGCTTGCTCTTCGCGTCTTGCCGGAAAGTACATATTAACAAATATCGCGACTGCGGTTATAAGGAGGGAGAATAGAACCGATATCTTTGAGCCCAAAGATAATCGGGTAAATATTTTCGTAAACGATCTTGCCAATTCAGAACTGCTTGTTTTTAATTCTCGTACAAAGAAAAATAATAAACTTTTGAAAATAAAAGAGCTTTATTTATTCAATCGTGAACTACGGCACAATAATCAGAAGATGACTGTTCTTTTTTATCGAGTTATCGTCCGTTTTTATAGTGTAAAAATCACCTTGCAAATACCTGTCGGTCATGTCCTTATAGTGCCCGCTGAACAAATTCCCCGACTGCCCGGTCGGCAGTGAAATTTTGAATTCGTCGGGAGCCGCCCAATCGAAAATATATCGCATTGAAGGACCGAGGATATCTTCATATTCACTGGTTTTTAGTTGAGAGATGCTTCCATGATATTCATGCAGCGCATACTCTCCGTTGTTAATCGTTGTGCCGTCACCGCTGACCGGATACGGTCCAATATCGGCAACTTGATCCAAAATTTTATCGGCGCCATGGAACGTATGCTTGATCGTGAGCATGTGCATTTTGCCCCACTGCCATTCTCTTATGTTATCACCCTGCTTCTTTTCCAACTCTATAACAGCAGAGGCAAAACTTTTCCGGATTATTTCGTCGCGCGACTCCACTTTCGCTGTTTTGCAGTTGTCGAATATCCACGCATCGTTCGTCTTCAATAATTTCAGTATCACGCGGTATGGTATGTTCGGCACGGTGAGATATTCATTAAATAATTCTTCACCCAGATCATCGGCAAGTGTATAGCGAAGCAGGTATTTTAAATAAACGGCATAAATTGCCGGAGCTTGCAATTCTGTGTTGAAACTATAATCCCATCCATTGATCAAATCCAGCGCAGCTTTCAGATTCTGGTCGGTGACCTTAACACCTTTAAATGCACTGACAATGAAAACCGCCATTTCCTTGGCGTAAGGCGATGTGACATCCATCTGAATGTCAGCAAAATCTTTCGGGGTGAATTTATCCTTAGCTGTGAGAAGCTGATAAATTCTTTCGATACGCGATGAAGGCTCCCACAAGTTGGTAATATAATATGGGAAGTCTCTCACGGTTTTATTATTTGCCGAAGCGATAAATCCCTGCCCCGGATTATAAACTTCGGGCATTTTATCTGCCGGAACATACCCGCACCAATCGCTGCTGCTCTGCGTACCGTCATAAATAAAATACGGACAAACACTGTTTCTCATCGGGAGTTTCGCACCGCAGATATATCCGATATTTCCGGATTTATCCGTGAATACATAATTTTGACCGGGAACGGTAAAATTCCTCACGCCCTGCTTAAACTCTTCCCAATTCTTCGCATGATTTGTCTGATAAAAAGCATAGTACTCGTCGCCAGTTTCATTCCCAAGCCATCTCATGCTGATAGCCGGTAGTTTACCGCTTGCGTCAAAGGGATGTGTTCCCGAAATAACCGGTCCGCGATGAGTATACATAGTCCGTAGAATTACATCGTTCGTGTCTTTCACTTTAATGGTGTCAACTCTAAACTTCAAATCCCGCCAGGTATTATCTACAAAATACTTTGTTTTCTGAGCGTCGAGAGTTTCGGTGTAGAAATCCGCATCATCCGCCATTACATTTGTAAGTCCCCATGAAATATTAGCGTTCTTGCCGATAACAACCGCAGGTACTCCGGGAAGTGTAATCCCTTCTGCATTCCAGCCGCCGGCACGGATGCAGGCAATGAACCAGATAGCAGGAGCCCTGAAAGCGAGGTGCGGGTCATTTGCAATCATTGCTTTACCCGATACGGATTTAGAGCCGTTGACAACCCAATTGTTTGAGCCTATATGCGTGCCGTCAATACCGATGAATTTTCTAAACTCTTTATCGGTCTCAAAAAAAGCGACATCTTTTGGTTTAACTGAGGGATTTGACTGTGGAATTATCGTCTTTCCGTTTTCAGGATAATCGGGAATGAGTCTGGCCGCTTTTTCACGTCCCACTTTCGTAATGATTTCCGCAAAAGTTACATCCGCCCACCAGCTGATATTAAGCTCCCATGCCATCATTCTGATAATCAGAATAGAATGCTGCGGCTTCCATGTGTACGGATAGTAATCTAGAATATCGAATTCAATAGGCAGCTTATTTTTATTATCTTCAATATATTTATTTACGCCAGCCGCGTATGCCGTCAGCATTTTTTTTGTAACAGGACTCGCAGATGCCCAAATTCTGTCCGCTGTCTGTTCTAATCCAACAGTTTTAAACATCTGGTCAAAAGCCAGGGTTTTTGTACCGAACACTTCACTCAGTTTTCCGGCAGCGGCGCGGCGCATGACATCCATCTGAAAAAGCCGCTCCTGCGCGTGAACATAACCCATCGCATAAGCTGCATCTTCTTCATTTTTTGCTAATATATATGGAATGGCAAGAGAATCACGGTAAATCTCTACCCGGGCATGAACTCCCTGCGACTGAATTTCTCCGTCATACACAGGAAGTGATTGGATAAGTGTTTTATAGGCTATATAACCGCATATGGCAAGAAAGCCGATTGTTATGCAGGTTACAAGTATGATAATGCGGTTTTTAGAACTCATATTGTATGTGCCGGAGAACAGATCCGGACTTATATCTAAATTTCAGAACTATGTCCATATTCCCACCGGAAAATTGAACATCCTTTAGGAAAACTTTGTTTATTACATTCGAAAGATAGTAAGTTATAATTATTATTGATAGTATTTCGAACAGTTTTTCCAAGTTCAATAAATTTTGTAGTTTTAGCAGATAATTTTGGTACGTTTTGTATAAAAAAATCCTGTTTCTCATAGTAATTAGCTGCGCGGCAATTTTCTCTTCGCAGCCGCAATCGGATAAAGCACGAGGAATGTTTGTTTCCTTCAATGCTGGTCCGCGTGTACCTATTGGTGCATTTTCAGATAAATGCAATATGGGAATCGGATTTAATCTTTCTCTCGATTACACCGACAACGAGTATCTGCCGTTTTTCCTGTATGGCAAAATCGGCTACGAGCAATTCCCCGGCTCACAAGATTTTTATCAATCTTCCGATTACACACATTACTCTACCAATTTTGTTCCGCTATCTCTGGGTGCGCGATATTATTTCGCTCCTATTATGGAAAACTTTGTTATCATTATGCCTTGCGTTGAGGTTGGAGCCAATCTGGCGATTTACCAGACACTCCATCAATATAAGATAACTTCCGGCATTCCAAGTTATAATGAAGACGGTACAAAATTCGGCTATGAAATTGGGGTGGGCGTTTCGATGTTTCTTGCAGAAATCATGGCATCATACCATTATTATCCCGAACACCAATTCTTGTCAGTGGATATGAGGCTGCGTTTACCGTTATACATTTCTTTATAAAGGAATCAGCATGAGCCCCTATCAATCCATCCGTGTAGAAATTGAAAACAACATTGCAATCCTCTCCATCAACCGTCCGGAAAAAATGAACGCGCTTAATATCAAGTGTTTGCAGGAAATGAGCGAAGCATTGCGAGATATTGAGCACGACGATGATATCCGCTGCCTTGTCATTACCGGCACAGGTGATAAAGCGTTTGCTGCCGGAGCAGATATTTCGGAGCTTCATAACCTGACCGTTCCAAAAGCAGAAGAATATGCTGAACTCGGCCAGCGCGTCTTCGGCAGAATCGAAGATTTTAGGAAGCCCGTTATTGCGGCAATAAACGGTTTCGCATTGGGCGGCGGTGCTGAATTGGCGTGGGCATGTCATATGCGGCTCGCATCAGAAAACGCAGTTTTTGGACAACCGGAAATAGACCTCGGACTTATTCCGGGATTTGGCGGAACGCAAAGATTCGTCAAGATTGTCCCTAAAATTATTGCTACTGAATTTCTCCTCACCGGCGAAAAGTTTCCTGCTTCAAAAGCCTATGAATTCGGATTAGTCAATCAGGTTTTTCCGCTCAACGAGCTGATGCCTGCCGCAAAAGAATTAGCAGCTAAAATTGCATCAAAACCCGGGAAGGCCGTTAATCTGCTTATGCGGGCTATTCGCGAATCAGCAAATATGAGACTGCCGGACGGACTACGCTTAGAAGCCGATCTGTTTTCACAATGCGTCAACACTCAGGACTTTCAGGAAGGTACCAGTGCTTTTCTGGAAAAGCGTCCGCCGCACTTTATTCATAAATAGAGGTCCGTCATCGAAAAGTTTAACGCAAGCCGCAAAGCATCAATAGTAATCTTCCTTGCCATTATTGTGCTGGTTCTTGGGGCAATTAATCTGATAGTAAAACCAAAATCGGGGCACTCTATATTTTCACCCGGACACAAAGATGCTCATACTTTGAATGTTGACAGCATTTTCGCAGCGGCACTTAAGGACTTTTCCATTCCCGATACATCTTTAAAACAAGCCCGTACAAAAAGGTCCCTTACCCCGCACAAATACAATGTTATACTTACCGGCGACCTGCCCATCCCCCTGATTCTTCACGATCTGCAAACCCGGCTCGCGGCATATGGAGTTGAAGTTGTTGCGCATGAAGCAAAAATCAACAGCGATTCCGACATTGAAATAATTTCAAACGACAAGCAGCTGCTCTTCCACGCTGATGTTACTATAAATAAAAGTGCTTTGCGGAGTAATAATAAAGTCTCAATAATTATTCAGGGACTCGATGAAGCTTCCTTGAGTAATAAAAAGAAATTCTGCGCGGATATTGAAGAAACAACATTTATCCTGCTGCCATCCAAAGAGAATCGTCAAATCGTTTCCTTATTGCGTTCTCAAAATAATGAATGCATCATTGAATTATCAGACCAGATACCCGATCAGGAATATAAATTGCTCGATGAATTTGCCGGTAAACGCCTCAAGCAGTCATTGGCCGCTATTGATTCCGACATTCCCGGAGTGTTTGCATACTATGTAAACACGCAATCCAAGTTTTACCATTCACCGAAATTTCAGATAATTAAATCCGCACTGAATGGTAAAAAATTAATGACCGACAGAGGTTTATATACTATTCCGTATCAGAACGATGACGGGGTTTTTCAGGATGCGGTATCGAATATTTTATTCGGGCATCAGGAAAGTCCGCAAACTATTCTATTGGTAGTTGATTATCGTAACTACCATCTCCTTGCGCCATACACGACAAAGTTTATAAAAAAAGGCGGCAAAGTTGTTAAACTTTCCGCCGCGTTAAGTTGATTTTACTTCAACTCACCAAAGACTCTCATTAGATAACTTCTGAACAGGAATATCTATTCCGCTTTTAAGCAGGCTGGCTTCAATATCTTTGGCATTGCCGACAAGTATGATCTGATAATTATCCTTGCATATACGCTGCTGCGCTGCCGTACGGACATCATCTTCTTTTACCGCAAGTACGTTTGCCACATAGTTTTCAAAATAATCACGCGGAAGTCCGAACAATCGTCTTGAAAAACTATTACTGACAAGCTGTCCGTATGTTTCAAAGTTCAAAGTAAATCTATTCACTAATGATGCGCGTGAAAATTCAATCTCTTCCTTTGATATATCTTCACCAATCTGTTCGGACTCAGTAAGAATTTCCCGGATGGCTTTTCCCGTATCAGCTGACGATACCGAGGTACTTATCCTGAAATCACCGGCAGCTACATGATAGCTGAATGATGAATGCACTCCGTAGGTGAGTCCGTTCTTTTCGCGAAGGTTCAAATTTAACCGGCTGCTAAATTGTCCGCCGAATATCATATTCAAGATGACTTTCGCAAAATAATCCTTATCGGTTCTTTTGTTCGTCAGATGCCCGATGACTATCTCTGTCTGAACGGACTCCGGTTTATCTATAAGATAGATGTTGCTTGCCGGAAGTTCTTTTGCCAATTTTTGTTTATTTCTCCCGTAGGCAGCACCTTCGAGAAGCTGATACTTTTCAAGGAGCCGTTGAAGCTCTTCAATGCCGACATCTCCGGCTGAAAAAATGTCGGGAATGCTTTTCTGCATGTAATTTCCGTACCACGATTTTACGTTGTTCAGTTCTATACCGGAAAGCTCATTAATTGTTCCATGCACAGACAAACCATAATTACCACAGCTGCGGTAAACAATATTCCTGTATGCCCGCTCAGCTATTGCGTCAGGCATATCCTGCGCCTGACGGAGCCTGACGAGAATATTATTTTTTTCGCGGGAAAAATCTTTTTCATCAAATCTCGGATGCTTGAACATTTCCTGAAACAATTGTAGTGTTTCTTCGAACTTTTCGCTCAGTGATTGCAGCGAAACGATGATATGTTCGTAGTCCGCCTGAATGCTTAATGATGATCCTAAAAATTCCACGGCGTCGCTGAATTCCAACGAAGTCTTTGTCTCCGTTCCTTCATCAAGAACACTGCAAAGCAGATTTATCAAACCTTTTTCATGTTCGCTTTCATCAAGAACGCCATAGGGAAAACTCATTATCATATTTATCAACGGAATGGAGTCCCGCTGATAATGTGAAATGATATTCCCTTGCAAAAGCATTTTTTCTTCGGGTGCCGGAATTTCAAAATGCTGTAAATTTCCTTCGACCGGAGGTTTTGCCATGTTACTATTTCCCATCATTCCTCCTGAGTACTCTCAGCTCGCCATATGTGCCGCTGAAGTATGTTTTTGCCATCCTCATTATGTCATCATTAAAAATGTTATTATACCTGTCAAGCTCAATTTGAAAACCGTCGGGTGTTCCGAGATAGAACGCGTATTGATTCATCAAATCCGATATCGTAGACAGGTTTTGCAAACGATAAATAAATCCGGAGGTAATAATGTTTTTCGAACGCTGTAATTCTCTATCGGGGACTTTCTCTGATTTTAAATTCTCAATAATACTGAGAACTATTTTTTTAGCTTCATCAATCTCTTTTTCCGGTTTCATCGTTACCTGGACGACAAAAAAGCCGCCGTACTTTCCGGAGAATTGATATGCTGAAACCGATTGCGCTATTTGCCGGTCAATCGTCAGCGCTTTTTTTAAGTATCCGTTTTTCGAGCCTGCTAAAACATCGGAGAGCATTTCGAGATTCATATCATCTTTATGATATGAGGGTACTGAATGCCACGCCAGGTAGAATCTATCCAATTCAACATTATCCTGATATGCTTCGTAACCGGAAAACTTGCATTGTGCTTCGGTAACGAGGGGCATCTGTATTGTTTTGCCATTACCTTGTATGTCACCGAAATAGTGCTCAATTTTATCTTGTACAAAGCGCTCTTCAAAATCTCCGGCAATGACAAGAGAAGCATTTGCGGGGTTGTAATGGCGCGAGAAAAAATCTTTCACGTCATCCAGAGTATATGCTTTTATATCATCAAGGGCTCCGATAACCGGAGATGCGTATGGATGCTCATCTGCATACATTAGCCGCAATAATTTTTCAAACGCCAGTCCGTATGGTTGATTATCATACCGCTCCAAACGCTCATTGGATACAACATCAATCTGATTTTTCAGTTTTTCTTCATCCAGAGCCGGTAGATAATTCCCCATCCTGTCCGACTCTAACCAGAGCATCCGCTCAAGGAAGTGCGCCGGTACTTTTTGGAAGTAGTTCGTGCGGTCAAAACTTGTCGAGGCATTAAGTGTTCCTCCTGCCTGCTGCACATAATGAAAGTGCATACCTTTCGGCACATTCACGGAGCCCTGAAACATCATATGCTCGAATAAATGCGCTAATCCTGTCTTCCCGGGCACCTCATTTGCCGAACCGACACGATACCATAGGTTCGTCGCGGCTAAAGGAATGTCTTTCCTTTTATGCAAAATAACGGTCAGTCCGTTGTTCAGCGTGTATTGCTCAATAGCAAAATTGCTTAATTTCATAAAATGTCATTTATTAAAAGGATTTTAATATTTATATTTTGTATACAATTATAATACCTTACCGCGGAATTAAAAAGAGAAGCAGCCTGAGCTTGACCGAAAATAAAACTTTGCCCGGACTTGACGCAATACGTGCCATAGCCATCCTCATGGTTTTCTTTTTCCATGCAGGTGCGCTTGCCTGCGGGTATCTGGGTGTCCATCTCTTTTTTGTATTATCCGGATTTCTGATAACCGGGCTTCTCATAAGGACAAAGGACCAGAATTTCGGTTCATTCCTTACGGGATTTTACGGGCGCAGAGTATTACGCATTTTTCCCGTATATTATCTCTATCTCCTGATCATGTTTCTGATGACATTGATACCGCTTTCCGTTTCAGCAAAGCCGGCCGCGGAACTTCAAATATTGACGCATCAGATGCCGTATGCCGTCTCCTATTTGTACGATTTTTATCATGCTTCTTCTTCTTTTGTCACTTCAAGATTCCTAACTCATTTCTGGTCGCTTGCGGTTGAGGAGCAGTTTTACCTTATTTGGCCATTACTCATATTCATAATACCGAATAAACATTTAAAAGCATTTTTTATAGCAGTCATTATACTTGGCCCGTTTATCCGCTTTACCGAAAGCATCATACACTCAATGCCCGCCTTTTCCGGTTACTTTGTTAAAGAACAGAATTTATTCATCAACGTACTTCCATTCAGCAACATTGATGCTTTCGCGTGCGGAGCGCTTTTTACACTGCGGCCTGTAAAAACAAAACCGGGTACTATCCTTGCACTCTTTATCGCGATTGTCGGACTTGGAGTTATGACCGAATACGTAATAACCGGACATATTGTAGCAACTGCATTCGGATACCGTCCTTCAATGGGTGATTCCGAAAAATCCATATGGGGTTATACTGCAATTAACCTTTTAAGCGGAATAGTGATTTCGGCTGTCTCTCAAAAAAAATTCTTCCCCGGCATTTTCGCAAATAAGGCGTTGAATTATATCGGCAAAATTTCTTACGGATTATACATATTTCACTATCCGATTATCCTCCTTTTCCTTTCACGCGGATTTATAAACGGAATGCCGTTGATTGCAAGAATACTGGTTGCATTACTTGTAAGTATTGGGGTAAGTGCTCTAAGTTACAGTTTGTTTGAGAAGAAATTCCTCGGACTGAAAGATAAGTTCTTTCCTAATCGCAGTTAAAGAAGCAGGACTATTTAACCGCAAATCCAGGCAGATACCGGAATGTTAGCCCGCAAGTTGCACTTTTGCTCGTGTTAAGCACAAACCAGAAACCGGGCGAAATATCTTTATATGAAATTACTCCGGGATAGACATTCAAAACGACTCTATTATTCGTTGTTTCGGAATAGAGCAGCGACGTCATCAAACTGCCGTTAAGGTCATAATAAAGGCCGATACAGTCAACCACTCGTGCTGTTTTTTTATGTGTCACAACATCAAACATTTCAATCGTTGATACATTTAATCCATAGCCTACCGATAGCGTTCGCCCTGAATCCCATTTATATCCCGCGCCGAATACACCGTTATAGCCGAACACCTCAAAAAGATACCAGTGTTCCCACCAGGGAATTTTCCACGCGAAGTGGTAGTATTGGCCGTTGTTCATCAACTCGCCGGTTGCATAATTGACGGAGGGCTGGAGCGACCAATCTGACATATGGAGGTCTTCCGAAAAAAATCTATTGATGTTATCAAAACTGAAGAGGAGGACTCCGCCGAGATTGAAGACGTACATGTCGGCAATCGGATCAACATTGACGCCCTTGAGTGTCCCGTTCTCCATGGATTCGTTTATGAACCATGAGGTGGCCATTGTTAAGAATGAAGTCGTTTTGGGATAAGGAACATTGTGATAGGTGTACCACTCCGCCATTTCACGGTAGGACATGCCGCCACCGATAAGATGCAGTTTATAATTCGGAATCCACTGCGCGCGTTTTTTCTTGAGTGATGTGGGAAATACTTCGGTTTTAAGAAAATCACTTGTTCCGTTTTTTCTGATTGCGGAGAAAGGATTTTTTAAGTTACTCCACACGTTGTTGAATCCGGGGCGGTAATCCTGATGAATCAAGCTGCGATTGTCCATCACCTGAAAATTATCATACCCGCAGTTTAAAATGAAATACAAAGGATTGTACAATCCTTCGCTTCCATAATTCTTACCGGTATAATAATACGAGGTATCCTGTGCCATGCATTGCAGAGAAGTACACACAATGGCACATATTACCCACATACGAATTTGCATGAAGTACGAGCCTGTAAGGTATTAATGATAGACTTTAACCCAATATAAAAAAAGAGGAGGGTATTAAAAACACCCTCCTCTTTAAATTAACTTAATAATATATGTTATCGAACGAGTTTTAGTATTCGATCGGGACGAACCGTTGAGAGTAAATGAACCGGTTCCGAGAACGGAATGTCTCTATCCCATGAGAAAAGAATGATAAACGCTTTACCGACAATCAGATCACGCGGGACAAATCCCCAGTAGCGGCTGTCCGCGCTATTGGTTCTGTTGTCACCCATCATAAAATAGTAATCTTTTTTTATCGTGTACGAACTAACCGGCTTTCCATCAAGTGTAATGACATTCTCATCCATTTGGAGTGACATTTTGCCGATTTCGCGGTTGATGATCATCTGCCATTCCACAAAATTATCCGGCGTCAGCTTAATGACATCTCCTTTTTTCGGGACGCGCAGCGGTCCGTAATTCCAATGATTCCAGGGTTTATTCGGAGGAAATATACCAAGTTCTGTTTCGCCTTTGTGATAGTATGTCGGCGGCGGACCTTCTCTTTTCGGGTCATCATATTGTATATATGGCGGAATCCACAACTGTTGATTGTTTACATACACAACACCATCCCGGACTTCAACGACATCTCCCGGAAGTCCGATACAGCGCTTCACGTAGTTAAGGTTAAGTTCAGTTGATTGCATTTGATCGGCATTACCCGGATATTCAAATACCACGATCTCCGTACGCTGCGGGTCGCGTCCGACAGGAATGGTAAAGAACGGAAGCGGGATCTGAGTGAATGGGATATAACGCGGTGATGACGAGCCGTAAATAAATTTGTTAACAAGCACAAAATCACCGATTAAGATTGTCCCTTCCATTGAGCCGGTCGGAATTCTCGTGTTTTGTATTACAAAACTGATAATGACCAGTGCCGCTAAACCGGCGGAAAGGAGTGAAGTAATAAAGTCTTTAACTTTTTCTTTTGGTGTTTTAACAACATGCAACTCTTCGTGAGTTTTAATTCCCACGAAACGCTTCAGATGCTCCAGCCACCATTCTTTAGTAAACTTCATGATATATCTATTATTTCTTATTCAATCACATGCACGTTAAACGCGCATAATTATTAATTAACTTATTTTTTTGCATCGAGGAGCTGCCGCAGTAAGGCGTTGACTGTCTGCGGATTTGCTTTACCCTTTGTCTCTTTCATAATCTGCCCGATAAAGAAACCGAATACCTTTTCTTTACCTTCGAGGTACTGCGCAATCTCGCCCGGATGTTTTTCAAGAATGCCCTCGATGATTTTTGTTATCGCACCCTCATCAGAAATTTGAACAAGATTCTTCTCTTTAATAATTACTTCGGCCTCATTGCCGGAAGTAAGCATGTCGGCGAAAACTTCTTTAGCGATTTTGCTGCTGATCGTATTGTTGCCGATAAGATTAATGAGCTTGCCCAAGGATTCAGGTTTAACCGGGAAATTCTCGATTTCTATCTTCTGTTCATTCAGCACACGGAGAACTTCACCCATAACCCAGTTGCTCGCAGCTTTAAAATCTTTTGTCGTTTCAATTACCGACTCGAAATACTCCGCTACTTCTCTCTGCTGAGTTAAAATATCCGCATCGTATTCGGGAAGCTGGAAATCCGTAACAAAGCGCTGTCTCTTTGCTTCGGGCAATTCGGGCATTTGAGATTTAATCTGCTCTCTCCATGCTTCATCAACAATAATCGGAAGTAGATCAGGATCCGGGAAATACCGGTAGTCATGCGCCTGTTCTTTACCACGCATTGCGATTGCGACATTCCTATCCGTATCCCAGAGAAGCGTTTGCTGAAGGATTTTTCCGCCGTCTTCAAGGACTTCCGTCTGGCGTTCGATTTCGTAATTCAGCGCACGTTCAACATTGCGAAATGAGTTCATGTTCTTCACTTCCGCTTTTGTGCCGAGTCCGGTTGTACCTGCCGGACGCATGGAAATATTCGCGTCACAGCGCAGTGAACCCTCTTCCATGTTGCCGTCGCAGATATTCAGATAGCGGACTATCTGGCGAATCTTTGTAAGATATAAAAATGCTTCTTCCGGTGAAGAAATATTCGGCTCGGTAACGATTTCAATAAGAGGTACACCGCAGCGATTCACATCAATGCACGTATCATTTCCCATATCGTGAATTGATTTACCGGCATCCTCTTCTATGTGTATCCGCTTAATAAGCACACGCTTAACGGGTTTGCCTTTCGGCTCAACATCGATATAACCGTCTTCACAAAGCGGTTTATCGTATTGTGAAATCTGATAACCTTTCGGAAGGTCGGGATAAAAATAATTTTTACGCGCGAGAATAGAACGCTCTCTGATTGTACAGTGAGTCGCCAATCCCATAAGGACAGCAAACTCAACAACTTTCCTGTTCAATACCGGAAGAACACCCGGGTGCCCGAGACAAACAGGACATACATTCACGTTTGCCTGAGGACTGAACTTGGTCGAGCAGCTGCAAAATATTTTTGTATCTGTTAATAACTGGGCATGGACTTCAAGTCCGATTACCGCTTCAAATTGAGATGCCATTGTATTCTATATGATTTCTACTTAACTAATATTTTATACTCGTAGGGCT
The DNA here is from genome assembly GCA_963662605.1 of Ignavibacteriaceae bacterium. GTDB lineage: Bacteria > Bacteroidota > Ignavibacteria > Ignavibacteriales > Ignavibacteriaceae. Next base: position 3,698,570 of record OY759785.1, read on the forward strand.
GCAGTGTAAATGTCATATCTGCGGGAGCAACTGCCTTACCCGTTGTAAAATCTTTAAATTCGCCTTGAATCTTTTCATTTTTCAAAACGACTTCCTGTGCTGTGCCGGACAAATTTGCGCTCACAATAATCGCCTGTTTACCGGCATCGCGCAAATAGGAAATGACGCTTGATGTCGTATCCGTGATAAGCGGAATAAAATCTCCACCTGCGGTTCCGTTCCAAAGTGCTCTACTGTCCTTTTTCAGATGAATGAGATTTTTGAACAATGTAAAATTCGGATGATTCTTCCACGCGATCAAATCTTTTTCAAAGAAGTCCAACCGCTTGGGTTCACCGGCTTCCTGTCCGCTGTAAACGAGAAACATTCCGGGCACGGTAGCACAAATTACATTATAAGCATCAACGGCTTTACCGAAGCGTTCGTTTGAAGTTCCGTTCCAGCTATTCTCATCGTGATTGGTAGTAAACCGCATCCGGTACGCATTTGCCGGATAACTCTTCAATTCCTTTTCCATGAGACGGATGATTGCATATGCAGGTTTCTTTCCCTGGGCTACATCAATATTCGTATGTAATAGATCCCACCCGTAGGTCATATCAAATGCTTTTTCATGAAGTTTCGTGTCTTCCCACTCGGCAAGCATAAACACCGGTTTAATTTTCTGCAAACGCGGACGTGCATACTGCCAAAACTCGGTCGGCACCATTCCTGCGACATCGCATCTGTAACCGTCTATATTAAACTCTTTAACCCAGTACTCAAGAGCCTTGGTCATGTACTCCCATAAGTCCTTGTTATCATAATTCAAATCAAGGACATCCGTCCAATCGGGAACCGGAGTGACAAATTTTCCTGCGGCATCATGATTGTAATATTCAGGATGCTCTTTTGTGAGAACGTTATCCCATGCAGTATGGTTTGCAACCCAATCAATGATGATGTGCATACCCATTTTATGAACCTGTTTAACCAGTTTCTTAAAATCGGCCTTCGTACCCAGCATTGAATCGAGTCCGTAATAATCCCTTACCGCGTAATAACTTCCGTAAGTACCTTTTCTGTGGTCATATCCGATAGGATGAATCGGCATCAACCAGATAATCCCGATGCCCATTTCTTTTAACTTCGGAAGTTTGGACATGAATTCTTTAATTGAACCGGACTTTGTGTATTGGCGAAGATTTACTTCGTAAATAGCCTGATTCTTACTCCAGCTTGGCGGCTCAATCTTGTCGGCTTTTTGCGCAAATATATTCGAGACAAACAAACAACTAAGAATGACGATACCCTTTATGAGATTACCCGGATTTTTCATAATTCAAGCAAATTTGTTGTGAAATTTTCGAATTTTAAAGATAATTATTCTCGACGTGGAAATCTAAGGGAAAATCAGGCTCCCACAGGAAATAAATAGACCGTTACTGAGCCAATAATAATCAAGAAATGAAAGTAAGTGCAACTGTCATTCCGTAAAATTTGCTGCTTAAATTTTGCAAAAGCCACATCTTCGCACAGCAAATTTATACGGAATCCATCCGAGAAATTATTGGAGAAATAAAAGAAATCCACTTTTATCTATCCGCGTCTATCATTATGTAAGTATATCTGAGATGCTAACTTTTTCTAAAAAATTAATGTCTTATCATATCTGTTTTAATTTTCGAATGGCCTCACACAAACTTGTGGTTACTGTCCGACTCATAATTTCTTGCTCATATTCTTCCATGAGAGGAGTGTGTATTCCATTTGCCTTTACGTCAATTAAGTATGTAATTCCATCTTTGCCTTCATTGTCGGGACGGACACTTTTAATTGCGGCCTTAGCTAGTGCTTCTGGAGTAATATTTTTCTCTTTTCCGCAGTCATTAAAGTCAGTATATATAACATATTCACAATTACTAAAGTTTGCGATCTCTCTTACAACAACACTATTGGGTTTTTTATCTGTGGGTTGTACATATTTTTCTGATGTGCCTACTGCACCTTTTTCCCTTCGGTAAAGGATGTCTCTAGCTTCCTCCAAGGTTACTGTACTTTTTAGGCAAAAGATTTTCGCGTTCACTCTTTCCCCACCAATACTCACTGGAACAAGTGTTGGGGCGCCGCCCCTCGTTTTTCCACTCAACCGAGCGAATTCGACCTTAAAAGGAGTCACTACGTCTATTAACCCCTCAGTAGCACATTTAATTTCAATGCCACAATCAGACAGCAATGATCCAAAGGCAAGTATTCCAATCATAAACTTTCTCCTTTTATTATCGCAAATGTAATGAATTTACTTTATACTATTTAAAGTATGTCTCAGAGTTTGTTTTGTAAAATAATAATCAGTGAAAATCTGCGTTATCCGTGTCATCCGCGTTCCATTTTTTCATCAACAACCACATATGAACACTTGGACAAAATAAAAAACCCCTCCCGCAACGCAATACGGGAGAGGTTTTGTGTGATTGGGGGATATTTTAGCGGCCTGTTACCTGTAAGTACAAACTAAGTTTCGTTGCATACGATGCTTTTGCATCCGTCAACTCATCCTGCGTCTTCTGCAACATTGCTTTTGATTCGAGCAAATCCGAAATATTAATAACGCCGTTTTTAAAACTGTCGTCATTTACTTTCATGTTCTCTTCAGCCTGTGCTTTGGAGTCAAGGCTCAGCAAATATTGCTTATAGGAGTCGGTTACATCCTGCCATGCTTTTTCAATTTGCAGTGCGAGAAGTTCGCTGTTATCCTTGAAATTATTTTTTGCAATTTCTTCTTTGATACTGCGTTCTTCAAGCTCGTGACTCCCGCTCCACCATGAAGAAATCGGCACGCTGACAGAACCGAACACCATGCCGAACGTTCTGGAATCGGCATCGTCGAGTTTCATATACATTTCGTTGGCACCGACTGCAACCTGCGGCAGATATTCTCCGAGCTTCATTTTGGTTTGCAATTTTTCCGCTTCAACGGATTTTTCGAGTAACACATATTCTGTGCGTTGTTGTAATGCTTCCTTCTTATCAACGAAATAGCTTTGCGGTATACCGGTAATGGCAAGTGAATCCTTAAATACTATCGCCGAATCGAACGGGATACCGATATATTGACAGAATGCCATTTCGGCGAGACGCGTACCATTTTCAAGTTTAGATTTATTAAGAAGTACTTCGTTTAATTTGACGCGTACCTTCAATACATCATTTTTCGTTGTCAGTCCGTGATTATAGGCATCTTCAACCTGATTCAGCAATCGCCGCAGTAAAGCTTCATAGGCTTGTATCGTGTTGGCTTTTTCTTTTAAGGAGACGATCTGCCAATACTGCTCTTCCGTTTTTTGATTGATTTCATTTGTTGTCAGTTTGTCTTTATAGTCGGCTACATCAACACCAAGCGAGGCAAGCTGATTGCCGTAATAAATCCTTCCGCCCGCAAATATAGGCTGTGCTGCCGATACATAACCGATAGTCCCTTTTTTCATCATCCCGATCGTACTGCTCGGGAAGTACGCAAACTGTGTGGCAGTGAATAAGTTTGCCGGATTACCATCATACACGGGCAGGTTGCCGCCCGCAGAGTGAGTCTCCGACAGGTATTTCTGCGCTCCGAACATCATGCCGTTCGCACTTATGCTTGGGAAATAGTTCGTGAACGCAGATTTCTTTACCTGACGTGCGCTTTGCATTTCCAATTTACTGTTCTTACTTTTCGCGTTATTGCCGAGAGCTAGTTCCTTGCTCTCGGTGAGCGAAATTATTCTTTGAGCAGACACAATTTGGCTTAATAACAAAACACATAAAATTATATTGATCCGTTTCATAACGCAGCCTCCTCCGCAATTGTATCGAAGTCTTTTCTGTGGAACAGGTAGTATAGAACCGGAAGAACGATTAATGATAATACCAACCCGAACATCAGGCCGAAACAGATTACCGCACCGACCGGTCCCCACAATGGTGAACGGCTGATGATCATCGGGATTACGCCGACGGCTGCCGCAGCAGATGTGAGGAAGATAGGACGCATTCTTCTTTTTGCAGCCGCGAGAGCTGCTTCTTCCAATGAATGGCCGTGTTCATGACGTAGCACTTCTGCATAGGACACATAGATAATTCCGTTTCTCACGATAATACCCATCAGACTGATGATACCGATAAGCGATGTAACTCCGAAGGCGTATCCGGTAACATTTACACCAAATGATGCGCCGAAGATACATAACGGCAGAGTCATCATGATAAGTATCGTCGTTTTAATATTACGGAATTGGAACATCAGAATAATGAAGATGATACAAATTGAAACTATCATCGCGTAGTACATAGGCGTTACTTCGTCAACATTCGTTTCATATTCTCCACCGTAACTGATTGAAACATCGTCGGGAAGTTTCATCTTGTTGATTTTTTTCATACCCTCGTCCAATATTGATGAGGCATACTGTCCCCGTTCAACATCTACCTGCACGCTGATTGTACGCACACCATTTCTCCGGGCAATTTCTCCTTCGGTCCATTCCTGCTTTGCATCTGCAAGCTGACGCACCTGAACGGAGGAAACAAGAAACGGTGAGGTAACATATTGATTCATAATGTCGTCAACATTGGTCTTCAAGTTTTTATCAACCTTCAGATTCACATCAATCGGATAGTCGTCTTCCCACAATGTTGCGACAGGCAGTCCCTTCGTTCCTGCCATGAGCGAGTAGTCAAGTATCTGCTTCGAATAACCGAGACGGCTTGCTTCGTCTTCCTTGAGGTTCAGTTGAATAGACTGCAAAGGATCTTTATAATCTGTCCTTATCCATTGCGTTCCCTTGATTCCCTTGAAAATATCACTTATCTGCGATGCCACCTGCTTAATGACGGCTATGCTGTCGCCGCTGACACGTACTTCAATCGGTGTAGCAGATGGCGACATCTCAAGCTGTTTCCATTTTACATGCGCATTCGGAAAATTATTGCTGTATGATTTGCTGTATTCATTCAGCATATCAATAGTCGCTTTGTCCGACTCGGTAATGACTAAAAGCTGTCCGTAGTTTTTAGCCGGAAACTGCGGTGCATACATGGTTTGAAATCTGGGTGAACTCGTGCCGACAAATGAGGCAACTTCTTTCACTCGTTTATCTTTCTGCAAGAGTGATTCAATCTCTTTCATCACTTTATCGGTTTGCTGCAAAGAGCTTCCTGTCGGCAAATATACCTCAACGGCAAACTGATTTCTCTGGAACGCCGGGAAAGGTTGTTGAGGGGCAATACCCATCAGAATAAGGCCAATGATAAACGATGCCGCACCGATAAGAACTACGGACTTCTTATTTTGGAAGGATTTTTCCAGCATGTCATCATAGAATTTTTGGAGCCAATTCAGGAAGCGGCTTTTTCGACTGTTCTCATCCATGTGCTTTATGCCTACCTTAATAAAAGTATAGCAAAGCAGCGGGACAAGTATGACCGATACAGCAAGCGAGACGCCCAATGCAAAAGTAATTGTTGCAGGAAGCGAACGCACAAAGTCACCCGCCGTTCCCGTCATCAATATTGCCATAGGGAGAAAGCAGAAAATCAGGATCAGCGTTGCGGAAAAAACCGAAGCGAACAAATCGGTTACGCTTTGTGTCGCCGCGTCATGAGGAGTTATGCTGTTATCTAATTTTTCTACGTAATTATCTATAATAACAATTGCATTATCAACCACCATTCCAAGTACGATGATAAGTCCCGCGAGTGATACGGTTTGCAGCACCATCCCCGATACCCACATAAATCCAAGCGTGATTAGTATCGAAATCGGGATAGCCGAGGCCGCAACCAAAGCCACTCTCCTCGGAAGTAACAGTACCGTCACCAGAATTACGGATATAATCGCGATGAGAAATTCTTTCATGAAATCGTAGATTGAATGCGATACAAATTCCGGCATATCGGAAATAATCCCGACATTAACATCCGGAGGTACACTATTCTTAAACTTGGTTATCTCTTTCTTGATGTCATCACCGTACTCCACAATGTTATGCCCCGGAAGCATTTCAAGCGAAACGATTAAACATTTTTTGCCGTTCGATCTGATGTAAGAATCCGGATCGGGATACTCTCTGGATATGCGTGCAACATCCTTTACTCTGATTGCATTCCCCGTCGGGTCGGAATAGATAATTTGATTCGCAATATCGCTTTCCGATTTATATGTAGTGGGGATATGAATCGGCATAACAAGGTTGCCGTCATCAATCTCGCCCGCGTAGTTCACCGTTCCAGCCGGTTTGAGCATTGCCATAACCGTCAGAGGTTTAATGCCGTAGTTCGTCAGCTTTGCATCATCCATATACACGTTGATGACTTCCTTTTGCAGTCCGAGATGTTTAACACGCGATGTTGCTTTGATTTTTCGTGCATCATCCTCAAACTTTGCAATGTACTTTTCCAAATCCTTGTAGGATTTGGTATCGGATTCCACCGACAATAATATTGCAGATGTGTTGCCGAAATCGTCATCAGCCGTAAGAGACATAACTCCAGATGGAAGCTGCGATTTAAGATCATTCAACCCGTGTCGTAGTTTAGACCAGAACAGTTTCGGATCTTTTTCTTTTTTGGTCACTTCAACATAGATAACCATCACATTCTCTTTTGAAATAGAATGTGTTTTGGATTTTTCTACGGCTTCATATTGAAATAAGTAGTTTTCAACTTTCTTCGTCAGCTGTTCTTCAACCTGTTTTGATGTCGCACCCGGATAAACACCGATGATCACTCCCTGCCGTATTTCAAATTCGGGAAATTCATCGCGGGGCATTTCAATTAATGCTATAGCGCCCGCAACAAGAAGCATTGCGGTTGCAATATAGATTATCTGCTTATACCGGAGGAGATTTTCAATTAACGTTCTTTTCGTTTTCATAATGTCGTGTCCTGCATCATCATTTCATTATCTCGATGGCTGTACCGTCAACAAGCTTTTGCTGACCTGCAACCACGACCTGTTCACCGGCCTGCAAACCGCCCAATACTTCAACACCCGCTCTGACAAGTTTACCTGTTGTAACATATTTTTTAGACGCGGTATTTTGCCCGGATTCAACTGTATAGACATAGCTTTTTGCATGTTCATCAGTAAGTATCGACTGATTCGGTACAACTAAACAATTATTACTGCTCGGTTTGCCGAGAAACACATTGCATATCATACCGGGTTTTATTTTTTGTCCGGTGTTCGCGATAGCAATTTTAATTTTATAGGTATGCGCCATCGGATCAGCCAAGACACCGATTTCCTCAACATTACCCTGATACTCGGCATTATTTAACGCGGCAATAACAATTTTCGCCTTGTCGCCCTTTTTAATAGAGGCTATTTCGTTTTCCGATACGGATACCTTCGCGTAAATCTTATCAATTTTTACGATGGTTATGGAAGCCATACCCGGAACAACGCTCATACCGGGATCCATGGATTTTTTTCCAACGATACCATTTATTGTAGAATACAATTTGCAGTCATCCAGATTTTTCTTTGCCATAGCAGCGGCAGCTTTGGTTTGCTGCAGACTGGTTTCGACTTCAACTAATTTAATCTCAGGGAGATTACCGTTTTTGTACATCGGCAATAATCTTTTATATGCATCTTCTGCCTGTTTGTTCGAGGCTAATGCCATTTCATACGCGTTTCTGCTACTCTCGCTATTCAGCTCTGCCAATAGCTGGCCTTTATGCACAAAATCGCCCTCGTTAACGAGAACGCGGGATACTGTGCCCAAACCCGAAAAACTCAGCGGCGTGGATTCCGATTCTTCCATAGTGCCGCTGTAAGCAAAATTCTGATCATCCGATATGTTCTGTAAGGTTTGTACAACAACACGTACCGGTGCTCTTTCTTCTGATTTCTCCCTGCTGCAGCCGATAAGCAGTCCTGCACAAACAGGAAGAATCACTAACCAATTCATCAAGTCTTTTTTCATATTAACCTTGTCCTTTTAGACGTTTTACGTTTTTTAGTCGAAAATAGTTTAAAATTTTTTACGCTTTTAATCCGTTTAACAAAATTTTCGTGAGCACATCCATATATGAGTCAAGTTGATTCGGATGCTTCGCCTGCATAAGCTCGAGTTCAACACCGCGTATCGCCAGCATAAGAACGTGGATAGTTTTGCGGATTTCATCTTCACCGGAAAATTTAAATTCCTTGCGTTTGGCTCCAAACTCGAGAATTGAATGCAATATCCGCGACTCATTCTTGGCAATATACTCCAAAACCCCCTTGATGATTTTGTTGTCATCACGAATTTCATTCATTATTACCGAATAAAACCCGATCTTCTTTTTCATGAACTGAAAACCGGTCCCGATATATACCTCGAATTTTTCAACGGCAGTGTTAACTTTCTCCATTTCAGCAACGGCCAGTGATAACATTTCATCAATTTCTCGCTTTCCGCCTTCATCGAAGATCTCTTCTTTATTCTTAAAATAGTAATAAAGAGTGCTCTTGCCTTTTCCGGCTGCACGGGCAATATCTTCCATAGTAGTTTTCTTGATACCCCATTTCAGGAAGACCTCACTTGCGGCCTGAAGTATCTGTTCCCTTACCGAATCGTCTTTTTCTATGTTGCTCATTTCGAATCTTTTCGTATTTTCGTCGAAAAATTACAAAGATATTTTGATTAAGTCAAGTACATTTTTAAATTGCCTGAAAACGACATAAATTATACGTTTTTCCTAGCCCATGACCTAGGTCATGGGCTAGGAATTAAACACTACTATCATCTTACAGCTTATCATTAAATCCCCTCCCTCACCCACTGGGCTTCAGCCCAATAATATTACCGCGATTGGACTAAACCCCGGCTATCGAGGTGTCACCTCCCCACGGTCTCCCATAGGTATGTTCCATAAAGACCGTGGCTAATATATCATACCTGTAAGTTTGCCCAGTGAGGTTGTGTCATCCGTACTATCAGCCACTGAGTGAAGCAATCAAGCAGTCTTGTTTTTTTTCTCATTTATTATAGCACAGCTCCTACCCGACATCCTGCAGCGATGATAAATATTCTCAATAAATCTTTAACTTTGCTCATGAAAAAGATATTTTTATTCATTTATATATTTGCTGTGATGCTTCAAATGGTCAATGCCCAGAATTTTGCGCCCGGGAGAAATGAAATAGAATTTTTCTATCAGGACCGCAACCGTACCGCACTCATGTACCTGCCCGATCATTTCTGTCCGGACACCAAATATCCGCTCGTCATCATGCTGCACGGTGCGGGAGGATCAACCTCTACTGTTGTTGATGCAACCGGCTGGGATGCACTTGGTGATAAAGAAGGGTTCGTTACGTTATTCCCCAACGGTACTCCGAAGAAGGAAGACAAGCCGGAAAATTTTCTGTACAATCCACAAACGTGGAGCAGCGGCATGGAAAGCACGCTCGCCGCAGGCCCTAATTCAGCTCACGCAAAGCAAGTGGATGACATCGGCTTTCTTTCTATTCTTATCTCTTATGTTGAAAATAATATTTGCATAGATTCATCCCGTATTTATATTTGCGGCCACTCAAACGGCGCCGGTATGGCATACCGCTTTGCATTTGAACGCAGTGATATAATTGCCGCGGTTGGTGTTATGGCAGGACATTTCGGAACTATGAAAGATTCTGTTTTGACTCATCCCGTTCCGCTCATTCAGATTATTGGGGATAAAGATCCGTTCACACCCATTAAGGGCGGAGAAGCCGGTATAGGAAACAAAAAAGCTATTGTCCCCCCTGCTCTTGACGCTCCGAAGCGTTGGGCAAAGTTATGCGGACTTGATGCGGCAATTTTCGAGCGTGAAGAAAGCGATTCACTGAGCGAATACTATTGGGGGACTCACGATCATAATGCGAAAGTCATTTCAATAATTGTAAAAGGACACGGCCACGAGTATTTGCATAAACGCTCCCGCCGCATGCCGGAGTTTCTGATGGGGCCGTTTGTACCCACCATTGATGCCACCGAAACCTTCTGGCAGTTTTTCAAGCAGCACCCAAAACAGTAAATTTTTGCTTTCATTCCCAACCCATGGCTTAAGCCATGGGTTAGGAAGTGTAATACAGCCCCTTCTCGCCGACGTCCTTTGTTTAATTCCAATATGCCCATATAAATAATTCTCTTGCATCGCTTCCCTATATTACCTAATTTTGTTTTGAGCATATACTCATAATATACTTTATGGCACGACCACAGAAAAAAAGAAGAATATACTGCGATCCGGAGGCTTACTATTTCAAGCCCCGCGGAATACCTTTATGCAACCTTGAGGAAGTCGAATTAAAACTCGACGAACTTGAAGCTTTGCGACTTGCGGATTTCCATGCTCTCTCTCACGAAGAAGGTGCGGCGAAAATGAAAATATCGCGCGCTACCTTCGGCAGAATTCTTGAACGGGCGCGCAAAAAGGTCACCGATGCAATTCTTCACGGTAAAGCCATTAAAATAGATGAGCCAAACACGGCGGCAACGCCAAACAATAATTTATAAATGAAGGATAGTAAAATGAAAATAGCAGTCCCAACCAGACAAGACAAAACCGTTGATTCTCATTTCGGACATTGTGAATATTTCACGGTTTTCACCGTCAGTGACGACAAAACCATCACGGAAACAGAAGTTGTAAGCTCCCCACAGGAATGCGGTTGTAAATCGAACATTGCAGAAACATTGCATAGCAAGGGTGTGTCATTGATGCTTGCCGGTAATATCGGCGGCGGAGCGATTAACGTTCTCGGCAGCTGGGGAATTGCAGTCGTTCGCGGCTGTGACGGAAATGTTACCGATGTCGTTAATGCATTCTTACGTGGCGAGATTATGGATTCCGGCGTTACCTGTGAACATCACGACCATCATAATAACAATTAAGTCATTTGCTCCGAAGGAGCAGAATTTGAATAACCGTGCGTGAAGCGAGCCGCAAGGCGAGCGAAACGCACGGAAAGAGCCAAAAAGAAAATACCAGCCCCAACGGGTTGAATCTGATCTCCATTATACATCACATGTCGCTCCGCTGGAGCTAAATCTTATTTTCAATAACTATCTCTATAAACATATCAGCCCGATGGGCTTTCGAAACGATATTACCTCATTTCAGAAAATCCGTAGGATTGTCATGTTTATAGAAATTCTCCGAAAGATGATTTTGAGTTCCGTAGGAACGGCATGAACATATAGAACATGGTATAAATTAGTATTCGATGCAGATTAAACCAATTCAGACATCTATAACCTCAACAACGAAATGATTTTTCGACGAAATACTAATCCGTGAGAATCAGTGTTACCCGCCCGCATGACGCAGTCGGGCAGGTTCGTGTCATCCGTGCTTGCCCGCCGACGGCGTGGGTCTATTGCCCTATTCATCTCTATGCACTGTACCAGGAGCGAATGCAGGCAAACACACCGCCACATACTCAGCGCCTTCATCGGTCGGAGTACTGTATTTCACCCATTCGCCTTTATGCGCGATGATTGCTTGTCCCGCATGTACATCAATATAGCCGTCCTTATGAGCGACGCGCAGCGTACCTTTTAACACCAGAGTATATTCATCAAACTCCGGAGTCTGCCCCGGCTCTATCCATCCGCCGGGAGAAATCATTCTCGCGACGCTGACATCCTCCGTTTTCGAATTCACCCGCCCGATAAACTCCTGAATGATTTTAGGCTTATTGCCCGCGGCTCTGATAATACTTGGCTGTTCTATGAGAGTATGCATATAAAACTCCATCATTTGTTGAAATTTTTTATTATTTTAAGTAATATAAGAATTGGGCAGTTAATATGGGAGATGCTATGTTGTTTACTGATGTCGCTTTGGAGAATTTATTTTTTCAACTGTATCGGGCTGAGAATGAAGATGCTGTTGATGCCGTAATAAATAAGAACAAGGATTACTTTGTTGCTGGCAATTGGGCGCCTTTCGGGGAGAACGAAAACTCTTATGGTGTTATTGAGAACCAACAATCTTCGCCTATCCCTGCGTTGATTGAGAAAATAACCAATTCGATTGATGCGATTTTAATGCGCAAGTGTTTCGAGGCTGGTATTGACCCCAAATCCCCAGAGGCGCCTAAATCAATGGAAGAGTCCATCCAAAAATTCTTTCCCGATAGCAAACAATGGGACTTGTCGAATTTCAGAAAAGCACAAGCCGAAGATATTCAGATACTCGCCGACGGTCCCAAGATGGATACTTCACTCATTATATATGATAATGGCGAAGGACAGCATCCCGAAGTTTTCGAAAAAACATTTTTATCGCTGTTACGTGGGAACAAGAATGAAATACACTTTGTACAAGGCAAATATAATATGGGCGGCAGCGGGGCCATAGTCTTTTGCGGGAAAAAGCGCTATCATTTAATTGCCTCTAAACGATTTGATAAAACCGGCAAATTCGGTTTTACTCTAATCAGAAAACATCCCTTTACGGAAGCAGAAATGGAGAACCGCAAGAATACCTGGTATGAATACCTCAAAATTGATGGCAAAATTCCTGCTTTTAACATTACACAATTAGATTTAGGTCTTTACAAACGCAAGTTTGTCACCGGCACTGTATTAAAACTATATTCTTATGACCTCCCATCAGGTTCACGATCCGTAATTTCTCGCGACCTGAATCAAAGCATAAACGAATATTTATTTGAACCGGCACTGCCGGTCTATACAATCGACAAAGAAGAAAGATATCCTCAAGACAAAAACCCAAGAAGAGAATTATATGGTTTAAAACGACGACTCGAAGATGAAAAAGGGAAATACGTGGAAGACTATTGGGATGAGAAATATGTTTATAGCAAAATCGGTAGTCTAATTGTTACGATCTATGTTTTTAAACCGAAGATAGAAGATAAAACTGCAAAAGAAAGCAGGGATAGTATCGCCCGTGAATTTTTTAAAAACGATATGTCTGTTTTATTTTCCATTAATGGGCAGGTACACGGCCATTTTACCTCGGAATTCATCTCCCGCTCATTAAAAATGCAATTGTTAAAGGATCACTTAATAATTCATGTTGACTGCACAAGGCTTAATTATGATATACGTTCTCAGCTTTTCATGGCTTCCAGAGACAGACTAAAGCATGGTACGGAAACTTCATTAATCAGAGACACCTTAGCCAAGGTGCTTGTTAAGAGCAAATTGGCTGAACTCTATAAAAGAAGGAAAGACACGATTTCTTTCGCCGGAGAAGATAAAAATGAACTGCTGCGCTCTTTTACCAAGAATCTGCCACTGAAAAGCGAACTCTTAAAGTTGCTCAACGACACATTTAAGCTCGATGACAAAAACAACAAACCGAAACCTCAAGAGAAAGAAAAGAAAGACAAAAAGGGAAAAGAATCAGAAGTGCCGTTCAAACCGGAAAGATTTCCAACCTTCTTTAGATTAGGAAAAGATGGCAGCGACGAAAAGCCAGTAATTAAAATACCTTATGGCAGCGAGAAAAGTATTCGATTTAAAACAGATGTTGAAAATGATTATTTTGTAAGAATTGACGAGCCTGGAGAATTTAACATTGCTCTGTTGGGTCACAATCGCAATGATACACAGGGCGGCTCAAAACCCGGTGAACCAAAAAAAATTGAAGAACTTTTCCGGATTCAAAAAAGCAGCCCTCAGGAAGGAACAATTAAAATAGTACTTGCCCCCGATGCAAACGTTAGCGTTGGAGAGTCATTTGAGATAAAAGCTGCGTTAAGCAAACCCGACGGCGATTTCGACCAAATTTTTCTTGTTAAAATTGCCGATCCAGAGCAGCCAAAAGAAAAGGCCCCTAAAAATGAACAAGAAGAAGACGAAAAAATCGGATTACCCAATTTGGTGCTTGTATACAGTGAGGCTGTTGAAGGCAGGGAAGGAAAAACATGGAATGATTTAGAATTAAATGGAATATCCATGGACTACGAAACCGTAGTCCATCCTTATGCCGAAGACGACATTTTGCAGGCAATCTATGTGAATATGGATAGCCACGTACTAAAGGACTATAAATCGACTTTAAAAACCGCCGATCAGCTTGAGGCGGCCGAAAAAAGATATTATACCTCCGTATATTTTCACACGCTTTTCTTATTCACGATAAGCAAGAATAAAAAATATTCAATAAAGCAGGGCGATGGCGATGCCGCCAAAGACATTGACTTGGTCGAATATGTGAAGGATATTTTCGAAAGCTACTACGCGCAGTTTTTACTTAACTTTGGGATGAGTGAGTTGGTGCAGAGTTTAGAAAACTAAGCCACACCATAATTACGACATATTGGCATAATCATATCTAATACATCGTTCAAATTAAATCGCCGAGCCTTGGTATGCGAGGACATGGCGTTAATTATATCAAACATATCATCAGAACCATTAAACTCGCGTTTGTCTATGATCCCCAATGGCGTATTCTTATTAAAAATGAACCAAAACAGCTGACCAAGTTGAAAGACATCAGATTTATCGTCGATTTTGCAATCGCATCCCACATTGTATTTCTCAGTCAAATATTTATTCATGGCTTCTGGGGAAATCCATCCAAAAGGACCTATTCGCTCACCTAAATCGTCATAATCCATATTTCTTTCAGAAACGAGACCAAGATCTCCTATTTTCCATCGAAAAGGAGCGCCACTTCCGGTTGAATCTTTGAATACCAAAATATTATCAGGCTTTATATCTCGATGATAGTAGCCATGATAATGCAATTTTTCAACAGCAAATAAAAGGTCATTACATAATTTTATTCGCCCCTGATCATCCAATTCTTCTTTGTCAGATAAAATATAGTTCTTAAGATCATCGTCGGCTTTTTCCATTATGTAATAAGGAAATTCACGTCCACTAATATTGGCTTCACCATCTCCAAAGAGATCAACAACATAATCAGATAAATAGGTATCTGCTTGAAGTTTTTTTAGCACCTCAATCTCTCTTACAAAGCGTCCCAATCTTTTCCTATGATTCTCTTTAACACGTTCTCGCCCACAAACTCTGTAATAATTAGAAATCTTAATGACTTTTTCTTCGTGAGAGTTAGGATCAAACAGGATAAAGACGCTTGAATTGCCCCCCTTAGAGCCCTTAATTGCCGGATTTATATATCTTAATGCATAAGTTACGTCCTCATAGACCAACTCGTTATAAGCATCCTGGGGATTTCCATCCTCATCCTCAGACAACAATATTTTACCCCTATTATATTCCATCTTCAAACAACATAGCTTTTTTATTAATATCTCTAATATCTGGTAAAAAATATTTTCCATCCACCCTAATCATACTCTTGGGGTCAACTTGATAATATTTTATCAAATCTTGCATGACTAAATTATCGCTGCTTTCAAGTGGATTATCTTCTTCGTTGAAGATAATTTGCTCATAGAATCGCAGCCTTTCCTCTCGTGCTCGTTTTGAGTTTGATTGGCTAACACAGTTTATTGCGTATTCTTGGAAGGAAATAATTTCGTCTTTTGTCGGTGAAATATCACCGTCGATTAAGACTAAAATCTTATAAAAATGCGACAAGTGCGAACTTGATATTTGAGGATTTTTATCAAACAAAGACCATAAAGAGTAAAAATCGTTCCGCTGACTATAGCGGGTTTTTTCAATGTCATAAATCGAATTGAGAAAAACGAATTGTTGTAAAATAGTGGAAAATTTGTTTTTTAATTCTGCGACTTCTTCTTCCTTTAATACCTCTTTGTACAGCTTCTCAACGGAGTCTTTTTTGTCGGTTATGCCATACTTCATGAGAGACAATAATTCGCCAATAAAATCAAAATCCATCATCCTTTTTATTGAAGAATCACTAAATAGGTTTAATGATTTAAAACTATTATCATCCGCTATATCTTCTATCGCCTTTTGAATTTCAGTATCATTAAACTGAGCTTTCCAAATTTCCGGTCTGTTTAATTTTGTTCCAAATTTATTTACCCTATAAAAAAAGTCTTGGAGTACTTTCTCATCATCTTCGCCGCTAATTAGTGTAATCCCGATAAAATAGTCCTTAAATAAGGCATCATCTTCTTCTGTATACTTGTTTTTATCAAGATCTGGAAATAAATATTTCATGTAACCAATCACGGCTCGAGTTCTTTGTTGCCCATCAACCATATCATAAGTATCAGCTTTTTTATGCAAGAAGAACATTGGGAGCGGATAATTCTTTTTAATTGAATCAATCAACCTCTTTTTGTTCTCGGTTGGCCATATATCATTGCGCTGATACGGAGGATTCAAATTAAGCTTGCCAGCGTTAAACAAGTCTATTAAATCCATAATCGTCCATCTAACAATATCAAATTTCATTTTATCACCCTATATAAAACACGCCGCGCAACCTTCTCCTTCTGCTTCCTGTATGATATCTACAAGGAATGGAGATTTCTGGTCTTTGCTGCGCTCGATTTTTTTTAATTGTTCTAATTTAATCTTCTTCATTCTTTCCGGCTTAATCAGGTCGGACAAACTCTCGTCCTGCATCCAGGTATAGCCGTCTTTCTCATAGGCCATAGCGGCTTCGAATTTATCGGGATGGTTTTCATATAGCCATATCCACTCTATTTTCTGCTGAAAGAAACAGAAATAACACCCCGACCGGCTGCGGGCGTAGTGCCCTTTTTTCCCATCAACTTCAAATTCAACCTTTTTGTAATATCCCGGCACGCCCACACCGCTTTTTTCCAGGATAGTAAAAATGTCCTCACGAACTAAAATGTCTTCATTTTCAATCAGCGGAAAATCTTCAAGCATCGAAACGGGCAGGTTATCATTTTTCAAAAAAGTAAAAACAATTTTATTAAATCCTTTAATGCCGATTGACAAAAGATCTTTGACTTTCCGGTTTTGATAGTAGGTAAACGATATAGGCGTTTCAATGATGCGCAGCATTGCATCCATTGTTTTTTTAGGCAGCACATCCAAACCGATTTCTTTAATAATCGGAATATTTTCATTACTGAAAGTTTTCCTTATGATTTCCATACTCCAAATATTTTCCCGGAAAGGAAAAATCGCCTGTATGGTCGATTTGTGCGATATATAACCGTCCCGGTCTTCATCACCCCGGATACCGACATAGGAAATGGTAGGAATGTCTCCCACAAATTTTTCAAAAGGTTCGAGTTTCAACTGCCGTGTGCACCACCGGGCGTTTGATGAAGGCAGATAGCCCCCGTATAACTTCAAAAAGTGGTCAAACTGATGCTCGTGGGATTCGGGCACCGCTTTAAGCCGTGTAATTTTTTGTCCGAGATAACTCTCGATATTGGAAATTAACTGATAAGTTTCCGGCAGCTCTTTGTCGGTTTCGCAATAATAATAATCTATGGTAAGGGCGGGATACTTATCCTTCAGATAAATTGCTAAGGCGGCGCTGTCTTTTCCTCCGGAAATTCCCAATACATGTCGAACATTCGTCATTTTACATCAAATCTTTCAATATCCGCGAAAGTACATATTTTTTTTGTTCTGCATCTAAATTATTTTGTTCAAGATAAGAAACGATCTGCTTTTCTACTTCAACGCTCTGCTTTTTAATGTTCTTAGGGATACGTATAATATCTGTTTGCGGGGATTCATGCAAACGGTTTATCTCGATTCTAACAACATCTTCGCTCGTTTCGTCTATCTCCAAATTACTAAAATCTGCTAAATTATCAAATTCTTTTAATATTCGAGTAAAGCCTTCGTAAAACTGCTTTTCTTCATCATCGTTAATCTGCTCTAACTGCTTGCCTACAAGAACATGTGCTATAGAACCAAGCCAGGCGTTTTTATCATTCAATGCAGAACTTACTCTCTGCGCAAATGTCGCCTGACCGGGCAGCAGCAAATGTTTCTTGGCTGATTGAATTCTGTGTATCAATAACTCCTTATATTTCTCAAACGAAGCATGCTCAACACCCAGAGATTCACATATAAAAGCCTCAATCCGATTCACTAAAAAATCGTAAGAAGTCCGGATTTCTCGAACAGTGTCTTGCAGGTCTTTTATAAACTTTTCCTGACTTGCATCTGATTCCGCCACGCCTATGGTTGTATAACCTAATGCAATTGGAAAATCTTCGAAAAATGTTTTCTCGAGATCTTTAGCGTTAGCGATAGAATTTCGCAGTGCGATGGCATTTTTACTAAGCCGATTCGTTGTTTTTGCATATTCCGGGAGTCCTCTATAGAAAGCGAGGAAAGGCCTAATAGTATTTATAAAACTTTCCCTTGATGCTTTTTCTTGATTCTCCACATTTAAGAAATATCTATACCTGTTGAATAACTTGAGTCTCGGACCTTTAATATCAAAAGCTTTGCAATAATACTTATGCGGATAGCGGATAATCAAATCGGATAAATCTTCTGTAAATCCGGGGAGAAAAACATCACCGTCAAAAAACGCATAATCATCCTGTCTTGCAAGTAAAAAGATTGGCACCCAAAAATCAAGGAATCCCTTTTTCGCTTTAAATGGCCTACGTGATAAAACCTCAAATAACTCCTGAATACTCTTTTTTCCGCTTTTGCTTTGCTCAAGGAATTTTTCAGATTCATTCCATATAGCCTTCAGCGATTCATCAACAGGCTCATACAAACCATAGCTTTTGCTCTCTTTATCCTCTCTATGCATTTTTGTATTGTATAATAAGCTCAAATATATCGTCCGGTCTGGCGGGAAGCTCTCACCGCTATATCCCAAATCTTTTTCATGAACTTGCTTTAAAAGCCTTACAAGCAGGTTCTTTCTGGCAGAGGTAATTGCCGCCGGTAATTTTTCTTTATTCACCAGCTCATTTTTGAATATTGGAGTACAAGGATAAACCTCTTCCATAATAAAGGAGATAAGCTTAGTAAAATCCGATTTTGTGTTTATCTTATATTCCTCGCCATGGAATACCCAACTAACATGCGAACCAGTATCAAAAAGAGATGAAACGACCAATTGATTTAATTCCAAGACTTGATATTCTCTCAAGTTTTTCAGTTCACGCTGGGCTATTCGGTCATCAAGTGTTTTCAGCAAAACAATATTGATTTTTTCAATTTCCCTTAACGTGTCTGTAATTTTTCCTGCGTTTTTGTAAACGGCAAATAGAACAGCGTCTTGGTTTTTCTTAGAAATTTGTTTAATCTCATCAAGGCCAACGCTGTTATTGAAAATAAGATTAATAATCCCATCAACTTCTTTTTCAGGTTTTTTATCGGTCGGAGTCTCAGATATTACATACTCAAAAAATCTTGGCGTACCTGTTTTTATATAACTGGCTCTTGCTGGTACATACAGAAAATTAAAATACTCGTTGATTTTTGCCACTATATCAATTGCAATTGGCAAATGATTTTCCGCATTTAAAAGTTCTTTATCAATATCAACATCGGTACCCTCGAAAAGGATGTATCTTTCTGCATAAGCCTGATAACGTATTATTTTTTTTGTTTCAAGAATCTGTAATACATCAAGCACTTTATTTATTTCAAGAGCGTGTCTGCCGTACTTTTGTAAGAACTTGGCGTCAATCTTTACACCGGCCGGCATAAAAATGTTCATCAGGCCGATAGTCTTAATGAGTGATTTTGCACTTTTACTCTCTTCCGGGAGAAGAGCCTCCATTCGTTCCAGAGAATTCCGAATAATCGTCCATCTAAAGAAATCCGGATTAAACTTTGATGTCAAAAGAGTATAAAAGTTGTCGTTCAGATAATCAAATACTGTACTGAGGTTAAAAAACAGATTCCCGTTTGTGTATTTTTCAAAGTCCGTAGCCTGAAGAAACGTAAACAATGATCGCTCATTTTGTCCGTATCTTTGCAAAGCTTTTGTTAACACCACACCGGCTAAGTAATCTAAAGGGAATATTTTTCTCGCTAAATCCTTTGCGTGCCCTGAATTTTCTGCCAATATGCGCGATTTAACTAAGGAACTGTGCAGTTCTTGTATTTCTTTCGCGGCTATGGTATCCGGTCTTCCATTCCTAAATTCGGCGGCTAAATAAAGAAGTTGTTCGACCGGTTCGTTAAAGGTGATTTCCTGAAATCTCCCCCTTACCTTGTCCCACTCATTTTTAATCTTAACATCAGCCTGTGACCGATAAAAATCAAATCCTTGATGCAAGGTCGTTATAAATAGGATATTCTTATCTGAGTCATTAACGAATTCCGCGAGCCTTTGAATCAGATAAAGTTCTTTTTCGGGAGAGTATTTTATGCAATGTTCTAAAAATTTCCCAAACTCATCAATAAGTATGAGTAATCCCTTTTTATTCGAATGCAGCTTTTTATAATGTTTTTCGAGCTCGTCAATAATATCTTGATCTTTGCGTATCTTTAAAGCTTTTCGAAAGGCATCACCAATTGATTGAAAGTCCCCTATGATATTTATTGGTTCGTAAAATAATTTACTATTTGCCACAACAGGAATTTTGAATATCTTCTCACCATATGAAAGCTGCTTTTCGAGGGCCAATAGGAATGCACTCTTGCCAGTACCAAATGAGCCGACGATATAAAACGATTTAATTCCGGCCTGAATTTTATTATTCAATTGCTCAAGTACGTTTTCAGCGTTAGGAGTAACTATATAATCAATTTGTTTCCTTTGGTCTCTAATGAGATTAATTGAAGGCGAAAAACTATTTTTCATAACAACCCTCAAGAATATTCCATTTATTCAAACTGCTCTTTAATTGTAATGTCTTTATCCCGGCATTATCCGAAAAAGTGACCTTATACTTATGGCACAAATATTCAATTTTATCAAGCAAAGACTTTGAGTCCAATGCGAATACACTGCCCGGACTATTATAGCCATTGGCTATTTCATCAAAATTAATTGTCTTTTCTTTTTCTGAATTTTCCAATAAAACATAGAGGATTAGTTCAGCCGGAATTGATTCTCTGTCTTTATTTTCAATGCGAAACCATTCCTGATCGTCTATTCGTTGTAATTTTTCAACTATCCCAAGCTCAATGAATAAGCCGCTGTATAATTCTTCTATATTTTTATCGGCCTTTTTAGGCGGAACATAATTCTTTATAAAAACATTAATATCTCGCTCGACAGTGTTGTCATTGAAATTGTTCCCAACCCCCTTACATTTCGTCTCAATGAATTTCATTAGCTGCGTTTTGTTAAATTCAATTCTTTGTTTTCTGAATTCGTTATATATCATACTGTAAATCGAAGCAAGTCCCTCGGAGACCAAATGATAGTGAAGCAGCCAAAGTGTCGTATCGCTTTCCAAGTATTGATCTACTCCATTTGCGCCAAAAATGTAATCGGCTAATTCCGTAGGCTTCCCCTCTTCATTCATCAAACCGAAAACTTTCATCCAATAGTTAATCGAGGAAACCATATTCTTACCAACACCAAGCTTAACAACCGCCATCGGGTCAGAGAACTTTCCATCTTCTTTTATAAAATGATATGCTTTATGGAGCCATAACGGCCGGCAATGAAATGTTTCATGTCCCGCAAATGTCAATTTATTAGGCATAAATAGATTTAAGCCTTCATTCTTTTTGGTTTAATATTCGGCAAATTAGTTTTACAAAATACATATTTTAACCGTTAAAAGCACTTTTCGGACAATAAAAAAGACGGTCTTGCGACCGTCTTTTTAGTAATGCGTGAATCTGATGGCTTCACATTATTTCTGCAATACCATCTTTCTGGCTATTTGCACCGTGCCTGCCTTCAGTTGATAAATATAAATGCCGCTCGCGAGGTTTTTCCCGTCGAATGTTACGTTGTACGTACCGGGATTCATAGTCTGCTCCAGCAGCGTGCGAACTTCCTGTCCGAGTATATTGAATACCTTCAGTGTCACATTCTGCATCTTCGGAACCTCTACACGGATAACCGTGGTCGGATTAAACGGATTAGGATAGTTCTGCGCAATGTTAAATTGCGATGGTATTCCCGTTTTCACTTGTTCAACGGCAAGCGGACTCTCATTATAATAAATCTTTCCGTCGCTAGTTCCGGCATACAAAACTTTGGCTCTCGGATTCGTGATAATCGAGCTGACATTATAACCCTGTAATCCGATTGAGCTCCAGTTAGCGCCGTTATCTGTTGACGCGTAAACTCCACCCGCCCATGCACTCACGTAAACATTGTTGGCTGCATCAATAGTTGTTGCATACATAAATCTGCCGTGTAAACCGTTGTTGACAACCGCCCATGTTGCGCCGTTGTCTGTTGAGCGGTACACGCCCTTGCCATACGTTCCGGCTATAATCGTTCCGTTTCCGGTTATACCAAGCGTCCAGACGAAATCATAGTCCATACTGAGATGTGTCCAGTTAGCACCGTTATCGGTTGACTTATACATTCCAGTACCATATGTACCGGCAAATAGTTCGCCTGAAGCATTGATGGCGAGAGCATGAACTGCCGCATCAGCCAAAGCTCCGGCATTATGTACCCATGTAGTCCCGTTATCAGTCGAAGTATACACTCCCTTACCCCAGGTTCCGGCAAGGACTGTTCCATTTGTGGTAATTGCAATCGAACGAACATCCAAACCGCCAAGCCCGACAGAATCCCAGCTTGTTCCGTTGTTTGTTGAGCGGTAAATTCCCTTATCACATCCGGCAAATAACGTTCCGTTGCTCTTCGCCTTTAATGACCAGATATACCCCGCGCCCATACTCTGATTCAGTTTACTCCATGTTGCCCCATCATCGGTTGAGCGGTAAATGTTGCCGCCAAATGTTCCGGCAAGCATAGCTCCGTTAATATCGTTTGTGAGCGTCCATACCAATTCACCACTCGGGAATGCGCCGAGGAATTTCCAGTTGCCGAGGCTTCCGGAACTTCCGGAACTTCCTGATGCACCCGTGGCTCCGGTAACATGAACAGCAACAGACGAATAATCATCTTCCGAGGTAACGCCGTTTGCAGGAGACGAATCAGGATCAAGAAGATCGGCGTGTGAAATTTCAGCGATATTTACCAGCGTCGTATCAAGCGGTACGTTTCCGATAAATTTTGCGTTGTTAAACTGACCCGATCCGGTAATTGACTTAGCGATCATTTGTCCGTTCTGAACGCCCGCGGTAAAATTAACGTGCGCAAAAGGAGCAAGTATAGAACCACGAATATCAATTCCACCGATAGTTATATTTTGAGCTGCCGGGAAGTTATAAATTACGTTTGTCATATCGGTACCCGTTACCGATAATCCGCCTGTCCACTTAACATCGTTGCCGAGAATATTCACAACAACAACCGAACCGTTCGGAGCCGTAACATCTATATTAACGGCTTTATTGATAACCGTATCGGCTATGCTGAAGACATTCAGGAACGGCTGTGCACCGGTGCAGGTTACGTTACCCCACTGATCCGATACTGTTGTGCTGTTAACGGTGTATCCGCCAAGCTGGCATGACAAGTTTTGCAGATATGATGCGGCTTCTTCAAAGTCTATCGTGTTATCCTGGCGTAGTGTTCCGTCGGTAATAGTAACAGACATTTTCGGCAAATTTGTCGAGTTGCCATATACTACATTTCCACCGTATACAGCACCGCTGCCGAATGTCAGATTGTTGCCGACAACAAACACATCATTCAAATCCTGTACGATAGGAAGCTGATCGCCGATACTGTAATTCGTCAGCGTCGCGTCACGGCCAACTGCCATCTTGCCCTGCGTATCGGAAGAAGGCTGGTTAATGTCTTCGAGAACAAACACATTATAATCCGCGGCTGAACCGAGATTGAAATATCCGTTGTTAATTGCGACAACATTTACTTTTACTTTTATCTTTAACGTATAGGAAGCGTTTGCTGCAATACTGCCAACATTCCATACGCCGGTGGTATTATCGTACGTCCCGGTTCCGGATGTATAACTCAGGAACTGGAATCCCGATGGCAATATATCCGTGACCTTTACACCTGTTGCCATTCCGGGACCCGCGTTTGAAACCACGAGGGTAAAGTTTAATGTATCACCTACGGCAGGACTCGATTTATCTACCGATTTCAATAGTGATAAGTCAGCCTTCATTGCAGTCGTGTTACAGGTAAGGAATCCATTATTCGAAGTTCCGTTATCGAAATTTTCATTGATGGATGTTGCGGCACTGTTAATATCGGAGAATGAATACTGTGATGCACTTCCGCCTAAAGCAGCATTCGCAATCGCCAAAAACTCACTCACGGTTTTTCCGATGAACGTACCGGAGACGATTACCTGATCTTTTAACTTGATACTGTTTGTGCCCAAATATCCGGCATTGTCATATGCAACGTTCAGAGCAAGGGCAACTATTTGTCCTGCCAGCACACCCGCAGCAGACGAAGTCGGATTCGTTGCACTGCCTGTGAGAGCCGCTGCAGTTCCACCCGCGGGCAGAAAATTCATAATTGCGGCAGCTGTTGTAAATTTCAGTGTATAACCGCCTCCAACGGTCATTCCCGATGGAAATACCGAGGCGAAATTATTGTCGCGGATCTTGCCCGGGGCACTATTTGAAGAACTTCCCCAGCCGCCCTGTGTAAAGGTTTTAGTTCCGGAAAGGTCACACGTTACGCTTGGCTTATACCATGAGATTGTACTTTTTGCCGAGCGGTTTGCCATTACCGGTGTAGCGAGTACGAGTTTCTGATATGTATTAGGCGAAACCGAATGCATAAATTTAGTTCCTTGCGGAATCATGAATGTCGCGGCGGCAGTAACAACCGCAGAAGAACCTGAGCCTTGCGTCAGTGACACGGATGAGGTTGTGCCGGTTGTATCAGTCAAAGCTGTTGCTGCACTAAGCGTACCATCCGTTGCATTATATGTAACCGTCAGATTAGCAACTCCGGCGCCCGCGGCATCCAATGCCTGTGTCACAAAGTATGCTTTCGTACCGATAGGAATGTTTTGTACTCCGGGCAGTATGGAAATCGCCGAAGCAACTATTAAATTATTTCCGTGCGCATTTGCATCAGCCAGAATTACCAAAGCTCGTGTTTTTACTGTTGAGTTGGTTACCGTGTTTATGTCCACTCCATCGCTGAAATGCCATATTGCTAACTGCACCGCGGCCGCTTCAATATCAACTGTCGAAGCGCTGCCCGTGTATGGATACGTTTTATACGGATAATAATTATTAAGAATGTAGGTTATCTGCGACGGTGTTGCGCCGCTATCCGAATATGTATGCGGCTGACTTACCGTGTAAAACGCGAGGAAGTGAGCAATGTCTATGCAGTAAAATTTTGTCGTATTGTTATCAATAGTTCCGGTAAGGCTTCCTGCCCAAACAGTTTCCGTTTGTGAGGTGTTGTAAGGATTAGTAAATGTTATATTGTTTACCCCTTTGTCCGTTGCCGTTACCTTTGCTGTGCTTGAGCCCTCAATTGTTTTCACTTTGAAGTAAGACATCTTCAAGGAAGCCGAATCGCCTCTTCCCGTGGTATCTATTGACGCGAATATTTGTGTCCCTGCAAACGCAATAGACAAAATAAACCCGAATAAAAGTACTATGGCATGTTTCATAGAAACCTCTTTATTTATGTAACTCGAAAAAAATCACTCTTCGCAAAAGCACAATTTACCCTCATGGTAATATCATTACTTTTTAAATAAAATGCAGATAAAATATTATCCGCTGTGTCCCATAACAAGCTTATTTCTCATTATGGGACATAGTCTCTGAAATTATAAAAACTCTACCGGCTATTATTGTTACAGTATTACGCTATTTTCAACCTTTTTTAATAGACAAGAAAATAAAACCTATGTATCTATTATTTAATAAACAAAAAGCTTGCCAGATTTATTCAATAATAGCAGTTTCAGACTTCTTTAAAACAAAAAAGGCCGCCCCGATGCTTCGAGACAGCCTTACCGAAATTTCTTTCAGCTTAACCGTGAATTTTGTCTTTTTTAGCGAGCAATTCTTCATCTGATTCAACATGATTTTCATCATTGACGCAGCAAGCTACCGGGCAGGCAGCAGCGCATGCAGGTGAATCGTTAAAGCCTTTGCACTCTGTGCATTTATCAGTTACGATATAATAATAATCGTTTGAATAAAATCCGGTTGCTCCGAATGGACCCGGATCTTCAGCGCCATGGGTTTCACCCTTGAATTCCCAGTCTTCTCCACCGGGATAGATAGCGTCATTCGGACATTCGGACTGACAAGCACCACAGTTGATACATTCTTCAGTTATTTTAAGTGACATAGTTGGCCTCCTATAAATGTATTATATAAATGATTAAAACTCATTGCATTCTTATATCATCACTTCAAAAATAAGTAATTTAAACGGTAAAACAAGTCCAAAAACCGATTATTTTATGCTTAAATGGCAGTTTTAATCAATTTACCACTTGCGGAAAACAATTCTGCCGGACCACCTCGCGAAGCTTGTCCAATTCTAATGGCTTGGTAAAAAAGTAATCTGCCCCGAATATCCGCACATCTTCTTCGCCGATATACTCCGGATAGCCCGTGATTACGGCTATCGGAATATTGGGGTAGACTTTACGGATGAGTGTATACAGTTCAACGCTGGATTTTGTCTTAAGGTAAAAATCGGTTATCAGAAGATCAATTTTTGTGCTGCGTGCATTTTTCATTGCATCATCAACATCCGTTGATGCCAGCATGTTACAGTTTTCCGATTCCAGAAATAAACGGAATGCCTCAATGATTTTCAGATCGTCCTCAACCACCAATACGGTGGGCCTCCGCGGATCAAACTCGGATTTTGATTTGATCTTTTTTTGACCGGAATATTCCGGATACAGTTCGGATGTTTCATTGTTCATTTCAGCTCCATGGTTATGTATGGTCTGCTGTAAATACGCAACAATCGTACCCAAAATTAAAAGAGCGAATCCGGTTTGAATTCGCTCTTTCCTAAAATATGTATATTGCTCAACGACAAGCGGAACAAACAAAGTGACAAATAATATTTGTCACTTAATCAACCATTAATTACTTACCTCCATATCCGAAGGAACCATTAGAAGCGGCAGCCCGTTAAACTGCGTGCGGAATTTGAGATTGCTCAATACCGGATCCGTTTCAACTGCACTTGATATGAACTTCGGCATAAACATATCGAAATTCAAAAACTGCGGTTCCGGATATTCCGTTATAATATACGGTTCCTTAGCCAAGCCTGACTTAGCCGCGGCTATGGTAATGGCTGTTTCGAGTCCACCCAGAACATCAACCAATCCGTTTTTCTTTCCATCAATGCCGCTCCATACTCTGCCCTGCCCGATAGTATCAATATAGTCAGGAGTGCGGTTTCTTCCTTTGGCAACTTTCGTAATGAACTGCTTATACATATCCCGGATTGAAGACTCGACCCGTGCGCGCTCTTCCGTGTTCAAATCTCTGTCGGGGATGGTTAGTCCGATAACAGGGATAGTAAATCCCAATCCGAGATCAGCATGATCGCCTTTTTTTACCGCATCCGTTGAACCGCCAAGCATTTCTTTGAATCCTTTGTTGTATAGCCATCCGCCGATAACGCCGACTGAGCCGGTGATTGTCGTAGGAGCCGCAACAATGGTATCCGCGTACATAGAAAGCCAGTAGCCGCCCGATGCCGCAACCTTGCCCTGTGACACGATAACCGGCTTTTTACCTTTAGCTTTGAGCAATGCTTCCGAAATATAATCCGAAGCCATTGCATCCCCGCCGGGTGAATCCACGCGCAGGACAATCGCTTTCACGTTGTCATCATCAACGGCACGCTTCACATCATTTACTAATGAACGCGCAGAAATTCCTTCATCCATGGCACACACGCCCAAAGCATAGATAACAGCAATTTCAGGCTTTCTTCCCCAATAATTATCGGAAGGCAGCCTATTTGCTTCAAGCTGCTTTGCTCCGATTTTCCGCATGGAGTTATCTTTTATCATCTGTTCAACTGCTTCCCAGCGGGCAACCGTATCAGCAAGACCAATGCTGCGCATTTCTGCGGCAAGCACGAGCATTTTATTATTAACTAACGAATCATACTGTACTGCCGAGATTCTGCCTGTTGCAACAATCTCATCTTTCGCGACTACATATAAGTCGTCAACGATTTTTTGGCGCTGCTCCCGGTCGGCGTCGCTCATTTTGTCGCGCGAGAACGATTCGTTAGCCGATTTATACTTAAAGAAACGCAGTTCATCAAAACCGATTCCTAATTTTTCGAGTGTGCCTTTCAGGTAACTGCGTCCCATGGCATAACCCTCGAATACAAAAGTGCCGGTCGGGTCTATGACAATTTTATCCGCGATTGACGCGAAATGATATTCATTAAGTCCGCCGCGGTCAATGAAAATAAAAATTTTCTTTCCTGCAGCTTTAAATTCTTTCAGCTTTGTCCGTACTTCCCAGAGCAATTCCCTGTCCCCGCTCATCTCGGAAGCTTTAATTGCTATTGCTCCAACTGCTGCATCATTCTTAGCCGCCTCAATATTTTCCAGCAGCCCTTGCAAGGTGAGACGCTTATCGAGAATTTTGTATTTCTGGTAGGTTAGTCCCTGATGCATATCAACCGTTAAAGCGTTTTTGCCCTCTTGACCTTTTACAAAAATATTTCTGTCATAACCGCCGATTCTTACACCGTAAGAACTGTATGCCAAATTCTGGTCTTTGTCAAAATACTCTTGATTTGTAATACCGGAATTGCCGAACGAAATCTGAACTCCGGCAGTAACTGAATGATCCTGAAAAAATCTTCCCGTCAACCGGATTCCCGGCAAGGCTTCGACGGCTATACCGGCAGACCAATTAGACTGTTCCGTGATTTTATGCCTGCGCAAAACATAATCTGCAAAGAGAGCGAGTACTTCACTTTTCAACGGGCGGAATGCAGCTTCAAACATACCTTCACGCTCCCCGGTGTTCGGCAGATATGCCGTTGCACCGAGGCTCCAATACGGGTTCGGACGGACAAGCGCCCCAATAGTCCATAGACTCACTTGTGCATCAACATTCCCGGAAGACCAGCCGTAGCCTGAACCGAGGCTCACCGCTTCATCACCAACTGCTCCTGACAGCATATAATTGGTAACCGACTGCCCGCCGAATTTATGATTGACCAAACCGAAACCGAAATTCGGAACAGCAGCGTATGCACCATACTGATGGGCATCATTCCAGTGTTTTTTAAATTTGGTGTAAGTAAAATAAAAATCCGGAGCGTTGAGAGTTGAGAGAACCGCCGGATTATCATATCCATATAATCCGTATTTCATTGCGCCGGGGGAAGTCATGCCAAGCGCATTCTCGGCATAATAACCCCGCATGATATTCTGCGATAAAATTTGAGATGACACAACAACAAATAAAAGTAAGAATAGTGATTTTTTCATGCGCGCCTCAATGTTTTTCAAATTGAATACTGCAATTTAAAAATTAATTGCCTCAATAAAACAATGAAATGATAAGCGGCACGATACATTCTCGCTCCCCGTCATAAAGAGTGTGTTGCAGAACTCTTTGTATTCAGTTTTCACACTATGCAGCAAAACCGAACTCATACCTCGTTTCCTCGATAACCGCCCTCGCCACCTAAATTAAAACCAAATTATCATCTTCGGGCTCTCCCCTCTCTTGCCAAGCCTGCCCGCCGGCGGCGTGGAGAGGGGACGGGGATGAGTTCACTTTTAGAATAAACTTATGCAACAGCCACTGAAGGACGGAGTTATTAATAACCACTTCACCTGCCCGCCGACGGAGGGTTTATGACGTGGGAAGAAATCATCATCCAAATGCTCGTAGAATTCCATGGAGCGGGTGTCACTACATCGGACATAAATTGCATCTGGTTTTGTAGAGGCAGGCGAAAGTAATGAGACCAGAAGTTTACCCAAGAAAAAGATATAAAAGGGAGATAAAGGCAAGAAAAATAAGGGATTAGGGAATTTAAAAAATGAAAGTGGTGTTATACCAATAAAGCTTGATCTACCAAAAAAAGCAAAGGTACAACACCACATGGAAGATGTAATAATAAAACAAATCAGCGAAAGAATCAAACGAGCCAGTAAGAAAATAGGGAAAAACTGCAGCTTGTCTGAAAAACGATGTATCGGTGATATGCTGTTCGGCATAATGGGCAGTAATGATACAAAACTCAGTTCGATCAGTCGAGCCTTGCAGGAAAAAACGGCGGTGGGTTATACAATCAAACGATTAAGCCGCAACCTGAAAGAAATGGATATTACTGAATCGGTAAACCGGTATATGATAAGTCAAAGGCTCCATGATTTGGAAAGAGATGAAATCATAGCCATAGATGGTGGGGATGTACGAAAGAACTACGCGGAAAAGATGGAGCATATGCGGAGAATCCATGATGGCAGTAAAAAGGAAATCTGTAACGGATATAATTTGTTCTGTATGGCAACCGTAGGTAGTCAAAGAGTCCAACCGCTCTACGGGGAGTTTTATTCCGCCGCCGATACCAATTATAAGAGTACGTACAACATCGTAACCAAAGCCCTTGATATGCTCAAAGAGCAGAACAAAGGAAAACCGAGGCTGACCATAGTCGCTGATCGCGGTCATGATGACGAGAAGATGTATCAGTACTACCAGCGCAATGATATGCGATTTATAACGAGATTACGGAAAAACAGAGGATTTACCGTAGAAGGAAGTACGATGGACAGATGTGTCGGTGACTTGTATGGTTTTACTAAGTCGAAGAAAATGATGGGCGAGGTCATCCATGAAGGAGTAGTAAAGACCTCACGCTTAGAGATAGCCTTACTGCATGGGAAAATACACACGATAGAGGAAGAATTAAGCATCGTAGTTGTCAAGTCAACCATATTTCCCGAGCCGATGTATTTGCTCACGAATATTTCCCTTGAAGATGAACGGGCGGCATATCAGGTGTATGCGAAGTATCTCAAGCGGTGGGGCATTGAGTTGTTGTTCAGGGTAATGAAAGAGAAGTTCAATCTTGAAGACATTCGGGTCATGAAGTACCGGAGACTGCGGAATGTGTTTTCCTTATTAATGGCTGCGATATACTTAATAAGTAAGATCGTCTATGTTGTTGGTAACAATACGGAGTTTATACAAAAGAGTATATTAAAGAAAGCGAAACGGATAAAGAAGACGGGGCATTTTTTGTACTACTCAATTGCCGATGGGTTAATGACTTTGATAAGGAGAATGAAGCAGAAACCGATAATCTTTGAGCCTGTATTTTGGAATCCATCTGCTTACTCCCTTTTTTATAGGACAGCAGGAGCAAAAAATGGGTAAACTCCTGAATGAGACCTAATGCTTTTTACCGTGAATCATATTATATTGCAAATGGTAGTTTTAACGAAAGGGGAAAATGTGAATCTCATCAGTCAACAACTCATACAAGATATACGCTCAATTATTTCAGGCGCAAGAGAAAATGCCGTGCGCAAGGTTGACTTTGAGCGAACTTTGATGTATTGGCACATCGGCGAACGTATTTTCGAAGAAGAACAACAAGGCAAAGACCGCGCAGAATATGGAACCTTCTTAATAAAAACGCTTTCAGAAAAGCTGCAGCCTGAATTTGGCAGCGGGTTTTCAATCCGGCAATTAGAACGCTATCGGCAGTTTTACCGCATGTTCCCAATTGCGTCCACACTGTGGACGCAATTGAACTGGAGTCAGTATAAACTTCTATTAAGCGTTGAAAACGAAGAAAAACGGGAATATTACATTGCAGAGACCATAAAAAACAACTGGTCAAAAAGACAGCTTGAACGCCAGATTAACAGCCAACTGTACGAAAGGTTACTTCTTAGTAACGACAAGGAAAGCGTTTTGGCAGTAGCCAAGAATGAAAAACTCCCCACCAACCCAAAAGAAATTATCAAAGATCCTATGTTTCTTGAATTTCTTGATTTAAAATGTGAGCCTGCATATTATGAAAAAGATTTGGAACAGTCCATCATTACTCATTTGCAGGAATTCTTATTAGAAATGGGAAACGGCTTTTCATTTATTGCCCGGCAAAAACGCATTCACTTAGACGGCGACGATTTCTTTGTTGATTTGGCATTCTATAATCGCCTGCTGCAGTGTTTTGTTATCATTGAATTAAAAACCCACAAGCTCACCCATCAGGATCTGGGACAATTGCAAATGTATGTTAACTACTATGACCGTGTTGAAAAGTTAGAGCACGAGAATCCTTCAATCGGCATTTTGCTGTGTGCCGATAAAAATGATACCGTGGTAAAATTCACACTGCCAAGCGACGAGAAAAATATTATCGCGGCTAAGTATCAGGTCTATCTTCCGACCGAAAGCCAATTGTTGACAGAAATGCAGAAAGAATTAGCGGCTTTCCAAAATAAAGAGAGGGCGGAATAAAAAGACAAAATAATTATTCCACCCCCGTGAGAAGGTCTGAGGATGAGGGTTCTGCATATAAACGCTATTTCAGAAACAGCAGCCATATCAGTGGTTTAAACAAAAAAAGGCTGTCCCGATTTCTCAGGACAGCCTTCAATAAATAAAATTCAGATTATGCTTTTACAAGAACCGGAAATTTTACTCTAACCAGTTCATATGTTCCGAACAATGCAGCGGTAAAGAATAAATCGCCGAGCATGTTATAGTGGAAGAACGGAACGGCGGCTAAGAAACATTCCGCTAATCCTGCAGATGTTCTTGGATAAAAGACTCCGCTTGTCCAGTATGCAAAATTTGTAATAGCAAAAAAGCTGACCGATGCAAATACACTTGCGAATGCAACAGTCGTAACGCTTTTATGTTTACTCACAAAAAATCCAACTGCGACAATTAAAGCAAAACTCGCGTATACGGCATACATCCCGGGATGGAAACCGATAATAACATCGGTAAACAGCATCGCGGCAAACGGAACGGCAAAAGCCTCCCATTTTTTTGTAAAGTACGTTCCACCGAATAAAGCGAGAGCGCCTATCGCGGTAAAATTCGGATAATGCGGAACAAGTCTTGTTAATGCAGCTATAAAAACTAATGTTGTTAAAAACACAAAGCGATTACTATACTTCATCTCTTCCTCTATAAATTTAATTTCTTATTCTAATTCAATTCTGGTACCAAAATATACGGAAAATCGGGGAGTTCCGTAACCATAAATTTCTTCATATTTTTTATCAAAAAGATTCTCGATTCTCCCATACACCTTAAGAACAGGAATGACCGCGTAAGTAGCCCCGATATTGACAACGGTGTAATCGGGCAATGTCGTGCGGACGGCACTGTATCCCGCGTAGAATTTGTCATCTCTGTTGCCGACATACTGCACACGTATATTAAGATTAAGTTTTTCAACCGGCTGATAATTAATCGTGACTGCCACTTTGTGTTCCGGCCTGCGCAGCAGCGATTTGTTATAATCATCGGTGTTTGTACCACGGTCATGCGTTTTTAGAAATGTATAATTCGCGGCAATATCCATACCTTGCATTTTGTAAAAGGCGGTCACTTCTACTCCGCTGCTCAAGGCTTTATTTATGTTAATCGCTTTATAGGTAATAGGATCGGAACTGATCAAGTCCTTGTAATTGGTAGAAAAATAAACGGCACTCAAAGAAAGGTTTTCGAGTTCCTGCCCAATACCTGCATCCCAGCCGGTATTCTTTTCAGGCTTAATGTCAGCGTTGCCGTACATCGGATCATATAAATTGAATAATGAAGGTGATTTGAATCCGGTCCCGAATGTGGCTTTGATTTTTGTTCCGGTTTCAAGAATGTTGTATGCAGAGGTAACGCGGTATGTTCCGATTGAGCCGAATTGTGAGTGATGATCGAGTCTTGCCCCCGCGGCTACAAACATCCGGTCTCCGAATCCCGACTTTTGCTGAAAATACACACTTGTGGTTTTTGCATCCTTTTCCGGGAACGCACTGTCGTACTCACTCCATGAGCTTTTTGAATAATAATCGGAAACGGCTGTTTGAATTTCGTGTTCCACTCCCGTACTGGTAACAAATGCACCGCCTTCGTAATAGTTAAACTGAACATCATATTTCTGTCTGTTGCCGTCATAATTGCTGCGCGAGGCATCGGAATTAACAACGGAAATGCTGTCGTACGTGTACCAGCGGATATTCCGGGTAAGAGAAGCGTGTGCGGTAACATCATATAATCCGCTTGCCGGTTTATCGGTAACGAACAACTGAAACACATTCTGTTTGAACCGGTATTTATATGAAGGATCATCTCCGTTCAGTCCTCCGTTCCGGTCAAGATCGGTATTCGCACCACCGAACTGAGCGGAAATACCTGCCTTCCATTCATTATCAAAATTGTATGCAAATTTTCCCGTCCCCTGAAATTGTTTTGTGCCGTCTTTTTCAAAATTACCATACTTCTCGTCAGCAGATGAAAATCCTGAATTTGTCAGCCGCAGCATGTTTACGCTGTAACTTAGTTTATCGGTCATTACGGAATAATTCAGTCCGCCCGTAAATGTTTTATATGCACCATACTCAGCAAACAAACCGATTTGTTTTCCTCTTGGCTGTTTTGTAATAATATTGATAACACCGCTCATCGCATCGGAGCCGTATAAGGTACTTTGGGGACCGCGAATGATTTCGATTCGCTCCACATTACTCAGCGACACGCTTGAAAAATCAAATGTACCGTTCGGATCGTTTGCCATGTTCATGCGCACGCCGTCAACCAGTACAAGTGCCTGACCAGAATTTCCGCCACGCAACAGGACGG
Source organism: Ignavibacteriaceae bacterium (assembly GCA_963662605.1). GTDB lineage: Bacteria > Bacteroidota > Ignavibacteria > Ignavibacteriales > Ignavibacteriaceae. The sequence continues at coordinate 3,733,264 of OY759785.1, forward strand.
TAGATATCTGCCCCAAGCCGCCGGTTTTATATGTTTCCAAACCAGGAACACTCTGCAGAACATCGTAAAGCGATGTAACGTTCGACTGCTCAATTTCACGGGAGGTTATAACGGTAACGGATGAAGCAGTTTCCCGCAAGGGACTTTCCAACCTGTCGGCAGTCACGACAATGTCATCCTTCATCGTGTATTGTTTCATGGAATCAGTGACGGACTGTGCATAGCACAACGTACCCGCAAAAATGAGAAAAGTACATAAATGGATTTTTAACATGAAGTTACTCCTTCTATTAAATTGTTAGGGTAACTTCGTGGGAAGGAGGTAATAACATAAGCGTAATTACAAGAACCTCACCCGCGAAGGTATTGAATTAATTTGCGGCAGGTCTCCTGACTCGAGTTTTGCATTGCGCTCAACAGATGCCTTCCCGTTTACACAGTGGCTCTTATCTGTCTAAAAACTCTTACAGTTGCGCGACAGTTCCGGATTTACACCGGATTCCCTATTCTCCGAAATCAATATTTCGGCACCGCAAAAATGTAATATTTTACGGCACTAAGTTACCACATTGGGATTTGTTTTCAAAAGAAGGAGCGGAAAATTCAGAAATAAATAGTAAAAGAATTTTGCGGAATACAAAGTACCCTGTTTTATTAGCCCAAAGCGCAGCATCCGTCTTGCCGCCAACATTAACACGGCGCTTTAGTGCGTGTTGAATAACACAGAAGTTCTCAGGAACGGCAAAGCCGTGACAGCATAGTAGTAAAATTGTGGCATCATGTCGAGGAGCTCCGCCAGGAGCGACTCATTTTTATCGAAATCTGATAGATAATTGAGCCGTGCCTTTGGCACTCAATATAATTATTTCATCGTTTTTCTACTAGGCTGCCGCGTCTGCGACGCTCATGAGTTATGCAATAGACCCTTTGTATTCAGTTTTTACCTTCTGTTGCAAAACCGAACTCATATCTCGCAAGCTCGATAACCGCCCTTGCCACCTGAATTCAAGCAAATTTTTCATTTTCGGGCTCTCCCCTCTCTTGCCAAGAGAGAGGATGGGGGTGAGTTCACTTTAAAAATATACTTATGCAACACACTCTAAAGCGCCGTGTTAATATTGAAAGCACTTTTAAAAAATTAAGAGAGGCGGACTGTTTGCGGTGGCGTTATACGTGGAAGTTAATCTATGCGGATAGCAATTAAGCTAATATCGTCTTCGAATTTATTTCCGGTAAAAGCAGTAAGCTGCTGCGTTAAATAATTAACCGGATCGCCCTGAGGAGGAATGGAACCAACCAAACGCACAAAATTATCTGTGCCGAGCGGATTACCGTCGCTGTTCCTCGACTCAATAACACCGTCTGTGAGAAGAACAATGACATCACCGGAATGCAGTTCCGTAACCTGATCCTCGAAATAACCTTCGGCTGAAAAACCGAGAAGCATTCCTTTGGAGGTGATTTGACGTGCAGTGCGGCTGCCGCCTTCACGGTATACTATCGGCAGATCCCCTGCCCCGGCATACCGGAGTGTGCGTTCTTTCGTGTTGATTACCACCACTGAAAGCGTTGCAAACACTTCGGAAATTTTCGCATCCTGATAAACGGATTTATTTACCGTTTCCAAAATTTCCTTCGGAGTATATTCTTTGGAGTTTTGCAGTGTCATACGTATGGCGCTGCGGACATATCCCGCGTAAGCAATAGCGAAGTACCAGGCACCCCAACGCTTACCCATAACATCACCAAGCACAACCGCAAGATTATTTTCATCAAGCTGAACGTAATCTATAAAATCGCCGCCCGGAACACCTTTGAACGGCAGGTGCCAATGATTTATCGTGCAGCCTGCAAAAGTCGGCGCTTCATCCGGAACAACTTTTACCCGCATCGTATCGGCAGCGCGGTGCAGTTCCGAAACAACACGCTGGCGTTCTTTGCCGAGACTTTTAATAATTGCAGTAACCTTCGCCACAACTACACGAGGGCCTTGAGTTTTAATAACATAATCGGTTATACCGAGATTGTACCCGTCGAGAATATCATCCTCATTTCCTTTGGATGTGAGAAAGATAAAGGGAATTGACTTGAGTTCAAGATCTTCCTGAAGCAGTCTGCGAAATTCATAGCCGTCCTGCTTCGGCATCATGATATCCGAAATAATAATATCCGGAGTGTGTTTTTTGATAACCCCCATGGCTTCGGCTACACTGTTAGCCGTCATACATTCGAAACCGGCGCGGGTAAGATTATATTGAAACAGTTTTACAAGTGATATGTCGTCGTCAACTAAAAGGATACATGGCGTTTCTTCCGCCACGCTTTTTTCCATGCTCTTTTTTGCCCCGTACGTTTTATAAATATCCGCACGGCGTATCAGTGCCTGCATCTTTATCAGCAGCTCCTGGACATCAAATGGCTTCGTGATGATGTCGTCGCCGCCGACCCGCATTGCCGTTTCTTTATCTTCAAGACTGCTCTTTGCTGTGACGAAGATAAACGGCATGACACGATATTTTTCTATCTCGCGAACTTTTTGACAGAACGTAAAGCCGTCCATCTCTTCCATTCCGACATCGCAAAGAACCAGATCAACTTTGGAATTATCCAGAAAGGCGAAACCTTCACCCGGACCCCCGGCTTCCAAAACCTGATAACCTTTCTTTCGCAAATTGAAACTTATCAGTTTCCTTACGGTAAGGTCATCGTCAATGATGAGTATTGTTTTATCGGAATTATCAGACATAGCGCTATTTAATTAACCTTTTACTCCATAGCTTTCCAAAGCGGCCGTCCTTGTCGGGAAAGCTTCAAACACGCGATACATTCTTGTTAATTCGAACATCGAATGTACTGCCGGTTGAAAACCGATAAGACGTAAATCTCCGCCAAGGGTGGAAACTTTTTTCAACGAAACAACTAATGTACCGAGAAATGTAGAATCAATAAACTCGCACTCCGTAAGATCAACAACGAGTTTGCGTCCGCCGTTATCAATGTCGGCTGCAAGAATTTTCTTAAATTCTTCTGCTTCTTTCAACGTCGCTCTGGTGAGATTTACATTCTCAACGATTACATCATAATATTCTTCCCGGGAAAAGTCCATACTTTTCAGCCTTTCATTTGGTTTCAAATTCTCTTTGGTCAATTTTGTATTTCTCCATCAACCGGTAAATCGTCGCTCTTCCCAACTGCAATTTTTTTGCAGCTACTAATATATTACCATTTGTGGTACGAAGAGCATGCCGAATCGCTTCTTCTTTAATTTTTTCCAGCGGAATAATAACATCATCGCTGAAAAAAGGCGAAGAAGTATTAATCTTCATTGTATCACTTGTCGAACGGATATGCATCGGAAAATCATTAGTGTCAATTGTCTCAGCGTCGGTCAGGATAACACAGCGCTCAATTGCGTTTTCCATTTCGCGAACATTACCCGGCCAGTCATACTCGTACATCAACTTAAGTGCACGCTTCGAAAAAGCCTTAATATGCTTATTTAACTTACTGTTAAAAAATGTTAAAAAGTGACTCGCCAGAGCCAAAATATCACTGCGTCTTTGACGCAGCGGCGGTAGTGTTATCGGAAATGAATTCAAGCGGTAGAACAGATCCTCTCGGAATTGCTTTTCCTCAACTGCTGTTTTCAAGTCGCGGTTTGTTGCCGAAATAATTCTAACATCAGACTTAATCAATTCATTTCCACCGACCCGCTCGAATGCTTTTTCCTGAATAACGCGCAGTAATTTTGCCTGTAGTGACATTTCAAGCTCACCGACTTCATCCAAAAAGATGGTGCCGCCGTTAGCTAATTCAAACTTGCCGATTTTCCGTTGATGTGCACCGGTAAACGCGCCTTTTTCGTGGCCGAACAATTCACTTTCCAGCAGCTCGCGCGGAATGGATGCGCAGTTGATGACGACAAACGGTTTATCTTTCCTGATTCCGTTAAAATGGATTGCCCGCGCAATAAGCTCTTTTCCCGTTCCGCTTTCGCCATGAATCAACACCGTAATATCATTGTTCAGAACTTTTGTCATCATTCTGAAAACATCCTGCATTTTACCGTCAACTGATACAATATTGTCAAAGCGGTATTCATGCTGGACTGTTTCACGCAGATTTTCCAGCTCCCTGATCAAGTCGTAATTCTTTATCGCGTTCTTTATCGCCGGTTCAAGTCTTTGTGTATCTATCGGTTTCGGGAAATAATCGAATGCACCGAGCCGGAGGGAATCAAGCGCAATTTCAACTCTGCCCTGCGCCGAAAGCATGATAACCGGCAGATGCGGATGGGTTTGTTTAATTCTTTTCAGAATCTCTAGTCCGTCAACTCCCGGAAGCATAATATCAAGAAGCACCAAATCCGGATTTTCATTGAGATGCGACAACATTCCTTCGCCGTTGTCGAAACAACTAACCATGTAGCCCCACTTGTCGCGTACCCAGTAGGTCAGCAGCTTGGCAATTGAAATTTCGTCATCAACAATAAAAACTCTTTTATCCATAACTATTCCCGCCTTGCAGTTGGAAGTTTAATTACAATCGTAGATCCCTTTTCTTCTTCACTATTAATTGTAACAAATCCTTTATGCAAATCTATGATTTGCTTGACAAATGCCAAACCTAAACCTGTTCCGGGGATTTCGGAACCGGCGCGGCTGACCCGGTAAAATTTTTGGAATAAGAATGGAATATCCTTTTTCGGAATTCCAATTCCCGTATCCGTTACAATTATCTCGCACTCGCGATACATTGATTGAACGATCAATGTAATTCTGCCCTGTGTTGTAAACTTGAGAGCATTACTCAATACGTTATCCAACACCTGAATAATACGACTTTTATCCGCAAAAAGAAATATTTGCTGTTCCGGAATCTCACAAGTGAAAATAATTCCTTTTTCCCGGGACTTCCTCCGGTATTCTTCAATAAGCGGAGCGATAATTTCATTAAAAGTAAACTCGCTTTTAACGAGATCAATTTTGCCTTCTTCGATTTTCGAAATATCAAGCACATCGTTAATCAGAGTTGCAAGTCTTTTGGCTTCTGTCAGAATAATTTGATTGAACTCATCCCTGAGTTCTGTCGGCATACTTCTATCCGAGTCAATTGTTTCGGCAAATCCGATTATTGATGCAAGCGGTGTGCGCAGCTCGTGAGATATATTCGAAACAAATTCATTTTTTAAGCGGTTTAATTCTTCAAGTATTGAAATTTTTTGTTTTGCTCTATCGCGCTCAATGGAAATAAGCCGGTTTGCTTCAATCAGCTTATTGTTCAGGTCTTTCATTTTTTCCTGATCGAACCGTTTTGTGGTTACATTCCGCCCGATACCGATCAGACCGTCAACTTTTCCATTTTCAAGTATTGCTCTGGCGTTTACTTCAAAAATGATCGTCTTATCATACTTGCTTTTAAAGAATGATTCAAACGTCACCACGGAATTAACCCGCAATATTTCCCGAAACGACTTTGCTATCGCCTGCTTGTTTGAATCTTCAATAAAATTCAGAAAATGTTTACCACGCATCTCAACCGGATTATATTCAAGATTCAACGCGCCGTTAACATTTACCGATATGAAATTTCCGTTTTTATCAAGAACAAAAATAAGATCGTCTGCCGCTTCAATCAGATTTCGCAGTTTCTCATCTGTTTTTTTTAACTGCTCTTCGTTTTGCTTTTCTTTGGTAATATCGTAAATAATTCCGTCAACGCGGATAACTGTTCCATTTTCAACAATCGGGAAAATGGAATGGCGGATAAATAGCTTTTCACCTCTGCGGTTTTTTATACGATACTCAAGAGTTCCTGCTTTTCCATCTTTTGCCTCCGAAAAGAAATGCCTTACTGCTGCAAAATCTTCAGGAGCCACCATTTTCATCAGGACGTATTTTTTTTCGACAGCTTCTTCCGGCTTAATACCTGCAATTTTTTCTATCGCCGGTGTAATGAAATAAAAAGAAGAGCCATCCGGTACGGAAGAAAATATAATCGCATCAAGATACTTGATAGTATTCGCGAGGTATCCTTCTTGGACTTGCTGCGTTTTCACGAATTCTTTTATTTCAGGTTTGTTCTTCGACTGCTTCAAAAAGATACACTATCTAATTTCGTCTGTGACCGTCGTAATTATTAATTAATCGGTAAAATAATTGATTTTGGCCAATAAAAATACAAAATTCTTTCATTAGATGCAGATTTCGGAGTTAAATCACATGCCTGATTGATGGGTGTTCGAATATGCCTCAAATTAATACAAAAGGCTGCCGGTTAGGGCAGCCTTTGCATTTTTCATGCTCATCACATGAATCAAATAAATCATAGTCCTTACTTGAGAAGCATCATCTTCCTAACGATCTGCCTTCCGCCGCCGGAAAGCTCGTAAAAGTAGACTCCTGACGGAATTTGAGAAGCATTAAAATCAACGTGGTAGTAACCGGCTTCCTTATGTTCGTCAACAAGTGTTTTCACTAATGCGCCGGTAAGCGAGTAAATTTTCAACTGTACGCGGCCATCAGACGGAACAGCAAATTCAATTTTTGTGGAGGGATTAAACGGATTCGGATAATTCTGTGATAATGAGAATTCTCTCGGCAGCCCGACAGTAATTGCTTGTTCATCACTATAGGTGAATGTTCCATCCAAGTCCACCATTTTTAACCTGTAGGAGTATGAACCGGAGTTTACATTTTTATCCGTAAAAGAATAATTCTTCGGCGAAGAACTATTGCCGGCAGCAAGCAGGTGGCCGATTGACTCCCATCGCGCATTGCTATTTGAGGAGCGTTTTGTTCTTTCAACATCATATGAAGCACTGTTGTTTTCTGTTGCGGTATTCCATACCAATAGGACGCTCTTGTTATTTACCACAGCACTAAAGTTAGTTAGTTCTACCGGCAGAACATTTGCTGTTGTTCCGGTGACTCTTGCCAAGGCGACGAAAATTCTTGAAGCGCTGTTTCCCGAGTATAGTTTTATCGGGGAAGTCAACGCGGTTGGCGTTATTGTTGTCGGCGGTGACGTCAGGCTTGTTGTGTGAGCGGTTCCCTGGGTCATACCTGTCCACGTAACTTTATCATTTGTAGAATAAGCAACCCGAAGATCGGTGTTTCCTGCCGCTACGCCGTCATCAATACCGTAACTCGGACTAAACTGGCTGAAGCTCATCGTATCCGCAGCTGCCCCAATGCCCTTACTGTAAGTAACTTGATAATATCTCACCTGTGATACTTTATCAATTCCACCGGCATAAGTTGTTGTGCCGCTCGCCGCATCACCTGATATACAACGAACCGTACAATAGTGTCCCGAAGCGACACCACCGGTTGTTGAGCGGACAGATATTGGTCTGTATGATTTTGAATCACCGACTGCAAAAGCATTGACTTTTCCCGCAGAGTTTGACATACCGCGTCCCAATGCACCGTTGACGTATGATTGAGCAGATGCCGAAACAACATCCGTTGTGGTTGTTGAAAGAGCGTTGATCGAGTAATTCCCGGTCTCTACAATTCCACTTGTCAAAATCAATTGCGAAACGCCATTCGAAGAACCTTGATCCAAAAACACATCACTTCCGCAAATCACCTTGGCACCACCGGTTTTATTAATGGTAATGCTGTTAAAATCGTTGTTACTTGATGAGTACGTTCCGACGGTAATAACCGAATTTAGATTTCCCGCGAAAGTTGTATTGAGCATTCTCATCGTTGTTCCGGCGGAACCCATCCGGAAATCAAATGTGCCGTAGTTTGTAAAATCACCATACACGGTCATGTTGTGCACAATGTTTGAAGTTGCTCCGGTAAGTGCTGGTGAGGTGAATGATCCGCCGCTGTTAATTGTAACATCGCCGCCAACTGTTAATCCGGTAGCTGTCGTGTTGAGCGTTACAAGTGTTCCATCAATCGTGAGATTTTGACAAACGGCATTAGAAATATCAAGAGTAACAGTAACACCTGCCGGTATTTCCGCATCATCGGCAGCTGTCGGTACTGTTCCGGATGCCCATGTTGACGGAGAACTCCAGTTTCCACCCAACGTCGAAGCTGTTTGGGAATGGTCAAGTCCGTGATTCCAAAGCTCAAACAATAATGTACCGGCTGAGTCGGTCTGACGCAAATAATAGTTAAGAGTATCAATCTGCGCCTGGGTCAGATTGGTCATGTTGTTCACACCAAATCCGGCTTTGACTTTTTTACTGACTAAGAAATCATACGCGGTAAAACATGGAGAAAAATACGATGTCGTCGCACGAAGATCATCAAGTTTCAAAATAACGTGCACTTTGCTTGTCCGCGGAATAGAAAGATCAGTAACATATTGCCAATATTCATAAGGAGTGCAGAAAACAACGTCTTCGGAGATAAGAAAATTGACAATTTTCCGGAATTCAACCTGTTTTGCCTCCGTAGTCCAGGCGTACGGATGTCCCTGCATAACCATATAATCGGTATATGTTGTTTTCTTGGAAAGATAGCTGGTCATAAAGTAAGCCGAATCCGGCACTCCGGTTGCACTTTCAATAAATACCCTGTTTGTGAGACTGAGGTAACCGGCACCTGCTGAGGGGGTGACCTGACTGAACATGATCGCCTTGTAGCTTGTGTCTTCCCCGATAACTCTCAGGCAGGTAGTATCGTTTTGGTTGTAGGGTGCACCGAACGAGTGCATCTGCACACCCAGCTTTGTTTTAATTACTTTGGTAGCGCTGTCAAAATGAGCTTTTTGGTAGGCATACGAAGTGCCCGAAAACTCCCAGGTTGTTTGGGCTTGCACCAACGTGCCAAGCACGAAGAGCAGCATAAAAACGTTAAAAAAGAGACTTTTTTTAATTGTACAAAGATTCATGTGGCTCCTGACAATATTCGCAGATTATTTTTATAAAAGCAGCACTATATAGATTAGATTTACGAGCCAAAATTACCTTTTTGTATTACAACATACAAGTAATTACACGTAATTAACCGGTTATATACTGAATTATTTACTCGAGAAATTCAGAAAACTACCACTTCGCCATATTTGCGCATGACGGTAATTGCGATTTACGAATACTTGCCGGTGCCAACTATCAGAATCCCAATTTTAACACGATTTTGAGGACAATTATTGCGTTGCGCAATTAAGTTTTGAGGTAACCTTTGTATATTGTCCCCCTGAATTCGCGGCAGGCAGATAAAAAAAATAATATTTCGGAGATAAAAACTATTCTTGTTTTATGACTTAAACCTTTGTATATTTTTAATATAAATTACTTTAAGGTTTGCGTTGTTAAAGTGATTTCTTAAAACCTGACTTGTGTACAAAAAAATTTTGGCGTATGAAACATTTTAAATCATTATGTCTTAGTCTTTGCATCTTATCAATAACCACCATCTTTGGCTGGGGAGACGAAGGACATAAGTTGATTGCTGAAAAAGCACTCCATACGCTTCCTGCCGAAATGAAATCATTTACTCCCTGGTTCGATTTTATTATTACTCACTCGGTTGATCCTGATAACCGGAAAAAAGATGATAAAACCGAAGGGGCGAAACACTACATTGATATTGATTATTATAAAGAATATAATAAGGGAAACTTTCAGGAAAATATTGATTCGCTATCAGCCATGTACGGGAAAGATGATGTAAAATCGCAAGGTCTTCTTCCCTGGGCATTACAAAACACTTACCACGCCCTCGTCGAAGCATTCCGCAGCCATAATGCCGAAAAAAGCAAAGTCATGTTGGCCGATCTGGCGCATTATGTTGGTGATGCTCATCAACCGATGCATACTACCGTCAATTATAACGGTCAGTTAACCGGACAAAAAGGCGTTCACGCCAGATATGAAATTTACATGGTCGCTAAACACTATAACGAATTGGTATCGAAAGTTATTCCCGGACAGATCGCACCCGTTAAGGACATATCTAAGTTTGCGTTTGATTGTATCTATGAATCGAATTTACTTTTGCCGGTTGTAATGATGGCAGACACCGCCGCATCCGCCGGAACGAACAAAGACTATAATGAAGAATACTACAGACTGCTCTGGTTCAGAACGCAATATGTAACTGTCGGTGAAATGAAAAATGCCGCTGAACGGTTAGCCTCACTCTTTTATACTGCATGGCTTGAAGCAGGATCACCTGCATTTGAACTCTTTCAATAGAAATTTGCAATGTCCCCAAGGGATATTTTAAATTGAATAAATACATGTCTGCGGCACTGCCGTAAGACAGACAAACTATAAAATATATTTCGAGGAAACACATGAGAAATTTTTTCTTTGGACTATTTCTATTGATACCGTTCCTTATGCACGCTCAGGTAACATACACGCCATCCTTCCCGACAGAAAAGGATACCTTTAAGATTACCTTTGACGCTACACAGGGCAATGGGGGTTTGAAAAACTATACAACGGGCGATGTTTACGTCCATATCGGTTTGATTACGTCCAAAAGCACCAGCGGCACAGACTGGAAATATGTAAACCCGACCTCAGCAGGCGGAAGCTCTGCCTGGGGAGTAAATACACCGGAAACTAAATGTACCAGACTTACATCAACAACCTATTCGTATACCATTAATGGTGCGAGAAGCTTTTTCAAAGTAACCGACACCACAGAAATTATTAAACAGGTTGCTTTCGTATTCCGCAGTGCTGCTCCGTATACCGGAACTACATACTACGAAGGAAAAACTGCAACAGGCGGCGATATCTACATGTCGCTCTCGAATCCCGGATTAAATGTAAGAATTACTGCACCGGTCACGACAACAACGTATATTCTCGCCCCGCTCGATTCTTCGGTTGTCATTTCAGCTACTGCTGCAAACGCAACTTCATTGAAGTTATATGTTGACACAACATTATTGAATTCGACCACCGGCACAACAGTTAATTATCCTTATACTACTAAAACCGCCGGCTTACATTGGATTAAAGCAGTTGCTACCGATGGAGTAACAACGGTAACCGATTCGATTGCCTTGACCGTGCACGGCGCAGTTACTACAGCAGATCTTCCCGCGGGTGTTGTTGACGGTATTAATTATACCAGTCCGACCACCGTTACTCTTTGCTTGTACGCACCGGAAAAATCATATGTTTATGCCTTTGGAGATTTCAGCAACTGGATGCTTACTCCTGATTACTTCATGAAAAAAACCTCCGACGGCTTGCGCTGGTGGACAACAGTCACCGTTTCACCGGGCAACGAATATGGATTCCAATACCTTGTTGACGGCAGCATTAATATTGCCGATCCGTATTGCGATAAAGTACTCGATCCGTGGAACGACCAGTATATTGACGCGGCTACTTATCCGAATTTAAAAGCATATCCGAAAAACAAAACCACCAACGTGGTCGGTGTTTTTCAGACAGCGCAAACTGCTTACAACTGGACTGTAACTAATTTCACAAAACCGCCGAAAGAAAGACTTGTTATCTATGAATTACTGTTGCGTGACTTTACAACAAAGCACACATTCCAGTCAGTCATTGACACTATCGGATACTTAAAGAAACTCGGCGTTAATGCTATTGAAGTAATGCCGCCGAATGAATTCGAAGGCAATTTGAGCTGGGGCTATAACCCTGACTTCTTGTTTGCCGTTGATAAGTATTACGGTTCAAAAGATTCATTCAAAAAGTTTGTTGATGTTTGCCACCAGAACGGTATCGCGGTTATTTTCGATATGGTTCTCAATCATCAATTCGGCTTAAGTCCGCTTGTTCGTTTATATTGGGATGGCACAAACAGCCGTCCGGCTGCCAACAGCCCATGGTTCAATCAGGTTGCAAAACATGACTATAGCGTAGGTTATGATTTTAACCACGAAGCAACCGCGACTAAAGCGTATGTTGACCGCGTAACAAAATACTGGGTCACCGAATATAAAATTGACGGCTATCGTTTCGACTTAAGTAAAGGTTTTACCCAAAACAACACATTGGGTAATACTGCACAATGGGGTGTTTACGACCAATCACGTGTCAACATCTGGAACCGTATCTCTTCCGGCATCTGGTCTGTTGATCCGAGTGCTTACGTTATTCTTGAACATTTTGCCAACAACGACGAAGAAGTTGCTCTTTCAAATATGGGCATGATGATCTGGGGCAAAATGTGCGTCAATTATCAGGAAGCCGCGATGGGCTGGATTCCGAATTCCGATTTCAGTCAGGTTTCCTATAAAGCACGCGGATATTCAAATCCGAATTTGGTTGGTTACTTTGAATCACATGACGAAGAGCGCATGATGTTCAAGATACTTTCATACGGTGCCACCAGCGGTTCATATAGCACTAAAACTCTATCCACAGCATGCGATAGAATGAAACTCGCCGGAGCTTTCCTCTTTACTGTTCCGGGACCAAAGATGTTCCAGTTTGCAGCTGAACTCGGATATGATACAAGTTATTCAAGACCTTGCGGCGCAGCAGGCGGTTCATCCGGATGTACAGACGCGAAGGCTTTCCCCTGGAGTTACTACAGCAATTCCTACCGCTACGGTTTATATAAAGCCTGGGCTGCTCTTACAAAACTGAAGACAACGTATTCAACTTTCTCAACCTCCGACTACCAGACATATTTCTCCGGAAGCGTTAAGAGAATGAGTTTGAACTCCGATACCAGTGCTACCGTTCTCGGCAACTTTGATGTTACTTCACAAACATTCACACCATACTTCCAGTTTACCGGAAAATGGTATGATTACATGAGCGGTGACAGTATCACGGTTAACAACACGACAGATCAGATTACGCTCGGACCCGGTGAGTATAAAATCTATACGTCAAAGAGATTACCGAAACCGGATCTTTCCGGTTTAGTCGGTGTTGAAGAAGAAGCCCACACCGGTGTTCCGTCCAAGTTTGCTTTAGGACAAAATTATCCGAATCCGTTCAACCCTTCGACAAAGATTTCATATCAGTTGCCTGAAGCTGCGAACGTAAACATTACAGTGTATGACATTCTGGGTAATCAGGTTGCTCAGTTAGTAAATGACAACATGCAGGCAGGTTATTATACCGCGCAATTTAACGCTTCGAAGTACGCTTCAGGTGTTTACATTGCAAGACTGCATGCAGTCTCCTCAGGTAAAGTTGTTACTCAAGCAATCAAAATGATCTTGACCAAATAGTCTAACTTCTTTAGCAATAAAAAAACCCTCCCGAACACGGAGGGTTTTTTTATGTCCAAAACAAATGACTTCCATGAAAGTGATTGTCAATCACAAAGATATTTGCAATTCACAAACAAGTTTATTGAGTTTTTCCAGAGCTTCGTCATATTCGTATGACTTAATACTCTTCGTTATCTCTTTAATATCATCCTTGATTTTTCCTACGCCGGGCAGTTTGTATAATTCATCAATTTTATGATACGCGTCAGCGTCAAAGTTTTCAAGAAGGTTCTGTAATTCTTTGAGGACCGGCGTAAAAAGTGCTGGGTCCAATTCCGCACTATCATCCATTTCCTCGGGGGCGAGAGTATTCATCCATTGCTCAATCTCCTCAAGAGACCTGTGGAGTTTCTCATCAAAATCCGACAGGTATTCATCATATTTTTCGGGAGTATCTTTTTTTAGTTCGGATTCCAGCAAGAGCGCCGCCTGATGCAATGCAATCGCGCCCAGATTCCCCGCCACTCCCTTTACCGTATGCGCAAGCCGGACAGACAATTCCTTATCGGCATTTTGTACCGCGCTTTTTATCTGCTCCACCGTATGCAGGTTGTTCTCGTAAAACTTTTGCAGAATATCATTGTACAACCTTTTGTTACCATTCAGACGCTGCAACCCGGCGGCAGTATCAAAAGTTTTCAGATCCGGAATCTCGACATCTTTATCCGGCGCAGCAGCCGGTTTTACTTCAACTACCTCTCTATTCCCCGGCTTAATCCACTGCACAAGAGCCCCGAATACTTCATCGGGATCAATCGGTTTTGTTACATAGCCCTGCATCCCTACTTCTAAACACTTTTCTTTGACTCCCATCATTGCATCGGCCGTCATGGCAACGATAGGCAAAGTACCGTATTCCTTTATTTCGCGAATCAACTTGGTAGCAGTATATCCATCCATTACCGGCATCTGAATATCCATGAGCACGATATCATATTTCGAAGGCATTCCTGAATCGCGTACTTTCTCAAACGCCTCTTTTCCGTTATGAGCGACCTCAACTACCAATCCTGCACCTTCGAATAATTCAGTTGCGACCTGCTGGTTAATTTCGTTATCCTCAGTCAGCAATATTCGTGCACCTCTGATTTTAGCGAGACCCTCTTTATGCTTCGCGCCTTTTTCCGCATGTACCCGCTGGCTTCGCACTTCTTTGCCTAAAGCTTCCATTACCGCATCAAAGAGTGTTGAATGGGAAACCGGCTTTACAAGGAACGAACTGATACCTGCGGCCTGCGCCTGTTCTGCAGCTTCTTCCCGCGCAAAAGCACTGACCATTAATATCAGAGGCGGGTTAGGTTGCTTACCGTTGATAGCTTTTGCGGTTTCATATCCGTCCATACCGGGCATTTTCCAGTCAATGATAGCAAGCTGATAAGGATGTTCGTGTTCGCGTCCAATTAGCTCAAGTGCATGCGCACCGGACTCAACTGCTGTCACGTCAAATGAAAAATCGCCAAGCAATTCACTTACGATATCACGAACATTTTTATTGTCATCACATACAAGCACTTTCAATCCATTAAGTTCAGGCATTGAAATATTGTCATAGCGTTTTTGCTCTTCCTGCGCTTCGAAGATAGCATTAAAACAGAACGTACTTCCCTTCCCGTATTCGCTTTCCACCCACGTATTTCCGCCCATTAACTCGGCAAGCCGTTTACTAATAGCTAAACCGAGTCCGGTTCCCCCGTACTTTCGGGTTGTCGAACTATCTGCCTGACTGAATGATTTAAACATTTTACTCTGTTGTTCCGGAGTAAGTCCGATACCCGTATCCTCTACAGAGAATCGTATCTTGATTTCGTTTTCTTTTCTTTCTTCAACTGCAACATCAATCAGTATTTCTCCCGATTCAGTGAACTTCACCGAATTGCTGCAAAAGTTTGTTATAATCTGCCCGACCCGTAACGGATCGCCGATAAGATTTAACGGAACATCTTTTCCGACATGTATGGAAAACTCCAGTCCCTTATCCTGTGCTTTTTGGCAAACGAGACTTGATACGGTATCCAAAACAAGCTCAAGATCAAATTCGGTCTTTTCGATATTCAGTTTGCCTGCCTCGATTTTCGAGAAGTCAAGAATATCATTAATGATACCGAGTAAGGAAATCGCCGAACGCTCAATTTTTACAAGGTAGTCAAATTGTTTGTTGTTCAGCTCTGTTTTTAAAGCAAGATTGGAAAGCCCGATTATCGCGTTCATGGGTGTCCGTATTTCATGCGACATGGTGGCCAGAAACTGGCTTTTTGAGAGTGTGGCAGCTTCGGCGATGTCTTTTGCTTCGGCAAGTTCCTTTTGTGCTTTCTTCTGATCTGTAACGTCAACGATCGAACCGACGAGACATTCATCTCCGTCATAGTTTATCGGCGCAAACGAAATTAAGCAGTCACGGATATCACCGGTCCCGACACGTTTTAAAAATATCTCATAGTCGGTAAGAATACCCGTAAGTTTTAAAGTATCCATCAGTTTCGCCTGATCGTCGGGATAAACAAACCAGTCGCTGAATTTCATTTTTGCCAGTGCTTTATGTCCGGCCTGATGAAAATCAACCATCGCTTTATTAAATCGCACAACACTGCCGTCGGTAAATTTGGTCACAGTTGTAGGTATCAGTACGGAATCAACTATCCGGTCGGTAGATTCTTTAGCATCTTCAAGAGCCAATTTGGTGAGCGCCAGACTAAGCGAATCAGCCAGAATCTTTACCATCAACTGATCCGTATCGTCAAATTGGATAAAACCTTTTCTGGACTCTTTATTGATAAATAACAACAACCCCGTAATTTTATGTTTATCCAACCTGATCTGTTTTGAAAGGGATGAATGTACTTCAGGGAAAAAATTTTCAATTTGTGCCGGGTCAAAATCCTTATCTTTTTTCAGTTCTTTATTGATCTGCCTTTTTTCCGAAGTGCTCAATCCGAATTGTTTTAGATATGACGTTGAAGATATCCGTAGAAGAATTATCCCTTTATTGGCATTCACGTAACCGGCGGCGCTATTCACAATATTTTGCAGCGAACGGATTAAATCACTTTTACGCTTAATAACAACGCTAAGCTCATTGATATGCTCAACGAACAGATTTAAACGGCTTAACTCCAGATTAGTATTGACGCTTGATGCCCGGGGGGTTGTTGTATCCAAATGCACTCCTGTCCTTCATTACACATAAAATAGTTTTGTGCTCTGCACCGGAAATTTGGGGTAAATATTAAGTGGCTGCGAATATTTCACAAGAATGGCACCTGTGCTATTCAACAGTTCTCTCTTAATATGCTGCATCAAAGTTAGCAAGTTTTTTTCAGAAATGGAAATGCAAACTGAGAACTGGACGATTATTGCATTCGGGTGATTCTCCGCCCGCCTGTCATTAATTAAATTATTTCTGCATAATACTTATATTTTACTTAAGTTTAGAAAGTATAGTTTTTATCTCACACTAAAGAGACAGAAATGAAATATTCTCCCCCACGTATAATTCAGACACTAAAGCCTAAGGGTAAAATACTATTCTGATTTTTTAATTTTGAAATTCCATTGTTAATTCATAATTGGGAAAAATCACATGGCACCAAATACCGGCAAAGAAAAAACCATCCTTATCGTTGATGACTCCCCTGAAAGCATCGCAACACTCGCCGAACTACTCTCAGAGTATAACACGAAAGTCGCCACTAATGGAGAAAAAGCTTTAACAATCCTCCGCGCGGAAATTCCAATTGACTTGTTATTGCTCGATGTTATGATGCCGGGCATGGACGGCTTCGAGCTCGCCCGGATAGTTAAAGCCGACCCGCACAGATCAGGCACGCCTATAATTTTTATCACTGCCAAGACCGATGTGCAAAGTTTTATTCAGGGTTTCGACTTGGGTGCCGACGAATACATAACGAAGCCATTTGAGTCTGAATCAGTACTGCGATATGTCCGGCAGCGGCTGGGGTGATTATGGAAAACCTAACCGAAAGTACAATTTTAGTCGTTGACGACGCACCTGAAAACATTAAAATCCTTAGCGACATACTGATAGATTACAAAAAGATAATCGCGTTGAACGGCGAAAAAGCACTTGCTCTGGCGTTGTCGAAAAAGCCAGACCTCATACTCCTTGATATTATGATGCCGGGTATTGACGGGTTTGAAGTCTGCCGCAGACTGAAAGCTGATGACACCACAAAAGATATTCCGATCATATTCATTACCGGGAAATCGGAAGTGGCCGACGAAACCCGGGGACTTGAACTGGGCGCTGTAGATTTCATTCCGAAACCTATCAGCGCTCCGGTCGTTTTAGCCAGAGTCAGAAATCACCTTGAGCTTTCACTATCGAAAAGAACTTTGGCACAACAGAAAGATGAGCTTGAATTACACAACAAGTTTATGACGGACAGTATCAACTACGCCCAAAAAATACAGACCGCTATTCTGCCCGGTAGAAATCAGCTGCGGGAACATTTTCCTGAAAGCTTTTTGATTTTCAATCCAAAGGATATCGTAAGTGGAGATTTTTATTGGGTCGGTCAGGTCGGTAATAAAAAAATTGTGGCTGTTGTTGATTGCACGGGGCACGGAGTACCCGGTGCGTTCATGTCAATGATCGGTAATACCCTCATCAATGAAATTGTACTGACAAAAAAGATTGTTTCCCCTGCCGAAATTCTCACCTTACTTGATGCAGGAATTATTGATGAACTAAATAAAGATGTAAACGAGGGTTCTCTTGACGGTATGGATGCCGGTTTCTGTGTCTTTGATTATGACAGCAACTCTATTCAATTTGCATCTGCCTATCGTCCTTTATTCTATGTGCGCGATGGAGTAATGATAGAATTGCAGGGAAATAAAAAATCAATCGGCGACAACAGAAAAAAAATCGAGTATACCAACCAAGCCATTCCATGGGAAGCAGGCACTACTTTCTATTTAATGTCCGATGGTTTTATAGATCAAAATGATGCAGAGAATATTAAGTTCGGAAGTAAGCGAGTGAAAGCTCTGTTACAAGAAATTTCAAACCTGCCGATGCAGGCACAACATGAAAAACTCTATTCGGCGTTTTTGGCACACAAACAAAATGAGACCCAGAGAGATGATGTGACGGTTCTTGCAGTAAAGATTTAAAATCGGAAATTGAGAAAGACAATATAATTTATCTTTTACATTGCGCCGCAGGTCTATTTGCATTTGTGCAATTGCAAAGTGAACTCACTCCCATCCCCTCTCTTACCAAGAGAGCAATGCTGTCAACTTAGTAAGCGAAATCAAAAAAGCCCTCACCCTCAGTCCCTCTCCCAAAGGAGAGGGAAGTAAAGCAGAAAGAAAAAGCAATGTTTCTATTCCCTTCTCCCTTTGGGAGAAGGGTTAGGGTTGAGGGCGTTTTCACCTTACTTCATCCTTAAGTTAACAGCATAGACTAAGAGATGGGAGAGCCCGAAAATGCTACCTTGGCTTGAATTTAGGTGGCGAGGGAGAGTTCAGTGTTGCCACAAAAGGGGGGAACGGAATACAACGAGTCTTCCACCACACTCTTATCATTGTCTTTGGTTCGAAAGAGGATTATACTAATTTGAAAATAACAATTGTCGTATCGTCATACTGCGGGGCTGTTGATATAAACTCTTTCAAATTTTGCAGTAATGCGTTGCCGAGTTCCTCGGCATTCCAGTCTGATTTATGCTTCATAACTTCGAACATCCGTTCATAGCCGTATTGTTCTCCATTCGGATTAACGGATTCCGGGAATGCGTCACTAACGAATATAACAACATCACCCTGCATTAACTGTTCATCTTTATGATTGTACACAACCCGGCTCATCTGCCCAAGCGGAAGCCGCGGATCAGCTGATGTAAGAAATTCAGCTCGACCTGTCCGGTATAAAATCGGTTCCGGCTGTCCCGCGTTAGAGTATGTCATTACACGTGTTTTCATATCAATAAAGTTTAATGACGCAGCAGTAAACATTCTCTTTTCGGGTTTCTTTTCGATTATCGCTAAATTTAATTTAGTAAATGCATCCGATGGTGTCGTAAAGCCAAGCTTCCGCAGCTGAGTCAACATACCTGATGTTAATACTACCATGATAGCCGCTTTCATAGCCTTTCCGGAAACATCAGCGGTAACAATCGCTAATTTTTCTTTCGATTTATCGAACCAGAACATATCATAAAAATCCCCGCCCATTTCAAATGTAGGTATGCAGGCAGCAAACGTTTCAAAAGCATCGCTTTGCGGCAATACCTGCGGGAGAAGGTTTTGCTGCATCTCGCGAGCCTGATGCAGTTCTTCTTTAATCCTCTCCTGTTCAAGCTGCACGGCATGCTTCCGCTCCAACACGTTAATGCGCTGCCTGTATGTTAAATAGGTACTCATTACAACAACAATAACAGCCAATGTTCTGAACCACCATGTCGCCCAATATGGCGGCAGGATGACGATCTTTAATGAGGCTCCATGATTATTCCAAACGAGATCGTTATTCGATCCCCGCACCCTGAATATATATGTGCCCGGAGCTAAGTTTGCATAGTTTGCATATCTCCGGTTTCCTGCGTTCTGCCAATTTGTTTCCAAGCCCTCCATGAAACAAGAATACTCGTTTTGCATTGGTGAAGTGTAATCAAGGGCGGAAAATTCAAATGAAATGGAGTTTTGATTATACGCCAATGTAATCGTGCTGTCGGAGGCTATTTTTGAAAAATCATAATCATTATCCAAAATCTTCAGAGTGGTAAACCGCACGGGGGGAACGAATATATTTTCAGTCAGGCTGTCGGGATTAAATTCATTAAATCCATTGGGTCCGCCAAAATACAGCCGCCCTGCACTACCCTTAAAATAAGAGCCGAGATTAAAATCATTACCCTGAAGGCCATCCCCAATTTTGTATACTTTACGCGCCTTCTCACCGGGATTGAATTTTACCAAGCCGTCTGAAGTACTAAACCAGAGATTCTCGTGATCATCCCCCAGTATTCCGAACACGTTATAATTTTCAAATTCTTTTTCGAACGGGAACTTTACCAGTGATTCACTTTTTATATCAAACTTTTTTATTCCATTCCCGTCGGTACCTAACCATAATGAATTATCGCCGCCCGTCCAGATGGTGAGTATTTTATTTGCAGCCTTACAGGTTTCAGGAAATAGATAATTTTTAACTTTTCCGGTTCGTGCATCTATTTTTACGATTCCCCCGCCATAGGTTGCTATCCAGATATTTCCATCTTTACTTTCCGTTATGCTGCTAATATCATTACAGCCTATTGTCGCATGATTCCCGGGCTCATTGTGAAAAATTTCCATCGTATGCAATGATTGATTGTACGCCGCGAGGCCGTTGTCCGTTCCAATCCATACCAAGCCCCGGGAATCGGAATACAGTGCTTTAATGTAATTACTCGGAAGTGATTTCGGATCATTCGGGTTATTCAGCAGGTGGGTATTTCTTTTTGTTCGAAAATTAAGAATATTAACGCCGCCCGCCTGAGTCCCCGCCCATACTTCATCTTTGTTGACAGCACAGAGCGCGTTAATAACATTGTTATTAATTTTCATCGGCGGTTTTGCGTTAGTGGTATACAGAGCCACGCGGTCTTTTTTGGCATCTAAAACATTGAGACCCTCATTAGTACCGACAAAAAGTTTTCCATCACTGCTCTCACAGATTGACCAGACAGAGTTATCCGATAAACTCTTGTTATCAAATGGCTTTTTTTGATAATGCTGAAAAATACTTTTATGTTTGTTGTAATAATCAAGCGAAACACCGTTCGTTCCCACCCAAAGGCCGTCATTGTTATCAACATACAGATAACTAACCTGATTTGTGCTCAGGCTGTATGGATTTTTTAAATCGTTTTTCAATGAAATAAATGTCTTCGCTCCGGGTGAAAGGTATTTCACTCCGCCACCTGCGGTGGCCGCCCAAATAGTCCCGTTTTTTTCCTGTCCGATAGACCAAACCTGTTGGGTGATGTTAGGATCACGGCTGAGCATTTCAGGTGCAAATTTTATGAATCTATTCTGGCGCTTATCGTATTTATCAATACTGCCGTTCTGCGTACCAAGCCAAAGATTATCTTCCTTATCAATGAAAATCGAATAAATAACATTCTCACTGATGTTTAAAGCGCCTGCACCCGCAACAAACTGTTTATATGTGTTTTTTTTTGGATCAAATCGTATTAACCCGGCGCCCAAAGTTCCTATCCATAAAACTCCCTCTTCCTTATCATAGTGAAGAGACATGATATTGGACCGCCCCGATGCATCGTCTTCGGGTTTATGAAAAAATATTTCAAATTTGCCCGACTTCAAATTGTATTTATTTAATCCTCCACCATAAGTAGCAATCCAGATATTGCTATCGTCATCTTCGGCAATCGCATAAACCTCGTCGGAACTCAGGCAGTTTTTATCATTAATTTTTGTTGTAAATCTTTGAAAGGTCCCCCGCTTTTTATCCATCCGGTTCAATCCGCTTGGAGTTCCGATCCACAGGAAACCCTGATGGTCTTCGAAAACACTGTTAACGGTGTTATCGGAAATACTGTGGGGATTACTGACCTGATTTTTGAAAACAACAAATGAGTAACCGTCATAGCGGTTTAACCCTCCCTGAGTACCGAACCACATAAATCCTTCTCTATCCTGATAGATGCAGTTCACGGAATTCTGCGACAGTCCCTGCTCTGTGGTTATGTGGGAGAATCGGAATTGGGAATTCTGGGGATATAGAAATTCCCCGCAGCACAAGAGCCACAAAAAGATAATCAATGCGTGGTGTCTGGAAAACAGCTGCATATTAAGACCAATTCAAGTATATATAATGCAGCGTCATTGAACCTCGTAAATGGTAAGCGGCAATTCTTTTCCTTTGACACTAATTTCCCCGATGTGGTTGAGTGCCGCAAAGCCCTTTACTTCAGCCGCTGCCGATGCCGACAGAACGATCTGTCCCTTGCCTGCATGGCTGCATAAACGCGCACCCAGATTAACGTTGTCGCCAATGATTGTATAATCCATCCGTTGGAAAGAACCGATATTCCCGCTGATCACACCTCCATAATTTATTCCGACACCAAAGTATATCGGACTGAGTCCCTGCGATAATCTCATCTCATTAAAATATGTAAGAGTTTCCCTCATTTTCAAAGCAGTCCTCACAGCATTCAGCGAGGGATTCGGCATTTCAGCGGTTTCCTTGTAAATTGCCATTATTTCATCCCCAACAAGTTTATCTATATATCCGCCGAACTCCGTCACACAACTGAGCATTAAATTGAAATATTGATTCAAGGTTTCAACTACTTCTTCGGCATCTAATTTTTCACTAAATGAAGTGAACCCTCTGATGTCCGAAAAGAATACTGCGCATTTTATCCGGGAGCCGCCAAGCCGTGTTCTAAATCCTCTTTTCAATATTTGATCAAACACATCTTTACTAACGTATTTGGAGAATGAGTTTTTCAACTCGCCAATCTCGGTAACATCATCGAGAGTAAACACAAAACCCTTTTCCTGTCTGCCGGATTCCAACTCCCAAATATGCGGGGATGAAAAGATGTTATACACCGAAGGCGTTTTTGCAGAAAGCAGCATGCCAAAAGCGGCTCTCTCCGCGCCGCCGGAAAGTACTTCTTCAATATATTTCCGTACCGGACTTAACGGCGGTAAATATTCAGTGATTTTCTTCTTTGGCGATGATACCTCGCACCCCAAAATATCCGCTGCCTTTTTATTTATCATGCGTATTTGTGCCTGACCGTTAACCACTACCACGGCACCGGGAACAGAATCAATAACTGAGTTTAAAAGCGTTATGGTATTGCGCATCTGCGTATCAAGAAGCAGTTTCATCATTGCTGTATTTAAAGAATCCGCCAGTATGCGAACAACAATTTTATCCAGTGCGTTGAACTCAACATACCCGTTGCGGGTCTCTTTATCTACAAATAGTATTATGCCTTCGCCCTGTTTCTTGGCGAGCCTGAAATGTCTGGCAGCTAAGGATGTCGCGGGAGAAACTAATTTCCTCAATGATTCAACGCTGAGAACATTCCCGCTTTGTAATAATTTTTTTACGTTCAGCCGCTCGGCCGGCTGCAATCCGAAGTGCTTGAAATACATGTCCGATGAATTCCGGATAATAATCAGCCCCTTATTCGCATTCATATACCCGGCAGTTTTATTGAGTATTCTCTGCAGGTAAGGACGAAAATCTGTTTTAGAATTAATGAGGGTACCCAGCTCTTGAATATGCTCAATAAACAGATTGAGCCGGTTTATTTCAAGCAGCTGCTTATCCGATAGAGGACGGCTTTTTTTTACCATGTCAAATTCCCGTGCTAAACATTATGCCGGTATTTTCTAAGCCTGAATTGTTGAAAGAGCCTCATCCAGACTGGGGGCTTTTCCGGCAAATTGAAATAACCCCATTATGGTAAACGTTTTTTCAACCGCCGGATCCAATCCGGTAAAAATAATTTTACCTTCAACATCAAGAAGCCGCTCAATAATTTCAATCAGGATGGAAATCCCTACTGAATTCACAACTTTAGTTGCAGTAAGGTCAATAATGGTTTTATTAATGCCTTCATCTATGTGCTTATAACATTCCGCGGCAATAAGTTCTCCGCCGGCATTATTAAGATATCCATCAGTAGTAATTACAAGACAGCCATCAATTGTCCTTGAGCTTAAGGTCATGTCGGTATTCAAGAGTTCTCCAGGGATATTATAGATTTTTAATTAAGGTAATTTTTGTTCCAGTCGGTTTTGATTCTATAAGAAAATCGTCCGCCATGCTTTTCATCAGCTTCATTCCCCAGCCGCGTTTATTCAGAGAGTGTAATTTGTCTTTTATATCGGGTTCCGCGATTGAAGACGGGTCGAATCCGGTGCCGTAATCGCGGACAAAGATGGTGAGTTTTTCCCTGCTCATTTTGAATTCAACGCGAACTTGTTTGTTCCCGTCACCGGCATGCTCAAGGGCATTATTAACAGCTTCGGCTATCATGATTTTCGCCTCGCCAAGACTGTCAATCGGAATACCAAGGTAATTCGCCATTTGGTCAAGACCCTGCAATGCGACTAATTCAGCATTTGGTATCTTCGGCAAATATATTTTCAGCGAAATGTCTTGCAGTGTCATCAATTACCTTTCGCAATCGGTTTTATGATATAAATTAACAAGAATTTTCAACAAAAGAAAACGGATTACCACACGGCACGGTAATCCGCTCAATCAAGATTTATTTTACAACAGCTGTTTTGCCCGAACGCTCCTTATTATTGGCGGCATGGCGAATCTTCGTCATTATTTGAGCCGGCAGCGGTGTAACCGGATTCCACACGGGCTTACCAAGTCCGGACACTGTTGGCCTGCATACTCCGACATAATTATATGAATTCTGATCAACAATTGAAAGATCAAGCGGGTCAACGTAACCGTCACCGTTCACATCAGATGCCAATCCCAAGCCGGAACGATAATTAAACGAGGCATCATCAACTATTGCTAAGTCCAATGGATCAACATATCCATCCTGATTAATATCTCCGGCATACATGCCATACACTCCCGGAGCTAAATATATTGCATTACTGCCGTATGTTTTTGAGCTGTTGTCTGTAAAATCATAAGAGGTTGTTGTGTTTTTTGCAAATGTAATGGTATTAGCGCTCCATATCTCCACACTGCTTCTATGCCGTATTACCAGATAGTAGCTTCCAGCTGCCGCAGTATATAAGTTAGCTGTCGCAGTACATGATACTGAATCCAGAATAGCTGCCGCCGAATCAACAATGTTACCGGTGCCCGGGTCGGCAAGATATATCCATATTGAATCCTTCTGACGAAGTTTATTAACCCCATCATCGTAGTACCCTCCCGGAATCACTTTTGCGGAAACGGCTCCATAGGTGTTAGTAAGTTTTAGTAATTTCAACGAGCTTTCCGGTGTTCCGGAAGGAATTTCAGATTTGTTATATTGCAGCGATAATGTGAAATCGTAACCGCTTTGAGCCATCCGGATAGTTCTTTTGACTGTCCCCGTACCGGTTCCGGTTACGACATGCTGAACTTTAGGCTTATTTTGAATATTCTTATCCCCGGCGATTGTCTTTGCTGAACCGGTCGGCACGCCAATGCACCAAGTACCGAATTCGGTAATGCCATTTGCCGATACTGCATGGTGTACCGTGTCAACGGTGCTGGCAACATCAACCCAAGTTCCCCAGTACGTATCGGGTGAAACACCGGGAAAATCACTCATTACGATTGCCGACGGCCTGCTGCCCGATGATGTAAACTTGACAAATGTATTCGGATATCCAAATTGATATTCGCTAAGCGTTGATTGACCTATACTACGATAAATAACACCGGAAGCAATCGTGCCTTCAACAACCGAGAGAGCGTCGGAATCTTCTTCTAAAATGAATAATGTGTCTTTAACCGTTTCTTGAATGCCTGATGTTTTTGATCTGCCGGCTGTATGCTCCAACAGAAGACTGCCGTAATTACTGGCCAAGGCACCGTAGACAGATATTGCTCCTGTACTTGATGAAACCGAAGATGAGTCGAGCATGAGATTATAAAAACCACTCGAAAAAGTACCTGTCCCCTTGAATGCTACTGCAGAGTATCCGGGAATAAATCCGGAATCTGAAGATGTGCCCGGTGAAACCGTCCAATTGCCGCCTACCTGAGTATACGGAGTTACCGTTTCCCTTACCTTAAGGGTTCCATAGATGATGACGTCACCCAGTACTTTCATTGTTTTCAGCGATTCCATAATGCTCAATTTTCCACCGCTCTGAATTTTTAGGCTCGCAGCACTTACCTGCAGGGTTGAGCCGCAGATGACCGGATTAATTGATGCGGATGGAATTACAATACTGTCACTCGGAAGCGGTACTCCTGTAGGCCGCCAATTAGACGGGTTGCTCCAAAGCGAATCTTGAAGTCCGGTCCATGTTCTTGTAGTCAGTGGAGAGATTGCGGAAACAAGAACAACGCCATTGTATCCGAATGCATATAAAACATATCCAGAACCGGCGGTGACTTTACTCAGCGATGTAACTCGTGCCGGTGTATTTTGTGATGCCCATGATGCTCCGCCGTCGGTTGTGCACCAGACAGAATCGGCGACAAACCATCCTGTGGATGATGAAATGAATGCAGTGGTTCCCGATTGATTCAGGCTGCTATATGTAAATTGGCTTGTCGTGGAAGTCCATGTCGTTCCGCCATTCGTTGTTCGTGATACTACAGATGCAGCAGCAGGGATGCTGCACCAGCCGATAGCAATACCGTTACTTGCATCACTAAAATATAAACTGGTGTAATTGTAGGTGCTTGTGTTTGACTGCAAAGTCCAGGTTGTTCCGCTGTTTGTTGTTTTATATATAACACCTAAATTTCCAGCGATCCAACCGGTGGTTGAACTTGTAAAACACATTGCGTTAAGTGTAGTGCCGGGCGGATACGTTGCAGAACTCCAGGTACTGCCGGCATTCGTTGTTTTCTTGATAACGCTGTTTCCAAGAATATAGGCATAGTTAGCATCAACAAAGGTAACCGCCTTTAAATTGCTCGTCGTACTGCTTGTTCTTTGTAACCACGAAGTTCCGCCGTTTGTGGTTTGAATAATTTTTCCCGTATCACCGACAATAGTCCAATGGGTAGAGTCGGTTGCAGTAACTGCGTTAAAGCCCAGATAACCGGTAACAACAGAGTCCCACAAATTTCCACCGCTCGACGTCTGATATACCTTTAAAGAACTGACCGCCATTCCTTTTAAAGGATCTGTAAAACAACCGACTTTTATATCGCTTACAACGCCGCTGCCTCTTTGCTCAGTCCAGGAAACACCTCCATCGGTAGTAGCCAAGATTAATCCAAAACTTCCTACCGCGGTTCCATGATTGGCATCATACATGCTTACGCCTTGCATAGTGTAGCGGCCGCTTCCCATGCTATACGCCTGGCCGGTCCAGCTCGAACCGCCGTTCGTAGTTCTAAGCAGCAGTCCATTGGCTCCCACTGCCAAGCCATGATTCGCGTCGGTAAATGAAATGGAACAAAGCCCCGCAGTCCAACCTATTGACTGAGTTGTCCATGTTGTTCCGCCGTCAGTACTCCTTGCAATGCAGCCACCGGCTCCCGCAGCGGTTAATGTATTTGCATCTATGATTTGAATAGATAAAAGATAAAATGAAAGATTGGTGGCAATCTTGACCCACGTACTACCTCCATCAGTTGTTTTCAGAAGTGTGTCTGCGTAAACAGCAGCGCCCAGAGTCGTACTGAAAAAATTTATGCAAACAATCGGGAAGGTAGTATTACTGTTTTGAGCTGCCCACGTTGAGCCCCCATTCGTTGTCTTTAGTATCACTCCGCTGTCACCCGCCGCAAATCCGGTATTTGCATTAACACATGAAATGCTTCTTAAGCTGACCGCGGTTCCGCTATTTAGCCCGGACCATGAGGATCCTCCGTTCGTCGTACTGAGAATTGTTCCGGCACTGCCTACCGCCATACCTGAATAACTATCCACAAATGAAACACCGGATAGATTCTTGGTCGTATTGGATGATTGGGGCATCCACGAAACGCCGGAATTGGTGGTCTTAATTATTATACCATCTGTAGCTACAGCCCAGCCGGTCGTGCCCGATACCATTTTTACAGCGCTGAGATTATATCCAAGATCAAGCGGATTCAATTGCATCCATGAACTCTGACCCCATGCTAACCCGCTTGCATCGGTAAATATTTCAGCCGGTTTTGCTTTGCTTTCCTCAATCAGTTTTTGAACGGCAGTACCTGCCAAATTCACCGATTGACGCTGTTCTGTCTGACCCCAAACGACGATAGAACCCAGCATAAATAAAAATATTATTATACGATTCATGGCACGCCCATTCTTAATTATCTTAACTATGAATGAAATTGATTCATCCAATTGCTAATTATTACGAAACTATAATATGTTTTAGTACTTCTAAAAAGCTCGTGGCTGTATATTTAGAAACATATAACGGAACTTCAATTTGCGTACCGGGCGACCTGTGTATGTTTTTGCATGAGGAAAAGAATTTGAGACATGCCAATATTTGGATAGTAACAGTAAAATTCCCTCCGTATATGATGGATAAGGCTTGTGGAAATGAATTTTACAAAATCATACACATAAGAAACTATCAATTATAAATAACAAAAACAAGCGCTTTTCAGACCATGCAAGCGATTTGTGCTCCAGCACAACTTTTTCTTCGATTTCACCCACAAAATTTACTTATGCTCTCTCATTAAGAGCCCGATCAACCGCTTTCAGGGCGGTACGGTAAGGGCAAAAAAAAACCGTCCTGAATTATTCGGGACGGCTTTGTAAAATGCTGGATATTTTATTCGAGTGAATCTGCTACATCGGTAGGAACGATCATGCGTCCGCAAGAGTCGCATGTATAAATGCGGTCTTTTTTCCGGATATCAAGCTGACGCTGTGACGGGATAACGTTGTGGCATCCCGAGCAGGCGTTACGGCGAATGGTAACAACTCCTTTGCCGTTCTTTGCTTTACGGATCTGCAAGTACTTTGCATAATCAGGTTTTTTAATTTTAACTTCAACCACTGCTCTCTCTTCACGAATTTTGTTTTCTTCGCGTTCGTTTGCCTTAACGATAACCTTAAGATCTTCCTGTTTTTCTTTCAGATCGGCTTCAAGTTCGGTCAACATCGGTTCAACACCCTCAATCTCTTCCTGCAGCTTACCCTCTTTTTCGATCAGGGCTTCATTTTCGGTTTCTTTTTTACGGATTTCCTCATCAACCTGATCAATGGCTTTCGTCAAAGAGTCATACTCTTTGTTGTTGCGTACGGAATATAAACGCGCTTTGTACGATTTCTGGTTTTCAAGCAGCGTTTCCATTTCTTTAAGATTGGTTTCTCTTTTCTGTGTTGATTCTTCTTTTTCTTCTTTTTTTGCATCATAACCGGAACGAAGCTGCGAAATACGCATTTCCAAATCGCTCACGGTAGCCGGCAAATCGCCGCGCAATGCTTCCAATTCATCCAATTGGTCATCAATCAACTGTAATTTAAATAACGATCTCAGACGTTCTTCCAAGATATTTCTCCTTTTATTAATAATAAAATTGTATTGGGTTTGTCGTCTGTTCCGCGATAACAATTTGAATGTCCTGCGCTGAAACGACGGCTGCTAATTTTTCTTTTACTGCATCCAAAACCGGGACTTCAGTTTCATAGTGCCCAGCATCAATCAACATAATCTGCTTCTCAGCGTCTTCGAACGCGTGATATTTCACATCAGCAGTAATGAATGCATCTGCCTTTTGATGTATTGCCTCCTGCAGCAAGTCCGAACCTGCACCGCCGCAAACAGCAACTTTTTCAATGATTTTTTTTCTCCCCAGCGTGTAACGCAATCCCCCTGCCTGTAATGTATCTTTTACAAACTCTAAAAACTTTTCGGGCGCAAGAGCCGGATTCATCGTGCCGATAGCACCGAACCCGTGATTAGGATTCTCATTCTTGAGCGGATAAATATCAAATGCCGGTTCCTCATACGGATGTGCTTTGCGCAGAGCAGTAATAACATCGCGAAGTTTCCACTCATGCACTAATACTTCGAGCCGGACTTCCTCAACTTTTTCGGAATTGAGTTTTCCGCCGATAACAGGATTGCTCCGTTCCGATCCGATAAAAGTACCTACGCCGGGAGAATTGAAACTGCATCCGGCGTATTCACCGAGAATACCGCCGCCCGCGTTGAAGATAGCATCGGCAACAACTTTTGCGCTCTCCTTTAAAACAAACACGACAAGCTTATATTGATTTGCATCGCTGTGCTTCAAAAACTTGATATTGATCAAGGATAATCTTTTGGCGAGCTCAAAGCTTACGCCGTCTTTTGAAAAATCCAGATTGGTGTGGTAAGAAAGCAGTGTTATGTCGTTTTTGATTAATCCGGCGATTACGCGCGATTGGTGATTTGAGTCGAAGTTAAGTTTTTTAACCGGTTGGAAAATGAGAGGATGATGAGTAATTATCAGATTGCAGTTTTTGGAGATTGCCTCGTTAAGCGTATTTTCTGTGAGTTCGAGGCAGAGGAAGATTTTTCGAACTTCCTTTTCTAAAGAGCCGACCTGAAGGCCGACATTGTCTTTTTCCCAGGCTGCTCCGGGCGGTGCCCAGTCATCCAATATTTTTACTATTTCTTTTGTCTTCATATCAAAAAAAATGCACTTCTCATAACGAAGTGCACCAATCTATTTATCTTAATCTTGTGAATTCCAGTTCAAATTCAAGTCGAAACTTCTGCAAATTATAAATTTTTTCATATGGGATATAAATTACTGCTTTTTTGCGATAAAATCAAAGTCAAAGAATTTCCCATATTTAAAAAACTGTAATAATACGGTAGATTTTTATTGATTTTTCCAGTAATTTAATCTCAGTCACAGGGAAAATCTCCATTTTTAGCAACTATTGAAAGGTGAATACAGAAATTTTCTATACCATATAATTGAACATTAATTTCATAAAGGCTATAAAACAGCAGCATTTGATACCATGCCATACTGTTTATCCGGATTTTAATCCGCTACGATAGACAAAAAGCATAATCAATCGCACACATTGGGGTGTGTTTTATAAATTATTTGGAGCTTTTATGAAATACTTAATCGGCCTCTTCTGCTTGTTGTTCGTTCCATTCTTTTCAGCACAAACCTTTTCCCTTCGTGATACGATAATTAATCATTATGATTATATAGTTATCACTGTTCCGGATTTTGTACCAGCCTGCGAATCTTTTAAGAATCATAAAATCCTTAACCGTGGATACAAAGTCCTGGTTGTTGATACCGCTCAGGTTTACAAGGATTTTTCCACCTATTCCAATCCGGCCGATCGGATTGAGCAGTTTCTCCAATACATCGGGACTCATTGGAAAAATCCTCAACCTAAATACATTCTCTTTGCCGGAGATATTACAAAAGTACCGGCGTGGAGACTGCCTACAGTTGGAGACGATTCTGTTATGTTCGGCATTGCTTATAAAGATCAACCGTACATGAGCAAATTTTATGATTCTCTCAACTCTGCTTGCCCCTACTCGGTTGGAAGGGTCGCCGCACTTACAACAGATGAACTCAGCAACTATTTTAACAAAGTGATAAACTACGAATGCGATACAATCTTCCACGGATGGAATAATAGAGTAACGTTTATTTCCGCATCAAGCCACGGATACCCATCAGAGGCTTCTGATTTAGAAAATATTTGCGGCGAAATTTCAACAAACTATTTCCCGGAATATTTCTATAAGAAAATAATTTCAAGAGTGGATTCATCAGCTTACTATGGTAACACTTCGGATATACTCGATGAAGTTAATGATAAAAAAACTTCAACTTTATATTTTTGCGGTGGAGCGACCGCATATTCTTTCTCTGCGGATTCGCTTTTTACCCTGAATGACATTCTCAACATCCACAATGACAGCACTCCCTTCTTCATGTATTTTTGTGTCGGTCAGCGATTTAGCGCCGATTCTGTTGGTAGTCTGTTGGATGCCTGCATATTGAAAAGCAATGGAGCAATAGGTGGTTTTGCTCCGGTTTGCCCCGCTTTTTCAACGTTAACTTTTGACATTCAAAGAAAACTTTTTTCATCACTGTATTTCGATAAAAAATCTATTGGAGATTCATGGTGGGATTTTTCGCGATACAATCACGATGAAGCATATTCGGCCTATGCAATTTTCGGAGACCCCTCACTCAAGCCGAAATTTTCACCGCTGCTGGCCGCATCAGAACCAACAACTCCGGTTATGAAGTATGCACTGTATCAGAATTATCCTAACCCGTTTAATCCGAGTACAACCATTAAATATTCGGTTGCGGATAACGGTCTCGTTTCACTTGCTATTTATAATCAATTGGGGCAGAGGGTCGCTGAATTGTATCACGGGGAAAAACAAAGCGGAACATACTCCGTTACATGGAATGCCATCGGTTTTCCATCGGGAGTATACTTCTGCGAATTAAAAACAACACACTACAGGGAAGTTAAAAAACTGCTCTTGGTCAAATAAGGGGATGAACAATAAAAGGCATGCTTCTCCGGAAGCATGCCTTTTAATTTTTGCTATAGCACTAAAACTTTGCTGGTTCGACCCACCTGCCGTCTTCGCTGATAAGAGTAATAAGCTCATCAACAGCCTGTTCAGAGGGTACGCTTTTCTTAACGACTTCTTTACCGCGATATAACGTAATGCGGCCGGGACCCGAACCGACATAGCCGTAATCGGCATCTGCCATTTCACCGGGACCGTTAACAATACAGCCCATAACGGCAATTTTAACGCCTTTCAGATGCTCGGTTCTTACGCGGATTTTATTGGTGGTTTCGACAAGATCAAATAATGTTCTGCCACATGAGGGGCATGCAATGTACTCGGTTTTTGAGATACGGGTTCTCGCCGCCTGCAATATTCCGAAAAGAATTCTATTGCAAACTTCCTTCCCTACTATCGAGTCATCCAATTCAGATACCCACACTCCGTCGCCGAGTCCGTCAATCAGCAGACCGCCAAAATCCGTTGCCGAATACAGCATGAACTGCTCGTACGAAACGCCTTGATAATTTTTCCGTACGATTACCGGATTTTCAACACCGGCATTCATTAACTCAATAAACGCTCTGCGTTGTTCGGCGAGTCCGTGTGCATTATTGGTATCAAGAACAAGAACAACCGATTTGTCGTTTTTTAGCAGACTTAAAAAATCACTATTCAAATCATCAATCGTAACCGTCACAAAATTAAATACGCCGCCTTCACTCTTGTGCTGTACATATTCTCCGGCGGCAAACAGAGGAAATCCCTTAACGAATAAACTGTTCTCTTTCCAGAAACTAAAATCATAAATCGCACGTAAGCTTTGCGGCAGATTGAACGGTGCAGATTGTTTGCCCATGTAAATAAAATCGGCGGCAGAATCGGTCATAGACCACTTGTCAGTCATTGCATCGTAATAATAGCCAATCTTTGAAAGACTTTCTGTTGAAGCTATTGGTGTGTTTTGATAATCGGCAACAACTCGCGGAACATTGCTTCCGCCAAAATGAGTGAGCTCAATTGTTTTACGGCGTTTATACTCAACCGGATTGACAGGGTTTTCAATAATAGGTTTTACCGGATTATGTCCCGCGCGGTTTTTATACCGCTCAGCCAGCATAATTGCTACTGGGGATTCGTGCTCCGGCTCTTCAGTAAGAGATACACGTATCGTATCGCCCAAACCATCTTCGAGTAATGTGCCGATTCCGAGCGCGGATTTAACTCTGCCGTCTTCTCCGTCACCTGCTTCCGTAACGCCGAGATGCAAAGGATAATTCATTCCTTCGGCTTGCATCTTCTGAACAAGCAGGCGATACGCCTGAACCATGACCTGCGTATTGCTTGCCTTCATGGAAAGCACAATGTTGTGATAATCAAGCTCTTCGCAAATTCGCACAAACTCCAATGCGGATTCGACCATACCAAGTGGTGAATCACCAAAGCGGCTCATAATACGATCCGAAAGTGAACCGTGATTTGTGCCAATACGCATTGCCGTGCCGTATTCTTTGCAAATTTTTACTAATGGGGAAAATCGTTGACGGATGCGGTCTATCTCTGCATTGTATTCGGCATCGGTGTATTCAAGAGTTTGGAAATGTTTGCGGTCAATATAGTTGCCGGGATTAACACGTACTTTTTCAACTATACGCGCAGCAGCTTCTGCAGCATTTGGGGTGAAGTGAATATCTGCAATAAGGGGTACTTTGTAACCGCGCTTGAGCAGCTCGGCTTTAATGTTTGCTAAGTTCTCGGCTTCTTTGATTCCCGGGGCGGTTATGCGCACATACTCACAACCGGCTTCAACCATGCGGATGGTTTGTTCAACCGTGGCAATCGTATCCATAGTATCCGTCGTGGTCATGGACTGGATGCGGATAGGGTTATCCCCACCTAGCGGCACATCACCGATGGATACGACCCGTGTTTTATAACGGGAGTATTCGGTCAGGCTGTTACAATATATGTTCATGTCTTTCTCTCTTACATCAGGAAATGGAATAATCATCTAAACAAATATATAAGAGTAAGACAGCAAAATGAAACCGGCTGTTAAATATACGAGTCAGCCTGGTAAATGGGATCAATAGCCCATTCATCCTCAACACTACCGACACAATGAGAACATTTATCAATGGTGAATACCATCTTTTCTTCTCGTTCGGAAGCACGCACCATGTTTATTACCGCGCCGCAACTTGCGCATTGGATTACGTGGTGTGTTAATGCTTTGGCGCTGCAGTGGGGACATAAAAAGCCCATCTCGCCTGATTGTTCATCCGGATTTATAAGGAAAATAGCATTACATCTGACATTGTTGCATTTTGTGAAATGCTGTTTTACCGTAGCAGAATTTTCGATAGTTCTTCTTCTCCATAAATTTGAATCCTAACTTAGCCTACATCATACAAATTTCCAATTGAAAAATTTTGCCCTGATAAAGTTCGACCGCACTATTTTGTGGATATTCGATGGAAATCCGTTAATATTTTTTAACAATCCCTATCGCTATTCCTTACATCGTCTATAGGAGGCTGGCCGGAATCAGTACCACAACAAACCTGACAGTTATCATTAACCACGATCTTTAGATCGTGGGACAAGAGACCACACAAACCCGGACTTTAGTCCAATTATCAGTCCCTATTGAACTGAAGTTTATTTCTTGGTATAAGCTCAAAAAAGGCCATCTTTTAAGTTGTTCTTACAAAAATAATCCGTGAAAATCCGCGTCATTCGTATCATCCTCCGCAGGACGCTGTGCGGCGTTCTATTTCCTAACATTAAGACACACAAGGATTCGAAAATACTCCTCCGGATACTTGCGAAAAACGCTTCCATGTCATAACTTTAAAAATGAATTTATAATCTCTCACTTTTTGACTATGAGGAGCCTTTTATGGATAAAATCGCCGGATTCAAAGCATATGACATTCGGGGAAAAGTCCCTTCAGAACTGAATAATGACTTAGCATATAAAATAGGTAAAGCTTTCGGCAAGTTCGTTAATGCCAAAAGCGTAGTTATCGGTTATGACATACGCCCGTCATCCAAAGGCTTGTCTGAAGCGCTGACAAAAGGCTTCAACGAAACCGGCATTGATGTTATTGATATTGGCTTGTGCGGAACGGAAATGATTTACTTCGCGACTTCATTTCTTGGCACAGACGGCGGCATCATGATCACCGCCAGCCACAACCCGCCTGAGTATAACGGCATGAAATTCGTCCGCCAGAACAGCGTTCCGGTTGGATATGATGCAGGATTAAATGTCATCGAACAGATGATTTTGAAAAACGACCTGCCCGGCGAAGCGGCAGTAAAAGGCTCGTATAAACAGATTGATATTTCGGCAGAATTTATTACGAACCTCAATAAGTTTTTCGACGTTAAGAAAATAAAACCTTTAAAGGTTGTTGTTAATGCCGGTAACGGCTGCGTGGGCCCGATGCTTGAAAAGATTGAAGGCTCGCTACCCATCAAGATGATCAAATTATTCTTTGAGCCTGATTCGGCATTCCCGAACGGCGTACCGAACCCGATGCTTGAAGAGTGCCGCGTACCAACTATCAATGCAGTAAAAGAAAACGGCGCAGATCTTGGTGTAGCATGGGACGGCGATTACGACCGATGCTTCTTCTTTGATGAACACGGTAATTTCATTGAAGGCTATTATGTAGTCGGACTCCTTGCAAAATCAATTTTGAAAAGCAATCCCGGCGGCAAGATCATTCACGATCCCCGCTTAACATGGAACACTATTGAAATCGTAAAGAATGCCGGCGGTGAACCGGTACAGTCAAAGAGCGGACACGCGTTCATCAAAGAAAAGATGAGAGAAGTCAACGCTATTTACGGCGGCGAAATGTCGGCGCATCATTATTTCAGAGATAATGCTTATTCCGATAGCGGTATCATTCCGTTCTTATTGGTTATGCAGTTGATGTCCGAAGAAAATAAAAAGTTCTCCGAACTCGTCGGCGAAATGATTAAAAACTATCCTTGCTCGGGCGAGATCAACTCAACCATTGACGACCCGGCCGCGAAGATACAAGAACTCGATGCACTCTACACCGGCGGCGTGCGGGATTATAGCGACGGTTTATGCGTTGATTACCCCGAATGGCGCTTTAACGTGCGCATGTCGAACACCGAGCCTATCATCCGCCTCAACGTTGAGAGTCGTGGTGATGAAGCTCTGATGCACGCCAAAACAGCTGAATTGCTGAAGGTTATCAGAGGATAACAATCGAAACTTGATGTTCAGCCGCGCATGAATACCAATCATGCGCGGCTTTTTTATTTACCTCTTCCAGCACGTCAGTTTCGGTGGGTGTCCGAGTGTCCCGATGACATTACGACGCTCATAAATTACCCACTTCGCATCGGGACTTACCTGCCCGACTGCGTCAGTCAAGCGGGTCGAGGCCACTCCTTGCCAAACACACTACCACCACACCAAACATTCTGCCTTAACCCCGGCTTCGTGGGTGTCCGAGTGTCCCGATGACATTACGACTCTCATAAATTACCCACTCCCCATCGGGATGTATCGAGGACACTCCTTGCCCATCTTAAATAACGAATTCTCAACCGAAAATTATCTTTAAGCACTTTTTCTTAACGCTTTTTTTGTTATTTTTCCGGCAGGTAAAACGAATCTTTAATAGCCAATTTCAAAGCAAGAAGGCATATATGAGCCAGGACGATATTCAGTGGCGCGAAATTAACTATGGTGACTCCGGCAGCGGAGCCGAGCATAAAAGCAACATGACTACGGTTGATGCCAATCTTTGGGAGCAGGTTGAGAAAGTCGGAAACAAAATCTCATTCGTCAAAGATATCAAGGCTATATATCTTTACCTGAGCGATCCGTATGTTTCATGGTACAGGAAAACAATAGTTGCGGCCGCGCTGGTGTACTTCATCTCTCCGATTGATGAAGTAGAAGATTTGGAACCTTTGATAAACAAATTGAATGACTTAGGCGTTATCACCGCCCTGTTAAAATACCTCGGCAGTGAACTCACTCCCTACTATGATTGATATATGAATTTTGATGTAACAAAAAGTGAAATCGTTTTCCGGGGAAAAGTGTTTGATCTTCAGGTAGATGAGATTATCTATCACAGCGGCAATAAAGGTGTGCGGGAAACCGCTCTACACCACGGCGGCTCAGTTATTGTTCCCGTTCTGGATTCCGGTAAAATCCTGCTTATCAAGCAATTCCGGTATCCTCTAAAAACAAAACTATTCGAACTGCCTGCAGGTAAGCTATTCAAAGGTGAGAACCCTGAAATTTGTGCAATACGTGAGCTTGAAGAAGAAACGGGATACAAGACCGGAAAAATTCAAAAGCTCGGCGCCATTGCAACGACTCCCGGCTTCTGTACCGAAATTTTACACATCTATCTTGCCACGGGACTGACACCCGGTGAACCGAACCGCGAAGAAGGCGAGGATGGTATGGAGATGTTCGAATATACTCTCGATGAAATTGAAGATATGATTTCGTCACAACAAATTTATGATGCTAAAACCCTCGCGGGTATTTTATACTACAAGTTACAGTTGAAAAACAAATAACAAATTCTTTGCGCTGTTCCCATGCTGAAAACTCTATATGTAAAAGACTATGCCCTGATTGAATCCATGACCGTTGAATTCGGCACGGGACTCAATATCATAACCGGCGAGACCGGCGCGGGTAAGTCCATATTAATTGATGCATTGGGTTTACTGCTCGGTGAACGCGCCAACTCCGAAGTTGTACGCAAAGGCAGCCAGAAAGCCATTGTTGAAGGAATCTTCGACGTTACCCTCAACAAAAAAATACGTGCTCTGTGCGAGACAAACGACCTCGACAATAACGACGAATTGATATTGCGCAGAGAAATCCTCGCGAAGGGTTCAAGCCGCTGCTTCATCAA
Source organism: Ignavibacteriaceae bacterium (assembly GCA_963662605.1). Taxonomy (GTDB): domain Bacteria; phylum Bacteroidota; class Ignavibacteria; order Ignavibacteriales; family Ignavibacteriaceae. Next base: position 3,771,552 of record OY759785.1, read on the forward strand.
CGATTCCCCTGTTACGTTAAGCCTGCTTGCTTCTTTTGGTGATTTACTCGTTGACATTCACGGACAGCACGAACATCAGTCACTGCTCCGCAACGAAACCCATATCGAATTCCTTGATGAATTTGCCGGAACGGAAAAACCACTTGCCGACTACCAGCTGCTATATCATAAACTGAACAGCATCCGTCACGAACTGAAAAACATCACCGCCAAACAAACCGAACTACAGCAGCTGAAAGATTTATACTCATTCCAATTGAAAGAGATTGATGCAGTCGAGCCATTTGAAAACGAGGATGAAAGTATTACGCTGGATCTGCGCATCATGGAAAACGCGGAAAAAATTCTTGAGCTTACTTCATCCGCCTACGATATACTCTATGAACAGGAAACTTCCGTTCAGGCGCTTCTTGCTACTGTACGGCAGGATATAACAGCTCTCGATAAGTTTGATCCGACGTTCACACAAACGCTTGAGGAATTAAATTCCGCAGTCGCGTTCATTAACGATATTGCCGATTCGCTCCGTTCATACAAGGCCAATATTGATGTTGACCCTGCGAAACTTGAATCGCTCCGTGAACGTTTAATGGCTTTGAATTCACTTAAGCGCAAATACGGCGGTTCAATCCATGCTGTGCTCGAACTGCGGGAATCGTTATCGGAAAACCTTTCGCTCGCGGAGAACTTTGATGAAAAAGTTGATAAGCTAAAAAAAGAAATCGGCTCGCTGCAAATTGAAGCCGGTAAAGCCGCACAGCTTTTATCTGCTAAAAGAAGTGAGAGCGCTAAAAAAGTCATTAAAGAAATTGTCTCGGTTCTTCAGGAACTGGGAATACCGAATGCAAAATTTGATGTCCGTTTTGATAAGTCCGTCATTGCGAAGAGCGAAGATGACGGCGTTATAGTCGGCAAGGAGCACCTGAAAGCAACTGACAACGGTTATGACAAGGTGGAATTCTTCATCTCGACGAACGCGGGTGAAGATGTAAAACCGCTGATCAAGGTCGCATCCGGCGGCGAAGTATCCCGCATTATGCTTTCGCTTAAAACCATTCTCGCTAAAAACGATAAATTACCTCTGTTAATATTTGATGAAATTGATACAGGAGTCAGCGGTAAAATTGCCCAGAAAGTCGGCAATGCCTTACACGGCTTAGCAAAATTTCATCAGGTTATTGCCATCACCCACCTGCCCCAAATCGCGAGTCAGGCCGACCGCCATTACGTCGTAGAAAAAACCGATACCGACGGCCGCAGCATCAGCCGCATCCGCAAACTGCAGGAAGACGAAAGAGTCTCCGAAGTTGCCAAACTCATGAGCGGCGAAAAAATCACCGACGCTGCACTCCAGAGCGCCGCGGAGATGATAGCCTCGAAGATAAAATAGATAAAAGCCTTTTTTATTTCCTAACCCATACCTTAAGGTATGGGTTAGGAATGTGCAAAGCCATGAGTTAGCATAAAAAAAACGCCCCGAATCGGGGCGTTTCAACAAATCAATTCAGAGCCATTTAGTTTTCATTCGGCAGGAATGAGTACTTCTCCCCGTACTCAAGCATCTGCTTTGTAAAATCATCAGGATAAGAAACAGTAACATCAACTATTTTTCCGTTTTTCAATACCGGCACTAACTGAGGATTGATAAATCCTTTGTACGGCGCAACGTTTAATTTAGCGAACCGCTCAAGAACTTCCTTATGCAATTCCTTATCAACTTTCACACCGTAGGTTTCAATAAGATTCTGCGCGGCTGCATAATCACCCTCCGAAGTTACGCGCTGAATCTCTTTGAGCATTTCACCGAATATCTTGCGAAGTTTATTGAAATCATTGATGGCGATATATGTTTTCCCGTCTCTCTTAACAAACTCAACAACGTTATCGGCCTTTCCTTTTTCATATGCCCAGCGTGCAATTAGCTGACGGTTACGCATATGTGCTTCTTCGATGTTTTCACCCGGTTTGATTCTCATAAGCTGAGTCATTAAACCGTTACGCATATATTTGTAATATTCAGCCTTACCGAGATCGGTTGAGGGAGATACGCCGATGTCAACTAATTTCTGAACAATAATATAATAGAGGGCAACGAGATCGGCGCGGGCTTCTTCTATTGTTGAAGCATAATTTTTCAGTGTTTCGCGCGGTGTACCGATACCGGCATTTATTTGTCCCGACGCATGGCCGATAACTTCGTGCATATCGGTATGCAAATCATCTGAAAGATCGCCGTATTTTTTAATCAGATCAATTTCAGCCTGAGAACCGGCAAATTCTTTTAAAGCGCCTTCCGACGAGGCTTCGTTGTATGCGTGAACAATATTGCCGAGGTTAACTGATTTTGATCCGTATTCTTTGCGTATCCAGGTTGCATTCGGCAGATTAATTCCAATCGGTGTTGAAGGTGAGCAGTCGCCTGCTTCAGCCACAACGGTAATAACCTTAGCGGAGATACCCTTTACTTCTTTTTTCTTATGCTCTTTTGCAATCGGACTGTTGTCCTCAAACCACTGCGCGTTATTGCTGATTGCAGCTATGCGCTTGGTAGCATCTAAATCTTTGAATGATACGACCGATTCATATGTCGCTTTGTAATTAAGCGGATCGCCGTAAGTCTCGATAAATCCGTTTGTAATATCAATCAACGCTTCGGTATCTTTTACCCATTCAATTGAATATTCATCAAAGGTTTTTAAGCTTCCCGTCTTATAAAACTCAATCAGCTTGCTCAACGATTTTTTCTGCTGAGCGGTTTCCGAAAGTGGCAGAGCCTTTTCAAGCCAATAGACAATCTGTTTGATGGCGGCAGAATACATCCCTCCGACTTTCCATGTCTTTTCAATGATCTTACCGTTTTTTTTCATCAGCTTGGAATTCAAGCCCAATGAAATCGGCTCGGGATTGTTCTTATCGAAACGCTTATTATAATAATCTTCTACTTCTTTTTGGGTCAGGCCCTCATAAAAGTTATTCGCCGAAGTGGCAATAACATCTGCACCGGCAGCCTGATTAGCTTTAGCCGGAGCAATCGAAGGATCAAAGATAATCGGAGTAACAAATGCTAAAAATGCATCAATGCTCTGCCCTTTTTTCAGCGGTAGATTTTTCTTTGGAGTATTCTTTACCAAATCGGCAAAATACTCTTTTGAAATTGTGGGGATGAATTTTAATTCCGCATAATGGTGATGAATGCCGTTTGAGAACCAGAATCTTTTTGCGTACACCATAAAATCGGCATACGAAGCTGCATTACGGTCGCCTTTATAGCCTTTTACGATTCCTTCGAGTGTTCTGCGGATAACTAAATTATATTTATAATTCTGATCATAAAATATATCACGTCCCGACATTGCAGCTTGAGTCAAATAATAGAGCATTTCTTTCTGTTTGGGTGTCAGCGACTCAAATCCGGGAATGCGGTAGCGCAAAACTGCAAGATCTGCGAATTGTTCGGTCTGAACTTTAAATTCAGCAGGTTTATCTTTTTCCTGCAAATAGACCTCCTTTTGTCCAATGAATAAGAAACTTACAAAAAACAAACAAAAAATAGGTTTAATGAAGTTCACAACATACTCCTGTTGTTAAAATTTTAAAATGAGTCTTGTAATCCTAAATAAGCAGGATAGCAAATTATGCATTCATCCGCAAGACAAAAGAAAATAGTGATAAACGGTCTTACCGAATGTCGGCGGTGACTTAGGGACCGGTTGTAAAATGGAACGGGTTTGAATTGTTTGATGTGCTTGAGGCAAATTGAGCCCGTACCCGCCAGTAATATGTGGTGTTGGGTAAAAGTCCTGTTACCAGAAGTGTTGTAGCCACTACACCGCTCCTCGATACAACGATACTGGAAAAGGTGCTGTTCGAAGAAACTTCAACGATGTAACTCACGGCACCTGTCACTTTTTCCCATACCAGAACAGGCATCTTAGACTGACCTGTTGCGCCGTTATACGGAGTGAGTAAAAGTGGGGACGTATTAACCGTGGTAAAGCTGTAGGCGCTGGAGTAATTCGAGCTTCCAGTTGAGTTCTTTGAGCAGACTCGCCAATAGTATTTTGTATTATTGATAAGCCCGATTACCACTACCGTTGCCACCGCCGAAAGATTTTTTGTCGCCACAATGGTCTTGAATTGACTATCTGTCGCTATCTGGACCGTGTACCCCGTGGCGCTGCTTATATACTGCCATACAAGCGTGGGAGGAATGACAATGTTCTGCATGCCGTTTGCCGGAGTCAGCGGTAATGGCACGGCTGGGGCATTGGTAAGTCCGTTAGAAGAACCTGACGCAGAAGAATCGGGGGAAACCATATCGAAACAGCCCGTAAATACACCCGCCAGCGTCATTACAATAATGCCGATTGCTGTCCGATGAAAGAATATTTTCATTCTCATAGTCTCACTAACTGTTAAATTGCAGCAGCTTTTCAGTTTATAGACATCGCAGAATATTTCGGGAATTTTTCCGGCCGGTTAGAGGAGTTTCAAGCAACCATCCGGATTCGGCAAATTTCATTTCGGGGGCGCAATTGTCAAATAAGACTAATAGCTAAATTTTTCGTCTGGTGGAAATACGTGAAAAATGACAAAATTGCAGATAATTTTGAAATTCTGACTATAAGTTATAAATAATTTCAACATACGAATATAAAAAAAGCAAAAAATATGCAACCCGCCAAGAAAGCTGCAAATTTCGCCCGACTTTTTCATTTGTTAAGAAATTGGGTAAAAAGCCTTTTTTTCGCCGATTTTCCAACATTTCCGGAAAAACTTGTCAACATACGACTTTTATAATTGATTTTGTTTTAATTTTTCCCTATCTAAGTATCGAGTTATTTAATTTTTACCGTTGAAAGATGCGAGAGAACGAAAAATATAGTGAAGCTTACGAGCTTATCAAAAAAGGCTACCAGTATCAAAGACGTGGTAGAATAAGCGCTGCTATAAGGACTTACCGCAAGTCACTTAAGATTTTACCTACAGCAGAAGCCCACACCTTTTTAGGCTGGGCGTTCAGCTTGCAGGGGCGTTACGATAAAGCAATTGAAGAGTGCTACCGGGCAATAGATCTTGATGAAGAATACGGCAATCCATATAATGACCTCGGATATTACTTCACGATTTATAAAAAATACGATGAGGCGCTTGAGTGGTTAACGAAAGCAATTAATGCTCCGAGATACGAAGAACGCCATCTGGCTTATTATAACCTCGGAAAGATTTATGAGTTGAAGGGTGATTGGTTTAAGGCTATTCAGTATTATTATCAATCATATCAGTGCAACCCATCATTCATCGAAGGCAGCGATGCAACACTCCGGCTGCAGGGTGTCCTGAACTAAAACATTTAAAAATGTGCATATAAAAAAACCTCCCGATACTTCAGGAGGTTTTTTGTTTTAAAGCTTTTTATATTCGACTTAGAATTCGATCTTCTTCTTTTTCACAATCGAGTAATCAAGTACTATCGAACTCGCAACGAAGATTGAAGAATACGTTCCGATCACGATACCGAAGGTAAGGGTGAATGCAAACGAACGGAGCACCTCACCGCCGAAGATCAGCAGCACGAGACAGGCAATGAAGGTCGTACCACCGGTAAGGATCGTACGACTCATGGTTTTGTTAATACTCATGTTCATCAAACTATACAGGGATTCGTTTTTGTGCAGTTTAACCGTCTCTCTAACGCGGTCAAACACGATAACCGTGTCCATTACCGAATAACCGATAAGGGTCAGGAATGCCGCTACAACGGTCAGCGATACATCAAGGTTCAATCCGGGGATTAAGCCATACAATGTTGCGTATAATCCCAATGTAATAAGCGTATCATGGAACAACGCGAGAACCGCGCCAAACGCGAAGATAAATTTATATCTGATGCCGAGGTAAAGCAAAATACCTATGAGTGAAAAGAATATTGCAACAACCGCATCTCTTTTTAATTCGCTGCCGACCTTAGGACCAACTACTTCTACTCTCTGAACTTCAAAATGATAGCCGGAAAGTTTTGTGTGTAAGTTTTCCTTAATCCAGTCAGCAATACCGATACGGACAATCATTTTGGTGTTTGCAACTTCTTCGGAAGCACGACCCGCCTGATACCCGTTAAGGAACAGTTTTTCAATAACAAGGTTTGTGGTATCAGAATTCGGAAACTCGTAAGTGATTGAATTTGCCGAGTGGTCAACAATTTTGACCGGAATACCGGGAAGAACACTGTTAATCTCTTTTTCCAATCCAGCCTGAACTTTAGGATAAATGGACTGTGGAATTTCCTGTAATTCAGTACGAATAAGAACGCTCTTATCGCCGCCGAACATTTTCACTTCGACGTCTCCAAGGCCGATCCGGTCAATACTTGTTCTCAAAGTACTGATATCAACCGGACGATTAACCCTCAACTCCATTTCCGTTCCACCCTTGAAGTCAATACCGAACTGGAGACCGCGGAAAAGAATGTTAATAAACCCTATCAGGAATAATGTAATCGAAAGTGCATAGAAGAACTTTCTCTTACCCATAAAATCTACATTTAAATTATGCAATATGCGCATTGAAATTTTCGCTCCTTAAACTCTAAAAATTAACCGATCGTTATTTTATAACCTTTGTTGATCATATAGTCAAGCACTACTCTTGATACAACAAGCGCACTGAACAAGCTCGCAACAATACCAATCATCAGCGTGAGCGCGAAACCCTGAACCGGACCCGTACCAAACTGATAAAGAATAACACCGGTTATAAGAGTGGTCATGTTCGAATCAATGATAGCTGAATTAGCCCTGCTGAATCCACTATCAACTGCTGCCTTCATTGTTTTACCGACGGCGAGCTCTTCTCTGATACGTTCATATATAAGTACGTTTGCATCTACTGCCATACCCATCGTAAGAACGATACCTGCAATACCCGGTAAAGTTAACGATGCTTTAAATCCGGCAAGCACAGCCAGTACAAACAGAATTGTAAGTGCGAGACCGAACGCCGCGATAGAACCTGACCGCTGATAATAAACGATCATGAAAATCGCGATGAGCAGATAACCGAAAAGCATTGAATCAACGCCCTTGGTGATAGAATCCTGACCGAGTGATGGTCCGACGGTACGCTCTTCAATGATTTCAACAGGCGCAGGTAATGCACCGGCTTTCAGAACGATTTCAAGAAGCTTGGCTTCCTGCATATCGGCCATACCTTCAATTTGTGATCTGCCGCCTGAAATTTTGTTGCGGATAACCGGAGCTGAGAAGCAGAGGTTATCAAGAACGATAGCACAGCGTTTGCCGATGTTTGCACCGGTAATACGTGCCCATTGGGTGGCTCCCTCTCCGCTCATTTCCATAGAAACAACCGGTGATGAACCGTTCGGGTCAATCTGTGACATTGCATTAGTAACAACACCACCTGTTAATTCAGGAGTTTTGTTAACTAAATACATGAAATAAAAAGTTTCCTGTGTCTTTGTCTGGGAAACAGGTTTTGCCGAAAAAATGAATTCAACGTTATTCGGAATTACTTTTTTAACATCTTCGCGGTTGAAAATTCTCTGTAATTTTTCGCGGTCATCAGCTTTTACATAAGCATCGGCACTTCTTCCTGAAGGATCAAGACGTGCTAAAGCAAAGAACGGATGTTCTTTTGTAAACTTAGCTTCCTGAGCAGCAGCTGATGTATCTTTTTTAGTTTCTTTTTCCTTCACGGCTGTTTCTTTGGCTTTTGCCAATGAGTCGGCAGCTAACGTAGAATCAGAAGCCGTTGTATCATCTAATTTCTTTCCGGAAAGAACTTCATCAACTTTCTTCATGATGCTGAAAGCAAAGTTCGGCTCTTTTAAGAGCTTGAACTCGAGAAGAGCGGTTCCCTGCAAAAGCTGACGGGCTTCTTCTTCTTTAGCAACACCCGGAAGTTCAATGATAATTCTGCGGTCGCCCTGCTTCTGGATAGAAGGTTCCGAAACGCCGTACTGGTCAATACGGTTACGGATAATTTCCATTGCGCGGCTAACGGCATCTTCCGTCTGCTTCTTTAAATCTTTTACAATTTTGTCATCATCCTCGCGGATAGAACCGAAATACCGACTAATGCGGATATTGCGTTCTTTTAATTTGCGGACAACGATATCTACGATAGGTTCGTTCGATCTCGCGGCTTCCTTGGAAGCTTCAGCAAGAATCTGACGATACGTGTCATCCGGTTTGCTGGGGAGTTTCTCCAGAAGTTTGGCTGTGTTCACTTCAAGCACTAAACGCATACCGCCCTGCAAATCAAGACCAAGCTTGATGCGCTGTAACCGTGCGTCGCGGATTTTGGGGTCGTTCAGTTTTATACTGTCTTCGACTCCTTGAAGCATTTTTTTCAGCTGATCGTCTGAAATGTTGGAATTTTTCTTGAGAATTTCTGCTCTCTTCGCTTCAACGATTGCTGCTACTTTCTTTGTGTTCATAAAATCCAGAACAGTCGGATATAGCAAATAAACGCTTAACGCGATGGCAGCGAGAATAATCACTAATCTAAAGCCAATATTTTTCATACCGGGCGAGTTTCACTTATAAATAGATGAATTGTAAAATTAATTGAATCATTAAATTACCCCAAAAGTAGCTAAAAGTCAATCAAAACATTCAGGATTGTGGCACCCCAGACCCTCAAAACCCCCGAAATCGCCGATTTTTTCACAATACTTGCATCCGATAAGTCCCCAAAAGAAAATAATTTAGATTTTTCACTTCCCGGCGCTTGTGTTAGATAAGTACAGCCTTTCACGTTTTGTTCACGAACAGGCAAACAATAATAATAAAGCCAAATACCTCCGCATTTATTCCTCCTAATATTATTATGATTTGTTTATTGGATTTTCAGACTACCTTTACCATTAAGTTCTATGTCAACTAGAAATTCAGTTGTGTCAATCGGTGTATTGATTTGCAGAGAATCTTTTAAAGTCAAAGAGGGTAAGTTTATTCCGACAGCACCGAACAATTTTAACGAAATTACTCCAGTATCTTTGACAGGGTAAATGGTTATTACCTTTGTAGTGCCATCCGCACCAGTTTCTTCAAAAATCGTATACGGATATTTATCTGTGGACTTCAAATAGGTATTTCCTATTCGCATACTGTCAAGTTTTGTGTCAACAGTAATCTTGATATGGTATTTGCTTTCTGGTTCGTCCAAATTAACCCCGCACGCAGTTAGTACAAGGGACGACAAAAATGCCGCACATAAAATTTTCCAACTTCGATTTCTACTCGTGATGGCCTTCATCTATCCTCCTTTAAAGTCAATTGAAATTTATTTTCCGTTACCGATAGTGAATGTTACCGTAGAAGCGACAAAACATCTTGTCGCGTTTACATTGCCCATGCAATTAATGCCGATGCCTATTTCATTTGCTATTCGAAATAACAGATATACTTCGGCTTGCAAGCCGATAGTATGAATATTTTTGTATATTCCGTAGTTTATTCCTTTCTTGCCGTCAACGTATGAAAGTCCTCCAAATCCGTACGCGGCGAACCATTTTGATTGATACCTCTTCCCGATCAAAGCGCTGAGAGATCTAAAGACATATCTTTCGGGATCAGGGGTAAAATTATCACCGGGATACAAGTTCCCTTTCAGGTAATAACCCGCCTTATAAAAATTGGTTCCAATAGAAAAACAATAACCCGTATGAAATGTGAAATAGTAATTCTCCGCCTGAGTGCCGAAAGTCATCCAGTATTTGTAAGTTGTGTCGTTTTCCTGACAAAAAGCGGGCATCATTAGGATGAACAGCAATAGAAAAAGTATTTTTTTCATAAATAAACCTATTCATTAGAATTAGTAGCTAAATAAATGTATATAATCACTCGTGCTTTTAGATTCTGATGTTCGTCGAATGCTTGGAATTACTATGGTGAGAATTTCCAACAACAGCTTCAACCTCAAACAAAATAATTAAATTTTTTTAACTTTTTAATCTAACCCCAAAAGCCACTCGTGTCAAGACAACACTTGGGGCCTTTTCATCTTTTTTGATTTGCATTAAAGGGCGTAGCAAGAACAGACAATACAAATGGAAATCAAATGAACTTAGCTATCGGTTTCCGCTTGTATATCGAGCCGGTTCGAAATATCCCTGAGTGATGTACGGCTTTCCATCAGGTCGGGAATATACTCAACGGAGGAGATAAATGTCCATAAATACGATACAACCGAGAATACTTTTCCGGTGGTAAAATCATCCATATCTATTGATATATATAAAACGACAAGAAAAATAATTAAAAGGACAACCCGAAGGCTGCCGAAGTTAAAGGCACCCCAGTTCGCGATTTTTTTCTGATTGTTCGCCATTGAACGGTAAAGGGTTTGGACTTTTTCCGGTTGCATTTCGGAGAACGTATCGAACATTTTCTCATAATCGTCATGCAGATCCTTTTGATAAACGGAAACCTTGCGATTATAAATCTTTCCCATCCAGATGAGCGGCAGTGTTACCAGAAGGCAAGCTGCGGAAATACGCCAGTCAAAAAGTGTTAAAGCAGCTATTGCGCCGCCGACAGCAATCACATGTTCAGCAATTTCGGGAATACGATATTGGAAAAACGAAACAATTTCCTGTGATAACTGAGCGCGCCCTGCAATTTTTCCAGCTTCAAGCTTCATCCGTTTTCCTTCTGCGGTCAGCTTGGTAACGATTATCGTTAGAATTTTTTGAAAGATGCGCGGCTCCATCAATCTTCTGGCAGACCCGGCGGAAGAGTTTACCGCATAAACCATTACCCAGAGAAATAAAGGAAACGCAACTACTCCGTGTATCAGTTTAAAAGGTGAAATTCCCGGAGTGGTTGCAGCAACTTTATCAATGAAAGCGTCAATCAACTTACCGAAAATTGCGGGCTCAAACACCCACGCAAGATTTTCGACAAGAACAAGGACAATAACAAATATTATACCCGCTTTTTGCTCTTTGAGCAATTTCCCTAACGTCATATAAGCCATAATTAGTTTATAATATAGCAAAGACGGCTTGCGGCCGTCTTTGCACATTGGATTTCTTTAGAATAACCTTATCACTTTTTAGCGGCTGCTTTTTCAAGCTGCAGCTTTTCATTTGCTTCAACTACTGCGGTTGCCGCCATGTTGATGATATCATTTACTTCGGCGCCCTTCTGCAGCAAGTGAGCCGGTTTGCTTAATCCCATCAGAATCGGGCCGATGACATCGGCATTGCCGATTCTGGCCATCAGTTTGTATGCAATGTTACCGGCTTCAAGATTCGGGAAAACCAGAATATTAGCAGGGCCTTTAAATGAAACGAACGGATACTGCTCCTGAAGAATTTCAGGGACAACCGCAGTATCAGCCTGCATTTCGCCTTCTATCTTTAATTCCGGTTCAAGCTGTTTAACAATATCCACAGCTTTCTTTACCTTATCCGACTGCTTGCTGGGAGCGCTTCCGAAATTCGAGAACGAGAGCATGGCAACTTTCGGATCAATGCCGAATCTCCTTGCAACCTTCGCGGTTTGAATAGCAATCTCGGCAAGTTCTTCCGCCGTAGGATCAAGATTTACTGATGTGTCCGCAAAGAAAAAGACTCTTTTCTTTACTATCACAATGTAGCAGCCTGAAACTCTTTTTACTCCTTCGGCAAGTTTAATGCAGTGCAGCGCCGGGCGAATGGCATTAGGATATGTTGTTGTTAATCCGCCGACCAAACCATCTGCATCACCAAGATGCACCATCATTGAAGCAAAGTAATGACGGTTCTTAAGCAATGTGCAGGCATCGCCTTTGAGCATTCCTTTTCTCTGGCGCATTTTGTATAATGCTTCTGCATAGCGCTCCATATCCTTGAATTTTTCCAGATCAATAATTTGGAAGCCTTCGCAATTGATATGATGTTCGGCAGCCACAGTTTCAATTTTCTTTTTATTGCCGATAAGAATCGGATGCGCGATACCATCTTCAAAAAGAATCTGAGCAGCTTTAAGAATCTTCCAGTGATCGCCTTCCGGAAATACGATACGGCGCGGTTCGTTCTTCGCTTTTTCAATTGTCCGTCTTACGATTTCGCGTGAAATTCCAAGACGCTCTAATAATTCTTCCTTATAAGCATCCCAGTCTTCAATGTTCACACGGGCGACTCCGCTCTCGATTGCTTTTTTAGCAACGGCCGGAGCAACATAGGTCAACACTCTCGGGTCAAAAGGTTTCGGAACGATGTACTCTCTACCGAATGAAATTTCAACTCCGCCGTATGCGCGGCGTACAACATCCGGAACTTCTTCTTTAGCAAGTTCGGCGAGCGCGTATGAGGCAGCCAGTTTCATTTCTTCAGTTATTGCGCGGGCACGGACATCAAGAGCGCCTCTGAATATAAACGGAAATCCGAGAACGTTGTTGATCTGGTTCGGATAATCCGAGCGGCCTGTTGCCATAATTACGTCAGAACGTGCTTCTAACGCGTCTTCATAAGAAATCTCCGGGGTAGGATTTGCAAGAGCAAACACTATCGGGTCTTTAGCCATAGCGCGAACCATATCTTTCGATAAAACATTACCGACTGAAAGTCCGACAAACACATCCGCGCCGACAAGGGCTTCGGCAAGAGTTCTGCATTCCGTTTCGGCAGCATAAACTTCTTTGAACTCGTTCATGTTATTTGTCCGACCCTTGTAAATCGTGCCTTTTGTATCACACATAATTATTTTATGGCGGTCGGCTCCTAACCTGACATACAAATTCGCGCAGGCATTTGCCGCGGCTCCCGCTCCATTAAAAACGATGGTAACATCTTCAAGCTTTTTTCCGATAAGTTCGCAGGCATTTAATAATGCTGCACCGCTGATGATGGCAGTTCCATGCTGGTCATCGTGAAAAACGGGGATATTCATTGTTTTCTTTAATGCCTCTTCTATATAGAAGCATTCAGGAGCTTTAATATCTTCGAGGTTAATTCCGCCGAATGTCGGCTCAAGCATCTGTACGCACCGGATGATTTCATCAATATTTTCACTGCGTACTTCAATATCAAAAACGTCAATATCTGCAAAACGTTTAAATAGAACGCCTTTGCCTTCCATAACAGGCTTACCGGCCTCAGCCCCGATATTTCCTAATCCGAGGACAGCTGTTCCGTTAGAAAATACTGCGACCAAGTTCCCCTTGGCTGTGTATTCATACACGAGGTCAACGTTGTCTTTGATTTCAAGGCAGGGATCAGCAACACCGGGTGTATACGCCAAAGATAAATCGCGTTGTGTAAGACAGGGTTTTGTCGCCACAACTTCAATCTTACCTTTGCGCCCCATGCTGTGATAATCGAGAGATTCTTGTTTTGTTAGTTTCATAATTTAGCACCATATATTGTGAAAAAAGATACATAATGACATAGTCCCACCCTCCGGCACACTATATTCAATAGAGCTCACTCTGCCTGCACGGATTGCCCTCTATGCAAGCAATACTATTTAGGAATTAATATGGTACGTTAAATTCTAAAAAAAGATAGACCAAAGTGCATAATCAAGAATAAGTATTACCGCTGCGGACAATACGAACGATCTGATAGTTGCTAAACCCACGCCTTCCGCGCCGCCTTCAGTCCGTAACCCGATATGGCAGCCGAGCAGTGAAGTAATACCTCCGAAAAATACCGTTTTAACCAATCCGTAAAAAAAGTCCTGCAGTACAAAATATCTTTTTACCGAAGTAAAAAATACCGCGTACGAAACACTAAGAAAATAATTTGATACAATATAAGCACCTATTATGGCTATCACATTAGCGAAGATAAGAATCAGAGGAAGCATGATACTCGCCGCGACAAATCTGGGCATTGCCAGATAACGGACAGGACTGATTGCCATAGTTTCAAGCGCATCAATTTGTTCAGTAACTTTCATAGTGCCTAACTCGGCAGCTATGGATGCACCCACTCTTCCGGCAATAACAATTCCGGTTAGTACGGGTCCTAATTCCGTAATAATTGCACGGGCGACCGCGCCTCCTAAAAATGACATTGGCGCAATTCCCTTAAGCTGATACGCAGCCTGCCAAGCAGAAACTGCCCCGGTAAATACTGCAATAATCAATACAAGGGGTAATGAATTAACACCAATATGTTCCATCTGGAAAAATACCAGTCTGCGGTTTTTGGGTATGGTAGGGAAATACCGGATAATCCGGCCGGTAAGTTGCGCCACCTGGCCGATTTCCTGGAAAACATTCATCGTTTTCCGGCCAAGAATGGAAAGAAACCGTATAAACAACTCTCAATCCTAAAAAAATAGTGTACTAAACATATGAAAAAATACGCACGCAAAAAAAAGAAAAAAGGGATCAACCTCCCTGATTTCTGTGTTTCATCATAATGGACGCGAGAGTTTTAATAAGATACCTTCTATCTATCGGTTTTGATATAAAACCTTCAAAACCTGCGTTAATAATTTTGTGCTTGTCCTCTTTCATAACATAGGCCGTCTGCGCTACAAATGGAATTTGAGCGTACTCGGGAAATTCTTTGACTATCCGCTCCCGAAGCGTAATTCCTGTCCACGGTTCTGGCAATCCAATATCAAAAAGCATTAAATCGTAAAAGATTCCCTTTTCGTACCCTTTGCGAATCATACTCAAAGCAACATCACCATCGGGGGCAAAATCGAGTCTCGATATATTTTTCAGGGTAATTTCAAGCATTTTGCTGCTGCCCGGATCATCTTCAACAATGAGGAAGTACGGATGCAGTTCGTTGAGAAAAATGAGCTCGGATGAAACCGTATAAAAAATGCTCGGTTTCTGATCTATGGATTCCGTGCTTGATTCGTCAAATGGAAGCTGAATGGTGATAATGAGTCCGGATTTGATTGCCGAACGTACTTCCAACCGGCCGTTCATGGGTTCCAGAAGACGTTTTGCTGATGAAAACGCCATGTTCGTATCAAACAGAATATCATCGTAGCCTTCAACGGAGTCAGTTATCGGATCGAGAAGCAGTGGCAGCACATCCTCATGAATCGGTTTCCGGTTATCGCGAATTTTAATAAATACCAGATTGTTCAGCGTATCAAAGCCGCAGTCAATAATAACCGAGCCGGAATCAATGTTATCCAACGAGTTGTTGACCAAGGTGATGAGCACCTGGCGAAGATGAGAGACATCTGCCAGCGCATGAATTTTAGCCATATGCCGCAATGATAATTTCGCATTCTTTTTTGCGGCTATCGGCTGAAGCCCGTTAATTACATCAACGATTACATCGGAAACGACAATGGACTCAATGACGTTACCGGATGATTTTTCCTGCGTGTCTTCACTGTCAAGTAATTCATTTTCGATAAGACCCTGAAGCTTGTTACTGCTTGCCAATATATGATTGATATAGAGTTTCAAGTTCTGATCGTCGCTGTCTTTAAACTGTTCCTTTAATATGTCGGCAAATCCCAATATAGCGTTAAGGGATGTTCGCATATCATGGTCGGTGTTTCTATCATCACCGGGTTTCTCTTCATAATCTTTTTCCGGTTCCGGTTCAGGCAATGCTCTTTCGCGCACAAAGCAATACACAAGAGAGTGGTCTGCCGGCTGAATAAATCCGAATTCCAAAGCAGCATTCACCATAGTGATGCCGTTTTTATGCGTAAAGCTCACATCGAAATCATCAGGTATCTGTGCAAACTGACTGATCTCGGCGATGGACTTAACGACCGCCTCTTTGTACCGCAAGTCCAGCAGATCGAGAATAGAAATGTTCATCAGCTCAGAGCCGCCGTATCCCAGCATTCTTCCGAAGGCTTCGTTCGCATATACTATGCGGTCTTTGTGCAAGACACATAAACCGCTCCGCATTCCTTCAAGAACGGAATAATAATCTTCGGATGAATAAAAATACTGCTTCCCTTCGTCTATCTTACTATACAGGTACATTACACCTGAAATTGCATCGTTGTTTCCACGCAGCAACAGTGCTCGAAGTCCGAAATACCTCACTCCGCCCTGCTGCAATTTAACGCCGACCGTACCCGACCACTCACCTTTTTCAAAAAGTGTTTTTTTCATTTCAACCGCGTTGGTTTGCAGAAAATACAACGGCAGAATGGCTGTTGTTGCTTTACCATAAACATTCGGCAGCCGGAATGAAAAGAATTCCTGGGCAACTGCGTTACAATAAGTAATGGTCTCTTCGAGGTTTACTGTGATAATGCCGACTTGTAAATTATCGAGTATTCTGCCTCGGTTTATCAGTATTTGTTCGGTGTGGTTGATAAACGTACTATCCTGAAACACGATGAATTTCATGCCCTGTGAGGCGGGAATAATTTTGACCTGAAATAGTTTCTGATCTTTATCGCCTTTGGTCCAGGCTTCGTAATCGGTTTTATCTGAAGAAAGAATAAGCTTTTTGATGTCCTCAACTTGTGCTTTTTCGAAATAAAAATCGAGGACATGGTTAATATGCTGCTCGGTTAAATTACTAAACAGCAGTTCCGCGGACATACCGCCGTCGCCGAATGAAAGAATAAAACCGTCTTCATCAATTAAAAAGACGTAATCACAAAGCTCCTTCAGGACGCTGAGTGTATTTTCCTGAATACTTGAATCAACCAACGAGGTATTCTGCCGAAGCTCGGGCAGATTTGAAAACTCTTTTAATAAAAGCTGCAACTCATCAATAAGTTCATCGGCCGATTCGCCGTCTATTGATTTTGCCTCTCTGAGGTTATGCTCTTTATCATAGAATAGAATATGCGGAAGTTCAGGATTTCTTTTTTTGGTTATAGCGAGAATTGTTAAACTCTCGTATGTCGAGAATTTATTATTAACGATAATAATATGAGGCTGGAATTCATCGAGTGCACGGATTAGATCATCAATATCGGCAACATTCCCGACTTGTATATTAAGTCCGTCAACCTTGAGCGGAGAGATTACCGAGTTAAGGTAATCGCTCTCGTCATATAATAAAATCCGGATAGTGCCTTCCATAGAACAGAAAATGCGTTAGTATGTAATTAATAAGTGTAAAAGCAAAAATTTTCGTCATGAAAATTTGCAAAATTTTTACCAATCATGGAATAGTATTTTTACATTTCCTTTTCTTCGGGAGTTCCGATAAAATTAGGTTCCCATTGCAGGCCATCACAAGGCAGGTATTCCCGGGTCGGATGTTTATCGCATACCGAACACAGTACGGCTGTCCGCTCAAAATGTTTGCAGGATGAGCATAACGTGGAATCCAAAATCTCTTTGTTCCTGTCTAAAAATAAATGGTAATGTATAGTTATCGGGTGAACAACCACGGCATAAATGGCTAATATTCCGAATCCCCACCAGGAGGCATAGTCCAGAAACGATCTGGCGATATAAATCACCGGAATGACTATGGCACAACGGATTATTGCCCAAAATACTATTTCACCCATAATTCGCCGAAATTTTAGTTTTATGATGATTAAATACGAAAAATATCGCTGATATTCAAGGAATTCGAATGCAATTGTTGTCAAAATAACACAAATAACTTTTTCGAACGAAAATCTACCGCCGAAACCTTCTATACACCGTCCGTACAAAATTGCCGGAGATGTCTTTCATTCTTGTTATATTGGAACATCAAGAAATCTTTTATTACCAACACAATACTATGAAAAAATACACAACACTCCTGTTCATTCTTCTATCATCATATACTCTATTTGCCCAATCTGCGGGTATCAATTTTTCAGTTGGGATTCCGACCGGAGATTTTAAGCATGAAGTTGACCGCGCGGCGATTGGAGGTAACCTGGAAATTACTTTTATCAGTCCGAGGGAACATTTTCCGTTCACCTTCGGAATTGACGCGGGATATTATAACTATGGGTATTACTCGGATAACACCCGGTTTTCGAATGGTGCATACTATTATGATGCGGACATGACACGGACTAACAATATTGTCCGCTTTAACCTGCTGTTCCGGGTTCAGCCGTATACATACTCAAGCATCATGCCTTATTTGGATATGTTTATCGGCCCATCTTACCTCTACACAAATACTTCCATCACCGATAAGTATAGCAATGAAGAATTGATAAGTGATGTAAATAAAGACAGCTGGATATGGAGCTACGGTGCAGGTGCCGGTGTATTAATACAGTTAACTGATAGCAAAACAGATGCCGTTCCCGGATTAGGCAACTTATATCTTGACCTGAAGGTTCGTTATAATATGAGTACTCAAGGCGAGTATCTGACGGAAAACTCAATACAAGTTAATCCGTTTAACGGGAACCTGTATTACACTTCCGCAAAAACAAAAGTAGAATTTATTTCGATTTCGGCCGGTATTCATGTTCCGTTTTCTTCGTTCTCGATTGGTGAGAATGAGGAATAAAGAATTCGTTCAGCCTTCCTAGCCCATGACCTAGGTCATGGGCTAGGAATAACCCCACAGCCGTTGCGGCAAATGGGACTGTCGTTTTGGCAGAAATGTTACGTTTTGATATGATTTACTTTGCCGGACGTCTTAATTATTGCACTTTTATTCAAATTATTTTATATTTTTGAAATCGAAACTTTTTAGGAGCATATATGAAAAAAGGCTGGATTATAGCCCTGTCAATTACCGGAGTGATTTTATTCGGTATATTGATTATAGTTATGAGTGGTATCGGTTCGTATAATAAATTTGTCACGCTGAATGAGGATGTAAATACGAAATGGAGTCAGGTTCAGACGGACTATCAACGCCGAACCGATCTGATTCCGAATCTGGTAAGCACGGTAAAAGGATATGCAAAGTTTGAACAAAAAGTTCTTACTGATGTAACCGAAGCCCGCAGCAAAGTCGGCTCGTTGCAGGTAACCAAAGAAGTACTTAATGACCCGGCAGCATTCCAACGCTTTCAACAGGCGCAGGGACAGTTGGGCGGCGCGTTAAGCAGACTACTCGCAACTGTTGAGAATTATCCGAATCTGAAGGCAAGTGAAGGATTCTTGCAGCTTCAGGCTCAGCTTGAAGGTACGGAAAACCGTATAAAAATTTCCCGCGTGAAATTCAATGAGTCCGTACAGGTTTATAATACAACTATTAAAAGATTTCCTGCTGTTGTCATTGCTAACCTGACCGGCTTTAGAGAAAAGCAATACTTTCAGGCAGCTGCCGGTGCGGAGAACGCCCCAAAAGTTGATTTTTAGTTTAGGTAGAACATACATCATATTTTAGTTTTTATAATCGCAAAGAGGTTGATTCTTTAGAGTCAGCCTCTTTTTCTTTGTTACACATATGGAGCAATTATTCATGAATTATCCCGTCATTATTGCCGAAGAATTATCGTTAAGAAGTCAGCAAGTCGCCACCGTACTTGAAATGCTCGCGGAAGGAGCAACAATTCCCTTTATCGCACGTTACCGTAAAGAGCGCACGGATGGACTTGATGAAGAACAGCTTCGGAATATCGAGGACCGCAACAATTATCTGATTATTCTCAACGACCGCAAAGACACGATACGCAAGAGCATTGAAGAACAAGGTAAAATGACCGATGAACTCAATGCGAAAATTGACGCCTGCACAAAATTACAGGAACTTGAAGATCTCTATCTCCCCTACAAACCGAAGCGCAAAACAAGAGGCACAATTGCCAAAGCCAAAGGTTTGGAACCGCTCGCCATGTTTATTATTGAGAATCCCGATTTCTCCGGCGATTTCGCAGCAAAACTGGCCGAGTTCATCAATCCCGAACTTGGTGTAGAAACAGTTGAGGCAGCCTTACAGGGAGCCAAAGATATTATCGCGGAAATTATCAGCGAAGACGCTGAAGTCCGCAAGACAGTCAGAGAATATTTACAGCAGGATTCCACAGTCGCCTCATCCAAGCGTGACGATGATCCATTAAAAGACTCCACTAATGAAAAGATGAAGGACAAAGAGAAGAAAGAAGTATATAAGATATACTTTGAATTCAATATTGATATTAAAAAAATAAAAAGCTATCAGGTACTCGCGCTTAACCGCGGCGAAGCTGAAAAACTATTAAAAGTTTCTCTCAACTTTGATGATGAAACACTCCGCGCACAGGTTAAAGGTTTGTTCCTCAAACACAGAGAAACATTTTTCGATGAGATTATCTCCGATACGGTAAAGGACTCATGCAAACGGCTCATCCTTCCGTCGGTTGAAAAAGAAGTCCGTAACATATTAACTACCGAAGCGGAACTGCACGCGATTGAGATATTCGCGAACAATCTCAGACAGCTCCTTTTACAGCCGCCGCTGAGCAATAAAATCATTCTCGGTATTGACCCCGGTTTTTATTCTGGATGTAAAGTTGCAATCATTGACGTTACCGGAAAATATCTTGAAGGCGTAACGATTTATCCGCATCCTCCGCAGAACCGAAGCACTGAAGCTAAAGCCGTTTTGAAAAAGCTTATTGATAAGTATAAAGTCGAACTCGTCGCGATGGGTAACGGTACTGCCAGTCGCGAAACAGAATTTCTCGTTGCTGAAATGATTAGCGAGAATAAACTTCCGTGTAAATATATTATTGTAAACGAAGCAGGTGCATCGGTGTACTCGGCATCCGAACTTGCGAAGAGAGAATTCCCCGACCTTGAAGCAAGTCAGCGCGGTAATATTTCAATTGCCCGCAGAGTACTTGATCCACTTTCGGAATTGGTAAAGATTGATCCGAAATCAATCGGCGTTGGGTTGTATCAGCACGATGTTGACCAGAAGCTCCTCGCCAAAAAGCTTGATGACGTGGTTATCAGCTGCGTGAACTATGTCGGCGTTGATGTTAATACCGCATCCGCTCCTCTGTTAATGTACGTCTCCGGTTTAAATAAAAAGCTTGCCGAAAGTATTGTTAAGTACAGAGAAAAGAAAGGCAGATTTAACAAGCGCGAGGAAATTCTTGAAGTCAGCGGCGTCGGTGAAAAAACATATGAGCAGGCAGCAGGATTTCTGAAAGTCCCCGGCGGCGAAAATCCGCTTGACAACACGTTCATTCATCCGGAATCCTACGATGCCGCAACTAAGTTATTAACGATGTTCAACCTTAATCTCACTTCACTCAAAGACTCAATGGGACTTATTGACTTCTTTGTGAAAAATAAAGGCACAAAGAAAATCGCGGGTGACGTCGGAGTCGGTGAGCCGACACTTCAGGATATTGTCGAAAACTTGAAGAAGCCGGGACGCGATCCCCGTGAGGATATCCCCCTGCCCATTCTCCGCAGTGATGTATTAAAGATGGAAGATTTAAAACCGGATATGCGTCTTAAAGGCACCGTGCGCAACGTTGTTGATTTCGGAGCCTTTGTTGACATCGGCGTAAAACAGGATGCCCTGCTTCACATATCACAATTCTCAGCAGAAAAATTCATCAAAAACCCTAATGAATTTCTCAATGTCGGTGATATAATTGATGTGATGATTCTGGAAGTGGATGTGAACCGCAAACGCATCTCCCTCACCATGAAAATATAGAATTTCAATAGAACACGAACCCGCATGACTGCGTCAGCGGTCGGGCGGGTTCGCGTTCTATTGCCGCTAAAGGTTGAGGTCGAGTTTTTTCACATCGTATTTACCCGCGTTCGCTTCTTTCGCGAGCCGTAAATATCTAATTGAGTCCGGCACTTCACCAAAAGCCTTTACTGCCGCCGCATCAACCGCGACAATGTCGGCTGATAGAAACTGTTTGTGCATTTGCTCGACATCTTCAGCGAACATACCTCTCGGCCCGTTCTTCTTGATAACCGCGAAAGCATCAACGACATTCAGATTCGGTCTTTTAAACGCTGCGAAATCAGCTATACACTGATGCAGATCATTTCTATACCAGGTGTGTCTATCCCAAACAACTCCCATGAGATTCTGCATTGCGGCGGAAACGCGGGTATTATAGTTTGCTTTCAGCACGGGAACATTGATAAGAACATCTGCCTTTAAAACAGCATCATGCACTTTCGCTTTTTTCAGGCTCTTACCATTGGGAATCGTGACTTCTGTGTAATATTCTTCTTTATCGGCAAGGACTAATTTTCCACCGGCATCTTTTACGGCTTTTTCAATGCCGCTATGTTTATAGGTTTTCTGCCAGTTGTCGTACGTATAGTTGAGAACCAGTACTTCCTTGGCTCCCGCTTTGCGGCACATCTCAACAATCTTTTTTACCAAAGCCGGATTTGTATCGGCACCGCTTTCAGGCACTGCATCCCAACCGATATCCGGAGTAACTGCCACAACGGAATTCTTTTTCACAAACTTTCTCATACCGCCAAGCTGGGCAATACCCTTTTCAAACATCTTAGCGGGATCATTGCCGCTGAGACTAACCAGATCATAAAGAGTACTCATTGCTAAAGTATTGGCAAGAACCTTGCCCGATTTGCCGAGAGAAAGGAATACAGCTGCCGAAGCTCCGGCTATGCCTGCATTTTTAAAGAAATCGCGTCTGTTCATATGGTTCCATGAAATAAATAATAGTATTTATCAAAATAACCACACACGCAAAGAATAACAAAGAAGAAATTGAACTCGAACACCCCCTAAATCATGGATTAGAAAATTATAACATTATCATTAACACGGTGCTTTAGCGCCGTGACACAAATCTAATATCTTCTTTGGGCTTTAGCCCAATTAAACGAACGAGATTGGACTAAAGTCCCTTTGTGGGGAATCTTATTTGCACGGCGCTAAAGCACCGTGTTAATTAGGGAACATATAAACAATGTCATGTCCGATTATCACCTGCAGAAAGTTGTATATTCTTTGAATCCCTTCTGTTGATTTCCTTATGAACATATACCCCAAAAACATTATTTTACGTATCAGCTACAAATAATTAGAGTGGACATCATGGGCGCAGATGATAAATATACGATTAGCATCAATCCGGCAACGGGTGAAGAGATAGGCAGAACCAAAGAAAACACTGTTGAGAATTTGCAGGCGGCAGTTGCGAAAGCACGCGCTGCACAAAAGGTGTGGGCGGCGAAAAGTTTTTCCGAACGCACGGAACATCTGTACGCTATCCGCAATTATATAGCCGACAACTCCGATAAAATTGCCGAAACAATTTCAAAAGACTCCGGCAAAACAAGAATTGATGCCCTCAGTACCGAAGTACTCCCCACGACAATGGCAATAACCTATTACGCCAAAAATGCGCGTAAGTTTTTAAAGAGAAAAAAATTATCCGCAGGTAATCTGCTCACGATTAATAAAAGAAGCTATATAGACCATGTGCCATATGGCATAATCGGCATTATCAGTCCCTGGAACTACCCTTTCGGTATTCCGTTTCATGAAATAGCTATGGCGCTGATTTCCGGAAACGCTGTGATATTGAAAGTCGCTACACAAACACTGAAAGTTGGAAAGATTATTGAAGAATGCGTCAATGCCGGCAACCTGCCCGAAGGATTATTCCATCATTTAAACATACCCGGCAAAATTGCGGGGGATGCATTTATTGAAAGCGGCATCAATAAAATATTCTTTACAGGTTCAGTTCCTGTTGGGAAATACTTGATGAAAAAGGCATCCGAAAGACTCATTCCCCTTTCACTCGAACTTGGCGGAAACGACGCGATGATCGTCTGCCGCGATGCCGATATTAAACGCGCTGCCGCGGGTGCACTATGGGCCGGACTCTCGAACTCAGGACAATCATGTGCCGGAGTTGAACGCATTCTCGTTGATGAGTTTATTTATAAAGAATTTATGCAGGAGTTGAAAAAACAACTGCTTACTCTCAGGCAGGGACCCGATACAGGATGTAATGTTGAAATAGGTTCGCTGACAACCGAATCACAGATGAGCACTGTTAAAACACATTTGCAGGATGCTATCAGAAAAGGCGCCTCGGTTTTTGCGGGACAGGCCAAGTCAGGAGAAAATAATGTCGGCTTGTTCGTTACTCCCGCCATTCTCGAAAACGTTGATATGAGCATGCTCACGATGCGGGAAGAAACGTTCGGCCCGCTGCTTGCGGTTGATTCATTTGCTACCATAGATGAAGCCGTTACGAAAGCCAATAATTCAAATCTTGGTTTGACCTCATCGGTATGGACACAAAATAAAAAACTCGGACATGCAATTGCATCGCGCATTGAGGCTGGCACCGTGATGATAAACGATCACCTCATGTCGCATGGACTTGCAGAAACGCCGTGGGGTGGATTCAAGGAATCGGGTTTAGGCAGAACACACAGCTATATCGGACTTGAAGAAATGACGCAGCCCCGCTGTGTTGTTGATGACATTATGCCCGGCATGAAAAAGAACTTCTGGTGGTATCCGCATTCGCCGAAAGTATATGAAGCCCTTAACGGCGCAATTCAATTTTTATACAGCCGGAATCTCGCGAAGCGGTTCAACGGAGTATTGAAACTTGTCCCTCAGTTTCTGGGATGCTTTAAAAATTCATCGGACAAATAGCTGAATATATACAGCCCCGTAAATAAGACTCAGTACGGCAATCAGCAGACCGGATTTTAAATATTCCATAAAGGATAGGTCTATTCCTTTTCTTTTTGCCGATTCCGCCACTATAAGATTCGCAACCGAACCCATAAGCGTCAAATTTCCCGCAAAAGTTGTTGCCACCGCCAGAGTAATCCAGCTGATGTATGGATGCGCGTGCATCGGAATAACCGGAAGGAACAGCAACACGGCCGGGACATTCGAAATGATGTTGCTCAACGCCGAAGAGATCACCGTCAACATACCAATGCTGTTCAGGTTCAGACTTTCCATAGAATGAAATAGCAAAGCGCTCAATCCGCTCTTCCCTATTGCTCCCGTTACAATAAACAGCGCGGCAAAAAACACCAACAAGGACCAGTCCACCTCAAGAAAAACCCGGCTCGGCTTGACTCTCCGAGTAATCAATAATATGCATGCCGAAACTAATGCCGCGAGCGGGACAGGTACATTCAGAATAAACAGCACAAGCATAATACATGCCGCAACTATGCTCTTTCTGAACAACGGCTTAAAAATTCTTACTTCGTGTTCGGGTACGACTGTAAACTTTTCGACCGAGAACTCTTTTTTATACACCAACACAATCACAAAGGAACAGATAATGAGTCCGCCTAATGACATCGGCAGAACAGTTAACGCGAATTGCGTAAACGGAATTTTAGAAGCAATACCGATAATCATGTTTTGCGGATTACCGACAATAGTCGCGGCAGAACCGATGTTGGAAGCCGTCGCCGTTGCCATAAGATAAGGCATTGGATTCCGCTTTAATGATAAGGTGATTTCTATAATAAGCGGAGTCAGTACAATACAAACCGTATCATTCAAAAACAGCGCCGATAATAATCCCGATGTAATAATTACATAGAACAACAACTGCCGCGGGGATTTCGCGAGTCTGATGACGTGATCCGTAACCAACGAGAAAAAGCCCGCCAGACGTAAATTGACATTGATTACCATCATCGCGAATAATAATGTTATCGTGTCGAAATCAATTGCACGATACGCGTCCTCTTTGGTGATGGCACCAATGAGAATTAATATTGTCGCACCGACCAGACTAATCGTAGCCCGGTTCATTCTTAAAACCGGATAACTACCGATAGCAATTCCTGCCAGCGTTATCAGCGTCACCGCTGCGATGATGTATTGGTATAGCGTCATAAATAAATATTGAATAATTCTATTCCTAAAATAAAGGAATTTCAGTTTTATTTGCAGTCGCCACATATGAACGGTGTTCTCGGTACGTCACATCCCGATTGTTCTATACAAACCGCATATGAATCACATACTCCGCCATAAAGAGTCTGTTGCAGAACTCTTCTTGTCAATTTTTCAAGCAAGTTGCAAAAACGAACTCACCCTCGCCACCTGAATTCAAGCCTAAATTGCATCATCGGGCGCTCCCCTCTCTTTCCAAGCAATGGTGTCAACTTAAGGATGAAGTACGGTGAAAACGCCCTCAACCCTAACCCTTCTCCCCGAGGGAGAAGGGAATAGAAACATTGCTTTTTCTTTCTGCTTTACTTCCCTCTCCTTTGGGAGAGGGACTGAGGGTGAGGGCTTTTTTGATTTCGCTTACTAAGTTGACACCATTGCTTTTGAAGAGAGGGGTAGGGGGTGAGTTCACTTTATAATACAGTTATGCAACACACCCTAAATGCCGGAGTTATTAATAACCACGTTATTTATGGCGTGGAAGATACATCACGGCATGTGAAGTCCGTGTGGCAACGCCTGCTCCACGAGATTCTGCGAACGGGAGTCTCTACCTCGAAGAATCGCAAATCATATATAGATGCCTTCGGGATTAAAAGAGAAAATGATTTTTTTTAGATTGCCCAATTCATCACACTACATTTATCATGATTGTGTATCTTGCAAAGTAAGATTCAAAAAATACTATGCCGAAAAAGTTTTTTACATATTTATTACTATACACGTTTCTACTTCTATCTGTATCATTGGGGCAGTCAGCCGGGAAAAGAGAATTGCGTGGTGCGTGGATAGCCACCGTTGCAAATATTGACTACCCGCTCGACCGCCATGCCTCATCGGAAGAAAAGACAGCAGAACTCCGCTCACTTATCAACAAGCTTCACGACATGGGCATCAACACGATTTTCTTTCAGATACGAACCGAGTGCGATGCGTTATACAATTCCGATATTGAACCATGGTCGTACTGGCTGACGGGCAAACAAGGCGCCGCACCGGAGCCTTACTTCGATCCGCTTGAAATTGCCATTACCGAAGCTCATAAACTCGGCATGCAACTGCACGCATGGATGAATCCCTACCGCTGCGTTAAAAATCTGAGCGGCTATGAGTTCTCAGCATCGCACGTTTCAAAAAAACATCCCGAGTGGATTCTTACCGTAAAAGATTACAAAATGCTCGATCCGGGCAACCCCAACGTCACACCATATATTGTCAGCGTTGTAGCCGATGTACTTGCCAAATATGATGTGGACGGTATTCACTTCGACGACTATTTTTATCCCTACGAACCCAAAATACATAAAGAAGATGCGGCAACATTCAGAGATAATCCGCGCGGCTTCACCAATATTGAAGACTGGCGCAGAGATAATATCAACGGATTGATTGCTCAGGTTGACAGCCTGATAAAAAGTAAAAAGCCAGATGTTGTTTTCGGAGTCAGTCCGTTCGGTATTGTTGAGAATAAATATGCCGCAACAAGCGGAATGGAATCGTATGCAACGCTGTACTGCGATCCGCTCAACTGGGTAACAAATCATACTGTTGATTACCTTGCGCCGCAGCTTTACTGGGAAGTCGGCCATCCGAGAGCGGACTTTGCTAAACTGCTCCCCTGGTGGTCTGGCATAGGAAAAGACTGCCCCGTGTTTGCGGGACTATATTCAAGTAACTTTCTGAGCAAGAAACATGCAGGCGCAGAAGACGAAATTCAACAACAGATACTCCGCCTCCGCAGTTCGCAGGGTATAAGCGGAATGATTTTTTTCAGCGCAAAGTCGCTCATCAACAATAAAGATTTTTCCGATTCACTCACCATGAACTATTTTCTGTATCCGGCATTGCCCCCTGCTTATGCCGCTAAGGATTCTGTTTTACCAAACACTCCGGTCAACGGCACATGCAATGTAAGTGATTCGAGAATTACGTTGTCGTGGGAAACACCGGTCACTTCGTTCGGCGGTACACAGATAACCCGCTACGCGATATACCGCTTCGGCCGGTATGACAGAATAGATATGAATGATGCTACTGCATTGAGAGCAGTTATTTCCGCGGGAGAGACACAATATTCGGAAACATTGCTCCGCTCTGCCGATTCTTATGTGTATGTCATTTCAGCAATTGATAAATTGAATAATGAAAGCACTGAGCATCTTATAATACGACCGGAATAACTAATTGGAGGAAACGATGATACATGTTGGTACTACAGCCGCTGAAGCCTGCACGCAATGCGCAAAAACTTTTATACCGGTATTGAGGGATAAAATCGTGCAACATAACGCCGCGTACATTGCGATAAGCGGCGGCTCGACTCCGAAACTACTTTTCGATATTCTCCGTGAATCTTTTTCAAAAGAAATAGACTGGTCGAAGGTTCATGTTTTTTGGGTTGATGAGCGCTGTGTTCCTTCAGATCACGAAGAAAGTAATTACCGGATGACGGCGGAACATCTATTAAAGGGACTCCCGTTTGACGGGGAAAAAATTCATCGCATTCAGGGTGAAGCAGAACCGGCGTTGGAAGTTCTCCGGTATGCTCAGGAAATCGCGGATACCGTGCCGCTGGAAAACGGCATTCCGGTTTTTGATGTTATACTACTCGGCATGGGAGACGACGGACATACGGCATCAATCTTTCCCAATGCAATGCACTTACTGGAATCCCCCAATATTACTGCGACCGCAGTCCAACCTCAAAGCGGACAAATGCGTGTAACACTTACCGGCACCGTTATCAACAACGCGGAGTATGTCATGTTTCTTGCTACCGGAAAGAGTAAGGCAACAGTCCTTGACGCCATTCTGAACAACAAACCGGAAGCCTTGCAGTACCCCGCCGCTCACATCGCCCCAATAAAAAAGCGGCTCGATTGGTTTGTAGACAAAGAAGCTTATTTTACCGTTTAGAAACAACTAAAAATGAGAAATTGTAGTAGATTATGTGTATATTATGAGAGAATATCAAGGGAATTCATGATAATCAACCATATAATAATTTTATACTGAACAAGGTATGAAAGTAACTTATAATCCACGCATTATCAAACAATTAGGCACCGAATTAATTACTTCGGACAGTATTGCTTTGTCAGAACTAATAAAGAATTCTTATGATGCCAAAGCGAAGAATATTCGCATTCACTTTCTGGATTCTCTGAGTGAACTAAAGCCAGGCAAGCTGCTGCACCCGATATCGAATTCAGTGCTGGGATTATTTAGTAACTTCAAGAACAAACTTATAATTATTGAAGATGATGGCCTAGGTATGGATGCCAAGACTCTTCAAAAAGGCTTCTTTGAAATTGGCACCAACATAAAACACGACAACGTAAACACTAATGATGATGCTACTCCGATTTTGGGCAACAAAGGAATTGGACGTCTTTCCGCTCAAAGATTGAGCCCCATCCTCTTCGTGGAAACCAAAGCCAGGGAAAAAGCAAAAAGCTCGGTTACAGTTGTCAAAATTGATTGGGAAAAGTTAAACACGAGTATGAACCACAATGCGGATGAATGGACGTTTAACGATAAAAGTAACTACTCGTATACCCGCTTGTGGTTTTGGGGTAATGATACCAAACCCGTCGATTTTTCGATTTTCATGGAAGAAAGCGAAAGCAATCCTGCAGAGAAGCTTCCTGACAGCGAGAATTTCAAACTCAAAGAAGACGTTTTATCCACCCTGAATTTTATCTATTCTCCATTTGAAAAAAAACATAGCTTGTTGAATCTGAAAGTTTTCCACAACAACAAGCCAATGGATTCAAGTATAAATATTGACAACTTATTTATTGCCGAAGCCATTCACTCTTTTAAGTTAAAAAGGGACCCCGATTTTGAGGCTGGCAAAGATCTCATGATCGAGCTTGGACTGGAGATCAAACCATGGTTTCTACAACGCATTCACAATGGGATGATCGGCGATCGACTTTACCAAGATTGGAAGCGGGAACCTTCTTTTTATGCCAAATTACTAAAAAAATATGCAGTTCGCTTTGCAACGAGCTTAAATGATAAAATTCCCGCCACGGTGTTTATAAATCAAAAGGGAATTATTAGAAGAAAAAAGAATGCGGGTTTGGATGTTGACAGCAATCTTTCATGCTTAAATGACATTGCAGACATTGAGGGACGTGTCTATTCTTTCAAGCGGAACCCGAAGCTCTTACAAATGGCCTATGATTCTGCAAAAGCCGAAAAAGCAATATCAAAAAATATTAATATTGAAAACATCAAAAACTTCCTTGATGTAAACAACGGAATTAAGCTTTATAGAAATAATTTCAGAATCGCATCTCTGGGCAACAAAGACAGTGATTGGTTGAAACTTCAACAAAAACGGACAACCGGTCAGCAATTTTACAGGTTTGAACTCGGGAATGTATTAGGTTTTGTAAGAGTAAATGATCCACGCCAAAAGTATATTTCGGAAACTAGCTCCAGGGAAGATATTCAAGACAATCCACACACAAGAGCAATTCATTTATTATTGGATTATATATTTAATGATAGATTTTACGAATTAAATAAAAATGCTGTCGAAATCTGTAAAGATATACTTGACGAGGAAAACTTAATTCCACACAATACACAGAAACAAATTTTAGAAGAAGCCAAAAAAGCAAAAGAATTACTTGCCCATACGCAGAACAGTTTCAATGCGATATTACAAACATTCAATACTCTTAAAGAAAATATAAGTCTTGATACTCCGGACAAAGTTGATACCGTTAAACGAATAGTCCGCTCAATAGATTCCATAACCAAACCCTTTACTGATGGCATGAATAATACATACTCATCATTAAGGGCGACCGAACAAATATTGGCCATAGCTCACGAAGAAAAAAAAACGAATTGAGGTTGAAACATATAACAACTACAAATTGATGGCTAACGGCTTAATTACAGAAACGATAACCCACGAACTACACTCGCTTGTTTCTGAGGCGGATCGAGGCAAGGAATACGAGACATATATAGAGGCAATTAAGAACTACCTCTTTGAAAACAAGAGATTTGATCTCAATAAGGATTATCTATTACCGATTAGAAAAAGGTTGGATAATGTAACCGCAAAGATGCTTGATATCCGGCGATTTTATGACTTCATTGAAAAAACCTTCGTTTATAGTGGCAAAGCAGACGAGTTAGAGAAACAGAATCTCAAGCTATTTCTTGATAACTTTCTTGAAAGATATAGCACAAGGTTAAAAAAGCTTGATATCGAGGCAAAATATAACGATACAGATTTTGACTTTTTAGTCCCCCGTGGTGCATTGATGCATGTCTTTTACAATTTGCTGGACAACTCTTTATATTGGATTGAAGAAAGACAAATTAAAGGGAGATACGATAAATCTCTATCGAGGACATTACCCGAGGAAATCTGTGTTGAAGTCAAGAAGCCAAACATAATTCGCTATTTTGATTCAGGCACTGGGGTTTTAGATAAATTTCAATATACTCTTTTTCAGCCCATGGTTTCTGGCAAACAAAACGGTCGTGGGATGGGTATGTATATTGTAAAAAAATTCTTGGAGTCTTTTGATGCCACAATTTCCCTTATGGACGACCGGAACAATTATGGGAATCGTTATATTTTTGAAATAATATTTAGTTCAGAAAACCCGGGGGAATAAAATGGATGAGTTTGATAAAATCATTAACACGCTAGGCACCTCATTTGTAATTTTTATTGAAAATGATTTTCGAACAACAGACAGTGGTGATATTGCCATTTCGAAATTTGCAGTGTTATCACCCAACAACAAAATTTTGTTGTTGAAATTACTTGGATATAAGAACAAAAACGAAGCGTTAAGTTTACTAAAAGGCTTTCAAAGTGAATTTGACCAGCTTAAT
Source organism: Ignavibacteriaceae bacterium (assembly GCA_963662605.1). Lineage (GTDB taxonomy): Bacteria > Bacteroidota > Ignavibacteria > Ignavibacteriales > Ignavibacteriaceae. Next base: position 3,803,137 of record OY759785.1, read on the forward strand.
CACAACAATGAAGAATTAAACTCACTACTGCCATTTGGTGAGGTACGCACTTACCTTGCCAACGTAACAGCCCAAAACAGTTTATTCAATATCTTAGATTCATTTCAAGAAGTTTTTAATGCTGATTCCGATCTGAAAAGCATTTTTATGCTATGCGGGATTTTTGAAATAAATAGCAGAATCTATGATGGAGTAATTGATAGAATATATACAAATGAAATAGAAGCAACGTTCCTTTTTTATGATAATTTCGTTCCCGCCAACATTGATGAGCTGGAAAATATTTTTTTACTTGTGGGCATGCCCTCTAATTATAATATAATAGCCATCATCGACAATAAACTGGGCAATGGCGACGATCACGGAATAAAAATCGCCCAAGATATTTTACCTCGATTATCTAACCATAACCTCAATTCTTATTATAATATCATTTTCACATCTACTTCAACAAATGACCCCAATATATTTGAGGACAAGAATTATTTGGTCGTTAGTAAAAGTGGAGGCGACATCATAGGCGATATCTGCAATAACATTGCCTTTTTAGCTTATTCTCGGATATTACAATATTTCCATAAGCAGATGAGTGAATCGCTCAACAGAGCAAAAACCTTAGTCGGCTCTAACAAAAAGAATCTGTTTTATTTTTTGGATAAATCCTGTTCCGAGGGAATTCCTCCATTTGAAGCTATTAAGATCTGGTATGACAACATTATTAATTCGAATATTGACGACGCCATTTTAAATTCCGCCCAAACCGATAATATATTCACGTCTGTGTTTAGTCTAACAAAAATACTAAGTAAAAATTTCGCTGAAGATAGTTCTGTAGCAGATGCTGAATTTCAAAAAAATGCGGTTCATATAAACACGAGCGAAATGTTTGATTATTCGATAAACGCAAAGCTTTCTCCAATTGCCCCTGGTGATATTTTCTTGATAAATAATAAATTATTCATGTTGATTGGCCAGAATTGCGACATTATACTTCGTCCCAAAAACGCCTTAAGAAATAGCAAAATTGCTGAAGTGGTCGGCGCAAGTTTTTTAAAAAAGGACGCCATTCTCCAGTGCCTCAAGAAACAAGGCTACAACAAAAAAGAAATTTCTAAACAAGCCAAAATGAAGGTGCTTCCATTGCCTAACGATGTAATTGCCTTGAATAATTTCAAATACCCACATGATGAGATTGGGTACCTTGAATTATCGTTTCGAACCAAGAATACTTGGCACTACGATTATACTTTATTTGATTTAAGCATGTACAATCTTGAAGGTAAATGTGAAATTCTCAAAGGTGGACTTCCCAATGATTTAAAGCGATACTTTGGTACGACACTCACTTCACATTATGAAAAAATTAGTGCATATTTATATTCTGTATTGGATGATTCAGTAAACTTAAAAAATTTTAACATATTTTCGGATTTTCCATTGAATACCACAGACATTGGTGATAAAATTACATTCCCAGCCCAGCGAATTTGTCGGCTCAGAAAAAACTATACTCACTACGTGCATCAAAAATATTGGGGCTACCGCGGTCGAATTGATCTAAACACTCATAATCTGCTGTACTCAGATGAATAGTCTAGCTAACACACAAATTTTCAATATTTTATCCTTATTCACAGGCGGTGGCTTTCTCGATATTGGGTTCATTAATAATGGCTTCCAAATTCAAGAAGCTGTAGAAGTAAATACTGAGTTCATTCATGCCCACAACCAAGCCATGGATGGTTATTTCAAGCGTTCAAATAATCAATATATTAAGAAAAAACTAGTTACATTTTGTAAGATCGAATCTCCAATTGATGCTTCAGATTTCGATTCCGTAAGGGCTATCGTAAAGAAGAATAAAAATATTACAGGCATTATAGGCGGCCCACCATGCCAGGACTTTTCTACTGGCGGTAAAAATGCAGGAGCTAGTGGAAACAGAGGAAAGCTTCTCTTTAGTTATTGCGAATTTGTAAGCCAGGCGAAACCCTTGTTTATATTTTTTGAGAATGTTGGTGGTTTAATTACGACAAAGGTTCACAAAAATGAAGGTTTTGATAAGCTAACTGAGAATCTTAAAGCCGCAGGCTATTTTTTGTGGTATGATATATTGAATTCTTTGGAATATGGTATACCACAGGACAGACCCCGTGTTGTACTCGTGGGTTTTAGGAAAGATCTGGTTGAGACTTTGATTAAGAATGGTTTTTCAACAAAAACGGGCTATGTGTCTACCGCCCCGATGGTTTTTAATTGGCCACAGAAAAAATATCCAGGAATTAAGAACGAAGAATGGCCTCATAAATGGCCTTTTCAATCTAAAATTACAACTGCCAATATCGAGAAGCTATTAAATAAATATCCCGAAGTCACTGTCTCCCATGCTTTTAAAAACTTGACTGATAAAAGTCCAAATCAGGCAGAATATTTTAATCCTTACTCTGAGCGTTTTAATCTCATAGAAGAAGGCGATACAAACAGAAAATCATTTAAACGATTACATCGTTACAGATATAGTCCTACAGTTGCATATGGAAACAATGAAGTGCATCTTCACCCAACAGAACCCCGCCGCTTGACTGTCCGTGAAGCACTCAGGTTACAAAGCGTCCCCGATACCTATATCCTGCCTCCCGACATGACTTTGACAGCTAAATACAAATTAATCAGCAATGGCGTTCCGGTTAAGAAGGCCGAATTGGTAGCTAAGGAAATCCGGCGGACACTAATTAACTATTTTAATTTAAAATAGTTAATATGGACATCTGGAATAAGAAGAAAAGAAGTGACGTAATGTCGAAAAATACGAAACCGGAAATCATAGTTAGAAGGGCGCTACATAAAGCCGGATTCCGGTTTCGACTACACAAAAAAGACCTACCCGGAAAACCCGATATTGTTCTCCTAAAATATAAAGCAGCTATTTTCATTAATGGCTGTTTTTGGCATTTACACAAGAAATGCCGCGAGGGCAGGATTCCATCTACTAATTCAGCCTTCTGGAGAACTAAACTCGAAAAAAATGTTTTACGGGATAAATCTGCAAGAACAACACTCAGGAAAAATGGCTGGCGTGTTTATACTTTATGGGAATGTGAAATTGAGAAAAAACCAGAAAAATCATTGAGCTCATTGTTCACTTTTTTACGTTCAAATGTTTAGCTCCAAAGCTCAGTCGCATCAAGAATAACATAAATTTTAAGCGGCTCGATTGGTTTGTAGACAAAGAAGCCGCTAACGGTAATTTTTAGCAAGAGCATTTCGCTATCAACCTAATAAAGCAGCGACCCCTTGCGCTTTCTTTGGGCATTTCACCACTATTAAGTTTTTAACAAAATATTTTTTGTTAAATCATTTGACAAAATAAGTTTTGTCAAATTGATGAAACTGAACAGTTAAATATTGATTATGGTTAATAAGTAAGTGACTAATTGAAAAAGGCTGTCTCAAAATTTCTTCTATAAAAATATTCTGCGGAAATCTGTGCCTGCCCGCCGCAGGCGCGGTTATCAGCGTCATCCGCGGGCTATTTACAACTTGTACGACAGTCACTTCCATTAATAATAGCTTTATTCTACTGCGATCATTTCATTTGCTGTTTGCATTGCGTTGAGGCGTTTGCGTTCGAAGTAGAGCAATGAAAGCGTCAGAAGTCCCGCGGCGGTATCTGTCACGGGCTGAACCAACCACGCGCCGTCGAGATTAAAAAATCTCGGCAGAATAAATACCAACGGGACAACAAGCAATATCTGCTTCGTTAATGTAAGAGTAATCGCCTGTTTCGGTTTTCCTACCGCCTGAAAATATGCCCAACTGACAAATTGAAATCCGCTGAGCGGCAGCACCATCATCGAAATGACTAACGCGTGAACGCCCAACGCCGCGAGCTTTTCATCATTCGCGATAAACAGATGAACGATGCCGGAACTGAATATCATGATCAACGCGAAACCGACTGTGCATATAGTCGTTGCAACGATAACGCCCTTTTTAAATGTCTCCTTAACCCTTGCAATATCTTTTGCGCCGTAGTTATATCCGATGATCGGCTGAATTCCCTGATTCAATCCGAATATCGGCATTGTCAGAAGCATCGAGATTCCCATACCGATACTGAATATGGCTATTGCAGAACTTCCACCATATTGCAGCAGCGTGCGGTTATAAACAAAAAGTATAACACTACCAGCGACTTGTGTTACCAGCGGAGATATGCCGATTGAAATAATTTTCGACATAACCGGCTTATCAAACGCGAAGCCGCGCAGCTTCAAATGGCTCCTCTTACTCATAAAATACTGTATAACGATGACCGCGCTGACTAACTGTGAAATAACCGTCGCTAATGCCGAGCCTTTTATGCCAAGATGGAATACCATGATAAACAGCGGATTCAAAATGATATTCAATATTCCGCTTATCAGCATGGAATACAACGCCATTTTCGGATTGCCTTCCGCACGGATGGAACTGTTCAACGCAAAGGGTATAAATTGCAATGGTATCGCCGGTAAAACTATCGAGAGATACTGAACCGCGTAATCATGCGATGCCCCGACTCCACCGAACAGTGTTACCAACGGCGACATAAAAGCATACAACACGGCACCGAGCATCATTGATATAATCAGGCTCAATGTAATTGCATTACCCAGAATTTTATTCGCGCCATCATAATCCTTCTCGCCGAGTTTAATGGACAATACCGAAACCGTACCCATTCCGACTAACTGGGCAAATCCAATTATGACGACAGTTAATGGAAAAGACACAGCGATACCTGATAATGCCATGCTGCCGACGCCTCGTCCTACAAAAATTCTGTCTATCACGTTATATGATGCCATAACAAGCATACCGATAATTGCCGGTATTGAATAGCTTGCTATTAATTTATTTATTTTCTCCTGCCCGAGTGCATTAATATTCGAGGTCATTTTCTATTTACATTTACTCTATTGTAGAAATTTCAATTTTCATTTACAAATATACCGATTTTGCCCCGGCCACGGCGCTATTTTATGATAAACGGATTATCTCTGTTTTGTACGCGCTCGTACATGGATATATCCCATATAAATAAGACGATTGACATCAGAAAAAATTTTATGCGCGTAACACTCAACTCACACTATTTTGCAATATTTTTTTGTATGTTGCGATCGTGTATTACTAATCTTACACTATAAGGAGTTCGTATGATTAAATCTTATGTTACTTTCTTGTTCGTGTTCTTCTTTTCTTTCATGTTTCTTGAAGGCTGTCGAGACTCTTCATTAGTATCAGAGCCATCCGGCACAACATCAAGCACACTTACCACACCGCTCTATCTCGCATTAGCCGAAGGATTTGAAAGCGGATCTAAAACCGCTTACGCCGCGGCTGATGTCGTACTAGGAAGCGGGACGTGGAATCTTAATGATGCGCTTATCGGAACGTCAACCAGTGATGTGAAAAACGGAACTGCTTCGGCACGTATCCGCATTTCGGGAGTTCTCATGATGCAGTTCAACCGGACAACAGGCGCCGGTACGGTTACCATCAAGCACGCTAAATATGGAACCGATGCAAGTTCAACCTGGCAGCTATGGTATTCTACCAACAGCGGTTCATCATGGACACAGACAGGCTCAACTATCACTACATCCACAACAACACTCAGCACAGCTTCCTTTACCGTTAACATCGCCGGAACAATCCGTTTTAAAATTGTTAAAACAGACGGCACATCGGCACGCGTTAACATTGATGACATTGCCATCAGTGATTACACCGTTTCATATTCGGGTAATGTTAATCTGACCATGGGAAATCCGAGCGGCGCAGTTACCGACTCAACTAACTACCAAAACAACTATCTCATGCAGAGAAGACAATATTGCATGTCATACAATAAGAGCCTTGGTACTGCAAATTGGGTCGCATGGCAGCTTAACTCAACATGGATAACCGGCAGCGCAGTTGATAACGACCAGTTTAAACCCGATCCGGGACTTCCTGCAAGCTGGTATCACGTTAAAACCGCCGACTATACGGGTTCCGGATTCTCACGCGGTCATATGTGCGCATCTGCCGACAGAAAAGATTTGCAGACCGATATGGATTCCGTCTATCTCATGACCAACATTATGCCTCAGACGCAGGCTAACAATGGTGGGCCATGGGAAGTTTTGGAAACCTATTGCCGCACACTCGCCTCAGCCGGAAATGTTTTATATATTTATTCCGGAAGATATGGCGCAGGCGGAACGGGTCTTAACGGTTATTACACAACAATTGCAAGCGGTAAAATCAGCGTACCTGCTAAATTCTGGAAGATTATTGTTGTTCTTCCTGCCGGGACAAATGATCTCGCTCGCGTTACTACAAGTACCCGCGTTATCGCCGTGCTCATGAACAATGATCTTGGACCGTTCAACTCATGGGGCACCTATCGCGTTAGTGTTGATTCGCTTGAATCACTAACCGGTTTTGACTTCTTGTCCAATGTGTCAACAAACATTCAGGCGGTTATTGAAGCCACTGTTGATACCGGGGCGACAAATTAGTATCTGCACATATTGAATTTTCTTAAGCACGTCCCATTTTCGGGACGTGCTTTTTTTGTAAATTGCAGGGTATTTTATTCAATTATGGTGTTATGCCTCTCATCGGAGAAACCGCTGCAATAATTACCGCAGGCCTTTGGGCTGTTACCGCACTTGTTTTTGACAGCGCGGCACAACGCATCGGCGGCCAGTTGACGAATATCAGTAGATTGACGCTTTCGGCAATACTGCTGCTAATAACTATTGTCGCCGCCAGATGGTTTGCACCGGTTCCTTTCACCGACGTCATGCTTCTTGTCATCAGCGGATGGATCGGCCTTTTATTCGGTGACGGATTTTTATTTAAAGCTTTTGAATTGATCGGCGTCCGCATCAGCATGCTTATCATGTCATTAGTTCCTGCCGTATCGGCCGTAATGGCGTTCATTTTTCTTAAGGAAAGTCTTTCCCTTACGGTTATCATCGGTATGGTAATTACGCTCGCGGGAATTATGTTTGTGGTTAGTGAAGGCAACGCGAAAGAAAAACGTCAGCTTACCTTTTTCGGAATTTTCTGCGCTGTCATGGGTGCTGTTGGACAAGCCGGGGGTATGCTTTTCGCGAAGGCAGCTTTTTCTCACGGCGAAATAAACAGTTTCATTGCTTCCTTTACGAGGATATTTTCCTCCGTCCTTCTCTATCTTCCTTTTATGGTATTAGCCAAAAAGTACATCGGGCCTGTTAAATTATTCAAAACCGACACAAAATCTTTTTATCTGGCTCTTGCGGGAGCAATACTTGGTCCTTATTGCGGCATGACTCTGAGTTTGGTCGCCGTAAAAAATACCAGCGTTGGTATTGCATCAACACTTATGGCAACCACTCCCGTTATTATGCTGCCGATATTACATTACTATAAAAAAGAAAAGATCAGTCTTCGCGGAATTATCGGTGCAATTGTTGCTGTTGCCGGTGTTGCTATCTTATTTTTGCATTAGATACGTTACGATTGTATATAAGATTATTTGTTTTGGAGGGTTTGCATGGATGGAGTACTTGAATTCTTAAAAACCTGTTCACTCGCGGTGTATCATCAATTGGCAGGTGTTCTGGGTGTTTTCTTTTTCTTCGGACTCCTGTTGTTTCTTCTTTCACGCCTTGCGCGGTGGGCATTCGTGCATATCGGCGGCAGAAATCTGGATGTGTACTTTACCGGATGGTTAGGAACACCTGTCCATGAACTGGGACACGCGTTTTTCTGCCTTATCTTTGCCCATAAAATTACAGCCATCAGCCTACTTGAACCCAGCGATAAAGACGGCGCACTCGGATATGTCTACCACTCGTGGAATAAAAAAAGCATTTATCAGAATATCGGAAATTTCTTTATCGGCGCGGGGCCGGTGATTTTCGGTTCATTTGTTTTATTCAGCGCCATGTATTTTCTACTGCCGAATTCTGCGCAGGCCGTAAACGCTATTCTCGGATACGACACATCGAAACTATCCACGGCGCATATTCATGCAAGCATTAACGATGTTTACCAGTACTCTTTTTCTCTTTTAAAGATAATATTCACCCCTGCAAATTTCGCCGCGTATCAATTCTGGATTTTTCTTTACATCTCCCTTTGCATTTCTTCGCATATGGGATTGAGTCTGCCGGATTTAAAGGGTATGTGGATGGGATTTATTTTTATTCTGCTGATTTCATTTATACTAAACGCGGCAGCTCTGGCGGTAAGAATTGACATTACAAATTATACCCTGTCACTCAATCATCAGACGGGTATCCTTGCAGCGATACTGATTTTCGCCACGATACTGTCCTGTATCAATTGCGGAGCAACTGTTTTCCTGCTTTCAGTAATCCGGTTGTTTAAACGCCAACGGGAAAGCTAAAGCAAATAAGCCGCGAATTATTTACCGCCTCTTGATTTGGCATAGGAAATCACTATATCTCCCACGGCCTTAAGGGTCTCATAAACCTCTTTCACCAGAGACCTGCGCGGAAAGAATTTTAAATTCTTTTCCATGTCCCACGGCTCAAGAAAATATCTCAGCAGTTCGGGGTATTCCGGATTAATGATATAGTCAATCGTATCTTTCCACTCATAGCGAACGGTCATAATATCAGGATAGGTTCTCTGCAAAATTTTGTAGCCGATAGACTGTTTCGGCAAGTATGATAAAAACATATCTCCAAAATCAACACGGGCGTGCATTTTCACTTTTGATTTCTCAACAAACACCAGCTTGCCGTCAATTTCCAGCACTACCCACTTGTGGGATTCTTTCGGGAACAGATACTCGCCCATTAATGAAGGCGTTTCAATATATCCCCGCTTACCGACACGGGCAATTTCATCAAAAAATTTAGCCGGATCATCAACATGCTCAGCCACCTGATTACTGATAACGTAGTCAAATTCTTTATCGGTAAAAGGAAGGTTTTCGCCATCGGCCTGCATAAACTTCTGATTCTTCAGTACTTTTATGTCCCCGCTCCGGTGATAATTGGTATCCGTATATTTATCAACGACGACATTGGAGCGGAAGTGCGGATTGTGGCCGCCGCCGACTTCAAGTACATAATCCCATTTATTGATGTGGAGTTTTCTGCGGTTCTGAGGATTCCGGGTTTTCATAAGCCTGTCATGAGTGTTGTTGTAAAATGAAAAACTTGCCCTAAACTTAGAGAAAGAATTATATAAATTTGATGTTTTTCGCTGAAATAGTCTAAACGTTCGACCAATTCCGGACTATAGAAGACAACCGATAAATTAGTTGTTTGTTACCAAAACCGAATTTTTGTAGTTTTAGTATATAATTTTTTATGAATGAGATAAAAAGGTGTCCCATGATTAACCCAAAGATGGAAGCAGCCCTCAATAAGCAAATAACAGAAGAATTTTATTCCTCTTTCCTTTATCTGTCAATGTCGGCATATTTTGAATCAGTCAGCCTGACCGGATTCGCAAACTGGATGAAAGTTCAAGCACAGGAAGAATATTTCCACGCGACAAAATTCTATACCTATCTTATCCAGAAAGGCGGACGTGTAGAGCTTCAGGCCATTGCAAAACCGAAAACGGAATGGAAAAACATATTAGATGTTTACGAAGAAACATACGTTCACGAACAGAAAATCTCCACTCTCATAAACGGATTAGTTGACCTGGCTCTTGAAGTCAAAGATCATGCGACAAATTCGTTTTTACAGTGGTTCGTTACCGAGCAGGTTGAAGAAGAAGCTAATGTAACAAAAATTCTTGACGACCTGAAACTCGTTGGCGACAATAAATCTATTCTTTTTATGATTGACCGGGAAATGGGTCAGAGAGTTTACACTCCGCCTGCAACAACAACAGCCTAAGTATTACATCCTTCGTTTTCCAGATGACAATGCTCTCAACTAAAGAGAGAAGAGTAGAATTTATAAGGTAAAAGGATTTAGCAGTCATTCCGGAATCCGTCGGCAGACGGATATCCGGAATCCATTTTCACCATTAATAGATTTCAACTTGGATTCCGTACAAATCTGACGAATTAAATCATCCACTTTTACCCTATTGTCAGCGTCAGATTTTACGGAATGACAAACATTAAAGAACAAAAGTCTAAAATTGACAACACTATCCAGAGGGGTGGAGATAATTTACTACATCAAAAGCATTCAAACAATTGCATACCCCTATCTCAACGGAATAATATAAATATTCGACTGCCCGTCTTTATCCGACGTAAAAAATACTGACGTATCATCCGGCGAAAACATCGGGTGGGGATGCTGTTCTTCATCTTCATATGATGAATTATGCCGGAACAATACTTTCTGCTTTGCTTTATTGCCTTCAAGAGTATAAATACTTATGTCGGCATGCTTCGGCATACCGTCACCTACAAACAGCGTTCCGGTGCTGTTGCATTCCGTGTGTTTATCATCCGCGTATGGATATTCTTCATAATCTTTTGTATTGATGTCAAGCACGCCGATATATTTCCGCTTGTCCTGTTTGCCGATTTGGTACCCAACATGCTTTCCGTCTTTAAACCAATACTCATGTCCGACCCGTAATGCCGGATCCTCTTCCGGACGAAGTGCACATTTACCCGATCCATCTGCATACACCAACCACATACGTTGTGCAACGGTGTCCCATGCGCCTTCGTGACAGTATAGAATTTTTGTCGTATCAACGGGGTTGACAAGAACATGGCTTATGTAGCTGTCTTCCTTCGTCACCTCATGTGAATATCCTGTTACCGTATTCACCATAACAATAATGCTACTATAGACTTTACCTTCCGGCAGCGATGTGTCGCCTTTTGGTTTTTTAACCAAAGCAAAAGCTATCACCTCTCCGGCGGCGTTAACCGAAAGTGAAGCGGCAATATTATAGCCCTTTGGAATATTGTATAGAACTCTTTCTTTCAGAGTTTTTACATCAAGCGCCTTAACCACGCGATCATCGCCGAAGAAAGCCTCATTGCGCACTGCCGAATACGTCGCCCCACGGGCTCTGATTTTGCTTCCGTCGGTCAACTGCCGGATCATCCCGCCTCGCAAATCAACCATAAACAAATTCATACTTCCGGTGCGCTTTGATGCGAACACCAGCGTGCTGTCTTTAAGATTAAAGCCGTCATTATAGAAATACAATCCGCAATTGAGATTGCCATCTGAGGTAAGTTGGATAACTTCAAGTCCCGATTCGGGCGATGTAAACCGCTTCCATTCGGGCGGATATGTCTTTCCTATGAGGGATTGTGATAATGTAAAATTACAAGCGCCGAATACGGCGGTGAGCAGCAATAAGCGGATAAGAAAATTTTTCGACACTACAATCAGACTTTCTCCCACACCTTCGTTTCGGGATTATATTTTTTCACAATCTTGGCCGGATTACCGACTGCCACTGAAAACGGCGGAACGCTCTTCGTCACGACACTCCCCGCGCCTACAATAGCATGCTTGCCGATTGTAACACCGGGAACAATAACCGCGTTCGCACCTATCCACGCATCATCCTCAACAACGATTTTTGCAGTGGTGACTTTTTGCCGGCTTATCGGCATCGTAATATCTTCAAATCCGTGATTCAGACCCGACAACGCAACATGCTGAGCTGTCATAACATTATTGCCGATTTCAATCGGCCCGATAAGTACATTGGACAATCCTATGCGCGTGTTGTCTCCGATAAAAACATCGCCGACTGCATTATTGACAACACTGAAATCTTCAATGGTAGAATATTTACCGACAACAAATTTATTGAACGGCAAAACATCAATCCTTGAGCGGCGCCTGACACACGCACCACGGCCTTTTTTGTGAACAAGCGGGTTAAAGAACAACTTCACCCAGAGTCGGGGACGAGCCTGATGAGCCGGCATCAGAAGCCAAAGCAAAAAATCCTTCAGCTTTTGATTGTCTTTTAATCTCGATTTTAAATCTCCCGGCATTTGTACTCCTTTACGGTTTTACATTGTTAATGCAGCGGTAAATAGCGAGAACGTTGTTTTCCCACGTATGCTGTGCGGCGAATTTCTTTCGGGCTTCATGCTTTTCCGCAGAATCTTCCCGGAGCGCCTTCTCAATTGCAGGAACATATTCTTCCTTGGTTTCCGGTTGATAGGTATAGTCGGCGAAAATATCCATCGCTGCTGTTTTTGTTGCGACCGTCGCCTTCCCCATCGCCAGGTATTCATCAATTTTTCGTGGGTAGTTACCAACCGTCACGGCATTAACGACTTGTGGATTAAGGCACACATTAAAATATTTAATGTAAGAAGGAAGTTCGCTCATGTCTTTTCTTCCGAGGAAGAAAACATTTTTCATTTGATGCAGCTTGCTGTTTTTAAACTTCTCGTCTTCGGGACCAACAAGAACAATATTCCATTTGGGTTTTTCAGAGGCGACGTATTCAAGCAGTTCAATATCAAGTCTCAGACTGAACAGCGCACCGACATATCCGATTCTCGGTTCGGGTACGGCGGCCAAGTCTGCCGGACATTCTTTCACTTTTGATTCATCAAAATGAGAAACATCACACCCCTGGCCAACAAAGTGAGATTCCGGATTATACTTCCGGCCATAATCGGCAAGATAATTCGAATTGGCGACGACCACATCGGATTTCTTAAATAGCTTCGGCTCTAAGCGTGTGCCGTGCTTCTTCCAGTAATCAACCGCAACAACATAATCTCTAATGTAGTAAACCGAACAATCCGGATTCAGCAGTTCTTTCAGATAAAAGCTGCGGAAGATGTCATTATCGTTGAACAGAATAGTTTTGGAAAAACTTAACTGCTTCATCGCCTTTTTGATTTCGTCGGCATACTTAGCATTGTTTCTCTTATTCATGACATCGAAAATGAATCCGACGGGTATGCGGTTAATGGACTCAAGCACGGTTGACGGAAAAAAATTCCATAAGTTATCGGAAATTTTAACCAGTCCCTCTTCTTTGCCCTCAAGTATTCTCAAGCGGCGTTGAATTTCCGGCCTGTCCTTTTCATGCAGAATGGTATGGCGATCCAGAGGAGGATTAACATATAACACCCGGTTGTGGCGGGCGAACTCTTCGGCAATGTTTTTGCAATTACTGCCGATATCCACATCCCAGGCCTGCAGCCCGACGATAACTATATCGCGACCCTGTATTTGTTCAGACATACCGTATTCCTTTTACTTGATACCTAATTTACCGGCGACCATTTTAAAACCATCGGTATAAAACTTCCAGCAATAAATAAACGTATGGTGGAATTTAACGCCGAATTCTTTTTTTAATATTCTGAGAGCAACTGTCACAAAAATCGTCATTGCCACTGCACTACCCAAGGCCGCACCAACCACGCCAAAAATCTTGATACCGAAGTATATCGCCACTATGTTAAAAATTGTTACGATAAGAAGCAGATAGAAGTTCACCTTCGGCATTCCCGCGGAATCCATAACAACACCAAACTGACGTGCGTATGGCTGCAACAATGAAGACAGCATAATGACCTGCATAACGGGTATCGCATCAATATATTTCGCACCGGCAATAACCAGTATAACCCACTTTGCAAGAAAAACACAGACCAGCACCATGGGAAGAATAAGCGCAATCAGCAATCCGACCGAGCGCTCATACAAATACACCAACGCTTCTTTGCCCTGCTCGGCAGCGCGTTTTGCGCTCTGTGGAAACACAATCGCCGAGACGGCAGACACGGGGACATCTACAAAGTTTGTTGTTCTTGATGCCGCATTATACGCACCTACTTCCGCCGTTGTCAGCATACCGCCCAATATCATTTGATCAATACTTTGATAGATCATTGAACTGACACTCGTCCCAAACACAAATTTTCCGTAATGGAATAATTTCTTAACCCATTCCCACTCAAGAGCAAAGGTGATTTTAAAATACTTCTTTACAAACATCCAGCCGCTGATTGCACCAAAAACCGCCGCCATTGTTTGATATATAACAAGTTCAATGAGTGAGGGAGCTTTTCTCGTTAAAAAAGCATAGAGAACAGCCGCAAAAAAGAATCCCTGCCGTATTGCGTTAGAATAAAAAATGCCCTTGAAATCGAATTTTGCCTGTTGAATAAAATTGAATTGCGAAAAAGCGATGAGTGTAATAGTAGTAAAAGTATAAAGATAGAACATTCCTTCAATTTCAGGGGATTTCCACACAAGACTCAAAGCATGCGCAACCGCGCACATAACAATAACCGATGTAAAAGTAATCAGGATGTTTAGCGTAAGCGAAGCGTTCAGGATTTTCGGATATTCTATCTCGTCAGCGGCAGAGGCATATTTAATCTGGGCATTCTGTACGAGTCCGTTTCTCGCTACTTCGATTATAGATGTAGCTGTTAAGAACAACGCCCATATACCGAAGCTTTTCTTATCAATAATGCGGACTAAAAGTAAAAAACTTCCGAAGCCGAAAATAAGATTGGCAAACCTGCTCAACACCGTGTATATGCCGGATTTCAGCCAGTATGGGTCTTTGGCTAATTTCATCTGCTCATGCCTGCCATTTCTTCATACACCAATTCATTCTCGCTAACCAATTTTGCCAAATCAAAATGTTCAACGACGGTTTTGCGTGCTGCCTGTCCGTATATCCGGCGCATAATATCATCTGCCGCCAATGTTATGATTCTTTCGGCAAGCTGCTTTTCGTTATGCGGAGCAAACAGTAATCCATTCTTTCCACCGTAGAGCGCCTCGGTTGTTCCCGGAATGTCGGTGGCGATACATGCTTTTTCCATCGCCATTGCCTCAAGCAATGCAAGCGGAACAACCTCCCACAGCGAAGGCAGGACAAATATATCCGAAGACGCGTGGACGTTTTGCACGTCTGTCCTGAATGAACCGAATTTCAAATTATTCTCAACGCCCAGCGACTTTGCAACCGCGAGCACTTCGTCTTTCATCTCTCCGTCACCTATCATCAGTCCCATTATCTTCGGATTTTCTTTTGCCGCGAGAGCAATTGCCTTAACAAATGTCATCGGATCTTTTTGATACGTCATGCGTGCAAGAAATGTTACGACAACTTTATCTTTATCTATACCGTATTCTTCACGTATGTTTTTCGCGTTAGCGTCGGCGGTAAACTTATTGGTATCTATACTATTGTGTATAAGCTTGTATGCTGCTCCACCACAATATTTTTTACCCGCGTCAATATCCGCCTGCGAGCCGCAAATAACTAAATCGGTATATTTTATCATCATGGACTCTGCGGCAATGCGGCCTTTTGTTATTAATGGATTGTTGCCCGTGTGAAATGACCAGCCATGAACCGTATAAATAATTTTCTTGCGAGCAAACCGGGCAGGTATGACCGTGTTTGTTCCTGCACGGCTGCCGTGATAATGCACGAGATCAAATTGTTCCGCATCAATGAATCGCTTGATCTTCGGATACAGCGCAAAATTAAACGGGCGCTCGGTATAAAGCACCTCGGCACGGATTCCCTCTTTGCGCAGACGGGTAATCATTTCCCCATCGGTAAAGCTCAGCACGACCGGCTCAAACCGCTCGCGGTCTAAATTGGTAACGAGATTCATTAGATATGTTTCGCCGCCGCCGATAGAACCCTGACGGATTGTCTCTAATATTTTAATTCTTTTTGCCACTTGTCTTAATCAGATAGTTTAAAATTAACTTACTTGTTTTCGTTTTTCTTTTTCAAGATGTCATCAATATAAAGCATCTTCGTCTTTTCAGTAACCATGAAATCCTGATTCGAACGCTTCAGCCTGAATAGTGCCAATATCTGGTTGAACATGAACGCTGGTATACCGGGCAATGCGCTCCAGATTTCCTTTTCGGGCTTATGTAATAATGGTGCGAGTATAAAATTACCGGCAAAGATGCACCCAGCGATTACCCAAATGGCGGCAAAGCGGATATCAATAAATAAATCAGCAACTACAAAGAACACGGAATACATAACCATGATAATAATTGGCGGCGTTGTTATAACCAATCCGAAAAAGAATTCATTGAAGCTGAATTTAGCAATACCTTTGCCGATAATGGAAAGGCTGTCTTTTAGGTGCTTGAAATAGGAGTTCAGCCATCTTGTTCTTTGGCGCTCGGCCTGATAACCAGAAGAAATTTTTTCATCGTAAATCACTGCATCGCGATCATATCCTATACGTACGCCGCGATCAACCAACTTACTTTGCAACAGCTTGTCTTCAGCAACAATGACTTTCTGATGTTTATTTTCTTCTTCTATCTCATGCAATATATCAACATACATTTTCGTATTAATCGCCATGCCGGATCCGGCAATCGGTGCCGATGACCCCATCATATAAGGAACCAACCGCTGTGTGTGATTATAATAATACTCGCCAAAAGCGTCAAGGCATGCGTACATAGAATCGAGGTTTTTCGGCCCTCTCCTGCCCTGCACTGCAAAATAGCCATTAGCAAAAAATACATCCATCCGGTTTAGTAATTCCGGGTGAGCCAAATTATCAGGATCGAATATGGCCGTAATAGCATGCGGACGTGTAAAATGCTCGATTGCATATAAAATAGATTTAACTTTTGAGCCGAGGCTTGTTTCAGGTTTCAGAACGGAAACCTTATCGGAATGAAATTTCAATCCCGATATTTCACAGCTATCGGCGACAAGATACACATGGTAGTTCGTATAGTTTTGTTTAAGCAGCGAATCAACAAGCGGAAGAGTAATTGCAATATCTTTATAAGCGGTTATAACCAGACCAAAGTCAGTCAGCCCGGCTGCGGGCTTTTTCAATGCCGGCGGCCTGAGAAACAGACCCAGCACAACCTTGCAAAAAGGAAATACGAGAAAAAATATAAAAGGAATCTGAATGCTCAGAATTACCACACACAAGATATAGTGTATATCCACTATGCAAAATCCGGTTTAGTTTTTACTGAAATTTCTCTTTAGCAATTGTTTAATTCTGATTCTTAATTTTGTCCTGGTTTTTTGTATCTCGCCATATGACTGTTCAAGATTTTCCGGGAGTACTTTATTAAGAATTGCTCCGGCAAATTTTTTGTCGAGATTTTTTAAGTAGGCAAATACATCTTTATCGGCCTGCTCAATAGTATGGTTTGCCGGGAAGATAATAACCACTTTATCAGCTGCACCGATAAGTTCCTTTGAGTCGGCAAACCGGCTCATTGAAGGACCTTCCATAAGGACAATATCATAGTCGGAAGCTGCTGCGGTTACAAATGCGGCGAGTGCTTCCGGCCCTGCTACTTCATCCGGCGAACCGATGGTTCCGTCCGCACCGACAATATCAATTCCCTCAAGTGCTGTTGAAGTAATGGCATCCTGTACGCGGATTTTAGCCTGTACTGCTGATTCCAGCAGCGGTTTCGCCTTAAGCTGTTTTGTTAACGATGGATTTTTGAAATTCGTATCCAGCAGCAATACTTTTTTGCCGGTCATTTTATAAGAGAATGCCAGGCTTAATAATATTAGTGATTTACCTTCTCCGCTATTGGAACCGGTAACAAGGATGATCTTCTTATCCTGCAAGCTCTGCGTAAGTTCAACACGCGCTGCCTGTAATAGATTTTTAAATACTCGTGTTTCCGCATCACCTCCCGGCTTGCCGAACATCGCTCCCAAATCGAGAGCCTGTTTATCCAGCAAATTAAAATATCCGAGCAAATCGAGTCCGGAAAGTTTAACAAACTGCCGTGGTGTTTTTACGGTTAAATCAAGATACTCAAAAATCAATATCAGAATGATGCAGAGAATGAATGATATAACGCCGCTGAGAATAATCAACAGCAATCTCTTAGATGCTTCGGGATTATCCGGAACGAGCGCTCCCTCCGTAATGCGAACGCCTTCTCCGCTTGCTTCACTTGCAAACTTGGCGAGAGTAAGTTTATTAAGAATAACCAGATACGCTTCTGCCAGAACGGATATTTCCCGTTCATATGAGCCTATCGTTGCATCGCAAGGAGTAAAACTGTCTACAATGCGCTGTAAGCGTGCGCGTTCTTTGTCCATAGACACCACGCCCTTTTTCGCGATTTCGAGATCAAGCTCATAATTGATTTTTTTCGTGATCAGTTCCTGCCGACTGACATTTGGATCCATAATAAAATTATCGGAAATATTTTGCACCGCATTGTGCATCTCGCCGCGCAAAAGATTAAGAGAATCACGAAGCGCCGCACTGGCAAATCCGGATTCAATATACTTTTCATTGACCGCTTCAATTTTCTTTTTTAGCTCAGAAACCTTTTGCTGATATGGTTCAAGCTTTGATTCGATATAATCTTTTTGTTTTGGAGAAAATTTCTTGTCAATATCAACTAAAGCCGCCTGTATTGATGGTATTTTCTTGTTTTCATCTTCACGCTGTAATTCAAGCGAGGATATTTGATTTACAAGAGATTTGGTCTGTTCATACAAGTTTATAATCTGATGCTGTAACTTGAAATCCTTGAGGACATTAACAACACTGTCTAATTCATGTTTCTTCTGACGGGCTAAACGCTCCCAAAAATCAACTGAGTTTGTATTTTGCTGGACTTTCACCGTCTTATAAAAACGGAGAAACTCCTGACAAACTGTGTTCGGCACAAATGCAGCCATATCGCCGGAATCAGATTCATACGACACTTCAATAAAGTCGCTTGTCCCAAGTCTTTCGACCTTTAATTTCTTCTGAAGCGATATATCATCATACCCCATGCTCTTGATAAGCTTGATGATACCAACTTCATCGGGATTATATACGGATAGACTTTGCTCCGCATCAGTTTTATCGGTCAATATCTTGCGGGCATGAGCCTTTGCTTCCTCACTCATTTCATTCAGTAATTTGCTCGGCTTGCGAAATGACGGGGTTTTTGTTAAATCATGAAGTAAAAGCTGCATCGAGATCTGATCAACAACCTGCTTGCAGCGAATCAGTTCGATTACGTTACTGAATTTCGTTTGAATCAAAAAAGATGATTGCAAATCCGCTTTATCTTCTATCGTGATTTTCGATTCGTCAACGATTCCAGCCGCAATCTGAGCCTGAGCTTTGTAAACATTTTCCATCCGCATCGTCAGCAGATACGTGAGGAGCATTGCGAATATCGGAACCAGAATCAGGAGCTTAGTCCGTCTCAGCAAAATTCTGATGAGTCTGATAACATCCATTATTTTACATCCTCCAATTTCATTCCGATAAGCTCTTCGACGGATATTTTTGTGTACAGCACATCACCCTCAGACGTGGCCTTGCCTTGCAGGTTATCAGTGTAAGAGCGTAAAACTTTGTTATACTCATCAATCGTGGTCTCACCTTTTTCAAACTTGTGCTTGATAAACTCGACTTCGGATTCTGAATCGTTAACTGCACGCTGACGAATTTTGAGCATATCAAGACTTTGCAAATATTTTGCAAATCTTCTTTTTACTTCCGCCCTGATGTAGCTGATTTGCGTACTGAGGCTTGCCTGAGAAGCTTTAAGCTCGGCGTTTGCCTGCGAAACGCGGCTTGGAGTTAAAAAGATGTTGCCGATATTAACCGTTATGCCGATGCCGAACTGCGGAAAGATGGTGCTTGTTGTTGTATTATCTACAGCTTGCTTCGGGTTATATTGGTAACTCATGCTGAGAGTATTAAGCCACGACCATTTTGCCTGATAAAGGCCTTCCTGCATAACATCCACTTTACCGCGGAAATATTCATTCTGGGGATATAAGTCTTCCGCCAGTTTGGCGAGCTTATCCATATAGACAATCGTTGCCGAATCATTCATGGCAGCAACAGAAGTAAATGTTTGCGCATTTACCAGAACCGGCAGTGCAAGGAAAAGCAGGCTTTGAACACACAACTTAATTACACGATTACCGGGAAAAAAGCCGGACTTCATTACGTTCATTATCACAACACTAATTTCTTTCAATTATTTTCCGTCATTCAGCCCCGGTGCGTTTTACCACGGCAGTGAATGTTTCTTTGAGCATATTTAAATAGCCTTTATATGTCTGGAACTCGGAATACTCACCAAGATAATCGGCATACTTGTTGTCAATATTTGTTAAAACAGCCTGCATGCTATCATGCAATGCTCTCTCTTCGGCGGTTAAATTCGAGCGGCCGCGAGCCTGCCAGAATCCCGCTATACCAAGTCTGCCTTGAAAACGGATCTGTGCCAATTCACTTAAGTCGAGTTCGCCGTTTTCCGTCTGGAGACCGTCTTTCAATAATGTTTCAGCCTCGTACGTCGGCAAAGCCCAAATACCAACCAGACTCATATCACCTTTCAGCACATTCCAAAATAATGGGAGCTCGTCGAATGATGTCTTGCGTAAAATGTTTCCGATTTTAGTAACACGGGGATCGTTTTCAATTTTTACGAAAGGCCCGGTCTGATATTTATTTTTTAATTCTTTAACCCGCGCGTCGGCATCTATATACATAGTACGGAACACGTAATATTTAACAGCTTTTTCTTTAAAGAAAACGTACCAGTGCTTTCCTTTTTTCTCAATTTTCGGAGAACGCAGACGCTTCGAGATGTAAAAGACGGGGCCGGGCGAATCCATCTTCACTAATATTGCTACAATCGCAAACGGAATTGAGAGACACAGCAGTGCGAAGAACGCGACCAATCTGTCCGTTGCACTTATCAGGAACAAATTCAATTTTGTCTTGAAAGGGACAATAGTGTGCGACATCAAAACGTTCGGATCATCAACAAACACACCGAATTGATTAGGAATGCTTAAATGATAATTTTTACTAACGATAGATTCTTTTATCTCAACACCCTTGCCCACATAGGTATTATCCAGTACCACGCTATTTGATATCGTCGCTTTTTCGTCTATAAAATTATCCTTGCCCAACACAAGCGGACCAACAAGTTCAACTCCCGAACCCACTTCAGTATTTTCGCCAATCACGACCGGAGGTACCGCCCTGTCAATTACTTTTTTATCAACACTGGCCGTAGGATGAATGTAAATCCCCGGTTTTACTTCCTTCTGCGGCTTTGCGAAGTTAAATGTTTCTCCCTTGAGCGCCTCCATATTAATCCGCCAGTAGTCGGTCAATGAATAAATATCATCCCATGCTGCACCGGTGCGGTAAGCATAGAACGGAATATTCTGTTCAATAAGTTTTGGGAATAACTGAGTACCAAAATCGTATTCTTCTTTTGCTGGAATTAACTGAAGAATTTCAGGCTCAAGAATGTAGATGCCCATATTAATAAAATGTGATTTCGCATCTTCTTTAGCAGGTTTTTCCTGAAAGCTTGTTATTGCAGAGGAATCGTTTATGCCGACGACACCGTAATGCGAAGGATCATCTAACGGCATTACCGCGATGGTTGCCTTTGACCCTCTTTCTTTATGAAAGCGGAGCATGTCCGTCAGATCAATATTTGTTAAACCATCGCCCATGAGGACAAAGAAAGTCTCGTCGAAAAAACTTTGTATTCGTTTTAGGCTGCCCGCAGTGCCCGCGAGTGTTTTTTCGATTGAATACGAAACATTACAGCCGAAATTTTTTCCATCTTGAAAATAGTGGTCAATTTCTTCGGGGAGGTGATTGAGATTAATTTTAATATCGGTAATATTATGTGAAGTGCACAATGAAATGATATGTGCCAATACGGGGTTGTTAACAATGGGAAGCATGGATTTCGGAATAGTTAACGCCAGCGGCATAATACGCGCGTCAAATCCGGCAGCTAAAATAATTGCTTTCACAAGTCCTCTTATCTAATTCGTTTGGTAATAGTAAAACAATCCTCGCCTTGTTGATTTCGTTTATACGAAGCCGTATGCGTCAGCTTGGTAATGAGATTCAGCCCATAGTGCTCAGGAATCTCTTTTACGTTGTGTTTATTTTCAATGTTCTTTCTGCTATGAAATTCAGCGCCGTACTCACCGGTTACCCGGCAAATAACTTCATGCTGCATGTCCTGATATACGATAAAATCTTTTCCTATCAATTCACCGGCAAACGGAGGTTCAATAATAGGATTTTCTTTTGTTTCGGTATCAATTACGTCCATCCGTTTTACCCGATACGGTACGTTATTCGTAATACACGTAACGCCGATCTCTTCATCGGTCAGCGAGAATTCAACTTCAACAACATCGCTCCTGCTATGATTGACCGCGTTAGAAAAAAGTTCGTACATAACAACGCGCATGTCCTGTATGACATTATTCAACAATTCTTCACTATAACATGAGATATGCGATTTGAATAAAAGTTCGCCTGTATCATTTATGAAATGGATGAATTTCAACTGTCCGGGTATGCGGACTCGAATAATATCAGCCTGCATAAATAGCTTCCTGCTTTTTCATCATTGAATGGCGGGAACATATTCCCGTCAACGATAATCAGAAACTACTTATAGCGTCTGCTTTATTATCGAATATTTCGAAGACTTTATACAGTCTGGTCAGTTCAAACATCGCACGGACGGGTGGCTGCAATCCGAGAATTTTAATGTCGCCTTTAAGTGATGTGATTTTTTTCAGTCCGGATACTATTGCACCGAGAAAAGAGCTATCAACAAACTCAACCTTGGAAAAATCAACGATGATTTTTTTTGTGTTGCCGTTTTCGATCACGTTGAGAAAATCAGCCTTGAATTCTTTGGCTGTTTCAACGGTTGCTCGTTTTTCCGATAACTCCAGAATCAAAATCCCTTGCTCTTCGGAAGTCGTGTATTGTGCCATTTAGGAGCTCCTTCTTTTCATAGGTAAGTATCAGATTTCAATGTGTAAATTGATTTATTTTTTCCGTAAAGTCAATAAATATTAGGTATTTTTAAGGTTTTTTGACAATTTCTTCGACTTTCGTATCACTGAGACGACTAAAAACAGTATTACGAGATATGCCGTCCTGATAATTTCGGTTGAAAAGCCTTTCATGGCGATAAATCCGTCCCAATTTTCGTAATTCTTCCCTAAAAATATCTTTACAAGCATTTCGCTCTGAGTTCCGAATATCAAGATAGCAGACCAGATAACAAAAAACAGAAGTAAAGAGAATTCTATCCAATTAGCAGCCTTATATGTAAGCATTGCAGCCATAAGAATAACAAGTACTACACCGGCAATGCTGTAAACCGGTGCAGGAGCGGCCAAAGGGATGAAGGCCGGAGTGGCAATGATAATTAAAAAAAGCAGAATATAAATAAATGATGCTTTCAACTGCGTCGTTTTCTTGAGAACGTAGTATAGCATGATAAGCTGCGGTAAATTCCAGATGAAATATAACGGCATATCTATAACTGATGATACGCCAAGCTCAAAAAAATTATCGTTTTTTTGAAACACCGCTATTCCCGGCGCTAACAAGGCGAACGGAATGCCTGCCGAGATAAGCAATAAAATAAACAGGCCGATATGTCTGCCCCATGAATACTGCGCAGGCCTGAATGCAATCTCAACTGCATCAGACAGAAAAAACAATCCGGGAATAACTACACAGATATGGAAGCGGAAACCAAGCAGGATAAGGAATGGAGAAAGTCCGGCAAATTGCAAGCCTATAGCCGCACCCGCGGAGATGATCGCAGAAACAAATAACTTTGCGAGAATTTTTCCGTTCATTTTATACCACTTGACTGGTTGTGCATCATTTCAGTACCGACGCCTCTTTTGAAAACCAAGGCTCCGCCTTCCTTTGCTGTTAAGAAAATCAAGACACATCCCGCCATTGCAATTAAAACCGACACATATCCTGCATATTTCATAATCGTTGCAGGAAGCTGTATCTTCTTTTTTTTGATAACAATGTAAGCCCTTACGACAACCCACAATATATAAAACCAGATGGTAATATTCGCTAATGATTCATGCCCGGCAGTTACGGCAGCGCCAAAACTTTTCCCGGCAATCTGTGCGGAATAATTTCCCGTAACGGCGGCAGCCAGAAGTCCGGCAACACCCGCCGATAGAAAGACAAATGCCGCCTGATACAATTTCTCTTTTCCGGAAAAAGCAGCGGCAATCTCAAATACTGCGTAGACAATCAACAATACTATCGGGAAGTGGACAACTGAAGGGTGCAAGGGAACGGAGTAAGCTATTATTGCAGGCATAGGGACATCAATACTTAATTTCTGTGAGATATAGCCCCTGCGCGGGAACTGAATAACCCGCCCGCACTCTGTCTTTACTTTGAAATACTTCGTCTATCCATGATTCCGGATAATTATTTTTTTCAGCAGTCAGTATTGTTCCGACAACTGCCCGCACCATCCCGTGCAAAAACCGGTTTGCTTGAATGCGAAAAGTCAGGATTTCATCCTGCAGTTCCCACCCCGCGTCCATAACAGTACAGAGGCAATGCTCTGTCTGCGGCAGCTCCTTTGCAAACGCTTCAAAATCATGCTCGCCAAGAAACTTTTTCGAAAGCGTCTCTAATTGAGCAATGTTAACGTCATGGGGATATAGATATGTGTGCTTGTAAAAAAATGGTGATTTCATTCTGGTAATCAAATACCGGTAAGAGCGGGATTTTGCATCGAACCGTGAATGAAATTCCTCGTGTACTTTTTCAACAGACCTTATAGAAATATCTTTCGGCAGTATTCCATTCAGCGAATGTGAGAAACGGTATGGATCAATTTCCACCTCTGTCCTGAAATTCGCGACTTGTCCGAGCGCATGAACACCTGCATCAGTTCTGCCCGCCCCTATCAGATTAACCCTCTCCTTGACAAGTACTTCAATCGCGCGGACGATTTCTTCCTGCACGGTTTTAGCATTTTGCTGAAACTGCCATCCGTGATAGTCCGAACCGTCGTATTGAATTGTAAGCTTATAATTATTCATATGGAGAAGTTAATTTCAGTTAAGCGTTTTATTAAAATTTTCGAATACCGATGCTATTTCGTACGAGTTCAGCTGAAGCGGCGTTCTGCAAATAAGGCTGTACACGAGAATCCTTACCAACTGCCAGTTTTCGTCAGATTGCAATTCAGAATAAACACTTGCAATTTCATCTTGAAGATTGAATTTATACTTTTCTGCAATATGCCCGGCCTTTAAATAATCAGTTCCGTTCAGCTCAAGTACAATATTTGTTTCGTTTCGTGACGGATGAGCAAGAATGTATTCTGAAATCATTCCGGAAATGAGTATCCGGAAAACTTTCCCGGCAATATTGCGTTCCTTTTCCGGATTCACTACCGTGTACTCATTAGCAGGCTTATCGTAAAGAACGGATATTGCTATTTCTTCGTCAGCGTGATAATTAATAATTGCCGAGCCGTTACCGGCTTCATCAATTGCAATCCTATCGCAATCATAACCGAGAGTATGAGCTGTTACCGCATGCCCTGCTTCATGGAAACACGCAAGGATAAGCAAGTCCGTCATATATTATATCAGGCTCTGCCTGTGTGTCCGAAACCGCCCTCATTGCGGCTCGTCAAGTTCAAATCATCAACTTCAACTAATGAAGCATGATACACTTTCGAAAGAACAAGCTGGGCAATTCTATCGCCTCTTTTAATAACGAATGCTTCTTTCCCGTGATTGATTAAAATTATTTTCACTTCACCGCGATAATCCGAATCAATCGTTCCGGGAGCATTAAGAATGGTGACGCCATGCTTTGCAGCTAATCCGCTTCTGGGGCGCACCTGAATTTCGTATCCCGTGGGGATTTCAACGGAAATATTTGTCGGAATGAGTCCGAATTCTCCCGGACGCAAAGTGTATTCACTTTCAATTGCTGCGCGGATGTCCATCCCCGCCGCTTCCGGCGTAGCATATGCAGGCAGATCAACATCGTCAAATAAGCCGGAGAGTCGTTTAATTTTTAATTCTAATTTCTCAATCATGCCTGAGTCCTTCGCCGTAAAACAATTCTTTGAAATATCTGAATAAACGATGTGTACTGCACAACCCGGAACAGGAACAACAGAACAACAAAAAACATAAAAAGCGCCGTACGCAAAACAAAACGGGTGTTCCAGAATTGCATGTTGGCGTAATAAAGTCCTGCGGTTATACTGACCGCAAGAAGCAACCCGAGAAGTTTCTTTCCTTCATACTTAATCGGATAAATTTTATTCGAGACAAGATAAAATCCGATTGCCATAAGCGCGTAACTGATAAGTGTTGCAAATGCTGCACCGGTTATGTTCAATTTCGGAATAAGCAGAAAATTTGCAAGAACGTTAGATGCCGCACCGATACTCATGATAACCGGGAACACTCCGCTTTTCTCCTTAATAAACAGTCCCGCCGCAAAGTTCACATAAAAACCGTTAAGCAGGTAAGCGAGCAAAACGATGGGGACGATGTTCAGCCCTCCCCAGTATGCTTTACCGATAAGAGAGAATCCCCAAAACCGGTGCATAGCAATATCGTTGATAAACAGAGACAGGAACACCAGAATAACACAGCCTATCGCTGTAAAGTACGTGAATACCGACGAGAATATTCCTTTGGCATTTACATCTTTTGAATTCTCAAGAAAGAAGGGCTGCCACGCGTACTGGAACATTGAAACGTACAGCATCATAAAAATTCCGAGCCGGTAATTTGCCTGATAAATACCGAGCGTGTTCAGATTGGTCAGCTTCTCAACGATCGGCCGGTCAATTACTTGCATAAACATTGAGGCAATTCCCGCGGGCAAATACGGCAGGCCGAATGCCAAGAGTTTTTTCAGTACTGTTTTGTCAATTTTGAACTTGAATAGTTTTCTCATTTCAGGCACGAGCATAACCAAAGAGAACACCGATGCGACCAGATTACTGATAAATACCGCCTCTATTCCCTTTTTCATTACCGCGATTAATATCACATTCAAAGCAACATTGATGAGAATGTTGCCGAGTCGTATTCCGGAAAAGCGAAGTGCTTTTTTCTCAAGCCGGAGCGTGATATACGGGAGCTGCGCAATTGCATCAAGAAATAGTATTACCCCCGTGTAATAAAATAAGTACGAGTACTCCGGCGGAATACCAAGTACTTGCGCGAGAATAGATTTTCCAAAGACGAGGAGCAGGCTCAGCACAACATCAGCAACAAACAGCGGTCCGAATGCAGATGAAAAGATAATGGAGTGTTTTTCCTTGGATTCGGTTCCTGCAAATTTCAAATACGCTGAATCCATACCGAAGAGAAAAACAATATTCAGCAGTGCAAAAAGAGCGTAAATGTTTGTTACGATACCGTAGTGCGCGGGAATAAAAAAGTGTGTGTAAACCGGCATGAGAAGAAAATTGATAAACCGCCCGACTATGGTACTGATACCATAAACAAGGGTGTCTTTTGTCAGTTGTTTTAGTTTATCTCTCATAGCAGCGGGGTTATCGAACCTTTCCTTAAACCATTTGCAATTCTAAAGAAATATCGAGCGCTTTAATGCTATGTGTAATAGCACCGACAGAGATAAAGTCTACTCCTGTTAGAGCAATGTCTCTGATAGTATCTATATTCACGCCGCCTGATGCTTCGGTTTTGAAGGTGTCTCCAATTATCGCTACGGCCGTCCGCATGTTTTCAAGCGTGTAGTTATCAAGCATTACTATATCAACGGGAAGCGGCATGATTTCACGCACTTCATCAAGCGTTGATGTTTCAACTTCAATTTTATAACCCGGATAATGCGCATCGCGGTAACGGGCACAGCGCATCACCGCTTCGGTTATTGAACCGGCGACCTGAATGTGATTGTCCTTAATCAGAAACATGTCGTATAAGCCGATACGATGATTCTCACCGCCGCCGGACTTTACTGCCATCTTATCAAGCAGTCGCAATCCAGGAACAGTTTTCCGCGTATCGAGTATTTTCGCTTTTGTGCCTTGCAGCTTTTCAACATATTCGTGCGTCGCGGAGGCAATGCCGCTCATTCTTTGTGAAAAGTTTAACGCTGTTCTCTCCGCAGTCAGCAGAGAGGCGGCAGGACCTGATAACTTCGCGGCAATATCTCCATACCTTACCGGAGTTCCATCAGGTATCAATTTTTCAAACACAATCGAATCATCAACAAGGGAGAAAACCCTCGCGGCCACATCTAATCCGGCGACAACACCGGCGGCTTTTATAATAAACTCTCCGGTCGCTTTTTCATTGTTTGAAAATATTGCAGCAGTCGTAATATCTTCTTTACCTTTGTCTTCGTTTAGAGCGGTTGCTATGATTTGATCTATAATGCTGTCTTTATTCATAATACTTTTTAATTGCGTTAATAAAAATTTCCGGGGGCTTGCAGGCACGCATCGTATCCGCCCGGATAAACACCAATTCGACATATCCTGTTAAAATAACAACGTTTCTGGCAACGCTCCAGATAGTGTGATCAATATGCACAACCAATCTCGGAATTTCAACAAGCTTCGTCTCTATTTCTAATTCCTCATCATAAAACGCGGCGTTTTTATAATCTATGTGCACTTTATGAACCGGCATATGATAGCCGCTTTCTTCGATTGATTTGTACGTCAGCCCAATTTCCCGCATCATTTCGGAACGGCCGACTTCAAAGTACTCAAAGTATTTACCGTTATAGACAAATTTCATCTGGTCGGTATCTGCATACCGCACACGAACTGTGGTTTTAGATTGTAACATTACTCAGCCTTATTCAATAACTTTTCCCATACCGGAAAATTTCTCGATACGCTCATCAATAAGTTTTTCGGGGCGCATTCGTACTAATCGCGGTAGTTCTTTCAGAATCGCAGCTTTAACATTTGCGGCGGACTCCTCGTAATTTTTATGTGCGCCACCAAGAGGTTCCGGGATAATTGAATCAATGACATTGAATTTAATAAGATCTTCCGCTGTCAACTTTAATGCTTCAGCAGCTTGTTCCTTGTAATCCCAGCTCCTCCATAAAATACTGGAGCAGGATTCCGGACTGATGACCGAGTACCAGCAATTCTCCATCATTAAAATCTTGTCACCAACGCCGATACCAAGAGCGCCGCCGCTGGCACCCTCGCCGATTATAACGACGATCACCGGAACGCGAAGTCTGCTCATTTCAAGCAGGTTTCTTGCAATAGCTTCACCCTGCCCGCGCTCTTCCGCCTCCATACCGGGGAAAGCTCCCGGAGTATCAATAAAAGTTATGACCGGCTTGTTGAATTTTTCTGCAAGTTTCATCAGCCGCAATGCTTTACGGTATCCTTCGGGATTCGGCATGCCGAAATTACGGAATACATTTGATTTCGTATCCCGCCCTTTCTGGTGGCCGATTAACATTACCTTATAATCATCAATTTTAGCGAAACCGCCGACAATAGCTTTGTCATCTTTATAACCGCGATCTCCGTGGAGTTCAATAAAATCCTTTGTTATAAGAGGAATATAATCAAGTGTATACGGGCGCTCGGGATGACGTGCTAATTGAACGCGCTGCCATCTCGTTAAATTTTTGTATACGTTCTCCTTTAATTCCTGAACTCTCTTTTCAATGACCGCGACTTCCTTATCAATATTCAGCGTGTCGGATAGTTTCCGCATCTCGGCGAGCTTTTCTTCAAGCTCGGCAATCGGTTTCTCGAAATCTAATATTGTCTTTGCCATACGTTCATCATCTCATAAATATTTTCATAAATGTTTTCGACACAATTTCAACATCTAACCAAACGTTGTGGTTCCTCGCGTAAAATATATTCAGCTTTTCCCGACTCTGGGAGTCTTCCTCTTCAGTGAACCACAATCCTGTTAATCCCGGTTTGCCGATAATTTGCTCTTCTTTTTCAGATGGTTCTTTTGCTCCAACAATGCTCCACGAACCGCGCAAAACAGAAGCCGTATTATAAATAATTCTTCGATATTCTTCAGATTTCCCCAGCTTCCTTAAAAATACGGCAGCAAAGGGTTTTACGAGGAAAAGAATTATCAGCGCCCCGGCTAAATCAAATAATCGCTTGATAATTCTATTTGACGGATTAAAAAGATTGTATGAAAGGTCAACCAACGGAATATCATCTAATAGGGAAACTTCAGTTTTCCCTACAAGATACTGCATATTGCTTCCGGCAACTTTGAAATCAACACCGGAGTTTTGCATAGCGCTGACGATTTTCATCATTTTAGCGTAGGAAAGATCATCAACCGAAAAAATAATCTCGCTTATTTTCCGCTCTTCAACAACCTTCTTTATCGTCTCCACGGTGCCGATGATCTCCACACCCTGCAATTTTTGTCCAAGCTCTTTATGGGTATTCCCGATGAATCCGGCGACGATATTTGTATGAGTATTGGAGGCATTAAGTTTTTCGGCAATCTTCTGTGCAGTAGCAGTTGTTCCGACAACTATTGTTCTTTTGCTCGCGTACATATTATTGCCAACACCGATTCCCGCGCCGATTTTTGCCGCCGTTCTCCAAACAACCGAAAGAAGCAATGCACCGAAATATGCCATTAATAAAACCGCACGGCTGTATCCGAAGTCTTTAAAGAAGTACAAGGTTGCCGAAAGAAAAAAGAAGCTCGCCACAGTTGCAAAGAACGTACGCAGGATAGAAAGTTTTTCCCGAGAATAGTTTCCGACCAGAATGCCTATAAAAATGTGAAATGTAACAGGAACAAGGTAGACATATATATCTGCCGAATCAGGGAAGCCTCTCCAGTAATTAAAATACTGATAGCTTCGTTCCGATAGAAAGAGAGATATGTTAAAAACAAGAAAGTCAACTATCATAGCCCAGAACGCCAGCTTCCATCGTCCGAAGAACGCGAGAAACTCCCGCGCGCTTATAGCCAAAGATAAGACTGCTTCGCCTAAAAAGGATGCCGCCAGATGTTTACGCACGAACAAACGCATTGCGCCGTAAAAAATTCGTGTTTCATCAATGCTGCTTCGCTTTGTGCTTTCACCCTTGTAATGGATTATCTGAGTTGAATGCACGTAGAAAACTTTATGGCCGGCTTTCTGTGTCCGGTAACACCAATCGAGATCCTCGCCATACATAAAAAACTGTTCGTCAAGTCCGCCGATAGAATCATACAGTTCGCGCCGGATCATCATAAACGAACCCGATATTGCGTCAACCTCATATGTTTTATTTTCGTTCAGGTAGGTCAGATTGTAGCGTGCAAAAATGCGGCTCTTTGGGAAGAACGACCCGAGTCCGGTAACTTTGCAGAAAGATGTCCATATTCCCGGAAAGCTTCTCCGGCACGCGAGCTGCAAGGTGCCATCGGGATTGAGAATTTTGCATCCGGCCATGCCGACTTCGGGATGCTGACGTAGAAAATTTATCATCACCTCAAACGTATTTTCGCTGACAAGCGTATCGGGATTTAACAGAAGAATAAATTTCCCCTTCGCTTCTTTCAGTCCGAGGTTGTTGGCTTTGCTGAACCCCAAATTAACGGAACTCTCGATAAGCTTTACCGATGGGAAATACTGCTTCAACATTTCAACACTTCCATCGTCAGACGCATTATCAACAACTATTGTTTCAACCAGAAGTCTGGATGATGCTTTGACGATTGAAGTCAGTAAATTTTGAAGAAATTCCTTAACGTTATAATTAACGATGATTATTGAGAGATCCAACCTAAGCCTATAATTTACCAAACATACTTTGTATTCTCAGTTTCCACACCAACCAAGCCGCTTCTTTTACAATCTTTTTGGACATCTTGGATGTACCCATAAGTCTTTCAAAAAAGATTATCGGTATTTCTTTTATGATGAAACCCTTTTTCCAAACCTTATAATTCATTTCAATTTGAAACGCGTACCCGTTGGATTTGATCTTCGTCAAATCAATGGCTTCCAGAACATTTCTGCGGAAGCATTTAAATCCACCCGTAGAATCTGCAATCGGCATTCCCGTGATAAAGCGTGTATAGTAATTGGCAAAATAGCTCAACAGTAATCGGCGCATCGGCCAGTTAATTACATTAACACCGGTTATATAGCGGCTTCCGATAACCAGATCTGCGTTTTGAATTGCTTTAAGAAAATTATGTATTTCTTTCGGATCGTGAGAAAAATCCGCATCCATCTCAAAAACAAAATCATATGCATTATCAATAGCATACTTAAACCCCGCACAATAGGCAGTTCCTAATCCCATCTTTTGCGCTCTGCGCAGCACATGAATCCTGCTTTCCGTCTTGGAAATTTCCGCGACATAATCGCCTGTCCCATCCGGTGAATTGTCATCAACGATAAGCATTTCAACATTCGACGGATATGAATCGAGAATAACCGGAATAAGTTTCTTTATGTTATCCAATTCATTATATGTTGGTGTGATAATTAATGCTTTTTCTGTCATAGTGTTTCATAATTAAGATGAATAAAATCAGACTGCCCTTTGGGCTTAATTATAATGACCCTTACCAAAAAGAACTACAATAACCGTGCGCAGCATAATTTTAAAATCCATCCTCAACGACATATTCTCTATGTATATTAAGTCATAGCGAACTTTTTCCCGCACATCTTCGATGCTTTCATCGTACTTAAGGCTAACCTGTGCCCAACCCGTCACACCCGGACGAACACTAAGGCGTCTTTTGTAATAAGGAATCTCTTCAGAGAGCTTTTCGACAAAATACGGTCTTTCCGGCCTGGGGCCGATAAGACTCATTTCGCCTTTTAACACATTCCACATTTGCGGAATTTCATCAATACGAACTTTGCGAATGAACCTTCCGGTTCGTGTAATTCGCGGATCGTTCTTTTGCGACCAAACCGGTCCCGTACTTATTTCCGCATCCTGACGCATTGATCTAAACTTAAGAATTTTAAATGGTTTCCCATTCAATCCGCAGCGCACCTGCTTGTAAAAAACAGGTCCCCGGCTGTCTAATTTAATCCCTATTGATGCTAAAATCAAGACCGGTAAACTGACCAGAAGAATAAGTATGGCAACAATAATATCCATGATTCTTTTTGCCTTCTCTTCCCATGCCGGCATTAACCGCGGATTAATATCAATAAGCGGAATTCCGTATAGCTGAGCCGTACGCGCCTGACCGCTCAAAATTTCGTAAAGACTTGGAACAATCTTTAAACCGATATCCCTACCCTCGCACCGGGCAATCAGATCAACAATAACATCATCGTGCTTTGAATCAATGGCAAAAACGATTTCTCTTATGACGTTATTCTCGATAAAACGTTCAAATTTTTCCTGTTCCACAGCCATCAGATTCGTACCAAAGACATCAGTCAAGCTGCCCGATAAACCGCCCGGAGGAATAATATAATAGGTTCCATTTTCATTGGGCGCCTCGTTATCCTTAACCTGCAGAAATGAAGTTACAACAAGACCCAGTCCGGGGTGATTTTTAATTTCATTATATATCTTGATTGCCTGGGGACCGATTCCAACTATCAGAGTATTCCGGCATCCGATACCTTTGATCAGCAAATTCCGCTGAATAGCCCTAAAGGAAAGCCGGGAAAAAGAAACGAAGCAAAAAACGACAAACCAGTAATAAACAATGAGTAAACGTGAATGTGAGGCTACTCCGTGGCTGGTATCATCCACAAACACTGAGAAAAAGAGCAGAAATACACCCACAAAAGTGGCTTTAAACAACGTGGAGATTTCGTCAAACCGTGAAAAGGCAAACCACGTTCTGTACAACCCCACAAATACAAATATTGCCATCCAATAAAAGGTTATTATCAGCATTGGAGCCCAAAAATCGGGCTGAACGATTAGCGTAAACCATCCGGTATGTACCCGGAATACGTAGTAGCAAAAGAATGCCAGATTTACCGCAAAAAAATCAAGAAGAAGCAGGATAATTTTTTCGTTTCTCTTCTTCAAGATTTTAGTCTCCCACCGTATATTTTATAGAGGACACTCCCGGAATCATTATTCTGTCCATTATTTCAAGAATTTGGAAAAATCAACTTAATTTAGGCACAAATAAACCAAAATATATAAAAATTTTGAGTGCTAAACTACGTGTCGGCAGGGGATATTTTTACCGCCTGAAGCACCCACGGAATTGTCAATGTTTTACCGGATAAATCAAAAAATTTCATAATTTTACAAAATATTTCTAAAACTTAATCCAAGAGGAACCTATGCGTACAAAAGTCATCGCCGGAAATTGGAAAATGCAGAATGATTTATCCGGTGCAATTGCCCTGATCTCCGGAATTAAATCCGAACTAAACGGTAAAAATGTCAACTGTTCTGTTATTATCTGCCCGCCTTTCACAAATCTTGAAACAGCTTCAACACTGATTAAAGATTCAGTAATTAAGCTCGGTGCTCAAAACATGCATAATGAGGATGGCGGTGCTTTCACCGGTGAAATCTCTGCATCAATGCTGAAAAGTGTTGGCTGTACCTTCGTCATTCTTGGACACTCGGAGAGAAGAACGATATTCAAAGAATCCGATGAATTTATTAACGCGAAAATAAAAAAAGCGCTCGTTTCCGGACTACTGCCGATCTTCTGTATCGGTGAAACCCTTGTAGAAAGAGAAAGCGGTATAACCTTTGATGTAATCAAAAAGCAGGTTGTCGGCGGTTTAAGCGGTATTTCAGCTGACGATATGGCAAAAATCATTATTGCCTACGAACCGGTTTGGGCAATCGGCACAGGGAAAACAGCTTCCCCCGATCAGGCGCAGGAAGTTCATGCTTTCATTAGAAAATTAGTCGGGGAATTATATAATGCTTCTATCGCAGATGGAATTATCATTCAGTATGGCGGAAGTGTTAAGCCGGACAATGCTAAAGAACTGCTTCATATGCCCGACATTGACGGCGCTCTCGTCGGCGGTGCTTGTTTGAAAGCGGATTCATTCGCAAAGATTATTGAAGCCTGCTAAAACAGCACGAATTATAAAGCCCGTCTGATATCAAACAGACGGGCTTTTTTTATTCCAGTTCATTATCCAAACTTCGCCACAAATACCAGCTCGCTATTGAGCAGTACGGTCTCCAGTTATACTTTTTAGCAATTTTTTCCACACCCGCTTGTTCGGGCAGCTTTCTCAATCCGTATAAATTCTGTATTGATTTTCGTATGCCTAAATCTAAATAAGGCAGAACATCCGGCCTGGCAAGTGTAAAAATGAGAAACATTTGCGCCGTCCAAAGCCCGATTCCTTTTACTTTGGTTAATTCCGCGATGATATCTTCATCACAAAGGGCAGGAATTTGTTTTAATTTTAACTCTTTATTTAATATTTTAAGCGAAAGGTCTTTTACATACTTAATTTTCGA
Source organism: Ignavibacteriaceae bacterium (assembly GCA_963662605.1). GTDB lineage: Bacteria > Bacteroidota > Ignavibacteria > Ignavibacteriales > Ignavibacteriaceae. Next base: position 3,838,362 of record OY759785.1, read on the forward strand.
GTATGATAAGCCTGCCGTACGTAAAAACTCATCATCAAATTGGATGATTTTTTCGGGCAGAGGAGGATCTCCGACAAGCTGAATGAACCGGCGGTTGATTGAAGCCGCAGCCTTTATTGAAAGCTGCTGGCCGATTATGGATTCTAAGAGAGATATATAATAGTCCCGATGCGGCTTGAGTGAACAAGGCTTAGAACGTTTAATGATGCTTCGAAGAACCGGATCATTTTTTGACAGGTGTTCAATACCGTTTTGGATCTCAAGAGAGAAATTAGATTTTTTCATTTCATTTAAAGTTTTTTATTATGGCACAAAATAAACTTTTCGACCTCATAAAAACAAATCGTTTATTCCACCGGATTGCCGAAGATGATATTAAACTGAATGTCAACGCAAAAGATTTTCAGGATTTTCAAGACGGGGACATCATTTTTCAGACCGGTGATAGCGCAGATTTGATTTTTCTCCTTATTGAAGGAGATGTTAAAATAAAACACTCGCAGGCCGTTGACGGTCAGCGTGTTTTTGAAAAAGTTAAAGATGATTTTTTTGGCGAAACTGAATTTCTCGCACAATCTCAAAGGACTTCTTCGGCTGTTGCCAATAAGCCGTGCAAGTGTTATTTATTAAAAAGAAGAGTGCTCAACGATCTTCTATCGGCAAACAGGGCAATCCTCGGAAACTTACAGCGGTTAGAATCTGCTTTTGAACCGGAAGATGATTACCGTTCAACAAAAGAACAATATTCCGATGAAATCACTAATCTTCTAAAGACTACTGAAACCGGATATGAAGAATACAGCTATCCCGGTCTGCCGGAGTCACCCGAAACAACCCCTCAGGTACCGGCAGCCCCGGAACCACCGGTAAAATCACCAAAGGCAACTTTCGAAGATTCATTTACCTTCGGAGAAGATTCAACTTTTTCTTTTTCGAATACTCAAGAAGTAACGCCTTCAACCGAGCCCGCATCAGCAGCGCCGGACAGTCTTTCGTGGGATTTTAACAAAACCTTAGAAGTCGAACCAAAAGAAGAAATCAAAGAGCCTGAACCGGTCGAAACGGCGGAAATAGAGCCCGGGCAAAAAGAATTTACCGGTATCAATTGGAACTTCGACGACATTGAAAAGACGGCACCGCCTGTTGAACCGCTGATTCCATCCTCCGATGAACCGGCTAAGCCGGAAGCGCAGGAAGAGCATCAGGCTGAAGGTGAAAAGTTTACCTGGGATTTTTCCGGCAGCCCCGAGGAAGTACCCGACGCCGAACCGGTAAAAGAAAACAAGGAACCGGAACTCCCCGATTGGTTGGATAATATTCCGGCATCTGATGAACCGCTGAGAGAATTTGAATTTGATGAGCATGGGAATCTGATCACATCAAAGCCGGAAGAAGACCGGGACAAAGATTTTTCGAGCGCGTTCAAAGATGATATTCCTATTGTTGAATCCCCCGCCATCGGAGAAGATAAAAAATGGGGAAATAAAGAGTTTGCATTTACCGCTCCGCTCGAAGCAAAAAAAACAGCGGTGAATAATGTGCACGATGATATGAATCACGAACAATTGAAACTTATCATCAACGCCGCGAAACTTGTTAATTCCAATATCAAGCTTGACGAGATACTCAACGTGATCGTCAATGCCGCTTCTTCAATTACGCATGCGGATAGAGGGACTCTTTACATTGTTGATCAAAGCACAGGCGAATTGTGGTCGAAGGTTATCCGCGGAGATAACATCGAAGAAATCCGTTTAAAAATCGGACAGGGGTTAGCGGGCTGGGTTGCAAAGTCAGGTGAGATTGTCAATATAAAAGATGCCTCGGCGGACGAGCGCTTTGACAGCGCAACCGATAAGCATAGCGGATATAAAACGAAATCCATGCTATGCTTCCCCATCAAGGACAAAGAGAACCAGATACTTGCCGTTGTTCAGTTGCTGAACAGTGATAACGGAGAATTTTCCAAATTAGATGAAGATTACCTTGAAGCATTATCTGCGCACATTGCGATTGCTTTGGAAAACGCAGAGCTTGTTGAACAGCTGTTGCGAACCGACCGTCTTACTTCAATCGGCAAAGTTGCCAAATTTTTAATCTCCGATATTAAAAAACCAATTCTTACAATTAAGCAGCTCGCCGAGCATGTTACAAAAAAGAATGTTTCTCCGGAGGTGAAGCAAGTACTGTCAATGCTGATTGAGCAGTCAAATATTGTTATTGATTTGGTATTGACCACGCTGAACTACTCCGAGGGAAAAAGCGTCATTAACAAAAAGCCCACAAGCCTCAACCGCATGATGTCCGACCTGCTTGACCCGCTTGCCGAATATGTTAAATACCGCAAGTGCGAGCTTTATCAGAGCCTGCCCCCTGTTGATGTTTTAGTCAGCATTGACCGCAGGGAGTTGTACCAGGCGTTTTTCCAGATTACAAAGAATGCCTGTGACGCAATGCCGCGCGGCGGAGCTTTATATGTTAATGCAACCAATGACAACAATACGGTATATATTTCCTTCAAAGATAACGGAAGTGGAATACCGGATGGCGTGCTCGATAAAATATTTGAACCTTTTATGTCCTTCGGAAAGAAGCATGGTGTCGGACTCGGTCTGCCGATAGCAGAAAAAATAATTAAAGAACACGACGGCAAAATTTCAATTACAAGTGATGCGACCGGGACAGTAGTCACCATCGCTCTGCCTTTGGTTAAATAATTTACCGGGTTCTTCAGCGCGAAAAGATGAATTATAATCTTGTTACTATTCTGGGTCCTACAGCCTGCGGCAAAACAAGGCTTGGCGCCTTGCTCGCCGCCGAGTATCATGGTGAAATCATTTCCGCCGATTCACGCCAGGTGTATAGACACATGGATATCGGCACCGGGAAAGATTTAAATGATTATACGGTCAACAGCAAGCAGGTGCCTTTCCATTTGGTTGATATTATTGAGCCTTCCGAAGAGTACAGCCTTTTTAACTTTCAAACGGATTTTACCACTGCATTTAATGAAATCACAACTCGAAACCGGATGCCGTTCCTTGTCGGTGGTACGGGTATGTACTTATCATCCATTCTGGAAAATTACAATTTAAAACCGGCGTCATTTAATTCCGGGCGATATGACGAATTGGCCGCCCAATCCATTGAGGTGCTTCGTGATACTTTACTGGACATCTCTCCTTCTTTGCATAATACGACAGACCTTAAAATTAAAGAGCGAGTAATAAAAGCGATTATCATTACTGAAAGCGGGGAACAAACGTCACCGCTGCCCGAAATACATTCGCTAAATATCGGCATTACTCCGCCGCGCGAGGTAGTAAAAAAGCGCATTACTGAACGGCTTCGTGGCAGATTGGAAAGCGGCATGATTCAGGAAGCAGAAAACCTCTTGGCAATTGGCATTCCCCATGAAAAGCTGGCATTCTTCGGATTGGAATATAAATATCTGTCTCTGTATTTACAGAAGATACTCACATTCGAACAAATGTTCGAACAGCTTAACATTGCTATTCATCAGTTTTCAAAACGGCAGATGACGTGGTTCCGGCGAATGGAAAAACACGGTGTAGTTATTCACTGGCTTGACTCGGCAGACTATTCGCGTGCAAGTAAAATAATAGAACAGAATCTCGTCCATGAATAACAATCAACAAACCGCAATACAAAAGTATCTGAACAAATATTCTCCGGCACGAAACAAAGTTGAACTCTCCGGCAAACAATTGCAAGTTGATACAATAATCGTTATTCCGGTAATTGATGAGTTTAATAATCTCCAAAAGCTCATAAGATCTTTGTCAATCAATGATCCGCTCCATCTTTCACACACGCTGATCCTTTTTGTCATTAACAATCCGGCAAGCGCCCCAAGCAATGTTAAAGAGGAAAACAAAAAGACCATATCCTTTTTACGCAGCCTAATGGCGGGACATTTATCTGATTATTCCGGGTTAAAAATCGGCATGATTGATGCTTCCACTCCGGGAAACGAATTGCCTGAAAAAACTGCGGGGGTCGGATTGGCAAGGAAAATCGGGATGGATGAGGCTTTGTTATCGTTTTCCCCTGACGCGGAGTTTCCTTTGCTCGTTTGCCTTGATGCCGATTGTATGGTATCGCCTAACTATATTGAAACCATCAGAATGGAAGTCGCTGCCAACCGATACCACGCGGCCGCGATGCAATACGAACATCCTGTTGAGCAATTAGACGGTGACGTGCAAAGAGCAATAGTGTGTTATGAACTTTTTCTCCGGTACTATACGCTCGGACTCAACTACGCAGGCTCACCTTACGCCTTTCATACAATAGGGTCAACGATAATTTGCAGTGTTGAAGCCTATATTAAAGCCGAAGGAATGAATAAGAAAAAGGCCGGTGAAGATTTTTATTTTCTTGAAAAGCTTGGCAAGATGTATCCGGTGCATACCATCAACAATGCACTCGTGTACCCGGCAGCACGCAGCTCGTGGCGCGTTCCTTTCGGTACCGGCAGAAGCATTGAGCGCTTTCTCAAAGATGACAGCAATGAGTATTTGCTCTACTCGCTGGAGTCATTTGTGGTGCTGAAAAAATGGCTGCACTTTTTTAATAACGGCTCTTCCGCATTAACAGCAGACTATCTGACTTTTGCAAAAAGCCTGAGCAGCTGCCTTTACGACTTTCTTATTGAAAACAACTTTGCTGCCGATTGGGACAAAATATTTTCTGGCCCGGCACATCAAGTCAACATTCAAAAAAAGATTTGGTTTGACGGATTCAGAACACTTAAACTGATGCATCATTTGCGTGATAATGAATTTCCCAATGTTCCCATGTTCGAAGCACTTGATAAATTACTACGGGACTTGGATGAAAATCCGCCGACAAAACGGGATAGTACAATTCCCGGCATACATGTTCAGATAGAATATCTTCAACTATGCCGTAGAGTATGCGTAAAAATCTCGCAGGATTCAACCACCGCTTTTCACTAAAACCTTTTTAAAGAGCACACTCCAGCTCAAGTGGGTGTCCGAGTGTCCCGATGAACTTACGACGCTCAAAAATTACCGATACCCATCGGGACGTATCGAGGACACTTCTACCCATCTCCTGCCGGCTATTTTTAAAACGCCTTAAACTTTCGTCTGTAAAAACCATCCTATTTACCGCCGCAATCAGTATATTTGTTGAAAAAGATTTTGGAATTATGGACCCAATCAACATAATAATCGGAATAAACATTATCGCCTTGTTTGGCGCAAATGTCGGCGGCGCAAAAAAAGGACTCAAGTCCTCTATCTCACAGGTTAGAGAACGTTCTAAAACGTATCTACAACAAGCGCCACCCTGGCTGGCGACATTTGTTCTGTTAGTATCTATTATTTGGTTATTCCCTATCGGCGCCATTACCTACACACTCGAATATAATGTATTCAGAATGCCCGCGTTGATTGTATATCTTATTTGTTCATGGCTGCAAGTTCTTTCATACAAGCAGCTCGGCGAAAACTACTCTCAGGAAATTGTAATTTTCAAAAATCATAAACTCGTACAGTCCGGATTGTACCGCATAGTACGGCATCCTCAATACGCATTGCAGATTATTACCGATGTAGCACTGACTATCGCCCTTATCAACTATGTCGCTGCACCATTTGTAATTGCAGAGATTCCTTTATTCATTATGCGTTCTTCATTTGAAGACAAACTTATGCAAAGAACATTTCCTGAAGAATTTGAAAAGTACAAATCCAAAACGGGGTTCATGATTCCTTTTATAGGATAAAGATAATACTGTTATGAAATACTACTTCAGGTGCTCTCAGCCGTTTTTACTTTTACTGATGCTCATTGCTTCCGGCATGGTATATAGCCAGACTCAATCCGCGCGGGAATTAATAATCAACGGCTCACGCGCCACTGTAAAATGCCTCAGTAAACGCGGACTTGACTATGTATCGCTTGCTGATTTTGCCAAAGCAGCCGGAACTCCTTTTAAATATTCGGCCGCTGCCAAATCCGGAGAAATAAAACTCGCCAAAGGAAATTTAAAATTTCAAGCTAATAATTCTTTTTATCTGCAAACAGATAAAGCGGGGAAAAATCCCGAAGTATATCAAATGCCGATTCTTGCGATTGCCCAGAACGGAGATGTTTACTTGCCATTGAGTTACTGCCTGCCTATCCTTGCCCGGAATAGCGGGAAAAAGATTGTTGATTCGGGAAAGAAGACTATCGCGGCACAAATACCGGCTGCCGCTGAACCGACAGAAGAAAAACCGGAGGCCCCTCAAACAGTTTCAAATGCAAATTTGCAGTTTAAAATAACTCAGATGTCAAATGGTACTCTGGTTTCATTCAAAACTAATGCAAAGTTAAAAAAATATACATCCACCTACGATGATGGTGTAATAACGATCAATTTAAAAGGCTTTGCAAGCTCAGCCATGCCGTTGGAGTATTCCGCAGCTAAGGGTGTAGTCAGAGAAATTACCTCGGCAGATGTTAAGGGCGGAACCGACATCAAAGTACGCGTATCCTCGGATTACACAACGCACGAACTTATTCAGGAAGGTGATAAAGAACTTCTGCTAACCATTCACAACAAAAAGTTCTCACACGCTGAATCGAGTGAAAATCCGAATAAAGAAAAATGGAAATTCGACGTTGTTGTTCTTGACGCAGGACATGGCGGACAGGATTACGGAGCAATCGGATATAACGGCACTGTTGAAAAAAACATTAATCTTGCAGTTGTTCTTAAGCTTGGCGAAATGATTGAGCAAAGCATGAAAGATGTCAAAGTTGTTTATACGCGTCATGACGATACATTTATAGAACTCTATAAACGCGGCAAAATCGCCAACGAAAACAACGGGAAACTGTTTGTTTCAGTCCATTGTAATTCAGTAGAATCTAAAAGCAGCGCACCGAACGGTTACGAAATTTATTTGCTTCGCCCCGGCCGGACACAGGAAGCAATCCGCATCGCGGAACGTGAAAACGGCGTTATCAGTTATGAGGATAACCCCAGCCGTTATCAGAAGTTAACCGATGAAAACTTCATCCTTGTCAGCATGGCTCATTCGTCTAATATGAAATATTCTGAAAAATTTGCAGATTTATTGAACAATCATTTAAAACAAACTGTTTCTATATCATCAAGAGGAATTAAGCAAGCCGGATTTTACGTCCTGGTCGGAGCTTCAATGCCCAGTATTTTGTTTGAAACAGGGTATGTTACCAATGAAGAGAACTCCCGCTACATGAAGAGCAAAGAAGGAGTTGAAGAGATTGCAAGCGCGATGTTTCAGGCAATAAAATCTTTTAAGCTGTATTACTCTGAAGAAATCGAGAATAATTAGTCAAAGGTTAAGAATTATATGACAAAAGCACAGATCTGGATTGCAATATTTTTAGGCCTGTTCGTAATACTGTTCGTCGTTCAGCGGGCATTAAAAACCGAGACCCCTTCCACCTCACCCGCATCTCAAATGACCATGCAGGCTGAACCAGCTAATGCTGAAGTAACCGGTGAAAACCTCATTGGAGAGTTTGGTTGTGTTAATTGCCACGGAAATGATCTTGGCGGCACCGCGATGGCTCCATCTCTTCACGGCCTTGCTTCGGTATACACAAAGGAGCAATTAGTCGCCTACCTGCAAAATCCGGCTTCACAAAGCGGCTCGGAGCGGTATCAAATAATGAAGTCAAAATACAGCGGAGCGATGCCTTCATTCAACGGACATGATGTTCATGAACTGGAAAAAATAGCGGATGTACTGCTCAGTATCGGTCAGTAAAATTTCATTTAAAAGCAAAAAGCCCCCGATTGAACGGGGGTTTTTTTTGCAATTACGTTTTGTTATGCAATTGTAACTTCTTTTTCAAGATATACATCCTGAATAAGATTCAATAATTTAACACCTTCGGCAAGAGGTCTCTGGAAAGCTTTTCTTCCGGAGATCAAGCCCATACCGCCTGCACGTTTATTGACAACCGCAGTTTTAACTGCTTCGGCAAAATCGTTTTCGCCTGAAGCTCCACCGCTGTTGATCAATCCTGCACGACCACAGTAATTGTTCAATACCTGATAACGGGTAAGGTCAATCTGGTGATCTGAAGTTAAATCGGAATAAACTTTTTTATGTGTTTTTCCGAAGCCTTTCAATGAATTGTAACCACCGTTGTTTTCCGGTAATTTCTGTTTGATAATGTCGGCTTCAATAGTAACACCAAGATGGTTTGCCTGACCTGTTAAATCAGCAGAAACATGATAATCTTTGTCTGATTTGAAAGCAGGATTTCTTAAGTAGCACCACAAAATTGTAGCGAGACCCATTTCGTGAGCGTATTTGAATGCTTCGCTGACTTCAATGATCTGACGAGCGCTCTCAGGTGAACCGAAATAAATTGTTGCACCAACTGCGGCAGCGCCCATATCATATGCCTGATCAATACCGGCGAACATGATCTGATCTGCTTTATTAGGATAGGTCAATAATTCATTATGGTTGATTTTTACAATAAACGGAATTTTTGGCGCATATTTTCTCGCGACAGAACCTAAAACGCCGAGTGTTGAAGCAACGGCATTACAACCGCCTTCAACTGCGAGCTTAACAATGTTTTCTGAATCAAAATAATCAGGATTCGGGGCAAAAGAAGCAGCCGCCGAGTGTTCAATTCCCTGATCAACAGGCAAAATTGAAACATATCCGGTTCCTGCAAGGCGCCCGGTCTGGAAAATCCACTCTAAGTTCTTCAATACGTTAATGTTTCTATCGGTCGGGACAAAGATTCTGTCAACAAAATCCGGTCCGGGAAGATGAAGACGATCTTTTGAAACCTTGGCTTTGTAGCTCAACAAAGCATCTGCTTCGCTGCCTAATAATTCTTTAATTTTATCTATCATGGGGGACTCCCGATTAGTTATGAAATAAAGATTCGATAATTATCGTAGTTTGTTTCGGAAAGATACCGCAAAATCAGGAGTATTCAAATCCATAAATCAAGATTTTTTAGTAAAACTACTTAAACGATAACCCTCCGGAGCTTTATTTTATAAGCACTTAGCGAACATGAAACGCATGCGAAGAGAACAACCCCACGACCCCCAAAACCAGAATTATCGCGTACCATGCCTCTTTGCTCATCCGTTGGCTCTTAACTTTATTTATGTAGTGTAATAACGCGCGCCAATTATATGTTACATGGGTTACTGCAGAAATGCAGAATATCAGTGCGGACATGTTGTGCACCGACATCCAGAAATGATATTGCTGCGTCATTGCTGAAAATGCTAATTGATGATTCATTATGCCGGAAAGGGGTAATAATATTCCGGAAAGGAACATCGCCACCGATGCAAATGCTCTTTTATTGAATGATTTTTTTTCATTGGATTCCATGTGTCAATCCTGTTTTTCTATACGCTCCAAATTCGCAAGTCTTAACACATTGCAAGCAGCCCGTGCAATTATCAGGATACTCGATGAGCGCATGTTTGTGAATAATAATATCAACTTTGCCTATGACATTTTTTTTACAGTTGCTCAGGCATTTCCAACAAGCCTGACACTTTTTTGTGTCTAATTCGACAAATTTGGTTTGTGTGTGATTTTTGTTCCTAAAACGTAATTTCATTGTAATTGTTTCCTTTCGTACCACAAAACTAAGCAGGCTGCGGGAGAGGAAACGATAACAATTGTTAAGAAATTATTTTCTGTTTCTGATTCTACTCAATGAGATGGGTGTTATACCGAGGTAGGATGCGATGTAGTGTTGAGGAATCCGCCGGATAATTTCGGGATGCTGTTGTAATAGCTCCTCATAACGTTTTTGCGGATTGTCTTTTATTCTCGACAGGAAAAGTTTACTGTAGTCGGACAGCCGCTGGATTAGTATTTGCTGAAATCCGTCCTTTAATTCCGGGAAGCGCACGAATAAATCATCAAATCCCTCCTTCGTTATAAAAGTAACTTGTGAAGGCTCAATAGTTTCCAGATTAAATATGCTTGGTTGTCTGCCGAAGAAACTTTCCATTGATGATACTGCCTGCCCCTCAAAGAAAAACTGGAAAGTTACATCCTTTCCGTCGTTGTTGAACCACATGCGCAGACAGCCCTTTTTTATGAAATACAACCGCGTGGATATTTCGCCTTCATGGAGCAGGGTGGTTTTCGACGGAAACTCAACGGACTGAAACAGGTGCTGTATCTGCCTCCAGTGTGCCGTATCATTCCTGAGTTTTGTAATGAGGTTTTCAATCATGAGTTATGTCCGCAATGCAGCAACATACGAAAAAAACCTATCCGAATTTCAACGGAAGCAAAACAAAGAAAGTAGAACCTTTACCGGGTTCGCTTTCAAGATAGATTTGTCCTTCTGCCTTGGCGACAAAATTTTTCACGAGCGCCAGCCCGAGTCCTGTTCCTTCGCTCATTCTGTTAAGGCCTTCGCTCGCCTGGCGGAAAGGCTCCCATATCAGTTTCTGCTTTTCTTTCGGTATGCCAACACCGGTATCAACCACTTTAAGGCCGAGCCAAGCTTTGTCTTCTACCATTTCTTTTGTAAGAGTGACGGTGACACCGCCTTCGGATGTATAGTTAATAGCATTGTTGATAAGATTTTCGGCAACCTGCCGTAAAATCCTCTCATCGTACACCGCTTGGAGGGATTCGATTTTCGGCACAAACATCAGGTAGAGGTTTTTTTTGTGTGCGGCTTCCATGAATAACTTCACAGTATCGTCAATAATCGAAACGACATTGATACTTTTCAAATTAAGCGCGATATGTTCTGATTGAACTTTTGAAAAATCAAGCAGCATATTCAGCGTTTTTAATAAACGTGTTCCGCTGTTGTGAATAACATTCGCGTACCCTTTGAATTCTTCGTTATCGGCAAGCAAATCAATGAGTATTTCAGAAAATCCCAGAATGCCGATCATCGGCGTGCGAAGTTCATGGCTCATGTTGGCGAGGAAAATCGTTTTTAGTCGGTTTGCCTCTTCAGCATTCTCCTTGGCAAGAATTAAATCATTTTCTATGCGCTTACGTTCGGTTATATCACGGGCGACGCCGACATACGCAATCGGCTCTCCCGATTTATCCTTTACAGTTGAGGCCCATACTTCAACCGGGAACTCCGAACCGTCTTTTCTGACATTGGTTAATTCACCCAGCCAGTAGTCACCTAAATTTGCTTGTGCAATAAGACGATCGTTTTCTTTAATGTTTTTATCTCTCCGGATAATAGAGATTTTTTGCCCTATTATTTCCTGCTTAGTGTAACCGTAAGTATCTAAAAATGCCTGATTGACAAAAATGATATTGTTGTCGAAATCCGTAATGGAAACACAGTCTTTAACCGACTTGAGCGACTCCGATAGAATCATTGATTGATACTCGCTCTTTTTTTGCTCGGTAATATCTTCCTGCATGAGCATGTAGTTGGTTATCTCCCCGGTTTCATTGAAGATCGGGAATAGGTAGCTCCACGTCCAGAAAAGCTCCCCGGATTTTTTTCTCACCTGAACAATACCTGTCCAATCTTTACCGTTAACCAATTGACTCAGGATTTGCTCATATTCCTGTTCCGGCGTATCATGATATTTCAGCATAGAAATATTCTGACCGATAACTTCACTCGATAAATAGCCGGTCACGCTGGAAAATCTCGGATTGATAATTTCAATATCACCGTGCAGATCAAGAATCATGATAAGCAGCGGGCTTTGCTGTATGGCCGCAGAAATTTTTCTTAGGTCATTTTCGGTGCGTTTTTGCACTAATATTTTTTGAAGCTCATCCCCGATAAGTTGTAACGAGATAACATCTTCATTTGTGTAATCGGCTTCTTTATTGCCGACCCCTATAACCAGATGTACGGAATCATTGTCAATAACAGGCAGGCTCAAATGTCTCTTAATGGTTACATGCCCTTCGGGAAGGCCTTTCTTATCCGGTGCTTTTTCATAATCATTGTGGATGACGGGTTTTTTCAGACGAATTGCGTCCGCCCATATACCGGCCTTTTCAAGATCAATTTGGGCATCAGGTTCAGCGATACACGACTTCAGCGCTTCATCATTCCATATCGCAGAAAGCACAGCTCTATGGTCATGCGTTAGTGTATGCAAATAGCCGATTGTGCTGCCCGTTATTACAACAGCACTATCTAATGCGAATTTGTATAACTCTTTTTCTGTTAAGATTTGAGACTTGCTGTGAAGCTCATACAAATAATTCGTCCGGATATAGTTGCTCTTCGCCGTTTCCGAGCACCTTACGGCAAATATATTAAATTCGACTAATTTCTGTTGGGCTGAGAATGCCGGTTGAAATATCCACTCAAGATATTCGTTGCCTGTTAATAAGCTTTGCTGTTGAACAGTATGTGAATTTTCCGAATCCACCAGCGCTTCTTCGAGTTTTAGTCTCTCTGATGGAGTAAATAACGACGTGAAATATTTTCCGGTTAATTCTTTTGGGGTTTTGTGGAAATAAAGGCATGCCTCTTCACTTGCAGAAGTAATGATTTTACCTGCTGATACGACAAAAGAGATTAGTTTACTTGTTCTCATATAAATGCCATACTAAACCGAAAAAACATGAGACAAAATACCGCGCCCCGGTGTACCGGGATTGAAGCCCGGAACAGCCGCAAAAAAAATTGGATATGTGAAGACGTGGAAATACTTAAATCCGAAATATCCGCTGATAGAAAATTACTGAAAATAGATGTCTCTGCAAAATCTTTAAATTTGAAGCAAGTGACTGCTTGTAAAATAATCACCCGGCGGCATCCTGTTATCGGTTTGGGCGCTTCAATTTTTCTTGCGGTGAACAAAATATCTTTCCTATCTTCTTTAATTCCTTTAAGTTAGGGAAATGTTTTCATGAAAATCTTGCACAAAACAACTGGCGGATTTTAGTTTATTTACCATTTATAGCACAGGAAAAAACATGGAAGTAAAGAACGATTTTAAGGGGCTTCCCGAAAACGCATATCGCGAATTAGCGAAAGACGAAACGTACACGCCCATCATGGTGCCTGAAAAAGTATACCCCGAGGCAAACTTCTGGTCCATTATGTGGGGTCTTGTTATGGCAGTCATTTTTTCCGCTGCCGCGGCGTACCTCGGCCTGAAAATCGGACAAGTTTTTGAAGCAGCAATTCCAATTGCCATTATGGCGGTTGGACTTTCGACGGTTTTCAGAAGAAAAAATGCACTGGGTGAAAACGTCATTATTCAATCGGTCGGGCAAACTTCAGGCCTTATCGTTGCCGGTGCTATTTTCACCATCCCGGCATTATACATTCTCAAACTCCCTGCGGATTTTTACAAAATATTCATGGCGTCAACGCTCGGCGGCTTTCTGGGTATTTTATTCATGATACCGTTCAGAAAATACTTCGTATCGGAAATGCACGGAAAGTTTCCATTCCCCGAAGCAACTGCAACTACCGAAGTTCTTGTTGCGGGAGAAAAAGGCGGCAAGCAGGCTATCGTTCTTGTTGTCAGCGGCCTTATCGGTGGTCTGTATGATTTTATTATCGCGAGTTTCGGCTGGTGGAATGAAGTTTTTACTTCGCGCGTAATTCATGCAGGCACGGAATTGGCATCTAAATTAAAATTAGTATTCAGAATTAACGTCGGCGCCGCCGTTCTTGGATTAGGCTACATCATCGGTTTGCGGTATGCAGCAATCATTTGCGCCGGTTCATTCCTTTCGTGGTATGTCTTGATTCCACTCGTCGCTTATATCGGACAAAATCTCAATGCCCCGCTCGGCATCGGCGTTACAACGCTTATCGGGAATATGAGTCCGGAAGAGATATTTAAAAATTATGTCCGCCACATCGGCATCGGCGGCATCGCGATGGCTGGAATTATCGGCATTATCAAATCTTCAAAAATAATCTTCTCCGCTTTTAGCCTTGCACTTAAAGAGATTTTCGGAGGCTCCGTAGCTACGGCACAAAAAATAAGAACACAGAAAGACCTGCCGATGAGCCTCATTGCGGGACTTATCATATTAACCGGTATCGGCCTTTTTGTTTTCTTTTATGTCGGCGTTGTTTATAACCTCAAACTCGCGGCTATCGGACTGCTGATTGTTATGATAATAGCATTCCTGTTTACAACAGTGTCTGCAAACGCGACGGCAATTGTCGGGACCAACCCGGTATCCGGAATGACCCTGATGACACTTATTCTTTCCTCCCTCATTCTCGTCTCGGCCGGTTTATCAGGTCAACAGGGAATGCTCGCGGCACTCATTATCGGCGGCGCGGTTTGTACCGCCTTGTCAATGGCAGGCGGCTTTATTACCGATTTAAAAATCGGCTACTGGCTCGGCACCTCACCGCAAAAACAGCAGACATGGAAATTTTTAGGCGCTATTGTTTCTGCAGCTACTGTTGCATTTGTTATTCAAATATTAAATAAAACATACGGATTCACCGGTGAAGGCGCTTTGGCGGCTCCTCAGGCAAACGCGATGAAGGCTGTTATTGAGCCGTTGATGTCGAATCAACCCGCTCCCTGGATGCTGTACATTGCCGGTGCATTTATGGCTCTTATTCTTACCTCGCTCGGTGTTCCCGCTCTGGCATTTGCTCTTGGTATGTACATTCCGCTTGAGCTAAACACTCCTCTTCTCGTAGGCGGACTCATTGCTCACTTTGTTTCGACTCGGTCAAAGAATGAGAAACTCAACACTGCAAGAAGAGAACGCGGCACTCTTATCGCTTCAGGATTTATCGCGGGCGGCGCCTTGATGGGCGTTGTCAGTGCTATCCTGCGATTCAACAATATGAACTGGGTTAATGAGGAGTGGTTGAAAACTCACACTTCTGAATTGGCCGCTCTCACCATGCTGCTCGCACTTTGCGCGTATATGATCTGGGATTCATTGCGCGGCAAACCCGAAGAAAATTGATTATATATTAAAAAGGATTATTCAATGTTTGACGATAAATATAAATTTACTTGTGTTGACAGATTTCTCAAATATGTCACGTACGATACACAATCGGATGAAGAATCAACTTCATTCCCATCCAGCGCAAAACAGTTAATACTGTTGAAAGATTTGGCTGCCGAATTAAAGGAACTCGGACTTGCAGATGCCGCGCTTGATGAGCATGGTTACGTTATGGCGACGCTTCCTTCCAACACGGATAAAGACGTACCCGCCATCGGATTTATAGCCCACGCGGATACTTCACCTGCCGTTTCAGGTGCCAATGTTAAGGCAATGATCCATTATAATTATCAGGGCGGGGATATTCCTCTGCCTATGGATGGCCAGACAATCCGCGCAGAAGATAACCCCGATTTGAAAAACATGCTCGGTTATGACATCATTACATCAGACGGAAGTACGCTGCTCGGTGCAGATAATAAATGCGGCGTTGCTGAAATCATTGATGCAGTAAACTATTGGCTCGCTCATCCCGAAGTAAAACATGGTACAATTAAAATCTGTTTTACACCCGATGAAGAAGTCGGACGCGGAACGGAAAAATTTGACGTTAAAAAATTCGGCGCTGATTTTGCTTACACGGTAGACGGCCAGACACGCGGTGAAGTTGAAACAGAAACGTTCAGTGCAGACGCAATGGTTATCACGTTTCAGGGTAAAAATATTCATCCCGGCTATGCAAAAGGAAAAATGATCAACGCGGTACGTGTTGCCGCAAGTTTTCTGGAGGCATTACCGAAAGACACTCTTTCACCGGAAACTACTGAAGGCAGAGAAGGATATGTACACTGTTATTCGATAAACGGTGCCGAAGAGCAGACTGTATTGAAATTCATCATTCGTGATTTTGAAGATAACAAGCTCAAAGAGTTTGAAGATTTTCTTGCGAAACTTGCCGACGACACGATAAAAAAATTTCCGGGTGCACGAGTTTCGACACAGGTTATTGAGCAATACAGAAACATGCGTCATGTGCTGGATAAATTTCCGCAGGTCGGTCAAAATGCCTTTGAAGCAATGGAACAATTAGGCATGAAGCCGATTCTCTCCCCTATCCGCGGCGGCACGGATGGCTCACGCCTATCCTTCATGGGCTTGCCCACACCAAATATATTTGCCGGCGAACACAGCTTCCATTCAAAAGTTGAATGGGTTTCCATTCAGGATATGGAAATGGCTGTCCGCCTTATCGTTACTATTGCCGGTGTCTGGGAGGCAAAAGCGTAACTTCTTTTTTCCCTGAGGCTATCGCTGATAGTCTCAGGGAATCACTTTTCGTTATATGTACTCGCCCATCCCCATTTTCATCTGCTTTTTTTAATTTGTCAAATTGCTATATTCGTATATTCATTATCGTACAATTTGGAGTACTGCTATTAATAAGCTCGAATGGATGTTGCTGGTAGCAATAATAACTCTGATCGTTTTTTTTATTTTAATCATTTTCCTTGCTCTGGCATGTGTTGAACAGCGGCGCATGCTTCATAAATTGGCGAATGAAATAAATAGATTGTCTATTAAAAACACTTATTCAGATGACACAAAAAGCAGTTAAGACCATCATACTTGCTGAAGATGATGAGCTTCAAAGAAAATACTTAAAGAGTGATATAGTCGAAAAGCGCGGCGATCTCTATACCATTATCGCGGAAACAGGGAACGGCTCCGAACTTCTTAAACTCTGGAAAACAAAACGGCCTGACATTATCATTACGGATCTTAATATGCCTGGTCTTCAGGGTAATGCCGTTATTGAGGAGATCAGGAGAACCGATAAGGAAACTATTATTATTGTTTTGACGCAGATTAGCCACCGTGATTCGGTTGAAGCGATGTATCCGTTGGTTAATACCTACCTTATTAAAAGCCGGGAAACTCCGCAGCAGCTGCTTGAGAAGCTCGACTCTATTGCATTGTACCGGACACCGGAATTCAGAAAATACATTCTGGATATAATGAATACGCAGACTGCCGAAAAAGATGGGTTGAGCTACCGGGAGTTTGAGATCTGCACCCTTATTAAATCAAAGCATACCAATCAGGAAATTGCGAACAAGTTGTTCCTCTCAATCAAAACGATTGAAAAAAATATTACCGCCTTATACAAGAAATTCAGAGTAAAATCCAGAGAAGAATTGATTGAAAAACTTTCCGGCAACAAACAGCCGTGGAAGTTTAAATAGACAGACTCAGGACGACAACTTTTTCAGGCAAACCCGTAAAAGATTTTCTATCGAAATAGCAGGTTCTTCCTCAAGCGCCTCGCGCACTACTTTTTCAGCCGACTTTTGATTATACCCCAATGAGAGAAGCGCTGAAATTCCTTCACCTCTTACCGTATACCGGCCGTCGGTTTTCGAAGAGGTAACACTATCCATTTTCCCGCGCAACTCAAGAACAAGGCGCTCGGCGATTTTTTTGCCGACACCCGGAGCCGCTACAAGTCTGCTCACGTCCGCCATTTGAATCGCGGTTTTAAGATCATCGGTTTTTATTCCCGACTGAATACCGAGGGCAAGTTTCGGACCGATGCCGTTGACCGAAATCAGAAGCTCAAAAATTTCCTTATCTGCCCCATTGGTAAATCCGAATAATGCAATCGCATCTTCCCGCACATGCGTATGAATAAAAAGCTCAACAATTTCCTTGCCCTGAAGCTCTTCGAAAGCAGCGATGGAAATTGCAACTTCGTAGCCGACTCCGTTTACATCTAAGACAACCTGCGTCGGTTTTGCACTGATAATTTTACCTTTTAAATAGCCGATCATTTTACTATCCGCTCCGGATTATTTTCCACAAATGATTTCCATGATTTTGATTTTGTTCCCGCCTGTTTAAAACGGAATGAATGACACAAAGCCACGCCCAAAGCATCGGATTCGTCTAATTTCAACTCGACGCTGCGCAGTGAAAGAATTGTCTTTGCCATATAGGCCACCTGTTCTTTGGACGCGGCACCGTTTCCGGTTACTGCTTTTTTAATTTCGCGCGGGGAGTATTCGGTAACTTGTAATTGATGCTGTTTAGCCGCTACTATGGCGGCTCCGCGGGCAAGTCCGATTTTCAGTGCCGACTGAACGTTTTTTCCGTAAAAAGCGGTTTCAATAGCAAACTCATCGGGTTGATGAAGTTTAATCATTTCCTTAAGGCGGGAACAAATGATTTCTAATCTATCGGGGATTGCTGAGATGGAGCCAAGATTAATAACACCGGAAGTAACAAGGCGGTACTTTCCTTTGTCGTCTCTATCAATAATTCCATATCCGCACTTTATCGTGCCGGGATCTACGCCCAGTATCCTCAAGTCTTACCTTTGAGTTATAATCAGTTCAGTTCCACTATGGCATTGTGAAACACGTTTTGAACATCGTCGTGATCTTCAAGTGTCTCAATAAGCTTATCAAGTTTAATTGCGTCTTCGCCGCCTACGTTGATCATATTTTTCGCGATCCACATCAGCGAAGCATTTTCCATCGCGACCTGTTTTGCAAGCAAAGCTTTGCGTACAGTTTCAAAATCCTCAATGCTGGTTTGCACAACAAAAAATCCTTCTTCAGACTGCAAATCGTCGGCACCGGCATCCAAAATGATTTCCATCATATCATCTTCGGTTTTGCCTTCGGCGGGGATGGTGATAATTCCTTTGCGGTCAAACATCCAAAGCACGGAGCCGGATTCAGCCATGTTGCCGGAGTTTTTGCTGAATATATGGCGGATTTCCGCGACTGTACGGTTTTTGTTATCGGTTGCAACTTCAACAATTATTGCAGATCCGACAGGGCCGTAAGCCTCATAAATCAATTCAACGTATTGCTGGCCTTCAAGTTCTCCTGTCGCTTTTTTAACAGCGCGGTCAATATTGTCTGCCGGCATATTCTGGGCTTTGGCATTGTCAATCGCGAGGCGTAAGCGTGGGTTACCTGAAGGATCGCCGCCGTCACGCGCCGCAATGGTAATTTCCTTGATGAGCCGGGTAAACATCTTACCGCGTTTTGCATCTGTAACTGCTTTTTTTCTTTTGATTGTCGCCCATTTTGAATGACCTGACATAAACACTCCTGATGGATTAATTAAACTTTATATCTTTGATGCGTAATTGCGGGATACTTTTACCGTCTTTATTTTTCTTATCAATACTAAAAACCATGTTGAACGTCTTTTGTCCGCCATTCATCTTTGATGCGCATTCGCCGAAATTAAACCCGACGACATCAAAAACCTTATCACATCCTTTTTGACGGACATTGAACAGCAAGTGTCTACCGCCCATACCGGCCGCCCGCGCCATTCCCGAGCACTCAACATTCTCGGACATAAAAACCGGCTTCATATTTGCCGGACCAAAGGGAGCGAACTGGTCAATAATCCGTATAAACTTTGGCGTAATTTCGGATAATTTAATGACGGAGTCAACCGAAACTATAGGATCTGCAATTTTTTGATCCATATTCTTTTTCACAACCGCGTCGAACCGCACACGGAATTCATCAAGCTTATCAAGCCTGATTGCCAATCCGGCAGCCGCCTCGTGGCCTCCATAGTGGACAAGCAGGTCTTCACACTCGCGCAAAGCTTCATATATATTGAAATTCGGAATGCTTCTGGCAGACCCTTTGGCTATTCCATCCGTAGTGGTAAGCATAATGGTCGGTTTGTAATATTTTTCAACTATACGGGAAGCAACAATACCGATAACCCCGGGATGCCAATCAGTAAAATGCAAAATGATGGTTTTTTCCTCATCAAAATGCTCATTCTTTTTAATAATATCATCCGCATGATTCAGGGTTTCTTCGTCTATTTTCTTCCGCTCAACGTTGTCTTCCTCAAGCATACGAGCCAATCTCGCGGCCTCAGTACTGCTGTCGGTGACTAATAATTCGACCGCCGTACCTGCATCGCCCATCCTGCCTACCGCGTTAATGCGCGGAGCAATGGTAAAGACAATTTGTCCGGATGACAACGTGCCCGGTTCAAGACGGCTGATTTGAATCAATGCTTTGATTCCCGGCCTTGGTGAGATATTAACCTGATCGAGACCCTCTTTAACCAATATCCGGTTTTCATCTGCAAGCGGTACAATGTCCGCCGCTCCGGCAAGAGCGACAAGATCAAGATATTGCAGCGGCAGATTCCGTTTACCAATTTTTTCTGCAACACCCTGCGCTAACTTGAATGCAACACCCGCGCCGGAAAGATATTTAAATGGATAATTACATCCGGGTTTTAAGGGATCGAGAACTGCATACGCGGCAGGAAGTGTTTCTTTCGGCTGATGATGGTCACAGATAATGACATCTATCCCGAACGAATTTGCATAGTCAATTTCAGCAACCGCGGTAATTCCGCAATCAACCGAAATCAACAATGCTGTTTGGATGCTCTTTGCATAATCAACACCGAAAACAGAAATACCATAACCCTCTTCGAGACGTTTGGGTATGTAGTAATGAACATTTGCCCCGAGTGATTTCAAGAACATGTACATCAGAGCAGTTGAACAAGTACCGTCAACATCGTAATCGCCGTACACTAAGATTTTTTCATTACATGTAACAGCATGAATTACCCGGTTGGTAGCTTCAGCCATACCGTTCATCAGGAAGGGGTCGTGGAGGTCTTCAATGCTGGGACGAAAGAATTTTTTTGCCTGCGCGAACGTTTTGATGTTGCGCATAACGAGAAGATTTGCAAGAACCTCGGAAATATTGAGCGAATCCGCGATGGATTTCACCTCAACAGGATCCTGCGGCTCTTTAACTACCCACAGCTTGTTACTCATATATAGTATTAATCATCAGGAGCGAATACATCGTCCGTTGCGTAAGCCGAATTTTGTGATCCCGATGGGACGGCAATTATTTATCTCGGTCTTCAATTACTCAAAGACTCCAGCAGTCTACCCGAAGGCGTGCGCAGCGAACAACTGCGTTTATGGCGAACCATAAAATCCTTCTGCTTGACCTTGCTCCAGATAGGGTTTGCCTGACGATATATTACTACACCGCCGGTAGGCTCTTACCCTGCCATTTCACCCTTACCCACCTTACGGCGGGCGGTATCCTTTCTGTGGCACTTTCCGTAGCTATGCGGTTGCCCGCATAACCCCCGGGCGTTACCCGGTATCTTGTTCTGCGGAGTTCGGACTTTCCTCTATTCTAATGTTTAGAGTAGCAATTGCCTGAAACGAACAAAATTTCGCTCTTTTTGATGATATTAACCTTACTTTATTTCATAATTTTTTTATTTAATGGGGGAATATACGAAGTTTTAAGGAGAAATTTTAAACATCGGAGAAAAGCGCAGAAACGCATAAAATGGATGACAAAACACAGTTTTGCCAAGAAGTTTGGACTCGCTGTCCATTCTTTCTCACACAAATTTTCCCCCAACAAGCAATTTTTAATTCACCACGCGATTCAGTGCATTAAGTATCTTCTACTTATTCATTGCCTCAATTGCATCTTGAACATCTTTTCGGCATCGAAGTGTCTTAACTTTTTCATTGCTAACTTCGTTCTCTTCTACATAAAGCCATCTAGGCTGGCGAGAATAATGCCGACCACTAACATTGTCGATAACCAAACTGATCAATTGCTCTTTAAGCCGCACAATAATATTTTGTTTTAATCTTTTTAATTTTCTTAATTGTTCTTGATTTTTGTATATAATGCTATCCGATAGTTGCTCCATCTCGGGATAGTGGTATAAATTAATTCGATAATCAGCCCTAGCCGAAAGAGTGAAATTCGCATCTTGAATAAGCGCATTATTCTGATTTTCAACTCCTATGCATACAGTAACCAGTTCATGAGTATTAAAAAGGTCTATTAACGAAGGAAGAAATAATAAATCTTTTCTTAGTAATGGGAACCCAGTACTTACTTCTGCGGTATTACTAATAATTACGGAAGTAAACGGATTTTGCCTTTTACCAGTTATATCACCTGAAGAGTCAACACTTTTTTCACGCTCCACTAGCATTTTCGACAAGGGTAAAAGACGTCCAGCGCCATCAAAAGCCTCATTTTGCGTTAATATACTTTCTATAATGTAAAAACATTCCTCCGGCGTTAATTGCCCAATTTTAAAAGACAAAAGGGTGACGCGTCTGTTTTCGTTTTTCGATAAATAATACTCACTTGCCCAATACTTTTGACGCCAATAGTTTACCCCTTTTTCTGGAAAAGGGCCGTCAATTTGGTGAAAATCCTGATTCGATTGCGTCCAAGCAATACCTTTAAAATTAAAATCGTCACTTCCTCCAAAATTTAACACAAGCGCATGAGAGTATTCTTTTTCATGACATTTTCTAAACCCCATGGCAAAATTCAATCCCAAGGCCAGTTTGTGCGTTCCATTAGGTCCATTTATGGCAATTGTCGAATTATGTTTTATTGTCTCTCCATTTAGTATTAATCTTATGTCTTCGTTTGGATTGGTTCCCCCGACAAAATAATCTTCCTCAACATTCGCCGCATTGGTTCTTTCCTTGGCTTTAGATAGTAGATAATAAATTGACGGGAAAACAACTATTCCGCTTGCCTTCTCTTCTCCCAAAACAGGATTTGTGGGAATATCTTTCGGGCTAATTCTGATTTTATATATATGTTTCCCCGGCACTTGCTTACAAACACGCGACTTAATAATTTCGAGATGATTAAAGTTATACTCATTGTCAGAAATTCTTGCGAGGCGAATAACAATATCCGATAAGAATTCCGCCGCCAAAGCAGTAATATCATATTCCCCACCAACAAGTCCTGCTGCCTTTTCAAGCGTCAATATTGCAGGAATTTTATTTGCACGAAACAGTTGGAATAGTCTATATATGTCATTGCGCACAAGGGCTCTGCCCGACAAAGCGTTCAAGCAATCCACAAAGAACACTGATCTTTTATTCTTGTCAGAAGTATCTTTTGCTTTTTGCAAAGCGTGCCCCAATTCACTCATACGCTGTTCAAATACATCTTTATTTTCCGGAGCAGATATAGGTCGGTTAGAAAATTTACAAAATAAGAATTTGGCATTATCATATCGTCCCGGATCATTTTTGTGTTCTTCAATTGAAGCTTCGTCATGATAAAATTGACCCTCGATCGCTGGCTCAGGGGAAAACCCAAAATTTCTGCTTAGATGACGCAATGATAAAGACGATTGTTCAAGACTGTAATAATAAATACTCCAGTCAATGCAATTTAAATTCGGATATTTCATGTAATCTGAATGCGGTGTATGTAATTTAGCAGCCGCATGAGCGATTTGAAGCGATAATGTAGTTTTTCCTGTGCCCGCTTCACCCTCAATCAAAATAATTGGTGGTTCAGAAAATCCTGATTTGTTGAGCGCATCATTAGATGGTCGAATCAAGAACCCGGCGCCACCCTCTTTTAGAGAGTCCGGAGAGAGCAGATTATCTAGTATCTGATTCCCAGTTGGTAAATAAATGCTCTCCTCACTTTTCATATTCAACTCCCAATTCTTTATAAATGCAATTTAACTTATCCGGATCAAACCGAATAAACAAACGATTATCTCCATGAAAAATAACCCGTAAGTCTTTTGACGCTAAATTAATCCTTTCCGCCAACCATTTATCTCTTGATTCTAGATAGCGCCCTGTCTCCGCCTCCAACGCTTCCCACGTGAACCATCGGTTCCCCAAACTCCCTAAATACAGTTTCACAATTGCGTTCAGCAGAACTCTTAAATTTTCATCTTGGCTCTTCTTGGATAATCTATTGCTGAATTTATACCGCATAATATCAACCAGATAACCAGAAGATGTTATTTGTCCTTTTTTGACAGAAAGTTTTTTTGAAAACACATCTTTAGAGTTATAAAAAGATCTATACATTGTGAACATAATGCCGTATAACTTTGAAATCATAGCCTCGTGTATTTCCCTTTTTGCGTAATTTCGAACCAGTTGAATTATTTCATCAGGTTTCAACTTATGCTCGTCACATTTTTTAGCGAATTCATCATCTCCTGAAATAATTTTATAACACATTTCACGGACATCAACTGATATAATTCTAGCTAAGGTTGAAATAGTGTCTGTCTTTTCCGGGAGAGCTTTGCCATCAATAATAACCTCAACTATTGATATGTAATAATCTTTAATATCTTCAGCAACCTCAAGGGGATTTTTAAAGTAGGAGAGTATATTCAAATCACTTGCTAATAGATACTTTGATAAAACCTTGGAGACTGGCTTAGTGGATGATTCATTTTTCCAAGAAGCGAAATCCGACAGAAACGGCTGAATGTCCTCCATTATAAATCTGCTCTCGTCAAATATTTGATCGCGATAATCTGTTAATTTATCTATAAATTCCCCCGCTTCGCGTTCTAATTTAATATTTCTTCGAACACAATCGACGAGCTCGGCTTTAATATTCCGCATTTTATATTCATTAAATTTTTCATCGTCCGATTTTTCAATTCCTTCGAATGCTGTTTTTAATGATTGCAGATTACCTATGTTCTCTTCGCATTGTTTTTTTAGACCAACATCTGTCCCTTCATTTACAATCTTTGTCAGTTTGCCTATAATTGCATTAAGCAATATTATATCATCTTTTATAGCTTGTCCCTTTTTCACAATTAGTGAAGCCGACAAAAAACCGGTTAGCTGAAGTTTAAATTGCTTAAGGTCGTCTTCTTCAATTTTAGATTTTTCAGCTATTAATTTCCCCTTTTGAATAACTATATCATCTTTATAGTCAAATAATATCTTCCGCATTTTACTTAAATAGCAAAACAGGAGTACTGGCTCATGAGGATACATGAATTCTCTTCTCGCATTATCGAGCGCCTGTTGCAACTTTTCCATCTTTTTTACATTAGATTCGGCTTTTAATTCAGTGAGCAAAAGGTTGTTATAATCGAAAAATACATTTTTATATTTTAAGTCGTACTCGGAGAGAAATGATTTCCAGTTCCTTAGGACAATAGCAATATCTCTTCTGCTATTATTCAGTATCTTAATTTCCTCTTCATCAATAATGATCAAATCCTTAGATAATCCATCATTTGTCTTTAATAACTTGTTTTTAGGAATGTGTAATAATATACACTCCCCCTCAATGCAAAATTCAACGTCATCAATAAAATTTCGAAACCATTTAATTAGGTCGCTTTTTTTTCCTTTGCTTCTATTGATTATAAATTCCCTGATAGCTCTTTTCCAATGGTTATCCGTCTCATCAGCAACGCGTAAAATTGTCGCCAGAAGAGGAATCCTCAAGGTTCCATAAGGTGAGAGTGATACAGTATAATATTCTTGTAAACGCACCTGTTCCCGAACGGTGGATTGTTCTAGTGTAACATTTGATTCTGGTTCATTAATACCATGAAACAATGCAATTATTGCGCAATATTCTGCTATTCTCTCATCCGGCAGACCCCATTCAGCCCAGTGCTCTTTAATAAGCCAATAACTATGCTCGTTATGTTCCTCATTATCAATAATTCGACCGATATCGTGTAGAAATATGGCACTCAGAAGCAGAAATATTTCTCCTGATGAAAATGTATCTTTAATTTCATCAGGAACAAGTAAATTTGCATTTTCTTCAACACTTTGAAGATGAGGGAATCCAGAGTGTGAGCCGCGGTCGGTAGTTAGTAGCGGCACCCATATATCGAGTCCGCGTTTTTTTATTTGCTCGAGAATCTCCCAAAGAGTGAAATCTTTTTCGCGAAGCAGATCGCTGAATTTTTTCTTTGCTTTGTTTAGTACGGCCATAATATTCCCTAATAAGTTAATATTCAAAAACCGGGAAGAAAAGAAAGGACTCTACCAGCGTAACAACAGTATTACAACAACATAAGCCTTAGCATAACACAACAGTTGCAAAATAGTCTGATTCTTGAATTAAACCAACATTAAAAAAGCTGATTTTAAGAAATTATACAATTTGGGCCCAAATTGTATAAAAAAAGCCTGAGATTTTTCAGTCTCAGGCTTTTCATTAAAGTAAAAAAGTAGTTGTCTCAGTAAATTCAACTACTGGCTTAGCTCCGGTTCTAAGAACCCAGAAACTCTTTTACCCTCTTGGTTATTCCTGCCGGATCCATTTCGAGCATGGCGTGAAGCTCTTCCTGTGTGCCGTGCTCAATAAACTCATCGGGCAGTCCGATTTTAAGCAAGTCGTTTTTATAGCGTTTATCAGTAAGATACTCAGCAACACCGCTGCCGAAGCCGCCCATAAGTGCATTTTCTTCGAGAGTAACAATCTTATTAAATCTGGCAGCGACATCGTCAATAAGTTCAGTATCCAACGGTTTAACAAAACGCATGTTGATGATTTCCGCACTTATATTTTGCCCGGCAAGAAGTTCTTTTGCTTTCAAAGCATAATCAACCATTGAACCAACCGCCAGCAAAGCAACATCGTTACCCTGATGCAGGACTTCGCCTTTACCGATCGGCAGCAATTGGAATTCTTTCGACACTTCAACGCCTAAAGCGGAGCTGCGCGGATACCGCAAGGCAATCGGTCCCTTTTTATATTCAACAGCAGTGTATAACATGTTTCGCAATTCCGATTCATCCTTCGGAGCCATGATAACCATGTTTGGAATAAATCGCAGATATGAAAAATCGAAAGTGCCGTGATGTGTCGGGCCGTCTGCACCGACAAGTCCGCCTCTGTCGAGAGCGAATACAACATGAAGTTTTTGCAGAGCAACGTCATGAACAATTTGATCAATGGCTCTTTGTAAAAAGGTGGAGTAAATGGTAACAACCGGAATAATTCCTTGTGTTGCCAAGCCTGCCGAAAAGGTAACCGCATGTTCTTCTGCTATACCCACGTCAATCACTTTATCGGGATGTGCTTTTTGCAAGATGTTCAAGCCGGTTCCATCCGGCATTGCCCCGGTAACACCAACGACTTTATCGTTTATATTCACGAGGTCAACCATTGCTTCGCCGAAAATCTGCGTGTACGAAGGCCGTGCGCCTTCTTTTTTATACACCTTTCCGGTCACTTTATCAAACGGAGTAACGCCGTGCATTCTCTGGCTTGATTCCTCAGCCGGCTTATAACCCTTGCCCTTCTGCGTCATAACATGTAAGAGAATCGGTCCTTTGTATACCTTTACCTGTTCAAACAGTTTTATCAGCTGTAAAACATTGTGGCCGTTAACCGGTCCGAAATACCGGAACCCGAGTGCTTCGAACAACATACCGGGAGTAACAATTGATTTAATACCGCTTTCGAGTTTCCCGGCAATTTTGCGCAGTCTGTCTCCATAATGATCCAGCTTGCCGGTCAAATCCCACATGTAGCCTTTGAACCGGTTGTAATCCGGATGAGCAATCATCTCGGTGAAATACGAGGATATTTGCCAAACATTTTTCCCGATAGACATGTTGTTATCGTTGAGCACAACAATCAGGTCGCTTTTCGAGAAACCGGTGTTATTCATCGCCTCATAAGCCATGCCGCCGGTCATTGCGCCATCGCCGATAATGGCAACCACCTTTTTGTTCGTGTTTAAATGTTTAACGCCCACCGCCATACCAAGAGCAGCCGAGATTGATGTCGAAGCATGACCGGCGCCAAAAGCGTCATACGGACTTTCGCTTCGTTTCAAAAATCCCGATAAACCATTCATCTGCCGGATAGTCGGCATAAGTTTTTTTCTGCCGGTTAATATTTTGTGCGGATATGCCTGGTGTCCGGTATCCCAAACAAGAAGGTCGTCCGGAGTGTTAAAAACTTTATGCAAAGCGACCGTAAGTTCAACCGTTCCCAGGCCGCCGCCGAAATGGCCACCCGTTTCGGATATAACATCAACAAGAAAGTCCCGGATATCCTGGCACAGCGTTTTTAGTTCTTCACCGCTCAATCCTCGAATATCTTTAGGTGAGTTAATGTTTTGTAAAACTTTATAGTTTGTCATTTCTACCATTGGTGCTACTCTTCGCTTTCATCCTGAATATTTTTCGGTTCTGTCTTTGTTACGGAAAGAGAGTTCTTTAATTGTGTAATTTTCAACTCCGCTTCCTGCAACTTATTTAAGCAGAATGCATTTAACTGAACGCCCTCTTCATATAAACGCACCGCTTCTTCCAAATCAAGATTTTCATCTTCGAGTTTTTGTGCAATTTCTTCAAGCCTTTCAAGGCTCTGTTTAAAAGACTGCTTTTCTTCTTTTTTCTTCATCGTTGTTTCGCCGAAATTGTTTTGTCGCTAAATATGACCTCAAAATCCGAATCCGGAAGTAGTTCAATACTTTTTTTTACAAATTTACCCTGCTGTTTTACCAAAACAAAACCTTTTTTTAATGTCTTGTTTACATCGTTTGCCTGTAACGCAGAATGGAGCAGGGTGATAGAATTTTTATAATATAAATAACATTTATCCATTGCCGAATGCAGCTTATAAGAAGCATAATCAAGGCGCTGGAAATTTACACTCAAAGTTTGAGCAGGCCGTTTTAATAACGCTTCAGGGCTGTATTCCTCCATATCCAGCTTCAATCCTTCAATAAGTCCTGACATTTGCCCGTCAAATTCTTCCTGAAACTTATCAAGTGCATCAAGAATCATTGACTTATCAGGAGTCGCTAATTCCATAGCTGCTGTTGGTGTTGGTGCGCGCAAATCAGCAACAAAGTCGGCAATAGTAAAATCCACTTCATGCCCCACTCCGGAGATTACGGGAATTCTACAATTTGCGATTGCCCTTGCAACTATCTCTTCATTAAATGCCCACAGATCTTCAATTGAACCTCCACCTCTACCAACAATAATAACATCCGCATTAGTTTCATTCTGCAGTTGATTTATAGCCTCAACAATCGTTTCCGCTGCACCCGCGCCCTGTACTTTACATGGCGAAATCACTATTTCTGCGAGAGGATATCTTCTGCGGGCAACACTTATCATATCCCTAAAAGCGGCACCGTCAACGGATGTAGCCACACCGATAACCGATGGCATAACCGGTATCGGCCGTTTCTTCTGCTCGGCGAACAATCCTTCATCGAATAACTTTTGCTTCAGTTTCTCAAATGCTAACTGGAGCTCTCCTACGCCTGCCGGCTGCATGGAGCGGACATCAATCTGGTAATTGCCGCGTGGAGGGTACACGGTTAATTTCCCACGCACCACGACCTTCATTCCGTCGTTGGGCGAGAAAAAAACCTGCTGCGTGAGTGACCGCCACATAACGCAGTTAATTTGCGCATCGGAATCCTTTAACGAAAAATACCAGTGTCCCGAATAATGGTTTTTATAGTTGGAGATTTCACCGATTATCAGAACATCGTCAAATGATTCCTCAAGTATATCTTTAATGGAACGAGTTATTTCACCAACAGTGAGAATGTGTTGTTCGGAACTCAACTTACGCCTTAGTCATGAACTGAGAAAAACCACGAATACAACCCAACAGACACTTCCGAAAACGAATTCGCGGGATTTTTGAAATCCGTATTATAGCGATACCGGGCATAAATCGTAAACACATCCTTGAAGGTAAAGGCGCCCCAGGTTACTTCGGGACTAATACCGTTATATCCTTTAAAGCTTGTAAAGCCATTTAAACCCACGATAAAGAATTTGCCGTAATCTGTTTCAAAAAGATATTTATATCCCAATCTCAAATAGTTTTTTTGAGGGACATCAAATACATACGAATACTCTGCCGATATAAAAGAGCGCGGATAGTTGTATCCTCCGCTGTAAAAACTTACTAAGGGCAGTTCTTTGGATAATCCCAAATGCGCTTTGTCTTTGAAGAAGTTAACGTCAACCGTTGGGACCAAGAATATTACGCCGCCGTACAGGCAGGAAACAAATTCGCCGCCGGTAGATTCGACCTTATTTTCAACCGGAGCCTGAATCTCATACTGGTCGCTGGTTATTTTTGCTCCGCTCGGGGTTTCAACCACAATCGTAAAGTATGCTGCCGAAGAATCGAATTTATATTTTGAGAGGTCAACAACTTTTTTATGATTGTCTGTTAATGTATCTGAAATGGGTATAGTATATTTATCTTGCAGCACGATCTGCGATTTACAAACATCGCTGGTATAAAATACCACCTGAAATTCATTTGGCTTATCCGGAGAAATATAGGAGTCTATCAGAAAGATTTCTACCGAGTCGGATTGAGCCCGCACAGGCATGGTGAGGCCGATAAATACGAACACAAGCAAAATTGTGATGAAATTTATCCGTTTGCCATTAATCATATTCTATCCATACTATATAAAAGTGAATGTTTCATAAACTTTAAAGTTATCGGAAAAAACTCTTAAAAAAAAATGAATTTGCCTTCCATTTTTTAATGCCTGCCCGCCGGTGCTTAATTCCCCTCTATTTCAGCCCGAAAAATAATATTCCGGTGTCGGCTTAATCAATTTGAAAATAAAAAAATATTAGTATATTACATCCTCTAAATGATATGAAGAACTACAACCTGTTAATGAGGAATCAGTATGGAAGTGCACTTTTGGGGCGTCCGTGGTTCAATTCCGGCACCACCTACTTCGCAGCATCTCCTGTCAAAAATACGCCTGGTTTTGGAATTATCCGCCGGTAAGGATTTATCCTCCCCGCAAAAGATAGATACGTTCCTCGATTCCCTCTCTGAAAAAGAGCTCGGATTTCTGGGTGGTAATACCCCCTGTGTTGAAGTTCGTGCCGACGATACCATTATAGTTTTCGATATGGGCAGTGGCTTTAGAGAGCTTGGCGATCATCTCTTAGAGGTGCAAAAAGAAACCGGCAAGGGAATTGAAATCCATGTCTTCATGTGCCATACACACTGGGATCACATTCAGGGTTTCCCGTTTTTTGTACCGGCGTACCGGCCAAACACCACCATTCATTTCTATCACGTTCACCCTAACTTAAAAGAGCGTTTAGAGCAGCAACAGGATTTCCGGTTTTTTCCCGTATCTATGAACAACATGGCTTCCGAAAAGATATTCCACCAGGTGGAGTCCGGCGGCGAAGTGCGCATCGGCAACGTTGTTATCAAGAATATAGAACTTAATCATCCCGGGAAATCATACACTTTCCGTGTCGAGCATGGCGGAAAAACATTTGTATATGCCAGCGACGGTGAATATAACAATCTGCCCACAACAAAAATCAAAGAATACATTAACTTTTATAAAGATGCGGATTTGTTGTTGTTCGATGCCCCGTATTCTTTTTCGGAAGAGATTGAAAAAATCAATTGGGGACACAGTTCCGCGTTAATCGGCGTTGATTTATCCGTAAAGGCCGGTGTAAAGCTATTATCGTTATTCCATCATGCTCCGGAAAATGACGATAATACCGTTTTTAAGCTGCTTGAGACAGCCAAGAATTATCAATCGCAAAACTATCCAAAATCAAAACTGCAAATCACTCTGGCACGCGAAGGCGCAACAATACCATTATAAACTTTTCGGATCAATAAAAAAGCCCCGGTAATCGGGGCTTTTTTGTTTGGACTAATAGTTAATTCGTATAATCGGTGAGAACACAAGGTAGGTATCCGGCCGGTATCCCGGCTGTTGAATACTGGACATACGAATCGGCGTCATTATCTTAAACTCAATTCCGATCACATTGGAAATCATCAGGGCTGTTTTAAGACCGAGATATCCGGTTTCTTCACTGAGATTATAATTCATCAAAATACCGACATTATGACTCAACAAGCCGCCGGTATTCTGCAATCCGAACTCCGATGTAATTGAGTAACGGAAACCATTCTCGAATTTTGAAGTCGCCAGCGATGGAATATCATTCATTGATGTAACTTCATAATATTTTACATCAAACAATGAGCCGCCGATACCGGCATAAAAAGAACCCCAGTCCGACAATTTCAGAATATTGTCTTCGAGGAAGAAAAGATCTACATAATTCCTTGTCGAAAAGAATCTTGAACCGAGCGGCATTTTTAGGTCTGATCCGCTGCTAGTACCAATAGTAAAGTATGATTCAAGAGTAATGTTCAAGTCGGACAGATCCGAAGAAATGCCTTTGAGAAATTTTCCACTGCCTTTCAAATAGAATCCGGTGCCGCTATTTACAAGTTTGCGCTCTGAGCCGTTATCTTGAAGGCCTAAATCAGGAAAAATTGCGGGTATTCCGATACCGGCATCAATTGAATACGTAACATCCGGAAGGCTGTTGACAATCGAATCAGCGTATGCCATTCTAAAACCCGCGACATAATCAGGGAAATACCAGCCGGGTAAAGAAATGTGGTCATTACCCCAATTTCCAAAGGCGGAGACAAAGTACTTATTCCGGTTATCGGTTGTTGTACTCCAGAACATAACCTCAGGATGATACATGTGCATGGTAATATTAAAATTATATGCCGGCTTGTAATCAAACGATGTTTTGGTGATGTCATTCAGGGCATACATCTGTTTTTTCATATCCTGATATAACTCATTACCGAGAATATCTTTAATAAAAATATAATCCTGAACCTGATCAAAGAAGTAATCACTGCTGTCAACCGTAGCCATTTTCGGCTCTTTAAAAAACCGGATTACCTCTATCTCGTCATCATAAAATCTTCTTCGAAGATCAACAAAAACATTATCGTCGTAAATATATTGTGCGTTCTTATCAATTTCGGCCAAAGTAGGCTTTCTGCCGTTAATACGAAGAGCATTTTTAACTACAAAGCGGTTAAAAATTTCGCGTATGTACGTCGGATCCGTAATAATCCACTTTTGCTTCAAATCATTAAACGAAGTGGTATTATATTCGAGTCCGCGGTAAATTTTCTCTACTCGTTCCAGTCTGCTTGCGACTGCCTCAGGAGAAGTTGTTGATTGCGCAAATAGTGAAACGGCGGATAATAAAATGATTGCTATTGTGTTTTTCATAAATTCTCCAATCAATTCAGTCCGTAGCGGTAACGTAATTGCACAATGGAATTTCCACCTTCAACCTCCCATGGATACTGAGATCTGAGTATCGGGGCAGTGATATACGAGGCTTCAAAACGCAATGAGCTCACCGGTGAAAATTCTACAATCTTCATCCATAGAGAAGCTGTCAGCACGTTATCATACAGACGGAATGAAGAGCCTAAAAACTCCATATTCTGTGGCGCAAAATTCAGATTAAATGTTATACTGGGTTTAATTTTATTATATACAAGCTCTTTCGACGCGGAATTTTTTTGATAAACAGCTTTGACAACGTCGTAGCATCCGATTCCCACATCCATTCTCATTCGCAAAAATCTTTCTTCGCTGGAATTCCAATAAAACGAGAATGAAGTTTCCCACTGATTGAAAGAAAAGTAAGCTGTCGAACTGTCTGCCGGTCCAATTGATGAGTAGGGATTTGAGACATCTCTCTTGCCGCCGGCAAAATAAATATTAAACGCCGGGAGACCGTATACCCGTGAACATGCGACATCTAAAATCAAACCCGAGCCGACGTTGAGAAGCGGTTTCTCGCCCGACAGAAAAGGCATTTTGTCCACGGCATTATATAAGTTGGTTCTTACGCGTCCTAATACTTTTGCATCAATAATAAAGTCTTTTTTTAAATCCGGCGTTTGGGAAGCAATATTCATAAACATCCGCAAACCAAGTGTCAGCGCCATTGGTTTATACGGAGCAACATTCAGGCCTTTGGATTCGGTGTTGATCTCTGCCCCAACAGAACTAAAGCCAAAATCCATGCTCTTATGATAAAAACTCACATGAGAAAAATCCACATCAAACTGATATTCCGACTCAACCGAGGATGCGTCGCCGCCTCTTCTTCTGGCAGCAGACTTCTTGTCAGCCTGAATTTTAGGATAGTGGTGCATTGAATTTACCCTCTGGAAATTCAGGAAATCCAGATTGTCGGAAGCTGAAATACCGCGGCTTTTATTCATTTTTTCTGTTCCGGTTATTCCCAGCATTGATGCCGGATCTTCAATCTTTAACCGTTCCATCATAATGTTGTACAATGCCGCGTAATACGGACTGCCTGCAAAATATAGGTCTTGGACATCGCCAAACGAGAGAACCACCACAGTATCAATACTCGCGCCCGTGGTTTCGCCAAAGAAACTTTCGCCTGAAGCAGCTTTATCTTCTATTTCTTTCAC
Source organism: Ignavibacteriaceae bacterium (assembly GCA_963662605.1). Lineage (GTDB taxonomy): Bacteria > Bacteroidota > Ignavibacteria > Ignavibacteriales > Ignavibacteriaceae. The sequence goes on from OY759785.1 coordinate 3,872,440, forward strand.
TGTAAGAATGACTGTAGAATCAAGTTCATAGTTTTCTTTGAGAATAATGAACTGATATGTCACATTATCTTTTATCCGGAAATTAAATTTTCCACCGGTTTCAGCTCGTGGAATGTTCGATAAGGCGGAAATATCTTCGGATTTCGGTTGAAAACCAACAGCATATACATTAAGGTATTTTTTATCGGCTGAAAGTTTTCTTTCAACCTTATGATATGCCTCAAATATTGTTTGCGGCAATGCTGAACCCGCCAAAAGCAAAACCACTAATATAGTAATATACCCTTGTCGCATAACCCTCTTGGATTCGATGATATAAAAGCAAGGGCAGCAGGGATATCCCTCTGCCCTTAGGCATTAATAGTTTATTCTGAGAATTGGTGAAAATACAATGTACGTATCAGGTCTCCAGGGATCCTTTTTCTGATCCACCCCAAAACTCTTCATAACGCGTAAATCAACACCAAACTGCTCGCCAAGCATAACTTGTCCGCCAGCAGCGATGACACCACACCCGGTTGTGTTATAAGTAAGCATAGTCCAAATATGGTGTTGAATTAAACCACCGGAACGGCTGACGCCGAATTTAACAAACGCATTGTGAGAAAATTTCTCTCCAAACGATTTCTTTTTATCCAAATCAGTCAATTTGGAGCTTAGTATACTCAGTTGATACCTGTATAAATCCGATGTGCTGATACCTCCGCCGAGCTCAAAGATACCTAAATCTCCTAAATCAGCAATATCCGGCACATTAAGGCTTATCGTTGCGTAATTTCTTACTGAAAAAATCGTGTCGGTTAAAGGCATGTTAAAGTCTTTTTTCCGTTTCTCATCTAATGAATATTTTGCTTCGAGAGTCAAATAATACCCATCTGCACCATCAATAAAATACTTTAAAATATCGCCTGATGCTCGCAGGTAAATAGATTGGCCGGTGCTTTTTAAATGGTCGCGTGGAGAAACGCCGCTACGAAATGGATAGCCCGCTCCTAAAGCAGTACCGATACGTACATCATATAAATACTTGCTCAAATCATTGGATATTGATTGATAGTATGTTAGTGCTCCGCCGACGACATATTCATCAGCATACCATCCCGGAAGCATAATCAAATCATTGCCCCATTTACCAAATGCAGAAACGAGATACTTGTTTCTGTTTGCTGAGGTGGTGTTCCAGAACATAAGATGTGGTTCAAGAGCATTCAAATAGATATCATAGAAATATCCATTTTTTGAATCAAAGTTTGATTTTGTCAGGCTGCTGTAAAAGTATCCTTGCGTCTTGATTTTCTCGTAAACTTTATCACCAACAACATCTTTCAGTAAATACCCGTCCACGATAGGGTCGAAAAGATACGTTGGTTTTGAGCTTTGCAATTCACTTTCAGGAATAAACGCGAAGAATTCAACTTCATCATCGTAATAGCGCTTGCGGAGATCAATAACGACTTTACTTTCATAGATCAGATTCGTTTTCTCTTTCAGCACATTGACATTAATATTCATTCCGCCGCTGCGCAGTGCATTGTGCACAACAAATCTGTTGAATATTTCCCGAACCAATAGCGGATCGGAGATTACCCATTTTTGCTTCAAGTCATTGAATGCCACGGTATTGTATTCCAGGCTTTCATAGATACGCTGCTGCTTATCAAACTCACCGGGAGTCGTCTGAGCCTGAGTTTGAGCCGTGAAGGTAAGAACAAATAATAAACTTCCGATAAATATACTTTTCATTTTCATATTCCAACCTTTCACTTAAAATCCGTAGCGATAACGAAGTTCTACTAAAGCACCGCCTGTTGTCTCCCAATTTCGCTTATGCCGCGCAAAAGGAGGAGTTATATACGTCATACCGACTCTGAATACATGACCGCCATCCAGTTCAAGAAGCTTTAACCAGCCATACGCTTTTACCTGGCTATCGAAAAGTTTAATCGTTCCGCTGTAAATATCTTTGCCTTCAGGTGAAAAATTAAAATGAAGAGCCACTAAAGGAAAAATGTCGCCTTGAACATTGACTTTTTTGGCGGCTTTGGTCGCCGTTGCATTTGCAAATTCCGCGCTAAAAACATCGTAATATCCCGCGCCAACCTCAATACCAAATCTACTCGTCATACTTTCACTGGTATTCCAGAAAAACATCATCGTTCCCTGAGCCTGTGTGTTTGAGTAAAAGGTATAATATTTTTTATTAATCAACTGCCTGAACGGAGGGTTGGTAACATCCGCAGATCCGGACATTACGGCGAAATTAATCGTCGGCAATCCGAATGGCCGTGTTATAGTAAAATCAAAACCTGCCGCGTTACTTAATATCAATTTTGGTTTCGAACCGGCCAAAAAAGGAAGTGATGTTGAGAGGTCTTCCATATTTACTTTATACCGTCCGAGCATCTTCACATCTATTATTGTAGATTTCGCCAACTCTTCCTTTTTATCGGACAGGGAGACATACAATCTCATGCCGCCATTTATTGACATCTGCTGAAAAGGCAGGAGGTTAAGGATATTTTCCTGAACACCCAGTTCCACGCCAGCCGCACCAAACGAAAACTCCATGGCCTTGTGCGAAAAGCTAACACTGGTAAAACCGGCTTCGATTCTATAATCACTTGAATCAACAACGGCTGTTGATCCGCGCTTGCCGAGCTTTTTATCAACTTTAGCTTTGGGGTAAAAGTGCATACTGTTTGCCCGCTGAAAATTCAAGAAATCGGTATTGTCTCTTGAAGCGATACCAAAACTTGTTTTGATATCATTATCGGGGGTAATCTTCAATAAGGACGTTGGTGGATTGTCCGGGTTTTCGCGAATAAACTTACGCACCTCATTGTATAGCGTCGCATATGCCAGAGGCTTTGCCGAAGCGAGTTCATATAAATCCTTATAGGATAAAATTCGTTCGGTTGATCTTGTCGGCCCGGTTGTTTCTCCGAAAAATTGTTCGCCGCCGGCACCCTTTTCTTCTATTCTATCAACATACAGGAGCACGGTTGAATCAACTCCGATTGCGTCCATAAGGAAAACCACTTCATAAGTGATATTGTCCTTCGCCTCGAAGGAAACGGGATCCTTATAATTTGTTCTCGGCAAGTTATAAAGTGTCTCGTTTATTTTATTATTGGGGAAAACTATCTTGTGAATATTAAGATAGTTTTTATCCTTGCGCAATTTAAGGTCAATTTGCTCCAGCATTTCATCAAGGTTCTGACAAAATACCGGGGCAGCAAGGCCTAACAATACGACTATACTTAAGATTTTTTTTATCATATTACTCCCGGAATAAACAAACATGTATCCTATATTATATTATTAAGGCAGCGCTGTTATCTGATTACTACTGCGTAATAATCTCTACTAAACGATTCGCCGAACTGTGTTCTGTATGCAACATGAACCTTCACTGATTTTGATTCGCCAATCGGCATTTGATTTAAAAACTCTTCATTAATCGTCAACTCAACAACCTTGAATGAACCGATGTTTCTTTGGGTAAAACCGGAAATAAAATTCTCCGGTTCCGAAGTAATCCGCAAACCGTTAAGGTCCGGAATTGTTACCGCGAAGCCGCTTGGCGTCTTCCCGATATAAACATACCAAAACTGTGTAGCCAAAGAATTATATACGCTGACCAACCACTGATCATTTTCTTTCTTTTCCCATCCGTTAAACTCCTGCAATCCCGGGCGCTCGACAGAAAACTGCCAATTTGATTTTTCAATTTTGCCGGTTGCGGGTGATTTGAAAGTAAACTCCTTGCCCTGGTATAATCCTCGAATTTTAAATGTTTTGCCAACATTAGCGGGGACGCGTAGTATGGTATCAAGCTTAACAAACGGGCCGGAGCTCTTATAGGCAACGGCAGCTCCGTCTAAAATTTCATACGAATAAGCATTCGGATCGGTATACTCTACCGTAGCGAAGCTGAATGATTCTTTTTCACCAAAGAAATAAGACGGGCGAAGATTGACCGAGGCTGCCAGCATGGGGTTATACACCTGAACGAGGTAATAAACATCCTTTTTCAAGCCGCCAAGCTCACCGGAAGCGTTTAGAGAAATTTTTATATAGTAGCTGCCCGGTTCTTCAATCATGTCGCTGAAAACAATCCAGACTGTTGTACCGCGGCCTCCTTGAACTGCTTTTGGCATATCTTCTTTTTTGGGCTTCTGCGTTGCTTTCTTTACATCGCGAATCTTCTGAAGATTTGTGTTCAATAGCTCGGCAGAATAGTCCAGCTTGAGAATATTGGCCAATACCAGCGCACCGACCGACGGCGCGTTAAAATCCTGCAATGCAGCAACTTTTATTGTATCCAATACATCAATCTTCTGTGGAAAAGATTGAGCCGTCAAGAATATAATGATGGCAAAAAATAAGAATCTTTTCATACACCACTTTTCCTCTGGAATAAGTTTCATACTGTAACAAAAAGCGTATGGGTTTGCAAAGCAAACCCATACGTACAAATTAAATTAGAGAACCAGCTCAGCGCCTTTTTTCTTTACACCACCCTGTCGTTTAGCACTGATGGTGAATGTTTCGACGTTGCTCTTTGCTCTTTTCAGATTTCCCACCATCGTCTTCAATGAATCAAGCAGAGGCGTGCCTTCCAAATATCCCGGCCACTTGCGATCAACCTCGCAATATGTTGAAAATTTGTAATCGCCTTCTGCACTTATGGTAGCCAGAAATCTTGCCGCTCCATCTTCATTTTTTACAAGTTTATATTTCCCATTTCCCTTTTCAGAAGTAATTCCTCCGGATGGCCATGCGTCAGGTGCTTTAGAACCCGGTGCAACATTAACATAATACACAACTCCGGCCTTTTCTTCAACCGATACTAAGCCGGTAACAGATAGAACGATAGTTGCTTCATGTTCGCCTTCTCCGGCAACATTATAATCTAAGAACTTCGGAGTTGATGATAATGAAATAGGCGCCTTATAAGATGCCGCAATACTTCCCAGCATATTGGTTCTTATTGCCAATTCACTTTCTTCCAACTCATCTCTCTCAGTAATAACAATTAACAGCTCCGTAATCAGTACTACATAGAGTACGAAATAGAGCATTTTGGCGCCAGATCCACCTTTCGCCATGTCAAACTCCTTTCAACTTGTGTGCAACAATACTGATTATTTAAATAACTGCTTAAGATCGGAGAGCGACTTCAAAAAGTCAGTCTTCGCTTGAGCCAGCCTGCGGTTGACATGGTTTAGTGCTTCAACATATTCATTGAATGTATCAATATCTTCCTTCGCAATAGATTTCAGCGTCGCCATCTCACTCTTTATTCTTTCTATTTCTTCAGCAAGAGGCGTACTTGATTTGGCAGGTTCTCCAAATCCGCCCTGATCTTCCGGAGTAAAGAATGTTACTATCGCAAGTACCATAAGAAGTGAAAACTCCAAAAACAATGCGGCCATTACCCACATTGGTGCAACTTTACCATCCAGACCGAGAAGGAATTTCGGAACAATGGCAATTGATGCGGCTACTTTGCCTATACCACGCAAACCAACAATGATGATCAAACAGGCCGCTCCCATGTACACGAGACCCTGAACATTGTTCGCATATTGCGGAACAAATTTGTAAACCATGAAACGACCAAATGCAGTCTTTGGCCCGACTTGAGGATGTTTTGTCGTCACTTTGCAACTCCTTTAGTTTTCAGTAGATAATGAATTAAATAATTTAAAAGAACAAGCACTGTTCAATTATTATTAAAATATACTATAAGAATGCTTCTGAAAAGTATCTTTTATACTCAGAACCATTATCGCCTCTTGGAGTGTTGGTTTAAGCAATATTTCCATATATTCTCACCAATAAATAATACTGCGAAAATTTACCTGAAAACTGAGCTTTATACCTACTATAATTTATATAACATTAAATTGATAAAAAAGAAAAAAACGCATTTTTTTATCTGCCGCATTGAAATATTTATACTGCATTTTTCTTGCTATTTAGCATAAAAATAAGATTTTAGTTATGCTTTATATCACACGGCGAAATTAATATTTTTATAACCTACCACAGAAACGGAATAAACCTCCGTTTTCCTTGAGCATAATCTTTGTACCGGTCACCGAAATGCGCCAACATTCTCTTTTCTTCGTACTTGGCACCGATGATGAAATAGACGATAATGCACAGGACGGAGATAAAATAGTCCAATAGCATTTGCGGCCGCGCGAGCAGCCAGAGTGAAGTAAAAAAATATATAGGATGAAGGCACAATTTAAAAGGGCCATCTACAATCAAGTCGGTTTGTTCATCCAGTGTCTCACTGCCGTAGTCTTCAAACAAATCTCTTTCAATTTGCGCAATTCCGAGAAACTCTTTGAATCCTATTTTATAAAAGACCCAGATGATGCCCGCTAATGAAATGTATTGCACTGCAAGCATGATAAGATCAAACGGCTTTGGCAGATCGTACAACCTGAAATCCAGATCGGGGGTGAGTTTATATACCAGAGAAAAATGGAATAGTGCAAATATATTGTAGGTAAATCTGTAGTAAGGCAGAAACTTAGGGTATCGCCGGGCAACTAATTCCTTGAATTCAATTTTTGCCAGATAAGTATGCACCAGGCCAAAAGTCGAATATAGAAGAAGTATTACGAGTATTTTAACCGCAATCATAGCGATTTGCGGAGCCTCGCGACAGGGATTTTCAGTGCTTCGCGGTATTTTGCAACCGTTCTGCGGGCAATGTGTATGCCCCGTTGGTTTAACATCTGAGCCAATTTATCATCACTCAACGGGGAGCGCTTACCTTCCCCTTCTATCATATCTTTGATGAATTCCTTGATCTGTTTATTGGCGACCTCTTCACCCGAATCGGTTGCCAAGCCTTCGCTGAAGAAATATTTGAGTTCGTGTATACCCTGCGGACTTTGAACAAATTTTCCGCTTACCACTCTGCTAATCGTTGAAATATCCATCTGTATTTCATCGGCTATATCGCGATAGATCATCGGGCGCAGCATGCGCGGACCTTTATCAAAAAACTCGAACTGTTTTTCTACGATACTCCGCATAACCTTAAGCATTGTTACCCGGCGCTGCTCAATACACGCGATAAACCACTTTGCCGACTCGTATTTTTCTTTCAGAAAGAGATACGCGTTCTTTTCATGAGTGCGTATCTTTTTCTTTCCTTTATTCTTTTGCAGCATTTCAAGATATGTCCGGTTCAGGGTTATCGTCGGCAAACTCCGGTCATTCAGAGTAATCATAATATTGTCGTTATCCTTTTCGACAATAAAATCCGGGGTAATCTGGTTCAGTTCGGAATACTCAATAGTACCTTCACCCGGTTTCGGGTTTAAGCCGTGAATAATTTCAAGCACTGCCCTGAGTATCTCTTCGCGCAGATTCATCTTCTGCATTAACTGATCGTAACGCTTGTGACTGAAATCCTCAAAGAATTCCGTCAACATCTTCTCAGCAAGGAACGCGTAGTATGAATCGGATTTGGATTTCTGAATTTGCACAATCAGACACTCTTGCAAATTCCGCGAAGCAATTCCGACAGGATCAAATGTCTGAATTTTTTTGAGCAGAGCCTCCGCAGCGGGCTTCTCAACTACAACGTGATTCAGCAGTTCAATTTCCTTAAGCACTGCCTCAATGCTGACCAACAGATAACCGTCATCGTCAAGATTCCCAATAATATTTTCACCGAGAATCCGGAGATCCTCAGTAATATCAAGCATGTACAGCTGATTAAGCAGGTGTTCGCTCAGCGACTCCTTTGCCGGAGCAAACGGCTGAATTTTTTCTTCTTCCTGGGACTGGTTGTAGGTACCCGGGTCATCAAAATACTCATCGTCGTTCATGTAGTCTTCAAGCCCGAACTCATCATCCGAACTTGCAGCCTCTTCCGTTTCTTCGGCGCTCTCTGCTTCACCTTCCGCGCTCTCAGGCGCTTCAACTTCTTCAGGGCGCTCTTCCTCTTCGCGAAGCTCCATGTCGGCTTCCAGAAATGGATTCATCTCAAGCTCGTTCTTGATCCGCTGCTCAAGTCCGAGGGTGTTTAACTGAAGCAGTTTTTGATACTGTATCTGCTGCGGGGAGAGCTTTTGCTCCAGTCTTTGTGTTTGTTTTAACGAAATCATTCTACTTTCTCGACGATTCTACTAACATGTTATACCATTCACTACTATATTTCCGTTCAAGCGCTTC